>OZ220697.1:0-2717351 GCA_965116605.1 Dehalococcoidia bacterium
GATCTACAGGATCCAGGAGACGGTCCGGTGATGCCCGGGGCCATAGCCCTGGCTCGCGGGACCGTCCTCGACGGCCTGCATCGTCTGCTCGACGCGGCCCGCGGGTTCTTGCAGGGGGAAGGCGTTGATCGGCGCCTTCGCTGGACCGAGTTCGCCTCGTACCTGGGACTGATCGGCGCGGCTGCGGGCATGCGGCTCTGGGACCTGGGTTCCCGGGCTCTACACCACGACGAGAGCCTGCACGCATACTTTTCGTGGGAGTTTTCCGAGGGCCGTTCCTTCGTTCACGACCCGATGATGCACGGGCCGCTCCAGTTCGAGGCCAATGCTGGCCTTTTCTTCCTGTTCGGGGCGACCGATTTCACGGCCCGCATCCTGTACGTGGCGGCCGGAGTGGCGATAGTGGCGGTGCCCTACCTCCTGCGTCACCGGCTGGGCAGCATCGGAGCGCTCGCGGTGGCGGCGATGCTGGCCTTCTCGCCTTCGATGCTGTACTACAGCCGGTTCGCCAGGAACGACATCCTGATGGCGCTGTGGTCGCTGGGCCTGGTGGCGTTCATCTGGCGTTACATGGACTCGGGCAAGAACCGCTACCTTTACGGTTCGGCCGCGCTCCTCGCGCTGGCCTTCTCGTCCAAGGAGAGCGCCTACCTTGTCACCGCGATGATGGCGCTGTTCCTTGGCTTCGTGGTCGCCAAGCGGGGGTGGAGAAGGATTCGGGCCCGAGTCGGCAGGGATCGGCTTTACGGCGTCTCACCGCCGGTGGCGGCCGGCCGGGTGCTGGCGGCGGGGTGGCAGGAGGTGTTCGGCAGGGGGGCCGTGGCCGCGGCCTCCCGCCCGGCCTCGCTGCTCATCCTCATGGGGACGATCACACTGCCTCTGTGGTCCGCGTTCGTCAGCCTGCTTCAGAAGGAGGGGTCAAACCTGGTTCTGGCCGCAGAATCGGGGCACGCTATAGGCGCTCCCATGGGCGGGGGCTTGGTAGTCGCGGCGCTGGTGGTGGTAGCCCTGGCCATGGTCTCGGTGTACGTGGGATACAGGTGGCGCTGGGGCGTTTGGTGGCGGGCGGCCCTGATCTTCTACGCGGTCTTCATAAGCCTTCACACCACGTTCTTTACGAATTGTTCTCCCTGGACCGGCTTTTCGGACTGTTTCGCCGGCGTGGGCTCCGGCTTCTGGAGGAGCCTGGGCTACTGGATCGTCCAGCAGGGGGAGGCGCGCGGCAACCAGCCGGCCTATTACTACATGATACTGACGCCGCTGTACGAGTTTCTCCCGCTGATCCTTTCGGCGTTGGCGGCCGTCTACTACTGGCGCCGTCCCGATCCCTTCGGCAGGTTCCTCGTCTACTGGGCGCTCGCCACGCTGGTGATCTACACCATAGCCAGCGAGAAGATGCCCTGGCTCCTGGTCAACATAGCCCTGCCGCTGATCGTGCTGGGCGGAAAGTTCGTGGGCGACCTCCTCAGGCGGGTCGATCCGCGGCACCTGCGAAACCCCCTGCTCATCGGGGTGTCCGCATGGGTGGTCCTGTTCGGCCTTGTGCTCTGGCAGCTCGCGTTCTTCGGCGTCAGGGACGGCCCTGACGCGCTGTGGCTGCTGGCGCTTTTGCTGGCCGCGGCGGTGGCGCTCGCGTGCGTGGGCGCGCTCGCCTACCGCAGGATCGGCGTGGCCTATTTCGTCGCCATGGCGCTGGTGGGGATCGTCGCCGTGCTCGCCGTCGTGACGGTGCGCACCGGTGCGCGGGCCGCGTACCAGAACGGGGACGTTCCCCTGGAGATGATGGTCTATACGCAGACCTCGCCCGATATCCCCGAGATAGCCAGGGTGATCTCGACCTCCGGGTCGGGCGGTCCAAAGCCGACCGTCACCGTCGACGCCACCAGTGGATTCCAGTGGCCGTGGGCCTGGTACCTGAGGGATATCGCCAGCGCCGGGTACCCCGCATACGACCAGAGCACGCCCGAGTCGCCACCCGATTCGCAGGTCCTCCTGGTGCACTCAAGCAACGTCCCGGATGCTGAGCCCGTGCTCGAGGAGAGGTTCGGTCAGGGAGTGCGCGTAAAGCACCGCTGGTGGTTTCCGGAGCAGAGCTACAGGGGGCTGACTTTGGGCAAGTTCGTGGTTTCGTTTGGTGACCGGGACTCCTGGCGCCGGGCCATGGACTACTTTTTGCATCGGAAGCTGAGCTTTGCCCTGGGCAGCGAAGACGCCTACGTGTACTTCTCCGACGAGGACCTGCGGGGATTCAGGCCGCCTACGGCGCCCTGAGGGGCGCGCCCTCCCTGACACGGCCGCAGAGATAGCCAGCACCGGAGCCTTGGGACCCGCACTGACTACAGAACCCAGATAGATGAAGCATTCCTGGTCCAACACCCTCCTGTTCGTGTTCATAGCCGTCGAGTTGGTCAGCGGCATCTTCGGCCTGGTCTCCGGATCCGCCGACAAGGCCTTCTTCATCCAGGCGCACCGATTTGCCGGTTACGGACTGCTGGCGGTCATCGGGTGGAAGGTGGCGCAGGTTTCCTACTCACTTCGCCGCCGCCGCCGGGTGGTGACCGGGCGGCGTGTGGTGTCCGTCGCCTTGGCGGTGACATTCGCGGTCACGATGGCCCTCGGCCTCTGGTGGTCGGTTATCGGGCCGTTTCGCCTGGGGCCCTTCTCGGGCGTGAGCTGGCACATATATGTGGGAATCGCTGTGGCGCCGCTGGTGGCCTGGCACGCCGTGGCATACGCTCGTGGCATACGGCTGGGCTACTGGGGTGAGAGGCGCACGTTCCTTCGGTTGGCGGGTGCCAGCGCGGCTGGCCTGGCCCTGTGGCAGGTTGCCGAACTGGGCTCACGCGTGGGTGGTCTGGCGGCGGCTGGTCGCAGGTTCACCGGCTCCTACGAGTTCTCCAGCCGCTACGAGGGCAGCTTCCCGGTGGTCTACTGGCTCAGCGATCGCACGCCAGAGGTCGACGGGGAGCGATGGGAGCTGAAGGTGGGCGGAATGGTCGCCGAGGAGAGAAGCTGGGGACTTGAGCGGTTCGATGACGCCAGCGACCTTGTGGCGCTCTTGGACTGCACGGGCGGGTGGTTCACGGAGCAGACCTGGTCCGGCGTGTGGCTCGGTGACCTGATTGAGGCGTCGAGGCCGGTGTCCGGGGCACGCAGCGTTACCGTCACATCGGTCACCGGCTACTACCGGCGGTTTCCGCTGGAGGAGGCGCGCTCCATGGTGCTGGCGACCCACGTGGGGGGGAGGCCGCTGACCCCTGGCCACGGGTACCCAGTCCGGCTCGTGGCACCCGGAAGGAGGGGCTTTGAATGGGTCAAGTGGGTCGGTTCGGTGGAGGTAGACGACATTCCCCACTGGTGGCAGCCTCCTCTTCCCATTCAGTGAGGGAGCGGCCCAAAGGTGGCGGCACTGCCGCGGGTGGGGGCGGCTGAGTGTAACCTAGTCGGGTGATCGGCCGAGGAAAGCTTTGGATAGGGCTGGGCCTGAGCGCCGCGCTGCTGGCGCTCTTCCTGCTCACAGTCGACATCGGGAAGATGGTCGATTCGCTGGCCGACGCCGACTACGTGTGGGTTGCGCCTGCGATCGCCCTGTACCTGGTGTCGATCGTGTTCCGGACGATGCGCTGGCGCGTGCTGTTGATGCACATGAAGAGCGTGTCGGTGCGTCGCCTGTACCCGGTGGTCGTCGTCGGCTACATGGCCAACAACATCCTGCCCATGAGGCTGGGCGAGCTGGTCCGAAGCTACTACGTGGGCGAGCGAGAGGGTGTGAGCAAGGGGGCCGCGCTGGCGACCGTCCTGGTAGAGAGGGTGATGGACGCGCTGATGCTGTTGGTGTTCATCGTCGTGGTCGCACTGCTCATCCCCCTGGGAGGTGTTGTCCACGGCTTCGGCGAAAGGTCCGGGGTGGCATGGCCCCTCCTGGTTGTGGGGGCATCGGTGCCTTTTGTGGTCGTGTTCGGGGCGATGGTCATGGTGGCCCGGTACCCGGACGCGGCCCAGAGGTTGGTCGACCGGACGGCGGGCATGCTCCCGTCTCGAATCGAGGCGCTGGTATCAGGCCTTGGAGGCAAGCTCATCCTGGGGCTGGCCCCTCTTAAGAGTGCCCGTGCCATCGCCGTGTTGTTCGTCCTGTCGGCCCCGATATGGCTCTTTGAGGCGGGTCTGTTCTACCTGATCGCCATCTCCTTCGATCTGCACGAGTCCCTGGGTGGCTACGGCGAACTCGCCCTGGCGGCCGTCCTGGTGACTGCGGTCGCCAACATAGGCTCGTCAGTGCCTGCGGCGCCGGGCGGAATCGGGCTGTTCGAACTGGTTGCCAGGGAGACGCTCGTGCTACTGCCGCTGGGCGTCGTCGACCGCTCGGTTGCGGGCGGGTATGCTGCGGTGGTGCATGCGGTGCTGCTGTTGCCGATGATTGTGCTGGGCCAGGCCTACCTGTGGCTCGATCACCTCTCGCTCAGGCGCCTGTGGCGCTCGGGGCAGCCCATGGCGGACGAGACATGAGGGTGGGGATCATCGGGGCGGGCGCCGCGGGGCTGGCTGCCGCCTACGAGTTCGGGAGGGCCGGGCACCGCACCGTGGTCTACGAAAGGGCGCCCTTCCTGGGCGGCCAGGCCTCCACCTTCGACGTCGGGGGCGCGCCGCTCGAGCGCGGGTATCACCACCTGTTCACCTCCGATACGGCGATCATCGATCTCATAGGCGAGATTGGTCTCGGGGACCGCATGCGCTGGTTCGAGTCGAAGGTCGGAATCCTTCACTCCGATGGCCGGATCTACAGCCTGGTCACGCCGATGGACCTTTTGCGCTTCACCCCGCTCAGCCTCATCGACCGGATTCGGCTCGGTGCGGTGACCATGCTGCTTAACTGGCGCAGCGACTGGCGTGGCCTTGAGCGTTACACGGCCGACGAGTGGATCAGGCGATGGGCCGGTCCCGGCGTGTACGAGGCGGTGTGGGGGCCGCTGCTGCGCGGCAAGTTCGGCGAGCAGCACTTCGACGAGGTGGGAATGCCCTGGTTCTGGGGGAAGATACACACCCGGTTCGCCTCCCGCGGCAAGGGGATGTCGAGGGAACTGCTCGGTTACCCGATGGGCAGCTTTGGGGAGGTGTTCAAGGTCCTGGCCGATCGCGTACGGGAAATGGACGGTCAGGTGCACCTGTCGGCGGCCGTGGACCGCATCGTGATCGAGGATGGCAGGGCGGTCGGCCTGCAGGTCGAGTCGGGACCGGGCGGCCCCGGCGTCGAGCGGTTCGACGCCGTGCTCGCGACTACGCCGTCCTACGTCTTCCCGAGGCTCGTTCCGGCCATGCCCGACGACTACACACGCCGCCTGTCGGGGGTGACCTACATGGCGGCGGTACTCATCATATTGATTCTCAAAAGACCCCTGACCGGCGTGTACTGGCTCAATGTCGCGGACCGGTCCATCCCCTTCGTGGGCGTCATCGAGCATACCAACATGATCGACCGCTCCCTCTACGGGGATAAGCACATCGTGTACCTGTCGAACTACCTGACCGTGGACCATCCCCTCTACTCGATGGACCACCAGGATCTGCTGGCCGAGTACCTTCCACACCTGCGCAAGGTCAACCCCGAGTTCGACGAGTCCTGGATAGAGACCAGCTACCATCACAAGGTCGGGGCTGCCCAGCCGGTGATAGGGACCGAGTACTCCTCCCGCATCCCCGATCACCGGACCCCGTTCAGGGGCCTTTACCTCGCCAACACCACCCAGATCTATCCGGAGGATCGGGGTACCAACTACTCGGTTCAGATGGGCAGGAAAGTGGCGCGCATGATGCTGGGAGACCTGGCCTGAGGACGGCGGCCGCCTTTGTTGGGCCGTGGGTTTCTGTTACCATTTGTGAACTCTTTTTCAAACCCTGTCGCGGATATAGGAGATAGGGCTTGGCACCCGACGTCACCCCGAAAATCGGCCCCTCGCCACCGGCCGATTCCGAGGCCCTGAAGCAGAGGATTAAGAGCGCGGTCGAGTCGCAGACCAGGCCGACGGTAACCGTCTTATCCTCCCTTTTGGCCGTTGAGGACGAGCTGGGCTACATACCCGAGGAGGCCGTCGAGTTCGTCGCCTCCCACAGCGGTAGCACCATCAACGACGTCTGGGGGGTCGCGTCCTTCTATCCGAACTTTCGCTTCACTCCCCCGGCGCGGCACGTGGTCGAGGTTTGCTGGGGACCCAGCTGCCACCTGGTCGGGGCGACCGAGGTCATCGAGTGCGTCCTGGGCGAGCTGGGTCTTGACGGGGAGGGAGACACGGTCGACGGCCTTGTGACCTTCAAGTTCAATACCTGTCTCGGCGCCTGCTCGCAGGCGCCCGTCATGAGCGTGGACCATCGGCTCAAGGGCGGGGTGACCGCCGAGTCGGCAAGGACCGGGGTCACCGCGCTGAGGGACGGCTGATGGCGGGCTACCAGGAGCTAAGGGCCGCTGCGGAAGAACGCTGGCAGGAGCTCACCCGGGGCGACAGGCCCTGGATTCGCGTCGGTACGGCCATGTGCGGCCATGCCGCCGGGGCCCTCGATACGCTCGGGGCCCTGCGCCAGGCCCTGGAGTCACAGGGGATCGATGCCAGGGTCGACGAGGTCGGCTGCCTGGGCATCTGCTTTGCCGAGCCCCTCGTGGACGTGATGCTGCCCGGCGGGCCGCGCGTGTTCTTCCGCAATGTCGGCGCGGGCGACGTCGCCGCGATCGTCGAGGGATACATCGGCTCGGGTGTGGCCCCGTCGGAGGGTGTGATCGGCTACCTGGCTGAGGACGGGCAGGCGGCCGCCCAGAACGTTCCGGACCTGAACTCGCTGGGCCCGGTCGGCCGCCAGCGCAGGGTGGCGCTGCGCAACGCCGGGACCATCGCCCCGGACGACATTTACCAGTACATCGCACGGGGCGGCTATGCGGGACTGAACCGCGCGCTCGTCGACATGCAGCCCGGGGACGTTATCGAGGAGATGAAGGCCTCGGGCCTCAGGGGAAGGGGCGGCGCCGCGTTTCCCACGGGCGTCAAGTGGAGCTTCATGACGAGGGGGGACAAGCCCAAGTACATCCTTTGCAACTGCGAGGAGGGCGATCCGGGGGCCTATAACGACAAGGCGATCCTGGAGAGCGACCCGTACATGACCATCGAGGGCATGACCATCGCAGGGTACGCAACCGGGGCCTCCAACGGCATCATATTCATCCGCCACGGTCACGATGGTCCGATCGAACGTACCGAGGCCGCCATCAGGCAGGCCTACGAGGCGGGCCTCCTGGGCGAGGGCCTCCTGGGCACGGACTTTAGCTTCGATATGGAAGTTGCGCTCACCGGCGAGTCCTACGTGGCCGGTGAGGAGACGGCCCTGATGGAGGCGGTGGAGGGCAACCGCTCCATGCCGCGCTCGCGTCCGCCGTTTCCGGCGGCCTTCGGCGTCTGGGGTCGGCCGAGCACGATCAACAACGTAAAGACCCTGTCCTACGCCCCCTCGATACTTGAACACGGAGCCGAGTGGTTCTCCTCGATAGGCGTGAACAAGAGCACCGGCACGGCCATCATATGTCTGAGCGGAAACATCACCTACCCCGGCCTCTATGAGGTGCCGATGGGCCTGTCAATCGGAGAGGTCATCGAGGATCTTGGGGGCGGCGTGCCAGATGGGAGGCGGCTCAAGCTGCTTCAGACCGGAGGCCCGCTCGGTGGAGTGCTCGGCGGCCAGTCCACCGGTGTACACCTCGATTTCGACGAGATGAGGGAGGCGGGGGCGATCCTGGGCTCGGGCGGAATAATCGTGGCCGACGACAGGGCGTGCGCTGTCGATCTGACGAGGGTGCTGGTCGCCTTCTGCCAGTTCGAGTCCTGCGGCAAGTGCTTTCCGTGCCGCCTGGGCACCACCAACCTGCTTGAGATCGTCGAGCGCATATGCCGCAATGAGAACCGGCCCAACGACGTCGAGCTGATGAAGTCGGTGGGCAAGACCATGCAGGTGGGCTCTCTGTGCGGCCATGGTCAGTTGGGATTCAATCCCATAGAGTCTGCCATCAAGCATTTCGAGTCGGACTTCCGTGCGCACATGGACGAGGGGATTTGCCCGACGGGTTCTTGCCGGCGGCCCTACTTCGCGCCCCGCAACACCCGCCCGTTCGCCGAAGTGCCGATAGGGACGCCGGGCCCTCCGGGGCCGGTGCCGGAGGCGGTTGGCAGCTAGTGGAGTGTGCGAGTGTCTGAAGATCTGACCATCACGATCGACGGGACGCAGGTCAGGGCCCGGCCCGGCCAGATGGTACTGGAGGCGGCCATGGAGGCCGAGATATACATCCCGTACCTTTGCTATTACCCGGGAACCAAGCCCTTCGGGGCCTGCAGGATGTGCGTGGTCAACGTGGATGGGCGTCCCGGGGCACCGGCGTCCTGCACGACCCCCGTTGCGCCGGATATGGTCGTCAGCACCAACAGTCCCGAGGTGGTCGAGCTCCGCCGCGGCATCATGGACCTGCTGCTGTCCGAGCACCCCCACGGGTGCCTGACCTGTCACCGGATCGAGCTGTGCGGGCCGGCAGACGTGTGCCTGCGCCACGTGTCGGTAAACGACCGCTGCGTCACCTGCCCCAAGAACGAGCGCTGCGAGCTCAAGGACACGGCGCGGTGGCTCGAGATGGACCTGGAGACTCCCCTCACCTACCAGAACCGCGGCCTCCCGCAGAGCGTGGGAGACCCCTTCTGGGAAATGGACATGAACCTTTGCATCGTGTGCGGGCGATGCGTGCGCGTGTGCGACGAGATCAGGGGGGATTCGGCACTGACGTTCCTGAACCGGGCCGGCAAGACCCTGATCGGAACCTCCCAGGGCACATCGCTCCTGGAATCGGGGTGTGAATTCTGTGGAGCCTGCATAGACGCGTGCCCCACCGGTGCGCTCGTGGAGCGCGACTACAAGTGGGACAAGGCCGTCAGGAAGGTCAAGTCGGTCTGCCCCCACTGCCCGGTGGGGTGCAATCTCAACCTGGAGATCAACAGGCGCAACAAGCTTATCCGCGCCGTCCCCGACCGGCACTCGGAGGCGAACCGCGGACAGGCGTGCTTTAAGGGCAAGTTCGGCCTCGACTTCGTAAACAGCAAAAAGCGCATCAAGACGCCGCTGGTGCGCCAGGACGGGGAGCTGCGCGAGGCGACCTGGGCGGAGGCCCTCGACACCGTCGCGGACCGACTGGCCGGATTCAGGGGAGGGCGTGGCTATGCCATGTTGGCGTCTCCCAGGGGGACAAACGAGGACGCGTACGTGGCGCAGAAGTTCGCCAGGTCGGTCATGGGGACCAACAACGTGGACGTCTCCTCGAACACGAGGCCACATCTCGTCGAGGTTCTCGGTCAGATGCTGGGATACCGGGCGGCCACAAACCCGATATGGGAGCTGGAGTCATCCAGGTGCATCCTGGTGGTCGGCAGCAACCTGACCGAGGAGCACAACGTCATCGGCCTGCCGCTCAAGAAGGCCGTCAGGGACGGTGCCAGGCTGGTCGTCATCGACCCGCGCCAGACCGAGCTGACGCGTTTCGCCGACATTTGGCTGAGGCCTAAGCCCGGGAGCGAGGGCGCACTGATCGGGGGCATGCTCAGGACGGTCCTCGACGAGTCGCTCGACGACCACGACTTCGTCGCCAACCACTGCGAGAACGTGGCCGCGGTCAAGAACTCTGCGGCCTCCTTCGATCTGCTGAGGGTCTCGGCCGCCACCGGCATCTCCGAAGAGCGCATAAGGGAGGCGGCCCGCCTGTTTGCATCGTCCGGCCCGGGGGCTGTCCTCTACGGGCTCGAGACGGTGGAGCCTGAAGGGATCGAGCAATGCGTGCGGGCCATCGTCAACCTGGCGCTGTTGACGGGCAACGTGGGCAAGCCTTCCACGGGTCTATATCCCCTCTTCATCGGGGCCAACGAGCAGGGGGCCAAGGACGTCGGGTGCAGCCCGGACGACCTTCCGGGCTACGTGTCAATCGGTGATGACGAGGGCCGCGACCGGTTTGCCAGGCGTGCCGGGCACAAGGTGCCCGCAGCGCAGGGAATCGGCGTCTCGCAGCTCGCCTCCGCCATCTCGGATGGACGGGTACGGGCGCTGCACGTGATGGGCGAGGGTTCATCGCTCAGGGATTTTGGCCTGCACGGGCTTGCCGATGCGCTCGGAGGACTGGACCTGCTGGTGGTCCATTCCGCGTTCCGCGACGAGCTTTGCGAAAGCGCCGACGTGGTGCTTCCCGCGGCCACATTCGCCGAGACGGAGGGCACCTACACGAACATGGAGCGGCGGGTACAGATCCTGTCGCCGGGGCTTGGACCGAAGGGCGACCAGGACGTGGACTGGCGCATAGTTTCACAGATCGCCAGGCGGATGGGCGCTTCGGGGTTCGAATACGAGACGTGTGAAGAGGTGTTCGCGGACCTGGCACGACAGGTACCGATCTACTCGGGCATGTCCCACGACATGCTCCGCAGACGCCAGTTGCAGTGGCCGTGCCCCAACGGCGATACGCGCGGGACTCCCATCCTCAATCGGATACGGAGCGAGGACGACAAGGTGGGCAGGTTCGCGCCTATCGACCTGGTGCCCACCCCGGACCGCGCCGATCCAGAGTATCCCCTGATTCTGGCTCCGGGACGCATGCTCCTGCAATCCGACCGGGCGATGGAGATTGCCACGGTCAAAGGACGCAACTCGATCGTCCAGGAGGAGAGGGTGGAGGTCCACTCCGAAGATGCGGAGCGCCTGGGGCTGGGAGACGGCGATCTCGTCGATGTAGTCGGCCGTCAGAGCCGCGTGCGCGGCGTCGTCCATGTCAACGGCGTCCAGCCGGGTCTGGTGGCCACGACCGAGCTGTTCGGCAGGATGGCAACGATTCTCGACTCATCCGGCGCGCCGGATACGATGCAGCACGCAGAGCGCCTTCGCCTGATGCCGGTTCGCCTGGAACCGGTCTCCGACTAGAATCGTTCAGCTCGCCGCGCTCAGGGTGGCGGCGTTGTGGGTGGCGGCGACCTTGTAAGGCACCCCCGTGCATGTAACCATGGAAAGGTTGCTGCACGCGCAAGGCGCGGGAGGAAGTTTGACCACAGAGGCTAGGATCGCCCAGATCAGGGCGCAGAGGGCCAGGAAGCTCCAACAGGTAAAGGTTCTGCGGCGTGAGGACGTCACACCCGATCTGCTCAAGATGTGGATCGAAAAACCGCAGGGCTTTTCCTTCAAGCCGGGCCAGTACTGCACGATCGGTATCGACGGCATCGAGCGCGCCTATTCGATCGTATCGGCCCCCTACGAGCCCGACCTGGAGCTGTTCGTAGAGCTGGTGCCGGTCGAGCACGGAGGTGTGCTGACGCCCCTCATCTGGGACCTTGAGGAGGGCGACACGGTCTCGATTCGGCCGCGCGGCAAGGGTCTGTTCGTCTTCCAACCGGACTGGCGAAACCACCTGATGCTGGCCACCGTGACCGGCGTGGTGCCCTATGTGAGCATCCTCCGCCAGTACCTGCATGACCTTGAGGACTGGAGCGAGCGGGGCGCCGAGCACCACCTGTACGTTCTGATGGGCGCAAGCTACGCCTCGGAGTTCGTGTACGACGCCGAGCTGAGCGATCTGGCGGAGCGATATCCCGACCTGATCACCTTCGTCCCTACCATAAGCCGGCCGGGTGAGCCTCGAAACGACGGGTGGACGGGCCAGACCGGACGGGCCAACCAGGTGGCTGAAGAGTACCTGGCCCGCTGGAGCCTCGCGCCGGAGGACTCCCTGATATACGCGTGCGGCCACCCGGGCATGATCGAGGATGTGAAAGAACGCCTCCTACCCCGCGGATACACGGTGGAGGAAGAGCGCTTCTGGAAAGAGGACTGATCCCCGTCCCGTAGCGTTCGACCCCGGTGCCGGGCCCTGGGACGAGCGGGGTAACCGTCGCCCCGGCGGAGCGGTGACCGGCCCGGGCCGCTGCCTTAAAATGGCGTGATGAGCACCCCGGCTCGACGCCAGTACCTGCGGATAAAGGCCGAGCATCCTGACGACATCCTCCTGTTTCGGATGGGGGACTTTTACGAGACCTTCGACGAGGATGCCGAGGTAGTCGCCCGCGACCTGGAGATCGCCCTCACCTCGCGCGAGTTCGGCAAGGGTGAACGCGTGCCCCTCGCCGGCATCCCCTACCACGCTCTGGAGACCTATCTTGGCAGGCTGATCAGATGCGGCCACAGGGTCGCTCTCTGCGAGCAGACATCGGATCCTTCCACCTCAAAGGGCCTGGTCGACCGGGAGGTGGTAAGGGTCGTGACCCCCGGCACCGTGGTGGAGGAGTCGATTCTCGATCCGTCCGCCAACAGCTACCTCGCCGCTGTCTTCCCCCATGAGGGCCAGGTGGGTCTCGCCTACGCCGACATCACGACCAGCGAGTTCGCGACCGGCCAGGTGGCGGCGGAAGGCCTGGCGGACGAACTGGCCAGGCTGGACCCGGCGGAGGTGCTGGTTCCGGAGGGCTCCGATCTGGCAATCGACGGGCGGCCGATCGTCGATCTGCCGCCGGGGGCCTTTGGGCTTGAGTCCGCGGCAGAAAAGCTCAAGCGGCACTTCGGCGTCCTGTCCCTCGAGGCGTTCGGGTGCGAGGGACTCCCGCTGGCGACGAGGGCGGCCGGCGCCATCGTTGACTACCTGGCCCGCAGCCATCGTGCCGGCCTGGAACGACTTGACAGCCTGAACACCTACTCGGTTGCCTCCTACATGGTTCTCGACCTTCAGACGATGCGCAATCTGGAGCTGTTTGAGGGTGGAAGATGGGGCAGGAGCGATGCTTCCCTCGCCTCGGTACTGGACGACACCAGGACCGCAATGGGCGCTCGCCTGCTCCGGCGCTGGATTGGAAGGCCCCTTGTGGATCTCGACTGCCTGAGGGCGCGACAGGAGGTCGTGGAGTGGTTCCATTCCAGTGCCTTCAGGAGGCTGAGGGTGGCGGAACTGCTGTCTGGCATCTCGGATGTCGAGCGTCTCATGAACAGGGTGCGGGGAGGCTCGGCAGCGCCGCGGGACCTGCTGGCGCTCAGGGACAGCCTTCATCTGGCGCCGCGGGTGCGCGAGCTGCTGGCGGGGCCCGAGGAAACGGGTCAGGTCGCATCGCTGGGCTCGCGGATAGGTGTGCACGAGGAGGTTGTTGGGCTGATCGGGGCGGCAATAGCCGATGACGCGTCCGCTTCCGTTGGCGAGGGCAGGGTCATCAGGCGTGGCTACTCGGCCGAGCTGGATGGCATCAGGGACGGGGCAAAGGGCGCACGGGACTATATAGCGGGCCTCGAGGTCAGGGAGCGTGACCGCACCGGAATAAAGTCCCTGAAGGTCGGATACAACAAGGTGTTCGGCTACTACATAGAGGTCAGCAAGGCCAATGCGGACCGCGTCCCGCAGGACTACGTGCGCAGGCAGACCCTGGTCAACGCCGAGCGCTACGTTACTCCCGAGATGAAGGAGTACGAATCCCGGGTCCTCGCTGCCCAGGACCGCATCGCCGAGGTGGAGGTGTCGCTGTTTCGCAGCGTGTGTGCGGAGATCGGACGGTCGGCCGACGGCGTACTTGAGACGGGGCGTGCGCTGGCGCGGGTCGACGCGCTGCGATCGCTGGGCGAGGTGGCGGCGAGCAACGGGTACGTCATGCCCGAGCTCCATGAAGGTGCCAGTCTCGAGATAGAGCAGGGAAGGCATCCGGTGGTGGAGAAGATGCTTGCCGCCGGGCGATTCGTGGCCAACGATGCCCGCCTGTCTACGCGCGACGAGCAACTGGTGATACTTACCGGTCCCAACATGGCGGGCAAGTCGACGTTTATCCGGCAGGTGGCGATCATCGTCCTGATGGCCCAGATAGGGAGCTTCGTCCCGGCCCGGCACGCCTCGGTCGGCACCGTGGACCGCATATTCACCAGGGTGGGGTTGCAGGACGACCTGACCGTCGGCCAGTCGACCTTCATGGTCGAGATGGTGGAGACGGCGGCCATACTCAACCATGCCGGTCCCCGGTCCTTGATCGTGCTCGACGAGATCGGCAGGGGGACCTCGACCTACGACGGTCTGGCCATAGCCAGGGCGACGGCCGAGTACATACACAATCATCCCGCGCTAGGCTGCCGCACCCTGTTTGCCACCCACTACCACGAGCTGACGCGCCTGGCCGATACGCTTCCGAGGGTGCGCAACTACAACGTCTCGGTCGCCGAGGACGGTGGAGAGGTCGTGTTCTTACACCGCATCGTGCCCGGCGGGGCAGATCGCAGCTACGGGGTCCATGTGGCCAGGCTTGCGGGCCTGCCCTCCGGGGTAATAAATCGTGCCTGGGACGTTCTATCCGAGCTGGAGGGCTCCGAGTCGCGCAATGGACCCCCTCCCAAGACCGGGCCGCCTCAGCAGCTCAGCTTCCTGGGGCCGCCGTCGGCGGTCGTGGACGAGCTGTTGTCGATCGACCCATCGGCGATGACGCCCCTTGAGGCGATCGCAAAGCTGTACGAGCTCAAGGAGAGGGCGAGCAAGCAGCCGTGACCGGCGGGGGCTCAGAGGACGGCCTTATAATCTGCACGCGATGCGAGGCAAGTTTGAATCTGGTTAGACGGGCCGGATCGTTGTATGGTCCGGGTTGCGAGGAGGTGACGACATGCAGCTAACCGCACTGCCCAAGGCTCCGGCCGAGGTCAGACAACTCATCCGGACGGGCGAAGTGAACGAGACTACCGCGGGCATGGCCCCGGGGCACGTACAGGCCAACCTGGTTGTACTGCCCACCGATATGGCCTTTGAGTTCATGCTCTTTTGCCAGCGCAATCCCAAGCCCTGTCCGCTGCTGGAGGTCACCGAGCCGGGAGACTACCGGCCGCGACGCCTGGCGCCCGACGCCGACCTCAGGTTCGATATACCCAGGTACAGGGTCTACAGGTACGGTGAGCTCGAGGCCGAGGTGACGGACATCGACTCGTACTGGCGTGACGACCTGGTCGCCTTCCTGCTCGGGTGCAGCTTTTCCTTCGAGTCCGCCCTGATGCGGGCGGGTATAGAGATGAGGCACATCGACTGCGGCTCGACCGTTCCGATGTACATCACCAACATTCAGGCCGAGCCGGCCGGTTCCCTCTCGGGGCCCATGGTCGTGTCGATGAGGCCGATCGTCAGAGACCATGTGGTGCGAGCCACTCAGGTTACCTCCAGGTTCCCCGCAGTCCATGGCGCTCCGGTACACATTGGAGACCCGGGGGCCATAGGTATACGGGACGTCGGCAGCCCTGACCTCGGCGAACCAACGGAGATCAGGGAGGACGAGGTGCCCGTGTTCTGGGCATGCGGGGTGACACCCCAGGCGGTGGCGATGAATTCCAAGCCCCCGCTGATGATCACCCACTCGCCCGGTTACATGTTCATCACCGACGCCGTCGACGAGGACTACGCGGTATTCTGACCGCTTCCGCGGCGGCGCTGTTAGGAGAGATGGTGGAGACTATAGAAGATATCGTTTTGGACCATGACCGCCGGGGCATATCGGCGCTCAGGCCGCGACTCAGCCCCGACTTTTGCACCCGCGCGGCAGACCTGATCCTTGACTCCCCGGGGACGGCGTTCATCGTGACGGGGTTCTACATCCTGGACGCGGGGGCCGGTGAGACCGACGGGCCCCCGGGGGCCGTGGTGATAGGCGAGGGTCTGGCCGCTCTCGGGTACAAGGTGATCTATGTGTCCGACCGCTACGCCGTCCCCCAGATCGAGCAGACGATAGGGGATGCGGCCGGCGTGGTGGAGTTTCCCATAGCCTCGGAAGAGGAGAGTGAGGAGTTCGCGGTCGACCTGCTTTCCCAGCACTCGCCGTCGGTGGTGATTGCCATAGAGCGGTGCGGCATGACCGACGAGGGGAAGTTCCGAAACATGCGCGGCAGGGATATCACCGACTACAACGCCAAGACCGACTTCCTGTTCGGGCCGCACGACCGCACCGTGGGCGTGGGCGATGGGGGTAACGAGATCGGCATGGGCAACCATGCGGACCTGGTCGCCTCAACGGAACAGCTGGTCGGTAAGCCATGCATTACAAGGACCACCGAGCTTGTCATTGCCAGCACCTCTAACTGGGGAGGCTACGGTCTGGTAGCCGCCCTGTCGGAGCGGTCGGGCAGGAACGTACTGGCCTCCGTGGAGCGCGAAAGGGAGATCCTGGAGAGCTTTGTAGAGGCGGGACTGGTCGATGGCATGACCGGTCGGCAGGAGCCGATGGTGGACGGCTTTTCCCAGGAGGAGAATTCCGCCATGGTGCTCCGGCTCCACGAGTACCTCGAGGCGCGGGGGGTTCCGGCCTAGACGGCGAGAGCGGGCGGGCCTGGCCCGGCTCGCAGCACTGGCGGGCGGAGTGCCCGGAGGGTGGCAGAGGGTAAAGGCGACGGGCCCGGAGAGCAGCAGTTGAGGCCCGCCGTGCCCACCCGCGCTCTGATCTGGATCGTCGGTGCGGTGGTGCTGGCCGCCCTGATAGCGGCCCTTGCGAGACAGGCTGGTTTGCTGGACAGGTACTTAATCTTCTTCCCTGAAAGCGAGGTGCTCGCCACTCCGGGCGACTACGGCCTGGCCTATGAGGACGTCTGGCTGGAGACCCGTGACGGCGTTCGGCTCCATGGGTGGATCGTGCGGCCCGCCGCCTCGCCCGGCGGGTCGACCCGCGTGGTGCTCTGGCTGCACGGCAACTCCGGCAATATCGGGCACAGGGCGGCGGCCGTGGCTGCGATGGCCCGGGGAATCGGGGTCCCGGTGATGATCATCGACTACAGGGGCTACGGGCAAAGCGAGGGTTCGCCGGCCGAAGAGGGGCTGTACCGTGACGCCGAGGCGGCGTACGACTATCTGGCGGCCCGCCCGGAGTTCTCCGGTTCGTCGATCGTCGCGTTCGGCCGCTCGCTTGGCGCAGCTGTTGCGGTAGAGCTGGCGATCCGCCGGCAGGTCGAGGCGCTGGTTCTGGAGTCGCCGTTCACCTCCGTGTCGGAGATGGCGCGACTCAGGAATCGATTCCTTCCGTCAGGGCTGCTTGTCCGCGCGCGATTCGACACCCTTGCCAAGATGCCCGAGGTGCGAGCACCGGTCCTGGTCTTTCACGGCACGGACGATGAGATCGTGCCCGTCGATATGGGCCGCCGGGTCCACGAGGCGGCTCCTGGACGAAAGCGCCTGTACCTGCTGGAAGGCGCAATGCACAATGATCCCCACCACGAGCCCGGGGCACCGTACTACTCGGTGCTCAGCGATTTCCTGGAAGGGGGGTCCGGCGGGTAGTTCTAGGAGTCGGACGCGGGGTGCGCGTCCCCCTGCGCTGCGGCGAGCTGCTTCATGATGCGCGACTTGCGGCGGCTGGCGTTACCCCGGTGCAGGGCACCCTTCTTGGCCGCCCTGTCGAGGGCCATGACAGCACTGCGCACCTGGCTCTCGGCCGCAGGCATGTCGCCATCGGCGATCGCGGCTCGTGCCTTGGCGATGTGAGTCTTGGCTCGGCTTCGCAGCGGTCCGGTCCTGGCCTGTCGGCGGGCCGATGTTCTATGTGATTTGGCGCTGGGCAATTGGGAATTCTCCTGGCGGTCACCCCGGGAGGACGGGCTGTTCCAACAACCTGGCCACGCTGATGACGCCCCTGATGCCCTCGAGCTTGGCGAACAGTCGATTCAACTGGCCGATCCCCTTGATGTAGACGGTCATCGAGATGATGCTCCGATCCTCTACCTCGCGGGTGACGCAATAGGCAATGTTAACATGCTCCTCCGAGACCAGGGACGTCGCGTCCTTGAGAAGTCCGACCCTGTCGTACGCCTCGATCTGGATGTTGACCGGATAGAGCGTCTGCGTGCGACCCCAGCTCACCTCTATCAGCCGCTCCTGCACGCTTTCGGCGGCGATGTTGGGGCAGTCCTGGCGGTGAACCGTGACACCCCTGCTGCGGGTGATGTATCCGATGATGGCGTCGCCCCGGATCGGCTGGCAGCAGCGGGCGATGCGAGTGAGCAGATCGCCAACGCCAAGTACCTCGATGCCGGCCGCAGGACCGGTTGGCGTGAGCGGGAGAGGCCTCGCCTCCTGTGGGGCGACCTCCTCCGATGACAGCCGGTTGGCGATCTGCGAGACGGTCACCGAGCCCACCCCGAGCGAGTAGTACAGCTCGTCCGCCGAGTCCATGCCCAACAGCGTTGCGATCTGCTCGTCGTCCATGCCGGTGGTCAGCCGCCTGATCTGACGGCTGTAGAGCTCCTTGCCCCGCTGCACGTTGATGCGCCGCTCCTGCCGATTGAACCACTGGCGTATCTTCTGCCTGGCGGAGCTGGTCTTTACGTATCCGAGGTTGGGATTGAGCCAGTCCAGGCTCGGCCCCCTGACGGTCTTGCTGGTGACTATGTGCACGGTGTCGCCGTTGCGAAGGGCGTACTGGAGTGGTACCAGCTTGCCGTTGACCTGCGCGCCTACGCAGCGGTGGCCGATGTCTGTGTGGATGCGGTAGGCGAAGTCGAGGGGCGTTGAGCCGGCCGGCAGCTCCTTTACGTCGCCGTTGGGCGTGTAGACGTAGACCTGGTTGTCGAAGATGTCGGTCTTGAACGATTCGACCAGCTCCTCCGCACCCGTGACCTCCCGCTGCCAGTCCAGCAGCTGCCGAAGCCAGGTCATCTTCTTTTCGAACTGGGTGTCGGTGGGATGGCCTTCCTTGTAGAGCCAGTGTGCTGCTACGCCGTACTCGGCGACCTGGTGCATGTCGTGGGTGCGGATCTGAATCTCGACGGGAGAGGCGCCTTCGCACAGCACCGTGGTGTGCAGTGACTGATAGAGGTTGTCCTTGGCGTTGGCTATGTAGTCGTCGAACTGGTTGGGCAGCGGACGCCACAGGGAGTGGACGACCCCGAGAGCGGCGTAGCAGTCGGAGACCTCTCGCACGTAGACCCGCAGGGCAAACAGATCGTAGATGTCGCCCATCGACATGTTCTGGGATTCGTACTTCTGGGCCTTTTTGTGGATCGAGTAGATGTGCTTGGGCCTGCCGGTCACCTCCGCATCGATGCCCGCCGCTTCCAGGGAACCCGCGAGGGTGCTGCGGACCCGTTCGACGTATTGCTCGCGCTCGGTGCGCTTTGATTGCAGCATCTTGGAGATCTCGCGGTAGGCGGGCGGATTGATGTGCCTGAAGGCCAGGTCCTCCAGCCTCCACTTGATCTCCCAGATTCCCAGACGATGGGCCAGGGGCGCGTATATGTCCAGGGTCTCCTGGGCGATGGCGACTCTCCTGACCTTGTTGTGTGCCGTCAGGGTCCGCATGTTGTGGAGCCTGTCTGCCAGCTTTATCAGTACGACCCTGATGTCCTCTGCCATCGACATCAGCATCTTCCGCAGGCTCTCTACCCTGACCCGTTCCTTCTCCGTCATCTCCTTGGAGAAGGCCGACATGTCCGGGTCGGCGTCGGCCGGCCGGTCGGCGCCGGTTCCGTTGGTGAGCAGGTCGGCGTCGGCGGCGAGCTCGGCCAGTACCGAGGCCTCCCTGTTGGCGAACGCCTCGTTCTTGGTGAGTTTGGACACACCCTCTACCAGCTTCGCCACCTCGTTTCCGAACCGGGTCTCCAGCTCCTCAAAGGAGATGTCGCAGTCCTCTATGACGTCGTGCAGCAGGGCGGCGGCAAGGGCGTTCGGATCGAGCTTTAGGTCCGCAAGGAACATCGCCGTCTGAAGCGGATGCTCGATGAACGGCTCCCCTGAAAGGCGGGTCTGGCCTGCGTGAGCCTCGTCGGCGAACTCGTAGGCATCGACGATCAGATCGATCTTGTCGTCGGGAAGGTACTTGCGTGCCTTCTTCAGCAGGGCTTCTACCATGATCCTAGCTTGATTATACCCGTACCCGGGCCGTTTGAGCCCGTCCGGATCTCATGGAACCGTCTCCGCTCTGGCATGCGCTCGCTCCCTTGCCCACCACCTTCAGAGCTCGGGCCGGCCGGCGGTCTACCCTGAGACCGCTCGATGAGGCGTACCATTGGGAAGACTGTATGCAACGGTGCGGTCAACTCTGCATGGTGCCGATCAAACAGTGAGATTTCAGGCCCCAAGGGGCACATATGATCGTCTCCCCGGAGACCAGGCTCCCTGGGATCTGGTAGTGGGTGCCGCCCGCCGGAACGCCGATAGGTTCGGATACGGACGCATTGACACCCCCGCGTTCGAGGATGCCAGGCTCTTTGTCCGCGGGGTCGGACAGGTTACGGACATCGTAGAGAAGGAGACGTATACATTCGAGGACCGTGGCGGCGATCCGCTGACGCTCAGGGCTGAGGGTACGGCACCGGTGTGTCGGGCCTACCTTGAGCACGGCATGCACAATCTGCCGCAGCCGGTCAGGCTCTACTACTTCTGCCCGGTCTTTCGTTACGAGAGGCCCCAGTCCGGCAGGTACCGCCAGCATCACCAGTTCGGCATTGAGGTCATCGGGGGCCCGGAGCCGGAGGTCGACGCCGAGGTCATTGAGTTGGGTTGGAGCCTTCTCGAGGGGCTGGGCATCGGTCGGCTCAGGCTGCTGGTCAATACGATGGGTGACTTGGAGACGCGTGAGGGCTACGTGGCGATCCTGCAGCGCTACTTTCGCGACAACGTGGATCACGTCCCGCAGGAGATAAGGGCGCGGATTGAGACCAATCCACTGCGCGTGCTCGACTCCAAGGACCCACGCATGGCCGAGCTGAAGAAGGAAGCGCCCCGGCCCGTGGACCACCTCGGGCCGGAGGCGGCCGATCACTGGAGGGCCCTGCTCGGCCACCTTGATGCCCTGGGCTTGCCCTACGAGGTTGAGCATTCCATGGTCCGGGGGTTCGACTACTACACCCGCACCGTCTTTGAGATCGTGCCCGTTGATGCTGGCAGCCAGAGCACCATAATCGGTGGCGGTCGCTACGATGGCCTGATCGAACAGCTCGGGGGACGTCCCACTCCGGGCATCGGGTTCGGTATGGGCATAGAGCGCGTCGTCGCCCACCTGGGCTCGAACCAGGCGGGGGCGCCCGCAGATGCCCTGAAGGTGGTCGTCGCTCACGTGGGGGGCCCCGCTCGGGGTGAGGCGGTGACGATCGCATCGGGTCTGCGCAGGGCGGGAGTGGCGGCGGTTGTGGCGCCATCACGCGGGCTGAAGAGCCAGATGCGCTACGCATCGTCGGTCGATGCCTCCCATGCTGTCATCGTGGGCGAGGACGAGATGCGCGCAGGCACGGCGACGGTGCGCGACCTGGCGGCGGGGGAGCAGCTGTCGATGTCGCGCGAGGTCCTGCCTGTCTGGCTCACTGAGCGCTCCGGGAGTGCCGTACGCGGGGCGGCGGCAGGGAGCTCATAGGCGTGCTCGATAAACTGGCCGCCGTCGAGGAGCGCTTTGCCGAGATAGAGCGCCAGCTTGCCGACCCGGAGCTGTCGGCGGACTTTCGGCGCTCGCAGGGCCTGCTCAAGGAGCACGCCAGTCTCCGGCATCTCGCCGAGCTCGGCGCGGAGTACAGGAGGGTCGTCAGCGAATCGGTCGACCTCAGGGCCATGGTCCGGGATGAGTCGGACAAGGAGATGGTGGATCTGGCCCGTGCCGAGCTGGCGGTCCTGGAGCGTCGAAAGACAGAGCTTGAGGAAGGACTGAGACTGGCACTACTTCCCAAGGACCCCAATGACTCAAAGAACGTCATCATGGAGATAAGGGCCGGTACGGGCGGCGAGGAGGCGGCGCTCTTCGCCTCCGACCTTTACCGCCTGTACTCCAGGTATGCACAGAGGAGGGGCTGGGTGGTCGACGTGGTATCGACCAGTGAGTCGGAGACCGGAGGGATAAAGGAGATCGTCCTTCAGGTGCAGGGAGAAGGGGCCTACAGTGCGCTAAAGCACGAGAGCGGCGGCCACCGCGTTCAGCGCATCCCGGTTACTGAGTCCAGCGGGCGAATCCACACCTCGGCGGCCACCGTGGCCGTTCTACCGGAGGCGGAGGAGGTGGACCTGGACATCAGGGGCGAGGATCTCGACATCGACATCTTCCACGCAAGCGGCCACGGCGGCCAGAACGTTCAGAAGGTCGCCACCGCGGTGAGGATTACGCACAGTCCGACGGGCATCGTTGCGATCTGCCAGGACGAGCGCTCGCAGTACAAGAACAAGGAAAAGGCCATGTCGGTGCTCAGGTCCCGGCTCTATGCGCGGGAGGTGGAGCGCCAGCAGCGTGAGATCAGCGAGCAGCGCCGTTCCCAGGTCGGCACGGGTGATCGGTCCGAGCGCGTGCGCACCTACAACTTTCCCCAGAGCAGGGTGACCGATCATCGCACCGGGCACTCCCAGTACAACCTGGAGGAGGTGATGGATGGTGACATTCAGCCGTTCGTCGACGCCCTGATTGGCTACGAGCAGGAGCTCAAGCTCGAGGCCGCCGGTATCTGACCGGTCCGGTCCGGTGGACCTGCGCCGGGCATGGACCGAGGCCCGGGAGCGGCTCGTCGAGGCCGCCGTAGAGGATGCATGGCTCGAGGCCGAGGTGCTGGCGCGCCACGTGCTGGGCATCGACAGGTCCACCTTCTACTCCCGACTCGCCGATGAGATCACCGCCGCACAGGCGAGTGAACTAAGGCGCCTGGTCGGACGCCGCATCGGCCGCGAGCCGCTCGCCTACATAACCGGGGTCAGGGAGTTCTACGGTATGGATTTCGCCGTCTCGCCGGATGTGCTCGTACCCCGCCAGGAGTCGGAGTTGCTCGTCGAGCTTGCCCTTGAGCGGATCAGGGGACTCACCCACCCTCGGGTGCTGGATGTCGGAACCGGGAGCGGGTGCATAGCGCTTGCCATCTCGGCGAACGCGCCGGGCGCCGTTGTCCATGCGATCGAGCCTAGCGAGGGAGCGCTTGCGATCGCCGGGCGCAACCGCCGGGCCCACGGCCTGGACGGTCGGGTCGCCATCCATCATGGGAGCTACCTGGCGCCCGTGGTCGGTGCGATGGAGCGGTTCGACCTGATCGTTTCCAATCCCCCGTACATACCCTCTCCCGTGCTGGAGACGCTGCCGGACGAAGTTCGGGCCGAGCCCGCAATGTCGCTGGATGGAGGCCCGGACGGGCTGGGGCCCACCCGGACCCTTCTTTCCCAGGCGCCGAACGCGCTCTCGGACGGAGGGAGGCTGCTGGTGGAGATCTACTCTGACAGTGCCCGCCGCGTCGCCGCCTTATCGGCCCGCCTTCTCCCGGAGATCGATGTGGCACTGCACGACGATCTCCTCGGTTTGCCACGGGTTCTCGAGGTCGGCCCCATGAGGCGCTCTTGATGGCAGAATTCGAGTTCCGTCAGATCGATGTGTTTACTGATCGTCCCCTTGCCGGCAACCCGCTGTCGGTGGTGCTGGATGCCGACGAACTGGATGGCGAGACGATGCAGGCGGTCGCGGCCGAGACCAACCTGTCTGAGACGGCGTTTGTACTGCGACCTACCGAGCCCACTGCGGACTACAGGCTTCGTATATTCACCCCGAAAAGGGAGTTGCCGTTCGCCGGTCATCCCAGCGTGGGAACCGCCTTCGCGCTTCTGCAGGAGGGGCGTTTCGGGTCACCCGAAAAGGACCTGTCCGTGCGCCAGGAGGTCGGTATAGGGGTGCTGCCGATCAAGATCGAATCGACCGGGAATGGCCCTCTGATCACGATGACGCAGGGCAGGCCCGAGGTCTCTGAGCGGGTGGAGGACGCGGTTGACATCGCGTCCGCACTTGGATGCGCGGCCGATGAGGTGTCGCATTCGAGTCCGGGGCCGCGCGTCGCTTCGACCGGCCTGAGGCAGCTGATGGTGCCAATGGTGAGCGTCGAGGCCGTCTCCCTGCTGAGCCCCGAATGGTCTGCGCTTTCGCTGATGGAGCGGCGGCTGGACGTGACCGGGATCAGCGCCTTCGCCTGTGATGGACACGCCAGTGTCCGCTGCCGATTTTTCAGTCCACGATCGGGGATCATGGAGGACCCTGCCACGGGCAGCGCGGCCGGGGCACTGGGCGCCTACATGGCGGTCGAGGGGATGCTGGATGTGGAGGGAGGAACGGCGGGCGTGACCGTTTATCAGGGCCTCGAGATCCGCAGGCCGAGCCGCATAGATGTCAGGGTGAGAGCCGACGGCCGCGTCCCGACGCTAGTTGAGGTCGGCGGGCGCTGCGTGACCGTCCTGAGGGGGAAGCTGTCGATCTAGCGGTGGGGGCCGCCCCGACCGATCAGTGGCCTCCGAGTTGAAAGTGCTTGCCCTCGGTCTTTATCGCCGGTGCGACCACCATCTCGGCGCGGTGCATCTCCCTGACGTTGTAGGCGCCGATCATCCCCATGCAGATCTTCAGGGCGCCGACGAGGTTCTGTGTTCCGTCGGTCTTGGAGGTGGGCCCGAACAGTATCTGGCCGAGCGAGCCCTTGACGCCTACCTTGACCCGGGTTCCCCTGGGCAGATCGGGATGAGGGCTGGCCATGCCCCAGTTGTGGCCACCGCCCGGGGCCTCTTCCGCCTGCGCTAAAGGTGTGCCGATCATCACCGCGTCGGCGCCGCTGACGAAGGACTTGCACACATCCCCGCCCGTCCGGATGCCCCCATCGGTGATGATGGGCACATATCGGCCGGTGCGCCTGAGGTACTCGTCCCGGGCGGCGGCGACGTTTATCGTCGCGGTCACCTGGGGGACGCCCACTCCGGTCACCTCGCGGGTCGTGCAGGCCGCCCCCGGCCCCACGCCGACCAGGACTCCGTTGATGCCGGTCTCCATCAGCTCCAGCGCGACGTCATATGAAACGCAGTTGCCGACCACTACGGGCACGTTGATCATCTCCAGCAGCTCGGAGAAGATCAGGCCGCGCTTGCTCTTGGAGAGGTGCCGGGCGGTGGTGACGGTCGACTGGACGAATATGAGGTCCGCACCTGCGTCGGCGGCAACCGGTGCCATGCGCTTGGTGCTGGCGGGGGTGACGGAGACGGCGCAGCGGGCGCCGGTCTTTTTTATGTCGCCCACGCGATCACCGATCAGGTTCTCCTTGATGGGCTCGGAATACACGTCCTGGAGGACCTGTGTGGCCTCTTTCTCGGGGGCTGCCACGACCCTGCTGAGGGGTTCCGTCGGGTCCTCGTAGCGTGTCTGCACCCCCTCCAGGTTCATGACGGCCAGGCCGCCGGCCTTCTCCATGTGTCCGGCGAACTCAGGTGAAACTATTGCGTCCATCGCCGAGGCGAGGACGGGAATGTCGAACGACTGGCCGTCGAGGGAGAACTGGGTGTTGGCCTGGTCGGGATTGATGGTAACGTCCCCGGGTACTATCGCAACCTCGTCGAATCCGTATGCCCGGGTCAACTCCTTCATCTTGGCAGCAGACATGTGCTCATCCCCAAATGTGGTGGTAGGTTGTTGATCATTGAGAAAGAAAATGGTGGCTAGGTCAAGCATATTCCTGCCTGAGAACCCCGGTCAACAAGGCGTCTCTGGAGGCCCCGGGAAGGTGTCCCGGTCCATTCGCAAGGGGGGCCCGGGACGCCCCGCCGCGGCGCGGGCCGGTCGAGGCTTCGGCCGGCATGCCGTCGGCCTCGCGCGCTTCGGGTCCTGGAGGGTTTTGGGCAATTGACCGGCCTTGAGACCAGGGTAAAGAAGCTGGGCCTGTCCGCCGGGTTCGACCTGGTGGGCATAACCGGTGCCGAGCCGTTCCTGCGCGATGAGGAGGCGGCCGTTGAGCGTGTGCGGGCCGGCCTGATGGACGGTCTGGACTGGTACACCGAGGATCGCGTCCGCCTGGCCAACAGACCGGCTGAATTGCTGGAGGGGGCTCGATCGGTCGTCTCGCTCGCCGTCAGCTACAACACCCGGAAGCGGGTTGGGGATCGCCAGATTACCGGCAGGGTGGCCCGGTATGCGTGGGGTGAGGACTACCACAAGGTGATAAAGCGGCGCCTGAAAAAGTTCGTTGAGGGGCTTCCCGAGGTCGTTGGACGTCCTGTCAGGACGAGGGTATTCGTGGACGACGGGCCCATGAACGACCGCGCAGCCGCCGAACGCGCAGGGGTGGGCTGGTTCGGCAAGAGCACCAATGTGCTGACCACAGCGTACGGCTCCTGGGTCTTCCTCTCGCAGGTTGTCACCGACCTTCCCCTTCGGCCCGACCCGCCGCTGAGCAAGACCTGCGGGGCATGCACCGCGTGCATCGTGGACTGCCCGACGGGTGCGATCGTCGCTCCCTACGTGGTCGACAATTCCAGGTGCATCTCGTTCCTGACCATAGAGCTTCGGGGCGGCATTCCCCTAAAGATGCGGCCGATGATCGGCGACTGGGTCTTCGGCTGCGACATCTGCCAGGATGTCTGCCCCGTCAACCGCAAGGCGATCGGGTCGCTGGAGCCCCAGTTCGCCCAGCGCCACGATTTCTCGGCACCTGCCCTGCTGCCGCTGCTGGAGTTGACGGACGAGGGATTCGCAGAGCGGTTCCGCAACAGTCCTATCAGGCGGGCGAAACGCGTGGGCCTTCAGAGAAACGTATGCGTTGCTCTCGGGAACATCGGAGACCCGTCGGCCGTGGCGGCCCTTGCACGAGTCCTGCGCGGGGCCAACGAGCCCATGCTGCGTGGGCACGCGGCCTGGGCGCTGGGCCGCATCGGCGGACAGGCCGCCGCCGATGCGCTCAGGACTGCCCTGGGAGCCGGTGACGAGCCTGAGGTCGAAGGCGAGATAGAGGCGGCGCTCGCGGCGGTAGGGACGGAACCGGAGCTTCCATGAACCGCCGACCGACCACGCCCGCTGTGGGAACATTTGCCCGAGTACTCGGGAAGGGAGGTACAGGAGTCTGTTTTCGATCGGATCTGTGATGAAACTCAGGCCCGGCGGATATGCCGGCTACAAAAAGGCGCATGACGAGCTCTGGCCGGAACTCGCCGAGGTGATCGCGGGCGCCGGGGTGAGCATGGTGATCTACAAGCACGGAGACCTGCTATTCGTACACGGCGTGGCCCCCAGCGAGGAGGACTGGCACAGGGTGCGAGGGGAGGTGGTGGATCGCTGGATGGAGTGGATGAGGGATTTTCTGGAGACCGACGAGACCGGGAAATCGATAGTGATTCCGCTCGAGCAGGCCTTTTCCTTCGGGATCTTCAGAAGCTAGGCAAGGATCGCCGGCGCCACGTTCCCCTGGCCTGCCCGGCGGAGCGGCAATGGCGATTACAGGCTCAACTCGAGCTGTCTGGGACGGGCGCGGTCACGCGCGAGCTGCATGCCGGCAAAGCCCTGTTCCCGCCTGACGAGCGCCACCTTTTCGTCGATCCGGCCCGCCACGTCCCTTCGCGCGTATGCTCCCGGGTAGACGCTGAAGAGGTCGCCCTCGATATCCGGGTAGCTATCACGGACGAAGGCCGTGAAGTAGTCTCTTGTACCGTCCTTTAGGTAGAGGGTGCCGCCCCACAGGAACTGCGCGCCGTGGTCGGCGGCCTGGGAGGCCACACGCTGCATGCCGGCCAGGTCATCTGTCAGCCCGGGAATGATGGGGGCCATGCTGACCCCCGCTCTAATGCCGGCCTGAGCCAGCGCCTTAAGGGCCCTGAGCCGCTTTGCCGGGGGCGGCGTACCCGGCTCCAGGCGCCTGGACAGCTCCGGGTCGACGGTCGGGATGCTCACCGTTACCGAGCTGTCCGTCCGGCGCGCCAGGTCGGAGAGGACATCGACGTCCCGGATTACCAAGGTGCCCTTGGTGATCAGCCCCACCGGGCTCCTCCAATCGGCGAAAGCCTCCAGGCACTTCCGTGTTATGCGGTATTTCCCCTCGATGGGTTGATAAGGGTCGGTGGCCGTTCCGAAGGCGACCGTCTCGCGGCGCCAGCATCGAGCCGACAGCTCCCGCCTGAGCAGGGTGGGGGCATTCGTCTTGACGAAAATGGTGCCTGTAAAGTCCCTGCCAGGTCCCAGGTCGAAATGGGAGTGGAAGCGGCGCGCAAAGCAGTAGTGACAGCCATGCACGCAGCCGCGGTACGGGTTCAGGGACCAGCGGAAAGCCATGCCCGAAACGCGGTTGAGCGCACTCTTGGAGGTTATTGGCCGGTAGTCGGGCCTCGGCTTCATGCGTGGGCGGCGGCCCCGGCATTTATTATGCTCAGCACCTCCGGACCCAGCGTGCCCAGCTTGGCCGGTCCAACGCCCCTGACGCGCATCAGGGAATCGCGGTCCCGGGGCAGGGCGGTCACGAGCTCTTTCAGTGTCCGGTCCGAGAACACCATGTAGGCGGGCACACCGTCCCGCCTGGCACGATCGGCCCTCCATTTCCTCAGCCTGGAGTAGAGGGGGTCGGATTCGGAGACCGCGGGCGCCGGGGTAGCGGTGCCGGGGGCGACAAAAGAGTGCTGCAGCCTGCGCCGAAGGCGAGGGGGCGCACTTTGGTTGGCCTGTTCCCATGCGGCGATGGTCCGAAGGATTCTCCGGCCGAACCAGTTCGCCTTGACCTCACCTATGCCCCAGGTCTCCATGAGCTCGTCAATGTCGCGAGGCCTGTAGGTTGCCAGCTCCCTGACGGACCTCGACTCCAGGACCTGGTAGGGCGCCCTGGATGTCCGCCTGGCTAACTTGTCTCGAAGGTCGATGAGCGCCTCATAAAGTGACGGGGGGTATTCGGTCCGGGTCTCGTCTGGCCGCTGGATGCAGCTATCGCAGGCCGTGCAGGACTTGGCAGGGCTCTCCCCGAAATACCGCAGGATCATCGCCCGCCTGCAGCCCTTCGCCTCGGAGTATTCGACCATCTGGGCCAGGCGGTCCTCGACGTATCGCTTGTGCGTGGTGACAGTGGAAAAGTCGATATGGGCGTCCGGATCGTCCGAGAGGGGACGCAGCGAGCCGTGGTCCACCAGGCCACAGGCCCTCAGGGCGGCCAGCGTGGCGGCAAAACCGTCCGCTCCACGGTCTAGCCCTGCGTTCAGCTCAGGGTCAGACGCTCCTGTCGAGCAGGCTGAGACCAGCGATATCCAGGCCTGCCGCACCTGCCGTTCATCGGGATGGCCGCGCTCGATGAATTGGCGTTGGGCGGCGATGTCATGGCCCCCGTACAGGAGGATGCAATCGGCGGCCTCGCCGTCCCTCCCCGCCCTGCCCGCCTGCTGGTAGTAGGCCTCCAGACGACCGGGCATGTTGAAGTGGATCACGAAGCGTACGTCGGGCTTGTCGACTCCCATGCCAAAGGCATTGGTGGCGACGATCACGGGTGCGTCGTCGATCGTGAACCGGTGCTGCGCGGCGTCGCGCCGCTCCATGTCCATGCCTGCATGGTAGGGCTCTGCCGGAATGCCGGCCTCGGTCAGCATGCAGGCGAGTTCGTCGACCATGCGACGGGTGCGGGCGTAGACGATGCCGGGCCTGGACCTGCGCTCGGTGAGCAGCTGCGTCAGGCGCTCACGCCTGGCCGACAGATCCGGGATGTGCTCGACGGAAAACCTCAAGTTGGGCCGGTCTACAGAGGTGACCACCCGTTCGGCCTCGCGGATGCCCAGTCGATTCAGGATGTCGTCCTGGACGGCGGGCTCGGCCGTGGCGGTTAGGGCCAGGGTCCTCGGCGATCCTATGGTCTGGCGCACGGAGCCCAGCGTCAGGTAATCGGGCCGAAAGTCGTGGCCCCACTCAGATACGCAGTGGGCTTCATCTATAGCCAGTAGATCTACTCCGGCCTTTCGCAGACCTTCGACGAACCTACCGTTGGCAAATCGCTCCGGAGCGACGTAGAGCAGATCCACCTCTCGCCGCACGAAGGCCAAGTAGCTGGCGTTCTGGCCGCCCCTGTCGAGAGAGGAGTTGATGAACGCGGCGCGCACGCCCGCGCTCCTGAGCGAGTGGACCTGGTCGCGCATCAGCGCTATGAGCGGGGAGACCACGACCGTGCGTCCGTGCGACATGGCCGGCAGCACATAGCAAAGACTCTTGCCTGAGCCGGTGGGCATGACGCCCAGCACATCGCTGTCAGCCAGCCGTGTCAGCACCTGCTCCTGGCCTGGCCGAAACTCCGGGTATCCGAACACCCTGTTCATAAGTGCCCGGTGGGAATTTAGGTCGGACGCGGCCACGTCCAGAGTATAGAACAAACGTGCGCATGGCGGCAATTGGAACAAAGTGGCTCTCGGCTTCGTCCATATGCCACGAGCATGGAGTCGGAAGTTTCCGGCAGGAGTGCGCAAGTTCGAATGGGAGGTGCACGGATGAGGAACTCGCTGAAGATGTCGATGGTGGCGCTGGCCGTCCTTGCGGCCGTGGCCGCAGTTGTCGCCTGCGCGGGCGATACCGAGGTCGTGGAGAAGATAGTTGAGGTTCCGGTGGTAGAGGAAAAGGTCGTCGAAGTGGAGGTAGAGAGGGTGGTGGAAATCGAGACCGAGAGGATCGTCGAGGTTCCGGTAGTAGTGGAAAAGGTTGTTGAGGCTGGGGTGGTAGAGGAAAGGATCGTCGAGGTGGAGATCGAGAGGATCACGGTTGCTACGCCGACTGCCAATGAGGCGTACGGCGTGGAGACCGAGAAGATCACGGTGGCCACTTCGCAATCCGGGCCAGAGGCGAGCCCGAGGTACGGTCCCCGTGACCGGCGGGACCCCGGCAGGCGATATGCTCGCGCCGGTGCGGACAGGTCCGGCGAGCCGTACGATGCCACCTTCTTCAGGGACTACGGCGTCAACCCGTTCGTGGACACCTACAGGGACAACATGTCGACCTTTGCGGTGGATGTCGACACTGCCTCTTACACCGTGGCCCGCAGGTTCATCTCGGACGGCTTCCTGCCTGACCCGGATTCCGTACGAGTAGAGGAGTTCGTCAACTACTTCGACCAGGGCTACACGCCCCCTGCAAACCAGGCCTTTTCGATACACGTCGACGGTGCGCCATCCCCCTTCGGCGACCCGGGACACTGGCTGCTGAGGGTCGGTCTAAAGGGCATGGAGATCTCAAGGAGCGAACGAAAGGACGCCACCTTGGTGTTCGTCATCGACGTTTCCGGCTCGATGAACAGGGAGGACCGCCTCGGGCTGGTAAAGGAGTCTCTGAGGGTGCTGGTCGACGAACTGCGCGTTTCCGACAAGGTCGGAATCGTCACGTACGGAACCAGTGCGAGGGTAGTGATGGAGCCGACGTCGACCCGAAGCCGCAGAGCCATCCTCAGGGCGATCGACTCGCTGGCTGCGGGAGGTTCAACCAACGCGGATGCAGGACTGACCCTGGGGTACCGGATGGCCTTTGAGCACCTTGACCAGGACAGGACGACGAGAGTGATCCTGCTGTCGGACGGGGTGGCCAACGTCGGCCTTACATCTCCGGAGGGCATACTCGGGAGAATCTCGGATGGCGTGAGTGAGGGCATCGACCTTACGACCGTCGGAGTCGGCATGGGCAACTACAACGACGTGCTGTTGGAGCAGTTGGCCGACAGGGGGAACGGAAGCTATCACTACGTAGACAGGCTCTACGATGCCAGACGAGTGTTTTCCGAGTCGCTTACGGGCACTCTGGAGGTAATCGCCAGGGATGCGAAGATCCAGGTCGAGTTCAATCCCGAGGTTGTGGCGGCCTACCGTCTGATCGGCTATGAGAACCGGGAAGTGGCCGACAGGGACTTTCGCAACGACTACGTCGACGCCGGAGAGGTTGGAGCAGGACACGACGTCACGGCGCTCTACGAGATTGAGCTGCATGACCGCGCCCGCGGCCCGGTAGGCACCGTTTGGGTCCGCTACAAGGATCCGGACAGCAACCGAGCCGTGGAGATCGACCACGAGTTCTTCCGCAGGGAGTTGGCCGATCGCTTCGAGGATGCGGATCCAAGTTTCCAGCTTGCGGCGGTGGTGGCCGAGTACGCCGAGGTGCTGAGGCACAGCTACTGGGCGAGGCCTGGCAGCCTGAGAGAGGTGGTGGATGCGGCGGAACGCGTGGAGCGGCAACTGCCATACAACGCGGATGTGGCCGAGTTCGTCGACCTCGCATCCCGGGCCTACGCCATAGAGTCGGGCGATTCCCGGTACAGGTAGGGGTACGGCCAGGCGCTCAGGTGCCGGATTAGCCGGTGCATGTGGGGGCGGGTGCGGCCGCGGTGCCGCCCCGCCCCTGCGTCTGTCAAGCTAGCGGTGGCAGGGCCTTCGGCCCCTCAGGCTCCGCCATGCTCCGGTCCATCCCGCCCACCTTGCCGTCCTCCACCAGCAGGTTGCCCATCCAGTCCACGCCCTGCGATGGGTCGACGATCCTGGCGCCTCTTATGAGCGTCCGTCCCACTTCATCCGTTCCCCTGCGCCAGCGAGAGGATGGGTCCCACGTAGGGGTGCAGCGGCGTCGCCGTCGTCCCGTCCCACCAGGCGAACTCGCAGTGCTCGTCGCTCAGCGTTACCTGTCCCGTCGCGTCCACCTGAAACACGCTGTGCACCTGTCCCCAGTGGTCAATGCCCTGGTCGCCGAAGAACTCGCAGTAGTCGAACAGGTAGTCCGTCCGTCGCGCCGCCAGCCCCGTCTCCTCGCGCAGCTCCCTGGTCGCCGCCGCCGAAGGAGGCTCGCGGTCCTGCACTCCCCCGCCCGGCAGGCCGAACAGGTCGTCATCAGGCTCTCGCACGAGCAGCAGCCTCCCGTCCCGCGCCACCAGCGCCGTCGCCCTGCGACGGATCCTCCGCTCCCTGCGCGGGCCCGCACCCATGCTCACCCAAGCTCCCGGGGCGCCATCGCCTGGCCATACGGTAGCGCCACCCCGTTCGTCACCTGCTGCTCCATCGCCGACGCCTGCGGATCTGACGGCTTGGCGGTCGGCTAGGTAGAGGCCTGCCGCGCCTTTTCCAGCGCCTTGAGCCGGTTGCGGGTTCCGAGCTTGGCAAGCCATACGCCCGCCTCGTACAGAACCATGATCGGTACGGCAACCAGGGTCTGGTTGATCGGATCAAATGTCGGCGTGATGATGGCCCCGAGCAGGAATGCCACCACCAGCGCGTATCGACGCCGTTTGGCCAGCCACTCGGAGGTGACGACCCCGATGCGAGACAGGAAAAACAGCACTATAGGTGTCTCGAAGACCAGACCCATCCAGAACAGCAGCGACAGCATCAGGTTCACGTAGGTACCTATGCGAGGCATCGGAGTGGCGATGTCGCTGCCGAACTCGAGCAGGAAGTTGACCGCCGGCGGGAAGAGGATCCGGTAGCCGAACGCTGCGCCGGCCAGAAACACTATGAGGCTCATCGGCAGGAGGAGGAAGAGGTAGCGTCTCTCCGTCGGATTCAGTCCGGGCGCAACGAACATCACCAGCTGGAAGAGCACGAACGGCAGTGACGCCGCGATGCCCACCAGCAGGGAGGTCTTCATCGCCACTCCGATGAATTCGGTCAGATCCAGGTAGATGGGCTTGCCCTCGGGCACATTGGCAAAGCCCTGAGCAGGCTCCATCAGGAGCGTCAGAATCTGCTCGTGAAAGTAGAACGCGGCCCCGGTGGTTATGAACACCGCCGCCGCTGACCACACGAGACGCCGGCGCAGCTCCGCGATGTGATCGCGGGTCGGCATGCTGCGATCCTTCACCGGCTCGTCCCGTCCGGTCCCGCGTCGCCGCTGTCGCCGTCGGTCTCCTGCCCTCCTCCATCCTCCCCGGCGTCAGATGAGACGTGGAGACGGCTGGCCCTCCACGCCCGGAAGTCGACCGGTCCCTCGTGCAGTTGGCTGTCGGCAATCTCACCCTGCTGCTCGCTCTTACCTTCCTGTTCGGTCCGGGACTTCGGGTCGTCTTCCGGCTCTTCGATCGTAAGGGTCTCCCGCAGGCCGGAGTTCATCCTTCGCAGGTCGCCCACAAGGCGGCCAGCCTTCCTGCTCATCTCCATCATCCGCTCCGGTCCCAGGACGATGAAGGCGATGAAGAACACCACCAGGAGCTCAAGAAAGCCCATGCCAAGGATGTTCATGTCGCCGCCACCCTGTCCTTTAGTCCAGCGGTGGACGGGCAGGAGGCACACTCGCCCGGCAGGAGCATGCGATCGAGTCCGGGTCCCGCATCGGCTACCAGTCTCGACAGCCCGCACAGCGGGAGTCCGACCACGTTCAGGTAACATCCGCGAACTTGCTCGGCAGGCGCAAAGCGGATGTCCTGGACCGCATACCCTCCCGCCTTGTCGAAGGGCTCGCCCGAGGCTATGTAGGCTTCAATCTCCTCGCCGCTGTAGCGCCGCATGCGGACGATTGATGTCTCGTGCCCCACCAGCAGCTCCGCCAGCCATGGCGACGCCACCGCCAGCCCGGTCGTGACCGAGTGATCCAGACCCCTCAGGGCAGTCAGCATGCCCCTGGCCTCGTCCGCGCTCGATGGCTTGCCCATGATCACGCCGCTCAGTTCAACGACCGTGTCCGCTGCTATGACGAGGCCCGCGGCCGATTCATCGGCCACGGCCCGGCACTTGGCGGCGGCGATGCGAACGGCATAGTTTGCGGGCGTCTCCCCTGCCTCGGGGCTATCTTCTTCGATACCCGATGCGGACACCCTGAGCCGTCCCGTCCAGGAGCCGGAAAGGATCTGCCGGCGTCTGGGAGAGGCCGATGCGAGGATCAGTAGCGGATCGCCGCCGCCTGCGAATTGGCCGTTCACAGCGTCCATTGTAACCAAGGCGGTCGCCGCCGGAGGGTGAAGATCCGGGCCGGGACCGGGGGCCCTCAGCGATCTTCCCACCGCAGCGTTGCCACGCATTCGACGTGGTGTGTCTGGGGGAACATATCCAGCGGGTCGACGTTTGTGACCCTGTATCCGCCCGATACGAGCATTGCCAGATCCCGGGCCATGGAGATCGGCTCGCACGAGACATATGCCACGCGATCAGCCCTGATCTCTATGACCGCGCCGATGGCGTCCGGATGACATCCCATGCGCGGCGGGTCGAGGATAACCGCGTCGGGCGAGCATTCGAGGCTTGAGAGGACGTCTTCGGTCTTGGATTCGACGAATTCGACGTTCCCTAGTCCCCCAATGTTGACGGCCGCATCCCTCACCGCGGCGGTGGATTCCTCGATGGCGATCACCCTCTTGGCATGAGCGGCAACGAGCGCTGCAAAGGTGCCCACACCGGCGTATGCGTCGACCACGGTCTCCGAGCCCGCGAGCTCAAGTCGGCGCAGCAGCAAGGCGCCCAGGGCCTCTGCCTGCCCGGTGTTGACCTGGAAGAACGAGGGTGAAGCGATGCGGAACGTCCTGCCGAATAGACGCTCCCGGTAGTGCGTCTGACCTGTGGGCATGGGTATGCTCTCGCTCTTCATGGCCGGCTGAACCAGCCATTCGCCTGAGCCGATGCCGTAGCGCACCGAGAGCTGCGAGGTCTCGCCAACGTTCCCCTGGAGGCGGTCGAGGATGCCGTTTATACCCTCGTGCATCAACAGGCAGCGCTCTACGTCGACGAATCGCCTGGTGATCCGGTTGGTAAACCCGAGGCGTCCCTGCCGGCGGACCGTGAACCTGGCATGGTTGCGGTAACCGAGCTGTTCGGGACCCGGGATCGTTTCGGCGACCTCTATGCCGTCGAGCTCGGGGTGTGGAGCCAGGGCCGCGCGCACCGAATCGGCCTTCAGAGCCAGCTGGTGTCCGTAGGCGATGTGCTGCCACTGGCATCCGCTGCACGGCCCGTAGTAGGGGCACGGTGGTGCGACCCTGTGCGGCGAGGCGCTGATAACCGTGACGACGGCTGCGGCCACGATCTTCCGTTTGCGTTTCTGGTGGCGGTGGACGCGGGCGACGACCCGCTCGCCAGGTATGCCTCCGAAGACCTCGATCGTGCCATCCTCGAATTCGGCGGTCGTATCTCCGGATGGGGCGATGTCGCCCAGAACCAGTTCGACCAGTTCGTCCCCGGTATCCGGCGTGGCGGCCGGCACGCCGGCTTTCTCTTGTGTCATCAAATTGCCCGCAAATTCGAACTCCGGTCAGGCCAATATAGCACCGGGGCGCGGCACGGAGGCGTCGATGGCGCCTCTGGTAACATGGCGCGGTGATCGAACGAGCTCCTCCGAGGCCCCGAAGGCGGCTCCCCGATTGGCTGAAGGTAAAGGCGCCCGGTGGCCCGAACTACCTGCGGTTGCGCAGCCTGCTTCGGGCCGAGGCACTCAACACGGTATGTGAAGAGGCGCACTGCCCCAACATCGGAGAGTGTTGGGACCTGGGCACGGCCACGTTCATGATCCTGGGCGACATATGCACACGTGCATGCACCTACTGCGCGGTTACGTCCGGCAGGCCACTGCCCGTCGATCCTGCTGAGCCCATCCGTCTGGCCTCGAGCGTAGAGCGGATGGGCCTGAGGTATGCGGTGATCACTTCGGTGGACAGGGACGACTTGCCCGACGCGGGGGCGTCAATGTTCGCAGAGTGCATACGCCAGATCCGGAAACGCGTTCCGGGCTGCCGGATCGAGGTCCTGATTCCCGACTTCGGTGGGATGCGTGAGTCCCTTAAGGCCGTGATGGATGCCGGACCCGACACGCTCAACCACAACATCGAGACGGTCAGGCGGGTGTTCCCGCGGGTCCGCGCTAGGGGTGACTACGATCTATCCCTGGAACTGATCGCCCGGGCGGGGGCGATGAGGCCGGAAGTTCCCACAAAGTCCGGCATGATGGTCGGCCTAGGCGAGACCTACTCAGAGGTCATCGAGACGATGAGAGATCTTCGTTCGGTCGACTGCAACCTGCTAACGATCGGCCAGTACCTCAGGCCGTCTCAGAAGCATGCGCCGATGACGCGGTGGTGGACTCCGCAGGAGTTCGATGAGCTTCGCGAGGAGGGGCTGAGCATGGGCTTTCGGCACGTCGCCTCCGGACCCCTGGTGCGCAGTTCTTACCACGCGGGCGAACAGCACGCCGCCGCGACCTCGTAGCCGCGTCAGTTCCGGCAGCACCTCTCGGGGGAAGATTTATCCGTCCCCGCTATGTCCCGGCCTCCGCGGTCCCTGACGGCAGGCGATCAGGACCGATGGGGACTAGCGGGCTCGGTCCGGTGGTCTGAGGGCTCTTGACTCGTTCTCGGTCGGGGGTCTGCGGCGCGCGTCCTCGGACTCTGCCTGGCCCCTGGTGAACTCCCACATGGCCCTGCCCAATGTGCCACTAATGTAAGGCAGCTTGGCTATCCCGAAGATCATCACTGCGATGATCAGGACGATGATGATCTCTGTTGGTCCAACCGAAAATGGCAACCGACTCTCCTTATCCCTGTCCGCCGCCAGCCGGGCTGTTCGGCGCGTGAACTATTGGCGGCCGGATAACTCTCCTGGCACTAGCCATTGACTCCCGCGCGGGCGGTCTGTCTAGAACGATCACATTAACCCTAGGCTACGGGAAACGCCTGCCGAACATAGCCGTATTGCGCTGTTGTGGCTAGTAGCGTCTGAGGGGCTTGCATCTGCGTCCCCATAGAGACGCTCGCCGGCAGCGTGCGGGCTTCACGCGGGCAACGAACCGCCGCCTTGCCAAGCGGGACTTAGCCCCGCCTAGCCAACAAAGAGCCTTCCCTTCTCGGTCTCCCATCCAATCTTCACCTCGCTGCCAACGTCAAGCTGGTCAGCGTAGAACTGCTCGGCCGGGATCACGGTTCGGAATTCCTCGTCCCCGACGTCACCGCTAACGAGCACCACGAGGTCTACCTGGTCCCCGTAGTAGAGCAGTTGGCCGATCCGGCCCTGCCACACCTGGCCCTCCTCGCCGTTGAGCCCGCTGCCCACCTTGACGTCTGTGGCGCGCACCCAGACCGTGGCCGCGTCGCCCGGAGAGATGGCCTCATCCGACTGGACCGTCACAAGGCTCCCTCCCAGGCACTTTACGAGAACCGAGCCGTTAGTGCGCTCCACGCACTGTCCGGAAACCGAATTGCCCACACCGACAAAGTCGGCTACGAACTGGTTTATCGGGCTTTCGAAAATGTCCCTCGGGGTGCCCTCCTGTTGGACTTCGCCATCGTTCATCAGGACGATGCGATCCGACAGGCTGATCGCCTCTTCCTGGTCATGTGTGACGAATATGAAGGAGACGCCCAGTTCATGCTGAATGCGCTTGAGCTCGAATCGCATCTCCTTTCGGAGCTTCGCATCGAGGGCGCCCAGCGGCTCGTCGAGTAGGAGCACCGCAGGCTCGTTGATCAGGGCCCTGGCAAGGGCCACCCTCTGTTGCTGACCTCCGCTGAGCTCGTTGGGCCGACGATCTTCCAGACCCTCTAGCTGTACCAGGGTCAGCATTCGGTCGGCCTTTTCCCTCTGGATATCCCTCGGAACCTTCCTGTTCTTGAGTCCGAAGACGATGTTGCTGAAGACCGACAGGTGGGGGAAGAGCGCATAGCTCTGGAACACCATGTTCGTCGGCCTCTTGAACGCGGGCACTCGTGTAACGTCACTCCCCTGGATGTAGATGACGCCACTCGTGGGCTCCTCAAGGCCGCCGATCATCCGAAGGGTCGTCGTCTTACCGCAGCCGCTGGGGCCCAGGAGGGTGATGAATTCTCCCCTCTCAACGCTGAGGAAGATATTGTCGACGGCAGTTACCGGACCGTACTGCTTAGTGACGCCTTCTAGCCTCAGCTGCTCCACTTGGCTTGCCCCTCGCATGAGCGCATGGCTTTTCTATTGATCCCGCGCGTGCAGCACAGGACGACGTGACGCGCATGCCGCCCGCCGTCCACTGGCCGCGACTCTAGGCCTCTTTCGTCTGACTGTCAATCTAGTGACCCTGTTCACAAGTAAGGGCGCCATGATCGGTGCCACTGGAGGCGATGATCTCTGTAACAGGGTTTGATACTTCGTCACTCCCGCAGGTGTCGGGTACGGAGGCAGAGAAGAGTCAAAGAGACCGTTGACGAGCTAAGGCAGCGCTCTTCGTAGCGTCCACCAGGGTGTGGCGAAACCGTCTTCAAGCCCCCCGCGCGGCGCAGGTAAAGTGGTCCCAGCGTGCAGCAGGCGACAGCTGGGGGCGACTACCTGCCGGCCAGCCCCGCAACGTCTCCGGGTACCGGGCGGTGCTGCGTGTTCGGCGTGCCATCACCCAACTGCCCGGAACTGCCGATTCCCCAGCATTTGAGAGCTCCTGCGGAGGTGGTCGCGCAGTTGTGTGAAAGCCCGGTAGATATTGAGTTCACACCGCCGGAGAGGCCCTCAACATACACGGGCGCACTGCTCGGCAGGGTCTTCCCGTTCCCGAGCTGGCCCACACCATTGAATCCCCAGCACTTCACTGCGCCTGACGCGGTTAGGGCGCACGTATGCATCCGTCCAGTTGAAACCGCCTTGGCGCCTTCCGTCAGGCTGTCCACAGCCGTGGGCGTGCTGCGGTCGGTCACCGTTCCGTCCCCTATCTGGCCGCCGTTGTTCCATCCCCAGCACTTAACTGTGGCGTCGGACGTAACGGCGCAGGTGTGTTTCCAGCCCGCCGAGATTGACAACACTCCCTCGCTGAGACCGGATACTTCGACCGGTGTGCCACTATCGGTCTTGGTCCCGTCGCCCAGCTGCCCTTCCCTGTTGTAGCCCCAGCACTTTACCCCGCCCGAGGCTGTGAGCGCGCACGTGTGCAGCGTGCCTGAGGAGACTGCGATCACCCCGGTGGTCAGGCCGTCGACGAATTCGGCGGTCTTGATGTCCCTGGCCATGCCGGTGCCGAGAGCCCGCTCCTGGACCGACAGCGGACCCAGGAGCATGCGCCCCCAGCATTTGACGCCGCCCGAGGCTGTGAGAGCGCATGTGTGGATGGTGCCGGTGGAGATGGCGACCACGCCCCCGGTAAGGCCGACGGCGTCTACCGGAGTGGACCGGTCAGTCGTGGTACCGTCGCCGAGTTGGCCGTTGCCGTTCTCTCCCCAGCACTTTACCCCGCCGGCGTCGGTCAGGGCACATGTGTGCAGTTCGCCGGCGGAGACGGCGACCACGCCACTGGCCAGACCCGCAACATTCACCGGTGAAGTACGTCGCTTTACCAGAGTGCCATCCCCGAGTTGGCCGTTGCCGTTGGCTCCCCAGCACACCACCCCGCCCTCGGTTGTAAGGGCGCAGGTATGGAAGGTGCCGGCTGATACGGCCGCAGCCGAGCCATGGCTGGGACCCTGGCATGCGGTGGCGAGGACAATCGCCGCCAGGAGGGCAGGCAGCCCAACGGAAATGATTGCTACCGCCGCGACGGCTGGGAGAACTCGCCGTCCTGACGAGCCCTCCGCGTCCGGTCGTATAGACGATTCCCTTTGCCTAGCCGGCTGCGAGGAACTCCGCCCAGGCGTCCTGGAACACCTCTGGCCGGGCGATCGGCCTGAGCAGGGACATCTCCTTAACGATCCCTGTCTCCCGCGCGGCCAGTTTGCGAACGCGCTCTGCGTTCTCGTCCGACTGCGACTCCAGGATCTCCAGGCACCGTCGGCTGGTGGAGGCCAGCCAGGTGTTGCCGATGATCTTCGCCTGCTGCTCACCCGAGTGGTAGTGCCTCATCCACTCCCACACCAGGTCGGGATTGTCCTCGAACTGCTTGTTCTTGATCACGCACTGCCCATCGATCCATCCCATCAGGCCGTGGGCTGTGGGGTTAACGAACTCGATGTCCTCACTGCCGGCGTCAAGGGCGTTCTGGGTGATGTAGTTTCCTGCTATCGCCAGGTAGATCTCCTCGTTGACCAGCGCCCTCGTCAGTTCGTCGATGTCCTTCCAGATCATCTTGAAATTGCCGCGGCGCTCGATCAGCGTGTCCTTGACCTGCTTTAGCACGTCGTCCGGTATGTCATAGACCTGCTCGACCGTTCCGTCGTCGAGGGTCTTTTCCGCATGCATGTCGGTGACCTTAAGGCCGGTGACGGCGGGAACGAAGTTGAGCATGTTTCGGTAGAAGGAGTCGTAGATCGCCACCTTGCCTTCCCACTTCGGATCGAGCAGTTCGGCAAGGCTGTCGGGGCGGGTTACAAACTTGCTGTTGTAGGCGATCGCGTCGGCGGACCAGGCATGGGGGATCGCCATCTGGCCGCCCGGCACCTGCCAGTCGGACAGGTCTGAGAATTCGGTGAAGTACTCGTCGTAGATATCCCAGTCTTTAAACGGGATCGGGACGATGGTGCCCGCGTTCCAGTGGGTGTTGGCCCAGAGGCCGTCGATGAAGACGGTGTCGAAGGCCTCCTTGTTCTGGCGGATCTTGGCCAGCGCCTCGGGGTTCTCGGTGAAGATCGTGAACTGGGCCGAGCCGCCCGTGGTCTGGTTGAAGTCGTCGTTTACGTTGTCGTTGAGCTTGTCGCCCCAGGCGAGCACCTTGACTGTGCCGGACAGTCTCTTCTGGTCCCCGCCGGCCCCATCGGAATCGTCGGTCCCGCAGGCGGCGAGGATCTGCGATACAGGACCGGCCACTGCCACCCCCCCGGCCACTATCGCAACGCGCTTTAGGAAGTCGCGGCGATTCAGGTCCTTGTTGATAAGCTCATCAATCGTGCTTCTCATCTGCTCAGACCTCCGACGTCTCTAGGGGTGGGTCCTTTCGCACAGCACTACGTTGCCTGACCAGACTGATTAGATTGGTGAACGTACTTTGGTGACGGAACTTACCAATGTCAAACTAGTGTGTCAAACGGCTAAGACGCGCTGAAATCATTCCCGCATATCGCCATGGCCTGATTATCGCCACCGCTACGATGGCTATTATTCCGAAAAGCAGCATCGAGCCGGCAGCGTTCACCGTCGGGGAGACGCCGCTCTTTAGGAGGCCGAAGATGTAGATAGGCAGCGTGGTGGTCGTCCCGGTGAGCAGGAAGGCGACCACGTAGTCGCCGAACGAGACCGTTACCGCCAGGAAGGCGGCAGCGGCGATCGCGGTGAGCATCGGGGGCAGCGTGACCTTGATGAAGCTCGCAATGGGTCCCGCGCCCAGGTCCCTGGCCGCAGCCTCGGTGTCTCGATCGAAACCGTACTGCTGGGCAAGTATCGTCAGAAACACGAACGGCAGGGCCAGAGTGGCATGGCCCATCGCAATCGTGTGGAGGGACAGGTCGGTGCCCAGCGCGTCAAGCGTGAGCAGGATCGACATGCCCAGGATGAATTCGGGGATAAGCATGGGCAGGATGCTCATGAAGATGATCAGGCCCCGCCCGGCCAGTCTGAACCTCGTTATGGCGTAGGCTGCCGGCGCGCTCAGGGCGATCGTGATCCCTGCGGTCTCCAGGGCGACGTATATGCTGGCCCTGAGCGAGCTCAGCAGTTGCACGCTGTTGGACATGTCCTCCCACCACCTCAGGGAGAATCCCATAAGCGGCAGCTGGGCAAGGGTGTTGGACTCAAACGAGAAGAATACGAGACTGACGATGGGCATGTAGGTAATGGCGATGATCAGCACTGTGTAGCCCAACAGCCACGTATTACGGCGGGAGGCGGTCCTGGCTATGTTGGAGCCGATGCCCGCCCTGTATATGTTCTCGATGTTCAGACCCCGGCGCAGGACGTAGACCAGCACCATCAGGATGATGATTATCGGGACTACGATCGCACCGCCCTTGGCGAAATTTAGTCCCGTCTTGACCACCGGCATAAGCACGCTGGCCAGCAGCGCCCCGTCCGTGCCTCCCAGCATGTTGGGTGTGACGTAGAGGGCCAGCGCAGGCATGAAGACCAACAGGGCGGCCGTCTGGTACGCGGACGAGGAAAGCGGGAAGATCACCTTCAGGAAGGTGCGCAGGCGGCTGTAGCCCAGATCCATTGCGCCCTCTTCCAATTCCGAGCTTATGTTGCCCATGCTCCCGTAGAGCACCAGGAGGGCTATCGGTATAAAGAGTGTGATCCCGACGGCGGCGACCAGGAAGACCGTGAACAGCATCTGCAGTGGCTCGAGGCCCAGCGCCGTTCCGACCGTGTTGAAAACGCCCTTGTTGTTGACCAGGCTCATCCAAGCGTAGTTGCGGACAACGATGTTCATCCACAGGGGCAGTACGGCCACGAGCACGAGAAGAAGGCCGACGCGCCTGCGGGCTATCCGCGCCAGGTAGTAGGCCATGGGCGAGGCGATTGCCAGCGAGACCACGGTTATGACCAGACTCACCAGGACGGTCTTGCCAAACAGCTTGGCGAACTGTGGAGAGCTGACCAGGTTCTGGTAGTTCTTTACAGTCCAGGGCAGGTCGGTGTTGTAGTAGTCGTAGGTCTGGAAGCTGAAGGCGACCGTAAAGCCGAACGGAACGGCGACAAAGAAGACAATCCACCCGATGAGGGGCAGGGCCGGCAGGGTCGGAAGCGTTCGGTCGAAGAGGCGAGCGTAGGCCGGAAGCCTTAGCGCCGACAGGCCAGCCGAGGCAAAGGGAATGGACCTTGCTAGGGCCACCGCGCACCCCCTTGAGACCTTCCGAGGCTGCCTGTCTTCTTGGGGATGGAGCCTGGGGCGCGTCCGTCGGGTCCGAGCAATGCGGCCGAACTATCCCCCTCCTTCCCTGGAGTCAGGATGTCCACCGCCCCGATGGACCCATAAGGCTGTGCCATTTTTCGGCCCCTGACCGTTTACGCTAGTCGAGCCCTGGTCGCTCCCGGTCCCTAACCTGGAGAGCTGAATTGTCAGCAGTTGGGGGGCTTGGTTAGGTGTCTCGACGGCCCTGCGCCCTCCAACCGTTTACGGTCGCCCGGAGCCGCCCCGAGAGTGGACCGGAAGCTAGCAGATCCGGCCGAGAAATGTCAACGAACAGATTCCCATGGAACGCTGTGGATAGCGGCCGATCGGAGACCGGGTTCCCGGGTGCATCGATGTCTTCGCCTCGTGGGTTACGAATTCATAGCGATCCAGCCCGGACAGGGCCGTCGGGACAAGGGAGAAAGGTACGGGGGCGAGGGTCAATTCGCCTTTGAGGAGGAGGGGCTCCTGCGCGCCGCATCCTTTGCCGACGCTCACTCGGCAGTCGTTGACGACGCGCCCGGGGCCGGTCGCCTGGAAGTTCTAAGAGCCGCAGACCGTTCGGCGCCCCAGCTGCGGGCCGTAACGCCTGCGGAAAGCCGGCAGCTAGGCCTTACTCTCGGTCTTTTCCTCGGTCGAGTTGACCGTTTCAGCCTTCTCGTCGTCGCCGGTGACCGATCTCTTGAACGAACGTATCGACTTGCCCAGCGCGCCTCCGATCTCAGGTAGACGCCCGACACCGAATACGATCATGACGATCACCAGGATGATGATTAGCTCGGTAGGCCCTATTCGAAACGGCATCTGTTTCCTCCTGCGCGCCTAGGCCACGCGGCATAGGAATGATACCGCCGCGCAGGATACCGGTCAACGGAGATCCCGCGCCGGTAAGCCGGCAGCGATAGGTGTAGATGGGCCCGCTCGTAGCGAGAAAGGTGGCCTTTCGCCAGGGCGTACGGTCGACCTAACGTGTGTCTAGTTGACCGAGCGTATGACGCCGACGACGCGACCCTGCACGGACACCTTGTCTGCCGGGACGTAAATGGGGTCCATGGACGGATTTGCGGGCTGAAGACGGACCCGCCCGTTCTCGAGGAAGAAACGCTTAAGAGTCACCTCCTCGTTGTCGCGCAGCCAGGCGGCCACCATGTCGCCGTCGGAGGCGTTCTCGATCGGCTCGAGCAGGACCAGGTCTCCGTCCGTGATGAGGGCATCGATCATGGACTGGCCCTTGACCCGTACCCCGAACACGTTTTCCTTGCCCCTCGTAAGGAAAGTGGGCAGGTCCATCGTCTCGGTGTTCTCGTTGTTCCAGGTGTCCTGTGTCGGCACCGGCAGCGGCTCTCCCGCTGCTATGTTGCTCAGGATGGGTATCGTGACCACGTTTGGCGCGCTGCGCCTGGCGGTACCGAGCAGCTCGATGCCGCGCGAGACCTCGTTTTGCCTCTTGAGGAAACCCTCGCGCTGCAGGATGCGGAGGTTGTAGTCGACGACCGAGGTGGAACTGATCTCGCACCCGGTCTGTATATCCCTTACGGTGGGAGGATAGTGGTGCTCGTCCAGAAAGAGCTGGATGAACTCCAGGATACGTTTTTGCTTCTCAGACAGCTTCTTGGCCATCGTGGATTCTCCGCACGTATGTTCCGGTCAAAAGCTAGCACTATCGTTCTTATGTGTCAAGGCGTTGACAACCCTCCCGCCCCGGAATTAGGGTGGCGCCGCTATGAGATTCGGCTTTGTGGTTCCGAACAGAGGGCCCCTGGCAAACCGCGCCGGGGCGACCGAGCTGGCGCGTCGGGGGGAGGAGCACGGCTTCGACTTTATCGGGGTCTCCGATCACATCGTCATCCCCCGGTCGATAGCATCCCGCTACCCGTACTCGGACTCGGGAGAATTCCCCGGCGACGAGATCGTCGGCCAGTGTCTGGAGCAGTTGACGACGCTGAGCTTTCTGGCGGGCGCAACCACCCGCGCGCGTCTGCTCACGACGGTGATGGTGGTTCCATACAGGGCGGCGGTGCACGCCGCCAAGGCCATCGCGACTATAGACGTGCTGTCCGGCGGTCGGCTCGACCTTGGCATCGGGGCCGGATGGATGAGGGAGGAGTTTGAGGCGCTGGGGGCTCCGTCGTACGAGCGGCGCGGCAGGGTGACGGACGAATACATCGCCGCCTTCAAGGAGCTGTGGACCTCTTCGAACCCGGAGTTTGGCGGCGACTACGTCAGCTTCTCGTCCATCGCCTTTGAGCCCAAGCCGGTCCAGAAACCCCATCCGCCCATATGGACCGGCGGAGAGAGCCCGCCGGCGCTGAGGCGCGCCGGGCGGATTGCGGACACCTGGTACCCCATAGGCAATAACCCGAACTATCGTCTCGGAACCCCGCAGAAGCTGGCCGAGTACTACGGGCGGGTCAAAGGGCACGCAGAGGATGCGGGCCGCGACCCCGAGTCGGTTTCCCTCGCCTATGCTGCGAGCTGGTACGACGAGCGCCGGGCCCGTCACACCGAAGACGGGGAGAGGGTGATATTGACCGGAGAGCCCGAGCAGATCGCGGGCGACATCCGGGAGCTAGCCGATGTTGGCGTCAAGAACATCTTGATCGATGTCCTCGGGTTTGACCTGCTGACCACTTCCACCGCCGGGTCCGTGGAGCGAATGGACTACTTCGCGCGCGAGATCAGGCCTCTCGTCGACTAGATTGGCGGGTTCTTGAGGTACGGTTTGGAGGTGCCGGCGACCGGCGCCCTCGCCGGCCCCGAAGCCCTGGCCCGGGTCGCCCGGCATGGAGAGGAACTTGGCTTTGACCATCTCGCCGTCGGTGACCACATCGTAATTCCCCGCGATATCTCCTCGCGCTACCCGTACACCGAGTCCGGCGAATTCGCCGGCGAGTGGGCGCACACCGAGGAGTCAAGCGGCACCGGCATCATGTTCGAGCAGCTTACCGTGCTCGCCTATCTCGCGGCCCTGACAGAGAGAATCAGACTGCTGACGTCGGTTACGGTTCTTCCCTACCGGGAGCCGCTGCTGACGGCGAAGATAATGGCGACGATAGACGTGCTGTCGGAAGGCAGGCTGGATGTCGGCTGCGGCGCAGGTTGGATGGAGGAGGAGTTCATAGCTCTTCAGTCGCCCCCGTTCGCAAGGCGCGGCGCTGTCACCAACGAGTACATCCTTGCCCTAAGGGAACTTTGGACCTCTTCGAACCCGGAGTTTTCCGGGGAGTACGTGAGCTTTGCCGGGATCGCCTTTGAGCCAAGGCCGGTGCAGGTACCCTGCCCGCCCATCTGGGTCGGCGGAGAGAGCCCGCCCGCGGTGCGTCGAGCCGCCCGCCACGCCGACGTGTGGTACCCGTTCGGCAACAATCCACGCCACCGCCTTGACTCGGTTGAAAGGCTCAGGCAGGGCATCGGTCGTCTCCGCCATGAAACGGAGAAGGCAGGACGCCGCGCAGACTCGGTTAGAATCGCCTACAGCGCCGAGATGTTCTATTCCGATGGCGGGCCGCAGTACGAGCCCGATGGCACGCGTCGACTTCTCACCGGGGAGCCGGCCCAGGTCGCGGAGGACATCGCGGCGCTGGCCGATCTGGGCGTCGAGCACCTGATGCTCGACTACGAGGGGGCCAGCATAGACGAGACCCTGGCGCGCATGGATCGGTTCGCCGCCGGGGTCAGGCCGCTGGTGGGAAAGACCGTCTAGGGCGGCCTCAACCCGGCTGGCAGGCGAGATGCGCACATCATGAGAGCAGTCTACTTCGAACGACACGGCCCGCCCGACGTGCTGACGCTGGGCGAACGGCCCGATCCGAGGCCCGGACCCAACGACGTGCTGGTCCGCGTCAGGGCCTGCGCCCTTAACAGGCTAGATCTGTACACGAGGGCCGGCCAGCGCGGCACCCGGCTTTCGCTCGGCGAGCCCCATATCCTCGGCGGCGACATCGCAGGTGACGTGGTCGAGGTCGGAGGTGAGGTGGAGCGCGTAGCCACGGGAGACCGGGTCGTCGTGAACCCGACGCTCAACTGCCGCCAGTGCACGGTGTGCCTGGCCGGTGAGACCGAGCTCTGCGAGCGGCGAGGCATGATCGGTTCGACGGTCAATGGTGGCTACGCGGAGCTTGCCGTAGTTCCTGCCGACAACTGCGTGACATTCCAGGACGGGCTTTCGTATGAGCAGGCGGCGTCTCTTCCGACGGTGTTTCTGCCCTGCTGGTCGATACTTGTGCGCCGCGGCCGGCTGAGGCCGTGGGAGACTGCGCTGATTCTCTCAGCGTCCAGCGGGGTCGGTACGGCCGGGATTCAGGTGGCCAAGCGCGTCATCGGGGCCCGGGTCATCACAACAACCAGCACCGAAGAGAAGGCGGAAAGGGCGCGTGAGCTCGGGGCGGATGAGGTGATCGTCTATGGACGGGAGAGCATCGCCGACCGTGTGAGGGAGCTGACGGCCGGCCGCGGGGTTGACGTGGTCATCGACCACGTGGGCGCCGATTTCTGGCAGGATGCCTCGCGGTCTCTGGCGACCGGGGGCCGATATGGCATCTGCGGGGCAACCACGGGCCTGAAGGTGGAACTGCAGGTGGGATTGCTGTTCGTGCGCAACCAGAGCGTCTTCGGGGTCTTCATGGGCCGCACGGCGGATCTAGTCCGAATCATCGATCTGGCCGCACGCGGCACGATCAAGGGCGTCATCGCTGCGAACCTTCCGTTGGAGGAGGCGCAGGAGGCCCACCGACTGATGGAGAAGACGAACTTCTTCGGCAAGATCGTGCTGACGGTTCCCTAGAGATTACCCGGCTATGGCCGGTGCCGCCGGCCGGCTGGCACTGCCGGGCCGTGCAGGTTAGGATGCCATCGAGATCGCACCGAGTGTGATGGACATGGGCGAGTTCGAGGGAAAGACAGTGCTGGTTACCGGCGCGGGCTCCGGAATAGGGCGGGCGACCGCGCTCGTCTTTGCCCGAGAGGGGGCGAGGGTCGCCTGCTCGGACATCGACGCCGGGTCGGGTGAGCAGACGGTGCTCATGATCGAGGACGTTGGCGGGCAGGCATCGTTCTTTTACGCCGATGTTGCCGTCTCCGCGGACGTTGAGGCCCTGGTAGGGGCGGTGGTCGAGCGCTACGGGCGGCTCGACATTGCCTACAACAACGCCGGCATAGGGGGCCTGGGAAAGTCCACCGACCAGCACACGCTCGACGATTTCGAGCGAACCATGGCGGTCAACACCAAGGGCGTGTTCCTCGGCATGAAGTACCAGATTCCACAGATGCTGGCCCAGGGCGGCGGGGTGATAGTCAACACCGCCTCGATGGCGGGCCTGGTGGGCATGGCGGGCATCAGCGCCTACGTGGCCTCCAAGCACGCTGTAGTAGGCCTGACTCGCTCGGCGGCGCTGGAGTATGCGGACAAGGGTATCCGGATCAATTGCATCTGCCCGGGCATCATTCGGACCCCGATCAACCAGAAGTTCTGGGACAAGTTTCCCGAAGCCGAGGAGGAATGGCTCCCGATGGAACCCATCGGCAGGTACGGAGAGCCCGAGGAGGTTGCAGAGGTGGTGGCCTGGCTTTCATCCGACGACGCCTCCTTCGTCCACGGCCACGCGATGACGGTTGATGGCGCGGCGACCGCCCAGTAGGTGACACCCAGGGGATGAGCGGCCAGGAGTTTTCTGACAGGGTGGCTCTCGTGACCGGCGCCTCGGCCGGGATCGGGCGGGCGGCGGCGCTTCGCTTTGCCCGGGGAGGGGCTGCGGTCGTCTGTTCGGACATCGCCGATGAAGGTGGACACGAAACGGTATCCCAGCTGGCCGCGCTGGGGGCCGACGCCTGCTTTGTGCACGCCGATGTCTCTTCGGAATCCGACGTCGCCGCGCTCGTCGACGCCGTGACGGACCGCTACGGCAGGCTGGACATCGCCTTTAACAACGCCGGAATAGGCCTGTTCGACAGGACCATCGATCAGCATTCGGAAGAGCAGTACGACCTCCTCATGGCGGTCAACTCCACGGGCGTGTTCCTGTGCATGAAGTACGAGATCCCCGCCATGCTGAAGGGAGGTGGTGGTTGCATCGTCAACACGGCCTCCGGTGCGGGTCTGGTGGGGGCCAAGGGCTTGTCCGTCTATTCGGCGACCAAGCACGCCGTGGTGGGCATGACCAAGTCAGCGGCCCTCGAGTACGCGCGCCAGGGCATTCGGGTCAACTGCGTTGCGCCGGGACTCATCGACACCGAGATCAACCGGCCCTTCTGGGACGCCAACCCCGAGCTTTACGACGAGTGGAAGAGCATCCCGCCGATGGGCCGCTACGGCACCGCGGCGGAGGTCGCCGAGGTAGTCGCCTGGCTGTGCACCGACGATGCCGCATTCGTGCACGGCCACGCGATGTCGGTAGACGCCGGGTTGCTCGCGCAGTAGCCATGGGCATGCTCGACGGCAAGGTAGCGGTGGTCACCGGTGGTACCTACGGTATCGGGAGGGCGGTCGTGGAGCGCGCCGCCGCCGAGGGTGCCAGGATCGTGATCGGCGCCCGCGACCCTGAGCGTGGTGCCGAGACCGTCAGGGCCGCCGAGGCGGCGGGGGACAGGCCACGTTCATACCCACCGATGTCGCAGACCCGGACCAGGTTGAGGCGTTGATAGACGGTGCGGTTGCCGCCTACGGGCGCCTTGATCTCGCCTGCAACGGCGCTGGCATAGAGGGCGAGCGAAAGCTGGTCCACGAGGTGACGGAAGAGGACTGGGAATCGGTGATGGCCCTCAACCTTCGAGGGGCGTTCGTTTGCCTCAAGCTTGAGATCCAGCAGATGCTCAGGCAGGGTGCCGGAAGCATCGTCAACGTCTCCAGCGCCAATGGCCTCATCGGGACCCCAAGGTTCGCCGCCTACACGGCGAGCAAGCACGGCCTGATCGGCCTGACCAGGGCGGCGGCCCTCGAGTACTCGGACAAGGGCATCCGGGTCAACGCGGTCTGCCCGGGCGGTGTCGACACGCCGATGTTTGAGCGACTCTACGGTCCCGCCGACACTGATGCCCGGGCGAAGGCTACGGGCGCCCACCCGACAGGTCGAATAGGCCGGCCGGAGGAGATCGCGGGGGCGGTCGTGTTCCTCTGGTCGGACAGGGCCTCATACGTGACGGGGTCCTGCCTCACCCTGGACGGAGGTCTTACGGCAAGCTGACCGGGCGGGGTCCCGCCCCTCAGGGCCTGTTGCGGCGATCGTGGAACAGGTAGTGATTGGCCCAGCCGGCGTAGCGGCCGAATCGCTCCTGTCCCCACTGCCTTAGTCGGTCGCGCGCGATGATGGCGCCGTCCCTGCGTCTGCCCGGCCTGGGCCGCCCGGGGCCGGCCCGGCGCATGAGCCTGCGCCGAAATGCACGGATCTCCAGCGGGTAGATCTCCTCCAGCGCTCTGTGGACCCACACGTCGACCGGGAACGCGCCGGGCTTGTCCATCGAGAACAGGAGGGCGCAGTTGGCCACCTTGTCCCCAACGCCGGGGACGTCGAGCAGCCGGTCGAGAGCCTCCTCGTAGGCGGTCTCCCTCAGGGCCCAGGGGCTGACTCGCCCCTCGGCCACGGCGACGGCCGCCTGATGGAGGTACTCGGCGCGGTACCCGAGCTTGAGCCGCCTGAGCGGGGCAGGTCCGGCCGAGGCCAGCTGCTCCGGTGAGGGGAATGCGTGCCGGGAATGTCCGCGGGCCCCGATAGGGTCGCCGCAGAGTCTTGCGATGGCCTCGATATTGGACTGTATGCGCGGCAGGTTCGAGTTCGACGAGCATATGAACGAGGCCAGGCACTCCCAGGGGTCCTGCCGCAGCACCCTCATGCCCCGGTAGCGGGCTATTGATGCGCTGACCACCTCGTCGGTCCCTATCGATTCGTAGATCGCCTCCAGATCTTCGTCCAGGGCCAGGTAGTCGGCCAGAATGGGCAGCACCTGCGGCTCGGGCACCGGCTCGCTGAGGAATTCGAGGCCGCCGGGGGCCATCCTGAGCGAGACGACCGAGGAGCCTAGCACTCCTTCGAACCACGCGCCCCGCCTCCGCCAGCGAAACGCCTGTCCGCTCTCGAGCGTGGCCTCCAGGTCCAGCGGACCCGCAAGGTGAATGATCACCCGGCGGCCGGCTCAGCCCCCGGCGCCCAGGAACGCGCCGATTGCGCGGGGCACGTCGGCGAGCGGCATGCGGGAGAGGGTCGCCGGGGGCAGAGAACGGGCGAATGACTTGCCGTAGCCCTTGGAGATGATCCGCCGGTCGAGGATGACCGCAACGCCCCTGTCAGAGCTCGTCCGGATCAGGCGGCCGAATCCCTGCCGGAGCCGCAGGATGGCCTCCGGCAGGGAATACTGGCGGAATGGGTCCTCGAACATCTCCGAGCGTGCGGAGACGATGGGATCGGTGGGCACCGCAAAGGGCAGGCGCGCTACCAGCAGGACCTTGAGGGAATCGCCGGGCAGATCCACGCCCTCCCAGAAGCTGGCGGTGCCGAGGATAACCGAGCGCGGATTTTCCATAAAGTCGGCGACGATCCGGTGCGGAGTGCCGTCCGCTCCCTGCGCCAGCACGGAGATGTCGTGCGGCATCAGGGATGGGCGGACCGCCTTGGCGGCCTGCTGAAGCGATGCGTAGGACGTAAAGAGCACCATGGTGTGCCCCCCGGCGGCCACCGCCGCGTCTACCACGGCCTGTTCCAGCACGCCCTGGTAGGCCCACGACGACGGCTCCGGCAGATCGTCCGGCAGGCAGATGAGCGCTGCGTTCGGGTAGTCGAAGGGCGAGCCGACCAGGAGCTGTTGGGCGTGGTCGAACCCCGTGCGGTCTACGAGGTGGCCAAAGCTCCCTTCCGCGGCGAGGGTGGCGCTGGTCATGACGACGGCACCGGTGCGCGAATAGACCATCTCCTCCAGTTTGTCGCCGACACTCAGCGGGGCGGCGTGCAACCCGATGTGCGGCGGTCGCCTGCCCATCTGGGACGATCTCGAGACCCAGTAGACGCTTTCGCTCTGCGGCTGTGGGACGAACTCGGCGAGCCGAAGGCGTAACTGTTCGTTCTCCCGGCCCATCTCGGCCGCGTCCACCATCAGGCCCGTGTAGCCCGGGAGGTTCGCCTCGTCCATATCCTCCATCGCGATGTTCAGGCGCGAGAGGGCATCGGAGAGTTTGGCCAGTAGCAGGTCGGTGCGCTCCCACGTGGCCTCGAGGCCGGACCATGCCGGCTGGGCACGTGTGGCCCGCGTCACCCGGAGTTCCCTTCTCGGTCTATCCCCTCCGCCGGATCCCTCGTCTGAAGACTCGGCTACGCTGGCCGCTTCGGTGAGCAGCCCGGCCAGAGACTCGCGGATCTGAGGACTCATGGCCGACACTTCCTCGGTGATCTTTTCGACCGCCTGGCGCCGGCTGTCTGACACTGGCTCGGCCCTGACCATTTCCGCGGCGCGCGCCAGCAGGCCGCCCTGCCCGGAGATAGCCGCCACGTGTTCCTGAGAGCTGGCCTGGCCGACCTCAAATCCGAGCTGCCGCGTGGCCGACTCCTCTAGGTGATGCGCCTCGTCGACGATCAACAGGTCATGTTCCGGCAGGATCGAGCCGTCTGTCGCAAGGTCGGCCATCAGCAGTGCGTGGTTGACGATTACCAGGTGAGCCGAGGAGGCCTGCTCCCGGGCCGATCTGAGAAAGCAGGTCCCGGCCACGCCGCTGCATCCGCCCGCCCCCTGGGCTGACAGTCGGTTCCAGGGCTCTGCGGCTGCGCGGTTGCCGAGGTTTAGCTCGGAGCGGTCCCCGGTCGCGGTGGAGCGCAGCCAGACCAGCAGCTTGGACAGCATCCGCGCTTCCGGCTCGGAGACGAACTCGCTGGCCCGCAGGCTCAGTAGCTTGCTGAGGCACAGGTAGTTTGATCGTCCCTTGAGCTGTGTGGCCCGAAGCCTGGAAGCATCCAGACCCTTATCACCGGATCCCGCCATCGCCGTGATCGCCTCGGTGACGATCGGCAGGTCCTTGCTGAGAAGTTGCTCCTGGAGGTTGATCGTGTTGGTGGAAACGACGACCCGGGCGTCGTTGCTCAGCGCGTAAAGCGCCGCCGGTAGCAGGTATGCGAGCGACTTGCCCACTCCGGTGCCCGCCTCGACTATGAGCCGACCCTCGCCTCCCGCAGCGTGGGCGTTGATGGTCTCAGCGACGGCCCGCGCCATCTGCACCTGCTCTTTCCTGTGCTCAAAGCCCTGCATAGACCGGTCCAGGGGTCCGCCCACTTCCAGGGCGGCCGCGACCGCGTCGGTGTCCACAGGCGTGGATTCTCTAGCCGGCCTCAGTGCCGGCGCCGAGTGGCTGCGCCGACGGATCGCCGCCATGTCGAAGCCGAGGGTGGGGCTATCGCCGGCCGCCGAGAGGTCCGCCGCGGCGGTCTCGGCAAGGCCCGCCATGGCGTAGGCGAGCCTGGAGTCGGATCGTCGCGCCGTTCTGTGGAGCTCTGCTAGCACGTCGATCTCGAGCTCGGCGGCCTCGGCGATGAGACTTGCAAATACCCTGGCGGTCGCCGCCGCGTCATCCAGAGCACGGTGCGGCCTGTCGTGACCGACCCCGAGTTCGGAGGCCAGCTTGGACAGTGCGTATGACGAGGCCCCGGGGCGGATGACGAATGCGAGTTCCCACGTGTCGCAGGTCGGGTTTTTCAGGCTGAGGCCCGCCGCCGCGAGGAAGCCCAGGTCGAACCTTATGTTGTGGCCGACCACCGGGTCGGCACCGACAAAGTCGCTCAGGGAGTTGAGCGCCACGGACGGGGACGGCGCCGAGTCGACTTCGGCCTGAGTGATCCCCGTGTAGCCGACTATGAAATCGCTCAGCCGCCGTTTGGGATTGACGAAGGTTGAAAGGGTGTCGAGCGTCTCGTTCCCGCGGAACCGAACGGCCCCCACCTCGATTATGGCGTCCGATGAGGGCGAGAGCCCGGTTGTTTCAAGGTCGAGGGCGATCCACTGCTGCTGGAGGATCGGCTCGCTGGGCGTGAGCAGTTGCCTCACCCCGTTGCGGGCCTCGGGCTCTGTCTCGATCGTCCGTGGTCGGCTCTTGCGGGGCTCTTTCGCATGGGTCTGGACCAGTTTATCCGGCGAAGTGGGGCAGGGCCCAGCCGAACAGACCGGCGAACGCAAGTCCCATCGTCACCACGGCGGGCGCAGAGCGCCTCAGGAGCATGGCCGCCGGGGCCGAGACGAGCAGTGTGAAGCCCAGCAGGGCCGCTGTAAAGGCGAGATTGGGGCTGCCGAGTCCTCCTCCCGGAACCCCGCGCTCAAACGCCACGAGCACCAGGCCCGCGAGCGCGCCGATGGCCGCCCATGCCGGGTAGAAGGCCAGCACCACCATTACGAATCGCCTCGAGTTGCCGCCCCTCTCAACGAGCATCTGCACCTGGGGCGACCTGGGGTCGACGTAGGGCAGCAGTATGATCGCTCCTACGGCCACGAAGACGGAGGTCATCATCAGCCCCATGAGGGCCCCTGCGATCACGCTGTCGGTCACCCCGACCCTCCGGGCCACGGAACCGGGGGCGTCGGCGAGACTAGGTGCGAGCGCCAGCCGTGCCTGTGGGCGAGAAGGAGCTGGAGCGTGGATCCGACCTCACGCCGCGAGACCAGGGTGAACAGGGATGGGCCCGCTCCGCACAGGTGGATCTCGGTGGCACCCATCGATGCGAGGGTCTCGCGGTAGCGAGCAAGTCCGGGGTATGCCCGGTCGGCCTCGGCGTCGAAGCGGTTGTAGAGAAACTGCGCCGGCACATCACCTCCTCCCCTGATCCGGGCCTCCAGCTTTCTCGTGAGGGCGCCCCGGTCAGAGCCGCCTCCCGAGAGCATTGAGAACATGGAGGCCGTCTTGTTCTGCAGCTGGATATCGGGGGTGACTATGAGCACGTGCCTTAGGTCGGCGGCAGGCAGGGGCCTGACTATCTCGCCGCGGCCCTGGATCATCGCCGTTCCGCCGTAGAGGAAAAAGGGCACATCCGAGCCCAGCTCGGCGGCGATCGGCGTCAGGTCCTGTGCCGACATGTCACTGTTCCACAGTCGGCTCAGGCCGATCAGCACCGCCGCCGCGTCGCTGCTGCCGCCGCCCAGGCCTGCGGCCTGGGGGATCTTCTTTGCAAGGCGTATCCTGACGCCGCCGCGGTGCCCGGTCTCGGCGCGAAGCCTCTCTGCGGCGCGGAGCGCCAGGTTGTCAGGGCCGGATAGGGCGGGGACATCGCATTCCAGGGACACCTCCTCGGCGTCCTCGAGTGTGATCTCGTCCTCCAGGTTCACCGCGACCAGGATGGATGCCAGATCGTGGTAGCCGTCCGACCGCTTACCCACCACCTCGAGCGTGAGGTTGATCTTGGCCGGCGCCGCAACGTGAACCTGACTCACAGCCCGGCCTCCCGTGCGGCCGTGTACAGGGAGCCCCACTCGGTGAGCGAAAGCGTTTGAGCCCGACGTCCGCCGTCGATGCCGGCGGCCTTAAGAAGGCCCTCGACCGTTTCGGTCTGCAGGATCAGACCGTGCCTGAGGGAGTTGCGAAGCTGTTTTCTGCGCGCGGCGAAGCCCGCCCTGACCATCCGTAGGAACCTCTCTTCGGAGTCGATGTCGAGAACCGGACCTGCGTGCGGGACAAGCGAGACGACCGCCGAATGCACCCTCGGGCTGGGCCTGAAGGCCGTGGGAGGAACGACAAACAGCCTGCGCGCGGAGGCCCGCAGCTGTACCTCGGCCGACAGGTAGGTCATTTCGCCGGGCACGGCGGTCATCGCCTCGGCGACCTCCCGCTGCACCATCACCACCATCAGCGATGGCCGGTGCCCTGCGGTGAGGAAGCGGCGAATGAGCGCCGAGGCGACGTTGTACGGCAGGTTGCCGACGACCTTGTAGGGTCGTTCGGGTCCGGGTATCTCCGCCATGTCGACCGTCAGGGCGTCGTCGTTGATGATGGTCACCGCGTCCTCGCGGGAGAATCGCTCGACCAACGAACGGGCCAGCGCATCGTCCATCTCTACCGCGATCAGGCGGCCAGCCTCCTCGGCGATCAGGCCTGTAAGGGCGCCCCGGCCGGGACCTATCTCCACCACGGTGTCCGCTTCCGAGAGCTTGAGGGCGGCTACGATCCTGCGGGCTGTGCCGCGGTGCCGCAGGAAGTTCTGGCCGAGCGAGCGTTTGGGACGCAAGGTCGTCCTTGGACTGGACGGCGATCGCGTCGGTTGCCGCGCAGTATCGCCGTTCTGGCGAAGATCTGTACTGCGGCCGTGCACCCCTTGTTCGATCTCCTCCCGAGACTTGACCTCCGGGGCCGGCTCAAGCCAGGTGGACCCACGGCACCCGAGAGACCCTGCTTACCGCTGCTTCCTTCCGGACCTGACGGGGTTCACAGGCTCTCGCCGCGTGGGACCCGGCTCTCAGCACCGGCGTCCGTGGACAGTGGCCTTGGGAGGGGGACCTCCGAGGGGAATTCAGCCCCGCTGGAGCGGATTGCGAGTAGAGGGCACCGCTAGCTCCCCGCCTAGCACGGCCAAGGCCATGGTAGGCAACCGGTCTGCTGAGCGCAACATCCACGGTCCCCCAAAGTCCGGGCTCGGGGGCGCAGGACCTCAGCGCGCCCGCGGGTCGACGAGGGTGGTTACCTGTCGACCTTGAGTATGCTCAGGAAGGCTTCCTGGGGAATCTCGACGCTCCCTACCTTCTTCATGCGCCTTTTGCCCTCGGCCTGCTTTTCGAGCAGCTTGCGCTTTCGGGTAACGTCGCCGCCGTAACACTTGGCCAGCACGTTCTTGCGCAGTGCCTTGACCGTCTCGCGCGCAAGGATCTTGTTCCCGATCGCGGCCTGTATGGGCACCTCGAACAGCTGACGGGGTATCAGGACCTTCAGGCGGGCCACGAGGTCCCGGCCCTGCTGGTAGGCGGTGTCGCGGTGGGCTATGACCGAGAGCGCATCGACGGGCTCGCCGCTTACGAGTATGTCCACCTTGACCAGCTTGCCCGGCCTGTAGTCCGCAAGCGAGTAGTCCATCGACGCGTACCCCTGCGTCCGGGACTTGAGCTGGTCCGCGAAGTCCACCAGCACCTCGGACAGGGGCACCGAGTACTCGAGCATCACCCTCTGGCCCTGCGCAACCGCCAGCCCCCCGCCGCCGGTGTCGCCACTCTGAACGTACTCCATTCGCCGCATGGTTCCGCGCCGTGCGGTCACCAGTTCCATCACGGGACCGATGTAGCTGTCCGGGACCAGGATGGTAAGGTCCAGCCACGGCTCCCTTACCTCGTCGATGGTCTGGGGTGTGGGCATGTCGGCAGGGTTGTCCACCTCAAGGACCGTGCCGTCCGTCAGGACGACGCGGTAGGCGACGCTCGGCGCGGTGGCGAGCAGCGACAATCGGTATTCGCGCTCGAGCCGCTCCTGAACTATGTCCATGTGCAGAAGGCCCAGGAATCCACAGCGAAAGCCCGGTCCCAGAGCGACCGACTGCTCCGGCTCGTAGACCAGGGCGGCGTCGTTGAGCACCAGTCGCTCGAGTGCTTCGCGAAGGTCCGAATACTCCTCACCGTCGGCGGGGTACAGCCCGGCGAAGACCATGGGCTTCATGGGTCTGTAGGTCTCCCAGGGCTCGGAGGCGCCGTTGGCGGCGACGGTGACGGTGTCGCCTACCGGGGCATCGCCCACGCGCTTGAACCCGGTGGCTATGTAGCCGACCTCTCCGGTCCTGAGGCCGTCGACCGGAGTCTCCTTGGGCGAAAAGACGCCGATCTCTAGGGACTCGCCCGTCGTTGACTTGCCCATCACCCTTATCCTGGCGCCGGACCGGACGGATCCCTCAAAGACCCTCACGTAGGCCATCACGCCCTTGTAGGGGTCGTACTTGGAGTCGAAGATCAGGGCCTTCAGGGGAGCTGAGGTTTCACCGGACGGGGGAGGCACCCGGTCGATTATGGCTTCGAGGAGGCCTCGCACGCCCTCCCCGGTCTTGCCGGAGGCGTAGATCACCTCGTCGGTGTCAAAGCCGAAGGTTTCGCACACCTCGCTTGCCACCCTCTCGGGCTCTGCCGCCGCCAGGTCCGTCTTGTTGATGACGGGGATGATCGACAGGTCCCTGTCGAGAGCCAGGTAGACGTTGGCAAGCGTCTGCGCCTGTATACCCTGGCTCGCGTCAACGACCAGGAGCGCACCCTCACAGGCCGCCAGCGAGCGAGAGACCTCGTAGGTGAAGTCGACGTGGCCGGGAGTGTCGATCAGGTTGAGCTGGTAGGTGCGACCGGAGTCCGATCTATAGGAGAGGCGGACCGCCTGCGCCTTGATCGTGATGCCCCGTTCCCGCTCCAGGTCCATCGTGTCCAGGTGCTGGTCAACGAGTTCCCTTGGGTCGACCGCACCGGTCTCGGCCAGCAGCCGGTCGGCCAGGGTCGACTTGCCGTGATCAATGTGGGCGATGATGCAGAAGTTGCGAATTGCCGAGGCGTCCATGCCATTTGAGTATATCAGCGCCGCGCCCGGCAGCATCCGCCTTCCGCCCCTTGGGCATGGGGCTTACGTTGCTGTACTGGGTGTCGGGGACGTGTGGTAGGATGCGCCTCGCCTTCGCGGGACAAGGTGCCCGGTCGGCCCGGAGATTCGAGACGATCCACAAGGAGGAGCACATGTCTGTGGTAAGGAGAGCGGAGGCGGTCTGGCACGGCGACCTGATGTCGGGAAATGGAGAGGTTAGCGCGGCGAGCAGCGGGGCGTTTACCGGTCTGCCGGTGAGCTGGGCGGCTCGTTCAGACCAGCCCGGCGGTAAGACTAGCCCGGAGGAGCTGGTCGCGGCCGCCCACGCCAGCTGCTTTTGCATGGCGCTATCGGCGGGCCTGGGGGGTGCCGGGACGCCGCCTGAGCGCCTTTCCGTCAGCGCTGAGGTCACCTTTGCCCCCAAAGACGGTGGAGGCTTTTTCGTTAAGTCGAGCGCACTCAGGGTCGTCGGCAGGGTTCCCGGCATAGACCAGTCCAAGTTTGCAGAGGCGGCCGAAGGTGCCAAGGACGGATGTCCGATCTCCGGCGCCATGAAGGGCAATGTGGACCTCAGCGTGGAGGCATCGCTGGAGCAGTAGCCGGGGCCTGTCGGTCCGGCACAAGATCACCCGGAGGTAGCCCTCAGACGGTCACAGGCCGCCGGGGCTGCCGGACGGGTCGGAGAGAGGGCCTTATCACATGAGTACTCAGGACGAATCCCAGGTCGCCTCACGCATAACGGGAGAGACCGTATACGAGGCGAAGTTCGATCCCAGACTGATCGGCTACAGCGCCTGGCTCGTCTCCCTGTTTCTTGCCGTCACCGTGGTAGGGGTGCTGCTCATACCCTTCTGGCTGGCGGTAAGCGGCTGGTACGGCCGCGAATTCCTGAGGCGCGTGTCCGCGAGAGTTACGACCCAGGCGGTTGAGATTCGCAAGGGGGTGTTCTTTCGCAAGGAGGCGACGATCCCGCTGAACAGGATCACCGACGTGCGCCTGCACGATGACCCGCTGATGCGCTTTTTCGGGCTGCGGGGCCTTAAGGTCGAGACGGCCGGACAGTCCGGTCCGTATGCCGGCAGCGAGGGAGATCTTGTCGGGGTAATTGACGCCGTTGATATGCGCAACACCATCCTCCTTCAGCGCCAGCAGGCGCTCGATGACGGTGGAGAGTCCACCGCCCCGAAGGCGGCCCCGGAGGAATCAACGCACGTTCTCGCGGAGATCCGAGACATCCTGGCGCGGATAGAGCAGCGCATTCAATCGAGGGACGGTTAGGGCCTGCCGTTTCCGATAGTGGCGCACGGGCGTAGGCCGCGCCCTGTGCGACTCCCGTAGCACCTCAGGGGTCGGTACCAAGGGTCTGGTAGAATCTGCTCGCATGCGGCCTGCGAGCCGCATCGGGGCGGCCTTCCTACCGTCCCGGTCACAACGCTTTCCCAACACATCTCGCCTCGAAGTCCAGGGCCCGGCAAGCCATGGACCGACGGAATTCCGACCATGCCCCAGGAGGTAGAGACCGATGGCAAATCAGGTTAGCGGAGTGATAGCCATGTCGGCCGGCGCCCCGGTCACGCTCGAGGACATCGTGGTGCCCGACCCGGGCCCCGGGGAGGCGCTGGTCAGGGTGCAGGCGTGCGGGGTATGCCACACCGATCTTCACTACCGGCAGGGAGCCATAACCGATGAGTTCCCGTTCCTGCTTGGGCATGAGGCCGCCGGGGTCGTGCAGGAGGTCGGAGACGACGTGACCGGCGTTGCGCCGGGGGATTTCGTGATCATCGCCTGGCGCGCTCCCTGCGGGGATTGCCGGTCCTGCCTGAGAGGCAGGCCCTGGTACTGCTTCGCTTCGATGAACGCCGCCCAGAAGATGACTCTCGCCGACGGGCGTCCATTGTCACCGGCCCTCGGGATCGGCGCCTTCACCGAGCTTACCCTGGTCCACGCCGGTCAGGCGGTGAAGGTTGATCCGGCGGCGTCGGCTGCGGCAGCCGGGCTAATAGGGTGCGGTGTGATGGCCGGTCTGGGAGCCGCGGTCAACACAGGAGGCGTGACGCGGGGTGACTCGGTCGCGGTCTTTGGCTGCGGGGGCGTCGGCGACGCGGCGATAGCGGGGGCGCGCCTTGCCGGCGCGCACACCATAGTCGCCGTGGACATAGACGACAGGAAACTCGAGTGGGCAAAGGGATTTGGAGCCACGCATACGATCAATTCCACAGAGACCGACCCGGTGGAGGCCATACGCGACCTGACCGGCGGCAACGGAGTGGACGTGGCGATCGAGGCGGTCGGCAACCCGGTGACATACGAGCAGGCGTTCCTTTCGCGGGACCACGCGGGAACCGTGGTGCTCGTCGGCGTCCCGAGCCCGGACATGAGGATCGACCTGCCGCTGCTGGAGGTGTTCGGAAGGGGAGGGTCCCTTAAGTCATCCTGGTATGGGGACTGCCTGCCGACGAGAGATTTCCCCCTGTTTGTAGACCTGTATATGCAGGGGCGTCTCGACCTGGACGGATTCGTCTCCGAGACGATCGCGCTGGGAGATGTCGAGGAGGCGTTTGCCAAGATGGAGCGCGGAGAGGTACTGCGGTCCGTCGTTCTCATGTGACCTCTCGCAGATCCAGGGATCACAGAAGCCCGCTGTGAGCACAGAGGACCACTCGTCCAGCTGCGGGCGCAGCCCGCCCTGTGCGCACCGCGCGCAAGGAGGGCGGCTCGCCCTAGGGATCTGATCCACCGGCGGCCGGGTCACGCTGAGGGGTCCCTCCCGAGGCAGCAACGGGATAGCTCAGGCTCCCGAAGTCGCAACCGACGTCCGGGGCCTTTGCTAAGTGTGTCCGGCGTGGAGGGATCCTGTGCGCTCGGCCGCCCACCGCTCCAATCGTCTTTAGGGAGACGATCAGGCTGCGCCGAGCGCACCCCCGCAGGTCATCAACATGATCGTGGTGTTCATGTCCATAGCTACGGTGACCGCGACCGTCTTCCTCTGCCGCCGACATGCTGAAGGCGGGGTGGGACGGTTCCCTGCGCCAGCACCCTATCTGGCGGCGCAGGGAACATGCGGGGTCTATTGCTTTCGGCCTGAGGAAGCCCAGGACGAATCCTGGCGCCTACGGGAGGTTCGTGAGACCGCAGATGTCTTACGAACCGCTTAGCCCCGGTGGCCTCCAGGTCCAGATCTACAGGAAACTGCCAGCGCCCGGTCGAACCTGCGGCCTGGTGTTTCGGCCGCAAGGTCTAACGGGCGCTTCGACTGGCAGGTTAGATCTGGCGAAGAAAAGTCGGCTCCTCCAGGTACACCGCCCGGAGGGGCCGCCGATATCTAATGTCCGTGGTGTTCGTGGGTGTCGCACTCGTGCTGGTCGTGCACGTGCCCGGCCTCATCGCCGTGGTGTTCGTGGTCGTCGCACTCATGCTCGGCGTGCTCGGCGTGATGCTCATGGGTGTCGCACTCGTGCTGGTCGTGCACGTGCCCGGCCTCATCGCCGTGATGCTCATGGGTGTCGCACTCGTGCTGGTCGTGTTCGTGGGCCATATGCTCCTCCATCAAAGCTCTTTTTGCTGCACGTTCCTACGGCTAGTGTCCTCGTCACTCTCCATACTTGCACACGATCAGTTTGCCAGACAAGCCCCACGTCAATTTCCTGTTGTTTGACTCAGCAAGCTGGCCAAAAGCGGGAGGTGGAACCGGTCGCCTTTAGCCCCGGAGACGGGGACTGTACCTTCGCTTGAAAAGGCATAGTATTGCGACTTATGAGAGCCAGTATCAGGATGTTCAGGCCGAGATAATGATTCCTCTTGTTGCCCGTGTTCGTTGCCGTGATTATGCTCCTCAGTGACGCGCTTGTAGGATCACGATATCGAGTCGCAATAAGCGTTTAGTTGGAGCAGACAATTGGACAGCGGGGCTTACCGATCAGCGTAGGCGCGCGGAGGATTGCTGCTAGATCTTGAGTAGGGCTCGGCCGTAGCGGCCTCGACGGAGACCTGAATCCGTCGCATGGGCTGCTGATGCGGCTTGACGCGACTCGCCCGCCCAGTACATGATCAGCCCGCGTGTCATAGACATCTTCAGGGCGGGAGCATCTGCGGTGACCAGCTACGACTATGACATGGTTGTGATCGGATCCGGTCCGGCCGGACAGATGGCTGCCATTCAGGCATCAAGATTCGGCGGGCGCGTGGCCGTGATCGAGAAACTCGGGGAAGTTGGCGGCGTGAGCGTCAACACCGGAACCGCTAGCAAGACCCTGCGTGAGGCCGTTCTGCACTTTACCGGCCACCGTGAGCGCAGCGTCTACGGCAGGTCGTACTCGGTAAAGCGGAACGTCACTATGGCCGACCTCATGGAGAGGGCCCGGCACGTGATGCGGCAGGAGGTGGATATCCTGCGTGGGCGCCTCGCCGCAAGCAGAGTGGAGATGATAAACGCCGAGGCCTCGTTCGTGGACCGCCACACCATTCGGCTCCGCGCCGACGGTGGAAGAATGAGCCGTACCATCAATGCCGATAAGGCGGTCATAGCGGTCGGGGCGTTTTCCACCAGGCCACCCGTAGTGCATGCGGACGGGAGGCTCATATTTGTAAGCGACGACGTCCTGAACCTGCCCGAGCTACCTCGTAGGCTGACCATCGTGGGGGCCGGATCGATCGGCCTGGAGTACTGTGGCACCTTTGCAACCCTGGGGGTGCGAGTCACGCTGGTGGATAAGGAGGCGCGGCTGTTGCCGTTCGCCGACAGAGAGATCAGCGACACTCTCGCCTACCACCTTCGCCAGACGGGAGTGACACTTCGCCTGGGCGAAGAGGTTTTTGATATCGAGTATTTGAGGGATGAACTCGGCGATAAGGTGAGGGTGCTTCTCGATAGCGGAAAGCAGATAGTGAGTGATGCCGTAATGTACTGCGTCGGCAGGACGGGAGCCACCGGGTCGCTGGGGCTCGAGGCCGTGGGCATAACTCCCGATGAACGGGGCCGCCTGAGCGTCGACGATCACTACCAGACCAACGTAGAGGGCGTATATGCGGTCGGCGGGGTCATCGGGTTTCCGGACCTTGCCTCGACCTCCAAGCTCCAGGGTCGTCTGGCCGCCTGCCACGCGTTTGGAGTCTCTACGAACGGGTTCCCCGATCTCTACCCGTACACGGTCAAGACCGTGCCCGAGGTGGCGATGGTCGGGAAGACGGAGGACCAGCTCACCGGCGAGGGTGTTCCCTACGAGGTGGGCAAGGCGATGTACAGGGAAACCATCAGCAGCGTCATCCAGGGCGACGACGTCGGCCTCCTTAAGCTGCTGTTCGATCCCGATACCCGCAGGCTGCTGGGAGTCCACACGATCGGGGACGGCGCGGCCGAACTGATACACGTCGGACAGGCCGTAATCGCCCACGGCGGTACGATCGACTATTTCCTGGAGTCCGTGATCGGCTGCCCTACGCTGGTCGAGTGCTATGCGGACGCCGCCATGAACGGGATGAGCCGGCTCACGTCGTAGGCCAGACCGCATCGGATGCGGGAACTAATGGGCCTTGGTAGGAAGGGACGGTGGAAACCGCCGGCGCGCCGGCAATCTGGCATTCGGATGAGACCCGGCCATCTCTACCGGGGCCCGTCTGGAGAGACCTCGCATCATACCGGTGCCGGGGGCCGCTCCGGCCAGTACGTTTGCTCACTCGGTGAGTCGGAGATCGGACCCGCACGTTTGCGCCGGCATAGATCGCTTGGTCAGTGGCCGCGATTCCCGTGGCAAAGGCGCGGCGTCGGGTTTGACGCGCAAAACAGATCACCGATAGGATGTGGGCTCCCTGCATTCAGCGCTGAGGGTGTCCTTAACCAGGTCATGACAACGCCGCCCACCGCCTCCCGCCCAGATATGATGGCCGTCCTTGAGGATCGCGGTTATAGGTCCACCGCCCCCAGGAGAGCGATCATCCGCATTCTGGAGGGCAAGGAGGAGGGCTTTACCGCGGAGGAGATCGGCAGTGAACTGCCCGGGGTGGGCAGGGCGACGATCTTCCGGACCATAAAGCTGCTCATGGAGGTCGGCGTCATATGCAGGCTGAACCTCCTTGACGGCGCTCCAAAGTACAGCCTGTCGCGCATTGAGCACCATCACCACACGGTATGCGTCAGGTGCGGCATCGTAGGGGAGTTTCGGGCCACTACGGTTGAGCGCTTGATGCGGAGCCTGGGCAGCGAAATCCCCGGCGAAATAATGGGTCACCGGATCGAGCTCTACGTCACCTGTGACCGCTGCGTCGAGGGCGAGGGCAACTAGAGACAGATCAAGGCCATTTTAGGCGTTTGCGTTGCCCCGCATTGAGACCTATTATCATCGATTACACACCGACATTTTGTAGATTTCGTGTTGTCCTATATTGAGACAAATTATCAAAGGACTGGATGCGCAAGTGACCCCTTCTGGGGCAAGCATATGGATCGCCAATCGGGGGTTTCTGGCTAATGATGACGTCTAAACACAGGTACATGATTTCGCGTGCGGCCAAGAGCTCCTTTTTCGCGCTTGCTGTCGTCTTGGCGGCGGCCTTTGGGGCGTGCTCGGATGACCGCGGCACGACTGTGCAGACTCCGCAGCCGCAGGTTGAACCTACTGCTGCCACGGAGGAAGTAACTGAACCTGAGGGCCGCGACCTGCTCGTCGTAACGACCACCAACATCGTGGCCGACTGGGTTGAGAACATAGCCAGCGACAATGTCGAGGTCTTCAGCCTGGTGCCGGTAGGTGCCGACCCCCACGCATATCAGCCTGGTGCCAGGGACGTTGCGAGGGTCGCCGACGCCGACCTGGTGCTCAGCATCGGGCTCGGCCTAGAAGAGTCATGGCTTCGGGATCTCTTGCAGAACGCCGCGCGCGACCCGTCGGCCATAGTCGAGCTGGGCGAAATGATAGACCCGATCGAGTTTGGCGAAACTCACATCGAGGAGGTCGAACTACTGGAGGAGATCGCCCACGTCGTCGAGGAGGTGGAGGGTGGTGAAATCGGACCCGAGGAAGCACTGGACGAGGTTCGGGAACTGCTCGAGGCCGTCGCAGAGGGCGAGGACCACGGGGATGAAGAGGCGGAGGATGAAGACCACATGGATGAAGAGGCGGGGGATGAAGACCACGGGGATGTAGATGAAGACGAGGGTGAGGACCACGCGGGTGAAGATGAGGATGAGGGCGAGGACCACGGGGATGAAGAGGAAGAGGGAGAACACGGGGACGAAGAACACGGCGAAGAGTTGTTCGCGATGGTCAAGGCGGTGCTCGACGATTTCGATGAAGGCCATATCGGGGCTGGCGAGGCCGTAGAGGCTTTTGAGGCCCTTTCGCACGAGGGCGAAGAAGAGCACGAGGGCCACGGCCACGGCATCCATGATCCGCACTTTTGGTTCGATCCGATTCGCGTAAGGCTCGCGGTCGATGACATAGCCGAACGCCTGTCCGTCCTCGACCCGGCCCGGCGCGATACCTACCTTGCCAATGCCTCGGCATATGGCGTCGAGCTCGACGAACTGCACACCTGGACCGAGCAGCAGTTGGCCGCGGTACCGCAGGCCAACAGGCTGCTGGTGACCTCGCACGACAGCCTCGGCTATTTCGCGAATCTCTATGATTTCGAGGTGGTCGGGGTGATCCTGTCGATCACGACGGAGGTTGAGCCGTCTCCAGAGGATCTTGCCGATCTGGTCGATGAGGTCAGGGAGTATCAGGTTCCGGCGGTGTTCGGCGAGACGACGGTGAGCGATCGCCTGGCCCAGGCGGTTGCCACGGAATCCGGCGCGGAATTCGTGAGGCTGTACTCTGGGTCTCTTGGAGGCGACGGTAGCGGAGCGGCCACGTATATCGGGATGGTGCGTACCAACGTCGAGCGCATAGCCGAGGCCCTGAACTGAGGACGCGCCAGCTGACCGGATCGTGCGGGACGGACCGTATGGCTATCGCCGATCGAGGGGCGAGAGTGCGCCGGTGAGTAGCTGACTTAATCGGACGCCGAAGATGGACTCCACGCTGGGCATATTTGTCAAGGACGTTACCGTCGAGCGCCGCGGCTTTAAGGCCCTGACTGACATAACCTTCGAGGTGGGGCAGGGAACCCTGATGGGCGTCTTGGGCCCCAATGGTGCCGGCAAAAGCACCCTCTTCGACGCGATTGCGGGCATCCTGCCCATAGCGAGCGGAACCGTGGACCTGCGCGGCGCGGATGCCCGCAACGGGTCGCTGGCCTACGTACCACAGCGAGACAGCATCAACTGGCGCTTTCCGGCCACTATTATGGACGTCGTGATGATGGGGCGATCCGGCAATGTCGGTTGGTTTCGTCAGCCGAGCAGGAGTGACCGGGAGAAGGTGCGGGAATGTCTGGATCGAGTTGGACTGTGGGAACGGCGCTCGTCCCTGATGACGGAGCTGTCCGGCGGGCAGCGCCAGCGCGTGTTCATCGCGCGAGCTCTGGCCCAGGAGGCGAGCATCGTCCTGCTGGATGAGGCCTTCAGCGGAGTGGATGTCGGAGCCCAGGAAGGCATCATCGAGGTTCTCCAGTCACTTCGCGACGATGGCATGATAGTTCTGCTGGCCACGCATGACCTTACGAATTTGGCCGAGCGCTTCGACCAGGTGCTGTGCATCAATCGTCACGTCTGCGCGTGCGGTACACCCGAAGAGGCGTTCACGCCGAAGGTACTTGAGGAGCTCTACGGCTCGCACGGCCTGGACTTTGTGCTAAATGGGCCGACAACGCTGTAGGTAACGCGTAGTGGGGTTTCTGACCGAGCCCTTCCAGTACGGATTCATGGTGCGGGCGCTTATCGTCTCCGTGCTCGTCGGCATCATGTGCCCGGTACTCGGCGCATACGTAATCACGAGAGGGCGTGCCTTCATGGGAGACGCGCTCGCCCACTCCGTGCTGCCCGGCATGGTTGTCGCCTTCATGCTGGGCATCAGCCCGTTCTTTGCGGCTGTGCCCGCCGGGATAGCGATTGCCCTCTTGATGGGTTCGGTCAGCCGCCGCACGGGCATCAGCGAGGACACCTCGATCGGCATTATCTTCGCGGGCATGTTCGCACTGGGCCTTGTGATGCTGTCGGTGGCCACCTATGTCAATGTAAACATCGAGGACCTGCTCCTGGGGCAGGTCCTTGGAGTGTCGCGCAACGACGTATTCGTCTCGCTAGGGCTGACTGCACTGGTAGTTGTTGGGCTGTATGCGTTTCACCGTCAGCTCGTTTACACGACCTTCGACCCGGTGGGCGCTACGGTCGTAGGGATTCGGACGGGCGTCGTTGAGTACGTGCTGCTCGCCCTGCTGGCGCTTGTCATCATCATCGGCATACAGGCCGCCGGCATCGTCCTGGTTATGGCGATGCTCATAACGCCGGCGGCGACCGGCTATCTCCTTGCTAAAAGGTTCGTCGGAGTCATGGTCATCGGCGCGCTGGTCGGTGCCATATCGGCGGTGGCCGGCCTGTACGTCTCTTTCCATGTAGACCTGCCATCGGGTCCTGCGATGGCGCTGGTAGCCACACTGGTCTTCGGAGTGGTAGCCACTCTAAAGACCAGGTGGAACGTACGCAGGCTGTAAGGACGCCTCAGGCGGCCCTCCCCTAGCCGCGCCCCTGCGGCAGAGCGTCAAAAGTGGCTCGAAAGCGAGCCGGCCGACCTGTGAATCGACCTCAGCCGTTCCGAGCCGATGCAGAGGTCCGAAGTCCCGGTCTGCCTATCGATGATGGCGACCTAATGCGGCCGACGCCTCGCCCTCGAAGTGGTCCAGCCAGCCCCTGACATGGCCATGTGATCGACCCAGCGTCAGGTCCGGCAGGTCGTCAGAACCCCCGCCAGCCAGGAAGGGCGGCCGACTGGCCGATCCACTCCGTCATCTGGACCTCGTCTAGCTCGCCTTCATGGATGTCGACCCAGCGTGCCTCCTCGTCCTTGCCTGAGCCGGGTGGCACTGGGCTCAAAGACGCACCATTGAGGAAGGTCACCTTCACGTACCGGGTGAACACGTGGTAACTGACGAACCAGCCCTGGCCCTCGATGCCGTACCAGGGTGAGTTCCACCTTACGGCCTTGCGCACGTTGGGCACGGTGCGCACGATGAGTTCATCCAGGCGGCGCCCGACGTCGCTTTTCCAGCCCGGCATGGCAGCGATGTAGGCCTGCACGGGCTCGTTGCCGTCCCCCTTCGGAATCTGAGGGTTGCCGCCCGAAAGCAGGACCACCTTCGAGCCGCCTCCCCTGGACGCGGCACCATGTGCGACCTTGGCTGACCGTCTGGACGATCTGTCGGCCTTTGCGTTCACCTTAGCCCCCCTATTGCTTGCGGACCCTGGGGGTTTGAACTCCGAGTCTCCGGCTGTGGCGGGTCGATCAAACCACCCCGGACTGCCCCCCGTGTTCCGGATGGTAGGGGGAGAGAACCAGGTACTTATTTGGAGAGTGCGTCACGCGGACCTAGAACCCCGGCTCCTTGGAATTGAGAGGTTGGTAGTTTAGGCTACCGGCTCACACAGCAACCCCTTGATGGTGTTCCGTCCAGCTTGACTCCCTCGCGAGTGTCTATCGCCCGCCGCTTATTCCCGGCTGGTCCGGCGCCTGTGAGGACATGGGGTCGGGGAGCCGGGCTCGACGGGAGAAGGCGGGCCTTACCTTCTCCCTGGTAGTCGCAAGCGTACTTTCCCTCCTGCGACCAGGCGGGTGTCCCGGCCACTCCCGGCCCCTGGCTAAATCCGCATCTCGTCGGGAAGTCTCAACGGGCCTGCTCTCCCAGGTCTGGGACAGTGTCGACGTCAATGGGGCTAAGATAGCGGGGACACTGAGAAACGGAAAGCAAGCTGCTACCAAGAGGCAGAGTCGTCAGACAGCACCCACCAATGAAGGTTGATTCGATCGCATACTCGCGCTCCGTCCGCAGGAATTCGTGCATAACGCCTGGAGACAACCCGTGCGGGTAGGCGTACTTGAGATCCTGCGTCCTGAGAGAAACAGGCATTGGTCTCACGCGGCCTACGCTTACTACTTCCTCAAGCAATACGCCAGCGTCATGCCGCAGGCGATTAGTGTTTGGTGCCGGCAGATGGGCCACGACACCTACTACGCGACCTACTATGGCCAGGGTGACGCGAAGGATCTACTGCCGGACGACCTGGACGTCGTGTTCATCTCGACGTATACGCAGGCGAGCGCGCTGGCCTACGCTCTCGCCAAGGCCTTCCGGCGGGACGGCGTTCTCACGGTCATCGGCGGCCCACATGCAAAGTCGTTTCCGGACGACTGCCGCCGCTTCTTCGACGTGGTTGTGCTCGATTGCGATAAGTCCCTGCTAGAGGACATTTTGAGAGAGGAGCCACGGGGAGAGACCGTGACCAGCGGTCGTCAGCTCAAGGATCTACCGACCGTCCAGGAGCGGATGCCGGAGATCGAGACCTCGATCTTCTCCCGTGGAAGGCCCTACATATCCAGCACCGTGCCGATGCTCGCGAGCATCGGCTGCCCGTACGCGTGCGACTTTTGCATCGACTGGGCCAATCCGTTCATGTTGCTGCCCTTGGACAGACTAGAGGCCGACCTGCGGTTCATATTCGAGAACTACCCCAAGCTGTACGTCAGCTTCCACGACCCGAACTTTGCCGTGAAGTTCGACGAGCTGTTCTCGGTGTTGGAGAGGATCCCGCACGGAGGCCGCAGCTACTACATCATGGAGAGTTCCCTGTCCATCCTGCGTCCGAAGAGACTCGATAGGCTCCGCTCCAGCGGATGCCTCTATCTGGCTCCGGGGGTCGAATCCTGGAGCGCATATTCCAACAAGTCCGGCGTCGGGTCGAAACGTGCCGACCACATCAAGCTCGACCAGGTGGTCGACCATTTCCATCAGATCCGAGAGTACGTACCAGGGATGCAGGCCAACCTGATTTTCGGGCTCGACGGGGACGAGGGATATAGGCCGGTCGAACTGACCAAGGACTTCATGTCGCGCGCGCCCTTCGTGTGGCCGACCATCAATATTCCCACCCCCTTCGGTGGAACCCCCTTGTTCGATAGGTACCTGGACGAGGGGCGCATCCTGGCCTCGATGCCGTTCGCCTTCTACTACGCACCTCACGTCGTCACGACGCTCAAGAACTACGACCCGGTCACCTACTATGAGCACCTAGTCGATATGTACGCTCACATGGCATCTCCCCAGGTCGTGCTGAAGAGATTGGTGGCGACCCCGGGCTACCCGCTCCGTGTGCTCCACACCCTTCGCTCCCAGGGCGCGTGGCGCATCCACCGAGAGTACAAGCGAATCCTGCACGTGATGAAGACCGATCGCCAGTTCAGGGCGTTTCATGAGGGGAGATCCGAGACGCTGCCGGAGTACTACCATCGCAAATTGGACGCGGCGCTCGGCCCATACGCTGAACTGCTAACGCGAGAGGACCGTCGGCCCTTGCTGCAGTCCAATGGCGCAAGGGCGGCATCGGCGGAGCCAGCGAGGGCCAGGGCTAAGGCAATGCCTATCGAGGTGGACGCCGGTTAGCCGGTCTCGATTGGACTCTTGGTCTGGGTCCCCATGGCCGGGTCTGACTTGACGGTAAGCAGAACCAAAATCTGAGTTGCCGCTGGCGTTGTGAGATTCCCACAACCTTCCGACTGTGGATCCTTCGCCGGGAGATAGTTCCTACCGCGGATCGTACTAGCCCTTTGCCTTGCGGTATCTTCCTTCCTGCCAGTCCCGGTAAGTATCGGAGTAACCGAGGAGGTTCGCTCGCTTTGCCAGGCGCCTTCCTCTCTTGCCGTCACCTAACAAGAAGGCACAATGGGCGGCAGCGTCCAGGGCCGAAGCGTGGTCCGGTTTGACTTCGGCTGCATAACTCAGGGCACTCAAGGCTCCTTCAAGCTCACCGCACCGCAGCCGTGCCATACCGAGGTTGAAGGCGAGGTGTGCAGAAAGATCGCTTTGGCTAAGTCCGACACTCTCAAGATGGTCTCGTGCCTCTTCCTCACGCCCTGCATTCAACAGGATGATCCCCACCTCGACCTTAGGCAACTCCCAGGCGGGATCAAGACCGGCCGCTATCCGGCACTCTTGGATACCCTCGTCAACTTCACCGGCCATGCCGAGCGTTGCTCCGAGATGAAAGTGGTACTCGGCACTTTCCGGCTGAAGCTCGACCGCCCGCCTGACATGAAGGATGGCTGTATCCAGGTCCCCCTCAGACTTTGCCTGAGCGTACTGGATCATCCTGTTTCTGGCGCTGAACTTTGCGTCCCCCTTAACCCTGACCGCCGTCATCCCATCCAGTTCTGAAGGGTCTGTGAGTGGGGGGAGGGTGGGATCGGCTTGAACGTCCCGGAGTACCTCTTCCAGCAAGGACTCCGCATCCTCCTCCGGGATGCCGAACTCGTCACGGACGAGCTTAACCACCTGGTCTAGTTCTCTCAGGTGCTGCATCACGTACGTGAGCCGGAGGTGCCAGGGCTTGGAGGCTGCCAGCAGGTCCGTGGACCACACGGGATCGCGTTCCCGGCGCCAGAGTGCCCGCAGCAGATGCTCGGTACCCACACACCGGGTTCCAAATAGGAAGATGAGTAACTGCCGCTTCGCAGCATCCTCAGGGCTAAGCTTGCTGAATTGTCTGAGTCCCTCCAGGGTGCGGCTGACGAATCGCACCAGAGCTGTCGCCAGTTCGACAGTTGCATCCCGCCCAACGTGACCTGATAGGAGATCGCAGAGACCGGACAAAGCGTAGTGACGGTGAAGGCGACCCTGAAGGTTCTCCGCGCCGAGGGCGGCATGGTAGGGTGCTAGTTCTTCGGCGAGCCGGTTGACGTGGGACCATGTCGGCCGAGTATCGGTGTCCAACCAATTGTCGATGGTGTTATTGGATACCTGCAGCCGTTCAGCAAGCTGGTCACGCGTCGGACCATCTGGCCCGCAGCCGTCCAGGAGTCGTCGCAGATAAGTCGACCGACCCTTGTGCTTGGCCCACAGAGGCGTCCCCTCATCCGGAGCCGGCAGTTCCCCCAGCCACATGGCCGCGGTGGTGCGAAGGGACAGATCTATCGTCGCTAGCCTGAGGTACGCGATGGCAGCCAGATCAGGCCTGTCCACAGGGGCCGACGCGCTTTGCATGTATCCCACAAGTCGATCCCACTGGTCAGCGTACCAAGCGATCGTTGATGAGATGACTTTGGTTAGGGAAATGTCCTCCTGTTCCAGAAAGGGCGACGGCGGGATGATGCCGTGGTCAACAAGTGCCTGGCCGAGGACCTCAAATATCTCTTGCTTGCTGTCGTCCTTTATCCGACCGCCATTGAAGTAGCGGGCGGCAGTCTTCCTCCTTAGAACTTCGTCTTGGAGACGAAGCTCCCTGACCACCGCTCCTATGATCTGCCCGCTGAGCGGTGCACTGTATCTTTGTGTTTCTCTCTTCGCTTTCGCCATGCCAGATGCAGAAGTCCCAATAGAAGGGCCGGGCACTCCGCCGCTAAAGGGCCCGACCCTTGTTTGCCTCTTACTCCCTATCGCCGGGTTTGCCGACTGATTTCTGTCTTGGGAGACTGTCCTCCTTGCCGGAAAGCTCCTCCCAATCCTCTGGGCGAGCATCCTGTCCTCTCGCCTGCCAGTATGCGTCGTTGTTAGGGTTCATTTGGTTTGCATGATTGTCGCGGTCAGCTTGTTTACCCATGGCATCTCCTCCTTCTATGGTCATTGCGGCCCTCATCCATGCTATGCAGGTGAAAGAGGGCAGGTCAGCCCAAGTCTCTCGGACAAAACTGGAGATGCTCCGACTCTCGGCACTTTCGCCATCCTGATGCGACCGGAGTCACGGATCTCCTCCCGCTATTGGGAGCGCTGCCACCTGCGGCCGCAGTTCGCCAATAACCGTGTCGAAGGAGGGCAATCCGGGCACCAAGGGGCCGAGCCACTGTTCCCAGGTCTCTTCGATGTAGGCGAGCATGGCGTCGTGAAAGAAGTCATCGGGCCCTGCGAAAGAAACGGCCCGGGCGGAGCACTTCTCACGAAGCAGTGAGTCGAAGCCTTCCAGATTCATGCGGCCGCCATATTCACTAAGCACCCTCCAGAGATCGTAGTAGTCCCGGGCTCGTGAACGACTCCAACCGCGTCTCTCGAGCATTTCCGCCTGCTGAAGGAGCGCACGCAGTTTTTCGGCGACTATCTCCTCAAGTGAGTACACCTGGAGCTCAGCGCCAAGAGGTTCGCCATACTCGTGAACGATCCGCCGCCTCCCAGGTGGCCACAGGACTGTCTCATCCACGGTTATCTCAATCATGATGCTGGTCTGCAGGCGGCCTTGCCACGGGAACCTTGCTCGAATCCTGAAGGCCTCCTGGCCTCCCGGATGTGGCTCACGCTCCAGATACCGCTCGCAGGCGATCTGGACGGGAGCGTATTCGTCCAGGAGTCGAACCGCACTCTCGCACGCTTCCATCACCGAACGCTGCATCTGCCCACCAGTTGGAACCCCATCGAGTCCAGAGAAATCCAAATCCTCCGAGAAGCGGTAGTCGCCGAAGTAGCACTTCCGGAGGGCCGTTCCACCTTTGAGCAGCAGCGTGTCCTTGAGCACTGGCACCTGGCTGATCCCGGCCAACACCCAGGACAACAGGTAGTCTCGTTCAAGCACCTCCCAGGGGATGCCCAGCCGCCTACGCGCTTCTTGGAGACGGGTGCGGAGGGGTCTCATCCCGCAATCATGCCGGGCAGGTTCTCCTGGACCATCCAGCGCCTGTTGCACGGCCCTCGTCGAGGTCCCGTGGGATCTAGCTTGCGGTAACCCTTGATGGGCAACGCTGCCAACTCCCCCAATTGGGCCAGGGGAACTCCCTGAGACTCTAGCGCCCACCCCAAACGCTTGGCAGTCGTTACCCCTAGCCTGATGGCGTATTCCGTGATGCGCTCGGTGTTCAGTCGCTTCAGTCCCAACTCGAAGGCGTGGAGCACCTCGGCAAAATCGCCGCAGTGCTGGGGCATGGACAGACCATCCAGCAATGTACGTTCCAGATCGGTGAGGGACACGCGGGCATCGCCGACCCAGGCCTTCTCAGTGCCGAAGAAGCGGTCACGCATTACCTGCGCGAATCGGTACGTTGTATCCCCGACCTCGTAGCCGCGGCTCGACTGCCTTTGCTCGCTCTCTTTGGAACGGGGAATCCAGGTCCCCTTCGTCGTCAGGATGAATACATCCCTCGGCACCTGTTCCGTCAGTCCGTGATGGTGCAAGGCTGACCAGTGAGAAATGGCGGCGGGATCGACGAGTGCCATAGCTATCTCGAATTCGTGAGCAGCAGCCACCCCGGGGACAGTGGGAGACAGGGCATACAGGCCTCGACGCAGCGAGACGATCCAATTGTTCCTTCGGAGGTGGTACAGCGACTCTGCGAGGTAGGCATCCTTCAGTCCTACCTCTGGCGCCAGTTCCCTGGCCCGGTCCGTCGTAAAGATGCGGTCCCCCTCATGGGCGAGGAGCCGGACCAACTCGATTCCGACCAGAGATTGCTTGGGCTTTGTGCCGGTAGTCATGTGCTTAACTTCAATAGGTAACACCTAAATCAAGTAAACTCTGCGTTTGTATAAGTATAGCGTTAATAGGATGGTGTCAAATATAACCATCCATGTGAATGCGGTATAGGTGATAGATAGCGGCCACGAGGAGAACACGTGGTGCGTTGTGAATACAGAGAGGACGTTTACGGATACGGGGAATCGTCGAGTGGGGTAACCGAAAGGCAATAAGGCTAACTGGAGTTAGATGGCTACCGGCAGATACATGCCGCGCCGCTAGTGACTAACAAAGAACGACCGTCCACGAGTAACTGAGGTTTCCGTTGCCGTTGTGTCCGGCAAATTAAGGGTCTCGATTCGTCTGGATTGGTATGTAGCCGCTTACGCGAACATTGCGACCATCGCTCTCTGCTCGGCATTTAGCGAAAGGGTTGGATTCTTGGGAAAGGGGTAGATCTCGGCCTCATTCCATAACTGACGCCTGACGCTGGTTGCAACCCCAATTTTCAAGCCACGTTCACGAAGATCCTTGACCAGCACAGGTCCCTCAAACAGGAAGATCGATGCGATTACCCAAGGCTGGGTTGTGCCACGTGAAGACCCGGCCCCGGATCGAGGACCGGTGAGTACAAGGTAATAGTCGGGTACGGCATCGGATCTGATGTCCAATAAACCCTGATCGAGGCCGTATTTCTTGATATTGACCGACCTGCCAACGAGCCCCCCTTCGGCGAAACGGCCATCTATGCCCTTGGTTACGGCAGATTCGGCCAGCCTGATGCCGAAGATGCGGGAAGCGACAAATTCCCCAAGGTGACCGGAGAGGCTAGGCCGGCCAATGATCGTGGCGATCTCATCGTCGATGGCATTTCTCCTTTTGATGATCGAGGCAAGCCGTTGCAATTCTTGGCGATTCATATCATGGATTCCTAGCGGTGCGCCCTAGCTTGGCGACCTCGCTATTCTTCTCGTTGGGAACTGCCTACATCACCAGACTGAAGCGCAACACAAAGGTTCTTGGCTTTCTCGAGTTTGGTGGGGAAGGCGGGAGTCGAACCCGCACGCCTTGCGGCACAGGATCCTAAATCCTGCTCGTCTACCAGTTCCGACACTTCCCCTGCCAGCCGACGGTTTGATTATATCCGGGGCGCAACCCCGGGCCGGCCAGCACTATGGGACGTAGGGCCGAGTGTAAAGGCGGGCGTCCTTCCCAAGTTCGCAACCGAGGTCGCTGGTGTGCCCTGGCCGGCCGATCGACGGAGCGGCAGCGTTATCTGGCCCCCTTCCGAGATGAGGAGCGGTGAAATTTGCCAGCGGGCATCTTCGCCCAAGCGTGCTGAGACGCATGGTGGATATAATCCAGCGGACATGTCCGATTCACCGACCAATAAGACCGGATCCCGCCTGGTCTGCGGCGAGTGCGGCGCTGAGTTCGTCGTAACCCGTGGAGGTGACGGCGACCTGACTTGCTGCGACCGGCAACTGGTGGCGAGGAGCTAGCCGTGGCTACCCAGCTCGGCAAGCGCTACAGGGCCCTGGACACCGGCGTTACGCTGCTCTGCACCAAGGCCGGTGCGGGCGTGGTCAAGTGCAACGGTCAGGAAATGGTCGTCCAGCAGCCGAAGCGGCTGCCATCGTCAGACTAGGAGGCCCTCAGGCCCGAAGGCCGGGGTGCACGCAGCAACAGCCCGAAGGGACGGTGGTTTCGGAGCCGCCCAGCTAGACTTTCACCAGCACCGGCTCGCGCTGCATGGTGGTGGTCACTTCCGGACCGTCCGGCGACAGATATACGTCAATCTCTGAGCGGACGCCGAAGTCGGGCAGGTATATGCCGGGCTCCACCGAGAAACATATCCCGGGAATTATCCGCCTGGTGTCCCTCGTCTCATAGCCGTCGAGGTTGACGGCGTTGGAGTGGATCTCGCGCCCTATGCTGTGCCCCAGACGGTGCGCGAAGTAATCTCCGTATCCGGTTTCGGATATGAAGTCTCTTGCAACCTTGTCCATCTCCCAGCCCATCAGCGTATCGCCCCGCAGGTGTGCAGTTCGCAGGTGCTCGACCGCGGCATCGCGTGCTCCGATCACGATATCGAACACCGCTCGGTGTCTTTCCGGCACCTGGCGGCCGACGAATCCTGTCCAGGTAATGTCGGCGGCCATCGTGTCCTCACCCTCCATGTGGGACCACAGGTCGATCAGCACCCAGTCGCCGGCTTTGATGGAGGAGGAGCCGCCAGGAGGCGGCTCGTAGTGCGGATCGGCAGAGTGGGCGTTGGCCGCCACCACGGGACCATCCAGGACGGCCATGCCCTCCTCGCTGAAGCGCCGGTGAATGAACTCGGCTACCTGGTACTCGGTTACCCCTGAGGACAGTTGCTCGCCGATGAACCGGTACGCCTCGAGCACGATCTTCGACAGGCGGTCGGCCGCCTCCCTGTGGGAGGCCAGCTGCTCCGGGCCCCATCGCTGCGTCGCGTACTGGAACAGGTCGGCCGACGACACTACCTCCACATCGGCCTCGCGCACCAACTCAACGGTGCCCGCGTCCACTCGGGCGGCCCGCGGAAGCTCGGCCCTGGGCGAGTACTCCATGGCGACCCTCCCAGCTCCGGCCACGGTGCGGTGAACCAGTTCGATCATCTCGTCTCGGCGCGACCAGGGCCTCTTGTCGATCTGTATCGTGGCGAAACGGCTAAGGTCCACCGTGCTGGGCATGAGGATGGGCGATCCGTCGGCCGGTATCCACAGCCAGCAAGGGCGGGTCAGGAAGGACACCGGCCCGAGGGCGTCCCACATCACCGGGTTGGAGTAGCGGTAGTCGTAGATCAGCCAGCCGCCGATATCCTGGTCGGCCATGAACTCTCGGGCCTGCTCGGCGATTTCGGAGAACTGTCTCATCGGAAGGGTGGATCCGCCTGGTCGGTTTGATTTCCGGCCGCCCCGTGGGGCCGGGCTCATGATATCGGCACCACCTGCGGCCCTGCTACAATTTCGGGCCGCCCGGGGACGCGGGCCGGTGTGAACCGATGGCGAAGACGCTGACAGACAAGTTGATGACGGCTTCCGAGGCGGTCGATCGTTTCGTATTCGCCGGAGCGGTGCTGGGCATGGGGGGACAGAGCATCGGCCGATGTCCAATGGCCATGTCGTTCGAGATCGCACGGCAGGCCAGAGGCGACCTTACTGTCGTAGGGTGCAATCTGGCGATGTCGATGGATCTGCTGGTGGGAGCGGGCCTTGTGAGGCGGACCGAGTGCGGGACCGGCAACCTCGAGCGGTACGGCACCGCCTTCCGCTGGCGTGCGGCCGCAGAAGCTGGCTCGATCTCCATCGGCGACTACAGCCACCTGGCCATGGTCTCACGATTCCTTGCGGCATCTCTGGGCCTGCCCTTCATGCCGATAAAGAGCCTGCTGGGCTCGGACATCATCGAGACGAAGCGCACCGAGGGATCGGGAAGGGAGGTCGTCGTGATGGATAATCCCTTCTCCGATGACGCGGATCCCGTCGCGCTGCTGCCCGCGCTTAGCCCGGATGTATCGGTGGTTCATGCCCAGAGGGCGGATGCGCGCGGCAATTTCTCCATACAGGGCTTTTCAACGCACGAGCCCGAGATGATCAAAGCTTCCAAAGCGGTGATCGTCAGCTGCGAGGAGCTGGTAGGCCCGGAGTATTTCCGCGATCATCCGGCCGAGACTACGGTGCCCTACCTGTTCGTAGATGCCGTTGTGGTTGAGCCGTTTGGAGCCTATCCGACATCGGTTTACGGGCACTACGAGCACGACCGCGAGCACATCGTCGAATACCAGCGCCTGGCCCGGGCAGGAGGCGAACAGTACGCGGACTATCTGCGGCGCGCGGTCAAGGAGACGCGCGATTTCGGAGGCTTTTTGGACTGGGCGCTGACCGACGAGAAGCGCCAATTGCTCATCTCCGAGATGGAGCGGATGCTGTGAGGTCCCTGCGGCCTCCCGGCACGGCGAGCCGGGACCCCGTTCGGAGGACGGGTCCATGACCGGCTGGCGTCCGGACGAACTGATGGTCACCGAGGCGTCGCGCCACATACGCGATGGCGATGTCGTGCTTGTGGGCACGGGTCTGCCGATGGTCGCCGGGCTGCTTGCCCAGCGCACCCACGCGCCCGCCATGTGCTACGTGGTCGAGACCGGACCCGTTGCACCCAGGGTGCTACCTACACCGCTCTCAGTCTCAGATCCCAGGGTCATGCACAGGGCGGTCCGGCACGGCTCTCTGCTCGACTCGCTCGGCGGCATCCTTCAGCGCGGCGTCGCCGACGTCTCGTTCCTTGGAGGCGCGCAGGTCGACAGGTATGCCAACCTCAACTCCACGGTCATAGGCGACCCGAGCCGCCCGAAAGTGAGGCTCCCGGGAAGCGGGGGTGCAAACGACCTTGCCTCGCACTCCCCGCGCATCTTGATCATCACAAGGCACGAGCTGCGGCGCTTTCCGGAGCGCTGCGACTACATCACCAGCCCCGGCTATCTGGATGGCCCGGAGGCCAGGAAGAGGGCCGGCCTGCCCGTTCACTACCCCAGGATCTCCGTTATCACAGACCTGTGCGTGATGGAGATCGACCGTTCAACGGGGACGCTGTCCGTGGTCGCGCTGGCGCCGGGGATTGCCTTTGACGAGGTGCAGGGCAATACGGGATTCGAACTCGGGCGAGACCGCTGCCGGCTGCCGACGATGGAGCCTCCGTCGGCCGAGATCGTAGAGCTCCTGCGCAGTGAGCTGGACCCGGACGGAGTCTACCTGAAGGGATAGGCTGGCCTGGGTGCCACCCGTATGGGTGGCGCCGGGCCGGGGTGCTCATGTCGCCGCGGTGAGCCCGGCGGCGCCATCGTAGCCTCGCCGGTAGTCCTCGGGTGTATTCAGGTCCAGGCGCACCGCCGGGTCTTCTATCTCTACCCGGTGTACGCGGGAGACATGGCGGCCTATGACCTCCCTGATGCCCTGGCCCTCCTCCGTGATCTCGCCCAGCTCGGGCAGCAGGCGCGAGTCGAACGCGATCGGATGGCCTCCCCTGCCAAGATGCAGGGGCGACGTGACCGCGGCACCGCTCAGGGTGTGGGCCTGTAGTACCCGGCTGATAATGGATGCCGGACGCGGCTGATCGACCGCAAGTAGCAAGACCGTCTCGGCGCCGGCGTCAATTCTGGCAAGGCCCGCCCGGATGGAGGTGGTCTTGCCCCTCAGGTAGTCGGGGTTCAGGACGCTCTTCACGCCGGCCCTGCTAACGAGCGGTTCGATCTCGTCTGCGCTGTGGCCGAGGACGACGATGATCTCGTCGATCCCGGCGCACCTGAGCTGGGAAACCTGGTACTCGACCAGCGTGGTGTCGTCGCCGCGGCCGGAGGGCCAGGGAAGCAGCGGCTTTGGGCTGCCCATCCTGCTCGACTCACCGGCCGCGGTGAGGATTGCTGAAACGGTCATTGGGGGCCGTCGCCACGGTGCCGGCGTCTGCGGGCCGGCCGCTCAGTCCAGGGCGGCCGCAGCGGCCTCGGGCACCCGCTCTCCCGCCGTGGCAGCCAGGTGCTTGGCGTAGATCTTGTCGACCAGCCCGTCTTCGAGCTTCATCACGGCCCCGGAGCCCCCGAGCCGGAACATGAGCATCTCCGAGACTATGCTGACCGCGATCTCGTCAGGTGTCCGGGCGCGGATGTCCAGCCCCACAGGGGACCGCAGTTCGCGCAGCCTCTCTACGGACACCCCCATATTCAGGAGGTCCTCGTAGATGAGGATGGTCTTGCGTTTTGATCCCAGCAGGCCAACGTAGCGCGCGGGAGTGGCGGCAGCCGCGGCCAAGGCGACGTTGTCGTAGCGGTGGCCGCGGGTCGCGATGATGATGAAGGTGTTCGGGTTGATCGGCAGGGATGCCATCGCGTCCTCGGGCTTTGCCGTCACCGTTTCGACCGCCTCCGGGAAACGCTCGGGATTCGAGAACTCCTCGCGGTCGTCGGTCACGTACACGTGAAATCCGACCCGGGCGGCGAGCGGGGCGATGGCCTTGGACACGTGACCTCCGCCTGCCAGCACGAGCCTGGGCGGAGTCGTGTATGCCTCGATGAAGTACTCGGACCCGTCGTCTGCCACCACGTACTCGTTCCGGCCGTGGATCATCAGCGACCTGGCGCGGTCCAGCGCGTCCCGGTCGAGCAGGTCGGAGCCAAGGGTGCCCTGAGTGGAGCCGTCCTGGCGGATGAAGAGCTTACGGCCCGTACCGGTCCCGGACATCACAGGGCCGTCCTCGGTCCCGGCCGGCTTTGTCAGAGAGGCCAGGGCCACCGATCCCTTCCCGTCGTAGGCGTCGGCGATCTCCTCGGTGTAGGAGAGAAGTTCCTGCGGCTGGTATACGGGGTCGATGAGGAAGTACATGGTCCCGCCGCACACGAGTCCGTCCTCTGCGGCCAGATCCTCGTTGAGCTGGTACTCGCGGCACTGGGCGGGCCCGCCCCTGCCGAGCAGTTCTTTCGCGGCGAACCAGATGTCTCCCTCCACGCAGCCGCCACCCAGGGTGCCGACCCCCGAGCCGTCTTCGCGGACGAGCAGCTTGGCACCCGGCTTCTGGGGCGTCGAGCCCTTGGTCCTCACCACGGTCGCCACGACCGCCCTGTGTCCTCCCGACAGCTGTGTTCTGGCTTCCTGGAATACCTCTCTCATGGTCTTAGGGTAACAATTTATCGAGCCTAAGGCACTGGGCCGGGCTGGGACGGTATGGCTGCTCGCAGGGCCTACAGCCTAAGACTGGTCTCAAGGCGCCGCCTGCCCCGGCATGGTCCAACCACGGCCATGCTGAGGCCGTCTGAAACAAAGAGGGCGGCGGCGGTGCGGTCCACGTCGTCGCAGGTGAGAGCTGCCAGCCTTTCCATTACTCCGTCTATGCCTACGATCCGTCCCATCAGCATCTCCTGCAGGCCGAACCAGGAGGAGACCGCACGGGTGTCTTCCATGCCCAGCATCAGGCGGCCAGAAGCGAGGCGACGGACCTTGTCGAATTCCGACTCGGGTATGCCGTCGCGCATGGATGCGACCTCGGCCAGTATGGTATCGACAGTCTCGTATATGCGGCGCGGCTCGGCGCCGGCGCTGATCTGGAAGGATCCGCAGTCGCGGAAGTGGGTTACGGAGGAGTGCACGTCGTAGGCGAGGCCGCGCCGCTCGCGCACTTCCAGGAATAGCCGGCTGCTCATTCCCTCGCCGAGCGCGACGCTCAGCATGTCCAGGGCGTAGCGGTCCGGGTGAAACAGGGAGAGGCCCGGCAGCCCTATCGACAGGTGGGCCTGCTCGGTGCGCCGGTAGTCCATGCTCACAACGGGTTGACGGGGAGTGCCCTCGTAGGTGGCGTACTCGGCTGCGGGCCCGGCGCGCCATCCGGCGCTTGCGCGCTCGACCTGGGCGACGACGGGATCGTGTTCCACTGCGCCGGCGACGCTCACCACCACGTTGGAGGGGGTGTAATAGCGCTCCAGATGTCCGAAGAGGGTCTCGCGACTGAGTGAAGAGACGGTCTCGCCGGTTCCGGCTATGTCCCTGCCCAGAGGGTGATCCGGCCAGAGCATCCCCTCCAGCAGGGACTGGACCTTGTAATCCGGGTGATCGTGGATCATGGCCAGTTCGTCCAGGACGACCGAGCGCTCACGTTCGACCTCTTCGGCCGGCAGCAGAGGGTTCCGCACCAGGTCCATGAGCAGGTCGAGACTGTCAGGCAGGTAGGGCTGGGGCACCTTGCACCAGTAGACGGTGAACTCCTGCTCGGTCTCGGCGTTCAGCACCCCGCCCACACCCTCCACCGCCCCGCTGATCATCTCGGGCTCCGGCCGGGACCCGGTGCCCTTGAACAGCAGGTGCTCAAGGAAGTGGGAGGCCCCCGCCTGCCCGTCGGGCTCGTGCCTTGAGCCTACGCCCACGAATATGCTGATGCTCACCGACCGGGTGTGGGGCATCTCGCCGGTTATGACGCGCAGGCCGTTGTCCAGCGTCGTCTTGCGGTGGATCGGTCCCGACGGAAATTCGGTGGCAGGGGAGGTGGAGCCCGCTTGCATCTGGCGAATTCTAGCACCGCCCCCGGCACCGATCGGACCTGCGCGCGGAGTATCTACGCTGGTCCGGCCCGGGGTGAGCCCGAAGTCGCCGTTTCCCGGTAAGAGCCAGACCATTTCATTTGACCGGTGTTATCGCCGACAATGGGAATTGAGTTGCGACCGAAGCGGCCGGGTTTGTCCCCGGGCCGGGCCGGTCGCCGTTTCAGGTGGGTAGCCAAGGATGCTAAGGAAGATCGGAAGGATCAATCGGACCAGGGAGCCGGATGACGGCGTGCCCCCGGGCCAGTTCACGACAGCGAAGTTCCCTGTTCTTACCTTTGGAAGAACGCCTGTTGTGGACGTCAACGAGTGGAGGATGCGCGTCTTCGGCATGGTCGAGTCCGAGAGGGCCTTTGACTGGGACGAGTTTCTCGACCTCGGCCGCGTTGCGATCGACGCCGAGTTCCACTGCGTTACCCAGTGGAGCCGGCTTGTGAACACGTGGGAGGGCGTGCCCATCGGGGCTGTGCTCGATGCCGCAAGGCCTCTCCCTGAGGCCAGGTACGTGATGGTCCACAGCTACGGCGGCTACTCGACCAACCTGGCGCTCGATGTGCTGAATGATGACGATGTCCTGTTCGCATATCGCCATGACGGCGCCGACCTGGCCCGCGATCACGGCGGACCGCTGAGGCTGGTGGTCCCCAAGCGTTACGGCTGGAAAAGCGCCAAGTGGGTCAGCGGCCTGGAGTTCCTGGCCGACGACGCGCCCGGGTTCTGGGAGATCAGGGGTTACCACATGGAGGGCGACCCCTGGAAGGAGCAGCGGTTCCGGGAGGACCTGTGGTGAAAAAAGAGAGGCCCGCTCAATGAGCGGGCCTCTCTGCGAAAGCTCCTACTCGGGCGTTTAAGCGGCCGCGGGCTTCTTGGTGCCTTTCTTCAGGCGGGTGCCTGCCGTGGTGGCTGTGCCGTTGTAATCCATGTAGCCGCACTGAAGGCACTCGACGTACGGTCCATAGACGTCCCGGTTCGAGTTCATGTCGCCCCTGCACCTGGGACAGTTCTTTAGCGAAAGCATCATACTCTCCTCCTTATCCTCCATTCCTCCGTCCGTCCGGCGCGATTGCCGGAGGGACATTCTGAAGCGCCCCGAGTATTTTGTTAACCGATTTGCCTTGATATTGATTATGCATATTTTTGATATATGACTGAGTTGCTCGGCCCGTTTGTCCTTGAGTCGGCCGCTGTCCAAATAACTACTACGCACCGGGCCCGCGGTCGGATTGGAACTCTTTCATCAACCGTGCAAATCATCACAATCGCGATTTCGAATTATATATATTGACACGTAGCGTATCAAGTTACTATACTCTTTCGGTAGATTCACTGGCCCTACCGGCGACATCTATAACGGCGCCAATCGGCGCAGGTTAGGTCTCCGGGAGGGTGCCGACGGAGGCTGAGGAGCCCGGTGAGAGGTCCGACCGATTACCATACAGGCAGCGACGGCGTGTACATCATCAGCGTCGCTGCACGCATCGTTGAGATGCATCCCCAGACCCTGCGCAAGTACGAGCGGATCGGCCTGGTGTCCCCGTTCCGGACCGGCGGGATGCTCAGGCTCTACTCCGAGGAGGATCTGGCACGCCTGCGACTGATCAAGCACCTGGTGGGTGACCTGGGTCTCAACCTGTCCGGGGTCGAACTGGTGCTGGTGATCTTTAACAGGCTGCTCAAGCTGCGGGTCGAGGCCGAGGTCGCGGGGACACGCGGAAGGGTCGAACTCAAGCGCGTTGTCGACGAGAGCCTCGGGGAGATGTTTCAGATGCTCGGGGTAGGTACCAGGTAGCCCGGACACGCGAGCGGAGCGTCACGTTATGAACGAACAGGAACGGCAGCCAGAAGACGGCGTGCACGAATCGGCCGGAGAACAGGATTGCACGGGGACCGAGCAGGTCGATACCTCGGTCCTCGATGAGGCCCTCAGGGAGAAGGACCAGTTCAGGTCACTCGCCCAGCGGGCGCAGGCCGATCTTGAGAACTACAAGAGGAGGGCCGCCGATGAGCGGGAGGAGATCAGGAGGTTCGGCCAGTCCCAGGTGATCCTGAAGGTCCTGGCCGTTGCCGACGATTTCGGGCGCGCTCTGGAGATGATCCCGGAGGATGCGGTGGCACCCGGCTGGCGAGAGGGCCTGGACCTTGTACGGCGCGGCATCGACCACCTGCTCGAGACCGAGGGCGTCACGCCCATAGAGGCCCGCGGCAAGCCCTTTGAGCCGGCCGAGCACGAGGCGGTCTTCTTCGAGGAGACCAGCGAGTTCGAGCCGGGTCGGGTGATGTCGGTCATAAGGAATGGATACAGACACAACGGCCGGGTGCTCCGTGCCGCCCAGGTGACGGTATCAAAGTCGCCTGAGGCCGCCGGGTAGCCGCGCTCCAGCCCAAGAAAGCAAGGCGGATTTCGAGCGCAAGGCGGCGTCTCGATGAGAACAATTCACAGGAGCATATAGCGAAATGCCGAAGATACTTGGATTAGACCTGGGGACCACCAACTCCTGCATGGCGGTCATCGACGGGGGAGACCCGGTTGTGGTCGAGAACTCGGAGGGCGCGCGTACCACCCCGTCGGTGGTTGCCGTGAACCCGAAGAGCGGGGAGCGCTACGTGGGCCTGACCGCCAAGCGCCAGGCGGTCACCAATCCCGAGAACACCGTCTACTCCGTAAAGCGCTTCATGGGCCGGCGCTACAGCGAGGACACCATCAAGCCGGACCTCGATCTCATTCCCTACCAGGTCTCAAGCGCTGCAAACGGCGACGTGGCGGTGGCGATGTCGGGCAAGACCTACGCCCCGCCGGAAATCTCGGCGATGATCCTGCAGAAGATGAAGACCGATGCCGAGGCCAAGCTCGGCGAGAAGATCTCGCAGGCCGTGATTACCGTCCCGGCCTACTTCGACGACAGCCAGCGTAACGCCACCAAGGATGCCGGGAGGATAGCCGGGCTCGAGGTGCTCAGGATCATAAACGAGCCGACCGCGGCGTCACTGGCCTACGGCCTCGACAAGAAGGGCGACGAGACGATCGCGGTCTACGACCTCGGCGGCGGCACCTTCGACATAACGATCCTGCAGATCGGCGAGGGCGTGTTCGAGGTCAAGGCGACCAACGGTGATACACACCTGGGAGGAGACGATTTCGACCAGCGCATCATCGACTGGATAGCGGCCGAGTTCAAAAGGAGCGACGGAATCGACCTGAAGCAGGACAGGATGGCCCTTCAGCGCCTGAGAGAGGCGGCCGAGCGCGCCAAGATCGAGCTTTCGACGCTGATGCAGACGGAGATCAACCTCCCGTTCATCACCGCCGACGCCTCCGGTCCCAAGCACCTGGTCATGACCCTGACGAGGGCCAACCTGGAAAACCTCGTCCAGGACCTGGTGACCCGGTCCGTGGAGCCCTGCAAGAAGGCCCTGAAGGATGCGGGGATCGGTCCGAACGAAGTGGACGAGGTGATCCTTGTGGGCGGCATGACGCGGATGCCGGCGGTCCAAAAGTCAGTGGTCGACCTGTTCGGCAAGGAGGCCAACCAGGGTGTCAATCCCGACGAGGTGGTCGCCGTGGGTGCAGCCATACAGGGAGGCGTGCTGCAGGGAGAGGTTCAGGACCTGCTGCTCCTGGATGTCACCCCCCTCACGCTGGGCATCGAGACGATGGGTGCGGTCACGACCCCGCTGATACCGCGTAACACCACGATTCCCACGGCAAAGAGCGAGACCTTCACCACCGCCGCGGACGGTCAGACCAGCGTGGAGGTCCACGTGCTGCAGGGCGAGAGGGCCAACGCCTCGGACAACAAGACGATCGGCCGGTTCATGCTCGACGGCATACTCCCCGCGCCCAGGGGGACGCCCCAGATCGAGGTCACCTTCGATCTGGACGCCAACGGCATTCTCAACGTCTCCGCCAAGGACAAGGGCACGGGCAAAGAGCAGAAGATCACCATCACCGCCTCCTCAGGGCTGTCCGAGTCCGAGATCGAGCAGATGGTCAAGGACGCGGAAACTCACGCCGCCGAGGACGAGGAGCGACGCAAGGCCGTTCAGACTCGGAACGAGGCTGAGGCTTCGGCCCACGCGGCAGAGAGGCTGATAGCCGACAATCCGGACGCTGTCTCCGAGGAGCAGAAAAAGGAGATCGAGGAGAAGGTGGCGGCGGTGCGAAGCGCGATCGAGTCAGATGACACCGGGCGCATTAACCTCGCCGTACAGGAGCTCCAGGCGTTGGTCCAGATGGTGGGACAGGCCGTCTATGCCCAGCAGGCGGCGGCGGGCGGCCCCGGCGCCGCCCCGCCCGAGGGCGGGACGGGAGGCGATTCCGACGAGGGAACGATAGAGGGCGAGTACAAGGAGGTCTAGCCGACCGGGCGGAGGCCTAGTACTGCTTGGTGTCCAGCACCCACCGCGTCAGCGGGCTGGGAGAGGGGTTCGTGCGCACGTTGACGACCGACGGCAGGTCGGAATCCAGGGCGCGCCTGAGCGCTGGACCGACCCCGCTGGCCTCCTCGACGTACTCCCCGCGGGCCCCCAGCGCCTCGGCCACCAGGTCGTAGCGGGTTCCAGGACTTAGCTCGGTGGCGATCGAGCGGCCGAAGAACTTTACCTGCTGGTGGTAGTCGATTCCCCAGACCGAGTCGTTGCCCACCACGATGACGACGGGGATGCGGTGGCGGACGGCGGTGTCGAGCTCAAAACCATTGAACCCGAACGAGCCGTCGCCGGCCATCACCACGACCCTCGAGTCGGGCAGGGCCGCCTGGGCGCCTATGCCGAAGGGTATCGCCCATCCGAGCATTCCCATCACGCCGTTGGTGAACCAGCGGTCCTTCCTCTGCGCGGGAAGGTATGCGGCCCCGTAGAAGCCGACGTCCGCCCCCTCGAATACCACCGCCGAGTCCTCGTCCAGAAGAGGCTCTATTGAGGTGTGGATCTTCATCGTGTGTATCCCGGGGCCGTCGCCGGCTAGAGCTGCCAGTTCACCCCGCTGTCGGATAACGCAATCGCGCAGCTCGGCCACCATGCCTCCCTCGCTCCAGCTGCGGCCCTCGGCGGCGGCGGCAAGCTGGGCGACCACCGCCCGCGGGTCGGCCGCGATCCCGATGTCGGCGCCGCGCGTGCGGCCTATCACCGAAGGTTCCGGGTCGACCTGGACTATCGAGGCGTTTGCCGCGAGGCCGGGGGGCTCACCGAACTCCAGGGTAAAGTCGAGCTTTTTCCCCAGCAGCAATACGGCGTCGGCCGTCCCCACGAGCTTGGCCGCCTCGACGACGCGCGGGTCGGCGATCCCGAAACAGTATGGATGATCGTCCGCTATCACCCCCCGCGCCGCCTCCTCGGTCAGCACGGGAATACGGGTCACCTCGGCCAGCCTGTCCAGCTCGCCCTGGCCGATGGTCCAGGCGCCGTTGCCGGCGACGATGATCGGACGGCTCGCCGCGCCCAGCAGGTCGAGTGCCGCCTCTATGTCCTTTGGATCGGCGACGGACCCGGCCGGCGGTCCGTTGAGCGACGGGGGGTGAGCCCGCACGGTCGACTCGTCGATCGCGGCGGTCTGCACGTCCACGGGTATAGTCAGATGCACCGGTCCCCGCCTGCCCGACAGGGCCGTCCGGAATGCACGGGAGACCAGCTCGGGAATGCGAAGGGGATCCCAGACCATGATCGAAGACTTGGTGACCGGGGCCGCCATTCCGATCTGATCAATCTCCTGGGCGGCCCACTGGCCCAGGCGGGGGCGCCCCGCGCTCCCGGATATGTTCACCAGGGGCGATTCGAGCTGGTGCGCGAAGGCCAGACCGGGTATGGCGTTTGCGTGGCCCGGGGTCGTGAACATCGAGACCCCCGCGCCGCGTATCCGCCCCCAGGCATTGGCCATGTCGACCGCTCCCTGCTCGTGCCTTGCGTCTATGAAGCGGAACCCGTCCCCCGCCATGCGGTCCATGAGAGGCAGCGTGTGGTCGCCGGCGATGGCGAAGACGGTGTCAATGCCCCACTCCGACAGCGACCTCGATATCAGCTGCGCGCCGGTTACCTTTGCCATGTCTCACCCCCGGACACGTGGATACCCGCTATGTTGACACAACGTCGCCGCGGGCGGCGGGCATCGCCCTAGGCCGACCTGATGCCGTGCATCGGGAAGATCAGCGAATGCACGGCCTGTACCCCGGACTCGCCGTAGCTGCGCGCCTGACGCCGCATGTCGTCGCCTATGGGAAGGTCGTCGGGGTCGAGCATCGAGCGGACCGCGTAGCGCTCGGCGTACGGCGCGGGGATGGTCGCGGGTAGCTCCTGGCCGGACATTATGGCGAAGGCCTGCGCCCAGCAGCGGGCCACGGCCTGCAGGTCGTAGCCGCCGCCGCCCAGGGCGAGCCAGCGATACGGCATCTCTGAGAAGGTTCGCAGCACATCGGAGAACCCCTGAACGGTCTGGGCCAGATGCGTGATCGGGTCCCTGAAGTGAGTGTCTATGCCCAGCTGGGTGACCAGCACGTCCGGGGCGAACCTCTCAAGCAGGGGCGGCACCACCTGCTCAAAGCACCACAGGTATGTGTCGGGGGTCGTGTACGGAAACAGGGGCAGGTTGACCGAATAGCCGCGGCCGACGCCCGCCCCGGTCTCCTGGGCCCAGCCCGTCCCCGGGAACAGGTACGCGCCGGACTCGTGGAGCGAGATCGTCAGCACGCGGTCGGTGTCGTAAAAGGCGTTCTGAACGCCGTCGCCGTGGTGGCAGTCGATGTCGACATAGGCCACGCGCATCCCCCTTGCCACCATCGCCTTGATGGCGACGACCGGGTCGTTGAACACGCAGAACCCGTACGCGTAGCCGGGCATGGCGTGGTGCAGGCCGCCGGAGATGTTGATCGCGGCATCGACCCGCTCTTCGATGAGCAGCTCCGCGGCGACCATCGAGGCGCCCGTCGAAAGGGCGGCCGCCTCATAGACTCCCTCGTAGGCCGGGTTGTCCCCGGGTCCGAAGTTGTATAGGTGAGCGCGCGCCGGCACCTGCCCACGCCCGTAGCTCTTGACCGCCTCTATGTACTCGGGGGTGTGATAGCTGCCTATCTCCTCGTCGGTGGCTGGTCGTGGCTCCACGAGCACTGCGGCTTCCGGCTCAAAGGCGCGGTACGCGCTCAGTAGCTCGTAGGTGTAGCGCAGCCGCACCGGTTTCATCGGGTGCTCGTCCGATAGAACGTGCCTTGTCAGCGCGTCGGAATAGACGAAGGCCGCCCGGCGAGACGACATCGATCTACGCTCCCACCGGCCGGATCTTCAGCGTCTCGCCGGCGTTGGCAACCATGACCTCGGTGCCCAGGCCGGCGGCCATGGAGGCGATCTCCCTGCGCACGGCCGCCTCCCAGGGAGGGTTCATGTGGGTGACGATGACCCTGGGCAGGTATCCTCGCGCCTGTCGAAACTCCGTGAGCTCTGCCTCAAGGAGCCCGGGGGTCAGATGGCCCAGCCTGACGGCCGCCTCCTGGTTGTCGTTGCCGTAGGTGACCTCGGTGAGCAGGGCGTCGGTCTCGACCTGCCTCCAGACGCCCCTGAGCCCCGGGCCGGTATCGCCGGTGTAGAACAGGCGAGCCGAGCCGTCCGAGACCCAGTAGCCGGCACACGGCACGCTGTGGCGCATCCTGAAGGCCCGAACGCTGTGCCTGCCTACGGGAAAGGTCTCCCCCTCGCTGACCGGTCGCGGCGTGGGGCCGTCTCCGGTTGCCCCGGCCCTCCCGGCGCCCGGGAGGTATCGGTCGGCGATGGACTCCAGAGTCTCGGCGAGCCCGTAGACGTCGAACGAGGCGCCCGCGGCCCCAAGGCTGTGCCTTAGGGCGGGCAGGTCGCGCACGTGATCGTTGTGTTCGTGGGTGATCAGTACGGCGCCTATCCGGCGCTGTTCTTCGAAGGTGAGGGAGCGCGAGATCGAGCCTGCGTCCAGGGCGAGCACGTCGTCGATCAGGTAGCCCGCCAGGCGGGTTGCCTCGCTCTCCATGTTGTGGACGCCCAGGACGCGCAGCTTCATCCGCGCCATTCTAGGCTCGGAGGGTGGCCGCCACAATCGGGCGGCGGGCCCCCGGGGCTCTACGGGGGAGTGTCGTAGCGCGGGTCAAAGCCCTCGGGCTCTTCGCCGGCCGACCTGCGGGCAGTGCGCCGCCGGCGAAGCAGCCAGCCGCCGCCCGCTACCGTCGCTGCGAAGGCGGCCGCAAGGGCGAGCAGCAGGGAGGTTCCGAAGGTGCCCGGGTCGGCCCGGAGGGACGGCTCGTACTGGTCGGTATCGCGGTCCGGCTCAGGGCGCTCGGAGGGCTCGATGGGCGGCGTGGGGGCCGCCGAAGGATCGGGGTCGGCAGACCGGCCTTTTGTGATCGGAGGCGCACCTATCGATGCCCGCCACTCGTCCTCGAGCCCGGCGGGATCAAGGCCGTAGGTGTACCTGATCGCGTCCTCGAACCGGGTGCCCGCGCTGATCTCCCCTATCACCTCGGTTACCTTCTCCTCGCCGTAGGCGTCGATAATGTAGGCGACCAGGCTCCGGGCCTGCGAGTAAAAGAGCCTTACGTCACCGGGTCGTCCCGGCTGGCCGCGCATCGAGGACAGCGTGAGCAGTGAGCCGGTCCGCGCCGCCGAAAGAACGGCGGGATCGGTACGCGGCGAGCCCGGCTCGAAGTACATCGCCAGGCCCTCGTTGTACCAGGCAGGGACCCTGCCGAGCGGGGAGGCTATCGCCTCGTCGAGCAGCAGGTGGGCCATCTCGTGCATCATCCCCCTCACCCCGACCCCGGCCAGAAGGAAAAGGTCGAAGTCGACGTAGGCGAAGCCTGCGTAAAGGTGGCTCTCGGAGGCCGCCCGGCTGATCGGCGCAAAGCTGCGGGCGGCCTCTGCGCGATCGTTGACGATGACCGCGCGCATCACGGGCGCCGATTCGACACCCAGCACCCGTCGGACCTCGGCGAGGCGCCGGTCCACCTCGGCCGCGGCGGCCTCGACCTCTGACCGTGGACGGTCATGCCAGAGCACCTCGATGGATTCCAATGTAATGGACTGCCAGTCGAAGCGGGGGTCCAGGTAGGTCAGGCCGTAGCTGTCGGTCCTTAGGGAGCGCCCGGATGAGTCCTCTACGAGGTAGTGATACTCGATGTCCAGGCCGCTCGGCAGGTAGGCGGAGCGGTCACTGTCGATGATGAAGGTGGCCGTTACCGCGGTTCCCGGATCGAAGGCAGGGTAGCCGTAGACGTAGTAGGGACGGTCGCCGAGGCGGTAGTGGATGGAGATGCCGGTTATGGGGCTGTCCGACTCGGCCCTCAGCGTGAACTCGATGTGGCTCGGGAACAGGACCCTGTGACCCGAGGAGACGATGCGTATCGCGGACGGAGCGTCGACGGCGGGGCTCTGCGCGTCGGCAGCATCTCCTTCACCGGGCGGGGCCGCGGCGAGGAGGGTCGCCGCAAGGAGGGCGAGTACGGCCGTGAGGATCGCTTTGTTCATAGCTGCCTAGCGGGCTATAGGCCCGTAATTCGGATGGAGGCGTGCGCCTTGTGAATGCGGTTGACGTTCAGCAGCAGGGCGGTCAGGTCCTCGGCGTAGCGCGCGTTGACAAGGCCGCCTCCGTCGATCGCCCTTGCTCCGGGTATCAGGCTCGTGAGGTCTGCGACCTCGGACCTTGCGCGCTCGTCATCAGAGAATACGAGAACGTCGGAGTCGACGGATTCGTCCGGCCTGAGCAGGTCCCGCGCCGACAGGTTGTGGAACGCGGCGGCAACCCGTGCGTTCGGCAGGAGCTGTGCCGCCTGGAGGGCCGCTGAGCCCTCGGGCACCCGTACCGCCGTTGCGGCCCCTCCATCGAAAGCCAAAGGGGCGACGACGGTTATCACGAGCTTTCCGGTGAGGCTGGGTCCGATCGACTCCAGCGTCGGGCGTTGGCCCTCGTAGGGGACGGCGATGAACACGATGTCGGATGCTGCCGCGACCTCGTCGTTGGGGGCTCCGACGACCGAGCCCTCAGGAACCCTGTCGGCGATCTTGGCCACCGCCGCCACCGCGCGCTCGAGCTGGCGGGACCCGATCATGACGGCCCGGCCGGCAAGGGCGAATCTGAGCGCCAGTCCGCGGCCCTCCGGCCCGGTGCCGCCCACAAATCCGATGGTCTGTGTCGACATCCGTCAATTGTCCCCTCCGGGTCGCGGGAACCGCAAGCGGCCGATTGCACCCCTCGGGGGCCGCCTTTACAATGTGCCGGCCCGCGTCCTGCCCGTCGTAGGCGGTTCGCCGGGACGCGCGGGCATTAGACAGAGGAGGAGCGAGGATGGCCGAGTTCGGCGCTGACAAGCTGCGCAATGTTGCCCTGGTGTCGCATGGCGGAGCGGGCAAGACGATGATCGCCGAGGCGATGCTCTTCGCCGCCGGCCAGACGTCCCGGGCCGGCAGCACGGACGAGGGCACAACGGTCTCCGACTACGAGCCCGAGGAGATCAAGAGGACCGCAAGCGTCCAGTTGTCAGTGATCCCGGTCAAGACGGCGGACCACAAGCTCAACATCCTCGATACGCCGGGCTTCGCGGACTTTCGGGGCGGCGTGGTCTCGGCCCTCCGGGTCGCGGACGCCGTGGTGGAGGTGGTGTCGGCGCCGGCCGGTGTGGAGGTAGGGACCGTACAGACCTGGAACATGGCAGGCGAGGCGGGTCTGCCGCGGCTGATCTTCGTCAATAAGATGGACCGCGAAAACACCGACTTTGACCGCGCCATGGAATCGATAACGGCGGCCTTCGGCAGGGAGAGCGTGGCCATAAATGTGCCGGTCTGGGACGGGTCGTCATTTGCAGGGGTCCACGACATACTCTCCAAGGACCCTCCGCCGGAGGCGGCCGATCGCGCAGAGGCGGCCTACGAGAGGCTGGTAGAGGCGGTCGCAGAGAGCGATGACGATCTGGCGACCAAGTACCTGGAGGGCGAAGAGCTCACTCCGGCCGACGTTTCAGCCGGCCTCAGGAGCGCGGTTGCCGAGGGGACCGTGATACCCGTTCTGTTCGGGTCGGCCGCGGCGGGCGTCGGGATTGGAGAGCTGGCCAGAGCGCTGATCGACCTCTGTCCTTCTCCGGCCGATGCGGGCGGGCAGAGGTCGGGCGAGAGGGGCGAGGCGGGCGACGCGCTTGCGGCCCTGGTATTTAAGACCACCGCGGATCCGTTCGTGGGCAAGCTCTCCTACTTCAGGGTCATGTCCGGCACCTTCCGCAGCGACTCGCAGGTCTGGAACGCGGCCCCGGGACAGGGTGAGCGGGTCGGGCAGGTGTTCGTGGTAACGGGCAAGGATACCGAGGCTGTGACCGAGTTCGGCCCCGGCGACATCGGAGCGGTCTCAAAGCTCAACTCGGTTGAGACCGGCCACACGCTTACCGAAAGGGACAATCCGGTCGTCCTGGAGGGCCTGACATTCCCGGACCCGGTCTACGTGATGGCGGTCCGTCCCACGGCCAAGACCGACGTGGACAAGCTCACCAGTGCCCTGGCCCGCATCGCCGAGGAGGACCCGACGCTGAGGGTGGACCGCCAGCCGGATACCGGCGAACTCCTGATCGCAGGGCTCGGCGACATGCACATCCTGGTGGCGATGGAGAAGATGAACCGAAAGTTCGCCGTCTCCGTCGATCTCGCCGTGCCCAGGGTGGCCTACAAGGAGACCATCCGGTCCACCTCACGGGTGGAGCACAAACACAAAAAGCAGTCCGGCGGTCACGGGCAGTACGGCCACGTCTGGCTGGAGATCGAGCCTCTGCCCAGGGGCGGAGGATTCGAGTTCCAGTCCAAGGTCGTCGGCGGTTCCGTTCCCCGTGAGTACATCCCGTCGGTGGAAAAGGGCGTGTCCAGGGCGATGGGCGAGGGCGTGCTGGCCGGCTTCCCGGTAGTCGACATCAAGACCACACTCGTTGACGGCAGCAGCCACCCGGTCGATTCGTCGGGCATATGCTACGAGATCGCCGGGTCACAGGCCCTGCAGAAGGGCATCAAGGCGGCCGATCCCATACTGCTGGAGCCGATCATGATGCTTGCGGTGACCGTGCCGGACGATGCGGCCGGCGACATTATGGGTGACCTCAACGGGCGCCGCGGCCGCATCCAGAGCATGACGCCACGGGGCGATGGCACGACGGTGATCGAGGCCGAGGTTCCCCAGGCAGAGGTCCTGCAGTACGCGACCGACCTGCGGTCGCAGACCCAGGGACAGGGGACCTTCACGCTGAAGCTGGCACGGCTGGAGCCGGTGCCGGATCACCTGGCAGGCCGGATCGTTGAGACCCAGGAGCAGCAGGCCGCGGCGGTCTAGGGACGCTCCCCGGCCGGGCCGCAGGACGCGATCAGTCCAGCGTGCGCTGGCTGGTCCAGATCGTGTGGTAGTTCTGCCCCATCACGACCCGAGCAAGCTCGGCCTTCTCCTGGCGCCTGAGCTCGTCGAAGACCCGGGACATGTACTCGCCGGGCGAGGGATGGCCCGCCTTCGATAGCTGGTCGATCATCTGCTGCCATATCCCGTGGGTCTCAAGGCTCTCTACGTAGCGCGGCCAGCCGATCACCGACAGGCTATGTCGGCGCGGAAAGCCGGTGCGCAGCCGGCGGATGGCCCGCATGCGCTCCTGCGGGGAGGCCACCATCGGCATTATCTTTACCATGGGGCCCGAGTGTTCCGTGGAGCGCAGGTCCACAACGAGTGACTTTCGGAACATCGGGAAGAAGATCGACAGTACCTCAGCCTCGCTGATGTCGATCAGGATCTCGTTGACGTCTAGCTCGAAATCTCCCTCCATCAAGGGGCGCTCTCCAGGTGAAATTGGGTGGGCCGAAACGGTCCTTGGCGGACCTGGCCCGCAGTCGGCACTTCCATGTTACGCGGTCGGCGGCGAGATCGCCAGCGCTCCGATTCAGCCTCTCCTGAGATCCGTTACGGCCGCCAGGAACGCCGGTAGCACCGCCTTCCAGTCCCCTACGATGCCGTAGCGGGCATCCCTGAAAATGCTGGCCCGCTCGTCGGTGTTCACAGCGACGATGTTCTTTGCTCCGGTGCATCCCGCGATGTGCTGGCTGGCGCCGGAGATTCCAAAGGTGATGTAGAGATCGGGCGTGATCGTCTTGCCTGTCAGACCCACCTGGTAGGAGTGGTCTATCCACCCCGCATCGCAGGCCGCGCGGGATGCACCGACCGCGCCTCCAAGAACCCCGGCCAGCTCGCGCAGTTGCTCAAAGGGCTCCGGGCCGCCGAGTCCCCTTCCGCCGCCAATGACGACCGCCGCGTCCTCAAGGCTGATGCCGGCGGCCTCCTGCCGGACGAGACGAACCGACCTTACCCTGAGGCGCCCCCGGTCGAGCGAGGGACGCACGCTGGTCACCTCGCCAGACCTTGACGGGTCTGGCTCAAGCGGATCGCAGGCGTTGCCCCTGACCGTGATGACGGCCGGGCGGTCGTCGGGGAACGACACCCTGGCGACGGCGTTGCCTCCGTAGACCGGCCGAACGGCCGTTAACCGGCCGTCTCCCTCGAGCCCGATCGAGATGCAGTCCTGCGCCAGCGCCGCATCCAGCCGGGCGGCGAGGCGGGGCCCGATCTCGGAACCGACGTCGGTTCTTGAGACCAGGACTATCCCGGGCCGGTACTGGCGGCAGACCTGCTCGTAGCACTGCAGCTGGGCGTCGCGACCGCCGCCGGCCACGTCCCCGGCGTCGTCGATCAGGTATGCGCGATGCGCGCCGGCGGCTATTGCGGCAGCCGCCGATTCCTCCCCGCCGATCAGCGCAACGGACACCTCCGCCGCCAGGGCCCGCGCGAGCGCGATCATCTCGGCCGCGCCCTGATCGAGTCGGCCGTCCTGCGTGAGCTCTCCGATCACCAGGGATCGCTCGATCAGATCAGTCCCTCCTCCCTCAGCCTGAGGGCGAGCAGTCGGCCGGAGTCCGCCCCGCTCTCGCCCTCGATGAACTCGCACAGCCGGCTCGATTCCGGCACGTATAGCTCCTCGATCTCGCACCTCGGCGCCAGGCGTGCCGCGTCGAGTCCAAGGTCACGGGGGCTCATCACGGTGGCCTGCTTTCTGCCTGCTGCCATGATCCCGCGAAGGGTCGGGTACCTGGGCGGCCCCAGCTCGTTGCTGACCGTGACCACCGCGGGAAGGTCGGCCTCTATCTCCTCGTACCCGGCGGCCAGCACGCGCTCTGCGCGTACCGTGCCCCCGTCGACGGTCACGTCCTGCGCGAAGGGCAGGCAGGCGACGTCGAGCATCTCGGCGAGGATGAGCGGGACCTGCGCGTTGTCCCAGTCCGAGGCCTGACGGCCACACAGGATCAGATCGGCGCCGAGCGCTTCGACCGCACGTGAGAGCACGTAGGCGGTGGCGAACGCATCGAGGTCGGCCAGCTCGGGGGCCTGCACCAGCACGAGGTCGTCGGCGCCCATGGATACGGGCTTTTTGATCACGTCCATCGCAAAGCCGTCCCCGACCGACAGGACGGTGACGCTGGCGCCCGAGGCGTCCTTGATCCGAAGGGCCGCCTCCGTCGCGTTCTCGTCGAATCCGTTGACGACCGGCGGGACCCCGGGGGCTGCCGCCACCTTCATCAGGTCGGGATCGATCCTAAAAGCCGAAAGAGGGGTCTCGGGGTCGATGACCTGTTTGGCGCAGACGACGATCTTCACGGTGGACGGTCGGAAGGTAGCACCGGCCCCTGAGGGTGTCAAACGAGCCCGACCTTCCGACCGGAGATCCTTTTCAGGCGATCACAGCCCCAAAAGGGCGCCCCTGAAATGTAGAACAACAGTGCCACGAAGTGACCCGCACCAGATGCGCCGGGAGGGCCGTCCGGCCCACCACGATGCGGCGGAGGGGAATCAATCCCGCGTCCGCTCCCGACGGGTGGACGGTATCGAGAAAAAGATCACAACTGAAAAGGGTGGCGATTTCTTGAAATGAGTCTTGACAAAGTTTCAAACAATGTTTATCAATTGTCCTAATTTTGGCACCCGTGGTGGCATCGCCGGTCAGGCGGCAAGCCGCTCGGGTTGGGGAGGGGCGCAATGGTTATCCAGGCCACACCGACTACATTCCGGCCGGCTATACCGCCATTACCCGCACAGCCGCGCGTCGTCGAGCCGCTCCCGAACGCCGTAGCGCGTCCGATACGCGAGCGGAGGGGTCACGATCGGTGCCCGCGCTGCTACGACACGTTGGTCAGGGGATTCCAGGAGCCTGAATGCCTTAAGTGCGGCTACGTGGACTACAGCCACCAGGAGCGGTCCAGGAACGGCCGCCCGAAGAACCTTGTAAGCGCCGGCGCAACCTACGTACTGCGCTACGTGGGTGACTCGCCTCAGCTGGCGCACACGCTCACCTACGTCCAGGCCGTGCGGCTGCGCAACAGGGCGGTCTACGAGGTGACCTGCCCGTTCTGCTCGAGCCTGATGGAACAGTCCTCCCTCTCGGGAAAGCGCCGGGACATACGCGAAGAGCGCTTTAAGTGCTACCAGGGCCACAGGGTATCTCTGACGCCTGGTAAGAACCGCTCTCTGGGCTGGAAGTAGCGCCGAGTCCGAACCGCTCAGGCCGGAGAGCCGTCGGCTCTCCGGCCTTTTTTTCGCCCCCGGCCGCCCGTACACTGGCGCCTATGGCCAAGGTCGTCGAGCGCTGCGAGCGGGCCGGAGACGGGCACGTGTTCGTGTGCGACTTCTCTCCTCCCAGGGGCGGGGACCCGGCCCTGCTGTCAGGCGCGCAGGACCTTCCGGCGGACTTTATCTCGGTCGCCTACAACCCCGGCAAGTCACCCAGGCTGAACCCGGCGTCCGGCGCGCACTGGATCGCCCGCAACACCGGAAGGGACGTCCTGTTCACGGTCTCTACCCGCGACATGAACAGGATGGCCATCCAGGGCATGCTGCTCGGCGCCGACCTTCTGGGCCTTGAGAACGTGGTGGTCGTAAAGGGCGACCCCTACCGGGCCACAGACCTTGAGTGGGCGGTCCCCGTCGACGATTACCGGCCCACCGAGCTGATCGCGGCCGTAAGGGGCCTCAATGAGGGGGTGGACTTTAGGGGGCTGAAGCTCAGGTCCCGGTCCGGCTTCTGCGTTGGCGCCACGATAGACCTGGGCAAGCCGCTGCAGGGGCAGGTGCGCCTCACGCGCCGAAAGGTGGAATCGGGAGCCGAGTTCTTCCTGCTGCAGGCCCTCTTTGAGCCGGGGTTGCTCGCCGATTTCGCCGAGGCCTACGCCGAGGCCTGGGGCGAAGAGCTCGGCCAGCCCGTCTTTTGCGGCGTGCAGGTTCCGGTCCCGGACGGTGTCACCTTCGGAAGGCTGCCGGACTGGGTGACCGCGGGGATGGACGGGGGCAGGGACGGTGTCGACATAGCCGTCGAGCTGATCGAGCGCTACGCCGAGGCCGGTTACAGGAACGTGTATCTTGTCCCCCCGATATTCAGGGGAGGCCGCCGCGACTATGAGTCGGCGGCTCGTGTTCTGCGAGCCTTCGGTCGGTGAGACGCCTCGCCGAGCGCCTCAGGCCGGACGCGATGAGCTAGAGAGGAGACAAATGTCTGTCTACGAACAATTCGGGGTACCGACGATAATCAACGTCTCGGGGGCCTCCACCCGCGTCGGAGGTGCGCTGATGCCCGGCGTGGTGATCGATGCGATGGCCGAGGCGGCCACCGAGTCCGTCTCCATGGTCGAGCTGCAGGCAGGGGCCAGCCGCTACATCGCCTCCGTTACGGGCGCCGAGGCCGGCTACGTGACCGCCGGCGCCTCTTCCGCGCTCACGCTGGGGGCCGCGGCCATAATGGCCGGGCTCAGCCCAGCGGCGATGGACAGGCTGCCGGACACCGAGGGCCTTAAGAGCGAGTTCATAATCGCCAGAGAGCACCGCAACGGCTACGATCACGCCGCCCGGGTCGCCGGGGCGAGCCTGGTGGAGGTGGGGATGAACGAGGTCGTCGCCAACGCGGGGGTCCGCCGCACCGAGGCCTGGGAGTACGAGGCGGCGATCACCGATCGGACCGCGGCCATCTACTACGGACAGGGTCCGTTAAGCGAGCCCCCTCTTGCCGAGGTCGTCGCGGTGGCCCGCCGCCACGGCATCCCGGTGCTCGTCGACGCGGCGGGGGAACTGCCTCCCAGGGAGAACCTGAGGGCCTTCATCGGGGCCGGCGCCGACCTCGTCGCCTTCTCGGGCGGCAAGGCACTGCGGGGCCCGCAGTCCAGCGGGATACTCTGCGGACGGCGCGACCTGATCGCCTCGGTGGCCCTCCAGCACCTGGACATGGACGAGTTCTTCGACATCTGGGATCCACCCCCCGACCTGATCCCCAAGGGTGAGCTGCCGGGCATCCCCAGGCACGGGATAGGTCGGGGCTTTAAGGTGGCCAAGGAAGAGGTGATCGGTCTGCTGGCCGCCCTGAGGAACTTCGTCGAGGGTGGACTCGAGGAGAGCTTCGCCCGGCAGCGGGGCTACCTTGAGTACGTCGTCGACGGGCTGAGCGGCCTGCCGGTGGACCCGGTCGTGGATGTGCCCGGGGAGGGCTCTCCGGTTCTCCGGATCAAGCTGGACGAGCAGGCCCTCGGCATGACGGCGTTCGAGGTCTCCCATCGCCTCAAGTCGGGCGAGCCGCGGGTCTTCGTCCAGGAGGTGGGCCTGCCGTCCGGCGTGCTCACCGTGCATCCACTCAACCTGGACCAGACGCGCACCGAGGCGCTGACCGAGGCGCTGAGGAGGTCGATCTCCGGCTAGGGGAGGCTCAGCCGGTTACCGCGCCCTCTGCGGCCGATGAGACGAGCTTGGCGTACTTGGCGAGCACGCCGCGCGTGTATCTCGGGGCCGGCGGGCTCCAGGCCTCGCGCCTGCGTGAGAGCTCCTGTTCGGTAACGCGCATCGACAGCTCGCGCGTCTCGACGTCCATGCTGATCGTATCGCCGTCGCGCAGCATCGCGATCGGGCCGCCGGTCATCGCCTCCGGTGCTATGTGCCCGATCATGGGCCCGCGCGTTGCGCCCGAGAACCGCCCGTCGGTAAGGAGCAGCGTCGTCTCACCGAGGCCGGCCCCCATGATGGCCCCTGTCAGGGCCAGCATCTCCTGCATGCCCGGGCCTCCCTTGGGCCCCTCGTACCGTACGACGATCACGTCGCCGTGCCTTATGTGCCCGCCGGTGACCGCGTTAAAGGCCCCGCGCTCCGAGTCGAATACCCGGGCGGGCCCCTCGTGCCGCAGGTGCTTTGTCCCCGAGACCTTCATCACCGCTCCCTCCGGGGCCAGGTTGCCCTTCAGGATGACCAGTCCGCCGGTGGGGCTCCGCGGGTTGTCTATCGGGTATATGACCTTGCTGTCGGGCTCCGCGCCGGTCCGCGCGTGGTCGTCGGCGAGGTTCTCGGCAATGGTCCTTCCGGTGACGGTGATGCAGTCGCCGTGCAGGAGGCCCGCCTTGAGCAGTTCGCGCATCAGCGTGGGCACCCCGCCCGCCTTGTCCATGTCGGGCATCACGTAGCGCCCGCCCGGCCGAAGATCGGTCAGGTACGGGGTGAGCCGGCTGAGGCGGTCAAAGTCGTCGATCGACAGCGGGACCTCGGCCTCGGCGGCTATCGCGAGCAGGTGCAGCACGGCGTTGGTGGATCCTCCCATCGACAGCACCACCGTTATGGCGTTCTCGAACGCCTCTCTGGTCATGATGTCGCGCGACTTTATGTCCCGTTCAAGCAGCGCGTGCATCGCCTCTCCGGCGCCGCGCGAGGCGTCGACATTGCGGGGGTCGACGGCGGGTATGGAAGCCGAGCCGGGCAGGGCCATGCCCAGTGCCTCGATGGCCGAGGACATCGTGTTCGCGGTGAACATACCCGAGCAGGCGCCCTCCCCGGGGCAGGCCACCCTCTCCATGGCGATCAGTTCATCCAGTGTGAGATCTCCCTGCGAGTGGGCCCCGACCGCCTCGAACATGTCCTGGATGTTGATGTCCCTGCCCAGGTAGTTGCCGGCCAGGATCGCGCCTCCGTACACGAAGATCGACGGTACGTTCAGCCTCGCCATCGCCATCAGCGCGCCGGGCATGTTCTTGTCGCAGGCCGCGACCACCACGAGGCCGTCCATGCTCTCTCCGAACACGACCGTCTCGATCGAGTCCGCGATCACCTCCCTGCTCACGAGGGACGCCTTCATGCCCTCGGTTCCCATCGAGATGCCGTCGCTGATGGTTATCGTCCCGAACAGGAAGGGAACGGACCCTCCGGCGCGCACGCCCTCCTTGGCCGCCCTGGCGACCCGGTCGAGGTGCACGTTGCACGGCGTCACGTCGCTGGCCAGGTTGGCAACCGCAACGAAGGGCTTTTCAAAGTCGTCGTCCGTGAGGCCGGCGCCCCGCAGCATGGCCCTGGCCGGCGCGCGGTCTGCGCCGTCCACCTGAACGGCGCTGTGGCGCCTAAGGTTGGTCTTGGTGATGGTCATCGAAGGCTTCTCCGGTGCGAATGGACACCGATGGCAATTATATCGCCGTCTCGGCCTCGGCCCTGGCCTCCCTGCGCTGGGTGATGATGTGGTTGGCCACGAATACAAGGCCGCCTATGGCGATCACGCTCAGCAGCGTTATCGATCGGTCGAGCACCGCTACGGAAGCCGCGTCAGCCTTGGGCATGCTGAGCACGAGCAGTCCGGTCATGCCGGCCTCGACCGCCCCTATACCCCCGGGGGTCGGCACCGTGCTGAGCACCGCGTGGCCCAGTGAGACGAGCAGGACCATCGGGATCGAGAGCGAGAGGTCGAGCGCCTGGACCACGAAGTACAGCCGGGCCGCCTCCAGAGCCCATCCGATGACGCTCAGGGCCGCGAGGAGAGGAAGGTTGCGGGCCTCGATGCTGCCGAGGCTCCCCTGGTGGAACTGGCCGTAGATGCGCTCTAGCGCGCTCGGGAGAAGCCTTGCCAGCCTGTGGCCGAACAGCCGCATGACGACGAGCAGCACGAAAAAGACCAGGGCGGTGCCGGCGGTCGCTATGACCAGGTACCTGAGTATGGTGTGGTCCGTGGTGACCGTTGCGGCCAGCACCGCGGCCACGATCATCAGCGCGACCGTCGCCATGTCGAGCATCCTCTCGGCCAGCAGCGTGCCGAGACCCCAGAAAAAGCCGCCCTTGGTGTCCTTGGAGAACACCCAGGCGCGGTAGGCGTCGCCCAGCCTGAGCCAGGCGATGGTGTTGACGAACCAGCCCATGATGATCAGCTGTGCGAAGCGCAGCGTCGATGGAAGGTGGATGGAGGTTTCGGGCTTATCCCCGCTCTGTGCGGCGCTTCGCGCCAGCAGCCGCCAGCGGTATCCGCGGAACAGAAAGCTCAGGTAGTAGAGGGCCATCGCCAGGACGAAGGGCCAGGCCTTCATCTGGCTGACGTTTTGCCAGGTGTCCGACCAGTCCAGGTCGATGCCCCAGGCCAGGAAGAAGATGAACGCGCCCGCCACCCCCAGGGAGAGCAGGGTCGGGAGGGACAATATTCGTCGACGAAGGATCGACGGCAGGTCTGCGCCGGCGCTCGAGTCCGCCGATGAGAGGACGAGGCCGACGAGTCGGGTTAATCGCATTGGCCATGGGCCATTCTACAGCGGCCGCCTGCCCGGCACTCCCTCGCGCCTGGGGAAGCGCTCAGGGGAGGGTGCGTGCTTGGGGACCACTATCAGGCGGGCGTCCCTGCCCTCGCCGACTATCGCCGGGTCGACCCTGACCACCGCGGGCTCGCCCGCGCCTATGGCATCGAGCGCACGGGCGGCCGCGCCCAGCTCGGCCTCAGCCTCCCTTCCCTTGTAGCCGACGAACAGGCCGCCGACCCGGCAGAACGGCATGGTGAGCTCGACGAGGGTGGACAGGCCGGCAACGCCCCTTGACACCACGATGTCGAAGCTCTCGCGGATCCCCGGCTGGTGCGCGGCCGTCTCGGCCCGGTCCCTGATCACCGCAAGGTCGCAGAGCGCCAGCTCGGTCCTTACCCGCTCAAGGAAGCTCGCCTTCTTGCCCGTGGCCTCAAGGAGGGTCACCCGGCAGCCCGGCAGCGCGATTGCGAGAGCGACCCCGGGCAGCCCCGCGCCGGAGCCGACGTCCAGCACGCTCGAGCGGGAGATACGGTGCGGTTCGACGGCGGCGGCGATGGTCAGGGAGTCGAGGAAGTGGCGGACCCTTATCTGGGCCGGGTCGACGATGGCGGTAAGGTTCGTCCGCCGGTTGCCCTCGATGATCAGCTCCAGGTAGCGCTCGAACGTCGCCACCTGCTCGGCGTCGAGCGCATGATGCCCAGCGCCGCCGCGCCGTCGACGAGATCGGTCAGGGGACTGCCGCCCCGGAGCGGGGGGCGGTGCCGGCGATGCCGCCGGCCGGCGCGAGCGAGCTGGTCACAGTGAACAGGTTGATCACGAACATGGGGCCGCTCGGGATGTGCAGCGGCCAGAGCACAAGGCCGAGCGGGCCGACCGCCGCCACCGCCCAGGCCGCCCGTGGGCCAACCGCCCCCGACCTTCTGAGCCCCAGCCCGTACGCGGTCATGCCGACCTGGGCCGCGACGACCGCGGGAAACTCCACCGCACCGTAGAAGATCGACTGGAGGGGTGAAAAGCCCACGGTTGCGCCGTTCCCGGAGCCCGAGTAGTAAGAACCCAGGTCGCCGACCAGCGCGACAGCGAGGGCCGCAAAGGTGAGCCAGAATGCGCCCTGTACCCAGAGAGTCGACCGGCTCCCGATCCGCCTCTGAAAGCAGTACAGCCCGGCCATCGCGCCAATGTAGGCGGGAAAGAACAGGCGGCCGGCGATCAGGTAGGCGTCCGACTCGGCAAGCCACGTCGCCATAACCAGGGGCGTTACCAGAAGGCCGAACCCCCCGCCGGCGATGGCTACGATGCGCAGGTAGGAAGGTGGGATGGAGCCCGGTCCGAAGGTCACCCGGAAAGCCTAATCGCAGTCCGCACGCCCTGCCAAGACCGTGCGTTTGACACGGCGCTGAGTGCGGAAATAGACTTTGCGCGACAAGTCTATAGATCACATTCACCCGGGGGAGCCCGTTAGGGCTGAGAGGCCGGCCACAGGGCCGTCGACCCCTCGAACCTGACCTGGATAACGCCAGCGTAGGGAGCGGGAACCATCGAGGCATCGCCGCGCCGGCCCAGTCCACAAGGGACCCGGATAGAGGCGGTGCTTTTTTTGTCGGACGGCTCACTGGCGATAGTTCTGACGCTGGTCACCTCGGTCGTCTTCGTGGCCGTCGCATACCTCTACTCGGCCAAGAGGCGGCAGAGCGTCGAGGACTACGTCGTTGCCCGCGGCAGCGTCGGTGGCATGCTCGCCACCGCGACGCTCGTGGCCTCCGCGATGGGGGCATGGATCCTGTTCAGTCCCGCCGAGACCGGGACCTGGGCCGGTCTGGTGGGGCTGATCGGCTACAGCCTGGGGTCGGCCGCGCCCATAGCGGCGTTCGTTATCCTCGGCGCCCGCATGAGGCGGCTGATGCCCGAGGGCAGATCCCTTACCGATTTCGTGTGGACCAGGTACGGACCGATGACGTACCTGGCCTCCGTGGCGGTGATCGTGTTCTACATGTTCATCTTCCTGTCCGCCGAGATGACCGGCATAGCCCTGGCCGCGCGACTGATAGGAGACACTCCCCTCTGGGTTACCGCGCTGATCGTCGGGGCGATGACGGTCGCCTACACGGCCTACGGGGGTCTCAGGGCCTCGGTCATCACAGACGGGGTGCAGTTCATGCTGATCATCCCGCTGCTGGGGGCGGTGCTGATCGCCCTTTTGTTCCTGCTCGACGGTTTCGGTCCGGCCATATCCAGGGTCGGCGAGGAGGCGGGACAGCTCCTTTCGCTGGGCCACGGGCCCGGAATCGAGTTCGCGTTCACGCTGTTCATCGCCGTCTGGGCCGCGAACATGTTCCACCAGGGGTTCTGGCAGCGCGTGTACACGGTCAGGGACGAGCGGTCGCTGAGGCGGGGGTTCGCGGCGGCCGCGGCCGTGGTGATACCCATGGTGATGCTCGCGGGCCTGGTCGGGATCGTCGCGGTCGGGCACGGATCGGCAGATGAGCCGTCGGTGGCCCTGTTTGCCCTGGTCCTCGATGCGATGCCGAAATGGGCGTGGGCGGTGGTCCTGGTCGCCGGGCTGATGCTGGTGATGAGCAGCATGGATACACTGCTTAACGGAATAGCCTCAGCCGTCACCTCGGACCTCGCGCGGTTTCGGCCCGCCTGGTCGGGCTCCCGGCTCCTGGGGTCATCCAGGTTGATCACGCTTGCGGTGGTTATCCCGGCGATCGCCATTGCCTCCCAGGGCTACAGCGTCCTCTACCTGTTCCTGATAGCCGACCTGATCTGCGCGGCCGCGGTCGTGCCCGTCTTCTACGGCCTGTACAACAGGCGCCTGTCGGACGGGGCGGCGGCGGCGGCGTTCATCGCCGGGGTGGTGGTCGGCGTGCTGTTCTTCCCCGCCTCGGACTTCAGCGCATGGAACTCGATACCATGGTCGGGCAAGACGCTGGTGAGCTTTGCGACCGCCCTCGGCGCGTCGACCGTCGTTGCGCTGGTCGGTGCGCACCTGCTCGGCAGCCCCGGAAAGGAGAGTGAATTCGACTTCGGCCTGCTCGCGGCAAGAGTGCGGGCGATAACGGATTGAACATGGCAGACTCTTTCACACGCGATCTTAGGGCCAGGCACCGGAGCGCATGGGAGCGGGTGGTCGTCCACCCGTTCGTCCTGGAGCTGGGCGATGGAACGCTGCCGCTCGAGAGGTTCCGCTTCTACTTCGTCCAGGACTACATATTCGTAAAGGACCTGGTGGCGGTGATGGGCATGGCCATCGCCAAGTCCCCGGACCTGGGCGCGGCAAGCGCGCCGATCAACCGGTTCCTTACCGGTGTGCTCAACCCGGAGAACGACCTTTTCGTAAGGGCCCTTGGCGCTCTCGATGCGACCGCCGAGGAGCTCACCGCCTCCGTCGCAACGCCGGCCACGCAGGGCTTTTGCGACTTTGTCACCCGAGTGGGGCACGAGGGAACGTTCGACGAGATCATCACGGTGCTCTACGTGACCGAGGGAACGTACCTTGAGTGGGCTACCCGGCTGATCGAGGCCGGCCGGGTGCCCGACACCGGGTTCTACAGGGAATGGATAGACATCCACGGGCCCGCGGCGCTCGGCGAGATCGTCGAGTGGATGGGCGCGCACCTTGACTCGATCGCGCCCGGGGACCGCTCCCCGCGGACCGACTGGCTTGTGCGCACCGCGCTCGCCTACGAGCTGATGTTCTGGGAGCAGGCCTACACGGGCGAAGGCTCCGAGTGGCCCGCGTGAGCAGGCCCCGCGTCCTGACCGTTGCCGGCTCGGACTCCGGCGCCGGCGCAGGGATCCAGGCGGACCTTAAGACGTTCGCGGCCCTGGGCGCCTACGGTACCTCGGCCATAACCGCCATCACCGCCCAGAACACGCTGGGCGTAACCGACGTCCTCGAGGTGCATCCGGCCACGGTCCGCGCCCAGATCGATGCGGTCATGGATGACATCGGCGCCGACGCCGCCAAGACCGGGATGCTCTCGAGCGCGGAGATCATCGAGGAGGTGGCGACCGGACTGCGGCGCCACGACGTCGGCCGACTGGTCGTCGACCCGGTGATGGTCGCGACCACCGGAGCGAGGCTGCTGAGAAAGGACGCCGAGGAGGCGCTGATCCGCCTGCTGATCCCGGCGGCCAGCCTGGTTACGCCCAATGTGCAGGAGGCCGCGGTGCTCGTCGGGCGGCCGATAGAGACGATCGATCAGGTCCGGGAGGCTGCGCGTGAGATTGCCGGGATGGGCGCACGCGCCGTCGTGATAACCGGCGGCCTGGAGGGCGGTCCGGCGACGGATGTCCTGTTCGCGGGGGGCGAGATAGAGATCTTTGCCGCAGAGCGGATCGAGACCCTGAGTACGCACGGGACCGGCTGCACGTTTTCGGCCGCCGCGGCGGTCGGCCTCGCCAGGGGCATGCGCGTAAGGGATGCGGTGGCGACGGCGAAGCGCTACGTGGCCTGCGCCATACGCGGGGCCTACCAGGTGGGGTCCGGGCACGGTCCGGTGGACCATTTCCACGGGCTGGCCGGGAGCGGGCCGGGCCAGCAGTGAGCGGCCGTCCGGACCGCCCGCGTTTCGTTGAATGGGGATTTGGGCGCCGCTATAATTGCGGCGGCTCGCCGCGGATGGCACGGCGGGCCGTGCGTGCGACTGTAGGAGGTCCGGATGGACTCTAAAGACAACGAAGTTTCTGGAAGCTCCCGCAGGGAGTTCCTCAGGAAGGTCCCCATGGGGCTGTTGGGCGTTGCGGCGCTGATGACCGTGGGCGGGAGCCTTTTCGGGCTCACCCGCAGGCGGGTCAGCTTCGGCCCCGACTCGATCTTCCGCCCGCGCGACGGCGGGCCGTCGGAGGTGTAGGGTGATGCAGATGGTCACGCGGCCGGGGGCCCTTGTAGTCCAGGCGCGTCCCTGGGCGCTGCTCGGTAGGCCCGGTCCCTCGCTGCTCGAGGCTCTCTACCCGGGGGCCAACTCCGCCCACAAGATGGCGATTTCGCTGGCGCTGGTGGGCGTCCTGGTGGGGCTTGCCAGGGCGCGGTTCTTCCTGCCGGATAACCCGGTTCCCATCACGTTCCAGACCTTCGGGGTGCTGATGATCGGAGGGGTGCTCGGCTGGCGCTGGGGCCTTTTCTCGATACTGGTGTACTACTTCATGGGCATGGCCGGTGTGCCCGTCTTCCAGGGCGGCGGTAACGGCTGGGCGTACACAGGCGAGGGCGTAACCGGGGGCTACCTGATCGGCTTCATTGCCTCGGCGTGGCTGGTCGGCTATCTCTCGCAGCGGGGATGGAACCGCGGCAGGTCGATGTGGACGATGATCCTGGCGATGCTCGTGGTATACGTGCCGGCGCTGCTCTGGCTCCGCTACGGGGGCTTTTCGTGGCCGGCCGAGGGAGAGCTGTTCTCGGCCGGGATGTACCCGTTCATACCCGGCGACCTGGTAAAGGCCATGCTCGCGTCCGTGGCCGTGGGCCTCGGCTGGAAGATCGCCGATCGCCGGTCGGCCGAAAGGGAGGCCAGGTCCGAATCGGGCGACGGGTGACGCCGGCCGGCGGGCTCGAGACGGAAGTCAACTGAGCGCACCCCGGGACGGCCCGGGGCAAGGAGGGGCGTTTTGACGACACCAGGAATCGAGACGGCATCCCCGCTGAGGCGCCTTGCGGCCCTCTTGATCGACTTTGTGCTCATCCCGCTGACCCTCATCATCGGATACGTCATCTGGTGGCTCCTTGTCCTCGGACGGGGCCAGACCCCGGGTAAGCAGATCCTTGCCATCAAGGCCGTGCGCCGAGACGGCGAGCCGACCGGCTGGGGTCTCATGTTCATCCGCGAGATACTCAAGTTGCCGCTCCACGCCTTCACGCTGGGCCTGGTCGCAGACGGGGTAGTGCTCCTGATCGACGAGAAAGAGCACCGGTCCATAATCGACCGCGTCGCCGATACGAGGGTGGTCTACTCGGATTGATACGGTGCCTGCCCCGGAGGCCAGTTCCGGTGGCTGAGGGGCGAGGCGCCGGCTAACCGGGGCCCTGCCCGGCTGGAGGTTTCAGCTAGCCTCCGACAAGCGTGAGGCGGCGGTCCAGGGCGTTCCAGGGGATCATGGCATCGATCCAGCTGCCCAGGCGGTTGAGGTAGACGTTGGCGGCGTCCAGGATCTCCTTCAGCTCATCGCTCGATGTCGCCGCCTCGGCCGCCTCGGCCGCCTGGCGGACCAGGGCGGTCGCTTCTGGAAAGCCCCACTTTGACAGGCGGTGGTCGGTGCGAAGCAGGTAGGCGGCCGCCACCCTGCCGGCCTGGGCGGCGGGCATCTCGTCGGCCAGGGCCCGGGCGACGTGCAGGTTCTCCGTGCCCCAGAACAGATCGAAGTTCGAGTAGACCACGCACGGGAGGTTGCCCATGGGGGGTCGGGTGTGCGTGCGCATGGCGGCGACGTCGGCGGGCTCGGTCTCCCAGATCTTCGCTGTCGCCGCGCGCAGCGCGTCTGCGGCCGCGTTTCCGGTCTTTGCCGGCGCCGGCCCGGACGATGGCCCTGATGGGTCCGACATGCGGATCGAGACCGGAAGCGAGCCGGCCTCAAGGATGCGCCTGCCGGCCGTGACCGCCCTTGGCAGGTCATCCGGCACGACCCGGGCGAACAGGTTTATGTAGCCGAAGGGCATGATCTCGCCGTAGAAAAGGCACAGGGTCTGGCTGCGCGGATAGTAGCCGATGTCCCCGGGCTCTACTGAGGGGACCTGGTTCTCTCCCGGCGGGGCGTAGAACGGGAGCATGGCTATAGTCTCGTCGCCTGCGAACTTGGCGTTGACCCCGAACGTGCTCGTAGGCATCGCGCTCTCGAACGCGGCGCACGTCTCCGGCGCCTCGCCGGTAAGCAGGGCGGCCCTGACTGTTTCGCCGGCCATGTGAATCTCGAATGTCTTGTCCATCGGGTCGATCACTCCTGTGGTGGCTGAGGTGGACCTTTGCCGGCGCGGGATCGTGCGGCGGCCGGGGTGGGGGCGGTCGCTGCTAGTAGACCTTGTTTGAGCCGACCAGAGGTATGCCGCTCATGGCCGATGCGTCCACCGTCAGTGCCCTCAGGTCCTCGGGCTCCAGGTTGTGGATGTCGCGCTTTCCGCAGGCGCGCGCAAGCAGCTGGATCTCCAGGGTCAGGGCGTTCAGGTAGTTAAACACCCGGTCGGCCGCCTCGTCCGGGTCCAGCCTCGCCTCAAGGTCGGGGTCCTGCGTGGTGATGCCGACCGGGCACAGCCCGGTGTGGCAGTGGTGGCAGGCGCCGGGACTCGTTCCCAGCCGCTTGTAGTCCTCGGTGTAGATGGCCTTGTTGCAGTTAAGCGCGATCAGCGCCGCGGTGCCGATCGCCACGCCCTTTGCGCCCAGGGCGAGCGCCTTGGCCATGTCCGCGCCGCTGGCCAGTCCGCCCGAGACCACCAGGTCGACCTCCTCCTCGAGCCCCAGGTCCTGGAGCGCCCGGACCGCCTCCGCGGTCGCCGGCATGGTCGGTATGCCCGTGTGGTCCAGCTGGAGCTCGGGTGAGGCGCCCGTACCGGCCTCCATGCCGTCAATGACGATGACGTCCGCGCCGACCTTTGCGGCGAGCTTCACGTCGTCGGTCACCCGTCCGGCGCCCAGCTTTATGAACAGCGGAACGCGCCCCTCGGTGACCTCCCTTAGCTCCTCCATCTTTATCATCAGGTCGTCCGCCCCCATCCAGTCGGGGTGGCGGACGGGGCTGCGCTGGTCGACGCCCGGCGGAAGCTCGCGCTGGTTGGCGATGACCTCGGAGACCTTGAGGCCAAGGAGAAGCCCGCCCGTCCCGGGCTTTGCCCCCTGGCCTATGACGATCTCCAGGGCGTCGGCGGAGCGCACATGGTCGGGGTTGAACCCGTAGCGGCTGGGAAGGACCTGGTACATGAGCATGCGCGAGGCCTCGCGCTCGGCAAGAAGCATGCCGCCGTCGCCGGTCACCGTCATGGTGCCCATGCGGGTGGCGGCCCTGCCCAGGGCCACCTTGGCACTCGCCGAGAGGGCTCCGAAGCTCATGCCCGATATGTAGATGGGCGTCTCCATCCTCAGCGGCTCGGACGCGTGCCTGGCGCCGAGCACGGTCTCGGTGCTGCACTTTTCGCGGTAGCCCTCCAGCGGCACGCGGCTCATGCCGGAGGTTATGAAGGTCAGGTCGTCGAACGAGGGAAGTCGCCTGAGGGTGCCGAAGCCGCGGATGCGGTAGCGGCCGAGCTCGGCCTTGGCCTGGATGTCCTCGACCACCTCCGGGCCGTAGAAAAAGCTCTCGCGGATGAGGGGTCTTGCCTCCTCCGATCCGCCGTTCGCCGAGGCGCCGCCTGTCACGGTACCTTCCTCCCTATGCGTGTCACAGCGCGGTCCGCCAGATCCTGAAGTCGCGCTTGTTGAAGTTGTAAAGTCGCTTGTCGGAGACGATCTTCCGGAACTCGGCGGCCTCGGGAATCCCTGCCACCTCGTAGCGGCCAAGCATCTCGGTAAGCTCGGCGGCGTCCCGCTCGTCGAGCTCGTCGAACTTGGCGCCGTTGCCGAAGTCGGCGACCTGGCCGCGGACGAACATGCGTCCCTCGTATATCGAGTCGGCGAACGCCTCACCGGTGTTCCCGCACACGATCATCACGCCCCGCTGGTTGACGAAGCCCGACATGTAGTCCACGGACCCGCCGATCAGTATCGTCCCGCCCTTCTGGGAGATGCCGGTGCGCGGGCCGGTGTTGCCGTGGACCACGAGGGTGCCGCCCCTGATCGCCGCCCCGGCCGCGGCGCTGGCGTTGCCCCGCACGACGACGCTGCCTGACTGCATGTCGGAGGCGACCGACCAGCCGGCGTTTCCGGTGACCTCTATGTCGGCCAGCTTGAGCATGCCGCCGCAGTAGTAGCCGACGTTGCCGTCTATGGTCACGCTGCCGGGCTGGTTGAGCCCTACAGCAAGGTTGTGGCGGGACTCGGAGTTGGTTACCAGCACCTCCCCGTCGGCCGTCAGGCCGGCGCGTATGGCGCTGTTAACTTCCCGCAGGCTAAGGCCCCTGGCGTCTACCGATGCCACGTGCCCACGGCCCTAGCGGTCGGTTCGTAGACGCGGGTCCCGCTCGTGATCAGGTGCCCGAGTGCGACCTCTTCCGAGGCCATCGCGACAAAGCCCTCGTCCTCTGCGACCACAAGGGGCTTTGTGGAGAACCGGTCCTTGGCAAATCCGATGCCGTCCCGCGTGGTCACAAGATAGGTGAAGGTGCCGTCAAGGCCGTCGATCGAGTCTTCCAGCGCCTCTTCGAGCGTGGCGCCCGCCCGCAGGCGGTCGGCGATGAAGACGGATATCACCTCCGAGTCGTTGGTGGTCAGGAACTCGTAGCCGCGCCTCTGCAGCGAGCGGCGCAGGTTGTTGTGGTTGGTCAGCTGCCCGTTGTGCACGACGGCGATGTCGGGGAACGGTCTCGCCCAGAAGGGGTGCGAGTAGCAGATGTTGACGATGCTCTCGGTGGCCAGCCGTGTGTGGGCGAGCCCGTGGGTGCCCTCAAAGCCCGCCACGTCGTAGACGGTCATCTCATCGGCCGGTCCGACGTCCTTTACGATCTCCATCGCGTTGCCGAGGCTCAGGACCTCGGCCCCGGTCGACTCGATCGCGTGCGTGATGCCCGTCATGTGGTCAAGGTCCGTGGCGTCGGCCACGTCGCTGAGCTCGATACGGGCTATGTTGCCCGTGTACCTGACGCCGGCCACGGAGGCCACCTCGCCCACCCGCTCGCGAATCTCAGAGAGCCTTGCCTCGGCGCCGGCGCCGTTGGTCGGGCGGTCCCTTCGCAGGTGGACCCGGAGGGCAAGGTGCCCTGCGGGCAGGCCCCCGTAGAGCGCGAGGCCGGTCGAGTCCAGCCCGCGGCTCCCGAGAACCGTGGCCATGTCGGTAAGGCACCTGCCCAGGGACACGTCTCCACCGCCGTTCTTGAACATGAAACCGGCTATGCCGCACACGGACTTTCGCTCTCCTCGTGGCCCGGAAGGGCCCAAAAGGCACTAATCAGGCAGTCTATGGCCGTGGGAGGGGCCAGTCAATACGCCGCGGCGCGTGCTAGACTGTATGTCTCGGTTCCGCGACCCGACGGCCCGTCCGCCTGCTAAGCGGCTTTTTTAAGTCTCTGTGAGGTTTGGCGGCGTTGGCCGGCGTTCTGACTCGAATAAGGACGTTCAGGTCCTTTCGATACGGTGATTTCCGTCTGCTCTGGGTTGCCAGCGTGGGGACCTCCGGCGGATTTTTCTTCCAGCAGGTACTGATCGGCTGGCTCACCTACGACCTGACCGGGTCGGCCTTTCTGACCAGCGTCGTGCTCGGGCTCGACACGCTCCCGAACCTGATCGCAGCACCCCTCGGCGGCGTCCTGGTCGACAACCTGGACCGGCGCAAGGTGCTTGCCTTCGTTCCGGTCTACCAGTGCGCGCTGAGCGTGGCGTTCGGCCTTGTGATCCTGCTCGGACTCGTCGAGCCATGGCATATCTTCGTCTTCGTCCTTCTCATGGGATTTTCCTGGGTGATCATCGAGCCGGCACGCATGGCCATCATCCCCGGAATCGTGGGCGAGGACAGGCTGGTCAACGCATTTTCGCTGTTGCAGCTGGCGTTCAGCACGACCAGGCTGGTAGGTCCGGTAGTGGGGGGGATCGCGCTGGCGAGCCTGGGTCCTGCGGCGGCGGTGTTCGTTGCGGCGGGCTCCCAGTTCGTGGCGATGCTCATGGGCATGGCGATCCGCACGAGCAACCAGGCCGAGTCCAGGGTGACCCTGCGCACCGCCCTGACAGGGCTCGCCGGCTCGTTCCGCCTGGTGAGGGACACCCCGGTCGTACAGGCGCTGCTGCTGCTGGCGCTGATCAGCCCTCTTGTTGTAGTGCCGTTTTCCTACGGGCTGATGCCGGTGTTCGCGGCCGAGGTGTACGACGTTGGCCCCGCCCGGCTGGGTGCGCTGCTATCCCTGATCGGTGCCGGATCGATGATAGGCACGATCGTGCTCGCCTCGATGCTGGATGTCCCGCGCAAGGGCTACGCGGCGATGGCGGGCGTGCTGGTCTCGGCGGCCGGGCTGGTGATGATGGCGCTCGCCCCGTCCTTCCCGGTCGCCGCGCTGGCCGCGGTAGTGGTGGGGATCGGGTTCACGAGCGCCCAGACGCTCGTGTCCTCGCTCCTGCAGAGGGTGGTGCCCGGCGAGTACCGCGGGCGAATCTCCGGCATCTGGATGATGACCTGGGGGACGGTGGTGGGCGGAGGCCTCGTGGCCGGGGCCCTTGCGGGCCCGCTGGGCGCTCCCCTGGCCGCCCTGGTGGGCTCCGGCATAGCAGCCGCCTCGGTGCTGGCGGTCATCGCCGGGTACCGGACCGTGCGGGCGCTCAGTTAAGAGCGCACCCAGCAAAGCCTGTTGACGATCATGGCCTACAGGTAGGCTCTCGTACCCGAGCTATATGGTCCGAGCGGAGGAGATGGATGCGCGATTGGCCGAGGCCGGCCGGCCGCAAGAGGTTCCCGGCAACCAGCCGGGCAGCGCGGTCCCTCAAGAGGAACTTTCGTTTTCCTCGATAAGTTCCTCTCGGGTCACCCTTACGGACTCTCCTTTGTCGATTTGAGCCTCAGCTTGAAGGCAAGCCGCAATAGTATCGGGACGTTGGCTCAGTTCCAGAACTTCCGCTTCCGCTAGTCGCGCGCTGGGTCGTGCCGCCAGGTTAACTTCGGACGCGCCTTGGCCCATGACCGCCCTCCTAGGCTTGGTCGCCCCCTGCAAGTGGTGCGCAAATTATGGGATTGTCATACATTCCGTCAAGCATGGCTTGGTCAAGTTTTGCCGGGTACACCCGAGAGGAACCCTCATCCACCTATCCGTCTAGTACCACGTTTGGGACAGGGAATGCGGATCAAGAGGCTAATCCAGCCCCGTTAAGTCAGCTGCCATCGCAGCGTCCTTATCCCGTGCCGCGAGTCCCGCCTGAAAGCGCCTGTCGATGTGAAACCCCTTGCAAAGATTGACCCCGGTGCAGTTGGACGGTCACGGTCTACCGGTGTACGAGGGTGGAGCAGACCCACGGGTGGCAGATTGTTGACCTCCTACAGTTGAGCCTTGGCGCTTGGCGAAACACCGTCCGTCCGGTGCGTGGACGAGGAGTGGAGAAGGACGCGGCGCCGATGCTGCCCTACGCAGACTAATACAGTTCCAGGTACTCGCTCTTTTCCCAGTCGGTTATGTGGGCCCGGAAGCGGGCGATCTCATGGCGTCTCATTACGGTGTAAACGGTAACGAACTCCTCGCCCAGCATCCCGGCGAACTCCCCGTCGGCCTCAAGGGCCGCAAGGGACTCCTCGAGCGTGGCGGGCAGCTTGGTGTACTGGGGATCGTCCTCGACCGGGCCGGCCGACGGGTCGGGTGTGACGGCGGGGACGCCCTTCTCCAGGCCGAGCAGTCCTGTGGCCAGGACGCCGGCGACCGCCAGGTAGGGATTGGCGAGGCCGGTCCCCAGGCGGTTCTCCAGGTGCGTGCTGTCGTCGCGCGAGTTCTTGGCCCTTACCGCGGCGCTGCGGTCCTGCGGTCCCCAGCTGACGTTGGAGGGCGCGAAGTGGTGGGGCACAAAGCGGCTGTAGCAGTTGATGGTCGGGGCGAGCAGGGCCATCGATGCCGGGGTGTGGTCGAGCATCCCCTGGATGAACTGGCGCGCCACCGCGGACAGCCCGTCCGGGTCGTCGTTGTCGAGGAAGGCGTTTGCGCCCGTCGCCTTATCGGAGAGCGATATGTGTATGTGGCAGCCGTTGGCGGCGTCCTCGGGCAGGGGCTTTGTCATGAAGGTGGCGTTGTAGCCCATCTGGTGGGCGATGGTCTTTACCCCGTTCTTGAAGGTAAAGCCCTGGTCGGCGGCGGCGATTCCGGTCGCCGGGGCGAAGTTGATCTCGAACTGGGACGGTGCGTACTCGCAGTTGGCGGTGATGATGTCCACGCCGGCCCGCGGCATCTCGGCCAGGATCCGGTCGATGACGGGCACGTAGCGGTTGCGGAGCGTGTTGAAGATGTGCAGCCCGCCGAAGTAAGGGTCCGGGTCGGTCTTGTCGGGATCGAAGACGTAGAACTCGTACTCCAGGCCCACCTTGACCTCGTAGCCCATCGAGTCGGCCCGATCCAGCAGCTGGCGAAGCAGCCAGCGCGGGGCGGCCCTGTGGGGCGTTCCGTCCTCCCACTCGCCCTCGCAGATCAGCCTGGCCGTGTTCTCAAGCCAGGGCACGTCCAGCGCGGTCCCGAGGTCGGGCCGAAGGAGCTGGTCGGCGTAGTTGACCTCCTCGTTGTAGAGCGTATTGGGAACGACCGAGGAGGCGGTGTCGAGCGTGACCGTGCCCCCGTACATGTTCAGGCCCCCCGTGGCGTAGCTCTCGACGTGGCCCAGGGGCACGATCTTCGATCGGCTCACCCCGTGCATGTCGGGAAGCTCGAACTGGACGTGGGTGATCCCACGCTGCTTCCATCCGCGAACCAGGTCCTCGATCGTGCTGTGGCTCCTTGCCATCTTCTCTGTCCTCCTGTGCTGGCGGGTGCCAGTTTAAGTCAAGCTCGCCCTATGTGAATGTGAGGGCGCGGGCGGGATTGGCGACCAGGATCTTGTCGATCTGTTCGGCGCTCACGCCCATCTTCCGCATGCGCGGGACGATGTTGTCGATGATGTGGGCATAGCCCTTGCCGCCGTTTCGGCGCATGTGCCACTTGCGGCATATGTCGTGCGCGATGACGACCTGGTCCTCAAAGCCCTCGGCGAGCAGGAACAGGATCCTCTCGAGGCGCTGGCCGTCGTTCGGCATGTTTATGTGCGGCTCGACGAACGGGCCGGTGTTCTCCCAGCTGAATATGTCGTACTCCAGGAAGCATCCCGTCTCGGCCAGGGCCCGCAGGGCCCCGGGGTCCTGGACGGCCGTGTCCAGGTGGCCGATGATCACCCGCGCAGGATCTGCGCCGCCCTCGACTAGCCGGTCGATGATGCCGGCGGGCGCCTCGTCCCCGACCCCCGAGTGGATGGTGATGGGCGCCCCGGTCTCGGCCTGGGCGCGCCCGGAGGCGCGAAGGACCTTTATCTCGTTGTCCGTAAGAGGCCAGAAGTTCCCGACCTCCCCTATGATCCCGCTCCGAACGCCCGTATCGCCCACGCCCTCGGTGATGTCGGCGATGATCTCGCGGGCGATGCCGTCCTCGGACCGACTGTCCATGTCCGGCGGGTGCGCGTAGGTGACGTAGTAGCTCGAGCCCATGACGATGTTCAGGCCGGTCGCCCGCGATATCCGGGCAAGCGCCAGGGGATCGCGGCCGATGCCGACGCACGTGGTGTCCACGAACGAACCGCCGCCGGCGTGCCTGAACTCGAGGACCTCCTCGATCATGGCCCTCTCGTCGTACATGCGGCTCCCGTCAAGGTGGTGGTTGTAGAGCACGTCCGATCTGGCCGTCAGCTCCGGGTAGAAGGGGATGTCCTTAAAGGCCCGGAGGCTGGCGTGCTCCGACTCGCGGAAATAGCACGTGGTGTCAAGGAGCATGTGCTCGTGCATCAGGGTGACGCCGAGCCGGGCCGGCTCGATCGGTCCCAGCACGGTCTGGACCATGCCCCTAGGGCCTCTTGCGGCCAATGCCCCTCCCCGGATGCGCTGATGCCCCTATGGCGGGAGCGGCGGTGGCACCGCCTCGCCGGGGCGTGGTCGTTTTATCACGGGCCATCTGCCCCGTCAACTTCGGACCGGCCGCTCAGCGCGCATGCAGTCGGCCGTCAGAGGGCCGCGGCGACCCTCCCGGAGAGCCTGGCCATCCAGCGCTCGATGAGCGAGTCCGAGGAGCAGACGAGGGCAGAGCGGGCCATCATCGAGTAGACCCACCTGCGCGAGACGCGGGCCCTCTCGCCTGCGGCAAGCCACCTTGGCCGGCGGGCGAGGATCGCCAGGGTCTCAAGGCCCATCAGGACCGGCCAGAGCGCGGCCAGCCTGAGGCGGCGCTCTCCGCGCGGTATCGCCAGCACGTAGCGCTGCGCCTCCCCGTAGTGCCCGAGGGCGACCTCCATCCACTCCGTAAGCACGGGCCGCGCCGGAGCCGAGCTCTCGGGATCGAGGAGGTCGGAGGGCGCCAGGCCCAGCTCACCGAGCCGGTCGAGCGGGAGGTAGCACCGGCCGTTGCGGAGGTCGGCGGGCACGTCGCGAAGGACGTTGGTCAGCTGAAGGGCCTTGCCGAACCGGGTGCCCGTCTCGCTCATCGAGTCGATATCCCAGGCGGAAAGGGCGGGAGAGTGGGCCGCGCATGTCTCCGTCCAGAAAGCCCCCACGCAGCCGGCGACAAGGTACGTGTAGCGGTCGAGCTCGGCCGCGTCGGCAAGGGCCGTGACCCCGCCCGGCCCGCCTGCCGGGAACGAGGAGAGGTCCATCTCCATGCCCTCGGTCAGCGTCGTGACGACGCTGCGGATGCGGCGGCGGTCGGCAGGGTCCGCCCGGTCGAGCTCCTCAAGCAGGGTGACGAGCGAGGCCAGCAGGTCGGCCTCGGCAGGTGAGGCCTCGGTCGCCAGGACATCGGCGGCGATCCCCCCAGGGCGTCCGCCGACCAGGGACCGTTTATCTGGCCCCTGAGCGTAACCAGGTGCCCGAGGCGTCGGTCCGGCGGGATGGCACGGGCGTCCGAGATCGTGTCCGCGGCCCGGGCCAGCAGGTAGGCAAGGCCGATCGGTGCCCTCAGCGGACCCGGCAGGACCCGGATCGACAGGTAGAAGGCGCGGGAGGTCCGCCTCAGCAGCCGGACCGGGTCGGTGTCGGGGGCTACGGCGTGTACAGCTCCGTTTCGGCCAGCACGGTCTCGGCGATCCCGCTCTGGCCGCCGATGAGCAGGACGCGGCCGTCATCCAGCAGAACGGCCGTGTAACGGTAGCGGTCGAAGTTCATGTCTCCGGCGGACTGCCACGAGTTGGTATCGGGATCGTACAGCTCGGCCGACTTGCGCTTTCCGACCCCTCCGGCAACGAGCACGCGTCCGTCGGTAAGCAGCGTGGCCGTGTGCTCAGCGCGGGAGATCGACATCTCGCCTGCGGACGACCAGGAGTTGGTCGCCGGATCGTATACATCGGCGCTCGTGCGCTTGCCCAGCCCCCCGGCTACCAGGACGCGCCCGTCGGCGAGCAGGGTTGCGGTGTGCAGTGCGCGGCCGATGCTCATCTCACCGGCCGAAGACCAGGAGTCGGTGCCCGGATCGTAGACCTCGGCCGTGGCGTGGTAGGGTCCGTCGAACTTGCCTCCCCCGGTCACCAGTACGCGGCCGTCGGCGAGCAGGGTTGCGGTGTGCAGCGCGCGGCCCGTCTCCATCTCGGAGGTCAGCGTCCATTCCCCGGTCTCAGGGTCGTAGATCTCGGCGTGGGCCTGCTGCTGGAAAGTCTTGCTCTTGCCCCCGGTGACTATCACGCGGCCGTCGGCCAGGACGACCGAGGCCCCCTGCTCCCTGTCGCGGAGCATCTTGCTGGTGGGGCTCCACTGGCCGGTCTCCGGGTCCCAGACCTCCGCGGTCTTGTGCGGGACGAGCCGGTTGTCGTTGCCCCCGGCCAGGAGCACGCGCCCGTCCGGAAGCTCTGCGATCGTGGGGAACTGGCGATCCTCCTCCGCCGATCCGGTCCTCGTCCACCGCCCGGTCGCAGGGTCGTAGATCTCTGCGCTGTGGTGGACGATGGGCCACTCGCTCACACCCTTGCCGCGACCTCCCACGGACATTACCCGCCCGTCGGACAGCTTGACCGAGGCGTGGTACTGGCGGTCGTTGCCCATCTCACCGGTCAGGGTAAAGGTGCCGACGCTGCCGGTTGCGGGGCCCGCTTCGGTCGGCTCTGCGGCGCCGGTCTCGGGCGTGTCGCCCGGCGATGCCGCCGGCGCCCCGCTGCAGGCCGCCGAGACGGCGAGCACCGCGATCAGGAGGGAGGCGAGCGGGCCGCGCAGGCGGGATTGCTGCCCGGCCAGGATTCGAACCTGGGTCAAAGGCTCCAAAGGCCTGTGTGCTACCACTACACCACCGGGCAAGGCATGATGGACCCGGGTGGGCCGGGAATTAGGCGAAGCGCTCCCCGTCTCGGTCCCCTATCTCCGGTTCGCGTTGAGGCTGCGGTTCTGCGTATCCGAGCCGCACCAGCACCTGGTAGATGTTGGGACACCAGCCTATGCCGTAGACCGTCGGGGTGAGTAGTCGATCGTCCGAGGGGTTCCAAAGCCGTCTTTTGACAGTCTCTAGTCGAGGGATTCTCCAATCGAACGGCACGCCCAGGAAGCGACCGTGCGACTTTTTCGCGCCGATCGAGTACACGACCGTGGCGACCGTGAACAATATGAGCGCCGTCTTGACCTTGCTGCTCATGCCCACGACTGATTCTCCTTAGCGCAACCCATTATACTTTGCCGAGCCGCGCAGAGGGGGACTGGATGGCGGAAAGCATCTACTTCGACGTTATCGTGGTCGGCGCCGGAAACGCCGCTCTTTGCGCGGCCCTGTCGGCCCGGGAGGCCGGCGCCTCTGTGGCCGTGCTCGAGAAGGCCCCTCCCTCCTCCCAGGGCGGCAACTGCCCGTACACGGGCGGGGGCTTTCGCTTCACCCACGAAGGACTCGGCGACCTGCGCTCGCTTCTCCCCGGCGACGCCGACCTGGGGCGCGCGTCGATGGAGCCCTACACCGCCGCCGACTTTCGGCGGCATTTCGCCGAGGCCACCCACGGCGACACGAGCGAGGAGCTTTCCGAGGTGGTCATCGCCCAGTCGCGGCCGACGATCGACTGGATGCACTCGCGGGGCGTTACCTGGGAGCTGTCGATCAGCCCGGCCCTGGCCAGCGCGCCGTCGGTGATACCGAACCAGGTCGGCCTCTCGGCGCTGGGATCGGGCCCGGGGCTCGTAGAGATGCTCACCCGGTCGGCGCGGCGGGCCGGGATCCAGGTCCTCTACGAGACCAAGATGGTCGAGCTGATGCAGGGAGACCGCGGGCAGGTATGCGGCCTTATCGCCCAGGACGCGGACGGCAGGCACGTGATCCGCAGCAGGGCGGTGGTCCTTGCGTGCGGGGGTTTCGAGGCGAACGCCGAGATGAGGGTCAAGTACCTCGGGGCGCACTGGGAGAGGGCGAAGGTGCGCGGGTCGCGCTACAACACCGGCGACGGGCACCGGGCCGCCCTTGCGGTCGGGGCCGCGCCCGCCGGGCAGTGGACGGGCTGCCACGGCACGCCCATCGACGTCGGCGCGCCGGCGACCGGCGACCTGCCCATCACCGACGCCATGCCGCGGCGCTCGTACCCGCTGGGCATCATGGTAAACGTCGACGGGAGGCGCTTCGTGGACGAGGGGGCCTCGTTCGCAGAGCAGACGTTCGTCAGGGTGGGCGACGCGGTGCTGGCCCAGGAGCGCAGCACCGCCTTCCAGATATTCGATGCCCGCTCCGCCCCGCTTCTGGAGGAAAGGTACGGGGGCTCGAGCCCGGCGAGGGGAGGGACCATCGAGGAGCTGGCCCGGCAGATCGGGGTCAGTCCCGGCGCGCTGAGCGCCACGGTCGAGGCCTACAACGCGGAGGCCCACGATGCCGAGTACGCCCCGCGCAGCCTGGACGGCAATTCGACGCGCACGATAAGCCCTTCCAAGTCCAACTGGGCGATACGCATAGACCGACCGCCCTTCCTGGCCTACCGGGTCACCGGCGGCATCACCTACACGTACGGCGGCCTGAGGATCGATGCGCATGCGCGGGTGCTCGACATGGAGGACCGGCCGATCGAGGGCCTGTACGCGGCGGGCGAGATAGTCGGCGGAATCTTCTACTACAACAGCCTGCGGGCAGCGGGCCTGATGCACGGATCGGTCTTCGGGCGCCTGGGCGGCGCCCACGCCGCGCGGCTGGGCTGAGGGCCGGCCCGCTGGATCCAGAGGTGGAGGTGCCGGAAGAGGCTCTGCTCTCGTCGCCCGACGGTCCGGCCGCGCAGGTCCAGCCCCTGGCAGAGCGCGTCAGGAGCAACGTCCAGCGGGTCGTGGTGGGCAAGGGGGCGGCCATCGACCTGGCCCTTGCGGCCCTGCTGTGCGACGGGCACGTGCTCATCGAGGACGTGCCGGGCATAGGCAAGACCACCCTCGCCCGCTCGCTGGCCGCCTCGCTCGGGTGCTCGTTCGGGCGCATCCAGTTCACCCTCGACCTGATGCCGGCCGACGTGCTGGGCGTCAACTTCTTCAACCAGCAGACCGGCCTGTTCAACTTCAGGCCCGGTCCGGTATTTAGCCAGGTGCTTTTGGCCGACGAGATAAACCGGGCCACGCCCCGCACCCAGTCGGCTCTGCTCGAGGCCATGCAGGAGCGCCAGGTCACGATCGACGGGGAGACGATGCCCCTGCCCGACCCCTTCCTGGTGCTGGCGACCCAGAACCCCGTGGAGCTGGAGGGAACGTTTCCACTGCCCGAGGCCCAGCTCGACCGTTTCATGGTCAGGGTGGAGCTCGGCTACCCGACCGCCGCCGAGGAGGCCGACATCTTCCTTCGGTTCGAAGCCCCAGAGGGGCCTCCGTCCCTTGAGGCGGTGACCGATGCGGCGGGGCTGGGCATCGCGCGGGCGGCGGTTGCCCGGGTGCGCGTCGACGCGCTGGTCCGGCGCTACGTCGCCGACGTCGTGCGAGCGACGCGCGACCACGATGGCGTCGAGCTCGGCGCCAGCCCCCGCGCCGGCCTCGCCCTCTACAAGACCGCGCAGGCCAGGGCGGCCCTGTCCGGCCGGGACTATGTGCTTCCCGACGACGTAAAGGAGCTCGCAGTGCCGGTGCTCGCCCACCGCATGATCATGGGGGCGACGGCAAGGCTCAGGGGCCTTGGGGCGGCCGAGGCGATCGCCGAGGTCCTTGATAAGGTGCCGGTTCCGATAGAGGTGGAGCGCGGGACGGACGAGGCTCAGTCCGGGCAGGACGGCTAGCGGTTGCTGGCACAGCTTTGGCAGGAGCTGTGGACCGGGCTGTTCGTCATCCTGATCGCCGCCGGCGTCCTGACCGGCCACAGCGTCCTGATCGCCTTCGGGGCGATGGGCCTGCTCATGACGGGCATCAGCTGGCTGTGGGGCAGGGTCTCGCTCAACCGCGTTACCTACGAGCGGATACTGCCCAGGCGCAGGGTGTTCATAGGCGAGACCGCGCCCCTTTCCATCGTCCTGACCAACAAAAAGCCGGTGCCGCTGGCCTGGGTGAGGACCGAGGACAACATCCCGGACGCCGTTACCGTTGAGGGAGCCAGGGTCTCGGCAAGCGTCGATCCCAACTCCTCGACACTTGAGCACCGCACCTCGATAGGCTGGTACGAGCGGATTCGGTGGGACTACTCGGTGCGCTTTCGGCAGCGCGGCTACTTTCGGCTCGGGCCCGCCCGGGTCGACTCGGGCGACATGTTCGGCCTGTTCGACTCCAGAAAGCGCGTGGACACGACCGACGCCGTGCTGGTCTACCCCAGGGTTGTGCCCCTCCCGGAGATAGGCATTCCCGGGGGCCGACCCCTGGGCGAGGTGTCCGGCGGGCCGAGGATCTTCCAGGATCCGTCCAGGCCGGCCGGCGCCCGCGAGTACGAGGCCGGCGACCCGCTGAGCGCCATCGACTGGAAGGCGACGGCCAAGAACCGGTCGCTGTGGGTCCGCACCTTCGACCCGAGCGCAAATGTCACGGTGATGCTCGCCGTCTCCGTGGAGACATCGCCCCAGCACTGGCGGGGCTACTCGCCGGACCGCCTGGAGCGGGCGATAACCGCGGCGGCCTCGCTCGCATCCCACTGCATGGACAGCGGCTATTCGCTCGGCCTGGTCTCAAACGGGGTGCCCATGGTCACCGACAGGGCGGCCGAGCTGCGCCCGTCGCGCAGCCGGCCCCAGCTCAGGGCGGTGCTCGAGACGCTGGCAACGCTCCAGCCGATAACCCTCTCCCCGATGGCGGCCCACCTCGAGGACCGCATGGGCAGGTTCCCGGCGGGCGCAACGGTCGTGGTGGTCACCGCCTACTTTGACGACGACCTCGCCGGGGTGCTGTCCCGCCTGAGGGCCAGGGGGCACCCGGCCGCCGTCGTCTACGTGGGCGCCGCCGAGGCGCCCACGGTGCCTGCGGGCGTCGCCCTCTACGACATCGGCGAGCAGATGGCCGGACTGGACGATCAAGCCGGGGAGGGGGTGCCCGGATGAGCCCTGCGTCACAGGACAGGCTGATAATCGCCGCGCTGGTGGTGTCGGAGAGCGCGTGGATATACGCGATGCTCGGCATAATCGGTCTTGCCCTCGGCACCGACGGCAGCCCGCTCGGCTGGCTCGCCGTGCTGTCGCTGATGGCGGCCGCGGCGGTGGTGGCCCGCCTCCTCTCGCGCCTGCCGTCGGGACGGGGGGACTCGCCCGTGGCCGAGGCGTTTCCCTATGCGCTGCAGATGTGCGCGGGGGCGGGCGCGATCTACCTTGTCATGGCCACCCAGGTCGACCTGTCGGATGCGTTCTGGGACCTGGACTGGCCCGGGGTCGTAGCGAGCGGCTCTGAGGTCGCGGGAGCCAACTTCAGGGCGACGGTGGGCGCGATAGCGGGGGTGGTGCTCTGGTGGCGGGGAGGGAGTCTCGGCTCTTCCGAGGAGCCCGGCGCCTCGCTCGACCGCAGCTACAAGATCGGGACCATGCTGATGGCAATGGCGGTGCTGGTCGACATCGGGACCGCGACGCCGCTCAACACCTTCGGGGTTCTGTTCGTCTTCTTCGCGGGCGCCCTTGCCGGCCTCGGGGTGGCGCGTCTGGGGCGGGGGGCCGGCGGCGGGAGAGGGGCGATGATATGGCTGCGTGCGGTCGGCGCGGCGGTCGCCGTCGTGCTGGCTATCGGCTTTGCGTTCAGCCTGGTCCGGCGCAGCATCCTGGACGCGGTCAGCGCGCCGGTGACCGAGGTCCTAGGGTGGATGGGCACGGTCCTGTTCTACGCGTTCCTGGTCCCCATAGCCTGGGTGGTAAACGGGGCCGTAAGGCTGTTCGTGGCGCTGTTTGCCGGGGATGGGCCGACCGGCGACGTGATACCCGTCGGTGAGTCCATAGGCGAGCAGTTCCTGCAGGAGCAGTCCGGGCAGACCCCGCTATTTGTGACTGCGCTGGAGTGGCTCCTGCTGGGGATCATCTCGGCGGCGGGCCTTTACATCCTCTCCCGCGCCCTTCGCCGCCGCGGCAGGGGGTCGGCTCGAACGCCGCCGGGCGTCAGGGAGTCGATCAGGGAGGAGTCAGACCCGGTCTTCGACGCAGCGGAGATGCTCTACGCCCTCCTGCCCGCGGCGCTTCGCCGCCGCAGGGCCCGCTCGCCGATCCTGCTGCCCGCAGGCCCGCCCGGGGTCGTAAGGGCGCTGCGGGGCTACTACCGCCTGCTCCTGCATGCAGGGTCGCTCGGGGCGGTGAGGCCGCGCTCGGCGACCCCGGCAGAGTACAGCGGCGAACTAGAAGCCCTGGTCCCCGGGGGCATCGCCCACAGGGCGACGGCCGCGTTCAACACCGCCTTCTACGGGGGCGCAGAGCCCCCCGCGGCGGAGCTGGACGAGATCGGGGCCGAGCTCGACCGGCTGGGCGCCCCGGAGGTCTAGCCGCGGGCCGAACCCCGGCTAGATCAGCCCGAGCTCTCGCACCTCGCTCAGCGACTTCTCGTAGGCGTCGACCGTGTCGGTGATGTCCTGGTCGGAGTGCGCCTGCCCGACGATCAGGCGAGTGCCGTTGCTCATGGGGTCCACGCCGTTGTTGAGCAGGGCCAGGTGCAGCTGCGAGTTGCGCCGCCCGTCGTTGACCTTCGCCCAATCCTCGTCGGTCAGGTGGAACGTGGCGCCGTCCTCCTCGACCTCAATGTCCACCCCGAGCCTGAGGAAGAGCAGCGATCCGTGGCCGGTCATCCGGCCGGGGATCTCCATCCTGCCGAGCAGGTCGTTAACGCCCTCCTTGAGCTTGGCCGCGGCGGCATCAGCCCTTTCGTTTACGTCGCCGTCGCGCACCAGCTCGAGCGCCGCAACGCCGGCGGCTGCCGAGATCGGGTTCGCGTTGAAGGTGCCGGGGTGGGAGACGCGCTCATTTGCGTCGTAGCCGGCGTCGTTGTGGAACTCCATCAGGTTGATGATCTCGGCCCTGCCGGCCACCGCGCCTCCCGGCAGCCCACCGCCGAGTATCTTGGCCATGGTCGTAATGTCGGGGGTTACGTCGAACCTGCGGGACGCGCCGCCCCGCGAGAGTCGAAAGCCGGTTACGACCTCGTCCATCAACAGCAGGACGCCGGTGCGCTCGGTGATCTCGCGCAGCCGGCCCAGGAACTCGGGAGATATCGGGTGAAGGCCCATGTGCGAGCCGGTCGGCTCGAGCATCAGCGCCGCTATGTCGTCGTGCTCGGTCAGGGTCTTTTCCACCAGGTCGATGTCGTCCGGCGGCAGGACGATCATGGTCTCCAGCGTCTCGGTGGGGATGCCGCCTAGGCCCGACCCGCCGGCCAGCGCGTAGTCGCTCCATCCGTGGAAATGGTCGTCGAACTTGACCACCTTGGTCTTGCCCGTATAGGCGCGCGCCAGCCGCAGGGCCATCATGACGGCCTCGGTGCCCGAGCTCTGGAAGCGGACCTTCTCGGCGCACGGCACGAGCTCGCGCACCAGCTCGCCCCAGCGGATCTCGGCATCGGTTGAAGAGCCCATCTGCGTGCCCTTTTCCATCGCCTCCTTGACGGCGCTGACCACCGCCGGGTGCGAGTGGCCGAGGATCATCGCCCCGTGACCGGTCTTGTAGTCGATGATGCGGTGGCCGTCCACGTCCCACTTTTGGGAGCCCTCGGCATGGGTCACGTACATGGGGAACGGACGCAGCCGCCGGGCGTCGTGGGTGACGCCGTCGGGGAACAGGTCCTTGGATCTGCCAAAGCGCTCAAGGGACTCCGGGTGAAGGTCGATGTACCGCTGCTCGATGGGCGTTGTCATAGGGTTTCTCCGATCGATCTTTGTCTGCTCTAAAGGGCCAATGGGGCGCGGTAGGCCCCCCGCTCTGCGGGATGCGACCCGCCGCTGCCGGGGCTGCGGCCCGCACCGCCTTCCAAACACGCGCCTCCCTGCGGACAGGGGTCGGTGGGTGAGCCTATGATAGGGCTCGCCCGGCGGGGCGCGCAACTTGGCGCATCCGGGTGCGGTAACCGGGGGGACTAGAACTCAAGGTCCAGCGCGCGGCACAGGAACTCGTTCATCGGCCCGGCCCTCCCGCAGGTCGAGTGGAAGCGCTCGAGGAAGTCGGCCGCGGTCGCCTCCTCCTCGCTGAAGCTCGCCCAGAGCGCGAAGCTGCGGGACTTCAGAACCTCGATGAGAGGGTGCTCCGGGTCGTAGCCCCTGGGCGCGCGCTTGAGCGGCTCGCCCGGCATGAGGGACAGGCCGTCGATTCCCTCCGTGGCGCCCTTCCAGCCGACCGGGTTTGCGACTATCGCATCGCGAATCCTGGCAAGGGAAGGGGTGTCGGGCCTCCAGATGCCGCAGCCGGCCCCCACGTTTCCGGGCTCAAGGTGCAGGTAGAAGCCCGGCGCGTGCACGTCCCGGGCCCGCGCGTGCCTGAAGTGGGCCGACGCGTGGGTCTTGTAGGGCGATTTGTCCTTGGAAAAGCGCACGTCCCTGTAGATGCGGAACATGGACCCGCCGTTCGGGCGGGCGTCGGCGACGAAGTGGGGGCTGATGATGGGAAGGACCTCGCCGAACTCGGCGATGAACTCGAGCAGGGGACCCTTTACGTGCCGCTCGTAGCGCGGCTTGTTGGCGGCAAACCACTGCCGGTCGTTGTTGAGCCTGAGCTCGGCGAGGAACTGGAACGTCTCGGGTCCGAAGTGCGGCTCGGCCAATCTGCACCTCCATGGCTTGCTCGCAGGGCGCCCGCCGCGGCGCCCCTGGTCGGAAAGGGGCAATACTATTGGGCTCCCGGCGGTGCGACAAGCGTCCCGGAGGCCGCGATTTCGGGCCGATTTGGACCCCGCAAAATGGCCCGTTTCCCCGTATATATAGGCATAAACGTTTGCTTGACACCAAAAAAGTGGTGTGATAATTTTCACCAAGCCTCGCGCGGGCATGGACACGGGCGCGCGGCGCCGTCGGCGCTCGCCGGCCGGGTGGGGCCGCATCGCTAAATCACCGAAAGGCAGGCAGTGGATCCGGAAGTTCTAGCGAATCCCCAGTGGAGTGAACTCGGCGACCTGCTTACCAACCTCTGGATCATGGTGGCGCTTGTCGTGTCTTTCGCCACCAACATGCTCATAGCGCACAACTGGATTCCCTCCTTCGTTCAGTCCCGCCATCTCGACGCATCCCTTTCGAGGGCAAGACCCCTGTTCTACGCGCTCGCGCTCGCCTCGTTCGGGGCCGCGATGTACATGCTGTCGCGGGTGGTGGACAACTCGGGCGTCCTGCGGGACTTCTGGGCCAACTACTGGATCTGATCCCTAATCTGAAACCGAAGCACTGACACTTGCTACCAGGCGACTTTCAACCGCAAAGACCCGGACCAAAGAGAATGGCACTGCTGGGGGTGCTGGGACTGGCCAGCCTATTCGGGCTCGCGGTCGTGGTGGGTGTCCTGCTGTTCGTCATCTCGTCCTGGCTCGGTCGCCCGGTCAGCGTGTTCGGCTTTACCGAGGGCCCCGATCAGCCCATCGCCTTCCCGCACACGGTCCACGCAGGGTCGGAGGAGGAGGGCGGAATAGGGCTCGACTGCACCTTCTGCCATCGCAACGTCACCCAGGGGGCGGCGGCGACGGTGCCGGCCGTGGGCCTGTGCATGTCCTGCCACTCGGTGGTCGGCGACGACCTTCCCGAGATCGAGAAGCTGCGCGACTACCATGCACAGAGCCGCCCCATCGACTGGGTGAGGGTCCACCGCCTGCCCGACCACGTGCGCTTTAACCACCAGGCGCACGTTGCGTTCTTCTCCGAGCGCGACGGCATACCGCCCTCGGCGGTCTGTGCGACCTGCCACGGCCCGGTGGAAAAGATGGAGAAGGTGCGGCAGGTCGAGCCGCTGAAGATGGGCGACTGCGTCGACTGCCACAGGGACAACAGCGCGCCCACGGACTGCACCACGTGTCACTACTAATGGGACCCCGACCGAAGTACCTATGGCTCTAACCAGGCGACAGTTCCTGACCGTTGTGGGCGGGGGCGCGCTCGGCGCCGTCGTCGCGGCGGCGTGCGGGGTTCCCGAGGATGAGCTGTTCGTCCAGTCACCGCCGGGCATGCCCGAGGACCTGGTGACCGGGCTGGACAACTGGTACGCGACCGTCGCCAGCGGATATCCGACCGGCGAGGGCGTCGTCGTCAGGGTCATGGAGGGCCGCGCAAAGAAGGTCGAGGGCAACGTCGACTACCCGGTCAACCGCGGAAGGCACAGCGCCCGCAGCGAGGCCCTGCTCCAGGACCTGTACAACCCGGACCGCATCCGCGGACCGCTTGCGCGCGTTGGCGAGCGCGGCGAGGGCAACTGGGAGGAGATCGGCTGGTCCGACGCCATATCGCGGATAGCCCACCAGCTCGGCCAGATCAGGGACGAGCGCGAGAACCGCCAGGTGGTGGTGGTGACCCGCCCGTCCGTGTCCGCCGCCGGGGTCGTCGTAGACCGGTTCGTAAACACCTACCGGGGCACCTACCTCGGCTACGACCCGCTGGACAACACCAACCTGCGGGTGGTCATGAAGAACCTGTTCGACCAGGACAGGCTCCCGGACTTTGACATCGAGAACACGAAATACCTGCTCTCGTTCGGCGCCGACTTTCTCAACACCTGGGTGTCGCCGGTCCGCTACATGCGCGGCTACGGCCAGTTCCGCCAGGGAGATCGGGAGCGCGGGACGATGGTGCACATCGACTCGCGCTTTTCCATGACCGGCGCCAACGCCGACGAGATGGTCTTCGTGCGGCCGGGCCGCGAGGGGCTGTTGGCCCTGAGCATGATCCAGGTCATCGTAAGCGCCGGGCTCGCCGATCCGGTGGCCGGCCGGGACATTACCGGCGGTGGCGAGATCGACATCGACCGGTGGGCGCCCGAGCAGGTCGCAGATGAGGTCGGCGTCCCGGCGGAGAAGATAACCCGGATCGCCCAGGAGTTCGCCTCAAACCGCCCGGCGCTCGCGATCGGCGGCGGCTCGGCCGGGGCGCACACAAACGGCCTGTTCAACCTTACGGCGATCTACTCGCTGAACTTTCTGGTCGGAGCCGTGGGCGCCGAGGGCGGCCTCAGGTTCAACCCGCCGCCGCCCACCCAGGAGCTTGTCGAGGCCGAGACCAACCTGCGGGCGGGCACCGGTGCACAGTGGCGCGACCTGGTCCGGTCGATGACCGACGGGCAGGTAAAGGCCCTCCTGATCGACGGCTCGGATCCCATGTACGGCCTGCCGGACGCGATGGGGATGCGCGAGGCCTCGTTCAACGTTCCGTTCATATTCAGCTTCGCAAGCCACCTTAACGACACCGCGGAGATGGCGGACCTTGTGCTGCCCGCCCACACCTCGCTCGAGGACTGGGACACCGACGTCCCGGCGGCGGGGCCCGGCCACCAGGTCGTGGGCTTCCAGCAGCCGGTGGTCCGGCCGTTCTTCGAGGCCCGCGGGACCGAGCTCGGCACAAGGTCCATGGCCGACGCCCTGATGGCGATCGCGGCCGAGATGGATCTGGACCTGGGGCTCGATGCAAGCTCGATCAGGGAGGTCGTCGAGGCCGGCGCCCGACAGCTGTTCGAGCTGGGCCGCGGCTCGGTGAAGGCCTCTGACTTTCGGGCCTTCTGGGTGGGAGTCCTGCAGCGCGGCGGCTGGTGGGACACCGACCACAGGTCCGTATCGCTGGGGGACGGGTCGGGAACGAAGATGCTGCCTACCGAGGCGCCGGCGCCCGAGTTCGCCGGTCCCGGCGGAGATACGTTCCACCTGCTCCCGTTCTCGTCGACCTCGCTCGGCGAGGGACAGGGCGCGCACCTGCCGTGGCTTCAGGCCACCCCGGACCCGCTCACATCGGCGACCTGGGACACATGGGTGGAGATAAACCACCGGGTGGCCGAGATGATGGACATTCGGGAGGGGGACCTCCTGCGCGTGGTGTCCGCACACGGGAGCGGCGGCCTTGCCGGCTCCGGCATAACGGCGATCGCATACCCGCACCCGGCGGTGCCGCCCGACGTGGTCTCGATACCGCTCGGCCAGGGCCACCGCGCCGGCGGGCGCTACGCCGAGGGCAGGGGGGCGAACGCCCTGTCCATACTGGCCCCCAGGGTCGATGAGGAATCGGGGGCGCTGGCCTGGTCGGCGACCAGGGTCAGGCTCGAAAAGGTGGGCGAATGGAAGAGGCTGCCCAAGTTCGAGAACAACAACCCGAACTTCGCCCGCGATGAGCACCACAGGGTGATCCCGCTAACGCCGATAGACAGCTAGCAGCCAGTGCAGCACAGGGAACATAGCGACAGATGACAGAAGCAAAGTGGGGAATGGTGATCGACGTCGACCGGTGCACCGGTTGCCAGGCGTGCGTCGTCGCATGCCAGTCGGAGAACAACATCCCCATAAACGAAGAGGGACTGTTCAACCAGCAGCGGGCCAACCAGTGGATCAGGATCGAGCGCTACTGGGAGGGCGAGTATCCGGACGTCAAGGCCCGCTTCCTGCCGGTGCTGTGCCAGCACTGCGACGACGCGCCATGCGAGCCCGTCTGCCCGGTGTACGCGACCTACCACAACGCCGAGGGGCTCAACGTGCAGGTCTACAACAGGTGCATAGGCACCCGTTTCTGCGCCAACAACTGCCCCTACCAGGTCCGCTTCTTTAACTTCTGGGAGCCGGCCTGGCCGGAGAGCCTGAAGAACCAGCTCAACCCGGACGTCACGGTTCGCAGCAGGGGCATCATGGAAAAGTGCACCTTCTGCATCCAGCGCATCCGCAGGGCCGGCCGAGATGCCAAGCGCGACGGCCACGAGCTCGAGGACGGCGACCGGGCCCTTAACCCGGCCTGCGTCAACGCGTGCCCCACGGGGACGCTGGTATTCGGAGACCTGCACGACGAGGATTCCGAGGTCGCCCGGATGGCGGAAAAGGAGCTTCACGGAGACCACGGAAGGGGCTACCACATGCTCGAGGAGCTGGGTACGCACCCGAGCGTGATCTATCTCAAGAAGATCGATAAGTCGGCCAAGGTGCCGGAGAAGGCGCATGGCTAGCCAGGCCGCCCATCCTCCGACCGGCTTTTACGCCGACAACCCGGCCTGGGACAGCCACCCGGCGATAACGGGCGACCTGCTCGGTCGTCGCGAGAAGGCCGGCGCGGTCTTTAAGGTCGCTTTAGCGGTCTTCGGGGCGCTGCTGGTGGTCGGCATCGTAGGGATGATCCTGCGGCTGGTCGACGGCGTCTCGGACACGGCCAGGTGGGGCTACACGGCGGCCGTGCTCTCGTTCCTGCTCACCACCGCGTCGGCCGCCCCCATGGTGGCCATCGCGCCGCGAATAGCCAAGGGTCACTGGCGCAGGATCATCTCGCGGCCGGCCGAGCTTTGGTCGGTCGCCGGGCTGATCAGCCTGCTGCTGTTCATCCCGCTCCTGTGGGTGCTGCCGGGCCTTGAGGACGGGCGCCGGTCACTGTGGTTCTACCATCCCGGCGACGTGTTCGCGCACTCGCCGCACCTGTGGACGACGCTTGCGATAGTTGCGCTGGTGGTGGTGGGCTTTGCCCTGCTGTGGGTTTCGGCCCTGCCCGACTTTGCGCTGCTGCGCGACCGGGCGCCGAGGGAAAGCGCCGCGGGCCGCCGCTACCGGTGGCTTGCCCGGGGCTGGATAGGGAGCTCTGCCCAGTGGGACTGGCAAAAGCACCGGCTCGGCATCCTGGGGGCCTTCTACTTCCTGATGCTGGTGACGGTGCACTTCCTTTTCTCGATCGACTTTCTGATGACACTGGTGCCGGGCTGGATAGACGCGCTCTACCCGGCGACGCACGCAGCGAACGCGCTGCAGGCCGGGGCGGCGACGATGATCATCACGATGTTCGTCCTGCGCAAGTTCTGCGGCTACACCGAGATCGGGATCGACCAGTTCTGGGGCCTGGGCAAGCTGATGTTCGCCCTCTCGCTGCTGTGGTTCTGGTTCTGGTTCTCCAGTTTCAACATCCTGTGGTACGGCAAGAAGCCGAACGAGCAGGCCGTGCTGGACCTTTTCATCCGCGGCCCGTACATGCCGATCTTCTACCTGACGTTCATAACGGTGTTCGTCTTCCCGCTGGTCACGATGATCTGGAACTTCCTCAGAAAGAGCATCTGGGGACCGACGATGGTCGCCGTCTCGGTCCTGATCGGCACGTTCTTTGACAGGATTCGCATCTACGTGGGCGGGTACTCGGTGAGCGATCAGGCCGCCAACTTCCACGGCATCGAGCACGTTCCGGCCACGGTGCTACCGGGGGTTGCCGACGTGCTTATCGTGATCGGTGCGATCGGCGGCGCGCTCTTCCTGTTCCTGATCGCGACCCGGCTGGTGCCGGTGATCAACATCTGGGAGCAGAAGGAGCTGCTCCTGTACAAGCTGCACAAAAAGTACCACCGGACCACGGTGCTGGTCCTTGGCAAGCCGGAGTAGTGGTGGGTAATGCAGGAATACACCTACGCCACCGATAAAGAGATAAACCACAGCCTGATCAAGGACGTCCTGGGCATGCCCAAGTGGTGGCTCGGGGGCTTCGGATTCCTGTTCCTGGTCTGGCTCACGGGCGTCGGGGCATACGGCTGGGAGCTCAACCAGGGCCCGGGCGTTCTCGGTGTCAACAGGCCCGTTTACTGGGGCTTCCTGATAACCAACTTCGTGTTCTGGATCGGCATCAGCCACGCCGGGATCATGGTCTCTGCGATCCTTCGGCTCACCCAGGCCGAGTGGCGGCGCCCGGTAACGCGCGCGGCCGAGGTCCTGACGCTGTTCTCGCTGCTTGCGGCGCTTTCGAACATCATGTTCCACGTGGGGCGGCCGTGGCGGCTCTACTGGGTGGGGCCCTACGACTTTGAGCGGGGGCTCTGGCCCAACATCCGCTCGCCGTTCGTGTGGGACCCGAGCGCGGTCGGGACCTACCTGATCGGTAGCTCCCTGTTCGTGTTCATAGCACTGATCCCCGACCTTGCGGCCGTGCGCGACCGCAGCAGCGGGTGGACCCGCAAGTTCTACGCGGCGCTCTCGCTCGGCTTTCGGGGAACGCCCAGGCAGTGGAAGCTGCAGGCGGTTGCCGGGATCCTGCTGTCGGCGCTCGTGCTGCCCGTGTTCGTCTCGGTGCACAGCATCGTGTCGTGGGACTTCGCCGTGGCGATCGGCGTGGAGGGCTGGCACTCGACGATCTTCGCGCCCTACTTCATCATCGGCGCGATCCACTCGGGCGTTTCCGCCGTGGCCATGGTCATGGCGCTGATGGTCTGGCTCTGGAAGTGGGACAAGTACATAACCAACGACCACTTCGACGCGATAGGAAGGCTGCTGATCATAGTTGCGACCACGTGGTTCTTCTTCTTCGCGCTGGAGTGGATATTCGCCCTCTACACGCTTGAGAGCGCCGACATCGCGCTGAGGGAATGGCAGATATTCAAGATGCCGATGGGGATGCTCTTTTTGCTGTTCTTGATAACGGCATTCTTCATCCCGGTTCCCGCCTGGCTCTTTAAGGTGGTGCGCAGGAGCCCGACGTGGATGTTCTGGACGACGGTCCTTGTAAACGTCGGGATGTGGATGGAGAGGTTCCTGATCATCATCCCGGGCCTTCAGAGGCGCCAGCCCTTCGAGTTCTCCTGGGGGAGCTACGCCCCCAGCATCGTCGAGATCCTGCTGGTGGCCTCCACGTTCGCCTTTGTGGGCATGGGCATACTGCTGTTCGCAAAGATCTTCCCGCTGGTGCCGGTCTTCGACGTCAAGGAGGGGACGAGGCTGGCGGACACGATAAGGGTCGGTCGGCGCGTGGTGCCGGCGTCGATCAGGGAATGACGGCCTCCAGGGGGGCCGGCCGGGTTAACGGAGTGACAAAGATGGGCGAGGTGTCGCCATGATGGCCAGGAAAAGCGTCATAGGACTGTTCAAGGGGGTCGACGAGGCCGCCGACGCGCTCGACGCGGTGCGCGACGGCGGGTTCGAGCGCGACGAGTACGAGATACTCACCGGAACGCCCTATCCCGAGGGTGCGTTCGGCGAGGAGGAGCCGCACCACAGCCTGTTCCGCTACCCGCTGATAGGCGCCGCATGCGGCTTCATAATCGGTCTCGTCCTCACCTCGGGCACACAGCTCGCCTACCCGCTGGTTACCGGCGGAAAGCCCATCCTCTCTGTGCCTCCCATGGCGATCATCATGTACGAAGGAACCATGCTCGGCGCGATCATCTTCACGGTGATCGGGATAATCATCGAGTCGCGGCTGCCCAGGGTCTTCATGGGCGCATACGACACGCGCGTGACCGAGGGCTACATCGGCCTTACCGTTACGACCGACGAGGACAGGGTCGGCAGGGCGGAGGAGATCCTGAGGGAGGCGGGCGCCGAGGACGTTAAGCGCGGCTGGGAGCAGAACGACTTCGACTAGACGCATGGCCCCAACACCTTTCTCCAAGAACCATAGGCTGGGTACCGCGCTGCGGGCCCTTGCCGCCGCGGGACTCGTGGCCCTGGCTCTCGCCGCCGCCGGCTGCTACAACAACAACACGGGCGAAACCGGTGTGCTCGGCTTTGTGCGCTTTAAGCTGCCGGCCTTCCCGGAGACCGGCAGCTACGCGACGGTGGTCTTCACCGAGATGCACTATTCGCCGGCCTACAAGGTCCAGGAGGTGCCGAGGATCCTGCCCCCCGAGGGCTCGATCCCGGTGGACGGGGTGGAGATCGTCTACACGGCCGAGGAGTACGCGGCCCTCATCCAGCCCGATGCCTACGCCGACTCCTACGACACGGACGAGGCCGCCGAGATCTACCGGGTCAACTGCATGGTCTGCCACGGCCAGGACCTTACGGGCGAGAGCATGATGAAGGACTATCTGGTCCGCGGCGCGGTCCCGGCGGACATGATGGGCGACATAGCGATGAACGCCACCGAGGGCGAGCTGTTCGCGTGGATCTCCTACGGGAGCCGGACGGCGTTCACCCTGGCGATGGTGGGCGAGCCCAACCCCACCGTGATGCCCGCCTTCAGGAACCTGCTAACCGAGGAGGAGCGCTGGCACCTGGTCTCCTACATCCTCGGACGCCAGGGCCGCTAGCGGGACGAGACAGGCCCCGCCTGGCCGGCCCTCGGGACGCCCACCGGCGTTACCCAGATGCGCTGGGCCACCTCGTAGCTGACCACGGCGTCCCCCACCTCGGTCCTCATCGAGACGACCCCCCGGTAGGGCGCCGCGTCGGTGACGACCGCCGTCTGGCCGGGCATCACGCCGCTGTGGACGAAGTACTCAAGTAGCTCGCGGTCCTCCTCGGGGATGCGGTCTATGGTGACCGTGGTACCGGAGGAGACCTTCTCGATGGGGACGGTGAGCCTGTCCCGGACGAAGCCGCTGCCGGGTATGGGGTGGCCGAACGGGCAGGTCGTGGGCCTTCCCAGCCGCTCGTCTATCTTCTCTGCGAGCTCTTCGGAGATGGCGTGCTCGAGGCGGTGGGCCTCCTCGTGCGCCTTGTAGGGCTCAAGGCCCAGGAGGTCGACGACCATGCGCTTTGCGAGGCGCTGGCGCCTGAGGATGTGCTCGGCCGTCACCCTGCCCGTCTTGGTCAGCTCGATGTCCTTGTCGGGCGGGGTCTCAACGAGGCCCTCGCGGACCAGCCGGCGTATCATGCCGCCGACCGACGGCAGGGAGGTTCCCAGCCCCTCGCCCTCGGGCAGCCGCTTGAGCTGCGCGGCCAGGTTGGTGGGCGTTACGCGTATGCCAAGCTCGTGGAGCTGGAAGATCGAGACCAGGTAGTTCTCGGCCGCCATAGACAGGCGGGTCTCCCTGGGTGGCTTGTTGCCACGCCGGTTGGGGCGTCTCCTGGGGGATGCTGTGGCCATCGGGTCGAATCTATCACCGGGCCATCTGCCGGTCAACGAGTAGGGTCCGCCCACGCGCGGGCGCGGGAATCGGCGCGCCGACGGGCCCTGCGCCGGTTGACGGCCGCATCGGTGAGCTTGTAGCATACCTGTTTGTCGCCTGCGTGGGCGGAGGGGTCTCACTGTGCCTTGCCAAGGGTACGGAGGAGGGCCCCGCATCCCGTGTCCACGCGGCTCAACTTTTGCGGGCTGGGCGGGCCCGCACCGGGATCTCAGCAAGGAGCGATAGCCGGACTAGTCATGCCAACCGTAAACCAATTGGTCCGCAAGGGTCGAAAGTCCAAGCGTCGCAAGGACAAGGCGCCGGCGCTCAGGTACATGTTCAACACCCTCAAGAACAGGGGGCGAAGGTACTCGGGCTCTCCGCAAAAGCGCGGGGTCTGCGTGCAGGTAAGGACCCAGACTCCCAAAAAGCCCAACTCGGCCCTGCGCAAGGTCGCCAGGGTCCGGCTCACCAACGGCATGGAGGTCACGGCCTACATCCCGGGCGAGGGCCACAACCTGCAGGAGCACTCGGTCGTGCTGCTCAGGGGAGGGCGGGTAAAGGACCTTCCGGGCGTGCGCTACCACATCATCCGCGGTGCGCTTGACACCGCCGGCGTGGACGACCGAAAGCGCGGCCGCAGCAAGTACGGCAGCAAGAAGACCCAGACGCTGGGATAGGGCGAGACTTCAGATGGCACGAAGGCACAGAGCGGAGAGAAGGCGCATAAGTCCCGATCCCAGGTTCGGGAGCACGGACCTTGCCAAGTTCATCAACCGGGTGATGATCGGCGGGAAGAAGTCGACCGCCCAGCGCGTCGTCTACGGGGCGCTCGACATAGCCGCCGACCGGGCCAAGCGGCCGGGGATAGACGTGTTCGACATGGCCGTCCGAAACTCCGTGCCGGCCCTAGAGGTCAAGTCCCGGAGGGTCGGAGGGGCGACCTACCAGGTTCCCATAGAGGTCCGGCCCGAACGCCGCATGGCGCTGGCGATGCGCTGGATCATTGGCTCGGCGCGTTCAAGGTCGGGCCGGCCGATAGCCGAGCGGCTCGCACAGGAGCTGCTCGAGGCCTCCCGCGGCGAGGGCGCCGCCGTAAAGCGCAAGGACGACCTGCACCGCATGGCGGAGGCCAACAGGGCCTTCGCACACTACCGCTGGTAAGTCCCCCAGGCCCACCAAGACCAACCCAGAGACTACCCCGATGACCACCAAGACCACCGAAAAGAAAGAAGCGAAGAAGACGTCCCGCGCGCCCAGGGGCCCGCGGCTCGACCGCACGCGCAATATCGGCTTCATCGCCCATATCGACGCGGGCAAGACCACGGTCACAGAGCGCGTACTGTACTTCGCCGGACGCATCCGCAAGATCGGCGGCGTCGACGAGGGCACGACGGCGATGGACTGGATGGCCCAGGAGCGCGAGCGGGGCATCACCATAACGTCCGCTGCGACCACGGCCAACTGGAAGGGCCACACCATAAACGTCATCGACACCCCGGGCCACGTGGACTTCACCGCCGAGGTGGAGCGCAGCCTGCGGATCCTGGACGGCGGGGTGGTGGTGCTCGACGCGGTGGCGGGCGTCCAGCCCCAGTCCGAGACGGTCTGGCGCCAGGCCGACCGCTACCAGGTGCCGCGCATCTGCTTTGTCAACAAGATGGACAAGGTCGGGGCGGACCTTCAGAGGGTGATGGACAGCATCGTAAGGCGCCTTCGCGCAAACCCGGTGGCGGTCCAGCTCCCGATAGGTGCCGAGTCCGAGTACCGCGGGGTCGTCGACCTGATCGGGCGAAGGGCGTTCCTGTACCCGGAGGAGGGCGAGCAGGTGCCCACCGAGGGCCCCGTTCCCGCCGAGATGGCCCAGGTGGTCGAGGACTACCGGGCAAGGCTCGTTGAGAAGATCGCAGAGACCGACGACGAGTTGCTGCTGCGGTTCCTGGAGGACGATGAGATCGCCCCCGGGGAGCTCGTCGGCGCGCTGCGCAGGGCGACGATCGCCAACAGGATCGTCCCCGTGCTCTGCGGCACGGCGCTGAGGACCAAGGCGATCCAGCCGCTCATAGACGCGATCTGCGCATACCTGCCGTCTCCCCTGGACGTCCCGGCGATAGAGGGTCGGGACGTGCGCACCGGCGATACGGTCGTAAGGGAGGCGGACCCCGACCAGCCCTTCTCGGCGCTTGCCTTTAAGGCCGTCACCGACGAGTTCATCGGCCGGCTGGTCTACTTCAGGGTCTACTCGGGCACCATCGCCTCGGGGTCCATGGTCTACAACTCGACCACGGGAGAGCGCGAGAGGCTCGGCCGGGTCGTAAGGATGCACGCCAACCACAAGGAGGACGTCGAGTTCGTCTCGGCCGGCGATATCGCCGCCGCCGTCGGCCTCAGGAAGACCTCCACGGGCGACACGCTCAGCGAGCAGTCCTCGCCGGTGGTGCTGGAGGCGATAACGTTCCCCGAGCCGGTGGTATCTGTCGCCATCGAGCCGAAGACCAGGGCCGACCAGGACAAGCTGGCCGAGGCGCTGGCCAAGCTCTCTGACGAGGACCCCACGCTCCAGGTCAACTACGACAGCGAGGTGGGCCAGACGATAGTCTCCGGGATGGGAGAGCTCCACCTGGACATCATCGTCGACAGGATGCGGCGCGAGTTCAGGGTGGAGGGCAACGTCGGCCAGCCAAATGTCGCCTTCAGGGAGGCGATCGGGGTGCCGGCGCGCGGCGAGGGCCGGTTCGTCCGCCAGAGCGGCGGGCACGGCCAGTACGGCCACGCCAAGATCGAGATCGAGCCCCTTGAGGCGGGAGAGGGATTCGCCTTTTCCGAGGAGATCAGGGGCGGCAACATACCCAAGCAGTTCATACCGCCCGTAAGGCAGGGCATCCAGGAGGCGCTGACCGCAGGGCCCATAGCAGGCTACCCGGTGATCGACGTTAAGGCGACGCTCGTCGACGGCTCCTTCCACGAGGTGGACTCGTCGGAGATGGCCTTTAAGATCGCCGGCTCGATGGCCATGAAGGACGCGCTGCGGCGAGCGAGGCCATACCTGCTCGAGCCGGTGATGCGCCTTGAGGTGACGCTCCCCGGCGAGTACCTGGGCGAGGTGATCGGCGACCTGGGGCGCCGGCGCGCGCACGTAACGAACATCGAGGCGGTGGACGACACCCAGGTCGTCCAGGCGTCGATCCCTCTGGCCGAGAGCTTCGGATACGCCAACACGCTGCGCTCCCTGACACAGGGACGGGCGGGCTTTTCGATAGAGTTCGACCGCTTCGAGGAGGCGCCCCAATCGGTTACGACGGCGGCTAAGGCGGGCTAGGCAATGGTCACAAAGCAGAAGATAAGGATCATCCTAAAGGCGTTCGATCACAGGATCCTGGACATGTCGGCGGGCCAGATCGTGGAGGCCGCGGAGCGCACCGGGGCGCAGGTGGCGGGACCGGTCCCGCTTCCGACGTCGATCAAGCGCTTTTGCGTCATCCGATCCCCGCACGTGTTCAAGGACTCCCGGGAGCACTTTGAGCTGCGCACCCACAACCGCCTGATCGACATCCTCGAGCCCACCTCCAAGACCATCGACTCCCTTACCAGCCTGAATGTCCCCGCCGGCGTGGACATATCCATAAAGCTCTAGAGACGGACGCAGCGGATGTCGGTAAAGGCGATACTCGGTAAGAAGATAGGCACCACGGAGATGGTGCGCGAGGACGGTGGGATCGACTGCGTCACCGCGGTCCTTGCCGGCCCCTGCACCGTCACGCAGGTAAAGACCGCCGAGGCCGACGGCTACGAGGCGATACAGATCGGTTTTGAGGAGCAAAAGCGCCCCACAAAGCCGCTTGCCGGCCACCAGAGGCGAGCCGGCGCAAGCTTTCGGCACCTTCGGGAGGTGCGCGCCGACCGGGGTCCGGGCTTCGACCTCAGCGGGGTGGAGGTGGGCGCCACGCTCGACGTCAGCTCCTTCGATGCGGGGGACCGCGTGGACGCCACGGGGATCTCCAAGGGCCGCGGCTTTGCCGGGGGGATAAAGAGGCACGGTTTTCACGGCGGCCCCAAGACGCACGGCCAGTCGGACCGCCACCGGGCGCCCGGCTCGATCGGGGCGGGAACCACGCCCGGCAAGGTGCTCAAGGGCCAGCGCATGGCCGGCCACTACGGGGCGGCCAGGATCACCGTTCAGAACCTTGAGGTGGTCTCGACCGATCCCGCGCGCAACCTTTTGTTCCTTAAGGGAGCGGTGCCCGGGGCGGGCAATTCGCTCCTTTACATCCGAAGATCGATAAAGGGGGGCCGGGCTTGAAGCTCAGGCTGCACGACGCGCAGGGCAAGTCGCTCGGGCACATAGACGTGCTCGACGACGTGTTCGACGCGCGGGCGAATCCGGCGCTCGTTCACCAGGTGGTGGTCGCCCAGCAGGCCAACGCGCGGCAGGGAACGGTCAGCACCAAGACGCGGGCGGAGGTATCCGGCGGGGGACGCAAGCCCTGGCGCCAGAAGGGCACGGGAAGGGCCCGCGCCGGCTCGAACCGCTCGCCGATATGGCGCGGCGGCGGCGTGATATTCGGGCCCAGTCCAAGGAGCTACGTCCAGCGCACCCCCAAGCGGATGCGCCGGGCCGCGCTCAAGGCGTCGCTCTCTGCCAAGGTCAGGGAGGGCGAGCTCGTGGTGGTCGACAGGCTCAGGCTGCCCGAGCCGAAGACCAAGCACTTTGTCGCGGTGATGGAGGCGCTGGGCGCTTCCGGCTCCGTGCTGCTTATCGGCGACGGCACCGACCCCTCGGTCCTTCGCTGCGCCAGGAACGTTCCGAAGCTGAGGTTGATGCCGGCGTTCCAGCTGAGCGCCGTCGACCTGCTCAGGCACGGGCGGGTGGTGATGACGCTCGAGGCAGTGCGCCAGGCCGAGCGCATCTGGGGCGGGCCGTTCGTGCGCTCCGGGCGGGTGCTCGACGATGCGGACGACCCGGACTACGAGGGTTAGGCGATGGACATCTCGCAGGTGCTGAAAAGGCCCGTCGTAACGGAGAAGAGCACGGGCCTTCAGGAGACGGGCCGCTACGTGTTCGAGGTGGACCCCTCGGCGACCAAGCTGCAGATAAAGCAGGTGGTGCAGGAGGCCTTTGACGTAAAGGTCGTCGGCGTCAACACGATGATGGTAAAGGGCAAGCGAAAGCGCTTCGGCCCGCGGTTCTCCGAAGGCAGGAGCTGGAAAAAGGCCATAGTAACGCTCGCACCGGGCGAGTCGATAACGATCTTCGAGGGCGTATAGGAATGCCGCTAAGAGCACTTAAGCCCAACACACCAGGCCAGCGCGGCGTCGTCTTCCAGACGAACGACGACATAACCACGCGAAAGCCCAAAAAGTCGCTGACCAAGGGTGTCAAGCGACGGGCGGGCCGCGACGGCCGGGGCAGGATATCGGTCCGCCACCGCGGCGGCGGCCACAAGCGCCGCTACCGCGAGATCGACTTCAAGAGGAACAAGCCCGGCGTGCCCGGCGAGGTCGCGACCATCGAGTACGACCCGAACCGCTCGGCGCGGATTGCGCTGATCAAGTACCGCGACGGCGACTGGCGCTACATCCTGGCCCCGCAGGGGCTCGGGGTGGGCGATCCGGTGATGGCCGGCGAGGAGGCCCCCGTGCGTCCCGGTAACGCCCTGCCCCTTCGGGCGATCCCTACCGGCACGGCGGTTCACAACATCGAGATGAAGATAGGGCGCGGCGGGCAGATGGTCCGCAGCGCGGGCGGCTCTGCGCAGGTGCTTGCAAAGGAGGAGGGACACACCCTGCTCCGGCTCCCCTCGGGAGAGGTCAGGCAGGTGTCCAGCGAGTGCATGGCCACGGTGGGCCAGCTCAGCGCGGTCGACAACAAGAACGTAAAACACGGCAAGGCGGGCCGACGCCGCAACCAGGGCTGGCGCCCGCAGGTGCGCGGCGTGGTGATGTCCCCCAGGGACCACCCCCACGGCGGGGGCGAGGGCAAGTCCCCTGTCGGTATGCCCGGGCCCAAGACCCCATGGGGCAAGCCCGCGCTCGGCTACCGCACCCGGCGCAACAAGGCCACCAACAAGGACATCGTCCGCAGGCGAGGCAAGAGGTAACCGATGTCAAGGTCCATTAAGAAGGGGCCGTTCGTGGACCCCAAGCTTGCAAAGAAGGTCGACAGGGCGCGGCGCAGCTCGGAAAAGACCGTGATCAAGACCTGGTCGCGTGCATCGATGATCATGCCGGACATGCTCGGGCTGACGATCGCCGTCCATGACGGCAGGCGCCACGTGCCGATCTATATAACCGAGAACATGGTGGGCCACCGCCTGGGAGAGTTCGCCCCGACGAGGACCTTCAGGGGCCACGTGGCCAGGTCCGACAGGACCAGTTCGATCAGGTAGGGCGTATTCGGATGGCATCGACCGCGACTGCGAGGAACACGGGACTGTCGGTAAAGCGGGTTAAGCCCGTGGTCGACATGGTGCGCGGCATGCTGGTCGACGATGCGCTCAACACGCTCCAGTTCGTGCCGTCGCCGGCCGCGGCCGTCGTGGCCAAGGTGGTCCGCTCGGCGACCGCCAACGCCGAGAGCGAGCTGGTCTCGCGGACGGGCGAGCTCAGGATCGTCGGCATATATGCAAACGAGGGCCCGCGGACAAAGCGGATCCGGGTAAGGGCCCGGGGCCGGGCTGCGAGGATCATCCGCAGCAACAGCCACATAACGGTGGTCGTAGACGAGGGGACGGACTGATTTGGGACATAAGACCCATCCAATTGGCTTTCGGCTCGGGATAATCAAGGACTGGCAGGCGACCTGGTTCGCCGCCAAGCAGGGCGACTACCGGGACCTGGTCAGGGAGGACCTTGCGATCCGCAAGAACATCGCCGACCAGTACCCGGACGCCGGCATATCCCGGCTCGACATAGAGCGCTCCTCCTCCGAGGTGGTCGTAACGGTGCACACCGCGCGACCGGGCATAGTCATAGGCCGCGGGGGCAAGCGCGTGGAGGAGCTCAGAAGGCTCCTTGAGACCCTGACCAACCGCAGGGCGCGCCTGAACGTTCAGGAGATCCGCCAGCCGGAGCTGGACGCCTACCTTGTCGCAAGGAGCGTGGCCGACCAGCTGGAGCGGCGCATCGCCTACCGCAGGGCCATAAGGCAGGCTGTGGGAAGGACCATGCAGGCGGGCGCCAAGGGTGTGAAGATCATCATCTCCGGCCGGCTCGGCGGCGCCGACATAGCCCGGCGGGAAAAGGCGATGGAGGGGCGCGTCCCGCTCCACACGCTGCGTGCCGACGTCGATTTCGCGATCGCCGAGGCGGGCACCGACTTCGGGCGCATCGGCGTGAAGGTCTGGCTGTACCACGGCGACGTGATAAAGCAGCAGCGGGAGCCCGAGTACGAGGAGATGCTGCCGATCGAGGTGACGCTCAGTCCGGAGGAATCGGCCGCCCAGGAGGCCGCAGAGGCGGAGGCCGCCGCAGCCGCCACCGCGGCAGCCGTTGCGGCGGCGGCAGAGGCAGAGGCTGCCGCAGCTGCGGCAGCAGCCGAGCCCGAACCTCCCGCACCGGCGGCGGAGGAAAGCTGATGCTCCAGCCCAAGAGACTCAAGTACAGACACCACCACCGCGGCCGGCTCAAGGGCGTTGCCAACGCCGGAAGCGCGATCAACCTGGGCGAGTTCGGCCTAAAGGCGGTCGAATCGAGCTGGGTGACCGCAAGGCAGATCGAGGCGGCCAGGCGGGCGATGACGCGCTATGCGAGGCGCGGAGGCAAGATCTGGATAAGGATCTTCCCCGACAAGTCGGTCACCGCCCGGGCGGCGGAGACGCGCATGGGCAGCGGGAAGGGCTCGGTCGACCACTGGGTGGCCGTCGTAAAGCCCGGCAGGGTCATGTTCGAGATGGCGGGAGTGCCGGAGGAGATCGCGAGGGAGGCCCTCAGGCTCGCCGCGGCCAAGCTGCCGATGGCAACGAAGATAGTCAAAAAGGACGCCTACTAGGGCGGGGCCCTAGGCGCACCAGGGTACGGATTTGCCGATAGACGATATCACCACGCTCAACGACGAAGAGCTCGCCGAGGAGCTGGCCGAGACGCAGCGGGCGCTGATGAACCTCAGGTTCAGGGTGGCGACGATGCAGCTCGCCGACGTCAACGAGATAAGGAGGTCGCGCCGCCGCGTGGCGCGGATAAAGACCATCATGAGGCAGCGGGAGCTGGTGGGGGCCGGGCAATGAGCTTTACGAGGAGAAAGGCGCGAGTCGGCCGCGTGGTGAGCGACAAGATGGATAAGACCGTGGTGGTCCGCGTCGAGCACAGGCGCGCGCACCGCCTGTACAAAAAGTCGATCCAGCTGCAGAAGCGCTACGTCGCCCACGACCCGGAAAACGACGCACGGCTGGGCGACCTCGTAAGGCTCATCGAGTCCCGCCCGATCTCAAAGACCAAGCGCTGGCGGGTCGCCTCCATAATCGAGCGGGGCAACCTTGCCGAGATCCAGCCGGACGAGATAGCGACCGAGGAGGGCGCAGATCCCGCACGGGCCCGGCAGGTCGAGGCCGAGCCCGTGGCAGAGGACCGACAGCCGGAGGCGGTCGCCGTGGCGGAAGTCGAGCCGGTGCAGGAGCCAGAGCCCGAGCAGCCCGAGCAGGCCGAGGAGCCCGCTGAGGCCGCGCCCGAGCCGGAGGCCACCAAGGAGCCCGAGGCCGAGGCGGAGCAAACGCCGGAGGCCGAGCAGGCAGAGCCCGAGGAGCCGGCTGCCGAAGATGAGGCAGAGCCGGTCGTCGCCCAGGCGGAACCGGAGGCCGAGCCCGAGACGCCGGAGGAGCAGGAGGCCGCCGCGCCCGATTCGGACGAAGCCGAGCCCGCCCCTGAGGCGGCGCTCGAGACGGAAGACGGCGGCGCAGAGGAGACCGAGCCCGCAGAGCAGCCGACCGCCGAGGATGAGGCAGAGCCGGCCGTCGCCCAGGCGGAGCCGGAGGCCGATGCCGGAGCAGCCGAGCAGGACGACGCGGAGGCCGGGTCGGACGAGTCGGCGTCGGCCGCAGGAGAAAAGAAGGCGTGATACAGATCTACTCGCGCCTGAGGGTCGCCGACAACTCCGGTGCCAAGACCATAAGCTGCATCGGCGTGCCGGGCGGCAGCGGCCGACGTTACGCGGGCCTCGGCGACATCATCGTCGCCTCGGTCAAGGAGGCCGCGCCCGCCGCCGCCATACGGAAGGGCGAGGTGGTGCGGGCCGTGGTCGTGCGCACATCGAAGGGCTACCGCAGAAGGGACGGCTCGCACATCCGCTTCGACGACAACGCCGCGGTGATAGTGAACCAGGAGAACCTGCCGCGCGGAACGAGGATCTTCGGTCCGGTGGCGCGCGAGCTGCGAGACAGGAACTTTATGAGGATCGTCTCGCTGGCGCCCGAGGTGCTCTAGGACGGGATGGCTATGAAGATTCGAGTAGAGGACACCGTCCTGGTGGTAAAGGGCCGCGACCGCGGCAAGCAGGGCAAGGTCGTTCGGGCCTTTACGGAAACCCAGCGCGTGCAGGTCGAGGGCGTGAACATCGTAAAGAGGCACACCAAGCCCTCGGCGAGCCTTCGCCAGGCGGGGATCATCGACAAGGAGCTCTCGCTCCCGGTCCAGAACGTGGTGCTGATATGCCCGACATGCGCAGAGCCGTGCAAGGTGGGCAGGCGCTTTCTAGCCGACGGGTCGAAGGCGCGCGTGTGCAAGACCTGTAATGAGATCATCGAGTAGAGGCTGAGCGATCATGGCCGAAAAGAAGGCACCCGCCACCAGGCGGCCCCGCCGCCGCAAGGCGGCCGCCCCGGCTCCCGAGGCGACCGGGACCCCGGCCGCCCCGGAGAACGGCTCCGGGCCCAGGGCGCTGCCCCGGCTCCAGGAGCTGCACCGCTCCACCGTGGGTCCGGCGATGATGAAGGAGTTCGGCTACAGCTCGCCGATGCAGATACCGACGCTCGAGAAGATCGTCGTCAACGTCGGGCTCGGCGAGGCGCTGACCAACGCCCGGGCGCTCGAGGCGGCGACGGGAGACATAAGCCAGATAACCGGACAGCGCCCCGTAACCAACAGGGCGCGAAAGTCGATCGCCAACTACAAGCTTCGCGAGGGGATGCCCGTGGGCGTGAGCGTAACGCTCCGCAGAAGGCGGATGTGGGAGTTCTTCGACCGCCTGGTCGCCTCCGCCCTGCCCCGCATCAGGGACTTTCGGGGCCTTTCCAGAAAGTCCTTCGACGGGCGTGGCAACTACGCGATCGGCCTGCGCGAGCAGGTGATTTTCCCGGAGATCGACTACAACTCGGTCGACAGGCTGCGCGGCCTGCAGGTGGTCATCACGACGACCGCGCCGAACGATCGGGAGGGCCTGAGGCTGCTTGAGATGCTCGGCACTCCCTTTGCTAGGACGACCGGCGACAGGGCCCCCTAGGGCCGCCGCCGCGATGGAAGGAGATTAGATTGGCGAAGGCCTCGATGATAGCGCGCTGGAAGAAGCCGCAGAAGTTCAAGACCCGCAGGTACAACCGGTGCAACCGCTGCGGGCGGCCCAGGGCGTTCATCAGGCACGCAGGCCTGTGCCGGATCTGCTTTCGGGAGATGGCCCTGATGGGGATGCTGCCGGGCATCCGGAAGGCCAGCTGGTAGGCCATGTCCGTAACCGACCCCATAGCCGACATGCTCACCCGGATCCGCAACGCGGTGATGGTCGAGCACGAGACGGTGACGATGCCGGCATCGAAGATGAAGGTCTCGATAGCGCAGCTGCTCGCGGACGAGGGCTTCATCCAGGGATTCGAGCTCAAGGAGAGCGGCGGACCGCAGGGCAACATCAAGATCCATCTCCACTATCACGACCGGGGAGACTCGGCGATATCGGGCCTTAAGCGGGTGAGCCGCCCGGGCCTTCGGGTATACGTGCGGAAGGGGGAGATCCCCAGGTACTTCGCCGGTCTCGGGGTCTCGATCCTGTCGACCTCCCAGGGGGTCATGACGGGCCGGGACGCATGGAAGAAGGGAATAGGGGGCGAGCTGCTCTGCTACGTGTGGTAGCGGAGGCGCGCAGACGCGTTGGAACTGGAACATGTCTAGGGTAGGTAGAAAACCGATACCGATTCCCGGGGGCGTCACCACGACGATCTCGGGCTCGGACGTGACCGTGAAGGGCCCCAGGGGCGAGCTCAGCCTCTCGGTGCACCCGGCGATGACGGTCGCCCAGAGCGACGGAACGATCACGGTTGCGCGCTCCTCCGACGAGGGCACGCACAGGGCCCTGCACGGCCTTACGCGCAGCCTGCTGGCCAACATGGTGACGGGCGTGAGCGAGGGATACGTCCGCCAGCTCGACCTGATCGGCGTCGGCTACAGGGCGAGCCAGGAGGGGCCGGGGGTCACGCTGAGCGTCATGCGCAGCCACACGGTGACGATCAACCCGCCCGAGGGCGTATCGATCGAGGTCCAGGGACAGAACCAGATAAGGGTCAGCGGGATCGACAAGCAGAAGGTCGGCCAGCTCGCGGCGGAGATCCGCAAGGTCCGCCCGCCCAACCCGTACACGGGCAAGGGCATCAGGTACAACGGGGAGCAGGTCCGCCTCAAGCCCGGCAAGGCGGCCCGCAGGGTCTAGCGGAGGCCACCGCGTCCGACCGGGAGACAGTTAGTTGGGACTCAAGAAGACACACAAGCATCGCACCAGGATCCGGCACGCCCGGTCCAGAAAACGCATCGCCGGCACGGCCGCAAGGCCGCGCCTTGCGGTGTTCCGCAGCCTGCGGCACGTCTACGCCCAGCTCATCGACGATGAGAGCGGGGTTACGGTCGCCTCGGCCTGCAGCCTTGAGGGCGAGCTTCGGGAAGGCTCATCCGGCCGCCCCAAGACCGACACCTCAAGGGCCGTCGGGGCGCTGGTGGCAAGGCGCGCTGCGGAGAAGGGTATTACCGCCGCGGTGTTCGACCGCGGGGGCAACAGGTATCACGGAAGGGTCAAGGCCCTTGCAGAGGCCGCAAGGCAGGAAGGACTGGCGATTTGACGTCCCAGAGGGGCTTTCGCGACGGGCGCGACAGAGACAGGGACCGCGACAGCGAGGACGGCCTGCAGGAGCGGGTCGTAAAGATCTCGCGGGTGGCCAAGGTCGTAAAGGGCGGCAGGCACCTTAGCTTTAACGCCGTCGTCGTCGTCGGAGACGGCGATGGCAAGGTGGGCGTGGGGCTCGGCAAGGCCGACGCCGTGCCGGATGCGGTCAAGAAGGGCTCTTACTACGCGCGCCGCAACATGATCGAGGTCCCGCTTTCCGGGAGCACGATTCCCCACGAGATAACCACCAAGTACGGGGGCTCTGAGGTGATGCTAAAGCCCGCCGTGCCGGGCACGGGCGTGATCGCCGGCGGCTCGGTGCGCGCGGTCGTCGAGCTTGCCGGGGTCAAGGACATCCTGACAAAGGCAAGGCGAAGCACCAACCCGGTCAATACCGTAAAGGCGACGTTCAGGGCGCTCTCGATGCTCAAGGAGCACGAGGTTGAAAGAGCGAGGCGAAGGACCGTAAAGCAGGTCGGCGCCGCGCGTATGGCGCGGCTGGGCGCCGGCCGGGAGTAGGCCGTGGCAAGGCTTTCGATCACCCTCGTAAGGAGCGTCATAGGCAACAAGGGGGACCAGAGGCGGACCATTGAGAGCCTCGGGCTCAGGAGGCTTCGCCAGACCGTGGTGCACGCCGACACCCCCTCCATACGGGGCATGGTCCACAAGGTGCGCCACCTCGTTGCGGTCGAGCCGGTAGCCGACTGAGAGCAGAGGAAGGCCAGGGAGCTAGGTTGGCAGAGAACGACGGTCTAAAGATGAACGAGCTTCGGCCCGCCGCGGGCGCGCGCAAGGCCCGGCGCAGGGTCGGACGCGGCGACGGCAGCGGCCGGGGGACCTTTTCCGGCCGGGGCGTAAAGGGCCAGAAGTCCCGCTCCGGCGGCGGGGTGCGCGTCGGCTTTCAGGGCGGCCAGCTGCGGCTGATCAAGTCGCTGCCCATGCTGCGCGGCTTCACGCCGCGCTCTCAGACGCGCTACCAGGAGGTCAACCTCGACCGGCTCGCGCGGCTGCCCGAGGGCGTGGAGGCGACCCCTGAGACGATGGCCGAGGCCGGGCTGATCGACTCTGCCGAAAGGCCCGTTAAGGTGCTGGGCAGGGGCGAGGTGAGCGGTCCGGTGACGGTCGCGGCGCACAGGTTCTCGGCGACCGCTCGTCGCAAGATCGAGGCGGCGGGCGGCACGGTCAGGCAGGTGGAATAGTGGTGCAGAGGGGTGCGGCCGCGCGCCAGCAGGAGGTATCGCGGCCCCAGCTCATCCAGTCGATGATCGACGCGATGAGGGTCCCGGACCTTCGCGCGAAGATACTGTTCACCCTGGCGATGCTGGTGGTCTTCCGCTTCGTCGCCCACGTCCCGGTGCCCGGAGTCGACACCCAGGCGCTCAACAGGGCGTTCGAGCAGAACGCCCTGCTCGGCTTCCTGGACCTTTTCAGCGGGGGCGCGCTCGCCAACCTGAGCGTCGCCGCGCTCGGGGTCTACCCGTACATCACCTCCTCGATCGTCATGCAGATCCTGACGCCGGTGGTCCCCTCGCTCAAGGCGCTCTCCCAGGAGGGCGACTACGGGCGCCAGAGGATCAACCAGATCACGCACTGGCTGACGGTGCCGATCGCCTTCCTTCAGAGCTGGGGGCAGCTGACGCTGCTGCGCCAGTCGGGCGTGCTGCCCGGGGTGGACTTCGGGCTGAACCTGCCGACGATAGCGATGATCTTCTCGATGGTGGCCGGGACGATGTTCCTGGTCTGGCTCGGGGAGCTTATAACCGAGCGCGGGCTCGGCAACGGCATCTCGCTGATCATCTTCGGCGGGATCGTGGCGAGCTTCCCCAGGATAATCGGCCAGGGCTTTCTGCAGAGGGACGAGGCCGGCGGGCTGCTGCTCCTTGCGGTGTTCGGCCTTGCGATCGTCTACCTGATAGTGCTCTTCACCGAGGCGCAGAGGCGCGTGCCGGTCCAGTACGGACGGAGCGTGTTCAGGGGCGGAAGGATGCAGCGCCAGTCGGGATCGACGTTCCTGCCGCTCAGGGTCAACTCGGCCGGGATGATCCCGCTGATATTCGCCTTTTCAATCATCATCCTCCCGACGACGATCGCCAGCTATTTCCGGGACCCGCTGAGCGACGGCTTCGTACCTGTTGCGGCACGCTTTTTCACCGATACGTTCGACCCGACGCGGTGGCCCTACTGGCTCGTTGTATTCATCCTGGTCGTGGCATTCGCCTTTTTCTACACTCTGATAATTTTTCAGCAGCAGCGCCTGGCGGAGAATTTACAGCGAAACGGCGGGTTCATACCCGGCATACGTCCGGGCCGTCCGACCCAGGAGTACCTGAACAAGGTGATCCTGCGAATAACCTGGGGCGGCGCGCTCTTCCTGGGCTTTATCGCGGTGCTGCCGTTCTTCATCTCGCAGGTGACGGACATCCGCGCCCTGACCATTAGCAGCACGAGCCTGCTGATCATGGTGGGCGTCGCCCTGGATACGATGCGCCAGCTGGAGGCGCAGCTGCTCATGCGCAACTACGAGGGATTCCTCAGATGATGCCCATCGTCTGCCCCGGGAGAGGTGCGCCTTGAAAAGGGTGATACTGCTCGGCCCGCCCGGCGCGGGCAAGGGAACGCAGGCGGCCCGCCTTGCGGGCGCGCTCGGCGTGAACCTGGTGTCCTCGGGGGACCTTTTCAGGGACCACCTGGCGCGCCAGACCGAGCTGGGGCTCAGGGCGCGCTCGTACATGAGCGCGGGGGAGCTGGTGCCGGACGAGGTGACGATAGCGATGGTCATGGACTGGGTTAACTCCCCGGACCAGCACGCCGGCTTCGTGCTCGACGGGTTCCCGAGGAGCCTGGGCCAGGCGGAGGCGCTCGACCGCGAGATGGACGGGCGCGGTGGCCTGTGCGGCGCGGTTTACATCAAGGTTTCACGTGATGAGCTGGTGAGGAGGCTAGGCGGGCGGTTCATATGCCGGAGCTGCCAGTCGCCCTACCACGAGGCCTTCTCGCCGCCGGCGAAGGCCGGGGTCTGCGACGGGTGCGGCGGCGAGCTGTACCAGCGCGACGACGACAGGCCGGAGGCGGTGGCCAACCGGCTCGACGTCTACCGGACCCACACGGTCCCGCTGGTCGAGCACTACAGGGGAAAGGGCCTTTTGATCGAGATCGACGGCGAGGGAACGATAGACCAGGTGTGGCAGGCCATGGAGGCCGCCGTCGCCCGGGCTGGCCGGATGGTCCGGGCCTAGGATCGGGAGGGACGAGATTCAGCGCTCAACTGGAGTGACGGCCGGAAGGTCGGGGCGAAAGCCGGTAGGGCCGTCCGTAGAGCGGTCGGGGGGCATAACGATAAAGTCCCCGGCCGAGCTCGAGACGATGAAGCGCGCCGGCAGAGTCGTGGCGCGGGCGCAGGAGAGCGTCGCCAGCGCGGCGCGTCCCGGCGTTACCACCGCCGAGCTCGACCGCATAGCAGAGCGGGTCATAAGGGAGGCCGGGGCGGTGCCGTCGTTTAAGGGCTACCTGGGCTTTCCGGCGAGCATATGCGCGAGCGTGAACGAGGAGATAGTGCACGGGATACCGGGGCCGAGGCGGGTCAAAGAGGGCGACATCCTCAGCGTGGACGTCGGGGCGATCGTTGACGGCCTGCACGCCGACAGCGCCTTTACGGTGGCGGTCGGTGATGTCTCAGAGGGCGCAGCCGACCTGATCGACGCCACGCGCGAGTCCCTGCTGCGCGGGATCGAGCAGGTGCGGGTCGGCGCCCGCGTCGGCGACATCTCGGCGGCGGTGCAGGCGTATGCCGAGGGCAGGGGCTACTCGCTGGTGCGCCAGTACGTCGGCCACGGCATCGGGTATGAGATGCACGAGGACCCGCAGGTGCCCAACTACGGGGAGGCCGGCCGCGGCCCGCTGCTGCGCGAGGGCATGGCCCTGGCGATCGAGCCGATGCTCAACGTGGGCACATGGAAGACGCGGGTGCTGGAAGACGAGTGGACGGTGGCGACCGCCGACGGCGAGCTCTCCGCGCACTTTGAGGACACCGTCCTGGTCACGGCCGAAGGGCCGGTGGTGACCACGGCGGCGCAGCTCTGATGACCAAGAAGAAGGACACCATAGAGGTCGAGGGGCTGGTGCGAGAGTCGCTGCCCAACGCGACCTTCAAGGTCGAGCTCGCCAACGGCCACGAGGTGCACGCCTATATCTCCGGGAAGATAAGGAAGAACTTCATAAGGGTCCTGCCCGGCGACCGCGTCCTGGTGGAGCTGTCGCCCTACGACCTTGCGAGGGGCAGGATCACCTACCGGTTCAGGTAGGCGGCTGGGGCCGGCCGGGAAGGGTATGGCAAGATGAAGGTTTCGGCATCCGTCAAGAAAAGGTGCGCCAAGTGCCGGATCATCCGGCGCAAGGGTCGCGTACACGTAATCTGCGAGAACCGCAGGCACAAGCAAAGGCAGGGCTGATATGGCACTTGTGGCAGGGGTGAACATCCCCGACGACAAGCGGGTCGAGTACTCGCTCACGCGCATATACGGCATCGGTTCGTTCCAGGCCAAGGAGGTGCTAGAGCGGGCCGGCGTCTTCGGAAACCCGCGGGTGAGGGAGCTGTCCGACTCGGACCTCGTCCGGATAAGGGAGATCATCGAGCGCGAGAAGACGGTCGAGGGCGACCTCAGGCGCGAGGTGAACCTGAACATAAGGCGGCTGATCGACATCGGCTCCTACAAGGGACAGCGCCACCGGCGCGGGCTGCCCTCGCGAGGGCAGCGCACGCGCACGAACGCAAGGGCCAAGCGCGGCCCGCGCCGCCCCGTGGCGGGACGCGGCCAGCGCTCGAAGGTGAAGTAGACCATGGCCAAGAGACAGAGAACGCGCAGAAGGGACCGAAAGTCCGTGCCGATCGGGCGGGCCTACATACAGTCCACCTTCAACAACACCATAGTCACCATCACGGACCTGTCCGGTGCCGTCGTCTGCTGGGGCAGCGCCGGTACGGCCGGCTTTAAGGGCTCGCGAAAGTCGACCGCCTTCGCCGCCCAGCGCGCGGCAGAGGACGCGGCCCGAAAGGGCAAGGAGCAGGGCCTTCGCGAGGTCGACGTGTTCGTCAGGGGCTCGGGTGCCGGCAGGGAGGCCGCCATAAGGTCCCTGCTCGCCCAGGGCATCTCGGTCAGCTCGATAAGGGACGTTACCCCCCTGCCCCACAACGGCTGTCGCCCGCGAAAGAGGCGAAGGGTATAGCGGTCAGGACATTGAATCTCGACAGGGAAGGTGCCGGTGAGGCAGTTTACGGTAGGGCCCTCGGAAGAGCCGGGCGGCCCGCTGGTAGAACGCGGCGTGACGGAGATGGTCGCCGAGGCCTTCAGGATCTACCGGAGGCGCTGGCGCGAGTTCGTCTGGATGTCGGCGCTGGTCCACGCGCCCATAGCGGTGATAGACCAGCTGGTCGGCTCCGGGGCCTGGGCCATTACGCTGGTGGTCGCACTGAGCCTGCTGGGCTCAGCGGCGTTCTTCGGGGCGGGCGTCTCGGCCGTCTGCCAGCACTACCTGCTCGGCAGGGTGGACGCGGGGGCCGCCTACCGGCGCGCGCAGTGGAGGTACGTGTCGATCCTTGCGGTGACGGTGCTCACAACCGGTATTGTGGTCGGAGGGGCGCTGCTCGTATGGATAGTCGTGCCCTTCGTGGCCGCCGTGGTCTACGCGGTCTACTGGTCCGTGGCGGCTCCGGCGGTGATCGTCGAGGGGCACAAGCCGCTCGATGCGCTCAAGAGGAGCTACAGGCTGGTGCGCGGGAGCTGGTGGCGGACGTTCGCGGCCGCCGCGGCGTTCGTGCTGGTGGCGGTGGGACTGTCGCTGATCGGGTGGATCCCGTACTGGCTCGCGGAATGGAGAGGCGGGGCGGAGTCGTCGGCGACGACGGCCTTCAGGTGGCTCGGGCAGATGACCGCGGCGGTCGGTGTGCCGCCGGTGCTGGCGATCTGCTGGACGCTCCTTTACTACGACATTCGGATCAGGAAAGAGGAGCTGAGCCTTGCCAGGCTCGGCGAGGAGCTCGGCATGTCAAGGCCGGGCGGACCGCCCGGCGCGAGCAGGGCGGAGGTGACGTAGGGACTCAGGAAGGAGGGAGCCGGGGCCCGATGCCCGTCCACCGGACGCGGTCGGGGCCGGCCAGATAGATGGCAAGGTACACGGATCCCAGCTGCCGGCAGTGCCGGCGCATTGGCGAAAAGCTGTTTCTGAAGGGCGAGCGGTGCTACACGCCGCGCTGCGCGGTCGAACGCCGCAAAAAGCCGCCCGGCGATCGCAGCTTCCGGCGCAGGCGAGCCTCCGAGTGGTCGCTGCAGCTTCGAGAAAAGCAGAAGGCGCGCTTTACCTACGGGGTGATGGAGCGCCAGTTCAGAAAGTACTTCGATATGGCGCGAAGGCGCTCGGGCGTCACCGGCGACCAGCTGCTCCAGCTCCTTGAGCGAAGGCTGGACAACGTCGTGTTCAGGCTCTCGTTCGCCGAGTCGCGAAAGCAGGGACGCCAGCTGGTCTCGCACGGCCACATCACCGTCAACGGGCGGCGAATGGACGTGCCCTCCTACCTGGTGGAGACCGGTGACGTCATAAAGTGGAAGTCCTCCAACGGCTCGGTCCCGGGGTTCGCAAAGGCGATAATGGAGTCGGGGTCGAGGAGGACGGTGCCCGGCTGGCTAAGGCCCGACCCGGAGAACGGGGCGGCCGAGGTGCTCGGCGAGCCCGAGACGGCGCACCTAGATACCGATATCGACGTCCGGCTGATCGTGGAGTTCTACTCCAAGTAGCCGGACGGGGCGGGCCCCGGACGCGAGGAGCCCCGTCCAATCCAACAAGGCTGAGAGGTGTAAGCAGGCATGGTCCTGGAATTTCAGACACTCGCACCCGGCGAGTTCCCGATCGACGAGCCGGAGGTTGTACCCGATCCGCAGATCAAGATAGTCGAGGTCGAAGGCGACTACGGCAAGGTTTCGATAGAGCCGCTGGAGCGCGGCTACGGGGTCACGCTCGGAAATCCGATGCGCCGGATCCTGTACAGCTCGCTGAGCGGCACGGCGGTTACCTGGGTGAAGATCGAGGGGATACTGCACGAGTACGCGACGATCCCGCACGTAAAGGAGGAGGTGTCAGAGTTCCTCCTGAACGTAAAGGGCATCCGCCTGCGCACCGAGGTGGACCGCCCCGGCAAGCTGCGCATGGAGGTGTCCGGGCTCGGCGAGGTGAGCGCGTCGGACATAATGGCCTCCTCTGACTTTGATGTCGTAAACCCCGAGCTTCACCTTGCGACGCTCACCTCCAACCAGGCCAAGCTCTCGGTGGAGTTCAACGTCGAGCCGGGCGTCGGCTACAAGGCGGCCGCGGTGGACGAGGATCTGCCGATAGGCATCCTCCCGGTCGATGCGATCTTCACGCCCATCCGCAAGGCCAACTACTCGATCGAGCCCACCCGCGTGGGACAGAGGACCGACTTTGAGAGGCTGGTCCTCGAGGTCTGGACCGACGGGTCGATCACGCCGGTCGACGCGGTCAAGAGGGCGGCCGATGTCCTGATATCGCACCTTTTCCTGTTCACGAGCCTTCAGCAGGGTGAGGCGGAGGGGCTCGAGGGCTCGCCGATAATGCTCAAGATCTCACCGGACCAGTACAACATCCCGGTCGAGAGGCTCGAGCTGTCATCGCGGACGCTCAACTGCCTCAAGCGCGCCGGGATCGACAAGGTGGGCCAGGTGCTTTCGATGCGCTCTTCGGAGCTGCTGCAGATACGCAACTTCGGCGAGAAGTCGCTCACCGAGCTGCGCGAACGGCTGATCCACATGGGCCTGCCCCTTCCACAGGACGAAGAGTCGGCGGCAGCCGAAGAGGGCGCGGACGAGTCGGCCGACCCGGAGCCCGAGGCGGTGGCCGTGGCCGACGGCGAGCGGGCCGAGGAGGGCTGAGGTGAGGCACAGAGTCGCCGGCTCAGCGCTGGGGCGGCCGACGGCGCACCGCATGCTGATGCTCCGCGGGGCCGTCACCGATCTCCTGCGCCACGAGTCGATCGAGACCACCCAGGCAAAGGCCAGGCAGATACGCCGCCTTGCCGAAAAGACGATCACGCGGGGAAAGAAGGGCACGCTCCACCAGCGAAGGCAGGCGGCGGCGTTCCTGACCGACGAGGACGTGGTCGAAAAGCTGTTCGCCGACCTCGGACCGAGGTACTCGGAGAGGGCGGGCGGATACACCCGCATCATCAAGAAGGGCCAGCGAAGCGGCGATGCGGCCGAGATGGTGATCATCGAGCTGGTCAGCTAGGCCGGCCGCCAGGGCCGTCTCACCGGGCATCGTGACAAGGCTGGCGTTAATAATCGAATATGACGGCACCCGCTACAGCGGGTTCCAGTACCAGGCGAACGCCCCCTCGGTCCAGGCCGAGCTGGAGGCGGCCGCGGGCGCCCTGACCGGAGAGTCCGTCCGGATCGCCGGGTCGGGAAGGACCGACGCCGGCGTGCACGCGGCGGGCCAGGTGATTGCGTTCGATTCTGGATCGACGCTCTCCCCCGAGCGGTTCGTCTCCGGGATGAACCACCATCTGCCGCAGGACATCGCGGTGCGCAGCGCCCACGGCGTTCCCGAGGGGTTCGACCCGAGGCGCGATGCGGTCGCAAGGTGGTACAGGTACTCGCTGCTCAGGAGGCGACACAGATCGCCGCTGGCCGACCGTAACGCGGTGGTGGTCGGCCTTGAGCTCAACCTGGGCCGCATGAGGGGAGCGGCGTGGCTGATGGTCGGGGTCCACGACTTCGCCGGGCTCGCCGGGCGGCTTAGCGATCCGGCCGCGAGCACGGTGCGCGAGGTCAGCAGGGTGGACGTAAGGACCGATAGGGAGCGGATAAGCATAGACGTGGAGGGAAACGCCTTCCTTCCGCACCAGGTAAGGAGAATGGTGGGCGTCATTGTGGACGCCGGCACCGGAAAGATAGAGCCTCACGAGGTGGAGGAGCTCCTGTCGGGAGACGGCGAGGCGCCGCAGGCCCGCACGATGCCCCCGCAGGGACTGTGCCTGATGAGGGTCCGCTACCCGGAGGAACTGGGGCTGAATGTCCCGGTGGACACGGTTACAGAGTAGAGAAGATGACGACAAGGACCAGACCGTACAACGTAAAGCAGTCGGACCTGAGGCCCGAGTGGCACGTGGTGGACGCCGAGGGAAAGACCCTCGGGAGGGTATCGACGGAGATCGCGACGCTGCTGCAGGGCAAGCACAAGCCCACCTACACCCCGCACCTTGCCGCCGGGGACTTCGTGGTCGTGGTCAACGCGGCCAAGTTCCGCGTGTCCGGCAACAAGCGCACCGACAAGATCTACTACCGCCACAGCGGTTACCACGGGGGCCTGACCGAGCAGACGCTGGAGGAGCTGCTTGAAAAGCATCCCACCCGCGCGCTCAAGCAGGCGGTAAAGGGCATGCTCCCAAAGAACATCCGCGGTAAGCACATGCTCTCTCGGCTCAAGCTCTACGAGGGCGACGAGCACCCCCACCAGGCGCAGGTAAACGCCAGCAAGGCGCAGGCTGCGCCGGTCGAGGCTCCGGCACCGGCGCGACCCGCGAAGGTGGAGCCAGAGCCAGAGCCCGCACCCGAGCCGCAGGCGGAATTGGAACAGGCTGAGGCCGCTGCCGAGACCGTGGTTGAGGAGCAGCCTGCCGAGGAGCCGGGAGTCGGGGAAGAGCCAACCGAGACCGAACAGATGCAGGCAGAGGCAGGCGAGGAGGACCTAGAGGCGCTGACGGTGCCCAGGCTCAGGGAGCTTGCAAAGGAGCGCAGCGTGCCCGTGCCCTCCAGGGCCCGCAAGGCCGATATAATCGAGGCGATCAGGTCCGGAGAATCGGATTGATCGCGCAGAGCAGGAGACCGAGTTGGTAGAGCAGCAGACTTACTACTATGGCACCGGCCGCCGCAAGGCGGCGATCGCCCGGGTACGGGTGTACCGGGAGCGTGGGCCGATCGTGGTCAACGGAAAGCCCGTGGAGGAGGCCTACCCGATCCCTGCCCTTCAGCAGATGATCGTTACGCCCCTGCGCGTCGCCGGCGTGGGCGGCCAGTACCGGGTCGTCGCCAAGGTCTCCGGCGGCGGGCACACCGGACAGGCCGGAGCGCTGCGCCACGGCATTTCAAGAGCCCTTTGCGAGGCCGATCCGGGCCTGAGGCCGGTCCTCAAGAAGGCCGGGCTTCTTACACGCGACGCACGCGTTAAGGAGCGCAAGAAGTACGGTCTCAAGAAGGCACGCAAGGCGCCCCAGTACACCAAGCGCTAGCGTCCTTGCCTGCGGGGCCTCATCCTCAGGTTCATGGGAGAGGCCTCCCTTTGTCCTTTCCCCATATTTGACGGGCCAAAACCATGCCCCTGTGAGTATCCCCTTAGGGGACATCCGCGTGCGGAGCCGTGGGCCTTTTGCGCGAAGCGCTGCGGGGACTACGGGCCTTACATCTTTGATGTATCCGAGTATCACCAGAGGCGGCGTATGCCGTAGTGATCGAAGAGAGATTCATTGGATATGAGAACCAGGTTGTACGCCTGCGCCTGGGCGATGAGCATCCGGTCGAAGGGATCTTGATGGGGACCAGGCAGCATACCGGCCCGGGCGGCGTCGGCGATGGTTATCGAGAGTTCGCCAAAATCCTGGCGGGCGATTCTCTCCTCAATGTCCAGGGCAAGTTCCACCGCCTCCGGTAGCTTTCCGAGCCGGTGGTTTGTGGCGATTTCCCAGGCCGAAGCTGCGCTGACCACTACTTCATTGGCTTCGTCTTCTATCGCCCGGCGGGCGCGACGCGAAAGATGTGCGCTGCCGGCGAACCACCAAATCAACGCGTGGGTGTCGAGCAAAAGTCGCAACCGCAATCGCCCTCCCACGCGGCAAGTTCTTCTTTGGAAAGGGGATCAAAGAAGCTGTCATCTATTGAAATCAGTCCCTTCATGGAGCCGAACTGTCGCCTGCCACGCTTCTGGACCGGTGTCAGTCTGGCAACGGGCTTGCCGTTGCGGGCAATCACGACATCCTCGCCAGCCTCGACCTGATTTAGCAGGCGAGACAGGTTGGTCTTCGCCTCGTGAACGTTCACCATAACCATCACTGGCACCTTCTGAATGAACTTAGCCAATGATATAGCTAACCTGAGTATCCGATCGATCGGAGAGTTTGAGAATCTGGTTGGCGAAAGGGGGGCACGGGGTGGAACGGGTATCCTCTGCCCCGAGTTGCCTGAGGCAGAAGATTGTGTCGGGGGCACCCTGTCTTCAGAGTTAAAGGGACGGCCAACCGCCCCCTCATCGTGCCTCCCGCACGACACAGGGGTGTGTGTGGAATTGTCCTGTCCGGCCAAGGCGCGGGGCAGATCTGGAGTTTGCCGGTTGCCAGATGACTTCAGTACTCCTCAAGGGTGGTCTCCCACCTGGCGAAGTGGTCAGTAGTTCCTGGCGTTTTCTCAATCTACTGGTACATAGTTCCTGGCGATCGACAGAAGGGTCTATCTATCTCTTCCAGGAGGCGCTGGGAGACGTAGAGGCGGGGCCACCTGTCCCCGCCTCTACGTGTCACGATGCTGGCATCCACTAGCCGGCCCAGAACACGACGGGTGCCCGCATCCGAGATGCCAAGCACGCTGGGACGGTTCCGTTGCATTGTTGGGGTAACCCCCGCAAGCTCAGGCCCTTCCGCTGGCCTCCCAGGGATTGACCACGTCCAAGTCCAGGTCAGCGAAATCCCTGACGTTGCGTGTCAGGACGAACAGGTCGTTGGCCTTCGCGGTACCGGCGATCAGGGCGTCGGCCAGTGCCAGCTCCGCACCTTTGCGGTGTCTATGCGCCTGGAACGTGGCAGCCCACTGAGCCTCCTCATTCCGAACAGGCAACACGCGCTCGCCGAACTCTTCCAACAACATCGAGAGCCAACCCTGCAATTCGTTGCGACGCTGGCCTTCCGGTAGAAGCTGGACGCCCAGCTCGAGTTCCCCGACCACGATGGCCGACAGCCACAGGTGATCGCTGGCGGCCAGAAAATCCACCACCGCCGGATTCGGATTCCTCCTCGCGGTCTCCGAAACCACGTTCGTATCCAGCAGATAACCGCTCATTGATTCTCTTCCGAGATGAACGGTATCTCCCTGCCGCTACCTTCGCGGCTTGGAATCTCCAAATCCGTTCCGCGAGGGGTGTTTTCAATGAGCCACTTTCCCAGTGACGTGGGAGGTCGCATCGCAGCATCCCACTGCTGGGCAGGGATGACCACGAACGGCCTCCTAGTGCCTATGCGCTGAGGGCCCTTCGACTCGGCGAGGCGCAGGATCTCGGACAAGCGGGCCTTGGCCTCCGCCACGGTCCAAACGCGATCGGATTGGGCGCCATTCACAACGCACCTCCATGACACTTCCGAATGTAGTCTATTCTAGACTAATTGGGACAGGCGTATGAACGTCCAGACACTCGCCAGAGCCTTGCTTCTAACGGCCGCCTCCAGCGGGAGTTCGCCGGCATGTTCACCAACCAAGAGCACGGGAGCTAGGATTGCTTGCGGATCGGACCCCGCAGTGTCCTTCGCACTCGTTGTCGAAGCTGTCGCTCTGCCCACCCGAACCAAGCTCCGCCTCGTCAAGCCGCCCCGCCTCAGCCAGAGTTGTCCGGCGGGGACGCAGGTAGGGCTCCTTCGCGAACGCCAGCCCGTCCCGTAACTTCAGGTCGATCTCCGCCGCCTCGGCGAACAACCGCGGCCACCTGCGCTTTGTCTCCACCCATCTGCGACGTGATTGGAAGGGGCAGGCGTCACAGGCCGATCTCTCCAATGGTCTGTCGTACCGCGCCTCCCACCATGCCACACAATCCCGCCGCGACACGCCCGCCTCGATGAGCGTATAGCGGTTGCGTATCCACCGGTCACGAGAGTCCCTCATACGCATCGCCTCGTCGGTCGATATCCCAAGCCACAGTGCGACCCTCGTGCTGGACGGAACCCGCTGCCGCCTCCTGACTCCCAGCAGTTCGCGGATCTTGCTCTGGACCGGCCTGATCTTGTAGTGCTGCGTGCACCGCCGCCTGCCGATCCCATCAGATTGGCCGTTGCGTCCCTTCAGGTAGACGGGGATGTCGACGTAGTTGAGCGAGTCAGAGTGGTTTGTGAGAGCCCTCGTGTCCTCGCATAGACTCCGGCCGTTGTCGACGACGTACAGTGGGAGGTTGATCTGCTCTGCAAGCCAGCTGATATGGGAGTAGAAGCTGGGCGGCTCCCACCTGGTGTCGGCAAAGATAGCGCAGTCCGGAATCCTGCCGAATGCACTTTCGCTTGCCATCAAGCCATGACGGAGGATTGAACGACACCGCCCAGACTGATGACTGTAAGAAGAGCTGCCGGACCCATCACCCCTCGGGTTCACCACTGCCGTCGATGGACGGATCTTTCCGAATCGGACGCATCTGATCACCGGTCGCAAGCCTGACCGCCAGGTTGAAGAACCGCCAGAGCCGCTCCTCTGCGTCGGGGCCCCGATTGCTTAACTACTACGGCGAATGTGCCGCTACCGTCTCCAGCCGCTGAGACATGCCATCCTCGGCAACCTCCAGGTCGTACTGGCTCTGCAGTCCCATCCAGAACTCGGCGGAGTTTCCGAAGTACCGCGAGAACAGCAGGGCCGTCTCCGCGGTGATGGACCGCTGACCGTGAACTATGGAATGAATCCGTCGGGCATCAACACCGATGGCCTTGGCCAGTCGGTACTGGGTGATATTCATCGGGAGGAGAAACTCCTGGTTCAGGATCTCCCCCGGGTGAATGGGCGGCAGCCTTTCGGGTTTGCGTGCCTTCTTGCCAGTCATCTCGCGCTTCTCCTGCTTCGAACTCAGTGATAATCCACTATTTCAACCTCATAGGCGTTCCCTCCGTCCCAGACGAAGCAGATTCGCCACTGATCGTTTACGCGGATGCTGAACTGACCAACCCTATCTCCTGAAAGGGCTTCCAGGCGGTTTCCCGGCGGCACTCGCATGTCATCCAGGCCGGTGGCGTTGTTGAGAATCATCAGTTTGCGTTGTGCCCTACGCTGGATATCCCCTGGTAGCCTGCTGACGGGTCGTCGTTCAGCGACCGCTTCAGTAACCCGGTCCCGGTAACTCCTGATCACACTCATTATAATAGTGGCTCACACTATTAGTGTCCATTGCTACTAGGATTCAACCGGGACATCCCGGCTTATCTCCGCCCCCGACCTCCGGAACAGGCAAGGAAGAGTGTTTTACACTTTTTGGCGCAAAAGTGTAAAAGTTGATGGAGCTTCAAACCCTGGTTTCAAAACACGACATATTGTGGAATTCGGATGCTTGCATCACCACTGGTGGAAGCCTCAAGTCGCCTGAGCGCTCGTAGGCGGCGGTCACTTGCCGCCAAAACAGGTTGTCGAGCGAGATGTATGGAATGGACCACTTGAGATAGGCATATGCTGCCTTGAGTTGTCCAGGGTGTGGCAGCTTACGTCAAGTGCACCCGGCATGATCTGTCGCTATACGGCTGTTGCGAAATGCCGCTTAACTTCTCCGGTGCCCACGAACTGGGAAAGGAGCCGGTAGTTGTCTGTTTCATAGCGAACTCGGCCAGCGACAATCGCCGGTATCGTGGGGAATTCAATGGTCACCTAGCCAGCAGCTCACCAAGACGCCTGTTCCTTTCGAGGCCTGCTCGGTAATGGGCCATCACGTTGGGCCGGACCCTCTGCTGCTCCCTGCTCTCTATGTATCCCCTCATGGCATCTTCCAGGACTGCCTGCAGGTGACGCCCGTCGCTTAAGGCTATCTCTCGCATCTTGGATAGCAGATCGGGATCTGCCTGGCTGGAAAATTTCTCGCGTGCGGCCATCGCAAACTCCTAACGTGCCGGGATGGATTCCGACTCTAACGGACTGCCTAGGTGCGGCTCAGGAAGACACGTTCGGCAAGCTTAGGAGAGTGAGGGCCGGTCCTCAAGAAACTTCTTGACAAACATGGTTGCCGCATGGGCAGTCCAAGTGTTCCCCAAATGCCATCAAGAGGCTAAAGGTCCGCTAGGAAGGTTCGGTGGACTCATGGCCAACCCCTCATGTTCCCGGCTTTTGGGGATCGCCATGCCGCCGAGCTTACCGAGCGGAGCGCAGCCACCGTGGAGGCAGGCTTTGGCGCGCCCAAGTTCGACCCGCTTCCTGGTCCCTGGCGTACCTACGTCGACGCTGATGTACTTCGCCGCGCCGTGGCCAACGTCGCGGTGGTCAGGGAGGCGTTCGGTTCTAAGGTGGACGTGCTGATCGAGGCAAAGTGGTGCGTCATTGGGCCAACCTGGAGGTCACACCTTGAGTGGCCGTTCAAGGTGTGACCTCGTACTCCAGCTCAACCAGCTTTCGCCCCTCGTTGTAAACGTAGACGCGGTAATTTCCGGTGGCCCAGCGTGCCGAGGGGTCACTTCCTACGTGCAGCCACCATTTCCATAACCCGTTGTTGTATTTGGTGTCCGCTACAAAGGACGCGTTGCGGCGGCCGAATTCGAAACCGTCCTCGTAGTAGTGAACGATCTCCAGGTCCACTTCCGTGTTGGAACCCACGCTGTAGGTCCAGCGGATCACGAGCCACAGCCAATCATCCACGTCCTCCGCGGAGATCCTCATTACGGTTGGTCCGTCTATCTCCGTTGACAGGTAAGCGGTATGTATGCGGCCGTCTATTGTGACCAGATGCGGGTTGGCCGGGTCGGTGTCCCTGCCGGAGGCATCGTATGGCTCCGTCCCGTCATACCAGCGGTCCGCTATCGCCTCTACAGGAAAGCCGCCTGCATCCTCAAAGTCCTCAAATGCCGTCTTGATGAACTCTATGTCCATCCCGGCGCCATGCCGCTCTTCATCCCGTTTTGCGGCCTCCCACCCAAGGTAGAGGGCGCGCAGACCGCTCCGGAATTTATCGCTGCCGAGATTGCGGTAAAGATCCACGAAGATTCGTTCGCCCAGTTCATAGTTGCAACTGAACGCGGGTTCGCCCAGCGGGGGATCCAGGCTCTCCAGTTCTGCAATTGTGCGTGCGTATCCGCACGGGCGGGCGTCTACGGTCACGGGGCTGCCAAGACGGGCGTTCTCAGAGGCGTAGGTCATCAGGTTGGCTATCCCCTCGTTGATCCACGCCCTGTTTCCCCTCCAGTAGTAGTGGGCGACTTCGTGGGCGATATGACCACCAGTGAAATCGGCGTAGTGACTGCTGCCTTCGTCGGCATCGTAGACAGACCAACTTGCTATGTGCGTGCCGTAATTGGAGCCTGCCGCGCTGGGGAGACTCGTCTTATCCACGAACAGCCAAGCTACATAGCCGGTTGGAAAGGGTACTGACATGAACTCCTCGGCGTACTGCACGGCGTACTCCAGCAGGTCCATGCTTCGCTCCGCGCCCGGCTGGATGCGTATGATCGCCATCTGGACCTCGCCGGCCAGTGGCAGATCGGTCATGCGCTCTTCAATGGTGACCTGATCGGGATCCAACAGGACGTCGACCAGGTCCGGATCGGTCTGGCTTACGCCGTTAAGTACAGCGACGATCTTTGGCCAGTCGCCGGAAATACCGCCGCTCAGCGTCGGATGGGACATGACGCGCTGGAAGGCTTCCTGTCTGTGCAGAGCCAGGCCTCCCAGCGATACCATCGCCGCGCCATCAACAGGCTCGACGGTCTCAAGGAAGGGCATCGCCAGGATCCGTAGAGCCTGAGCCTCTTCATTACTGGCGATCCATCCAAGGTTTCGCGCCACCGCCTCCTCATACTCGTTGAGCCCGTCCTTGACCCAGGGAAACTCGATCAGTTGCGCGAGAGCGTCTTGACTGTTCCATCCCAGGGACCACAGGGCATTAACCGCCAAGGCCTCAGGCTCGCCCGCAAGCTCGGTGGCCTGGAGAAAAGGCATGTCCATGATCCGCAGGACCGCATCCTCGTCGCGTTTAGCGATCCAGCCAAGATCCCAGACCATCCCCGCCTCGAAATCGTCGAGCCCATCCCATACCCACGTCCTCTCAATCACGGTAGCGAGAGCCTTCTGGCTGTGCGCCCCCAACGCCCACAGGGCATTGACCGCAGACGCTTCGGGCTCGCCCGCAAACTCGGCCGCCTGTAGGAAGGGCATGCCCACGATCCTCAGCGCCACGGCCTCATCGCCTATTGCGATCCAGCCAAGATCCCGCACGAGAGCGGTCTCGGTCTCGTCCAGACCGTCGGCGATCCAGTCCAGCTTCGCCACTTCACCCAGGAGCGCCGGCCCGTTATCTGCCATGCCCAGCAGGGAGTCCAGCATAAGCACGTCATCGGAACCGACGGCCTCAAGGAAGGGCATCTTGAGAATCCGCGCCGCCGCCATCTCGTCTCTTCTCGTGATGTCCCTGAGACGGCCGATCGTCCTGCGCTCGTATACGTCAAGGCCATCCTCCACCCACGGCCTTGCCAGTATGGATTCGAGGGCGGCGACCGAGAACACCGGCACTCTCAGCAGATCCTCCAGGCTCTCGGCGTCGTGGCGCTCTACCGTCTCGAGGAAGGGCAGCTCGAGAATCCGCAGCATCGCCGCCTCATCGTCTGCGGCGAGTTGCCCCAGGCGATCAATTATTTTGCGCTCGGTTTCATCCAGGCCGTCCTCCACCCAGGGCCTTGCCAACACGGATTCGATGCCGGCGGCCGAAAATCCCGGCACCATCAGCAGGTCCGCCAGGCTCTGGGCGTCGTGGGGCTCCACCGTCTCAAGGAAGGGATGGTCGAGAACCCTCAGCGCCGCCGCCTCATCTTCTGCGGCGACCTGCCCCAGGTAGTCCATCACCCTGCGCTCGGTTTCATCTAGGCCGTCCTCCACCCAGAGCCTTGCCAGTATTGGATCGAGAGCGGCGACCGAGAATCCCGACAGCAGAAGCAAGGCCGGCGTGCTCTCGATGTCGTAGGGCTCAAGGGTCTCGAGGACCTGGCACTTCGGGGCCTCCGGAGCGGTGTCCTGACCGGAGCCACTCTCCGCTTCGGCGGTTGGCAGTACCAGCCTTTCCTTGCCGTGGATCGTCCTGCGGACCGGGATCGTCCGGACACCGTCGAGGTTCCTTGCGACGAGCTCGAATTCGAATGGCAGTCCGGTCGGAAGATCCTCAAAGGTCCTGCACCGTGAGTTGCTCCAATCCGAGTAGTGCTTCGCATTTCGATACCACTCCTCGTTCCAGACGGTGACCTTGTACGTGGTCTCGGGGGGATTGATACCGTCCACTATCACAAGCGAAAATCCTGTCGCGTGGGCGTCGAACGGACCCGCTGCCCCTGGGGAGTGAGCCAGGGTGGCCGCAGCCGCCTCGCCCGTCGCGATCGATTCGTCGCCCCGCCTAAGGACTACCCGGTACTCGTAGCGCCTGTTTGGATCGAGGTCGCTGTCCGTGTATGAGTTCTGGTCCTGTGCGGGCTCGGCTATTAACTCGCCATCCCTGAGCAGCTCCTGCTGGACCGGGCCGTCCGAATCGTGCGACCAGGTTATGACCAGCTCGCTGGGTGACTCGGCGTTGATCTCTATCGTCACCGTGGGCGTGGGCGTCGGTGGCTCGGGCGTCTCCGTTGGAGTTGGGGGTACGGGAGTCGGAGTCGGAGTGGGCGTCGGTGGCTCAGGAGTCTCCGTCGGTGTTGGGGGTACGGGAGTCGGGGTCGGGGTGGGCGTCGGTGGCTCGGGGGTCTTCGTGGGCGTAGGAGGTACGGGGGTTGGAGTCGGAGTTGGGGGTTCAGGTGTGTCCGTGGGCGTCTGGGGGACGTCGACCGGCGAATCGGCCGACGGGAGGTCAGGGGTGCCTTGGGGCACCTGCGGCGAAGGAGTAGCAGGTGTCAGAGCATCATCAGGTCGCTCAAGGTCAGGCTGTCCACATGCGGTGGCGAGCAGCATCAAGGCGATCAACCCGGCTGTTGACAACATTGCCTTTCGCAATCGAGTAGTCAGTTTGTGATGCTCAAGTGGACACCAGGTCATGTAGGGAGATGTCCAGGCCGATTCTCGAACGTCACTATTCGGGGCCGAGTGGCCGGACGTCACTTGTTTCAGTTGCAGCGCAACCTGACATGGCCTGATTCACCTGAGCCAGTTGTCCAGTCGCTCGTAATCAGGCTTTGGTGATGGCCGGCACTCGAAGGTTTCTTCGACCATTGGCGGTGTGTTCCGTCTCTCAGGCCCTCGGGCCCGTCGTTGTTCCAGAGAGGTTACACCGCCTGATCGTTTACAAGCCCTTTGAGGCCGAAACCCTCCTCGTCTCGTCGGCGTTTGATCTGCCTAGCCATCCGCTCGGTGCTATGCCTGTGGGGTGCTCTGGTGTCGGACCTTCCAGCACCCCAACCCTTCGCCAAGGGTTAGAACTGACGGCGAAAGTCCTCAGTCAGGAGGCCGTGTTGGACGTGGATTGGACACGAGACGGGCCTAGATGAGGCCTGACAGATGCGGGCGAGTGCACCAGCAACGTTTGGAAATCTTCAGTGCGGCGCTCTCCGTCGCGGCGGACTAGCTGAGATGGGCATTCACTGCCCTGAGTTGTCCTAGCCGCGGAGGATTTCGGCTGGTATACCCAGATGATGGTGAAGGGCTCTGGCCATGGAAATGGTAATGGGCCGCTTCCCCGCAAGGACCTCAGAAACCTTGGCCCGACTTCCAATGAAGGGCACAAGATCCCGGCAGGTTAGATTCGCCTGGTCCATCCGAAACCTGATGGCGGAGATGGGATCGGGAAGGCCGATGGGATCGTGCCGCTCTTCATAGAGTTCCACGAGGTCAGTAAGTACATCTAGCTCGACCCGGCCGGGATCACCTGCGTCGTCCAGTTGCCCTCCAGGGAAGGAGAGCGCGTCCATAAGCTCCGTAATCCGAGTCAACGCGGCGTCGTAGTCCCTTTGTGAGCGAATCGCCCGGATATGTGCCATGACTACACCCCCTTCACGATTGATGCGGTCATATTCCCCGTGGGTACCAAAAGGCGGATGTAGACTGTTCGCCTCGGGTAGAAGACCCTTGCAACAATTCGAAAGTCATTGTGTCGGATTCGACATACAACGCGGTCTCCCCGACTATGCTGGCCCTCGGGCTGCGTTGGACCACGTCGGAAAAGCAGACTAGTCTGCTTCCTTTACCTTGCTATGCCGGGCCTTTAACGGCCGCTCGGTTTCTGGATGACGATTCCAGAATTCACGGAGCGCTCTTCTCGATATGATCCGCGCGACGGGGCAATCTAGATCCCAGTTCGACCAGTAGCAAGGTGCTCCCCGAACGTCGCTAAAAGGTCAATGGTTCGTCTCAAGGATGGGAGGCGGCCGCGTGCTAACATCACGCCGTAATGCGAGTCACCGGCGTCAAGGCCTTTCTCGTCCACCCGCCTGAGGCCGGGTCCGTGTACGGAGCGGGGTCCAAGAACCTCTGCTTTGTGAGGATCGAGACCGACGAGGGCATAGTCGGCTGGGGCGAGTGCTACACCCAGTCAGACCGCGACACCCAGATCGTCGCCCACGTCGACCAGCTCGCCCGCTACCTGATCGGGCGCGACCCGGCACTGGTCAAGAACTTCACCCAGATCGTCTACGACGACGTGGCCGCGCGCCGCGGGTCGATGGACCTGTTCAGCGCGCTGAGCGGCCTCGAGCAGGCCATGTGGGACGCGAGTGCAAGGGCGCTCGGCGTTCCGGTGCACTCGATGATGGGCGGCCCCGTCCGCGACCGGCTCAGGGTCTACGCCAACGGCTGGTACGGGGGCTCAAAGGATGCCGCAGAACTTGCCGAGCGGGCCGCGGCCACGGTGGAGATGGGCTTTGGCGCGCTCAAGTTCGACCCGATTCCCGGGCCCTGGCGGACCTACGTTGACGGCGACGTCCTCCGCCGTGCCGCGGCCAACGTCGCGGCGGTCAGGGATGCGGTCGGTCCGAAGGTAGACGTGCTGATCGAGGTGCACAGGAGGCTGGCCCCGATGCATGCGGTGCGGCTTGCCAGGGAGATCGAGCAGTACCACCCGTTCTGGTTTGAAGAGCCGGTGCTCGCCGAGAACATGGAGGCGCTCGCCGCTGCTGGTGCCCAGATCGCGATCCCTGTAGTGACCGGCGAAGAGCTCTACTCTAAGTTCGAGTTCAGGAGGGTCTTTGAGACCGGGGCCGCGGACATCATCAACCCGGACGTATGCAACGTCGGCGGCATCCTGGAGATGCGGGAGATCGCGGCCATGGCCGAGACCTACATGGTCGGCGTCGCACCGCACAACTACAACAGCACCGCGATCGGCCTTGCGGCAACGGCCCACGCCGCGGCGTGCATGCCCAACTTCGTGATCACCGAGTTCTTCGTCAACCTGGACACGCTCTCGCGCCGCATCACCTCCAGTCCAATCGTGGTAGAGGAGGGGTTCATAAGGGTCCCGAAGGGTCCGGGACTGGGCATGGAACTGGACGAGGAGGCACTCGCAGCCCACTCTTACCGGCAGTTTCCGGTGCGGGATTTAGGAAAGCTTCATGACCCCTGACCACCAGGGCGACGGGAAGACAGCCAGGAGGAGCAGATGGATAATGCCGAGTTCTCGGCGCTGACCCACAGGGCGGGCTACCGGCTGACCGAGGCCGAGCTTATGGACCTTAAGGCGCGCTTTGAGACCGCCATGCGCATACTTAAGCCGCTGCGAGAGATGGACCTTGGCGATGGCGATCTCGCCGTGGCCTTTTCGCCCGAGCCTGAGCCGAACAGGGAGCGGCGATGACCACGACGCCCCTGCACTACCTGACGATCGCGGAGGCCGGCTCGCTGATCAGGTCCGGGTCGGTGTCCCCGGTCGAGCTGGCGGGCGCTTTCCTTGAGAGGATCGAGGCCCTGGACCCCTCGCTGAACTCGTACATCACCGTTACGGCGGACCTTGCGATGGAGCAGGCCCGCCGTGCCGAGGCCGAGCTTTCGGCCGGACACGACCGGGGACCTCTCCACGGCATACCCATAGCGCTGAAGGACCTTTTCGATACGGCGGGTGTGCCCACCACCTCGGGCTCGAGGATCTTCGCGGACAGGGTGCCCGCGGAGGACGGCACGGTGACCGCTCGCCTCAGGGAGGCCGGGGCGGTTCTGCTGGGCAAGCTCTCCATGAGCGAGAACGCAGCCGGAGGGCCGGATCCGACGAGCGGGTTTACCATCCCGAGCAACCCTTGGAACCTCGAGCACCACGCGGGGGGATCGTCCAGCGGCTCGGCGGTCGCCGCATCGGCCGGCCTGGCGATGGGGACGATGGGCTCATGCACCCGGGGCTCGATCCGCGCGCCGGCGGCGTTCTGCGGCGTGGTGGGCCTCAAGGCCACATACGGTCGGGTGTCGCGCCATGGCGTCCTGCCGCTCAGCTGGACGCTTGATCACGCAGGGCCGATAGCGCCCACCGTGGAGGATGCCGCGATCATGCTCGGGGCGATCGCGGGGTACGATCCGGGCGATCCTACGAGCTCGGCCGCGCCGGTCCCGGACTACCGTGCCGCGCTGGAGGGCGGCATCAGAGGCATGCGCATAGGCGTGGCGCGCCACTTCTTTTTCGATAGGACAAGGCCACTGGTCCAGAGCGGGCCCCTTGATCTGGCCGAGCTGGCGATCGCAGAGCTGGAGTCGCTCGGGGCGCACGTAGAGGAGATTTCGATACCGGCGCTGGACATCGCCGATGCTGCGGCGCTGGCGATTCTGCTCGGAGAGGGCTACGCCTTCCACGAGCGCAACCTTAGGGACCGCCCCGAACTCTACGGCGACCTCAACAGGGCCGAATTCAGGATCGGCGGGCTCTTTTCGATGACCGAATACGTGCAGGCCCAGCGTGCCCGCAATGTGCTTAAGCGACAGTTCGCCGACGCCCTGAGCAGGGTTGACGTGATAGCGTCCCCGACCTTCGCGGTCGCAGCGCCCCGCCACGATGCGGGCCCCGGGACCGCAGTGACGGCGATGCCCAGCTTCACGGGCCCATACAACCTTACGGGTCTGCCGGCGATCTCGGTCCCGTGCGGGCTCACGGAGGCGGGCCTTCCCTCCGGCCTGCAGCTTGCGGCAGGGCCGTTCATGGAGCCGACGATCCTGCGGGCGGCCTATGCCTACGAGCAGGCGTCCGGATACATGAGACTCCGTCCGCCCGTATAGGCGGTGCGTCGCCCCGTGCTTCGTCCAAGCGATGACCCGGCCATCTGAACCGAGACGGGAGCCACCTGCCGGCAGTGGCGTCCGGGACCGGCAGCGGAGATGACCGAAGGGAGACGGGGAGCGGTGTTCTCGGACGACCGGCGCTACCGCTACCTGCTCACCCGGAGCGTCGATCTGGGCCCTGCCGCGGTCAGGCTGCCGGACGGAATAACGTTCATAGGCCTCAACCCGTCCAGAGCGGACGAGCACGCAGACGATCCCACGATCAGAAGGTGCATCGGCTTTGCCCGCAGGTGGGGCGCGCCGTCGCTTAACGTGGTCAACCTCTCGCCCCTTGTTGCGACCTATCCGGGCGACCTGAAGGCGGCCGGTCCCGAGCCCGCCGACATCGTCGCGACGAACCTTGAGCACGTGGCGTCTGTAACGCTCAGCGGGGAGATGGTGGTGGTCGCCTGGGGCGTTCTCGGCTCCCTCGAGGGCCGCGATGCCCGGATGGTGGAGTTCCTGCGAGGATCGGGTGTCCGTGTCGTCTACTGCCTGGCGCTGAACGCGGACGGCTCCCCGCGGCATCCGATGTATATGCCCGGCGATATAGAGCCCGTGGCGTACCGCGGTTTCGGCTCGGTCCGGCCGGAGATGTGGGGTTCCGGCTGACAGTCCCATAGCCTGACCGCCGGGCTTTCGGCGCCGCGGCCCCGCCAGGGCGCCGGTGATCGATTGAAATGGCAACGTACCGCTGAGGCTGTTTTCGCCGAAGGAGGGCGGCGGTATAATCCGGCATGGAGGCACTGGGGTACTGGTGGAGGCAGTGCAAGGGGGGAAATTGGTGGCCTTCAGAAAGGAGGTTATGCGCATTGGATAGTAGTAGTTGGAGGTGTTCCAGGTAGGTGTTCCTTAGGACACCTCCCAAAGGCCCCGCCCCGCGGCGGGGCCTTTCTAATTTTCGCGACCGGGCAGGCGAGAAACGGGCAGAACCGTCTAGGTCAATTGCGAGCTAGGAATGAAGTTGGTGGGACAGAAATCGGTGCCCCCCAGGAGGCTGCCCGTTTCATTCGAGGCGAAGAAGCCGACACGTACATCCCCATGATCGAGCCGCCCGAGCTCGCCCTCTGGAATGGCGCGATGATGACGACCTCCGCTTGAGTAAGCGTCAATCGTGGTACCCGAACCAAGTCAAGTGTTTCTTAGCCATCCTTCTAGCCTTGTATACTGTCAGATATTATTCTTTATTTCTGACACATTAACTAGGATAAGGGTTCTATGCCGAGCCTTCCACATCGCATAATTGATCAAGCTTCCCGATCGCCGGAGGGTACGCTGTTGTGTCCAGGCGCCCTGCTTCACCTAGGCAGCAGGGCTGCCGTTGATCAGGCGCTGTCGCGTCTTGCACGCAAGGGGAAACTCATGCGGGTATACCAGGGCATCTACGTGCAGCCCATCCAGACTCGCTTCGGCCCTCGACCACCTGCTGTCGATAGGGTGATCGCATCGCTGTCCAGGCTCTGGGGGGAGACAATCGTACCAAGCGGCGGTGCGGCCGCGAACGCGATCGGTCTGACGACACAGGTGCCGGTAAAGTCCGTTTACCTGACCTCAGGACGCGATCGAAAGTTGAGGCTCGGCGAACTAACGGTGGAACTGCGCCATGCTCCCCGCTGGCAGTTGGCGGCACCGCACCGGCCTGCAGGCGAGGCAGTTCGTGCCCTGTCCTGGCTGGGTCCTAATGAGGTCAAGCCTGGCCTGCAGGTAGTTGGGCGTAGGCTCTCCCCTGAGGACTTTCAGGAATTGTCCGCTGCGCGTGCAGTGATGCCTGCGTGGATGGCAGAAGCTGTGAGCGCGATGATGGCCAATGACTGATGTCCCGTTTCACTCGCTCTCCCTTGCGAACCGACGAGACGCCCTGGAGGTGGCCGCCGGCCGCAGCGGGCGTCGTGCCCATCTTCTGGAGAAGGATGTCTGGGTCGTGCATACGCTACGCTCACTCGCAGAAAGTCCCTTCGGGACGAACTTGACGTTCAAGGGCGGCACCTCCCTAGCCAAGGCCTATCGCGCCATCCGTCGATTCTCGGAAGACCTGGACATCACCTACGACATCCGGGCCATCGCCTCTGACCTGGTAGAGGGATACGGGGAGGAACCGCTTCCGCCCACTCCCAGTCAGGAACGGAAGTGGACGGGGGAGATAAGGAGGCGGTTGGCTGATTGGGTGGAAAGCCAAGCACGGCCCACAATCGAAGGCAGTCTTGCTGAGACCGGCCTTTCGGCACGGATACAAACCAATGGGGATCGGATGTTCGTCGCCTATGAGCCTCTGTTCCCGGACTATGGCTTTGTCAGGCCGGAGCTGCTGGTCGAGTTTGGGGCTCGGTCGACCGGGCAGCCTCGCAGACAATGTCCGATAGAGTGCGATGCAGCCCCTCATGTAGCGGGAGTAGCATTTCCCTCAGCCAACACCTTTGTCATGTTGGCGGAGCGCACATTCTGGGAGAAGGCGACCGCCGTGCACGTTTTCTGCCGCCAGCAGCGAAGCAGGGGGGAACGGCTATCCAGACACTGGCACGACCTTGTCCGCCTAGACGATGCTGGCTTTGCAAACAGGGCCATAAGCGACCGAAAACTGGCCCTGAAGGTGGCACGGCACAAGTCGACGTTCTTCCGCGAGAGGGACGCGGCACGGGACTGGATAGACTACGGGGCAGCCGTGTCCGGAGATCTGCAACTGGTGCCAGAGGGTTCATCTTATGGAGCACTGGCCGACGACTTTGGGAGGATGGTGGCTGACGGCATGCTCCACAGCGACGAGGAGACGTTTGAGGAACTGATGCGCAGGTGCGAAGACCTCCAACAAAGGGTCAATCATCGTCAATCGAAGAACATGTAGAAGCGAGGAAAGAGAAGCACAGCCTTTTTCGCACTAGAGTGCAAACATCCCGCCAACGGCGTGCACATATATTCATACTGGATAGATCATGCACATATCTGAAAGAGGCCAGATAACGATACCCAAGGCCCTCCGGATGCGATTCGGTCTGCATCACAACGTGGAGATCGAGATCAGCCCAACGGAAAACGGCCTTCTCATCCGCAAGAAGACATCGTCCGATCATCCAGTGGACCGCGTGTACGGCATCCTTGGCGGAGGCGCCCTAGGCGAGGGGGTCGGAGTGGACGAGTACATCGAGGAAATCAGGGGAAGGTGATAACCGCTGTCGACGCCAATGTCCTGCTGGACGTTTTCCTGCCCAGCGACGAACACGGTCCCCGATCCAGACAGTGGCTGAGAGCAGCCTACGATGGTGGAGCCATAGTCGTGTGCGACTTGGTGTACGCGGTACTCGTGCCCGCCTTTCCTTCCCGGACCGCGCTAGACGAGTCACTCAGAGAGATGGAGGCTGCCCTGCCCCCGATCGATTCGTCGATAGCCTATAAGGCGGGACAACGCTGGAAAAGGTACCGTGAGGCTGGTGGGCCCCGGGAGCAGATAATCACCGACTTTCTCATCGGGGCCCACGCCTTGTCTGCATCGGATGCCTTTCTCACGCGGGACCGGGGATTTTTCTCCACCTACTTTCCCGAGCTGAAGTCGCCCGGTACGCGGTGATCTCCACCCCCTGATTCAACTCGCGCAATCGGACATCGGAAAGCCGGTGAGCAGTATCATGGAGTCCTCAGCCGAAGGCTCCTGAGAGGCAAACCGCTCATCAGCCCAGGGAAAGCCTCTGCGGTGTTATTGTCTTGTTCTTCCGGGGTGAGCCGGCAACGTCACGTTCACCTCCGAGTGTCGCCCGTGCTCCGGCACCACGTCACAAGCCAAGCTCAGTCCCAGCCCTGTGGTCCTCCCAGCATCCCTGGCAGTGAAGAATGGATTGAACATATTCGCCATGGTGTCCCGGGGGTCTGTACGTTGGGCGGGTGGTGTCAGTGCGGGAGCGCTGACACGGGCGTTACAGGCGGGGATGGCGGTACCGTAGTAGGTGAATATTGGTGCGATATGAAGCAGATAGTGACCAAGATGGACGGCCGTGGGCGCGTGGTCATTCCCGTGGAGTTTCGCCGTGTCCTTGGATTGCGTGAAGGTGATGCGATCGCCGTCCGGCTGGACCGTGGCGAGCTGCGGATCTTCACGCATGCTGAGGTGATCAACAAGTCGCAGGAGATTGTGGGCAGACGCACCGGCGGTGTTAGGTCTCTGGTAGATGAGTTGATCAGTGATCGCCGTGCAGAAACAAGGCGGCAATAGGGGGTGAGTCAACCAGTTGAAGAGCCGGATGCCCTCCAGCCCGTCGCGTATTCGGGGACGGTTCCAGGGGCACGCCTCGCGCTCTGGCCAATCGCCCAATGGAGCAGCGGTCTCGTGCCGTAACAATGTAACAGAGAGCGGAAATCGAGAGTCTGAACGCCCATCGCATGACAGACTAGTGAATGTGTTCACTTTCACAGGATAGACCTGCGATATTGGGGTCTTACATATTGTTGACAACAACCACCCTGTGCACTAGGGTGGAATAGACATCCTGTAAGACCGGAAACAAGAGAAGAACTCAAAAGACAACCACAACCTGAATCAGGAGGCGCCAAGCGCACATTGGGCCGCACGACATTGCCCGGGACCGGGGCAGCGTGCGGCCCATTTTTTTGGAGGCCGACATGTATAGCAAGGTGGTGGTTCCGCTGGACGGGACCGACGCAGCTGAGAGGGTGATCACAGAGGTGAAGCACCTCCTCGCCCCCGGGGGTGTCATACACCTGCTCCAGGTCGTACGGCCACCGGATGCCGGCGGGCCGGAGCGGCACGAACAACCGCCCGGTGAGGTCATTGGTCGCCACCTGGGGTACGGCGTTGCCCTGGCGCGTTGGCACAGCTGCACCGCCCGGGTGGTCAGCGCCGTTGTGTCGAACAGCAATGTGTCCGACGGAATCCTGCGGTATGCGCTATCCGTGTCGGCGGACCTGATCGCCATGTACACGAGATCGCACCCGGACTCGGCCACACCGAACCGGCGGTTCGTCGCGGTCGACGTCAGGGTCAAAGCGCCCATGGATGTCCTCGTGCTCGAGGAGGCTGACCTGATGCCCGCAGCCGTCGCTCCGTGGGTCTGGTGAGGTCGACGATGAACTATCGCGGGATGAGGCGGTGGGACCCGCGGCGAAAGACGTGAGTTTCCTCTCGAAGGTTTGACGCGCCCCACAGCAACAAGGAGGCCGCAAATGTTCAAGCGAGTTGTTGTGCCGCTGGATGGCTCGGAGGTTTCAGAGCAGGTGTTCGACCACCTGGGCGAACTGGCGTCACCCGATGCGATGATCCTGCCGACCATGGTCATCGAGCCGGCCGTATACGTTGGGGTGGGAGGACACGCCATCTGGAGCGACGAACTGGAGCTGAGGCGCAGGGCGGAGGCCCTGTCGTGGCTTCGCTCCGCGATGGAGACCAACGGGTGGGGCGGAGCCCGATATCAGTGCGTCGTAAGACAGGGGCCGAGTGCGGCCAGGGCCATCGTTGAGACCGCGATTGACAAGGCGGCCGATCTCATCGCCATGAGCAGCCGGGGTCGGACGGGCCTGTCCAGGTTGTTCCTGGGCAGCGTGGCCCGGGAGGTGGTCAGGCTCAGTCCGATAAGGGTGGCGATAGTCGGGGATCAGGAACTGGCGCTGGCCTCGTAGAGGCCACATATACCGAAAGGAGGGACGCCATGCACGAGAGGGTAGTTCTGCCGTTAGACGGGACCATTGAGGCCGAGGAGGTATTCGACCTGGTAAGGAGCGAGCTCACCCCCATGCCCATGGTGTTTCCACTTATCGTCGTCAATCCGGCGGTAGTAGCCGCCGGTGGATTCGCGCTCTGGAACGAGGGCTGGGAGAGGGACCGCAGGCAGGTCGGTATGGCCTACCTGAAAGACGCCGTCTCCCGCAGGGGCTGGGAAGGGATGAGGTACCAGTGCGTGGTCAAGGGCCACTTCTCGGCGGCCAGGGGCATCGTGGAATTCGCCGTCGACTGGCGTGCAGACCTGATCGCCATGACCCCCGGGAGCCGAGCCGGCCTGTCCAGGTTGATGCCGGGCAGCGTGGCCGAGGAGGTCGCGAGAATCAGTCCCGTGGAGGTGATGCTGCTAACCGGCAGGGAGCTGGCGCTGGCGTCCTAGCGGGGCCGCAGCGGCGCTCGCATGCAAAGACGCGGAGATGTAGCTCTGCCGGATAACGACCCATCCGGCGGAACCGGCACCTGAGCCGGATCGGTCAACCGCCGAAGAAGCGGCGCGGGTTTTCGACCGTGATCCGGTGTATGTCTTCCTGGGACGCCCCGAGCTCGAGCAGCCGCGGTATCTGTCGCCGGGTGATGTACAGGAACCTGTCGGGGTTGTGCTCGTCGAACCTCCTGCGGGTGTCCTCGCCGTTGGTCCCCATGTAGATCGACCAGTCGTGGCCCACCATTACGCGGCCTGACAGGCCCGCGTCTATCAGGGCCTTGAGCGTCCGGGTCCGCTCCTCCGCCGAGGGGGCCTCCCGGATGGGAGCGCCCGGGGTCCGGTCCATGCCGATCCACGCCCCGGCGCGCGCAATGCCGGTAAGGTAGTCAAGGTCCGTCGTGTCGTTGGAGTGGCCTATGTAGACCCTTTCCATGTCGACGCCCTCGTCGGTGAGCACCTCCATCTGGAGCTCGCCGACCCGGCCGGGAGCCCAGCTGTGCGCCGATATGGGCGTGCCCGTGGCCCTCGAGGCCCTGGCCGCCGCGCGCAGTATGATCTCTCCCTCCGCAGTCACGCCCTCCGCGTCGTTTGCCACCTTGATTATCCCGGCCCTTATGCCCGTGCCCTCTATGCCCTCGGTGATCTCCCGGACGTAGAGCGCGGCGATGTCGTCGGGGTCCGCCTCCCAGAAGGCCCGCGGGATGTCGCGCCAGGTGCCGGTGCAGCAGATGATGTTCATGCCCGAGCGCTCTGAGACCTCGGCGACCAGCTCCACGTCCCGGCCGAGGTCAAGCGTGGTCACGTCGATGAGCGTGTCGACACCCTCGGCCTTGCACTCGGCGAAGTGCTCGACGGCGTCCCGGACTATCGCGTCGCGGTCGATGAACTCGGGGTACACGTGCCTGATCCCTGCGCTCGAGAGCAACACGTGCTCGTGCGAAAGGGTAAAGCCGAGAGCGGCGGGGTCGAGCGGGCCGAGTACGGAATTTACGGTCTGCATCTTTTGATCAGAAACCCTCGATCAGCGCCGCTCGGACCAGTGCGAGGGCGTCCAGGCTTATGCGGGTGCGGTCGGGCCGCCCGCGTCCGGAGAGGTTGAAAGTTCGGCGCCGCACGTTGGCACCGTCGGTTACGGCAATGTAGGTCTGGCCCTTGGCAAGGTTCTCGGCCCGGTCAGAGGGGTCCGGAACCCCGTGCACCGCAACGCCCAGGTCGGCCTCGGCCTGCGCCCTGACGGATAGAGCGAGGCGCTCAGAGAGCTCCCTGGGGCCCTCGGGCTCGGGCCCGCCCTCACCTGCACCCACCAGCCGCATGATCGGGACCAGGCCGTTGCCGACGACCGCCTCGACAAAGCGCTCCGGCGTGGCCTCGCGCAGTCTCTCTGCGACCATGCCGTGCGTTACGTCCTCGTAGGACGCGATTGTCAGGTCGCGCTCGGCGAGCAGGCCGCCGACGACCATCTCCATGGTCTCTGAGTCCGCCGCAAACACGTGGTCGCCCAGAAGGGTGCGGACCTGCCTCTCGACCGGCTCTATGAGGCGCTGCGCCTCGGCGACCGATGCGGCCTTCGCCGCTATGCGGACGTCGACCTGGCCGGGATGGGCGAGCACGCCCACGGTCGGGTTGGACGATCCGGCGATCAGGTGGCCTATCTGGTCGTCCACGTTGCTCTCGCCGAGCTGGGCGACCTTGAGTATCCGGTAGGTTATGACCTCGGAGAGGCCGTAGCGCTTTCGGATGTACGGGACCACCTCGTTGTCGAACAGCCACTTGAGCTCAAACGGCACGCCGGGAAGGGCGAACACGACGCCCCGGGCGTCCTCCACAGCGAACGAGGGCGCGGTGCCGTTGGGGTTGTGTATGGTGATCGCACCGTCCGGGATGAAGGCCTGGCGCTCGTTGTTCTTCGTCATCAGAAAGCCGCGGGAGCGGAACATGCGCTCGATCGTCTCAAGGAGCTCTCGGTCGAGGATTAGCTCTCGCCCCGTTACCTCGGCGATCACCTCGCGGGTGATGTCGTCCTGGGTCGGGCCCAGCCCGCCGCCGCATATGACGATGTCCGCCCGGTCGAGCGCGCGGTCTATGACCTCCGTCATGCGCCGGCGGTTGTCGCCGACCACGGACTTGTGGAACAGGTTGACGCCCAGCCCGGTCAGGCGCTGGGCCATCCAGGCCGAGTTTGTGTCGACGATCTGCCCGAGCAGGAGCTCAGAGCCTATTGCGACTATCTCAGCGCTGGGCATGATCGGATCCGGGGGGCATCTCGCCCGCCCCTAGTGCCTCTCCCTGAGCAGGGCGGCCCCCTCGCACATGGAGCGAAGCTTGAGGTATGCCTCGTCTATGTCCATGGGGTTCTGGCTCGAGGGCGAGAACCCGCAGTCGGGGTTGAGGGTGATGCGCTCGGGGTCCACGTACTCCATCGCGGCCTCTGCGCGGGCCGCGACCTCCCCGGGCGTCTCAACGTGCGTATCTGTGTGGTCGATCACGCCGAGGCCGAGGAGCTTGCCTGCCGGAAACCGGCCAAGGGCCTCTATGCCGCCGGCGTCCGGGGTCGCAAGCTCCATCGCGAACCGGTCCGCGTCCATCTCGCCGAGGGCGTCCATTATCAGGTCGTACGGCCCGCTCGTTGCGTGCTTTCGGTCAAAGTGCGCGTGGCAGAGGTGCACCGATACGGGCACCGCCGCACCGTCGACGACGGCGTTAACGGATCTGACCGACAGCTCCATCTCGCGGTCGATGTCGGTTATCCGCTCCCGTTCCCTGTACGACCCGTCGACGAGCAGGGCGAGCCAGGGCTCATCGAGCTGCACCGCATCGACGCCCTCCGCTGCGAGGCGCGCGATCTCGTCGCGAACGATGGGGACGCAGTCGTCGATGAACTCCTCCCTGGTGGGATAGGCGTCGCGCGAGTGCTCCTCGGTCCACATCCGCCGCCCGATGGTGTACGGGGACGGGACGGCGACGATGATCCCCCCGCCTGCGCGCGCGCGGAGGAATCGCGCCTCCTCGACCGCGATGGGCGCTCGGGGCGAGAGGCGCTCAACGACGGCGGGATAGGGCAGGGACGACACGCGGATCGCGCTGTGCTCGGTGTGAAGGTCGTAGCCGAAGCCGCCGACAGCGTCGGCAAAGACCTTCACGTAGCTCTCGCGGCGCCACTCCCCGTCCGAGACGTAGTCGACGCCTGCGCGCTCCTGCATCGCGATCGCAGAGGGAACGGCCGCATCTAGGAGGCGGTCGGCGTCCGCCCACGAGACCGCGCCCGATTTCCGGTCCTCTATGAGCTCGCGCACCCACTGGGGGCGCGGCAGGCTTCCTACAACGTAGGTCTCGAACATCTCCCGTTCCGCTTGATCTCCCCTGCGCCTCGGGCCGGCCTAGTTGCCCCCGGCCCTCCATCGCTCCACCGCCAGCTGGCCGCGCGGGCTCACCGTCCTGCTTATCTCGACGTTCACGACCGCGGGCCTCCCGCAGCCAAGGGCCTTCCGCAGAGCCGGGCCGAGCTCGGCCCTGGTGGTTACATGAAAGCCCTCGGCGCCGAGCCCCCTTGCCACGACGTCGTAGCGGCTCGGCAGAAGGTCCGTCGCCACCGGCCTTCCGTAGGCTCCGATCTGGATCTGGCGGTCGATCCCCCAGGCCGCGTCGTTTCCGACTATCACGGTGATGGGGATGTCGAGCCGAACGGCGGTGTCAAGCTCCATGGCGTTAAAGCCGAACGCCCCGTCCCCGGTTACGAGGATCGCCCTTCCCTCCGGGTTGGCCAGCTTCATCGAGAGCGCCGTGCCCATCGAGGCGCCAAGCATACCAAAGGTCGAAAAATACAGGTGGCTGAGCGGCGCCGTTGCCGGGATGTAGGCGCGCCCGAAGTGCCCGAAGTCCCCGCCGTCGAAGGCGACCGAATCCCCCGCACCTAGCAGCGGGCGCAGCTCTGCAAACACGCTCATCGCGTGCAGCGGGACGGCATCCGTATCGAGGGACTCGAGCCAGGCCTCCATCTCGCGCCGCTCGGCAGAGAGGCGCTCCAGCCACTCTGAGCGGTCCGCCGCGCCCGGGCGCCCCTCCTGCGCGCGGTCCGCCAGCTGGCCGAGCACGGCGGTTACGTCCCCGGCAAGGGCGACGTCGACGGACCTGTTTCGGCCCAGCTCCCGCCCCTCCGGGTCGATCTGGATCACTCTCGCGCCGGGACCGATCGCGGGCGGCATCGCGTAGCCCACCGACAGGTCCTGTCTCTTGCCGGCGAGGATCACCAGGTCCGCCTCGGGCACAAGTCGCGCCGCGCGATTCAGGCCGACGTCGTAAAAGCCCGCGCACAGGGGATGATCGTCGCTGATCAGGCCCCTTGCGTCTCCCTCGGTCATCACGGGCACGCCCGCAGCCTCCGCAAAGCGCACCAGGCAGTCCCCGGAGCGGGCGTAGGAGGCCGCCGTGCCGGCGATGACCACCGGGCGCCGGGCCGACTCGATCAGGCGCACGGCCTCTGCCACCGCGGCGGGGTCCGCCGCCATCGGCGGGGGCGCGTCGGCGGGCAGGTAGGAGACCTGCGCTTCGCTCACCGCGGCCTGCTGGATGTCCACGGGTATCGTCAGGTGGACCGGGCCGCGCCTGCCGGTAAGGGCGGTGCGCAGTGCCGCCGCGACCATGTCCGGGATGCGGGCGGGGTCGGTGACGATCTCCGAGAGCTTGGTCACCGGCCGGGCCATCCCCACCTGGTCTATCTCCTGCATCGCCCCGCGGCCCAGCTGGCCGAGCGGGGCAGACCCGCCGATGGAGAGCATGGGGCTCTCTGCGTGGGCGGCGTTGGCCAGGGCGGGAACGACGTTGGCAAAGCCCGGGGTCGTCGCAAGGACCACGCCGGGACGGCCGGTTATGCGGGCCCAGGCGTCGGCCATGTGGGCGGCCGCCTGCTCGTGGCGCGTGTCGACGAAGCGGAAGGGCCCGTCGGCCATCGCGTCGATGGCGGGCAGGACGTGGTCTCCGGCGATGGTAAAGACCTCCCTGACCCCGAGCGCCTCTAGCGTTCGGGCAAGGACGTGTGCGCCGGTGAGCGGGTCGGGCGGCATGGCCGGGCCATTCTATCCCGGCGGGGCGCTCGGTGCTAAACTCCGCGCACACCGCCCCGTGGGAGGGATCTTGGACGCAGGCAACGGGACCGGGCCGGGCCCGCTTACCGGCCTAAAGGTGATCGACTGGACGATCTGGCAGTTCGGGCCGGTCGCCGGGATGATGCTTGGCGACCTCGGGGCGGACGTCATCAAGATAGAGGCCCTGAGCGGTGAGCCGGGGCGCGGCCTGTTCACAGTGAGCGGGATCGACCGCAGCCTCCCCGGCGAGCGAAACAGCTACTTTGAGGCGAACCACCGCAACAAGCGCGCGATCGCGGTCGACCTAAAGAGCCCGGAGGGCGTCCAGATCGTTCGGCGGCTCGTGTCCGGGGCGGACGTGTTCCTTCAGAACTTCCGCAAGGGCGTCGCAGAGCGGCTAGGGCTCGGCTACGAGGACCTGTCGGCGATCAACCCGCGCCTGATCTACGGCTCGGGCAGCGGGTACGGTCCCGAGGGCCCGGAGTCTGAAAAGCCGGCGCTCGACACGGTTGGCCAGGCGCGAAGCGGCCTGATGTACGCGACGGGCCCGGAGGGCTCTGAGCCGTATCCGGTGCAGGGGGTGATCAGCGACCAGATAGGCGGGATCATGCTCAGCTGGGGCGTGCTCGCCGCGCTCGTTGCCAGGGAGCGGACGGGGGTCGGGCAGAGGGTCGACGCATCGCACCTCGGAAGCTCGATCTGGCTGCAGGGCCTTAGCGTCACGATGGGAATGCTCACCGCCCACAAGCCGTCATCTGAGATAAACCTGACGATAAAGCCCGGGAGGGAGAGCGCCTACAACCCGATCTCCAACTACTACCGGTGCAAGGACGGGCGCTGGCTGATGCTGGCCAACCTTGAGGCCGACCGCTACTGGGCCTCCTTTGCCGGGGCGCTGGGCCTCGGGCACCTGGCCGAAGACCCGCGGTTCAGGGACACCGAGGCACGCGCGGCGAACAACGAGGAGCTCATACGCATCCTCGATGAGACCTTCGCCACCAAGACCTACGCAGAGTGGGACGAGATCCTGTCGGCCAACCGCGACAACATATTCGCCCCGGTCCAGCGGCTGATGGAGCTGTGGGACGATCCGCAGGTGCGCGCAAACGACTACATCGTCGAGGTCGACCACCCAGCCCTCGGGCGCGTCAAGGTGGCCAACCACCCCATCCACTACGAAAAGACCCCCTCCTCGATCCGCAGCCTTGCCCCGGAGGTCGGACAGCACACCGAGGAGGTGCTCATAGAGCACGGCTACAGCTGGGAGGATATCGCCGCCCTACAGGACGCCGGTGTGATCCTGTAGGGGGCCGGCCCAACATTCGCGAATTCGACACCCTCACCCGGATGGCCGTGTTGGCCGTCGGGATGGTTGGCAAAAGGCTACGGTATAGGGACCTTACGCGCTAATCGAGGGTCTAAGGCGAAACCCTATCCCCGCATCGATCTCGCCTGGAATATCGACCGGATCGATTTTCACACGTACAAGACGAGCGGACGGGTATACAACTGACGGAATTGCCAGGAACAAGGCCGGCGCTCTCCCTCCAGGCGCGTCCCACACCCTGTCCATCTGTTTCTTGACCTCGGACAGGACCTCTTCATCAGATAACCCATCCACGGAACAGGTGTGGGCATGTCGTCCGCGTCGCGATGCCATGCGATACAGTTGCAGCCTGGCTCCTGCGGTAAATCAGTAACCCAGATTACTTGCTAGTAGGAATCGACATCGCGAACCGTACTCGTCCGGAGTCGCGGCAAACTCCCAAAGGAATGTTTAGAGGGCTACAGCTCTCTCGCGTTCACTCACGAGCACCTCTCAACTATTCCCCCGCGCTTCAAAACAGTCCTCCGAGGGCATCCTTGGGGCTGACCGCGCTGATTGGAGAGCGTTCGTAGTCCTTGATGTTCCTGGTCACGATGTGTCGAGCGCCGCATGAGCGCGCGGCGGCAACCTGCATCGCGTCCTCAAAGTCGTCCATCGGAAGGTCGGCAGCATAACGGATGGCCTCTGTGTCGGTGGAAGCCACTGCCACGAAACGGGTCAACTCGACGATAAAGTCACGGGTGTTCACACCGCCACGTGCTGGAGCCACTATGTAATAGAGATTTGACACGGAGTGCCATGCAATGTAGGCACTCTCTGCGCCATGTTCGATCCGGTCTAGGAGTTCCGTGGCCGGCCCGGAGTGCGGGCGCCGGTCAAGGGCGATGTCGATGAGAACGTCAGTGTCCAGAAGTATCATTCGAGGTACTTCCTGGCCAGTGCACCGTAACGAGGATCGTTCTCTCGGTCCGCCGCTTGGAATTTCCCCCTCCATCGAGAGGCGAAAGATGGGGCAAATTCTCCCGCAATCTCCCTTAGAGACTGCTCAATGAGCGACGACAACGACACCCCCCGGGAGCGGGCGTACCGTTTGGCTAACGGGAGGAGGTCGGCGTCAACGGTGATGGTGAGCTTTTGTTTCATCGGTGTCTCTAGCTAAGTATACTTATGCCTCACCGCAGTATACGTGTACTCGGGGTGGGTTTCAAGGATTCCTGCGAATCACTCGCTACCATGACGGGAGAGGTTGAAATGGTTGAATCTACTGCCCGCAAGCCGCTAGAGGACTACTTGAGCCTTCAGTACCCGTTCGTTGTTCACGCGGACCCGGACGGGGCATACGTCATCGTTTACCCGGATCTACCGGGCTGTCTCTCGCAGGCCGAGAGCCTCGACGAGATCCCCGCCATGGCTTAGGACGCCCGGACGGGATGGATCGAGACGGAGTACGAAGAGGGACGGAACATTCCCGAGCCCTCTTATGAGGAGTACATCGGCAGGTTCAACGTGCGAAGACCGAAGTCTTTGCACCGTGCGCTTGTGGACGCCGCATCTCAAGACGGGGTCAGCCTCAACCAGTATGTGGTCATGCTGCTGTCGAGTGGAAACACGCTTGTGCAGCTGAAGGACCAGCGGAGTGCCCTGGCCAAGGTGCCCGTAAACTTTGACAGGAGCAGATCCTCCTATCGCCTTCCTTACAACAATCCTGCCGAACCCCGTGTACAACGTCGCGGCTATTCGGCCCCACGGTTAAGGGCCGTTGCAGCATGACGGCAGGGGGAGGCAATCAGTCTCTGGATCGCCCGGCAGCCGAGCCCATCGATCCGGCGATCTACGGCGCGTTCATCGGCCAGATCGAGCTCGCCTCGATCTGGCTCAGTTCTTCATCCGTAGAAAACCCCGGTGCCCCCGACATTCCTTGGGAAGCCAGCATAGACATCGCTGCCAATGCTCACTGGGAATCTGCGGAGGATGGATTCGTAGCATTTCACGCCTACGACGTGAAGATAGAAGTTACCGAATCCAAAATAGCAGGCATCAGCGTCACGTTCGGGCTGGGGTTCAAGTCCGAACAAGCCATGTCGGAGGAATTGTTCACCGTGTTTCAGGATGTGAACCTCCCCGTCAACACCTGGCCCTACCTGAGGTCGTATGTGGCCGACTCACTGGGGCGAATGGGCTGGCCGACGCTGACACTCCCAGCGTTCAAGGCGGGCATCCAATCCCCGACCTGATTCGTGGCCGGCAGCTTGGTGAGGCAAAAGGGCAGCAGGTCCATCTTGCGGTCGATGGCGTCGAGGTTGGCCTGGACTTGCTGCTCGCTACCCCAGGGCACCTCAACCCACCCCAGGGCATCAAGGAAAGCTGGAACCCTGGCTAGAACCTCGTCTTTCCGGTTGATCATGCGTTCCATAGTTCGCGCAAGCTGGCGCATGTCCAACAAGCCTCCGGGGAGAGGACCGGGAACTGGCTGCGGTGCGGCACCGTGGGTCGTACGCCAAGAAAGTCAGAATTTCAAAGTGGCCAGTACCCCTTCACCGTAGGGTTCGTCCTGGCGTTGTTTATCGTGTTCGTGGCGACCTGCGCCACGTTGACAACGGCTCGGGGGGCAGGGGGCACCCGTCTGGTTGAAGAACAGGACGGGATCGACCAAGACGCCTGCCTCAGCGGTGAATCGCTCCTACTCACGGCAGGACGCTTCCCGATCCGGCCTAGGGTCGTAGACTTGCTCGTTGGGGTCCAGGCCCAATTGAATGTCCCGTACTTGACTCCTGCCCCTCATGTCCTCCGCCGCGATGGCTCCATGCCTAGCCTGGTATACGGTCCCCCCTCAGCGCCTCGCCCTGGGCCTTCGCCTAACGCCCCCGGCCGCGGCGACCTGTCCGCGGGCTATGCCCCTCCTCATGCGCTCGTACTCCGAGGAGAACTCCGCACCTACGAGCAGGATGAAGGAGGACGCATACGTCCAGGTCAGAAGGACCACGACCGACCCCAGCGAGCCGTAGACCCGCTGGTAGTTGGCGAAGGTGTCCAGGTAGAACAAGAAAAGCCCCTTTCCCACCTCGAACAGGACTGCGGCAAGGACCGCCCCGGGCCACACGTACCGCCAGTAGGTCCTGGTGTTGGGGATGAACTTGTAGATCACCAGGAAGATGCCGAAGCTGAACAGGAACGGTAGGGCCCTTGCGACGGTCCTGATCAGCCCGTCCTGAAGGAACTGCAGCTGGTCGGTCACGTGGGCATCGAAGCTGTCGACGAACTGAAGGGCCGTGGTCGCCGACAGCGAGAGCAGAAACAGCAGCCCCACCCCGAATGCCATGGCCAGGTGGTGGAGCTTGTCGATGTAGAAAGGTCGGTCCTCGTGGATGTCCCAGGCGCGGTTTACCGCCCTGCTTATCGCACCGAAGATCGCGCTCGCCATAAAGAAAAGGCCCACGAGGCTTACGACCCCGAGGATGCCCCGTATCCGCTCGGTCGACTCCAGGTTGGCCTCGAGCGTATCGGCAGAGCCCGGAAGGTACGTCTGGAAAAAGTGCAGTAGCTCTGTCTTTACCGCCTCCGACTCAAGGATCGGGTTGATGACCGCCAGCAGGCCGATCGTCAGGGGGAACAGGGAGAGGATCGCGTAGTAGGCGACGCCGGCGGCCATGTGCGTTGCGTCGTCGTCGTTCAGCTCGCGCACGGTCCGGTACACGAGCGCGAGCGGAGGATAGCGAAGGAGCCGGACCAGGGTCCGGCTCCCCCATCTCTTAAGGCGCCCTATAAGCTCACGCGGCCGCATGGCTGCGCCTCAGTCGCTGTGGCCGCGGACGCCGGGCGCCCGTCAGCTCTTTACGGAGTCTCTCAGGGGCGCTCTCAGCACCGCCTTTACGCCCGATACCGACTCGGTTACCGCGCCCGAGACGGCCTTTGCGGTGTCCTCGCCGAAGGAGCCGGCCGCGCTCACGGCCCCGTTGGCGACGGCGGATGCTGCGTCCTCGGCCTTGAGGCCAACGCTGCCGGAGGTCTCTATGGCCCCCTCGAGGGCGCCCCTGGCGACCCCGGCCACGTCGCCGCCCACCTCGGCGGTCCCCTTGATCAGTCCGCGGGCGCTGTCCTCGATGGCCTCGAGTAGGTTGCCGCCGACCTGGTGCGTGCCGGTTATCGTGCCGCTTACGGTGTCACGCGCGGTCGCACCGAGATCGCCGCCGACCTCCTTGGTCCCGTGGACGGCACCGCGGGCGACGCTGAAGGCGGCGTCCTGCAGGCCGAGCGAGACGCTGGCGGCGGCCTCTATGGTGCCCTCCGCCGCCCTTCGCGTGACCGAGCCGACATCGCCGCCGACGTTGGAGGTGCCCCTGATCAGGCCGCGGGCGCTGTCCTCGATGGCCTCCATCAGGTTGCCGCCCACCTCGTGGGTGCCGACGACGGTCCCCTTGATCGTGTCCTTGGCGGTCGCGCCTAGGTCGCCCCCGACGTCGCGGGTCCCGGCGATCGCGCCCTGGGCGATGCTGAACGCCATGTCCTCTGCGCGCAGCCCGACGGACTTGGTGGTCTCGAGCGCGCCCTCAACGGCACCGCGGGCGACCACGTTGACCTCGCCGCCCACGTCGCCGGTGCCCCTTATCGCGGCTCGCACCGTGTCGCTCAGGACCCCGACCGTCACGACGCCGACCTCGCCGACGCCGCTGATCACGCCGATGACGGCGCCCTTTACGGCCGATCCGAGCTCGGTGCCGACCTCGCTGGTGGCCGAGATAGCGCCCTTTAGGACGTCGCTTACGAGCCCCTCGAACTCGACCGCAATGTCCTTGGTGCCCCGAAGGGCTCCGACGGTCGTATCGCGGGCCGCGCCCACCGCCGCGTCGATAATGCTGCCGGTGCCGGTTGCAGTCCCGGCAAGGGCATCACGGATGGCCTTGCCAAATTGCCCGATGACCATATAAATCGCTCCTCACAAGTGATTGGTTGACAGTGTGCCTTTCCTGATTATGTGGTTACGTTTCGGGGCGGTCAACGGACGGCGCTAGTAGCCGGGCATCAGGGGGGCGAGCAGCCCGCCGTCGACGGGGAGCGCGACGCCGGTTATCCACTCCGCATCGTCCGATGCCAGGAACGCCGCCGCCCTGCCTATGTCCCGGGGAAGGCCCAGGCGCGGAAGGGGCGTGAGGCGCCCTGAGAGCTCGACCTGCTCGGGCGTCAGGGCGTCCTGTATCGCCGTCTCGATGTAGCCCGGGCAGATCGCGTTGACCGTCACGCCGTCCCCGGCGGCCTCGATCGCCGTGTCCCGGGTCATGTTCACCACGCCCGCCTTCGCCGAGGCGTAGGCGGGGCCGCCGCCTCCCGCAAAGGCGTGCACCGAGGCGATGTTGATGATTCGCCCGGCGGGGGAGCGCCTGATGTGCGGAAGGGCGAAGTGTACGCCCAGGTAAACGCCACGCAGGTTTACCGCGATCAGGCGGTCCCAGTCCTCCGGGCTCGTCTGTTCGCTGCCGGTGTCGAAATATATCCCGGCGTTGTTAACGAGGATGTCGAGGCGCCCGAAGTGCGATACGGCCGCCTCCACCATCGCCTCCACCTGGTGTTCGGCCGCGACATCGGCGGAAACGAATATGGCCTCCCCTCCGGCCGCCCGTATCTCCCGGGCGGTCGGGGTTACCGTGTCGCGCTCGTGGTAGCGGCCGCGCCTGGGGGTCTCGGTGACGTCCGAGACGACGATGCCCGCGCCCTCCCTTGCAAGCTCGATGGCGATGCCCCGGCCTATGCCCGAGCTTGCGCCCGTGACGATCGCCGCGCGTCCTCTCAGTCTCATCTGGGCCTACCGAACCTCCGAATGGCTGCGCTCCACTCTAACGCAACGGTCGGCACGCCACCCGGCTTTTACCCCGATCGGTGGGAGAAGCGCCGAGCGCGGAAACGCGGCGGGAGTGACCGGCGGCTACCCGGTCACTCCCGCGGTGTCTTCTTTACCGGCAGGCGTAAGTATCTTGCCCGGTCCGGCTCCCTACCCGGCGCGGCCGAGGCGGCGCCTGAGCGCCAGCGTGCCCGCCCCGGCGGCCAGGGCGAACAGTCCGCCAAGGCCGATTCCGAGAATCCAGCCCGCCGAGATCGTACGATCGCCGGTGGCCGGAAGGCCGATGATGTCAGGGTTTACCCCGTACCAGCCCGAGCCGAAGAACAGGCCGTCGTGCTGTACGACCCAGGTGTTCTTCCTCTCGATTGCCCCCGTGTCCGGGTTGAGGAAGTTGTACCTGACCCACTGGCCCTCTCTGCTCGTCGTGAGCAGGTCGAGACCGTACGGGTGGTCCGTCGCGGGATCGACGCCGACTTCGCCGAGCAGACTCTGGCCCACGTTCTCGGGTATCGTCGGATGGGCGATCAGTACGCCGTCCTCGTCGGCGATGAACACGTACCATCGGCCGTCGACGCTCTGCGGCGTGTTGTAGTAGGCGACGGTCGCGTCCCGGCCGATCGCATCGTAGAGATTGGTCGCCTGCCGAACGAACGCCTGCGTGAATCCCGACAGCCTTGTCCTGCTCGGGCCGGGCTCATACCAGCCGGACGCGAAGATCAGCCCGTCGTGCACCGTCATCCAGGTGTGCTTGGTCTCGTAGCGGCCGGAGGCCGGGTTCGGGAAGATGTACTCGAGCCAGGCCCCGTCCGGGTTTGCCCTGGCGACGGTCGCCACGGCCCGGCCGGCGGGATAGCCGTTGGCTCCCAGCACGAGGATCGCGTGCCGGCCCACCAGGTCCTGGTCTGGTGCGTGGGCGAGGAGCACGTCCTGCGGATCGTAGATGAACACGTACCACTGGCCGTCGATGCTCTCGGGGTTGTTGTAGTAGGAGACGGCCTCGTCAAGTCCGACATCCTCGTAGAGGTTGATGGCCTGCCCCACGAGGGCCTGCGTGAACTCGGCGGGCTCCGATCTGCTCGGGCCTGACTCATACCAGCCGGAGCCGAAGATAAGCCCTTCGTGCACCACGACCCACGAGTGCTTGGTCTCAAGGTCGCCGGTCGCCGGGTTGGGGAAGGTGTACTCGAGCCAGGCCCCCTCGGGTTTTGCCCTTGCGACCGCGACGACCGAGTCGCCCGAGGGGTACCCGTTGGGTCCCAGCACGGCGCTTGCGTGTCGGCCCACCAGGTCATGGTCCGGTGCGTGGGCGACGAGCACGTCACTTGTGTCGAAGATGAACACGTACCACTGGCCGTCGACGCTCTCGGGGCTGTTGTAGTGAGCGATCGTCTCGGCCAGGCCGTTCAGCTCGTAGCGGACCATGGCCTGGGCAACGAACGCCTGGGTGTATGCGGCCGGATCCGAGCGGGGGTCGTCGCTCTCCTGGGCCCTGACGACGCCGGTCTGGGCCGCCAGGGCGACGGCCAGCGCGATGGCCAGAGCGGCCAGCGCCCTTATAGAAAGTGCGGTTGCCGCTCCCTGAACTATAGGCTTGATCATCTTGACTCCTGCTCTCCTCGTTCCACGTCTATCCAAGACTGAGATTCTGTGTCGGTGGCCCTATAGAGTCAGTGTACTGCTTACACGGCGCCCTGACTGCGGGTTTTCGGCGTATTCGGAGAGATGTTGCGGCCAGCGATTCGGACGGGCCAATTGGCTTGCCACCGGTGCGTGCAGAAGGACCAGCGATCGATAAGCGTCTCTTGGTTTAGGGGAATAAGCATCCAGATCTGGCGGGCGCTGCGGTCGCGCACGCGCGCCGGTCCATGCGCCGACTTTTCGGGACGGTCAGCTGGACCGGACGTGGGGATGAGAACCGCTCAAGGCCGGCTGGCTCACAGGTCGGCGATACGAGGCGCCGGTTTTTCGTGAAGATGGCGTCCTAAAAGCCGTGGCCCCGCTGCGCGGCAGTCCCTAGGATGGTGTGCAGCATTCTCTATGAAGGGGGGTCGCGGTCTTGTTTGGGCGCGTCTTTCTGTCTTCCAACCTGAATCGATGGTCCGTCGCCATGCTGGTCGCCATCGCCGCGGTCGCCCTTATCGTGTCCGCCTGCGGCGGGGACGATGAGCCTGAGCCAGAGCCCACGCCGACGGTAGCGGCGGTGGTGGCCGACCCCACGGCAACGTCTACCCCGGTGCCTCCGACGGCGACGCCTACGCCGGTGCCCCCCACGGCGACGTCGACCGCGGTGCCTCCGACGGCAACGCCTACCCCGGTACCCCCCACGGCGACACCTACGCCGGTGCCTCCTACCCCGACGCCTACGCCGGTGCCGCCCACCCCGACCCCGACGCCGGTGCCGCCCACGCCGACGGCGACGCCGTTCCCGCAGGCGGAGGGCTCGATAGACGAGCTTGAGATCACCGGGGCCACGAGGGTCGGCGACCTGATGGCCTACCTGTCGCCGGCCGAGCTCGGCTGCGTCCGCGACGCGATCGGAGGGGAGGTCTTCGATTCGATCCAGGCCTTCCCCCTGGGCTCGGTCCCGGGAGGCGTTGGGAACCTGCCTCTGCAGTGCCTGAGCCCCGAGAACGTCATAGGCCTGAACATAGCGTTTATGTCCGCCGAGGCCGGCGGACTCAGCACCGAGACCCGAACGTGCATCAGGGGCGTCGCCGAGGAGAATCCCCTGGCGATTGGGATCGGCGAGCCCGGGCCGGACACCGACTTTGCCGATGTCATGCGCGGCGCCTTCCAGATCAACCTGTGCCTGACCGACGAGGAGGCCGCAGCGCTCATGGGAGGCGACACCTCCGACCTGCCGCCGCCATCGGTAAGCAGGTGCATAGAGGAGAGGCTGGGCAGCATAGAGGCCCTACTGGCGTTCTTCACCGGCCAGGAACCGGACCCCGAGGAGATATTCGAGCTGTTCGCCGCGGCGGCGGAGTGCGGGGCCAACATCAAATGACGGCGCGGCCAGCGCGGGGAGGGCCGTAGCGGGCCTGCAGCCAGAGCGTCACCGGGGGAGCGACGCCCACCCGGGTGGACCGGCGCGTGCGAATGCCGGCCTCCGGGCGCCCGGAGGCCGTTCGGCAGGTGATCCTGTCGATCAGTAGGTGACCGAGTAGCCGACCAGCTCGGCGAAGCCGGTTCCCGAGAGGGGTCGCCCTTCTCGCGTGCCGGCGGCCGTTATGGGCCCCTCCCAGTAGGTGGGAACGTTCTGTGTCTGCGGGTCGACCTCAGCGTCCGCCGTAACCGGCTTTAGCGTCAGCGATATCCCCATCTCAGGCACGAGGACGGTCCAGCCGATGGGGTACGTGCCGCCCGTCGCCTCGCTCGTCCACTGGTCAAGCGGGGTCACCTCGGCGGTCACCGCGGTGGCGGTGCCTTCGGCGTCCACGTACGTGCCGAGCCCGGTCTTAACGATCTCGTCGCCCCGGACGGTCGCGAGCATCAGCTCTGTGCCGTCGTCAAGGTGAAGGGAGAACCAGTCCCAGCCGGCCGGGTCTATCTGAAAGTCCCCCCACTGGTGGTCCATCCAGACGGTTCCCTCGGCGGCCGTCTCCTTCCCGTCGATCGTGAGGGTCCCCTCTGCGGCAAGGCGCGTGTAGGAGTAGTAGTAGGAGACGTCCTGCGGCGAGTAGTAAACGAGGCCGTCGCCGTCGGGCCCGGGGTGTATAACCGCGGGCTTAAGGGCGGTCAGGGCAAGGTCGAACCGCGCATCGTCCATCCCGGCGGCGATCCGAAAGTCTCCGCCCGCGCCCGACATGGACCAGTCGGCCATCTCGAGCGAAAAGCCCCCACCCTCTGCCGGGATGTAGAGCGAGAGGCGTTCTTCGAAGGTGTGCTCCCCGGTGGAAAGGTCGGTAAGAGTGAGGTGTCCCATAAGGCCGGTGCCGTCTATCAGGGCGGCGGTCACCTTGAAGATCACGAAGTGAAAGGCGATCAGCGGCTCACTGCCGGCAGGCGAGAGGTGGCCGTTAAAGTACCACCACTCGGTGGAAACGTCGTGGGGCCCGTCGTCGGCCGGCAGGGAGACCGGAGGGAACTCGGCTGCACCCGCGACCGTCGTCGGCGGGGGCCCGGGGGTCGGGACGGGGGTGACCGTCGGGACCGCGGTCCGGGTGGGAGATGCGGGCGAGGGAGCTTCGGGGACCTGCCCGCCGCCGCAGGCGTAGTGGGCGGTGAGGAGCGCCGCCGCCACCGCGCAGGCGGCGAGGGCCGCGATTATTGGGCGACGGCTGGTGGCCACTACTGGGCGGTCACGCCGCCGTCGATCACCACCTCCGCCCCGGTAACGTAAGACGCCTCGTCCGAGGCCAGGAACAGGATGGCCCTTGCGATCTCCTCCGCGGCAGCGATGCGCCCGAGCGGCACCCGGGCCAGCCGTGGATCCTCCGTGCCGTCGGCCGTGATCTCGGCGATGGCGCCGCGGGCGAGCGGCGTGTCGGTGTAGCCGGGGTGAACGGAGTTCACGCGGATCCCGTCGGCCGCGTGCTGGATCGCTGCGAACCGCGCAAAGCTCCTCGAGGCGCCCTTTGCCGCCGTGTAGGCGCCGCCAAGGGGGCTGGCCACCAGGGCGTCCATCGATGAGACTATGACGATAGAGCCGCCGCCGCCCTCGCGCATCACGGGCACCGCGTGCTTTGTGCCCAGGAACACGCCCTTGGCGTGGACGGCCATCATCTCCTCCCACTCGCGCTCGGTCGTATCGACGACCCTGCCGAGCCTGGCCGTTCCCGCGCAGTGGATAAGGACGCTCAGCCCCCCGAAGGCCGAGACGGTCTCTGTGATCGCGCGTTCCCACTGGTCTTCTTCGGCAACGTCTAGGGGCAGGAAGATGGCCGGACCGCTTTCCTCTTCCGCCTCTATCTGGTCGGCGGTGGTCCGCCCGCGCCCCTCGTCGCGGTCCGCGACGACGACCGATGCGCCCTGCCGGGCGAACAGGCGCGCGCACGCACCGCCGATGCCCATGAGCTGGCCCTCCACGCCGGTCGCTGCGCCCGTTACGAGGGCGACCTTGCCGGCGAGCCTACCGCGGGGCATGGAGACTGCCTAGGATTGCTAGGCGCTTTATGTCGATCGACGGGTGATTCATCGCCGTTTGCCGGGCGCCGCCCCGGCGCGTGGGGCGTATTGTGAACAGATTCTCATGGCGGGTGGATTTTGCAAAGCGCCCAAACTATAATGGCCGCGCGTTTTAAGGGGCGCCCTTTCCAGATAAAGGCGGTGTCTATCGGGGGCGGGTCCATTTAGGGCCGGATCGCTATCAGCGACCCCGGGACGGGTGCCGTACCACTCAATGCCCCCTGGCGGCTCAGGCCCTGCGGGCCGTACGTCAGGGAGCGTTTTGTATTCAGGGAACATTCAGGGTCGTCCTTAATACAAGGAGTAGGAGCAAATGGCCGAGAGACTTCTTGAGGTCAACGACCTCGCGACCTACTTTTTCACCGCCGACGGGGTGGTGAAGGCGGTCGACGGAATCAGCTACCACATCGACGAGCGCGAGTCGGTCGCCATAGTGGGCGAGTCCGGCTCCGGGAAGAGCGTCAGCGCTCTGTCCGTCATGAGGCTCGTGGCGAACCCGCCCGGTCGCGTCGTGCACGGCGAGGTCATCTTCGAGGGCACCGATCTCCTCAAGCTCAGCGACGACGACATGCGGCACGTGCGGGGCAACGACATCGCCATGGTCTTCCAGGAGCCGATGACCTCGCTCAACCCGGTGCTGACCATCGGGTTCCAGCTCTCGGAGGCCCTGAAGCTCCACCTCGGGATGACCACCCGCGAAGCCTTTGAGCGGGCCGCGAATCTGCTGACCCTGGTCGGCATCCCCGACGCCGAGCGAAGACTGAAGGACTATCCCCACCAGTTCAGCGGGGGGATGAGGCAGCGCGTGATGATCGCCCTCGCCGTCAGCTGCAACCCGCGGCTGATCATCGCGGACGAGCCGACCACGGCGCTCGACGTGACGATCCAGGCGCAGGTGCTTGAGGTGATGCGCGACCTCGCCGTCGAGTTCGGCACGGCCCTTGTGATAATCACCCACAACCTCGGGGTGGTCGCCCGCTACGCAGAGCGCGTTATCGTCATGTACGCGGGAAGGATCATCGAGAGCGGCTCTGCGACCGACGTCTACCACCATCCCAAGCACCCCTACACGCTCGGGCTCCTCAAGTCGGTGCCGCGCCTCGATGAGGACAGGCCCGAAAAGCTCGAGGCGATCGAGGGCCTTCCGCCGCTGGTGATCGACCTCCCGGACGCGTGCGCCTTTGCGCCCCGCTGTCCCTACGTCATAGACAAGTGCAGCGAGGCCATGCCCGAGCTCAAGGAGATAAGCCCGGACCACTGGTCGCGCTGCTACAGGTCGGAAGAGCTCGATCAGATCGCCGCGGCCCCGGCCGCGGGTGCATAGCGAACTTAGGCCCCCAAGCCGATAGAGGTGACGAGATGGTGGAAGAAACCCAGGTAGCCGATCAGCAGGCGGCCTCGGCGTCGTCCGGAAACGGTTCGGCAGGCAGGTCGACGGACTACATCGTCGAGGTCCAGAACCTTAAGCAGTACTTCCCGATAACCGCAGGGCTGCTGTTTGCCCGCAAGGTCGGGGACGTAAAGGCGGTCGATGACGTCAGCTTTTTCATCCGGCGCGGCGAGACGCTCGGGCTCGTGGGCGAGTCGGGCTGCGGAAAGTCGACGACCGGACGCTCGATCCTCCAGCTGAACACCCCCACGGAGGGCAACATAATCTTTAACGGCGAGAACATCGCCGGGTGGGGCACGGGCCGGATGAGGCCGCTGCGCAAGGAGATGCAGCTGATCTTCCAGGACCCCTACAGCTCGCTCAACCCGCGCATGACCTGCGGGAGCATCATCGGTGAGCCCCTGATCGTCCACCAGCTGTTCGAGACCAAGAACGAGTACAGAGAGCGCATCGCGAACCTGCTCGAGGTCGTGGGCCTCAACCCGTTCATGGCCGACCGCTACCCGCACGAGTTCAGCGGCGGGCAGCGCCAGCGTATCGGGATCGCCCGCGCGCTCGCGGTCAACCCCAGCTTCATCGTCTGCGATGAGCCGGTCTCGGCGCTCGACGTGTCGATCCAGGCCCAGGTGATCAACCTTCTGGAGGACCTTCAGGAGCAGTTCGACCTTACGTACTTGTTCATCGCGCACGACCTGTCGGTCGTACGGCACATCTCAGACCGCATAGCGGTGATGTACCTCGGGCACATCGTCGAGATCGCGGACCGGACCGAGCTCTACGAGAACCCGCTTCACCCGTACACCCAGGCGCTTCTGTCTGCGATCCCGATCCCGGATCCGGCGGTCGAGGCCCAGCGCGAGCGGATCATCCTCGAGGGCGACGTACCGAGCCCGTCGGACCCGCCCGCGGGATGCGTGTTCCACACGCGCTGCCCGATAGCGATCGACGAGTGCCAGGACGCGGTCCCGCCGCTGCAGGAGGTGACTCCGGAGCACTGGGTGGCCTGCATAAGGGCCGAGGGTTACAGCCGGTAGCCGAGAGCTTTTCGGAAGAGTGAAAAAAGGGGCCCGGCGCATCGCCGGGCCCCTTTCCTTTTGTCCCTGTCGGCCGGCCTATGCGGCCCGGGAGCGCTAGAGGACGGTCCCGTCCAGCCGCATGCGAAGGTACTCCTGGAAGCGCGCCTCGAGCTCGGGCTTGGCCAGGAACACTCCGCGGCGGGCGGTGGTGGTGGTGGTCGATGCGGCCTGCTTTACCCCGCGTTGGATCATGCAGTAGTGGACGGCCTGGGTTACGACTATGACGCCCAGGGGGCTGAGGTTCTCGTCTATGGCGCGCGCTATCTGCTGGGTCATGCGCTCCTGGACCTGCAGGCGCGCGGCGAACACCTCGACCACGCGGGACAGCTTCGATAGGCCCGTTATGACCCTGCTGTCCGGGTCGGGTATGTAGGCCAGGTGGATCCTTCCCCTAAAGGGCGCTAGGTGATGCTCGCAGGTAGAGGCGAACTCGATGCTGTCGACGATCACCATGTCGTCTGAGCCCAGCGGGTAGTCGTCCTCGTCCAGCTCGAATACGACCTTGAGGTGCTCCTGTGCGTCCTGCTGCTCGCCCCTGGTGTACTCGAGGAGGGCCTTCGCCCAGCGCTCCGGGGTCTTCCTCAGGCCGTCGCGGTCGGGGTCCTCCCCGAGCGCAGCCAGAACCTGTCGGAGGAGGGGCTTTAGCGCCTCTATCCTGCGCGCGGGGTCAGACTCGCCGTGCCTTGAGCCCAGGTCCATCAGGCCACCTCCCGTCCGGGCACGGCGGCGTAGACGGCGCCGTCGGCGACGCCCGCCTCGGCGAAGGCCTCTCTGCGCTCTCGGCACTTGTTGCACGCATCGCAGTGGACCCCGCCACGCGGCGCCATGCAGGTCAGGGTGCGGTCGAGGGGGAGGTGGGCGTACCTTCTCACCAGCTCAGCCTTCCCGAGGTGCCTGAATGGAGCGGTGATTGTGATCCGCTGGCCAAGGGCCGAAGATAGGAGCCGAGCGTAACCGTCGAAGAAGTCCTCCGTTGCGTCGGCGAAAGGGTTTCCGGCGAGCGTGCCGAGGGCGATCTTCTCTATCCCACGGGGTGCGCACCATATGGCGGCAAGGCCGATCAGCATCACGTTGCGTCCGGGCAGGTAGACGGTCTCGTCCGGCTCGTCGTAGCCGGGCGCGCTCCCGCTCATGCTCCAGTGGTCACCGTAGAGGTCCGCACCGCCCACCGATAGCTCGACCGCCGGCTGTATCGGCATGCCGTCGCGAGAGAGCACGGAGCAGAAGGCCCTGAGGGCGGCTACCTCTTGGTCCTCCCAGGGCAGGTCCGCCCGCACGTACAGGGGGTGGACAGGCCCGCGCTCGGCGAGGTGTGCGATGAGGGCGGCGCTGTCCAGGCCCCCGCTCGCTAGTGCCGCAGACCCGCTCACGGCCGGCCGGCCCTCTCCGAGTAGGCGGCGCAGCTTGTGGGCGTCTCCCAGAGCCTGACCTCCGATACGGCAAGGCCGCGCTCCCGGGCCACACGGTATATGTGCATGGCGATGTTCTCGGCCGTCGGGTTCTCGGTTATAAGATATAGGGGCTCGCCTGCGTCCTCCAGGATCGGCACCAGCGGGTCGCGCTCTGAAAGGATCATGCGGTGGTCGAGGGCCGAGTCTATCCAGCCCTTCACCGCCTCCTTGGCCTCGGTGAAGTCGATCACCATGCCGCGCTCGTCAAGGGAGTCCGCCTCGATGTCGACCTCGGCAAGTCCGTTGTGGCCGTGAAGGTAGCGGCACTTCCCCTCGTAGTCGAGCAGGCGGTGGCCGTAGCAGAACTCGATCGTCTTTGTGACCCTGTGCGCGCTCACTTGCCCGGTCCCGCAAGGTGCCTTCCGGAGTCGACGCGTATGACCTCGCCGGTGATGGTCTCGCTCTTAAGGAGCGTTACCACCATCTCGGCGATCTCTTCGGCCGACGACTCGCGGGCGAGCGGCGCCAGGTCGACCGCGCCCTGCTTCCAGTAGGTCGGGTGAAGGTCCGGGGGCCTCATCGTAGGGCCGGGGGCGATTGCGTTTACGAGTATGCCGGAGGGGGCGAGCTCGGCTGCAAAGGCGCGCGTCATGAAGGTGATCGCGGCCTTTGAGGTCATGTAGGGAAGGTAGCCGCGGTACGGGGCGTGGAGGGCGGCCCAGTCGGAGAACAGCACTATGTGGCCGCGGGTCGGCCCGTCGTTTGCCATCATCGCCCGGGCCGCGTGCAGGGTAACGAGGTAGCTGGCCTTTGCGTCGGCCATCGATCGCTCCCAGGCGGCCTCATTTAACTCGGCGAGCGGCGTTTTGGGAAAGCCCGAGGCGAGGTTCACGGTGAAGTGAAGGCCGCCCAGTTCCCTTGCCGCCGTGGCAACGGCGAGCTGGGCGTCGGCCTCGTCGGCGAGGTTCGCCTGGATGAGCGCCGTCCGGTCGGCGAGTCCTTCGATCTCCTCCCGGAGTGATTCGGCCTCCTCGATGGAGCTCCTGTAGGTTATGGCGACGCTCGCGCCCTCATCGGCGAGGCGGCGGGCGACGACGGCGCCGACCCTCTTTGCGCCGGCTATGAGGACGCCGCGGCCCTTTAGGTCGAGCATGGATTTTCCTGGTCGTTTGGAGGAACGTGGATCTGGTTTCGGACGCCGCCATGTGCCCTAGGGCCCCGCGACGGCAGGTGCAATTCTAGCATGGCGCGTTGCCGGGAAGCCTCCGTTTGAGCGGTGGGACAGCGGTCGAGCCGGTCCCTCCGGTCTGCTAGCATTCGGCCTGGGAAGGATATGTGATGAACGAGTACGACCCAGACTGGTACAGGTCCTTTTTCGGCCAAGACTACCTGGACGTCTACGGCCACCTGCTCACCGAGGAGAGCTCGCAGGTAGAGGCTGAGTTCGTGATACGGGCCCTCGGCCTGAAGCCGGGTGACAGGGTACTTGACCTTTGCTGCGGGACAGGGCGCCATGCCGTGCCGCTGGCGAAGGCGGGCCTTCAGGTGACCGGGCTCGACATGTCCGAGGAGTACCTTGCGCATGCGCGCTCCGCCGCCCGCGAGGCGGAGGTCAAGGTCAGGTTCGTGCAGGGCGACATGAGGGAGATTCCTTTCAGGGGAGAGTTCGACGCCGTTGTGAACATGTTCACTGCGTTCGGGTACTTCGACTCGGAGGCCGACGACCAGAGGGTAATCGACGGGGCGGCGTCGGCGCTCAGGCCGGGCGGCCGGCTGCTGCTCGATCTTCTAAACAGAGACTGGGTTGCCGCCAATTACGTGCGCAACGAGGCACGGGAGACCCCCGACGGGACTACCTACCAGGAACGCCGGGACTTCGATCCGGTGGCCGGGCGTAACCACGTGGAATTCACGATAACCTCCCGGGACACGGCGGAACGTAAGGTAAGCCATCACATCCGTCTCTACGTGGCGACGGAGATCTCCCGGATGCTCGACCGGGCCGGGCTAGCCCTTGAGCGGTCCTATGGTGGCTACGACGGAGATTTACTGTCGGTAGAGACGCGACGGATGATCCTTGTGGCGCGGAATATCTGATAGGTGCACGCAACGGCCGGACGTGAAGAAACCGGTGTCATCGGCTCCTGCGGTCACTTCGATTACTCGCGCCATCGATAGTTGGAAGAGCATGCGTCATAGGTATGGTCGTCCGGCCCGGGCGGCTGAATGTCTGGCTACAAAGACCAAAACGGCCCATGTGGGAGGCTTAATGCGAGTGTGATCGGGGCTTCTATCAGCCTTCAGTCCGTCAATGAAAGATGGAATTGAAAGCCCTTCCAACAGACTTAGCCCCTACCGACGTAACTGGAGATACCAAGAATCCCCGGTGACGGAAGCTGAAAAGGACACGGCGCTTAGTCTCTTCGCCCGGAGTTGTAGCCAAGGTTTGAGCCTATAGTGAAGCAGACCAGCAGTTGAAATGCCCAGTAGGTCATCGGTTTGACTCCTCGGCCAAGGCTTGGCGTGCGGCTCTTTGCTCCAGCTTGGCATGGGCTCGAAGAGTACCGATGCAGGTTCCTCGATGGTTCGGGCCACCTCCATGGTTTAGGTTTCTCGTATGGTGTCCCGTCCGTGGTCGAGGGAAAGAGATGGCCGATGACCCTATTCGGCCGACGCTGTTTCAGTTTGGATCTCTGTTGACAGTCGTGTTTCAGGCAACGAGATTCGGCTTATACTGGAGACGACGCGTTGAGCAGGGGCCCGAGAGTCCTTGTGACATCGTGGAGGTTGAAGATGTTGGTGAGGTTCATGGGCGACAACGAGCATGGCCCATCCTGCATTCTCGTCTGGCTAGGCGGCCGTGAGAGCCGTGAGTAGGGTGTTACAGGTAGATAAAGCGCATTGACACGAGCCGCCGGGGAGTGCTAGATTTTTCCCCGGCGTAATGCTGTGTAATTCAGCATGAGACACATCGTGCCACCCAAGTTGGCAAAGTGAGGCAACACATGTTAATCCGGCCGTCTAATGCAGTTATAGCATTGGTAGTTGTGCTCGTCGGCTTGCTGCTGGCGACAGTGATCCCGTATGGCTCTACAGGCCATGTGGCATTTGCACAAGACTCGTCTATAAGTTACGCCGAGAACGGGACTGGTCCGGTGGCGACCTTTGCGGCGACCGACCAGGACGGAGACGCGATTGAGTGGTCTCTGAGCGGTGCTGACGAGGATCGCTTCACCATCGACGGTGGGGTGCTTGCGTTCAAGAAGTCTCCTGACTACGAGAATCCCAACTCGAAGTCCACGGGCACCTTGGCCGACCGGAACGTATACAACGTGACGATTGAGGCTGCAGGCGGGGAACACGCCGTGGCGGTGAGCGTGACGAACGAGGACGAGGACGGGAAGGTAACGCTGACAAAGCCGCAGCCGCAGGTGGGCAGGGGCTTGGTGGCGGAGTTGGAAGACCCGGACGGAGGGGAGACGGACGAGAAGTGGCAGTGGGCCAGGTCTGAGGATGGAGAGACATGGGCTGATATAGAGGGAGCGACCTCGCAGTCCCGGAGCCCGATGGCTGACGACGTGGGGATGTACCTGAGAGCCACGGTCAACTATGCAGACAGCTTTGGAAATGGCAAGACGGCCTATGCGGTTAGCGAGAACCGGGTGGAAGGGAGGACTGTGTCCAACGCTGCGCCGTCGTTCGCCGACCAAGACGAGGACGACGCAACCAGGACGTACGTAGACGTGAGCCGGTCCGTTGGGGAGAACACGGAAGTGGGAGGCAATGTAGGGAAGCCGGTATCGGCGACGGACACTGACGGCGACGTGCTGCTGTACTCCCTGAGAGACACCCCGGACCTTGAGGACACAGATAACAAGGCCAGGTTCACCATTGACCCGAGGTCGGGACAGATCAAGGTGGGCAAGAAGCTTGGCGCGGACGCAGCGAACACAGAGACGCTCGCTGGCACGACGACGGCAGAGCCGGAAGACGAGGATGCGACTACCTTTGCTGCCCTGTCCGAGGTACCCGAGGTGGGCACACCGGCCGTAGACCCGAGGGTTGTTACCAACAACATGTACGTGCTGATAGTGCGTGCGACGGACCCGTCTGGTGCACATAAGGACGTGAACGTGGTCGTTACGGTGGCGGAGTTGCCTGAGGCGCCGGCGTTTGCCGAGAACGTTCCGACGACCCTGTGGGTCACCGAGGGAGCCAGGGATCTTCGTACTGGCAGGACTGTGATCACCACCCCGACCAGCAACGCTGTAGTTGCCGCCACCTACGGGGCTACAGACGACGATAATGAAGCCATCACGTACTCGGTGGTGGAGCCTGATGACGAAGACTTCTTCAACATCAACGCGACTGATGGTCTGACCATCAACGCTACGCACACCCCGAACTTTGAGGATCGAGCTTCGTACTCGATAACCATTGTGGCTACCTCGGGGTCGGACGACGATGCGCGGGCCACGAGGCTGAGCGTTACCGTCATGGTGGTGGATGCCGAGGATCCCGGTAGCGTGGAGTTGTCGCAGTTGGAGCCGCAGGTGGGCAGCACGGTAGTGGCCTCGCTAACCGATCCTGATGGTGGTGAGACCGTATCGTCGTGGCAGTGGTACAGGAACGCCACCGCAACGACCACTGTGGCTGATCTTGTCGGAGCTACGACGGAGTGTACGGCCACTACTACTGGCCTTTGCCCGATATCGAAGGCGAGGTCTGCCGCTTACACGCCGACGGACGACGACGATGGAGCACGGCTGGCGGCCTTGGTCACCTACACGGACAACATCCCTGGTGACTCTCACACCACCACACCTGATGATAGAAACGACGACGACAACGCTGATACTGATGCGAACATGGACGGAATCAAGTTCCATGCGGTAACCCAAGAAGCCGTGCAGCAGAGTGAGCCTGACAACACTGCGCCGCTGTTCCCCGACCAGGACCCGAATACGGCGGGAGACCAGTCTGGTGAGACGAGCCGGTCGGTGGCTGAGAACACGAAGGCGAAGCAGAGCATCGGAGCTCCTGTGGCCGCCGGTGACGAAAACGGCGACGCGATACTGTATACGCTGGGTGGTGCTGACGCCGACTCCTTCAGCATATCGAGGGCGAACGGACAGTTGAGCACGAAGGCGGAGTTGGACTTCGAGACGAAGGCCACCTACATGGTGGTGGTGACGGCCACAGACCCGTCGGGTGCTGCTGACAGTATCCTGGTGACCATCAACGTCACCGATGAGGACGACAATGCAGAGATAGTCGGCCCGTCCGCTGTCGACTACGCCGAGAACGGGACTGGTCCGGTGGCGACCTTTGCGGCGACCGACCAGGACGGAGACGCGATTGAGTGGTCTCTGAGCGGTGCTGACGAGGATCGCTTCACCATCGACGGTGGGGTGCTTGCGTTCAAGAAGTCTCCTGACTACGAGAATCCCAACTCGAAGTCCACGGGCACCTTGGCCGACCGGAACGTATACAACGTGACGATTGAGGCTGCAGGCGGGGAACACGCCGTGGCGGTGAGCGTGACGAACGAGGACGAGGACGGGAAGGTAACGCTGACAAAGCCGCAGCCGCAGGTGGGCAGGGGCTTGGTGGCGGAGTTGGAAGACCCGGACGGAGGGGAGACGGACGAGAAGTGGCAGTGGGCCAGGTCTGAGGATGGAGAGACATGGGCTGATATAGAGGGAGCGACCTCGCAGTCCCGGAGCCCGATGGCTGACGACGTGGGGATGTACCTGAGAGCCACGGTCAACTATGCAGACAGCTTTGGAAATGGCAAGACGGCCTATGCGGTTAGCGAGAACCGGGTGGAAGGGAGGACTGTGTCCAACGCTGCGCCGTCGTTCGCCGACCAAGACGAGGACGACGCAACCAGGACGTACGTAGACGTGAGCCGGTCCGTTGGGGAGAACACGGAAGTGGGAGGCAATGTAGGGAAGCCGGTATCGGCGACGGACACTGACGGCGACGTGCTGCTGTACTCCCTGAGAGACACCCCGGACCTTGAGGACACAGATAACAAGGCCAGGTTCACCATTGACCCGAGGTCGGGACAGATCAAGGTGGGCAAGAAGCTTGGCGCGGACGCAGCGAACACAGAGACGCTCGCTGGCACGACGACGGCAGAGCCGGAAGACGAGGATGCGACTACCTTTGCTGCCCTGTCCGAGGTACCCGAGGTGGGCACACCGGCCGTAGACCCGAGGGTTGTTACCAACAACATGTACGTGCTGATAGTGCGTGCGACGGACCCGTCTGGTGCACATAAGGACGTGAACGTGGTCGTTACGGTGGCGGAGTTGCCTGAGGCGCCGGCGTTTGCCGAGAACGTTCCGACGACCCTGTGGGTCACCGAGGGAGCCAGGGATCTTCGTACTGGCAGGACTGTGATCACCACCCCGACCAGCAACGCTGTAGTTGCCGCCACCTACGGGGCTACAGACGACGATAATGAAGCCATCACGTACTCGGTGGTGGAGCCTGATGACGAAGACTTCTTCAACATCAACGCGACTGATGGTCTGACCATCAACGCTACGCACACCCCGAACTTTGAGGATCGAGCTTCGTACTCGATAACCATTGTGGCTACCTCGGGGTCGGACGACGATGCGCGGGCCACGAGGCTGAGCGTTACCGTCATGGTGGTGGATGCCGAGGATCCCGGTAGCGTGGAGTTGTCGCAGTTGGAGCCGCAGGTGGGTCGCACGGTAGTGGCCTCGCTAACCGATCCTGATGGTGGTGAGACCGTATCGTCGTGGCAGTGGTACAGGAACGCCACCGCAACGACCGCTGTGAGTGACCTCGTTACAGCCGCTGATACGGCGTGCGCGGCTGACACTCCTGCTACCACTCTCTGTGCGATTCCGAGGGCGAGGTCTGCCGCTTACACGCCGACGGACGACGACGATGGAGCACGGCTGGCGGCCTTGGTCACCTACACGGACAACATCCCTGGTGACTCTCACACCACCACACCTGATGATAGAAACGACGACGACAACGCTGATACTGATGCGAACATGGACGGAATCAAGTTCCATGCGGTAACCCAAGAAGCCGTGCAGCAGAGTGAGCCTGACAACACTGCGCCGCTGTTCCCCGACCAGGACCCGAATACGGCGGGAGACCAGTCTGATGAGACGAGCCGGTCGGTGGCTGAGAACACGAAGGCGAAGCAGAGCATCGGAGCTCCTGTGGCCGCCGGTGACGAAAACGGCGACGCGATACTGTATACGCTGGGTGGTGCTGACGCCGACTCCTTCAGCATATCGAGGGCGAACGGACAGTTGAGCACGAAGGCGGAGTTGGACTTCGAGACGAAGGCCACCTACATGGTGGTGGTGACGGCCACAGACCCGTCGGGTGCTGCTGACAGTATCCTGGTGACCATCAACGTCACCGATGAGGACGACAATGCAGTAATAGCGCTGGTTCCCGGTGAGGACACGACTGATCCCGGTGAGGACACGACTGATCCCGGTGAAGACACGACTGATCCCGGTGAAGACACGACTGATCCCTTGCTGACCAGATTCGACTCGAACGAGGACGGCGCCATTGACAGGGATGAGGTGTTCGCTGCCATCCAAGAATTCTTGGCTGGCGATGCGACCAGGGACGATGTGCTGGGAGCTATAGGCCTGTTCGTGGCCAGTGCTGGTGACGCCATGATGGAAGACGACGCCATGATGGAAGACGACGCCATGATGGAAGACGACGCCATGATGGAAGACGACGCCATGATGGAAGACGACGCCATGATGGAAGACGAGTCCTAGGACTAGACTACTGATTGGAATCGGGCACCGAAGTGAAGACAGAGAAAAGGAGCGGATAGCTTGGTCACAAGAGCTTTAAAGCTGGTGGCGGTGGTTGCGGTTGTGGTGACGTCTGTAGGCGTGGCGGGGCTGTTTGGTCCGAGCGACCTAGAGGCCAGTGGCCACAGCGCCACCAGATCTTTCGATGTGGATTCGGTAGGACCTGGCGGTCATGTCGAGGTTTCGGTCAGCGTGAGTGGCCTGGGGCAGTTTGGCGGAGTGGCGGAGACGCTGCCTGAGGGATTCACCTATGAGGCTGGGTCCAGTTCTCTGCCGGATGCGGCGGTGCAGGTGGTCGGTCAGACCGTTATTTTCGCGATCCTAGGTGATGGGGAGGACTTTACCTACACCGCAGTCGCTCCTACGACAGCGGAAGGCATCTTTAGCTTCTCCGGCGTTGCCACGGATTCCAACGGTGACGGGCAACCGGTCATGGGCGCTGCGGATGTGACGGTTGGGGCTGCGGCCACCAGGTCGATTGGCGCGGCCGTTTTGTCTGGCGCTCAGGTCGAGGTATCGATCAGTGTGAGCGGATTGGGAGAATTCGGCGGAGTGACTGAGACGCTTCCTGAAGGATTCGTCTATTTGTCCAGCTCCCTCGACGATGCCGCAGTGAGTGTGGATGGTCAGACCGTAACGTTCGCGATCATAGGCGATTCGGCGAGCTTCACCTATACGGTGAGAGCTCCAAGCGCGGCTGGCGAATTCAGCTTTGCGGGTTTCGTCACCAGTTCGAACGACGTTGACGGCGCGGTTGGGGGTGACTCCTCGGTGAGTGTTGAGGCGGAAGAGGTAGTGCTCCCTGTAGATCCGGACCTTGAGTTGCCGCCAACTGGCGATTTGACAGTACCGGGTTGGCTTATCGCGGTCTTGGGTGTGATGGGAGCGCTTATGCTGACGGCTGGCGCGACATTGGCCTTCAGGTACGGTAGGTCCGACGCGGGAAGGTTAACGTAAACCTAGGTCAGGGGACCGCGCCGCCTTGGTGAGCGGCTAGGCATGAGTTGAAGGGGGCCGGCGCACCAGCGCCGGCCCCCTGTCGTTCTGGAGGCATACAGCCGAGGAGGTATCTATGACGACTCCTAAAGTGCAGACTGTCCTAGGTCCGGTAGACCCCGGAGAGCTTGGGATCACCCAGACTCACGAGCACCTATTGATCGACATGATGGCCTACTTCCAGATGCCCGAAGAGGCCAGCGAGCGGGCCTGGATAGACGTGCCCGTCACGATGGAACGTCTCGGCGGTCTTTACAGGCGCTTTATGTACAACAAGGACAACATGAGGCTACTGGACGAGCGAGAGGCGATTGAGGAGCTCCTGCGGTACCGGTACGCAGGCGGGGACGCGATTGTTGATACCACGAACAACGGCCTGGCGAGAGACCCGCTGGCCCTCGCCCGTATCTCCCGAGCTACCGGAATAAAGATCGTTATGGGCGCAAGCTACTACGTACCGGTCTCGTACCCGCCGAGCCTGGCCGACCGCACCGAAGATGACATCGCAGAGTCGATTGTTCGGGACCTCACCTATGGCGTGGGCGAGACGGGCATACGGGCCGGCGTGATCGGGGAGGTCGGAAACTTCTGGCCCACTAACGATACGACGATAAAGGTCCTGCGCGCTTCGGCCCGGGCGTCGGTCGAGACCGGCGCCGCGGTGCTCATTCACCCCGGCTTTCATCCCGATTCGCCTCCACACATACTCGACACCCTCCTTGAAGGGGGCGCTGATCCCGGCCGCATCATCATGGGACATCTTGATGTGTTCGCCGTGGACCGGGGCTGGCTGCGGGACATGGCGAGTTCAGGTTGCTACATGGAGTGGGACGCTTACGGTCTTGAAGACACGACGATTGGCGGTGGCAACCTTGATTTCACGACCATCGCAAGCGATGCGCAGCGGATAGAGACACTCGAGTTCATGCTAAGCGAGGGGTTTGGGAGCCAGGTGGTCCTGAGCCACGACGTTTGTACGAAGACCCAGCGAAGGAAGTATGGCGGCAAGGGCTACGCCCACATCCTTGAGAACATCGCTCCTCGCATGAGGGCCCGCGGCTTCTCCGCAGCCGACATCGACGCCATCCTGATCGACAATCCCGCCCGCGCCCTGGCCTTCTAGGCCCTGGCAGGAACGGCCTATGGCGCGCGGCTGTCGATGCTCCTTACGGCCGTATCCGGCCTGAATGCGGCCCAGGCGAACCAGAAGTGGTTTCCGTGCACTATCGGCTCCAGCTTCGTTCCTGCGAGTGGGCCGGTGAGAGCTTCGCCCAGGATGCTCCATGCCGATCCGGTCTGATCGTCGATGATGACGCCGTCGCTCACCGTGAATGTGAGGGAGATTCCGCCCGCTACCGGATCGAATACCCCCGTTGAACCGACCGGCCGCCGTGGCGCCGCCCCGGTGCCGGCGAACGGCGATAAGGTACCGCCCGTATAGAACACCGCCACGTCGCGTCCTCCGACCACGTCGTTTATCACGGGTGTGAGCCTCAGGTCGGAGAATGGATAGGCGATCGCCTCCCCGGCGATCTCGATAGTCAGCACCCGCTCAAGGGGCGGAAGACGGGAATCGACGTCACCACCAAATAGGAACGGCTGCCCCCCTTCCCGATCGTATCCAGCGTACGGTGCGACCTCGTATGTTCCCGCCGGATAAATCCCCGTCTCTCGTGAGAGGACCAGTCCATCCGGGAACGCGTCCCGGAAGTCCGAAAAGGCCAGGATCTGGGCGGCGATAATCTTAAGCCGCGTGCCTGTAAGATCGCCAACTATAGCCTCTCCCGTTATCTGCTGCCACCACGACTGCGTCGGCCTGTCCCACATGACAAGGTCGCTCTTTCGGACGTTGCCCGAAGTGCCGAAATCGAGCACGCGTTCTCCCACGCTCCGGTCGAAGACCAACGCTGTGTTGCAGAGCGGGCAGTAGGTGACCGCGACCGGAATGCCTCCCAGGACGTCGTTTACGATCTCATGGCGGATGAGCATCGCCAGCGGGTAGGCTTTCGCCTCACCACCGATCTCTAGGGCTATCACGGGCTCCTGCGCCCGCATGTAATCAGGAGCGTCGTCGGCGACGAAAAAGACCGGTCTATCGATGGGAGGTATGCCGTCCCTGGGGGGCCCGCCAGGGATTATCTCGGAGTATGGCACCGAGTGGAGGTCAAAGTTCGTCTCCCAGCCGTAGGTGAGCCGGTTCGGGACCGGATCGTCAAGGAGCACCGCACCTCTTTCGATAGCGGCGGCCCGAGCGTCGGTTTGCGAGATCTGCGTCCCGGAAGGTTCCTGACTGGCTGTCGGGCCAGTAGCTTGGCCCTCCGGCAGCTCCGGGTCCTGCCTTTCGCCGCCTGAGCACGCGGCCACTAGCGCTACGGTAGCCAGGGCGCAAACCAGCCAGATACGCACGCCGGCAGCTCCCAACGAAACTGTCCTCGGGTACATGCTGCGGCCCGGAGGGCGCAGCCTGCCCACAGGGCCATTAACTGATACCATGCCTGCCGATGGAACCACCCTTTTTGAAATGCTCACCTGACCGGATAGGATCGAGGCCACGCCTATTGGCTCCGGAGGGCCCTGTCGAGGACTGTATCAAATGAAGCTGGGCTATTTCGCCATGCCGCTTCACCCTCCGGGTTCGGACTTTACCGAGAACATACACGCCGATCTCGACCAGGTTGTCGAGCTCGACCGGCTCGGCTTTCAGGAAGCGTGGATCGGTGAGCACTACACGATGGCCTGGGAGCCTATCCCATCACCCGACCTGTTTATCGCGATGGCCCTTGCCAGGACCGAGAACATCGTGCTCGGAACCGGTGTCTCCTGCCTTCCCAACCATAACCCGTTCCAGCTGGCCCACCGGATAGCTCAGCTCGATCACATGGCAAAGGGCCGATTCATGTGGGGCATCGGCCCGGGGGCCTCGCCGCCCGACTCGGTTTCGTTTGGAATCGACGCTGAGGCTGGCGACCACAGGAAGTTCGCCCGGCTCGCCGTTGACGCCGTGATCGGTATCTGGGCGGGCCTTCCCCCCGGTAACTACAGCAACGAGTTCTGGACCTTCCACATACCGGAACCTGATCCGGAGTTGGGATTCGGGGTTCACCTCTTCCCGCTGCAAAAGCCCCATCCACCGATAGCAGTCGCGGGCCTTTCGGCGAGGTCAGAGACCCTGGTCGTGGCGGGAGAGCGTGGGTGGATACCCATGAGCATCAACCACGTCCCGGCCCGCACGCTGATATCCCACTGGGATGCGATGGAGGAGGGTGCCGCAAGGAGCGGAGCGCAGATCGACAGGTCCATGTGGCGCATCGCGAGAGACGTATTCATAGCGCCTACTACTGAGGAGGCCAGAGCGGAGGCCCTCAATCCTGACGGTGTACTAGCCCGGGACTTTAGCGGCTACATATACCCGGTGCTGAGCAAGTTTGGCTACCTGGACATCCTCAAGGTTGATCCCGATATGCCCGACGAGGAAGTCACCCTCGAGTACATGGTGGACAACATATGGATGATCGGCTCGCCGGCGGATGTCGAGGAGAATATCAGGTCTATCTACGATCAGGTCGGCGGCTTCGGAGTACTGATGTCGATGCACCACGACTGGATCCCCAAGGATAAGTGGCTGCGCTCCACCAGGCTCCTTGCCGAGGAGGTTCTGCCGATGATCGGTGACCTAGGTTGACTCCTGTTCCAGATAGGCGACAGATGAGGTAGGGACGCCATGAGACTCTCCGGGAAGGTCGCCATTATCACGGGTGCGGCGCGCGGTCAGGGCGCGGCTGAAGCCGAATTGTTTGCGCGAGAGGGCGCATCCGTGGTGTTCGGGGACATCCTGGAGGAGGAGGGTCGGGCCACCGAGGCCCGGATTGCCGAGGCGGGAGGCACCGCAACCTTCGTGAGGCTGGATGTTACGAGCGAGGCCGACTGGAACTCTGCCGTCAGTTTGGCGGTTGAGCGCTACGGAAAGCTCGACATTCTCGTAAACAACGCGGGGCTTCTGACGATGTCCACGACAGACGATGTCACAAAGGAAGAGTGGGACCGCGTGATGGACGTTAACATGTGGGGCATTGTCCTCGGCACAAAGGCAGTTGTCCCCGAGATGCGCAGGGTCGGGGGCGGCTCGATAGTGAACATCTCCTCCCTGTCCGGGATCAAGGCAATGCCCTGGGCGGCCGCATATCATGCCGCAAAAGGTGCTGTTCGCATCCACACAAAGGTGGCTGCGATGGAGTACGCGCAGGACCAGATCCGCGTGAACTCGATTCACCCAGGTGCGATCGATACAGCCATGCTCACCGATGCCTATTCGGAGGAGTTCCTTGCGGGCACGGTTGACCATGTCCCTCTTGGCCGTATGGGAACGCCCATGGACATCGCGAGAGGGGCCCTTTTCCTGGCCTCCGACGATTCCGCTTACATCACAGGAACCGAGCTCGTGATAGACGGCGGAATCCTCGCGCAGTAGGAGAACGTCCGATAGAAAGGTGCCTGAGATGAGGAACGTCTTTAAGCCCGCCGGGCTGCGCGTCGAGTACGATATCAAGGTCCCCATGCGAGACGGCGTGAACCTGTCCCTGGATGTCTATTTCCCGCTGGGTGAAGGACCCTGGCCTGTGATCCTGATTCGAACGCCGTATAACAACCAGATGCCGATGATAGTGACCGAGAGTGCGACCTACTTCGCACAGAACGGCTACGCGGTTGCCGCGCAGGACGTGCGAGGACGATTCGACTCAGAGGGCGAGTTCGTGCCGTGGGTGAACGAGTTCGACGACGGATTCGATACCCTTGAGTGGATCGGGGCGCAGGATTGGTGCGATGGGAACATCGGTATGCATGGCCCGTCCTACGTGGGCAACGTCCAGTGGCAGGCCGCGGCGATGGGCAGCAGGTACCTTAAGACTATCGTGCCCCGTGTCATCGGAGACAATCTGCACGAGTCACCCCAGTACCAGGGCGGTGCCTTCCAGCTCGGCTGGACGGCGCTCTGGTCGTTCTTTATGGACGGGCGCTCTGGCCAGAGCATCGACATATACGATTGGACGCAGGTTTTTCACACGCTGCCGATCCGCGACCTGCCGGAGCTCAGCGGCAAGGACATCGCCTTTTACCGGGAGTGGTGCGATCACCCAGACTACGACGAATACTGGAAGAGCCTTGCCATAAGGGAGCGATACGGAGACATCGGTATCCCTGTAATGCAGATCGGCGGTTGGTACGATTTTTTCACTGCTGGTACCTTCATTAACTTCTCTGGTATGACCGAGCGTGGCGGGACCGATCTGGCCAGAGAGAACCAGCGGGCGATCGTGGGGCCCTGGGTGCACCAGGCCGGCCGCCTGACCTACGCCGGTGATAAGGACTTCGGGTTCGATTCGACCCAGGACCTGCTTGAAATGGAGCTTGCCTGGTTCGACCGCTGGCTGCGCAGCAGGGACAGTGGCGCCGACAGGGAGCCTCCGCTAAAGCTCTTTGTCATGGGCGCAAATGTATGGCGGGACGAGCACGAGTGGCCCCTGGCTCGCACCGAATTCACACCGTGGTACCTGCACTCCGGTGGTGTTGCAAACTCTGCCATGGGGGACGGGGTTATTTCCACGGTCGCGCCTGCTGAGGAATCCACGGACAGCTTTACTTACAACCCGATGTTCCCCGTGCCTACCAGGGGCGGGTGCAACTGCTGCAACCCCGAGATTGTTGAGTGGGGTGCCTACGACCAGCGCGAGGTCGAGGCTCGCTCGGACGTGCTGGTCTATACGTCGGATCCGCTGGCGGCCGACATGGAGGTGACCGGGCCGGTCGTCGTAAAGCTCTACGCCTCGACCGATGGTCCCGATACCGACTTCACGGCAAAGCTCGTGGATGTCCATCCCGACGGGCATGCCGTCAACCTGTGCGACGGGATCATCCGGGGACGTTACCGGGAGGGAACGACCGCGCAGAAGCTCTTGGAGCGGGGCAGGGTATACGAGTTCACCATAGATCTCTGGCCCACCAGCAACGTGTTTAAGTCAGGACACCGCATCAGGGTAGATATCAGCTCGTCGAATTTTCCGCGGTTTGACCGCAATCCGAACACCGGAAACAGGTGGGGCGTTGACACAGAACTGAGGACGGCCCATCAGACGATCTACCACGACGGGGCGCACCCGTCCCATATCGTCCTGCCTGTCATTCCTGCAGGCTAGCAGGCGTCGGGCCGCATAGCTCGCATCCAGACGTCGGCCGGGAACCGCTTCCCGGCCGACGTCTGTTTTTGCCTTGAGTCTTTTCTAAGTTGCTTTAGAGCAGTCCTATTGACCGGTGATGAACGCAAGGATGACGCCATATACTTCGTCGCTACTAGCTCGGCCAGTTAGGAATTGCTGTATCGCCCCGAAGACCTCATCCCGGCTGATCGACCCGTCATTGTTTGTGTCGAATCGATCTAGCTCCTGGCGCACGTCGGACACATTGATCGTTACGTTGATCGTGTCTCGCTCACCGGACGGATCGGTGGCCGTCACGACCACGCTGTAGCTCGTCCGCGTCTCGTAGTCGAGCGTTGTCCCTGAGCCGACCGCTATTTGGCCAGTGCGACTGTTGATAGCGAACCGGGCCGCGTCCGCTCCACCCAGCGTGTACGTGAGCGTGTCGTTGTCTCCGTCGGTCGCCGTTACTGGGCCGCCGACGGCCGTGCCCGCTGCCACGTTCTCGTTTACGCTTCTGGAAGTGCTGGCGCTCGCGAATTCCGGGGCGACGTTGGGGACGATGGTGATCGTCACCGTAATACTCGCCCGGGCACCAAGCTGGTCCCTTGCGACGACCGTGACCGGGAACGATGCCGCTGGAAGCGATACCCCTGGCAGCGTGCTCAACTGGCCGGTCGAGCTATTAATGCTGAAGGACACAGCGTTCGTGCCCTCAAGGCTGTAGGTCAGCGTACTGCCCGGATCGGCATCCGTGGCCGTGACGGGACGGCCGATGGCTGTGCCAGCTGGTGCGCTCCCGGGCACGCTTCGGGTGGTGCTAGCGCCCTCCGAGAACACGGGCGGGTTATTGGGAGGCGCAGCGGTTACCTCGATCGAGACCCCGATTCTGGAGGTGTCTGTTCCGTCACTGGCCGCGACAGTTACCGCATAGGTCTCACCGGCAAGGAGCGTAACGCCGGACCTCGTGCGAAGCTGGCCGTTTGCCGAGTCGACGTCGAACAATCCAGCATCCCGCCCTTCGAGGCTGTAGGTCAGCGTGTCGCCTGAATCAGCGTCCGTCGCCGTGACAGGCTGCCCAATTGACGCACCCGCAGACGCGGTTGCACTGACCCTACGCGTGGCGCTGACACCGTCTGTGAATACCGGCGGGTTGTTCGCCCCGGGAGCGTTCGTCGATCCTATACCGGGATTCGACCATTCGCTGGTGCCCTCTGCGTTCCTTGCGCGGACCTCCACGTCGTAGGAAGTGCTCGCCGCCAGACCTTCAATTGTCAGGGTTGTCAAGGTGATATTGGTATTGGTGACCTCCGTCCACGTTCCCGACGGCTCCCGGTAACGGTAGTCGTAGTCGGTGATGGGCGGCCCCTCACTGCCGGGCGCTTCCCAGCTCACCTGCAGTCTCGTGCTTGATACCGCAGTCACCCTCGGCGCGAACGGCGTGTCCGGGGCCTCTCCGTCAACATCCGTCACGTTGATCGTTATGTTGACCGCGTCGGTGCCTCCCCTGCCGTCGGTCACACGAACCGTCACAGAGTAGCGTGACTTGTCCTCGTGATTCAGCGCAGCGCTCGTGCGTATCTGGCCGCCGTCGGAGGTCGACAGGATATCGAACGAGTTCGCGTCTGCCCCTTCCAGGGTGTAGGTCAGCGTGTCAGCGTCGCGGTCGGTAGCTGCGACCGGGGCGCCAACGTCGGTGTTCGGAGGCGTGTTCTCGGCTACGTTCAACGTACGTGCCCCGGCTGAGAACGCGGGGTTCCTGTTGGCTACGTCCGGATTCGGCGCGCCGGTACCAGAGCGCGACCAATCGCTCGTGCCCTCATCACTTCTCGCACGCACCTGCACCTCGTAGCGCGTGCCTGCCTTTAGCCCCGTGATGATCGTGCTCCGGTCCACGCCGAAGTGTGTCCACCGCCCGAAGCCGAGTCCGGCCCCGGCTTCCCTGTAATGCACCTCGTACTGGTCGATTGACGGTCCTGTGTTCGCTGGCGCGTCCCAAGTGACACGCACGCTGTCTGTCGAGCCGGGTATCCCCGACACCCTTGGAGCCGCGGGGGCGGACGGCTGCTCGATCACGTTATCGACGGTGATCGTCACCGATTTGGCGGCGACGCTGTTCTTTCTCTTCTGCCCGTCGTCCACCTTTACCGTCAACGAGTAGCTCTGCCGTTTCTCAAAGTCGAGAGCCGCCCGGGTCCGTATCTGGCCGGAGGAAGATACGATGGTGAACGAGTCCGCGCCCGGTCCCTCGAGGCTGTATCTTAGCGAATTGCTGTCCACGTCCGAGGCCGAGACGGCGCTACCGACGTTCTGCCCCGGCCGTGTGTTCTCGTCCACCCTCAGCGGAACGACCGAATCTGGTCGGTCGAAGGCCGGCCTGCTGTTGCTTGGGCCGGTCGTACCCCGGCCCTCGGGCGACCAGTTGTCAACGGCATCTCCTGCAGGCTCTCCGTTCTTCGCCCGCACTCTCACCTCGTACTGGGTGCGGGGCTTCAGTGGATCTTCCGTGTTGCCTGGAAGTCGCCGAGTTATCGTGGCGCTTCTTTCCGTGTTGTCGGCAGCGTCGTCAGCAGCAGTGCCGTGGGGCCATAGCTGCCAGTCGTCTTTCGGGGTCCCTGCCTTGAACTCGCGGTACTGTATGTCGTAGTCGGTGATGGGAGGCTTGCCAGTGTCCCGCGGTGCATTCCACGTCACGTCGAGGCTCCAGCCAGTGTCTTTCGTCGCTGTCACCCTCGGCGCAGGCGGCTTGGAGGGAGGCTCATCCTCGTCACTGACCGTGATGGTCACGTCTTTCGACACGCTGCCGCCGCCCCTATCCGCGACCTTCACCCTAACCTTGTAGGTGCAATTCTCCTGGTGTCCACCCGTCGCAGTCGCGTCGGCAGGGCTGCAAATCGCCTCAGTGTTCAAAGCCGATCTCGTCCGTATCTGGCCGGTGCTGCTGTTGATGGTGAACATGGCTGCGTCACGGCCTTCTAGCCTGTAGGTCAGCGACGTCGAAACAGTGTCGGTCGCACCCACGGCATTGCCGACATCCTGGCCGGCCGGCGTGTTCTCAGGCACAGTCAGGACGACCGGTGAAGCCGCGTCAGTGAAATCGGGCGGGGCGTTATCGCCCTTGTTGGTCTTCAACGTGACCACGCTCGACCAAGCGCTTGTGCCCTCAGCGTTTGTCGCCCGCACCTGCACCGAGTAGGAGGTGTCCTCTTCCAGATCTACTATCGTGGTGGTTGTGATCGTGGTGAGGTTGTCGTCTGTGGTGTCGTCGTCTAGATCGGTGCAGTTGTCGTCACCCGTTTCGCCGCAGTTATCGTCTGAGAAGGTACCGCCGCCCTTACGGTACTGCAGGTCATAGCTGGTGATGTCGGGGCCCGTGTTCTTCGCGTCCCAGAATACCTCCAGGGTCGTATTGCCACTAGGCGATGTCACCGTCACTGTCGGCACGGCCGGAGGTTCGTCCCTGTCACGTACTCCGATCTTCACCGTGATAGTGTCGTCGGGGGTAGCCTCCTCAACCTCTACCCTGTCATTGTCCAGGCCGTCCCTGACTTCCACCGTCACGGTATGACACCTGTCGCTGCCGATCTTCGCTGTGTCAGCTAGAGGCGCGCAGGTCCCGTCAGCTATAGCCTCATAGTTGTAGGTCACTCCCTCCTTGGTCCGGATCTCCCCGTTCGTCTCGTTAATGTCGTACAAGGCCTCATTTGTCCCACCCAACTCGTAGGTCAGCCTGTCGTTGTCTGCGTCATCGGCGATTACCCTTCCGACAACCTGTCCAGGCCGAGTGTTCTCATCCACCCTCCGCGAGGTGGTAAAAGCACTGCTCCGAGCACTCCCGGTACCGGTGTGAGGTCTATCACCGAATATCGGCTGATTGTTGGCCCTGTTGGTCCTTCCTGTGCCGGATACCGACCAGTCACTGTCGCGCTCGACGTTCCGGGCCCGCACCCGCACCTCGTAGGTAGTGTTGGAGTCGAGCCACGGCGCAGGAGGACTAGCGGTATCATCGGTACCTGAGATGGTGGCGGTGGTGCCACTGATGGTTACCCCATCTTCTGAGAAGGGCTCGCTGCCCTTGCGGTACTGGACGACATAGCCGGTAATGGGTGAACCTCTGTTCTCGGGTGCGTTCCAGCTTACGTCGAGGCTCGTGCTTGATTCATCCGTCGCCCGAACGGTGGGACGGGCCGGAGCGGACGGTGGCTCCATCTTGTCATCGACTCGGATATTAACTAGCGTCGCGTCGCTTCCGCCCGCCCTGTCTACAACCGTCACCGTCACCCTGTAAATACATGATGTTGGAGAAGCTGTGTCAACGTAACCGCACCGCGCGTCCTCATGATTCAGGGCCGCCTTGGTCCGTATCTGTCCCGACCGGGTGTCGAAGCTGAATAGGTCCGCGTGGGGACCTTCGAGTCCGTACGTCAGCGTGGTAGTATCGTCGTCAGTCGCCGCAACTGGGCTGTCGACGTTCTCCCCAGCGGACGTATTCTCATCCACATCCAGTTGGACCAGTGAAGCGTCCTCGTTGAATGTGGGTGCGCTGTTGCTCTCTCTGTTAGTTGAGCCGGTCCCTACGAGCGACCAGAGACCTTCGCCATCGCCGTTCGTCGCCTGGACACGCACATCGTAGGAAGTGTCGGCCTCTAGTCCAGTGATGGTGGCAGTCGTATTTGTGATGTTGATCGCCTCAGTAGGGTCGGTGTTGGGGTCGTCGGGGCTGTTGGAGTCGAAAAAGGTCGTCTCGGTGCTCTTCTTGTACTCCACCAAATAGCTGGCGATATCGGGCCGCCCCATGTTCTCGGGCGGGTGCCATACCACCTTCAGGCTCACGGTCGATTCGTCCGTGTCGGTCGTGTTCGGATCGTCCCACGACACCACCGTCGGCCGGAATGGCGCTAATGGGGTCTCATTGGTCGAGGGCGTGACCGTGATCGTCACATCCTGCGTGACGGGCGTAACGCGATCCTCACCATCATCCACTTTCACTGTCACTGTGTAGCTGGTCTTACCGCCATCCGTGTCCAGCGGGGCCTTCGTGATGAGTTGCCCCGTCGACGGGTCGATGTCGAATGACGCCGCGTCAGCACGTGCCAAATCGGAGTCGGCGCTGGCTTGCAGGCTGTAGGTCAGTGTGTTACCGAATTCGAGCGCGTCGTCACCGCTTTCGTCGGGGTCGGTGGCTGAGATAGGGTCGCCGATGTTGACGCCTGGCGGCGTGTTCTCATCCACCGATCGTTCGCTGGTATCGGCGTCGAACGTAGGAGGTTCCGCGTAGACCGCGCCAGGCGAGGGAAGCATGATTGCAAGCAGCGCAGCAAAGGCGAAAGCAGCCACCAGAGCCGGAGGGGTCAAGGATATTCTGGTCTTCATGATCTTCTCCGTAAATGGCCTAAGGATGAGGTTGCAAGCCTTCGGTTCACCTGCGCCGTAGCAACGGCAGAACGAATACTGCCGGGTGATAGTCGGATGTCGATTCGCATGGGCGCCTTGTAGTCGCTAATAACGCGAGACAGGGCACTCTCCATATGAAAAATATATCCCAATTCGTCAAAGGCTGTTTCTGCAAATGGATAACGCCCGATGTTCGGCGAAGTAAACGGATGCATTCTGTATAGATCTGGCCGAAAAGCTATAGCGGGGGTGAAGTAGGCCCACGACGACGTGTCTATTCGACCAGCCCCCGCGCCTTTCCGCGCAGATTTCGAATGGGTGATATTTGCGGTGCAACCCGACTGTCCGCATGGAGCCGTAATCAGGCTGGCCCATTAGCGAGCCCGCTTCCCCCGCCTCCGTGCGGGCAGCGCCTTCAGCGACGATTCCGTTCGCCGCACCCTCTGCTCGACAATTGGGCCTGACTCTCTACTGCAGACGCAACCGTGATCCATGATCGGGGTATGGCCTAGGCTACGGCCCGGGGCCTCTGGATTCTGGCCGGTGCTTCGCTAGCCGCGCTCGCCGGTAGCAGGCCGTTTACGCGGTCGAATAGCGCCGCCGCCCGCTCGACGGTCCGCTGGTCCATCCCGGCGCAAAGCTCGTCGTGCCTTGCCAGAAGCAGGGTCGCCGGGCGGTTGCGGTCGAAGCGACCGCCGTCGATGTCGTGCTTTTTGAAGTACCCCGAAACGCGCTGGACTATCCTCGATACCGAACTGTCCGCGATCGCCGAGCGAGTCAGTTCGGCGTGCAGGGCATCTGAGTAGGCTTGATTGACCAGGCCGAGGTAGAAGTCCGGTTCGAACACGTCCTCGATGTCCGAGTCCTTGGACATCGTAACCTCGACCCACCGCACGGGATCGGCGAAGGCCGGCTTGCCCTCCCTCGCCTGGGCTTCGACCCTGAGCCTGCGGTTGGGCGTTACGTCCATCAGGACCGCCACGGTTAGGTGGTGCTCTCCGAGAAGCGACACGAAGGTGGGTACGTTTTCCGCCCCGCCCACGGGGACCATCGTCCACCTGGGGTCGAGACGAGGTCCACCTGCCGCCGCGACCGCGTCACCCAGCATCTGCAGGTAGATGACGTCCGACGGATTGCTGACCATCAGGACATGCGGCGCCAGGAACAGGCTCTGGGCCATCTGGTGGCCGAGGGCGACCTGCAGCGGGAAGACGGTCTCGCTGCCGTTGTCGAGCACGTCATCGCTTATAACGGTGCCACCGCTGTCCATGTCCTCGACCAGCCTCACGCTGCTGAGATTGCCGAGGTCCACCATGAAGGGCGAGTGCGTCGTGTAGATCACCTGGTGCTTTGCGGCAAGGCGCTCTTCTATAAAGCGCATGAAGTCGGTCTGGCCCATCGCATGCAGGTTGGTCCCGGGCTCATCGAGCAGCAGCACCAGGTCGTTGGTCATCTCCTCTTCCAGGTTCGAAAAGTATGTAAGGAAGGAGAAGAACCAAACGAATCCCCGCGACCGCTCGTCGAACGGGACGGAGACCCGGTGGCGCTCGTTCCAGACCCGGGTGTGAAGGATCGTACCGCTGTTAAGCGGCGGCGGGTCCGCCGGGTTGGCGAGCGAGAGGTCAAAGTCCACCCTGAGCTGTTTGTTCTGCTTCCAGAACTCGAACAGCTCATCCGATATGCCGATTGCGGCTGATTCTAGCTCTGCCTTGAGGTGCTCGTAGTTGGCGTGCATGCGGAGGTTCTCTATCTCTATGCCGGCCACGGCAAGCAGCGCGAGGAACACCCTGTCTGCATCGTCGATCTCGCCTCCGCCGTTCTTTCGCTCAAGCAGGTTCTCCACGGAGATGCGTCCGCGCATGACGCTGTAGTCGTCGAAGTAGACGAACTGGGGCATCATCTCAAGGAGGTCATCCTCGATGACCTTGCGGGCAGGTGCTTCCGGATACGGCTGGTTGAACTTTAGGTCCCAGGACAGGTTGTTGGCGTAGTCCTTGTGGACGACGAATGTCTTGGAGGCGAGAGCCGGGATTTCCGCGGCCTCCTCGTCGGACAGGCGGAACTCGGCGCTGACGACGGTCGCGGGCTGCTCCTTGTGGATCCTCCGGTATCGCGTGTAGCCCTTTCGGGGATAGTCTCTCAGGCTGAAGTCCCCGCTGGCCCCGGAGGCCGGGTTGAGCTTCCTCAGCGCCTGAAGGAACGCCGATTTACCCGACTCGTTCTTCCCGACCAGGCAGGTGATGCCGTCGATGGACACCCAGCCCGAGTCGTCTATGCTCTTGAAATTGGTAACCCTGGCTCGAACGAACTCCATCCAACCCCTCCCGCGCTTTTTGGTGTCCCATAGGTAGAGGGACCCGAGGCATAGCGGACGAAAGGCAGCGTACGCAGCACCCGTCCGGGCATCAAGGAGTTTTGCGAGTTGTTTGAGACATTTCTTGACTTTTGTTTAAGGGTTGGGAACGCTGCACCGATGAGCGTGCCCCCGGTCCGGACCGGTGACCGGTGCTCGTCAGGGCGTCGAGCCGACGATCTTTATCGGGTGTAACCCGCCCGGGCGCAGGCCGAGCCCATCTCCGCCGCGGCGCCGATGATCCTTGAAGCGTCCTGTGACTGGGAAGCGATGAAAAGCTCCTCCGCCGCCTTGCGCACCCCGGCGTCGGCGCTCTCCGCCAGCCCCTGGATGTCTCCGAGTACGCCCACGAGCTCAAATTCCGTCAGCTGCGTTTCCCGCCCGGGGTCAAACGACCGGCTGAACAGATCGCAGGCCGCCTTAGAGCGGGTGTCGTCTCCGCGCGTCAGCAGGACCACGACGATAACGGCGATCGTGATGATCGCCGACAGGGCGAGAATCGACGGAAAGCACCCGCATCCGGACCGGTATGTGCGTATGACCGGCCCGCGAGGGTAGCCGCCTGGCTCGGGCTCCATGGAGTCGATGCTATCACCACGCCGGGGACGCCCGAGCCCGGTCGTGGTTGGCGTCCATTCCCTGGCGGCGATCCTATCGGTGTCGTCCCGTCCCGGCCGCGGTCGCCGGAGTGTACAATAAGCGCTTCGATCCCTTTGCATAGCGATAGACCCACCCGGGGAAGACCCATGAAACGCTCTCTTGTCATCGGCACGCTCATATTGGCTATTGCGCTGGCCGCCTCCTGCGGCGGCGGTGGTGGCGAGGTCACCGAGCCCGAGGTTCAGCCGGGCACCGCAGAGCCCCGCACAGAGGAGCCCGTCGTAAGCAGCTCTCCCGGGGAGTTCAGCCGGGTTGAGGACATGAAATCGCTCAGGGAGTCCCCCGGTACCGTGACGCTTCAGGACGGACGCGTCCTCGTCACCGGCGGAAGGGGCAGGGGCGGCGGAGGATTCTGGCTCAACTACGAGACGACCACCGAGATATTCGATCCGTCCACCGGCAGGTGGACCCTCACCGGAGAGACCAACGCGGCCCACGCGGCGGCGCCCACCATAGTCCTTGCGGACGGCCGCGTGCTCACAGCGGGCGGGGAGGGAGAGCAGAACGTCCCTATCAACTCCTCTGAGATATGGGACCCCGCCACCGGCACCTGGACCGAGACCGGGCCGCTCAACGAGGCACGTGACCTGACCGACCCGGTGCTCCTTCCCGACGGAAGGGTGCTGGTTGCCGGCGGGCGCGCTGAGGGCCTCGGCCTGATGGACTCGGTCGAGATATTCGATCCGGAGACGAACGAGTGGACGCTGGTTGCACCGATGAACGAGCGGCGCATGGAGCACACGACCACGCTGCTCGACGACGGAAGGGTGCTTGTCACCGGCGGCGGCAAGGTCGACCCGCCGTATTCGAAGACCGGGGAGGTCTACGATCCGGCCGAGGACACCTGGACCCTTGCGGGCGAGATGACGTCCTCACGCACCGCCCACTCGGCAACCAGGCTCGAGGACGGCAGGGTAATGGTGGTCGGTGGACGCGGTAAGCGCATCACGGCCGATGTGTGGGACCCGGCGACCATGACCTTTACCCGCACCGGCGACTCCAACGAACCGCGGGCGGACCATGATGCCTCGCTGCTTGCCGACGGGCGTGTGCTGGTGATCGGCGGCATCGGGAGGCGCGACTCGGCGGAGGTCTGGAACCCGGCGACGGGCGAGTGGGAGATAGTCGGCACACTGTCTGATGCGCGGTACAACTACGGCCAAACTCAGTTGCTTGACGGGCGGGTGATGGTGGTCGGAGGGAATGGCATCGAGGGCGTGCTCGCCTCGGCGGAGATATACGCCCCCTAGTCAGGTCCACGGCCTGAATCCGCGACCGGTCGAGCCCGAGGGTAAGTCCAGAGCTCGGCGGCCGCCCGCATCCTTCACCCGGGGTCGGTTAGGCGGGGCGGCGGTCCATCCCGCCTATCGGCCCGGCAAAGCTGACTGTATGCCCACGCAGGTTTGCCAGTCTCCTGTGGGCTAAGGGTCCATGCCGGGTCAGGCCGGCAGGCTGGGGGCTGGCTTCCTGGCCATGGCTGCCGTGGCAGGGCGTGATTCCGAATTTCGTTCCACGGGAACCCTGTACAGGCTGAATCGGTGAGGGCGATAGGGATTGCCGCGAGTGCGTTGATCGGATAGTCCTCGGCACGCCGACAGTTGAGACTTCATCCCGTGTATTGTTACGAGCGTGCAACGCGCACTGCGACAGTTCTTGTTCTCAGGCGACGAGGGAGCAAAGGGGACGACTCGCGGTCCGGGCGCCCCGGCACCGTGCGATGCGTCTGTGCTCCTTGATCTGGGATGGGTGGCAACGACAAGGGGCTCTAGCGACAGCCATTCCGAGAAACTGGCCACTTCCGATTGGCATCGCCTTACGGCCGACCCAACAGAGTCTGAGAGTGCGGGGGAGGCGGATTCACGGACCCTTGCTTCAGGGTCGGCTTCCCTGGAAGGCACGTCCGGTGGGGCCGATAGCGTATGAGGCTGGCGTCTATTCTGGCCATTACCCTCGCGCTGGCGGGGGCTGTGATTGGGATTACCTATGCGCATGAGGATCCCGGCTGCAACGTCGTGTCAGGCCATCCCGAGCCCGCAAGGTACATGCTCTACGTGAGCAGCTCTGTGGATCACGTTGAGGCAAGAGCCGTGAGCGGCGTTACCGGCGTATCGGTCTCAAGGAGTCCGAACACCTTTGACTACCAGGGCACCGAGGTCACCGTCTCGGATAGCGAATATGTCTTCAGGATCACCTACAGGGTCACCAGCGCGGGGGGCAGCCTTGAAGTCTGCTGGCACGATACCGCCGGATTCTGGAGTCCCATAAACCTGGACGCTGATCCACAGCGTCCAGACCCGCCCGAGCCACCTCCTCCGCCAGAACCGCCGGAGCCGCCTGAGCCTCCACCTCCTCCGCCGGACCCGCCGACGCCGACGCCAACACCAACCCCGACCCCAACGCCGACGCCGACGCCGACACCAACACCCACACCGACGCCCGATGCGGAGTCGGGGCCGTCGCCCGAAACTGTGACTGAGCCGGCGGTGGAAACGAGGCCGCCCTCAAGGCCCGCAACGCCGATCCCGACGCCAACGCCGACAGCGACGCCGACGGCCACTCCCACTGCCACGCCAACGCCGACAGCGACGCCGACGGCCACTCCCACTGCCACACCAACGCCGACAGCGACACCGACGGCCACTCCCACTGCCACACCAACGCCGACAGCGACACCGACGGCCACTCCCACCGTCACACCAACGCCGACAGTGACACCGACGGCCACTCCCACTGCCACACCAACGCCGACAGCAACACCGACGGCCACTCCCACTCCCACTCCCACTGCCACCCCGCCGCCTCTTCCCACTCCCACCCCGACCGCAACACCGAGGCAGCGCACGCCAATTGCCCCGCCCACCATAGAGCCGCCCGAAAGGCCAGGGATCCCTGTTCTGGGCGACTCCGCGTCCCGCGTGCGGGGAGCCCTGAGCGGTCTGGTAACCAATCCCCGCCAGCGCATGACGCTGATCATCGTCCTGGCGGTCGTGGGTGTCCTCGCCATGGGCGCCTTCGGATACCTGTTCTTCCGCAGGCGCTAGTTTTCCTCGTACGCAGGCCTTGCCAATGGGCTGGCGGGCCGAGGGAGTGGACCTGCGGATTCTTCGGTGGCCCAAGGCAGGAGTCCAGCCCGGACTACCGGGCCTCAGATGACGACCGGTGCGTTTGGGCCCTCCTGCAGGGGGCTTCGCCGGCGCAATCCCTGAAGGTGGCCAGAGTCCGGGCCGTTCGAGGGCAGTTCGGCATGGTGCTCGATTGCGAGGGGCCCTGTGCGGACTGGTAACCGACCCTCGGCATTGGGCCGAAAGGTAAACTCAGATGTGAGATGTCTACCTGTACGAGGAGGTGCGGTGAGCATCAACATCAAGAACGAAGAGACGTGTCGGCTCGCCAGGGACCTGGCGCAGCTTACCGGTGAAACCATGACCGGCGCGATTACGGTGGCACTCAGGGAGCGCTTGGCGCGCGCGAGGGGCGAGCTCGGTGCCGAGGCTCGCGTTCGGCGACTTCTCGCTATCGGAAAACGCTCCGCCAGCAGGTTGCGCGACGGCCCTTCCGCCGTCGAGCACGGTGGTTTCCTGTACGACGAGCGGGGCCTGCCCAGGTGATCGTAGACACGTCGGCTGTCCTCGCGATCCTTTTCCACGAGCCGGACGCGGAGCGATTCGCAACGGCCATCACCGCGGCACCCTCCAGACGGATGTCGATCGCCACGGTTGTGGAAACTACGGTCGTCCTTGAAAGTCGCAGTGGCGCCTCGGCCGGTCACCGCCGACCAGGCGCAGGGAGCACGCAGGGCCTGGCGAAGGTCTGGCAAGGGCAACCGCCCGGAGGGACCGAACTTCGGGGACTGCTTCGCCTATGCGCTTGCTGAAGCTACTCGGGAGCCTCTTCTGTTCGAGGGTGGAGATTTCGAGCTCACCGATATCGAGGTCGCTTGACTCCGGGCAGAGCCGTATAGCCGTCCTAACCACGCATGCTGGGGAAACAACGAGGAGGATGGAAGCGCGTTTGGGAACTGGCCTTTGCCGAGATACCTGGCTTAGATGGCTCGGTCTGATGGTGCCTATCCGGCGGCCTGCGTCGGAGGCTCTCCGGCCTAAAGATCCTCGCCTAGCTGGTTGAGCCTTAGAGGGTCTATCCCTGGGGCAAAACCGCTGCGGTTCGGAACGAGCTTGTATGGCGTAATGTCCTCGCGAGCCGTGATCGATATGCCCCGCCGCAGGGCTTCATTGACCACGCGTTCAAACGATCTGCCCTGTGCCCTGGCCCTATCCCTCAGGGCGGTGGCGATGTCTTCGTCGAGCGTGAGCGTCATACGCATAAGGGCATCATGCTTTCACACTATCGCGATGTAAAGGCCATTCGCGCATTCTGAGTGAGGGCATCGCCCGGGGAGACCGCCGCACCTGCCTGTTGCTGAGAGCATGCATAGCCTCGTGGCGCGGGCTGCGATGGCGCGGTGGATAACTCCTTACTCGCCCCCGGGGCCTGCCCCAACAACGGGGAGCACTATGTGCGAGGGCCGCTCCGCGTCGTGGAGGACTGTCTGCCTGGCGATAGCCGTCTCGGCGTCCATCCCGAACTCGTGCCCCGTGTTTGGGTTGCGGTCGAACTGCGGGAAGTTGGAGCTTGTTACCTCTACCCGGATGCGGTGGCCTGGCAAAAAGCAGATGCTCGTCGACCAAAGGTCCACCTCCAGCCTGTAGACCTTCCCCGGCTCCATCAGCTCGGGCTCGGTGAAGCTGTTCCGATAGCGGGCCCTCAGTATGCCCTGGGCGACGTTCATCGCGTACCCGTCCGGGCTAACGTCGACGAGCTTAACGGCAAAGTCGGTGTCCGGGGCCGAGGACGCTGCGTACAGGACTGCCTTAACGGGCCCCGTTACCTCAAGCGGCTCGGTGAGCTCCCTCGAGGTATAGCACAGCACGTCCTGGCGGTACTCGTTGGGGCGCTGGTCGCGTGGGCCCATGCTCACCGGGTTGGTGTCCTCGGTGCAGCACGTGCTCCCGCCGATGGTCGGCACGGGGTGCATCGGGTCGTACGTGAACCCGTCGCTCGCCGCGCCCGCCCCGCCGCCGTCCCCTGTGTCCGCCGGGTCCGGCGTCAGCAGGCCGTCGCCGAGCAATGAGTTCGCGCTTCCGCCGGAGCGAAGGTACCAGGGCTCATAGCGCGTACCGGGGATCGGCCAATCGTCGGCCTCGCGCCAGCGGTTGGCGCCCATGACGAAGACCCTGACCCTGGGCTCGGAGCCGATCCCGTCGTCGATTCCCATCAGGTGGCAGGTCAGCCACCGGGCCTGCTCGTCCTGAAGGTCGATCAGCGAGGCTATCCCGAAGTCGATGTCGCCGGTACGCCGATCCGTGCCGAGCTCTCCCATGTGGTGGATCCAGGGGCCCACGATCAGCTTCTGGTTTCGCCGAGCCTCCGGGGTCTTCGCCCGCGCGCTCATGCCGATGAAGTTGTTCAGCGTTCCCTGAAGGAACACGTCATACCAGCCCCCCATGTGGTAGGCGGCTGCGGCCGCATTCTCGTAGCCGTCATCTATGGGCTGAAGCTTCTCCCAGTACTCGCCGTAGGAGGGATTGGCGACCCAGTCGCGCCAGTGGCGTATCCGCCGCCCTGCGGCCTCGTCCGCCTCCATCAGCGGCAGGTTCCAGAACAGCGTGGAGAGGTGGATCTCCTCGGGCAGGAACATGTGCTGCTTTCTGCCGGTGCGCGTCGCCATCGCTATCGACCAGCTCAGGTTGAACGCCAGCTGGAAGGCGCCTCCCGTGTAGACCCAGTTGTGGTAGGTGTTCGAGTAGGCGACCCGCGGGACGATCGCCCTAAGGTTCGGGTCGCCGCTCTGTGCGGCCTGCCACTGGGTGAGCCCGAAGTAGGAGGCGCCCATCATCCCGAGCTTTCCGTTCGACCAGGGCTGGGCCGCGGTCCACTTGAGTGCGTCCTCGCCGTCGCGTGCCTCGTTTATGAACGGGTACCAGTCTCCACCGGAGTCAAAGCGCCCGCGCGTATCCTGGGAGACGACCGCAAAGCCGCGCTGGGCAAGGTCTATCGCGCTCGGGACGGAGAAGATCATCTCGTGGCCCCGGTCGTATGGCGTGCGGGTGATCACTGTCGGGAAGGGTCCCCCCTCTGCCGGCATGTGCACGTCGGTCACGAGCTCGACCCCGTCCCTCATGGGGCAGCGAAGATCGAACAGTGCGGTTATCTTTCTCGTCTTAACGTTCGATGAGGCCATCGCAAAACCCACCATGTAGAGGATGCCGGTAGCCTGATATCGAAGCGGCGGGTTGTCAATCCCGCAGCAAGGTAAAGACGACGCTGTGTCTGCGTGTGTGCCTGGCCTTATGGCGCGGGTTGCAATGGCGCCGTCGACAACCCCCTGCTCGCCTTATGGGCCTGCCCCAACAACGGGGAGCACTATGTGCGAGGGGCGCTCCGCGTCGTGGAGAACGGTCTGCCTGGCGATAGCCATCTCGGCGTCTGTCCCGAACTCGTGCCCGGTGTTGGGATTACGGTCGAACTGCGGGAAGCTTGAGCTGGTTACCTCGACGCGGATGCGGTGTCCGGGCATAAAGCAGATGCTCGTCGACCAAAGGTCGACCTCGAGCCTGTAGACGGTCCCCGGCTCCATCAGCTCGGGCTCGGTGAAGCTGCTGCGATAGCGAGCCCGCAGGATCCCCTGGGCGACGTTCATCGCGTACCCGTCCGGTCGCACGTCGACGAGCTTTACGGCAAAGTCGGTGTCCGGCGCGGACGAAGCGACGTAGAGGATCGCCTTCACCGGCCCGGTTGCCTCCAGCGGCTCGGTGAGCTCCCTCGAGGTATAGCACAGCACGTCCTGTCGGTACTCGTTGGGGCGCTGGTCGCGCGGGCCCATGCTCACCGGGACCGTGTCCTCCGTGCAGCACGTGCTCCCGCCTATGGTCGGCACCGGGTGCATCGGGTCGTACGTGAACCCGTCGCTCCCGGCGTCCGCGTCCCCGCCTTCGCCCGTGTCAGCAGGGTCGGGCGTCAGCAGGCCATCGCCGAGCATGGAGTTGGCGCTTCCGCCGGAGCGAAGGTACCAGGGCTCGTATCGCGTTCCGGGGATAGGCCAGTCGTCGGCCTCGCGCCAGCGGTTGGCGCCCATGACGAAGACCCTGACCCTGGGCTCAGCGCCAATGCCGTCGTCGATCCCCATCAGGTGGCAGGTCAGCCACCTGGCCTGCTCGTCCTGGAGGTCGATCAGCGAGGCCATCCCGAAGTCGATGTCGCCCGTCGTCCGCTCCGTGCCGGAATTTCCCAGGACGTGGATCCACGGGCCGATGATCAGCTTCTGGCTCCTGCGCGCCTCGGGCGTCTTCGCCCCTGCGCTCATGCCCATGAAGTTGTTCAGCGTGGCCTGAAGGAAAATGTCGTACCAGCCCCCCATGTGGTAGGCGGGCGCGGCCACCTTCTCGTAGCCGTCCTCTATCGGCCGCAGCTTCTCCCAGTACTCGTCGTAGGAGGGATGGGCGATCCAGTTGCGCCAGTGCCGAATCCGCCGCCCCGCGGCCTCGTCGGCCTCCATCAGCGGCAGGTTCCAGAACAGCGTGGAGAGGTGGATCTCCTCCGGCAGGGACAGGAGGTGCCTCCTGCCGGTTCGGGTCGCCATGAGGATCGACCAGCTGAGGTTGAGTGCCAGCTGGAAGGCTCCTCCCGTGTAGACCCAGCTGCGGTAGGGGTTGGAGGGTGCGACGCGCGGGACGATCGCCAAAAGGTTCGGGTCGCCGCCCTGTGCGGCCTGCCACTGGGTGAGTCCCCCGTAGGACGCGCCGAACATCCCGAGCCTTCCGTTCGACCAGGGCTGTGCCGCCGCCCATTTGAGGGTGTCCTGCCCGTCCCGGGCCTCGTTTACGGCCGGGTACCACTCCCCGCCCGAGTCGTAGCGCCCTCGCGTATCCTGGGTGGCGACCGCAAAGCCGCGCTGGGCAAGGTCGATGGCGGTCGGCAGCAGGTAGGTCTCCTCGCCCCGGTCGTAGGGGGTCCGGCTGATCACGGTCGGGAAGGGCCCTCCCTCTGCCGGCATGTGGACGTCGGTCACCAGCTCGACCCCGTCCCTCATCGGACAGCGAAGATCGTAGAGCGCGGTTATCTTTCTCGTCTTAACGCTTGATGAGGCCACGGCAAAACCCACCAGATAGAGGATGCCGGTAGCCTGATGTCGAACAGGAGGGTTGTCAATCCCGCGCACGGCGGGAGGCGGTGCGGCGGGCTACGCGGACGGGACCGCAACGCCCACCCCTTGTGTCCCGTGAGTGAGCACTCTGGGCAGGCGCCTGCACCAGGTGGTGCGGGCCTCGATCGCCCGGCTGATGGTCGCCTTACCTGGCCTCCAGGGCCGGCTCGACAACGGGGAGAACTATGTGCGAGGGCCGCTCCGCGTCGTGGATGACGGTCTGCCTGGCGATCACCATCTCGGCGTCCATGCCGAACTCGTGCCCGGTGTTGGGGTTTCGGTCGAACTGCGGGAAGTTGGAGCTGGTGACCTCGACGCGGATGCGGTGGCCGGGCATAAAGCAGATGCTCGTCGACCAAAGGTCGACCTCGAGCCTGTACACCTTCCCAGGCTCCATCAGCTCGGACTCGGTGAAGCTGTTCCGATATCGGGCCCTCAGGATGCCCTGGGCTACGTTCATCGCGTACCCGTCCGGGTGAACGTCGACGAGCTTTACGGCAAAGTCCGTGTCCGGCGCCGAGGACGATACGTACAGGACCGCCTTTACCGGCCCGGTCGCCTCCATAGGCTCGGTGAGCTCCCTCGAGGTATAGCACAGCACGTCCTGGCGGTACTCGTTGGGGCGCTGGTCGCGTGGGCCCATGCTCACCGGGACCGTGTCCTCTGTGCAGCACGTGCTCCCTCCGATCGTCGGTACGGGGTGCATCGGGTCGTAGATGAATCCATCGCTCACGGCGCCCGCGTTCCCGCCCTCGCCTGTGTCCGAAGGGTCAGGCGTGAGCAGGCCGTCGCCGAGCATGGAGTTGGCGCTTCCGCCGGAGCGCAGGTACCAGGGCTGATAGCGCGTGTCGGGAATCGGCCAATCGTCGGCCTCGCGCCAGCGGTTGGCGCCCATGACGAAGACCCTGACCCTGGGCTCGGCGCCGATGCCGTCGTCGGCGCCCATCAGGTGGCAGGCGAGCCAGCGCGCCTGCTCGCCCTGAAGGTCGATCAGCGATGCTATCCCGAAGTCGATGTCGCCCGTCCTTCGCTCCGTGCCGGAGTCTCCCAGGACGTGCATCCACGGGCCGACTATGAGCTTTTGGCTCTTTCGCGCCTCGGGCGTCTTCGCCCGTGCGCTCATGCCCATGAAGTTATTGAGCGTACCCTGGAGGAACACGTCGAACCAGCCCCCCATGTGGTAGGCGGCTGCGGACGCATTCTCGTAGCCATCATCTATGGGCTGAAGCTTCTCCCAGTACTCGTCGTAGGAGGGGTGGGCGACCCAGTCGCGCCAGTGCCGAATACGCCGCCCGGAGGCATCGTCCGCCTCCATCAGTGGCAGGTTCCAGAACAGCGTCGAGGCGTGGATCTCCTCGGGCAGGAACAGGTGGTGCCTTCTGCCGGTGCGCGTCGCCATGAGGATCGACCAGGTCAGGTTGAACGCCAGCTGGAAGGCCCCGCCCGTGTAGACCCAGTTGTGGTAGGTGTTCGAGTAGGCCACGCGCGGGACGATCGCCTTGAGGTTCGGGTCGCCGCTCTGTGCGGCCTGCCACTGGGTGAGCCCGAAGTAGGACGCGCCGATCATCCCGAGCCTTCCGTTCGACCAGGGCTGTGAAGCGGCCCATTTGAGGGTGTCCTCGCCGTCAGCTGCCTCGTTTACGAACGGGTACCAGTCGCCGCCGGAGTCGTAGCGCCCGCGCGTATCCTGGGTGGCGACCGCAAAGCCGCGCTGGGCAAGGTTAATGGAGCTGGGTAGCGAGTATTCCTCCTGGGCCCGGTCGTATGGGGTCCGGCTGACCACGGTCGGGAAGGGACCCCCCTCTGCCGGCATGTGCACGTCGGTCACCAGTTCGACCCCGTCCCTCATCGGACAGCGCAGATCGAACAGCGCGGTTATCTTTCTCGTCGTAATATTCGATGAGGCCACGGCAAATCCCATCAGGTAGAGGATGCCGGTAGCCTGATATCGAAGCGGCGCGTTGTCAATCCCGGCCGGAGCGGGGGGCGGTGCGGTAGGCTACGCGGACAGAGCCGGAACGCCCGCGCTGAGCGGGCGGCAGCGCCCGAAGGAGGACCTGGACATGGCCAAGGTGAGAATGGCGATAGTTGGCTGCGGTGCGATCTCGTACGTCACCTTCCCCGGGTACCTCAGACACCCGCGGGCCGAGGTCTACGCCCTCTGCGATCCGGTACAGGAGCGGGCCGAGCTGACCGCAAGGCGCCTTGGCATCAGCCCGAGGATCTACACCGACTACGAGCAGGTCCTGGCCGATCCCGCCGTTGACGCCGTCGAGCTCCTCACCCCGACCCACCTCCACCCGGACCAGAGCATCGCCGCCCTCAGGGCCGGTAAGCACGTTTCCACCCAGAAGCCCATCGGCCCGACGATCGCCGACGCCGACCGGGTCGCCGAGGCCGCGGCGGCGTCACCTGCCATGTTCCGGGTGACCGAGAACTTCCTCTACTACCCGCCCCTCGTTAAGGCCAAGGAGCTCATCGACGAGGGGGCCATCGGGGAGCTGTCCTCGATGCGCATGCGCACCTTCCTGGGCAAGGACAATGCCGCATCCGAGGTCACGGTGACCGACGATGCCCTCGAGTGGCGGCGCGACCCGGCCGACAACCCGGGCGGCCTCACCTATGATTCGGGCTGGCACAAGTTCGCATCGGCAGTCTGGATCGGCGGGGAGGCAGAGTCGGTCTCTGCGATCATCACCAGGACCGATGACTACATGATCGAATCTCCCACGGCGGTCATCTGGAAGCACGCCGGGCGCGACCTTGTCGGCATCCTTGAGTGCGTGTACGCGCCCGAGATGCAGATCCGCGGGCGCTACTACCCGGTGGACGATTTCTTCGAGTTCCAGGGCTCAGCGGGCTCGATCTGGGTGACGCGCTGTACGGGTGAGATGTACGACCTTCCGCCCGTGATGCTCTTTACCGGCGACGGCAGCCGGGCCTTCCATGTGCCCTCGGACTGGCTTGAGGGCTTTAACGGGGCCGCGGCCGCCTTCGTCGACGGGATCATATCCGGTGAGCAGCAGATGATGGACGCGGCCATGTCCAGGGCCACACTGCAGCTCACCCTCGCACCCTACCTGGCCTCTGAGACGGGCACGGCGGTCGACCCCAGGGCCATAGTCGCCTAGCAGGCCTTGAGCGACGGACGGCCGGCGGGTCGGCGCACGGCCTGCGGGGTGCTGATAGTCGGCGGCGGGGCGGTGGGGATGATGACCGCCCTTGCGCTCACCGAGCGCGGTGTGCCGGTGACGGTCCTCGAGGCGGGCGAGGGGCTGGTCGAGCAGTACCGCGCCTCCACCTTCCACCCGCCGACCCTCGACCTGCTGGACCGCTACGGGCTTGCGGGCCCGCTCATCGCGGCCGGCAATGTGGCGCGCACGGTCCAGTACCGCGACTGGGAAGAGGGGCTGATCGCCGAGTTCGATCTTTCGTCGTTGGCAGATGCGACGGAACACCCCTTCCGGGTGCAAAAGGACCAGCACACACTGTCGGGGATGCTGCTAGAGAGGCTGTCGCGCCGCCCGGATGTCGAGATCCTCTTCGGCCACCGCGTGCTGTCAGCCGGCGACGAGGGCGACCTGGCGACCGCCGTCGTAGATACCCCGGACGGCCGCCTGCACATCTCGGCCCCTTACCTGGTCGGCGCGGACGGTGCGAACAGCGCCGTTCGCCGCTCTGCGGGGATAGGCTTTGAGGGAAAGACCTACCCCGACAGGTACGTAACGGTGTTCACACCCTTTGCCTTCGAGCGCCGCCTGCCCGGCTTCGGCCCGGTCAACTACGTGTCGGACCCGGCGGACTGGACGGTGCTCCTGCGCGCCCCCGAGCATTGGCGTGTTCTCTACCCGGCGCGGGCCGGGGAGACCGATGAGCAGGCCCTCTCGCCCCTGGCGATAGCGCGGCGTCTGTCATCGATCGCCGGAGCCCAGGCGGACTTTGAGGTGGAGCACGCCCGCATCTACCGGGTGCACCAGCGCGTCGCCTCGACATTGCGCTTGGGCCGGATCCTCCTGGCCGGGGACGCCGCCCACGTAAACAACCCGCTCGGCGGGATGGGCCTTAACGGGGGCCTGGCGGACGCGGAGGCGCTCGCCGCGTCCCTGTCGGACGTGTGGCACGGGCGCTCCTGTGGATCCGTTCTCGACGGCTACAGCGCGGCGCGAAGGCGCATCGCCCTTGAGCACGTGGGAGGGCGGACCGATGAGAACGCCCGGCAGATCTCCCTATCGGATCCGGCGGCGAGACGCGCCTGGCGAGAGCGGATGCGGGCCGTTGCGGAGGATCCCGTAAGGGCCAGGAGGTTCCTTTTGGAGGCCTCCCTCCTCAGCTGAGGAAGCGCGAGGGGTCGGGCCTGGGGGACTTGATCTCGACGACGACGGAGGGCTCGATCGCCTCCATGGCGTGGAGCACGCCCGCCGGGTGAAGGCATGCGTCGCCCGGGCCCATCTCCCGGGACTCGCCTGAGACGGTCGCCCTCATCCTCCCGGTCACGACGTAGCAGTGCGATTCGTGGTCGTGCACGTGCGGCTGGGCGCCCGCCCCTGCCTCGTAGGTAAGCTCCAGAAGTAGCATGTGCTCTCCTGACATGAGCGCCTTCATCGTGATCAGCCCGCGCACCGGCAGACCCTCGATTGCCGTTACCACCGTGCTCTCGGTGGTGTCTCCGGGTCCCCAGCAGGCGGATGTCATGTCCGCAAGCTCAGGGTCTCCATAAGCCTGAGCAAGTCTCATGTTGTCTACCGTTGTATCTCATGCTACAGGCGTTAGATGCAATCTCAGCATTCATTGAAGACCGTCGCGCTGTCCGGTAGAATAGTGATAATGTTGTGATAGTGGAGGTCGCCCTACGTGAAGCGTCCCGCCCGGCTGAGCGCGAGCTTTGTCAGGGCTATCAGTATACCGGGAAGATACGGAGACGGCCGGGGAGGGTTCGGCCTCTCGCTCCTCGTCAAGAGCAGCACCAGTGTCCCGGGACGGCAGTTCAAGACCTGGAGCCAGCGACTGCGCATCGGCGGTAGGCCCACAAACATCGGGCTGGGCCCCTACCCCCTCGTCGCGCTGGCGGAGGCCCGGGAAATGGCCCTGCAGAACGCCAGGGCAGTCCGGCAGGGCCGCGATCCCCGTGCGGCTACAAGAGGGGCCGCCCCAACATTCGCTCAGGCCCTTGAGGCGGTGATCGATCTGCATTCGGCCAGTTGGCGAGCCCGCGGCCGCTCGGAGAAACAGTGGCGGGCCAGCATGGAGACATACGTGCTTCCAAGGCTGGGCCCAAGACCGGTCGACGCCATATCCAGCGCGGATGTCCTGGCCGTCCTGCTGCCCATCTGGAATGAGAAGCGCGAGACGGCCAGACGGGTCCGTCAGCGAATATCGGCCACCATGAAATGGGCGATCGCCCGGGGACACCGCCTGGACGATCCGGCGGGCGACGCGATCTCAGGGGCGCTTCCGAAAGACAGCATCGGCAGGGTTCGCCACAGGGCTCTGCCACACGACAGGGTCGCTGCCGCCGTAGCGACCATCAGGGCCACGCGGGTTCACCCGACCACCAGGCTGGCGCTTGAGTTCCTGATTCTCACGGCCGCAAGCTCGGGACATGTCAGGGGCGCACGGTGGGACGAAGTCGACCTTGACGCCGCTACGTGGACCATACCGGCCGTGCGCATGAAGGCCGGCGGGGAGCACCGCGTACCCCTCAGCGCTCAGGCCCTGGCGGTGCTGGCAAGGGCCCGTGAATATGCCAACGGTTCGGGTCTCGTTTTTCCGGGACCTTCGGGCCGTGCGGTCGCATCGACTGCCTATTCCGATCTGCTTAAGGAAAACGGCATCGGATGCGTCCCGCATGGTTTCCGCTCCAGCTTTCGGGATTGGTGCTCTGAGACAGGCCGGCCGCGAGAGCTCGCCGAGCACGCGCTGGCCCAGATGGTCAGGGAGGTCGAGGGTGCCTACCGGCACAGCGATCTCTTCGAACGCAGGCGGTCGCTCATGGCCGAGTGGGCCGACTACGTCACACCGAATTAGCGTGCACTCTATCCGGATGGGACGCAAACCGGGGAAGGCCGATGGGTCAACGGCCAGGAGGCCGGCCTGGAACCCGTATAGATACGGATGTTCGGATGTGTGCGGGATTGGTGTAGGTCGGGCGTTGCCCTTTCTTTGAGCGGAGGTTTACCTTTCATTCTGCCGTATGGATAAGTTGCAAACTGCCGATAGCTAAAGTTACAGTCAGCCGAAGACCGAGAATACGCTCCACACCCGTTTTGCGGAGCGGCGTCTGACCGAAGCTCTGGAGGACTCGCCGGTTGCGCTGATTCACGGTCCTCGCCAGTGCGGCAAGACCACGCTCGCCCTGATGGCCTGCGTGCCGGAACGCCTGACTTCGGGAGGCCGTTCCTTCCGTGTGCCGCTCTCCGGCGCTCCGAGCCATGCGTACGTCACCTTCGACGATGCGGTAACTGGGGAAAGCGCCGAGGCCGATCCGATGGGCTTTGTCGCCGACCTTCCTGAGCGGGTCATCATGGATGAGGTGCAGCGGGTTCCCGGACTCTTTGCGGCACTGAAGTTGGAGGTGGACCGCCGTCGGGCGGCGGGCCGATTCCTCTCCTCCACCAGGGTCCGCCAGATTCGGCCCTGGCGGCAGGTGTGAGTGTCGTGATGCCGGCGACGCACCCAAGATCCGCAAGCGACAACCGGCGAAACGGGTCGCCTTCCGCCTCGAAGTTAGCATACGGCAGGTGGTAGTCTCCACCTGACCACATTGGGTCAATGAGTCTATACAGACACCAATGACAGATTGGGAAGCGGAGCTTACGGCTCGTTGCGCCGCAGCAGCACGTGCCGGCGGTTGGTCGTATGCGGCCTTACCTTGTCGGGCCATCGCCCGGTCTCGACCGCCTCGGCCCACTCGCTGCTGACCAGCACCTCTGGGCCGGCCAGCTCGTAGATGGCGGTGTGGCGGGGTTGTCCCTCGACCCTGACGGTCTTCACCTCGCCCCCGATGGCGAGCCTGAGCTCGTCGGTCTGGAACCGGGCGATCGACAGCACCCCGGGCACCTGGCTGAGGTACGGGACATGCTCGGTGTCGTAGACATCGTTGAACACGTCCTCCTTGCCGCGCTCAACGTCCATGCTGGCCATGAAAAGGTATTTCGCTTGCAAATTCTGGCTCCTTGTGGCCTTGGCTAGTCGTTACCGGTACGCACACTATCCCGTAAGCGTGCCGAAAGTGTCCATCCGACAACACCGGGTTGACCTGCTCCCCGAAGTCTGACCCTCTGCGCTATTCCTGTCCGCTTTGCCTCCACGTGGGCTTGCTGGGCTAAGGGGACACTATCCGACTCAGCAGCGACAAAGGCAGGCAGTTGCTCGGATTTGAAGCTCTATATCGCATCGCGCTTGTGACTCATGGTCCCCGTGGGAGAACGGCTATATAGAGAGCTTCAACGGCAAGCTGGGGGATGAGCCATTGGCTAGGGAGATCTTCTACACAATGACTGAGGTGAAGGTCTCAACGGCTCAATACAGGCAGATATACAACCAGGTCAGGTCGCGCAGCTCCCACGACTATCGGCGCGGACCGCCCAACTTGAGCAAGGCTCGGGAGCTTGCGCGTACGCCACTGGGGCGTCTGGGAGAAAGCTGCATCGCTCTTGATGGATGACATCAGTAATGCCATCATGTGGATGTGGACAGAACGCTGGACAATTTGAGGCGAAACCCCCGCAACGTCCGGTTTGACGACCTCAGAAAGGTTTGTGATCACTACTTTGGAGAGCCTAGGCAGAGAAGCAGCCATCTCTTCTACAGGATGCCCTGGCATGGCAGGCCGTTGGTGAATATCCAGCCAGTCCGAGGCATGGCTAAGCCGTATCAGGTCCGTCAGGCACTCAAGGCAATTGACAAATTGGAGGAAATGCATGGCTGAATTGATTGACCGCTACACCTACCGGGTCTTCTGGTCCGATGAGGACGAGGAATACGTCGGCCTATGCACCGAGTTCGGTCTGCTGAGTCACCTGGACAATACGCCGGAAAGAGCCTTGACCGGGATACGAGAGTTGGTGTCCCACGCCGTCCAACTTAATCTGGAAGATGGTATTGCAGTACCGGAGCCGCTTTCGACGCGCCGCTACAGCGGGACGATTACTCTGCGCGTCCCTCCAGAGACCCACCGCGCTTTGGCGATGGACGCTGCCGAAGCTGGCGTCAGCATGAATCGGTTGGCCGCGGAACGGCTGTCACTGCGACGTCAAGTGTCAGGCTGAGTGCAAAAGGTCATGCACGTCTTCGATCCATTCCAATACGCCACCATGGGGGGGAGGGAGGCGTAACTCCGAGACCACGTTGGTGTCCAAGAGGTACATAGATTCACCCTAAGGGCAGAGGGTGCGGCGGCGATGCTGACGGCGCGGCGGCGTCAGGTTCTCGGTGCGAGCTTCTGCAGCGAGAAGGAGGTCCTTCAGTTCCGGTCTGGTCATACGCTCCAGCCTTCGCCATTGCTCTATTGGAACGAGCACAGCGGTCTCCACCCCACCCCTGGTTATGATTTGCGGACCCTCTGCCAGGGCGGAGTCGAGGAGTTGGCTGAACCGCATCCCGGCATCCTGAACCGGCCATTTCTTGCTCACAGCTCACATCCTCCGCTACACGTTGACTAGTCATCAGGCTAGGTCTGTAGGTGTCAAGCGTCAATCAGCACGGTAGGGTTCGGCGAGCAGTTCGGGTTGGGAGCGGTGCAGTCGGAGGTGGCCCACCGCACGCCGGTGGCGACGTTTGATGTGGAAAGGGCTCTGTGTTTTCAGGTCCCAGCGCATGGTGACCAGAGACAACACAAACAGGCTCCGAAGGCGCACTCTGCAGGTGCTACGTGGCCTGGAGCGGACCAGCTACGCCGGAGTTCAGCCGGACTAGGTTTGGTTTGCCAGCCTCAGCTTCTCGCCGAGGAGATCTGAGCGGCCACGAGCTTTGCGTAGATGCCCCCCAGCCCGAGCAGCTCCGCATGGTCTCCCTGCTCTTTGACCCTCCCGTCGTCCAGCACGACGATCTTGTCGGCGGCCCTTACCGTGGAGAGCCTGTGGGCGATCACAAGGGTCGAGCGACCGGCCATTAGCTCCTCGAGGGAGGCGTGGATCAGGGCCTCGCTCTCGGCATCAAGGTGCGATGTCGCCTCGTCGAGGATGAGGATCGGCGAATTCTTGAGGAACGCTCTTGCGATCGCAATTCGCTGGCGCTGCCCGCCGGAGAACTGCATCCCGCGCTCTCCTGACACGGTGTCGTACCCGTCGGGCAGGGAGGCTATGAACTCGTGGGCCGCGGCGGACCTTGCGGCGGCGACCATCTCCTCATCGGTCGCGCCGGGCCGGGCGATCAGGAGGTTGTCCCGGATCGACGAGTTGAACAGGTAGGTGTCCTGGGCGACCAGGGAGACCTGGCTCCTGAGCTCGTCAAGGCGGTAGTCCCTTATATCGGCCCCGTCAAGGGAGATCGTCCCTTCCTGCGGGTCCCAGAACCGCATCATCAGATGCGCCGCCGTGGTCTTTCCCGCCCCGGACCTTCCGATCAGCGCAACGGTCTGTCCCGGCTCTATCTCAAAGTTCACACCGCTTAGCGCCGGCGGCAGGCCGGGCCCGTAGGAAAAGCCAACGTCCCTCAGCGCGACCGCGCCGCGGCCGCCTGCGGTCACCCCCGGACCGTCGGCCAACTGCACGGGCTCGTCGTGGATGGAGAAAATCCGGCGCGAGCTCCCCAGCGTGTCGGCGAGCTGGCGCCCGACCTGGGCGACCTCGGAGATCGGCAGGAACGTCGTGTAGGCGATGATCGCGACCAGGGGAAGCAGGTCAAAGGGCATGGCGCCCTCGCTCGCGAGGTAGGCCCCCGTGCCCAGCACCGCTATGCCGCCCAGGCCCATCGCCACCTCTATCATGGCGCGCTGGGCGGTCAGCAGCCTGAAAAAGCGCATGCGGTGGACCCCGTAGCGGCGCTGTTCGGTGGTCACCTCGGCCAGCCGGTCGGGCTCGCGGACGAAGGCCAGTATCTCCCTCATGCCCTGGATGCCGTCGACCATGTGGGCGTTCACCTCGCCGAGCTGCTCACGTGCGGCCAGGCCCAGGTCGTCAAGGTCGTCGCGCGCCCGGAACGGAAGGTATGCGACGAGGGCCAGGAAGGGCAGGAGGATCAGGGCCAGCGGCCACTGGATCGCACCGATCACGATGAGCACCGAGACCGGCACCGCGACCGCGACGAATGCGGGAGCGATGGTGTGGGCAAAGAAAAGCTCCACCGTCTCGACGTCGGTCGTGACCGCGGAGATGATGTCGCCGGAGCGGTGGCGCACAAGGTATGCGGGGGCGAGGCGGTCGAGCTTTCTGTAGACGTCGATGCGCATCTCGGCGAGCAGGCGGAATGCCATGTCGTGGGCCACCCACGACTCCCACCAGTAGGTGAGGGGAGTGAGCGCGGCAAGGACCCCGAGCGCAATCAGCGGGGCGGTAAGGTCCGCACCCGTGGTCACCTGCCTTACCACCAGGGCGCTCACCGCCCCGAGGCCGACCACCACGAAGACGCGCCCGACCCCGAGGAGGAACGTCCCGGCGAGCTGGGCACGCCAGGGACTGACCAGCTTGAGCAGCCTGCTGAGCACGCCGAAGGGGCCCACCCGGGCGGAGGGGACGGCCACCGCCGCGGGACCGGAACCCGCCCGTCGCTCGTCGGTCCGCCCGGCTGCCCGGGCGCCGCTCACCTCCGGTCGTGTCCTCTCCACCTGCGCCGCCATCAAAGAGGAGTAGAGTCCGCCCGCCGCCATGAGCTCGTCGTGGCTGCCCTGCTCAACGATGCTTCCCTGGTCCAGGGCGACTATGCGGTCGGCTCCCACCACGCTCGAGAGGCGGTGGGCGACCACCAGCGTCGTGCGGTCTTTCATCAGCCGGTCGAGCGCCGCCTGGATCGCGGCCTCGTTCTCCGCGTCCACGCTCGAGAGTGCCTCATCCAGGACCAGGATGGGCGCGTCCTTTAGGAGGGCCCTCGCTATCGCTATGCGCTGGCGCTGCCCGCCGGAGAGCCTTACGCCCCGCTCTCCTATCACGGTGTCGAACCCGTCAGGAAGCGCCCTTATGAACGAAAGTGCGTTGGCGGCCTCCGCCGCAGCGGTGAGCTCGGCGTCCGAAGCGCCCGGCGAGCCGAAGCGAAGATTCTCCGCCACGGTGCCGTGGAACAGGTAGGTGTCCTGGGTGACGAGCGAGACCTGTTCCCTGGCCCAGCGCGCCCGGGCGGAGGAGAGGTCGACGCCGCCGATCGATACGCTGCCGGCGGTAGGGTCGTAAAAGCGCGCGGCGAGCCACACCAGCGTGCTCTTTCCCGCACCGCTCGGTCCGACTACGGCCACCGTCTCTCCGGGCGCGAGCGACAGATCGATTCCGGTGAGCGCGGCCTCGGTGCGGCCGGGATAGCAGAAGGTGACCCCGCTGAAGCTAAGGCTCGGCTCTACTGGCCCGGCCGGATCGGCGGCATCCGGATCGTCGGCGACCTGCGGGCGGGCATCCAGGAGCCCGAAGACGGCCTGGGCGGAGGCCATCCCCAGCATCCCCTCGTGGTAGAGGAGCGTGAGTTCGCGGAGCGGACGAAAGACCTCCACGCCCATCATCACGACCACAAGCAGGGTAGAGAGCTCAAGGTCGCCGCCCGCAACCCTCACCGCGCCCCATCCGAGGGCGACGGCCGCCCCTCCGGCTATGCCGAGCCAGGTGACTCCGACCGTCGCCTGGTTGGCAGCCAGTATCGCCATCGTCGATGTGAAGACCTTACGGGCCCTCTCCGCGAGCACGTCGCCCTTTGCGGCGCTCTGTCCGAAGGCCTTGAGGGTTGCCAGTCCCTGCACCGAGTCCAGAAAGTCCGCGCTCATCTCCCCGTACGCCTGGCGCCGGTTCCATGAGCCGCGCTCGTTCCAGCGGTGAAACGCCGCCGGCGCTATCAGGGTGCCCATGGCGAACACCAGGTAGATGAGCGCCGTCGGAAGGTCAAGGAACGCCATGAATACGAACAGGCCGACCGGCGTGATTAGGCCGACGAACAGCTGGGGCAGGTACTCTCCGAAGTAGCTCTCGAGCTGCTCGACTCCCTCGACGAGCGAGATGATCACGTCGCCGGTTCTCCTTCGGGCGAGGGAGGCCGGCCCAAGCTTAAGCGCGCGGGAGAACAGTGACCGGCGAAGGGAGATCTGGATCCTTAGGGCCGTCTCGTGCCCGGTCATCTCCTTTGCGTACTGGAATACCCCGCGGGCCATGATCGAGAGCACCACGCCCAGGATCGCAAGCGAGATCCTGGACATTGGCTCGCCCTGGAACACCAGGGCCACAACGTATCCGGACATCGCGAGGCGGCTTACGCCGGATGCGGCCGTGAGCAGGCCGAAGATCACCCCGACAAGTAGCCGGAATCTGAACCCCCTGGTAAAGGCCCAGAGGCGCACGTTGAAATACATCGCGTGACAGCTTACCGGCTCGGGCCGGTGTCTACCCTATGTCGGCGTTCAATAGGAGAGTCGCCACAATCCCGATCGTGCAGATGTAGCAATCAACGAAAGCAAGGCACGCATGACAAAATGCCTTAAGCAGAGATAAGGGGTGACAGCATGGCCAGCATCACGGTGCGCAACCTGGAAGAGAGCCTCAAGCGGCGCCTTCGGGTAAGGGCGGCGGAAAACGGTCGCTCGATGGAACGGGAGGCCCGCGAGATCTTGCGCGCGGCGCTGGATGAGGACGCCGCCCCACCTGCCAACCTTGGCTCGGCGATACATGAACTGTTTAGACCATTCGGCGGAGTTGAATTGGAGATTAGCCCCAGGGAACCCATGCGCGAACCTCCGCAATCCAATTGAGGGCCGCATTGAGGCAGAATGAACGCGCGGCAGGCTAAGGGGGTTCGGTCGTCCGGGTCTCTCGCATGGTGGGAGCGACCGAAGAGGACACAGGATGCCAGGTTTGCGGGGTTCCAATAGAGTCATGGACTCATGAGGCTATGGGTCCTTGCCATATGCGGGCTGCTTGCGTTCCACGCGGTAGCGTGTGGGGACACCGAAGCGCCGGTTCCCGATCCGACCTCCACACCGGCCGCCGTGGCTACCGAGAGGCCGGAAGTTCCCGCCGAACCCACCGCCGCCGGGACGCCGGTGTCCGCTCCCGACTCGACCGACGCCGTCTCGCCCACCCCGACACCCACGCTCCCCGGGCATAGCCGAACCCGGCCCGTGGACGCCGGCGTCACCGTCATGACTGCAGATGGCCTGGGACTCACGGTCGTTTCGGCCGGGCTCGACGCCACGCAGCTCGTCATGGCCGCCGAGTCCACGAACGATCCGCCCGCCCGAGGAAACAGGTTCACCGTCGTCAGGGTAAGGATTGAGAATCTGGAGGGCTCTGCAGACAGCGAGAGGACGATAGACAGCTCCGAGTTTCGCCTGGTCGGCTCGTCCGGAAGGGTGCTCTCGCCTTTGGATCACTCCTGCGGCGTCGTCCCCGATGAACTGTCACTTTCCCTGTTCGGGGGTGGAACCGGAGAGGGCAACGTGTGCTTTGAGACGCCGGTGACGGAGTCGGAACTGGTCCTGTTTTACGAACCGTCGAGTTCATCGAGCAGGCTGGATCGGAGGTGGCTCAAGGTTGCATGGCCGGACATCGAGGAGCCTGCACGATCCGTCGAGGAGCCGGCGGGGCCCGCTGCCGAGACGGAACCCGCATCCGATCCGCGGCTGGAGCAGCTCGGCCTCTACTCGCATCGCCTCTCAGATGCCGTCACCCTGTCCCCAGCCTTCGACGACTCCGTTATCTCCTACACGACGACCGTGCCGTACGAGATCGTTCAGCTCACCGTCACAGCGGTTCCCAGCGAAGGCACAGCCAGCGCTTTTGTCTGGGAAGGCGGCGTAGCTGAACGGCCCGATGCCGACATCGGAACGCTGGGATACCAGGTGAACCTTGTCCCCGGCGAGAATGTCATCAGCGTTAGGGCCAGCGAGGGTCAGGCCAGCCTGATCTACACGATCATCGTGACCAGGGCAAGACCCGCGGTCAACGTCATCGCGCCGGCGACAGAGGCGGGCGAGGGCGAAAGTCTGGAGTTCACCGTGCTGCGAAATCCCGTGGCCCCGGACGTGCTCGAGGTGACCATCGACATAGGTGAGACCGGGGACTTCGTCGACGCGGGCGACGAGGGCATCAAGAAGGTCACCATCATGGCCAATGCCGCCTCGGCCATCCACACCGTGCCGACCGTCCCCGACGATACCGCCTGGGATCCGCACTCGATCGTCTCCGTGGCGCTTCAGGCCGACAGCACATATTCGCTGGGGCCCATCCACACCGGTCGGGTCGAGGTAGGAGACGACGACTTTCCGGAGATCGTGGCCGCGCTTACGGCGCATCCGAACCCGGTGGCCGAGGGCGGCAAGGTTACCACGACCCTAACCCTTACTACGGTCTCGGATCAGGAGCCCCACGCAGACGGCTGGCCTATAGAGGTGTACGCATTGGACGGGTCGGCCGAGATACTTCGCGACTACGAGTCCTGCGAAAAGATTCACAACGTCCTACGCGAAGATTTCAGTCTCGTCGAGGAGTTCGGGGAGCGACGCTACAGGGCCACCTTCACGACGACCTTCAACACCGTGGAGGATGCTATCGAGGAGGGCGAAGAGGCGTTTACGGTGGCGATTCGAGGGCTGGGCGATATGAGCTCTCTTCGCGAATCGTCCGACGTGAACGTGGTCATCACCGAGCCCCCCGGGCATGCCGAGGCCTCCCCTGAGCCCGCTCCCCGGACGTATGCCGGTCGCATCCCGCAGCTTGAGAACCTCTGCCTCTCTTATGGGGATGATGCCGAGCCCATTGCGCTGTCTCCGGCCTTTGAGGGCAGCGCCCTCGCGTACACGACAAGGGTCCTGTATGGAGTGGCCCAGCCCACTGTCACGGTCATCGCAGGGGAAGGTGTTGACAGCATTGTTGTCGAGGAAGACGGCGTGACAGTCCGTTCGGACGCCGCCGACGCCCTACCGGGTCACCAGGTAGCGCTTGAGCCGGGCGAGAACGTCATCGGCATCCGGGCAATTGGGTCGGAAGGCAGTCAGATCTACACCATTTCCCTCGAAAGGGCTAGGCCCGTCGTCAACGTCAGCGTGGGGGCGTCGAAAGAGGACGAAGGTGATTCTCTGGAGTTCGCCGTGAGGCGCAGTCCGGCGGGTCCGGACGAATTGGATGTGATTTTGGACATCAGCGAGACCGGGGATTTCGTCGCCTCCGAGGATGAGGGGATCAAAAGGCTCATCATCCCGGCCAATGAAAGGTCGTCCATATACACCGTCAGAACCGGTGCCGACGATGCCACCTGGGATCCGAACTCGATCGTCTTCGTCACCCTGCAGGAAGACGAAGCCTACGAGGTGGGGATTCGCGGTTCTGCACAGATTGAGGTGGTAGACGACGATTTCCCCGAGACGGAGGCGGTGCTGACAGCCACCCCGAACCCGGTGCCCAGCGACGGCTGGGTAACCGTATCCCTCACGCTGACCACGGTCTCAGACCAACGACCCCAGTCAGACGGCGGGAGTATCGGGTTCAACGTGTCGGTCAACCCGGCCAGGGGCTCTTCCGGGGTTTCGTTCAACGTATATGCCACCGACTTCATATTGGTGGACGTGGGTGGGCAGAGACGATACCGGACCATCTACTCCGGGTCGTACAGCCCGGCGGACTTCACCAGACTACACGGTGAGGATGCGCTCCTGGTCCGTGTCTGGGGGGCCAGCGAGCCCATGATCTCCCTTGTTGGACCTTCAAGCCTGGCCGTCGCCATTACCGAATAGACCGACGCTGCTTTGGTAGCTGTGCTGGCGACGGTGCTGTCGCCGCGTTGGCCTTAATTCGTCTGCGTCGCGACTCTTGATTGCGACCCCTAGGTAGGCCAAAGTTCGTGGCTGACTAGGGAACATATCCCACTAGCTGGCAGTTGACACAATCAAGGGGACGGATGCCTGCGTGACAAGATATGCGGAGATGTTGGACAGGGTAGGGAAAACCGGCCTGGCCGCAGCGACCTTCCCCGCATTGGCGGCGATTTCCCTTTTGTGGCTACTGGCATTTGCCGAGCCCGCCCTCGCCGACGCCGTGGATGTCGAGGTGCGCGTAGCCGCGCAGCGCCTGACCGATGGGCGGACCGAGTTCGCGATACAGCAGCGTCGCGAAGGTGAGGAGTGGGGAGAACGCCGACTGCCAAGGTCACGATTCGTCTCGCCCGGCGCGAGTGTCGGGCGCTGGCTGGCAAGTTCGCCGCTGACGGTGGGCCTGCCCGGTGTTGGAGGGATCGAGGTACGCGTAGCAACTCAGCTCCTTGAGGACGGACGCATGGAGTTTGCGATCCAGGAGCGACGCGAAGGTGGGGAGTGGGGAGAACGCCGACTGCCAAGGTCACGATTCGTCTCGCCCGGCGCGAGTGTCGGGCGCTGGCTGGCAAGTTCGCCGCTATCGGTGGGCCTGCCGGACGCCGACACCGACGTGATCAAGATTGAAGTGCGCGTGGCGACGCAGCTTCTTGACGATGGACGCATGGAGTTCGCGGTCCAGGAGCGCGGCGAGGGCGGGGAGTGGGGTGAGCGCCGCCTGCCGGAACTCCGGTTCTTCCCTGCGGACGCGGAGCCTGATCGGTGGCTGGCGAGCTCTCCGCTGAAGGTGAGCACAGCAGCAGCTACCGGCGGCCTTGAGGTGCGGGTCGCCGCACAGCGCCTGGCCGACGGGCGCACACAGTTCGCCCTGCAGGAGCGTGAGGTAGAAGGGGCGTGGGGCCCGCGCCGGCTGCCCCGGTCGCGTTTCTTCCCGGTCGGTGCCGCGGTAAACCGCTGGCTGGCGAGCTCTTCGCTCACTGTAATTCTGACCGTGCCGGACCCACCTGAAGTGCCGACGCCCGAGTCCCCGGCCCCCTCGGTTGTCGTTCCGTTCTCCCTCCCGGAGTTCATAAACGGGCGCTGGCTTGAGCAGAGAGACCCGCCCCTGGCCTCCTCGATAAAGAGGCTGGGCTGGACCAGGGACGGCGTTGACGAAACGGAGGCCGAGGCGATACAGGACCTGCTCTACATTGCGGCAACGAGCCGTCCGGCCGCCTCGGAAATCGTCTCGCTCGGCTGGGTGCAGGACGGCATGACCGGCGTGGAGGCCGGGGCGATTCGCTGGCTGAACAATCTGCGTGATGAGAAGGTCCTGTCCTCGGTCGTCGACCTGGGCTGGATGCGGGACGGGATAACAGACCTTGAGGTCCGGGTGACCGAAGAGATCTCCTACCTGGCCTACTCGGATGCCGAGCAGGCACTCAGGGTCGTCGGCATGCAGTTCCTTCAGTCAGTCGAACCGCCCGACCTTTCTGCCGTAGACGCCCTGTCGGACCTTTCCGCCTTCAGGCCTGAGTCCTTCGAGGCGGTCATGTCCCACCCGATCATCCAGAGGGGCATAACCGATGAGCTGGTGCCGGTCGTGGCCACCCTGGATGGCGTTGCGAGAACCAATCCGGAGCTGATCGCCGTTCTCCTGGATCCCGGTTCAATCTCCCTGGAGAGACGGACCGTAGTGCTGCCGCTGTCGGGTGACGTGGTGCTCTCGATCATCCGGACCGCACCGGGATCGGCCCGCTCGATGGACCTGCTCGAGCACTCGGTGCGGGAGGTCGAGGCCTTCATGGATCTTCCCCTGCCGACGGGCTACGTCGGCATGCTCTTTGAGAGAGCCGTCTGGAGCGACTTTGCGGGTGCAAACTTTGGCACCCACGTGGCTGTCCTGCCCCGCTACGACGTGGATGATGGCAGCCACGAGGCGGAGGTCGCCGGGAGGATCATCGCCCACGAGGTCGCCCACTACTACTGGTACGGCAACAGCACCTGGGTGGATGAGGGGGCCGCCGAGGTGACGGCCTCGATCTCCGAACAGGCTCGCACCGGTCAGCCGGTGAGGGTTACCAACCGGCCATGCGCCCATGTCCGTACGATAGCCGGGCTCGAGAGTCTGGGGGCCACCAGCGAGGACGGGGCGAACAGCGCCTTCAGATGCAACTACTCGCTGGGGGAACGCCTGTTCGTGGACCTTCACCGCGGGCTGGGTGATGAGGCCTTCGGGCAGAGGCTGCGCGATCTCTACCTGATTTCAGTGGCCGAAGGAGAGGATGGAGCGCAAGGCGGAACCAGGGCTGGCATCGACGAGGTAAGGGCCGCCTTCGAAGGTAACGAGGGCGTGGGTCATTCCATGGTCGATGCCATAGCCGCAAGGTGGTATGACGGGACCGAGCCGTACGACACCTCGGCCCTGAGCACCGGTCCGGCTAATCCTCTGCTGCGCACCATCGACGGCCGCGTGCACCTCGCCTACCTGGCCGCGGCCATGGAAGGTCCTCCAATATCGACGATCTCGGCCGGTGCCATCGGCGATGGGCCATGGCTCTTGCTGCGCTGGACATTTACCGTCGGCTCGGCCACTGAGGTGCCCCTGGAGCTTGTTTACTACTACGAAGACGGCTTCGAGTTCGGGCGCCGCAGCGTGTCGTTCCCGGCGAACGCTCGCCACAACGGAAGTCTGTGGTCATGGTGGCTCCCTGTGGGCCACTCATCGGATATTCGCTGGGCCCCCGGCCTCTACCGTCTCCACGTCTACAACGAGGACCGAAAGCTGGTCGAACTGGAATTCACCGTTACGCCGTAGTCAGACCACTAGGGCTAAAGGCACCTTGTCGATGGTTCGCCGTCGTTGCTCGGCATGGATACGGATCTTCCCGGGCCTCGGACAAGCGGTCGTCACCTCGGGATGCTCCAAGCATCCCTGACCGCCTGAACCGATCACCCTTGCAGCCAGTTCTCCACCGACAGATTGGGAATGCGCTGAAAGTGCCGGACGTTGCCGGTGACTACCGTCAGGCCGCGGGTGAGCGCGAAGGCCACGATTTTGAGGTCCGCCTAACCTAGCGGCGTCCCGCGCCTCTCCAACTCCGCCCTCACCTCTCCATGGCGATGTGCTGCCGCAGCATCGAAGGCAAGCACCGACAGGTTCGGCAAGAGCACCCTGTCCAACCGTTCCAGGAAGAGGTTCGTGTACTCTCGCAGCCGATAGGCTCCATAGACCATCTCCCCCAGGGTGATGCTGGATGTGAACTGTGCTTCCCGGGGCACCGAGGCCAACTTGGCGACCAGCGCGGCGGAGCGTGTGCGTTTGGCGAGATTGCTCAGGATGTCTGTGTCCAGGAGATACATCAGACGTCCAATTCCACCGGGCGTCCCAGGTCGTTGTCCCGCTCCGGGTAGATCTTCTCTACCAGAGCCTCCATGTCTTCATCGTCAGCTTCCCGCCAGGCGCCCGCCAGGGCGAGAGCTCCCTGGGGTGTATCCGATGTCGGCTGGGCCCGCTCCAGGTACTCCAGGTCGGAGACCCTCACCAGTGCGACCCACGGCTTGCCCCGGCGTTCAATGATGACGTGCGGCCCGCCGAAGGCCACCTCAGAGGCTATCGACGAAAGCTGAGCCTTCGCGTGCGCCACGCTCACTCTCTTTACCATCGGCAACACCTCCAGGCACACGGGCGATTGATCATCCTGATCCATCTGGACCCTGATGAACCAGAATGACCAATTGGGTATAAGGCTTCCGTCTCGTCCTGGCCTCTGGCCCGTGACTCGTCGTCGGGCGGGTCCTTGTCCAACGTGGCCTGCTGGGATGATTCTCTGGGCTGGTGCCGCGGCAGGGCCATCGCCCCAGCTTCATCGCTGGTCCGGCCCGGCCGGAGCTACCGCCCCCGGGGGCGCGGCGGTCTAGAAGTGGAAGGCGTCGGTCGACGCAGTCTCCGCCATGAGCGCGCCGCCGATGGCCAGGCTCGCTAGGCCCGCCATGGCGACGATGGCATTTCTTAGCGGGACGGACCCGGCGGACGCCCTGAACGGGGCGCTCATGGCCAGCGTGATCGCGGCCATGGATAGGATCGACCCGACGCCGAACAGTGCCAGGTAACCGAGGCCCACGGCCGTCGACTCGATCGTGGGAACAAGGGCCAGCATCACCGCGGCGCTCCCGGCCAGACCGTGCACAAGGCCTATCGCAAATGAGCGGGGCCTGAAGGTGGGGCGGATGCTCGACCAAAGAGCGTGGCTGTGCCCGCCGTCCCCATGCTCGGCGACGGAGGCTGTCTCCGGGACATCGGACGGGTGGCTGTGGCTGGCATGGATGTGCACATGCGGGCTGTCCGTGTCCAGGTGTGCATGCATGTGCAGTCGGCCGCGCGCCAGGTTCCACAGGACCTGGGCCCCCAGTGCGACCAGCATGACACTCACCGCGAGTTCGAAGTAGGGTGCGATGCCCTCGTAGGTGGCCAGGTAACTCGCCTTGAGCGCCAGGATGACTATGCCCACTGCAAGCAGGGGAACGGTGTGCCCCAGCCCCCAGGAGGCGCCTATCCATATGCTGCGCCAGATGTTGCCGCGGCTGCCGCTTACGATCGCTGCGACCGCCACCACGTGGTCCGCGTCGGTGGCGTGCTTTAGTCCCAGGAGAAGACCCAGTGCGAGCGCCGCCCAGGCGCCCGACCCGATATCGATCACAGCAAACTCCCCGCTTGTGAGCCGCACCGCCGGGCGTGCGCGCCCGACCATTCGGGTTCAGATTGCACCACCGTACGAGCCCCGCGTCAAGGCGCGGGACCGGGGTCAGGCGGCTCTGCGGTAGCGGCTCACCGCAAGGGGTATGAAGACCAGCAGTATCCCCGCCATCCACAGGGCCGCCTGCCAGGTGGGTTCTGCGACCGGGCCGCCGATCGACATGGCGCGGACCGAGTCGACCGCAAGGGTCATTGGGTTGACCTTGGCGAACGCCTGGAGCCAGCCGGGCATCGAGCTTACCTGTACGAACGCGGACGAAATGAACGTCAGCGGGAAGATCCAGGTAAAGCTCGCGGCCTGGGCGGCCTCGACCGTCCTGGTGCTCACCCCGATGAACGCCGAAATCCAGGAAAAGACCATCGCAAAGCATACGGCGAATCCGACCGCTCCGAGTGCCGCCGCCGCCCCGTTTCCGAACCTGAAGCCGATGGCATAGCCCACACCCAGCATCACGCCGACGACGAAAACGTTCGCCAGCGTGTCGGCCAGTATTCGCCCCGCAAGGACCGCCGGCCGTGCCATGGGCAGGGAGCGAAACCGGTCGATTATGCCCTTGGCCAGGTCGTCGTTCAGGCCTATGCCGGTCTGGGTGGCCCCGAAGATCGTGGTCTGAAGGATGATCCCCGGGAGCAGGAAGTTGATGTAGTCGGTCCCGCCCACCGATATGGCCCCGCCGAAGACGAAGTTGAACAGCAGCACGAACATGATCGGCTGGATGGTCAGGAACACCACCATGTCCGGGGACCGCAGATAGCGCATCAGGTTGCGCTCTGCGATTACAACCGTGTCGGTGACCGTCCAGACAGCCTGTCGGCCGACGTCAGCAAGCACCGTCATGCCGTCCCGTCCGGGCCGTCGCCCTCCGCACGCTGACCGGTCAGTGCCATGAACACGTCGTCCAGTGTCGGCTGGCGAAGCGCGATGTCTGAGATCTCTACCCCCGCCGCGTCGAGCTTCCTTACGGCCTCGGCCAGCGGCCCTCCCATCCCCTCGACGGTGACCGACACCCGGCCCGTCCCGCCGTTGACCACCGGGGCGTCCACGCCCACCTCGGCCGCGATCGAGCGGGCCTTCTCAATCCAGGCATCATCCGCAACCTGAATGCTCAGGCGGGTGCCTCCGCACCGGGCCTTGAGCTCTTCCGGGGTGCCCTCGGAGATCACGCTTCCGCGGTCGATGACCGTGATCACGTCGGCGAGGTGGTCGGCCTCTTCCATGTACTGGGTTGTCAGCAGCACGGTGGTGCCCTCGTCCACCAGCTCGCGTATCACCGACCACAGCTCCAGCCGGCTGCGCGGATCGAGCCCGGTGGTCGGCTCGTCCAGGAACAGGATCTTGGGACGGGCGACCAGGCTTGCGGCGAGGTCGAGCCTTCGCCTCATGCCGCCCGAGTACTTTCGCACCAGCCGCGAGCCCGCGTACGCAATCGAAAAGCGCTCAAGCAACTCGTCCGCCCTCTTCTTGGAGGCGGCGTATCCCATGTGGTAGAGCCTGCCCACCATGGTCAGGTTCTCGCGGCCGGTCAGGTTCTCGTCCACGGCGGCGTACTGCCCGGCAAGCCCTATGACTTCGCGGAGCCTGGCCGCATCCTTTACGACGTCGTAGCCGCCTACGGATGCCGTCCCGAAGCTCGGCCTGAGAAGTGTCGTGAGCAGGCGGACGAGCGTGGTCTTGCCGGCCCCGTTGGGGCCGAGAAGGCCCCTTATGGTGCCGTATGGAACCGTCAGGTCGACGCCCTTAAGGGCCTCCACCGAACCGTAGGACTTTCCCATGCCGGCCACCTCGATGGCCGGCGAGGTATGCGGGTCGGGAGGCTCCACCTAGCCCGGCCCCAGCCCCTGCCGGCGCTCCGCCGCCGACTCTTCTGAGCGTGCCCGACCGTCTGGAGGGCATCGAAGGACCCGGGAAATGCGCTGCGGGGACATGATTTGAGGTTAGCATCCGCCACATTGGGCGGGCAATTGCGCGGCGTCCGGGCCCAGGTCCTTCAGAATAGCGATCCCGCCTGTCCGCAGGTCCTGTGCGCCGCCTCCACCGCTCCCGACGCTGCGCGTGATGCTGTTCGGTCCACCCGATCAGCACGGCGGCTACCCGGGCTAGGTCACTTCTCGGCCCTGCTTCGGACGGCGGTAATCGACGTAGAGCCCAGGAATGAGGAGTTCGCCCATATCTGGAACTCGTACCGGCCGGCTGCGGGGAACGGGAGAGGGGGCAGGGAAAAGTGAAAGTCCACCGAGGAGAGTCGGTCCTTGACATTGAGGCCGCCCTGGGCCTGCACCTTGGCAAGGACCTTGCCCGAATCGCTCTGGACGTAGCGTATGTCGAGGTCGTAGTTGCCCTCGGCGTCGGTGATCTTAAAGTACAGAGACATGGGCCGCTTGGCCGGGAACTTGCCCACGCTCAGCCTGTCGAAGACTCCGATCAGGCTCTTTTTGTTGGTTGTCGGGTCGGCGACCGCGGCATCGCACACGATGGCGGCCACCAGGTGCGGCACCACCGTGCTGAGCGGTCTGTCTTCATCCTCTGCCAAGGCCTACTCCCTTCAGGGTCGGTGCCCGCATCCGCCCGGCGCCAGCCCTCTTGATCCGAGGAACTGCTGTGCCCGGCCTGGTGCGAGGAGCGTGCGCGAGTGGTCTCCTGGGCAGGGCCGGCAGATTAGTCGCATCGTCTATGAGGCAAGGGGCACAATCTTTGAGCGGCGCATGCTCTGGTCTCGCGTGAGCAGGGGGACGTTGTGCACAACGCTGGTGGCAGCGATGATCTCGTCGGCAGGATCGCCGCTGAAATCCAGTCGGGTCAAGGCGCGTGCGACGGTCAGATCGAGCGGCCAAACATGCAAACGACTCAGGACTCTTACCACTTCCCTGTCGTCAAGATCCAGATCCAGACGCCCAAGCTGGTCGAGTTTTGCCAGCTCCCACAGCACAATGGCCGAAACGGACCATCGACTCCTGGTCAACAGATCCTGCTCCCCCCGCCCGAGCTCTCCGCTCAGGGCGAAGATGAGAATGCTGGTGTCAAGATTGAGCATCTGCATCCCAGCTGAGGCCGGTCGCAAGTACGTCGCCCCTGATCTTGATCTTGTGACGGAGGCTCCCTATAAGATCCTTCCCCTGGGTGCTGTAGGGAACGAGGCGTGCAACTGGCCTGCCGCGCTTGGTGATGACTAGGCCATCGGGATCGAGCTGGTCCAAAAGGGCAAGACACTGCTCTTTGAATTTTGCGGCCCCGATCTCCCTCATGACGGTCTCCACAAATAAGACACATTTTACGACTGGTCACATAATGTGTCTATATTTTGAGGGAGGCTGCCTTCGCCCTTCGTGGCCGCAATTCCCGAGACGGCGATGGACCTGGTTCGGCCTGGTCTTGCCCGCCGGGAGGTGGCCCAGCCTTCAGTGGATGCCGAAATTCTCCAGGCGTGAGACGAACTAGGCGGTCCTTGACCTTGAGTCCGCCTTGGGCCTGCACCTTGGCAAGGATCTTGCCCGTGTCGCTCTGGACATGGCGTATGTCGAGGTCGTAGTTGCCCTCGGCATCCGTGATCTTAAAGTACAGAGAGACGGGCCGCTTCGCCGGAAACTTGCCCACACTCAATCTGTCGAAGACTCCGTTCAGGCTTTTCTTGTTGGTGGTTGGATCGGCCACCGCGACATCGCATACGATGGCGGCCACCAGATGCGGTATCACCGTGCTGAGCGGTCTTTCTTCATCCTCTGCCAAGGCTCACTCCTTTCATGGAAGAGCGCATGAGCCGCTCGGTCCGAGCGGCTCACGATCAGGGGCGAATCAAATGGCCAAACGCCCCTCCCTGTAGAAAGCGGGCTTGCAGGACATTGAAAAAACAGCACTAGTGTTCTAGGTTGTTTCTAATGAACTGCGATGCGCACTGGGGGCCTGACGAGAAGGAGATTCTCCGTTCTTCAGGCAAGAGTCACCGACGGCCAGAACTCCAGTGCGCAGGAGCAATAGCCTTGGTCTTTGGAGGTGTGCGGATGGAACTTGGAAACTCTGGCTTTCAGCGTTGGTTGATGAGGTGGGGGTGGAGCAGGCGGATCGTACTCTCGTTGATGGGAGAAAGAATCTTGTCTGCAGGCGAATTTGCCGAGGAATTGAGTTGCGTGTCGTGCTGGGAACAGGTGGCACCCGTAATGGTTCACCTGTATGAACCAGACACGCCGGTGAGGGTGATCATGAGGAGAGGGACGCCCCCGCCGTCCATTTGCTGGCAGTGCGAAGCACCTCTGGAGAACAAGCTTGCGGCTTGAGACCGGCTGACTGGAAGACCGAGGCGGCGTCTGCCCTGTCGATGCTAAGGTCGCCCGCCGGAAGTTAGCCCGACCCACGCCAATTGCTAAGGCTCTCCCTGCTTGAGGCGACCTAATTGGTAAATCGGATGATCAGGGGGACCAGGATGGCCGTGACCGCCAGGGTCGCGATGACACCGGCGAAGAGAACGTAGCGAACGCCGTAGTTGGACACTAGCGTCGGCTCGTAATACCTGTCGACGTCGTTGTCGCGGTACATGGCTACCAGGCCGCCGAGCAGTATGCGGCGGGTTCGTCTGCCCAGCACCAGCGCCGCAACGGCGACGGCGTTAAGCAGTACCGTCATGACGATGAATATCGCCAGAATGATGTCGTACGTCGCGGCATCGTCCTCTGCTGCGGCCTCGGTGGCCACTCCGAAGTTGATGCCCAGGACAATCAGGTTAAAGACGATGGCGGTGAGTACGAAGATCGTATCCGTACGGCTGCTGTCGCCAAGCTCCTTAACCAGGTGGTCGTGAACCTGACCGAGCATTTCGATTCCTCCGTGCACTCATGGGCGCCGCCTTCAGACCACACGGGGGTCGCGGCGACTTCCCAAGGATACCTTGGCGCCTTGGCGCGGGTAAGTGAGGACCTCCAGCGACGACCTTATGGCTGACAGTCAGCGGCCTGGCGTTGAGCTGTATCAGCAGCCTGGGGGCCTGGGTCCGCCGCACTGCCGCCCTGCGTGCGAAAGGCGGTGCGGCGCATGTATCTTCCCGCGGATAGCCCCGCCCCGCCCGGGGGCTAGGGGGCGCCGGAAGATGCCCCGAACCGGTCCTCGAGCTCCTCTAGGCCGATGGCCGCCTGGCGGCGAAGCCTGTCCACGGCCACGCGCTCGGTGTCCACTGCCTTAAATGCGTCAACGGTGAACGGCTGCCAGGAGTTGGCCAGGGAGCGGACGGCCCTCTCCTCGCGCTCTGCGGCATCCACCAGCGCATCGTAGATCGGCAGCAGATGACTGAGGTGCGGAAGGTCTCGCACCTTCTGCGCGAGTCTGCCGGCCTCGACGTTGAACCGGGCCAGCTCCCGGGCCACCTCGGCGCGGTTACAGCCTCCCTCGGTCCGTCGCCACTGGTCGTAGCGGTCGTGGAAGGCGTCCCACTCGGCGACCAGGGCGAGGTGGCCTTCAAGGAACTCCTCAAGGTCGGCCAGATTCTGTTCTCGATCGCCCTCGACGTCACGTGGGGTTAGTTTGCGTGCGTCGTTAAGTACATCCTCCACGTCTTTGACCTGGGCGTTCATCTCGGAGAAAAGCGACACGATATCGGGTTCGGCCCCCGTAGACTGCCGGGGTTCATCGGGCGGAGATTCGGCGTCGGAAGGGGCCGGGTCGGCGGGACCGTCGACCGATGCCAGGAGACGGACGAGTTGCCTCAGGGCCGAAAGCTCGGCCTGCGCCGCCTCGTTCAGTGCCTCTACCACGCTCTCCGTCTCGCCCGTTGCGGGCAGATCCCTGAGGACGGCCGCAATCTCAACGAGCCGTTCACCCAGCACCCCAATCCGTGTCAGGATATCGGGCACATCCAGAACGCTGAGGTGGACGAGCAGGTCGTAGTATTCCTCGTGGAGACCGTCCCAGTCTTCGATGACGGACCCCAGGGCCGGGAGGGAATCGTCTTCAGCTTCTTCCCCTTCCGGACGCTCTTTCTCCTCCTCAAGTTCCCTTTGCGTGCCTATTACGAAATCTTCGGCGCTCTTTTGTGCCGAGCCGGCCTCCGTGCGCCTTTGCTCAACCGCCTCGAACAGCGAGACCGCGTTGGGCTGCCAGCGGTCCCTTAGCTCACGGAATGCGGCCTCCTCTGCCTCCGCCGCCGATATCAGCGAGTCCGCCAGGTCCTTGGTGAGCGGTGCCCGCGGAAGGCTTTTTGCCTGCTCGGTAACGGCCTTGAACTCCACCGCGAAATCCTTGAGGGCGTCCTGCATCGAGCTCGGGTGGCAATCGATCAGCCCGGCGCGCCACTCGTCTAGCGCCTCGCGGAAATCGCTCCATTCCCCGTCCAGCGCGCTGCTCTGATCGGTGAAGTCGGCCACGACGGCGCGCTCGCTCGCCGAGAGGGAAACGGCGGCATCGATCGAGGGTTCGCCCGGCCTGGGCGTCACATCGGGAGCCTCGCTGGTGGTCTGTCCGCATGCCGCCGCCAGGGCGAGCACGACCGCCGCAAAGGGGATCAGGAGAAGGGGTCTGGGTCTTATGTTCATAAACTATCTGCGCATCCCAACGAAATCACTAACCAGCTGTGCACGGAACTCGCCGAAAAGCAGGCTTCCCACGGCCCCGTACAGGGCCTCGGGCCCGTCGGCCAGCACCATCAGTACGTCCCTGTCCCCGCTGCGGTCGAGCACCGTAATGGAGGTCCCGGAAGGCGCTAGGTCCGGGGCGAAGGGCGTTCCCAGCGTGTCGCCGATGCGGATCCCGGATGCCTGGAGGTACCGGCTCACCTGCAGCGCATCGTCGTACAGTCCCAGGAACACGGTATCGCGGCTCGGGTCCTCCGTCCCGCTCATCCGCGCGGGAAAGCCCAGGTTCGAAAGGCCGTTCCTCAGCACCAGTCCGATGTCCCACAGGTCCGGGCGGCCCAGGAGGATGTCCACGCCTCCGTCCTGGCCCGGCTCGTAAAAGTGAGGGAAGTCGGCCAGGTCGTACTCGCGCTCACCGGAGGTCAGAAAGTCCGCAACGTTGGACACCAGCCGGTCGTTGTCCAGCAGGGAGATGTAGGGGGGCACCATGAACTCGAAGTCGGCTATGGCCAGTACGCTGTGGCTCTCGCCAAGGGCGATGGGGTTAAGGTCCCCTGAGGAGCCCAGGAGCGAGGACCTTGTGTTGGCGTCGCCGGACGCAAGGCCGGGACCGGAGGAGCGGATCGAGCCAGCCGTGTGCAGGGCTATCGTCTCAAGGCCGGCGGTCAGTGCGTCGGGCTGAAAGTCCCTTACGAAGATGTGACGGAAGTTCTGGTCGTTGTCCACCAGGTTGTAAAGGTAGTCCGGCTGGAAATCTAGACCGAATCGCTCGGCCAGGGTGTTTATCTGCTGTCGGCGAGCCGGATCTGAGATGAGCACGAGTTTTCCGCCCTTGCTGACGAACCTCTCTACCAGCGCCGCCTCCCACTCCGAGTAGGGACGTCCGGGCATGATCACCAGCAGGCTGTCGGCGCCCCGCAGCCCCTCCTCCAGCTCGTCCGAACCTGGGCCCTGAGGGGAGGGGCCGAACCCGCCGGCCTTATCTGACTCCGGCCCCGCATCGAAGCGTTGCCCGAACGCCGGGGCCAGTTCTCCTATGAACTCGACGCGGTATCCGCGTTCGGTGATCTTGGACACCAGCGCGAGGATCTCGTCTTCCGTGAACGCGTTGCCATGCCGCGCATCCACCAGCACAAGGCCGCTTCCTGCACCGGCGATGGGCGGGGCGGGGAGCGGCCCGTCCGGGGCCGGGCTCGTGGTCACACCTGCGTAGGATATGTTCGAGGGGGGTGGGGGCTCGTAGCCTCCTCGGTAGAAGAAGGCGTACGTAGCGAAGTATGCGGCCGCCCCGAATATGGGCACCAGGGCCAGTGCCAGTAGCTTAAGGCTCATTTCCCACGTACAGGTAGTAGACGTTTGGGCGGCCTATCTCCAGGGGAAAGTCCGGAAGGGGATCCTCCCCGCTCGCGCTGATCCTCCCGTAGAGCATCAGATCCCTTATGCCGCTCAGGCCGTAGGGGTCGACATCGCCGGGCGCTGTGCCATCCAGACCGGGATCTGCGCCCTCGTAGGCCGGTGATACCAGTACCATCAGGTCGTCTATCCCGGAAGCGGCCGGACCCGCCGAGAGCGACAGGAAGTCCTCTAGGTCGCGCAGAAGTTCGCGGAGCACCTCCAGGTTGATGTCCACAAAGCCGTAGTTGGAAATCCCGGCGAGCTCGGCGGCCTTTCGGTAAGCGTCGCTCTCGGCTCCGACCTCGTCGGCCAGACCCAGCCTGACGGCCTCCAGGCCCGCGTAGACCCGCGCCTCCATCAGATCCTGTTTCGAGATCTGGAGCCGGTCTCCCCGCTCGACGATTACGATCTCGGCGAAGGCGGCGGCAAGCTGGTCGTTGGTGGCGACCCAGTCCCTCCTCGGGTTGCCTTCCAGCTTGTAAGGGCCGCTGTACACCACGTTCTCATCGGGGATGGGAGGTATCAGGGGGCCTGCAAAGGAGACGACTCCCACGTTCCCCACGAGCGAGGAGGTCTGAACGAACGAGTGCGAGGCGCCCATCGCCATCATGTACCCGCCGCTGGCCACCAGGTCCTTCATCACCACGATCACGGGCTTTTCCTGCCTCAGCCTCCTGGTCTCTATGTAGAGGCGCTCGCTGGCGGCCGCGCCCCCGCCGGGGGACGTGAGATTCAGGACCACCGCCTTTATCGAGTCGTCACGGCGCGCGTAGTCCAGGTACTCGCCTATGACGTAGGCCGTGTTCTCGTTGATGACCGTGTAGGGAACGTTGATGACCCCGATGTTGGGTCGTCCGGGAGATACGTAGACGAAGATCAGCGCGCCAGCCGCTACCCCGAGGCCGATCAAGACCGGCACGATGACCAGCCAGGAGGCCAGTGCTCTTTTCACGGAGGAAAGCACCGGCCTTTCTAGTCGCTAAGGCCCGTAAGGGTCGGTTCTATGCGCAGTCTTCCCAATAGAGATGGATCTGGTGTCGATTGCTGGATCGGCCCTGTGGCAGCGCGCAGCTTGCCGACCTAATCGATATCAACACTACATTGGACGATTGATTGTTGGCAATTGGGACCGCCGGGCCGCCATTTGATGGGGTGGGGGGTAAGGCGAGCGCAGCGAGAACCGCCCACAGCAGCGTGCCAACAGGGCTGCATCCCCAGGACCATGGCACCATCAAGTCCCGTCCCCGAGCAAGACCGGAAAGCGCGTGCCGGTAGGGCGGTTCCCACCATCGGCCTAGACAGATTCGCAGGTTACCGGAGAGGGCCGAAGATTCTCAGTTCCGTATGGCGCGCGAGCACCTCAAAGTCCTGGTTGCTATGCAGGATCGGCGCGGAAGTGCGTATGGCTATAGCGGCGATCAGGCAGTCGATCAACCTTCGCACTGTCTCGCCCCGGCGTCGGCATCGGCGAAAGAGTGATGCGGCATCATCGTAGTCGCTCGCCAGTGTCTCAATGTGTACCGTCCGGGCCAGCAGGCTTCGGAGGCTCGACAGATGCGATTCGTCTCTGGCCCCGGCAAGGACCTCCATGCGCACGGGATCGCAGATCGCCACCTCGTCTGCCAGTATCTCATCGACGAGAACGCATGCCGGAGAGTCCGTGTTACGCAGGAACTCTATCCACGCGGAGGTATCTACCAGGATCACGGCGAGCGGCCCGAGCGCATCGCCTCGAGGTCTCCCTCCCAGCCAATGCCCCGTAGCGCTCGAGCCTCATCCAGGGTAGCCGGCTCTGCCGCAAGAGTCCGCAGGGCGAGGTTGATAGCCTCTCGCTTGGTTGATAGGCGATAGCGCCGCATCACTTCGGCGCACGCCCGGTCGTCTATGTCCACGTTTGTGCGTGACATACACGTAACATACACCAAGGCTTGAGGTCTGCAACAGGTCTTGCGGAGCAACCCCCGGTTGGCCGCCCTCTGCCGGCAGTCGGTCTGTAGGCCGTTGACGGGTCGGTGTCCGATGCTCTACGGATGAGCAGGGCTGTGCTACCTTACTCAGCACTCAGCGATGGGGGACGATACCGGTGAAGGTTCCGCCCCGACCGGATTAGCATGGCGCCGATCGACTACATACCGCGCACGGCAGAGATGTACTCTGACTACGCACCCTACCGGTGGGTGTTCAGCGAGGACGTGCCGTGGGCGCCGATCACCAGACCCGTGGCCCAGTCCAGGGTGGCCCTGGTGACGTCGGGCGGGGTCCACCGCGTCGACCAAAAGCCCTTCCACATGATGGACGACACCTCGCTCAGGGAGATCCCGAAGGACACGCTGAGGTCGGACCTTACGGTCAGCCATTTCGGCTATCTCATCGACGACGCCAAGGCCGACCCCAACTGCGTTTTCCCGCTTGACCGCATGAGAGAGCTGGAGGAAGAAGGGATCATCGGGGAGTTATCTGATCCGGCCTACAGCTTTATGGGTGGCATCTACTCGGTTCGGAGGGTGCGGGAGGAGGTCTGCCCCAACCTTGTTGATCGCCTGGTGAGGGACAGGGTCGATCTGCTGTTCCTCGTGCCCGCCTGACCGGTCTGCCACCAGTCCGTTGGACTGGTAGCAAGAGCGGTCGAAGAGGCTGGCATTCCCACCCTTGCGATGTCCTCGGCCCTGGACATAACCAGGGCGGTCAAACCTCCGAGGTCGGTCTTTATCAACTTCCCCCTTGGCCACCAGACCGGCAGGCCTGACGATCCAGCTCTCCAGCGTGCCATCGTCCTTGACGCACTTGCCGCCGCCGGGTCGATAAGCGCCCCCGGGGAGGTGTTCACCCTCCCGTACGTCTGGGACGAACAGGACGACAGCTGGGAGGAGACCGACTACCGAAAGGGCTATCTGCCCAGCTATGAGCGCAAGGTCGTCTAGGCCGCGGCGAGCATCGGGGCTTCGCCGCCGAATTCACCTCCGAGCGGCGCGGCTGTTCAGGCCCGCGGGTCCGTCGATCCGGAACAACGCAGTAGGCCTTTCGTGAAGCAACCCGAGTTCTCCGACTTCCCGCTCGAGGAGTATCTGGACCGATCGCGCAGGCTCAGGGCCGTCCTTGAGCGGGCCGGTATCGATGCCTTGCTAGTGTCAAGCAAGGAGAATGTCACCTACTTCGCCGGTCTCCTGCACGGCTACTACTGGGTTACCAGCTGGGACGAGGAGTCTCAGTTCGCGCTCCTGCCGACCTCCGAAGACCTGGGACCCTCCCTGATGATCGCAGAGGGACTCGAGGAGACCACCCGGACGAGCTGGATCGAGGATGTCCGGCTCTGGGCCCAGTACCGGCCGGGGTCGGATCGCACACCCCTTTCTGTCGTGGCCGACACGATCGCGGGCAGCGGCCTGGGCCGGGCGCGCATAGCGGCCGAGATCGGTCCGAACGATCGCATGGCCGCCTCGGCGGGGCTCTACGAGGGCCTTAAGGAGCACCTGCCGGACGTCGAATTCGTCTCCTGTTACGAGGTGGTGAGCGAGGTAAGGGCTGTCAAGTCGGACCTTGAGGTGGAATGCATCCGCAGGGCATGCGAGATCACCTGCAAGGGCTTTGAGGCGGGTCTCAGGGAGCTACGGGCGGGCATGTCCGAAAAGGAGCTGGCGCACGTGATCTGCACGACGATGCTCAAGAGCAACCCGGAGGGAGTTGCCGCCCACCCCTGGTCGATATTCCTGACCACCAGCGGCCGCAGCCCTGTCCTGTTCGATGCGCCCCCCAGCGACTATCAGGTTCAAGAAGGGCGATACGGTCTGGATAGATGGCGGGGCAATCTACAAGGGGTACTGGTGCGACATGCTGCGCTGCGCGTCTATAGGCGCACCGAGCAGGGACGTTGAGAGATTCTACGAGGTGAGCAGGAGGGGTAGCGAGGCCTGCATGGAGATGATCAGGCCTGGCGTAAGGTACGGCGAGCTGTGGGATCGCTTCGTCCGGGTATGCAGGGAGATGGGATTCTCCAGCGAGATCGACAGGTCAATCGACTTCGGCTACTCCTTCCTTGGGCACAGCATCGGCCTGTCCCCCCACGAACAGCCCTTCATCACCGCAGAGGCGCAGGGATGTGTCGAGGAGAACATGACCCTGTCAATCGAGGGCTGCGTTCCGGATGTCCTGCCGTGGTCAGAGACCCGCACCGCCATGAAGAGCGAGGACAACCTGGTGGTTACGGCCGATGGCTATGAGCTGCTGACCCCGATGTCCAGGGACCTGTGGGTGACCCCCGACTGAGGTCTGGCCCTCAGTCGCGACCTGCGGGAATCTCGGCGTAGTCGCCGGGCGGGCTTGCTGCCGCGGCGACCGGGGTTTCGCCGGGCACCACCGCTGCCACGCTAGAGGATTCTCCTCAGGGCCTCGTCAAGCTCGTCTAAGGTGGCGAAGGACTCGAAGCGGGCGGAGATCTTCCCGTCCTGGTCGATGACGAACGACCACTCCACGCCCAGGAGCCGCCATTCGAAGACGATCGGAGAGATGCGGGCCCTGTCAAGGTCCCCCTGGATCTCGTCAGGGTTGTCGTAAAAGTCGACGTGGATGAAGTTGGCCTGCCCCTTGTACTTGTCCTTGAGCTGCTGGAGCACCTCCACCTGGGGTCCGCAGACCGCGTTGATGCAGAAGGCGGGGCTGGCGACCACGATCACCGTGGGTATTCCGGATCCGACGGCGTCGGCGATCGTGGTCCCGTAGAGATCGGGGTCGCGGATGGACCCGGTGGTCAGCTTAGCCAGGTCGTCGACATCGGCGAGGGTCTTGTTCTGGCTGGGTATGGCCGGCGCCCCGACGTCCGGGGCCTCTGTCTCCTCGGCGACCGGGAAGGAAAGCTGGGCGGTCCGGCTCTCTCCGTCGTCTCCAAGCACGGTTACATCGATCTGCCAAGTGCCCGCGGCATCGAAGGTGAGGCTGGTCGTATAGCTCCCCCTGGTGCCGTAGGGCCAGGGCCTGAATACGGCCAGCGCGGTCTCCTCGCCACTGTCCGATCCATCACCCTCCCCCAGGTGTCGCGACACCACGGTCGCGAAGGGGGCGCGGACCGGGCTCTCCTTGGCGTTGAGCACGAAGGCCATCCTGTGGGTGCCCACCGCAACGTCCGGCGTACCAAGGATGACCTGTATGCCGTCCTCGGAGAAGATTCCCTCGATCAATTCGACCTGGTCAGGGCGCACCGACGCCTCTTCCTCGACTGTCGCTAGCTCCTCCGTATCCGCGGTGTTCGGCTCCTCGATCAGATCGACCCTGTCCGGGCCTGGAGAGGGCTCCGGGACTGTGGCGCCTGATGGTGATCCGGAGCACGCAGCAGCTACCAGGATGATGGAGATAGCAGCTGCGGCTGCGATGAATCTTGGGTGCATAGTCGGCGTGCTACCGGCCGGTCTCGTAGGCACCGAAAGTGAAGGTGAACAGTTCCATCTGGTCCGAATCAGAACTCAGCGTAAGCTCGTGTCCTCCGTAGGAGGCGAGTTCGATGAGATTGTACATCCGTGCCTCGTCGACTATGACGATGCTGTTGCCCTCGTCATCGAAGGTGACGTCGACCCCGGCCTGATCCGGCGTGAGCGGCGCGTCGTCCATCACCAGCCTGACGGTGAACGGCTCAGTCCCCGCAGGCGACATCACGGCGTTCACCTGCGTGGCATAAAAGAGGATTGCCACGTAGTCGGTGAAGCCCTCTGTTTCCCGCGCGTGGACGATACTCTCATCGGTGCTGCGCCACAGGCCCTCCAGATACAGGTAATTGTTCTGGTGTTCCAGGTTGTCGAAATAGAGAACGTCCTCACCCGGACTGGAGAAGTAATCGGGTTGCAGGATGTAGGGAGGCCTGTTGCCCGTCGTTAGCGCGTTGATGTTCCTGCGGAAGCCGGCATAGAGCTCCCTGGTCCTTCTCTCATCCCCTCTTGCTTTGCGGGCCTCCGGGTCGATTACAGGCCCCGGCTCGGTCTCGTCCGAAATCCCGCTCAGATCGGCCCCCGTCTCCTCCAGCAGCTTGCGGATCCACTGCTCCGTCTCCTCGTAGCGCCCCTCTCCGAAGTGGGTGTATCGGATGTAGCCGTCCCTGTCGATCAGGTACTTCGCCGGCCAGAAGCGGTTGCGGAACGCTCTCCATGTGCCGCGCTCGTTGTCCTGGACTATGGGATAGAGCAGGCCGAACTCATCCACCGCCTCCTGGACGTTTTCAAGGACTTCCTCGAACTCGAACTCGGGCGCATGGACGCCCAGGATCACCAGGCCGGAATCTGCGTACTTTTCGTGCCACGATCTCAGGTAGGGAAGCGTGCGGATGCAGTTGACGCAGCTGAAGGTCCAAAAGTCGATGAGGACAACCTCTCCGCGTCGGCTCTCCAGTGTGAACGGCTCGGAGTTGATCCATGCACCGGTATCCCTTAGCTCGGGCGCAAGCGGTTCGTCACCGGTCCGGTCGGGCTCGGGCAGGACGGGTGTCGGAGTTGCGTCTTCGCCAGCATCCATCTCGTCTTCGGGAGTGGTCGCAGACTCGTCATCGGCCATTTCCTGTTCGGGAGTGGTCGCGGACTCGTCGTCGGCCATCTCCTCTTCCGGAGTGGACATGGGCTCGTCGTTGGCCATCTCCTCTTCCGGAGTGGACATGGGCCCGTCGTCGGCCATCTCGTCTTCGGGAGTGGACATGGGCTCGTCGTTGGCCATCTCCTTTTCCGGAGTGGACATGGACTCGTCGTCGGCCATCTCCTCTTCCGGAGTGGACATGGGAACATCGATGGCCATCTTGTCTTCAGGGTCGGGCATGGACCCGTCGTCGGCCATCTTGTCTTCAGGGTCGGACATGGACCCGTCGTCGGTCATCTCCTCTTCCGGAGTGGACATGGACTCGTCGTCGGCCATCTCCTCTTCCGGAGTGGACATGGACTCGTCGCCGGCCTCGATCTTCTCGTCCAGTACTGGCGTTGGAGTGGGTGGCGCGGCCACGATTTCGTCCGGAACGGCCGTTGCGTGATCCGCTGTGGGCGAGGCCGCCACGGAAGTCGCCGCAGGCGCCTGGGGCTCCGGCGACGCCTCATCACCGTCGGACCCACAGGAGACGGCGACCACCAACAAGAGTGTTGAAACCGCCGCTGCTGCTGCGGTCAAGCGAAATCTACTAATGCTTCCTTGGCGGGGGCCAAGACCTATGTAAGACAGTTGACCCATCTTCGGGTGACCTCGAAAACTCATTTTGCACCAGCAGGCTGCAGCTGGGCGGCGAGCTGGAGGGACGATAGCTCCGGACCCCGTTTCGGGATGGGAGTCCACCAAACAGGCCGGATATTTGTGTATACGGTCCGCAGATTGCTGCGGATTGCCATTCGGGTTCGCTTGAACGGACTCGGGACTCGCAGTCGGAGACAGGCGCCCGGGAGCGGTGGGTCAGGAATAGGCGTGACGGCCTCGCTCAGGCCTTCGATTTACCTGCTCTGCCGCGGGCAGGGACTGCTCATGGGTCTTCCTCCCTGACCAAGGACGGAAGTGATCACCCAGCCCTAACTGGCCCGTGCTCTCGCGCATACGATGACCGTAAACGCGAAAGACGTACGGTCAGACTTTGCCCCGGTACACTTGGCCGGAAAGATTCGCTGAACAGCGACCTGGGACAACACACTCAGGCGCCAGTTTTCGACGGGGCAAGGGAGCCATTTGGTGAGATGAAGAGCCGCAACCGCTCGATACTGTGGATCGTGCTCTTGATGGCGGCTGCGCAGATTTCCCTTGCGACCTATGCGGACCAGTCCGAAGCCCTGGCGGGCTTGAAAGTCAAGAGAGCCCATGCACTTGATGGCATGGCCGGGATCGCTCCGGTTACCGACGCTTCTGGCCCGGCGTTCGCTGCAACTCCGATGTCTCAGCACCTCATTCCGTCGGGCATCGCCAAGCCGATTTCAACACTGATTCTGGAAGACACAGATTCCTCAATGGGTGTGCCTGCATCGGTGACGACTACGCCACCCACCGCAGCGACTAGGCCTGGGGGCCCGGTGAGGCTGGACACCCGGTCGACGTCCACCCCCGCTCACACCCACATGCCGGCACCAACACCGTCTCAGTCATCCGACCCAGCGGCCACACCCGAACCGGGGCAGGAGCCGGACCCGCGGCCCTCGGTGACCGAGACTGGCAGGTGCGTGAGTGGAATCGAAACTTCTATCGACAGCGCTAATGCGTATCTCATGGCCGACTGCCAGATTCTGCTGGAAATGAAGGAATCGCTGGCTGGGGCGGGCGCACTGAACTGGGATGAATCTGTTCCCCTGGAGCGGTGGAGAGGCGTCGAGTTTGGAGGATATCCAGTCAGAGTGGTGGGATTGGATCTGCAAAAGACGGGTCTTACAGGGGTGGTCCCCAGCGGACTTGGCGGATTGGCGGGCCTGGAGACGTTGGATCTGAGCCACAACCGACTTACGGGCGACATCCCCCGTCAGTTGAGCGCTCTTGTCACCGTCGAGGTTGTTCAGTTCGATATCAGCGCCCTGTCGGGCGGCATCCTGGCCGAAATCGGCAGGTTGGTGAATGTGACTGAACTTAGCCCGGGCCAGAACCAGCTTGTGGCCAGGATTCCTCGAGAAGTTGGGCAGTTGCACAGGCTTCGGGAGTTACATCTCGCTGGCAATCTGCTTGCAGGGGAGATTCCAGCCTCGCTTGGAAGCCTGGGGTCGCTGGAGGCACTGGACCTCGGTCGAAACCAACTCACTGGAGAAATCCCGCGCGAGTTGGGCGGATTGGCCCGTCTACAGACCCTGGACCTGAGCCAAAACCGTCTGGCGGGTGCCATCCCCCCAGAGCTGGGCGGGCTCGTCGCCGTACAGGTCATGCGGCTTGATGACAACGGGCTGTCAGGCAGCATCCCGGCCGAGCTTGGCGGCCTGACCGGCATGACTAGGCTGAATCTGGGCCGGAACCAGCTTGTCGGAGAGATTCCCCGAGAGTTAGGGCTCTTGCGCAGGCTTCGGCTGTTGCACCTGGGGGGCAATTCGCTTGCCGGGGAAATTCCGGACTCGCTTGGGAGCCTGAACGAGCTGGTGACCCTAGATCTCAGCCATAACCGCCTGACGGGCGGCATACCGTCGGCTGTGGGAGGACTGACTGACATTGAGGTTATGCGGCTTGGCGACAACGGTCTGTCAGGCAGCATCCCGGCCGAACTTGGCCGCCTTGTCAACGTGACCACGCTAGACATGGGCCTGAACCAGCTCGCGGGAGAGATTCCTCGAGAAATAGGTCAGCTGGTCGAGCTTGAGCAACTGCAGCTCAGTGACAACAAGCTCGCTGGTGAGATTCCTAATTCGTTTGGAAGTCTGACGAACCTGGAGACGCTGGATCTGGGCCGGAACCGCCTGATCGGAGAGATTCCGCGGGAGCTGTCTCACCTTTCCAAACTCCGGCGCCTGTTGCTCGGCGACAACTCCCTGGGAGGGACGTTACCGGACGAGTTGGCCCTCCTTACGAAGCTGCAGACATTTGACATAAGTGGCAATGCGCTGGGCGGATGTGTTCCGGACGGGATGAAGGGCATTGATTGGAAGATCGGCTCCATGCAGTTTTGCGGAGATCTGCCAGCCGTCTACGAAGGTGGCGTAGATCTGAGCGTTACGTACATCGAGCGTTTGCCACGATATCAGCGTTACCAGCTCGCGTACTTTCCTCGGGGGGATTGTCCGTACCCATTTGATGAGTTCAGGGGTGCGACCGTTTGCCCGGAACAGGAAGGGATCAAGCGGTGGCCGGATGCCGGAGACCCCGTTGAACTGATAGCCCACGTCTGGAACTTTGGAGACACGGCATCTGGCCCGTTTGACTACGCGTGGGAAATGGATGGCGCGACGGTCAGGTCAGGGCGTCACGAAGGGATAGAGGGGGGAGGACACGTCGCGCTGGTGCTTTCGACGCAGTGGCCCGGTGAGGATGCCAGTCCGGTGGTGACATTCGCCGTCGATACCCGGGACGAGGTCGCGGAGTTGATCGAAAGCGACAACGTGGTAGTCGATTGGCTAAAGGGCTACAGCCTGGGCATTGCGTACACGCCGGGTACCTACGAGTCGCTCCGACTCTCCAATGAGCCGAACAGGCGCCTACAGTCGCCGGAGCAATGGGTTCAAGAGCACATCGCACTAATGAACACGTTACTGTCCCAGGCCGGTGTCCAAGACCGGGTTCGTGCCGAGCTGTTCGCCATTGCCGAAGACGAGGGATTCCCAGAGCACCACGAACTCAGGTGGTACATGGATGGCTGGTGGGTCATAGGAGGCCCTTCACACAGCCATTTCGCCTTGGAGAACTATGAAAGACGACCAGACATTGACTGGGGTCTGATCCACGAATTGATGCATCAGCTTGGCACCATAGATCTCTACCATATGTACTTGGCGGCAGGCCAGGTGCTGGTACCGGACGCAAATCGGCCCAATCAGATGGCAGGATGCGGCACCGCATATTGGCGCGATGAACACACCTGTTTTGCGCTGCCTCGGATCATAGACGACATTATGGCCACTCTCCAGGTCGAATTCATCGGACCTCACACCGCCGGTGGGCTGAGGTCGAACACCGGATATCGAAGGGGGTTTTACGGGGAATATCTCTACGACACGCCGACCAGGACCTCCCTTAAGGTCGTGGACAAGGACGGCGACGCCCTGTCCGATGTGACGTTGTGGCTGTATCAGGTGGAAACGACAGTTGGCGTCCCCGTCATAGACGCAGTCCCGGAGATGGTAGTTACCACAGATGAGTCAGGGCTGGCCGTCCTGCCAAACCGCGGCATCACCGGGATCGTCACGGCCACCGGCCACCAATTGAGACCGAATCCTTTCGGTGAGATCGATGTCGTAGGGAGGAACGGCGTGTTTCTCATCGAGATGGAAGGCCCCTGCACCAACTATGAATGGCTGACGATTGTCGAGCTGAATCTGGCCTATTGGGATGGAGAGACCGAGGAGGCAGAATTTACCAAGACGCTCCAGTGCCCGCCGCTGGAGACGCGGCCTGATATCGGGGTGGCACCGGGGCGGGCCGTCATCAACTCAGTATCACCTGGACCCCCGAGGTGCATCCTTCGAGATTCGCCTCACCGCTCAGAGCGCCTTCTGACGATCACCGGTGAGAATTTCGGGATGTTTGGCGACAGCCATTTGCAATTTCGATTCGTGGATCGCCGCGAGTCGTCGATTCACTTCGGCATTGAGGTTGAGTGGGTAAGTCCATTGTTGATCAGGCTGGACATAGGACATTTGGGGGAGCTCTTCGCCGAGGAGGACAGGCAGCGAGTGAGAGTCAGGGTCACGGATTTTACCTACGGTCCTATATCAGACTGGTCCGATATTTTCGTCGTCGCGGCAGACGCGAACGCATGCTGAGTGCGAGCGTTACGATCTAATCCGAATGCCATCGTCGCCCACGAAGGCAAAGCGGTCATCGACCCCATCAGCATTTCCCGGGAGGATTCGGCGGTTGGGGAGGTAGAGCGTTCCCCCGATCGCTGAAAGGCGTCGACCGTCAGGAGCAACGTGGGCGGAATGATAATATGCCCCGAACCTGTTGATACTCTGTCTTACGAAATGCCTGCACGTAGGAGGATATCGTGCCCCTAAGTCCGCAAAAGTACGCTAATTATCTCGCCATGCCCTGGACTCCCATAAGAAGGCGCGCGCTGGCAGGGGCGTTTGCTGCGATCGCGCTGGCGGTCGGCGTGCTGGCCATAATGCCGGCGCTGGAGGGATCCCCGGTAGAGGGCAGTCAGGGAGCCTGCGGGGTGACCGATCTCGGCACACTAGGAGCCGAGGGCGACAGCGAACTGCGGGCCGACGGCCGATGGACGACCGGAAACTGCGATTCCCGGTTTCGCGCGGACAGCGATTCTCACACCTATCGATTCGAGGTGGTCGAGGGCGGCCGGATCAGGATAGACCTGGCGTCGGATGAGGGCGACTCGTACCTGTACCTGCTGACCGAAGACGGGGTGCGGATCACAGATAACGACGACGGCGGTGCGGGACTTGACGCGCGGATAGAGCGGGAACTTGCTCCTGGCATCTACATGGTCGAGGCGACGACGGTCGGTGGGCGCGTGCGCGGGCCCGCCGACTTCTCGCTGACCGTGGGCCGCGCTGCAGGCTGCGAGCCGACTCCCCTGGGATCACTTGAGTCGGGTATGGATCTGACCGCATCGGGATCGTGGACGATCGACACGTGTGGGTCACGCTTCGTAGTCGAGCACCCCGCTCACAGCTACCTGTTCGACATGCCGCAGGGCGGACGAGTGCGCATAGACCTGGTGTCGGAGAACGGTGACCCCGTCATGTCGTTGGTGTCCATGACAAGGGGCCTGATCATTTCCGCGAACGACGATGGAGGTGAGGGACGCAATTCTCGAATCGATCGATACCTTGAGCCGGGGACCTATCTGATAGAGGCGACGACCTACCTTGAGCGTGACTATCAGCCCCTGATGGCCGATTTTGACCTGGTGGTCCATCTGGTGGACGAGGAGGAGGAGAGGAGCAGTTCGCTGCTGAAGATCGAGGAGGTGGTGACGCCTGAGCATGTGGTTGCGGGGCAGCCATTTGAGGTCCACTACCGGATAGGAAACCTGGGCGGCGGAGACCTGTCGGAGGTCGGTGGAACAGCGACCATATACGTGGTCGGCCCGCGCGTCTACGTGCGCAGGGGTCCCATTGATGCGTCCGAGGAACGCTGGCAGGCCGGGGCTTCGTACCACACGGGTCCGGAGTCCGCGAGCGCTGTGAGCGCCTCAATCGCCGAGGTGGAGTCGCTCGAGGTCACGCTCAGGAGCCCCGGACCCTCGTGGGTGTTCGTTGCGGTCATTGCCGATGACGAGTCGGGTGAGGAGGTGAGCTTCCACGGCCTGTGGCAGAACGTGATGGTGCTCAGCGGCACTGTGTTCGATGAGGTCACGGTGAGCGTCGACGGGGCCGATCACGAGGTCGAGGCCGTGGCCGATGATGAGGGCATGGTGACGACGACAGTGAGCGCCGTGGCCGATCCGGGGGCGGAGGTGGAGTCGTCGGTGAGGGCCAGGGCGGTCTACGCGGCGGGCGTTCATACCCAGATGCTCGAGGGCATTTTGCAGCGGCCAGAGATTGCCGGGTTGGCGGTCTCGGGAACATCAGATCCTACCTTCGTAGAGAACCCGTCAACGAGCACCCTGTCCCGGCAGTTCGCTGGCGTGTACACGAGCGCTGTGGAGGCGACCGGACTCGCCGGAACAATAGCTGAAGGCGAAGCGATCAACCCGGTCGCGGTCGAGGATCTAGTGCTGGATCTGGCCCGATCGGCATCTGCGCAGTTCGCGTGGCTGAGGACAGCCTGGATCGCCCTCGACGGGCGGATCAGCGACGGGGAATCGCTGTCGGTGGAGAATGCCTTGCGGATCCACTCCGAACTCGCCTATGCCGAACGCGTGATCTCTCCGGCGGTGGAGGCCGGCAGGATCGTTGAGGCAGCCCGTGATGCCGATCTGGGCTGGCAGGATGCCGGCGTCGAGGCCATGGTCGAAAGATTTGAACGGCGGGCGGCCTGCGGCCGTGGGACTGCCGGACTGCGTACGGTGCTGGGGGAGGTGGAGACGACGGACATTGGTGAACTGCTCACGCTTGACCGTGAGATGGGCGCAGCACTGCCCATCTACGGTCTTGCCAGGAGCGCTATCTTGTGCGCGGTGGGGGATGCCGACTTCGATAACTCCCTGTTCCTTGCGGGTCTGGACATCGCCGATAGCAGCGAGGTCCAGGGGCTTCTCGGACGCGAGCAGCCGTCGGTCACGCCACCTTCGCAGCGGCTCCAGCGCTTGAGAATCATTGCAAGGCTGACCGACGACGGCCGGATCGAGCACGGCGTCGAGTTGCCGGACGGAGAGCAGATACTGCCCGCGAGTCGTTTCGTGTCAATCGGCGGTCCGACCGGGCGATGGCAGGCCAGCAGCGACGTCGAGGCGGATGGGAACTCTCTGGGAAGGATCCGCTCGCGGCTGCTGGATGACGGGCGCATCGAGCTTGGCTTCAGGGATGCCGCGGGCGAGGCGATCACCCCCGATATCCGCTACCTGCCCTCAGAACTCCCGGCCGGGACCTGGCTTCGCAGCGCGCAGATCGGGGTGCTGCCGCAGCCCATTCCGACGCCACCCAGCGCTCCTGAGCCCGACCAGCGGGGTTCGATAGTAGGACAGCTAAGGAGCAACGCCGAGGAGTTCGAGTACACCACGGGTGAACATGGCGGGACGTTGACGTTCGCTACCATCTCGGAGCCCCTCACGTTCAACCTCGCCATATCCAATGACGCATCGTCATCGGGCGTCCTCGGATACCTGTTCGAGGGCCTTACCGAGACCTCATGGCTGACCGACCAGGTTGAGCCGTCGCTCGCCGAATCCTGGGAGCACTCCGAGGACGGCCTTACCTGGACGTTTAATCTGCGCAGGGACGTTAGATGGCACGACGGGGAGCCATTCACCGCCCACGACGTCGAATTCACCTTCAACCGGATCATCTATAACCACGACATCCCGGCGAGCAGCCGTCCTACCTTCCACTTCCGGTTCCTGAACGAGGAGACCGGCGAATGGGAGGAGTCGCCGATGACTGTCAGGGCGCTCGATGACTACACCGTAGAGTGCGTCCTACCCGTGCCTTTCGCTACCTTCCTGCGCTCGATGGGTACCGCCATATACCCAAGGCACATCCTGGAGAGTCACGTGGACGATGGGACCTTCACCTCGACCTGGGATATCACCACCGACCCCTCAGAGGTGATAGGTACCGGCCCCTTCACAATCGAGAGCTATGTTCCCGGCGAGAGTCTGGTACTTGTTCGCAACCCGGACTACTGGCTCAAGGACGACGACGGAAACAGCCTGCCTTACTTAGATAGGGTGGTGCGCATGATCGTCCCCGAACTCGAGGACGAGCTTGAAAAGTTTCTGGCCGGGGAGGCGGACGTCCATGGAGTGCTGGGAGAGGAACTCGCCGAGCTCGAGCCTCTTCAGGAGGAGAAGAACTTCACCATACACAGGCGCGGCCCGGCCTTCGGGACGTCGTTTGTGGCATTCAACATGAACCCCGACAGCAACCCCGACACCGGGGAGCCCTATCTGCCGCCTCACAAGCTGGAATGGTTCCGCAACCAGGAATTCCGGCAGGCCGTCGCATACGCCATCGACAAGGACAGGATCATTGACGAGGCGCAGCACGGCGAAGGCTATGCCCAGTGGTCGTCCGTCAGCCCGGCCGCCGGAGACTTCCACAATCCGAACGTCAGAAGGTACGAGTACGACCTGGACAGGGCCAATGAGATCCTGGACGGCCTCGGCTGGCTGGACACCAACGGGGATGGGGTCCGGGAAGATGGGGAAGGTAATGAGATCGAGTTCTCGATGGTGACTAACACGGGCAACAGCGTGCGGGAAACAGTCGGCGAAATAGTCCGCGAGGGCATGACGCAAATCGGCCTGAAGGTCGACTACAGGGTGATCGAGTTCGGCGAGCTGGTCGACCAGCTGACCGAGACGTTCGACTGGGAGGCGACGGTCATCGGACTGACCGGAGGAACAGACCCGCACAGCGGTATCACCGTCTGGCACAGCGCCGAGGGCCTGCACCTTTGGTATCCGAACCAGCCCGAGCCGGCGACCGAGTGGGAGGCCGAGCTTGACGACATCTACATCATGGCCAGCCAGGAGCTAGACCGCGATAGTCGGGTCGAACTCTACCACCGTGCGCAGGAGATAGTCGCTGAGAACGTGCCGCTTATCTATACGACGCTCTCCGAGCGGCTCAGCGCGGTGCGCAACATTTTCGGCAATACCACCCCCACCCTGTATGGACTATATGACGTGCGGTACCTGTACAGAACGGACCAGTAACAAAAGAGAAAAGAGCTGATCGCATGCGTGCGGCCCCTGGGGGGAAGATTCTGCATGAACCGTTTCGGAGCGCTCGAGCTTCCCGCGCGGTCCAACTCCTGTTTGCACTCGTGCGCAATGGGCAACGTAAGCTCGAAAGGTAGCGCCGTCCCTGGGTTCCCACGTCCGAACTAGCTGGAGCACGCCGGATACGGCTTGAACCGGTCAGTTTGACTTGATGAAGTCGGCTGCCCGCTCCGCCATGGCAATTACCGTGAGGTTGAGATTCGCCCGTACCGTGTCAGGCATGATCGACGCGTCGACGATTCGCAACCCATCGACACCGTAGACCCTCCCGAACTGGTCCACCACCGCCAGTGGGTCACTCGAAGGACCCATTTTGCAAGTGCTCGACACGTGGTGCGCGGTGACCACCTCCCGCTTCATCCAGGAATCCAGGGCATCATCGCTGCGCAGCACGTCGTCCGATGGTGCGACCCGCTCATCAACTATCTGATCGAAGGCCTTGTGCCTGAACAGGTCGGCGCACATTCTGACACCCTCACGGAGTCGTGCTCTATCGAACGGGTCGTCGAGAAGATTAAAGTCGAGGTAAGGCGGCTGCCCGGGATCGTTGGACTGGACCCGCAGTTCGCCTTGGCTCAAGGCCAGGTACAGGCATAGGCTCACGCCCAAGCCCACCGGGTTTTCATGGTCCAACCCTCTCATGGGCCTCTCTGTGGAGTAGTTACCCATGTATATGACTAGGTCGTTCTTGAAGGGCGAGCCGGAGGCCGTAAACCGCAATGTGACAGTTCCCGTCGTGACCTGGTCGACGTCCAACGGGAAGCTTTCACGCGTGCGCCAGGCCATTGGCACATCCGGGTGATCACGAAGATTGCGCCCGACTCCAGGAAGGTCCTGTACGACGGGTATGTCCAACTGCCGCAGCTGATCCGCAGGACCGATACCCGACAGGGCGAGGATGTGCGGGGTTCCTATGGCGCCGGCGCAGAGGATGACCTCATCGCCGTAGACGGTGTACTCCTCATCGCCGCCGGATACGCGTAGTCCTATCGCCCTGTGTCCTTGCAGGATGACTCCGACTGCAAGGGAGTGGGGCCTGATAGTCAAACCCGGTCGACCTCGAGCAGGGTTGAGGTAGCCCATTGCCGTGCTGACACGCACGCGGCCGTCGATGTTGAAAGGCAGAGGCCCCACTCCCGTCGAGCCCGGCACATTGTGGTCCGGGCAGTCGGGGAACCCGGCGTCTCGACAGGCACTGTAGAACGCGTGCTGCTGAGGTCCCCACTCATCGGGTTGGTACCTGCGGCAGCTGATGGGGCCGTCAGACCCGTGGAATTCGCCTCCGAAATCCTGGTCAGCTTCGAGCTTCCGCAGGTACGGGAGCATCTTTTCAAACCGCCATTCGTGGTTTGACCAATCCGCCCATCGTTCGAAGTCCTCCGGCATGCCCCGCAGAAACTGGGCGTCATTGACGGCGCTGGAGCCGCCGACGACCTTGCCGCGAGGGATGTCTATTTCGGCCTCGTCCGTGGCCCTCGCCCTGAAGCGCCACATGTGCTCGCCATGCCAAGTAGCCGCCCCGGACCCGTAGGCGTCCCTCAACGACTCGGGCATGCGCTCCGGCGACGGATAGTCTCCGCCGGCCTCGAGAAGCAGGATTGACCGATGAGGGTCTTCCGATAGCCGGGCGGCTAGGACCGCACCTGCCGAACCCGCCCCGACGACGATCTGATCGTATCTCTTACGCATGGAGGCCCGTCTAGAGACGCAGTTCTAGTCTGGGTCTCAGCAGGCGGTCAGGCACATTGGTTTCGCGCATAAACTCGACCAGAAGCCGATGGATTTCCTTGGCTACTCCGGTCTCCCTCTCTATCACGTTGTCGAGCTGTCGGGGGTCGGATGCCAGGTTGTATAGCTGAGACACCCCCGGGGCAGGGCTGTATAGCAGGCTCCAGTGTCCCGCGGTGACGGTCGTTACCGGAGGGTCCTTGAGATCACGGAGAAAGTTGTCCACCGACTGGACGGCGTCGCCCGGATTGGCGAATGGGATGCTGCTGACCACATAGTCGCGTCCTGATCGTGCGGAGTCGCCCATGGCGGGCGCAAGTGAGCGGCCCTGGACGAACTCGGGGATGGCCAGATCCAGCAGGTCGAGCACTGTGGGCATCACGTCAATTGCGGAACTCAATCCGGTGTACACGCCTGGAGATACCCCGGGGGCACGGATCAGGAGAGGTAAATGAACGATCTCCTCAAATAGCGGAGAGTAGCTCCATTGCGAACCCGGCTCGTCATAAGGCCGAAGCGTTCCGTCCGGGTACTTGTCGGAGCTCATCTTGCCGAAGAGACCTCCATGCTCTCCGAAGTAGAAGCCATGGTCTGTGGTGAAGATGACAACCGTCTTATCCGCAAGTCCCATATTCTCAACTGACTTCAAAAGGTAGCCCAGCCAGGTGTCCACCATCGTGATCTCACCGCAGTAGGTGGCGTGCCCTTTACGCACCTGCGCCTCTGTGTAGCCTGGAACGTCATGCCAGTTGCCGTATAGCGGGAGCACGAGTTCACCGTCGTATTCGGGCAAGTAGAGCTCGGTGTAGTAGGACGGGGCATCCCAGGGTTCGTGAGGATCCCACGTGTCCACATATAGGAAGAAATCTTCCTTGTAGTGGCGTTCTAGCCACTGCATGGCAGTCATGAATGTCTTCGGCGCGTTCCTGTCCGCTTCCTGGCGCCATCTATCCCTGATATCCAGTGCCTCATTGTGATAGCCAGGTTCCGGAATCAACGACCACAGGGTGTCCTGTCCGCTGTTCATGAAGAAAGTCTGGAAGCCGCGGTCGTAGTTCATTCCGTCCCTGAGGTAGTAAGGCGTGTCCACGGAAGCCGCCGTGTGAAGGCCATGTTCGGCCAGTATCTCTGCCAGGGTGGTCACACCTGCGGGTAGAGCCTCCCACCCCATGAAGGACATCGTCCAGCGTCCAGTCTGATGGTCCGCCCGGGTGGGCATAGTCGGGAATCCGGCGGAATAGTGGCCATCGAACCTGACCGACCCTGCTGCGAGCGCGTCTATAGAAGGGGTTCGAATCGTCGGATTGCCGTAGGCTCCTATGTGGTCCCTGCGAAAGGTGTCGGAAACTATCCAGATGACATTCATCTCTGCCCCCTACTGATTCTGTCACTAAGGAATGGACCATGGGTGAATCAAGCCCTTGCGGCACACTTCCCCCAGTTCCTACCACAAGATTGGACGCTGGGAGAATCGCGCTCAACTTCGGAGAGAGTTGACGCTAAGGCTAGCTACCCCAGGAGTGGAGTAGAGGAGACTGCATTACGAAGGCTCCGTCATGAAGTCCCAACTTAGGAGCAAATGGCTATTTTCGCGGTGTCAGCCAGTCGGAGAGCGATCGACCAGGGACGGAATCTGTTCTACGAAGACTCAGCTGATTCGATGCGAGTGACAATCATCCGTTGGCCAGCCTGCGCGTTTCTGCGAATCCCGACCCAGCCGCTCATTGGCTGATGTTTCCACCTCCGCAAAGGAATTGGGGCAGGCTATTGGCACCACGAATCACCCGCACAGGTGGTGCCGTCTACCTGATCGGCAGATTGGGTGGCAATGTGGGTCCCGAACTTCCTTCCTATTCATGAGGGCCAGATATGAGTACGAATATTAGCTTAGGGTCTATCCCGGTCGGCGGTGAGCCGTTCACCTTGGTGGAAGTTGACACAGAGGTGCTGGATTCTCTGGTGGCATTCCCATCGAGGCCACGGTAGTGAGGGTCGCCGCCTGCCGGTCACTTGCACACCCTCTGGCGTAACCTCATTTCTTGAGCCGACTCCCGCTAATACATGCGTAGAGCAGTTTGTAGAATGCATTGGACAGGTCACGCGGGCCGAGTACCCGCGATCCAAGGTAGGTAGAGGAAAATGCCCCTAGTCGTTCTGCACATAGCCCTAGTCTTGTCCGTGACGTTGGCGTTTGCGGCCTGCTCCTCCGAGGAGAAGGTCATCAAGATCGGCGCCGCCGTCAGCGAGACGGGCAGGTACAGCGAGGAAGGCAAGCTCACGAGGGAGGGCTACCTACTCTGGGAGGACTGGGTCAACAACGAATACGGCGGCATCGACGTGGGCGGGGAACGCTACAAGGTCGAGCTGATCCTGTATGACGACAAGGGCGAAACGGACACCACCGCCAGGCTCGTCGAGCAACTCATCGACGAGGATGAGGTGGACTTTTTGCTGGGACCGTACAGCTCGACGCTCACAGAGCCGGCCATCGAGGTGGCTGAAGCGCGGGGAGTCATCCTGGTTGAGGGGAGCGGAGCATCCGAAACGCTCTTTGAGCAGTCGTACAAGAATCTCTTTGCCGTTCTGACGACCGCCGGGAGCTACACCCAGTCTGCTCTGCGCCTGCTAGCCGATCAGGGTGCCAGGTCAGTCGTAATCGCGTACGCGGACGTCCTCTTCCCCAAGAGCGTTGCCGAGGGGGCGAAGCAGTGGGCGGAGCAATACGGCATGGAGGTGATGGCGGTCCAGGGGTATCCGCAGGACGTGACTGACGTCAGAGATATCATTTCGAGCTTCAAGGACCTGGACCCGGACGTATTCGTGGGTGCCGGGTACTCCAAGGACGCCCTGCTCTTCGTGCGTACGGCCAAGGAGCTCCACTTCAGCCCGAAGGCGACCGTGCTGACCGTGGGTCCGACCAACCCTGAATTCGTCAGGGACATCGGTGCGGACGCTAACTATCTGATAGGACCCACCCAGTGGGAGTCGTCGATGAGCTACGAAGGGGAGTACTTCGGTTCCGCTTCCGACTACGCCGAGCGATACCGCAAGAAGTGGGGTGACGCGCCCGTATACCAGGCTGCCAGCGCAACCGCCGCCGCCCTGGCGCTGCAGGCGGCCATAGAGTCTGCCGATTCACTGGACGTCGACGCCGTGCGGACGGCTCTACGTAGCCTGGATATATCCACTTTTTACGGCCCGATCAAACTCGACTCGACCGGCAAGAACACGGCCAAGCCGATGGGCGCAGCCCAGATACAGGACGGCGAAATACTGGTGGTTGCCCCCGCCAGTGCAGCCGTCTCAGAAGTGCTCTATCCGGCGCCGAACTGGAAGGACCGCTAGCGGGCCGCCGTCCATCGCTCCTCCAGTCAGTCCCAAGGTACTCAACGGCGTGATTGCCGACCAGTTACCGGTTGGTCAGGCAACCGAGGTACTGGGAATCAGCGAACGCCAAATCAGGATCGTTCTGGGGGCTTACCGACAGGAGGGAGTTGTCGCTCAGGTACACGGAAATCGAGGCCGTAGACCGCCAACGCCATCACAACGCAACTCCTTTTTCTGGAACGGGAAGACTGGGCCAGAGATATAAGTCTCCATACGACCAGCCACGGCTCGGCGGTTACCAGCGGTCATACGTGGTGGGCCTATCGACCCTGTAGAAGATTGGGTACTCCAGGATGAGGGTGGGTGTTCCATCCACGGGCCCATACACGAGAACCGTATAAATCCCGGGACCCCAGGTGGCCAGGAACTCGTCGATCTGTGCCCGAATCGAGAAGGAATCCCGGTCGACGAGCCAGTCCGCGGCATTGTAAAAGGGAATCGTATAGGTGCTAACAGTTTCTGAATCGACGGCTGCCTTTTGGAAGTCGCGAGCGTCCCTAGCCGAACCCGGAGGAGATGAGTCCGCCGGTACCCTGTATGGGTCTGGGCAGGACATGATCATGAGCGTGTAGCTCTCCAGGTAGTGGCCCTCGCCTCCCAGAGGTGTGGCTCTCAGGGCGGCTATGCGCCTACCGGAGTCGTAGCACGACGTACGCGATAACTGACCCCTGTTCAATGCGCGTGAGGGAGGATCGTAGACGATCTCGATGGCGAGGTCGCGGTCATTGCCAAAGACCACTCCATTTCGGACGCTGGCCGCCAGGGTCAGGTATTGGCCGTCGATCCTGGCCGTGTCCAGACGCCTGACGTACCCTTCCTGAAACTGAAGAACAAGGAACACCTGATACTTGTTCCACGCCAGGCCTATGTTGACTGTCCTGTGGGACTCACGCCTGATGTTGGCCCAGTTCTCGCGACTGCCGATCCAGTTGCCCAGCGAGTGTTCGATCTCTGCTCGCAGGTCGTCATAGGGGGGCAGTGACCCGGAGTCCGTATGGCAATAGGAGAGTCCGGACACGTTCTCCCTGGTCAACTCGTGGCCACCGGCCAAGGCGTATCTGATATGGGGCTTTAGACCGTCCATCCCCCAATGACTGGCAAAGCAATTGGTCAGCATGGATTCGGCGTGGAGTTGAGCCGCAACGTTATCGCCCAGGTCTAGGGGATCCTTGCCAGTGGATACTCTCAGGTCATTGATGAGGCTTAGGATGTATCGCTTTAGGTCCAGGTGCCTGAGGTTTGGTCGGTTTGGATCGACTTGAGCGGGTCTGGCTTTAGGAGTAGGAGAAGGAGTGGGAGTCGGCGTCGGTGTGTAGGTTGGGGATGGAGCCGACGATACGGACTGAGCAGCCTTCTTTTCGTCGGTAACTGCCGTGTAGATGCCGTAGCTGTCGGGAGGAACCACGCCATGAAAGATCGAGTATTGGGAGATGATCAGAATATCTCCGTCGATGCTTCCCCAGACGGTGACCGTATAAACACCGTTGCCGTAGTTTGCGAGCAAACTGCGGATGTCCGCTGTCATGTGGAAGACCTCGCCGCTGGCAATCCAGTCAATCGCGGTGATCCACTGGACCGTCCCAAACCTCCATAGGGCCATCTGGCTCTCATCGTAGGCCGCCTGCCAGGCGGCATGGGCCTCGTCGGCGGATCCCGGGGCGGCCGCGGCCGCGGGAACCGCATATGGATCCGGACAGGGCCTGAAATTGACGTTGTACGCGTCCTCCGTGTAGAACCAGTCTTCCTTGAGCGGCGGTCTCACGGAGCCGATCTCAAGACCCTGGTCATAGCAGTAGGTACGGGATATCTGGCCTGTGCTCAGAGTCTGCGGGGGCGGGTCGTAGAAGATCTGCACGCCCAGATCGTCATCGTTCCCGAAGGACACTCCATTCCTCACTGTCCCCGACATAGAGAGCATTCCCCCCTCTATTCTGGGAGGCTGTTGATACTCGACGTAGTCCCCCTCGAAGTGCTGGATGACCTTGAAGTTATAGCTGTCCCAGGCGAGGCCGATGTTGATTCTCTTGTGGTGCCTGTCGAGGATGTTATCTCGGTGGCCGGGACTGGACATGAGGCCTTCCATCGCCTCGCGGATCTCTAGTCTCGCGCCGGCGTTGCGGATATAGCCATCGGACGCTTTGATGCAGTAGCTCAGGCCGGATGCGTTTTCCGCGTTGGATTGGTAGCCGCCAGCCAGGGTGTAGCGCATGTAGGGCTTCAAACCGTCGATTCCCCAATGGGATGAAAAGCAGTTCTCCAGCGCTGACTCCGCATGTAGCTGGGCGGCCACGTTGTCTCCCAGCACCACCGGATCTAGGCCTGCTTGGACACGCTCGGCGTTGATGAGCTCAAGCATGTAGAGCTTTTCGTCCAGGTGCCTGAGATCTGGACGAGGGACCGGCGTTGGCGTAGGTGTCGCGCTTGGCGTGGGCGAGGGCGATGAGGTCGCCGTGGAATCGAGTTTCGGAGAGGCCACGGGCGACGAAATCGTCGTGGGGTCAACCTCCGGTGTGGGTGTATCCGGTGTGGGTGTATAAGGTGAAGCCGGCGTTGATGTGGCAGAGGCTGCAGGCTGGACGGCTATCGTTGGTTCTGAGGCGGGCAGAGATGTCGATGTAGATGTGGCAGTTTGTACTACTACAACTTGTGTCTGTGGCCCTTCATCCCAGGGCGCAGAGACTATAACCAGGACCGCCACGACACCAATAAGCAAAAGAACGAACCAGAACGCGACATTTCGCAAACAACCGCCCTGCTGGCGCTTCCTCAGAGCGGCTTCAACGTCTTGCCGATTCTCTCGGGCCGATCTGCCCTTTGTAGCCATGGAGACTGCTGGGCTCCGTTACCTGCGGGGACAGGCGAATCTCATGATTCGCCTTCAGTGCGAGCGGCGACGATCCTAGTGGTGGCAAACTTGCCGTTGAAGGGCCGACGCAAACGCTCTTCCCTTTATCTCGCAGCAGCTTGCTATGTTAACGTGACCGGCGGCCACCGGCGATGCGGTTAGCCCGGCGCGCACGGCTGGGAGGCGAGGATGATCGAGGTTATCGGGAAGTTGGTAACGTGGTTGGTATGGCAGTGTAAGAGTGACCACGTGCACTGTGAGGGGAGGTGGTGCTGAGCTTCAGCTGCGGAGAATGGTTCGCCTAGCGGCTCGGTGCTAGCTCCCGTGCAAGTTGGTGGGCCATTGGTTACTACAGTCAGAACTTTTCGGCGCGCAGTGTCACTTTATATCACTGGCCCATGGGCCCGGTGGCGAACGGGTGAAGCGGATCTTGTCAGCGCCAAGTGTGGGTCGCTTGCGACTAGGTCCCGTCCCCGAGTCCATTGGCTCCGCCAGCTGATTCTCCAACTGGAACGGAATTTGGTGAGCTGGTCAGCTGGTCCCCGCATCATCCTGTGTAACTCCCCATCATTCGTCCGTCTGCCGATCGCTGCATCCACGTGAGCCCTGGCTGCAGCGATGCCTACGTAGGCACCTTGCCGCTCCACTGGCATATCCCGGGAGTCGTTGGCCCGTCCCTGCAAGATGCGGTCTCGGTTGGCCCAGGCAACTACTCAGGCTCCATTCGGAAAGCGTGCGGCAACCGTCGCCGAGTCATGGCCTCAGATGATCGAGGTCAAGCCGGTCTCCCGTAGCACACTCCAAAATGGGAACCAAGACCAACGCATAAGGATTCCTGGCCCCGATGGTCCTGGAGTGGATCAGGGCATTAGCCGCCAGACCAGTGGCGGGCTTAGTCCGGCTCTTCCTCCTCGACCCCTACTTCCGGCGCTTCTGACCTATTCCACTCCTGCGACAGCCAAACCGCTATGTCCCTTGCGACCGCAACTATCGGGGGGCCGATTACGATTCCCCAGATCCCGAAATACTTTCCCGCAACCACGATCACGATGATCAGCCAGACCGGATGTATCCTGAGCGCATTGCTCTGAATGCGTCCGGCCAGCAGCGTGTTTTCGAATACCTGCACCCCCAGATACAGTAGGAACACCCAGAGGACCTTGTCCGGGGCGACCGCCAGCGTGACCAGCACCCCGAACAGCCCGCCTATAAACGGCCCGAGAGTCGGCACCAGCTCGGTAAGGCCGGCCACAAGGCCAAGGACGAACGCAAAGGGTACGTCAAGGAGCACCAGACCCACCGTCACCATCACGCCGACGATGGCGGCCAGGATGAGCTGGCCGCGGACGTAACCGCCCAGCGTCCTCTCGGTGATGTCCAGCAGGTCCTTAAGGTGGGGCTTGAGGTCCGGGGGGAACGGGGCATAGAGACTGGCGCGTATCCGGGAGGAATCCTTGAGGAGCCCGTACACGATCACAGGTGCGGCCGCCAGGCTGAGGATGAGGGCGAAGGAGCTGGTAGCAGCCTCCACGGTCCTGGACAAGAAACTCCAGGCAACGTCGCCGAGCAGCCGGCCCGCGTCGTCAAGGTACTGCTGGATGCGATCCTTGACATTGGCCGGGACGTCATCGGTGTAGCGGCCTATCCAGTCCTCGGCGGTCGCCCTGATGGATTCGACCAGCGTGGGAATCTCGCTGGCGAATCGACGGCTGTCCTCGACGATGGAGGGGATTATCGCGGCCAGGATGCCGGCGGCGATGGCGATGGCGAGGACGTACACGATGACGATGGAGACGGTCCGGCTCAGGGCAGGGCGGGCCCTTCGCCACGGCATGGCCCGTTCGATGAGGCGTACGGGGCCCATGAGCATGTAGGCGATGATGAAGCTGATCCCGAGTGCAATCAGCGCCGTGCCCAGCAGGTACAGCAGGAGGAGGGCTATGAGCGCCAGAGCAACTGCGACGAGCAGCAGGGTCTGCCTGCGGTCATAGGGCCAGCGCATATTCACAATAGACCTCGGTGATCAGCGTTCACCCTGAACGTATATCCTTCAGCAAGTCCGTAGTTTCACGGAGCACAGTCTCGCGCATCGCTCCCTGGCTATCAGCCATGCCACGGAGCCCCCGACCGGCATGCTCTGGGGCGGGCCGCATTTGGACATGCCGACTCGGACACAGCGCCACGGTCATCAGGCTGTTCTTGCCGTGAGAGTCTGCCGCGTATGCCCCGGCTGGCGACGGATTCTACCGGAATAGGGTAGCTGACGGTTAGGTAACTACCGACGTTGGACGGGGCATCACTCTGGAATACAGCCACGAACTCGGAATAGGCGCGATGCAGAGGGCAGCCAGGTGACAACTCGGTCGACAAAACTTGTCCGCTAACGCTCAGCTAATCTGACCTCCAGTTCTGGATTAGGTGGGGCGGACTCACATGACAATGCCGCAGCCGCGACCTCTGCCGGTCTCTCAGGCCGCCTCACCCGCCTCACCCGCCTCACCCGCCTCACCCAGGCGAAGAGCCGTAGCCAAAAGCTCATCGGCCTGGCAGCGCAAGACTAGTCCACTGACTGCCGGAACGGCACTGCCGTCAGTTGCCGGCGGCTATTGGACAAGCCACTCCGGTTCGACAAGAAATTCCGGGACACGTCTCCCCAAGGCCTTAGCAATTGCCTCAAGTGTTCTGAATCTGGGCGTCTGCTCTCCCTTTTCCAGCCGTATCAACGTCACTCGATCGATGGCCGCCGAGCGGGCGAGGGCTTCCTGCGTCAAACCCTTGGACTCTCTGAGGTGACGGATCCGTTCGCCAACCGTCTGCCTCCCGCGCAACGCCATCAACTCAATGGTCGGTCGATAAGATGCATCACAGTAGTGTCGTGCGAAGTCCCAAGGAATCTGGATCTGCTCCCCCTGAACCGTCCTCAGGATCATCTCGTATGGGTTCGGTAGGTCAAGGCTGGAAACGGCCGCTCGCACCTTGAGCTCAGGAACATCCTCGCAAGGTATGAGTCCTTTGGATCCATCCGCGAAACTCAACGAGATGCCATTGGTTGAACTCATGTCCAACTCCTCATCGATGGTAGTCCACGACCTCCACGTCGTACGGTCCGTCATCTTCCCAACGGAAGCATATTCGCCGCCGGCGTTAGGGGCTGTAGGTGCTTCTCCTTCTCTGTCGCGCCTGTGCGCCCCTTCTTCAGGCTCGGGCTGGCGCTACCCGCTCACCAGGACGTCTATCGTGGTCCCAAGGGCGCTGGCGATGCGGGTCAAGGCCGAGGCCGATCCCGGCTTCAGCCCGCGCTCAATCTCCGAGATGTACCCGGAGGCAAGGCCGGTCCTCTCGGACAGATCCCGTAGGGTCATGCCCTGGTGGTTCCGAAACGCCTGGATGGGACCCTTCCCCCGCATGATGTCGAGAGCGATCTCGTGGGGGACACGCGCGCCGTCGTTGGTGTCCTTGGCAGCCAGCATGTCCTCAAGCTGGCTGTTGCGCTCGATGAGAGCGTCGTACTCCCTTCGAGTCAGGGTTACGGTCTGTTCGCTAGTCATAGGCCCCCCTCCTGTGTCGAACTCTCAGGGCTATAAGGGTTGAGGGCTCGCCATGTTCGGTGGTGAAGATGAGAGAGTCCCACCAGGCACCCGTTGCGCCCAACACTTCACCTGATACACGAAGAGGGCAAGTGTCAGCGCCGGGTCTTTTCCTAAGGCTGCGGGGTCTCCGTAAACCGCCAGCCTATCTGCTATTCCGGCCAGACTATGTATCAACCGGCCAGGGTCTCAACGCTATTACGGTCGAGCCATTCGTTCAGATCCCTGCCCAAGTACAGGACGCGACGGCTGAAACGGTAGTAAGAGGGGCCAATCCCTAAACGCCGCCACTTGGCCATCGTTCTGGGCGTGACCATCACGGTTAGCTCCGGATCGCTTGTCCGATAGTATCTGTCCTCTTCAAACCGGTACATGCTATTCCACCTCCAATGTCTCCCACCATCGCTGGCGGATAGATACTCGTCCTTCCGACCAGGACAGTGCTAAGGGTGCTTGTCGTCGCCTTATCTTGCGAGTATGAACGTCCATCCGCTGTGAACCCCTAAGTCGGCCCACACCCTGGATGTCCTCCGTCCCTTTAATCCGGAGTCCGCAAGCCATGGGGGTGGCCGCCCATATTGCCAAGACGACTCTTTTCGCATTTGAGTGTGCCGAATGAGGTATCCGAGGGAAAGGTCCCGTAGGGGCTTTCATAAATGAACGATCGGCTCGCGGCACCCTTCCAGGTGCACACTCTTGATGGAGGGAATCGGTTCGAATCCCCCTAAGTGGCTCTTCATCGATAGCATGGATACCGTGCTATCATGTCATCGTGATCGTCTCATTCAGGACTGACGGCACAAGGGACGTATTTGACGGGCGCGACACGCGGGCGGCTCGGCGGACATGCCCTCCATCGATATGGAGGGTTGCCCGGCGAAAGCTCGACCAACTTGATTCGGCCGTAGTTTTGGGCGACCTTGGCAGACCCCCTGGCAACCGGCTTGAAAGACTCGCCGGGGATAGAGATGGGGAATACAGTATTCGTGTAAACGACAGGTATCGGGTTTGTTTCGTCTGGACGCAGGCAGGTCCAGCGAGAGTCGAGATAACTGACTATCACTGAAGGAGGAGAGCAGATATGGTCCGCATCCCGAGCGATCGCGAGCCGACTCATCCGGGCGAGATGCTGTTGCGGGAGTTTCTTGCGCCGCTTGGCATGACACAGAGAGAGTTGGCCAGCGCGATAAGGTTGCCCTACCAGCGAGTCAACGAAGTCGTGCGCGGAACCCGTGGAGTCACGCCCAGCACCGCCTTGCGCCTCTCCAGGTTCTTAGGCACATCGCCGGGCTTCTGGATGAATCTGCAGCTTCGATGCGACCTTTACCGAGCCCAGCTCGCCGAAGCGGAACAGATCAAGGAGATAAGACCACTTGAACCGGTCGAATCGCCGTAGTGGTCCTACTGTGTCGAGTTGGCTCAGATCAGTAATCGCAGCCCCCGTTTCTTGCAACGGTCACTGGTGACCGATAGCGGGAGGGAGTTGTGAGGCTTCATCTGATTGTAGCCCCCTGCATTGCGCCATTCGTTGAGCGTAACTGCCCGCAACAGGCGTTTGTCATGATTGCAGATCTGGAGACGGGCGGATCAGAGGATCTGTTGATATCCGTATCGGCACGCGGTACATCACTTTTGTGATCCGATCGTTTGGCCATCGAGGGCTGAAGCGACTCTATGAGCGAGGCGATTCCAGCGGGATAGCCGCCGACAGATTGGATCGGATAACCCTGGCCCTTGCAGACCTCGATGTCGCCACCAAACCGGACGATCTTGACCTACCAGAGTACAGACTGCATCCACTCAGAGGAGACCGAAGAGGATTCTGGAATATTTCGATATCAGGCAACTGGCGGATAACGTTTAGATTCGAAGCCGGCGACGCGTACGACGTCGATCTTGTCGATTACCACCAAGGAGGAGGGAGAAGTCGTGCCTATGGAGAATCCACCCCATCCCGGCCGCGGCGTCAGGGAGAATTGCCTTAACCCTCTTGGCCTAACTGTCACCGAGGCGGCAGAGGTCTTGGGGGTTGCACGTCATACCCTTTCGCGGGTATTGAACGGCCACGCGGCGATCTCCCCTGACATGGCCATTCGCCTGGAGAAAGCTGGTTGGTCCAGTGCAGATTCTTGGCTGAGCCGTCAGACCGCTTATGACTTGGCTCAAGCGCGCAAGGGTGAAGACAGGATTCGGGTTGAGCGCTACCGACCCCTGGCCACTGCGTAGAGGAATCGTCGGCGCTGTCAATCCCCTAGGGCAAGGGCAACCCCTGACCTAGCGAATGAGCCAAGGAGGCTTGTGGAACTGAGGGGACGGTAGATAGCACCATCTTCGAGTTGTGGATGCGGCAGTAAATCTAGAGTGGGAATGGCCCGTAAGTCATAGGCCAGATGCCCGACATTCAGAATTCACACGGAACGTTTGAATGAACCCCCGAGGGCCGCTCATTCAAAGAACGTCCGGGCTAGACCCGATTCCCGGATAATCGACATTAGCGTTCAGGCTGGAGTTCCTTGTGGTCCGGCACCGGCACGGTCGTCGTGTCGCCGCCTTCGACCCTTTGCATCACGATGTGGCTGCCTCTTCGACGTACCTCGGAGAATCCATGCGCTGCGAGAATCGCACATACCTCTCTGCCCGATAGCACACGAAGTCTAGCCAACCGCCACTGCGTGAGGCCAGTTCATTCCATCTGTTGGATACTTCCGATTGGCTCTCAAAGTCAATTGTGGACCACAACGCCCACCCCTCTCGTGACGGCCCTGCGACGCTACGGTCATCAACTGGAAAACTGCGGATGTGCGCAATCGCCTGCTCGGCTAGCTTTACGGCCTCTTCCCCCTCGGCGTGCTGGAACTCGGTCTTGTAGCTGCCGGTGACGATATCGTCGGGTGCCACCACACCACGACCGGCTTCGCTGAGCAAAGCCGCCTTTCGCAGCACCCAGATTGGATCGCAGTTCTCTGTATTCCAGTCTGAAAGCAGGCCACTTAATGCTTCGAAGTCCAAGGACCAGGCTGCCCACAAGCAACGCTCATGCTGAAGGCGGTGACCCACATCAGGGTTGTCATCGCGAAACTGCGTCGCCGCCTCAATCCGCTGAAAAAACAGGCTTTCGTCAAGTCGGTGTCGGGCGGCTGTTACAAGTGTCAGCGCGATTTCCCGCCAAGCCTCTCGAATCTGTGGCGACCCGTTGTGCGATTCAACTGTGCCTTTGTCCGGTTGGGCATTGCCAATAGCAGACACAGCATCCTGCGCGGCCGATTCCAGTTCAGAGGATATTGGCTCCAGGGTGATCTCATGTCGCCATACCAATTCGCGGATGGCGTCAAGTCGCTCGACCATAGACAGGCTGTTCAGGACATGGAGAATTTGCGGCTGCCAAGCGCGAGTCCTGCTAATCAGTGAACCTCTCACTTCAAGCGGCGCGACGAGCCAACCCGGGTAGAGGCCTCGGTTCCTTGTCCAGATGGTCAGTAACTCGCGAGTCGATTCCTCGGCCCTCTGAGAGTCATCGGAAGTGCGAGGAGACCATGGCTCTTCAATGGGATTGTCCCAGGTCACCACCTCTACCGGTTGGAGATGAGCAGGGGGTTCGGTGAGGTCTTGGGGAGCCGGAGATGGCCAATCCGCAACGTCATAGGGACGGCCTCCCTCCAACGAATGCAGAATCCAATCTGCAGCGTGTTTGTGACGCAGATTCTTGGGCCAGTGGGCTGCCTCTGGATGCTGTGCAAGATCAATGGCAATCACGTTACGAGCCTGAAGGCAATCGCGCTCATCGGCGGAGAGTTCCAGCCAACCGGCGACATATATCCTCGGAGCAGACTCCCCTAGATTCTTTTGCACCCAGGTGGACCACCCCAGGAAGTTCGGATCACTCGCTGAGAAGCCGATCAAACAGAACACTGTCTCCATCATCGCCTGCTGCACGGTATTGACGAATGGAGCACGACGCTGCGGGTACTCCCGATAGTCTTCTTCAGAAACGATTAGAGGATAGTGGCCGTCAAGAGAGCCGTGCAGCTTGATGATTCGAGGCTGGGCCGAAAGTGGGATCTCATCCTTGTTGTGCACAACGCTGTAGTAACGCTCAGGGACAGAAAGACGCGTCCGCTCTAACAGTGTGTCCCAGTTTGTGGTGAACACGCCCCGCCAAGGAAGCTTCAGCAATCGTCTGTGCAAATCTCCGGGATTGAAGTCTCCGTCTCGAATCTCTTGCTGTAAGAACAGGTGCAAGCTGCTCCGTCCAAAGTTCTCCTTGTACTCTTGGGCCAACCTCAGAGCGCCGTTAGGATCAGAGGAGGTGGCACGCGCACTGTGCTGGCTGCCACCAAGTGGTGCTGGATTGAGTTTGTCGAACATCGCACCGGCCAACTCATGCCACAGAGGGAGCTCTCCCGCGTCCGGTCGAGCCGGCTGTGCATTCTTGCTGAAACCGCTGCCGATCATCACGGATGCACGCTCTGCGCGTGACCACAGCGCATCTCGTACGTGGTTCAAGTACTTCTGGTCAGGCAGAGACATGGTCACTCCCGACGGAGAGTTGATATTTCGTCAAAACTGAGATCCTTCAACCTGCTTCCCATACATCGAAGTTTCAATTGGGGATCTACCAAACTTGAGTATCGCACAGCTAACCCATAGTATGTATATGTGTTAGTCGTTGGAACAACAAGTTATCCGACAACAGCGAATGACAGACATTCGCGAAATACATAGCTTGAACCTGTGTAACTCGTCAGAAAAGTAGCGATGCCAACTGTCAAGCACGAAGCGTTCTTTCGCCGGCATCCTGTTTTCACAGGAGAAGAATTGGCCGAGCATCTCTCCTCCAGCGGCGAGAAGGGGGCGAGAACGCAAGAGTCTCTGGTTGCCTACCACACCGGGACCGGGCGCCTGGTCCGTGTCCGGCGGGGACTATACGCCTTCATCCCGCCGGGTGCCGACAGCGACACCTATCCAATAGACCCCTTCCTAATCGCGTCGAGGCTTGCACCGGATGCGGTACTGTCGCACCACACGGCGCTGGAGTTTCACGGTCGGGCCTACTCGGTCTGGAGCCAGCTTACCTTCCTCGCATCCCGGCCACCTGAGCCGCTGGCCTTCCGTGCCCACGTATACCAAGGAACCAGATTCCCGGAGGCGCTTGTCCGTGCAGGCAAGGAGGATTTCGGTGTGTCGACGTCGGAGCGTGCCGGCATGTCGTTGAGGGTAACAAGCCTTGAGCGCACACTGGTTGACGCGCTGGATCGCACAAACCTCACAGGTGGCTGGGAGGAGATATGGCGCTCTCTAGAATCAGTAGAGTTCTTCGACCTCGATAGGGTCGTGGAGTACGTCTTCCTGCTTGGCAATGCGACTACGGCATCGAAGGTAGGTTATTACCTTGACCAGCACCGCAAGTCCTTGATGGTTGAGGAACACCATCTCGATATGCTCCGAAGTCGACGTCCACGGCGGCCGCACTATGTCGATCGGAGACAGAGCGGAGACGTGAGCTTCGTGGCCGAATGGAACCTGGTCGTTCCGACCGAGGTGGTTGAGAGGTCCTGGGCGGAGGTGACATGAGGGTTTCTGCTGATAGGTTGGCATCTGATGCAGAGGTGACCGGGTTCCAGCCGGATGTGTTGGAAAAGGTCATTCATCTCTTGGGGCTGCTTGACGCCATCCGCAGCCATCCGTTCCTGAAGGGAAAGCTGGCCCTGAAGGGAGGCACTGCGCTGAACCTCTTTGTGTTCGACGTGCCAAGACTGTCTGTAGACATCGACCTGAACTACGTTGGCGCCGAGACTACACAGGCCATGCTGGACGAACGTGCCTTGATCGAGGAGGCGATGGAAGCAGTCTTCAGTCGGGAGGACCTGAGCATCAGGAGGATTCCCCAAGCACATGCGGGGGGCAAGTGGTCACTTCGCTACCCCGCGGCGTCAGGTCAGAGTGGCAGAATCGATGTGGACGTCAACTACATGTTTCGCGTACCACTGTGGCCTGTCACGACCATAGACTCCCGGCCCGTGGGTAGCTGGCGTGCAACGGACATCCCGGTGGTGGACATCCACGAGCTCGCGGCAGGGAAGCTCACCGCGCTGTTGGCCCGCCGCAGGGCGAGAGATCTGTTTGACAGCAGCCTCGTCCTTTCCATCGACGGCCTCGACGTTGCAAGGCTGAGAACCGCGTTCGTGGTTTACGGGGCGATGGTCAGGAGAGACTGGCGCACAGTCTCGGCCGAAGACGTTGCATTCGATCCGAGAGAGCTATCCAGCCAGCTGATACCAGCCCTGCGCGCTGGCGGCATGGATGGCCTTGATGCTGTCGCCTATGGTGAAAGTCTGGTACGTGAGAGTCGGCGAGTGCTGTCTGAGCTCTTGCCATTTAGCGGCGAGGAGCTGTCTTTCCTCGACCTTCTGCTGGACGCCGGTGAAATTGACGCTAACCTCCTCACCACTGATGAGGCTTTGCGGGACCGCATCCAAAGTCAACCTCTACTTGAATGGAAGGCCAAGAACGTACGACGTCATAAGGGGCTGTTGTCGGACCACGCCGATGGAGGCCATACAGAGTGAGCAATGTCTTCAGCAGAGAACCTCAACCGGATGAGGTTTACAGATTCCGGTCCATAGAGGCCTTAGTCGGACCTCACCAGGAATTGTCTCGTCAGACCATTTACCTAGCTCGTCCATAAGAGTTGAACGAGCCCTAGAGGACGACATCCCTGCGGTTGGATCGGCTTGCGAGCCTAGAGCGATATTCAAACTCTCAAACTGTTGCTGGCCACAGCGCAGGCCAAGAAAACAGCGCACACCTAGGATGCGGGCGGAGACGGTATGGAGTATCACCCCTACGAGATAGTGTTGGAGAGTCCGGTAATGTGGGTGAAAATCCAGGCATCTTGCGAGTCACATTGGCAAGCCAAGGCTACGCTTGAAGCACGCTTCGGCGGAACCTCCATTGCCTCGCCTGGTCCAGGATACTTGGCGCAGTCATTCTCAGTCCCGGTCAGGCTTTCCGAGTGTGTTGACTGGATGATGAATTGGAATTCGTTTGAGCACCAGCTCACCGACGGGTGGGACGACCATGAATTTCGACTGGTTCAAGGACCCTATCCCTGGTGTGAGAGTCTGTCCGGCGGATGCACTTGCTACGGTATGAGAGGCAGGCTGGACGCAACATACGTTTCAGACTTTGGATCGCACGACGAAGAAGACAGACGGCGCGACAAGTCCAACAACGCGCGGCTCATGCATGAAAACAGGGAAGCGGAGGAGAGCCTCGCACGCCAAGACGAGGCCGCAAGAGAACGAGCACGAAAGCGTCATGAAGATTTCCTTGAGGAACAACGCGCTACACCGCGGAGTACAGCCCCCGAGCGCATCAAGTACGTATCGGAGATGGGCCTTAGAAACCTGGATGAAGTATCGGGTGAAGTCGCAAGAAAGGTGAACGGGCTGACGGCTGGCGGATTCTATTGCCAGATCGACCCCATATGTCATCCGTGTGATGGACAAGCCAAACAACGGCTAATGTTAAAGGCTCTAGCGTTTGTTGCATCGATGAGGGAGAAGAGCCAGCAGGAACGCGGGGCAATGATCGTTGCGATGGACGGCATACTGGGTCTCTTGCTCCAGAGACTTCAGAACGCCATGTGCGCTGAGAGACAAGTACAGGGAAAGGCAGACATCCCCGACGTCCTGTACAAATACATTCCGAAGGACCGCGTCGGGAAAGGGGCACCAAACAGTTTGCGTGCGACCCAGATATTAGCCTTGAACGATGATATGGAGTGCAACCTCGAAACAAGGAACGATATCGATCGAATGAGTACGCTCGATTTTCTCGCCCTAGCGCAGTCAAAGCTGCAGGAGCACTTGGGCGTCTCATTGCCGTGGGCAGAGGTCCTTGATCGGCGAAGTCGTTACAGTGACCTGAGGTTAACGGAGTTCGTTCAGCTATACCTCAACCCGCTGGTGGGCGTGGTTTCGTTCACGACCGACATCCTCGTTCCAACCATGTGGGCACACTACGCCCGGAATACTGGCGTAGTCGTCGGTTACGACACCCACGCCCTCCTGGAGCTTGGCTACGAGATTGGGTCGGTCACTTATTCGGAGTTCGCTCCCATGTATGAACCGGCGAAAGATGACGTTATCCGATTGTGCCTTGTTGACCACGATCTTATGGAACAGGATGTCAGAGCGGGTAAGGAACGGGAGGGCTTTACAGTTTTGTGCTATACAGACCTCACTCGGTTCTGCTCGGACTGGAAGACACTGTCACGACTGTTGTTCGTGAAGGGAACCTCTTGGTCATACGAGGAAGAAGTCCGGCTCCTCGTTGACTTGGAGCAGGCGCGAGACATCGGCAAGCAAGACGCTAATGGTTGCCCGGTCAAGGTGATAGATCCACCACCTGAGGCTATCAAAGAAGTCCACGCCGGAGCTAACACGAACAGGGCTGACTCGGAGCGGGCCATCTAGGTAGCTCGAGGCGACAACAGGAAGGGATTATTGGAGGGGCAATTGTCCTCCCACGCCTTCAGGATACAGCGCACCATCGGAAGCTACCACTAGGCGGGTGGGTTCTTGGTTCTCCAAAGTCCACGTTTATCGAGACCCGCTTCTTCACAGGATGCCGAAGCACCATAAGTAGAGTCCGTCATACAGGCGGGCGACGGTGACCTAGGCCCCAGTCTAGCTCCTGGTCGCATTTCCTTGGCACGACAGAAAGTGGCCGCAGTTCTTCATCACGGAAAGCAGAACGCGGAACGCAGGCAAGAACTCGTTCTCCACCGCGTGGAAATTGTACCTTCGCTTGTCTCGCTCGTAACCATGAACGTCCCTATTCCTAATCTGCTTTAAGTTGAAGTATCCAGCTTCTACCACCTTAGTTTCAGCGGCGTCGAGACTGGCGAATTGGCACATCTCCCTCAGTAACGGAGGCAACTGAATACCACCTTTTTTCTTCCTTTTTCTGAGGAGTGCGTCCAGGGTCTTGTCGAGAGGGTAGTCGGTGAATGTGTGCGAAATGCTCATACATGCAAAGGCGGCTTTGATCAGGTTCTCAGACGCGACCGAAAACAAGACTCACTCTATGTAACGTCCGTAACTGTGGTTGAACTTGTCCTTGAGGCTGTCCTCGAATTGACTGTCGTCCTGACCGGCGTACCGCGCTGTGAGGTGCCCGCCGTGCCAATTTATGAGCCCGCTTTCTTCAAACAGCGTTGTGCTCGCGTCGAACAGGTCTTTGCACTTCCAGTGGTCCAACTTCGCCCTCCTTCGTACGCAGCTTGGCTTGAGTCAGTCTTGGTGGAACATCCCCGCATTGGGGCCATATGGTCGCCAGCCTCGGTGGCCCTATAGGTCAAGGGAGCCCGGTCTCTCCCCCTCCCCCGTTTCCCCTTGGGCATCCGGTAGCCGACGCGGAGCTCGGTGAAGATGTAGGTCGGGTCCTCGGCGTCGCCGCCCAGCTTGCGGCGCAGTCTCCTTATCACGGTGCGCATGGGACGAAGGTCGGCGTCGGGTTCAAGCCGCCACACCCGCCTCAGCAGGTGCTCGTAGGTCAGCACCCGTCCGGCGTGGGACGATAGCTCGGCCAGGGTCCGGTACTCGATGTCGGTCATCTCCACGGGACTGCCGGCAAGGCTCACCCGGCGCTCGGCGTAGTCGATGGTCAGGTCTTCCAGCACGTAGGGCGCTGACGGCTCGGGCATCTCCCGCCGGCGAAGGGCAAGCCTTATGCGGGCCGCCAGTTCCACCGGCGAGAAGGGCTTGACCAGGTAGTCGGCGGCCCCTCGTCCAGAGCCCGGGCCACGATCTGCTCCTGGCCGTGGAGCTGGGGGGACTCGAACCCCCTACCTCTTCAATGCCATTGAAGCGCTCTCCCAGATGAGCTACAGCCCCACGAATACCCGGGAACGCGGGTAACAAGGCCCGCACGGCCCAATATAGCAGACCGCCTCCATCACCGGCAATCGGGCTACACGTGCTGGGCACCACGCCCGTTTACATACGGCCGACATATACTGGCCGATGCTTGGGCTACCCGAGGGTGCCCACTCGCTAAAGAACGGGGGATCGATGCTCTCAGCCGGGCCCTACTCGGGTGTTTCCGTTCTCGACCTGGACTCTGACGTGGCGGGTGCCTACGCGACGATGCTGCTGGCCGAGCTGGGCGCCGAGACCGTGAGGGTCGATAGCGGTAGGTTCGCGGACGACGCTCGCTTTCGGCTCTGGAATCGCCGAAAGCGGATCGCTTCCCTGGACCCTCACAGCAAAGCCGATCGGACGGCCCTGGTTGAACTGGCAGGTGGTGCCGACGTTCTGGTCCGTACGATGCCGGGGGCAGAGGCGGGCCGGGCGGGCCTGTCCTACACCTCGCTGCGCCCCGTAAACCCGGGCCTCGTCTACTGCGCCATGCCCCCCTTCGGGGAATCCGGACCGCTTGCCGATGCGCCGGCCGACGAGGGGGTCATCGCCGCCCATGCCGGCATCTACGGGGACCAGGGCGGCTGGGACGGTCCTCCCGTCTACGTCAACCTTCCGATAGCCAGCTACGGCGCGGCGTTCCTGGCCGCCGGGGCCATCGGGGCCGCCCTGTGCGAGCGGGAGGCTTCGGGCCTGGGCCAGCAGGTCGAGGCTTCCCTGTACTGCGGCGCGCTTGCTATGCAGTCCGGGACCATGGTGACCGGCCCGAACGTGCGGTCGTGGGTTCGCGAGTCGACCGACCAGATGGGGGTAAACCCCGTCTACCAGTTCTACGAGTGCGCCGACGGCGAGTGGATCATGTTTACGTGCGGCACCGACACTTTCTGGAACAAGCTGTGCATAGCACTCGAGCGCTTCGAATGGACCGAGGACCCGCGATTCGAGGGTGCGCCGTGGAACCTGGAGCCTGTGAACCGCCCCGCCCTGAGGAGCCTGATCGCAGACGTCATATCCACGGAGGCTGGCCGCCACTGGATCAGGGTTCTCTCAGAGCATGACGTGCCGTGCGACCTGGTCAGGTCACGCGCCCAGTTCTTCGAGCATCCCCAGGCCACCGAGAGCGGCGTGTTCGAGCCCGGCAGCGACGATGTCCTGGGCCCGGTAACGTGGATGGCGCCGCCGGTAAGGGTTTCCCCCGTGCCGGCAGGCCCGCCCGGGCCGCGTGCGTCCTCGTCAAACAGGAGCGGGGGACCCTTGGCCGGAACGCGCGTTGTCGACCTTACCGGGTACATCGCGGGTTCGTACGCCACCAGCCTCCTCGCAGACATGGGGGCCGACGTCATCAAGGTCGAGTCCCCCGCAGGAGACGGGTTTCGAGTGATAGGAGGCTCATTCCAGGCGTGGAATCGCGGTAAGCGCGGAATCGTCGTGGACCTTCGGAGGCCGGAGGGGCGCGAGGTCGTGTACGAACTGGTCAGGCGTGCGGACCTTGTGGCCGAGAATTTCCGCCCGGGCGCTGCGGCCCGCCTGGGCGTTGATGAGCAGACCCTTCGGGCTCTGCGACCCGGGCTCGTCTATCTTTCCGTGAGCGGCTACGGGGGCCCGGGACCGCTTTCGGGAGATCCCGCCTTCGACCCGCTGATACAGGCCCTTACGGGGGCCATGTCCGCCCAGGGCACCGACGGCCATCCCATCTTCCTCAAGGTGGCCATAGCCGACTATGCGGCCTCGATGCTGGCCTGCTTCGGCGCCGTCTCGGGGCTCTTTGCGCAGATGCGGGAAGGGTCGGGAAGCAGGGTTGAGACGTCCCTGCTTGCCGCAGGAGTCGCGGTCCAGGCGGCGGAGCTTGTCCAAAGCACGGAGCCACCCATTGACGCGCGAAGGTGGGGACAGCTGGGCGTTACGGCAACCCGCAGGCTGTATCCGACTAGGGACGGTTACATCTACCTGTCATGCAGCGAAGATGAGCAGTTCGCCGCGGCGGCGGGTGCGCTCGGGACCCCAGAATTGGTGGAGCGATTCCCCAACAAGCCCTCGCGCGAGGTCGCCGACCGGGATGTGGCCCATGCTCTCGGATCCGCCCTTGCGGGTCTGGACACCTCGCTGGCCGTCGGCCGACTGCGCTCTGCGGGCGTGATGTGCGCTGAGAGCCGCCACATAATGGACGCCCACGATGAGCCGCAGGCCGTCGCATGCGGCCTGAGCGCCGCCGCCGAGACCCCGATAGGGCCCGTAAGGCAGATGGGCCCTCCGTTTAGCTTCTCGGTGACCCCGGCCGCAGCGCTCAGGCCGGCCCCGGGACTCGGGGAGCACACCTCCGAGGTGCTCGGAGAGATCGGCTACTCCCCCGGAATGATCGCCCGGCTACTCGCCGGAGGATCGGTCGCCTAGCTATAGGCCGAGGCCTACTACCAGTACATGGACACGTTGGGCTCTTCCTTGGTCATCATCTCTATGACCGCGGGCTGGCCCTCGCTGTTCGCGCCCAGCGCCCTTCTTACCGCATCGCCGATGGCCTCGGGGCTCTCGATCCGCTCTGCGTGAGCTCCGAGACCCTCGGCTACCGCCGCGTAGTTTCCTCCCAGCTCATGTGTCCCGTAGACGTCGGCGGCGACGGGCATGTAGTTCGCCGCATAGCCGGTCATCACCCCGTTATGGAGGATGATGGTGGTTATGCCGATCCCGTTGCGAGCGGCCGTCTCGATGTCCAGGCCGGCCATGCCGAACGCGGCGTCTCCCATGAAGTTGATCACGTCGCTCTCGGGGCGCGCCATCTTCGCACCGAGGGCCAGCCCTAGGCCGTAGCCGAGCTGGGTGGACTTGCCCCACCCGATGTAGCTGCGCGGGGTCACCGGGCGCCAGAAGGGGACGAGCTGGTCGCGCGGGTAGCCCGAATCGTGCGTTACCACGGTGTTGGCCACGTCAACCGCCCGCTCGACCTCGCGGAACACGCGGTAGGGGCTCATTGGCGTCTCGTCGGAGCCGAAACGGCTCTCCCACTCGGCGAGCCACCCTGTACGGCTCGCGGCTATCTCCTCGGCGACGCCGGCCCTCGCCGCCGCGTCCTGCGACCTGGCCTCTGCGATCATCTGCTCGAGCACGAGCTTTGCGTCTCCCACCGCGCCGAAGTCGACCGGGTGATCCTTGTGAAGGTCCTCACCACGGTTAGTCACCTGGGCGAGCGTCGCGCCGGACGGCGCGGGCGCCCCGAACACCGAGACCGTGAAGCTGGTACCGATGCCGAGCACGAAGTCGGACTCCATCAGGAACTTGGCCGCCATGCCCGTCGCTGTCCGCGCGCCGCATCCGAGCGACAGCGGGTGGGTCTCGGGAAATCCGCTCTTTCCCGCAAGGGTTGTCAGGACCGGAATGCCGGTAAGCTCCGCGAAGGCGACCAGCTCATCGGTGGCCCCCGCGTTCATCACTCCCTGGCCGGCGTTTATCACCGGACGCTCTGCGGAAAGCAGCGCACGAACGAGGTCGCGAACGTCCGCCGGGTCCGCGGCCGACCGGGTCTGGGGGACCGGCCTGTAGTCGAACGCCGGGACCTCCTCTGAGGCCAGGTTCGCCGGGATCTCGACGAGCACCGGTCCCGGCCGCCCGTTTCGAAGGTGGCTGAACGCGGTGCGCATCACGTCCACCGTGCGGCCTGCGGACATGATGTAGCCAGCCCACTTGGTCACGCCCCTGTAGTGCTCAACAGAGTCGAAGTTCGGGTGCACCCCGTGGCGGCCCTGCGGGTTTCCGCCGGGCAGGAGAAGCACGGGTACCGAGTCGGCAAAGGCCTGGGCGACTCCCCCGAAGGCGTTCTCTGCGCCCGGGCCGTACTGCATAGTGAAAACGCCTATGGTCCGCCCGTTGGTCATCCGGCTCAGGCCGTCCGCCATGTTCACGCCGGCGCGCTCCTGGCGGACGATCACGGGGCGGATGCCCTCGCGTGCAGCGGCGTCTATGAGTGTCTGGTGCGGGAAGGCGGCTATCCAGTCGATGCCCTCCGCCTTAAGGATGCGGCATATGGCGGTGTCTACGTTCATCTTTCCCCCGGTGGTATCTGAATTGCTGCCGCCCGCTAGGAGCGGACGAACTTCTGAATGCGCTTACCCTCGAGCACCTCGCCGACGTACACGTCCCCGCGCGAGTCTACCGCGACGTCGTGAGGCGCAACGAACAAACCCGGCGCTCGGCTCGGCTCGCCGCCCCACCGGGCCACGACCCCGCCCTCAGGGTCCAGGACGGTCACCCGGTGCTGAAGCTCGGGGACGAACAGCAGGCCGTCAGGTCCCTGGGCGATCGAGGTGGGCTGAAGCAGTCCCTCCCACATTCCGAGGAACCCGCCCTCCTGGTCGTAGATCTGTATGCGGCCGTTTTCCCGGTCGCATACCAGCACCCTGCCGTCTCGGTCTATCGTGATCCCGTGCGGCAGGTGAAACTCCCCGGGGCCGCCCTTGCCTGGCCTGCCCCAGGACTTAAGGAGCTCTCCCTCTGCCGAGAACTTGTGGACCCGGCTGTTGCCGTAGCCGTCAGCGACGAAGATCTCCCCGGAATCGCTCACCGCGACGGCGCAGCACATGTTGAAGGGCCCTGCCGCCCGCTCCACGAGGAAACCCTCGTTGCGCCCGGTGTCTGCCGGCCGGTCCGGCGTACCCAGCGTCATCAGCAGACCGCCCCAGGGGGCATGCTTTTCGACCGCGTGCGTGCCGACGTCGGCCGTGTAGACGTTTCCTGCCGAGTCGATCGCCACGCCGTGCGGCACCTTAAAGAACGCGTCCCAGTCGGTCCTGAAGGTGCCGTCAGCGGCCAGGATGAGCATCTTTTGGGGGCTGCGGTTAAAGACGAACACGTTGTCGTCGGCGTCCGTTGCCACGCCCGCCACGCGGTGGAACATGTAGCCGGCCGGAAGGTCGCCCCAGCCCTCGAAAAGTTCGTAGCTTGCCGAGTCCGCCTCATAGCGCATTACTGGCCACCTTTCCCGCCGATCGCCCCGCGCGCCTCTTCATCCCAGCCTGTCGAGCGCATGCTCTATCGGCATGCGTATGCACGTGATGATCGGCGTGTCGCGAAGGGTGTACAGGCTTCCCCTTACGCCCCTTAGCTCTTCGACCAGGTCCAGAAAATCGGAGGGGTTGTCCGACTCGAACGCGACCATGAACTCCTGGTCGTCCAGGCCGAAGGAGTAGCTGGTGTTTATCTTTACCGACGGGTACTTGTGGCCGATGCGGAAGTGCTCGGTCATCATCTCCTGGCGCTCTTCGGCCGAGAGCAGGTACCACTGGCGGGTCTTTACGAACGGGTAGACGAAAAAGTAACTGGCGCCCTCGGACGGGGTCACCCTGACGGAGCGGCCCTCCTGGCCCTCGTGGCGATGCCCGTCTACGTAGTGGGAGCGCCGGGTCATCGCAAGGAAGGAGTGCGGCGTGGCAAGGTAGGCGGCAAGCGCGGTCGAGTTGAGGGTTGCCGCCGAATCCTGGACCTGCTCGAGGGTGTCGGCCGCCTGCCATAGCAGGAGATCGGCATCGCCGCGCATGCCCACGGTGCTGTAGGTGCGGGTCATCATCCCTGAGGCGATCTCGGAGACGACGGCCGCGAACTCCTTCTTCTCGCCGGCTCGGCGCTCGGGGGTAAGCCGACGCCAGGCGGGATCCAGCTTGTAGAAGGTGTACTTGACGAACTGACGATCGCCGCTTGAGCTCACGGGCGGCGATTATAGCACCGCCCGGATCGTGTTCGGGGCCCGTCCTTGACACTGCCCGTAGCGGTTCATACGATTTTTCCGATGCCCAAGCGCTACGAGAAGGAGATCGAGGAGATACTCGGACGAGCGGGCACCCTGCGGCCCCGCCCAGCCGCCGATTACGGGCTGCCGACCCTGCTGGCCAGGTACGCCGCGAACAGGCTGGGCCGGGCAGGGAGACTTTCTTCCGGGCTGGTGATGGCGGCCGGACTCGCGATGGTTATCGCCTCCCTCATCGTCACCCGGGCCGCCGAGGGTGCGGGACAGGCGGTGCTGGTGGCCGGCCTCTCGGCGCTGGCGGCCGGCTACGGCCTGGCCTTCGTACCGAGTGTCGCAGCCGGGTCGCGCCCGCGCCCCAAGGTCTGGCGCGGAAGACCCATAGAGCCTGATACCGAGGAATAAGGAGCCGGAACTGTCCGGGCCATCCAGCCCGGTCAGACCATGCACTCTCCCTCGCCGCGCTCAAGGACGTACTTGAGCGTCTTGTCCCAGTCCATGTAGTCGGGCAGGGTCTCCCGGTTCAACTCGCCCACGTCCTTAAAGTCGGCGAGCAACTCGTCGAATCTCTCCTTGCCCACCCGGGCCGCATAGTCCCTGAATGGCTCTCCTTCGTTTCTCTCCTCCAGGTACAGCGAGATCACGCTGCGCAGGACCTCGGGGGCGCGCTTTGCCGGCACCTTGGTCCTGGTCCTGATCCCGAACCTCGGGTCGTCGGCCTCGTAGCTGCCTCCCAGGAACAGCTCGTAGGCCGGCACCTGCCCGCCCGGTGCCTTTGCGGCCGCGCCGTGAAAGCCGATGTCGGCAACGTGGTGCTGGCCGCAGCCGTTGGGGCAGCCGCTTATTTTTACGTGCATGCTCTCGACCAGGGGGTCCCCGGTATCCAGGCCCTCGATGGCCTCCCGCATCGCCCGGCCCAGCCCCATGGACGAGGTGATGCCCAGCTTGCAGCTGTCGGTCCCAGGGCAGGCGACGACGTCCGCGATCTGGTGGGCGCCGGAGTCGGCAAGGCCAATGGAGCGCAGTCCCAGCCACAGCTCGTAGAGTGCCGCCCGCGGGACCCACCTCAGCGTCAGGTTCTGCTGGTGGGTGATCCGGCACCTGCCGCCCCCGTACCTTCTGGCCATGTCGGCGAGCTTGCCGAACTGCTCTGCCTGTATGTCCCCGAGGGGCAGCTTTACCGTCGCCGCGGTGTAGCCTTCCTGCCTCTGGTCGGCCACGTTCGTCTCGACCCAGCGCTCAAAATCGGGGTGGGGCACCGCAGGGGCGTAGTCGCCGTCGAGCGCGGGAGCGTCCGCCGCCTCGTCCTCGATGAACAGAAGGTCTGTCGGATCGAAGGAGCGCTGTGCCCAGGGATTTTCCATCTCCTGTTCGATCTGTTTTCTGAACTCGTCGATGCCGACCCTGTCGATGAGGAACTTTATGCGGGCCTTCATGCGGTTTCTCCTCAGCTCGTTGGAGCGGTGGAAAACGCGCAGGCACGCCTCGGTCACCTTCAGGTACTCGTCCATGCGCACGAACTCGTAGAGGGTGGGGGCGATGCGCGGCATGATGGAGGTGCCCCCTCCGGCGACCATCCGAAAGCCCTTCTCCCCGTCGACCACCCTGGGGACGAAGCCTATGTCGTGGATGGGGGTGATCGCGCAGTCCTTGGCGCAGCCCGAGAACGCGGTCTTTATCTTGCGGGGCAGGGACTGGGTGAACGGGTGTCGTACGAAGTAGCGCGCATAGGCCGCCGCGTACGGCGTGACGTCGAACTCCTCGATGCCGCATACCCCGGCCATCGGGCAGCCGGTGACGTTGCGCACCGTGTTTCCGCATGCCTCCCTGGTGCTGAGGCCGCCATCGGCCAGCAGCCTGAGCGCGTCGGGCGCGTCGGTAAGGAGCACATGGTGGAACTGGAAGTTCTCCCTGGTGGTCACGTGGCCCTTGCGCATGGGCGCGTAGCGGTCGGCGAACTCGCCGAGTATGTCGAGCTGGTCCGCTGTCAGGCCGCCGAAGGGTGCCTTCACGCGCACCATCTGGGCGTCCGCCTGGCGCTGTCCGTACACACCCTGGCGCAGTCGGAAGGCCATGAAGTCGGTCTGGTCCCACTCGCCAGCCTGGAACTTTCTGACCGCGGCCTCGAAGTCGTCAAGCTCCTGCGGCACCGAGGGGATCACCCTGTCGCTGACCGTCTTTCGGCTTATCTGGGTCATTTTGCCGTCTCTCCCGCTGGCCCCCCAATACAAAAGGCCCCGCTCTGTGTGCGGGGCCGGGTGGCGGGGCCTAGCCGAACACCTACCCGGGCAAAGTGAGTCTACACTCTGTTACGGATGCCGATGGGTGAGGTGACACGGTAAGCCGAATGTACCAGCGGCTACGCCCCGGTGTCAACTTGTCTGCGGTCCCTGAGCGCCTTTGTTGACTGGTTAACGCGTCGGCATAGGCTCGGCGGGTGACGGAATCGGAATCGGCGGCCCGTGCGTAGCATAGATATAGCGATGCGCAGGAGCGGGGCCGGTCCGCGGTCCGGGGCCGAATATAATTGGTAGGGTCCAGCGCACCTGCCCGCAACGGAGTCTACAGATGATAGAGGTCCCACTGGCATTCGCCTTCTCAGGAGGCACGGTCGCCGCCTTCAACCCCTGTGGCGCGGCGATGTTCCCGGCATACGTCGGCTACCAGCTCGGCAGCGCCGAGGGCGAGCAAAATCCGGTAATCGCAGGCCTGAAGGGCATCATGCTCGGCCTCGCCGCGACCGCCGGGTTCATCGTGGTCTTCGGGCTAGTCGGCCTGATCCTTGCCGCCGGCGGCCGCATCGTCGGCAACTTCCTGCCGTTTGCGGGACTGGCGGTGGGGGTGCTGATCACGGCGCTTGGGCTGTGGCTTTTGATCTCCCGAAAGAAGATCGGCATCATGGCCGCCAGCCGCGTCAACCTGGGGTCCGGCAAGGGCCTGCGGCAGGTGTTCCTGTTCGGGATCGCCTACGCGGTCGCCTCCCTGAGCTGCGCCCTTCCGATCTTCCTTGCCGCCGTCGGGGTAGTGGCGGGCCAGTCGCTGTCGGCGGGCAGCTTCGCGGAGACCGTACTGGGCTCGCTGGCCTACGGCCTGGGCATGGGAGTGATCATGGTGGCCGCGGCGGTGGGCGTGGTCTTCTTCAAGGGAATGGTCCAGGGCCTGATCCGCAAGATATTCCCCTATGTCGAGCCCCTCGGAAATCTCGCGATGGTCGGCGCCGGGGCATACCTGATCTACTACTGGTCGGCGGGCTCGGGGCGCGAGCTCCTGGATCTGAGGATAGACCAGTACTTCGGTTAGGTCCGGCCCTACTCGTCCCTTACGGGGTTGCTCAGCACCCCGATGCCCTCGAGCTCGATCTCCACGGTGTCGCCCGCTGATATGGACGCCGTCGTCCCCGGCGTGCCGGTCAGGATCACGTCGCCGGGCTCAAGCGTCATCACCCGGCTCACCCACTCGATGATCGCGGGAACGTCGTAGAGCAGGTCGGCCGTGTTGCTCTTTTGCACGACCTCGCCGTTCACCCGCGCCTCGATCGCCAGGTTCGCGGGGTCCAGGCCCGTAGCGATGACCGGGCCGATCGGGCCGAAGGTGTCGGCGGACTTTGCGCGCCACCACTGCAGGTCGCCCGCCTGCCAGCCGCGCTCGCTGACGTCGTTGGCGCACGTGTAGCCGAGGACGTAGCTAAGGGCGTCCTCCCGGCTCGCGCGCCTGCATCGCCTCCCGAACACCACCGCGAGCTCCGCCTCCTCCTGAACGATCTCCGACTCGGCCGGAAGCACGATCGGATCGCCCGGACCGATCACCGAGGAAGGCGTCTTTAGAAACGGCTCCGGCACTGCGGGAGGCTCTCGGTCGCCGAGATGGCTCCTGTAGTTGAGGCCGATCGCAACCATCTTGGAGGGCTCTGTCGGCGCGAGCAGCTGCACCGACGATACCGGCCGCACATCACTCGTGGTCTCGTATTCCTCCCACGGTGCGGCCGTGATGCGGGTCACGGATTCCCCATCGATGATTCCGTACTCAGCGCTTTCTCCGACCTGGTATCTGGCGAACTTCATCTCGGCTGGTCTCCTAGTCTGAGAGCGTAGGTAACGGCTGCCAAATATAACACCTATTCCGCCCCCGCCCGCCGTTCCCTAGCGGCCACGCTCCGTTCCCCACAAAAGGACGTGCAGCCGCGAGGAGAAGCGAAATCCCCGCAGGACGGCCTCCTCCATCACCCACTTCGATCTCTCGGCGACGACGCCGGCGGAAGTCCCCTCGGGCATCAGCACGACCCGACCTGCGGGCACGCCGTACCGCCCTGCCAGGAGCGCCGCCTCCTCGACATCGGGGCGATCGGTTATGACGAACTTCCAGTCGGCGTTCGGAAGAGCTGCCAGGGCGCTGAGCGCCTCCGGGACCTCTCGCCTGGGGGCGGGATTGCCCGAGCTTGAGATCTTGGGAGATACGTTCCACCGGGCAACGGAGGCCACCATCTGCTCTGAAGGCGCTATGGTCCCGTTGGTCTCCACCTCGATGCTGTGGCCCGTCCCGGCGAGCGAGCAGGCCAGTTCGCCCAGGCCCGCGGCCTGCTGGAGAAGCGGCTCTCCTCCCGTGATCACGACATTGGTCGTCGCCAGCGCCTCGACACGGGATGCCGCCTCCGCGGGCTCCATGTACATCACCAGTTCCTCGTGGTCGAAGCGTGACCAGTCCCACGTGTAGGCGGTGTCGCACCAGGTGCAGGCCAGGTTGCAGGTCGCGAGCCTGACGAACGCCGATGCCGTGCCCGCCGTGCGGCCCTCGCCCTGAACCGACAGGAATATCTCCGGCTGACCCGACCCGAGCCTGCTCACCCGCAGCACGGCGACCCCGCCTCCGCTCCCCGGCTCAGCCGCGCACGGCGGGATCGGGAACGCCCGCCTCGGCAAAGCCCCTCGCGCGCAGGACGCACGAGTCGCACTCGCCGCAGGGAGAGTCGGCGCCCCGGTAGCAGGACCACGTCATCTCGAGGCGGACGCCGAGCTCAAGGGCCATGTGGACGATCTCCGCCTTGGTCCTGTCGATGATCGGGGTCTCGACCTCTATGCGAACCCCGTGCTCGGTCGCGAGCTTAGAGCCCAGGTTGATCGTCTCGATTGCGTCCCTGAAGAACTCGGGCCGACAGTCCGGGTAGCCGCTGTAGTCGATAGCGTTCGGCGCAAGGAAGACGACCGCCCTCGTGCCCAACGGATCCTCGCCCAGCGACTCGATGGCATGCAGGGCCTCGCTCTCCGCCAGCGCCGCCCCGAGCGCGAGGAATATCGTGTTGCGCAGCGGCACGTAGGTGATCGGGACCCCGAAGCCGATCTCATCGTCCGAACGCCCAGATGGGACGGGGAAGCGCTCCGGGCTGGTGAGCGCCGAGTACCAGGCCACCTCTCCCAGAAAGGAGATGTCCACGATCCGATGGGCGATCCCCATGTCCGAGGCGATGGCCCGCGCGGCCTCGACCTCCCGCGCGTGGGTCTGCCCGTACCGGAACGTCAGGGCGGTCAGGCGGTCGACCAGGCCCTGTGCGTGGGCGGTGACCGTGGCCGAATCGAGGCCGCCCGACAGCAGGCTGACGCCGTAGGAGCTCAATCGCTCCGGTAGGAGGCGGTGACCGCGGTGTGCAGGCCTCCTCGGACCTTGTAGTCGAGCTCTACGGTCATCGAGACCGGCCGGGCCGCCTCGACCAGGTCGGCTAGGATGCGGTTGGCTGCATGCTCCTGGACGATGCCGACCCCCCTGTACTGGAGCAGGTAGTACTTGAGGGACTTTAGCTCGATCACCAGCCTGTCCGGCACGTAGCGGACGGTGAGCGTGCCGTAGTCGGGAAGGTCGGTCCACGGGCAGACGGCCGTGAACTCGTCGGTGTCGATCGCGACCTCGGCATCGCTGCCCGGGTACTCGTAGTCAAAGCACATCAACACCGAGCCGTCGATCTCCTCCGGCTCGGTCACCCCGGGTGCCGAGTTGGGCCCCTCGCCCAGGGCGAGGTAGCGCTCGCGAAGCTCTTCTACAGTAGGCATACCTGGCGACTTGCTCCCTGCGGAAAGACCCGGCTCAATGCCCGCGCGTGCGGAGCGCCGATTGCCGCCGTCTTCCCGCATATACTACAGTACCGGGGCCCATGGGAAACGACGTTAACGCCGACGTAAGCGGGGGCGCAGGCCTCAGGCAGGCCGCGTCGGGACGTGCGTGCCCGCGATAGACGCAGGAACGCCCGCCGTCGAGGTCGATGGCCTTACCAAGTCCTACGGTCGCGTCCGCGTCCTTGACGGCCTGAGCCTCAGGCTCGGGTGGGGGGAGGTGCTGTCCGTACTCGGGCCCAACGGGTCCGGCAAGACGACGCTCCTTAAGGTAGTTGCCACCCTGACCAGGCCGGACTCCGGCACGGTCCGCGTGGCGGGCATGGACGCGGTTCGCCGCGCGGCCGGCGTGCGCCGGGTGACGGGCGTCGTGACGCACGAGCCCATGCTCTACGCGGACCTCACGGCCGGGGAGAACCTGCGTTTCTTCTGCCGCATGTTCGGCCTTGGTGGGGCCGATGAGCGCATACAAGAGGCGGTCGCCCGGGTGGGCGTGGCGCACGGGCTCGGGCGCAGGGCGGGCGTCCTCTCGCACGGCATGCAAAAGCGCTTTTCCATCGCCCGCGCCCTGCTTCACCGCCCAAGGGTGCTGCTGCTGGACGAGCCGGAGAGCGGGCTCGACCAGTCCGCCGCCGAGATGCTTCGCGAGGTCATCGCCGCTACCAGGGCGGGAGGGGGAGCGGTGCTGCTCGTCACCCACAATCTGGAACAGGCCCTGGCTACGGCCGACAGGGTCGCCATACTTGCTCGCGGAACGGTGGCCCACGAGCGCGCGCTCGGGCCGGCCGGGGAGGGAGCGGACGACCTCAGGGACACGTACTTCACCTACGCATCGGGTGGGTCGGGCGTCGGGGGCCCGGGATCGCCGGGGCGCTCGGGGCGATGAAGGCGATCGAGAGATTCCTTAGCTGGCCGCCCCTTGCGGTGGTGTGGAAGGACGTGGTGCTGGAGTCGCGCACCAAGGACACGGTGGTCTCGGTCTTCGTGTTCGCGCTCCTTGTGATCGTCGTCTTCAACTTCGCCCTGAACCCGACCCCGCAGAGCGTCGGCCTGGTCGCCCCGGGCATCCTGTGGGTGGCCTTCACCTTCGGAGGGGTGCTGGGCCTTACGCGAACGTTCGCCGTCGAGAGGGAGAGGGGCGGTATGCAGGGGATGCTGCTCACGCCGGTCGGCAGGGACGAGATCTACCTGGGCAAGGTCCTTTCGATCTTTGTGCTCATGATCGCCGTCGAGGTGGTCACCTTCCCCATCTTCGCGGTCATCTACGATCTGCCCCTGCTCGCACCGGGCTTCATACCGGTCGCCGTGCTGGCCACGGTCGGAATAGCGGCGGTGGGCACGCTTTTTTCCGCCATGGCCGTAAACACCCGTGCCCGCGAGGTGATGCTGCCGCTTCTGTTCCTGCCGATAGCGGTGCCCGTCGTTGTGGCGGCGGTCGAGGCGTCCGGGCCGGCGCTGGCCGCCGACCCCTGGGGCGGCGCCCTTCCGTGGCTCCCGATCCTTGCCGTGTACGATGCCGTGTTCCTTGTGGTCTGCTCGCTGGCATTCGGCTACGTCGTACAGGACTGATGACGCTCCACGCCCCGATGCCCTGCCGTGGGCTGTTTCATCACGAAATGCGATGAATATCCGCCGGACATCAGCCTGTGTGATACCGAGTCCCTCCGCGCCGGTCTCACCGATGAACAGACGCCTGTAGCACCGCATAAATCCGTGTTTGGACCGATTGACAGGGGAGATTTTCTCCTGTTATCTTCGCCTTAAGCGTTAACCTGTCTGTAGTGGGCTTCGCCGGTTAGGCGAGGTCCTTTTGTTCTTGGGCGATCCGATTATCTGAATACGTGATGGAGACCGCCGTGAAAAAGAGCGACTTCGTCGTCCGGTTTGCCGGTGAGGGTGGGCAGGGCGTCGTGACGTCGGCCGAGGGTCTGGCCCAGGCCGCCACCCAGACCGGCTACCACGCACAGACCTTCGCCACCTTTCCCTCCCAGATCATGGGCGGGCCCACGTGGACCCAGACGCGCATCTCGACCTCGTCCATAAGAAGCTCCGGCGACGAGCTGGATGTCCTGGTGTGCTTTAACCAGGAGGCCTACGACAACCACGGCGATCAGGTCGGGGCCGGGGGCGTGGTCGTCTACAACTCCGGTGAATTCGAGCCGACGGGGGCCGAGAACTCGTTCGGCATGGACTTTAACGAGCTCGCCAAGTCCACGGGCAACGCGCGCGCCGCCAACATGGTCGTGATCGGGGCGCTTGCCCAGCTGGTGGGTATGCGCCAGGAGATCCTCGACGAGTTCGTCAGGGCGCGCTTTACGAGGGGCAGGCCCAACGACGCCGAGATCATAGATTCCAACCTCAGGGCGATGCGGCTAGGGCGCGTCGAGGCCGAAAAGAGCGGCCTGACCGTGGGCGAGCTCGCCGATGCGGACCCGCCGGACTACGAGCAGATTCTGGTCAATGGCAATACCGCCGTGTGCCTGGGCGCCATGCACGCTGGCATGGACTTTTACGCCGGCTACCCGATCTCTCCCGCCACCTCCATCCTGGTGTGGATGGAGCGCAACGCGCTCGCGCCGGACAGGTTCGTCTACCAGGTCAGCTCCGAGATCGAATCGATAACCTCCTGCATAGGCGCGGGCTTTGCCGGCAAGAAGGCGATGACCGCCACCGCCGGCCCGGGCTTTTCGCTGATGGCGGAGGGTCTGGGCCTCGCCTGGATGGCGGAGATTCCCCTGGTCGTCGTCGACGTTCAGCGGGGCGGGCCGGCGACCGGGCTCCCCACGAAGACCGAGCAGTCAGACCTGCTATCGTCCATGTTCCCGGCGCACGGGGACGTCAGGCTGCCGATCATCGCGCCGGGGACGGTCGAGGAGTGCTTCTACGCGACCGTACAGGCGTTCAACTGGGCCGAGCGCTACCAGGGACCGGTCATCGTCCTTAGCGAGCACGCCCTTTCCGAGCGCAACCAGAACATACCCAAGCCCGATCTGGACAGGGTGCCCGTAGAGGGGCGCCTCGTCTACACCGGCACCAACGGGTACCATCGCTATGAGCCGCGCGAGCTATCGGCGATGCCGCTGCCCGGCGGGCCGGGCAGCTACGTGGCGAACGGAAGCGAGCACGATGGGATGGGGGACACCACGCACCTGGCCGAACGCCACGTGCAGATGACCGAGAGGCGCTGGGGCAAGCTCGGGCTGCTGGAGGACGGAGACTTCGAGGTGGACAACGCCCCCGCCTCGATCGCCGTTGTGCCATGGGGGGGCTCGAAGGGTCCGTCCCGCGAGGCGTACGAGCGGCTGAGCGCTGACGGTCTCGACATCGCCTGGTACTACACGATGTTCCTTAACCCCCTGCCGCCCGACATGCTCTCCCAGCTCCGCGAGAAGGATCTGGTCCTCGTACCGGAGCTCAACTACCAGGGCCAGTTCTCCATGGTCCTGCGCTCCCACGGCGTGAGGGCCGAGTCGATCACGCAGTACACAGGCCTGCCGTTCAGGGTGGGCGAACTGTCGCAGAGGATCGCCGAGCGCGTCAGCGCGGCGAGGAAGGAACAGGTGCACGCTTGAGCGCCAAGAACCCCGAATACGACTTTAAGTGGTGTCCCGGATGCGGCGACTTCGGGGTCCGCAGGGCCATAGAGTCGGCGGTGCAGCAGCGCATGACGGCGACCGGCAGGCCGATAGAGAACAATGTTGTCGTAGCCGGGATCGGCTGCTCCGGCAACATGGTGCACCTGCTGGAGGGCGACCAGCCCTTCGGGATCCACGGCATCCACGGCCGCACCCTGCCCATAGCCATGGGAGTGAAGATGGGAAGGCCGGACCTTAACGTCATCATCGTAGCCGGCGACGGCGACTTCCTCAGCATCGGGATGGAACACATCGCGCCCCAGGCGGGCCGCAACCTCAACGTGTGCGCGGTGGTCATGGACAACGGCGTGTACGGCCTGACAAAGGGCCAGTCCTCCCCCACCTCGGAGCAGGGCATGGTCACGAGCTCAACGCCCTACGGCAAGGTGGAAGAGGAGGTGCACCCCCTGGCCCTGTACCTGACGCTCGGTGTCTCCTACGTCGCATCGGCCCTTTCGTCCAAGGTAAAGGACCTTGCCACGATGATCGTCGAGGGTATGGAGCACCCCGGATTCGCCATCGTGCACGTCCAGTCGCCCTGCACCACCTACAACGACACGTACGAGCTGCTCAAGGGGAGCGTCAAGAAGGGCATCGAGCCCATGGCCTGGGCGATCCCGCCCGATCACAACCCGACCGATCTTGGGGCGGCAAGGACCCTGGTGCAGTCCCGTGGCGTCCCGCTGGGAGTGATCTACAGGGACAGGTCGCGGCCCCCGTTCGAGGACCGTATGAGGGAGATGACGGCAAGGACCAGGCCGAACAGCGCCCGCGAGCTGGTCGATACGATGGCGATCTAGCCGGTTCCCCGGGGTGCGGCTAGCCCGTCTCCTCCTCCAGCGCGACGTACTTGGACGGGCACTTTACGATCACGTTCTCGCTGTGAAAGACCATCTCCTCGTCGAACGAGCCCTCAAGGATGATCTCCGAGTGCTCGTTGAAGAACAGCTCGGGAAGCACGCCGTCGTGGATCGCGAGCATCGTCTGGCCGCCGTCGGTTAGCTCAAAATGCGCCTCCGTTGAGCCATCCTCCCGGCTGAACGAGGCGGGGATGAGCTTCCCGTTGACCCTGACGAGCCGCCCGTCCTCGGTGGGCCCGAGCGATGCCGCCTCGCCCACCGTGTAGTAGTAGACCGTGGCGCTCTGAAAGGCCATGAAACCGAAGTAGCTCAGGGCGCCGACAAGTACCAGCGCACCCACAAGCAGCTTGAGCCGGTTGGCGGCTATGAACGAGCCCCCATCCTCCGTCTCATAGGCGGGGTCCGGTACGTACCCTTCCGGCTGGGCCATCTAGCGTCTTGTCCCCTTCTGCATCGACGTCGCCATTATCTCAAATTCCCTTGGCCTGCCCCTCGCCCTCTGCCTCCGGCCCAGGCGAGGACGCAGCGTCCCCCTCGGCGATCGCTGCGCGAAGGGCCTCGATCTCGCGCTCCATGGCGCGCCGCTTCAGCGTCATGTAGACCACGTAGGCGAAGAACAGGGCCCAGGTGATTATGAATACGGCGAACAGGAACGGCAGGTTCGCATCCGGGTCACCGCCGTCTTCTTCCTGTGCCCCGAGCCGGACCTCGCCCTGAGCATCGGCGTCATCCGGCGCGCCCGCGGCGAGCGCCGCCGGCGGAGCCGCAAGCGCGGCCAGCGCCAGGGCCAGGGCGGCCATGACAAGGACGGCCCTAGCGGCCAACCGATGCCGCCTGGTGCAGTTCGTCAAGACTGCTCTCCGAGCGCCTCAGCGAGTAGCGCTCGGTGACTATGTATGCGAAGAGGACCAAGAACGTGATCATCGAGACGAGGAGGGCGGTCGTCATCCGCGACTCCAGCGCGTCCGACTCGGCCAGTGGCCCGATCACGAGGTCGGGGTGGGCGTTACGCCATATCTCGGTGACGTAGTAGATGATCGGGGCGTCGACGGCCCCGATCAGTGCTATCACCGCCGCGTAGCGGGCCTGCTGTATTCCCTTGGGGCCGTAGGCACGCAGCATCAGGTAGCTGGCGTATATGAACCAGAGGATTAGCGTCGTCGTCAGCTTGGGATCCCAGGTCCACCAGACTCCCCAGACCGGCTTTGCCCAGATGGCGCCGGTGACCAGGATCAGCGTGGCGAACACCATGCCCAGCTCGGCCGTCGCATGCGCCAGGTCGTCCCAGCGCTTGTCCTGCCTCAGAAGGTACATCGCCGAGGCTATCGCCACGATAACGATCGAGATCAGGCCGATGATCCCCAGCGGGACGTGGAAGTAGAATATTCGCTGGGAGACGCCCAGGTTGGCCTCGGTCGGCACCCAGAAAAAGACCAGGTACAGGGTCACCGCCATCAGGGCGGCGCTGGCCACCAGGAGCGTGTGGTGAAACATGCGGAAACGGCCGCCGAGAGCGCCCGAGCCGCCAGCAGCCGAGAAAGCCTGCGCCATCCGTGCAATGTATCACAATCGATCTTGCCGGGGACTTAGTCCCGCCGGGCCCGGCGGTGGTAGACTCGGCGGTGCCGGCGCTTCGATTCTCGCCGGGTGCTAGGAACGTGGAAAGAGCAGAGTTCGAAAACCTGGTGCTTCGCGCCCTTGAGACGATCCCGGAAGGGCTCCGGCTCTACCTGGACAACGTCGACATCGTGGTCGACGATCAGCCCACCAGGGACCAGCTCGCGGGCAACTGCGTCGGCGAGGGCGAGCTTCTCCTGGGCCTCTATGAGGGGGTGCCCCTGACCGAGCGCTACGATTACGGTGAGGTCCTCCCCGACAAGATCACGCTGTTTCAGGGCTCGATAGAGGCGCTCGGGCTTTCCGGCGAGCAGATGGTGAGCGAGATCGCCGACACCGTCGTGCACGAGGTGGCCCACCACTTCGGCATCGACGACGACCGCCTGCACGCCCTGGGGTACTAGCCGCCGGCGGGGCCGGACGGGCTAGGCCGAGCCGAACAGGTCGGCGGCGTCCCTTTCCACCCGGGCCTTTCGCTCGGCTTCGTCCACGTAGCCCAGTTGCCGGTACGATTCCGGGCTCCCGTACTCGCGGGTCCTAATCTCCACCGGCATCGGCACCGCGTGGCCGAAGACCAGCGCCTGCTGGCGGGACTCAAGGCTGGCCAGGACCTGTCTGAGCTTTCTCCCCCCGGCAACGCCGGTAAGGACGGCGTCCACGTCCCGGTCGTTGTCGAGCAGGCAGCACAGCTTGGTGCCCAGCTGGCTCATCACCTCTTCGTCGATGCCGCTGGGGCGCTGGTCGACGACCAGCAGCGTAACGCTGTACTTGCGCATCTCGCGGGCGATGGTGCCGAATATCGTCTGGTCCGCGACGTCGGGCGTGAGGAACTTGTGGGCCTCCTCAATGGTGATCAGCAGGGGCTCGGGCTCGGCGCCCTGGCCGGCGAGCGACCTCTCCTTGGATGCGGCGTACCGCTCGTAGATGCGCCGTGTGAGCAGGTTGGCAACCAGGATGTAGGCCGCCAGGTCGCGCCCGTAGCGGCCGAACTCGAGCACCACGTGGACCCCGCGGTCCAGGTATCGAAGGATGTGGTTGACCGAGTCGTGGGCACCGCTCCTGTCCATGAAGCCGAAGCGCTCCAGGCGCCCGAGGCGCCTGTGAAGGGCCGAGAGGGCCCCCTGGTTCACATTGAGTCCTGATGCCAGCTCGCCGAAGGCCTCAGAGCCGGAGACCTCCATGAATTTGGCGAGCCAGCGGCGTCCGTAGTGGCGGTGCAGCGAGTGGGCGGCCTCTGCGGCCTGTGGCGAAAGATCTAGCGCTCCGCGCAAAATGGCCACGTCCTCAGGCTCGATCTCCTCGTAGCCGACCCTTACGACGTAGTCGGGCGCCAGGCCCCTGCGACGAGAGCTCTCCTCGTCCAGGGAGAAGACCGCCACCCTGGAGGGGAACAGCTGCTTTAGACCCCTGACCTTGCCCGAGCCGCCCTCGGAGTATCCCTGCCATCCGTACTCCGAGTGCATGTCGAAGACAAGGTTGGTCGCCTCCCCGCTCTGCAGCACCCCCGCCAGCAGAAGGCGCGTGAGAAAGGTCTTGCCGGTGCCGCTCTTTCCGAAGATTCCATTGCTTCGCTTTACCAGTTCCCCTATGTCAAGGCACAGCTTGGTTTCCATGTCCAGGGGAGAGCCTATCCAGAACCGCCTCTGGCTCTCCCTGCCGAAGATGAGCTCCACGTCCGCCGCGGAAGCCGGAACCACCGCCGAAAAATGGGAGGGCACCGTCTTTGCCGGCTGGGGACCGCCGGTCCCGTCCCCGATGCCCAGCGACAGCCGGGGCTCCACCCGGACGGTGCCGTAGGCGACCGTGCCGGAGACGACCCGGGCGATCAGCGCATCCGAGGCGGCGGGAGGGCTCTGGGCTACGGCGCTGTCCGAGGCCGACAGGTTGACTCCGGTGACCTGTCCGAAGAATCGCCTGGTCGCCCCCTGCACGGTAACGAGCGTGCCGACCTTCACATCCTCGATGGAGCAGCCCGCGTCAAGCCGCACCTCCAGACCGTCGACCAGAGAGCCGCCCACCACCGTGCCCGACCAGTCGGCGGACATCTCGTCACCCCGCCCGAGGGCCTCGAACCTTTCGTCCGTGCCGTTCACTCGGCGGCCATCCTGAGGATCGCCTCCAGCCTGCGCAGCTGGCCCGGCAGCCGGCCTGCGAGTTCCTTTCCAGCGCGCACGATGAATTCCTGCGGTTCCGGGTGGGCCGCGGCTGCACGCCTGATAAAAGCGGCGACCACCTGGTCGGGCGAGCCGACGCGCGTGCCGAGAAGATCCGGTAGAAAGGTCACGGAGGCCGAGAAATCGCGCACCTCGTCTCCGCTGCAGACCCTGACGAACGAGAGTATGCGCGGCGGACTCGGAGCAAGGTGCCGCCTGATCACCCCCGCGTCCAGGTGGCCTACGGCGACCGATGTGAACCTGGTGGCCAGCAGGCGCGAGAGCTGTGGGTTGGCCGAGTAGATCTCGCTCTCGGTGGCCAGGTCAGCGCCCTTCGGGGCCAGCGCACGGGATGGATCGAGGCTCTCGGTAACCGATTCTGCCACCACACCGAAGATCTGAACATGCTCGCCGCAAGCAACCAGCGCGCCGATGGCCGGGGCGCAGTTCAGGCGATAGCACTCGGTCTCGAACTCGGTCGAGGAGGACCTGACGACCTCGCCGACCCTTCCGCTAGGGCCGAACGTGCCGTCTGTCTGCGGACCTTCCATCGGAGTGGTCATAGCCTCCTTACCGCCTTTGACAGGCCTTTCTCGGACGTGCGCACCAGCACGCCCCGATCGGCCAGGGCGGACTCCAAAAGGTCGGCGAACGCGCGCCGGTCGCGAGCGGTGACCACGGCCTGCTCATGCGCCTCTACCAGGACGGTGGGGTATCCATCGCCGCGCCGGCACTGGTCGATGAGCACGGCGTGAACGAGGTCGACGGAGCGAATGTCTTCCGCCGCCCAGGTCGGCATCTCGACGCGTGCGATCTCAGTTCCCGCATTCATATAGAAGGTCGCCGAGCCGTGTCCGCCCTGGTACGCGGCAAGCGGATGGCCCGTCGATTCGAACAGCGCCGAGCGGTGGCCTGATGGCAGGTGGCGCTCGAAGATCTCAAGGTCCGTGACGCCGTGGGATGCGCGCCTCGCCAGACCGGACCCTACTTCCCATCCCGGCCCCGAGCTAAGCGCGCGGGCCACCTCGTCGTGGGAGGGGAAGCTCGTGTATCCGGCAACGACCAGGTCGCGGTCGACCCCGGCCCGCCTGAGGCGGTCCATGGCTCCGGCAAAACCATCCGTCACCAGCCTGCGAAGCACGAATTCCGGGAAGATCCTGCCGGAGAGCCCGGCCACCGTGAGCGGCCCGTCCAAGATCAGCACGGTGGGGTGGTCCCGGTCGTTTCGCTCGGCGAGCCGGGCCGCCTCCTCCAGTTCCCTTACGTGTCTCAGGGCGGCGAGTATCGGGCCCTCCACCCGCTCGGTGCGGCCGGTGACCTCGTCGCGTATGGCGATTTCCTCGTCACCGGAGTGCAGTGTCGGCTCGCTCCCGAGGTCTGAGCGGGGCTCGGACCCGTAGGTGAGAACGCACCTGCCGATGTTTATCAGGAAACACCGTGCCGCAAGGTGACGGTCCGTCCCGATTTGCGATCCGTCGACCGCCCCGACGGTCAGGTCGGACGGCAGTTTCGGGGGCGGGAAGGTTCGAGAGGGGCTTTCAAGGAAGCGAACCGTGGACCGGTTCTCGCACCGGGCGATCTGATCGCGCCACCGCTCGTAGCGGGCGGTGTCAAAGGGTCTCAGGACGGCGACGAGACGGCCTATCGCCTCCTCGCGGCCCGTCCGTCGGCCGGCGATGTCAACGGCCATGCGGTCGATCTGAGCTGCGGCAACTCCCAGGTCGAGGGGCATCAGACCGCCTCGCGCATGACCCTGGCGTCGCCGACTCTGCGCGTGATGCGCGTCCTGTCCAGGTGTTCGAGCACGGCCAGTGCATACTTGCGGCTGGTTCCGAAAAGGTCGCGCACGTCGGCGACGGTGACCTCCCCGTGCTCGGTCGCGTACGCTCTTATGCCGTCCAGCATCCGGCCGAATGCGTCCGCCGAGAATACGACCGAATCCCCGGCGCGCACCACCTGCCCGAGTCCCTCTAGCAGGTCTAGGACGTCTTCCTCCGGCAGGGCGTCGGTCGGCGGCGAGTACGGATCCGACGCCCTCAGGGAGGTAAGGAACTCGTCCGCGCGCGCCTGCTGTTTGGCCGACAGCCTCGGTCTGTGAGCCGGCACGCGCACGGCTGCCCCCGCGTCGGCGAGAACGCCGCTTTCGGTCAGATACTCGAGCACGGGGCCGAACTGGACGGGCGACAGCTTCAGCCTGCTGCGCAGCTCCTCCTTTGGCTCCCCGGCCCGTGCCGGGAAGCGCTCATGGTAGCCTGCGACCGATCGCTCCGCGCTCTCGGCAAGATCGCGCCAACCGGCAGCGCTGAGGTAGATCTTGCCGGTCCCCGATCCGATCGCGACGACCTCGCCGGCACCCTCCATCAGGTCCAGCTCTGCCGTCGCCTCCTTCGGGGAAAGGTCCGCCCTTGCCGCCAGCGAGGGCAGGGCGATCGGCCCGTGCTGCTCGACGCATGCGGCCAGGACCTGCCTGATCGAGCCCTCCTGGAGGATCCTCAGCCGTGCCAGCAGCGGGGCGTGCCTTCGCCTGTGCCTGGGCGCGTGGGCGTCGACTATGCTGCCCCCTCCAAGGGTGGATTGGTTGGAGCGTATGACGAACCGATCGCCCCTGACCACGGCGACGTGCTCGTCGAGCTTTAGCTGGGCCCATGTCCACTCCCCGGGCTCAGCCCTGTCGCTCTCCAGAAGCCGCAGCCGGCCCACCGTCTCGTCGCTGCCGGTGTGCACGGTCACGTACATGTTGTGCCGCAGAGCCCGCGGCACTTCGGGCAGCACGCTGAGGTGCACGTCCATCGATCTGGTCGGCCTCAGCCAGCCCGGGCGGGTCAGCACCTCGCCCCGCTCGATCGCGTCCTGCGCTATGCCCGACAGGTTTACGGCCACCCTGCTGCCGGGCGAGACGCGTTCGGCCCTGGTCTTGTGGCTCTGCAGGCCCCGGATGCGCGAGCGCTCTCCGGAAACGGCAAGCTCCACCTCGTCACCCACTGTGAGTGGACCGTCGATCAGCGTGCCGGTGACCACGGTTCCAAAGCCGGTCATCGTAAAGGAGCGGTCCACGGGCAGCCTCGGTCGGCCGACATCCCTGCGCTGTTCCGCGTCCTGGAGGGTCTCGGAGATGGCTTCGGTCAATTCCGCGAGGCCTTGGCCCGTAAGTGCCGATACCGCGATCGAGCGCGAACCCTCCAGCGCGGTTCCGCCGAGGAGATCCTCCACCTCCGCCTCGACCAGCTCCGCGAACTCTTCGTCGACCAGATCGGACTTAGTGATGGCCACCAGGCCGCGGGACACCCCGAGCAGATCCAGAATGGCCAGGTGCTCCCTCGTCTGGGGCATGACCGACTCGTCTGCGGCGACGACAAGCATCGCCATGTCTATCCCGCCCACCCCGGCGAGCATATTGTTGACGAACCTCTCATGGCCCGGCACGTCGACTATGCTGATCTCGTCGCCACGCGGCAGGGACATCCAGGCAAAGCCGAGGTCTATCGTGAGGCCTCGCTCTTTCTCCTCGGCCAGCCGGTCCGGGTCGATCCCAGTGAGGGCCTCGACCAGGGTCGACTTACCGTGATCTACGTGGCCGGCGGTCCCGACTACAAACATGAGGCTGAAAGAATAGCACGGATGTACTTATATTCCCCTGCCGACCGACGGGCACTCGTGCCAGCGGGCGGGGGCCGAAGCCGGGCTCAGCGGGATGGCTCGAAAAAGCGGGAGAACACCTCGTTGCCGAGCAGGCGGCCCCGTGCCGTCAGGCAGACCGCGCGGTCGCCCTCCGGGCCCGGCTTTGCACGCCACTCGACGAGTCCCTGACCTTCCGCAGAGTCGATGATCGGGCCGTAGACGTCGGACAGAGCGAGGCCGAATCTGTTGCGAAAACCTGATTCGGATACCCCGACATCCAGGCGCAGGCCCATCATCATGGTCTCTGCCATCTCCTCTTCGCGGCCGATCTCGGTGACCTGGTCTACGAACGGAAGCGAACGCAGCAGGTCCGGCCACGATTCGTCGCGCGAAGCGGCATGTCCTGCAGGGATTCTCAGGGTGTATTCCCGCGGGGACCGCATGATCGAAAATCGAACCCGCTCCAGGTAGGAGTGGGCCCCCGGCCCAACTCCGAGGAACGGCCGGTTGAGCCAGTAGGTAAGGTTGTGCCTGCTCTCCCTGCCGGTAAGGCACCAGTTGGAGATCTCGTAGTGGCGAAAGCCGCGATCCTCCAGAATCTCCCCTGCCGCGACGTACATGTCCGCCGCAAGGTCCGGGTCGGGCATTGCCGCCTCGCCCGCCTCGACACTTCGCGCCAGTGGCGTTCCCTTCTCCAGGGTCAGGGCGTACATCGAGACGTGCGCCGTGTCCAGCTCGAGTGCGCGGGCTAGGGTCTCCGTCCACCGCCGAAGCGTCTGGGCCGGGAGGCCGTACATCAGGTCGATGCTCAGGTTTTCGAAGCCGGCGCGCGCGGCCCTGGCCACCGCCGACTCGGCCTCGGCCGCGCTGTGGCGGCGGCCGAGTGAGGCCAGCAGGCCGTCGTCAAGGGACTGGACGCCGACGCTGAGGCGATTTACCCCCGCAGACCTTAGCTCGTCGAGCTTTCTACCCGTAAGATCGTCCGGGTTCGCCTCGGCTGTGATCTCTGCGCCGCAGGCGAGGTCGAATGATCCCCGCACCGTCTCCAAGACCGCAGAGAACTGACCATACCTTAGGTAGGACGGTGTGCCTCCGCCGAAGAACACCGTAGATACCGTGGGGGACCCGAGGGTCTCTCCCCAGAATCGCAACTCACCGCACAGGGCCGCTGCGTAGGGCTCCATCAGTCCCTCGATCGACGCGTAGGTATTGAAATCGCAGTAGGGGCACTTGGTGGCGCAGAACGGTACGTGAACGTACAGGGAGATGGTGCCCGCATCCTCCTGAAGAGCCATTACACGTTAAAGAGCACATGGACCACGTCCCCGTCCCTGAGCACGTAGCCCTTTCCCTCCTGGCGCATCCGTCCCTCGCGACGCGCGCCCGCCTCCCCGCCGGCCCCTATGAAGTCATCGCAGGTGGCGACCTCTGCGCGGATGAACCCGCGCTCCATGTCGCTGTGAATCGATCCGGCACCGGTCCTGGCATCGGTACCGGCCCTTACCGCCCAGGCGTGTGTCTCCCTGGGACCGACCGTGAAGAAGGTGATCAGGTCCAGGGCCTCAAAGCAGGCCCTGACCATCTTGGCCATCCCGGATTCGCCCATGCCGAGTTCGCGCCTGAATTCCAGCTCCTCCTCCGGGTCCATCGAGGCCAGGTCGACCTCGAGCTGGCCGAAGACCGCCGCGGCTCGTTTCCGGCTGCCGGGGAGACCCTCGCAGAGCCGGGTCACAAGCCCATCGGCCTCGCCGATCTGGGACTCTCCAAGGTTGGCGACTACCACCACCGGTTTCGCTGTAAGCAGACCGAATCCGGAAACCGCCTTGCGCTCCTCTGCGGACATAGCGGCTTCCCCTGCGCCATGGCCGCTCTCCAGACCCGCCGCCAGCCGACCTAGCAGCCCCCTCTCCCGTTCCATGTTCGAGCGCTCGGCGGCCTTGGCCCCCTTCAGGCCCTCGCCGAGCCGTCCGAGGCGCCGCTCGATGATCTCCATGTCGACCAGGGCAAGCTCGTCGAGCATTGCCGCGGCGTCTCCCGGCGCATCGATCCTGTCGAGGACATGTGGAACCGACGGATCCTCGAAGCAGCGGACCACTATCGCCAGGGCGTCTACTCGCTGAAGGTGCGTGAGCATCTCCCCGCCGATGCCGGCGTGCTTACCGAAACCGTCGGGTGCGGCCGGAAGGTCCAGGTAGGTCACCTCGGCGGGAACCGCCCTCTTTGAGCCCCCGACCCGGGCCAGGGCATCCAGCCTGCGGTCCTCGACCTTGGCAACCCCGAGGGTCGGCCTGTCGGCCCGCGGGGCAGCCTGCGTTCGGCCGCGTGTGACGGCGCTGAAGACCGAGGTCTTACCGCTGCCGGGCAGCCCTACTATGCCGACTTCCAGGGCCAATCAGCCAGCCCTGCCCTCGGCGTCGTCGTCGATCGTCCTGGCGGTGGTCTCGATCTCCTTCTGTTCGTCTTCCGGAGCGGGGGCGCGGCCCATGTGCTCAAGGACCACATGCCTCGGGGAGAGGGCGACGAACAGGACCGGAGCTATGATCAGGGCCAGGATGTCGTCCAGCCTGCCGAAGGGGAGTACCACGTCCGGGAAGAAATCAATTGGAGAGACGAGGTAGACGATAGCCGCCGGCAGTATTAGCTTTGTGATCAGCGGCACCCGGCGATCCAGCAGCAGCCGGAACACCAGTCGGGGCAGCCCGGTGAAGCTGATCAGGCGAATTATGGAGAACATGTCGGCAGCGCGGCCTGGCGGCAGGACCTTGATCAAATGATATACGTGTTGTACGGGACGGACGCCCTGGCGGTGCGAGAACGGCTTGCGGCCCTTCGAGACGCCGTTGAGCCACCCGATCTGAGGGAGGCCAACATCTCGTCCCTTGACGGCGAGTCTGTAGTCCCCGACGAGCTTTTGGCCGCCGCGATGGCTGTGCCGTTCCTCTCCAACCGCAGGCTCGTCATCGTAAGGGGTCTGCTGGCCAGGTTCGACGGCAGGCGATCAGGCACGCCGGGGGCCTGGAAGGGGATAGCGGACCGGCTCAGGCAGGTACCCGAGGTAAATGACGTTGCATTCGTAGACGGCCCGCTTGGCACATCGCCCGGCCCGCTGCTCAGGGAGCTTTCCCAGGTCGCCAAGGTCGAGCGCTGCCAGGTGCCCAGGGGCGCAGCGCTGCGCGGGTGGATACGAGAACGCACCCGGACCAAGGGCGGCGACATATCCGAGGCGGCAGCTGCGATGCTGGAGAGGGCGGCCGGCGGCGACATCGTGGCGCTCGACTCAGAACTCGAGAAACTTACCGTCTACGCTTCCGGCCGGCAGATCGAGCCGTCCGACGTCGAGCAGATGGTTACGGCCAGCAGGGAGGCGAACATCTTCGCGGCTGTCGACGCCGCCCTCGCCGGACGCTCCGGCCCGGCCCTCAGCCAGATGCACCAGGTGCTGCGGGACGGCCAGTCGGCAGGCTACGTCCTGTACATGCTCCACCGGCAGGTCCGGCTTCTCATCCTTGCAAAGGAACTTCAGCGAAAGGGTGTTCGGCCGCAGGAGATGGGAAAGCGCCTGGGCATCAGGGGTTACCCTCTCCAGAAGACCCTTGAGCAGGCGCCTCGCTTTACCCGGGAGCGGCTGGCCGCAGCGCACCGGCTGCTGGCCGAAGCCGATGAGCGGGTCAAGTCGGGAGGTGCCCGCGACGAGGTTGCCCTGGATCTTCTGCTTTCGGATCTTGCCGGTCTGGCGCGGATGCGCTAGCCGGCCCGCCGGGCTCCCGCGGGGATGGGGTTGTAGCAGGCCACCCTGTGTCCCGGCTCAGGGTCTTCGAGATCGGGCATCGGGCCGGTCCGGCAGACGCTGAGAGCCCTATCGCACCGGTCCAGGAACGGGCAACGGTCCGGTGCGTCAAGGGCCGAAGGCAGCACTCCCCTGATGGGCGTCAGCCTCTTCACCGGCCTGTCGAACCTGGGAACCGCCTCGAGCAGGCCGCTGGTGTAGGGGTGCATGGGCCGGTCGTAGAGAGTAGGCGTGTCCGCCTCCTCCAGCTTGTATCCCCCGTACATGACGATGACCCTGTCGGCCATCTGCGCCATGACCCCCAGGTCGTGGGTGATCAGGATGACCGACGATCCCGTCTCGCGACGGTGCTCATTGAGCCTGTGCAGTATCTCGGCCTGGACGGTGACATCGAGGTTCGATGTGGGCTCGTCGGCAACCAGCAGCCTCGGCGACAGCGCCAGACCCATTGCCAGCATCACCCTCTGGGCCATGCCGCCGCTGATCTCCCAGGGATGCCGGTCGAGCATTTCACGGCCGTTGGCGATGCCCATCTGCGTCATCAGTTCGACGGTCACGTCGGTCGATCGCTTCATGCTGAGGTCCGTGTGAACCTGGAGCACCTCCTGGATCTGCTCGCCGATAGTGATGACGGGATTCAGGGCGCTTGATGCGTCCTGAAAGACCATCGCGATCTCCTTGCCACGCATCGGTCTTATCTCGGCCTCGCTCAGGCTGAGGAGATCCCTCCCGCTAAACGCGATTGAGCCCTCTTCCACCTTGCCCGGCCTGGGCACGAGACCCATGATGGACAGGCCCGTTACCGTCTTGCCGGAGCCACTCTCTCCCACGATGCCGACGACGCTTTCTTCCGGTACCTCGAAAGAGATGCCGCGCACCGCCTTTACCACCCCGTCGGCGGTGTGAAAGTAGGTGTGGAGATTCTCAACCTCAAGGAGCGGTTCGCCCATGGCCCCTTCCCTCTGGTTCTCCTAGCGCATAGGCATATGCACGGGGACTCTTAAACATTACTACGCCGCGAGGGGGTCGATGGTTGTGATCTGCAGCGAATACGTCAAGTTGATACGTATAGACTAAACTATATTGAACGGCAGACTGCAAATAACTATAATCTACTCATGCAAAAGATGACGCGGGGCGCCGCGGCGAGCGTCCGGGAAGAGAGAGGATGATGCTGCGACCTGACCAGTTCACAGAGCGCGCCAACGAGGTGATCCAGCGCTCGCATCAGCATCAGGCCAACTACAGGCATCCCCAGTGGGATACCGAGCACGTGCTGCTCGCCCTTCTGGAGGAGGGCGACGGCGTCGTACCCGAGGTGTTCGGCGAGATGGGCGCGTCGGCTGACTCTCTCAGGTCGTCTGTGGAGCAGATCCTTGAGGGAGCCCCAAGGGTCGCCCAACCGGCGGCCCAGATCTACACCACGCCCCGGGTTGCGGAAGTGATCGAGCTGGCCAAGGGCGAGGCGAACAGGCTCAACGACGACTTCATAACCGTCGAGCATCTGCTCGTGGCCGTGGTCAAGAGCGAGGAGGGAAAGTCCACCGAACTATCTAGCCTGCTGGCCTCTAGCGGCATCACGGTAGAGAGGGTCTACCAGGCCATGCAGGCAGTCAGGGGAACTCACAGGGTCACCGACCAGAGGGCCGAGTCCCGGTATCGCTCGCTGGAAAGGTACAGCGTAGATCTCACCCAGCTGGCCGCCGAGGGTGAACTGGATCCGGTGATAGGACGTGAACAGGAGATCGCGCGGACCATGCAGACCCTGATCAGGCGGACCAAGAACAACCCCGTCCTGATAGGGGCGGCGGGCGTGGGCAAGACCGCCATCGCCGAGGGGCTGGCCAGCCGCATAGTGTCGGGCGATGTCCCCGCCGAGCTTCAGTACCGGCGTGTCCTGGCACTGGATATGGGTGCCTTGGTCGCCGGCAGCAAGTTCAGGGGAGAGTTCGAGGAGAGGCTCAAGGCGGTCCTGGACGAGGTCAAGCAGGCACAGGGCGAGATCATCCTGTTCATCGACGAGCTTCACACCGTGGTTGGCGCCGGAGCGGCGGACGGTGCGATCGACGCCAGCAACATGATGAAGCCCATGCTGGCCCGCGGCGAGTTACAGGCCCTTGGCGCCACGACCGAGGCCGAGTACAGGCGCTACATAGAAAAGGACGCCGCCCTCGAGCGCAGGTTCCAGCCCGTCCTGATAGAAGAGCCCGACGTTGAGACGGCAATCGAGATGCTCTGCGCCCTTCGCCCGAAATACGAGGCCCACCACAGGATCTCGATCACTGACGATGCCCTTGAGGCGGCCGTTCGACTGAGCAGGCGCTACGTGACCGAGCGTAAGCTGCCCGACAAGGCCGTCGACCTGATAGACGAGGCGGCCAGCAAGATGAGAATCGACGCCCAGGCCATGCCTCCCGGCGTGCGAGATGCCGAGGACAGGCTCAAGCGTCTCAAGGACGAGGAAGAGGCCGCAGCCCAGCGCGGCGACTACGAGCAGGCCGCCACGCTGAGGACCGAGGGCGCGAGGGCGCAGGAGCGATACGACGAGCTCATGGCGGAGAGGACCCAGGGTGAGACCGACATGGTCGTTACTGCCGACGACATCGGCGTCCTCGTGGCGAGTTGGACGGGGATTCCGGTAGACCGGCTGCTCGAGGCGGAGGCGGATCGACTGCTGCACATGGAGGAACGGCTGCATGACCGTGTCGTCGGCCAGGACGAGGCCATAGCGGCGGTCTCCGACGCCATACGGCGCGGCCGTGCCGGCCTGAGCGATCCACGCAGGCCCATCGGCAGCTTCATCTTCCTGGGCCCCACCGGCGTGGGCAAGACGGAACTCTCCCGGGCACTGGCCGAATACCTGTTCGACGATGAGCAGAACATGGTCCGAGTCGACATGTCCGAGTACATGGAAAAGCACTCGGTATCGCGACTCATCGGCGCTCCTCCCGGCTATGTGGGTTTCGATGTGGGGGGCCAGCTCACGGAGGCGGTGCGCAGGCGGCCTTTCCGCGTGGTGCTGTTTGACGAGATCGAAAAGGCCCACCCGGATGTCTTCAACCTGCTGCTGCAGATACTGGAGGACGGTAGGCTGACCGACGGTCACGGCCGCACAGTGGACTTCCGAAACACGCTGGTGATATTGACCAGCAACGTCGGGACGACCGCTGCCGGCCGCGGCGGTGTGGGGTTCCCGGTCGGGGGAACGTCCGCTGCGGAACCGCAGAGGCGAGAGGCGGCGATCAGGGATGCCCTTACCAAGACCTTCAGGCCGGAGTTTCTGAACCGCATCGACGACATCATCATCTTCGAACCGCTCACGCCCGAGCAGGTCGGCCGCATCGTCGACCTGATGGTGGCAGACGTATCTGCCAGGTTGATCGAGCACGGCGTGTCGATTGAGCTGACCGATGGGGCCCGGGACTGGCTTTCTACCGAGGGCTTCGATGCCGCGCACGGCGCAAGGCCACTGCGGCGGGCAATACAGCGCCACCTGGAAAACGACCTATCCAGAATGATCCTGTCAGGTCAGGTGACGGGTGGGGACCGAGTGACGGTCGATGCCGGGGAGCAGGGCCTGACGTTCAATGTGCGGGCCCCGTCGGCCCCTTCGTCCGATCCGGGATCCGGGACGTCGGACGGAGGCGCGGAGATGGTCGCCTAGATTCCCGTTGGGCCTTAATAGGCATGTAATTCCGTACCGGGCGCTTTCCGTCCACTAGAATGGACGCCCGTGGACGAATCCGGCCCTGCGGGCTCCCCCGAACATTCCCAACCGGCGCCTTTGCTGGCTTTGACATCCCGGCTTTCGTGGATGCTCAGGCCCGGCAGAGCGGTTCAGCTCGCCTTCCTGCTGTTGGGAGTTGGGCTGGTCGTTGCAGCCTGGCTGCTCGGCAGCAGGTTCTCAGACCTGTCCGAACTCTCCAACGTCGGGTATCCCGGGGTCTTCTTCCTCAGCTTTCTCGGGAGCGCCGCCATGGTGCTGCCCGTACCGGGGCTGATCTCGCTGTGCGCCGTAAGCGTCGTGTTGAATCCGCTGGCGCTGGGTCTCCTGGCGGCTACAGGTGAGACTCTTGGAGAAGTCTCGGGCTACGCCGTGGGCTATGGTGGAGGAGGTCTAGTCGACCGTAGCAAGACCTACGTTCGCATACGGTGGTGGATGAGAAAGCGAGGGTGGGTAGTCATCCTGCTGGTGTCGATCATTCCCAACCCGCTGTTCGATCTCGTGGGAATCGCCGCGGGGGCGACTCGATACCCCATGGCTCGATTCCTGGGGATCGTGCTCGTAGGCAAGGTGATCAAGGGCCTGACCATCGCCTATACCTGCTCCTATGGGATAAGGGCGCTTCCCTGGGTTAACTAGGCTCGGCGGCCGATGTTACAATTGCGCCATCCCCTGCACGTAGGCGCGCAGCCGCGTGCAGCCACGCACGCTCCGCAGTAGCTCAGCGGTAGAGCAGTCGGCTGTTAACCGACCGGTCGTTGGTTCGAATCCAACCTGCGGAGTTCCACTATGGATATCGTCCCTCGAGTTGGCGTCAGGCAGTGGACACGTGCGCTCCAATCGGCAGCGGTCGTACGCTTACCTGGTCATATGCCGATTGAGCCATACCGAAGACACGATGGAAACACCGGTGAGTTCGCGACCTTGTCGATAGTAATCCGAGCGGTCGTGCGGCGCGCAACTCTTGCCTTCCCATGGATCGCGGCTGCCCTGACGATTGGCGCCGCTTGCGGTGAAACTCAGCCCGTCGAGTTAGAGGTGGAGCGGGTCGTCGAGGTGGTCAAGGAGGTGGAGGTACCCGTCGAGGTGGAGGTGGTCAAGGAGGTCAAGGTTCCTGTCGAGGTGGAGGTGGTCAAGGAGGTCAAGGTTCCTGTCGAGGTCGAGGTGGTCAGGGAGGTGGAGGTACCCGTCGAAGTCGAGGTGGTCAGGGAGGTGGAGGTACCCGTCGAAGTCGAGGTGGTCAAGGAGGTGGAGATACCCGTCGAGGTGGAGGTGGTCAAAGAGGTCGAAGTGGAACGGGTTGTCGAGGTGGTCAGAGCGGTGGAGGTGGTCAGGGAGGTGGAGGTACCCGTTGAAGTCGAGGTAGTCAGGGAGGTCCAGGTTCCTGTCGAAGTCGAGGTGGTCAGGGAGATCGAGGTACCCGTCGAGGTCGAGGTGATCAGGCACATAGGGCCGACCGATCTTTTGCCACCCGGCCTCTGGGCCGCCGACCTCGTTGCTGATCCAGGGCAAACGACCAGTTCGCCGCCCTGGTTTGCCATTCGCATCACCCCTGGCGAGGACCCTTACAGAGATCCGTGGCGGCTGGGCGGCGGCCCCTTGGGCAGCCCGGGATCCATCTGCGAACTGCGATACCTCTCGGACGGCTGGGAACTGTCTTCCTGTGAGGGGATTACCCTTGAGGGTCTCCGGATCTTCGCGCCCATCGACGGAAGCCAAGTGGAGGTCACCATCTCGTCTTCCACCTTCGTTGCTAGAGGAGTGCTCACCCGGATCGAGCCCCGACAGGAGCCCAAGGCGAGCGAGAATGTCGAGGTCCTGTGGAACCAGCCGGGAGAATACATACATTCCGACATCTGGGCCGAAGATGGTCTCGTGTTCGCCCCCAGATACGACGGCGAGATCGAGATCATAGGCGCAGACCATGGAAACCTCGTCGGGTCTGTCTCGGGTTTGAGTGTTGTCTTCGACGTAAAGGCGAGAGACGGGATACTCTATGCGGCCACCATCTTCGGAGGCCTCCAGATCTACGACATCTCTGATCCCGCCAGACCCAGGCACATCGGCGAGTTCCTGGCAGGGGGCCAGCAGACGAACTTTCACAATATCTTTCTGTCTCCGGACGGAAGTCTCGTATATGCGATCAACAACTCCCATTACCCGGAGACCGACCTCTTAGCGATAGACGTTTCTGACCCCTCACGGCCGGTGCACGCCGGCCGGTTCAGAATCGAATCCGACACGGCCACCGCGTTTAACTTCCACGACACCCATGACCTGAACGTAATCGAGGTCGAGGGTAGGCTGATCGCCTTTCTGAACTACCTCGCTGCGGGACTTTGGATACTGGACGTAACAGACCCGCGGGACATAACCGTCATCAGCTCAATCAACTGGGAGGGCATCTTCAGCCACAGCGGATGGCCCTTTTGGATCGACGACAAGCTGTACTACGCCCACAACTCCGAGGGCTACGACAGCCACATGACCATACTCGACGTATCCGACCTGGCCGATCCCAAGGTGATCTCGAGATTTGCCACGCGGAAGGGGGTATCTATACACAATGTGGAGGTCGTTGAAGGCATTGCGTACATCGCGTATTACGTGGACGGGCTACGGGTGGTCGACTTGAGGGATCCCGAGCGGCCCAGGGAAATTGGACACTTCGATACCGTGCCCGACGGACATGAGCGGGACATCCTCCAGGGAGCCTGGGGTGTGCGGGTGCTGGACGGCACAGTGTATGTCTCAGACATCGAGCGAGGGATCTACGCATTCAGGGTGCAGGTGGACTGACCTACCCGAGTCCTCGCCTCAAGCCAAGCGTCGGATCTCTTGACGACGGGGCTCTTGCTACTCCGTAACGGTCATAGAGCCGGCAAGCGTTTCGGACCGCAGCTCAGGTCGATAGTAGGAATAAACCTGGGAAACGACTTCCATCGCCCTGACCGGGTACTGTGCCAGTGCCTGAAACTCCAGGGAAATGGTCTCACCGGGATTCATGTCCTCGATATAGAGAATGACCTTTCGGCCGGCGATCTCAAAGCGCTTGAGCTTGGCGGTCTCCTCCACGAGCGTGGCGATGGTCTCGCGCACGGGCTCGAAACCTGTCGGCACGGCAACATCGAGCACGACCATGCCCGCCTGTATCGGGCCGGGTGGTGTGAACGTGACGGTGGCGGCGACGGTTATCAGGTCGTTGACCTCGACGTGATCGGTGCCATAGTCGACCGTGATGTCGAAGACGTCCTGGACCTCGCCCCTGCTCTCCGGAACGTTAAACCTGAGCACCGACTGCAGGACGGCGTCCCCCTTGCCTTCCGCCACGATCGAGAGCGTATCGCCTAGAGGAACCTGCACGATCTGCATGACGTCGGAGTTCTCCGGCGTGATCCGTACGTCCTCTTTCCAGCCGCCGCTCCGCAGAGTCACGGTCATGTCCACGTCGGATCGTACGCTGGCAGAAAGGGAGGTGAGGGCATTGAGGCTCACGATCGTGTCCTGCGTCGAGCCGAATCCGCCGAGCGCGTTGCGCTGGCCTGCCAGCCACCTGGCAGCCCGGGAGGCGCTCACCAGATCTCCGTGCTCCACGAGCGAGAGCAGCGCATAACCAGTCGTCTCTATGGCTGCGCTCCGATTCCCGTGACCAGGGCTCGGATAGTCCTGAGTAGGCGGTCCGTCCCCGCCCCAGAACAGTGCGCCGTTTTCGTCTTCTCGGGCCATGGACAACAGCTTCTCGTACGCCTCGTCCCTTGCTGCACTGCCTGCGAGCTCCAGCGCATACGCGGTGATAGCCATCGTGTACGGGTCCTCGATCGAGTCCAGCCTGCCCTCCAGGTAGGCAATGGCGCTCTCCGTCGCATGTTCCCGCCCGGCCTCCAGCAGGGCTATTGCTACGTAGGCCGTGAGGGCATCGCGACCCTGCAGACCGCCGAGGAGTTCCTGGTGATGCAGGAATCCGACGCTTTCGAACGAGCCGTCGCCAAGCTGGTGACCTTCTATCCAGGCGGCCGCCTCGTCGAGCACCGTCCGGTCGATGTACATCAGGTCTCTCGCCTCGGCGAAGGTCTTTAGGACGAACGCCGTCAGCCAGAGGCTGCCCACCGGGTCGCTATTGCCAAAGGCGGAAAAGCTGCCGTCGCCCCGCCGGTAGGTCAGCTGGCGCTGGTAGCCAACCAGCATCAGGTGCTCCGCCTTGGCCATGATCTCGGGCTTCAGTTGCCCGGTCTCGTCAAGGTAGCGGGCGATGTACACGTTCGGGGCGAACAGGATCATGTTCTGCTCGCCGCACCCGAATGGCATCCTAAGCAGACGGTCGAGACCCTCGATGCTCTGCGTTAGGAGGCTCCCGGTCACCGCGACGTAGGCTCGTGCGGACCCGTCGATAACTCCCGGCGGTACGTCGAGCAAAAGCTCGCGCTCATCACCGCTGGAGACAACGTGATTCTCGACGATCTCGACCTCGACGCCCTCGGGCTCTACCAGGAGGTTCTTGATCACCGCGTCGGCGGCCTCGGTGCTTCGGGCGACGATCTTGATCGGGCCGGTGCCCAGTCTCGTCGGGCGGATAGTGAACTCCGCGCCACCGATGTCGCTGGCGCCTATCGTGACCGATTTGGCTGGCTCATCCAGTAGATCAAACCAGTCGGCCTCCTCGATCTCGACGAGGATCTGCTGCGGGGTATCTAGGTAGTTATACAGGGCGACCTTGACCGGAAACTCCTCGCCCCGAATGGCCGAGAAGGGCAGGTCGGCGGTCAGGAAGAAGGGCTGGAACACGCGCAGCGAGCTTTCGCCCACGCCCAGTCCGTGCTGCTTTGAGATGCCAACCGCGCGCAGCATCCACGTCGTTATGCTGTCCGGCGCCTGCACAGCCACGACCGCGCGGCCGTCCTCGCCGGTCTGGATGTCCTGCCAGATCCAGGTCTCAGGGAAGTACTGGCGCACGCGCTGAACGTCCGCAAGCGTATCCGCCGACGCCTCGGACGGGGCTGAAGCTTCAGGTTCCTCCTCCACCGCCCGCTCGGCTTCCAGGACCACGGCGTCGTCCATCATTGCTTCCGCTACTATGAGCGGCTGGTCTGAAGGTTTCGCCAGTCGGCACTTCCTTGTTGGTCAGGACGATCGTCCCGGCCGCCTCGAACGTCTCCTGCGCGCCGCGGGTCTCGATGGTCTCGAGGTAACGTGCGTCGTGAAGCTCCGCCTGGGGCTCCAGGTACAGCCTTTCCAGCTCATTGAACACCTGCTGGAGGTTCAGCCGGTTCTCGGCCAGGATGAACACCGACCTGTCGACGGCCACAAGCCCGACCCTCGACTCTCCCTGCGTCTGAACGTCGATATCTACCGGGTCTCCCGGCCGGACCTCCTCCCGACCAAACCCCGCGCTGACCTTGTGCGGATACGCAGCCCTGACGCTGAAGGGCAGATAGTCGGCGGCGATCTCGTTGTTCGGGAGGATCTGGTAGACGAGGAGGCGCGATGACGGGGCCATCAGGTGGGTAGCCGCGAATTCGATAATCGGACCCGACGAAACGCCAGTAAAGAGCGTCGTACCCCTGGAGAGTACCTCGTAGTAGAAATTGCTAGCTTCCTTAGTCGAGTTGACCCGGAACCGGACGATGTCGCCAGCCCTTATATCGCCCGTGGTCAACTGCTCTAAGTGGATGAAGTTCCCGGACGGCGAATGACCCGACTGCAGCGAAAGCGACGTGTATGAGCCGTCGGCTTCGGCCCACAGCGTCAGGGCGACGGCGCCTTCTGGAGGAGCGGTCTTTACCAGGGCCCTGCCACCGGAAGTCGTTACCGTGTGGCTGGACGAAGCTTCAGTTCCCCAGAAATGCTCATTCACATAGTCGATGGTCAGCGTCACGTCGGTGTCGACAGGTGTCCCGTCAGGAGTCTGGGCGACGACCAGGTAGCCCATCTCAAGACCCGGCTTAAACACCCGGCTCTCCGGGATCACCTTCAGGGTTACCGGAGAGGCCACCACGGTCAGCAGCTTGCTCGTCCTCTCCACGTATCCCGTGCCCTTTTCGCGGATGGTCACGTCGAGCGTCACGTTCCCCTGTCCACCGGCCTGCGGAACACCCGCGACGAACCCCACAGCCGGTAGCTCGAACGGCGTCTCGCCGTCGATTGGCCCGCTGAACCGGGCGAATTCCTCCCACTGACCGACATACCGCGAGGCGATGATCTCCACGTCGCCCTCGACCGGCTTGCCGAACGAGTATTCCCCAGAGACGGTGCCGGTGATCGGATCGCCGGCGAGTACCCAATCTCTCTCGGTTGCGACAGTGACCTCATATTTCGGCAGGACGTATTCCTCGACACGCACGTCCAGCTCGGTCTTCTGGTCTCCGGCGATTGCGGTGAGCTTCCAGACACCGAGGTTCGGCTCCGTCGAGAGCGGCAGATCCACCGTGACCATGCCGAACTCGTCGGTTTCAACCTCCTTTCTGAACACCTTCAGACCCTTGGCGTCCTGAACCTCGATCGTGGCGGCATACGGCCGGGGTTTTAGGAGTGCATCCAGGGTCATGAGCCGAACGTGGACGGTCTGGCCGGGTTTGTATATCGGCTTATCCGTCTCGACGAACAGGGCCACGCCATCAACGATTTCGACGGGGGCCCTGCGAGTCTCCTGAATGCCGTCGACTCGTATCTCGATCTCGTATGTCCCACTTTCGATCTGAGGGACGAGAATCTTTAGGCCTCCCGTTCCTTCCACCCTGCCCAGCAGGGAAAGCAGGGTGACCTCGTCGTCCCGAAGGGTCAGTCGAACGTCGCCGGAAGCCGGCTGATCACCACTGAGAAGCGATATCGATACACGCTCTTCGAAGCCCGACCGAAGCGCCCGGGGAACGACGGCTACATAGCTGTCCGGAGCGACGGGCTCCACCTCCGGAGATGGCTCGTCCGCGGCTCTTACCGGAACGTCCGAAAAGTAGAGGCCAATTAGCCGAAGGACTTCGTCCTTTGAGAGTTCGCCGCCTATGTAGTCGAATATGGCGGCCAGCACCTCGTCGCGATCGATGAAGCCGCTATCGTTGGTGTCGTAGCGCTCGCCGAGGCCGGCGTCGGCGTGCACCGGCTGGGGCTGAATGACCTGTAGCGCGGCCACCGCCAGCACAGCGATTGTCACGGCCGCCAATGTCGTGAGCGTTCTCATTCGAAGTTCTACTTGCACGTGGTGAGGGCCATATTATCGCCTGTGGTATATGGACGCCGCACGCCAGGGAAAGGTTCCATTGCCGTCCCCTCTCTTGGCGCGAGGAGGCCGCGGAAGGCGACTATCGGGCAACAGGCCTGTAGATCCATGTCTCCCTTAAGAGGTCGTTCTGGAGGTCCGGGTGACGGGACTTTGCTGCGGGAGAAGCTGAGCCAGTCCCCAGGCCAGGGGCGCTGGAGTCGCTCATCCTGCATGCGGGATGCGTTCCTGTGCGAGGCTGCCGGGTCTTAGCTGGCCCGGCCCACGAACCAAGGGACCGAACCCTCCTAAACGGTCCACGGCAGCGGGAGATTCCTGCAGATACCGCTCACTTAAGGCGTATCACCGCCGGGTCGTCTTCGTCCGTAACGTTGATGGTCACCACGATGCTGTCCGTGGCGCCAAACGGGTCGGTGACGGTCACGACCACCGTGTAACTGCTCCTGTCCTCGTAATCCAGGTCGGCCTTCGTCATCAGTTGGCCGGTGTTCCTGGATATGCTGAACGAGGCGGCGTCGGCACCGCCCAGGGTGTAGATCAGCAGGTCATCGTCATCGTCGCGGGCGCTGACAGCTTGTCCGATGCTCCGCTCGGCCTCAGTGTTCTCGGCCACTTCCCGGCTGGTGGTCTCGGACTGGTCCCCCTCGGTAAGGAAGTCCTGGTCCGGGAACACGGGGGCGACATTGACAAAGCCGCTGTCGGCCTGCCGATCGGTGTCATCGGAATGGCCGACTCGGGCAGGAACCTCCAGGATGCCTGTCGCCTCATCGTTGCGGTTGCCAATGTTGTCCGTGTAGATCGCCGTAGCCCTCAGGCACCTGCCGGCGTCGGCCTGCTTCGGGGTGTAGACGGCCGCCGTGGCTCCGGGTATCTCGGTCCAGCCGCCAACGCCGTCAATTCCCGGTGTCGCCGGGTCGTCCTCGCACTCGAACGACGGAATGCCCCGCTCGTTCACGGTGACCTCGGCGGACCGTTCCCACCGCCACCTCTTGATGACCACGCCACCATCCTCGTCTCCGGCCACGGCATGTATCGCGATGCCCACCTGCGGCTGCCTCTGGGACAGAACGACCCCTCCGGGGTCCTCCGCATCGACCACCTCGATGGTCACGTCCAGTGTGGAGATCAGGTGGCGGTCGCCCTCACCTGAGTGGGCCTCGACGGTTATCGAGTACGAGCTTCGATCTTCGAAGTCAGGTTCATGGTCCTCCAGGAAGCTAAGGACGCCGGCGTCGTCAAAGGCAAGGTCATCGCTGTCGGGACCGGACACCGAGTACGTGTAGTTAGTGTCGTTATACCCTTCGGTGCCGCTGACGCTGCCGTCCTGGTCGGTAACGGCGTAGGTGTCAGCATCCACCCGGGCGTTACCGTGCTCGATCCTGATGACCGGCGGCTCCTCGTCCTCCGTGACCTCTGTGACACTCAGAAGCGTAGGCGCGTCTTCATCGAAGTGGGGAGCTTCGTTCACCTCGGTAACCATTACGATCACGTTGACCGTGGCCGAGGCGGTTGACGGGTCGGTCACCCTCACCCGCAGGACGTACCTGCTGTTGTCGGCAAGGCCTGCATCCTCATCGGCAGGCAGCGCCGGATCGCCGACCAGGGATGTCGAGTCCTCGTCCTCGGTCTGGCCGGGATCCGCACCCAGCATCCTGCCGACCCTGAGCTGACCGGAGAGGCTGTCGATCGTGAACCGCGCTCGCCTGTCGCCATCCTCAAGGTCGGGTGTGTCCAGCAGCTCGTAGAACAGCACGTCCTCGTTCTCGTCCGAAGCCGATACAGGCTCGCCTATCGGCGTGCCTACGGCCGTGTTCTCGGGCACGGACCGGGAGACTTCGATATACGTGGTGTCTTCATCTTCATCCTGGTCGGCGAAGGAAGGTGCGTCATTGAACAGGGTCCTTGCCTCCACCCGGTTGGCGCTGACCGCAGAGGCGGTCTTGCCTGAGCCGAAGATGTCCGAGTAGGTGACCGAGGCGCGCAGGTACATGCCCACATCAACTTCCGCCGGGGTGCGCGCCGCCGATATCGCTCCCTCTATGTCCGTCCAGGTCCGCCCGTCACGTGATCTCGCCCACTGCCACCTCTCTTCCGTCACCCCGTTGTCCTCGTCCAACAGGCTTGCCGAAAGTGGCCTGTCGACCTGTGGCTGCGGCCTGTCTATGCTCACCGTCCCGGCTTCATCCACGTCCGTAACGGTCACGGTCACGCTCCGGGTGCCGCCCGCGGCCCTGATGGTCACCCTGTAGACGTTCCTCGCCGCCAACTGAGAACTGGTGGATGCAGACTCAGGGTGCTCGTAGTTCGGGGGCTCGGCAAAGCTCAGCACGCCGCCGTCGATGGCAAACAGGTCGCTATCGGGACCGCTCAGGGACCACTCTATGGCATGCCCCTCCTCGTCGAATGCGCTGTAGCTCGCGACCGGTCCCGTGCCGTTCTCCGCGTAGCTTACCGAGCGGTCTCCGGTTATATTCACTGGGTCGTGCACGTCGGTGACGTTGATGGTCACGTGTATGCTGTCCGAAGCGCCCGAGGGATCGGTGGCGATCACCATCACCGCGTAGCTTCTCCTGGCCTCGTAGTTCAGGGCGGCCTTTGTCATAAGCTGGCCGGTAGTCCTGGATATGCTGAAGAATCCAGCATCCGCACCGTCCAGTGAATAGATGGGCAGGTCGCCGTCCTCGTCATCGGCACTGACCGGTGATCCGATGCCCAGTCCGGCCTCGGTGTTCTCGGCCACCTTGCGGCTGGTCCTGGCCGACTGGTCTCCAGCGGCACTTAAGTCCTGGTCCACGAACTTTGGAGCGGAGTTGGCGGGACTCCGGCCTGCACGGGTGCTTCCGAAGTCCCTATCTCCCGTGCCATCCATATGTACGTGCCCCCGGGCTCGGTCGTCACCGTGCACGTCAGATCACCGGTTACCGGGTCTTCAGTACAGGTCTCGACCCGCACCTCGGCAACGGTGCCTGTTTCACATGCCAGCTCACCGGTCTCCTGACTGCCTGCGAGGCAGTTCTCGACATCCACCGTTGCGGCAACCGGATAGACGGCAAGGATGGCCCTGTGCAGGTCGTCCGTGTAGACCGCGATGGCCCGCAGACACCTGTTTACGTCGGCCGGCGACGGCGTGTAGACCGCCGAGGTGGCTCCCGGTATTTGGGTCCAGCCGCCCACGACGCCGGGCGTATCCGGGTCGCCCCGGCACTCGGCCGACGGGTCGCCGTTCGCATCCTCGGTGATCTCGTCGGACCGCTCCCACGCCCAGCTCCTGACGGACGCGGCACCGTCGGGGTCAACGACCGCAGCATATACCTCGGTGCCCACCTGCGGCTCCCTCTGGGACAAGATGACCTCGCCATCCTCCAGCGAATTTCCCACGTTGACGGTCACGTCCAGAGTGGCGGTTCGCCTGCCGGAGCGCGCCACGACGGTGATCGAGTACGAGGCCTTCTCTTCCAGGTCGGTCTCGTGTCCCTCCTTAAAGCTCAGGATGTCATCGTCATCGAAGGCAAGGACGTCGCGGTCGTCGCCCGTCACCGAGTAGGTGAAGGTCGTGTCACCTTCGTCCTCGTCGGTCACGGCGTAGGTGTCGGCATCTACGTATTCTGTCTCGGTGCCGTTCACTTGATGCCAGTAGAGTGCTTGGTTTGTGCCCTCACCTACCCACAGCTCCGTCGGTGCGTCCTCTGCGAAGACAGGGGCTTCGTCTACGTTGGTGACCCTGACGATCACGTTCACGGTGGCCGAAGCGGTCGACGGGTCGCTCACCCTCACACGCAGCAAGTACTCGCTGTTGCCCTCTTCGCCGGCGTCTTCGTCAGCAGGCAGCGCGGGGACGCCGGATAGGTTCGGGCTCGTCGAGTCCTCGTCCTCGCGCTGTCCGGCCTCCCAACCCAGCTCCTTGCCGACCCTTATCTGGCCGGAGCGACTGTCGATGGTGAATCGCGGATCACCAAGCCCGTCCTCCAGGTCGGGCGTGTCCAGCAATTCGTAGAACAGTATGTCGTCGTCGGCGTCCGTCGCTGAGATGGCTCTTCCTACGTTCCTTCCCACCGCCGTGTTCTCGCGGATCGACCGGACGACGAGCGCGTCGCCATCTCTGTCCTGGCCGGCAAGGGAGGGAGCGGCGTTGGACAGCGTCCTTGCCTCCACCCTGTTTACGCTCACCGCAGAGGCGCTCTTGCCCGGACCGAACTTGTCGGAGTAGGTTACCGTTGCGCGGAGGTACATGCCCTCATCAGCCGGAGCCGGGCTCCTGTTCGCGGATGTCGCACCCGCGATCTCCATCCAGTTCGCTCCGTCCGCAGACCTCGCCCACTGCCACCGCTCGCCCGTCACCCCGTCGTCCACATCCGACAGGCTTGCCGATAGTGGCCGGCTGACCTGCGGCTGCAGCCTGCTGATGGTCACCTCTCCCGCCTCGTCCACGTCCGTAACCGTCACGGTCAAGTCGTGCCTGCCGCCGCTGGCCTTGATCGTCACCCTGTAGGCGTTTGCCCCCGCCGCGGACTGTGGTTCCTCGTAGTCGGGAGGATCCCTGAAGCTCAGCACGCCATCTTCGATGGTGAACAGGTCGGCGTCCGGACCGCCAAGGGACCATGTGATCGCATCACCGTCCTGGTCGTGGGCCCTGAAGGTGCCGACCGGGTCCTCACCGTTCTCGGAGAACAAGATGGAGGAGTCGGTCGTCTGAGCAAATGCCAGATGGCCTGCGAGCCCCCCGGGCAAGACGCTCGCAAGCAGTATGCCGGCGAGAACAGCAGCCAACGCCATGGCCGAAGACGCGCCGCTCCTGGTAGCCCTGAGGCTCGGGTGCCAACCCCGGCGGGATGATGGCGTCAAAACCGGGTAGTTCGGGGTCAGTCGAATGCTGTCCTGGCTGATGTGGGGACGTGAAACCGGTCGCAGACCGGCCCGAGTGCTTGTGTCAATTTTATATGTTTCCGGTCAAGGTCCCGAGAGGGCATTGACCGTGATGCGATGGTGCAGGGTGCCCCCTTCAGTCTGGAGCCCGGGCCAGTTGACCGGTTCCGTACGGAACCCCCTGACCTGCCTCAAGGGGCATGACTGCGGCTAGCGTGATGGATCAGCGAAAGGGATACGGATATCGATCCGCCAGCACTGTCGAACCCGCTGGCCAAGATGCATAAGACTGAGTGCCTTGAGGTCAGATGAGCAAAGAGCGCGCCGGGTTGACGTGGGAACGTCGCCCTGGAATCGGCTCGGCCGCACTTGGGGCTCTTGCGGGCCTTTGTACCCCTGTGAAGCGGGGTTGGTGATGTGAAACGTGACGCGCTCAATAGTTCTCACAGGCACGTTACCCGGGCAGTAGTGAATTCGTCCCGGTAGTGAGCGATTCGGAAAAGTCGGTTTAGACTGCGGGCTGCCGGAGCGTTCGGTCCTTTTGCGATCTTGATTGACTAGCCAGGAGAAGCCAGACGGAGGTCCGAGATGACAAAGAAGGCGACTTTCGATTTCCGCGTGAAGCCAGGGCAGACCGCCGTCGCGGAGAAGATGATGAGGGACGCACTCCCTGATACCCGTGCCTTTTCAGGGTGCATATCCGTTGAGGTGATGAAGGACTCTGACGACCCTGACAGGTGGTTCCTCATGGAGGAGTGGGAGTCCTATGACCATCATCAGGAGTACGTAAGCTGGCGGGTCGAAACGGGCTGGTCAGAGTGTTTTGCGGCCAACCTGGAAGGTGAGCCGACGCTCAGATATTTCGACCCCGTCGACATGTAGAGCGAACGTCGCAAAACTCTCCGTATAGTCGGGCGCGCCCCGCAACACCCGGCGGCGGCGAGTCGGGCCGCAGACAACCTAGAATCTTCGCCTGCTTTGCCTCCAGGGCGGATGAACCTGAAGAACGCGATTTGGGGGATCAACCTTGGCTCAAGCCCAAGTGTCCGCAGGCTTAGCTGAGCGAGTAGCGGAGGGCCTAAAGGTCGGCAATACTGGCATCCGGGATCGCAATGGCTGCGTTTGAGAACATGAAACTGGGACCGGCCCTTGTCTCAGAGAGCCAGATAGAAAGGGCAGTTGAGGACATCGCCGCCAAGGTGGGCGAGCACTACGAGCTATCTGAACTGGTCCTTGTCGGTGCGATGGACGGGGCGGTGTGTTTCCTGGCGGACCTGATGCGCGCGTTCGGGGCGCCTGTGCGTGTCACCACGGTGGGCACCAGGAGCTATGAGGGCACGGGCGCGGCGGATCTGGAGGCCCTTTGGATGCCCCGCCGTGAACGCATCGACGGAAGGGACGTCCTGATTGTCGAGGACATAGTCGATACCGGGGCAACGTGCGCGCTTCTGTCGGAGAGGCTGAAGGCCCTGGGGGCGCGGTCTGTCAGGATCTGCGCCCTGCTGGACAAGCCGTCCCGCCGCACCCACGAAGTAGAGGTGGACTACTTCGGGTTCAGGGTGCCGGACGTGTTCGTGGTGGGCTACGGACTGGACTACGACGGTGCGTTCAGGAACCTTCCGGCTGTCCATGCGCTTGTGGCCGCAAAAGGAGAAATGGACCCGGTTCACCCGCGCTGAGCCTGCCGAACCGCTGAATGCACACTGCCGGCGACAACCCGTGGAGAATGTGATTCACCCGCGCATTTATCATCGTCGCGGTGGTGTTCGTTGCAGTATTGATGATCTCCGATATCGCTGAGGCAGAGCCCATACACTTGATCGAGCTGCCTATTGAACTCCTGGGCGCCGGCGGCCCGATGGCTGCCGGGAGTAGATTCCTGGCGCCTCAGAGCGGGACCTTGGCGATCGAATGAATGGAGAGGATACGGGACTGCAGACTGATCTGGCCCGCCTGGTACAGCCTTACATTCGCCGGGGACGATTCGAATTGACGGACGGCCAGTCGACCGATTGGTACGTGGACGGACGCTCGTTCATGCTGTCGCCCGAAGGCGGCTCTCTCGTCGGCCGACGCATGTCCGAGCTGCTCGACGCCGATGTCGGCTGCATCGGGGGGCCTGTCACGGCGGCGATAACCGTGGTTGCCGCCGTAGTGCACCAGTCGCCGGTGCCGCGCCGTGGCTTCTACGTTCGGACAGAAACCAGAACCCACGGCCTTCTCAGGCAGATCGAGGGCAACCTCGAACCCGTCGTAGCGATCGTCGACGACACCTGTGCGACCGGAGGCTCGATCATCAGATGTATCGATGCCGTCGAGAGCGCCGGCAGCCTTGTCAGGCAGGTGATTGTCGTCTTCGACCGCGACGATGGCGGGCAGCGCATAAGGCGGATGGGGTACGACTACCGCTACCTGCTGAGACTGGAGGACGGTCGGCCGGTGGGCTCGGCGGACCCGCCTGGCTAGAGAGCTTGCCGCGTAAACGGCACCACGGTGTCGGAAGCTCGGCGACAAAGCACTACAGGCAGTCCAGCCGCGAGTGCACCTCCGTTGCGTTCCGCGCGCTGGCCCCGGGGCCCAGCCTGCGTGACCGACGGTATATCTGGATGCGACTCCCGACGAGCCGTCCTGGTGAATGTTCGCCTCCCCGCGGGGTGTCTCTACGAATGAAGCTGCCGATTCCCATCGCAACGGTGTCCCCACTCCAAACGTTCTAGATGGTAGAGACAACATTCCGGCAACCTGGGGCGGCGTTGGGAGGTCGCCGATGGCCCGGGCACCCGGGGAACGCACGGGGGTCTTGCGATGAAGGTTGGTGGGCGCGACCGGAGGCTGAACGATCTGTGGCTGCTGTTGATGCTGGTGCTGGCAGTCGGTTGCGCTGTCGCCATTTCACTTACGACGTAAGACACGTCTATGCCCGCAGAGTCTCAGGGCACGTGGCCCGACGATCGCGATAGCCTGAGCCTGCACCGGGCGAGGCCGGAGCGTACCCCTCTGAGGCTGGCGGCTTTCGATGCCCAGCTGTGCCCGGCCCCTGGCGCGGGAAGAGCCTCATGAAGATTGAGCCAAGCGGATGGCCTACGGGCCAATTGCAAGTCGGCCGCCCTGTTTTCTGGTAGAGTAACTAGAGCACGCCCAATCGCGTGCGGACGGTCCACCGCAAGGAAACGTCCCCCTTCCCATCGTTCGTCATTGTCCCCACTTTGAACACCTATCGCGCCCCTTGGGCTTAAGGAGTCCGTTTCCGCATGCCGTCGAAATCCCCGTCCGCACGTCTAGGTTTGCACAACCGTAGGCCAGAGCACCAAGTCGTTTGCGCACACTGCGCGACGCCCACGACCGTCCCCTTCCGGCCGAACAAGAATCGTCCCGTATACTGCCGCTCGTGCTTCAGGGCCCGGCGCTCTGCCTGCCAGGCGCCGCCGCAGGAAACGGAGTCAAATCGCACGAAGGAATCTCCTGCCGGCCTCGAACCGGCAGGTGTTTCGGTGTTTCCTGAAATTGCCCTGCGGGCCGCCACCAGGTCGGCGCTCCTACGTCTCGGCATCACGGCCCCCACGCCCATACAGGGGCAGGCCATCCCTCTATTGCTGGCGGGACGTGACCTGATCGGACAGGCACGGACAGGATCTGGGAAGACACTGGCGTATGCGGTCCCGATGGTGGAACGGTGCGACCCCTCGGTCCGGCAGGTTCAAGCGCTGGTGCTGGTCCCCACGCGTGAGTTGGCCATCCAGGTGGCTGCAGTCACCAAGGAAATCGCCTCACCACACCGATTGCGCGTCAGCCTGCTCTACGGCGGCCGCTCCTCGAGGCCGGAGAGCACTGAACTAAGGTCCGGTGCCCAGATCGTCATCGGGACGCCTGGCCGCACGCTCGACCACCTCCGGCAGGGCACCCTGAAGCTCGAATCTGTGCGCCTGTTGGTGTTGGACGAGGCGGACGAGATGCTCGACAGGGGGTTTGCCCACGACGTTGAGGCTATCCTCGGCGGGACTCCTTCCAGCCGGCAGACGGCGCTCCTGTCGGCGACAATGCCGGTGTGGGTTGCAAAGACGGCCACAAAGCACCTGCGTAACCCGGCGAAGGCCGAGGTCGACTCGGACCTGCAAACGCTGCCCACCGTAAAGCACTCCGTCTACACCATCGCCAAGAGCGAGAAGATACGCGCCCTGCAAAGCCTTCTGGACCAGCGGGATGGCATGCCCGTCATAGTCTTTGGCAAGACCAAGCACGGGGTAAAGAAGCTGGCCAAGCAGTTGAGCACCTTGGGCTTCCCGGTGGGGGCGCTCCAGGGGAACCTCAGCCAAAAGGCGCGTGAGCGCGTAATGGCCGCGTTCCGCTCCGGCTCCACGCCGATACTGGTTGCAACGAACGTCGCCGCCCGAGGTCTGGATATTGAGGGCATTGGCCAGGTCATCAACTATGATCTGCCGGACTCTGAACAGCTTTTCACCCACCGGGTCGGCAGGACCGGCCGCATGGGACGAACCGGTGAAGCAGTGACATTCATAACGCCAGATGAAGAGCGGAAATGGCAGGAAATTACGAGGGACCTTGGACGTCGATTCACTCGCAAGCCATGGGATGCCAACCCTAGGTTACGAACTCTTCAGGCGAGCACTGCATACCAGCCCCCGTCGCCGCGGTCCCTGGTACACGAGGGCGTCGGGGCTCCCTAACTTCGACCGCCCGCTCGAGGCGACCGGGCCGGGGCTCTGGGACGCTGGCTTAAATCAGCGGCGACCCGCCAGTCTTACGTGCCACGAGTAGCGTCCTTACGCCACTATTGCCCCACAATCGAGGGATCCGGTTCGGATATTGAGCCCCATTCAGACTGCGCCTCTGGACAATGGCCGAGGCCCTGCAGCGGATTCTGGGCTCGCGAGGACACCCTGGGTGTGCGGGCATGGGGAGGACCAGTTCCGACAGTCCGGCCGGTAACGATTTGGCAGATGGGCAGAGTTGGTCCCGGATGCCTTGTGAGAGTGAGGACATGTAGACTACCCCGCCAGCGCATGCCTTTTGTTCGGTTGTCGGTGCACGATCTTCCTGGTGCCATCGGAAGGGTCCGAACGCGGCGGCTAAATGCCTGAAGGCCAGTGGCGGTGCGGGGCAGCGCTCCTTAATTGGGGGTACGATTTGGCTGATGCTTAAGCAACTGATCGTCTTACTTGGCCTGGTGCTGGCTCTGGCCGCAGTGTCCTGTGGTGGCGACGGGGGGGACGATCCCGAGCCGTTCAGGATCGGCGTGATGGAATCGCTGACCGGCACTGGCGAAACCTACGGTACGGTGGCCAACAACGCAAAGCAGATGGCCGCCGATGAGATCAATGCTGCGGGCGGGATAAATGGGCGACCGCTCGAGCTCGTCGTTGAGGACTCCAAGTGCAACGCCCAGGACGCAATAACCGCCTACAACAAGCTGACGAAGGTTGATGGTCTGAAGATCATCCTGGGAACTTCATGCAGCGGAGCCATGCTCGGAGCCGCCCCGCTGGCGGAGGCGGATGGAGTCATCCTGTTCTCCGGGCTGGCGAGCAACCCGGACATCGCCAAGGCCGGCGACTACATCTTTCGCACTCAGATCAGCGACATCCAGGTAGGCATCGACACCGGAAACGTCCTGTGGGAGGACGGTATTCGAACGGTTGCCACGATTACCGAGGCCACCGACTACGCCGAGGGTGTCAGGCGTACCTCCGCCGCCCAGTTCGAAAAGCGCGGCGGCCGGATCGTGGCCGAGGAGAGATTTGCATCCGACGTCACCGATTTCAGGACCCAGCTGATAAAGCTCTTTGAGGCCGATCCCGACGCGCTGCACATCTCCCCACAATCGGAGTTTGCTGCCGGGACCATCATGAAGCAGGCACGAGAGGTGGGATTCGATGGTCCCATCTACGCGGAAACGGTGTCGGTGGGAACGACCGCCCTTGAGATAGCCGGCGATGCCGCAACTGGCCTGAAGGCGATCACGGCCGACCTGGATCCCGACAACGAGAAGGCGCAGGAGGTTCTGGCCAACTTCAGGGAGCGCTACAACTACGTTACGCTGCCCTGGCATCTGGGATCTGCATACGACGATGTGTACATCGCGGCCGAGTGCCTCAGAAAGACGAACGACGACCAGGATGCGGACGGCTTCAGGGACTGCATGTACGAGATCACCTGGAGCGGTGCGATCGGGGACAACTACAGCTTCGACTCAGACGGTGAGGTCGTCGGCCTCTCGCGGGTCGTCGTCCAGGTGCTGCCAACCGAGGAGCGGACCGCTGACAGAAAGTACAGGGTGATCGGGCCGGCGCCCAGGGAGTAGATAGGACAAGACCAGAAGGGCTCGAGCCACAGGTCCACCGATCCGAGTTCCCGGTGTCCTTGCCGCACAGGGCTGCCCCTGCGCCGCGTAATCATCGCCCCTTGCTGTCTCTTTCCTGCCGCCGCTCGGTGCGGCTACAGGTGGCGCGGGTATCCAGCCATATGGAAGTCCTGGATGAGCGCTCTAACGCCCGCTTCCATTAGGCAATTTCCTCTACGACACTGTGTCAGTTTGAAACTGACTACCCGGCCCTAATGGGTCGCGTGAGTGCCGAGACAGGCCTGAAGGAAAATGGCTGTGGGCCATACGATGACGCCCAGCGCTATCACCACTCCCCAACCCCGATCTGCTGTCCACTTAAGCATGGTCGGCTATCCGGCTCTCTAGCGGTCTTCGCTTGTGTGGGCCGGTTATATCCCTAAGACATCCTGGCATTTCGGCCGATCACGCTGGCAGCCAGGGCAATCTGCGGTGTGAATTCCAGTTATCCTTACACAGCCCATCTGGGAATTCTCGAGGGGGCCGCATAGACCATGGACGGTGCTAGGAGAGGCTATTCGACGCGGATGACCTTGGCGTTGCTGATCTACGCAGCGCTCGTCGTCGGGACGGGGCTACTGACCTCCGCCTATCCGGATGCGACATGGCGTTACCCCGTGGCCGTATTGCCCATGGTGCCGTTTCTGTATGCGATAGCAGCATACGTGGGGTTTATGCGTGACCTGGACGAGATCCAGAGGCGCATCAAGCTGGAGGCGTTCGCCATAGCCTTCGGGTCGACCGCGGCGGTCACCTTCTGCTACGGCTTCCTACAGCATGTCGGCTTGCCCCTTATCAACTGGTGGTTCGTTTGGCCGGTAATGGGCGTCTCCTGGATTGCCGGTCACATCGTGGCCGAACGCCGATACCGATGAGGAATCGGATCAAGGCGCCGCGGGCACCCGGCAGCTACCTTGTGGTTGGACGTGATGCCCTGAGGATGGCGAGAGCGTAGACGATCCCGATCCCCGGGACCACGGAAAATAGCAACGCCAACCACCAGTCTCCCTTCACGGAACCTGCGGAGATCAATTGGGCGAGTGACAGATCGGCGGCGACGTTCACGACCATGATGAGCCCTACAGCGATTATCGCCGGAGTCGCTGGCCGCTGATGCCAGGTCAACCAGAGCATGGCCACCGCGCACGCGGGGTGAACGAGCACAACCAGTAGCCGCGACCAGGCGTCTCCACCGTCCGCAAAAGCGCCCACCAGAGCCGTGAGGCCCACGAACAGTGCGTGAGCGATCGCGAGGATCAGCATGGACATCCGAAAGGTGGCCATATCCCCATGATAGACGCTCAGTTGCATAGCTACTCCAGGCTCAGTAGAGAGGGTTTGCAGTGGCGAGTCCTGCACCATTGAGTCTCCGGTCTCCGGACACCCTGAGGCAGTGTCCAGGTAAGGCAAATCTGTCAGGGATTACAGGGGTTTTGGCACCGATTGAGAGAGAGTCGACGGTGCCGATGGCGTATCGCCCCCAGTATCTTGTCCGGTGTGATTGAGTCCGGGGTTGTCTAGCTCACCGACCGCTGAATGCGCCGCGGGGAGGCGCAGCATACGAATGGGCGAACATTGACTCTTCAACATTGGATCTGGACCGGTCGGTAACGGTCGATCATGCCAATGGCCTGATCCCGCCAGTTTGGCCCTTAAACCTGTCTTTTGGTCGAACAGATTGCATTCGCGCACTCGTAACAAGACTCGCTGGAGATGCTGACGCACCTCGTTGGTAACAGCGAGTAGACCGGCGTATGCATTCGATTTTGGGTGGGTTGGCTGTCGGTGAAGTAGACGGTCCTTCGCTAGTAAGGCCCCTGGTAGACATCTACAAATGTCCATATTAATTCCCCTCGCAGGGGCGTGGAGGCTATCGGCGTTTATGCCCCGTTAGCTTCGCACCAATTGTTGCGAGTAGCCTGAACGAGACTAGGTACAAGTAACTTGAGGTAGCTGGCCGATCTTTTGGGGTGACGCGGACTGACTCTTGTGGCATATTATTATTGCTGCGTATCGACCAGACTCTCTGTGTGGCGATGCGGGATAAAGATCGGAGGCCTTCATAGAGTATGCCGCAGTTCACAACTACGTCTGTTGAGGAAGCGATGAGACTCACGGGCGGTGGCAAGAGGCAAAAGGACCTCGCCGCCTACCTCGAGAGCATCAGTAGCCTGCCCAGGGGAAGTGCAGGTGTCGTACAGCCATCGCCGGGAGAGACTCTCTCCACAGTCAGGCGCAGGTTGGGAGATGCCGCCCGGATGTCCGGCAGAGACATCGAGATAAAGCGCACGGAAGACGCGGTCTATTACTGGCTTAAGGAAGGTCGGAGGCGCGGTCGCCCAAGGACCCGACAGGCCTAGCATTATCGGTAAATGGGGAGGCTGCGACCTTCCAATTCTTGACCACTGTTGTGGTCAAAGAATCCCGGTGAATGCGCGGGCAAGAAGGTGACCTTCTCCAGGGGCGCTTGGTCAGGGGACGTAATTCGATAACTCCCCCATTTAAGCACCTCTCCCTGCAATTTGCCCCATCTTCGGCATCTGCCGCTGCGTTGGAGCGGCGATCATCCGCCGTTTGCTCATCTCGCCAGTCTTTGGACCTACCGACCGCACTGGCTCGCTGCTAGAATCCTTGCATGGCCGGGTTTGGGCGGCCTTTCACCGCCGGCCAGGCACTTTATCGACACACGTTCAAGAAGGCGGCTGGCGAGTCGCGGGAGCCATCCTGCCGGCAGGATGGCTACTCGATACGAGCGGGAGCAACCGCCTTAAGGAGGTAGCAATGCGATTCCCTTCCAGTAGATGGATAGCCCTAGTGGGATTGTTGGCGGCGGTGGCGCTGGCCTCGGCGGCCTGCGGCGGCGATGCCGCTGAGCCGACGCCTGCACCCGCTGCCACCCCAACACCCGTTCCCGAAGCCATGGAGGAGCCTGAAGAAGAGGCCATGGAGACTTCGGATGAGCCCTTCAGGATAGGGGTCATGGAGTCCCTGACCGGCCCGGGAGAGACGTACGGCACGGTGGCCAACCAGGCAAAGCAGCTGGCTGTTGACGAGATCAATGCGGCCGGCGGCATAAACGGCCGGATGCTCGAGCTCATCGTCGAGGACTCCAAGTGCAACGCGCAGGACTCTATAACGGCGTACAGGAAGCTGACGGACGTGGACGGCGTGAAGGTCATCCTGGGAACGTCGTGCAGCGGCGCGATGCTCGGTGCGGCGCCGCTGGCTGAAGAGGACGGGGTGATCCTGTTCTCGGGCCTTGCGACCAACCCGGACATAGCCGAAGCGGGCGATTACATATTCCGAACGTCGATGAGCGATGCCCAGGTGGGGATAGACACCGGGAACGTGATGTGGACCGACGGAGTACGAACCCTGGCAACGATGACGGAGGCGACCGACTACGCCGAGGGCGTCAGGCGCACGACGGTCGCGCAGTTCGAAATGCTCGGTGGCGAGGTTGTCGCCGAGGAGCGCTACGGCTCCGACACGATCGACTTCAGGACCCAGTTGACCAAGCTGCTGGGAGAAGACCCGGACGCGCTGCACCTGGCCGCCCAGTCGGAATCGAGCGGGGGCACGATAATCAAGCAGGTTCGCGAGCTCGGATACGAGGGAACGATCTACTCGGAGATAGTGCCGGTCGGAGCTACCGCCCTGGAGATTGCGGGCGACGCGGCTACGGGCGTAAAGGCGATCATCGCCGACCTCGATCCGGCGAACGCCAAGGGTCAGGAGGTCCTTGACAACTTCAGGGAGCGCTATGACTACACCACGCTCGAGTGGTACCTGGGCTCGGCCTACGACGACGTGTACATAACCGCCGAGTGCCTCAAGCAGACCAACGACGACCAGGACGCCGATGGCATCCGCGACTGTCTGTACGACATCACCTGGAGCGGGACCATAGGAGACAACTACAGCTTCGACGAGAAGGGCGAAGTGGTGGGCCTTGCCAACGTCGTGGTGGAGGTGCTGCCCGCGGCCGAGAGAACCGAGGACAACCGCGGCTACAAGGTGCTGGGCTCCGCTCCAACCGAGTAGGCCATCCGCATAGTAGTATTGGCCCGGGCCGGCACGGGTACCGCTTCGATATTTCCCTCGGAGCGGTGCCCGGCTCCGCGCCACGCTTCGGCGCTGATTGCCGGGCACCCGGAACGTTTGCCAGGGTGAAATTCTTGGACCTGTCCGGTAGCCCGGTCGCGAACGGTGGGTTTTGCAGGGAGGCCGTTTGATCAGGTTCCGTGAAAGTCACGGCAGGATCCTGGCGATCGTACTGACCGTTGCGGTCGCGGCCTACATCGGCTGGAAGGTAAGCCAGTCGGGCGAGCAGGCCCTCCAGTTCACCTTCAACGGTCTTGCGGTCGGGGCCGTGTACGCCCTGCTTGCGATGGGATTCACCCTGGTGTACAGCACCGTATGGTTCTTCGACCTGTACTACGGGGCGGCGGCGGCACTGGGCGCCTACGGCGTGTTCTACATGCGGACCCAGGAATCCGTCGGGAGCCGCTTCGACGTCAACAATCCCTACGTCAACATCGTGTTCGCGCTCGTGGTCGCCGGGGTCGTCGCCTGGGCCCTGTACATGGTCGCTTACCCGCGGCTGCGCTCGCGCCTGCGTCCTCCCGTCCTGGCCGCGGCCGCCGGCGCGCTGGTAGCGGGCTCAGGGGTCTACACGGGATTCGTCCTGTCATATCCCGAACATCTCAACGTCATGCTCGGCCCTGCGATCGGCCTCCTTGTGGCCATCGCCGCAGGCCTTGTGCTGAGCAGGGCATGCCGGCGAGTCGACGCAGGCCCGCTGAAAGTGGCGCTGACCGCGATACTGGTGGTTGGGTCGGCGGTTCTGGGGGCGTACTGCGGCCTGCTCGTTTCCGATGCCCCGGGATCCAATCTATACCTCAGCTGGGCGGTCTCGTGCTTCCTGGCCGGCGCGGTGGGCCTGGCGCTCTACAGGGGCCTGTACGTGTACATGCGTCAGCGCGCAAGGTCTCCGTTGATCATGCTCGTCGCCTCCCTGGGAGTCCTGCTGGCGATCACGGCCTTTACCGTCATCGTGTTCCAGAGCGCGCCAAGGCCGCTTCCCGAGGCATTTGGGAGTGATCCATGGACGGTGGGCGGGGCCAACATCAAGGGCTTTAACGTCTTTACCATAGGCGTTGCCCTGCTCGGGTTCGGGGCGCTGCTGCTTCTCCTTAAGAAGACCTCCTTCGGCAAGGCCGTACGGGCCATCGGAGACGATGAGGAGGTCTCAAAGGTCGTCGGGATAAACACCACGTTCGTGATCGCGGTGGTTTTCTTCATAGGTGCGGTCTACGCGGCCGCCGCAGGGGTGCTCAGCGGCCACGACACAGCTATTCAGCCCAGGATGGGTCTGCTGCTGCTGCTCAAGGGCTGGATAGCCTCGGTGGTGGGGGGCATAGGGAACCTTTACGGGGCGATCGTCGGGGGATTCATACTGGGACTTATCGAGCAGTTTGGCATCTGGGACCTGGCCGGCGAATGGAAGGACGCCATATCGTTCGTGATTCTGATCATCTTCCTGTCGTTCTGGCCGCAGGGCCTTCTGCCCAGGAAGTAGACCTTGCTTAAGGACCTGCTGGCACTCAGGGGACTGGGGGGGACGTGGCGCGATCCCGGGGGCGCCCTGCGGGCCGCAAGGGGCAACGTCGAGCTCTGGGCGAACCTGATCGTCATCGGCTGGGCCGTCGCCTTCATGCTCTGGCAGGGCGTCGGGTTCGCCATGACGATCGGCACGGTGTTCGCCATCTGGGCGATCCTGTCGGTCAGCCTGAATCTGGTGGTCGGGTTCACGGGCCTTCTGTCGGTCGGCCACATCGGGTTTTTCGGCGTCGGTGCCTACGCGATGGCCATACTCACGTCCGACCCGGCCTACGAGCAGCTTCGCACCGAGGCCATTCCCACGTTCGGGCTGCCCTTCTTTGCCGCACTTCCGGTGAGCGTGGTGCTCGCCGGCATCGTGGCCATCGTAGTGGGGGTCGTATTCAACAGGTTCAGGGACGATATATACGTCCTGGTCTCGTTCGGCTTTGCGATCATCGCCTTTAACGTCTTCCTCAACTGGCGCGAGCTGACCAGGGGCGCGTTCGGCATCCACGAGATCGCAAGGCCGGCCTTCGGCGGGTGGGTGCTCGACGGGGAGCTCGAGTTTCTGCTGATGGTCCTGGTGTGCCTCGCGCTCGTCGTGCTCATCTCCTGGCTGATAGTTACCTCTTCGTTCGGGAGGGTGCTGACGGCCATCCGGGAGGACGAGCAGGCCATAGAGGTCTTCGGCTACAGGGTGACTCACTTTAAGCTTGCGGTGTGGGTGATCTCGGCGATGATGGCCGGTCTTGCCGGGGGGCTGTTCAGCAGCTGGACGAGTTTCATAGACCCCAACTCGTTCATCCTGCTGGAGTCGATACTGCTGGTCTCCATAGTGATCCTGGGGGGCCTTGCCTCCATCTGGGGCTCTCTGCTCGGGGCGATGGCCTTCGTGCTGCTCGAGGAGGGGATGCGCTTTCTCCCCTTCATGCCCGTGGAGTTCATAGGGCAGGCCCGGCAGGTTGTGCTCGGCCTTCTGCTGGTACTGCTGATGCTGTTCAGGCCCCAGGGCCTGGTGGGAAGGTTCAAGCTGTGAGCTCTGAGCTGGACGGAGCGGGCGGCGACTTCGCCCTCGAGACCCGCGGCATATCAAAGCACTTCGGCGCCGTCCGGGCGGTGGACGAGCTCACCATGGCCGTGCAGAGGGGGGGCATAACCAGCGTCGTCGGCCCCAACGGCTCGGGCAAGTCGACCCTCGTTAACCTGCTCAGCGGGACGCTGCCTCTGGACGGTGGGATGGTGATCATCGACGGGGTGGGTCTGAGGATCGTGCGGGCCCACGAGACTCCCGGACACGGCCTGACCCGTACCTTCCAGGAGGTCAGGCTCTTCGATCAGATCAGCGTGTGGGACAACCTGATGGTCGTACTCACCGAGCGCCGCCTGTTCCCCTCGCTCCTCGAGCGCGCACGTCCCGGCCACAAGGAGCTGGCCGAGAGAATCCTCAGGGACGTCGGGATGTGGGACAAGCGCGGGGCCCTGGCGATGAACCTGTCCTATGGCCAGCGAAAGCTCCTTGAGATAGGCCGCGCCATCGCCCTGGACGTGAACATATACCTGATGGACGAGCCCTACGCCGGCCTGTTCCCCCAGATGGTCGAGCGGGTCAAGGTCATCATGAAGGGCATGCGTGAGCGCGGCCACACCCTGATATTCATCTCCCACAACATGGACATCGTCCGCGAGCTCTCCGACCGCATCATGGTCCTTGACAGCGGTAAGCTCCTTGCCGAGGGGGAGGTGGATGAGGTGCTGAGCCGCGACGAGGTCATAGACGCATATCTCGGGGTGTGAAGGCGAACCGGGTTACATGACGATGCCGGACAGCGAAGATCGACCTGTGGAGGGTCCAATGGACGACGGTGCCGGCCGGGAGGCACCTCTCCTGGAGCTGGTCGACGTCTCTGTCCACTACGGGGCCGTGGTGGCCCTGGACCAGGCCTCCGTCCGTGTCCGCCGGGGTGAGGTCGTCGCGGTCATGGGGCCCAACGGCGCGGGGAAATCCACCGTGCTCAAGGCCGTGATGCGACTGGCGCCGGTGGTCGGCGGACAAGTCTACTGGCGGGAGGAGCCCCTGGTCGCGGCGACCCATGAGATCGTCAGGGAGGGGATATCCTTCGTGCCCCAGGGAAGGCGCGTGTTCACGCACCTGACCATCGAGGAGAACCTTGAGATGGGTTGTCTGCATCTGTCTGACGAGGCCGAGAAGGAGCGCCGGAGGGATGCGGTCATGGAGCTGTTTCCCGTGCTGCACCAAAAGCGCCGGGACATGGCCAGCCAGATGTCGGGTGGACAGCAGCAGATGCTGGCTCTGGGACGCGGCCTGATGGCGGACCCGGAGGCCCTGCTGCTGGACGAGCCCACGCTGGGCCTTGCGCCGATAGTGGTCAAGGAGGTCTTTGCCAAGGTCGCCGAGATCAGCGAGCGGCTGGGCACCACCCTGATGATCGTCGAGCACAACATCAAGGGAGTGCTGGACATCGTCGATCGGGCCTACATTCTCAACCGGGGGCGGGTGGTGCACGACGGCACGCCCGACTCGGTCAGGGATTCGGACATACTCGCCCGGGTCTTTCTGGGCACCGTCGATTCCGGTCGCGCTGCCCAGTAGGGCCGCGCCGGATCGTCCGGGCGGGGGCCGTTCCAGTGGCCCCGCTAGGGTCTTACAGCAAAAAGCCCCGGTCCATGAGGTGGGAGACGATGAGCCGGGCGTTGTCCTCCGCCGAGTTTGCGACCGTGTCGAGCGTGATCTCCGGATTCGGCGGCGCCTCGTAGGGATCGTCTATCCCGGTAAAGCCCTTGATCTCACCCCTGCGGGCCTTGGCGTACATGCCCTTTACGTCGCGTGACTCGGCGACCTCGAGCGGGGTGTCGACGAAGACCTCGACGAAGCGGTCGGAACCGCACATGGCCCTCGCCTCGTTGCGCGTGGCGGTGTAGGGGCTTACGGCCGCGCAGATCGCGATGCCGCCGTGCCTGACTATCTCGCCCGCGACGAACCCGATGCGCCGGATGTTCGTGTCGCGGTCCTGCTTCGAAAAGCCCAGTCCCTTGGACAGGTGGGTGCGTACGACGTCGCCATCGAGCACGGTGACCTGCCGTCCGTGTTCCATGACCAGGTTGGTCAGGACGTCCGCGGTGGCCGTCTTGCCCGCCCCGGACAGGCCCGTGAACCAGACGCAGACACCCTGCCTGTGCATGGGCGGATAGGTCTCAGACAGGATCTCGGCGACCTCCGGCCGCGTGAACCAGACCGGCAGTTCCCTGCCCCTGGCCAGATACTCGTCCCTGACCTGCGTGCCCGAGATGGAGGCCGTCCTGGTGTCCTTGCCGATCCTGTTGATCTCCTCGTACCTGTCCTCGTCGGGCAGGTAGGCGACCATCTGGAACGGGACCATCGCCACGCCCAGTTCGTCCTGGTGCTCGGCGACCGCCTCCTGCGCATCGTATGGTCCATAAAACGGCTCGCCCGCCGAGTCGACCCCGGGGCCCGCATGGTCTCTGCCGACTATCAGGTGGTTGGCGCCGAAGTTGCGGCGGATTATCGCGTGCCACAGGGCCTCCCTGGGGCCGCCCAGGCGCATGGCAAGCTGCAGTAGGGAGAGCAGGACGCGGTCGGAGTCATAGTACTTTTCGGTCAGTGCCCTGTAGGTGCGCACCCTGGTGTAGTGATCGACGTCCCCGGGCTTGGTGAGCCCGACCACGGGGTGGATCATCAGCACCCCGTCCACCGACTCGGCGGCGCGCTTGGTGAGCTCCTCGTGAACCCTGTGAAGGGGATTTCGCGTCTGGAACGCCACCACGTTCTCCCGTCCGAACGACTCGAGCCTGGCCCTGGTCTGGGCCGGGTCCAGCCTAAGGTCCGCGAAGTCGTGATGGACGGGAAGCTGGATAACCTTGATCGTTCCTGACAGGTTCTGCGTCGCCCAGCCGGCCATCTCGGCGACCATGGGGTGCTTGGCGTCCGATGTGCCGAACACCTTGCGAGAGACCTCGTCGGCGGACCACTCGTAGATGTCCTCCACCGTCATGGTGGCGAGCAGGTCGTTGTTCGGGCTCCTGAGGGCGATCTCTTTGTCCAGCGCAACCCCGCTGGCTGGCTCGGCCGGCAGCGTGACGGGTATGGGAAACAGCCGCCCGTCGGCGAGCCGCATGTCCTCGACTACGCCGCGGTGGTCATCCCGCCCCATGAAGCGGTCCAGAGGCGAGAACGCCCCGGTGGCCAGCAGCTCAAGGTCGCACATCGCGCGGGGCGAGAGCTGCACCGAGGGCAAGGTGGCCGCGTGCGACCGCAGATCGGCCGCCTCCTCAGGGCCGACCGTAAGGTCGACCAGTGCGCCCCCGTAGGGGGATATGAGCCGGGAGCCGTTGGGGTTGGCGCTCACTGCCGCCCGTTCGAGCCAGGCGCCGGCCTGTTCCGCAGGGGCGAACTCAGGTGGATGCCGCACTCCTTGGGCACCGTCCCGTTCTCCCACCACCACCGTCCTGCCCGGGGATCCTCTCCGGGCTCGATCGCCCGGGTGCACGGGTCGCAGCCGATGCTCGTGTAGCCCCAGTCGTACAGCGAGTTGTAGGGAACTTCGTTGGCGTGGATGTAGGCCCAGACCCTGTCATCGTCCCAGTCGGCTAGCGGGTTTAGCTTGATGAGGCCGTCCCGCGCCTGGTCGATCTCCAGCTTCGGGGTCTTGGCCCGGATTCCGCCCTGGGACCGGACCAGGCCCGTGATCCACGCGTCCAGGCCCTTCAGGGCCCGCTCAAGAGGCCGGACCTTTCGGATCTCGCAGCAGCGCAGGCGCAGCGAGTAGCTGCGGTAGAACATGTTCATGCCGTGGCGCCCCACGATCTCCCCGAGCTCGACCGGGTCCGGATGGTGGACATCGATCCGGCATCCGTACTTTTGCTGGGTCCGGTCGATCAGGTCGTAGGTCTCTTTGGGCAGGCGTCCGGTATCGAGCGTGATTATGCGCGTCGTCGGCGAGATGCGGCTGAGCATGTCCAGCAGCACCATGCCGGTCACCTGAAAGCTGGTCGAGAGCGCCAGCGCGTCCCCGAAGTATTCGGCCGCCCAGCTGAGCAGCTCCTCGGGGCTACGATCCTCGAACCGCCTGGCCAGCCGGTCCACCTCGGACGGCTGTAGCCTGGCTCGGGTAATATTGGTCGCTGGTTCGGTCAAGCAGGACTCTGGGTGTGTCATTTGCGCCGCCCGGCAAAGCAAAGGCCCCTCGGCGTGACGCCCGAGGGGCCCAACCTCGCGTAGGCACAGCCGAACCAGTTTAGCCCCAGCCCTATCTACCGGTCAAGCAAGCCATCGGTGGCCGATGCGCCCGCTTGGGAGTCGAGTGGATGGGCGCCCTTTCGCAAGGCGTATGCCAGTGCCACTGAGCCCGGCCGCCGCCAGCGATCCTACATGCTAGAATCGGGGCCGCTCAAGCGCTCACCCCAGTCAGTCGAGAGCGCCTGGGCCGAGGAGTCCTAGTGCCGCCCTTCGACGATCTGAAGATTCTCACAGGCAACGCCCACCGGGCCCTCGCAGGCGACATCTGCTCGTACCTGGAGGTCGATCTCGGTCGCAGCGAGGCGTTCAAGTTCTCCAACGACAACACCTTCGTCCGCATCCTAGAGAACATCCGCGGAAAGGACGTGTTCGTCGTTCAGCCGCTCGCCACGCCCGTCAACGACAACCTGATGGAACTGCTGATCATGATCGACGCGGCGAAGCGGGCCTCGGCCGGGCGGATAACGGCGGTCATACCACACTACGCGTACGGCAGGACCGACAAGAAGGACCAGCCCAGGGTGGCCATCACGGCGCGGCTGGTGGCCGACTTCATCTCGGTCGCCGGTGCCGACCGTGTCCTGACCGTAGACCTGCACGCCGGCCAGATACAGGGGTTTTTCAGCGTCCCGGTGGACGAGCTGACCGCCATACCGATCCTGGCACGCCACTTCAGGAATCTGGCCGGCGACGACCTGGTGGTCGCCGCAACGGACGTCGGCGACGCCAAGCGCGCCCGGAGCACGGCAAACCATCTGGATGCCCCCATCGCGATAATCGAAAAGCAGCGTCTCGGAAACCAGGACCGCGTGGAGGCCTCCACGCTCATCGGGTCGGTCAAGGGCAAGACCGCGCTGATCGTCGATGACGAGTGCGGTACCGGAGGAACCGTGGTCGCCGCGGTAAACGCCCTGCGCGAGCATGGCGCCGCCGAGGTGTACTGCGCGGTCACTCATCCGCTGCTCTCGGGCCGGGCGGCCGAGGTCCTCTCCGGCATTGGCCTTTCCGAGATGGCCGTAACCGACACGGTGCCGGTCGACGAAGGCAAGAGGTGGGAGGGCCTTACCGTGCTGTCGGTGGCGTCACTCCTTGGAGAGGCCATCCAGAGGATCCACAACGATGAGTCGGTCGGCGCAATGTTCGGGGCGACCGACTAGGCGACCGACCGGTTCCGCCGAAGACCTCTGACAGGCCCGGCCTGTGGCCGGACCCGGGCCGCACGCGCTGCCGTGTGAAACGCCCGCGCTGGTATAATCGAGCCATCCCCCTGACCCTGTTGGCGGCCTGAAATGGTGATTAAGGGCATAGCGAAAATCCTCGGCGGCTCCAACGAGAGGGTCGTTAAGCGGCTCTCCCCCATAGCCGAGGTCGTCAACGACCTCGAGGCCGAGACAGCCGCCCTGGACAATCCGTCCCTTCGGGCCAAGACCGATGAGTTCAGGCGCCGGCTCGACCGCGGCGAGACGCCCGACGACCTGCTCCCCGAGGCCTTCGCCGTGGTGAGGGAGGCGGCCCGCCGGGCCATCGGGCTTCGCCACTTCGATGTTCAGATCGTCGGCGGAGTGGTCCTTCACCAGGGAAAGATCGCCGAGATGAAGACGGGCGAGGGCAAGACACTGGTCGCCACCCTGGCCGCATATCTGAACGCACTCAGGGACGGGGGCGTCCACGTGGTCACCGTCAACGACTACCTGGCCCGCCGTGACGCTGCCTGGATGGGCGCCGTCTACCACCTGCTGGGCATGACGACCACCGCGCTGCAAAACCAGGGAGCGCTTGCCTTTAGGCCCGGCGAGGAGAATGAGAACGGCGCCGGGGCCGCAGAGGTCATGACACCCTGCTCCAGGCAGGAGGCGTACCGGGCCGACATCACCTACGGGACCAACGCGGAGTTCGGATTCGACTACCTGCGCGACAACATGGTCGCCGAGCTCGATAAGCGCGTGCAGCGGCCCCTCAGCTACGCCATCGTCGACGAGGTCGACAACATCCTGATAGACGAGGCGAGGACCCCCCTGATCATCAGCGGCCCTGCACAGGACTCCCCGTCCGACTACCAGAAGTTCTCCAAGCTTGTCCCGCAGCTTTCTGCCGAGACCGACTTCACCGTCGACGAAAAGCACCGGGCGGTCTCCCTGTCGGCGGAGGGCATCGATCGCATGGAGCGGCTGCTGAGGATAAAGGACCTTTACGGGGAGGATAACCTTCGGACCGTGGCGTTCGTCGAGAATGCGCTCAAGGCGCGCGTCCTGTTCGAGCGGGACCGCGACTACGTCGTAAAGGATGGCGAGGTGGTCATAGTCGACGAGTTCACAGGCAGGCTGATGCCGGGACGCCGTTACTCCGAGGGGCTGCACCAGGCCCTGGAGGCCAAGGAGGGCCTGAGGGTCCAGCGCGAGTCGATCACCTACGCGACCATTACGCTCCAGAACTACTTTCGCCTCTACGAAAAGCTCGCCGGCATGACCGGGACCGCGGCCACCGAGGCCGAGGAGTTCTGGAAGATCTACAAGCTGGACGTGGTCGTCATCCCGCCCAACAGGGCCAACGCCCGCACCGACGGCGCGGACCTGATCTACTCGACCGAGCAGGGCAAGTGGAGGGCCGTGGTCGATGAGATAGAGGACAGGCACAGGGCCGGCCAGCCCGTGCTGGTCGGCACCGTGGACATCGCCAAGTCCGAGCACCTCAGCGATATGCTGAGGCGCCGCCGGGTAAGGCACGAAGTCCTCAACGCGAAACACCATGAGCGCGAGGCGCAGATCGTCGCCGAGGCCGGCCGGCCCGGCGCGGTGACGGTGGCCACCAACATGGCCGGGCGCGGCACCGACATCATCCTCGGCGGCAGCCCCGATAGCCGCGGCGAGGGCGAGTGGAGGCGAGACCACGAGCGCGTCGTTGACGCGGGCGGCCTCCACGTAATAGGCACCGAGCGGCATGAGGCCAGGAGGATAGACAACCAGCTGCGCGGCCGGTCGGCGAGGCAGGGCGATCCCGGCAGCACCAGGTTCTATGTCTCCCTGGAGGACGACCTGATGAGGCGGTTTGCGGGGGACCGCATCAAGTCGATCATGACCTGGACCGGGATAGATGAGGATACCCCGCTCGAGAACAAGATGATCACCAAGACCATCGAGAATGCGCAGGTGAAGGTCGAGGCCCACCACTTCGACACGCGCAAGCACCTGGTCGACTACGACGACGTCGTAAACACCCACCGGGAGGTCATATACGAAGAGCGCGACAAGGTGCTCAAGGGGGCCGATATCAAGGCCAACATCCTCAAGATGGTCGAGACGGAGATATCCGAGATCGTCTCATCGCACGTGGGCGGCCTGTCCCCTCAGGAGTGGGATCCCGAGCCGATGATCAAGGAGCTCGGCGCCATCCTCCCACTGGACCGGCGCGAGGCTGACGCAGATGGCCTTTACCGGGCCTCCTCAGAGGAGATCGAGCAGAGGTTCGTCGACATCGCCCGCCGCACCTACGAGAGGCGCGAGGCAGAGCTTACCCCGGAGCTCATGCGCGTCATCGAGCGCCACGTCATGCTGCGCGTCATCGACATGAACTGGGTTCAGCACCTGACCTCCATCGAGCATCTTCGCCAGGGCATCGGCCTCTACGCCTACGGACAGCGCGATCCCCTTGTCATGTACAAGAAGGAGGCGCGCGATCACTTCGACGACCTTCTCGCCAAGATACGACACGACGTGGTCCATGCCATCTACCACATGGCGCCGGTGCCCGCCGGCAAGGCGGCAAGGCCCGGAGCCACGAACGGCGCGCAGGCGTCCGGCCCGGGAGCGGCGCCGGCCCGCCTGAAGGCCGCGCGGGCCGCCCGCGAGAGCAGGAGCGTGATGGCAGGGGTCGTCGGCGGTCATGGCCGCGACGCGCGCGCTTCCGGCGGCGGTAAGGTGGGTAGGAACCAGCCCTGCCCATGCGGCAGCGGCAAGAAGTACAAAAGGTGCCACGGCGGCTAGCCCATGCACGCCGTGGACTCCACCGACACGCCGACCGCAGACGACGCCCGGGACGGCTCTGACGAGTCCGCGGACCCGGCGAATGACGACTCGGGAGACCGGGCGGGCGACGGAGAGGCCGCGAACCTAAAGCTCTTCCGACAGGCCCTGGAGGAGGGACAGGAATGGGTCCTGGCCATGATCGATGCGATGGCGCGGTGGTCGGCCCCGGAGGGCGTCCACCGAGGCAGGCGCGAGAGCTATTTCATCGCCGGAGAGGCCTTTGACTGGCCGCTGCTCGCCCAGCGCCTGTGCGCCGCGGGCGGCGGTCTGATTCCCGGTTCAGAGCGCGAGGACCTGCTGCTGCGGGGGAACCTGCCCGGCCGGCTGGGTGATCGGTCGATAGGCGATCTGATGAAGGAGCGTCTCGGCGTCGAAAAGTACAGGGGCTACCTGAACTTCTACTACGGGGTGACGGTGGAGGAGGCTATCCTGCACGCCGTGGAGGAGGAGGTTCGCAAGGGCAACCTTGCCAGGGGGGCCAGGTACAGGACGGACGAGACGGATGAGGCGTTCGAGAGGCTGTACGGCGCCCGCCGGGAGGACCTGGTCGCCGAATTCCGGGCCGATACCGGCGTCAAGGTCAGTCGGGGAATCTCCCTGAGGCAGACACGCGAGCTGACCTACTGGCTGTTCGGCTACAGGGTGAAGAATTCGGACAAGGCGAAGGTGGCATCAGACACCAAGAAGGGTCTCGACCAGCTCACCCGCCTGGCGGACCAGGCGCGGGCGAAACAGGGGCCGGCCTAGCGGGCAGAGCCCGCAGGAGGGGCTGAAAAGGGCCCCTGCGATGCGGCCCTAGGAACCCAGGCGCTCAAGGATGGTGCGGACGCGCTCTCGGCGCTCCAGCAGTGAGGACAGGCGCTCGCGCTCGCGTTCCACCACCTCGGGTGGGGCCTTGGTCAGGAACTGGCGGTCGGCCAGCCTCTTTTCGAGCCTTGCCGCGCTGGCGCCGAGCGATGCCAGCTCGGATTCGAGCCGTTCGATCTCCGCCCCGACGTCCACCAGGCCTGCGAGCGGCACCGACACGGTGCTGGCGGTCAGCACCAGCGAGGCCCTGTCGGCCCCGTCGGTCCCGTCCGCCCCGACGGTCAGCGGATCTATGGAAGCCAGCGCCCCGATGGCTTCGGCCTCCTCCATAATCACCCCGACGGCGCCCGCAGAGTCCACGGAGGCGGCTATCGGCCGGCCCGGCTGAATGCGGAACTCGGCCCGCAGGTTCCTGACCGCGCGCACCAGTTCCATGACGGTCTCCACCTCCGCCTCGGCCCGCTCGTCCACGATCCCGTCCTGCCGGTCCGGGTAGCGGGCCACCATGAGCGATCCCCCCGCCCCGGATGCACCGTCCGGCAGCCTGTCGGTGAGCTGCTGCCAGATTGCCTCGGTAACAAATGGCATGAACGGGTGCAGCAGCCTGAGGATCTTCTCCAGGACGTAGGCCAGGACCGGCACGGCCGACCGGTCGCCCGCCCTGATCCTCACCTTGGCCATCTCGATGTACCAGTCGCAGTACTCGTTCCAGATGAAATCGTGCAGCTCGCGCTGCGCCTCGCCGAACTCGAAGTCCTCCATGTGGGTGCCGACCTGTCCGGCCACCCGCGAGAGGCGGCTGAGGATCCAGCGGTCATGCCTGTGGCGCGGAGAAGGCCTTTCGCCCCAGTCGCCGAGATCGGCGGGAACCCGGTCCATGTTGATCATCACGAACCGGGCCGAGTTCCATACCTTGTTTGCGAAATTGCGCGCCCACTCCAGCTTTTGCTCGTTCAGGCGCATGTTGTTCCCGGGCGCCGTCCCGGTTGTCAGGGCAAAACGCAGGGCATCCGCACCGTAGGCGTCCACCAGGTCGAGCGGGTCGGTCACGTTGCCCTTGGTCTTGCTCATCTTCACCCCGTGAGGGTCGAGGATGAGCCCGTGCAGGTAGATGGTGGAAAACGGAGGGCGACCACCGTTGTTGAACATGCCCAGCATGATCATCCGGGCGACCCAGAAAAACAGGATGTCGTAGCCGGTCTCCATGACCGTTCCCGGGTAGTAGCGCTCCATGTCGGCGGTCGCCTCGGGCCAACCCAGCGTCGAGTGGGTCCAGAGGCCCGAGCTGAACCAGGTGTCGAGCACGTCCGGGTCCTGCCTGAGGCCGTCGGAGCCACAAGCGGCGCAGGACACCGGCTCGTCGACGGCCACAATGACCTCGTCGCAATCGTCGCAGTACCAGGCGGGGATCCGGTGGCCCCACCACAGCTGGCGGCTGACGCACCAGTCGCGGATGTTCTCCATCCAGTTGTAATAGACCTTCTCGAACCGCTCCGGGACGACCCTGATCTGTCCGCTGCGGACGGCCTCGATCGCCGGGTCGGCCAGCGGGTCCATCCTTACGAACCACTGTCGGCTGACCAGCGGCTCTACGACGTCGCCGCTCCTGTCGCAGTGGCCTACCGAATGGCTGTAGGGCTCTACCTCTACCAGCAGTCCATCCTCGGTCAGCCGGTCGACCACCTTGGTGCGCGCCTCGAACCGGTCCAGTCCCCGAAACGGCCCGGCGTTCTCGTTTAAGGATCCGTCCAGGTTCATGATGTTGATCACGTCGAGACCGTGGCGCTCGCCTATCTCGAAGTCGGTGGGGTCGTGCCCCGGCGTGACCTTGAGGGCGCCGGTGCCGAACTCCGCCTCGACGGACTCGTCCCCGATAAGCGGGATGTGCCTTCCCAGAATGGGCAGGACGGCCGCCTTGCCGATCAGGGCGCTGTAGCGCTCGTCGCCCGGATTGACGGCAACGGCGGTATCGCCGAGAAGCGTCTCCGGGCGGGTGGTGGCGATCACCACGTGTCCCGACCCGTCGGCCAGCGGATAGCGCACGTGGTAGAGTGCCGCCTCCTCGTCGGCGTAGCGAACCTCGAGTTCGGACAGCGCCGTGGCGCACTGCGGACACCAGTTGATGATCCTCTCGCCGCGGTACAGCAGGCCCTGCGAGTACAGGTCGAGGAAGGTCTGTCTGACGGCCCTGCTCGGACCGGGGTCCAGGGTGAAGCTTCGCCGGTTCCAGTCGCAGGAGATGCCCAGCCGCTTGAGCTGCTCGTCTATGCGGCTGCCGTAGCGATCCACCCAGTCCCACACGCGCCTGAGGAACTCTTCGCGGCCCAGTTCGTGACGGTCTATCCCCTGCTTTGCGAGCTCGCGCTCGACTACGACCTGGGTGGCTATTCCGGCATGGTCGGCGCCGGGCAGGTAGAGCGTCGGCTCCCCCAGCATGCGGTGCCAGCGGGTCATCAGGTCCTCCAGCGCCATCGTCAGGGCGTGTCCCATGTGCAGGGCCCCCGTTACGTTGGGAGGGGGCATCACGATCACGAAGGGAGGCTTGCCCGGGTCACCGCCCGGGGCGAACAGGCCGCGGTCGGACCACATACGGTAGATCGCCGACTCGTGCGCGGCGGGGTCGTAAGCCTTCGGTATGTCGGTGTAGGGGCCTGCGGTAGTCACTGGACGCGCTCTGGGAGATGCTGGTCGGATCTGTGGAATTATCCGCCGCTCCATTCTAGGCTGCCGCAGACGACCCCATCAATTCGAGCCGGCGCCTTGCCGATCGCTTGAGCGCGTGTCAAACTCGGCCCGGCCGATCGGTACTAAGAGCGCAGGGAGCGGCTTTTGGAAACTCCACCCGCGGGCCGGGACAGACTCAGCGGCAAGGTGGCTGTGGTCACCGGTGCCGGCTCCGGGCCGCGCGGGGTCGGCGTCGGACAGGCCACGGCCACGCTGCTTTCCCGCGAGGGCGCAAGGGTAGTCCTGGTCGACCAGGACGCAGGCCGGGCCGCCCGAACCCTGTCGGACATCGAGGCGGAGGGAGGGGAGGCCGCGGTCCAGATCTGCGACGTGACCCGGTCCGATCAGTGCGAGGCGGCGGTCAGAGCGGCGCTCGAGCGCTTCGGAGGCCTGGACGTTCTCGTCAACAGCGTGGGCATAAGCGTCCTTGGCTCGGTCGTCGAAATAACGGATGAGGCCTACCAGCGGGCCATGGACGTGAACCTGGGGAGCATGGTCCTGATGGCGCGCCACGCCGTGCCCGCCATGGTGGATACCGGGGGCGGGTCCATAGTGAACATCTCGTCGATCGTGGGACTCAGGGCCGGCAACTTCGGCGCGGCCGTGCCCTACGCGGTCTCAAAGGGCGGCGTTATCGCCCTCACGGGCGCGATGGCAGTCGACCACGGTCCCCAGGGCGTGCGCGTCAACTGCATCGCCCCGGGCCACCTCTACACGCCGATGGTCGAGGACAGGGTGGACGAGCGCGTTCGGGAACTTCGCCGGAGGGCGGCGCCCCTTCAGACCGAGGGCACGGCGTGGGACGTCGCATACGCCGCGCTGTTCCTGGCCTCGGACGAGGCGCGGTGGATATCCGGTGTAACCCTGCCGGTGGACGCCGGCCTGCTGGCCACCACGCCCCTGGCCATGCTCGACAAGCTAACCGGCTGAGCGCCCGCCGCGCTCGACGAGCAGGCTGGCCACCCGGTCAAGGATACGGTGGCCGACCTCGTACTTGCTCATCGTCGGCACCTGCTGGGCCTCCCCGTCTCGGCCGATCATGACCACCCGGTTTTCGTCGGCACCCATCCCCGCGTCCTCCTGCAGGGCGTCGTTTGCGACGATCAGATCGAGGCCCTTGGCCGCCATCTTCGCGCGGGCGTTGCGCTCCAGTTCCTCTGTCTCCAGCGCGAAGCCGACCTTGACCAGCCGGGGCCCCTCCACGGAGGCGATTACATCCTCGGTCCGCTCCAGCTCGAGCGAGAGGCCGGCGGCCGCCCCCTTCTTGAGCTTGGTCGCCGATCGCGCGGCCGGCGTCCAGTCCGAGACCGCAGCGGCCATCACGACCGCATCGGCCTGACCGGCAGCCTTCCTTACGGCGTCCGCCATTAACCGCGCCGACGCCGCCCTTACCACCTCTACTCCCACCGGCTCGGGCTGTGTGGACCTTGCGGCGATCAGGGTCACATCCGCCCCGCGGTCGCGCGCCGCCTCCGCGATGGCAAAGCCCATCTTCCCGCTCGAGCGGTTGGTTATCACGCGCACCGGGTCGATGGGCTCCTCTGTGCCGCCCGCGGTCACAACGAGCCTGCGTCCCGCCAGGTCTCCCGCGCGACCCAGCACCAGGCGCGCATGGCCGACCAGCTCCTCCGGTTCGACCATGCGCCCGACGCCAATAAGGCCAGAGGCCATGCGCCCGCTGGCCGGGCCCGCAACATGCAGACCCCTCTCCTTGAGGGTGGCCAGGTTGGCCCGGGTCGCGGGGTTTTCGAACATCCTCGCGTCCATGGCCGGCGCCACTATCACGGGCGCGCCGGTTGCCAGCACGGTGGTGGTGACCGGGTCGTCGGCCAGTCCATGCGCCATCTTTGCCAGCGTGTTGGCGGTCGCCGGGGCGACCATGACCAGGTCCGCCTGCTCGGCCAGCGCCACGTGGTCCATGCCCATCTCAGAGCGCGGATCGTACAGGTCGGTCACGACGGGCCGATGCACGATTGCGGCAAAAGACAGGGGCGAGACGAACCGGGCGGCCTCATCGGTCAGCATGACCACGACATGCGATCCGGCCTGCACAAGCCTGCTCGCGAGGTCGACCGCCTTGTAGGCGGCTATCGAGCCGGTCACGCCTAGCGCGACGTGCCTGCCCTCGAGCGGTGTCGGCATCCTGGGTCCCTTCCTGTGGCGGTCAGGCCGCCCTCTTCGGTAAAGGCCGTATCCGAAGGCACGGTCCCGGAGCCGCGCCCGTCAGGGTGCCGGGGCCGGGGTGTGCCGGGCCAATTGTACTACTGGTTGAGCTCGTGGATTATCCTCAGGCCCGTCAGGGTGAGGTCGGGGTCGACGACATCGAACAGGCCGGTCTCTTCCTGCATGAGCCCGGCCAGCCCCCCCGTAGCTACCACCGTCGCCGAGCCGCCGAGCTCCCGGTCGAATCGGTCCACCATGCCCCTGACCAGGTCTGCATAGCCGAGCACGAGGCCCGATTGCAGGGCCTGGATGGTGTTTTTGCCTATGGCCGAGTCGGGCCTGGCCAGCTCGACGCGGCGAAGCTGCGAGGTGGAGTGAAAGAGCGAATCGGCCGCAACGGTCAGGCCGGGCGCGATCGCCCCGCCTATGTAGTCACCCTCGGCGGAGATGGCGTCAAGGACGGTGGCCGTGCCGAAGTCGACCACCACCGCGGGGCCGCCGTAGAGACGGAAGGTCGCAGCCGCGTCGGCGATTCGGTCGGAGCCGACGTCCCTGGGATTGTCGTACAGCACCCTGACCCCGGTCTTTACCCCCGCCCCGACGACCAGCGGCTGGACACCCGGGAAAAAGTCCTTGCAGAGCCTGACGAACGTCGGGGTCAGCGGGGGGACGACGCTGCACATGGCCACCTCGTCCACGCGCTCTATGGGCACGCCCTTGGCGGGCAGTAGCTGGGTGAGCGTCAGACCGTACTCGTCGGACATGCGCCCGGGTTCCGTTGCGACGCGGGCGGTGGCGACGAGATCGAGCCCGTCGAACACCCCGATCGTCACGTTCGTGTTGCCAATGTCTATGGCCAGGAGCATGGCAGTCCATTATATCGGCCGACGGTGCCGTGCCGGTCCGGTCCCTCAGTCTATTGACGTGCGCGCGCAACCCGCCGCCCGATTTACAGGTTCCAGGCCCGGGCTGCTATGCTAGTTGACCGGGCGTGGCTTTTGCCGCATCGAACGCGACCCCTTATCATCTAGGCTTTCGCGATCGGTGCCGATCACATCGGCCGTGGGAAGCGAGGACCCAGAAGATGACTACCACCAAGACCAAGACGAACGGGCACGCGACCGGGACCGCAACCGTCGGGCAGGCCCTTACCCCGTACCAGGTCAGGCGCTACAGCCGGCACATCATAATGCCGCAGGTGGGCTCGTCAGGGCAGCGGGCCCTGATCAACGCGAGGGTGCTTGTGGTCGGCGCCGGCGGACTGGGCTCTCCGATAGCCGTCTACCTGGCGCTCGCCGGCGTCGGCACTCTGGGAATCGTCGACTTCGACGAGGTCGACGTCACCAATCTGCAGCGACAGATCCTGCATACCGACGATGACGTGGGCAAACCCAAGGTGGAGTCGGCAACCGAGACGCTCAAGGCCTATAACAAGGACGTCAACGTCGTTGCGCACGAGGCCCCGCTGACCTCGGAAAACGCAATGGAGATAGTCTCCGGCTACGACGTGATCGTAAACGGCGCGGACAACTTCGCAACGCGCTATCTCGTAAACGATGCCTCGTACCTTGCCGGAAAGCCCCTCGTAGACGGCAGCATATTGCTGTTTGACGGGCAGGCAACGGTGTTTCTGCCCGGGAAGGGCTGCTACAGGTGCCTGTTCCCCGAGCCCCCGCCCCCGGGAGAGGTGCCGAGCTGCGCGGAGGCGGGCGTACTGGGAATGCTGCCGGGGATGGTGGGTACGATCCAGGCCACCGAGACCGTAAAGCTGATCATGGGGATCGGTACGTCGCTCAGCGGAAGGCTGCTGCTCATCGACGCTCTGGACATGGAGTTTCGCTCCGTCCGGCTCAGGCGCGACACTTCCTGCCCGCTGTGCGGAGACAACCCGACCGTGACCGAACTGATCGACTACGATCAGTTCTGCGGCACCCCGCCGGTGGGCTAGCCGGCCAACCGGGGCCGGAGACATCTGGGCCTCCCGCCGGGGGCCTTCCAAAGACAGACAGGAGGAGGTTGGAAATGGCAGCAAGGGTTGCTCATCCCGAGTCGATCGTAGAGACGGACTGGGTTGCCGAGAACCTGGACAACGAGAACGTCGTCCTGGTCGAGGTCGATGTAGACAAGGAGGCCTATGCGCAGGGGCACATACCCGGAGCGGTGGGATGGAACTGGACCACGCAGCTCAACGACGAGGTAACCCGCGACATACTCAGCAAGCAGCAGGTGCAGAGGCTGATGGGCGGTTCCGGGATCACCAGGGCCCACACCGTCGTCCTCTACGGTGACAACCACAACTGGTTTGCAACCTACGCCTTCTGGCAGCTGAGGCTCTATGGTCACCGGCGCCTGAAGATCATGAACGGCGGACGCCAGAAGTGGATCGACGAGGGCCGTCCCATCACCACCGAACTGCCCAACCGTCCAAAGCGCATCTACCGGGCGACCGATCCAGACACGAGCATCCGCGCTACGAGGGACTACGTCCTGTCCGTTGCGCAGACCGCCAACAACGTCGGCCTGGTCGACGTGCGTGCCCCCGCAGAGTTCTCCGGCGAACTGCTCGCGCCGCCCCACCTGCCACAGGAGGGGTCACAGCGCGGCGGTCACATCCCGGGGGCGGCCAACATCCCCTGGGCCAACGCGGTGGCCGAGGACGGCACGTTTAAGCCGGTCGAGGAGCTCCGGTACATCTACGGCTCGCAGGGCATCAAGGGCAACCGCGAGGTGATCGCCTATTGCCGGATCGGTGAGCGGTCCTCCCACACGTGGTTCGTGCTCACCCAGATCCTGGGCATGAGCAAGGTCCGCAACTACGACGGGTCCTGGACCGAGTACGGAAGCATAGTGGGTGCGCCGATCGAAAAGTAGGCGTGCGCCAGCCGTAACCGCCCGTCCTGCGGACGCGGTCACGGACCCCGGGAGACCAGCACCAGGCTCAGGGCGGTAAGGCCGCCCACCACGGCGAGCGCCAGCCCGTACACGGCGGCCATGGGGATGCGTCTACGCCTGTCGGGCGGCCAGGAGACTACCTCCCTCAGCATGATGTCGCCCTCCTGGTCGATGTAGTATCTCTCCTCTCCGCCCTCGCCTTCGGCCGCGCCTGCGGTCCTGAACTCCAGGTCTACGATAAAGTGGTCCCCCTCCTGTCTTGAGTCGATTACCTTCCATGCCATGTCGTCGGTGGAGAGGCGGGGTTCGTAAGGACTGCGGTCTTCCCCGGCCGCCGCCAGGGCCAGCGTCTCCGCGTCAGCTGCGGTAAATGACGAAGCGCTCTCGTCTTCAGGATGGGTGCTGGCATCCCGCTTGCCGCCGCTGGTCTTCAGGAAGGTGCTGCTGAAGGCCAGCACCAGCTCGGAGTGGATTCTCCTCATGGACCTGAATCCAAAAGCGACGATGGCGACGATGGCCAGCAGTGGGAGAGGCGATGCGAGCGAGCCAAGCGCCAGCAAGCGCCCCAGCAGGGGGATCGACCAGAGGCCGATAATCAGCAGCAGCACCAGGGTGACCGATTCTGAAGCCAGCCTGCGAAGCGGGCGTGGAGCCGTCAGATCGGTGCCGGGAACTCGCGCGAGTCGCAAAGCGACGAGATCGGTGACCTCCCGCAGGGTGCGCCAGATGGAAACCAGGGGCGGGAAGCACAGCGCCAGTACCGCGGCTCCGATCACGCTGCCCGCCACCGGCGTGGGAACACCGAGTGCGGACGCAATTCGTGGGGCGAATTCCACCCCGAACGTGCCGGTCCCGATGATGATTATGATGATCGCCAGGTTGACCAGCAGGGCCTTTGCTGACCTGCGAACCTCGGTGGCGAAGTTCGGGTCGAGCCTCATCCGAACCCTGAAGCGCTGGAACACGGCGTCCTTTTCGGGAACGTAGTGCTTCAGGAAAGCGGGTGTGCGCCTGTCCACCAGGGCGGCCACGCGGTCCGCGGCCCTGAATACGAACGGGTAGACGAGCGTATTGATCGCCAGGGCCGCCGTGAACGCCTGGTAGACGAAGGTACCGATGGCGCCTTGCTCCACGCCGGACTTGATCATCGCGAGCGAGAACTCGCCCGTCTGGGACATGCCCATCCCAACCCTGAATGAGGTCGGAAGCGACTGCCCGGAGGCGAAGGATCCCAGCGTGTCGGCCACGATCTTTCCGACCATGAAGACCGCCATTATGATCAGCGCAGGCACGATGTTATCGGGCAGGGCGCGCACCTCGATCAGCATGCCTATTGACACGAAGAAGATCGCCCCGAACATGTCCCGGATGGGGGAGAGAGAGCCCGAGACCTGCTCCGCGTCCTTTGTGTCCCCGATCACCGCTCCGATCAGGAAGGCCCCTGCAGCGGCCGACATCCCCAGTGTTTCCCCGACAAGCGCCAGGCAAAAGCAAAGCGCCAGGCTCGTGATCACCATGGCCTCGGAGGACCTGAGCCGGGCGACGAATCTCATCAGGCGAGGCACAGCGATGGCGCCTATGGTCAGCGATGCCGCGCCGAAGATGGCCAGCTTTGCGACCAGCCAGCCGATGTCTGCGGCCGAGGTGGACTCGGTCGCGGCCACCCCGGACAGGAGCGTGAGCAGGACGACGGCAACGAAGTCCTCAACCACCAGGATGCCTATGATCAGGCGGCCGACGCGCGAACCGAGCTTACCCGCGTCGCTCAGCACCTTGATCAGTATGGCCGAGCTGCTGATCGCCATCGCTGAGCCCAGGAAGATCGATTCCAGGCCCGTCCAGCCCAGCATTCTGCCGAGCTGGTATCCCAGGGATATCATCACCAGCATCTCTACCGAGCCGATGATCAGGACACCGAGTCCCACCCTGCGGATGTTGCGCCAGCCGAACTCCAGGCCGACCGCGAACAGCAGCAGCACCAGCCCGAGGTCGGCCAGAAGCCGTATGACGGCCACGTTCTCGACCGGGGGGAGAGGGAAGGTGAACGGTCCCACCGCGACCCCGGCAAGTATGTAGCCGAGGACCGTGGGCAGCCTGAAGCGGCGGAAGACGATGACCGCGGCTCCGGCCACGGCCATGATGATAGCCAGGTCCTTAACTAGGGCGAATTCTTCGCTCATCCGTCAGTTGCCACAGACAGCCTCGCCGCCCGGGCCGCGGCGCGCCAGGATCCCGGTCCTTTCGGTGGGCGAGTCGAGCTAGACGAAGTTGCCCCTGTCGACCCTCTCGCCGTCGGCGAACACCTCCGCTACCTTCCAGAGGGCCGAGATGTCACCGGACGGATCACCGTCCACCACGATCACGTCCCCGCGCCGGCCAGCGGCAAGGGCCCCGGTTTCTCCGTCTACATGGCAGGAACGGGCCGAGTCCGAGGTCGCCGAAGTGATCACCTCCAGGGGGGACATACCGATGGTCGTCATCGCCTCCAGTTCGTGCTGGAACTCCCCCATCTGGTAGTTGAGCCAGGCCGAATCTGAGCCCGCGACCATCGTAACTCCCGTCTCCCTCATTCGATCAACGAACTCGGCGTGGCTGGAGTAGGCATGGCGCAGATCGTCCAGGCCGGACTGCTCGGTCTGGGCGAGCCCCTCGCGCTCCATCTTGCTCTCCAGGAACCATATCTGGTGGCGGATGGCGTGCAGCGTCGGGTTGACGAAGACACCCTGCTCGATGATGCGCTCGGTCAGTTCGGGACGGTAGCGGTATGTCCCGTCACGGTCGGCGTGGACGGCGTGGACGATCGTGTCTACCCCGGCGTCCAGGGCGTTGCTGAGGCCGTCCGACGACGTGCAGTGAGCGACGACGTGCTTTCCGAACTTGTGGACCTCGTCGGTTATCGCGGCCAGCTCCTCTAGGGTGAAGGAGGCGTGGAAGCGCAGGGAAGTGCGCGTGCTGCCGCCGGTCGCGGTGACCTTTATGAAGTCCGCCCCCTCCTTGACCAGCTGGCGGACGGCCGCCCTGCACTCGGTGGGACCGGTGGCCGGAGAACCGAAGTAGCTCAGGTGACCGCCGACTATGGCGATGGGGCGTCCGGTCAGTATGAGCCTCGGGCCCACCGTGATGCCCATCTCCATGCCCTCTCTCAGCAGGAACGTCGTCCGGTTCTTGGCCCCGCAGTCCCGGACGTTCGGCTCACCTAAGCTCCACCAAACTTGACGGTCGACAGAACCGAGTCGCCTAATGTCTTCTCCCGGCGTCTCGAAGAACGCGTGGTGACTCCGGAGTAGAGGTGAGTCCGGGCGTTTCTTGCCGCCTGGAGGGTGAGGATCTCGTCCGGGAGCAGCGTAAGGTCGTCTCCGGCCCTGCCGTCTCCGAGGCTGATGAGGTGGACGTGACAGTCGATCAGGCCCGGCATGATCGTCATCTCCGGATAATCGAAGACCTCGACCTGGGCCCCCTCCGGTGCGGCCACCGCCTCCTCGGTTCCCACGGACCGGATGCGGGCGCCCTGCATCAGCACCGCCCCGCGCTCGAGCGGCGGCCCGCCCAGCCCGTCGATCAGGCGGGCACCCTTTATAAGCGTGAAACCGTCACTCAACTCTAGGCCTCCCCGGACTCCCAGCGTGCGTCCTGCAGGATGCGCGTGGGCTGGATCACGTCATATTAAACGTTCGGCTCACCTAAGCTCCATGATCGCGGCCAGCGATTCCGGGTTGGCCATGGCCCCGCTCGCCGCTACCTCTTCCACGGGGGCGCCCTGGAGCAGGCGCTTAACTCAGCCATTAACTGGCACCTCCATCTTCTTGCCGTTAAGGGTCTTGGGCACCGCCCCGATGCTGTGTATCTCGTCCGGAACATGGCGCGGCGAGAGCTCCGTCCTGATCCTGCGCGTTATGCGGGCGATCAGAGCGTCGTTAAGGACCGTCCCCTTGCTCAGCACCAGCATGAGGACGAGGCGTCCATCGCCGTCTGCGCCGCCAGTGTCCACCACCAGACTGTCGAGTACCTCGGGCATGTCCTCGACGACCCGATAGTAGTCCGCCGTGCCTGCACGGATGCCGCCGCGGTTAAGCGTCGAATCGGACCTTCCGTAGATCACGCAGCTTCCGCCCGGCGTAATGCGCACAAAGTCCCCGTGACGCCAGGCGCTCTCGTAGGGGGTCAGATAGCTGTCCCGGAACCGGCGCCCGTCCGGGTCGCCTAGGAGATGCAGGGGCATCGAGGGCATGGGTCCGGTGAGCACCAGCTCGCCCATCTCGTCCACAACGGAGTTTCCGCTCTCGTCGAAGGCCGCCACGGGAGCCCCCAGGATACGGCAGGGGATCTCTCCCGCCCGCACCGGCACGAGAGGAGAGGCTCCAACGATGCCGGTGCAGATGTCCGTGCCTCCGCTGAACGAGTTCAACAGCAGATCCGGGCCCACCGAACCGTAGACCCATTCGAATCCCTCGGCAGAGAGCGGTGAGCCCGTTGAACCGATCCCCGATATGCAAGAGAGGTCGACCTCTGCCCCGGGTCTGATGCCGGCCCGCATGCAGGCATGGATGAAGGGCGCGCTGGTGCCGAAGTAGGTGATCCCCACGTCTGCCGCCAGCCGCCAGAGGGCCATCAGGTCCGGGTGGGCCGGGTCCCCGTCATAGAGCACGATCGTTCCCCGGAGCAGAAGGCCGGACATGAGGAAATTCCACATCATCCACCCTGTGCTGGTGTACCAGAACAGCCTGTCGCCGGGTCCCAGATCGAGGTTGAGCGAGGCGGTCTTTACGTGGTCGATCAGTATGCCGCCGTGGCTCTGGACTATCGCCTTGGGTGGGCCGGTCGTACCCGATGAGTACAGGATCCAGAGCGGGTGGCCGAACGGGACGGCCTCAAAGCTCGGCTCCCCGGCAGGCCCGGTCATCTCATCGGGCCAGCCGATGACTCCCTCTCCTGCTCCGCGGTCAGGGTGCAGGTATGGGATCAGAACCGTGGCCCTGAGGCCGGGAAGACCTTCACGGACCCTTTCGATCGTCTGGGACAGGTCGAAGCTCCTGCCGCCGTAGACGTAGCCGTCGGCCGCGAGCAGGATGGTCGGGTCGATCTGGCGGAAGCGGTCGATCACGCTGCGTACGCCGAACTCCGGGGCGCAGCTGGACCAGATGGCGCCGATCGAGGCGCAGGCCAGCAGTCCTATCACCGCCTCGGGAATGTTCGGCACCAGCGCTGCCACGCGGTCTCCCCGGGTTACTCCCAGACGCCTCAGACCGGCGGCCGCGCTCGCCACCGCCTCGGAGAGCTGACGGTATGAGAGCGTGATGGCCGGACGCGTCTCCGAGTGGGCGATCAGGGCGGGATGGCCGTCGCGTCCCGCCAGGGCGTGCTCTGCGTAGTTGAGGAGAGATCCCTCGAACCAGCGGGCGCCCTGGATCGTGCGTTCAGCCAGCACCCGGTCGTAGGGCCGGTGGGCCGTTATTCCGAAGTACTCCCATATCGAGGCCCAGAACGCCTCCACATCGTCCACCGACCAGCGCCACACGGACTCGTAGTCCGGGAAGTCCAGGCCCCTGGTCTCGCCCAGCCAGCGCATGTACCGGGCCACGTTCGAATGCTCTAGCTGCGCCCCGGTCGGCGCCCAGAGGAGGCGGCCCTCGGCGGCTGGCATCGCGGCCGCTATGCAGCCGGGGGCTGCTGTCTGATGGGTGCGCGGGAGTCGCTGGAGCCGCGGTCGACGCGCCGGCCACCGAGGAACACGTCGGCGACCTTCCAAAGGTCGGATACCCTGTGGTCGGGCTGTCCGTCGATCACCACCAGATCGGCGTGCTTGCCGGGCTCGATCGTGCCGACCGACTTTTCGACTCCGAGGGATCTGGCCGCGTCCCCGGTGATCGAGGCTACGGCGGCCGGGCCAGACATTCCGGCCTCCGCCAAAAGCTCGGTCTCGTAGGCGGCGTTGCCGAGCCTGTAGTCCGCCCAGGACGAGTCCGAGCCCGTGATCATCTTCACGCCCATCTCGAGCATGCGCCTGCAGTCCTCCATGCGCCGCTCGAAGTTGCGCTCGGCCTCATCGAGGCCGCGCTGCTCGGCGGCCGTCAGCGGCCGCTCGGCCCGCCTGTCCCTCAGGGCCCAGGCGGTGGCGCGCTGCACCTGCAGGGTAGGGTTCACGTAGGCTCCCGCCTCTGCGATGCGGTCGACGATGTCGGGCCGGTAGGTATCGGAGCCGTCCGCGTCCCGGAAGATGCAGTGGATGATCATGTCGATGCCCGCCTCCAGGGAGTTACTGATCCCCTGGGTAGACGAGCAGTGGGCGGCCGTCAGCTTGCCGAGCCCCTGGGCCGTCTCCGCAAGCGCGGTCAGCTCGTCGACGTTGAACGAGGGAAGAAGCGGGAAGGATGTTGCGGTGGTTCCGCCCGTCGCGGTTACCTTGATGTAGTCGGCCCCCTCCTTTATCAGGCGGCGAACCTGCTCGCGAACCTCGTCGACGCCGGTTGCCACGGTGCCGAAATACCCCATGTGACCGCCGATGATCGCGACCGCGCGGCCGCAGAGCACCATCCTGGGTCCGTCGAGGATACCCTGCTCCATGGCGTCCCTGAGCCTGAGCATCGTGTAGGCCTTCGGGCCGTTCTCGCGGATGGTGGTGACGCCCGAAAACAGGCTGGTCCGGGCGTTGCGGGCGGACTGGAGGGCCAGTATCTCGTCGGGCATCTCGCCGAGCTCGTCGCCCGGTCGCCCGTCGCCGAATCCGTTGTGGTGAGTGTGGCAGTCGACCATCCCCGGCATCACCGTCTTGTCGCGGTAATCGACCGTCTCGACAGGTGCGCCCTCGGGGGCGACCACCTCCGATGCGCGACCGGCGGCGACAATCGTTCCCCCCTCTATGAGGACGGCGCCGTCCTGAACGGCGGGGGCGCCGGTCCCGTCCAGCAGGCGGCCCGCCTTGACCAGGAGCAGCTTGTCCGCGGCCTCCCTCACCTACCCCTGTCTTTCTCGCGCCCCTGCTCGCCCTTGCCGAGCTTGGGATCGTAGCCGGTGACGTTGGGCCGGTACTGGGTCGCCCGGGTTGGTGAGGGTCGCTCACGCCGGTCCGGCCGATCGGGCATCGGCTCCGCCTCGGGCTCCGGGTAAGGCGGCTCGTCCTGCTGTTCCTGCTCGGCGGGCGGTTGGTCCTGCTCCCACTCGTAGGGAATCTCCTCCCCCCTCTGTCGGGCCTCGATCATCGCCAGCTCGCGAAGCTCCTGCTGCTCGTCGTAGTCCGAGTGTTTGTCTCTGAGCCGGATCAGCCGGTCGGTCAGATTCGAGGATGCCGGAACGTAGGCCAGGCTGACCCTTCCGCCCTCCCGCATCCTTACGTCGACGGCGTGGTAGCCCAGGAGTCGGCCGAAGATGCCGGGACGTTCCACGATTCGCTGAAAGCTCTCGGCCGGCAGGTAATACATCTGCGGCGTGCCGAGCAGCCCCCTCTGGAAGACCACGCCGTCGCCCGTGATGTAGTAGATGGTCTTTCTCCACATCAGGTACCGGGGTATCGTTACCGCCACTCCCAGAGCGAGGGCGAAGATGAACAGGCCCGCGCGGGGATCGAGAGCGCCGAACAGTATCGCGAGCGCGATCCAGGGGGCTCCGCTCCACCACCATGACCAGGGTGATTGCCTGACCTCGTCTGCGCCCGGCGGGATGACCGTCGTCGGCCCGCCTCCGGTGCCCGTGGTGTCCTGGCCCTCGGTCATGGGGCCGCGTCCTTAAGCTGCTGTGTCATTGCCGCTGTCTCCGCCCTCGGTCGGCCCGCGTCTGCAGGCGGCGTCGGTCCGCCCCCGCCCTGAGCGAGCGATTTTCCTCCTCCAGATCCGCCACACGCCGCTCGGCCTCCTCGATGCGTCCGAGCAGCCGTAGGATAACCTCAACGCCCGCCAGGTTCACGCCTAGGTCGTCCACCAGGTTGCGCACCCTGCGCACGCGGTCGATATCCCCGCGCGAAAAGACGCGCTGGTTGCCGCGCGTTCGGGCGGGCGTGACCAGGCCGAGGGTCTCGTAGTAGCGGAGCGTCTGGGTGCGCACCCCGCACATGCGCGCGGCGACGCTTATCACGAAGACGGGCTCGTCCCGGCCGAACAGCTCTCCCCGGCCGATGTTCATGCCGGCGCGGACGTCCCCGCCATGCCGGCCCTGGATCTCCTGTAGGTCTCGAGCAGCTCGCGCTGATCGTCGGTAAGGTCACCGGGAACCGTCGGGCGCACGGTCACTATCAGGTCGCCCCGGCGCTCCGGGCTGCCGAGCATGGGCATACCCCTGCCGCTGAGGCGGATCCTGCGTCCCGTGCCGCTGCCGGAGGGTATCTTGAGCAGGATCCGTCCGGTCATCGTCGCCACCTCCGCCTCCCCGCCGAGCGCAGCCACCTCGAACGGCACCTCCGCATCCACAAGCAGGTCGTCTCCACGGCGTCTGAAGCGGGGGTGCACGTTCACCCTGACATTGATCAGGACATCGAGGCCCTCCGAGGGCGATATGCGCACCTTCGATCCCGACCTCACACCGGGCGGGATCTTCACCTCCATGCGCCGCGGTCCCTGTGGACTCGACAGCGACACGTGCCTGGTGGTGCCGGCGAAGGCCTCCTCGAGGCTGATGTCGACCGTGGTCTCGAGCCGCTGGGAGGCGCGCGCTTGGGAACGCCCGAAGCCACCCAGCAGATCGAACAGGTCGCCGCCGAACAGGTCTCCGGCGTCCCGGGGGGCGCCCGCACCGAATCCGAACCCGCCGCCGCCGGACTCGATTCGATCCGCGTGCCTCCAGTTGTCGCCGTACCTGTCGTACTTCCTGCGGCTCTCGGGGTCGGACAGCACCTCGTAGGCCTCGTTGATCTTCTTGAACTCGCGCTCCGCCGCCTCGTCGCCGGGATTCAGATCGGGATGATGCCTGCGGGCCAAACGCCGAAAGGCCGCCTTGACTTCCTTGTCCGAGGCGTCCTTTCCAATGCCCAGCACCTGGTAGTGGCTGCTCATGATCGCGGCTCGTCAACCCTGATTTCTAAAGCTGTTGCAAATATTATACTTGACTGCAGCGACTGATGAGACTTGCAGTATTTACATTAGCTCTGGTAAATTGGCTACTGTAGGTTGCAGGGCAGATACCCGGCGACCGCAGCACATTAGCGATGGCAAATATCGCAAGGAGGAATCGGCATGATACTCAGACACTGGGACCCGTTCACCGAGCTTAACAGGATGGACGATGCGTACGGGCGAATCTGGCGGGGCAGGGTGGCCACCTACTCGCTGCCCGTGGACGTCCTGCGCGGCGAGGACGAGATGGTAATCCGAGCCTCGGTCCCCGGAATCGCCCCGGAGGATATCGAGGTCACGGTCGATCAGGGGATTCTAACGATCGCCGGCTCCACGGAGGCCGGGCGTGATGAAGAGGCCTCCGACTACCTGCTCAGGGAGCGAAGCGTCGGCAGGTTCAGCAGGTCGGTGAGGCTTCCCGCCTCCGTCGACGCCGACAGGGCCGAGACCTCGTACGAGCGAGGCGTGGTAACGGTCTCGCTGCCGAAGAGCGATGCCGCCCGAAAAAAGCGCCTGGAGATCAAGGTCTCGTCCAACTAGCGGCGTCCCGCCGGGACGCCGCCTCGGCCCGGCCTCCGGTCGCCTACTCCCTGGCCTGGAGAAGCGCTATTCCGATGGCGCCCGGGCCAGTGTAGACGCCGAGGGCCGGGCCAAAGCGCGTTACGTAGGGATCTGTCCCTTCAGGCAGCAGATCGCCCAGGTCGCCGGCGACCTGCTCCGCCACCTGTGGCGTCGTACTGTGCATGACCGCAAGGGCCTCGATCGGCCCGAACTCGCGCACTGTCTGCCTGAGCTTGTCCAGGCCCCTTGAGAACTTTCTGGCCTTGCCCAGCTGCTGTACCTGCCCGTCGCGGATGATGATCATCGGCTTGATGCTCAGCGCTGAGCCGATAAGGGCGCTGGCCCTGCCGATTCGGCCCCCCTTTTCCAGGTACTCCAGCGTCTCGAACAGGCACACGCACTGGACACGGGCCGCCGCGTCGTCGGCGAGTGAAACGATCTCGTCGTGACCGGCCCCCCGGCCGGCCGCCTCCGCGGCCGCAACCACCACCAGGCCCAGGCCCATCGATGCCTGGGCGGTGTCTATGACCTTGACCGGGCAGGATGCCGAGGTCAGCGACGCAGCCTGTACAGCCGAGTTGTAGGTGCCGCTGAGTTTTGCGGAAACGTGAATAGATATGATGCCGTCGGCACCCTCGCCAAGTCGGTCGTAGACCTCCTTAAAGTCGCCGGGGGAGGCCTGAGATGTCTTCGGGAGCTCTTTGCTGGCGGCCAGCATCGGGTAGAACTCCTCCGGGGTTAAGGTCACGTTGTCCTTGTAGGTCTGCTCGCCGAAGTGGACGTTCTGCGCGACCACGGTCACCCCCAGCCGCTCTGCGGCCTCTGAAGGGAGATCGGAGGTGCTGTCGGTAACTATCCTCACGCTCATAGATTCACCTGCACTTTCGCTCGATTGCCGCCCCACCTACCCCTGCGTCCGGCGTTTCGGGCCGAGCGCTCCTGTGGATGGTAATGCAACACTCCCCATTAGGCGTACCTGCAGAACCTGGCCGCGCCGGTCCCTGCCCTGAACATGGGCCGCTTTTCGATCCAGACGGTAGTTCGGACGGCTGTGTCGGGGTGGGACGTATCGCATCTTCCGCCCCGGGCCGCCACTTTCCGGGTTGGCGAGGGGACTGCCGAACGCGCCGAAAGACGTACCCAGGCGACAGGCTGCCGGATGCAAAAGAACCTGATTGACCGGGCGGGCGGCGAAAACTACAATCCGAGCGATAGACCCGTGAGCAAGCGCTCATAACAGCAGGCCGGACACCTAAGCGCCGGGGCATGGGCCCCCGAGAGGTATGCCATGACTACCTCCGTTGCAGCGGACACACAAGCGGCCCTTATGGCACACCTGCTCCGCAGGGCCGGATTCGGAGCGACCAGGGACCAGATAGACGCCTATCTGGCAAAGGGTTACGACGAGACGGTCGAAGAGCTGCTCCACCCTGAGTACGGTGAGCCCGACGACCAGGATCTGCTCGAACGCTACTTCATCGCGGCCACCGAGGCCCGGGCGCCCGCGCACGCGGACCCGCAGTGGTCCTGGCGCCTTGCCACCAGCCAAAAACACCTTGAGGAGAAGATCGCGCTGTTCTGGCACGGCCTCCTGGCGGTGGGCGGCGTAAAGCTCGATCACGGCCTCGAGATGCTTACGCAGATCGATCTGTTTAGGAGGGTTGGCCTGGGAAGGTTCCGGGACATCCTGCTGGAGATATCCAGGAGCCCGGGAATGATGTTCTGGCTCGACAACCAGAACAGCCACAAGCACGCCCCCAACGAGAACTACGGTCGCGAGCTGCTCGAGTTGTTTTCGATGGGCATCGATGAGAGCGGGCAGGGGGCCTACACGGAGGACGACGTAAAGGCGGCCGCGCGCGCCTTCACCGGCTGGGCCTCCAGGACCACCATGCCGCCGTTTTTCCTGGGACCGTTCCCCATGGAGTTCCGTTTCGACGCGAAGGACCACGACGACGGCCAAAAGACCTTCCTCGGTGAGACGGGGGACTGGAACGGGGAGCAGATCGTCGAGATCATCGTGCACCAGCGCGCCACGGCCGAGTTCGTTTCCCGCAGGCTCTACCAGTACTTCGTGGCCGACGAGCCCGACGAGGAAGAGGTCGCTCGGCTGGCCGACGTGTTCGAGAAGAGCGATGGCGAGATTCGCGCGGTCCTTCGCGAGGTGTTCACCTCCGACCACTTCAAATCGCCCCAGGTGCGCTTTCGCAAGGTGAAGGGACCGGCGGAGCTGGTGTACGGGACGGTCCGGCTTACCGACCGGCTTAACCTTCCCGACATGGACGCCTCAAAGCTTGCCGACTACTCGATGTTCATGGGTCAGCACCTGCTCAACCCGCCCAGTGTCGAGGGCTGGCACGAGGGAGAGGAATGGATCGACAGCGGGGCGCTCGTTGAGCGCATAAACTTCGCCTCGCGCGAGCTGGAGCGCACCGATGCCCCGGGCGTGGACCGGATGGTCGAGCGTGTGGTCTCGGCCGGCTCCGATCTGACCGCGGAAGAGTACGTCGAGGCCTGCCTGGACGCCATGGGCGCCCTGGAGGTTTCGGACAGGACGATGGAAATTCTCGTCGATCACGCGTCAGGCCAGTCGGGACGGGCGAGCGGACGGGACCGCGCGGTCGAGATGTTCCAGCTCATAGCCTCCACACCGGACTACCAGTACTGCTGATAGCGGGGCCCCAGGGGTCACCACACCTAGGAGTTTTCAGATGGCTTCCAACGGCAACAGGGGCGGCGGGCCGAAGAACCTAGTAGTCGTCCAGCTCTCGGGAGGAAACGACTACCTGAACACGGTCGTGCCCTACCAGGACGGTCTGTACTACGACTACCGGCCGGTCATGGGCCTGAGCGGCTCGGACGTGATCCCGCTCGATGACCGCGTCGCGTTCAACTCTCACATGGGGCCCTTTAAGCGCCTGTTCGACGAGGGCAAGATGGCGGTGATCATGGGCGTCGGCTACCCGGAACCGAACAGGTCCCACTTCCGCTCGATGGACATCTGGCATACCGCCGAGCCCTCCGTAGCCTCGTCCGAGGGCTGGCTGGGCAAGGCGACAAAGGCCCTGGACCCCGAGGGCAAGAATCCCGTAACCGCCGTAAATTTCGGCCGTGGACTGCCGAGGGCACTTGCGTATCCGGGGGTTTCGGTCTCCTCGGTGGGCGCCCTTGAGAGCTACGGCCTCTATACGGGCCTTGCGGGCGCCTCGAACCGCGACGCGCTCCTGGACACCGTCAGCCGAATCTACCAGCCGATGTCGGATGAGGGATTCGCGTCCCTCAGGCTGCTTCAGACCGGCAGGGGCATGCTGGACGGCGCCGATCTGCTGCGCTCGGCTCCGGCGGGCTATTCGTCCAGCGTCGAATATAACGCGAACAACCCGATCGCCCAGAGCCTCAAGGGCGTGGCCCAGGTGATGTCGGCCGGGCTCGGTACTCGCATCTTCTACACCCAGCACGGCAGCTTCGATACGCACACCAACGAGCTGGTCAATCATGCCAAGCTGTGGGACGAGGTGTCGGAGGCGGTCGAGTGCTTCTGGGCCGATATCAACGAGCAGGGGCTGGCGGAAGATACGGTTGTCTGGATGTTCTCGGAGTTCGGCCGCCGCATAGAGGACAACGGGGCCGGGACCGACCACGGCTCCGGCGGCGTCGCGTTCATGATGGGAGACGCCGTCAGCGGAGGACTGTACGGGGACTACCCGAGCCTGAAGCCCGAGGACCAGCTGGAGGGCGATGTGCACTACAGCACCGATTTCCGGGACGTGTACTCAACGCTGCTGGACGACGTGCTCAACGTCGACTCCGAGTGGGTGCTCAATCGGCGCTTCGGCCAGATGAAGGAACTCGTGCACGGATAGGGCCTTTTCGGCATGGGCAGATACTCGTACAGCCACACGATCGGCATAGCCTCGTTTGAGGGCCGGGGGTTCATGAACCCGGTGGACGTCAGGCTGTCTCGGAACGGCAACCTCTACGTCCTGAGCAGGTCCAACGCGTCGAACAAGAACGTCCGGGTGAGCGTGGTGACGCTGGATTCGGATTTCCTGTTTGAGTTCGCTAACTGGGGGACCGAGCCCGGCAAGACCATACAGCCGACCGCTATGGATTTCGGCCCGGACGGTCGCCTCTACCTGGCCGATGAGTACACGCAGAGGATCTCCGTGTTCGAGGCGGACGGCACGTTTGTCGACAGCTGGGGCGAGCGGGGCTCGGGCAGCGGCCAGTTCAACAGGCCGTCCGGCCTGGCGGTCGACTCGGCTGGCGACGTGTACGTCGTAGACCACCTCAACGCCCGCGTGCAGAAGTGGTCCCCGGACGGCCGGCACATATCTTCGTTCGGCACCTTTGGCTCGAGCCCGGGACAGTTCAACTACCCCTGGGGCATATGTATAGACGGGGAGGACGGCATCTGGGTGGCGGACTGGCGAAACGACCGCGTCCAGCACTTCACGCCGGAAGGGGAGTTCGCGGGCGCATTCGGCTGCAGCGGGACCGGCGCCGGGGAGTTCAACCGTCCGTCCAGCGTCCACGTCGACGGGCACGGTACGGTCTACGTCTCCGACTGGCGAAACGACCGCGTGCAGGTATTCGGCCCCGACAGAGTCCACCGTGAGACGCTCGCCGGAGACGCGACCCTTTCCAGATGGTGCCAGGAGTTCCTGGACGTTAACCCGGAGCAGGCCAGCTGGAGGGAGCACTCCGGAATGGCCGAGCGTGAAAAGCTGTTCTGGAGGCCGGCGGGGCTTGACACCGGTCCCGAAGGGCATCTGTTCATCGCCGACAGCTGTCGGCACCGCGTGCAGATATATCGCGGGGTGGCCGAGCCGGCGCTGGCATAAGGGACAGCAAGATCAGGGCCGGGTCTCAGGCCGCACCCGCCCGGGGCGCTGCCCGGGCCTGGCCAACGCGCCGTGCCGTAATATGGACGGGTGTCAAATCCAAGGGTATACACGCGGTCGGGGGACCTGGGAGAGACCGGACTACTGTTCGGGGGACGGGTCGCCAAGTCCGACCCGGCGACCGAGGCGTACGGGACCATAGACGAGGCGGTCTCGATGATGGGGCTCGGCAGGGCGCTCTCGAGTTCCGAAAGAGTCAAACGCGTCCTTGTTCGGCTTCAGAGGGAGCTGTATCTGCTCGCCTCCGAGCTCGCCACCGCCCCGGAGAACAGGAACGTCCTGGAAGAGAGGGTCGGCACCGTATCGGCCTCCATGGTCGAAGATCTCGAGCGCCTCATAGACGACCTCAGAGAGGACGTCGAGTTCCCCTCGGCATTCATAGTGCCCGGGGCCTCGCCCGCCTCCGCCGCGCTCGACGTTGCACGCGCCTCGTGCCGTACCGCCGAGAGGCGCATCGTGTCCCTGAGGCAGGCAGGCCGCCTGCCGAACGATGAGGTCCTGCGCTACGTAAACCGCCTTTCCGATCTGCTCTTCGTGCTCGCCAGGTACGAGGACCGCGACCTGCCGCTGGAGCTGATGACCGGTGAGTGAGGAAGGTGCGACGGCATGAGCAGGTCGTTGCGCGTGGCGATCGTCGACTACCAGGCGGGCAACCTGCGCAGCGTGGCCAAGGCCCTGGAGGCGGTGGGAGCCGACCCGCTGGTCACCTCAGACCCCCGGGAGATCGCGCGGTCCGAGGCGCTGGTATTCCCCGGACAGGGGGCCAACGACTCGTCCATGAGGGCACTCAGGCAGAGGGGCCTGGTTGGGCCAATTACCGATTTCATCACGGCCGACCGGCCCTTCCTGGGCGTATGCCTGGGCCTTCAGCTGCTGCTGGAGCGCTCCGAGGAAGGGATCGAGCCGGGCCTCGGCGTGATGGAGGGACGGGTTCGAAGGCTCCCTGAGGGCCGGAAGATCCCGCACATGGGCTGGAACAGCGTAAGCCTGCGCACCCGCCACGAGGTGCTGTCCGCCGTGCCGGATGGCTCGCACTTCTACTTCGTGCACAGCTACTATGCCGACCCCTCAGACCCGGGCCTGGTTGCCGGAACGACCGAGTACGGTGTCGAGTTCTGCAGCGCCGTTGCCCGCGGATGCCTTGTGGCGGTCCAGTTTCATCCCGAAAAGAGCGGCCGGCTCGGCCTGGCGCTCTACCGGCGGTTCGTCGAGTTTGCCAGGTCGGCCGCCTGATGCAGGTAATACCGGCCATAGATCTGATCGAAGGACGCTGCGTCCGGTTGATGCAAGGGACTTTGACGAGCAGACGGTCTATTCCGACGACCCCGAGTCGGTGGCACGCCGGTGGTCCCTTGGCGGTGCCGAGCGGCTGCATGTGGTGGACCTGGAAGGGGCGCGCACTGGAGTTCCGGTCAACATGGACACCGTTCGCCGAATAGCGGCCGCGGTCGACGTGCCCGTCCAGCTGGGCGGGGGTATACGCACGGCCGAGGCGGCCCGGCAGGCGGTGGCGGCAGGCGCCGACCGAGTGATGGTGGGTACCGCGGCACTCGAAGGGGACGCCGTTGCCGAGATCATCGGCGCCCTTGGGGCCGAAAGACTCCTGGTCAGCGTCGACGCCCGGGGCGGAGAGGCTATGGTGGCGGGCTGGACGCGGCCCGGAGGGGTGTCTGCGTGGGATCTGGTCGCCCACGTCCGGGAGCTTGGGGTGGCAAGGATCATGTACACAGACATCAGCAGGGACGGCACGCTCACAGAGCCCAACTTCGAAGCCGTCGGAGACTTGGTTGCCCGGGCGGGCATGCCCGTCATAGCCGCGGGCGGAATCACCTCCACAGGTCACCTGGTCCGGCTGGCAGCTCTGGGCGTCGAGGGCGCTGTGGTGGGGCGGGCGCTGTATACTGGACACGTCGACCTTGAGGTGGCGATCGCCCGGACCAGGTCGGCAACACACCCCTCTTAAGACCGGATGAACTGATGGCGAAAAAGTACGATCCTGCCTTGAAGGAGGCACTCCTTTCCAGGGAGAGGGCGGACATGCTCGATACACATCGCGTGATGTCGTTTCTCCCCCTGATGCCGTACCAGCAGGTCGCCGATGTGGGCTGCGGTCCCGGTTATTTCACCATTCCCCTGGCAAAATTCGCGTTCGATGGCAGGGTGTATGCGCTCGACATCCACCAGCAGATGCTGGACGCAGTGCGGGAGGCGGCGGATCGAGTGAGGCTGACCAACGTTGAGACGGTGCTGAGCCGGGAGCGAAAGGTCACCCTCGACAAGCAATCCATTGACGGTGCGATGGTCGCCTTTCTTCTCAGCGAGGCCTCGATGCCGGCCAAGGTGCTCAAGGATGTGCTCGGCGCGCTGAGGACGGGCGGCTGGCTTGCGATCATCGAGTGGCGCGAGGCGGACCAGGAGGGTGGGCCCCCGGCCGGCTCCCATTTCTCCGAGGAGGCCTCGAAGGAGCTTGCCGCGGAGGTCGGCTTTCGCCTGACCGGCCGCTACGACGTCAACCCGCTCCACTACATGCTGGTCTTCCGGGCCTGACCGGGATCCCGCCCGCCCCGGACCCCCGCAGCGGATCCGACAGGATGGAATCTTGCTGACCAAGAGGGTTATTCCATGTCTTGATGTGACGGGCGGACGCGTGGTCAAGGGCGTCAGCTTCGTCGGCCTCAGGGACGCGGGCGATCCGTCCGAACTGGCCTCCTTCTACGACCGCGAGGGCGCCGACGAGCTTGTATTCCTCGACATCACGGCCAGCTCGGATGGGCGCGACATCATGGTTGATGTCGTCCGCAGCGTGTCAGAGCGCGTGTTTATTCCCCTCACCGTAGGGGGCGGAATCCGCAACTCCGAAGACGTACGTGCGATGCTCGAGGCGGGTGCCGACAAGGTGTCCCTGAACACCGCGGCCGTGGGCGACCCGGATCTGGTGCGGGCCGCCGCCGACAGGTTCGGCAACCAGTGCATAGTGGTCGCGATCGACGCCCGGCGCATCGGGGCGTCCGCCCTGGACCTGCCCCCCGGAAGGGCCGGCACTGGGAGCGATCTCGCGCTGCGTGACGATTCCGTATGGGAGGTCGTAACCCGCGGCGGACGTACCCCCACCGGTATCGACGCGGTCGAATGGGCCGCACGGGTCGCCGAGCTGGGCGCAGGCGAACTGCTGGTGACCAGCATGGATGCGGACGGGCAGCAGACCGGCTATGACCTTAAGCTGCTTGCGGCCATATCGAGCCGCGTCCCGGTGCCCCTCATCGCCAGCGGCGGTGCGGGTGATCTCGATCACCTGTGCTCGGCCGTCGAGGAGGGGGGGGCCGATGCCGTGCTGGCCGCCAGTATCTTCCATTTCGGAACGTACAGCGTATCGGAGGCCAAGGGCTTCATGGCCAGACGTGGGCTTCCGGTGAGACCGGCCGGTTAGACTTTCGATCGGAAGGCCCGCCGACCCGGCTCGGCGGCCGGCGCAGTGAGTGACTGAGGAGTCGACGAGGTATGACGGGATGATTGAACTGGATGAGAGAGGGCTGTTCCCGGCGATCGCCCAGAACGATGACACGGGCGAGGTACTTATGCTCGGCTGGATGAGCCCGGGCTCGCTCAAGCGCACGATCGAGGGCGGCGAGGTCTGGTTCTACAGCCGGAGCCGGGCCGACCTCTGGCACAAGGGAGAGGTGTCGGGCAACTACATGAGGGTGCGCAGCGCCGTGGCTGACTGCGACGGCGACGTGTTGTTGCTCAAGGTGGTCCCGGACGGTCCCATATGCCACAGCGGGGAGCCCACCTGCTTTTTCGCCGAGCCGCTTGAGGGGCTGCCCGTCTTCGAGCAGGTCGAAGGGGGTTCCAGCATTCTGGATGAGCTTTTCTCGGTGATCCAGGACAGGCGGGAAGAGATGCCCGAGGGGAGCTACACCGCCGAGCTATTGGCCGGCGGCCCCGAGAGGGCCGGGCAGAAGGTCGTCGAGGAGGCCGGAGAGACGGCGATTGCGGCTGTCTCCGGCCAAAAGGACAGGCTGCCGGACGAGATCGCAGACCTGCTCTACCACACGCTGGTGCTGATGTCCGCCTCGGGTGTCACGCCTGACCAGGTATGGTCGCGTCTTCGCGACCGTCGACGCTGATCGCCTCGTTCATCGCCGCTATGGCCACCTCGATCTGGCTGTCCTCGGGCTCCCTGGTGGTGAGGCGCTGAAGGGTGAGGCCGGGAAGAGCGATCAGTTTGACCAGGGCGTTGTCCTGATGGAACCCGCTTAGGCGTATCACCTCGTAGCTGATGGACGCTATGATCGGGATCAGGAGCACGCGCGAGGCGAACAGCCACCACAGCGGCTCCCTTCCCGTGAAGGCGAACACCACGATTGCAACGAACATGACAACCAGCAGAAAGGCCGTCCCGCACCTTGGATGGGCGGTGGGGTAGCGTCGGACCGACTCCACGCTGAGATCTTCTCCGTTCTCGTGCGCGTGAACGGCCATGTGCTCTGCGCCGTGATACATGAATACGCGGCGGATGTCCTCCATCCTGCCGATGAGCGCGATGTAGGCAAGGAACAGGGCCAGCCGGATCAGGCCCTCTACGATGTTGCTCACCAGGTCCGATCCGATCACCCCCTCGAGCCCGCGGCTGGCGAACACAGGCGCCAGGAAGAACACGCCTATCGCCAGGGCCAGCGCCAGGATGATCATGCCTGCTATCGACCCGCCCCCCAGCTCTTCCTCCTCGCCCACCGCGACATTGGCGGAGTGCGTGAGGGCGCGCATGCCGAGCGTGAGTGTCTCGGCCATCACCAGAACGCCCCTGACCAGTGGGATGCGCCGGGCCCTTCCGCCGTACCAGGGGTTCAGGGCCAGGTTGTGCAGGGAGATGTCGCCGTCGGGGGTGCGGACGGCGACCGACGCGGCCCGCTGGCCGCGTATCATCACCCCCTCCAGGACGGCCTGACCGCCGTATGTGACAGGGCTGTTCGGTTTGTTCATGGAATCTGGCTGCGGGCGTTAGGACGGGCCCGCCGTGCTCGGATAGTCTCCCAATTAGAGAGGGGTGAGCATGCTCACCCCTCTGCGGTCGATCTACGGTTGTGGTCCGGGTAACGCTACTTGAGGTTGTAGCGCCTCTTTAGGCGGTCGACGCGCCCCTCCGTGTCTACGATTCTCTGCTCGCCCGTGTAGAACGGGTGGCACTGGTTGCACAGCTCCACTCGCAGCACGGCCTTGGTGGCGCCCGTCGTGAACGTCCTCCCGCACGAGCAAATGACCTGGGCCTCGGCGAAATACTCGGGGTGAATTCCGGTCTTCATGGTCTTCTCCTGGAGGGCTCTCGGGCCCCTATACGGAGTAAACGCTGACGCGCTTTTTCTTCCTGGCGGCGTGCTCGAACTTGACCTTCCCGTCGACCAGTGCGTACAGGGTGTGATCCCTGCCCAGGCCCACGTTGGTTCCCGGTTCGATCTTGGTTCCGCGCTGACGGACGATGATTGAGCCCGCGCTGGCGAACTCGTTGTCGTAGAGCTTGACTCCCAGTCTCTGGCCGGCACTGTCGCGCCCGTTTCGGGAGCTGCCCGAGCCCTTCTTGTGCGCCATGGTCGATGTCTCCTAAGCGTCACTCTAGCCGGGGGCCCAGTGGCCGACGCCGGCGATAATCTACGAGATGCCCGTTATCCTGAGGTCGGTATACGGCTGGCGGTGCCCGTTCTTGCGCCGGTAGCGGGTCTTGGCTTTGTACCTGAAGACGGTTATCTTCTCGCCGCGCCCGGCTCCGACTATCTGTGCCGTGACCTTGGCGCCCGTCACCGATGGGGCTCCCACCGTCACGTCTCCGTCCATGCTGAGCATGCGCACGTCTTCCAGCTCGACGAAGTCGCCCTCGTCGCCGGGTATGGTCTCGACGCGTATCACGTCACCGGCCTTTACGCGGTACTGCTTGCCGCCGGTGTGCACTATGGCGTAGTCAGACAAGGTACATGCTCCGGGAACTGCTGTGGCGTCGGGCTGCGACCGTCACCACCGGCGCTCAGGACGCCAAAGATAATTTTAGGGTCCGATTGCCAAGGGGTCAAGAATTCTGACCGGGTCCCAAGTTCTGGATTGGGTGGGACGGTGCCGGCAATGCCCTGAATGCTCCGGGCGGTCTGCGCCATCCCCTTCACCGCCTGGGGCAGCCCGGTCAGGAGAGAGGGATCGGATAGCGCTGTGCGACGGCGAGGTCCGCGACCGCCCGGATTGCAGAGGAGGTGAGCGTGGGGAAACAGGCCGGGACGCCATACCAGTACCGGGCCCTGGCCCAGACCGTATGCCTGGGCTCGATTCACGTGTTGCCGGCTGAGGTAAACCTGGAGAGTGAAAGCACTCACGAGAAGGGGATAGCTTCCGACCGGCCTCTCTTTGATCCACGCCTCCGTTCAGGCGCCATGGCGCCGAGCAAGTAGCCTTCATCGAGACCTCCCACGAATCGTGGGACTAGTCGACCGGCTCGAAGCGCTCGGCGATGATGATGAGGTTGGGCGGGAGGTAGATCGCGTAGCCGGTGAAGATGGCGAGCAATAGGTACAGGACCTTTCTCACGAAGCTGTAGCGATCATTGGCGATCCAGACGATCTTCCAGCCGCCCTCATCGACCTCGCGCAGGGCGCGATCGATGGCCCGGGCTTGAGTTTCACCCTTGAGCGCGTCCCACCAGCCCCCGCGGAATACCGCGCGAAACTGCTTGTGGACCCGTCTATGGCCCGGCGGAGGCTGCATGAGGGAGATTACACGTTCTCAGGGACTGTCAGCGACCGAATGCGATTCCGGGGATTCGCCTCCCGGACCGGGGTCATTCGACGATGCTTGGCCCGTCGTCTTCCAGGTACGACAGATCAAATACCTTTTCCGGACGCCACTGTCCGCTGGTGCCGTCGAAGACAAGCAGCGCGATGAATTCGCCGCCCGTTCCGTATGCTCTTGCGCGCTGGCCCCGCCTGGCCGGGGGGATCCGGGCACCGGCCGGTATGGGTTGACCCTGCCTGACGATCCGGGCCGCGGCCTGCCCCAGCACCACGGCCGGTAGATTCATCAGTACGGCGTCGGGGGCGTGCACGATGCGCTCCAGGCTGCCGGTGGCCAGCAGATCCTCGGCGCTGTCAAGGCTGAGGGCCTCCTCCAGTCGAAACGGTCCGCTGCGAAGTCGCACCAGGCCCTTGAGATTCCCGCCCACACCAAGGACCGCACCCAGGTCGTGGGCGAGTGATCGCATGTAAAAGCCCCTCCCACACCTGACGAACACCGAGGCCAGCGGCGACTCGAAGCTCTCCAGGGCCAGGTCCTCGACCAGTACGCGCCTCGGTTCCAGCGACACCTCTACGCCGCTGCGGGCCAGGTCGTAGAGGCGTTTGCCCTCCCTCTTTAGGGCGCTGTACATAGGCGGTACCTGGTCGATCTCTCCCCGGAACCCGCCCAGGGCCGCCTCGATCTGCTCCGCCGTTATGCCGGATGGGTCCGACCTCGCGGTGACCTGGCCGGCCGAGTCGTAGGTGTCGGTCTGTACTCCCAGCTCGATCAGACCGCGGTACTCCTTTCTGCCGTCGACCAGGTACTCCATCATGCGGGTGGCCTGCCCAAGGCATATGGGTATCACGCCGGTTGCCACCGGATCGAGCGTGCCTCCATGCCCGACCTTTCTCAGCCGGCTCGCCCGCTTTACCCGGCGGACGACATCCATAGATGTGATGCCAGCGGGCTTGTCGATGACGATCACGCCGTCGACGGATCTGGTGGTGCGGGCCATCGCCCTATCGACCGCCGGAAGCCGGATCCTGGCCGACGATTCTGAGAATCTTGTCGGACAGCTCTGCCCCCCGCTCTATGGACTCGTCCAGCCTGAACTGGAGATGGGGCACAGACTTCATGGCCAGCCTGTCGCCCAGCCTTCTGCCCACGAAGCCCGCGGCGGATGCCAGCGCCCTGAGCACTCCGCGCCTGTCGTCCGTCCCGTAAACGCTGACGAAGACCTTTGCCTTGCGAAGGTCGGCAGAGGTATCAACGGCCACGATGCTGACCAGCCCGTTGATATGGGGATTCTTGACCTCGTTGGCCAGGATCAGGCTGATCTCCTGGCGCAGGTTCGCGTTGACGCGATCCAGCCGGCGCGTCATCCGGCGCCCCTATCCGACGCCGACTTGCTCGGTGCGGTGGGCCTCCAGCACATCGCCTTCCTCAAAGCCGTTGAACCCGTCGAGCACAAGGCCGCCCTCGTTGCCGTTGGCGACCTCGCGGACGTCGTTTCGAAAGTGCTTAAGGCTGGCTATTTTACCCAGGAACAGGCGCTCGCCGCCCCGCAGTACGTGAATCTCCGAGTCCCGCGCGATCCTTCCGCGGCCGACATAAAAGCCCGCGATCCGGGCGGTCCGCCCCATCGGGAACACTGCCCTTACGGTAGCCTCGCCCTCTACCACGTCGCGGAACACGGGCTCCAGCAGGCCCTTCAGGGCCTTGTCCACGTCCGCTACGAGGTCGTAGATGATCTCGTAGCTGCGTATCTCCACGCCCTCTTGGGCCGCCAGGGCGCGGGCTCCCGCCTGCGCGACCGTGCTAAAGCCTATGATGATCGCATCGGAGGCGACCGCGAGAAGGACGTCGTTCTCCGAAATGCCCCCCGCTGCGGACCTTATGACGTTGACGCGCACCTTTTCAGTGCTCAGCCCGTACAGTGCCGACAGCACCGCGTCTACGCTGCCCTGGACGTCCGTCCTGACGATCAGGTTGAGGGCCTTGGCCTCGCCCGACTCGACGCGGGTGTAGACATCGCCGAGGGACGCCCCCGCCCGGGAGCTGGCCTCACGCTCTCGTCGCTCGGCCAGGGCGCGCCCGGTCTTGTCGTCGGGCACCACCTCGAACATCTCGCCCGCCTCGGGGAGGCCGCTGATGCCCAGGATCTCGGCAGGGGTGGATGGTCCGGCCTCGTTGAACCGCTGACCCCGTTCGTTCATCATCGCCTTGACCCGCCCGCGGATCGTGCCGACGACCAGGTGGTCGCCGACCCTCAGCGTGCCGTTCTGCACCAGAACGGTGGCGACATTGCCCCTGCTTCGGTCGACCCGCGCCTCGACCACGACACCGCTGGCCGGCTTGTCGGGATTGGCCTTCAGTTCGGATATCTCGGCGACCAGGCCGATGTGCTCCAGTACATCCGAGACGCCTTCACCCTTGAGGGCCGATACCGGGACGGATATCACCTCGCCGCCCCAGTCCTCCACCAGCAGATCGCGCTCGGCCAGCTGGCGCCTGACCCTCTCCGGGTCGGCGTCCTGCCTGTCCATCTTGTTGATCGCCACTATCATCGGCACGTCGGCGGCCCTGATGTGGTCGATCGCCTCCTCGGTCTGGGGCATCAGCCCGTCGTCTGCGGCGACCACGAGGACGGCAATGTCGGTGACCTTGGCTCCCCTCGCCCTCATGGCCGTGAACGCTTCGTGGCCTGGCGTGTCCAGGAACGTGACCGAGCCTCCGTTCTGTTCCACGCGGTAGGCGCCGATGTGCTGCGTGATTCCCCCGGCCTCTCCGGCCACCACGTTTGTCTTGCGAATGGCGTCGAGAAGGGTGGTCTTGCCGTGGTCTACGTGCCCGAGAATCGTCACGACCGGTGGTCTGGGACTCAGGCTGGAGGGGTCCTCCCCCTCCTGCGTGGGCACGATGGACGTCGCGTCCTCGCCCTCCTCCTCCGTCTCAAGGATCTCGTAGCCGAAGTCCTCGGCAATGTCGGCCGCGAGATCGTAGTCCAGCACCTCGTTGATGGTGTACATGTGGCCGCGGCGCATGAGCTGCTTGATCACGTCGATCGCGGTTACGCGCATCATTACGGCCAGATCGCCGACGGCGATGGCCTCAGGTATGTCCAGTGCCGGCGGCGCCGCGGGGCGCGGGGCGGACCGGACCGACTGGGAACCGGCCCCTGCGGGCCCGGTCGCCGATCCCTTATGTCCGGTCTTGCTTGTCATTCGTCTCGTGGCTGCGGCCCTCGCCCGGGGTCCGTCCCGATAGCTCGGATATCAGCCTCGCCGCCTCCTTTTCGGATATCGTCGTCCTCAGAGCGTAGGATAACCTACGGGCCCTCAGCGGTGTGAGGTCGCAATCTAAACCCAGACACAAATAGGCGCCGCGCCCGTGCATCTTCCCGCTCGGGTCCACCCGGATACTCTTGCCCGAGGCCACCAGCCTGGTGAGAGAGGACTTGTCGGCCTTTCTGCCACAGGCTATGCACGTCCTCTGGGGCGATCGGCGCACCCTGGCGCCCTGGGGCCGTCCTGCCGCGGACACAGCGCCCTGTTCGATTCCTCGCCGGAGGGTCAGCGCCTGCGGGGCCTGAATGAGCGCCTGCGCCGGCCGCCCCTGCGCCGTCCTGGCCCGTCGGGTCGGAGTTCCTCTATATCCTCGGCGAACCTGATCTGGCCGGGCTCCGCGGAGACCGGCGGCCTGCGCACCGTCCAGACCTCATCCGGCAGCTCCGAAAGGGACTGGGCGGCGACCGCGACCGGCTCGGGCTCCTGGTGTGCCTGATCCTGCTCGAACAGGGCCTCCGCCAGCTCAGCCTCGACCGGCACCTTCACCTCGGGCTCTTCCGTCGCCGCCGGCTCGGGTGCTGCCTCAGCTGGCTCCGGCTCAGCGGCGACCTGCTCGACCGCCTCGGGCACGTCGGCCAGCTCGGCCGCCACCTCCACCACCTCCGCCGGGGTCTCGGCGGGCTGCTCGTCGTCGGCCGCAGGCTCCGCCGGGACCTCGGCGACCGCGGCCACGATCTCCACGGCATCGAGCACGGGCGCCGGCTTCGGCGCGGGGGCAGGCTCGACTGCCTCGGCGTCGCTCTTTATGTCCACCCTCCAGCCGGTGAGCTTGGCGGCGAGCCGGGCGTTCTGGCCCTCTTTCCCGATGGCCAGCGAGAGCTGGCGATCCGGCACGACGGCCGTGGCCGAGAGCGTGGCGGGCTCGACGTCGACTCGAAGGACCTGCGAGGGGCTCAGCGCGTGGGCGATGAAAACCGTGGGGTCCGGGTCCCACTCGACGACGTCGATCTTCTCTCCGTGCAGCTCGTTTACGATGTTCTGGATGCGAATGCCCCTCAGGCCGACGCAGGAGCCCACGGGGTCAACGCCCGACTGCGAGGCCCAGACCGCCACCTTGCTGCGGGCTCCTGGTTCGCGGGCGATCGCCTTGATCTCGACCGACCCGTTGTAGATCTCGGGAACCTCCATCTCGAACAGACGCCTCAGCAGCAGCTTGTCGGCGCGCGAGACGATCAGCTCCGGTCCCTTGGTAGACCGCTCGATCGACTTGAGCAGGACCTTCATCTTCTGTCCCACCCGGTAGCGCTCGTAGTAGACCTGCTCGGCAGGAGGAAGGACGGCCTCGGCGCGGCCCAGCTCGGCGATAATCTGCTTGGGCTCGATGCGCTGGACGGTGACGGTGTATACCTCGCCTTCCTTGTCGGCGAACTCCTCGTATACGAGCTCGCGCTCCGCCTCGCGAAGCCTCTGGAGCACCACCTGCTTGGCCGTCTGTGCTGCGATGCGGCCGGCACTGTGGGGCAGGCTCTCGTAGGCGACGCTCTCGCCGATCTCCGCGTCCGCCTTGTACTTTCGCGCCTCGCTGAGGTCCATCTCAAGCTGTGGATCCTCGACGTCCTCGACGACCCGCTTGAGTAGATAGACGCTCACCTCGCCGCTGCCCGGGTCGAGCTTTACCGAGATGTCCTGGCCGGCCGCTATGCTATCCTTCCGGTAGGCAGAGACCAGCGCCGCCTCGATCGCGGAAAGAACTATCTCGCGGGGGAGGTTCCGCTCCGCTGCAAGCTGAGTCAGCGCGATCAGGAAATCGCTCTTCATGCCCTTTGTCAGTCCCTCCTGATACGCACCTTTGCGCAGCGCGAGTACCGCAAAAAAACCTCCCCTTTAACCAAGAAAAGTGGGGCCGGCCCCACTTTCCGCGAAAAGGAAAAGTTGTCGTCCCCAAGTATACCAATAGGCGCTCTTTCTCACAAGGACATCGGGGCCATAGACGCGGAATTGCAGCCATCGAAGCCCGGACGCTCGATCTTTTCGGGCCTGCTTCTGGCGTTCCTTTTCCTCGCCGCCTTAGCCGCCTGCGACGGCGGTGGAGACGAGGAACTTGTCGTCTTTGCCGCAGCGAGCCTCACCGACGTCCTGAGCGAACTCGGCGAGGACTACGAGGCCGAGACGGGCACGAGGATTCTGTTCAACTTTGGCGCTTCACAGCAGCTCGCACGCCAAGTAATCGACGGGGCCCCCGCAGATCTGCTGGTCTCGGCCGGCCGCCAGCCGGTCGACATGCTCATCGAGAGGGACGGGCTCGCCTCAGATCCGATCGACCTGCTCGGCAACGAACTGGTCGTCGTTGCCAGACGTGGTTTTGCCGAGCCTCCAGACGACCTCGCCGGGCTAACGTCGGAGGTGGTCGCGAGCGTGTCGATCCCCGACCCGGATCTGTCCCCGGCCGGCAACTACGCCAGGGAGGCCATGACATCGCTCGGGCTGTGGGAAAGGCTGTCTGACAAGGTGGTTCCCACAGCGGACGTGCGGGCCGCCCTGACCAACGTGGAGCGCGGCAACACCGATCTTGCGATCGTGTACCGCACCGATGCGCTGAGCGGGGAGGGACTGGTCATCCTGGACATAGTGGATGCCGGCTCGCACTCCCCCATCGTCTACCCCATAGCCCTCGTTGCCCGGGGCGCTCGGGCGGAGGCGGCGCGCCGGTTCGTTTCATACCTGACGGGCACGCGAGCGCAGAGCGCGTTTTCGCGTTACGGGTTCTCTCGGCCGCCCGCCGGACCCCAGGGGTGACGAACTGGAGCTATCGCTAGTCGGACTGTCGCTGCAGGTGGCCGTCGTGGCCACCGCAATGAACCTGATCCCTGCGCTCGCAGTCAGTTGGCTGCTCGTAAAGCGCAGGGTGCCGGGGGGGTTCGTCCTGGACCTGCTGGTCTCGCTTCCGCTTGCGCTCCCGCCGGTGGCGATCGGCTTTTTCCTTCTGCTCTTGCTGGGGAGGGAGGGACCCTTCGGCACGGCCGCCCGGGCACTGTTCGGCTCGGACATCATCTTTACGTGGTTCGCGGCCGCAATCGCCGGGGCCGTGGTCTCGTTCCCGCTCGTCACCCGCTCGATCATGGTTGCCATGGGAGGCGTGGATCGCCGCCTGGAACTGTCGGCAAGGACGCTTGGGGCGGGTCCGTGGCGGGTCTTTTTCACCATCACGGTTCCCCTGGCCTACAGGGGGATACTGGCCGGCCTGCTACTTGGCTTTGTCAGAGCGCTGAGCGAGTTCGGCGCCACGATCGTCGTGGCGGGCAACATTGCGGGCCGCACCGAGACGCTGCCCCTTGCCGTCTACTCGAACATCCTGCTGGGCAGGGACGGCGAAGCCCTCAAGCTGATAGGAATAACGATCGGACTTGCCGTCCTGACGCTGGCGGCACACAACTGGCTGCTGTCAAGGATGGGCAGGGCCAGGGAGGGGCCGCATGGCGCAGGAAGCTAGGACCCGCCGGGCTGGCCTGGCCGAGCGCGGCAGAGCGGGGGGAGACCCTCTCGTCAGCTTCGACATCGCCAAGTCCTATCCGGGGTTTCGCCTCCAGTGCAAGGCCGATTTCACGTCGGGCGTGACCGCGATATTCGGCAAGTCCGGTAGCGGCAAGACGACCCTGCTGAACTGCCTATCCGGTATCGAGCGGCCCGACGACGGGCGAATCGAAATCCTCGGCCGCAGGGTGTACGGAGCGGCTTCGCCAGCCACGCACCTGCCCCCAGAGAGGCGCCGGGTCGGATACCTGATGCAGGGAGGCAGCCTGTTCCCGCACATGTCGGTGGCCCGCAACATCGCCTACGGCCACGAACTGCTCCCTCCGGAGAGGCGCACGGTAAGCCCCCGGGAGGTCATCGAGCTTTTGGAGCTGACCGGCCTTCTCGACCGCCCGGTGGCGGGCCTGTCGGGCGGCGAGGCCCAGCGGGTTGGCCTGGCCAGGGCGCTGGCCACGTGTCCCGACCTTCTACTGCTGGATGAGCCCCTGAGCGCGCTCGACGCCCCCATGCGAGGGGTCATCATCCGGTACCTGAAGATGGCCCGCGCAGAGCTGGGCATCCCCATGGTCATCGTCTCTCACTCACTGTCTGAGGTGCTCGCCCTGGCCGATGAGGCCCTGGTGCTGTCAGGCGGCAGGGCCATCGCCCTGGGACCGCCGGCCAAGGTGCTGGTCGACCCCTCGGTCGGTGCCCTGGCCGACTACCCGGACCTTGAGAACCTGCTCGACGGCGAGATTGTCCGACCCGCGGACGGCCCGAGGCCGGGCAGGGTGCGCGTCGGTGAGGCCACCGTCGAGGCACCCGAGGTCCGCGGCAGGCCGGGCGACGAGGTGACGGTATCGATCGGGGCCGCAGACGTCATCGTCGCGACCGGCATGCCCACGGGACTGAGCGCCAGGAACGTGCTGGGCGCGCGTCTGACCGAGCTCCACCCCGTGAAGGGCAGGATTCTGGCCTACTGCGACGTGGGGGTCAGCATCGTGGTCGAGCTGACGCAGGACGCCGTGGCCGACCTGGAACTCCACGAGGGTCGGGACATCTACCTGATCGTCAAGACCAACTCGATAAGGGTTCTTAACCCGGCGTGATCGCCTCCATTGTGGCCGTCCCGGTCGGGCAAAGATCGACCAGGGTACATTCCCCGCACCGGGGCGACTTGCGGCAGGTCTGCTTGGCGTGACGGACCAGCAGGGCGTGGAACTCTCCTAGTACCCGGGCGTCCTCCGGCATGGCCCCGGCGAACAGGGAACTCAGCTCAGAGTAGCTGGCCTCCTCGCGTGCCAGCCCCAGTCTGGCGGCTATCCTGCGGGTGTATGCGTCCACGACGAACACGGGCCGATTTGCCGCGTACACCAGGATGTCGTCGGCTGTCTCATCACCCACACCGTGCACCGACAGCAGCATCTGCCTGAGGCGCTGGGTCGGTACCTGCGACATGCCCGCCGGATCACCGCCGAACCTGTCCATCAGGAAAGAGGCAAGCGCCTTGAGCTTTCGCGCCTTGGCGTTGAAGTAGCCTGCCGGTCTTACGAGTCTGGCAAGCTCCTGCTCGGGCAACGCGAGGATGGACGCCGCGCTGAGGGCGTCAGCGGACCGTAGCGCGGCGATCGCCCTCGCGGCGTTGACCCAGGTGCAGGCCTGCGTTAGCACGGCTCCGACCATCATCTCGAACGAGCTGTCGGCCGGCCACCATCCCTGGGGGCCGTAGGTACTCATTAGCCGGTCATATATCCTCGGTATCAGCGCTGACATGGGCCGGTGTACAGTATTTCAGGTTTCTAAAGGTGCACCCCTATACCGAAAGACTCCATGCGGCGATGGCCAGGTCCCGCAGCCTCGTGTGCGTCGGCTTGGATCCCGAGCCGGCTAGGATGCCCCTGCGCGATGTCTCCGCCTTTAACCGGGCCATCATCGATGCTACCGCTGACCTGGTCTGCGCCTATAAGCCGAATCTGGGTCATTACGAGGCGCTGGGCATCCCGGGCCTCTCCGCCCTGGAAGAGACCATCGAGCATATCCGCTCGGCGGCCCCCGGCGTCGTGCTGATCGCAGACGCAAAGCGCGGGGACGTGGGCTCCACCAGCGCCGCGTATGCCCGGGCCATGTTCGAGGCTTGGGGCTTTGATGCGACCACGGTCAACGCCTATGGCGGCGGCGAGTCCCTGGCACCGTTCCTCGAATACGCGGACCGCGGCGTCTACGTGTGGTGTCGCTCTTCAAACCCGGGCGCCGCCGAACTGCAGGATTTGCTGCTGGAAAGTGGCGAGACGGTCTTCGAGCGGCTCGCCGCCCGGGCGGTGGGCTGGGATGCCCGGGCAGCCGTCGGACTGGTCGCAGGCGCGACCTACCCCGCGGATATTGCTGCGCTACGCGCCCTGGCGCCGGAAGCGTCGCTCCTTGGCGCCGGGTGTCGGTGCCCAGGGCGGGGACCTCGGCGCAGCCGTCAGGGCGGGGGCGGGAGGCGACGGCAGGGGTATCGTCATCGCCTCGTCGCGGGCCGTGCTCTACGCCTCGGCGTCCAGGGGAGACTTTGCCGAAGCCGCCCGGGACGCCGCCGACAGGCTGCGCAGATCGGTAAACGATGTCCTGGACGGAGAGGGCCTGGGCTGGTGACCGCCGGCCCCTTCGCTCCGACACCGCCTGCGCCCCTTTCAGGCAATGGGGATGGCGGATGGCTCCCGACCTGAGGCTCGGGGACGCCGTCCGACTCAAGAAGGCCCACCCCTGCGGTGGATTCGAATGGGAGGTGGTCAGGCTCGGGGCGGACGTGGGCCTGGTATGCCGCACATGTGGGCGAAGGGTCATGCTGACCAGGAACGAGCTCGCCAGACGCCTTCGGGGGGTCGTGAGCGAGTGAGGTGCGGCCTCTCTCGTCTCGACGAACACGTCCCCCAGCCGGCATTGGACCTATTCGACAGGGTGAATGCGACGTGGCACGTCGGGAGCCTTTCGCGAATCGCCCATACGGTAGGGATCGGTACGGAAGGCCTCACGACCAGCCCGGTGGCAACGGAGATGCTGACCAGGATTGAGGTCGGTAGAGCCCTTCGTCACCCAGCTTCGCGTTGCTCCGGCTGAAACGATAACTCCCACCGAAGGGTTCGCAGTTCGGGACACGCTGACCACTGAAGAAGACTCGAACCCATCACCTGGGCCGCCCAGGCCTCCCGGCCACATCCCGAAGACGGTGACACCTACCGTCCACCCAGGTCCACTCTTTTGCAGCTTCCTTGGTCTACATGGTGGAGGGTTACTCTCCCCTGACGAACCGGCAGGAGTCCGGCAAGAGCACGCTGTTCAGTGCTCTTGCCGGCTCCGTTCGGTCCTACTACGCCCATTAGAGTCCCCGCATCCACGTCGGTCGAAGGTGAGGTTGTTCAGGCCATGTGCCCACCAGGCTCGACGGTCACGTCCTGAAACGACATCCTCGCGCCGTGTGGATTCGGGGCGGGGTTCATTTCAATGCCTCAACGATGCGCTCAACGTTCGTTCGCACCATGGAAAGGTACGTGTCGGCGCCGCTGCCCTCCGGACCAAGGGAACCCGAATAGAGCCGGAACAGCTTCGCGCCGGTTTCACTTGCTACGGCCTGGGCCAGCCTTTCGCTGACTGTCGTCTCGCCAAACAGTGCCCGTATATCGCGTTCCCGCACCACTTCGACCAGCTCGGCGACGTGCTCGGCGGAGGGGTCCACGTCAGTTGTCGACGACGGTATGACCAGGCCAACAATCTCAAACCCATAGGCCTCTGCAAAGTAGGTGAGGCTGTCGTGGGACGTAACCAGCAGCCTGCGCTCCGTCGGCACCTCTTCGACCTGTTCCTGGATCCAGGAATGAAGCTCGTCGAGCTGCTCGCCATAGTCTGAGGCGTTCTGGAAGTAGGTTTCCGCACCATCAGGGTCTATGGCCGACAGCCGGGCGGCTATCTCGCTGACGGCAAGCTTGACCTGGATCGGATCGAACCAGAAGTGAGGATCCAGAGGTCCGTGGTCGTGGCCGTGTTCGTCCTCATGGCCGTGCTCGTCCTCATGGCCGTGCTCGTCCTCGTGGCCGTGTTCGTCCTCGTGCCCGTGCTCGTCGGCCCCTGCAACCAGGCCAACGAAGGCCAGGCTCGACGGCGCGCCGCCGACGTGCCATTCCTCTTCGATCTCCATGTGTTCGAGGTGTACGGCGAGGACATGACCGCTATTCGGGTCGGCGACGTAGAGCATTTCGCCCACGATGATGAAAGCGGGCCTGCCGGCCTCACCCGGCCCGACCAGTTCCATGGTCTCGATCAGGTCGCCGTCATGCGCATCGAGGGCATGGAGCACGCCGTCGGCGCCGAGGACGTAGAAGATCTCGCCGTCGCTGGAGAAGGCGGAGGTGACAGAGGGTTCGCTGAACACCTGGCGCATCTCGGCGCGTGCCGCGTCGATCAGCCAGATGCCGTCGTCGGCGAAGCCTTGCCCGTCGTAGTAAGAGGCCTTGCCGAAGAAGTGCTCGACGTGGTGGTGGCCGTAAACCGACCCGATCCGGGAGTCTTGGCGCATCTGTGGTGGATTGGCGATGAACTCGTGCTCGTACTCGCCGTCGTGAGCGTGAATGAAGAGCACACCGCCGATGCATCCCAGGGCTACGCCATGCTCATTGTGAGCCTCCCCGTGCATGCCGGGGCAGGAGCGGTTGCTGGCGTCGTAGACGACCTGGTCGTCGAAGGTTCGCACCTCAGCCCCGAGGGGCAGGCTGTCGTCTGAGCTGTCGGGGTAATCGGGATTGTTGGACGTGACGATGACGTGTTCGTCAGAGACGACGATGGCAGCGCCGTGTTGAGGCCCTGCCTCCAGGACGATGGGCTCGTAGTCGCCGCGTGAGTTGGCGAGGTCCGCCTCGTTGATCAGGATGGCGTGGCCGCTGGAGTCGGCGAAGATCGCCGTCCAGCCGTGGCTGTTGACGTAGTGAATCGGCGCCTCTTCTGCGATCTCCAGCGCGTGTCTGGAGACGGGCTGGGTGACAAGGTCGAAGTGATCGCCGTGCTCGACGAGGAAGATTCCGCCGTCGAAGATGTGAATGCGATCGTCGTCGTCGTCCGGTCCTCTGGCGAGGACCACTGCAAAACGATGGCTGGGGCTGGGCCGGACGGTCGCTCGCGGGGCCGCTACGTCAAATAGGCCGGTGTCGACTTGCTCCGTCGACAGATCGATGACCGAGAGGTGCGCTTTTAGCGCGTCGGCGACGAGCAGCCGGCCGGTGATCGTCTCGTCGTGGTCGTCTTCGTGCATGGCGTCGCCTTCGTCATGGTGGTCGTCGCCTTCGTCATGGTGGTCGTCGTCTTCATCCTCGTGATCGTCATGGCGCATGCCGACCTCGGCGAATTCGATGGGATCGATGCTGTCACCAAGCGCGACAATCCTGGACTGGTCCGCACTGGCGTTGTGTAACAGATCCTCCAGCCAGTCGGCCTCCAGGCCGAGACCGACTGTAAACACGACATCCGCATCGGCTACCCTGGCGACGGCGCGAGGTCCCGGCTGAAATGTGTGCGGATCGGCGCCCGGCTCCAGCAGGCTGAAGACCTCTACCCTGTCTCCACCTACCACCCGAACCCAGTCGGCCACGATATTGGTGGTTGTCACCACCTGGACTGGCCGCCCGGAGGGCGTGGCAGCCGCACTCTCGATCGCCTGGGTCGCGGCGGCGAGGGAGGCGTTCACGATTTCGGCGACCTGGTCGGCGGTGAGCTGGTCGCCGACCGCGTCCTCGACGGCCCGGGCAACCAGGTCCTCAACGTCGCCGCGCGTGAGCGTGCCGGAGAGCCCGGCGCTCACCTGAGCCTGGACGATCCTGGTGATCTCGTCAGCGCTGACACCTTCCGGCAGCGCAGCGACAACCGCAGAATTGACGAGGCTGCTGAGCCGGCTCACGTCGATCTCAGGCGCGGGCAGTGCCCGGAAGGACTGGTCGACGATCGCCTTCACGTCGGACTCGGAGAGCTGCCCCTCCGTAGCCTCGCTCACGATAGACTCCACGTCCGCGCGCGTCAGACCCGCGGGCTGCTCAGCGATGGCCGCCGCTACCGATTTCTGTATCTCTGCGGCGCTCGCGTCCTGCGCGCTGGCGACTGCTTCCTGGATCAGCTTGGCCGTGTCGACCGCTGGTGCCGGCTCCGGCTCCGGCTCGCCGCAGGCAATGACGAAGACCAGGGCCGCAATCGCTGCGAGTACGGCCACTGACCTCCACTCCAATAGACTATGTCTCATTCTCTTCTCTACCCCTGTTCTCGTGGGGGACCTTCCCTTCAGTTAGTTTGGTTTCCTAAGGATCTATCAAGTAGCAATACTAAGTATCAGTAGAGGACCCCGGTCACTGGTATCTCAGCCGGTCGGAACAAATCCCTTACCTACCCCCGGTCGGCAGGGCAGTCGTCGCAGGTCACGTACAACTCAATGTGGTTTTCGACAACCTGTCCGGAAATGTCGGCGGCAATGGCCCTGAACGACCGATCGACAATAGCCGCCTCGAGTTCCCCCACCACACAGCACTGGACACAGACAGAGTGGTGATGACGATGGCCAACACGAGCGAGGCCGTACACACGGGCTCCGTCCATCATGGGAACCTTGCAGACCATTCCCGCCTCGACAAGAAGTTTGACGGTCCGATATGCCGTTGCGCTGCCCACTGAAGGCAACTCCTCACTGAGCGCCTCCGTCGTGAAGGTTTCATGCTTCCGCTCTAGGTGCTTGACTATCGCTTTCCTGGGGCACAGCAGCCCTGTAGCCTCGGTTCTCCAGTGCCGCCATCAGGTCTGGTGCGTGGTGCACCAACTAATGTACTGATAGGCGGTATCATTATGGTTCAGTGCTTTCGACTCGTCAATTGCACGGGAGGGGCCATGCAAGATATTGAGAGAGTGCCCGCTGGGGTAGTGCCTCATTTTGAAATAGCGGATTTCGCGTACGGGCCTCTGCTCCGCACCTGGGCGAGTTCCTCCCAGTGCAGCTCATCAACCAGCACCGACATATCCAGCTGTCGATCAACCAAGCCGGCAGCCACGACGGGAGACGCCAACCGGCATCTCAGCATGAACATCGACAATGGCAATCAGGCCAAAGGCAGCGAGTCAATGGCGGTCCTGGGCGATGTGGCTCCCCCCGGAGTCGCAAACAGGGAGTATCGGGTCAAGAACCTTGACAGCAGCGGCCTGCCCCTGAGCGTGACTACGGACGACGAGGGACGGGTCTGGCGCGTCGTCGGCACCGACCCAGGCTTCGAGGGCACGGCCAGGCTCTACTATGCTCAAGTCGATTGCAGCCTCGATGCTGAAAAGGCTGCAAAGCTCCCAGCCACCGGGGCTACACATCTGGGGCCGGTCGTGCTGTCTCTTCCGCATCAACGGTGAGGAGGGAGACACCTAACGGTGATCAGGGCACTTCGGACTATTTCGTTGGGAACGACATTCCAGGGTGATGCCGCTCGGAGCAGCCTTCAGCCCGACCCACATGGGATGGGTCACCGGCCATCGATTTGGCCCTGCGTAAGGACGGTCGCGATCCTCACCGAACACCTGTGCATTCTGGTCGGTGCGGGGGCCGTAGCCTTCGCCGGATCGTTTGACACTCCCGAAAACCGGCCCGTAGAATTGACCTTCCCGAGGCGAGGTTGGGACCCTTTTACAGGGCCTTGACGGACTGCTGGGGATCTTGATCGGATCGAACCGCCTGCATGTTGACAGGGGACGGGATCGCAAATGCGGGAGATGATGATAGACAGCATCCGCGTGAGCCTGACTGACTATCAGCGGGTTGTGATCTTGCGCGTAAAGGATACCGACCGCTACCTTCCGATCTGGATAGGCCCAAACGAGGCAGACGCAATCGCCGTCAAGCTCCAGGATGTGGCGGTCTCCCGCCCGCTGACCCACGATCTTCTGGGCAGCGTCATAGACACGCTCGGCGCAAGCGTCAGCAGCATCGTGGTCTCGGAACTGAGCAACGACACCTTCTATGCCAAGATCGTGCTGGGCGTGAACGGCAGCAGCGTCGAGGTGGACTGCAGGCCCAGCGACGCGATTGCGCTGGCGGTCAGGTCCGAGGCGCCCATATTCGCCGAGGAGGCTGTGCTTGAGAGGGCCAGCGTCCAGATGGACTCAGAGACCGGCAAGCCGATCGTTTCCGGCGAGCAGACGAGCCCAAAGCCGCTTCGGGAAGAGGAGCTAAAGACCCTGTCGGCCTTCAGCGACTTCGTTTCGACCCTTGACCTGGACGACATAGGCGAAAGCTCCAAGGGACCCGCATCTACCTAGGCATTGGCCAGATCCGGTCTCTGTCGCCGAGCCTGCCAACCGCCCTTGTTGGATCCCGACCGGGGTCGACTATCTGGTCCTCGTCAGGTGCTGCCGTTTGGCCCCTTTCCCGCATTGTTGACCCCTAAATCGAGATTGTGATAAGCTTTGCAATCGCCATCGTGGCGGGCCGGGAACGCCGGTGAACAGGGGCGCGGGTCGGTTGAGTGGACGGTCCTTCCAGGAGCAAGAGGGCACTAATCGCGCGGTTGGTGGGCGTCGGCTGGTTCGTCGCCCTGACAATCGCAGGGGGCGCCATCGGCGGGCTGGCTCTCGATGTCTGGTTGGGCACTTCGCCCATACTGACCATCGTGGGGATCTTGGTGGGCTTGGCGGTCGCGGTGACGGGCATGTACAGAATGATTCTGGCGGTGCTGAGCGGCCCGCCAGCGGCGAAGTGACCGCCGGTTTGATCGATTAGCCCTGGCAAGCGCCGGGCGTTCTTAGGAGACTTTTAAGCTGCTGCGCAACCCCAAGGTTCTGATCGTCCTGCTGGCCTTTGGGGCGCTTTTCATCATCGGTCTGGCGGGCGGCGCGCTGGGCAACGAATTCGGCGGCGGGTTCCTGGGCGCTCCAATCGCCCACCTGCAGATCCCCGCCGAGAACATCTCCTCCGGTCCGAACATCGGCAGCTTCCACATCACCAACACGATGGTGACCACGTGGGGGGCCATTGTCATAGTCCTGCTGCTCGGCCTGATCGCATCGCGCCGCGCGAGCCTGGTTCCGAGCGGGTGGCAGAACCTGTTTGAGGTGATCATCGAGTACTTCCAGCGCATCGGCGAGGGGCTCGCGGGAAAGCGGGGCCTGACCTACGTTCCGCTGGCGCTCTCCATCTTCCTGTTCATCCTGGTCGCCAACTGGATGGGCATCCTCCCCGGCTTCGGCACCATCGGCTGGATAGAGTCGCCGGAGGAGGTCATTCACCACCTTGAGGACAAGGAGGAACACCCGGACCTGTCCAAGGTCAAGGTCAACGTGTTTGCAGGCGCGGGGACCGTCGGGGTGATGGGATTTGGCTCGGTCGACGACACGATCACAGCGGCCGAGTGGGAGGAATGGAGCCACTCCGAGGAGTCGGAGGGCAAGCAGGCCGGGGTTCTTGTTCCGTTCCTGCGCTCGGCCAACACCGACGTAAACACCACCCTGGCCATAGCCCTGGTGGCGATGTTCTTTGTGCACTTTTGGGCCCTTCGGGAACTGGGCGTCTTCTCACACCTTCGCAAGTACATCAACTTCGGGCAGGGCCCGATGTGGTTCTTCGTGGGCATACTCGAGTTCGTAAGCGAAGTGGCCAGGATCATCAGCTTTACCTTCCGACTGTTCGGCAACATCTTTGCCGGCGAGGTGCTGCTGGTGGCCATGGCGTTCCTCATCCCGCTGATCGGCGTGCTGCCATTCATGGGACTCGAGCTGTTCGTTGGTCTCATACAGGCCTTTATATTCGCAATGCTGACTTTGGTGTTCGCCGCGGTGGCCAGCGCGGCGCACGACTCGCACTAGGCCAGGAATCGGAAGCAAGCCGTGCCGGCCCGAAGAGAGATCGGCGCGGCCAATACGGAGCGGAGGTAAAGCTCAATGCTTGAAGGTGACCTTAACGGTATTGGTGCCGGACTGGCGATCGGCCTGGGGGCCATAGGCCCGGGGATCGGTGTCGGACTTCTGGCGGCAAAGGCGATGGAGTCGATAGGGCGCAACCCGGACGCTGTCGGCCTGGTTCAGCAGAACATGATCCTGGCCATCGCGTTCGCCGAGGCGATCGCGATCTACGCCCTGGTCGTGGCCATCATAATCAAGTTCGTATAGCCGCCGGCACCTGCCGGGGGCGCTATTCCGAGGATACAGGGGCGGTATGGGCGCACTAGGAATAAACCTATCGGGTCTGATAACCCAGATCGTAAGCTTCCTCATCCTCTTCATAGCGTTGTGGCTCGTTCTCTACAAGCCCATCACCAGGGCAATGCGCGAGCGTTCGAGCCGCATCAAGGAGGGCCTTGAGGCTGCCGAGAAGGCGCGCGAAGAGGCGGCGGTGGCAAGGTCGGAGATGGAGGAGCAGATAACCGCGGCGAGGGCCGAAGGCCAGGAGATGATCGCCCAGGCCCGCCAGGTGGCCGATCGCTTCCGGGAAGAGGAGCTGGCCAAGGCCAGACAGGAGATCAGGTCCGAGCGCGAGAGGGCGGAGGCGGACATCCAGCGCGAACGGGACGCGGCCATCGAAGGGCTGCGCAGGGAGTTCGGGGCACTGGCCGTCGACGCCGCGGAGAAGATCGTTGAGCGTTCGCTCGACGAGTCTGCGCACAAAGAGCTGATCGACAAGGTCCTAGAGGACAGCGGCGCCCTGGGCCGCGGTCGATGAAGGCGGCCATCCTAAGATGAGGTCGAGCTGAGCCGATGCCCGGTGCACCTTCCTCAAGGAGGTTTGCTCAGGCCGCCTTCCAGATCGCCACTGAGGGCGATCGGCTGAGCGAGTGGCGCCAGGACCTGGCGACCATGGCCGAGGCGATGCAGGGATCCGATCTACCCGCCCTGCTCGACTCTCCGCAGGTACCGCTCGACCGAAAGCTGGGCGTAATCGATGAGGTGCTCGGCGACGGCGTCGGCCCGCTGGCCCGCAACCTGGCCGGCCTGCTCGCCTCTCGAAACGCGGCGGGAACGATCCCGGACATAGCCGACCACTTTGAACTCATGGTGGACGCGCACAGGGGAGTGGTGCGGGCGGAGGTCACGACCGCCGTGGAATTGGGCCAGGAGCAGATCGACAGGCTGGCTCGCACGCTCGGGGAGGCGGTGGGCGCCGACGTGGTGGTCGGAACCCGCGTGGATCCGGCGGTGGTCGGCGGCGTGGTCGCCAGGGTCGGCGACCGGCTGATAGACGGAAGCGTTCGCACCAGGCTCCAGGAGATGAAGAGGGAACTATCCCGGTAATGGCAACGGCGGCTCCCGCGTTCCGGAAGGCCCAATCGCGCGATAAAGGCGGCGATTCGGCACCGGTCGCGGCGGGGCACAACACTAGCGGAGAACGACATGGCAGTTAGAGGACAGGACATCGCCTCGGTCATTAAGCGCCAGATCGAGGACTTCGGGCGTGACCTGACGATGGTGGAGGTCGGCACCGTGGTCGAGGTCGGCGACGGCGTCGCCCGCATCCACGGCCTTTCCGGGGTCAGCTACTCGGAGCTGCTCGCGTTCGAGAGCGGCGTGACGGGCCTGGCCCTAAACCTTGAGGAGGACGGCGTTGGAGCCGTGATCCTCGGCGACCCCCTCAGCGTCAAGGAGGGCAGCGAGGTGCGCAGCACCGACCGAATCGTCGAGGTGGCGGTTGGTCCCGAGCTCATCGGAAGGGTGGTGAACGCGCTAGGCGAGCCGATCGATGGCAAGGGCCCGGCCGGCACCAGCAGGACGATGCCCGCCGAGATCGTCGCCCCCGACGTCGCCTCCCGCAGATCGGTCAACAGTCCGGTTCAGACGGGAATCAAGGCGATCGACGGGATGATTCCCATCGGTCGGGGCCAGCGCGAGCTGATCATCGGCGACCGATCCACGGGCAAGTCGATGATCGCGATCGACACCATCATCAACCAGAAGGGCGGCGACCTGATCTGCGTGTACGTCGCGATCGGGCAGAAGGCAGGCAAGGTCGCACAGACAGTGGCGATGCTCGAAGAGCACGGAGCGATGGACCACACCATCGTCGTCGCCGCCAACGCCGCGGACCCCGCGCCGATGCAGTACCTGGCACCCTACGCCGGCTGCGCCATGGCCGAGCACTTCATGAACGAGGGCAAGGACGCCCTGATCGTCTACGATGATCTTTCCAAGCATGCATGGGCCTATAGGCAGATGTCGCTGCTGCTGCGCCGTCCCCCTGGACGAGAGGCGTACCCCGGCGATGTGTTCTACCTGCACAGCCGCCTGCTGGAGAGGGCGGCAAAGCTGGACGAAGCCCACGGCGGCGGTTCCCTTACTGCCCTGCCCATCATCGAGACGCTGGCGGGCGACGTGTCCGCCTATGTTCCCACCAACGTTATCTCGATCACCGACGGCCAGATTTACCTTGAGCCCGAGCTGTTCAACGCGGGCATCAGGCCGGCCGTGAACGCGGGGCTGTCCGTTTCCCGTGTTGGCGGCTCGGCCCAGACCAGGGCGATGCGCGCTGTGGCCGGCGGCCTTCGACTTCAGCTGGCTCAATACCGCGAGCTGGCCACCTTCGCACAGTTCGGCACCGAGGACCTGGACGCCGCGACCAGGGCCCAGCTTCAGAGGGGCCAGAGGGCGGTGGAGATCCTAAAGCAGGGACAGAACAGGCCCCTTTCCCTGGCCGATCAGGTAACGATCATGTACGCCCTGTCCAACGGACATCTGGACGATATCGCACTCGACAAGATCGGCGAGGCCGAGAACGCCCTCAAGGGCTACCTCGCCTCCAGTCACCCAGAACTCCTGTCCGACATCAACGAGTCGGCCGCCCTCAGCGATGAGACCACCGGCAAGCTCGACGATGCCCTGGCCGAGTTCAAGAAGTCGGTGCCGCTCTAGGAGGGAATCGACGAGAGGCGAAACTCGGCGACTAGTCAATGGCTTCAGTACGGCAGATAAAAAGGCGCATAACAAGCGTCGATAACACGGCCAAGATCACCAAGGCCATGTCGATGATCGCCGCGTCCAAGATGCGCCGCGCCCAGGAGATGGCACTTCAGACCAGGCCGTACGCCGACAGGATGCAGGCGCTGCTCGCGGACCTGGCCGCTCAGCCCCAGGATGTTGACGAGACCCATCCGCTGCTGATGAGGCGTGAACCCGGCAGGGTGCAGTTGATCGTCATCACGCCCGACCGCGGCCTTACGGGGGGTCTGAACACGGCGGTCAACCGGCGCGCGGCCCAGCAGCTCGTCGACCTCGGAGCCGAGGCCGACGTCGTTGCGGTCGGCAAGAAGGGACGGGACTTTTTCGCCCGCACGGCCAACCTTCGGGCAGTCTTTACGGACATGGGCGACCGCCCGACTGTCGCGGACGCCGGCCCAATCGCCCGCGTAGTGATCGATGACTACGAGGCCGGGCGGGTCGATGCCGTGTACCTGGCCTACGCCCGCTTCGTAAACACGACGCTGCAGAGGCCGGAGGTGATGCCGCTGCTTCCTGTGGTTCCGGCCGAGCTGGAGGCCAAGGACACGGTCGGCTACATATTTGAGCCCAGTCCCCGAGCGGTGCTCGCCGAGCTGCTTCCCAGGTACGTGGAGATGGAGATATACCACGCTGTGCTCGAGGCGGTGGCCAGCGAGCAGAGCGCCCGCATGGTGGCCATGCGGGGCGCCACCGACAACGCGCTGGAGATGAAGGCCGATTTGACCCTCGAGATGAACAAGGTCCGGCAGGAATCGATCACGACCGAACTGCTGGACATAGTGGGCGGCGCGGCGGCGGTCGAGGCCTAGCGCACAACCGAACGGTTTAGGAGAACGAGATGGCCAACGGAAAGGTGACCCAGGTAATCGGCACTGTCGTGGATGTGGAGTTCCCGCACGACGACATGCCGACTATCTACAACGCGCTCGAGACGGCGGTAGGGGACCAGAGGCTGGTGCTCGAGGTCGAGCAGCACGTGGGAAACAACTGGGTCAGGTGTCTGGCCCTGGGACCGACCGAGGGTCTGAAGCGCGGCGTCGATGTCGTCGATACGGGTCAGCCGATCGCCGTTCCGGTGGGCGATCCCACCCTGGGCCGGCTGTTCAACGCCCTCGGGGAGACCCTGGACGGTCTGGAGGAGATAGATTCCGGCGACAACTGGCCGATACACCGCCCGCCCCCCGGCTTTGAGGAGCAGGCCACCCAGGTCGAGGTGCTGGAGACCGGCATCAAGGTGATGGACCTGATCACCCCGTTCACCAAGGGTGGCAAGATCGGGGCGTATGGAGGCGCGGGAGTCGGCAAGACGGTAATCATCCAGGAGCTGATACGAAACATCGGCACCGAGCACCAGGGAGTCTCGGTCTTCGCCGGCGTCGGGGAGAGATCGCGCGAGGGCAACGACCTGTGGCACGAGATGCAGGAATCCGGCGTCATCAAGAGCACGGTGCTCGTGTTCGGCCAGATGAACGAGCCGCCGGGTATACGGGCCAGGGTCGGCCTCACGGGGCTCACCATGGCCGAGTATTTCAAGGAGGAGCGCGGACAGGACGTCCTTCTGTTCGTTGACAACATCTACCGCTACATCCTGGCGGGCATGGAGGTTTCCGCACTGCTGGGCCGCATGCCCTCGGCGGTCGGATACCAGCCAACCCTGGGCACGGAGATGGGCGATCTCGAAGAGCGCATCACATCTTCCAAGAACGGTTCCATAACCTCGTTCCAGGCGATCTACGTGCCGGCCGACGACTACACAGACCCCGGGATCGTCACGACCTTCGGGCACCTGGACGCCGTGGTGGCCCTGGAGAGGTCGATCGCAGAGCAGGGCCTCTACCCCGCCGTCGATCCCCTGACCAGCTTTTCCCGGATCCTGGAGCCGGCCGTGGTAGGGCAGGCCCACTACGAGGTGGCCCGCGGAGTTCAGCAGGTGCTGCAGCGCTACCGGGACCTGCAGGACATCATCGCGATTCTGGGCATCGAGGAGCTGTCCGAGGAGGACCGCCAGACGGTCGCCCGGGCCAGAAAGATACAGCGCTTCCTCTCCCAGCCGATGTTCGTCGCCGAGGCCTTCACCGGCCAGGAGGGCCGCTACGTGCCCGTCAGGGAGACGGTGCGCGGATTCCAGGAGATCCTGGAGGGCAAGCACGACGATCTTCCCGAGCAGTCGCTGTACATGGTCGGGACGATCGAAGAGGCGGTCGAGAAGGCCGAGAGGATGGAGGCGGAGGGCGGATAAATTTTGTCGGCGATGCGACTCGACATAGTCACCGCTGAGCGGCTCATGTACTCCGAGGAGGTGGAGGGCGTGGTGGCGCCCGGAACCGCCGGGGTCCTGGGAATTCTGCCCGGGCACGCCCCGCTCCTTACCACCCTGGCACCCGGCGAGCTGTTGATATCCAAGGATGGAGAGCGCAGCGCGATAGCCGTCTCGGGAGGCTTTCTCGAGGTGCTCAGAAATCAGGTGGTGGTCCTGGCCGACACGGCCGAACAGGCCGAGGAGATCGACGTCGAGCGTGCGGAAGCCGCGCTAGAGAGGGCCCAGGAGAGGGTGGATTCGGCCGACTCCGCGATGGATCTGCAGCGCGCCCTGCTGGCCATGCGGCGCTCGCGCGCGAGGATCGCGGTGGCGCGAAGGAGGAGGAGGGCCACGGCTCGCGGCGTGGGAGGCGACCAGCCCCAGGTCTAGCGCTAGGGCACACGCCGCGTCCCCGGGGAGCGGCGGCGTGCGGTCCTCAGTCCAGCTCTGGGTCCTGCTGCTCGTCCAGCAGGTAGTAGGTCATCGACTGCAGTGAAAGCACCGGGTCGATGTTGCGCAGGACCACATCCATGGGTACCTGTGGGGCCACAGGGGCGTAGTTGAGTATCCCGCGCACGTCGTTGTCGACCAGATCGTCGATGACGCTCTGGGCCTCCTGAGCGGGCACGGCCACTATGGCGATGGCGATCCTCTGACGCTCGAGCGTATCTCGCAGATGCGCCATCGGCATCACTTTCAGCCCGCCCACCGTGTCACCTACCTGCTCGTGGTCGCTGTCGAATGCGGCAACGATATGAAAGCCCTCGGGGGCGAACCCCGGGTAGTTGATGATCGCCCGGCCCAGCCGGCCGACGCCGACCAGACAGGCGGGCCACTTGCGGTTCAGGCCGAGGATCTGTCCCAGCTCGCTCAGCAGGAACTCTACGTTGTAGCCCCTGCCCTGCTTGCCGAACCGGCCGAAATAGCTCAGGTCCTTGCGGATCTGCGCGGGAGTCATCTGCAGGCGGGCCCCGAGCTGCTGGGAGCTGATCACGTTGGTCCCGTCCTGGCTCATCTGCGTGAGAGCCCTGACGTAGAGGGGCAAGCGCAGCACCACGACCTCGGGTACCTGTGGGGTATCGCTCGCCATTCAGACTTCCAACAGCTCTGATAGCGGCGCTGCTGGGCGCGGTCCCGACGCCGACCGCCCGCTGTTGACCCCGCCGTAGGCACCGCCCCTTCAGGCGCCGGTTAAGCTAGGTGCTTGCCGCCTTTTTAGAGGTGGCTTAATTGTATGGACGAGGCCGGCTACCGTCAACGACTTGTGAAAGAAATAACGGTGTATAGCGCCCGTCTCTCAGCCGCACACCCTCGCCGGTTACATATGCCGTTTATCGCATGGCACAGGCGTCAATGCGATAGTGCCACCTTGACTAAACGGGCTCCAAATGTTAGAGTCAGCAAATCTGCGAGCGAGGCGCGAACATGTCGTCGGGGCCCCTCGGCTTAGGTCTTCAGCTGGCCGCTGGCACTCTCTAGGTAGTTCCGGTACTCCGACCTTAGGTAAGGCTGTTCTCACCAGATGGATGGGGTGGGTCGCTCGGAAAAGGAGCTCATGACCGAGGACGCGAAAGTCGAGATCAGGCGAGGCCTAAGGGAAGTCTATGTCGACAGGACCAAGGCCAGCTACATAGATGGCAAGCAAGGTAAGCTCCTCTACCGCGGCTACAACATAAACGATCTTGCCGAGCACTCGACATTCGAGGAGACGGCCTACCTGCTGCTCCACGGGGAACTGCCCACCCGGTCCCAGCTCGAGGGATTCGACGAGACGCTGAGGTCGGGCAGGCAGGCGCCCGACCAGGTCCTCGAGGTCGTCCGCATGACCAGCGCGGCGCACCCCATGGATGCCCTGAGAACGGCGATCTCGGCCAGCGCCGCCTTCGAGCCGGACGCGTCCGACATCTCCATCGCCTCAACCCTGCGCAAGGGTATCCGCCTGAGCGCCCTTGCACCCACCCTGGTGACCGCTCACGCGAGGATCGCCGAGGGCAAGGAGCCGGTGCCCCCGAGGCAGGATCTCGGCCATGCGGCGAACTTTCTGTACATGCTCTTCGGTGAGGAGCCGGACCCCGAGGACGCGGCGATCATCGACAAGGATTTTGTCCTGCACGCAGAGCACGGCATCAACGCCTCGTCCTTTGCCGCCCGCGTGGCCGCCTCGACCAAGGCAGACCTCCACTGCGCCATCACAACGGGCATATCGGTGCTCAAGGGTCCATCCCACGGCGGGGCCGCCGAGGGTGTGATGAAGATGGCCCTCGAGATCGGTTCGGAGGACCGGGTGAGGCAGTACGTTGCGGATCGGTTAAGCCGAAAGGAAGTCATCGTCGGCTTCGGGCACCGGGTCTATAGAACGGAGGACCCCAGGGCCAAGCACCTCAAGGGGGATGCGCAGAGGCTCAGCGAGCGTCGAGGCGATCCCAGGTGGTTCGCCATCATCAGCGCACTCGTCGAGGCGATGGAGCCGTATGCAAGGAGGGGAATCGCCCAGAACGTCGACCTTTGGTCGGGAGCCATATATCAGATCCTGGGCATCCACGAGTCGCTGTACATCCCCATATTCGCCATGGGCCGGATCCCAGGATGGACCGCGCAGGTCATCGAACAGCTGGAAAACAATATCCTGCTGCGCCCGCGGCTCCAGTACGTCGGTGAGATGGACCGAGAGTACGTGCCGCTTGCCCGGAGATAATCGATCGGAGACCAGGCATTGCATCAATCGAGGAAGGGGCCAGATTTGACCATCGACGAGACGATCAGCTCGGACTGCGAGCACTTCTGGATGATCGAAAGCCCAAACGGGCCGACCAGCGTGGGCACCTGCCGAAACTGCGGGGCGCAATCCGAGTTCAGAAACTCGATGCCGGGCTCGGGATGGGACCGCGAGAGTCCCCAGGCCAAGAGAGCCCGGCAGCTGAGCAAGGCCGCCAAGGCCGCCAAGGCGTCGTAGGCGGCGCGACCAGACCGGCTCTTGGGGGGTGACCGGGGATCCCGGGCACCCCTTTTGTCTTATGGAAGATCACAGGGCGCTCGGATCCCGAGGCCATCCAACCGCCGCGGAAGGGGAGATACGGTCCCGCATAGCCGACCGCGGGATGATAACTTTCCGCGAGTTCATGGAGCTGGCGCTCTATTTCCCGGCGCGGGGCGGCTACTACACCGATCCGGGCAGGCGCACAGCCAGGGACGACTACTACACGAGTCCGGCCGCCCACCCGGCCTTCGGTGCGGCCATTGCGATCCAGCTGAGGTCGATGTGGCGCGCTCTGGACCGGCCTCAGCCCTTCTCGGCGGTCGAACTCGGCGCAGGAGACGGCCTGCTGGCCCGCGACGTGGTTGGATACGCCGAGCGGCTCGACGGACCGTTCGCCGGCGCGCTCAGGTACGTGACCGTCGAGCTGGCCGAACGCGCCCCGGCGGCGGTGACCGGTTGCGTTCTATCCAATGAGCTGGTCGACGCAATGCCCGTTGCAAGATTCCAGGTGGTAGCCGGACAGCTAAAGGAGATCTTCGTAACCGTAGATGCCGGTGGCCACCTCCGCGAGAGGCTCGCCGAGCCCATCACGTGCGCCATCGGCGAGCGCCTTGCCACCGCCGGTTGCGACCTGCCCGACGGTTTCCGGGGCGAGGTCAACGACGGGATCCGGCCGTGGATGGAAAGGGTCGACAGGATCCTGTCCTGCGGCTTTGTCCTGACTATCGACTACGGCGGAACCGCGCAGGAGATATATGCGCGGGAGAAGGGCACGCTGCAGACCTATTTTCGTCACGTGGACGGCCTCAGCCCCTACCAGAATGTCGGACGCCAGGACATGACCGCGCACGTGGACTTCACAGCCGTAGAGGCGGAGGGAGCCAGGCTCGGACTGAGGCCGATCGGCCTGATGACCCAACGGCGAATGCTCAGGCTTTGCGGCATCGACAGGATCGAAGCCCGGCTCAGGGAGATAGGCCTTGCCGACGGTGAGCTGGCGGCGAACCTGCAGGGCGTGCGAAAGCTCATCCGGCCGGAAGGCCTCGGCGGGTTCAGGGCTCTCTTCCAGGAGCGGGGCACCGGCGTCAAGACGGTGGAGCAGATACTCCCGTCGGGCGAGGAGATCGCGGACCTGCCGGCCCCTCCCGTCCTGGGGCCCGACCACATAAGGCTACGGGAAGGTGGCTACCCTTCCCTCTCATTCGAGATGGACGCGCTGTGGCCGATAGAGCCTGACGGATAGCCCGGCTATCCGGCGACCGGATCGGACGGCGTCGGCCTCGGCTGACACAGCCTGGCCGTGGTTAAGAATCCGGTATGCCCGACCATCCGGTGGTCGGGACGCACGCTCCTGTTGGCCACGGTCCAGGACCTTACGATCGATTCGGTGGTTTCGACCACCGCGAAGCGACCGCTCGTCTTAAGCGCCTCCGAAAGGTCCCTTACCTGAAGCACGGTTGGAAGAAAGCTCACCAGCACCCCGCCGGGCCTGAGGGCCCCGGCGGCGTGCGGCACTATGTCCCAGGGCTCCGGCAGGTCAAGGACCACGCTGTCGACCGGTCTTTCGGACCTGCTTCGTTCATCCAGTGCCTCCGACACGTCCCCCACCTCGATCGACACGTTGCTCAGGTCGTCGGTCAGGGCACGCACGTTCTCCTCGGTCCGATCTACCATGTCCTGCCTGAGGTCGTAGGAGTGGACGAAGCCGCCGGGACCAACCGCCCGCATGAGCGCGATCGTAACCGCGCCCGATCCGCACCCCGCCTCGATCACGGTCGCACCCGGGAAGATGTCGCCGCCGATTACTATGCCGCCAAGGTCCTTCGGGTAGACGACGGTCGCGGTTCGCGGCATCAGGCGAGTGTAGTCCGCCATAGTCGGCCTGAGGGCCAGCAGCAGGTGGCCGCGCGACGTCTCGATCCACGCTCCCTGCGGCATGCCGATCACGTCCGTATGGGCAAAGTGGCCGATGTGGGAGTTGAAGCGCTCCTCGTCCGCAAGCAGGACCAGGTAGCGTCGACCTCGCCGGTCGACGAGCAGGACATGCTCTCCAGCCGCGAAGGCCCGATCACTCACCGATTGTGCCCTCGCCTGCAGCGCATGGGTCCGGAATCCTCGGTCAGGCCCGCCGGGGAACTCCCCAATCGCCCGGGCCAGGACTCGGCCGTCCTACAGGGCGTCTACCTCGGCGATCAGTTCGTCCATGTCGATGTGCGCAGGCGGCCCGTACTCCCTTCGATACCGGACGGCTCCCTGCTTGTCGACGATGACGATCGCCCTGTTGGCGGTGCCTCGGTCCGCGTTGTAAAGGTCGTACGCCTTGGTCACCTCGGCTATGGGGTGAAAGTCCGACAGCAGCGGGTAGGGCAGGTTGCCCAGGGATGTGGCATATGCCGTCTGCGTCGGCTTCGGGTCGGTGCTTATACCCAGTACCTGGGTATCCTTCTCCACGAACTTCGGGTACGCGGCCCGAAACCCGGAGATCTGGTCCGTTCACCCGCCGGTAAACGAGAAGATGTGGAATGATAGGACTACGTTCTTGGATCCCCTGAACTGGCTTAGGGTGACCGTATTGCCGTGCTGGTCTGGCACGCTAAAGTCCGGGGCTTGGTCTCCGATTCCGGGCATCTGACGCTCCTTTCTCACGGTCCGGCCGGTTAGCTCACCGGCGGCCCAGGGTCGCTAAGACTGCTGTGCGGCACGCCAGCGAAGGTCCGGTTTGCGCGCCGCAAGCGCCTCGTCAAGGCGCGTGTTGGGTGTGTCGTGTGGCGCCTGCCTGAGCAGGTCCGGGCTGTGTCTGGCCTCGTCGGCTATTCGCTTCATAATCTCGATGAACTGGTCCAGGGTCTCCTTGGACTCGGTCTCGGTCGGTTCGATCATCAGGGCCTCGTCGACGATCAGGGGAAAATACATCGTCGGCGGGTGGATACCGTAGTCTATCAGCCGCTTTGAAACGTCCAGCGCGGTCACGCCGAACTCGCGCTTTAGGTTTGAGGCCGAGAGCACGACCTCGTGCATGCAGCTTCGGTCGTACGGCAGGTCGTAGACCTCTCGCAGACCAGCCAGCACGTAGTTAGCGTTAAGGACTGCGTCCTGGCTTACGGCCGAAATCCCATCCCTGCCCAGGGTGCGGATGTAGGCGTAAGCTCGCACCAGGGCTCCGAAGTTGCCGTGGAAGGCCGCCATCTTCCCGATCGTCTTTGGCGGCGTCGCAAACCGGTACATGTCCGACCCGTCCGGCCCCTGCGTACGCTCGACGACCGGAGCGGGCAGGAACGGAACCAGCCGCTCTGCGACCATTACCGCGCCCGCGCCCGGGCCTCCGCCGCCATGGGGCTGGGTGAAGGTCTTGTGCAGGTTGGAGTGGACGACGTCGAAGCCGAGTTCTCCAAGCTTTACCCGGCCGAGCAGGGCGTTCAGGTTGGCGCCGTCCCCGTAGATGAGGCCGCCCGCCTCGTGCACCATCTCAACGACCCTGACGATGTTGCTGTTGAACAGGCCCAGCGTGCTCGGCTGGGTCAGCATGAACCCGGCCACGTCCTCTCCCAGAACGTATCCCAGGGCGTCGATGTCCGCATTGCCGTTGGCGTCCGTGGGCAGGGTCACCACCTGGAAGCCCGCCATTGCCGCCGAGGCGGGATTGGTGCCGTGGGCGCTGTCGGGCACCAGCACCTTGGTGCGCCCCAGGTCGCCGCGCGACCGGTGGTAGGCCCGGGTCATGAGCATCCCGGCCAGCTCGCCCTCCGCGCCCGCCATGGGCGAGAGAGCCGTGCCGGACATGCCCGTGATCTCGGCCAGGATCTCCTGCAGATCATGCATGAGAGCCAGCGCGCCCTGGACGGTCGATTCCGGCTGCAGGGGATGAATCTCGGAGTTGCCCGGAAGGCCCGCCATCTCGTCGTTGAGCTTGGGGTTGTACTTCATCGTGCAGCTGCCGAGCGGGTAGAAGTTGTGGTCGATCGAGAAGTTGAAGGTGCTGATCTGGGTGAAATAGCGCACCAGGCCGCTCTCGCTGATCTCCGGCATCGGAAGCGTCTCGCGCAGCATTTCGTCCGGGGGAGGGGCCTGCTCGGGAACGTCGACGGCGGGCAGGGTAGTTCCGATGCGGCCCGGAACGGTCCGGTCCATCGAGAGCCGCCGCCGCAGGTCCTCGGTGCCGATGCGTTCAGCCACGTGAGCCGCCGATCTGTGCAAGGGCCTCGACGAACCTGTCGATCTCCTCGCGACTGTTCATCTCCGTGACGCACACGAGCATGCCGTTGGGGAAACGGTCGCTTACGTCGAGACCGCCGATTATCCTCCTTGCCAGCAGTCCGTCGCTGATCTCCGACACGGGAAGCGGACAGGAGACCACGAACTCCCTGAAAAATGGCCGGTCCCCGAGCGCGAGCGAGTAGCCGGGCAGGCGGCTGATCTCAGAGGCCGCATAGTGCGCCTTCTGGTAGCACAGGTTGGCTATGTGGCGCAGCCCCCTGCTTCCCTGGGCGACCATGTAGACCGTTGCCATCAGCGCGATCAGGCCGACCGAGGTGCAGATGTTGGAGGTTGCCCGCTCCCTTCTGATGTGCTGCTCGCGCGTCTGGAGGGTGAGCACGTAGCCTGTTCTCCCCTCGCTGTCCACGGTGCGTCCGACGATCCGGCCGGGCATCTGCCGTATGTGCCGCTGCTTGCAGGCGAAGATTCCCACGTACGGTCCCCCGAATGTCGGCGCGATGCCCATGGACTGGCCCTCGCCCACGACTATGTCCGCCCCGTAGTCCGCAGGTGGCCTGAACATGCCCAGGGAGATCGGGTCAGTCAGGACGACGAGCAGTGCTCCCGCCTCGTGGGCGGTCTCGGCCAGGACCTCCAGCCGCTCGAACGTTCCGAAAAAGCTCGGCTGCTGCACGATGAGGCAGGCCGTCTGATCCGAAATGCCCGGATCGTCGCCGGGTACCGGATCTATGGTCAGTCCCGGGGCGTCCAGGTAGGTGCGAAGCACCTCCAGGTAGGAGGGAGAGACGGTGTCGAGCACCGCTATCCGATCCCGCCCGGTCACGCGGGCGGCCATCAGCGCGGCCTCGGCAAGTGAGGTGGCGCCGTCGTACATCCCCGCGTTGGCCACCTCCATGCCCGTCAGCTGGCAGACCATCGACTGGAATTCGAAGTGGGCCTGAAGCGTGCCCTGCGACACCTCTGGCTGGTAGGGCGTGTAGCAGGTCATGAATTCGGCACGGCTGGCCAGTTGCCTGACTATCGCGGGTATGAAGTGTCGGTAGGAGCCCGCGCCGAGAAAGCACGCGTAGTCTCCGGGGACGGCGTTGGATCCGGCCAGCGCCCTGATCTCCCGGCCCAGCTCTAGCTCCGAGGTGGGCGGGGGAATATCGAGGTCCGGGTTGCGAAACTCCTCGGGAATGTCCCGGAACAGCTCGTCGATCGAGCCGATGCCGATGGCCGCAAGCATCTGCTCGCGGTCGGAGTCCGTGTTGGGGCTGTATGGAGAGGTAAAGCCCCCTTCTGATGACCGAGCGGTTGGCATTCGCCCCGCTAGCCGCCCTCCGTTTCCAAAAAGGTCTCGTACTCGGAGGATGACATCAGGCCGTCCATCTCCGATTCGTCGGCCATGGCGACCCTAAGGAGCCATCCCTCGGAGTATGGACCGTCGTTGACGAGCTGGGGGTTGTCTACCACTCCCTGGTTGACCTCCGTGATCGAGCCGCTTATGGGCGAGAACAGGTCTGAGACAGCCTTTACGGACTCGATCTCGCCGAACTTTTGGAACTGGGCAACCGATGAGCCCGCCTCCGGCAGATCCACGAAGACGACATCGCCGAGGCTCTCGGCGGCAAAGGCGGTTATTCCGATGGCGGCTGCGCCGCCGGTCTCTACACGCACCCACTCGTGCTCTTTCGAATAACGTAGCTCGTCGGGGTTCATGTTCGCAGCTTATCTCGCCCTGGAATAGAAGGGCAAACTCGCCACCTCGACCTCCACCTCGTTGCCCCGCACGTCGACCGTAAGCCGGGTGCCCTCGGCGGCGAATGCGGTCGGAACGTAGCCCAACGCTATGTTCCTGTCAAGCGTGGGCGAGTAGCTCCCGGAGGTCACCCGGCCGACCTGGACCCCGCCTGACAGTATCGCCTGGCCTCCCCGGACGACGCGCCGCCCCGAGACATCAAGGCCCACAAGACCGCGCGAGGGCCCTGCCTCCCTGATTCGGCGCAGCGCCGGGCCCGCCGCATACGCCTCCCTGTCGGCGTTTACAAAGCGGCCGAGACCGGCCTCGTAGGGGTTCACCGTCTCGTCCATGTCGCTGCCGTGGAGCAACAGTCCGGCCTCAAGGCGCAGTACGTCGCGTGCGCCCAGGCCGCAGAGCGCAGCACCCCTCCCCGCCAGCTCCGCCCAGATACCCGCGGCGTCCCCCGAGGGTACGAAGAACTCCACGCCGTCCTCACCCGTGTATCCGGTTCTGGCGATGGTGGCGGGCGCCCCCTCGATCCGGCTCTCGCACAGTCCAAAGTGGCGCAGGCCGGAGATGTCCGCATCCACCATCGGCCCGAGCATGTCGATGGCTCCCGGTCCCTGGAGGGCTATCATCGACAGTTCCTCGGTGACGTCCGTCGTGGTGGCCTCGGCGGACGGGGGAGACCACCTGGCCAGCCACCTTTTGACCGCGGGCGTGTTGGCCGCGTTGGGTACGAGGAGATACTTGGCCTCGCCGAGCCTGTAGACGATGCAGTCGTCGATTATCCCGCCAGACTCGTTGCACACGACGCCGTACCGGGCCCGGCCGATGCGAAGCCTGGGCACGTCCACGCTGAGCACGCGGTCGAGGTAGGCTGCGGCGCCAGGTCCCTCTATCACCAGCCTGCCCATGTGAGATACGTCGAAGATGCCGGCAGATCCCCGGACCGCCCGCGCCTCGCTCAGGATGCCCACGTACTGGACCGGCATGTCCCAGCCGGCGAATTCGACCATCCTGGCCCCGGCGTCCCGGTGCGCCTGGTGAAGGGGGGTTGTCCGGAGGTCGGCCAACCCCCTAGGCCCTCACCGCTTCTGAGAACGCCTCCAGGGCCGACAGGTGGTCGGCCAGCGAACTGAGCCCCGAGTTCATGGTGTTAAGCGATATATGCGTGGCGCCGTACTCCGCCCATGCCGCCGCCCCCTCGGCCCAGCCCACGTCCGGTCTCGTGCTGTGCCGGAAGATCTTTTCGGTTCCGATGGAGCCGGGATCCCTGCCGGCGGCCTCTGCCGCCTCAACCATCAGCTTCATTCGGCGCAGCGCTCCCTCATCCGGCAAGGGATGGTCTCCCGGGTAGAACCATCCGTCTGCCATGCGGCCGATCCTGTTCATCACGGCGTCAGCCCCGCCTCCCATCCAGACCGGTATCGGACGCTGGACGGGCAGGGGGTTTAGGCCGGCGTCGCTGACCTTGTGCCAGCGGCCCTCGTAGGTGATCAGATCGTTCGTCCACAGCAGCCGCATCAGCTCAATCTGCTCTTCGATCCTCTCCCCGCGGTCGGAAAAGTCCTGGCCCAGGGCCTCGAACTCGACATCGTTCCAACCGACGCCGACGCCCAGCCGGAGTCTGCCTCCCGACAGGATATCGACAGCCGCCGCCTGCTTTGCCGCGAGGGCGGTCTGGCGCTGCGGAAGGACGAGCACGCCGATCGACAGCTCGATCCTCTCCGTCAGGGCAGCAAGATAGCCGTAGAGGACGAACACCTCGTGGAACTGGTCCTCACTGCTGTAGGCCCCGGACCAGCCCGGCCGACTGTGCGGGTTGGCCCCGAGGACGTGGTCGTAGACAACCATGTGGTCAAAGCCCATGGACTCGACGGCCCTTGCGTACTCGGCCACGGCCGCAGGATCGGGCCCGATCTCGGTTTGGGGGAACACGGCCCCCACCTTTACGTTCAGTCTCACCTCCCCTCAATCTTCTCGCATCGGGCGCCCTATGAAAAGCACTTTTGCACAACGCAGCAGGGCCGCCCGTCGGGCGGCCCTGCCCTCGGTCGAAGGACTGGTGGTCAGCGCTCCAGCCAGGCGTTGATGAACAGCGGTAGCGGCCTCACGTGGAAGTTCTTGAGGGCTGCGGTCGTCGGGGTCATCGGGAAGAACTGCCCCAGCATTACGTTGGGTACCTTGTCGTATCGCTGCCTCTGTATCTCGCGCAGCACCTCCATGCGGACCGCGGGATCGGGCTCCTGGGCGTACCGCAGCTGCAATTCGACAAACTCCTCGTCCTGGACCAGCCAGCTTACTGTCCCGGAGATAAGGTGATCGTTGGTCGGGTCCGGTCCCTCAAAGTGCGAGTACCAGGCGGTCGCAAGGGCGAAGGTCTCGGGGGTCCCGAAATTGCTGACCACGGTCGACCAGTCGATCGCCGGCATCTCCACGTTAAAGCCGATCTCCCTCATCAGCGGCTGCAGGACGAGCCCCAGCGGCGTGATTGTCGCGTAGTCGGTCGGGTTGAGGATGACCGTGGTCTCCCCGCCATATCCGGCGTCGATCAGCATCTGGGCCGCGAGTTCGGGGTTGTCCTGGTCGTAAAACTCCTCGCCGTCGTAGACCTCCAGCGGGGTGCCGCACCAGTACATGGCAGCGCATGAGACCCACAGATCGTCAGGCCCCAGCGCGAACATGAACTGCTCGATGTCGACCGCCGCCTGCAGGGCCTGGCGTATTCCCTTGACGTCGAACGGGGCGTGGGTGACGTTCAGGTACATGTGCGAGCGGTTGCCGGGCGCGTACAGCGGCACGGAGTACGCCGGGTCCTCGTTGAGGCCCTGGAAGTAATCGAATGCCGCCCCGTCAACCACGTCCCACTCTCCGGTCTCGAGTCCGGAGATCTTGGTGGCCTCGTCGGGTATCTCCAAAAATACGATCCGGTCGAGGTAGGCGTTGCTGGCGCCGGCGTAGTTGCTGCCGGGCTCGGAGCGGGGTACGTAGCCTTCGTGTCGGTTGAGTATCACCTGGTGGCCCTGCGTCCACTCCACGAACTTGTAGGCCCCGGTCCCGATGTTCTCGGCCATTGCCTCGGTATTGGGCGTGGCCGCCAGTTCTGAGGGCACCACGAACGATGTGCAGTAGGGCGCGCCGAGCATGCCGACCAGACTGCCGACCGGCTCGGTCAGGGTGATCTTGAACGAGCCGTCGTCGATCGCTGTGACCGTCGTATCCGTCTCGAAGTTGCGCACAACCCCGGCGCCCGGGCACCCGGTGGTCAGCCAGCGCTTGATGGACCCGACCACGTCATTGGCCGTCAGGGGCCTGCCGTCGTGGAATGTCACGCCCGGCCTCAGGAAGAATGTGTGCTCCAGGGAGTCTGGACTGACGGTCCACGAATCGACGAGCCTGGGCTTCACCTCGTAGTTTTCGTCCCAGCCGAAAGGAGTCTCGTAGATGTGGGAAGAGACCGCGTGGGTGACGTAGAAAATCGTGAATATCGGGTCAAGCGAAGCTATGCTGCCCTGCGATACGACCCGCAGCGTTCCGCCGTACTGCGGGGTGCCGGCGGGCGGAGGGGTCGGTGTGGCGATGAGCACCTTTTCGACGACCTTCTCGACCTCGACCTCAACCTCCTTTACCACCTCGACGATCTTCTCGACCTCGACCTCCTTTACAACTTCGACGACCTGGGGTTTTTCGACCTCGACGATCTCCTTCCTCTCGATTTCGACAGGCACCTCGACCTCGACGGGCACCTGCACCTCCCTTACGACCTCAACTACCTTTTCGACCTCCACTACGGTGGGTTCCGCACCTCCGCATGAAAGGGACATGATCATTACGAAAACGACAATTAGTGGAACCAGCACTGCGCGCTTCATGACGGCTTGGACCTCCACCCGGATGGTTGCAGCCGAAACTAGCATTCCGGACCAAAATCGTCAACATTGGGAAGGTTTTCACGACCTAAAGGGCCTCTGAAGGTCCAATTTACCGCACAGATTCGACGCGACTGGCCGCAGCCGGGGCGGATTCAGACGGGGGCGGCCGAGGGGTTCAAACAGATACTGGCCGGGTCGATACGCCTGTCCGTGGGGCGATGGGGAAAGCCACGAATGCCGCCGACCGCATCCATGTAGGGGTGGGAGAGCGTGCGAACGGCGGTCAGTCGAAAGAGACGCAGGCCTCTGAGACGACCCTCAGGACCGACTCCTGGCCGAAACGGCGCTTGTAGTCGCCGGAGATCTCACCGATCAGATCAGCCGGCCCGTCCCCCGGGGGCGCCAGGATCACAAGGAGCTTGGAACGCTCGCTTTGGACGAGGCCCGCAGAGTCCCTCCACTGCCCCCGTCCGTCGAGCACGGTGAGGCCGTCAGGAAAGCGAGGGGTCACCGTATCGGCAAGGAAGGCCTCCCACTCCTCGTCTCTAACCACCTCCCCGTCCGGCCCGCTGCGGCCCATGAAAAGTTCGTACCTTACGAATCGCTCGGTCTGGTCCGGGCAGGGGGCGTCTCCGTCACCGGAGCACGAAACCAGTAATGGCAACACGAGCGCCAGACAGGCCAAGAGCGCCGTCCTCACCATGGGTCCGACCTTCGCGCTGTGTGTCGCATTGGCAGCGGTCCGGCCTAGTAGGGCCGGTAGCAGTTTATTATCGGCATCCTTCGGTCGCGCCCGAAATTGCGCTCGGTGATCTTGACGCCGGGAGGGGCCTGGCGGCGCTTGTACTCGGCCCTGTCGACGAGAGAGATCACCTTCCTGACCGTCTCAGGCGGGTGGCCGAGTCCGACGATGTCGCCAAAGGGCAAATCTTCCTCCACATAGGCCTTGAGGATGGGGTCGAGTACCTCGTAGGGAGGCAGCGAGTCGGCGTCGAGCTGGTCGGGGCGCAGTTCTGCGCTCGGCGGCTTGTCGATGACCGACTCGGGGATGACCGCAGAGATCGTGTTTCGGTACCTGCACAGGTCATATGCCATCGTCTTGGGGACGTCCTTGATCACTGCGAACCCACCCGACATGTCCCCGTAGAGCGTCGCGTATCCGGTGGCATACTCGCTCTTGTTGCCGGTCGTCAGAGCAAGGTAGCCGAACTTGTTGGAAAGGGCCATTACGATGTTGCCGCGTACGCGCGCCTGAAGGTTCTCCTCGGTCACATCCGGCTCGGCGCCCCCGAACATCGGCTCCAGCGTGTCCAGGTAGGCGGAGAATGCCGGCTCTATCGAAGAGGAGGCCAGCCCCATGCCGAGCCCGGCCGCAAGGGCCCGGGCATCCTCGACGCTGCCCTCCGACGAATACCGGGAGGGCAGCGAGATGCCCAGCACGTTCTCGGCCCCGAGAGCGTCCGCGGCGATGGCGGCCACCAGCGAGGAGTCGATGCCTCCTGAAAGGGCGACGATGGCCTTCCGAAAGCCGCTCTTGAGCGCGTAGTCCCGGGTTCCGGTCACAAGGGCCGCATAGACCTCCGCGATGGCATCCAGGGGCGGCGCTTGAGTCGGAGGTGGGATCGGCCGCCGTTCGGCGGCGGGGCCGCAGACCGACACATATCCGCCGCCGCGGTCCGGATCCCGATCCTCGACCGGGATGTCGCACACCACGAGCGCCTCCTCGAACTGGGGGGCCCGTGCCAGGATATCTCCCGACTGGGAAAGGACGATGCTGCCGCCATCGAAGACCAGCTCATCCTGCCCGCCGACGACGTTCACATAGACGATAGCCGCGCCCGCCTGCGCGGCGCGCTCGGTGAGCATCGCCTCGCGCTCTGCGCGCTTTCCCCGATGGTATGGGGAGCCGTTGATGTTCACGATCAGCCCCGCGCCCAGGGCGGCCTGCTCGGCTATCGGCCCGTCGGGACGCCAGATGTCCTCGCAGACGTTGACCGCCACAGTGACCCCGCCCACGCCGTAGACCCGGGTGGATGTGCCTGCACGGAAGTAGCGTTGCTCATCGAACACGCCGTAATTGGGAAGCAGGTGCTTGTGGTACACGTCGACCAGCGCGCCGTCGTGGATGATGGCGGCGGCGTTGTAGATCGCCCCGCCGGCCGCGTCAACGAAGCCGACCACGGCGGTCAGGCCCTCGGACGCGGCTATCACCTTGTCCAGAGCCATGCGGTTGTCGGCGATGAACTGGGCCCTGAAGACGAGATCCTCCGGCGGGTATCCGGTGACCGCCAGCTCGGGCAGCGCCACTACGTCGGCGTCCATTTCCCGGGCAAGGCGGATGCTCTCTAGTATCTTGCCCGCGTTGCCGTCAAGGTCGCCGACGGTGGTGTTTATCTGGCCCAGAGCCACCCGCAGCCGGGTCATCGGAGGCCGATCTCTACCGGGCCAGGCCGGTCGGCGTCCGGCGGCCGGGGCTGTGACCCCTTGCGTGTCGGCGCCGAGCTGACATCGCTAGGACACGAAGTCTCCGATGCGCCCGAGGGCCTTTCGTATGTTCTCGGTCGAGTTGGCGAAGGAGAAGCGGACAAAGCCGTTCCCGTACTTGCCGAAATCCTCGCCCGCCAGTGCCGCCACCCCGGCCTCGTCAAGGAGCCGGTCGGCGAACTCGCGGCTGGTCATACCCGTTCCCGTCACGTTCGGGAACACGTAGAAGGCTCCCCTGGGCATCTGGCAGTCGATGCCAGGGATCTGGTTCAGGCCGTCCACGATGACATCACGGCGGCTCTTGAACTCGGCGACGATGCCGTAGGCGTCCTCCTGGGGACCGTTCATCGCCTCAAGGGCGGCCATCTGGGTGGCTGCGGCCGTGCAGGACGAGGAGTTGGCCATGAGCTTGCCCATGTGCTCGGCCAACGGCACGGGCATCACCCCGTAGCCTATTCGCCATCCCGTCATCGCGTACGTCTTTGAGAAACCGTCCAGTATGATCGTGCGCTCGGCCATGCCCGGGAACTGGGTGATGCTCTCGTGACTGCCCTCGTAGAGGAAGCGGATGTAGATCTCGTCGGACATCACCGTGATGTCATGCTGGACCGCCAGCTCGGCGAGGCTCCTGAGATCGTCCCTGGGGATGATGCTTCCGCACGGGTTGTTGGGGGAGTTGATGATCATCAGCTTCGTTCTCGGCGTGATCTGCGAGGCCACCTCCTCCACATCTATGCTGAACTGCCTCTCCTCGTGCAGTTGCATCGGTACCGGAATCCCACCCGCGTAGTTGATCATAGATTCGTATATGGGAAATCCGGGATTGGGGTAGAGGACCTCGTCCCCCGGGTCCACCAGCGCCATCATGGTGAAGAAAATGATGGGCTTACCGCCCGGGGTCACCACCACGTTCTCGGCCGCGACGGGAATGTTGCGAGTCAGCGACACCTCCTCGGCGATCCGGGCGCGCACATCCGGCATTCCAGGGGACGGAACGTAGTGCGTGTAGCCGGCGCGCAGGGCTTCGATGCCGGCCTCGACGATGTTGGGTGGAGTGTCGAAGTCGGGCTCTCCGATTTGCAGGTGCACGATGTCCCGGCCCTCGGCCTCAAGCTTCTTTGCGCGGGCCAAGACCTCAAAGGCGGTCTCGGTACCTAGGCGCTCGGATCTCTCGGCAAAATTCATGGGTCCTCCCTGCAGACGGTCCGGGTCATCATATGAGTTTAACCCCACCGCGGTGCGGGAGCCCCCGAAAAATCGGCCCTGCCGTGTCCGGATGGCGACCGCGAGAGCCCGCTCGATGGCCCGGCGCAAGGCTCTTACTGTGCTAGAATCCGGCATCGGAGGTGCCCGCAAATGAAGGTCTATCTGGGGGTTCCCCGCGGCTTTTGCGCGGGTGTCGTTCGCGCCATCGACGTCGTCGAACTGGCGCTGGTCAAGTACGGCGCACCCGTCTACGTAAAGCACGAGATCGTGCACAATCCCTACGTGGTCAAGTCCCTTGAGAACAAGGGGGCCAGGACGGTGGAGAAGGTCGAGGAGGTGCCACACGGCTCGACGGTGGTCTTCTCGGCACACGGCTCGCCCCCGGACGATTTCCAAAAGGCCGAAGAGCGCGGCCTGCATGTCATAGATGCGACCTGCCCGCTGGTCACCAAGGTCCACAACGAGGCCAAGAAGTACACCCGCGAGGGAATGCGGGTGATCCTGGTCGGCCACCGCGGCCACCAGGAGGTGATAGGCACGATGGGGCAGTCCAGGATGCACCTGGTCGACGACCGCGAGGGCGTCGAGCTGCCGGAGTGGGACAGCCAGGAGCCGATAGCGGTGCTGACGCAGACCACCCTGTCGGTCGACGATACCCAGTCGTCTATCGACGAGATCACCGGGCACTTTTCGAACGTCACGGTGCGAAACGACCTGTGCTATGCGACCACCAATCGCCAGGCGGCGGTAAAGGAGCTCTGCAAGCACGTCGAGCTGGTCCTCGTCATCGGGGCCCCGAACAGCTCGAACTGCAACCGGCTCCGCGAGGTGGCCGAGGCGGCCGGCGTGACCGCGTACCTGGTCAACGGGCCCGAGGAGGTCAACCCGCGCTGGCTCACAGGGGTCGAAAGGGTGGGCATTACCTCCGGTGCGTCGACCCCCGAGGATCTCGTCCTTGCGGTGATCGACAAGCTCGCCCCCGAGGAGGTCAACCGCATCGATGGGGTGGAGGAGGATGTGAGCTTCGTATTGCCGCGCGAGCTTCGCCCCGCCGCCAAGGCCTCCTAGCGGCACGCGCGGCTCACCGGAGAAAGGGCCGGTAGATGGAAAACATCGCGTTCAGCCCCAGATTCCATGCGCTGGTGGACGAGTACCCGGTCTGGCAGGCGGGGGACTCGTACGGCTTCCCGGAGGGGCCGCTGTTCTTCCCCCAGGGCTTCATCATATTCAGCGACATAGGCCGCGAAAGGCTCATCCGGTACGCACCCCCCTTCTGGAATGGTGTGCTCAGGGAAAACTCCGGGGGAGCCAACGGCAATACCCTCGACACCGAGGGCCGGCTGATCTCCTGCGAGGGGAACCTAAAGCGCCTGACCCGTACCGAGCCCGACGGGACGATCACCGTTCTGGCCGACTCGTATGCAGGTCGCCCGCTCAACGCCCCCAATGACGTGATAGTGCGCTCCGACGGGACGATCTTCTTCACCGACCCCATCTTCATGGGCGAATATGAGGAGGCCCTGGCGCCGTCGCTGATGACGCAGGCCGCAAACTCGGTGTTCCGGCTCGAACCGGGGGGTAACCTGGTCTCGGCCACAGAGGAGGTCTCAAAGCCGAACGGCCTGGCCCTCTCGCCGGACGAGTCCGTGCTGTACGTCGTCAACTCGGAGGAGACGAACGTATCGGCCTTCGACGTGGACGAGGCAGGTGCGCTGACCAATCACCGCATCTGGCTCGACATGGACTATGACCTTGAGGGCCCGGGCGACGGGATGAAGGTGGACGTCGAGGGCAATGCCTATGTGACCGGTCCCGGCGGTGTCTGGGTCGTCGAGCCGGACGGGACCGCCCTTGGGATCATTCGCCACGGGGGCCAGGCAACCAACTGCGCGTTCTACGGATTCGACTCCAGGCTCCTGTTCGTCACGGCTACCAACGGCACCTATGTCGCGCGTCTGAAGGTGCCCGGCATCTCGGTCTACGACCGTGGCCCCGAGGGAGGGGCCGGCGTCGCCTGGGCCACCTAGCGGCAGGTCGCCTCCGGGGGCGGGCCTGAGGTGGAGGTGGTCATCGAGAGCCTCTTGGGCGGGGCTCGCCGAAGCCGCGGCACCGTGGTCGTCATAGATGTCCTGCGGGCCTTCACGTCAGCATCGGTGGCGTTCGCCCGCGGTGCCGAGCGAATCATCATGGTGGCCGAGGTCCATGAGGCGCTTGACCTCAGGGAGAGGGGCGAGGCGGACCTTTGCATGGGCGAGATTGACGGCAGGAGACCCGAGGGATTCGACTACGGCAACTCCCCCTTTGAACTCGGATCGCAGGACCTGCGGGGCAGGGTGATCGCCCAGTCCACCAGGGCCGGGACCACCGGAGTGGCCGCGGCCGAAGGCGCAGACAGGATCTTTTGCGGATCCCTTATCAACGCCGCTGCGACCGCCGACGCCGTGGGAAGGTCGCGGCCCGAGCGGGTGACACTGGTGGCGATGGGAGCCTGGGGCAGGACCAGGTCCGACGAGGATGAGCAGTGCGCCCTGTACCTAAGGAACCTGCTCGAGGGCAGGCGTCCGGATCCCGCGGCCGTGCGCAGCCTCGTCCTGGCGGGAGGCGAATCGGGCAAATACCACGATGCCCGCCAGCGACAGTACCATCCGGAGGATCTGGACCTTGCGCTGCGCGTCGACTCGGTCGATTTCGCTATCGCGGTCGAGAGGTGCGGCGGGCTCCTGGTTGCCCGCCCGGACCCCCCGCAGTCCGCGGGGAGGTGTGTTCGAGAACCAGGTTCCGACCGGCAGACACAGCGCAAGGAGGCGAAATGCAGTACCGAAGACTAGGTGATTCCGGGCTCGAGGTATCGGCGATCGGCCTTGGGACCAACAACTTCGGAGACAACTCCCGCTGGCCGTTTCACATGGGCCCCGATGAGGTCGCCACGCTCATTCACGCCTCACTGGACGTGGGTGTCAACACCCTCGACACCGCCAACGCCTACGGCGAGGGCAGGTCGGAGGAGTACATCGGGCACGCCCTCAGGGGAAGGCGGGAGGACGCCGTGATAGCCACAAAGGTGCACGGCAGGATGGGGGAGGGACCCAACCGGGAGGGCCTTTCCAGAAAGGCGATCATGCATGAGGTCGAGCAGAGCCTCATGCGACTCCAGACAGACTACATCGACCTCTACCAGCTACATCAGATCGACCATGTGACACCGATAGAGGAGACGATGCGCGCCCTGGACGACCTGGTGCGGGACGGCAAGGTTCGCTACGTTGGCTGTTCCAACTTCGAGGCCTGGCGCCTGTGCGAGGCGGTGTGGACGGCGCGGACGGCCGGGCTGGCCCCCATGGTGAGCGTGCAGCCTCCCTACAGCATGCTCAACAGGGATGTGGAAAGGGAACTGCTGCCCGTTTGCGACCGGTACGGGGTAGGGGTGCTCCCCTACTTCCCGCTCGAGCACGGCCTGCTCACCGGTAAGTACAGGCGCGGACAGCCGCCGCCCTCTGACTCCAGGCTCGCGGTCCACGGGGCGCCCCTTGATGCGGCCGATTTCGACCTTATCGAGGCTCTGGCGGGCTTTGCCGAAAGCAGGGGCCACACGCTGCTCGAGCTGGCGTTCGCATGGCTGCTCTCGCGCCCGTCGGTCAGCTCGGTCATTGCCGGTGCGACCGGCCCGGAGCAGATCCGGGCCAACGCGGCCGCCGTCCAGTGGCGGCTGAGCGAGGAGGAACTGGAGTCGGTGGGCAGGATTCTCGGCGACTAGAAAAGGTAGGTGGGGCCGGGCCGGCTAGAAGACCGACCAGCCGCCGTCGACCAGCAGGTTAAGGCCGGTGATCCAGTCGCCCGCCGGCGAGGCCAGGAGCGCGACCGCTCCCTTGAGGTCCTGCGGGCTGCCCGTCCTCCTGATCGGCTGCCTGAGCCGCATGCGCTCGACCATCTCGGGCATGACCGTGGGCTTTGGCATCTGGCCGGGGCTCAGGCAGTTCACGTTGATGTTGTGCTCGCCGAGCTCGGCGGCCAGAGCCCGGGTCAGGTTTACGACTCCCCCCTTGGCCGCGAAGTAGCCTATCGACGATCGCTTGTGACCCGTGCCCTCGTAGAGGCGCTTATCTGTGCCCATGATGCCGTGGGTGGAGCCGACCGTGATGATCTTGCCGCCGCCCTGGGCGATCATCGCCCTGGCCGCCGTCTGGGCGCAGATGAACGTTGAGTCTATGTTCATGGCAATCGACTCGCGGAAGCGGGCGACATCGGCGTGCGGGGCGTCGTCATCGGCCGGTGAGCCGCCGGCGTTGCAGACCATCACATCCAGCCGCCCATGCCGGCTGACCACCGAGTCGACCAGGCGCTGCACCTGGGCCTCGTCGGTTGCATCGCAGCCCTCTCCGTGGGCGTCGATGCCGCGCCCTCTAAGCTCGGCGGCCGCCTCGGCGCATACACTCCGGCGTCGGCTGGCGAGCACGACGGTGGCCCCGAGCTCTCCGAGCGTCTCGGATATCGAGGTGCCCAGGTGGGTCCCGCCGCCGGTGACGATGGCGACCCGGCCGGTCATGTCGAACAGGTCATGGACTCTCGGCAACTACAGGCCCTTGTCCAGCTGCTCCTGCTGCCAGTCGAAGTCGACCCTGTCGGCGTAGAAGCGCTCCGGGTTTTCGATGGCCCAGACCTGCTTCCTGATGTTGTAATTGTCGGGATCTATGGCCACGGCCCTTCGCCACTCGGCGAGCGCGTCGTCGATAAGGCCCCGTTCGTACAGGCGCCGGCCCTCAGCGAAGCGAGAGTTGGCCTCGGCACGCCCGCCTCCCGCGTCCCCTTCGCTGCTCCGCTCAGCGGCCACGACCTCCCCGGTCCGGGCCCAGTGCTCGACCAGGGCCCGCTTACCCGGCTCCCGAACGTTGAACGTTCCCAGTTCCCTGAAGGCTACGGTGCCGTCAGACCCTATGAGGAACAGGTTGGGCACCGCCCGAAAGCCGTACAGGGCGCCGAGGGCGTTGGTCTCGTCGACCAGCGTGGTGAAGGTCGCCTGGGCCTTGTCCACGTACGGGCGCACCCGCCCTGCTCCCTGCACGTCGACGGCGACCGTGAGGACCCTGGCGTCCCCGCTCAGGTTCTTGGAGTGGATGGCCTGCCAGACCGGCAGTTGGGCGCGGCAGGCTCACCACGAGGCCCAGACGAACAGGGCCACGCGCCTTCCCAGGTAGCCGGAGAGCTTGACCTGCTGTCCGCCGAGGGACGGTAATGTGAAGTCAGGAGCCGCGTGTCCGACGTCGACGATCGTAACCATCCTCACGTTGCCTCCGGCGGGGGCCGACGGCCCCCGGGTCTAGAACGTTCAGCCTACCCCGTGGTAGCCGATCTCCATGCTGGCGGGACCTATGTACACCGGGGTGATGCGCTCGCCGCCGGTCAACTCCTCGAGCTCCGCCCAGCGGTCCGGCTCCAGGGCCAGGTCGACCTGCTGGTAATCTACTCCCTCCTCGTCCAGCTCGGCCTTCTTTGCGGCCGAGTAGGTGCAGTCGGGATGGGTGTACAGGATCGGTGTCTGTTCGGCGCTGGACATGTGGATCACCTGGCGGGATACGCCCAATTCTAAGCCCACCCGGACGACAAGCTCAATCGGAGCCGGTGAGGTAAAGTGGCGGCCGGGCGGTGCCGAACGGCAAAGCGGAGTTCGAGATGGTTACGGTTCTATTGATCGGAGCGGGAGGCTTCCTCGGGGCGATAGCGCGCTACGGCGTCGGCCGCGGCCTAGGCCAGCTGGCAGGATCCCAGTGGATACCCTACGGGACGCTCGCGGTAAACGTGATCGGATGCCTCCTGATCGGGCTGGCAGCCGGGCTGATGGACCAGCGCCTGGCACCCGGCGCGCCGCTGCGGGGATTCCTGGTGGTGGGCTTGATCGGCGGCTTTACCACGTTCTCGGCGTTCGGATACGAGACGCTGGCCCTCATGCGGGAGGGAAACTTCGGGGCGACCGTTGCCAACGTAGCCCTGCAGGTCGCCGCCGGAATTGGCGCGGTATGGCTGGGCTACCGGCTCGCCGGGGCGGGCTAGGGCACGTCCATCGTGCGAAGGCGCCTTATCGTAAGCAGGAAGAAGAAGGCGGTCACGATCCCCGCTCCGACGGCCGCGGCCGGAAGCCCTATGGCCGATCCTTCCAGCGTGGAAAGCCGGACATCGTCTATTCCGTACATGATCGACAGGGTGTAAGAGCGAATCGAGAGGAACCTGATCCCTTCCAGGAACGTGGCCAGGACCCCCTCCCACAGGAAGACGTAGAGCAGGGCAAAGCCCAGGGCCCTCGTCGTCATCAGCCCCAGCCACATGAACACGCTGGCGTATACGATCGAGCCCACGGCAATGCCCACCGCGACCGCGGCGGCGGTCCGCGCGTCCGCATCGAAGGCTATCAGGCTGGTCACGACGCCGCTGAGTACGAGCAGTGGCCCGGCCATGAGCACTATCACAGCGAACTTCGGCGCCACTATGCGTAGCCGGCTGACTGGCTTGAGCACCAGGTAGCCGAGCGTCTTGTCCTCCAGCTCGTTGCCGAAGGCCGTCGTGGCAAGCGCCATCGTGACGATGGGCAGTATCGCCGTCGCCAGCATGCCGTTTAGGATTCCGCCGACCAGGCCGTCGTCCTCGCCTCCGCCGGTGCCCACGATTATCCCGGTGATGACTACCGGGATGGCCGATAGGATCACCACAACCGCCAGCCGCACCGGGCCGGACAGCTGCCTGAGCGATATCCGGAGGACCGGGTCCCCGAGCACCCGCCCCGTCACGCCTGCACCAGGTAGCTGAAGACGCTCTCGAGCGAGTCGTCCAGCGGCTCGACGCGCTGCAGCCGGATGCCGCATTCGGCCGCAAGCTGCGGCAACGCCATCTGAAGCGAGGCGACGCTCTTGCTAAGGACCTCCAGCTTGCCGTCCTCGTCGACCTTCACCGATTCGACCTCGTCCAGCGACACCAGCGCCGCGGCCAGGCGGCGAGGGTCCGAGCAGCCGATGCTGACCGTGTAGGGACGCTCGTTAAGCTTCGCCCTTATCGCCCGGTAGTCCCCTGCCGCAGCGAGCTTCCCGCTGATCATCAGCAGTATGTTCTCTGCGAGAGCCTCTACCTCCTCAAGAATGTGCGAGGAGATGACGATGGTCCGTCCCGCCCCCGCCAGTTCGCCAAGCAGGGCAGAGAACTCGATGCGCTGTCGCGGGTCCGTGCCCGAGAGCGGTTCGTCCAGCAGTATCACCTGCGGATCGTGCACTATCGAGGCGGCAAGGCGCATCCGCTGGCGCATCCCCCGGGAGTACTCACCCAGCTGGCGGTGCTGAGCGTCGGCCATGTTCACCGCCGCTATCGCACGGTCGACCATGTCGGGACGTCCGCCCAGACCGTGAAGGTCGGCGGAGAACTCCACGAACGCCCGGCCCGTGAAGAACTCGTAGACCGCCTCGTGCTCGGCCATCACCCCCAGCCGTCGGTAGATGTCCGGGTTGTCCCTTACCGGCTCGCCCAGCACCGTGATCTCGCCCTCCGACGGTGCGCTGAGGCCGTTCATCATGTGCAGCAGCGTGGTCTTGCCCGCCCCGTTGGGTCCCAGGAGCCCGGTGATGCCTGGACCTATCTCGAGGGAGACATCGCTTACGGCAACGACGGTGCCGAACCACTTCGATACGCCGTCGACCCGTATAGTTGGCAGTCCGCCGGCCGCCGATGTCATGCGCCCAACCGCCGGTACCTTTGCCAAAGCAGACCAGCCGGAACCGCCACCAGCACCAGGTACCAGACAACCAGGACCGCCGTGGGAACCTCCCCGATCTCCCCGGCGCCGGAACGCTCGACGGTCAGCCCGAAGATCAGGTCGTTGATGTCGACGGGACTTGAGCCTATGTCGATCAGAAAGAGCCAGGACCCCGCGGTCCCCCCGATCTCGTTACCGAGCGCGTTGCCCACGGCCGCCGCTATGAACCACAGGCCGATCACGAAAGCCGCCGCCATCGCCCGGCGGTTGATGAAGGCGGCGACGGCCAGGGGAAGCGTGGTGGTGAACAGGGCCAGGGCCGCCCCGGCCAGCAGGAACCGTGGCACCTGCAGCCAGTTGTCGAGCAGATACCTGCCGGTGTCGGAATCTCCCAGGGTGACGCCTATGAACAGGACTATCTGCGGGAGCCAGACGACGATCAGCGACAGCAGAAAGAAGGCCAGCCAGCGGCCAATCACGTAGTCGCCCACCGTGATGGGTCGCACCAGGTAGAGGCTGAGAACCCCGCTCCTTCGGTCCGCCGTGAGCAGTTCGGGGGCGATGATCGCCGAGAAGATCAGCAGCGGTATGGCTGCGACGGCATAGTAGCGGGGAACGCCGATCAGGTCCTCGGGGACCTCACCGGCAAAGACGGCGATGATCATGAAGACCAGGGCCGGGATCATCAGCGCAAGGAACAGGAGCGCAGGAAGGATCTTGGAGGGCAGGCCGCGGCCGATGCCCAGGGCGGTGCGCATACCGTCCAGCACCAGCGCCATCAGCCGGCCCTCGCGGCCCTCCAGCGCCCCGGTGTAGTGCTGGTAGCCGATGTCATAGACTTCGCCGCGTCCCGTCTGTGTCACCGCCCGGATCCTCCATCACCGTCCGTCGGCAGCCCATCCGGCCCGCCGCCCGCATCCCCTGAGGCTTGCCGCCCGGAGGCCCGGAAGATGTCCGAGAGCTGGCCCCGCTCCGGTGCCAGCCGCCGAAGCGGCGCTCCGGAGGCGACCAGCGCGTCCCGTATCGCGTCGAACGCCTCATCGCGCACGTCCTCGACGAGCACCGGCCCTCTGCCGTCCCCGGCGGCGGTCAGTCCGCGCTCCGCCAGGGCGGCGACCAGCTCGTCACGCCTGTCGTCCACCTCTATGAACATGGTCAGCGTCTCCCTGGTGTACCCGCGGACGGCCCCCTGCTCGGTGACCCGGCCGTCCTCTATCACCAGGATGTTGTCGCAGGTACGCTCGACGTCTCCCATCAGGTGGGTGGAGACCAGGGCGCTGATCCCGAACTCGGTGCCTATCCGCCTGATCAGGTCCAGCATCTCGTCGCGGCCGACCGGGTCCAGCCCTGCGGTGGGCTCGTCCAGGAAGATCATCACGGGGTCGTGGACCAGGGCCTGGGCCAGCTTGACGCGCTGCTTCATCCCGGTCGAGTACTCGCCGATCGCGCGGTAGCGCTCCTCGTCGAGCCCCACGTGCCGCAGGACGTCGGCAGAGCGCGTGCGTGCCTCGGATGCGGGCAGGCCGCTCACGCGGGCCATGTGGCTGAGGAATTCCGATGCACTCGTCGAGCTCGGAAGGCAGTCGTGCTCGGGCATGTAGCCCAGCCGTATGCGCGCCTCCGGGCTCCGGTACGGCTCATCCCCCATTACCAGCGCGCGACCGGAGGTAGGTGGTATGAGGCCGAGGAAGAGCTTGATGGCCGTGCTCTTGCCGGCACCGTTAGGGCCCAGCAGGCCCGTGACTCCATGCGACACGGAAAAGTCGACCGAGTCCAGAGCGACCGTCGCCCCGTAGTGCTTGCTTAGCCCTTCGGCGTGCAGGAGCGAGGCCATACAGATAGCGTGCGCCCTGTGCTCGCGCGGCGTCAAGGCGAGGCCCCCGGCGTCGGCCGCCGGGTTATCGATCCCTAGGGGCCGCCGGTCCTCTCAGCCGGAGAGAAAATCCGCCACGGCCGACGAGACGACGTCCCTGCGCTCAAGCTGGGGAACGTGCGCCGCCCGGTCCACAGTAAGGACCTTCGAGCCGTCTATCATCGAGGCAAAGTCGTCGGCATAGACCGGAGGCACGAGGCCGTCGCCGTCGCCCCAGACGATCAGGGTGGGGGCCGAGATCCGGTGGATTCGCCGGGAAAGGCCCTTGTCAGGGATGGGCCAGACGAAGGCTCCCGAGCACGCCAGTGCCCATGAACGCCTTATCTGCTCGTCCTGCTTTGCGATCTCCTCTTCGGGCATAGCCGTGAGCTCGGCGGCGATCGGGCCGTCGGGATCGTGGAAGACGAGCTTGGCCAGGTCCTCCTCGCCCATCCCCATCCAGTCCTTGACCGGTTCGCTCTGCCTCCAGAGGCCTATGGAGCTGATCAGGACAAGCCTGCTCACCCTGTCAGGGTTGGTTGCGGCGAGCTCGGCGGCGACCATGCCCCCGAAAGAGTGCCCGATGACCGCCGGCGACGAAAGGCCCAGTTCGTCAAAGACCTCGTAGTAGTGCAGGACCAGCTCCCACAGGCCGCGGATCTCCCTTACGGCATCGGGGTCGCCCTCGGTCCCGGGCAGGGATGGGGCGTAGACGGTGAAACGCTCTGACAGGTCGTCCAGGAATCCATCCCAGGCCGGGCCTCCGGCACCGTGCAGGTAGACGACGGGCGGCCCTTCGCCCGCAGTCGAAACAAACGACTCGACGCGCCCGTTCATCGTGCTAAGCGCCCTCTTTTCGGGCGCGCTGACGGTCATCTTGCGAGCGCGGGCTCTGCGCTGGCCTGGCGGGCGCCCGATGGCCACCAGTGATTCTCGTAGCCCTCATCGTCCCAGATGGGACGGATCTTGGGCAGGACCTCCTCGGTGAACAGGGCGATGTTCTTCTTGGTCAGCTCGTGCGGCATCGATCCTATGTGTAGCAGCACCATGAGGTTGCCCACCCGCAGGTTGCGGACGGCCGCCTCGAGCTGCTGTGCGACGGTGTCCGGTCCGCCTCCTATGACGAACTGGTGATCGACGTAGTCCTTGAACTTCCAGTCGGCGCGCTGTTCCATCAGGTCGGATTTGGCGTAACCGCCCATGCGGGTCGCCTTTACGAGGCTCGCGTGGTCGACATGGCCCGGCGCAACGAAGAAGTAGGGTGCCACGTGCAGGCACTTATCGTAAAAGTACTTTATGTGCTCAAAGTACTCCTCTTCGGCCTTTGCGTCCGTCTCACCCACCACAACCAGCTGCAGGAAGCCGAGCCGGTAGGGATTGTCGTCCTTGCCCAGTTCATCGAGCCTCTCCCAGAATCGCTCGACGTTCTTTTTGGCGAACAGGTTGCCGAAGTAGCTCAAAAAGCAGTAGCAGTAGTCGTTCTCTGCGGTGAAGTCCCAGGTGGACTTGCTTCCGGTCCCGGGCACCCAGACCGGTGGATGCGGCTTCTGCACCGGCTTGGGCCAGGTGTTGACGTACCTGAGCTGGGTGTACTTGCCGTTGAAGGTGAATACGTCGTCGCGCGTCCAGGCCTGGACGATCAGGTCGTGCGCCTCCCGGTAGCGCTCTCGCTGCTCAAGCGGCGGGATGCCGTAGCAGTAGTTGATGTCCATCGAGCTGCCGAGCGGCATGCCGGCGACGAGCCTGCCGCCGCTGATCACGTCGACCATCCCGTACTCTTCGGCGATGCGCTGTGGCGGATTCGAGGCCGGAAGCGTGGCGCCCATCACGACGATCGCCGCGTCCTTCGTCCTCCTGGCGAGAGCCGAGGCCATCAGATTGGGAGAGGGCATGAACCCGTAGGCGTTCTGGTGATGCTCGTTGATGCACACGCCGTCCATGCCCATCTCGGCGGCGTACTCGAGCTCGTCGAGTGTCCAGTTGTAGTACTGGCCCACGCGCTCCGCGTCCGCAAGCTCTGACCACGGCGGGTCGATCCATACGGAGTGGTAGCGCTTCTCAAAGTCGTCTGGAAGCTCCCGGTGCGGCATGAGATGGAACATGGAAACCTTCATCTTCTTCCTCCTTCTATACCCTTCCCGCCTTGGCTCGGTCCCTGATCGGGGCCGCCGGGCCGCTAGCAGTCCTCGTCGTTGGTGTCACCGTTCGGCATTATGGTGTTGCAGTAGATGGCGTCCCCCTCGGTCCTCCTGAGGCTGGCGAAGGTGAGGTTGGCACCGGTGAAGTCGGTTCCCTCGATGATGGCGCCCTTGAGCGTTGCTGAATGGAGCCTGGCGTCGGTGAAGTCCGCTCCGGTAAGGTCCGCCCCCTCGAATATGCCCTCGCTGAGGTTGGCGCCCGTAAAGTTGGCGTTCTTGAGGTTGGCGTCGGTGAAGTCGGCGCCGGTGAACTGCTTCCAGCCCTCGCTGCCGGGAGCGAGATCCGCTCCGCTAAGGTCCGCCCCCTCGCAGTCGGTGCCGGGCCCGATCTCGCACTCGCCGGCCTCGGACTTGCGCATGGCCTCTGCCGTAACCTTGGCGGTGGCGCTCTCGGCCTCCTCCTCGGCGCGCCGCGCGTCGCTCACCTCGGTGGCTGTAGGTACTGCGGTGGGGGTGGCGGGCTCGGCCGGTTCGGCGTCTGGCTGGGCGGCGGCCTCGTCCCCTGAACACGCAGCCGCCGAGGCGGCAACCACAGCCACAAGGAGGAGGAAAACCAGCAGCACACCCAATCGAGCGTGACCGTTAACTAGTCTTCTCACCGGTGCACCTCCAGGGTCCGTGGATTGGTGGCCTATTAGCGCGTCAATAGACTGCTGCGGCGACCGTGATCAGTTGATTGGACGCTTGTTGCGCAGATTATACACAGTCCGGTGCGGGTGTTGCTCATGCGCGGGGCGGCTAACAGCCCTCGTTGTTTTCCTGGCTGTCCGGCATAACGGTCCGGCAGAAGATCGTGCCGTCGAGTTGGGCGTCCCTGAGGGACGCCCACGTCAGGTTGGCGTCTGTGAGATTGGCACCGGTAAGGTCTGCGCCGGTCAGGATTGCCGAGGCCAACCCGACCCCGGTGAGGTTGGCCCCAGCCAGGTTAGCCCCCTCAAGGTTGGCCTCGTGAAGGTCGGCCCCCGTCAGATCCGCGCCGGAAAGGTCTATGCCCGGGAACTCGACGCCCTCGTACTGCTTCCACTGCTGGCCGCCCTCGCGAAAGCGCAGGCCCCGAAGGTCGGCATTGGGGCAGGCCAGGTCGGGTCCCAGGACGCAATCGCCCACCGTGAAGGTGCCATCGCCGTTGTACTGAGCGTCCGTGATCTGCTCTTCCACGCCCGATATCTGGGCCCTCTCCGCGGCCAGCGTGGGCTGGGGAGTCGGGGTGGATACCCCTCCGGATCCGGTAGGTTCGGCGGTCGGGTCGACTAAAGGTTCCGGCGTCTGCCCGCACGCCGCCGCGACCAGGAGGACCAGGACGATGACGATAGCCGCGGAGTAACGGGGCGAACAGATGCGGTTCACGCCCCGGGCTCCGGCGGGGTCCAGGCCGTTCCGTCCTTTACCGTGGCCACGGGCCGGAATCGGCTCCCGGCCTCAAGCACCTTGCCGTCACCGTCGTCGTAGCTGAACCTGCCCTGCTCTATGTCGAGCACCGTGGCATCGCCCACCACCCCGACCCTCAGGGTGCCCAGCTCCGACTCGCGGTCAATGGCCCGGGCGGGATTCAGCGTGACCGCCGCAATCGTCTCCTCCACGCTCATCCCGAGCCCCAGGTACATGCTCATTACGTCGGGAAGGTTGTAGATGTAGCCGACGTCGTTTACCGGCTTTGTTATGTCGCTGCTGATGGTGTCGGGGAGGAACCCCTGGGCGATCGCGGCGCGCGAAATGTCTATACCGATGTTGGGCTTGGCGGCCCCGATGTCCATGATGATGCCCTTGTCCCTGGCCTCAAGGACCTCTGGCAGGACGTTGCCCTTCGCATCCAGGATGTTGTTCTCTGCGCTGTGGAATACGTGCGTGATGATGTCCCCGGGCTTCATGTACTCAAAGACCTTGGCCATCGGGACCGGGACGCGGGCGACGTGCACCATCATGAAGGTGTCGGTGATGTCGGCGACCTTCCTCGCCCGCTCGAGGGCGGGGATCACGTTGTCCGTGCCGCTTATGGTGTGGTCGAGCCTTATCTTCACCCCCAGCAGCACGTTGGGATGGTCCCTGATGCACTGGACCGTCTCCTCCACCTGGGCGTAGCGAAGGTCCATCAGTTCTCCCGCCGTCTCATGGGGCAGAAGGTAGCCGGGTCCGCCGCTGATTCCGATCGTCGGCCCGAAACCGCCCGGGCGCAGGGGGTTTAGCATGCCCAGGGACGACAGGTTGAGCAGTGCCATCAGGCGGGTTCTCTCCTTCGAGAGGATGAACTCGCGGAAAGCCCCGAAGTGTGTCCAGCCGGAACTGCCCGCGTCCACCGTGGTTGTGACCCCGTTGGGCAGGCAGGCCTCGTCCGCGCCTATCGCCCACGGGACGACGTGCTCGAAGTAGTGTCCGTGCACGTCGATCAGGCCGGGGGTGACCAGCTTGCCGGCCGCGTCGATCGTTTGGCGGGCCTGCGCTGAAGGGATCGCCTGCTCCAGTGCGGCCACACGCCCTTCGGAGAAGGCAACGTCCATGACCCCGTGCACTCCCTGGGCGGGGTCTATGACCTCGCCCCCCTTGATCACAAGGTCGTATCTAGCAGCCATCCGCCTGGGCTCCGTTCTGAATCAAATGTGGCGGCCGCACTGTCACAGTATCTGGCTCGTCCCCGGTGTCCCTATAAGAAAGGGCCCGCCTCCCATCGGCCATGAGAGGCGGGCCCGCTTAATCAGGTCTTGCCTGGTATCTAAGCCCGCCTAACGCTCCAGCCAGGCGTTCGAGTAGAAGGGCATGGCCTTGACCTCAAAGCCCTTGTAGTCGGCCGTGTGCGGGAAGATCGTGTAGAACTGGCCGAGATACACCCAGTAGACGTTCTCGAACAGGGCGATCTGGAACTCGTCGAGGATCGCCGCCTTCTCTACAGGATCGGTCTCCTGGGCCCACTCGAGCCGAAGGTCGGTCACGTAAGGGATCTTGGGCCAGAACTGCTGGGTGCCGGCACCGGTAGAGTCGGAGACCGGGTCCCCGCAGCACCAGTGGGCGCCCCAGCTCGTCCATGCCGCGAACTGGTCCGGCTGGCCTAGGTTGGTGACCACCGTCGCCCAGTCGTAGGCCGGCATGTCGATGTTAAAGCCGATGTTCTCAAGCTGCTGCTTTACCACGATGCCGACCGGGGTGATGGTCGCATAGTCGGTGGGATTGAGCAGTACCCAGGTCTCTCCGTCATACGGAGACTCGGCAAGCAGGGACTTCGCCTTTTCGGGATTGAACTGCGCGTACCACTCGTCGCCGCCAGCGTCGGTCTCAAGCGGGGTACCGCAGTAGTAGATCGCCGGGCAAAGGTCCCAGAGCTCGTCGTCGCCGAGCGCGAACATCACCTCTTCGACGTCCGTGGCGAACAGGGCCGCCTGCCGCGCCTTGAGGTTGTCGAACGGCGGATGCGACGGGATCATGCCGTAGAAGGAGCGGTGGCCCGGCTTGTAGACGGGAACGATGATGTCCGGGTTGTCCTTGAGCCTCTGGAAGAAGTCGAACCCGGCTCCGTCGACCACGTCCCACTCACCGGTCTCAAGGCCCGCCACCTTGGTCTCCTCGTCGGGGACCTCCAGCCAGATGATCCTGTCCAGGTAGCCCACCGTGCCACCGACATACAGGTCAGGAGGACCGTCGGCCGGGACGTAGTCGGCGAACTTCTCAAGGACGATCCGGTCGCCCTGCCGCCAGTCGGCGAACTTGTAGGCGCCGGAGCCTATCAGCTCACTGGTTTCGTAGGTCTCAAAGGAGGCCTTGGTGCCGGAGTATTCCTCCGGCAGGATGACCGGGGTGCTCCAGGCCTTGGAGAACGCCGTGGTCACCAGGCCGTACGGCTCGCTCAGGTTCACCGTGAAGGTGTCGCTGTCGACCACCGACAGGGGGTTGTCCTCGTCGATGAACTCCCTCAGCAGGCCGGCCTGGGCCGAGATGCCGCCGAGCCAGCGTCCGATTGAGGCCACCATGTCTCCGGCCTCGACAGTGTCGCCGTTGTGGAATTTCAAGCCGTCCCGCAGATGGAAGGTATAGGTAAGCTTGTCGTCGCTAACCTCCCAGCTGGCGGCCATTCTCGGCTGCTCCTCGATTAGCGAGTTCCAGCCCAGCGGCGTCTCGAATATGTGTGAGGCGACCGCGATGGTCACGTACGCCTCCGTCCAGACCGAATCCAGGCTGGCCACGCTCGCCTGGGACACCGTCCTTAGCTCGCCGCCGAATACGGGGTCTCCGGCCGGGGGAGTCGTCGGAGTCGCGATTACGACCCTCTCGGTCTCAATCTCGACGATCCTCTCGGTTTCGACCTCGACGATCTTCTCGGTCTCGACCTCGACGATCTTCTCGACCTCAACCTCCTTGACCACCTCCTCCACCACCGGCACCTCGACGATCCTCTCTACGACCTCGGTCTCGCCTGCGCAGGCCGCTACGACGAGCGCCGCGACCGCGAGGGGCACCAGCACAAATAGTGCTCGTCTCATGAGATCCCTCCCTTGGCCTCGGGAACCGCGCTCCGGCGACATCTGCCACGTCACGAAAAGACACGGCGCCTGACCGGCAAATCCCTCCGAAACGGCCCCCGAGAGCAGCCGTTTGCGGAGTAGCGCATTTCTATCACGGCCCGCTCAAGGCCGTCAACCAAATTCACCGGATCGCCCTGCCCCTGAGCGCGGTCAGCAGTCGTCGTTTCTTGTGCCCCCGTCCGGCATCAGCGTGTTGCACAGGATCGCCGTTCCCACATCGGCCTCGCGCAGGTTTGCCCAGGACAGGTTGGCGTCGGTCAGGTCGGCATCGCTGAGGACAGCGCCCTTGAGGTTTACGTTGTTCAGGTTGGCACCTGTAAGGTCCGCGCCCGTCAGATCGGCGCCCGTCAGGTCGGCCAGGTACAGATCGACGCCTTTCATGTTTGCGAATCGCAGGTTGGCCCCGGAAAGGTCGACTCCGTCCTCCTGCAGATTGTTGCCCAGCTGCTCTGCGGCGAGATCGGCCCCCTGGAAATCGGCTCCTTCGCACTGGGCTCCCGGCCCTATCCTGCAATCTCCGGCCGCCGACTTCCTGTCGGCCTCGGCCGTGGCGAACGCGCTCTCTCGTTCCGGGATGTCGGAGCCATCTTCGCTCCCGGGACCGACCTCGACGGCGGTCCCGGCGCCGCAGGCCAAGGCCGACAGGGTCAAACCTGCTACCAGCGCCAATGTCAGCGCGAGCCCGGGTGTGGAGACCACACTCATCAGCCTCACCACCTTGCCTTAGACGATGACCATATATTCAGGTGTTCAGGCGGCTCTCTCGCGGCCGAAACGACCGGATCCGTCCGAACTATCTCAGGTTGACCTGCTAGTGTCTATTGCCGAGGTGTTGGGGACTCTACCCTTTGATAAAGGGGGTTTAAGCGTGCACCGAGTGGCGAACTTTCTGCTCTGGGGAGGGCTGGCCCTGTTCATTCTGGGCGTGGTTTCCTGCGGCGTGGGATGCGTAACGGCCACAGCCTCGGTCGCCGGAGGAAGCCAAGGGGGCTTTGTGGCCGGCGGCGGCCTGGGAGTGCTCGGCCTGGTGGCACTGATCCTTTGCGTGGTCATGGCCATGACCGGAGCGGTGCTAAAGGCGTTCCTGAGCCTCGTGGGCGGTGGGCGACGCTAGCCTTCATCCACGCCTCGGCCCGGCAGGATTCAGGGACTGGGACCTCTCACTGAGCGGAACTTTACGGGCACCATGATGATCGTCGCCAGAGCCCCGGCCGCGGCCGCGTAGATGAAGGCCGTCTCGATGCCGAAGCGCGCGACCAGATAGCCGGCCAGCACCGGGGAACCTAGCACGAAGGGCTGGCTGGTCAGCCCCATCACCCCCATCGTGGAGGCCTGCACACTCTCGTCGGCAACGTCCATTATGGCGGTCTGGGTGATGTTGAGGATCGCGTAGAAGAACAGCCCGAGCGCGCAGATCACCACGCCGAGCAGCACCCCGCCGCCGGAGTAGGCTATCGCAAGGTAGAGCAGAGCCATCAGACCGAAGCTCGGCACCAGCACCGCCTTGCGGCCGACCCGGTCTGAGACCAGGCCCATGACGGGCTGGGAAACTATACCCAGCACGTACAGTAACGAGAGATAGAGGCCCAGCTTCAGGGACGAAAAGCCCAGCGTCTCCCCGAGGTAGACGGAGAGGAAGGCGAGAATCGCGAGCCGGGCCATGTTCGCAAGGGCGGTGGACGACAGCACGGCCACCGCCTGAGCGTTGGTGAACATGGCCCTTATGCCCCTCACATAGTCGGCGAACCGGGGACGGACGGATCCCCCGGATTCGTCCGAGGCCTGCTGTGATGTCTTTAGACCCAGCCATAGCACGACGGCGAACAGGAGGGCGGGCGCAAGATGGACCTGGAAGGCTATCCGCCAGTCGACGAGCAGGATGACGGCGCCTATTGCAAGCGGTCCCAGGGAGTCGCCGACGCTCGCTCCCACGCCGTGCACCGACAGTGCCATGCCCCTTCGGTCGGGGAACTTGATGGAGAGCGACCCCATGGCACTCGGATGCCAGAGGGCGATCGCAAGGCCGACGAGGCCGGCGGCCACCAGGGCCCAGCCGTAGCTCTCCAACGCGCCCAGCATCAGGTAGCCAAGGCCGAACACAACGATGCTGAGTGCGAGGATCAGGCGCCCGCGGCTCCGGAACGTGTCGGCGACGTAGCCCGACACGAGCAGCAGTCCGCTGGCCACTCCCATCTGGACGGTGGTGATGGCACCCACCTCGACGGGCGTCAGGCCGAGCTCTTCCTTCAGGTAGGGAAGAGCGAGGGCGAACACCGCCACATACCAGTGGACGACGATGTGGCCGCCGGTGACCCAGGCGAGGAATCCAGACCGGGACCTGCCCAGGCTTGTCAGGGTTGACCTTATGGCCGATGTCGGGCGGTGAGACTGGAGCAAGCGGGCGGCTCGGCGGCGAACGGCGGACGAAGTGACCTCCCGGTAGCGAGAGGAATCTGGGACCGTCCCGAAACCCTATCACGTGGACGCCGTGACGCCGCCGGGTTGAGCGGCTGCCGAGTCAGGGCGCCCCTCCGCCGCCCCGGCCTAGCGGGCCACGAAAGAGGTGACGGTGTCGGAGTTGACGCTGACGGTGTATTCGGCGCCCGACTCAAGGTCGTCACCCAGGGGTACGACGGTTTCGACCAGGGGGTAGTCGGCCGTGCATGCCGCCATATCGTCTGCGACCTCGTGGTGGGTGACGATCACGTCTATCTTGTTCGGGTCCGTTCGCCGGGTCTCGTATCCGTTGAACTGGGAGCACGAGCTGCCCCTGGGCAGGGCCGACACCACCCGGAGCTGGTGCCGGGTCGGAGTGCCTTCCCGTATCACCAGTTCGGTGCTCTCGACCGGTGACTCGGCTATGAATGTGTGCCGCCCGCCGAGATCGGGCAGGGTGAAGGTGGTGGTTTCCCGGCCGTTCGCGAACACCCGGTAGGTCTGACCTGTCTCCAGGGGGGCCCGGATATGCTCGATTGCGTCGAGCTCGACCAGCTGCTTATCGCAGTCAATCGCCCAGGGCGTCGGCGGGGGCTGCATCAGGGTGACCGTGACGCTTATGTCATATCCGCTGAGTTCCAGATTCTGGCTGCCGGGCCGTGCGCATCCCTCGACGGTGGACTGGTAGTAGGCGATCCGCAGCACGGTTTCCGGCTCGTTGGGCAGCAGATTGGCCGAGACAACGCGTACAGGGACCTCCACCCAGGTTCGCCAGTCCGACCCCTCTCCCGCCAGCTCGGGTGGGGGCTCGACCAGCACCAGGAGCATGTCGACCCTGTCCGGGTTGCCGTGGGTGATGACCTCGTAGGCCGTGTCGTTGGTAAACGCGAGGCGGCCGTCGGACTCGATGATGCGGGCGCTGATCGAGTACCTGCTCCGTGGATCTATGTCCGCGCGGCTGTATTCGACCTTGAACCCTATTGGTACCTGCCCGGGCCCGGAGATGGTCTGCCTGGCGATGAGCGGGGCGGAAGCGTCCAAATACGATACGTCGCGCAGCTCTACGATCAGGGTTGCGCCCTCGCTGAGGTCCAGCCTCTCGCGGTAGTCGACGGTCCCTCTTACCGATGCGTCCGGGCTGCGTCCGGAGGTGATCTCCAGCTTGGACTCGTCGGGGCCCGGCCCGCCCTGACAGGCGGCCAGCGCGGCGATTAGGATCGTCGCAGTGCAGATGCCGATGGCTTTCGCGCTAATGTCCATCAATCGTATAGACGACCGGCGCTGCCAAATGGTTCCCCGGCTGCACGGCAGGCGCCCGGTGCCGCCCAGCGGAACCGGAAGCTCCTCGGTGAGAAGCTATGGCTCCAGCCGGCCACATCAGTTCAACACCGGCCATTCCGGCCCCAGGTCGATGCCAAGTCGCCCTGCCCTCGCGGCGACCGAGCCGGAGACGGTGCGGTAGACCTCGCGCTCGTCCACCCGGGCCGACTTTCCTTCCCTGAAGACGACCTCACCGTTGACGACGACCGTGTCTACGCTTCCGGTTCCCATCGCTAGCGCCAGCATGTGAAGCGGGTTGTCGACGGGGTAGGCCTCCGCAGCGCGTGCGGACCTGACAACCACGTCGGCGCGCTTACCCGGCTCCAGGCTGCCAAGTTCCGCCTCCATCCCGGCTGCAGCGGCCGCGTTGATGGTCTGCATCTCGAGCAGTGCGGCAGGCGAGATGGGATCGTCGTAGGTCTGGGACACGAAGTGCGCCGCAAGCATGGTCCTGGCCGGCGCGCAGTCGAATGCGCCATCGGTACCGAGCGAGACCCGGGTTCCCTGGCGGTGTCGCTCCGCCATCCTAAAACTCGCATCCCGTCCGATGCCAAGTGAGAGAAAGGCCGTCGGGCACCACACGATCTGGCAGCCGGACTCGCGCGCCGCGGCTTCCTCTGCCTCGTCCAGCGCGTTCGCATGCACGATGACGGTCCGCTCGTCCAGAATGCCCAGTTCCTGCAGGTGTACGAGCTGGCTGGTACCGGTCATGGCGCGGAAGATCTCGGCCTCCTTTGGAACGTATCCGGCGTGCAGATGCAAGGGCACGCCGTTGTCCCGGGCGCACGAGTGCGCAGCCTTCAGCAGGTCCGGGGAAGCGGATCCAAGTCCATAGACGAAGATGTACCCGCGAATCAGTGCTTCCGGGTCTTTGTTGCGGTAAAGCTCTGCGTCCATCTGCCTCAACGAGCGGTCGAGGTCGGCGGGCGCACGGGCAATCAGGCTCGAACTCACGAGGGAGGGTATGGCATCAAAAGCCTCGCGTCTGTCCCACAGATAGCGCGGGGCAAAAAGGGCTCTCAGTCCTACACGCTCAACCGCCACAGCACCCGCCCCGGTCGAGAACAGGGAGCCCGGCTCGATGAACATCGTAAAGCCTCCCTGGAGCATCTCGAGGCCCGCCATGGCGGCAGCCGCGGCTTCGTCTTGACCTGTAACGCCCGCCTTCCAGTCCGCGAAATTGACGGGCGATGAGCCCGCCTTGTGGATGCTTCCAAACACCCCCCGACAGGTGGCATGCACAATGTGGTTGTGGGCGTCTATGAAGCCGGGGTGCACGATGCCGCCACGGGCATCCATCGTCACCCTCGCCGCGAAGCGACCCCTTAGCTCGTCATCTGTACCGACTTCTACGATTCGAGAGCCGGTGATCGCAACCGCACCCGGACGATAGATCCTGCGGTCTGGGCCCATGGTGATGATCTGGCCGCTGTGAATGAGAATGTCGCAACTGAATCTGTCCATATACCTGTGCTCCGAGAGCGACGACTGACCGGTGCCTGATGCGATCCCGCAGGGCGCCAGGTCGACGCCGAGCTAGAGCGGGAGCACCCTTGCCACCTGCATCCCTGCCGGGTGTCCGACCTCCCTTCGACGACAATCTCCAACGCCGCAGCGACGGTATCGGAAGGGTACTCCGTTCAAAGGAGTCGAGGAACGGCAGCCTGATGCCCCTGGTACCTGAGACCCTGGGAGAGGCCTTCCGGAGAAAACTGGGTGTCCTGGCAGGGACCCGGGGTGATCAGCGCAAAGGGCCGTTCATTTGGCCCGCTTGGGGGGCGTCCCCACGTTGAAACTGCGACACCCGGCCAAGTCAGGTCATGGTCCTCGCATCGAAGAATCCAAGATCTCGAACTGAGACACGACCCAAATCAATAGGATCTGTTGCAAATCCATACCTGTTGCTATGCTGTCAGACAAATCCGCAACACTTTGGTACTTGGCGTGAGATCTTCTAAATGGCTCCTTCTCGTTTTCCTGATGGCAGCAATGTTCCTGGCGATTGCCTGTTCCAATCAGGCCGATACAACGCCTTCGACTGTACAGCCAACAACCGCAGTTCCATCGGACCTACCGGTCGAAGAGACCGCTGAACCCGAAGTCCAAAGTGAGCCCCGTGTCTACCGCATTGGAATCGCCGAAGATCTGACCACAATTAACTATTGGGCCTACCTCGGGCCGGACGGCACGGTATGGAACGGCTACGTGCTCGGCGACACTAAGCCCGTGCTGTACGGCTATTCCGCCCAGCGTTACGAGTGGGTTCCCTCACTTGCGGCGGACTTTCCTTCCCCGCTGATGGAGGAGGTCGTCGATGGCGAGACTTTCTGGACCACCGAAGTCGAACTCAAACAGGGGGTGATGTGGAGCGACGGGAACGAGGTCACGGCGGAGGACTTCGCATTCACTGCCCACACCGCGTCAGAGCTGCAGCTGACCGGAAACTGGCCGTCCATAGTTGACCCGGAGTACTTTGACCACGCGGAGGCAATTGGCCCTCACAGTCTGAAAATCTATTTCAAGCAAAAGCCCGGCCTCGCCCGATGGCAGTTCGGCCTGGCGTTTATGCCCATCTTCTCCAAGGCCTACTGGGAGCCGATTGTGGACATGGCAAGGCAGGCCGGGGACCTTACGGAACAGCAAAAGGCACTATTCGCCCACGTCCCCGAGGGTGAGCCCAGCGCGGGAGGGTTCCTCTTCGATCGGTGGGAACGGAGTGCCTTCGCCGAGAAAGACACAAATCCCGACTATTACTTCAGCGGTTCCGAAGTGGTTCACTATGCAAACGGGGCCTATAAGACGTTCAAGGACGGTGACTACGAATTCACCGCTTTTGGTGAACCCACCGGCGAAACGACCCTTCAATACACGGAGGGGCCGAACTCCGAAAGCACGATCTATTCCATTTACGGCAGTCAGGACACAGCGGTACTCGCTTTGAAGAAGGGCGATATCGACTTCATGCTCAATCCCCTTGGGTTGTCCAAGGGTCTGCAAGACCAACTGACAGGTGAGCCTGGGCTCACGACTATCGAGAACACCTCTGACGGAATGCGATATCTGGGCTTCAATTTCCGAAAGGCGCCCATGAACGACAGGGCTTTTCGACAGGCGGTGGCCACGCTGATAGACAAAGAATTCCTGGTGGACACAGTGCTGCAAGGCGTGGCAATTCCGATCTACACGACCGTGCCGGAGGGCAACGCTGCCTGGTACAACCCGGACGTACCACTCATCGGCAAGGGCCTTAGCCGTGCCGAGCGCGTCACCCAGGCCGTAGCCCTGTTAAAGGACGCGGGCTTCACCTGGGATACCGAGCCCCGCATGAGCGAGGATGGCAACTTTGTAGAGCAGTTGGGTGAAGGACTCAAGATGCCCAATGGCGAGCCCGTGCCCAACATGGAGGTCCTGGCTCCCAGCCCTGGATACGATCCGCTCCGGTCTACTTTCGCGATCTGGATCGAGCGTTGGCTCAACGAGATAGGAATTCCCCTGAGGGCCAACCTAACGGGCTTTAACGTCATCGTCGAGAAGGTTTTTGACCAGCAGGACTTCGATATGTGGATCCTGGGATGGAGCCTTAATCCATTCCCTGACTACCTTGAGGCGTTCTTCCACAGCAAGCACTCTGAGCTGGAGGGATACAATCCCGGAGGCTACAGCAACCCTGAATTCGATCGGCTGGCCGAGCAACTGCTCGCGGAGACTGACCTTGAGGCGGCGCGTCGGCAGGTGTTTGAGATGCAGGCGTTCCTGGCCGAGGACCTGCCCTACGTTGTCCTGTTCGACACCCCGATAGTGGAGACTTTCCGCAGCGAGCGGCTCGGGTTTCCCTACACGGAGACCTGGGGCGGCCTGCAGAGCGTTGCGGGCATGCCGTCACTGGTGGAGTTCAAATAGGAGCGCCGATAGCCCCTCCGGGATTTGATCTGATTGGAACCGGAACCCATCTTCGGACTACGCCGTGACCGGTTGAGCTTGTAGCCGGATTCCATCCTTATGGCAGGCTACCTCCTGCGACGCATCGGCCAGATGGGAGTAACCCTACTCCTGATCTTTACCCTCACCTTCTTTCTGGTTGAAGCCCAGCCGGGCGACTACGCCTCGTTCTATGTGCTTAACCCGGACCTTCCTCCCGACGTCAAAGACCAGATCAGGGCTGCTTTCGGTTTGGACAAGCCTGTCTGGCAGCAATATTTCATCCACCTGAAAAACATCTTTACAGGCACATTCGGCGTTTCCTTCAGTCACTTTCCCCGTCCTGTCCTGGATGTGCTGGTGGAAAGGGTGCCCAGGACCCTGATGCTGTTCCTTACCTCTACCGCGCTATCTTTCTACCTCGGATTCTTCCTGGGTAAGGCCATAGCATGGCGGCGCGGCGGACTGCTCGAATACTCGGCGACGATCTCGGGTGCCACGCTGTTCACCGCGTTCACCCCGGCGTTCGCTCTGATGATGATCTGGATCTTTGCATTCAGGCTCGGGTGGTTTCCGGTGGGCAAATTCCTTGATCCCCTGGTCTGGCGGGGAGCAGAAGTCTCCGCCAACTACGTGTTCATCAACATGCTTGTGAGCGCCATATCGTTCATCGCGTTTGCGTTCGTGGCGATGCTGGTGATCGGGAGACTGGGGCGCAGGGTCCCATCGATCGTGGCCCTTCCGGTCATCCTGGCAGGGGCGGGGGCCTTGGTGTTGGGCTGGATCTTTTCGGGGATAGGCGGCCTCGCCCTGGATATCCTCAAGCACATGGTCCTTCCGGTGGCAACCTTGACCCTGATCTCATTCGCGGGAACCATGCTGCTAACCCGCAACAGCATGCTGGAGACGATCCGGGAGGACTACGTGATGGCAGCCAGGGCCAAGGGCCTTCCGGAGGGCCAGGTGCGCGACCGCCACGCTGCCAGGAACGCAATGCTTCCCGTAATCACCAGCCTGGTATACAGCCTGATATTTGCCATCGATGGCAGCGTCATAATCGAAGGGGTTTTCTCGTGGCCTGGCACCGGCTTGACCCTGCTTGAGGCGGTTCGCTCCGAGGACCTCCCCTTGGTCATGGGAGCGATTCTGTTCATCGGGCTCCTGTCCTTGCTGGCGCACGCCATTGTGGACGTGCTCTACGTCTACCTCGACCCGAGGATTCGCTACCGGTGATCACTCCCGAGCCCATGGGCCCGATGTCATCCCCGGGCGAATCGATGGAATTCGGTCACGGCAGATCGGGCTTTCTCCTCGCGAGACTGCGGCAATCTGCCAGGTCTTTCAGGGCGGGTTGGGGGATTTTCATGGAGAGCCGCCTAGGTGCGCTCTCGCTGGTCACCATAGTGGTATTCGCCCTGATGGCGGCATCTCACCCCATATTGATGGCGACCGTTTGGGACCCGGCCACCTATGATCCTGTCACCGGATACGCCTTCGATCAGACAGAGCAGCCCGCGCCGCCCAGCTGGAGGCACCCCCTCGGTACTGACCCGCTGGGCAGGGATGTGCTCAGCCAGCTTCTCTTTAGCACCCGCTCAGAGTTCGTACTTGGTATCACCGCCGCTCTGGTAACGGTCGGCATCGCCACCGTAGTCGGAGCGGCTTCAGCCTATTACGGCGGCATTCTGGACGCATTCTTCATGCGATTGGCGGACCTGATCATCGCCCTGCCCGCTATCTCACTGCTGATAGTGCTGAGCGCGCTGTTCCACCTGAATCTCTTTTACCTGGCCCTGATCATTGGTGTTCTGGGGGGCTTTGGCGGTACCGCCATAGTCCTTAAGTCCCAGGCCCTGACCATACGCGTCAAACCTTTCATCGAGGCGGCGGGCGTTGCCGGGGGAGGTCACCTCCACATAATTTTCCGGCACATCATCCCGCACCTTTTGCCCCTGTCTCTTCTCTACATGATGTTCACGGTCACCAGTGCCATCTTCGCGGAGGCGGTGCTCTCCTTCCTGGGACTACTGGACCTGAGAATGAGTTGGGGGATCATGATCCATACCGCCAATACGGGAGGATATCTTCTGGGAGGGACCAAGTACTGGTGGCTGATCATTCCTGCCGGGGGATCGATCACCCTGATTTGCAGCGCCTTCTACCTTGCAGGGCGAGCCCTCGACGAGGTCGTAAACCCGAGATTGAGGCGCAGCTATGAATAGCTGCATTGCCGGACCATGGTGGCACACATGACGCAAGGTCCCTGCCTGAAGGTCGATGACCTGACCCTGACCTACCGGGTAAGGCAGGGAGAAGTCCGGGCCGTTCAGGAAGTGAGCTTTGAGCTTGACCGTGGACAGTCTCTGGGCCTCGTCGGCGAGTCGGGTTGCGGCAAGTCCAGCGTTGCCACCTGCCTCATGCGCCTGCTTCCGGACAACGCCCGGGTGGTGAGCGGCCGGGTGCTGCTGGGAAACCAGAACCTCTTGCAGCTATCCGACGAGGAGCTGCGCCGCTTTCGCTGGAAGCGCATTGCCATGGTGTTCCAGGCGGCCATGAACGTCCTGAATCCAGTCTACAGGGTCGGTGCCCAGATCCAGGAGGCCATTGAGGCCCACGATGTGACCGCCACCTCGGAGGAGGCAAGGAACAGGGTCTCCGAACTCTTTCGCAAGGTCGGCCTGGACCCCCGAATGATGGAAAGGTATCCCCACGAGTTCAGTGGGGGTATGCGCCAGAGAGCCGTCATAGCCATGGCCCTGTCCTGCGATCCAGACGTGATCATCGCCGATGAACCTACTACCGCCCTCGATGTGATCGTACAGGACCGCATTCTGAGGGAACTGAAGGCCATCCAGCAGGAAAATCAAATGGCCGTCATATACATCAGCCATGACATTGCGGTGGTCGCCGAGGTGTCGGACTACGTTGCCGTGATGTACGCCGGCAGACTGGTCGAAAAGGGCCCGACTGTCGAAGTGCTGAACTCTCCGGCACACCCCTACACGGCAGCACTCACGTCGGCCTTCCCCAGCGTGTCTGGCGAACGAAGATCGCTTGCCGCCTTGGCCGGTGAACCACCCAACCTCGTAGATCCACCCAAGGGCTGCCCGTTCCATCCCAGGTGCCCTGCCGCCACCGACATATGCAGGTCTGAATTCCCTCCCGTCGTGAACAAGGGAGACCACTGGGCCGCCTGCTGGCACCCGTTGGACGACACCTTCGTCCCCGGTGGACAAGCGTCGTGAAAGCTCACATTGGTGGCGACGCCGTAAGCGAAGAGGACGCGCAGAGCCCGACCTTGCTGGATGTCGAGGGGCTCACCAAGAAGTTCCCGGTATCCAGGAGCCTGTTCCGAAAACCCGCGGGCTTCATTCACGCCGTTGACGACGTCTCTTTCAGGCTCTCGAGCAATGAAAGTCTGGGAGTGGTCGGTGAGTCGGGCTGCGGCAAGACAACCCTGGGAAAGCTCCTGGTCAAGTTGATGGAGCCAGATGAGGGCAGGGTCCTGTTCCGGTTGCCGAGCCAAGATCCCGATACGGTGGAAGACACCCTGACCAACATCTCCGTGCTAAGGGGCAGGGAGATCAAGGGGTTCCGCCGGCGCGTGCAGATGATCTTCCAGGACCCCTATGAGTCCATGAATCCCAGGCGCACAATCTATGACATCGTCTCAGAACCCTTGTCGGTCCAGGGCATCGGGAACATGATGGCTCGTGTTGACCGTGTAACAGAAACGCTGGCATCCGTAGGGCTGAGTCCACCCTCCGCTTTCCTTCTCAGACATCCCCACGAACTGTCCGGTGGTCAGAGGCAGCGAGTGGCCATTGCGAGGGCCCTGGTCATTCGACCGCGGTTCGTGGTCGCCGATGAACCGACCTCCATGCTCGATGTCTCCAGCAAGACCGGGATCATGCTGCTGATGCAGCGCCTAGCCGGGGAGATGGACATTTCGTACCTGTACGTGACCCATGACCTCGCAGTGGCCAGGTACATGTGCGACAGGATCGCGGTCATGTACCTTGGCAAGGTCGTTGAAATGGCCGAGACGGAAGAGTTACTGCGAAACCCTCTTCATCCCTATACGAAAGCCCTTCTGTCCGCAGTACCGGTCCCCGACCCAACCCATCAGAGAACGCCTCCCGACATAAGAGGGGATCTCGCTTTGGCTATCAACCCGTCGCAGCGCTGCCGCTTCTACGACAGATGCCCGGTCGCCACGGAGTCCTGTCTCCAGGATCCTCATCCGCCTACGGAGGAAAAGTCACCGGGTCACTTTGTGGCGTGCTACCTGGCATGATCAAGTGGCCGGGCCATGATTCTTCCCTCCAGTCTCGCGTTGAAATGAGGCCCTGACGCTCCCCTCGCAATGGCCTTTAGCGTCTACACACGAACTACCGGGCGGGTCGGGATACTCTGAATGACCGGCCGAAATCAGGAGTCGAGAACGATGCGGGTTGTGTCCCCGAGATCGCCGAACCTTTCCCTGCAGGGAAGCACGAACCTCGCGCCGAGGCCGGTCCCCTTCGGGATCGTGCAAGCGAGGCGATGCCGTCATCGACAGGCCTAGCGCTCGGCCGGTATTGAGCAGGACCGGGTAGCTTATCTTGCGGTATCGCCGCCGTCCAAGTAGACGACCTGACCGGTCATGTAGTCGGACGCTGGGCTGGCTAGGTAAACTGCGAGGAGGCCGAGATCCCGCAGACGCCCCGGGACGCCCATGGGAACGCGGGCCATCATGCGGGCACGCTCACGAGGGTCGTCCAAGGGGTTCATTTGGGTCTTGAAATCGCCCGGCCCGATGGCGTTTACCCGGATGCCGTGGGAGGCCCACTCCAGCGCGAGAACGCGGGTAAGCATGTTGACTGCGGCCTTGGAAGAGTTGTAGGGGGCCGCGTACTCGACGGCCTGCTGGGCGGTTCTGGACGAGATATTGATGATCTTGCCGTAACGCCTGTCCAGCATGCCTGGCGCAACGGCGCGGCAGCCGAACATTACGGAGTTGATGTTGGTGGTGTAGATCAGATCCCACTCCCCGTTCGTTAGCGGGTGATCGGCGACGCGGCTTACTTGCGGCGGCCCCAGCGGACGGCCGGGTATCGGCACTAGGGGCCCCGTGATGTGGGCTCCGGCGTTGTTGACGAGGATGTCCACCGGCCCTAGTTCTCGCTCCGCCGTCGCCACCATCGCGTCCACCTCGGATGAGATAGAAACGTCGGCAGGAATGGCAACGGACCGGCCGCCGAGCGCCCGTATCTCGTCCGCGACCGAATCTATCTCAGAGCGGGTTCGGGCGGCCACGGCGACGTCGGCGCCAGCCTCCGCCAGTGTCGAGGCGATGGCATGTCCGATCCCCCTGCCCCCTCCAGTGACCAGGGCGACGCGGCCGTCGAGTGAAAACTCTGGTAGCCGCTCACCACTCATTTCTTTCACTCCCGGGTGTCTTTGCGCAACTGCTCATCTGTCTGGCAATCTGGCCCGAGCATAAGACGCGGCAATGAGTCAATCTTGCGCTTGGCCGGGAAGCATATCAGCCACGCATCTATAGGTCACAAACAGCAGGATCAAGCCACCATTCACCGATACTCTCGAAAAAAGAGAAGTAGAGTCCCAGCACGTGGTGTACGTGGGGAGGGAACAGTTTGGCCGCAAGGTACTGACCGACGAGCTTAGCGGAATGGAACAGCGCTCCTTCGGACGTACTGGTGAGAAAGTCAGCGTCATCGGCCTCGGCGGCGCCGCCCTGTACAAGCACTCCTACGAGCTTGGGCTAGCGACCGTCAAATGTGCGCTTGATATGGGCGTCACCTGCTTCGATACATCGCCGGCTTACGGTGAACGCAGTCCGGTCGGCCACCGGCCGTCCGGCGGAGTCTCGCAGCTGATCATGGGTGAGGGGCTGGACGGGACCACGAGTCCGCATCTACTCGCAACGAAGCTGATCAACTACACGACCGAGACGACGGGTTTCATCTAGCGGTCCCCGGCTGAGACGGTTCCAATTCGCTACCGCACCGTGGACGACTGTCTCGCGCAGTTACAGGACAACCTGCGCGCTCTGCGTCGCGACAGAGTCGACGTGATCCTGGGGCACGACATAGAGACGGCAAAAGCCTGGATACCCGAAGCGCGGGACGATAACAAGCTTTTCGACCTCGATGAGGAGTTCGACTAGCAGAGCGCAGCCCTCGTTCAGGCGCTTCGTGAAGCAAAGGCGCAGGGGCTGTGCCGTTATGTTGGCCTCAGTTCGAAACAGGCCGTGCCCCTGGCCACGTCCTGAGCCGGGTGGAGTTGGACAGGTGTCTGTCGGCCAACGAGTATTGGCTGCTGGCTCGCCGTTCACCGCAGAGTGATGCTGCCGGTCATTCGTGAGCAGGGGATTGCTTACGTCGTGGGAGGGATCTTCGCCAAGGAACGGGATTTGGGCGCCTCAGACGAAGCCTCGCCATCCCAGCTCACCCCTGAGGATACGACTGGAGCCGCGTTCACAGATGAGCGCCTCATCAAGCTGGCCGAGACGACGGGCATTTCGATCCCGGCAATGACGGTCCGTTTCCTGTATAGCCGATCGGGAGCTGTCGACCATCCTCGTGAGTGCATCCACGCCCGAGGAGCTGGAGGAGAGCGTCGCAGCCGCCCGAGCAGGTCCGCTCCCTCCCGACATCCATCAAATCCTTGAAGAACTGCATGCGGAGACGGGCGCAACGACTCCGGGAGTAATGCGGCCTCAACGGAGACCGATGAGTCCGACGCCGTCCCCCGGTTACGTTTTACGTTCAGGTCGGACGTCGTGCTTCTACGGTTACAACGACCTTGCTAGCCGGCCTCGCACTACCAGTTCTTCAAGATGTGATCGGCAATGCGTATAGCAGGCCTAGCTCCCGTAGGATTGCTAGCCGCGAAGAAGAGTTCGAATAGCGGGGCGTTTTGCAAGTTGTAGAGGGTTCTAGAAGTGTTGGCAACACTGTGAAATGCGCTTGACAGACGCTTTCCGTAGAGCGTTGCAATTTGCTGGCTATCTAACATCCTGATCATCTGACGTTCATCACCCAGCAGAGACAGCTGAGGTGACTCCCGGTAGCCTTCCTGCCAGTACTTGCGATCGCCAAATATGCGGTCCAGGTGCTTCGCTAGTTCTTCGCTTGGTACACCTGTCTTTTGCATCATTCTGGTCACAGCCATCAGCGGGAACAGTATCCAACAATCTATCTTTCGGGTAAGCGCAATCCTCTCGACCGTGGGCCACGACACTTCCGTTGCAAAGGGATCCAGGAACACAACGGCCCTTTCGGACTGCTCTATGTCGTCGCAGAGCCGAGGCACTTCAATATTGGCGTCTCCTTCGATGATGGTGACATCACGTCCCGGGTGTTCGCACCTCAGAGAGTTGAGAGACTCGATCTTCTTGGAGTCTTTCTCAATGAACACCAATCTGTCGAAAGGCTTGTTATCGACTTCCAGGGCAATGCTCGCCGAGCCCGCTTTCAGGGTAAAGAAGTCCCGATAGTCATCATCGGCAGTACTGTACGAGCCCGTACCTGCGAAGGCATCGACATATGTCAATCGAAAGGGTTGACGCTTTAGGGCCGTGGTGTACGCATCCAGGTACCGCTCTAGGATCTCGAGCTTTTCCTGGTCCACGGACCGCCGAAGGATGGATGGCTCAAGTGACTGGCTGCACCGCGGTCGGCATCTGTCTCCACATCTCGCCGTCAATGACCGCAGCGTCGCCTCCACGTTTGTTGCGCACACCACCGAGCTGCTTCAGGAAGAAGGCTACGCCCGCCTGGCAAGATTGGTCACGCAGGTCACGCACCCAGTCCATGCTCATCGGTCTGGCGCGCGGTCCGCTCTCGCCGCCTACGATCATCCATTGGACGGCCCCCTCGTATAGCCACTGTCTTAGGTCGATTGGACCCAGGAGGGGTTCGGCCGAGACGAAACGTACCGGCGCGGGCACGCGCGCCAAGACGGTGAGCCGCGGAGCGTATTTCTGACTCTCAACCGAAGTGCCCATCCAGACGTTGGCAGGCCAGAGTCCGTCGAAGTGGTGAGCGTGATCTCCCCACCAGGCCACCGCTCGTCCGGGCCTCTTCGTGAGGACCTGGAAGATATGCCCACGCTCATATCCCGCCCGATGCATCACCTCAAACATCCTGAGAACGAAATCAAACGGCACTTGTGGATGGAACACGTCCGACATGCTGTTGACGAAGACGTGGCGCTTTCTCATCCAGCGAAGCGGAGTCTCCAGGCGCTCAGGTAGCAGCCTTACCTCCCCTGGAGCGGACTCATATCCGGGCACCGACATTCCCTTCAGGCGCGGATACAGGGCAAACATGTAGCAGTTGTCGCATCCGGGCGAGACTCTCGAGCATCCGGTCACCGGATTCCAAGTCTCGTCGGTCCATTCAATGGTCGAAGGCATAGTGATGCTCCTTCGGAGAGCACATATGTTCTGCTTAGGTGTGGATGCTTGTCAAGCGACGCCGCCTTATCCAAGCTTCCTGCTTGACACTACGTGTTTTGGGCCGCCGGGAGAATCAATTCAGGACACGGAATCCGACAGGAAGTCATCGAGGTCGCCAGTAGTGCGGAATTAGCCACAGAATCCTGCTCAGTCCGCTATCTCCTCAGGAAGCGCCTGCCGCCCTTCGGTTTCGCCGGCTCAGTGGCCATGAACTCGGCCCATGAGAACAGAGACCGCTGCTTGGTCGTCGTTGCCCTTGTGATGCTCGTTCTCGCTTATAGAGTGATCCGAACTGTGCTTGCGTGTTGTCATCAGCGCCTGAAACCGTCCTGTCAGCAGGACCCCTATAGGCGCTGATGGCCGACAGCCGAAGAAACTGCGGGGCCCACCGCAGGCTGCTGCGCTATTCGCCGTCTGTCGAGTCGAAATCGACCGCCCATGAGGACCGCACCCTTTGCTGTCGATTGGAAGACGGAGAACTCATGCACGTTCCACCAGAAGGAAGGGCTCTAAACGACGCACTGGCAGTTAAGGAAGGCAAGGGCGGAAGGTAGACGTTTCTTAGAAATACTTGTCGATGCCGCCGTAGCCTATCTGCTTGCCATTCTCGGTGGCCTTTAAGAAATTCTTCAGCCGACTTTCATAGACCTCAGGGCGCTTCCTGGCAGCATCGATGTAGGAAACGCGGATCCGCTGGTAGGCGGGGGAGAAGCCCTGGAAATTCTTCCAGGCCTGTTCGTTCACCTGAATGGCCTTCAGGATATCTCCGGGGAACACGAATTCTTCATTCAGGATGTCGTTTACCGACTGCCTGACCGATGGGTGTAGCAGTCCCTCCCCGGACAGCCAGCGAAGCCTCTCTTTGTTCTGCTGGGAGTATCCGCTTTTTGGGTTTCTCGGAGTGAAGCGCTGGACGGCGTGCAGCCCATCGAGCTTCTTGACGATACTGTCTATCCAGCCGAAGCACAGGGCCTCTTCCACGGCATCGTTATAGAGAATGCGAGGTTTACCGGACGCCTTGTTGGGATAGACCAGCCATATGTCTCTGGCTGTATCGAAGTTGGCCTCGAGCCACGCACGCCATGGCTTCCTGTGGTAGAGGTAGAGCGTCTCTCCGATCTCCATAGAAGCCTCCGTCTGTCCGCCGCCCAAGTCTCAGATCCACCTGCACTGCCAGCCTCGTGACACATCACGACGGGAACGGGGGGCTAACTCCTTAACGAGGTCGTTCCCCCAAGCCAGCGGACACTCGCCATGATCCCCCAGCGGATGGTCAACCGAGGGAGCGGCTATCTGCATTCTCAGTCTAGTGCTCGTGATGTGGGCTGGCTAAGTCCTGGTGGGTCTCTGTGGCCTCAATTGCTCGACATCGGCGCCTCGGTGGAATCCGGGTCGCCCGTCCTTGCGCCCCATGCACGTGGTCATACGAACCAATTGGTTGTGCACCCACGCCGTCAATTGGGTATTGCGTCCGGATGTGTCGTAGATGGCGTCGTCCGCTCCGCGTCGTTGCAGTTCGTCGGAGGCCGACTCCATGGTGCCGATGCAGCGGCTGAGAAAATCCGCGTCGATTGGCCTGGGGGTCACGCGCCCCCTCTGGGTTCCCCGGAGTCCTCATCGTCGCCTTCTGGGATAGCCAGCAGGTGTTCAATGAAGGACGGGACGTTCTCAGCCGTATGATTGCGCAGGCGGCCGTATTCGCTCACCGACGCAGCCACCACGGCGGGTTTGCCTCGCCTGGTCACCTGCCGGGGCTCCCCGGCGAGAGCGGCGTCCACCACGGCGCTGAAACGATTCTTGGCGTCCTGGAGAGCCCACTGAGCCATGGTTGCCTCCTGGCTAGCTACTCTATCTAGATTCTAATGTCGGACTGACAATGGATTGATCATCCTTTGCTCCCAGCGCAAACGCCAGCCGAGTCAGGGTCTCCTCAACGACTGCGTCCGGCCAGCTGGGCCTCGGCCTGTTGCTCCCGCTAATGGGATGAGAGCCGGGCCCACTTGTCGGCGAAGGGCTCCCGTCCACTTCCTGCGGTGCTGCAACTACGCAGCGGCCGGGGGTGAGGGCGGGACCGTGCCTGCGAATATCCTCCAGAATCGCGCTCATGTAGATACCGGTTTCGTCGGCGTTGTGGAATTGCCGCTTGCCGCGCAAGGCGTGTTACGTGTCGACGATGCTGGCGTTGTGCTTCGCTGACAGATCCCGCCGGGTGGCGCCTCACCGGTGCGAAGCTTACGCACGAACGAGAGGAAGGAATGAGGAGGAACGACCTGAAGCAGGCTATAACGCGGTGAATCGACTCTGAGTGGTGGAGCGGACCTCGTACAATTGACGTTCTCAAGTTGCGTCTCGATCTCAACGGGAAATTGCGGCACTCATGACCAGGGGATCTAAAGCCGTTTGAGGGCGTTCAAAGCTGATCGGATCACGCGTGGTACGGCTCCACGCAGACCGCAATACACTTAGCATGCGGCGAATGTCTGGCTGAGTATGGGCGAACCAGGCGATAGAGCCAAAAAGCTCCGGACTATGGTTCAGGGACCCTCTCTGGCAGAGCGCCACACACCTGTCCGAAACCCGTGGTTGATTATTGATCAGGAGGGACGCGATGGCGACACGCACCCCCACGATAGACTCGCAAGTACATGCATACGAGCGCAACCACCCTGAACGCCCCTGGAGCGGATTCTTGCAGGGTCCCGACGAAGTCACGGGTGACGACATGGTGGCGGCGATGGACTCGGTCGGCGTCGATGGGGCTCTGCTGGTTTCGCCGTTCTCCATGTATGGCTACGACGCCAGCTACGCCATCGAGGTAAACGCGAAACATCCGGGAAGATTCGGCCTGATAAAGCCATTTGATCCGCAGTCCGAAACGAGCGCTGACGACGTGGCGGAGTGGACCGGTTTGCCCGGTGTGGTCGGTGCTCGCATCATGCTCACCTACAGGCCGTTCGAGGCGGACGATCCGGGTCTAAATCGCATCCTGGCTGCCGGCGCCCTAGCGGGTGTTCCGGTGAACGTGATGTGCTCGGGAAAGCTACCGTTGCTGCGTGAACTGGCTCGCCGCCATCCGGACACCCGGGTGGTGATCGATCACGTGGGTCTGGTCCAGCCCTTCGAACCGCCACCACCGCCGGAACCATTCGCCGATCTTGCCAACGTTATTTCGCTGGCTGAATACGACAACGTGGCTATCAAGATTTCCGGGGCCTGTACCCTGTCCCATGAACCATTTCCCTATCCGGACATTCGGGCGCCACTGGACAGGGTATTCGCAGCGTTCGGCTTCGATCGCTGCATGTGGGGTACCGACTGGACCCGGGCGGTCAGCCTGCTGACCTACGAGCAGGGCGTCGAGGCATTCCGGGTTGGCGGCTGGCTTTCGGATTCGGAGCGCTCTGCGCTTATGGGCGGAACCCTCCAAGAGATATACAACTGGTCGCCCGGGAACTTGTGAGCCAATCCGGTGCCGTATGGGGATGGAAGATGGCTCGCGAATCCTTGTTGGGTGATCCGGAGACGCTCGGCGGCCGGACTAGTCGAGCCAAGGGGACTGCATTACGAAGCTTATTGGCATGAGGCATCAATACACGCGTCTACGGCTGGGTGAACCGGTGGCGTTTGGGGACGTTTCGGAGTGTGGTTTGCGACGTTCGGCAGGCCCCGCCGGTCATCTTGGGTACATTTCGTCCACAGCCGCCCGCGCCAGCTGGACGGCCCTAATGTGCGGCGTCAGCAGCATGGACATCCGCCCCAGTTTGTACGCCGTTACCATCAGGTAACCGGCCTGGCCGATACGTTTCATTCCACGATGGCGGGTAGGCCCTTCCAGACGGCGCCCGGAGATCGGACGCTTTGGAGGCCTACTGGACTGGGAGGTGATAGGTTGCACTTTGCAGGTGACCGTTCAGGGCCTGCAGCTCCTCTACGAGAATGGGGATCGGCGGCGGGTTTCGCCGGCGCACATTGCCAAGGTGGTACGAATCTTGGCGCGCCTTGACGAGGCGACGGGTCCGTCTGGCATGGACCTACCGGGGTTCCGGTTGCATCCGCTGAAGGGCGATCTCGCCGGCTATTGGTCGGTGGCCGTATCCGCCAACTGGCGCACCGTGTTTCGCTTTGAAGGTGCGGATGCCAGGGATGTGGATCTGGTGGACTACCACTGGTGGACTACCACTGAAGGAGGAACATGACATGCCTATGAACAACCCTCCCCATCCGGGATTGTCCGTCCGTCACGACTGCCTAGAACCGTTAGGGTTGACCGTGACGGAAGCGGCGAAGAGGCTGGGGGTTAGTCGCAAACGGCTCTCGGTCCTCGTAAATGGCCATTCTGGGATCTCCCCGGAGATGGCTATCCGTCTTGACAGGGCCTTTGGCGGGGATGCGAGCACATGGTACCGGCTCCAGGCAGCCTACGATTTGGCCCAGGCGATGAAGCGGGCCGACCAGATCAACGTCGAGCGAATCACAACAGTGGCCTAGCAATGCACGGTGGCCGGATCGGCGCATGTAAGTGGTGGAGTTAAGGGGACTGTATTACGAACGTTTCAACATGAAGCCTCAATATAGACGTTAACAGCTATTCTTGCGGTGTTAGACTGGCGGAGAGCGATCGGCTGGAGGCCGTAAGTAGTCTGCGAGGGCTCAAACTTGGTCCGATGCCGGTGACACTCACCTGTCGGACAGCCGGTGCGTTTCTCTAGATCCCTTGCGAGTACTCGCCGGCACTACGCTTCACCTAAAGTCGGGATGGCCCAGATCAATAATCGCAGCCCCCATTTCTTGCAACGGTCGCTGGTGACCGATAGCGGAGGGACTTGTGAGGCTTCATCTGGTTGTAGCCCCCCTGCATTGCGCCATGCGTTGAGCGTAACTGCCCCGCAACAGGCGTTTGTCATGATTGCAGATCTGGAGACGGGCGGATCAGAGGATCTGCTGATAGCTGTAGCGGCACGCGGTACAATACTATTGTGATCCGATCATTTCGCCATCGAGGACTGAAGCGACTCTATGAGCGAGGCGATTCCAGCAGGATAGCCGCCGACCAATTGGATCGGATAACCCTGGCCCTTGCAGACCTCGATGTCGCCACCAAACCGAGCGATCTTGAACTGCCAGGGTACAGACTGCATCCACTCAGAGGAGACCGAAGAGGATTCTGGAGTATTTCGATATCAGGCAACTGGCGGATTACGTTTAGATTCGAAGCAGGCGACGCGTACGACGCCGATCTTGTCGATTACCACTGACTACCACTAAGGAGGAGGGAGAAGTCATGCCTATGAAGAATCCACCCCATCCCGGCCGCGGCGTCAGGGAGAATTGCCTTAACCCTCTTGGCCTAACCGTCACCGAGGCGGCAGAGGTTTTGGGGGTTGCACGTCATACCCTTTCGCGGGTATTGAACGGCCACGCGGCGATCTCCCCTGACATGGCCATTCGCCTGGAGAAAGCTGGTTGGTCCAGTGCAGATTTCTGGCTGAGCCGTCAGACCGCCTATGACTTGGCTCAAGCGCGCAAGCGTGAAGACAGGATACGGGTAGAGCGCTACCAACCCCTAGCCACTGCGTAGAGGAATCGTTGGCGGTGTCAATCCTCTAGGGCAAGGGCAACGCCTGATCTAGCGAATGAGCAAAGGAAGCGAGTGGAGATAGGGGGACTCGAACCCCCAACCTCGGCATTGCGAACGCCGCGCTCTCCCAGTTGAGCTATATCCCCAGAGGGTGTCGCCGGCAGCACTGCGGGCCGGAAGATTATAGCATGGACACCTGTGGACAGGCGGCCTCAGGTCGCCGGCCAGGTTAAGTATCCGGATTCAGAAAGGCACGCTAAACGTCCAAATGGCAACACTCAGAAACCTCATCTTCACCAATGATCTGGACAGGGACTGGATTGAGCGCGTCCTGTTTCCCAGGTGCGATTCGCTGGCCGATCGCAGGGAGGCTGGCACCGAGCTCGGCGGCAGGGCGCTCTACTGCCTGTTTTACGAGCCCAGCTTCATAACGCGCGTCTCCTTCGAGCGGGCAATGGAGCTGCTGGGAGGGCAGTGCCACCAGACGGAAAACGCCTCCCAGTCCTTTCCGGTGACCACCCCCGATCACATCGACAACGTGGTCAGCATACTTCGCAGCCTTCGCATGGACGCCGTAGTGATTCGCAGCAGCGAGGCGGGCGTCATGGCCAAGGCCGCCGCCGCCGACGTGCTTTCCGTGGTGAACGGGGGAGGTGCGGTCGATCATCCCACTCAGGCCCTGGCGGACCTGTACACCCTGCGCAGCGAGCTCGGCCGTGTCGATGGCCTGCACGTTGCGGTAGTCGGCAGGCTGGAGCACCGGAACGTAAACGCACTGCTTACCGGGCTGTCCATGTTCGAGGGCGTGACCGTCACCCATCTCCCGTTCAGCGGGGATCTGGCCCCGGAGGTGGCCGCACTGTGTGAGGAGAGTGGACTATCACTCAGGAGGGCGGCCGATGTGACCGATGTCGCCTCGGCGGACGCGGTTTATCTCAATGCGCCTCGCACGGTCGCCCATGCACAGTTGCTCGCCGCGCGGGGGGCCCCCGGGCTCGTCATAGATGAGGCATTCATGGCATCCCTGAAGCCGGACGCGGTGGTGATGGACCCCATGCAGAGGAGCGGGTATTTCTCGGTAAGAGCCCGAGATCGTCGGCTCGCCTACTACCGACAGGCCGAGAACGCCCTGGTAACACGCATGGCGGTGCTGGCAGAACTGCTCTCCTGAGCGGCCGGTAAGCCGGGCGCCGACGATGACAGATGAGGAACATCGGGGATCCGACCTTCTTCATGCAGGCGTCAGGCGCCTGAGGCGGGACGCCTCGCACGGCGCATCCCGGATCACGGCCGAGGCGCTTAGTCTGTTTGGCCACGCGGCGGCCCGACTGCCCGATGACCCCTCTAGGGAGGCAGCCATCCGCGTCATGGCCGAGACAATCGCCGCGGCGCGGCCGGCGATGGCAGGGCTGGGCAACGCGGTTCGCAGGCTGGGTTCGGAGCTGGCTGCGGCTGAGCCCTCGCGAGCCGTGGGCGTATCTGAACTCCATGTCGCCGCGCTGCGCCGAGCTTCGGAGGCCGTGGCCGCCCATGCCGCATTCCTGTTGCCGGACGAGGCGACGCTTGTAAGCTGCAGCTACGGTACGGCCGTGTCCCGGCTTGTCAGCGCGGCTCTGTCTCGCGGCAAATGCGTGACGGCGGTCGTCTACGAGCCGGACGCGGCTCCCGATGCCTATGGTCGCCGGCTCGCAGAGGATCTCCGTGCCCTCGGAGTAGAGTGCCGGGTTCAGCGCGACATGCCGGCGTCCTGGAGCGGTGGTCAGGCGGTTGTGATCGGCGCCGACGCGGTCACTCCGGAGGAGGTGCTGAACGGCAGTCCAAGTCGCGCCCTTGCTGGTGCCGCCGCCGGGCTGGCCCCGGTCTACGCCCTGAGCGAAGAGGTGAAGATGACCGGCGGGGACGTCGAGGCGGAGCCGGGCCTCGATAGGATCCCACTGGAGCTTTTCACCGCAGTCGTTACCGAATCGGGTCCCCTTTGCCCCGGTGCGGTCAGGTCGCGAATATCCGGTCTGACCTCGCGGCCATGATGAAGTCGTTTGTGTGAAGGCCGCCGGTCGCGTGTGTCCACCACTCGACGAGCACCGACCCCCACTCGACGGTGAGTCTCGGGTGGTGGTCCTGCTCGTCGGCTTCGGCCGCTATGCGGGCCGCGAACGAGATGGCGGAAGCGAAATCGTCGAACTCAAAGGCGCGCTGAAGGTGGGGAGTGCCGCCGTGGTCCACGATCTTCCACCCGGGAACCTGGGCTCCAAGGGCAGATATCTCCTCGGCGCCGATCCCCGTACCGCCCCGCCTGGGGCTCACACAGCTCTGCTCTGCCAGTGACATCGGGCTACTCCTTTCGTCAGCGGGTCCTGCGGATCCGCCCACCAATCATATCCCCGGCCGGCCCGGCCGGTCGTTGATGCCGGCTCTGAACGAATATACTCTGGCGCAAGGCGACACCTTCGCCGCAATGCCCCCCCGAGGACCTCTTAGGACATGAGCCAGCTTCAGACGCGCAAGATCGGAGAGACCGGGCTGTCGGTTACGACGCTCGGGATGGGAGGAGCGGGGCTTGCCGGCATGTACACCTCGTTCGACAGGGACCAGGCGGCCGCTACGGTCCTGGCCGGGTACGAGGCCGGCATAGGGTTCTTCGATACCGCCCCCCAGTACGGCTACGGCAGGAGCGAAGAGGTCATGGGAGAGGTACTGTCCGGACTGGACAGGGACTCGTTCGTCATCTCGACGAAGGTGGGGCGGCTCCTGGTAGACGCCCCGGAGGTCGAGGGCACCGAGTTCGGCGCCTTCTCCGACCTGCCGCCGACCTTCGAGCAGCTCGACTACAGCCGCGACGGCGTGATGCGCTCGTTCGAGGAGAGCCTCGGTCGACTCGGCCTCGACCGAATAGATGTCCTGCTCATCCACGACCCCGCCCCGTCGGGCTGGGATGAGATCAGGGACCAGATCGCCGGCGAGGCCTACCCGGCGATCGAGGAGCTCCGCAGCCAGGGTGTTGTGGGGGCGATCGGAGCGGGCCTGAACGACAGCGAAAAGTTCATCTACCTTGCAGAGCGCGGCGACTACGACTGCGTGCTCATAGCGCTCAGGTACAACCTGATCGACACCTCGGCCCTGGATGAACTGCTCCCCCTTTGTGCCGAGCGAAACATAGGCGTGTACCACGGCGGGCCCTACAGCAGCGGCATACTCGCGTCCGACCCTGACGTCGAGACCGATCTCGGAACGAGGCACTGGTACGGTAAGGCCCCTCCCCAGGTGGTCGAGCAGGCCAGCAGGCTCAAGGCGGTCTGCGACCGGTACGACGTGCCGCTCAAGGCGGCGGCCCTGCAGTTCGGGCTGGCCCACCCCGCGGTCGTTTCGACCATTCCGGGACCGCGAAGCCCGTCGGAGGCCGAGGAGAACGTCGCCATGGCGCTGTTTCCCATCCCCGCCCAGCTCTGGGAGCAGATGAGGGCTGAGGACCTCATTCCTCGCCACGCCCCCGTGCCGGAAGGACAGGGTGGCGGGCTGTGCTGAGCAGGGCCTATGCGGCCATCGGAAGGGTGGCCGCCTTTCCCCATTTCGCCTCGCTCAAGTCCTACCGGGACTTTCGCAACATATGGCTGACCGGCATGTTCTCCTTCGCAGGCATGTGGTCGTTCATCGTCGCTGCCTCGTGGATCGCGCACGAGCGCTCGGAGGGCTCGGCCTGGGTGGGAATCATCACCTTCTCGTCGCTAATCCCCTTCCTCGTCGTCTCGCCCATAGGCGGGCTGCTGGCCGACCGGGTCGAGCGCCGCACCCTGGTGTGGATTTCGACCATCGTGAACACGCTGGTCGCGGCCGGGGTCGCGATAGCCGCCCTCACCGGCTCGCTGGAGCTGTGGCACCTGGCTGCCGCGGCATTCGTCGGTGGCGGTTCGCGCTCGGCGATGGAGCCGGGAATCCAGGCGCTCATCCCCAACCAGGTGCCGCAGCGCCACATACTGAACGCGATCACGCTCAACGGACTGACCCACCACGGGTCGCGCTTCTTCGGCCTGCTGGTGGCCGCCCCCCTTCTGGCCGTTGGAGGGATCGGACCGGAGGGCGTTCTGGTCCTGAGCGCCGTCCTGACCGGCGTGGCGATCATATTCGCGGCCCGCTGCCGCACGATCTCGCGGGGCGAGCGTACGCCCGGTTCGGGCGTATTTCACGGCATGATCGAGGGACTCGCGTACGTCTACACTCACAAGACGATCGCGATCTTCATCCTGCTGGTGGCCTTCCACTGCGCGCTGGTAATGTCGTTCGAGTCGATCATGCCCGTTTTTTCAGCCCAGAGCCTGGGGGCGACCGACGGCTCGTACCTGGGCTATCTGATCATGGGCTTCGGACTGGGCTCGGCTATAGGAATCCTGATCGTCGCCGGAGTCCAGAGCGAGAGGATGAAGGGTCAACTGCTGTTCTGGACGGGCATCACCAGCGGCCTGACGCCGATCGTGCTGGCCGTGTCCGGTCACATCGTTCCGGCAACCCTGTTCGCCGGCCTGATGGGTGCGACCCAGGCTACGTTCATGGCCATATCCAACGCCTTCGTCCTCATGGTCGCTCCCGACCGCCTGCGGGGCAGGATTTCGAGCCTCTACGTCCTGCACGCCGGGGGCATCATGGCCTTTGCCAACCTGGGATACGGATTCCTTGCGGACCAGTACAGCGCATGGGCCATATTCATAGTCACGGGCGTCATTTTCGTTACTGTGGTCATCGGCATGTCGGGATCGCAGCCCATGCTCAGGCGGATCTATCGCACCGGGCAGCTCGCCGCCCCGGCCTAGGGCCGTCTTGAGGTCGTCCGTCCAGAAGGCGGTGGTCCCGGCCGCGGGCCTGGGTACTCGCTTTCTGCCCGTGACCAAGGCGGTTCCAAAACCGCTCTTGCCGGTGCTGGACACGCCGGCCATCCACATGGTTGTCAGCGAGGCGGCCGCGGCCGGCATACGGAGCGTGGCGGTCGTGGTGGCACCGGCCGACCGGGCCATCGAGCGCTACTTCGGGGCCGATCTCAACCTGGAATCGGCCCTGCGGTCTGCGGGCCAGGCATCGCTGGCCGACTCGGTTCGGAGGCTGGCGGAGATCGCCGATATCGAGTTCGTCGTGCAGGACCGGCCAGGAGGCCTCGGCCACGCGGTATCCGTGGCGGCCGAATGGGTCGGAGACGAGCCGTTCGCCGTTTTGCTTCCCGACGACCTGATCTGGACGGACGGCCCGGCGATCGGGCAGCTGACCGCCCTCTACGATCGCCTCGGCACCAGCGTGATCGCGGTAAGGAAGGTGCCCGATGACCTGGTGCCCGGTCTGGGCATCGTCGATCCCGAACCCGCGGGGGACCGGCTGCACAGGGTCAGGGCACTGGTGGAAAAACCCCCGCTTAGCAGAGCGCCCTCCAACCTTGCGATCGTCGGGCGTTATGTCCTTTCGGCCGGCGTGCTGAGCGCCCTTGCGGAGACCGAGCCGGGCGCGCGCGGCGAGATCCAGATCACCGACGCTATTTCATCGCTGGTAGACCGCGAAGGGGTCTACGCGTACGAGTTCGGCGGGCATCACGTCGACGTGGGAACGCCCGCGGGGATGCTTGAGGCGGCACTGCATGAGGGGCTGCGCCGACCGGACATTGCAGGCAGGATCAGGCGGCTGCTGGACGCTACCGAGGTTCCTGGCGGCGACGTGTAGGGCCCGCGTTGACAGCCGAGGCGGGCGTGATTAGCATGGGCCACCGCCTTTAAGGTGGGGGCGCCATGGTACAGGCAATGATGCAGGACCTGAGATCGATCGACGCCTGGCGCGACTCGCTGGCCGAGTTCTTCGCCACCGGGCTATTCGTTTTCCTCGGCGCCGGAGCGGTGATCGCCAGCGGCATCACCTCCGGTGGCGACATGAACGCGGCCCGGCTGGTCGCCATAGCTCTGGCCCACGGGCTGGCCATTGCCCTGCTCGTCCATGCCACCTCGCACGTATCCGGCGGCCACCTGAATCCCGCCGTAACTTTCTCGGCGGCGCTGACCGGCAAGATACGCCCCGCAAAGGCCTTCATGTACGTGGTAGCCCAGGTGGCAGGTGCGGTCCTTGCGGGACTGCTGCTCGTCTACGTCGCCCCCGACGCGTGGGAAGGAAATCTGGGCGCCCACGGCCTCGGCGAGGGCGTATCGCCGGGCATGGGCTTTACTGTTGAACTGGTGCTCACGTTCCTGCTCGTGTTCGTCGTGTTTGCCGTGGCGATGGACAGGCGGGCGCCGGGTGCGCTGGCACCCTTGTCGATCGGTCTGGCTGTCGTCGTTATACACCTGGTCGCCGTACCCCTGACGGGCGCGGGCGTCAACCCGGCGCGCAGCCTGGGTCCGGCCGTGGTGTCCGGATTCTGGACCGACCACTGGATATACTGGGTCGCCCCGCTGGCCGGGGGCGGCCTGGCGGCCCTCGTCTATCAGGTCCTGTTTGCGCCCGAGGCCTCAGAGGCCTAGGTCAAAGGGCCCGTGCGGGCCGCATGGCCTGCCGGTCAGGAGCCGGCCGGCGCATCGTCGCCGAGGCTCCGGTCCACCAGCTCTATAAGGTCTACGGCCCGCTTGCCCTCTCCCCCCGGCCTGGAAGGGATTGCCTGCTCGAACATCTGCAGACAGAACGGGCAGGAGACGACAACGGCCTCTGAGCCGGTCTCCAGAAACTGGTCTGTGCGCAGGTGGTCGATACGCTGCCCCCGGCTTTCCTCCATCCACATGTGACCGCCTCCCGCGCCACAGCAAAAGCTCTTTCGCCGGTTGAGCTCCATCTCGCCGAGCCTGAGTCCCGGGATGGATTGGGCAATCCGCCGCGGCTCTTCATACAGTCCGTTTTGCCTGCCCAGATAGCACGAATCGTGGTAGGTGACGCTCCCGGGATCGGGGCCCTTCCCGGGCAGGACCGTGGCTGCGGGAACGATGGCTCCGGAATCGATCAGTCCGGCGACGAGCTCGGTGTAGTGCATGACCGTGTACTCGCCGCCCAGGGCCGGGTACTCGTTTTTGATGGTGTTAAAGCAGTGCGGGCAGACCGTTACGATCTTTCTCACCGAGTAGCGCTCAAACGTGGAGATGTTATGGCCCGCCAGAACCTGGTAGAGGTACTCGTTCCCCATGCGCCTTGCGGGGTCGCCTGTGCATCTCTCCTCCTCGCCCAGTATGGCGAAGTCCACCCCGGCGCGTATTAGCACCCTGGCCATCGACCGTGCAACCGAACGGCTGCGCTCCTCCAGCGCCGCAGTGCAGCCCACCCACAGCAGGTACTCGGCCCCGGGATGGTCTGCGATCGTCCTTATGGACAGGCCCTCGGTCCAGTCGGTCCGGGTGTACTGGGTCCCCCGCCAGGGATGACCTCGCTGCTCCATGCTGGTCAGCGCTTCGCGCGCGGTGTCCGGCATCTCCGCGGTCTCCATCACCAGGTGCCTGCGGACGTCGACGATGGTCTCCACGTGCTCAACGCCGACGGGGCACTCCGATACGCACGCCCCGCACGTCAAACAGTCCCAGATCGCCTCGGTCGGCAGCCATCTTCCGATCAGGGGTCGCTCGTCCTGGGCGTCCGTCCCGCCCGCCAGCTCGGGCCCGGCGTCCAGCACGTGCTCTTTGAGGTTCTCGACGATGTGCATCGGCGAGAGGATCTTGCCGCTGACGTTGGCGGGGCACACCTCGCTGCACCGGCCGCACACGGCGCAGGCATATCCGTCAAGGAGCTGCTTTCGGGAGAATTCCTGGATGCGCGCCGCCCCGAAGGTTTCGGCGGCCTCAAGGTCCGGGGTGCCGAGCGCGCCGGGCGCCTTGAGCGAGCGCATAAGGAAGCTGAGCGGGGCGCCCAGCATGTGGGCGTGCTTGGAGACCGGTATGTAGATGGCGAACCCGAGAATCACACCCAGGTGAAGCCACCAGAAAAATCCGTGGAGCCCGTTGGCCAGACCGGCGGAGATGCCGGCTTCGGAGAGTGCCGATCCGATGGCCCCGCCGATCAGCGCTTCGGCGTGCGGCCCGGTCCCGCCGGAGGCGGCGTACATCGCCTCGGCGAGCAGGGTCAGGGCCATTAGCAGGGCGATCAGCAGGAGGATGACCGCGGCGTCCGATCTCTGGGTCAGGTCAAAGGACAGGCGCCGCGGCGTCCTGATCCACCTGCGTACGGCCGCCCAGGAGATCACAAGCAAGAACAGGGCCGCCAGTACGTTCAGATAGGACGCGAACACGGTCACCCCGGTATCGGTGATCAGCCAGCCCGAAAAGGGCCGCCAGGCCGAGTCTGCGAATATGAACAGCAGATAGCTGAGCAGGAAGGAGAGAAAGCCCCAGAATATGAACAGATGGGCCAGGCCCGCCCGGTCGCGGACCGACACGCTCTGAAGGACCTTGGCCTGGCCGAGCACGGGCCGGATGGCGCCCAGCAAGCGTGCCGCGGGCCTGTCGGTCCGGCCCGGACGCCCGAGCATGATCAGCCTCAGCATGCGCCGGTACGTAATCAGCCCCGCGGCCCCCAGCGACAGGCCGGCAAGTACATACACGCCGACCCAGACCGGTATGGCCCCGAACAGCTCCTGCGGAGGGCTCACGCTCTAAACAGAGCCAGCACCAGGGAAGAGGCGACGAGCCAGAGCACCACCGTCGCCACGAGGTGCGCATCGGACACGAGCAGGTCTTCCGGGCTCTCTCCCAGGCCCCTGATGTTGACAAGGTACAGGTAGCGCATCAGACCGTAGACGACGAACGGGACGGTGATCGCCATGGCGTAGTTGTCCGGCAGGTTGTCGGCGGTCAGCGCGTAGAGGATGTAAGCGGTGAGCGTCCCTGGGACTACCAGGTAGGTCAGCTGGTCGATGAGGCGCACCGAATATCCGCGCAGGCTGTCGCGCTGCTGCCCCGCGCCGTCCCCGGCCGTCACAAGCTCGCTGCGGCGCTTTCCCAGCGCGATGACCAGGGCGCCCAGGCCCGTGCAGATGTACAGCCACGGTGAGATGGGCACCCCCAGCACCGCGGCGCCTGCCACGGCCCGGAGGACAAAGCCCGCCGCGATGACGAACACGTCTACCAGTACCACCCTCTTGAGCGCCGCCGAGTAGGCGATCATCAGCGCCGCATAGCTGAGCGCCACCCAGCCGAAGGATGTCTCAAGCAGGAAGGATAGGGAGACCGCGACCGCGATGAGGGCCCCCGAGGTGGCAAGGGCTACCTGCTGGGATAGCCTGCCGGAGGCGACCGGACGCCAGCGCTTTTCCGGGTGCGCGCGGTCCCTCTCGGCGTCGGCCACGTCGTTGAGCAGGTAGGCAGCGCCGGACAGAAGGCAGAACAGCAGGAAGGCGAAGACGGTGTCCACCACGAGCGGGGTGGCCTCGCCGACCCGCGCGGGGCTCCAGGCCTCTCCCACCGTGAACAGCAGGGCAAAGAAGATGATCAGATTCTTCATCCACTGCTTGGGACGCAGGGTGATGACCAGGGCCCTGGCCGTACCGGCTGCGTCGCATAGCAATGCGCTCCGTTCGCCGCTGCTCACGCACCGATGATAGGTAGAGGCGCCCGGACGGTCAACGCTGCGTGACGCCGAAGCGGTCTGTTGACATATCCGGAGCCTGTTCATAGGATGGTTAGCAGTCGAATTGGAAGACTGCTAACGGGTCCCCGGGCCCGGTCGGTGGCAGCAGGGAAACGGGCCCGCCTCCCCTTGCGGGGGCGGGCTCGAGTTGGGCCGGGGCCATAGGCACAAGGGCAATTCAGGAGGAGATCTTAGATGACAGAGTTCAAGCCGTTGGGCAACCGGGTCGTGATAGAGCCGACGGAGTCTGAGGAGCAGATGTCCGCGGGCGGGATCTACATCCCCGATACGGCCAAGGAAAAGCCCCAGGAGGGCAAGATCGTGGCGGTTGGCCCGGGCAAGCTTAACGACGATGGCTCGCGGACGCCCCTTGAGGTCGCCGTTGGAGACGTGGTCGTCTACTCGAAATACGCCGGGACCGAGTACAAGGACGGAGACACCGAGTACCTGATAGTTCGAGAGGACGACATCCTCTTCAAGAAGTAGAAAAGGTCGACGACAGAATTCAGACCCAGGGTCTAGACGACGCCCGCCAAGCCAAGGCCGGGCGCCGGTTGCCAGGAGGAAGAGCAATTGGCCAAGCAGATCAGATATAGCGAGGACGCCCGCGCAGCCATGAAGCGCGGCATAGACAAGCTCGCGGACACGGTCGGGGTCACTCTCGGCCCCCGCGGGCGCAACGTGGTGCTCGACAAGAAGTTCGGACCGCCCCAGGTCATCTCCGACGGCGTGACGATCGCAAAGGAGATCGAGCTCGAGGACGAGTTCGAGAACATGGGAGCCCAGCTGCTGAAAGAGGCCGCATCCAAGACCAATGATGTGGCCGGCGATGGGACCACGACCGCAACGGTCCTCGCCCAGGCGATCATCCAGGAGGGCTTTAAGAACATCGCCGCCGGGGCAAACCCCATGGCGCTAAAGCGCGGAATCGACAAGGGCGTCGAGGTGCTGCGCCGCTCGGTCGAGGAGATGTCGCAGCCTGTCGAGGGCAAGACCCAGATAGCGCAGGTCGCCTCCCTGTCGGCCCATGACGAGGTTATGGGAAGCCTCATCGCCGAGGTCATGGAGAAGGTGGGCAAAGACGGTGTCATCACGGTCGAGGAGTCCAAGGGCCTCGAGTACGAGCAGGAGTTCGTCGAGGGCATGGAGATCGACCGGGGTTACATATCGCCCTACTTCGTGACCAACGCCGAGAGGATGGAGGCGGAGATAGACGACCCGTACATACTCATCACGGACAAGAAGATCTCGGCCGTGTCCGACGTGCTGCCCGGTCTTGAGAAGATCCTGCAGGTGACCAAGAACGTCGTCGTCATAGGCGAGGACATAGAGGGCGAGGCCCTGGCCACGCTCGTGGTCAACAAGCTGCGCGGCACCCTCAACGTGCTCGCGGTAAAGGCTCCGGGCTTCGGGGACCGGCGAAAGGCCATGCTCCAGGACATAGCGATCCTTACCGGGGGCACCGTGATATCCGAGGAGGTCGGGCGAAAGCTCGACTCGGTGCAGGTCGATGACCTCGGCCGCGCCCGCCGGGTCGTCTCCTCCAAGGAGGACACCACCATCGTCGATGGCGCGGGCTCTGAGGATGCCATCCAGGGCCGCATCAATCAGATCAAGGCCCAGATCGACGAGACCACCTCCGACTTCGACCGCGAAAAGCTCCAGGAAAGGCTCGCCAAGCTGTCCGGTGGCGTGGCGATCATCAAGGTCGGCGCCGCAACCGAGGTCGAGCTCAAGGAGAAGAAGAACCGTGTCGAGGACGCCCTGTCGGCGACCCGGGCCGCTGTCGAGGAGGGCATCGTACCGGGTGGCGGTCTGGCGCTGATACGTGCCCGGCAGTCTCTCGACGGCGTGACCATGGTAGGAGATGAGGGCACCGCCATCAGCATCCTCAAGCAGGCGCTCGAGGCGCCGATGAAGCTCATCGCCGCCAACACCGGCGTCTCCGGCGACGTGATCCTCTCCCAGAGCCTCGAGGCCGAGGGCGACATGGGATACGACGCTGAGGTCGGCGAGTTCACCCAGCTGCTCGAGCGAGGGATCATGGATCCAGCGAAGGTCACACGGGCGGCGATCGAGAACGCCGCCAGCGTGGCGGCCATGGTGCTGACCACCGAGTCCCTGATCACCGACATCAAGGAGCCGGAGCCGGCCATGCCGGCCGCGCCTCCCATGGACTACTAGGCGGAACAGGATAGAGGGTCAAGAGGCCCCCTCCATCCGTGGAGGGGGCCTCTTTTTTTGCGGGTGGAAAATCGCGGCGCGTACGCGTATAAATGGTGCCGCGAAACCTGTGATGTCAAGCCGATCCACCACTTCCCCAGGACAAGACAACGTGGCTGCGTCGAACGGTTTCACACACCTGCACGTCCACACCGAATACAGCCTGCTTGACGGCCTGAGCCGCCTTACGGCGGTCGTGGAAAAGGCCGCCGAACTGGGCATGGATGCCCTGGCGATCACCGACCACGGCGGACTGTACGGAGCGATCGACTTCTACCGCATCGCCAGGGAGCGGGGCATAAAGCCGATCATCGGGTGCGAGGTGTACGTGGCGGCCAACAGCCGACATTCCCGCGACCCTGCCGATAAGCGCCCGTACCACATGACGGTCCTCGCAAAGAACCAGGCCGGATACCGCAACCTTGTAAGGCTGGTCAGCAGGGCGCACCTGGAGGGCTTTTACTACCGGCCGCGGCTGGACCGCGAACTGCTGGAGGAATACAACGAGGGACTGGTCGTACTTTCGGGCTGCCCGAGCGGGGAGGTGCCACGGGCGATATCGGAGGGACGAGTGGACGATGCGCGGGAGGCCGCCTCATGGTACCGCGACACGTTTGAGGACTACTACCTTGAGCTGATGAGACACGGCGGCGTTCCCGAACTGCCGGCGATCAACGAGGGCCTGATCGCCCTGTCGGCAGAGCTTGGCATTCCCACCGTCGCCACGAACGACTCTCACTATGTCGACCAGGCCGACGCTCCCTTCCAGGACATCCTGATCTGCATACATACCAACACGAACGTGCAGGACGAGCGTCGTCTGAGGATGACCGAGGACTCCTACTACCTGAAGAGCGCCGAGGAGATGGCCCGGCTTTTCTCGGACGTCCCCGAGGCCGTCGCCAATACCGGGGCGATCGCCGCGATGTGCGAGCTCGACCTGGACTTCGACACGCTCAGGCTCCCCCAGTTCCTGCCTCCCGACGGGCTGACGGCGGATGAGTACCTGCGGCAGATCTGCCGTCAGGGCCTTTCCAGCCGTCTCCCGAACGCCGGTGAGGTGGAGCTGGCTCGTCTCGAGTACGAGCTAGATGTCATCCAACGGACCCAGTTCCCGAACTATTTCCTGGTGGTATGGGACATAGCGCGCTTTGTTCGCGAGCAGGAGATCTTCTTCGCCGTCCGCGGGAGCGCCGCCGCCAGCCTGGTGCTGTTCTGCCTCGGGGTCACGGACATCAACCCGCTCGAGTTCGACCTTGTGTTCGAGAGGTTCCTGAACCTAGAGCGCAAAGAGATGCCGGACATCGACATGGACTTTCAGGATGATCGCCGCGACGAGGTCATCAGCTACGTCGTCGACCGCTATGGACGCGATCATGTGGCCCAGATCATCACCTTCGGCACCCTGGGCGCGAGGGCTGCCATAAGGGATTCGGGCCGCGCGCTGGCCATGTCATACGGCGACGTGGACAGGGTTGCGAGGCTCGTGCCGCAGCGGCTGCACATCTCCCTCAAGGAGGCGCTCGAATCCAGCACCGAGATGGCCGATCTGTACCGGGATGATGAACAGGTCAAAAGGCTCATCGACACGGCGACCCAGCTGGAGGGTCTGGTGCGCCACTCGAGCACACACGCCGCGGGAGTGGTCATCTCCAAGGAACCGCTCGAGCAATACGTTCCCCTGCAGAGGCCGGTCAAGGGCGATGAACACGGCGTGAACACGACCCAGTACGCGATGGACCCCCTCGCCGCCCTGGGCCTGCTCAAGATGGACTTTCTGGGGCTTGCCAACCTCACGATCCTTGAGAGAACCCGCGGCCTCGTAGAGCGCCGCACCGGCAAGAGGATCGAGCTTACCGAGATACCCCTGGACGATGAGAAGACCTTCGAACTGCTCTCACGGGGCGAGACTGTCGGCGTGTTCCAGATGGAGGGAGCGGGCATGACCCGCTACATACAGAGCCTCCGGCCATCGTCGCTCGGCGATGTGGCTGCGATGATCGCCCTGTACCGACCCGGGCCCATGGAGCACATAGACACCTTCATCAACGCCAAGTACGGCCGTGAGGCTCCCGAGTACCCGCACTCAGATCTCGAAGAGATTCTCCGCGAGACCTACGGGGTGATCGTCTTTCAGGACCAGGTGCTTCACATCGCGCGCAAGTTCGCCGGCTACTCGCTGGGAGAGGCGGACATAGTGCGGAAGGCGATGGGGAAAAAGATCCCCGAGATCATGGCCAAGGAGCGAGAGAGATTCATCGAGGGGGCGCTTGCCCAGGGATATTCCCAGCAGGTCGCAGATCGGGTCTTCGCGCTCGTTGAGCCATTTGCCGGGTACGCCTTCAACAAGGCCCACAGCGTCAGCTACGGCCTGATCTCCTACTGGACCGCATACTTTAAGGCCAACCACCCGGGCGAATACATGGTCTCCCTTCTGAACGGCTACTCGGGGAACACCGACAAGGTCGCGACCGCGGTCGCCGAGTGCGCCCGCCTGGAGATACCCGTACGTGTGCCGGACGTAAACGAGGGCGAGGTGGAGTTCTCGCTCAGGTACCACGACGGCAGACCCACGATCCTGTTCGGCATGGCCTCGGTCAAGAACGTCGGCGCCGCCGCGGTCGAGCCCCTCGTGGCCGCCCGCCGCGAACATGGCCCGTTCGAGAGGATCGAGGAGATGTGCCGGGCGGCGGAAATTGGCGGCCTCAACAAGAAGGCCCTTGAGAGCCTGATCAAGGCCGGCGCCTTCGACTGCTTCGGGGACCGCACCTCCATACTCAGTATCGCCGGGCGCATCATCTCCCTGGCACAGAGCGAGGCCGATCTCCGCGGCTCCAGCCAGACAACGATGTTCGACCTGTTCGGCGAGAGCGTGGAGATTCCCCTCGCGCAGATCTCCATCGAGGAGGGCGCGACCCCCGACTGGCAGAAGGGTGACTGGGAGCTTGAACTGCTCGGAGTAGACCTGTCGACGGTAAGCTCGGTGTCCTCGCTGGCCGCCAGTGTCGATCCGTCCACCATCCTGTCCCGCGACGGCATAAGGCCCGACATGCACGGCGAGGAGGTCAGCCTTGCCGGACAGGTAGACGCCATCACCAATCGCTATACGCGTGACGACCGTCCGTTCACCATCGCCACCCTGAAGATGCTCGGCGGCGAGATAGACGTGTTCGTGTGGGAGGAACTGCAAAGGTCTACTACGGCGGTCTGGCAGCAGGGCAAGCTCGTGCGGGTCGTCGGCACCGTCAGGGACCGGGGCGACGACAGGGTCAGCATCTCGGCGGTCTCAGTCGATGAGCACGTGGTGGATGATGAGGCAAAGTCGGTGCCGCCGCCCTCGGCCCAGGCCGAGCAGGTCGAAACGAGCGCGACGTCCCCCGATCTCCCGTCTCCCGGGCCGATCGGGTCCACTAACGGTGCGGTCGCGTCGCGGGATGATCGTCCGGTTCGGCGAAGGCTCAGTCTCAGGATCGTCGAGTCGGGTGAGCCCGAACGCGACGTAAGGCTCCTTGAGCAGCTCGTGCGCACGATGCTGGAGCATGCCGGAGACGACGAGGTGGGGATGGAGATCGCCACCTCGGACAGCCTGATTCAGCTTGACTGGCCACACCTCGGAATCGCGGCGACCGACGAACTGGCGTCCGAGCTGGCGGATCTGCTCGGGGACTCCGGCCGCGTGGCCCTGCTGGGATGAATCCCTGTGTCCGATAGGAAAAAGTGGGTGGTGCTCGAGATCGCCCCGGATCAGATCCAGGCCGAGATGCTGAGGGATTTGCTGATCGAGGACGGCATACCGTCAATGATCGGGCAGGGCGATACCAGCTCGTTCATGGGCATCTCCCTGAACCCTGTGCGCGTGATGGTGTTCGACGAGGACCTCGAGCGGGCCCAGCAGGTGCTTGCCGAGCTGAATTCCCCTTAGCTCCGGGAGGCCCCCGGCGCTACGAGCCCGGACCGAGCCCGCCCGTCCTAGCCGCCCCCCGCTACCCGCGCCACCAGTGGGGAGGTGGAGAAGCAGGCGAGCTGGATGCCTCCCTGTCGATGAGCCACCTCTTTAAGGCGAGGGCGCTCTTACCCTTGCCGTAGCCGCCGAGCCCTCCGCCGCTCGCCACGACCCGGTGACAGGGCACGAGGAACGGCACGCGGTTCCGCGCCATGGCCTGTCCGGCCGCGCGGGGTGCATTCGGACGTCCGGCGCTCTCAGCCAGCCACTTGTAGGTGCGGGTCTGGCCCCGGGGTATGGATCTGCAGGCCTCCCAGGCCGATCTCATGAAGGGAGGCGCACCGGAAAAGTCTGTCGGAATGTGGGAGAGATCGAGGACGTTTCCCTCGATGTAGCCCTGTATGCCTTCCCTTACGTGCCTCAGGAGATCGGGCTCGAAGATCGCCCCGTCCATCTCGCCTCCGAGCTCGTCGGCGCAGTCTCCGGGCGTCGGCTGGGGTATCGTGGCTCGTCGAACCCCGGCCTCCGAGGCGATGACCCCGACCCAGCCGGCCCCTGTCTCAAAGATGTCGTAGCAGATTCGCCCGGGATCTCGCATCAATCGCTCCGGGCCCTTCCCCTAGGCACCAGCCGCCGGGCGATCCTGCCCACCAGTGCCCCCCTGATTCGTTTCCAGGCGAGAAGCAGTGGCAGATCGTCGACCGGTGTTGAGGCCGCCGCGCCGTAGGTTGCCGTCGAGTAGCGGCTCGCCACCAGCGCCGCCTCGCCGGCCACACCTGGAAGCGCGGCAGCAAGGCTGCCGGCGTACTCGCGGGGAGTCTGGCTGGCGGACCTGCCCACTCCGGCGAGTCTGCCGAGCCTGGCCATCTTTGCATAGACCTGCTGCTCGAGGGCGAGGCCGCGCACGGCAAGGTTCCACAGGGCCTGCAGCGCCCCCACCAGCACCAGCAACCCGACGATCACGGCGATGATCGGCAGGACAACCAGTCTCACCACGTCTATTCCGGTGTCCTCTCCCTCGAAGCCGCCCTCGACACCCAGGCCGATCGCCGACAACTGGGCGGGAAACACGAAGCCCTGGAATTCGGCGAACTCCTGGTCGTCGAACGCATCGGGCGTGTCCACGACCTGGCCTCCGCTGGCCGGCCGGCCGATCTGCCGGCTGGGATCGGGCCAGGCGGGTGTGGGCTCGAAGTCGATCCAGCCGAACTCGGGGAAGTAGACCTGGACCCACGCGTGGCTGTCGGAATCCCTGACGGCATTGAGGCCCGATGCCTCGTCAAACTCCCCGGGGGCGTAGCCGGCGGCAAGGCGCGCCGGGACGCCCACCGACCTGAGCATCACGGCCATCGATGAGGCGAAGTAGTCCGAGTAACCTGTTCGGGTCTCGAAAAGGAAGTGGTCAACCCCATCTGAGCCGGTCGGGGGGGCCTCGATGTCCTGGGAGTACGTGAACGATTCCCCGCGCAGGTAGGTCTCGATGGCTCTGGCCTTATCGAGGGGAGTGTCCGCGGTACTGGTAAGGCGCCCGGCCAACTCCTTCACCCGGTCCGGAAGATCGCCGGGCAGCTGCAGGTAGTGATCTGTTATCGAGGCGTCATAGTCGGTTCCCGCCCGCCGCAGGTCTTCGCTGGTGGCGGTCGATACCAGCGACACCATGTCGTACGTCTCTCCCCTGATCAGCTGCTCATCGAACTCGAACGAGACCACATCGGGCGAGATCGATTCCTTGCGCTGCAGGGTGACGCTGTCCACCCGGGGTTTTCCGCCGGGCTGGCTGTAGTCGATGTGCGTTACGACCAGATCGTCGGGTATCAGCTTTGCGACCTCCGACTCGACGAAGCTGACCACGGGCGAACTGAGCCGGGTCCGGAGCTCGGTCGCAAGCTCCTTAACGTCCGCGGGGAAATCCGCATCGCCGCTCGGGTCCCCTATGCTGACCTCGAAGGATTTGGGTGAGAGCACCTCGATGGTCGCCTCTCGATTCAGCCATTCCAGGTTGCCCCCGGCCAGCAGGCTGGTGCTGTCGAACTGCAGCAGCAGGCTCTGTGCGACTGCGGTGCGCTTCAGGGCGTCGCCCTGCGGCGGCGGCACGGTTTCCGGGCCCACCTTGACCTCCCTGGTGTCCCCGGCGACCCAGCCCTTTGGGGTGTACTCGCTGTAGGTCCGGGAGAGCCAGTAGGACGGGTACTCGGTATCGGCCATGAAAACGACGTCGCCGTTGAAATGGATCGATCCAAGGAAGGGCAGATTGTCTCCAAATGGCCGCCCGTGGATGTTCTTCTTGGAGGCGATGCCGGTGACCAGCCGGCTGAGACCGCTCTCCAGTGTCGCGACGGGGGTGCGGGCCTGGGTCCACACGTTCGCCACGGTCTTTGACACGTACACGTTAAGGGGTATCGACGCCGCTATGGCCAGCACGATGGCCGACAGGCAGAGCGCGGCGGCCACGGTTATCCATCCCCAGGCGGCCGAGAACCTGGTCCCCGCACCGCGCCACGCGATCTGGTTGTGCACAAAGCCCATTCGCACAAGCAGCAGCATGCTCAGGGCGACGAATATGAAAAACGAGGCGACTCGCTCGCTGGGCAAAAAGCTGATGTGGGTGAAAAGGGCCAGCCCGCCCAGGATCAGCGCCGGCCACACGTACCTGCGCCTGAAAAGGAACCAGGAACTGAAGAAACCCAGGAGCCATCCGCCGCCGAGCAGGGCCATGCTGAACGGCATCAGGTCCGTGCTGATACCGCCCGACACCGCTGCCTGGTACCAGTCATTCAGCCGCACCGCCGTCTGATGCACCGAGCCTATGAACGATTCGTCCTGCACCAGTCGGGAGGCCTGCCAGTAAACGATCACCACCCCGAGGACCAGACCGAGCACTATGAGGACTGGCCACGGCCACCTGATCTTGGCCAGCGCCAATCCTGCCAGAGAAGACAGCAGAATTATCAGCACCATGCCCGGCGTGTCCGTCCACTCGGCCCGCTGGATCGTGACCCCGACCACCAGCACGAGTCCCCACAGGATGGCAAGGGTCGCCCAGCCCTCCCGGGGGCTGTATCGCCTGAGCAACTCGATCAACGCGTGCTCCGCCCCGGCCAGGGACAGGATCCGGTCGCGGCCCGGCGCGGTGCCTGGGGGCGGTGCGAGCACGCCCTCCCTACGAGCCACCGGCCACCTCCGCAGGCCTGGCCGCCACGGGCACGTGCCCGGCAGGGTCGGCCTCCTCGCTGGGACGGTGGGTCCTGCTCAGCGCCTCCGGCAGGTAGTCGCCAGAGGCCACAACGTAAGTGGGGATGCCGGCGGCCTCCAGGTGGGGCAGAGCCTCGCGGGAGTCGAAAAACCCGCCGAAGGACCTGCCGTCGATCAGCACGGCAACGACCCTGACCCGGCGCAGTGAGAGCTGCCGGAGGGCCCATACCCACTCCGGCCTCGGCGAGGAGGTCACCACCACCAGTGTGGTGTGATGGCTCCACAGCATCTCGTCCTCTGCCAACGCGTCCCCGAGCGGCATCGTGCCATCGGCCTCGCTGCGTGCAAGGTAGGACAGGACACGATCCATCTGGCCGGCGCCGGTATCGGCCTGGAGCAGCAGCTTGTCCGCCCCGTTGGCGATCAGGCCCACCGGCATGGCCTCGGTCAGAAATCTCTTGGCCAGCGACGCAGCGGCGCTAACGGCATACTCGTCGGTGCTCTCCTCCATCTCGCCGGCCTGAACGTCCTGATGCAGATCGACCACTATCCAGACGTCACTTGCGTGGCCCTCGTCGAACTCCTTGGACATCAGGTGGCCCAGCCGCGCGGTGCTGTTCCAGTGCACCCTTCCCAGACTGTCGCCCGGAGCGTATTCGCGCACGCTGGACGCGTGTGGGGTCAGGTCATGGGTACGCCGCTTCAGGGAACTCTCCCCCGACAGGTTGGCCGGCGGCACCCGGAAGCCAGGAAGGTCGTGGGCCCTGGGGTAGACGACCACAGAATCGGTGTAAGGGAAGGTGAGCTCCCTGTGGAAGAGACCGAAAGGGTCCGTGTTGCGGGCCACCACCGGGCCCATCGTGTAGACTCCCCGCCTCCTTGCGATGCCCCTGGGGGTCCACTCGACGGCGGCGCTCGGCAGCATACCCATCGCATTCCCGGTCGCAAAACCGGGAAGTTCGCTGAGATCCTCTACCTCTATGGTGGGTCTGGGCAGATTCGAGGTGTTTTGGACGGTGATGTGCTCTTCGACCGTGTCGCCGGCCGTGACACGGCGTGTCCTGCGGTCGATCGAGACCGTCATGGACCTCAGGCTGAGCCAGTTCCAGGCGAAGCTGACCGCCACCACCAGAGCAAAGATGTAGGCAAGCCTGTAGAACAGCCCCAGGCCGGTGGCCATTCCCGTGATCAGGGCGGCCGCTATGAGTATTGCTATCAGGTACGACCTGCGCAGTACGACGAATCTCATAATCGGTGACTAGCGGCCTATAAAGCCCTTAACGTGGGCGCCGGGAACCGGCAGCGCCTCGACTATGCGGCGGGCAACGTCCGATCCCCTGACCCCCCTCATCCGCGCGGCCGCCGAAACGATCATCCGATGGCTGAGGATGGGACCGCTGAGCTCCTTTACGTCGTCCGGGAGCACGAAGTCCCTGCCTCTGATCAGGGCCAGGGCCTGGCCGGCCCGGAATAGCGATATGGAACCACGCGGCGAGCATCCCAGGCTGATGTCGTCGTCGTCGCGCGTGGACTCGACGATGGACACGATGTACTGGCGGACCAGTTCGTCGACGAACACCTCCCTGGCCGCGTCTTGCATCAGGACGATCTCGTCCGGCGAGGCAACCGCCCCGAGGGAGTCGATGGGATGCGCGGACTGCTGGTTGCTCACTATCTCGAGCTCTTCTTCCGTGTTCGGATATCCGAGAGTGATCATGAGCAGAAATCGGTCCAGCTGGGCCTCCGGCAGGGGGAATGTGCCCTCGTACTCGATCGGGTTCTGGGTGGCCATCACGGTGAACGGTCTGGGCAGTACGTGCGTCTTCCCCTCCACGGTCACCTGTTTTTCCTCCATGGCTTCAAGCAGGGCGGACTGGGTCTTGGGTGTGGCGCGGTTTATCTCGTCGGCCAGCACGATCTGGGAGATTATGGGTCCGGGCTTGAACTCGAACTCGGAGGTCTTCTGGTTGAAGATCGAGACTCCGGTGACATCGCTCGGCAGCAGGTCGGGGGTGAACTGGATGCGCCGAAAGCTACTGCCGGAGGATCGAGCCAGACTGCGCGCCAGCATGGTCTTGCCGACCCCGGGCACGTCCTCTATGAGTACGTGGCCCTGGCAGATCAGGGCTATGACCCCCAGCTCGATGGCCTGGTCCTTGCCAACGATTACGTGCTTTACGTTCTGTACGATTTGCCCGGCGATTTCCCGGGCTCTCTCTATGTCCGCCATGGGTTCTCCCCGCGCCTCTTGCCGGTCACGTTGGCTGCCAGAGTACGTTTCATTGAGGGGCCAATCGCCCGGCCGGCGTCCGCGTACATATTACTGCCTTACGTCGACCCGCATCCTGGGGGCCAATGCCCCGCCCTGGACCGGGGTACCCGACATCCCCTGCGCAGGTATGGGACGCCGAAAGCGATTGCTTCACCGGGGTGCGTCGGGCGGAGACCGGTGCCGGCCGTCGACGCCTCCTCCTGATCAGAAGAATGCGCGCCCAGCCGCTCGGGACTGAGCCAAAGAGAACCGGGGGACCGGTCCGGTGAGGGCGCTCGCCTGGTACGGGCGGTTACGGGGAGGGATTCAGCCTGATGCGGCGCAGACCGGGCGGGAGGGGCTCACTCCGTTCGGCCATCCGTCCGGGACTCCGGGCTCGACCACTACCTCGACTTCGAGCCGCGTGGAACCGCCGCCCCTGAATACGCCGTGGGTGGGTGCGACATCACGGTAGTCTCGACCGACCGCCACCCTCACGTGCCGCTCTCCGGCAATGCTTCGGTTGGTGGGATCGAACCCTATCCACCCGAGATCAGGCAGGCGGCATTCAACCCAGGCGTGGCTGGCCTGGGACCGTACGGCTCGCCCGTCTCGGTCCACGACGTGGAGATAGCCGGAGACATAGCGCGCGGGTATGCCCCAGAGCCTGGCGACGGCGATCATCACATGAGCGTAGTCCTGGCAGACGCCTCGACCCGATTCGAGGATATCCTCGATGGGCGATACAACGGAGGTGCTGCCCGGCACATACTCGAAGGTCCGGTAGAGGGTATCGGAAAGGTTGAGCAGGGAGATGAGGGGATCGGCTCCAGGACTCGCGATGCCGTGGCCATCGACAAACGCCGCCAGCGCGTGCGAGGGCCTTGAGAATTCGCTCGAGTGTATAAAGTCCCACTCGTCAAACGACTCTCTCCATGAGCGTATCTCCCCCCAGGCGTCAGGACCCAGCGAGTCGGGAAGGGAAGGGGCTGGGGAAGTTTGCACGCTGGATCGGGCCGTCACCACCAGCGAATCGTGATCCCGATGGATGTTGAGGACGTGCTTTGAGTTGCCGAAGCAGTCCTTTTCCATGTTGATCGCCGATGAGGGATCGGTGGTGATCTCAAGGCCTAGGAGGCGCTGCGTCGAATCGTGTTTGGGCGTCAGGCACAGGGACATGACGCTGTTTCGTATCGGCCACGTGTAAAGGTACCGGGAGATGTGCTCTATGTCGTAGCAGATACGATCCATGACATCATCGGTCGTCTCTTCTGGCCGTCGATATCTAAAACGTCGTGGAGGCCTGCGAGTTACCTGGGCGGCCCGCTAGTCCCGCCTGCCCGCCCGGGTACCGCTGTCCCCGGCCAGGGAAGAATGGCCCGCCTACCGGCCTGACGATCGGCTGGCACGAGTCTACTGCATCGGCCTGCGGGTTCGGAGGAGCTTTTGGGGGATCCTTTCGGGCATGGACTTTGAGGCTACGGCCCTTCAGTATCCTCCCTGCCGAAAGGATCGCTGCTTGCGAATTGGCTATTCGGCACGGGTCGCGGGCCGCACAGGATCAGGTCAATCAGGGGTGACATGAACCGGTGAGTTTGTTCCGGACGCAGCTGACGAGGAGCCTGGTCGCGCCGGCGGTACTGGTGGGCGTGGCCATCGCGGGCTACATGGCGATCGAGGGCTGGGCCCTCCTGGATGCCACCTACATGACGATGGATACCCTATAGGCGGCGATTCGACCATCGCGATAATCTGGTAGCCGCGCAGGTCAGGGAAGCGGCGTGCTTGAACGTCGCAACCGGCCTGGTTTATCTCCTGCGTGGGAGAGCCGGCGCGCCCGGCGCTTGCCCGGTTGGCAACCCGAGGGGCCGGATCGCTCATCCCGAACCCTCCCGCCGTCGGTGCGCCCTGTGCAGCGTGGACCGCCCCAAAGCCGTTACGTTACCGGCCCTGACTTCTGAGCCGTTTTCGCGAGCAGGCCGCAGGCGTATAGACTGGTAATTTGCCGGACGAATAGATCCGCCGGAAGCAATCTGACTCCAAGGAGCACAACCACCTTATGCCGGAAGTTACATCGCACGCCCATGGCGCTCCATCCTGGGCCGATCTTTCCACCACCGACGAGGCGGCGGCCCTTTCCTTCTACTCCGCGTTGTTCGGATGGGCGGACGAACCCCAGGAAATGGGTCCGAACAGTTACTATCACCTGCAGAAGGTCAATGGCCGCTCCGCCTGCGCTATCTACCAGCAGGGCGAAGAGGAGCGGAGCCAGAACGTCCCCTCCCACTGGAACATATACATAACGGTAAATGACGTGGAAGAGGCCGCAGCAGCCATCCGCGAAAATGGCGGTCAGGTTGTATTCGGGCCCATGGACGTCTTTGAGGCCGGCCGCATGGCGATGTGCCAGGATCCCCAGGGGGCCTTCTTCGCCGTGTGGCAGGCAAAAGAGCACATCGGCGCCGAAATCAAGGTCGAGACCGGGGCCATGTACTGGCATGAACTGCTGACCACCGACCGGGCCGGCGCCGAAGAGTTCTACAAGGCGGTGTTCGGCCTGGAGAGTTTCCAGGTTCCGGAATCGCAACTGGACTACGTCATGCTCCGGACCGAAGGGACCGAGGTGGCCGGGGTCCTACAGATCACCCCCGAAATGGGCGAATTCCCGCCCCACTGGTCGGTCTACTTCGGCGTCGACAGCGCCGATGCCACGGTCGAGCAGGCCAGGTCGCTGGGTGCAGCGATTTACGTGCCGCCCACCGATATCGTTCCGGTCGAGGGCAGCCCTCCGATAGGCCGCTTTTCGTCGCTGGCTGATCCACAGGGCGCTTCTTTCTCGATCTTCGAGCCCGCCCGAGAGACCCCGGGGCAGTAGATCGCTTCGACTGCGGCGACCGGCCCGGGCGAAAGCGGTTCGTCCGGGCTCAGGCGCATTGTTGGCCTGGCCTGCAGGCTCGCGCCTCAGGTCTTGCGCAGGGCCCTGCCCACCAGTGCTCCGGTGTGGCGACCTTCGTCTATGACGACGGTGCCGTTGATGATCACATAGTCGACCCCGTCTGAGAGCTGCTTGGGCCTTGAGCGGCTGACGTTGGGCCTGATCACCGCGGGGTCGAAGATGACCAGATCGGCAAAGAAGCCGTCCCTTAGAATCCCCCGGTCGTGTATGCCGAGTCTCTGAGCCGGTCCGGACGTCATCTTACGGATCGCCTCCTCCAATCTGACGCGCCCCTCCTCGCGCACCATCATCGAAAGGAACATCGGGTAGCATCCGTATGCCATCGGGGAAGGGAAATCGCCGATCATGACGGCGTCGCTGCCAACCATGTAGAGAGGATGGACCATGAAGTCCGGCAGCGTTCCCTGGTCGATGAGCTCGCCTACGAACGAGACTCCAAGGCTCTCTTCAACCAGCAGTTCTGACATCGTGTCTACTGGATGCTGCCCGCGCTCCTCGGCGACGGCGGCTACCGACCTGCCCTCGTGGCACTTGTTGTGGGCAAGCTTGAAATTGGTCATCCATATTTCATCCCAGTCCCTTGCCAGAGGGATTACTTCGTCGCGCAGCTGCTCCCTGGCTTCTCCGTCCCTGAGTACTTCCAGGGTCCTGCGGGGTCCGCCGTCCTGGATCCACTGCGGGAACATGATCAGGAGCTTTGTGGGACCGAAAGGATACGGGAACATGTCGAACGTAACGTCCATGCCATCGTCCCTCGCGTCCTCCACCAGCTCCATGATGGGATCGGCGCCTCCCGGGTGCGTCACAAGCCGGCACAGGTGGGTGAGATGTACCGGCACATCGGCCCTCCGTCCTATCTCAAGGGCCTCCCTGAAGGGGTCCAGGTACCGGTCACCCAGGCTGTACCTGACGTGCGTGTGGTAAAAGCCTCCCAGCCTGGCCGTCTGCTCACACAGTGCCACCAGCTCGTCCGTATCCGCAAAGCTGCCCGGCGGATAGTCAAGGCCCGTGGAAAGCCCGAACGCCCCGTCGTCGATGGCCTCTCTCAGCAGGCCGATCTGAGCGTCCATCTCGGCGGCCGTCGGCTGGCGCATATTCCAGCCCACCGAGCCGGCCCTTATCGGGGAATTGCCGACCATCGTCGCGATGTTCACGGCGACGCTTCCGTCGTAGACGTCCAGGTACTCTGAGACCGAGCTCCACGTCTTGGGCGTTGACGGAGATCCGTCGAAACCGGAGTTAAGCCAGATCAGGTCGCGACGGTCCTCTTCCCGCCGAAACGGCGCATAGGAGACGCCATCGATACCGATGACCTCGGTGGTGACGCCCTGATGGACCTTTGGCATGTGCTCGGGATCGTCCAGGATAACCAGACTCGAATGTGCATGGACGTCGATGAAGCCGGGGCACACCACCTTGCCCGTCGCGTCGATCGTTCGCACCGCCTCAGCCTCGGAAACTTCGCCCCGCAATATGCGGAGCCTGTCTCCTTCGACCGCGACGCTGGCGTATATCGCAGGCGCGCCGGTACCGTCCAATACCCTGCCGCCGTTAATCAACAGATCGATCACGCTCGCTACCTCCTGCCGTTTGGTTCCAGGGCCCTCCGAAGTCCACCAAAGTCGGAGCCCCCGTCACCAGCCTGAAGTGTCCCGCTGCGGCTATGCCGGGGCGACTCACTAGGTAAGCCTGTAGAGACGATTGAGGGGCACCTGAGCAACGGCCTCGGAGGTCACCGCCACATCGTCCACGGTCACCTGTGCAGCCCGACCGTCGACCTCTATCCGTGGGCTCACGCTGTTGTGGAGCATCGCGCCCTTCCTGACCGCCCGGACGCCCGTCACCGGCCTCATGCCCCTGGCGGTCCGGAGGCGACGTCCCAGGCCCGACTCGATCGAATCGGAGGACACGAACAGGGCGCTCAGGGCAGACGGGTTGATGCCGATGCCGCCGAACATGGGTCCGTACGAGGTTGGCTCCGAGCCCGGCACCGTGGCGTTTCCCTCGCCCATCGGTCCCCAGGCGACGAAGCCCCCCTTCATCACCACCTCGGGCTTGATGCCGAAGAAGTCCGGACGCCACAGGACCACGTCGGCCATCTTGCCCGCCTCCAGGGATCCGACGTGGTCGGCGATGCCGTGGGTGATGGCAGGATTTATCGTGTACTTGGCGATGTACTGGCGGATCCGGTCGTTGTCGTTGTCGGGGTTCACCGCACCGCGCTCGGCCTTCATTTTGTGCGCCAGCTGCCAGGTGCGGGTAATGACCTCGCCTATCCGGCCCATGCCCTGTGAGTCGGAGTTGATGACCGGTATGGCGCCAAGGTCGTGCAGGACGTCCTCGGCGGCCATCGTCTGTCGTCGAAGCCTGCCGCCCAGCGCAGCGGCGTCCGAGGGGATGCTCAGGTCGAGCAAATGGCAAATCACGGTCATCGCGAAGTGCTCCTGCAACGTGCCGACCGAGTAGGGCACGGTGGGCGTCGTCGAAGACGGGATGATGTTGTCCACCCCCGCCATCGTCAGCAGGTCGGGAGCGTGGCCGCCCCCGGCTCCCTCGATGTGGTAGGCATGCACTGCTCGACCGTCGATGGCCTCGATGGTGCCCCGCACGTCGGCCGATTCCTGAAGCCCGTCCGTGTGGAGCGCGACCGAGACGTCGGCCTGCTCGGCGATCCGCAGGCAGGTGTCGATGACGTTGCCGTAGGCGCCGAGGTCCTCATGGATCTTAAAGCCGCACGCCCCGGCCTCGATGCTCTCTTCCATGGGGAGCGGGCTCGTGGCGCTTCCGGAGGCCTGGAGCCCGAGGTTGACAGGCAGGTGCTCGAATGCCTCAAAGGAGCGCTGCAGGATGAGCCGGCCGTTGTCGAATACTCCGCCGCCGATGAGGGTGGTGATTCCGGCCGCCAGTGCCGCCTCCACCACCCTGGGGGTCACTATGTGCACGTGACTGTCGACCCCGCCGGGGGTGGCGATCATGCCGACCCCGCTGATGATGACGGTATTTGCCCCGATCTCGAGATCGACCTCGTCCATGATGTCGCCGCTGCCGGCGCGGCCGATTCCGACGATCAGCCCGTCCTTGACCCCGATGCTGCCCTTTCGCACCCCCAGCACCGGATCGACGATGACCACTCCCGCGATCACGTAGTCAAGGTCCGAGGCCCGGGTGCGGCGGTGGGCCATGAGCATGCCGGCCCGGATGTTCTTGCCCCAGCCCAGCAGCGCCTCCTCGCCGTACTGGGTCGAATCCGACTCCACCTCGGCTACGATGTTCGTGTCACCGAGCCTGATGCGGTCACCGGTCGTCGGACCGTAGGTCCCGGCATAGCGGTGTCGGTCGATCTCAAACGGCATCTGCCATCCCTTCCTTAGGGCAGGGCAAAGTTGCAGCCGATCGCATACCGATCAAGTCTTCGCCTGTCCTGTGTCACGAAACCCGGCCGATCTGAGCGACGCCAGGGCGGTCTCGACGTCGTCGAGAGCCCCGTTCACAAAGCCCTGGAAACCGTGGACATGCCTTCGGCCGGCCAGCGGTATGAGGTCGACCGTCGCTTCTTCGCCCGGTGCCCAGCGCACACCCGTACCGGCGGCCACGTCCAGGCGCATTCCGTACGCCTCTCTTCGGTCGAAGGCCAGGTCCCTGTTCGCCTCGAAGAAGTGGTAGTGGGAAGATACGTAGACGACCCTGTCGGACTCGTTCCTGACGCGGACCGACCTTGTCTGCCGCCCCTCATTGACCGTGAGCTTGCCAGCCGCCACGATCACCTCGCCTGGCTTTGCCATCGTCTCTCCTCGCATCGGCGCAAAGGCCCCTATCTGATCGGATCGTCGATTACGAGCAGTTTCGTACCGCTGTCGAAACCGGCTTCCACCCTGATCGGATCGGCCAGTTCGGCAACACCCTCCAGCACCTCGTCGACGGTAAGGATCCGGCTGGCCAGCTCAAGTACCTCTTCGTAGCTCCTTCCGGCCCTGGCCTCCTCCATCACCTCATCGCAGATCAGAGCCACGGCCTCCGGGTGGTTGAGCCTGATACCTCGCGCGCGTCTGCGCCGGGCCATCTCGGCCACCGAGAAGATCGTGATCCTATCCATCTCCCTTGGAGTGAGCCTCATGTTGGTGCTCCCCTAGCTCGTTGCGGTCCACCCTAAGGCGGCCCTTCGTGAAGGTCAACGGTTGGACAGGTCTTCTGCCGTGCTCGGCCATTTCGGGCCAACGAGCATCAGGCAGGATCCGCCAGCGAGGTAGGCGCCGAGCGCTGCGATCTGGCGATCTGGCCGGCGCGGCCTTCTCCTCCCGCGGTTGAAGGCGACCGTCCGTAAGCCGGGCTTTCGCACCGCCGCGAGTCGGCTACACGACCTCAAGTCGATGGTGAGGCGGGGACGGAAGATCGATGGAGATGGAATCGCCCGGTTTGACTTCGCCCCCCGCCAGCACGATGGACATGACTCCGGATTTGCGGACGAGGCCGCCATCTGGGTTGCGTCCGAGGACGGCCGCCATCAGTCCCGGCTCAAGTCCGTCGAGCTGCCTGCAGGGATTGCGCAGCCCGGTCATCTCAACCACCGCGGCATCGCCGAGCGTCAGCCTGGTCCCACGAGGCAGCTCCAGGAGGTCTATTCCGCGGGTCGTTATGTTCTCTCCCATCTGCCCGGCCGCCACCCGGAATCCGGCCTCCCTCAGCTCGTCGTGCAGCTCGGCGTGGATCAGGTGCACCTGCCTGAGGTTGGGCTGGCTCGGATCGCGGGCCACGCGCGACCTGTGCTTGACCGTCTTGCCACGGTGAGCGTCGTCGTCCACTCCCACGCCAGCGAGCAGGCGGATGCGGCTCCGGTTCGGTTTGGCCATCGAATGCTTTGGACTGCTGCTCACCGCCTCAACTATCCCCCTGCCGTCACACATGCTCGCCCCCTTGCCGCCTGGTCGGGAGACGATCGTCACGATGGTCGCATCGCACGAATGACGACTGCCTCAGTGCCCCAGCAGGTAGGTCGTCCATTCTGTGCCCTTTCCCTTTCTGCCATCCACCAGGAACAGCGAAAAATGAGGTGAGCCCGAGCCTACAGTAGCGAACCGGCGCGGCGAGTTGCTCACCTGGATCAATTTATCGCAGCCTCCACACATACCCCAACTCCAATGGGGGGAGGCAACCGTGCGGGTGCAGTCCCCCGGACGATCGACGCGCAAACCCGGCAGGTTAGAGACGTTCGTGGTCCGGGTTCAGCGTTTATCCGCGGCATCGATTTCGGCCCAAACGAGGTCGGTTAACCTTGAATGACATGGGAAGGCAGGGGCGAAAAAGAGCGGGTCCGTATCCACAGGGAGGATAGTTGCTGGTCGTCGTTCTAGTTGCAGGTTTGTTCGCCGGCCTGGTGTCGGGTGTGGCGGGTATGGGGGTAGCCATAGCGGCCCTGCCGATCCTGCTGTACGGTCCGGAACTGTTCGGAATTGAGCCCCTGTCGGTTAAGGAGGTGACGGGCCTGACCGTTGTGCAGAGCTTTGCCAGCGGTGCCGTCAACATCGTCCGGCACAGGTCTGCCGGTTACGTACACCGACCCCTGGTGCTCTGGGTCGGGCTGCCTGCCGGTGCGCTCGCCCTGGGCGGGGCACTGGCATCCACGGTCCTTCCGGACGCGGCGATCTTGGCGACTATGGTTGGCATGGCTTTGGCTGCCGCAGCGGTAATGCTATCGCCCAGCATTCTTAGGGGGCGGATGAGCGGGTCTGGCGACGGATGGACAGGCGAGTCCGAGCCGCCCGATGTCGATAGGGTTCGAGCACTTACCGTGGGTGCCGTCGTAGGGGGAGTGGGTGGCATCTCGGGCCTGCCGGGCGCGTTCCTGATGGTGCCGCTGCTCATATTTGGAATGGGTGTACCGACGAGGCTGGCTATCGGCAGCAATCTCGGAATCATGCTGTTCGCGTCGGGCGCCGCATTCGTAGGCAAACTGGGCGGCACCCTGGTGCCTGCGGTCCCGGCCCTCGTGATAGTCGGCAGCACCATGGCCGCGACACTGCTGGGGTTCGAGATCAACCGGCGACTGAGCGCCCGACACCTCAGGTGGCTGCTGGGCGCGCTGGTGGCCGCAACCGCGGTACGAGTACTCGTGGACTTGCTCGGCTAGGGGAGGGATGCTCGCGCGGCCGGTAGGATGGGCCCTCCGGGTTCCGGGAACGTGAGGGCGCGGGAAGAAACTTCAGCTTGGGTCAAATGGTCCTCGGAGCGTCTGGTGCAGGCCCAAAGAGGATGCTTACGGATCTGACGCTGTACGGATCCTGCCCCCGAGGAGCGTGGATCGTGCATCACGGCCCGCATGTCGCGTGCCCTGACCGGGACGAAGCCACCGGCACCGGCTGCAGTGTGTTTGCTCGCCGGGGAACCTGGTCCCGACATACCTGGCCGGGAAGCGGCCGTTTGAGAACTTCAACGCAGCGGCATCCTGACGGCCCGTTCCAGGTTGGAAAGGTAGTCGCTGAAGGCGCGGCGTCCCTCCGGCGTTGCCTCCACCCAGGTGCGAGGCTTGGCATTGAGGAACTCCTTGGTGGTGGCCACGAATCCGGCCTCCTCGAGCTTGCGGAGATGGATGGTGAGGTTGCCGCCGGTCAGGTCCAGGGTCTTCTGGATGAAGCCGTAGGCCAGCCGGTCGGTCTCGGACTGGTGCGCCAGCATGGTCATGATGCGCAGCCGGGTGGATTGGTGGATCGTTTCGTCCAGGACGATCGGACCATCCTTCATGCCGTGCCGCTCCTGCGAATCCATACCCAAGCCGTGGCTACTACCACTATCATCAGCACGGCAGAAACAACCAGCGCGGCGTCGCCGGCAAAGTGGCTTGGAACGTAGAACGCCGCAGCTATGCCCAGCCCCACGAGGGCGATCGCCGTGTGGTGCATGATGCCGAAGAGTATGTACCCCAGCGCCACGATCCCTATGACGACACCGCCGATCGCCTTGCCGTCGGCCTCTGCGGTCCACAGCCCGGATGCAGCCGGGACTATGAAGGCGGCCGCCACAACCGAAATCCAGAACGCGAATACTCGCAGGCCCACGCTGGTGGCGGTGGGACCTGCGGCGTTGTCGCGGCTGGCCCGGTACCCGATCATGGAGCTTGCGACCATGCCCACAAGGCCCAGGCCGCCCCACAGGGGTCCAGGAAACCACGGGAAATCCTCGGCAAAACCGGTCGCGTGGGTGTCCACGGCAAACTGCGCAACGAATCCGATGGCGACGATGGCGCCCCACATCAGCATGATGGTCGGCCATCCGGCCACGTACATCGAACTCCGGGACCTTTCCAGGGTCGCTTGTATTGACTCCCATCCCTCGTTGGGACTTATCCGTTCTCTTTCGACCTTTCCACCCTGCATGCGTCACCTCGCATTTCGTCGCTACAAACTAGTTTATATCACAAACTTACAGGGTTGAAAAGTACGTCGATAGGGCCACAGCGGATCCTCGTGGTCAGATTGGTCGATCGGCTATGGGCCTGCCGCCCAGGGCTCTGGCCTGCAGGGGTGGATGGCCACCGTGGGCATCCGATTCGAAATTGATCAGATAAATCGGCTCAATTTCAGCAAACCACCGGTTTCTGGCTCTTCTAATGTGCAATAATGCGCGCGAGACTCAATCGGTGCCAAAGTGGTCCGAGAACGGCTTGTCGGCTGTCGAGTCTCATCTGCAAAGCCTGGCAGGCCTTTTTGATCCGCAACCGTGCCGGTTGGTCTGGACTCGCTAAGGAGGTCGGGACCATGAAGCGACTCTTGATCGTTTTGGCATGTGCCCTCGTCGGCTCAATCGCTGCAGCGGCATGCGCGGGCGAAACCGAGGTTGTGGAGAAGATCGTCGAGGTGCCGGTTGTGGAGGAGGTGGTCAAGGAGGTTGAGGTCGAGAAGATCGTCGAGGTGGAAAAGGAGGTGGTGAGGGAGGTTGAGGTCGAAAGGGTAGTTGAGGTTGAGGTCGAAAAGCTCCTCATCGCTACGCCCACCCCGCCTCCGGCGACGGGTGAGCCTCAATTCGGCGGCACACTCAGGATCGTCGCGCAGGCCAGCATAAACAGTCTGGATCCTGCCCACGACGGGGCCTACGTGGCAGTCGCGGTGGGATCCCATATGTTCGAGGGGCCTCTCGGTTGGGACCTCAATCTGGCTGATGGCCCGCGGATGGCCGATGAGTGGAGGATCAGCGACGACGGTCTCACTTGGACCTTCACCTTGCGGCCCGGGATGATGTTCCACAACGGTGAGCCGGTCACCGCACAGGACGTGGTGACCTCCTTTGGGCGTTACCTGAACGGTGCTCACTCGACGGCCACGCTGATGCACGAGTTTACGGATAACGAGAACCAGTTCACCGTCATCGACGATCTCTCGTTCGACGTAAACCTGGTCACACCCTACGGGGCCGTGGCTGCAGGCATTGCCAGGCCCTTCGGCAGCGTCTACGTCATGCCCCACAGCCTCATTCACTCTACGACTCACACAGCGCCGACGCCCGAGTATGTGGGGTCGGGTGCATACGAGTACGAGGACTGGAGGCAGGGCGACAGGGTGACCCTGAAGCGATTTGAGGGCTACGTTGCGCGGGGCGAAGCGAACAGCCTCTACACCGGAAAACAGACCGCCTACATAGACACCCTCATATGGCTGGAGATCCCGGACGAAGAGACCAAGATCGCCGGCCTGGAGACGGGAGAGTGGGACATTGTGGACGGTGCGGGACTTGATTTCTTCAAGCGACTCAATGAGGACCCCGACTTTGTGGTGCCCGTGTACAAGCCCGGTCATCGATCGGACTTTCGGCCGTGGGCCGGTTTCCCGCCCTTTGACGACCTTCTAGCCAGGAGAGCCCTCCAGGTTGGAATGGACATCGAGGCGACAATGTTCGCCCTGGGCGGCAGGGACCTCTGGGATCTGTGCCCCGCCGTCTTCTACTGTGGCACCCCGCTTGAGACCGACATAGGCGCCGACCAGTACTACAACCTCAATGACAAAGAACTTGCACGCGAATTGGTCGCCCAATCGTCCTATGACGGTGAGACCGTTGTACTGCTTAACCCCAGCGACTACGCCACCATCACGCCGGTGGGCATCGTGGTAAAGCAGGAAATAGAGGACATGGGGTTCAACGTCGAGCAGCCGGCCCTGGACTGGGCGACGGTCATAAGCACCTTCGGCGAAGAACGGAGCACCAGATACGCCGGCCTGACGGCCTGGGCGTCCCACTGGTGCTGCGGTGAGCCGCTCAGCGACTTTTATCTGGACGGCGATGGTTGGTTCACGGCCAAGATCCCCGAGCTAAAGCGACTCCGGATCGAGTACGCCCAGGCTACCGATCAGGCGGAAAGATTCGCGATAGCAGAGCAGCTTCAGCTCGAGGCATACAAGAACGTGGTGATCGTCTACCTGGGCACCTGGTACGCGATATTCCCTCACACGACGGCACTCAAGAACTTCCAGGTCAAGGCGTTCCCCTACTATGCGAACGTCTGGCTCGAACGCTAGGCGAGGTGGCGTAATGTGAAAAAGGCGGTGAGGGTCACGTATGACGTCCGCGTGCCAATGTCGGACGGAGTGCAGTTGGCCGGTAACCTCTACCGCCCCGATGCCCCCGGGCCGTTCCCCGCCATCCTGACGTATATCCCATACCTTAAGGATGGCTTCGGCGGCCTGGGGGGCATGGAACCTTACCAGCGTCACTTCGCATCCAGGGGATACGCTGTCATGCAGCTTGACTTCCGTGGGGTGGGCAGTTCCGAAGGCGTCAATCCACACCCGTTTGACCCGAGGGAGCGTCTCGATGTCCACGAGGCCGTCGAGTGGATGGCCGCACAGCCCTGGTGCGACGGTGCGGTGGGTATGTGGGGCCTCTCATACGGGGGCATAACCGCAATAGCCGCGGCCACAACGCGTCCTCCCCACCTCAAGGCGATCGTCCCCGTCCACGCCACCGATGACAACTGGAGCGCGATGTTCGTGCACCGTGGCTCCCGCCTCATGCTGCTGGCCGATCCTCACTGGGGTCCGGGCATGACGGCCAACAACCTCCTGCCACCGCTGCGGTCGGACGGTACACCGGACTGGATCGAGCGCTGGTACGAGCGCCTGGAAGGCAATATTCCCTGGCACCTTGCATGGCACGGCGAACCGCCGACGCCGGACTACTTGGAACGTCAGAAGGCGGACGCAAGCCTCATCGATATCCCGATGCTTGGAATATGCGGATGGCATGACGCCTACCCCGAGGACATGTTCCGCGTATTCGAGCAGGCTCGCGGCCCGAAGAGGATCATTTTCGGCCCCTGGAAGCACGTGTTTCCTGACCAGACGTCCGTGGAGCCCGTCGACTTCGTGGCGGAGATGGACAGGTGGTGGGACAGGTGGCTAAAGGGTGAACAGAACGGCGTCGAAGCCGAGCCGCCGGTGACCATCTACGTCCAGGGGGCGGGACGGTGGAGAGACGAGTTGGAGTGGCCGATTCTCCGCACCCGTAGCGAGACCTTATTCGCCGCCACGGGAGGAGGGCTGGCGCCAGAGCCGTCCGGCGAAAGCCCGCGGGCCGAAGTGTACGAGTATGACGCCAGGGTGGGCCTGGCGTCGGCGGCCTACGATTCGATTCTCGACCCAATAGACTACCCGGCCGACCAGACATCGGATGACCTCGGCTCTCTTCGTTACGATTCCGCCCCCTTGGAGGCGCCGATCGAGGTCACGGGACAGCCGTCGGTAACGCTGTTCTTCAGCACGGATGCGCCACTGGAAGAGGTGGACCTTGTTGCCAAGCTTGTAGATGTAGCTCCGGATGGCCATTCGTATCTGGTGACCTTTGACAGCCTGAAGGCCTCCCAGGCCGATCCGGCCGGCCGCTACGACGAAGGCGAAGTCTACGCAGCCACCATCCCGCTGAGGCCGACCTCGTACGAGTTCGGGGCCGGGCATAGAGTCCGCCTGTGCATCTCCGGCGCCAATTTTCCTGCGATCTGGCCGACCCCCCGCCGCTACTCTCTATCGGTCTATACGGGCGCGCCAAATGCCACGGAGTTGGTGCTCCCCACGGTCCCTCCCCAGGCGCCGGCTCTGCCTCCGTCCGGCCTGACCGTCATTTCTGATCCGGTGAGGCCCAGTGATGCGTTGCTCGACAGGGGCACTGCCTATTCAGTCGACCGTGACCTTGTTGCCCGAGCCTGCTCCCTTCACGGGAGGAGATGGGTACAGTTGCAGGTCGAGCCACACGTCCAATACTCCAACCACCAGGAGTTTTCACTGGATGTGGACGCTGATCACCCTGACCGTGCGAGCACATCGACCAAAGCGATAGCCAGGCTCGACCGGCCAACCGGCGCCGTCGAGGTCCGCGTGCATAGTCAGACCACACTTCGCGCCCTGTCAATAAGGGCCGAGATAGACCTGGACGGAAGTCTCTTCTGGGAACGCAGTTGGCAGAAGCGATGGTAGAAGTCGCCGATCTAACTGTTCGTTGCTGGTGTAGAGAGAACGCCCTCCGCCCCGGGGATTTCACGGAATGAGGAATTCTGCTATGCGGACAGGTCGCATTAGGCTACTCACCCTGTTTTGCGTTCTTGTAGCGGCCAGCCCAATGGTGCTCATGGCGGCCTGCGGATCAGCTGCTTCGCCGCAGCCCCAGGAGTTGCCGACGCCGGAGGGAACGGCGATCAGGGGCACCCCTGTTCCTACGATCGGCGGCACGATTGGAGGCTGCGAATTAGGGCCGAAGGCCGATTGTCCCGGAGCCGACTTCAGCGATCAGGATCTGGGCGAGATTGTTTTGGGGTGGGGGCAACTCGATGAATCCGGCAGGGAAGGGGCTGACCTCAGCGAGGCCAACCTCAGGGGTGCCCAGTTCGTTGCCTCCAACCTTGAAGGGATCGTGTTTGAGGGTGCCGACCTGAGAGAGGTCAACTTCCGTCTCGCCAACCTCGCCAATGCGTCGCTGTTCGGCGCCGATGCCAGCGGTGCCGACTTTACACGGGCGACGCTGGAGAGCGGCGAGTTCAAGGACGCAGACCTGAGCGGCGCCAACTTCAGCGGCGCGGTGATGAAGGGAGGGGACTTCACGCGTGCCGACCTTTCCGGTGCGAACCTTCGAGGAGTTTCGCTCTTGGGAGCGTTCCTCACCGACGCCGATCTCAGTGGTGCCGATCTGACCGATGCCAACCTCACATTCGCCGACGTAAGCGGAACGAACTTCGAAGGCGCCATCTTCTGCAATACGAAGATGGCGGACGGCAAGGTCAACAGCGAGGGCTGTCCCTAGGCCACCGGCACCCGGCAGCCACCTGCCTCCCGCCTGGCGCGCTTTCTATAGGAGCCGAGATAGACCTGAGGGCAGGCTCTCTTGGGAGCGCAGCCGCCGAGGGCCGTGGTAGACGACGCTGGTAATAGCTGATCGCTGTTGGTACAGAGTAATCGTCCTCCGGCCCGGGAGGTTAACGGAATGAGGAACACTTCCTCTTGGACAGGTCGTATTAGGCTACTTACCTTACTTTGCCTAGTGATAGCGGCCAGCCCAGTGTTGCTCATGGCGGCCTGCGGATCAGCGGCTTCACTACAGCCCCAGGAGTTGCCGACGCCGGAGGGAACGGCGATCAGGGGCACCCCTGTCCCTACTATCGGCGGCACGATCGGAGGCTGCGAACTAGGGCCGAAGGCCGATTGTCCCGGAGCCGATTTCAGCGATCAGGATCTTGGAGAGATCGTGCTGGGGCGCCGCCACCATCAGGCCGAATCCGGGAGGGAGGGGGCCGACCTGAGAGAGGCAAACCTCCGAGATGCCCAGTTCGTAGCATCCAACCTTGAAGGGATCGTGTTTGAGAGTGCCGACCTGAGAGAGGCCAACTTCCGTCTCGCCAACCTCGCCAATGCGTCGCTGTTCGGCGCCGATGCCAGCGGTGCCGACTTTACACGGGCGACGTTGGAGAGCGGCGAGTTCAAGGACGCAGACCTGAGCGGTGCCAACTTCAGCGGCGCGGTGATGAAGGGAGGGGACTTCACGCGTGCCGACCTTTCCGGTGCGAACCTTCGAGGAGTTTCGCTCTTGGGCGCGTTCCTCACCGACGCCAATCTCAGTGGTGCCGATCTGACCGATGCCAACCTCACATTCGCCGACGTAAGCGGAACGAACTTCGAAGGCGCCATCTTCTGCAATACGAAGATGGCGGACGGCAAGGTCAACAGCGCGGGATGTCCCTAGGCCACCGGCACCCGGCAGCCACCTGCCTCCCGCTTGGCGCGCTTTCTATAGGGGCCGAGATAGACCTGAGGGCAGGCTCTCTTCGGAGCGTAGCCGCCGAGAGCCGTGGTAGACGACGCTGGTATTATCTGATCTCTGTTGGTATAGAGAAATCGTCCTCTGGCCCGGGAGGTTAACGGAATGAGGAACACTTCCTCGTGGACAGGTCGTATTAGGCTACTTACCTTACTTTGCCTAGTAATAGCCGCCAGCCCAGTGTTGCTCATGGCGGCCTGCGGATCAGCGGCTGCGCCACAGCCTGAGGAGGAGCCGACGCCAGAGGAATCGCCAATTATCGGCACACCTGTTCCTACCATCGGCGGCACGATCGGCGGCTGCGAGATAGGACCGAAGGCTGACTGCCCTGGAGCCGATTTCAGCAATCAGGACCTTGGAGAGATCGTCCTGGGGTGGCAGCAGAAAGACGACTACGGCAGGGATGCCGCCGACCTTAAGGAAGCCAACCTTCGCGGTGCCCAGTTCGTAGCCTCCAACCTCGAGGGAATACTGTTTGAGAGTGCGGATTTGAGGGAGGCCAACTTCCGTCTCGCCAACCTGACCAACGCCTCGCTGTTCGGTGCCGATGCCAGCGGTGCCGACTTTACGAGGGCGACGCTGGAGAGCGGCGAGTTCAAGGACGCAGACCTGAGCGGTGCCAACTTCAGCGGCGCGGTGATGAAGGGAGGGGACTTCACCCGTGCCAACCTCTCAGGTGCGAACCTTCGAGGAGTTTCACTTCTGGGCGCGTTCCTCACCGACGCCGATCTCAGCGGTGCCGATCTGACCGATGCCAACCTCACATTCGCCGACGTAAGCGGAACGAACTTCGAAGGCGCCATCTTCTGCAATACGAAGATGGCGGACGGCAAGGTCAACAGCGAGGGCTGTCCCTAGGCCGCCGGCACCTGGCGGCCGCCTTTCTCCAAGACCGGGCCTGCCGCGATTCCAAGGGGCTGAGGCTGGTGACCGACATGGCCCGGTTTCCAGACCCGATTTGGGGGAGTTGCCAAGTTTGAGAATCCGGCCCACTCATTTGGGGCTCTTGGGTCTCGTTGCCGGGATCGCGATGGTGACCATTGCCCTGGCCTGCGGCCGGGTTCCCGAAGAGTCCGGACAGAGAACGGAGATCTCTCCTGAGGTGTCCGTTTTCGAGGAGAGTGATCAGGCGTCGGCCGAACGCCTGATTGGCTCCGCCGTGAGACTCCAGGAGCAGGGTGACGTCCAAAGATCGATCGAGGTTCTCGACCGCGCGCTGAAGCTCGATCCCAGCAACGCACAGGCCTATTACCACCGTGCCAACGCCAGATCGAGCTTGGGCGATCTCGAGGAGGCCATCTTCGATTACGGCGCGGCCATCCGGCTGGACCCAGAGATGGCGGACGCGTACCTGAGGCGCGGCGTTTCGCAATCCAGACTGCGGCGTTTCAAGGAGGCTCTGGAGGACCTTGATCAGTTCATACACCGGTCCGAGCCGGACGCCATCGCGCACCGTGCTCGTGGTCTGGCCTACTACGGCCTGGGCGAATGGGAGAGCGCCATCGAGGATTTCGACCGGGCCATCGAGCTGGATCCCGGCCTGGCGGTCGCCTACAACGACCGAGCCCTGGCCCTTGTCAACCTGGGCCGACACACTGAGGCAATAGAGGACTTCAGCAGGGCGGTGGACTTGAGCCCGGACGTGGCGGTCTTTTACGACAACCGCGGCGGTGCATGGCAGGCGATGGGCAACTACGTCTGGGCGGTCGAGGACTACGACAGGGCTCTGCGCGTCGATCCTCTGTATGTCCCTTCCTATATAAACAGGGGCAACGCTTACCGGCGCCTTAACGAGTACGAGCTGGCGATCAAGGACTACGATGAGGCCATCAGGCTTTCCCCCTGGTTGCCGTCGGCCTACTTTAACCGCGGTGTGGCCTATGGCTTGATGGGCGATCTGGAGTCTGAGGTTCGCGACTACGGTCTGGCCATAGCCCGGGATCCGTTCTACGCTGAGGCCTATCACAACAGGGGCAGAGCGCTTGCCACCGAGGGAGACTTCGGTGCTGCAATTGGGGACCTGGACAAGGTAATAGAGCTTCAGCCGCACTGGGCCGAACCCTACAACGACAGGGCCAGGGCCAGGCTGAACCTGGAGGATCCCGAGGGGGCTATTGATGACCTCAGCACGGCCATCGACCTGGCTCCCCAGTTCACGGCCGCCTACCTCAACAGGGGCATGGCAGCCTACCGCATCGGCGACTTCGAACTGGCCATCGCCGACTACACTAAGGTGATAGACCTTAAGCCGGACGCGCTGGAGGCCTACGAGAACCGGTCGAGGGCGTACGTGATGCTGGGCCTTGACGCTGAGGCCGGCCAGGACCTGGCTGCGCTCGCCGAAATGGGTCTGGATGTAAGTGATCTTGAGGAGGAGCTTGCCGACCTGGGATCGCGCAGGTAGCGGCGTGACGTAGTCCGGGCGGCTGCGGGCAAGGGCAACTTCCGGCCATGTTAGACGAGCAATCTTCACTGGGGGATATCAATGAGCGATGTAACAGATAGCCGCATCTCCGCGGCAGAGGAGTACATAGAGAGGCGTTTTGTCGACCTGGGCTCGCCCGGTCTGGCGGCCGGCATCCTGCACGAAGGGGAACTGGTCTGGGCCCGGGGCTTCGGGGTGGCCGATCTTGCGGCCGGCAATCGGCCGAACGAGAAGACCATCACGCGGGTCGCTTCGATAACCAAGACATTCACCGCCACCGCGATCATGCAGCTCAGGGACCGGGGGCTTCTGGGCCTTGACGACCCTTTGACCGCCCATTTGCCGGAGTTCGGCAGGGTGCTGGAGACCGGGGGACGGGTCGCGGATGTCACCCTGCGACGGATGTTGACCCACTACTCGGGCCTGTCCACTGAGACTGCTCTGTTGAGTTGGGGAGCGGAGGAGTTCCCGGGGCTCGCCGAGGTCCTCGGGGCGCTGCCCCAAACGGAGGTCGTGATAGCGGCCGATTCACAGTGGAAGTACTCTAACCTTGCATTCGGGTTGCTGGGCGAGGTGGTCAGCAGGCTCTCAGGCGTGGACTACGCATCCTACGTGCGCGAAAACGTGATCGATCCTCTGGGGATGAAATCGACGGGCTTTGAGCGTGAGGACCTGCCTGCCGAGCATCTGTACACCGGGTACGATGCGGTTATCCCTGGCGATCCGTCGAGGAGCGAGCTCAGGGTCGCCGAGTACCGGCACCTGAACGGCATAGTGGCGGCGGGCCAGCTCCACTCCTCGGTTGAAGACCTGGCACGCTGGATATCGTTCCAGTTCCGGGGGGATGTAGACGAGGCGCACCAGAACGCGGTTCTGGACGGAAGAACGCTGGCGGAGATGCACCGGCCCCAGTACGCGGCGCCTGACTGGTCCAGCGGTCAATGCCTGGGTTGGGCCGCAGAGCGGGTGGGCGAGCGCGTCTACCACGGTCACGGGGGAGGCATACACGGTTTCGCCTCGCACATCTCCTTTAACATCCCGGCCCGCACGGGGGTTGTGATACTGGCAAACGTGTGGCCGAATGTCGCCGCTTACACCCTGGGCAAAGAGGTCATGGAGTTGCTGCTGACCGGCTCTACGCCGCCCGCGGCGCCGTCGGCCGAGACCGACTTGCCGGCAGCAGAGCCTGCACCCGGCCACCTTGCCCCCTACACCGGATACTTCGTCGCCTATCCGGGGATACCTGCCGCGGTAGACTTCCGAGGGGGGGAGCTTTGGATCACGGCGGCGGCGGGCGAGGGTTTGGCCCTTCATGCACCGTCGCCGATGCAGGAGACAGGGGAGCAGTCCGGCAACTTCATTCTCCGCGCCGGAAGGGGTGCGGGAGAGCGTGCCGTTTTCGATCCCGGCCGACAGTCCTTCACCCTCGGGGGTTGGCTCTACCGCCGCGTGTCGACATAACCTGTGCCACGGCACAGGGCGATTCTCGCAGCCCGGGATGCAGTCAGGCTTAGCGTCGAGCGTTGCCTCCCAGGATGACGGTCTAGAACCTACCTTTTCGAGGACTTGCCACGGATACCGGTGGGTCCTTAGCTCAGGCCCCGCAGCCTAAAGAATGGGCGATCCTGACCGGGCCGGATTATTCGGGTTCACGGGACTTCGCCACCAGGAATTCGCTGGCGCTCCACAACCTGGCCCCGTTTTCCGGGTCCGATGCAACTGGCGAAACCTGCTTGCGATGCATCAGGTGAAGGTACATCCCGGTAGATCTGCCCGCTTCCTGCGCACAGCACAGGTATATGACCGGTCCGATCGCCTCCTCCGGAGACTGGAAGAATCGCCGCAGTACCGCGTTAACGATCGGTCGCAGCAATATTGGCGCGTCCCTGGCAATGTTCGTGGCAACGCCTCCCGGGCACATCGCGTGCACGGCGACATCGATCCTCTCGGTCGGGTTCAGGCGGCGCGATAGCTCGGTCGCGAACGTGCAGAGGGCCAGCTTGCTGAGGGAGTAGTGCCGCATGCTCTCGGTAATCCCGTACTCGGTGTACGCACCGAGGCGATCGAAGTCGATGGCCTCGGCGGACCGGTGCGACTCCGAGGCGATGATCACGACCCGCGGCGTCTCGCCGGTCTCCCCAGAAGGGCGAATGACGCCATCTTTCAGGAACCGGTCGATCATCACCCTCTTTGCCAGGAAATGAACCGCGAACATGACCTCGTACCCTTGCGGGGTCTTCCTCGATCTGCGGGACATGAGGCCGGCGTTAAGAAGCGCGATGTCGATCCGGACTTTGCGCCTGTAGAGTTCGTCGCAGAAACGGTGCACGGAGCGAAGGTCCGCCAGGTCCACCTCGATCAGTTCCACGGACCCGGATCCGGAAAGCCGCATGATCTCGCCGCGGGTCTCGGCATGACCGGGCCGGCAGGCCAGGATCATGTTCCCGCCGCGCCTTGCCAGTTCGATTGCAGCAGCCCTGCCCAGGCCGCTGTTGGCCCCTGTGACAAGACAGGTCTTGCCGTCGATCCGTACGTCGCCCGGGAGGGGAGTGATGTCGGGAGTCTTCCGACTCCGCAGATCCCGGATCGCGGCGATGGTGGCGCCTACTACGCCGCCCTCACCGATCTTCCCAGTCTCTCGTGCCATGGCAATGGGTGCTCCCCCGATGACCTCCGGTTGTTGCCCAGCGTCTGTCTGCCCGTCTATTCGAACGGGATCGCATGTTTCTTCCGGTAGGGCGCGAAGGCCTCGTCGACGATCTGCTCGCTCAACCCGAAATCACTCATCCGATAGATGTGCCTGCCGAATCGGTTCTGCGGATTCGCCTCCAGGCATCGAGCGGCTTCGCGCTCGGCCCCGTGATCGAAACCGATCCCGGCCTGCCGGCAGATCCGCCGGAGCTCGGCGACGGGATCTGCCACCAGATCGTAGTACGACACGTCAATGAACCGGTGGGCCTTTGCGTCCTCCCGGGTCTGCATGGCCCGCCGGACCATCCTGGCGTTCTTCCTCTGCCAGTGCCTCCCGATCTCATTCGGATCGACGAAATCGCTGAAGATGCCGCGGCCGTGGGCCACCATGCTGCAGAACGAGGCGAGAGCCCTTCGCGGGTCTCGGTGCGTCTGCACAATCGTCGCATCCGGGAAACCCCGAGGAATACATCGAGGTATTCCATGTGCTGCGGGGTCTTGAGCACCCAGGCCTTGCCCGGTCGCTGCCAGCAGAGCACCTTCAGGACGAGGCGCAGGTATTCATAGGACCGCGTGTGATCCTGTTCCTCCAGCCAGCGGGAATAGCTCGGCACGTGCATCATCGCCTCGGCGGACTGGCTCATGAAGGTCAGGTCAAGCAGAAGGACGTCTTCTTCCGGCTCCTCGTGGTCGATCGGATGGATCGCCATGAACTGAGGGGCCAGGTAGGAAATGGCCGTCTTTGCAATGGCTGCACGCCTCCTGCGGGATGTGTGCTCGCGGCCCTTTGGATCGACAGCCGGCACCGGGTCCAGTGCTTCGGCGCCTGACACGCCCCTGATCGCTGGGTGGGAATTCAGCAGCCGCTGTAGCAGCGTGGTACCGGTGCGCTGCAGTCCAGTGACCATGACGATCGTGCCGAGGTCGATGTCGTGGATCTCGGGATGTCTCTTGAGCAGCTCCTCGATTCGCAACCTCTGAATCAGCGCGCCGACGATGCGCGACCGCTGTATCAGCTGCCCGGTCGTGGTCAGTTCCGCCTCGTCGTTGATCGAGTCTACAAGCACCTTAAGGGCCCGGAGGCAGCCGCCGTCGCCAAAATCGGTGAGTCCGGTCTTGCGCCGTGCGTACCCGGTGAGTGCATCGACGTCCAGCCGACGGGAAAGGCCGAAGCGTCGGCCCGCCCGGCCGATCCGGTTAAAGATCCTGACGGGAATAGGCCGATAGGGGTTGCCATAGTCCGTGTAGGTCACGTTCCCATCCCGGCCGCGCAGGTCATGTGTCCCTAGGCCAGTTCCGGCAGGTCGCCCAATTTGACAAGTCGGGTCCGGGGTTGAGGGTGCTCATCGGCCCGTACCCAGCGGAAGCACATCGTGCCCGACATGTGGCCTGCGGTCTCGATCCAGTTGGGCCGGCCGGGATCCACGTGCGCCACGACCAGGAGCACGGACCCGTCATCCTCGTAGTGGGCCAGATGCTTGTTGGTGTGGATCCTGAAGTGGCGGTAGTCCAGCGATTCCATCCAGTAGTTGTTTAGCTGGAAATTCCAGTACTCGCACTCCGGAGGGGTTACCTCTATCAGCAGGGCTTCGTCCTCTGCGAGGGCCCAGTGGCTGTGGTAGTAGGCGATGTTGGGGTCGCCTCCGGCGGCCAGGGAAACCTGCGGATCGAACCGCGGCAGTTCGTTGCTATGCCTCTTGAAATCCCGCGCCCATTTGGCGAACAGAAGCGGCGCGCCCACCACCAGCGCCCCCGCCTTCCCGAGCCCCTCGTCCAGCGCCCTTGCCGTCAGCTGAGCGGCGCGACGCTCGTCCTCTGGGCAGTTGATCCGCTCTATAGTCAGTTCCGCCGGTGTCTCGGCGTCCCGGTCGAGGAAGGTCTGGCGGACAACCAGGGTCCCGGTTTCCGGTCTCATGGGCAGCCAGTTCCCATCCTGAGGCTTGCAGCTCAGCACAAGTTCAAAGCAACCATACTCGTCCATCTCTATCTGCTCGGATTCGATGTGGCCGGTGGGGGGTAGACCTCCCCCCTGCCCGTAGTTGCCGGTCTGGGTGCCGAAGCTCAGGTAGGCGATGTTGTTGCGCCGTCCGGTGATCCTGTAGTCGTAGTTTCCATCAAGCGCGGCCGTCTGATAGAAATTGTCGGGGTTGTCGGCGCCCAGCTTGGTGATCTCGTCGACAACGCGGTGGAGCACGGGCGCCTTGGGGTCAGCGTGCTCAACAAACGCGGTCAGGCCAGCGCGGGCTAGACGGCTCAGGTACCGATAACCCTCCGCCTGGTTGAGCGGATCCCGCGGAGCGCCGGGAAAGCTTAGCGCGGCCCCCGCCGCCTTCAGTGAATCGCAGAAGTCGTTCCAGGACTGGCCGCCGACAACGCGCCCGGCGGCCACATCGTCCTGCGTCTTGCCACGAAGCCTCCAGACGAGAAGGGAGATGCTTCGAAACGCGGCTAGCAGACGGATTGCGAACTTTGGCATGAAGTACCTCTTCGGGACGACTTCGGGACGACGGTCACCAGGGGGTGCAGGTGCCCGGCCCAGAGTCTACGAAGGAGAATTCATCGCCCGCCCCAGGCCTCATAGACCTGCGCCGAGACTCTGCCGATAGCGCGGCTGCCCTCGTGGGAACATATGATCCGGCTGGGGTCATCGCTGTCGGCCGTCATGACGGTGATCGCGTAGCTTGCATTCGGGGTGGTTATCAGTCCTGCATCGCAGCGGGCGTGCAGCCCGGCCCCCAGCTTGTTGTAGAGCCTGACCTCGGCGGGGCTGCCCAGCTCTGCGGCGTACGGGTTCAGGGGGAGGTATCGCCCGAGCCACTCGACATGCTGGCAACGCCCCATCATGTCGAGCATCTGGGCGGAGGCGGATTCGGAAACCAGCTTACCCGTCGCTATCAGGGCGACCAGCTTGGTGAAGTCCCTGGCCGAGCACTCAGAATAGGCCTCTACCCCCTTTCCCCCCTGCTCGAACTCCTTGAACATGGTGGGACCAAGGTCCGAATTGAGGGAGTATTCCTTCAGGCCCAACGACCGCATCCGCTCGTTGATGCTCGCAATGCCGAGCATGTCGCCCAGCAGCCACGTGCACGTGTTGTCGCTTACGACGATCATCATCATGCAAACGTCCCTGACCGTAACTTCGAGCGGGGTGTCGAATTCTCGGAACACCCCGGTCCCGCCGCGCAGGTCAGACGCCTTAATGACGACCTTGTCGGACAGGCTCAACTGTCCTTCCTCCACCCGGTGGAACAGCTCGGCCATGATGCCAAGCTTGATTGTGCTCAGGGCAGGAAATACCTCCGCCTCCCTTAAGCCAAGTCGCTCTCCCGTGGTCAGATTCTGAGCCGATACGCTCAGCCTGCCGGAGAAACCCCCGGCGATCTCCTCAATCTTGGAAACCAGCGTCGTTGCAGCCATCTGGGCATCCTCCCGTGAATCTGTGCTCGCCAGCGTCGCCGATAGGTTATCTGGTGCGGGTCGAAAACCGTCTCTCGCCGTCTGTGCACGCAGCGCCGCTGATCCATCCAACCCCTGCGGTCAACATGTGCTCCCAACAACACGGGCCAGGACGCTCAAAAGCGCCGCGAGCATATTGCGCGCGAGGTACCCAGTGCCTGTGCCAGGTGGATGATAGCTTTCAAATGCGCGGGTTCATTCTAGCGGCGGACGGACGAAGGCAGCGCGATCGACTGGGAAAGGGCATCTGGGATGCGCGTCAGCCAAACAGAGTGGGACATTCTCGAGTGGCCCCGTCTCTTGCGCGAGGGGGTTTGTTGACGCAGGGAGCAGGAACGGGCCGGATTCCCGTTGGACCAGGGCAGGGAAGAACACGGGGAATGGTGAACTGCCCGGAGACCACCTCTTTAGGCCCTGTGGAACAACGGTCCACTCTCCCGCGTCTTACTTAGCGTGCGGTACCCGGTCCGTGGAACCTCGATGGCTCGATCCCCGATCGGTAATGGCGTGCGGATAGTCGGTAGGTTGGGTGATCTCGACGTGGCACATGCGGTCGGCAGTCAAGGGAAAGCAGTTCGACCCTCTGTGGGCGGGGCAGCTCTGGCGCTGTTCTGTGCTTTCTCAGTGGTCTTGGCGGCGTGCGGTCAGGACGGGCCGACTCCCGAACCCGGCGTTACGGTGGCGCGCGGCGTTGCCCCCATCGCCCCGGCTGGCGCAATCGGCCTCGATCTCCCGGTGCTCACCCTCGAGTACAGGGGGAAGACCATACAGGGCTCGAGGAGCGAGGCCTGCTGGCAGGTGGAAGGCGAGGACGGCCGCACCTGCTCCGGGACTGACCCTTGGAGTGGTATCGACTCGTACAGGGAGGTTGCCGCAGACGAGCGGATAATAGAGGTGCTGGTGGAGTCAGACACTCGGCCGGAGGGCCTGTTCGCCCTTGTGGTAACCGAGCCCGGAGACGTGCACGTGGACTTTAAGCGAATGTCGACTGTGCGCGGCGTATTCGAGCTAAAGCACGGCCCCGGCGACTACAAGGTCAGGGTGACCGGCAACTGGGAAGAGGGCAACGTGTCGGTCTCCTACGAGTTCGGCCTGCGGGTCCCCGGCACACCTGAGCTGGTGTCGATGTGTGAATCCACGCTGGAAGGAGGTGACGTGGAACTTATCCTCCAAACGCTTGAGGACCGAATGCGCACGGCCATAGACGCACTTAACTCCGGAGGTTGCCGTTTCAACGTGCCAATCGCCTGGATCCGACTGGTCCTTTCCCGGGACGGGACCGCGGTCTATACGGAGACTTTCCGGATGGCCCCGCCGTCTCCCGGCGTGCCATTCCCGCTGAAAGATGGGACCTATTCGGACAGAACAGGAGACCCGCTAGCGCCGGGCGAGTACTCGCGCCGGATCGTGGCGGTCGCAATTGACGGACAGGAGATGGTCCTTACGTCCGCCGAAGGGTTCATCCTAGATAGTGTCACCCTTGCCGGAAGAGAGCCGTAGAGGGAGAGCGAAACAGCCGAAGCATGTGGGCCGTCGGTGACCGCAGAAAGGACCTTTAGATAGGTCGCATCGAGCTGCATATAGGGGCAAATCCTCTTGCAGGTTCCTTTCACACCCGTGCTATGTGCGACCAGGATCGCAACTCTAGTACGGCAACTGAGGCAATCTTGCCGGCCCGGCCCACAGGCTGGCCTGTGGGACCGGAATTCGGGGCAGGTCCGGGGTGATCTAACGGGACTGCACTGATATCGTTTCCAAGAGTAGGGTGGGGTGGACGCTGAGGCGGTGGTGAACTGCTGGGAGGCTAGGGCCGGGGCGATACTGCAGCGTTCGTGATCTCTCCCCCCTTCACCTGGCCCGGCCGATTCTGATGGTGGAGCATGCCGGATGAGTACGACCAACCCGCTGGATGATGACTACGAAGAGGCGGAAAGGGGCCTGGACTGGCTGGAGAAGCTAGAGGCCCTGCAGACCCGCTCAGCGTCCGATCAGGCCGCTCTTCAGGTCGCCAGTTACGTAATGAGGCTGCGGACAGCAGTGACCGAGTTGGCCGAAGGCCGCACCACCGCCGAGCTAGGAGAGGCCGTGGGAGCGGACACCGTGCGGCTGGTTGAGGAACTGCGTCGAGATGGAGACGTCGACTACTGGAACACGAGGATCCGACCCGCTCTTCTGAAGGCGGGCCCTTGACGATGGCGCAGGTCGCTCATGCCGGACCCGAACCGCGGGTATGGCATTCTCCGCTCCGTCCACATCCCCGTGCATTCCCCCCGGAGCCAGTGTCCAAGGCGGTGCATGAACGCTCGATGCGAATCGGTTCTTGCTGTCGCCAGGTGGCCTGATCGGCCTTGACTGCCGCTAGTTCTCGACGAACACGGCCTCTAGTTCTTCTATGCGTTCGTCGGCCGTGAATCTCCATGTGCCCACGTGGCCCCTTACGAGGTCACCGTTTGCGTCCCAATCCAGGGCATTGGCGGCTCCGTCGAAGTTGATCTGCCTACCCTTGGCAAGCTGGCCAAGGCCTTCGGAGACACCTGCCTTAGTACTCAGGACGGTCCGGCCGGGCGCCCCTGCGATCTCCCGCAGATGATCGCGGATCGCCGCTCCTTCCACGGTGCCGGCGGCCTGGGCGGCAAGGGCGAGGGCGACGGTAGCATCGTAGGTTTCCTTGACATAGGCGAGAACGGGCAGCTCGCCGTACTCGGCGATGAAGGCGGCCTCCCACTCGGCTGTGGCGTCATTGTCCGGTGCGGACCCTCCCGCGGTACCGTACATCCCGCCCAGCCTTTGGCCGCCTAGCTTCCTGACAAGACTTAGCCTCTTGGCGGCATCGCCAAAGACGAACTGGTCGTAGAGGCCCTCCTCGATTGCCTGGCTCACTATTGCCAGGGCCTGTGACTCGAAGGCTATTACGATCAGGGCCTGAGCCCCCAGTTCGGCGCTTTGTGCCAGTTCCGAAAAATGGCCTGCTTGTCCCACGGCAACGGACACGGGCCTAAGGGTTCCGGTCCAGGATTCTTCAAAGGCGTCTGCCAGTCCCTGGCCGTAGGCGTCGTCCTGGTAGATCAAGCCGACGTTGGTGAAGCCGCGATCCCGGGCCAGGTCGGCTAGCACGGGACCCTGGAGCGCATCTGAGAGTGCCGTGCGGAAGAAGTAACCTTCGTCTTCGGCATCGGTCAGGTACGGAGAGGTGGCCGAAGGGCTGATAGTGGGTATGCCAAGCGAGGCCGAGACTTCCTGGGAGACCGGCAGTGCCGCCGAGCTGGCGTTTGGTCCAACTATCGCATGTACCCCCTCTACCTCCACGAGATGCCTGGCCACCTGAACGGCGGTGGACGGGTCGCCGGTGGCATCTGCGGCGACACTCTCGACGTGCATTCCGAGCACTCCGCCTCCGTCGTTGATGTGTCGTATCGCTAGGTCAAAAGCCCGCTTTCTGTCCGAAGAGGCCTCGGGAGATCCGGTAAAGTCCAGCAGCAGGCCGATCTTAAGAGGGGTGCTGGACGGCTGAGTTTCCGAGGTGCCACCACAGCCCGGACTGGCCAGGATTAGGGCGGTCACCACCGCCAACAAGACCGCGCACAGCCTTGCCGCCGTACCGTAGAGTCGGGTCCCTCGATTCGCCGAAGATGGAGATGCTGGCATCAATCTATGTCCACCCTCAAGGCGTACGTCCCCAGTTCGATATCGGAGATGTACACGTTTTCATCGAGCACTCGTACCCCCCACGCGCCCTGGAGGATGTCCCGTTCATTTTCGGCCGGCACGGTATCGAAATGGGCGATCTCCCTTGGTGAAAGCGGATCCCTCAGATCGACCACTCGGAGCCCGTCCAGGTAATACGAGATATAGGCGATGCCGTCCTCAACCTGAACGTTGTGTATGGATATGCCCTCTCGGGTGGCAAAGCGCGAAACGACCGTCGGATTGGCCAGGTCGGTGACGTCAAGAATCGTCATATGGGCGTCGAAGCCCTCTGCGTTGTGGGCATAGTACAGTCTCGGTCCAATCCTGAAGGGCCACCCGCTGTGGCTGAAGATGCCCTCCCAGGTGATTGAGCCCACGGCGACTATGTCCTGCGGGTCCGTAACGTCCAGTATCCACAGGCCCGCGTCGAGGTAGTTAAGGAAGGCGATCAGCCTGCCTTCGACCTCCATGACATTGACATCGTGGGTGTCGTGGAAGTTGAACGCCGAAGTTGTGTCGGTGTCCAGGCTGAACCGGCCGGCCTCAACTGCATTTTCAGGATCCGACACGTCTATGACCAGCAAGTCGGTCTTCGGGTATTCGGACTGGTTGATGGCATATACGAACTCACCGTCGGGGGACAGAAAGATGTTGTGAAAGTTCGTAAAGCCTTCATGAAGGGGAGCGAAGAACTCGCCGATGGGCTGGGGTCTGACCGGGTCCGAGACGTCGATGATCTGAAGGCCGCTGGAGGCGGTGGCTGCATAGAGAATCCCGTCTCTGGCCTTGACGTCGAACACGTAGTACCCGGCCGTTGCATGCCCGAGGATGCTGCCGCTGACGGCGTCTATGATCTCGATCATGCCGTCTAGTCTGGGGGCGAAAACGAGCCCGTCCTCGGCCCAGATGTCCGAGTGCAGGGCCTCGCCCGGCTGATGCCACAGAACCTCGACGTTGTCGCTGGACTGAGGCTCGTCCCGGGACTCTATCCGCGTAAGGTTTCCTCTGGCGACAAAGCTGGGAGAGGAGAGGGTGACCTCCAGTACGCCTCCTCCTGCAGGGGCAAAGAAGAGGAGATCCACATAGACCAGCCCCGTGCACGAGGACAGCTCCCAGCCGTCCGGTCTCTGTTTCGGTTCACAGAGAAATGCCGGCGGCAGATAGCCGGGCGAGGGGCCGACCTCAATTTTCCACGGATCCTGGTGCGGATCCTCCCCGGGCCTGATCCGAACGGCCAGCCACGGCGGGGAGAATTCCGACTGCCCCGGATCGCCGATCAGGTCGCCGACCCAGAGGCCGGGCGACGGAGGACTGACCGGCTCCGCGTCGATCTCGGCGGGTACCTCGACTTCCTTGACCACCTCAACGACTCGCTCCATCTCGACCTCGACGGGTGCCTCGACTTCCTTGACCACCTCAACGACTCGCTCCATCTCGACCTCGACCGGAGCCTCGACCTCCTTGACCACTTCAACGACTCGCTCCACCCCGGGTTCGGTCGACTGGGACCCCCCACAGGCGATGGCCATCGCTAGAGCGGAGACAATCGCCAGACTGATCAAACCTGCACGCCGCGAATCGCCCAGACGACCCGCTACCGGCAAGGTCGCAACCTCAATTTGGATTCCATCGATCAGATGGTCTCGTTCGACTGGCATATCTGTCACCACTCGGTAAAGCAGCACGAGTCAAAGTGACCTATACATCTCTTGAATTACCTTCGTCCAGTTATGGCCCGGGGACGCTCTGGGCTGCTCCCGTCGCCGGACCCCTTCTCCGCGAACAGGGCGCTTGTCTCGCGTTAGCGTTACTTGCCTACCGCATCGATATCTTGGCGTCGTCGGTCGGGCGACTTCGCCTCCTGGACAACCGTTGTCCGGGTGAGCTCCGCCTGCGGTGGCAGAATTTGGCAGCAGGTCAGGGATCTGACTACTCACCGACCTCTTCGATGGTCGCTCCAAGGATGTTAGGTGACCAGTCCAAGATGGCCTTATCAACAGTATCGACATCCAGACGCACGGGCAGTGACACCAAATAGGCCTTCTCGTCGAGAAGGGGCAGGTCGATGGTAAGTTGCACCGAGACGGTCGCCGTCACGCCGTACCTGTGCCCGAAACCAGGTTGAGGCGTCTGGAAGTTCCAGGTAGCGCTCTTACGGATCTGTTCCTCGAGGACATCTCCAGCGAGCCGACTCACTGCCGGAACCTCGCCCACGGCGAATTCAATCAACTCGTCCGCAACCTTCCCCATGCTCCTGCTCGCCCATTCCCGGGCCGCCTCTTCGGCTATTTCAGCCTTCGTTGGTGTCGGGGTCGGAGTCGGTCCTCCGATTCCATCTTCGCAGGCAACCATCAGCGCAAGCGGCACCAAGACCAAAATGCCGAGCCCGATGGTCAGATGCCGGCCTACCTTTCCTTCTTCCAAGCTGAGCTTCCCCTCAAGTTGTGGTCGAACTCTAATGTTAGCTTTGCGGAAACGAAGGCTCGGGGGGGTGGATTGATGATGAGACCCGGCATACGCCGGGAGGGATAGCCTATGTCCCGAGGCAGGTCCGAAGCGTTAGCCCGTAGATGAAAGCCTGTAGCAGGATGGGATCACCGAGGTACTCTGTGTGGCATACTGGCAGCCCCAAGTGGAATTGTTTTGTACTCGGTATCAGTATCGGCCCTTAGGCGACGGACCTGAGTGTGAGCGTTTTCTGGGGTAGTTCGCCGGCGCGTGGGCGCTGAGGGGGAGACGCCCTGTTTGCCTGGAACAGTTTGCTTGCGCAGACTTACTCGACGGTGGAACGTCACCCTACCAGAGACTCGCCCGGAGAGTTCGGTCCTGTAGTAAGCGTCCGCATGCCGTTGACAGAGTAAGATCTGGGCACTACAAGTAGCCCACGCCGGACAACCCTTTCGCTGGAATTCGCAACGCTCTCGTCAATTTTCAGCGGACGATCACAAGGGAGCCCGTCGGGACGGTCTGAGAAAAGAGAGGGTTATTCAATGAAGAGGGCATCTTTTTTCATCGTGGCTTTTCTCGCCGCGGGATTGGCACTGTCCGCATGCGGTGGCGATGAGGCCGTAGATCCCACGGCAACCGCTGCACCTGCCGAACCTACGGCCACGGCGACCGCCGCCCCTGCCGAGCCGACTGCTACCGCGACCGCTGTGCCTGCCGAGCCGACGGCCACCGCGACCGCTGTTTCTGAACCAGCCGTAGAGCCGGCGGCTTCAGGAGAGCAGCTGCTTGCCGAATATGCGAATGAGCGCGCAGGCGGACCGGGTGCGATCTTTGTGGGAGATCCCATGCAGTTGATCGGTCCGCCCCCCCACGAGGGCATGATGTTCGAGGCATCCCAGGAGCAATACGCGCAGGGGTCCATGGCGGCACTGTTCGGCGTTCCGGAGTTGGGCATCGCCAGCCACATGTTCATCTTTACCAGCGACTACTATCGAGACCTCATAGAAAAGGCCAGGCTGACCAACCCGACCGAACTGACCTCAAGCGGGCAAAGCATCGAGATTCAACACGTCTGCATTAGCCGCACCCTGCCTACCTGCCTGCTGATCCAGGCCTACTGGGCACCCAACGTGGAAAGGCGCACCAACGGCCAGGTAAAGCTCTCAGTGGTTTCCTTCGCCGAGCTGGGGCTGGCGGGTCCCGACACCCTGGATCAGGTGCGAGAAGGCACCCTGGACATGGTGAACATTTACGCCGGCTACGTAGCGGGCGCGCTCCCGGCCCTGGAGGTGCAGGCCCTCTGGGGCATGGCCAGCGACTGGGAAAGCTCCTACATGATACTGACGGACGTCGCGCCGGAGGTCGACCAGATCATACTCGATGCCACAGGTGGCAGCCCTGTGCTTAATCGGAACTGGTTTGCCGGCGCCGACCAGTGGTTCTTCGGGAACAGGCCCCTGCAGAGCGTCGGGGACTTCGAGGGCCTCAAGATTAGGACTCACGGCGGCGCCATAACCGATTTCATAACGGGCATGGGAGCCGAGGGCGTGTTCCTGGGATTCGGCGAGTTGTATCAGGCGTTGGAACTCGACCAAATAGACGCCGCTGCCACCGGGATACTGCTGGCAATCCCGGACCGTCTGTACGAAGTTTCCAGCTACATGGCCGGCCCCGTGATCGGCTTCGGGTACACCAACAACGTAATCAATAAGGACGTCTGGAACGAGATTCCGGAAGACCTGCAACAGATCCTCATCGAGGAAGGCGCAAAGGCCGAGCTTGAGGCACTTCGCCTGGCCCCGTTCCAGAACGTAGTCGCGCTGCAAGTTCATCAGCAGCTCGGAGTTCAGCCGGTGCCATTCTCGGAAGAGATAATCCGCCACATCCGGACCGTGGTATTCCCCGAGCATGTCTTTCCCGGATGGCTGCGTCGCCTCGGATACCCGGAACGGAACCAGGAGATCGTCGACATCGCCAATGAGAAGATCAGTCCCTACACGGGTCTCTGGGTGGAACCCGACGGGTCGATCAGGCAGGTCCCCGTTACCAAGGGGCCGTTCGCGCCGTGATCGTTCCTGCTGTGGCGGGCGTCTGAAGGAAGTTCAGCCTGCGAGACGAACTCTGGGTGCGTACCCCAATCCAGGCCAGGAACGCTCCCTGCTGGCGGGTCGGGGTTCGGGCGGCAACCGAGCCGTCCTAATGGTTCTGAGACCGGTTTGTGAGACCTTGAACGCCGGTCCGAGGAAGTAGAAATCCTCGCGCGCCGCCTTCGTCGCCCAGTGGGTGCAAAATCGGCCTGGCGCCGCGAATCGCAAACCTAGGAAGACGCGGTGGACGCTGAGAGCCTGCCAACCTACGAGGGACGGAAGACGCCGGCTCTCTATCTGCTGCTGGCCTTCCGCGCCATTGGCCAAAAGGCCGACAGGCTGTACCTGCTCCTCGGATACATTTGCGGCCTTGAACTGCTGCTGCTCGGTTTCTTCATCACCTACCAGGTGGTAGCTCGGAATCTCGACTGGCCTAGCGCCCCGGGAACCGATGTCATCAGCGGCTACGTTCTGGCGATGGCCGTCACCTGGGCGCTGGCCTACTCACTGCGTTCGGACTCTCACGTGAGAATCGATGTCCTCTTGCCACGGATGAGCCCGCCGGTACGGGCCGTGGCGGACATGGTGGCACTTGGCGGGCTGGCCTTCTTGGGCTACGTGACCGCCTGGGAGATGTGGGAGAGCGTGATCAGCGATTACCAGCGCGACGTCTACAACAACGTCTACCCGCGGACTCCTTTGTTCATACCGAAGGCAGTGGTTGCCGTTGGATTCACGATGCTGGTGGTCACCGCTCTGCAGATGATGCTCTCGATGATCGCCGAGAGGCTGCTCCCCCGATTGCACGAGGTCATGGGGGGACACAAGGTCGAATGATCCCTCGGACGGTCTTCGGAGGTTAGGCCTTGGTTCTCGGCGTGGCATTCGGGTTGATGGGCGCGTTCTTCATGGCGGGCATGTACGTTGCCGCCGCCCTGGGGTGCCTGTCCTTGATCATCATGTACTTCTTCTCCGATGCTCCCCTCTGGAACATCATGGCCAACAAGGCCTGGGAGGGTACGACCGGCTTCATCTTGGTGGCCGTGCCGCTGTTCATTCTCATGGGTGAGCTGATGAACCGCTCAGGTATTGGTGAGCGCATGTATGCCGTCATCGCCCGTTGGCTATGGTTCCTCCCGGGCGGCCTCATCCACACCAACGTCGTTTCATGTGCCATCTTCTCGGCCTGTTCTGGCTCGAGCGTGGCCACGTCCGCCACCATAAGCCGGGCGTCGCTTCCCTCCTTTAGGCGGCGAGGCTATTCGGAGCGCATGGTCTTGGGCTCACTGGCCGCCGGTGGAACGCTGGGCATCCTGATTCCTCCCAGCATAGGTCTGATCCTCTACGGGGTGCTGGCGGAGGAATCGATCGGACGCCTCTACATGGCGGGCCTTCTGCCCGGACTCCTGCTTGCGACGTCATTCGTTGTGATGATAGCCATCCTGGCCGTGTCCTGGCGTGATATGGCCCCGAGAGAGCGGGGCGAGAGCTTTGGCAGCTGGGAGGGTTGGAAGGTCAGACTGCTTGGAGCCTTCCACCTTCTGCCAATACTGGCCCTCATCTTCATCGTCCTGGGATTTATCTATCTCGGAATCGCATCGCCAAGCGAAGCGGCCGCCTTTGGGGTATCTGGCGCGTTTGCGCTGGCGATTCTGCTGAACTCGGGCGAGCTACTTACGCCGCTGCTGGGCTGCCTGCTCAGGCGGACCGGCCTCATCCACCTCCTTACCCGTGACGCTCAGGAGGCGCTTCGCGCGTCCCACATGCCATCTCGCAAGACTGTCCGGGTTGTCTTGAGGCGAAACCTGCGGATCGTCCAGCAGTCGCTGATTTCCACGGCTCGAACCACCGGCATGATCTTCCTGATCCTTCTTGCCGCATTCACGTTGAGCTTCGCATTCGCTCGGCTTGGAATCTCCGGGGAGATCGCCGAGGCCATTTCGAGCCTGAACCTGAGTGATTGGCAGCTGGTCTTGGCTCTGATCGTGTTCTACCTTCTCCTGGGCACCTTCATGGAGAGTTTCGCCATGATGGTGACCACCGTGCCCATCCTGATCCCGACGCTGCAGCAGGCGGGAGTCGACCTTGTCTGGTTCGGCGTCATAATGGTGCTCCTGGTTGAGGCGGCGCTGATCAGTCCACCTGAAGGGATCAACCTGTATGTCCTGCACGGCGTTCGCCAGGATGTCGACCGAGAAGAAGCCGAACAGTCGAATCAGACGGTGCGGGCTCGCACGATTTCGGACGTGTGGATAGGCGTATTGCCATTCATGGCGTGCATGGCGGTCGTAATTGCTCTCGTTCTCGCATTTCCGCAGATTGCGCTGTGGCTACCGAACCTGATCTACGGTGCCAGGTAAATGAGAGGCATGGAAGGCGCAGTCTAGGTGGTGCGAGGATCTGGCCGGCCTGCCGGAGCCATGATTGACCTTGTCGAATTCCCGGTCTATCGCAAGCCCCATGGAGAGCGTCCGGCGAAGAGATCTGAGATACGGCTGGCGGCAGAAAGAGGGTAACGCGGCGGACCGAGGGGTCCCGGCCAGCCTTGGCCCTTCCACGTCTCCTGCTTCATGGTGGTGGGCCGGTGCTATTACTATCTTGCCAGCGTGATGAATGACTGTTTCCACCTCATCCGCACCCTAGGGATACTTGCCCGTGGTCTAGTTGGCTGCGCTTCCACCGATAGGTCTTCATTGGGCCGGGTTCAGGGCACCTGCGAGTCTGCGGTCAGCGCCACCAGTCTCGGGCCAACCCCCAGCGTGCAGGTCCTGGCACGGGACCTTTACGGGGAGCAGTGAGATTGGACAGGAAGGCCGAGGTTAGTCGGCTGGTAGAAGCGATTCGTGAGTCCCTTAGAGCCTCTGCGGACCCTGAACGCGCCAAGAACGAGAAGCGGTACCTTAAGAGCGACCTTCGGTTCATCGGGGCCAGTGTTCCCTCAATCCGCAAGACCGTAAGGCAGGTCGTGGGACGCGGCTCATTTTCCGAAAGGACGCGACTTCTTGCGTTCGTTGAGGCCTGTTGGGATAAGGACGTTCATGAACTACGCGTGGCGGGTGTTGTCGCCCTTCAGCAGTCGACCCATCTCCTGGAAGCGAGAGATCTGGCGTTTGTCGAAACACTTATTCGCAGGTCAAGGTCCTGGGTCTATGTCGACCCTCTGTCAATCTACATGGCGGGTTCGCTAATGGAGCGGTTTCCCGAGCTTGGCTCAACGCTGAACCTGTGGTCACGGGATCCGGACTTCTGGGTGCGCCGTTCTGCCATCCTCGCACTGTTGGGACCATTGCGGCGCGGCGAAGGAGATTTCGACCGGTTCAGCCGATACGCAGATGCGATGCTCGGTGAAAAGGAGTTCTTCATCCGCAAGGCCATCGGATGGACACTGCGAGAGGTGAGCAAAAAGCGCCCCTGCCTTGTCTACAGCTGGATAGCGCCTAGGACCAGCCAAATCTCGGGTGTCGCCATGCGCGAAGCGGTGAAATACCTGCCCAGGGATCAGCGAGACGGGCTCATGGCGGCGTACAGGGGTAAACGGGCGGCACTTGGGGGTTGAGCCTAAATGATCCACTCAAGGTCGCTGAGCGAGGACGGGTCTAGGCGGTATAGCCTGATTCCCATATGTTGCTGCGGAGGGACGGGTCCGGCGCGCAGTTCTCTCGGAGTAGCCGGATCGAAAGACTCCACATGTGCATTCAGTGCCTCAAGCCACGAGGCGCTGTCGGGGTGAGAGTGCTTTCGGCAGCCCTCCCGGGGTAGGCGTCCACCCCGGCAGGAGGACTTTCGAACCCCAGGACACAGTCTCCATCGGTACCGTCAGAGGGTTTGGTTATAAGCTTCACGCACGGCGCTGACCCGCGGCCGGTCAGGCCTATCAACACAACGGAGAACCGATATGGCCCTCTACCTCTCGGAAGAAGACGTCGCCGCCGTATTGACCATGGACATCGCGCTCGACGAGGTGGAGAAGGGCTTCGTCCACCTCGCCGAAGGCAAGGCCTTCAACTTCCCGCGCAACCGTCTGCCCAACGGCGACGGCGCATTTAACTTCATGGCCGCGACCGCCCCCGAGCTTGGCGTCATGGGCATGAAGACCTATGACTTCGTCGCCAACAGTTCGCGCTTCTACGTTCAGCTCTACGACGCGTCCACCGCGGAACTCATCGCCCTCATAGAGGCCAACGGCATGGGACAGTTCCGCACCGGCGCCGCCAGCGGCATCGCGACCAAGCACATGGCCCGCGCCGACGCGTCCACGGTGGGCATGATTGGATCGGGCTACCAGGCCGGCACGCAGCTTGAAGCCGTGTCCAGGGTCAGGGACATAACCGGTGCTAGGATCTACTCTCGCAACCGTGAGAACCGGGAGCGTTTCGCCTCGATGATGGAGCGGCGCCTCGGCATCGAGGTCCTCCCCGTCGCCAGCGGCAGTGAGTGCGTCGAAGGTGTCGATATCGTCAACGTAATCACCACTGCTCCCACGCCCGTACTGCTGGGCGAATGGCTCGGTGCCGGCGCGCACGTGAACGCAGCCGGGAACAATCACTGGATGAAGCAGGAGGTCGACTCGGAGGTCGTCCGTCGCTCCAGTGTGATCGTTGCCGACGACGTCGAAGAGGCGAAGATCGAGTGCGGCGACCTGGTCGAGCCGATCGACCGCGGCATCCTCACGTGGGACCACGTGCGCAACCTGTCAGACGTGGTCACGGGCCACGTCGCGGGCCGCCGGTCGGACGACGATATCACCCTCTTCGAGTCGCAGGGAGTCGCCATCGAGGACATCGTCGTCGGCATTCGCGTCTACCGCATGGCGAAAGAGCGCGGGCTGGGCCGGGTGATGCCCTTCTGAGCTCGGCGCCCCGGACCGAGACCGCTCGGAGACCCTGACGGCAGCACGCTACCGCCGGCTCGCGTGCCGGATGTCTCGACACCAGTAGGTCTGGCCCCCCGCCGCTGAGGAACCGTGTGATCGATATGAGAAGGGGTGTCGAAAAGTGCCGTCTATGGTCAGCCGATGTGGGCAACCGGTGACTGCAGAGGGAGACATTCAGTACGTCGCATCACTGTAGCTCATAGCGTCAGGGGTCCGGCGGTAAACATGTGGAGAGCAAATGTTGGGCTGGTGATGGATGCAGGGGCCCTAGTTCTCTCCCCGGAGCCGTGCGCTTTGACAGATCTCCTTGGATTGCAAATTCAACGGTCCAGTGGACTAACTCTCCAGTTGGACCGAAATCCGGAGTGCAGGTAATCTCCTATCGCAATGCCACAACTCCGTTGTCAGTGTGTATGTTAGGGGGGATTGGACAGAGTGGGTCCTTCTCACGACATCAGGTAAAGGAGGTTCAAACATGGGCACTATATCGGTGAACCGGCTAGCGGGTCTGTCCCTCATATTCGGCCCGGTAATCGCCTTCGTATTTTTTCTCGTAGAGCCAGGTGGACTGATAATAGACAGCGCCGACGTGTCAGACGCCATTGGCTCCATAACGGCCAAGGGTGCAAACGCCGCGCTGACCAATGTAACCAACATCGCGATAATCCTGGGCCTGGCCCTGATCCTCTCAGGCCTCTACGCGCTAATGCGGAACGTAACCTTGCAGGGCAACGGCAAGGCGTTGGTTCAGATGGGCTTTTTCATGATCTTCGTCGGCCTGGCCGGTTGGATTCTCGCTGGCGGCATGGACTTCATCTTGGCCGATGCCCAGACCAGTGACCAGGTTGCGGGAAGCGTTCCCGTCTACTACGCCGGTTCCGCTCTCTTCTATGCCGGTGGGATTACGCTTGGGTTTGGCGGCTCCATTTTCGCGTTGGGCCTCTCCACGAGAGACGACTTCAACCGGATAATCTCCCTGTTGGCTGCCCTTGTCAGCCTGGCCGTAATGGTCTTTTTCATCGTAGCCATACTCGACAACGGCAGCCGCGACACCTTTATCACCTTGGCCCGTGGCTTCTACGTGCTACTGGTTATCTGGTACGGATATCTGGGCTTCGGACTGATGAACCGACCCGATCCCGACCTGTGGCAATAGACAGAGTGTAGGATCTGCCAGCGACCGTCCTGAGGTGAGGGGCGGCGGATTCACACGAGGAATCTCTAAAGTCGTTCAGGGGCCTGGGCAGTTCCGGCGGTTCAGGCCCGGTGCGCACCCACGTGAGGAGGCTGCGCCACAAGCGTGACGGCGATGCGAGCAACCCCGGATGCATCGTCGCCGAGCCCCGGATTGGCTACCGGATAGCGAAGGGTGAGGAAAGACAAACATCGGCCGCTGACTTGGGTAGTGACCCAATGGCATCGGAGCCGTAGAGGGGGGAACAGTCATCCGCACTGCCGAAGAGGCGCTACGGTCTTGCTGGATGGGTGCGCAGGTTGCCGAGTCCCGCCCTAAGGGAGGGATTGCTTAGCAGCTAAGCGAACTCACAGCCCTCTGGGGCAGATCTCGAAAAAGGCTCTGTCCATCGTCAAGATGCGTCGCTTACAGGTGACTGAAGGTAGACCGTTTCAGCACTTGGCATAGTTCTAGTCCTCAACGCTGTGACCCTGGCGGCGGACCGGTGGAGAGCAATGCGTTGGAAGAGACTTGATGCACAGGGCCGTGCTCTCTTCGCCAGACTTGTGTGCCTTGGCGGGTTGTCTATTACGGAAAGTACTTCGTCCGGCGCACTGACCTACAGTATGGACGGGAGCTTTTCGAGCAGGCCAATGGTCGGACTGGCTACCTGCCGACCGGAACGCAACAGAGGCAAGCCAATTGACCCGTTGCAAAATCCGGCCTTACATTGAGAGGCGGGGTGATACTCAACCCGCCTGAACCGGAGGTGATGATAAGCAATGGGAAACCCGGTGGTGCACTTCGAAATTGCCGGCCCGGATGGGCCTGCGTTGCGGCAGTTCTATCGCGATCTGTTCGGGTGGAAGATTGAGGCGCAGGGCGAAGAAATGCACAACTACGGCTTGGTCTCCGCAAACGAGGGGGGCATCGGTGGCGGCCTGTTTCCCACGGCTGAGGGTACGCCGGCGCGAAGCTACGTCACCTTCTATGTGCAGGTCGACGACCTTCAGGTGGCGCTGGATAAGGCTGCCGGCACGGGCGGTAAGGCCATTGTCCCGCCTATGGAGATTGCGCCTGGCATGGGCTCGATCGCCATGTTCGAGGACCCCGCCGGAAACACCATAGGTCTGTATTCGCTACCGCCGGTATGGGACGGACAGATGCCGCCCAAGGGGAACGGTCCGCCAGTAGTGCACTTCGAATTGGGAGGCAGCGACGCGGCGATGCTCGCCGAGTTCTATGCCGGGATGTTCGACTGGCAAGTTCACCTACATGAGGAGACCAACTACCGCCTTGTCCAGCAGGAAGCGGGAGGGATAGGCGGGGGTATCTTCGAGCACGGAGAGGGTATGCCGCCCAACACTCCTTCCGTCGCGGTTATGGTCAGCGACCTGCAGGCCTACCTTGACAAGGCTGTGGGTCTGGGCGGCAGCGCGCTGATGCCTCCCACCGAGATTCCCGGCGGTTTCGGCTCGATGGCCATCTTCTTTGACATCGCTGGTAACCGCATTTCACTCTTTAAGTCTCCGGAGTAGAAGCGGCGAGACCAGCCGGACTGGCCGACAAAGCGGCTCATCCGAGACCTGAACGTCGCCTTCGCCCATGCCGATGTTGACGGCATCCTCGGCCATTTCCCCGGCGACACCCACTGCTATGGAAGCAGCGACCCACTAGGAGCCTGGCGTGAAGTCCCGCCGCAGTTTGGTTCCGCCTCGCAGCCGGCGGGTTATCTTCCGGGAAATATCAAGGGCGACGGCATCAGGTGTGAAAGTCAATTGAGCATCCAAGGAAGCCGACGGGTAGAGGCACACGCTGGGACGAGCAAGTAGCGGTGGCTAAAGGCCAGAAGGGTGTACGCTTCAGCCTCCTCGTCCCGTTACTCCCTAGCGTCAAGCCGGGCCAGGTTGCCACCCCAGGCCAGGATTCGCTCATCGCCAGTTACCAGCCGGTGTCCGGCCTGGGCCGTGGCAACGATAATTCGGTCGGCGTGGTCGGCGTGAAAGTCGGGCAAGGCGCTGGCACGGATTCCTATTTCTCCATCGACGGGGATCTCGGCGAGCCCCTGCCGGAGCAGTTCCCGACGCCACAACCCGACGTCCTCCGGAAAGTCCAATCGGTCTTTGCTCTTGAGCATTGCTGTTTCCCAGAACGTCATGGCGGATACGGCTAGCTCTTGGCCGCGAAGCGCATCGTCAATAGTCCGCCTTGCGCCCGTGCCCAGCCTACATGTGCCGGTCCACAGCCATATAAGCGCATGAGTGTCCACGATGATCATGGATTCAGCACCCTATCCGGATTGGCCTCCGCTTCCCATTCAACATCGACAGGACTGATGATGTCGCCAACGATCTTCATTCGGTCGCGGCCTGCGCCGAAAAGAGATCTTGGGGCTTCCCGATAGGGCACGAGACGGGAGAGGGGCCTCCCGTTCTTGGTGATGACTATCTCGCCTCCGCCGTCGGCCACCTCGTCCATGAGTTGAAGGCACTTGGCCTTGAACTCCGAGGCCTTCATGGTCCGAGAGCCGCCTGATGTGTCGCCGTTTGTATCCATGACGCTAGTTTTCCAGACCGGAATCGTGTCAGCTTACCATGGTCACGACCATAGTCATATTCAGTCTTCCCTATCCCACGTACCGCAGCTACGCTCACCGTCCATGTTAAGAACCGGCGGAGGGAGGCCAGACGCAGGGCCAATACTGACAGGAGCAGGGCGGGAACCTCCATCAAGCTGGCCAGCGAACCAGTTCCGCCCAAATGGAGCGCCAAAGCGCATACCGCCAAAAAAAGCAGCGTGGAAATTTGCTACGATGAGGCGGCCATAGCCCAAATGCCGCAGCCTGAGGGTCTGCGGGATCATGGTGGCTCCGGTGACTGCCAGCGCGGCAAATGTCAACCATGACAGGTAAACTTCAGACGCCGCCAACATGACGAGGCCGATCGTGTTGAGTATGAATATCTGAAAGGCTGAGGATATCGCCAGTAGCGGCGCGCACCCCTCGTCTGGTTAGTACTGGATCTCGTGTCGCCCCTTGGTTTTTCGGAACATTGGTTGATGTCTAGTCGCCCCACCCTTTGCAACATTGCCAACATCCAACAGTCGACAGATCACTAGTACATTCCAGAGAGGGTTAGTTTTGCGAACCGAGCGAGAGAGCAGAAAGCGGATGAGTCGGACGGGATTGAAGTGCCAGCGAGCACCAGCGGGTGTGAGAGCACTGCTCTTGCTTGTGGTCGCCGTTTCTATTGGAGTCTTTGCAGCTGCCTGCGGCGACGACCCTTCCCCAGCGCCGGAGCCCGTTGTCACCGCAGCGCCGACTGCAACTCCTATACCGACCGCCGCGCCCACGGCGACCGCTGCGCCCACCGCAGCGCCGACTGAAACCCAGGAACCCGAGCCCGCAAATGAAGACGACGCGGTGACGCGCGCCTACGTGGAGAAGGCCATCGCCTACTACGAGGCCAACGGCCGGGACGCGACCGTCGAATACTACAAGAGCGACGAGAGCATTGAGGGCGGCCGGTATCTTTACATAATCAGCATGGATGAAGGCATCCTGCTGGCAATGCCGTTCTATCATCATTTCCTGGGAAGCAGGCACGAATCCGCCGCGTTCTTGTTGGGAGTCGCCACAGAGGACGGTGCCTGGTATGAGGGACAGGGGATATATGTAGAGGAGACGGCCACCGGCACCTCTACCAGGCAGGGGCCGACGCGGAGCTACCTTGTCGTGCGCGATGGTCTCATCTTCGTATCCGGCCACTCCACCCTCCAGGAGAACGTGGCGGAGGCCACCAAGGATTATGTGAGCCGCGCAATAGCCCTATACGAGAGCGAGGGGCTTGAAGCGACGATTGCCCACTACAACAGTCCCGACAGTCTGGAGGGGAGCTTCTACCTGTTCCTGATTGGTGGGGATGACAACTACTTGGCCCATCCCATTTTCCCGCACCTGATAGGGACTGACATTAAGGGTGTGGTTGGTTCCGACGGGCAGGAACTGGGCAAGGAGATAGCCCTTGCAAGCGAGGAAGGCGTCTGGGTGGAGTACCTGTGGCCCAACCCGATCACGCGGGTAGAGGAGCCCAAGACCACCTGGGCCATCCGCCACGATGGCCTCATATTTGCGTCCGGCTACTACACCGTGGGTGAAACGCCGGAGCCGCCCGCCTGGCAGGACGCGGACCCGCGCGAATACACCTTGGAGTACGTGGAGCGGGCGATAGCGCGTTACGAGCGGGACGGACTGGAGTCCATGCTCAACTACTACAACAGCGTAGCCAGCTTCGAGGGCGAGTGGTATCTCTTTGCCACCGACGAGAACGACATCTATCACGTACACCCTCTGCTGCCCCATCTGGTAGGCACGGACATCAAGGACGTGGTGGGTTCCGACGGCTTCGAGTTGGGTAGGGAGCTGGCCAAGGCCGGGGAGGGAGAAGGCGTGTGGGTGGAATACCTGTGGCCGCACCCGGTAACCCTTAAGGAAGTGCCAAAGGTCGGGTACGCGGTGCGCCGGGACGGGATGATCTTCGCATCGGGCTACTATCCGGGCGTCGCGGACCCGGCGGCCTACACCCAGGCCTACGTCCAGGAGGCTATGGACTACTATGACAGCCAGGGTCTGGAGGCCACGGTTGCGCACTACAACAGCCCGGAGAGCATAGACGGCTCTTACTGGCTGATGATGGTTGATCCCCAGGGGGTCATAGTCGTATCGGGCGCGGAGCAAGCGCTGGTTGGAGGGGATGCCAGCTCGTTCCAGGGGATTGTGGCCGGTGAGCCAATTGGCGAATCGCTTCTCAGCGCCACCGAGGAAGGCCATTGGTTCGAGTACCTGTGGCCCAACCCCAGGACCGCGGGGCAATTGACGGTGTACCTGTGGATAATCCGCCACGACGGGTACGTATTCTCTGCTGCCTACTACGTTGAGGGTGAGTAGGACGCGCCGCCGGCCACCGATTCCGACGATGCGCTGACGTACGACCACGTCGAGAAGGCTATTGCCTACTACGACGCCAACGGCCGGGACGCCAGGTCTGGCGTAGCGCATTCGACGAACGCGGCCCTGAAGTAGCGCACAGCCCGTTCGGCTAGCTCGTTGGCCGACTGATCGCGGGCGAGAGTGAGAGTCACAGGGCCCACCTTGGGGTCCAAGATTGGCCCACTGATCGCCTACGGTAGACAAAGGCCTTGGATTTTAGGGCGCAGATTCCTCAACCATCATCCTGCTGTACCGGTTGCTAACGGTTTGCCTGCCCTAGGGGCTGCACCACGTGGCTGAGGGATGGGCGTATGACCATAGCCTCGGCTGTGACCGGGATGGTGGGTCTCATTCAGCGGGCAACATTCCGTCCGCAACCGCCCACGAATGCATTTCCCTCATCTTCAGGGTTGGTGCGTTCTTCTCCGCTGTGGGCGATTTGCCATCCTGGATTGGCCGATGCACATTCCCCGGAGCAAAGTCAGGGGACGGGCTTCTGAGGCCCCGATAGACCTTCGCGAGGACATATCGGCGTTCTGAGTGGGGATTGGAAGGTTCACCTGGTCTGAACATGGAGAGTGCGTTGTCTGGAGGCATGGAAGCGAACGCGGGTGACATCATCTTGATGGTGGGCACTCGAAAGGGTGCGTTTCTGCTCCGCTCAGACAAGAGCCGCAGGACCTGGTCGGTATCCGGACCGCACCACGCCGGATCAGACGTGTTCCACATGGCCTACGACGGAAGGAATGAAGGGGTGATATTCGCCGCCATCAACAGTCCCATCTGGGGCCCCGAGATTCAGCGAAGTCACGACCTTGGGGCGACCTGGAGGATGGCGAGGCGAAATCCGAGATTTGCGGCGGGCCGCAGGGAATCCGTCGAAAGGGTGTGGCACATTGGCCCGGGTAGACCCGCTGCATCCCTACGTGGGGCCCATCCTCTCGCTGATGCAGGGGAGCGGGTGAAAGGGGACGGACGCTGACAATAGGCGGCACGATCGTCGACCTGGCTCTGGCGGATAATCAGGCCCCGGTGCCGGACATCGCAGCACCGGCCGCTGCGACGGTAACGGTGGATGTCGCCGCAGAAGAGTGTGCCCGCCCTAAGACTTCACTACAACCTGTCGTTGACGGAGATTCACTGATAGGAGTGATCCTGGCCGAGTCGCTGCTGGGCGCCACCGCAATAGGCCTGATCGTCTAGCAATGGCCGATGTTCTCGCTGTTCACTCCGAGACCGACTCCCACCGAAGGTGAGGTCCAGTAGAGCCTGCGCCTGATGGTGCGTGAGGGAGCCGGGTAGACCCTCCGTCACCGGCCGTGCGGCTCAAGTTCAGAAGACCCGTGATGAACGGGCCGTACCACCCTTTATTTGTAAGCGTAGATCGGCCAAGGATTATGTGGCCCGCTCGCGATGAAGATCAGCCTTCAGGCGCGTGCTCTTCGAGCCGAGCGGAAGATCCCGGCAAGGTCGACGGACTCAGTGGCAACTCGAACAGGAAGCTGCTCCCCTGGCCAAGTTTGCTTTCGGCCCAGATGCGGCCGCCATGCGTTTCCATGATCCGCCGGGCAATGGTCAGTCCCAGGCCAGCGCCGCCCGTTGCACGCGATCGTGAAGGGTCAAGGCGGTGAAACCTCTCGAATATTGTTTCCAGATCCTCAGGTCCGACGCCCGGCCCCGTGTCCGTGACCGACACGCGGATGCGGTTCGCTGAATCCGTCGCCGCCGACAGGGTTATAGTGCCTCCTTCAGGTGTATGGGTTACGGCATTCTCTACCAGGTTGTAGAGGACCTGCCTTATCCGGCCATGGTCCATAGAAACAGGTGGGATGGTTTCGGCAATCTCGCACTGCAGGGTGATTCCCTTGGCGAAGGCGCGGGGCCTGAACGACTCGACTACCTGTTCCAGCAGATCATTCGCGCTCCCGGGCTGCACGTGGAGCTTGAGGGCTCCGGATTCGGCCTGGGTCAGTAGACGCAGGTCCTCCACCAGACGGGTCAATTGCGCAACCTGTTGCCGTACGATTCCGAGATTCTCGGCGTTGGCCGCAACCAGGCCATCGCACATCGCCTCAACGTAGCCTCCTATGTTGCTCAGCGGCGTTCTCAGCTCGTGCGCTACGTCAGCCAGGAGCGCCCTCCGTTGCCGTTCCGCTTCCTCCAGATCCGAAGCCATGCGGTTGAACGACTCCCCAAGATGGCCGATTTCATCCTCCGAGGTTGGGCTCACCCGCTGGCTCAGGTCGCCCCGTCCGAGCCGGCCTGCCGCCGCCGACAGGGCTCGCACCGGCGACAGTGCCCTGCGGGACAGGTATCCGACGGCCAGAATGCCCAGACCCCCGGCCGCCAATCCCGCCCAGAGAAGAGCATCGCTCACGCGGCCTGCCAGCTCTGAATCGACTGGCTCGGTGTGTATGTCTCCTGGAAATGGACGGACGGGCAACAGGTCCATGTAGCCGATGAGCGTCCCTTCCCCCGTGGTAAGCCGGGTTGAAAGTGCGGTAAGGCCGCCACTCGGCCTTGGGGCAGGACCCTCGAATCGGCGGAGGGAATCTGCCATGAGCCTGCCCTCGCCGTCGCGCAGCAGGACACGGGCGCCCAGGAGCTTGCCAACCTCTTCCACCGCTGGCTGCACGTCCGTCCAAACTCGCCTGTCTGCAAAGAACTGTTCGAGAAAAAGGCGTGCGCGCTCGGCCCGGATTTCCAACCTGAGGGCTTCGCTGCGCTCCGCCTGGCGAGTTGATTCTGCGCTGACGTACAAGCTGACCGAGAGAAGCGCGGCGGATAGTACCAGCGCAAAGCCCACGATCAACCGGAACTGCAGGCTCGACAGCAGCCTAGTCACATTCGAAGCGATACCCCTCTCCATAGACGGTCCGTATGTAACCTCTCTCGTTTCGATCCCTTCCCAGCTTCCTGCGCAGGTTGTAGATGTGAGAGTCCACCGCGCGGTCGAAGCCCTCAAAGTCGTACCCATAAACCGCGTCGATCATCTGGCCTCGGGTGAAGGTGCGTCCGGGCCCTCTCAGGAACAGGACGAGCAGGCGAAACTCCGTTCTTGTCAGGTTAAGGGCGGTTCCGTTCACCCAGGCCATTCGCCTCCGAACGTCGGCCCGGACACCCCCTGCCTGCATCTCTTTGGGGCCACGATCCAGGGCGTCGCGGGCCGTGCGGCGCAGGACCGCCCGAACCCGGGCCGCAAGCTCCCGTGGACTGAACGGCTTTGTGATGTAGTCGTCGGCCCCCGTCTCCAGCCCGGAAAGCGTGTCTTCCTCCTCCACCCTCGCCGTGAGCATCACGATTGGAACTTCGGACTCCTCGCGTAGCCGGCGGCACACGCTCATCCCGTCCAGTTTAGGCAGCATCAGGTCCAGCACGATGAGGTCGGGAGCTCCGTCAAGGGCCAGACGCAGACCCTCGATTCCATCCGTCGCCGTCAGAACCTGGTGACCGTCATTGACCAGATACAGGCGAGCGAGCTCGGCTACATTCGGATCGTCTTCGATGACCAGTATTCTGCTAGGCATGGCTGAGGAATTCGGGGGGCCCGGAAGCTGTCTGTTGCCCCTACGTCCATCGGGTCTGGATGAACCGGAATAGGGGCAACTTGCCGGCCTCAGCGAGAAGAGCCGGACCTGTTAAGTGCACGTCCTCCCATCTTCCAGGCCTTCGCGAAGTGACCTCGCCTACCCTCGTAGTCGCCACTCTCTAGGCGCCCGGCAATCGCGTCGGCCTGCTCCTGGGTAAGTCTACCGTCTTGCACAGCCTGGTCCAGTCGTTCCTGTAGCTTCTCACTGTATGCCTCGGTGACGGCCTGCGTAATCGCATCCGAGACGGTCTGTTCGTCTATCTCTAGGATCTCAGCTGCCTCAGCCTCGACATGCTGACCACCCCGATGGAGCCTGTGCATTGGAAACACAAGGCCGGGAACTCCATCGGGACGCGCGTCGTACCAAGACCTGAATGCATCCGCTTGTTCCCGCGTTATCTTGCCGTTCTCCACCAGCTTGTCCAGCCAGGTCTGCAGGGCCTCCTCGACCTGTTTCGCCTTGGCCGCGCTGAAGGCATCGGCAACGGTCTGTTCATCCGTGTCGAGGATCTCCGCCACCCGTGCGCTGATTTCCTCTCGCCCACCGTCGTGGGCCAGGGCAACGCCTCCGAGCACGGCGACAGCCGCTAGGGCCACTACCACGGAAACCACGATCCATGCCTTCTTTGACCGCAGGTTCTTTCGCAGCTTCTCCATCGTCCATCCTCCCGGGTTGTGGACTCAACTAGGAACTCGGCGTTCCATAGACACAACTCTAGGCGCAAAATGTCGAGATAGTTTGGATGAATCGGCCGAAGCTCTTCCTGAGGCCGAGATCACCCTTCCAGGACCCGGTTTCCATTTGGCTCAGCCCGTTTGCTGACGAGCGCAGACGGGAGAACGCAGGCAATGGCAACAGAGGGGCAGGAATTCGTCCCGAATGCCAACCCTGACAGCACCGGGCAAGCGACGGGGTAGGGAGTGATGCAGTCGCCCACGGCCAGAACTGGTGCCGGCTCGCCGAGCGCCCTGCCGTTCCATGCGGCGATTCGGCTCGCGGCCTGCGGTTAGGGTCGGACGTGCTCGAGCTATTCGTTCCGGAGGGCCGCGATCGGGTCGACCGTAGTAGCGCGATAAGCGGGGTAGCTCCCGCTTGCAAGGCCAACGGCCACGGCCACGAAGAATGCTGCGGCGATGCTCCAGGGCTGGATCAGCATGGTCATCTCCTGGCCGCCCAGTTCGCGACCGTCCACGGCGAGCGAGACCCCGATGCCGATCGCGATGCCGGCCAGGCCCCCCAGCAGGCAGAGCGTCAGTGCCTCAACTACAAACTGCTTTACGATGTCGCCCCCTGTCGCGCCCACGGCCCGGCGGATACCTATCTCACGGGTGCGTTCGGTGACCGATACGAGCATGATGTTCATCACCCCGATTCCACCAACGAGAAGAGACACTCCGGCGATGCTGCCGAGCAGGATGGAGAGCGTATTGCTGACCTCGGTCGCCGCGCTGATCAGATCATCCTGGCTCTGGATCGTAAAGTCAGGTTCGGTCGTTTCATGACGGAACAGCAGCAACTCGCTGACTTCCTCCTTTACGCGTTCCTGGTCGGCGCCATCGGCGGTCTGTATGTCGATCTGGGTGACACGCAGGTCGCCCGCGGGCGTATACAGGAAGCGAAGCCTGCCCGCGACGCTGCTCAGCGGCATGAACACCTGGTCATTGGCCTCACTTGCGCCGCCCTGTTCCTCAAGCACTCCCACCACCACGAAGCCGATTGTGAAGCGCCCGCCCACGAACGAGAGGCGTACCTCCTGGCCGACCGGATCAAGGCCGGGGTACAACGTCTCGGCTACGCGCGCGCCCAGCACGGCGGCCAGAGAGCCCTCATCGTCATGCAGGGGAGTGATGAACGATCCGGAGCGGATCGCAAGGTCACGTACCTCCGCGTAGGTGCTCGACGTCGCAACAATCTCGGCACCGACGTTGTTGGCGCCTGCGACGACCTGCGCATCGGTCGACACCTGGGGGGCCACCGCGACGACGCCACGGATGGCATTGGCGAAGATCGCCGTCGCGTCGCCTTCGACTAGCGTCGACTCCAGGGGTCCTGCGAGACCGCCCGTCTGCGCGGTAGTCGAAGCCGCGCTCGACTCTATGAAGATCAAGTCCGTGCCCAGGCCTCGGATGCGGTCGGTGACTCCCTGCTGGGTGCCCTGACCAACGGCTATCAGTACGATCACAGAGCTGACGCCGATGACAAGGCCAAGAGAGGTGAGGGCGCTGCGCAGCCTGTTGGCGAAAATGGCACGCAGGGTAATCCGAAATGCGTCGAGCAGGCTCACTCAGCGTGCTCCTCTGAGGTCTCTGGCCCCGCCGTCGGGCCGGTCGCACCTGTGTCCTCGATTATTCGTCCATCTCTCATCCTGACCGTGCGGCGCGCATAGGCGGCGATCTCCGCCTCGTGCGTTACCTGCACGACGGTCAGACCCTGTTCGTCTACCAGCTCGGTGAGCAGGGACATCAGTTCGGCACCTGTCACCGTATCGAGGGCGCCTGTTGGCTCGTCTGCGAGGAGGACGAGCGGATCCACCACGAGCGATCTCGCGATGGCCACGCGCTGCTGCTCGCCGCCGGATAGTTCGGTAGGTTCGTGCATGATGCGATCGCTCAGGCCGACCCGGACGAGGGCCTCCGCGGCGCGCCGCCTGCGGTCCGGGGCACGCTGGTAGATCAGGGGCAGTTCGACCTGTTCAAGTGCCGACATGCGCGGCAGCAGGTTGTAGGACTGGAAGACGAAGCCGAAGGCGCCGCCGCGCAGGCGGGCACGGGCGTCCTCGGTCAGGCCTGCCACATCTCGTCCTCCCAGGAGGTATTCACCCGAGCTCGGGCGATCGAGCAGGCCGATGATGTTCATCAGTGTGCTCTTGCCGGAGCCGGACTGACCCATGATGGATACGAACTCTCCGCGCTCGATCTCGAGGCTCACGCCCGCTAGGGCGTGCACGGTCGTGCTCCCTGTTGCGTAGAAACGGGTCACGTCGCTCAAGCGAATCACGGGCGGCCTCCGCCCCCAGGTCCACCCAAGCCAGGCAGGCCCCTGCCAAAGTCGAGTTGAGGAAGCTGCTGCTGCTGGGTGGCGCTAAAGGCGATACCTGCGCTGTCCGCGCCGATCAACAGGACCGCGCCGGGCTCCAGGCCACTGGTAATCTCGATGTTGACACCGTCGGACTCACCGACTTCGACCGTGACGCGCTCAAAGCCAGACTCGGTCCCGCCTGCCACCGTTGAGGCGATGGTGACAAACCAAGCGCCTTCCAGCTGACGCACGGCGGCCACCGGGACCAGCACGGACGGCTGCCGCACTTCCGTGAGGATGGTTACGCTGGCGCTCATCCCGGGCGCTGGGAGAGGGCGGGCCGTGCCGAGTTCCTGCGGTCCCGCCGCATCCCGATCACCGCCTCTGGCAAGGAAGCGGGCAGCGAGGCGCTGGAGGTCCTGCAGCGAGAAATCGAGACCCTCGGGCAGGGTTATGCCCTCCGGCAGGGGTTCGCCGTCCCGCAGCGCCTCAACGATATCCTGGATCGTTATTCCCTCCGGTAGCTCAAAACCGGCCGGGAGGCCACCCGCCCCGGCGCGTCCACCCGCACCCAGGAAGGACTGGATGAGGGAATCGGAACCGGCTCCCTGCCCGCCGGCGCGCAGGATGGCGATATCGCTGGCTACTTCGGCGATTTCCAAGCCTTCGAGGATCCGTGCCTGCACCTCGTAGGTGACCACACCCTGCGCGGCGTTTGGCACTCTGCTGATGGATGAGATCCGCACCGGGTACTCGACTCCGTCGACGGCGTCAAAGGAGGCGAGCCCTGCCTGCCCGACCTCAAGTTCAAGCAGATCCGCTTCGGTCACGGCAAGCTCGATAGTCATCCGGTCCGCCGTGGTCAGCGAGAACGCGACGACCGACGCCGTTACTCGATCGCCCTGCCGAACGTTAACCGCCTCTACAACGCCGTCAAAGGGCGCCACAACGACAAGATCGTCAAGGGCTATGCGCGCCTCCTGGAGTGAGATCTCGGCAAGCCGCACGTTCTCCTCCTGCTGCGCGATCTCGTTCGCACTCGCCCCTGCCAGCAGTTCCTCGTAGCTCAGACGGGCGCTTGCGAGGCCGGCGTTGGCGCTCTCAAGCGAAGAGCGTGCCTTTTCGATCTCGGCTTCGCCCGCCGGTGCGCCCAGCTCCTGGAGGCGGGCGACCGCCGAGGCGTGGCTCGCCCTGGCCGCCTGGACGGAGAGCTCGGCCTGAAGGATGTCCTCTTCTGTCGGCTCGCTCCTTAGGTCGTCTAGGCGGGCGACCGCCGAGGCGTGGCTCGCCTTGGCCGCCTGGACGGAGAGCTCGGCCTGAAGGATGTCCTCTTCTGTCGGCTCGCTCCTTAGGTCGTCTAGGCGGGCGACCGCCGAGGCGTGGCTCGCCCTGGCCGCCTGGACGGAGAGCTCGGCCTGAAGGATGTCCTCTTCTGTCGGCTCGCTCCTTAGGTCGTCTAGGCGAGCGACCGCCGAGGTGTGGCTCGCCCTGGCCGCCTGGACGGAGAGTTCGGCTTGGAGCAGATCCTCTTCTGAGACCGGGGCGATCAATTCGGCCAGGCGCTCCTCGGCCGAAGAGAGCGCCGTAACCGCCGATTGCCTGGCCGCCTCGTCGACGACATATGACACGCTGGTCCCGATCAGATCGTTCGCATACTGTTCGTAGGTGGCACCCCAGCTGTAGAGCGGGTCGCGGACGACGGCAAGCTGATCGTCCGATAGAGGCAACGTCGCCGAGCAGGTTTCCATGCCGACCACCCTGAGTGATCCGTAGATTTCGCAGAACTCGTCGAACGCCTCGCCAAGCGCGTGCCACGAGTCTTCTGCCTCGTCGGATGCGCGTGTGAGCTGGGCCCGGGCATCTGTCACCGACGTCCTACCGGAGGCGATCTCCGTATCGGTCGGACCCTCAAGCAGGTCCGCAAGTGCCTGCTCCGCGCTCGCCAATTGGCCGAGGGCGGTTGCCACCGCCTCTTCCGCGCTCGCAAGCTCGCCGGCGCTCGGCGGTTCCAAGAGGTCGGCCAGTGCCTCCTCGGTGCCGGAGAGCTGGCCGAGGGCGCTGGCCAGGGCCTCCTCTGCGGTTGCCAGCTCGCCGACGCTTGGCGGTTCCAAGAGGTTGGCTAGGGCCTCTTCCGCACCCGACAACTGGCCGAGGGCGCTGGCCAGGGCCTCCTCTGCGCTCGCAAGCTCGCCGGCACTCGGCGGTTCCAGGAGGTCGGCCAGTGCCTCCTGCGCACCCGACAGCTGGCCGAGGGCGCTGGCCAGGGCCTCTTCCGCGTTTGCCAGCTCGCTGGCGCTCGCCGGCTCCAGCAATGCGGCCAGTGCCTCCTCCGCACTGGCGACCTGCGATTCCGCGGACTCTATGGCCTGCCTAGCCGACGCTAACTCCGCTGCCTCGGGATCGGCCAACAGAGATTCCAGTCGGAGCTGGGCGAGGCGAAGCTGCACTTGAGCTGTCTCGATCCGCAGCTGTGCGTCCACGCCGCCAAGGGTTGCGAGGGCGTCTCCAGCCCGAACTGAGTCCCCCGCCTCCACGGAAACCGAGGCGACGGCGCCGGCTGTTTCGAAACTGAGGTCGGCGCTGCGCTCCGCCGCCGCAGTACCTGACAGCTCGACCGACTTGCTCAGTTGACCCATCGAGGCCTCGGCGCGCTGCGGCTCCGGCACCACATCGGACCCGTCCGGCCGCAGGAGCAGGAAGGTGACGACGCCTATGCCTATTAACGCCGCGGCAGAGATCGAGAGGATCCAGGGCCACCGGGAGCGTCTCCGGCTTATGAGGGTGTCGATGTCTACATCACTCACTTTCGTCTCTCCTGATGGGGACATGTCAAAGAACCTGCGCGGCGATGCGGAAAAGGTATGACCCTTCCGAGGCCCTCACGGCCGCGCAAGTCTAGTTCGCGCCGGGTCGGGCGATGTGGCCGCCGTCGATGGATGGGCAATACGTGCGCGCTCGGTCCGTGAGACGCCGTCCGACCACCCGAGCCATCAGCCGAGACCGCCCTGGACATGATAATTCCGACTGCTGCCCCGAGGAGCACCGCGGCCACTACCAAAGGGATCGGCGGCCGACGAGGGTGGCGACTGGGTATCGTGGTCCCGTTGTCTACATCACTCACTCAAACTTTCCTCCCGCACGACGGTTCCCGACGAGTTGGGAACTCCCTGCGCATCCTGAGGTCGTCCCCCGTAGCCTGTTGCAGCCGTTTCGCCATGTTTTCACCAGTGACTCCGGTCATACGGTCTCTGACATCGGCGTCCGGAACAGCGTCCCAGTCAACCATGAGTGCATCGGTTGCCAGCGCCTCGAATCGCTGACCGCGCTTATGGAGTCCCGACCTGGCCAGCCTAGAGCCGAGAACAGTCTCGGATCGCTCTCCGTAGTGATTGCAACCGCAGGATTCTGCCGATTCGGGTCAGAATCGCCGCCAAGGCAACTGTCCTTGGAATTGCCGGCCGAGCAGCCTCCATGCCAGATCTTCCTCTGCGTGAACCTGATCCACTATTGAGTCTGCCCGGCTATACCTTCATTCGAGGATTCAAGGTCCGCCAGAGACTGTAGACGAGAATTGTCGAGGCATTGTCGATTGCTCCGCCGAGCCACTCTCACCCGGGCATCCTGAGTATCGGTGTGATGGAGGCCCTGCCCGGCCGGCCTTCTTGCATCCGTTCACAGATAGCCCTTCGCGTCCGTCCCGGCAGCCTAGTAAGGGGCGAAGCCCTCCCACACGATCCAAGATTTTGCCCGGTTCGCCGCTGTTGACTGCCGTCAAGGCCTCGGTGATTGCTACCCTCGGTCGACCTGTCCAGCGAGCATGAGCGCGGTGCCGCAAGGAAAGGAGCAATGACTGGCTTTCATGTCGCGTCTCAGAGATCCTTCTCCTACCATTGTGTTGGTGCCCGTGTGACGCGGGCAGAACCAGGCGATAGTTCAATCTCCCAGGAGTAGAAGAGTCAAAAGGGTGGCGCCTGCCTGACAGCGGTGGCCGTAAGGAGTTGTTCGATCCGACCCAGTTTCCCTACTCAGCGGGCTATGATCCGGACTGGGTTCTAGAACACATGATGGAGCCGGACGCTCTGTGGCTGACGGAGTCTTTGGCGACGTGCATGGATCTCAAACCCGCTATGCGGGTTCTCGATATGGGCCGCGGCAAGGGGATAAGCTCCAAATTCCTGGCGAAGGAGTACGGGCTCCAGGTGTGGGCAACGGACCTATGGATAGACGCCAGCGACAACCTGGGCCGATTCCGTGCCGCCGGTGTTGAGGATAGTGTCTTTCCCATTCACGCCGAGGCACATGACCTGCCGTTCGCCGACGGCTTCATCGATGCCATGGTGAGCGTGGACGCTTATCACTACTTCGGGACGGGTGATCTCTATCTGGAAAACCACATGGCGCAGTTGATCAAGCCAGGCGGGCAGATTGGGATCGTAGTGCCGGGCCTGGTGGAGACGTCACTGGGAACGAAGCGGGCTGGTGACGGTCGAACATTCCGACCTGCTCCCGGACGGTTGGAGGCACTGGATGGTGTCCGAATTGCTATGGTCGGAACGGCTGGGCAGGTCCAGCGGGGAGGCCCGGGGGGACCTTGGGCGCAGCTCAATCCCGGATCGAGATCCGTATCGGCAGGCTAGGTCGATAGCGTCACGATTTCGACGAAATGTTCGGCGGTAGACGCTTTGAGGCATTCCCGACAAGGGTGAGCAGTCCCAATTCGCCATGCGGACGCAGCTTTGCTGGTCGTGCTCTCGGTTCGAGTCGGGTGCAATGTGATGTCGCCTAACCTGCAGGTGCGACGAACGTTATGCGCTAGGGATGGTCCGTTCCAAGAGACGAGAGACGACGGACGACCCACCAGAAACGTCGCGGGTCCGGCGAGCTCTGCCCGGTAGCCTGCCTTACCAGTGATGCAAGGGGAGAGTTAGTCCAGCCAGATGCGTTTTCTTACCGCTGCCGCCATAAAGAGGCGGACGGTCACGCTCCTTGCCGTCGTGCTCGTGCTTGCAGGCGGCGTCTTCGCCTACAACTCCCTCAAGGTCGGACTGTTTCCGGAGCTCGAGTTTCCCCTTGTTGCGATCACCGCCTCCTACCCGGCCGTCGATCCCGAGGGCGTCGTGCGCGATGTCACCGCCCCGATCGAGAGGGCGATCTCGGGCACCGACGGGCTCGAGTCGATCCGCTCTACGAGCTTTGAGGGTAACGCGATCGTGCTGGCCACCTTCAGGTACGGCACCGACATGCCGGCCGCGGAGGCGCACATAGAGTCAGCGGTCGCCGGCATATCGTTCCCTCCCGGTGTCGACAGCCCCTCGGTAGGCCGCTTCGATCCCGACCGGTTCCCCGTGCTGAGCTTCAGCGTGGCCTCCGACAACGGGCTGGAAGAGGCGGCCAACGCGGTGCGGACGCGCATCCTGCCTGAGATCTCGGCTATCGAGGGAGTCATGGATGTCGAGGTCATCGGCGACGTCGAACGTCAGGTGCGCGTTTCTGTGGATCCGGATCGTCTGGGCGCCAGCGGGATACCTCTCCCGCAGGTGATAGGGGCCATCGGAGAGAGCAACGTGTCGGTGGCGTCCGGCCTCGTGCGCGGTAACGAATTGACCGTGCCGGTAAAGACCGAGAGCACCGTCGGCTCGGTCGAGGACATCCGTGGTATCCCGGTCGGGGCCTCGCCATCCGGCCCGGTCACCCTCTCCGATATAGCGAGCGTTGAGCTCACGGACGCGGCTCCGGCAAGTATCTACCGCGCCAACGGCAGCGCGGCGATCGGGGTGTCGATAATAAAGAGCCCCGAGGCCAACACGGTTGAGGTAACGAGCTCGGTGCGCGAGGTGCTTGACGAGATGGCCTTGGCCATCCCGGGCCTTGCGATCGTCGTAGTCTCCGACCAGGGGCCGGAGATCCAGGGCCAGATCGATTCCCTGCTGACCGAGGCTGCCTTCGGCTTCCTGTTCGCTGTCTGCGTAGTGTTCGTATTCATGCTCACCATAAGGCCGACGGTGATCCGCGGCCTTATGTCCACGCTGCGTCCGACGATCGTGATCGGCCTGACGATCCCGCTCAGTGTCCTTACCGCCGTGCTGCTGATGGCCTGGCAGGACATGTCGCTTAACTTCATGACGCTTGGCGGGCTGACCATATCCGTAGGAAGGGTGGTCGACGACGCCATAGTGGTGCTCGAGAACGTCTACAGGCATATCCAAGCCGGACGGGAGAGGTGGCGGGCCGCCCTGGAGGCCACGGTGGAGGTGGGTCCCGCCATCTTCACCTCGACACTGGCAACGATACTGGTGTTCATCCCGCTCGGTTTCATTGAGGGCCTCGTCGGCGCCTTCTTCCTGCCGTTCGCCATAACGATCAGTCTCGCGCTGGCGGCCTCGCTCCTGGTTGCGCTGACCGCCGTCCCCGTGATGGCCGCCTACCTGCTGCGGCCCGGGGATCTTCCCGAGGGCGGCGTGGGGGACGAGATGACATTCGTCCACGAGACCTGGATACAGCGAGCCTATACCCCGGTGCTGCGCTGGGCGCTGGGGCACAAGGCCGTCACACTGGCGGGCGCCGCCGCCGCGACCGCGGCGAGCCTCCTCCTCCTGGCCGTCATACCGGTGACCCTGTTTCCGACCAGTGAGGATCGGGACGTTGCGATAGAACTGAGCCTCCCCGCGGGAACGCCCATGGAGCGGACGCTGGCCGAGGTGGTCGCGATCGAGGAGCGCGTTAGCGGCATTTCCGATGTCTATACGGCCACGGTTGGAGCGACCGACCTGGCCTCCGGGGTGCTCCGGGATCGTTCAACCAGGCGAGCCTGCTGCTTGATCTTGCCCCGGGGGCTCCGCAGAACCTGGCGGACGAGCTCAGGGAGGACCTGAGCAGGCCCGGGCTGCTGCTCCGGGTGAGCGAGATCAACCGCGGGCCCCAGACCGGGGGCGTCGAGATCAGCATCTCGGGCCCAGACTACGGGGAGATCGCGGCCGTATCGGACGAGCTGATGGAGTCGCTGGCGAGCGTCGACGGCGTAGTCAACCTCGACAGCGACGTTGCTACCGCACGGGACGAGCTGTCCGTACAGGTCGATCCCGTGGCGGCCGGACGCCTGGGGCTCAGCGCCCGACAGGTGGGCCTCCAGCTGAGCCAGTTCCTGGTCGGTCGTCCGGTGACGACGATCGAGATTGATGGTGTGACGACCGATGTTGTCGTCTCCGCAGACCGTAGCTCCCTGACCTCTCCGGGGGACATCGGGCGCCTGGTTATCTCGGGCCCGCTTGGTTCTGCCGAGCTGGGCGAGATCGCCGAGGTCTCGCTGAACGAGGGGCCGGTCACCATAGCGCGCACCGACCTCCGGCGCTCGGCCTCCATCACAGGTGAGATCACTTCCACCGACACGCAGGCGGTCGGAAGGGAGATCGACGAAAGGATCGAGGCCCTCTCGCTCCCGCCGGGGGTCAGCGTGGAGAGCGGGGGGATATTCGCCGACATCGCCGAGGGATTCCAGGCGATCTTCTTTTCGATAGCCGCGGGGATCGTACTCATGTACCTGGTGATGGTGGCCAGCCAGGGCTCTCTGAGAAACCCCATCGCCATAGTCTCGAGCCTCCCGCTGGCCCTGATAGGGGTGCTCGTGTCGCTGGCGATAACGGGCCGCACGCTCGGACTGCCGGCGATGATGGGCGTGCTGCTGCTTGTCGGGATCGTCGTCACCAACGCTATCGTTTTGATCTCGTTCGTCGAACAGCTGCGGGCAGGGGGTATGCCGGTGAGGGATGCTCTCATCACGGGTGCCCGCGTCCGGCTCCGGCCCATACTGATGACGACGCTTACGACGAGCTTTGCCCTGTTGCCGCTCGCGACCTTCGCCGACAGCGAAGGTGGCCTGATCAGTGCGGAACTGGCCACCGTGGTCATTGGCGGCCTGATAAGTTCGACCGGCCTCACGCTCATCGTGGTGCCGATCGTCTACTACCTCTTCAACGTCAGCATCCCGGGCGCCCTGAGGCGCGCCGGTGCCCGACTGGCGCGCTCTGACGGCCAGGCATGATTCGGCGCGTGGCAAGTCCCGCCCTCGGTGAACCCCCATTCTGCCCCACTCTGTATGCCCCGAGAGGGAAAGCGCGATTGAGCAGCTGAGTTTGACTCTGGTAGTGTCTTTGGCATGCGGGTGCTGATCGCGCCTGCGAGGAGCCTCAATCGGGGCTGCCACCACTGCGGCTCGGATCTTCCAGCCCACTTAGGATTGATTAGGGAGCCCTCATGGAACCGCGCATCAGCATTGTCACTCTTGGCGTTACCGATCTAGCCCGCTCAGTCGAGTTCTACCGCGACGGCCTGGGGCTGCCCCTCCACGACGAGAACACGGAATCCATTGCATTCTTCAGATGCCGGGGAACCTGGTTGGCCCTTTACCCGAGGGACGCCCTGGCCGACGACGCCGGCGTTAGCACCGTGGGCAGCGGGTTTTCCGGCGTCACCCTGGCGCACAACGTCTTGACTCGGAAGGATGTAGACGCACTGCTGGAGACCGCGGTTGCCGCAGGCGCCACCCTTGTCAAGCCTGCCCAGGACACCTTCTGGGGTGGTTACTCAGGATACTTTGCCGATCCGGAAGGCTACCTGTGGGAGATCGCCTGGAATCCTTTCTTCACGATTGAGTGACTGGCCTGCGCATGGCAACGCACTCCCATTCGGAGACGTCGCTCGGATGGGTCCATGTCAATGATGTCCACGATCTCTGCAAGCCGGCATGGGGGCTGATGCGGAGGATTGTTTCTGGCGACGATAGAGCCGACGGATTCTGTCCCTCTGCTGAACTCATCCGGGCCATGGGGAACTACAACGGAGAATTGGCCGATGCACATTCCCCGCCGCAAAGTTAGGGGACGGGCTCCTGAGGCCCCGATAGACCTTCTATCGCGAGGGCATATCGGCGTTCTGAGTGGGGATTGGAAGGTTCACCTGATTTGAACAGGGAGAGTGCGTTGTCTGGAGGCATCGAAGCGAACACGGGTGGCGTCATCTTGATGGTAGGCACTCGAAAGGGTGCGTTTCTACTCTGCTCAGTCACAGCATGCCGGTGCCCATCTCTGTGCATTCAGCACTTCAGGGTCCCTATGGATCCGCCCCTTCGGAGCCAACGGCGTCCCGAGATGTCGTAGAGGAGATGAAAGTAGTATCTGAGTCGATACTTGATCGCCTTGGAGGGCGTTCCGACCCCTACCATCTATGTTGGACCCTTGGGATGCGGGCGGACTTAGACGATCGTTCAAACTCCGAGAGTCGAAAGGCAAGGAGGCGGGTTTTGCCTGCCAGCAATCCGAGAGTCGAAAGGCAAGGAGGCGGGTTTTGCCTGCCAGCAACGGACGCGAGGAATTGTTCCGGCCGACCCAGTTTCCCCGGTCGGCGGGCTATGACCCGGACTGGGTCCTGGAAAACATGATGGGGCCGAATGCCCTGTGGCTGACGGAGGCCCTGGCTGGGTCCATGGATCTTGAGCCCGCGATGCGGGTTCTCGACATGGGCTGCGGCAAGGGGTTGAGTTCCATATTCCTGGCCAGGGAGTACGGGCTCCAGGTTTGGGCGACCGACTTGTGGATAGACGCCACCGACAACCTTGACCGATTCCGCGCCGCCGGAGTTGAAGATAACGTGTTTCCCATTCATGCCGAGGCACATGCCCTGCCGTTCGCCGACGGGTTCTTCGATGCCATGGTGAGCGTGGACGCCTATCACTACTTCGGGACGGATGACCTTTACCTTGAGAATCACATGGCCCGGCTGGTCCGGCCTGGCGGGCAGCTGGGGATTGTGGTTCCCGGTCTGGTTGAGGAACTCATCTCCGGGGAAGCACCGGCGCACCTGCGGCGATACTGGGAACCGGAGTTCTTTAGCTTCCACAGCCCGACCTGGTGGAGACGTCACTGGGAACGAAGCGGGCTGGTGACCGTCGAGCTCTCCGATCTGCTGCCTGAAGGCTGGAGGCACTGGATGGCGTCGGAATCGCTATGGTCGGAGCGGCTGGGGAGGCCCGGGCGGGAGGCCGACATGCTGGCTCTGGATAAAGGACGAGCCCTGGGGCTCACCCGCGTTGTGGCCCGCAGAAACGAACGGCCGACGGCGCGGCTGGATGTCCTGCGGTAACCGACCGCCCGGGTAGGCGAGAAACCTGGCACGAGCCAGGATGGTGCACCTTATGAATCGCCTTGCCGTACGCAAAGTCCCCTTGGCCGTACAGCAGCCTACAAACATGGTCCTCTTCGCAGCCTTACCGACGTGGGAGCATGATTTGCCCGGAAGGATCGGGGTAAGAGCATGAATTGCATCGAAGGATCGTTGCATTCTTTACCCTCCCAGGGCTTGTTCGAGGTCCGAGACTAGATCTTCGGCGTTTTCCAGGCCCACCGACACTCGCAGCAGGTCAGCGGGGGTGGAACTGCCAGGATCCTCAATGGAGGCCCGGTGCTCGATCAGGCTTTCGTAGCTTCCCAAGCTTGTAGCTCGAGTGAACAGGGATGTGCGAGCGGCAACCCTGAAAGCTGCCTGCTCACCGCCGCGGACCCGGAAAGACAGCATCCCCCCGAACATGCTCATCTGACCACGTGCGACGTCGTGTCCGGCATGACCTCTAAGCCCCGGATAGAAGACCTGTAAGACCTGGGGGTGGCCATTCAGGAATGCGGCTACTCTGGCAGCGTTTTCGGAGTGGGCTCGCATACGGTGGGGCAGGGTCCGTATTCCCCTGAGTATCAGCCAGCAGTCGAAGGGAGACGGGACAGCCCCGCCGCCTTGCTGTATCGCCCGTATCTCTTCGAACATGGCGTTGTTCCTGCCGCTGACCACTACTCCCCCGGTAACGTCGCCGTGGCCACCGAGGTACTTCGTGGTCGAATGGACTGCCATGTCCGCTCCCAGTTCGAGGCACCGCTGCAGCACAGGGGTGGCCCAGGTGTTGTCACAGACACACACGATTCCTCGCTGACGGGCCAGCTGCGCCACCGCGGCGATGTCGGAGATCTTGAGTAAGGGATTGGAAGGAGTCTCTATGAGGATGAGCTTGGTAGCAGGTGTGATCGCCTCGCGGACTCTGTCAGTGACCGTCATGTCTACAAAGGAAGCCTGGAGGCCCCAACGGACCAGCCTCTCCCGCAGCAGCAGGGCCGTCCCGTGATAGATGTCCTTGGGCGCGACTACGTGGTCGCCGGGGGCCAGGGACTGGAAGACGGCCGCGATTGCCGCTAGGCCTGAGGAGAACGCCGCGGCAGCCATTCCCCCCTCCAGATCCCGGATGCACTCCTCCAGAAGGGTGCGGGTGGGGTTGTCGGACCGCCCGTAGACGTACCCCTGGGGGTATGAGCCGTCGGTTCCTCGTTGAAACGTAGTTGACATATGTATCGGCGGCGTAACCGCGCCGGTGGCCGGGTCGACATGCCGGCCGCTGTGAACGGCAAGGGTCTCGATTCTCATAGTCGCACCTTGTCTGAAGCATATGGATGGCAAGCTGATTGTAGTCGGCCCCTGAAGCGAGAATCCGGGTGTGCGTGTGCGCAGACCTGGCACGTTGGGGAGTAACGTGCCCACGCGTGGTGCATTAGCGGAATCTGCATAGGCAGAGACCACCGCCTCATGCCAAATGGGGCGACCGCACTCAGTTGACCGCTGATCGGATGGCGGGACTCGTGCTCACGTCTGACCCTAGAGTGACTGCCCCATGAATAGATCTGTGCCTATCCGAACGGCCACCACCAGTGCTTGCTAGAAGGTGTGCAGGCTTCCGTGATAGGCGATGCTCGGGCCGGAACGTCAGGCGACAGGCCGCTCGCCTTCTGCGAATACGACCGCATAGCTGTCACGGTCACATCGAAGCGGGCAACGTTAATGGGCTTTCTCATGAAACGCGACGGCGAAATCCCATACGACTCAAGCATACTGCCCTCAGCCATGGTACCGGTCAGAACGACAACCGGTATTTGGCGCAGTTCTTCGTCTCTGTCCATCTCGGACAGGATCTCTACGCCTGAGTATTTCGGCAACTGCAAGTCTAGAAGAATAAATTCGGGAGAGAGCGTGTCGGCGAACTCGCCCTCCTTGCGGAGTCGTGCCAAGGCAATCTCTCCGTCCTCGGCGACGGACACGTTCACCTCGTACTTGGAATCCTTCAGTGCCTCTTTGGTGAGTCTTGCGTCTCCAGGGTTGTCCTCGACAAGAAGCACCTCTACTGCGCCTTCCTGTTCCTCCATGGCTATCCGACTCCTTCCGGGGGACCACTTGAGGTCAAGCGCCTTTCCTCGCCGACCAATCTAATTACAAGTTTCTTTCATTGTCAACTTAGTTATCCAAGTCACATAAGGCCCCGCAACAGATCGTCCCCACATTTCCAACTGAAGCGTTTATAGACTCATCCAATTCACTTGGAGGAGCAGGTGCACTGACGATCCCGACGTTCTCATACCTATGTAACTTTGTTACATTGGCTAACCTCATCACAAGCAGAGTTTGAATAGCCGGTCGTACGTGTAGGCGAAGATAGCAGCGGTGGTGAGAGCCGCCTGGATCGCCAGTACAACGGCAGTGTCTCTTTGGTTGAACGTGGCTAGCCACCTACCGCTGGCCCACGAACAGTGCCGCCAGCGAGGAAGCACCCTGTCTCACGCATCATCTCCCTGGCTTCGTGGACGATTGGTCACGCCATCACATGGGTACATTGGCGTCGACGGAGGAGACGGTTGAAAGCGCTATGGAGAGCAACACCCTGCTGCACGTGGATATCCGGACAACATCCTTCAGACGCCGGAGCGCGTCAGGTTCCTCTTTGCTGAGCGTTCACGCGGGCGAGGCCGGTGAGTGCGGATGGCTGGGTTACCACGGCCCTGACGGGATCACCACTGAGCGATTCAAGGCCACTATGCTCGATGTAGGGGATGGGGATTCGAGAGGAAGTAATGAAACATCTTGGAGGACCGGCCGGCGCCGCCGGCGATATGGCCAGTGCGGTGGGCAGCCTTATCAGACGAGCATTTTTCGGCTTCTTCGGGCTTTGGTAAGCGCCCTCGATCTGCCCGCTAGCTCTTACCCAGTTGGAATGCTCGTACGCCTGATCGGCTTGGACTTACCATCCACGCAAATCTGCCGAAACACATGACTTGAAGGCAAGAGGGCGAGCCTACCGAGCACCAAGCCTCAAGGAACTGCTTTACACCGGTTCACCACCGAGTCGATGAGGGTAACGCATCGCCTACGGAAGTTCCCCTGCGTTTGGTGATGGGCCAAATCTTACAGTAGCCCTCGCCGCCGGAATTGCCGAATGTTTCGGCTTCTCCGGTATCACAGTAACCTGACAGCCGAGGCGCCAAAGCTGACCGCCAGGAAGCGGGAGAGCTCCATCACACTACAGGGTCCTTGCCAAGACACGGTTCTGTTGACACGGTAGGCAGGTCAGGTACGTCCATAACCTTCGGCATTGGGTTTCCTAATTCGAGAGGACCGTGCCAAACTAATGGTCAGCCAGATCCAAGAGAGTGGTTGGCGGCCCATTCAGGTCCCAATAGTTGACGTGAATCACCGCAAAGCAATGGCGGGACTCCGGGCTGCCCGGCAATCATCTTCGTTGTACGTCAGCAACTCGTCTCTTGCTCGGCCAGTTTCCGGAAGCTGTATAAGCCCGCAGCCCTATTGGGGCCGATGAGACCACGCCCTGCAGATAGGTGTCGTTACCCTCTGCTTTCAGCCTGCGAGACCCTCATGGCTATTCTTCACCCGCCCCGTTTCCTGCTAGGACTGCCCCTTCCATGCGGGCAAGCCTTCGGTCGAAGGTATGCAGTGGCTTGGCTCCCTCCCGCTCAGCCGCCTTGAGGATCATCAGGTCCGACAGGCCGATGCCTCCCTGGCGGTAGCGGTGCGCGGCGGCGGCCACATCATCTGAATTCTCCACCACGAGGCTGTCCGAGGCCGTCAGGTCCATCAACGCCTCGGCAATCCGGGATCGCGGGAGGCGGTAGCTCCTTTCCAGTACCCAGGCCACCTCTACAACGACCTCCCGGCAGATGAAGCCCGGCTTGGCAGGCGTCAATCCATCGATGAGGCTGCGCGCCGCAGCTTCCTGCTGAGGATTGTCTCCTACCAGATACCGCAGGATCACGTTTGCGTCGACTGCTTCCATCTCGCGATCGCTCCCTCTGGGCCGGCACTGTCCATCACTTCCAGGCTCACGGGAGGTCCGTCGTACTTCAGGCTGCGGAACAGGCGGCTGGTGGGCCGTACCGGCATGATCAGCACCCCCTCGTCCACGATGACATAGCGAACCCTGTCCCCCGCCTTCACCGCCAGTGAGTCCCTTACGGCCTTGGGCAAAGTTGTCTGGCCCTTGACGGTTATGCTGGATTCGAACATGGCAATCCCTCCTCCACGCCGCTGCGCAAGTCTGTCATTACACTGTAAGTTAATGTAATGCCAGATACAAGATTGCAAGCCGTATGGCAAGTCTCCTTACATACTAAGACGATGACCGCTACATGTTCTATGAATGACGGCAGAGAATCGCAAAAGGGGTCGCATGAGCAAGTATCCCATCCGATTACATGCGGAGGCACCACTCTATGGTCCGGTCAGCGACGGACCGAGATTGGGTAGAGGAGCGAGAGGGAGCGCGGCGCCAAAACTCCCAGCCCATTTGAGGGATGTATTGTGGCCGATCGCCTGCGACCCAAGGTCTGTCAGGCGACGGCTTCCGGGAGGCATGGACGGTCCTTCGCTGACAGGTGGGCATAGACGCCGAAATGGTCCGACAGTTCTCGCTGCCCAGTTCGGGATTGACCGCAGACACCCTGTGGCCGGATACTAAGCTCCGTACATATTTATCCGTACAGAGGTGCAACATGGCGCGCTTGGATGTACGACTTGACGCAGAACGTCGGCGTCGGCTGGACGAGCTTGTCGAGGAGAGGGGCGTCCCCATCTCCGACGTGGTGCGGTGTCTGATTGATGAGGCCTACGAAGACATCGTTCGTGTACGCCGAAAGCAGGCGATTGAGCGGTTGATAGAACTGAACGTCGAAGACCCGCCTGATCCGGAGACCCTCTCCCGCGAATTGGAGGCCGCCCATGAGCCCGGCGGCGTTCATTGACGCCAACGTTCCCATCTACGCCGCCGGCGGAGACCATCCCTTCAAGATGCCATGCTCTCGGGTACTCCGCCTGGCGGCCGAGGAGCCTCAGTCATTCGTAACCGATTCTGAGGTTCTCCAAGAGCTGATGCACCGCTATCTGGCTTCGGGGCGCTGGGTGCTTGGCCGGGCGGTTCTTCACGCCTTTGCCGAGGCCATGGACGGACGGATTGAACCCGTTCTTGCGGAGGACATACTCTCGGCGTCTCAGTTGGCCGACCACCATCCTGATGTCAGTGCCCGGGACCATGTCCACGCGGCGGTGATGCAGCGTCTAGGAACCAGCCGAATCATCTCGGCTGACACCGACTTCGATCACCTGGCGGGCATCGACAGGCTTGACCCTGCCCACGTCGGGGAATGGGAGAGTTCCATCCCTGTCGAAGGTCCGAGGTAGCGTCCCTCACCCGTCGTCCAGTGATGACGGGACACTTTGGTGAGCGTCGGAGGCAAGCCACTCAGGAGCCTTTTGGCCACCAGTTTCAGGGCGCCCGCCTGCAGGTTGCCCCGGAAGGATATGAACACGATCCTGACCGCCCGAGTCTGGCCGATGCGCCGGGTCAGGTGGGATGCTTGCCTGCTGCGTCAGCCAACCAGCGTCAGTTTCTTCCTGGTGACGCTATGGTTCTTCGCGAGCAGAGAGTTCGGCAAAGACCCCGAAGTGGTCGGGCAGCCTGCGATCGCCGTTCATGTTGCTGGTCACGCCCAGGGACTCCGCCACAAGGTCATCGGTGAGGATTAAGCGATCGATGCTCCTTCGCTCCCGGTACCCGGGCGTAGAGGTCTCGATAGTCATCCCATCCGGTATGGCTTTCCTCAGCGCCATGCGCAGGTCGGATCCGCTACACGATTCCGATGCCCAAAGATTCTCCAATAGCAGACAGGGACTCCGAGGAATAACCGTCAAGGAGCCCGGTTCTGTCTTCAGCCACAATATGGTGGGCCATCGGTGACTGTAGACAGAACCTTTCAATACACAGTCTCATTATAGGCTAAAGCGCTATGGAGTCGGTGGTGAACTGGTGGAGAGCAAATGATGGTGGTGGTGGATACAGAGGACATAGTTCCTTTCCCGGAGTCGTGTGCATTAACAGTTCTTCTCGGATTCCAAGTTCAACGGTTCAGCGGGACCAAATCTGCAGGTGGACCGAAATCTGAGCGCAGGTCATGGACCTGAAGTGATGGCAAGTACTGTTCCGAGAGAAGGCCAAAGATCCCAGACACATCTTCACCTTCCCACGCGTCGGCTATCGCATGGCGGAGGATAAGGCCCGGTAGATGGTAGCCCTCAGCAGGCGCGGGAACCCTCGCTATTCCGCCATGCCCTGAACCTGACTACACTTTTGCATCGCTGCCCATTAATTCGGAGGGCTATGCCCTCGCCGGCGGTGACACGCGCCGCTTGGAGGCGGATGTCGACAAAGGAGCCGATGACTCTGAACGGGTCACACCGGATCGGGGCGTCTCTCCGCCGCCCTTGCAATAGATCGTCACGATCAAGCTGCCGCCCACGACGAAGAGCATGTAGCCAAGGGTGAACATGGCGTGCCACATGTACCCGATGTTCAGCCGTTCCAGGGCCTCTTGCCGAGTGTAGCCGAGCTCGGCGAAATTGATCTCCCACGAACGTAGCAGGTTGTGGTCAGGGAGAACTCTGGGCAGATCGGGCGAGACATAGATCGCTATGGCGGTGGCGAGGCCCAGCGTAGTCGAGATGACGGCACCGGTTACTATGGCCGTCAGCAGGAAATGGCGCTCCCTCTCCTTGAGACTTGTGGAAGGATCATGCAAGACCAGCAGGGCGGTAAACACGGCTGCCACCACCGGCAACAGTACCGCCAGTTGTATCCAGACCGACGCATTGGAGATCAGGACGATGACCACGTAGACGAAAGCCACCGGTGGCGCGATTGCCCACAAGGCCCTACGGAGGACACTGCTCCTGTCGGGATGCCTATGGTGCCGCCACTTCCACAGCAACTGAAACATCAACCCTGCTGACGAAGCGAGCGCCAGATTCGTCAACAGGGCCAGCACGTACGGCAGGTGCGTGTCGGCAAACCCCCCGACTGCATAGAAATTGTAGTGGTCCATGCGTACCGGGGCGAACTGGAGCAGTGGGGTGCTCAGCAAGAAGAACAGGGTCACCCAGAAGAACTCCCTGAGTTTGGCTTCCCGGTCCGGAATCAAGAATCCCTGCGCAAGCACCAGACCCGTCGCAAAGCCGACGTACAGGGCGGGCATCCACATGTTTTCCCAACCCAGGAATGAAAGAGCGTAGCCGGCAAGGGTGATGCAGATCGCCAGTGGCAGACACCTGAGGAAGACGAAACGGAAAATGTCCCGAAGGATGAGCGGGACGATCTCGGCTGGTTCAACGCCCCGCACAAATTCGATGGAACGTTCGTTTGGTCCCGGCCGGTGTGCGAATCGGGCCCCCTTCTCGTCGCCACCCCGATCCACCTTGTCGAGGGCGGAGTGAAAGTCGGGGGCAAGGCCGGCCAGCAGAATTAGACCGGCCACCTCCGTAGGCGATAGTCCGAGGGCCCTGCCGAATACGCGCAGCCTCCCAACGCTGGGGCGGGTGGCACCGGACTCCCACCGGGAGACCGTGGTATGGCTGAATCGTTCACCGTAGTCATCGTCGACTGAGGCCATGCGACGGAGCAATCCCTCCTGCGTCAGCCCACGACTGCCATCTTCCGAGTTGAAAGACTTTCGATAGGCCCTCATCAGGAACCCCACCTGGGATGCCTTTGACCTCTGCACATCTGGTTGGCGAGTGATCGATCTATGCACATTCATCCCATGCAAATGTGAAAAGTCCGGCCGAGCACAGACTTTGGGCCATTATCGCCATATGGTGTGAGTGGGCAAGCCGTGCGATCGACGGATCCGAGGACTGAATCTCCACGGCCTCGGTGCCTCAGCCGCAGAGGACAATGGGACACCTCGAATTAATAAGATGTGAGGCGGCCGCGCTGCGGGGCCGTTCGTCGCTGAGGACTTTTCGTGAATTAAGGCCTGTCGGTCTGGTTTTCGTGACTCTGATGGTCGCCCTTTCCCTCTATGCGTGTGGCGACAGTCCGACGCTCACCTCCACGCAGACGCCGACACCTATGGCTACCTCCACGCAGACACCCGTACTTACACCGACTCCCTCATCGACATCGGAGCCTACACCCACTGCAACCCTCGCTCCGACTCCTACACCGTCGCCCTCCGCCACCCCTCCTCCCGACATGGTGGTTGACGCAATAGAGCTGGGCGCGGACAGTCCGATGGCAGGTCAGCCGTTCAAGTTGAACGTCACAGTGAGAAACCAGGGCGACGGCCCGTCCGAGTCCACCACGCTTCGCTACTATCGGTCCGCCGACTCGACCGTCACGCGGGAAGATGAGGAGGTGGGCACGGTGCATGTCTCCGGACTCGATCCATCGGCGAGCAGTGGTGGGTCGATCGACCTGACAGCGCCGTCCAAGCCGGGTACGTACTACTACAGGGCATGTGTGGACCCGGTCTCCGGGGAGTCCGATACGGCCAACAACTGCTCTGACACCGTTGCCATTGCCGTGGTTCCACACCCTCCCGACATGGTGGTTGACGCAATAGAGCTGGGCGCGGACAGTCCGATGGCAGGTCAGCCGTTCAAGTTGAACGTCACAGTGAGAAACCAGGGCGACGGCCCGTCCGAGTCCACCACGCTTCGCTACTATCGGTCCGCCGACTCGACCGTCACGCGGGAAGATGAGGAGGTGGGCACGGTGCATGTCTCCGGACTCGATCCATCGGCGAGCAGTGGTGGGTCGATCGACCTGACGGCGCCGTCCAAGCCGGGTACGTACTACTACAGGGCATGTGTGGACCCGGTCTCCGGGGAGTCCGATACGGCCAACAACTGCTCTGACACCGTTGCCATTGCCCCGGTGGCTACCGTTATTTCCCTAGATGTAACGGGACCGAATTCTCTGACCTCCGTAGGAGAGACGGCGCTGCTTTCGGTGACTGCCAATATGTCGGACGGCTCAAGTCTGGCAGTTGAGAATGCGTTGGTCCGGTGGAATTCTTCCGACCTCGCCGTGGCCACCGTCTCGGAAGGCGTTGTTATCGCCGTTGGAGGCGGGAACGCCACGATCACGGCAAGCTACGAGGAGCACACAGCCGAGGTGGTCATCTCGGTGTGGATTTCCACGCTGAGCGAGGGCTCGGTGCGGGTGCTGTATGTGATTCCCGCCGATCGAGGTTTTCGCACCGAATACAGTCGCAACATCGCGAGGGCCATCGCGGATGTCCAGGGGTGGTACCGTCGCCAACTCGACGGCCTGACTTTCGAGATCTACAGCGTCATACCGGAGCCATGTCACCTGCCCAAGGGCGAGGATTACTACAGCCATGGAGACGTTTGGGCAAAGGTGCTGACGGACGTACAGTCCTGCGCACCGGTGCGCCAGGGCGACCCGCTGTTTACATGGGTGCTCTTCGTCGATGCATCTGAGCTGGGGCACTGTGGAGAGCCGCATGAGCTGGGACGAGGTGGAGACGGCCTCGCCATGCTCACGCGCGAGGACCTCGAGTTGATGCAGACCCCGGGTACCACCCACGTGTACTGTGACATCGGAGCGTACGCTCGCAGTTACGGCAGCGTTCTCGGAGGTCTTGCGCACGAACTCGCACATACGCTCGATGTGCCGCATCCGCCTGGATGTGATCCATGGGATCCCGTGAGGTGCGACGATCTTGAATACGGATCGCTGATGCACCTTGGATACGTCGAATATCCCGAGACTTATCTGCTTCCGTCCGACAAGGAGATCCTGATTCGTTCGCCATTCTTCTTGCCAATCAGAGAGCCACTATCGGGTCCGCCCGCCGATCTCGGCCTAGACTCATTCTATGAGAAGCACCTCGATGCCGGTGGGTTGCCCATTGTGGCATCTTCCGATGTGCCCGATGCGGCCCTCTACAGGGCACGGGACATCGTTGAAGAGATGCTGGCGCATTCAGACGACCTCCGGGCAACTATGGCCCGGCAGGGCTTCCGAGTGGCAATCATGGCGTCTTCGTCGGTTCTGTCCGACCTTCCGGAATTCAGCGACTTTGCTGAATTCTCCCCCGGGGTAACCTGGGACGAACGAACTCGCGGAGGCGGTGTCGGGCCGACACCTCAGCGACCGCTTATGGCCATCGCGACGGAGAACCTTCTCTGCTACAGGAACGACGTGTTCCCTTACGAGGATATATTCGTCCACGAGTTCGCGCACGCGGTGCTCACGATGGGAGTCCTGCAGGGAACCGAAGGCGGGCAGTTTAGACGGCGACTGGCAGAGGCCTATCAAGACGCCTTGGCCGCGGGTCTTTGGAGTGGTACTTACGCCGCGGAGAACATCGATGAATACTGGGCGGAGGGAGTGCAATCGTGGTTCGACCTGAATGACCCGCCTGGATTTACCCATAACGAGATCAACACCAGGGCCGAGCTGGAGGCTTACGACCCTGTGCTCGCCGGTCTGATCCGAGAGGTGTTCGTCAACGCAACAATATCCACCTCCTGTCACGAGGTCGTGGATATTCAATTTGACCATAGGATTCAGGGTGTAGTCGTTGGACCGGAGGGCCAACGAATTCAAGGAGTAGGCCTTTGGGCATGGCAAGGGAAGAGATATAACAGCGGGTATGGAGTAACTGGCCCGGACGGGACCTTTGAAATAAGAGTGCCCGAAGGCTCATTCACCCTGGACATCTACGCGGAATGTATGTTTGTGGGTTGGTATGGCCCCGGAGGATTCACTGATGTTGCCGGAAGGGCAACTCTGATTCATATCGACGGCGCAAGTGTCTCAGACATTGAGATTAGGCTCCCCAAGGAGCCAATTGAGTACTGTTCCTGAGTCGAGGTAATGAGGGTATTACTCGCAATACTAGACCTTAGAGTGCCTGTTCCGCGGGATGAAGACACAGGCGATGGCTCATAGAGCTCAGGGCAAACACTGCCTCTAAGAACTTACCGTGTCCAGGGTACTTCGAAAGTCGGGCGCGAGGCCAGCCAGCAGAATCAGACCGGCCACCTCGGGCGGTGATAGTCCGAGGGCACTGCCAGCCTCCCAACGCGGGGGCAGGTGACGCCCGACTCCCACCGTGACACCGTGGTATGGCTGAGTCGTTCTCCGTAGTCACCGTCGACTGAGGCCATACGACGGAGCAATTCCTCCTGCGTCAGCCCACGACTGCCATCTTTCGAGTTGAGGGACCTGCGATGGGCCGTCATCAGGAACCCCATCTGGGACGCCTTTGACCTCTGCACATCTGGTTGGCTAGACATCGATCTATACACATTCTTGACGGCAAATGTGAAAAATCCGGCCGGGCACAGACTTCAGGCCATTATCGCCATAAGGTGTGAGGGAGCGAGCCGTGTGATCGACCGGTCCGAGAACCAAATTTCCACGGTCCCAGTGCTTCAGCCTCGACCGTGTAAAGGGCGGAGCAACAATGGACCGGCAAGGCGGGTGAAGTCATAGAGATGTGGCGGAGGAAAACCGCACCCCCCACTGTCTTCCATAGAGTTGGAGGCAACTCATTGGAGGGTGTAGAGGATGTACAGGGTGGAGTTGTACGTTCGAGTGCGCAGGGTGACCCGCCCCCCAAATTCTGGTCCAACTTAGAGAGCGTATGTGGCCGCATAGTATCGCAGGCTTGGCCCGCTAATCCAGGACGCCCGAAGATACGAACTGGAGGATCGCCACAGGGTCTGCGCCCTTTACATGGAGTCGCAGTCGCAGTCGCGTACCATAAGCTGCCTGAACCCAATGAGATGACCCCTTGCGATATGTGACGATCGGGAGTCTGGCCCTGCTATGTGCTGTAGTGCTTGTGGCCTGCGATACTGAAGGACTCCCGGCCGCCGTATCCCATGAACCTACCTCCCCTGCTGTCGGAGAGGTCACCGCTGAGGCAACGCCCGAGGCGACAGCGACACGGAAGCCGACGGCAACAGCCCGGCCGATCCCTGAAACAGCAACGCCCAAGGCGACAGCGACACGGAAGCCGACGGCAACAGCTCGGCCGATCCCTGAAACAGCAACGCCAAGACCGACAGCGACACGGAAGCCGACGGCAACAGCCCGGCCGATTCCGACGTCGGCGCCCGCACCTACAGCAACCTCGACATCTATTCCCAACCCCCCAACGGCAACCCCGGTCCCGGAACCGACCACTGCTCCCACGGTTGACCCGGTGTCCGTGACTGAATACGACGCTGCCAGCAAGTCGGAGAGGGACGCCATGTTCGACGAGGGGCGGATACTGAAATGCTATGAGGGCCTGTCGCTGCCTGTAGATAGCTTTTGCGTAGACCCTTCGGGGGCAAGTTTGGATGAACTGCTGTACCTAGTAGCACACCTACCGGACGGAGCGGGTCTGGTCCTGCAAGGCAATAGCACGATGCGGGCAGGCCGAAACGTCGAACTAGGATGGCTCACCTATGAGCTCCAAGGGGATTTCCGGGTAATCACACACCTCGATCCCTAGGGAAGCGCAGATCCGAGCCCGCGTCTGTCTAGGATTGCACTTGACTACTCTCAGGGCGGACGGCGAACCATTCTGCTGGGGCAGCGACCATTATGGCGAGTCGAGCCCACCACGGGACGAGAGACGCGTTGAGATTTGCGCGGGCTCAGTTTTCGTCTGCGGTCTCCGTGAAGATTGCGAGGCGGTGTAGTGGACCAGCGACGGGGGCGGCTAGATCAAGCCGTTGCCCGAGCGTTTGCCTCCATCTTCCAACGAGCCGTTGACCTAGTTTGAACGGTGCCTAGTTCAGATGAAACAGGCTGAGATGGCTCCTTGGGGCGCCAGGCTGCAATTCAACGCGGCTCGAAATAAGGCAACGCTTCACGAGCACCAACATATAGTGCATGCTCGCGCTGCAACCACAAGATGGTGGGCGGTGGAGGATTTGAACCTCCGACCTCTTGCGTGTGAAGCAAGCGCTCTAACCGCTGAGCTAACCGCCCCCGAATCTCGGCGGAGCCGTCTCATTCGATTGGACGGGCCCCGGTTCTACGAAGGTGCGCGCTTGGTGGGACTCGAACCCACGGCCTCAGCCTCCGCAGGGCTGCGCTCTATCCGCTGAGCTACAAGCGCGTGAAGCCTGTTCCCGTCTCCCTAGCACGAAAGACCTATGATCAATTGCCGGGATGATGGTGCCGAAGGAGGGATTTGAACCCACACGCCCTTTCGGGCACTGCGTCCTGAACGCAGCGCGTCTGCCGTTCCGCCACTTCGGCGCTCAATGAACCCCGACCAGTCAACCCGCTAGGCCTGAGGGAGCTGTGGGCAGCACAGTCTTGTGTTGACCGGCCCATTGTAGAGTCCGGGCGGCGGCGGCGACAAGCGTGCAGACGCACCTCCCCGCCTAGCGAGGCTGGCGTGTCCGGCGCTATGCAAGCGTCGATGCGGGACGACAGATGTGGGGTTGCAAGGCATTTCGAAAGCGGCAGGCTATGGATCGACGTGGCGCTGATGAAGGTTCGGCTCTGAGAACCATCCAGCCTGCGCCATCCTGCGCAGCCAGACCGCTCGACGCCACGTCACGACTGCGCCCCGGCCCACTTCGCGAGGGCCTTCTCGGGTGAAGCGATCTCGTCGATCGACGTGTAGTAGTAGTCTTGCCAGCCCTCTTCGGGCAGCCCGGTGAACAACATCAGGTTGAGTGGGTATTGCTCGCTTTCGACCACGCGGCGCAGGTCGTCTCGGAACAAGAATGTGAGTTTGCCGAAGGCTATCGCCATACCCAACTCGACCATTACGCCTTCGTCAGGCGGGACGCCGTTGACCACAGCAAAAATGGCGTCGGCGGCGATGACATCGCGAAAGTCACTCCGGCCGATCCGATAGGCCCAGCCCTCCTTCAGAAAGTCCACCTGGTTGTTCCTGGCGAACGGCTCCCAGACCTGCAGACCCAGGTTTTCTAGCTCGGCCACTATCTGCGGCAGCAACAGCTCCCTTTGCTGGCCGGAAAAACCGTAGGGGTTTGCAAGGTAAATGGTCTTTGTCATCTGCGGTCATCCTGTCTGAATTCGGGGAATAGGGGTTCTCCCGCCTAACCGGCGTCTTTCGCGACAAACATCTGTGGGCGTACCTAGGTGCCGTCGATACCTGGCTGTCGTGCGCGCCGGCGATCACCTGAGCCAGCGTGAGTGCACGGTCCCCCGGGGCCGGACGAGCCTAGAATATACTCAGCCACAGTTGAATACAGCAACGAGGTGCCGACGAGGAGACCTGCCCATGGAACCCACCATCGAGTTCAACCCCAGCTTTAGCATGCTCACCCTGCAGCTTTCTCCGGGCGAAGCAGTAAAGGCTGAGCCTGGCGCCATGGCGGCTCAGCAGGACGTGGACATGAAGACGGGGATGAGCGGCGGGCTGTTTGGTGGATTTAAGCGGATGCTGACGAGCGAATCGTTCTTCCTGAACACTTTCACCGCAGGGCCCACCGGAGGATGGGTGAGCCTGGCGCCGCCGACGCCAGGAGACATCCTGTCTCACGATGTGGGGCCGGGACAGGAACTGTTCATTCAGTCAAGCTCGTTCCTGGCTTGTTCAGAAAACGTGCAGACGGACGCCAAGTTTCAGGGACTCAAGGGTCTCTTCAGCGGCGAGAGTCTGTTTTTCCTGAGGATATTCACCGAGGGTGGCGGGTCTGGAACCGTCTATTTCAACTCCTACGGGGCCATCAAGCAGCTGCCCGTCACCCCGGGGAAGGAGCTGGTGGTCGACACAGGACATGTCGTCGCCTTTACGAACGACGTTGAGTATTCAATCGGAAAAGTCGGCGGCCTCGGTTCGCTTATCGCAGGGGGCGAGGGCCTCGTCATGAAGTTCAAGGGGTACGGTCACGTCTGGGTTCAGACACGCACGCTATCCGCGCTCGCTGACAAGATAGTTCCGTTCCTGCCTTCTGCGAAGAGCGAATAAGGCCATCCTCCAGCCCCCTCCGGGCCAGCGGCGCTGGAGGCTTAGATGAGTGGCAACGCAGGTGCTCGATCTTGGGCCTAGCCCTGCCGGGTTCAACAGGAAGCTGAGGGCCAAAGGGAGCGATGGCTCAGCCGCAAATCCTCAGCCTTGACTCGGCCGACATCACCTTTCGCAGACCACGCCGTCGCCGTCTCCGTCCCGGGCGCCCGGCACCATCGACTTCGGAAATCCCCGTCCCGATCCCTTACCACCCTGCACGCGTTGCTCGCCGGCCCTCTCTGCCTCATCGCATGAAGGGTAGCTCTTCTCTCCCCCGACGGTCGGCACGGGGCTTACCTGGCGTGAAGATGGATCTGCCTCGATTATCGTTAGCTCAGGCGGGCTGTCGCATGTCTGCAGCATCTCTTCGAGCGCCCTAGCCTCATCTCTGGAGGCGGTGAGCTGCCAGGTCGACTTGATCCTCGTCCAGTCGGTCGCATAGTCGCACCAGTAGGACTCATCCGGAGGCCGCCACCGGTCCGGGCCCTTCGCGCCCTTGGATCTGTTGGCGCCCGAGGTTACGGCGATCAGGTGTCCCGGGTCGTCGAGGTTGTTGGCAAACGATTGCTTGCGCTTCGATGTCCATGTCCAACCACCGGACCTATGGGCGTTTGCCAGCGGAACGAGGTGGTCGATATCGAGCTCGCCTGCATCCGTCACCGTCGTTCCGACGAATTTGCCTAGCCAGAGACCTGTCGCGACCTGGCACCGCCGGTCGTTCTTGTAGGTAACGGGGGTCCGGCTCTCGTCGATCAGGACCTCATGCCGCGTGTTCTGGCAGTCGTCGTCCTCGTCGATCCAGTGGAGCCACTCGTCGCGATCGTAATCTGGGAGATCATCCGGTACTTCAGCAACCGTTATCGTCAATTCAGGCACCGCCTGGGCGGCCACTATCGACTCGTCTGGCTGCGATGTTGATGTCGCGCTCGGGGCAGGCGTGCTGGCTGGTTGTTCGGTGGACCCGACCCTCGTTTCGACATAGCAGGCCGAAAAAGACGCCAGCGTGAGAAGGCATGACAGGCCGAGCGCAGGCAGGTATCTCCGGGCACGGTCGGCCCTGCGGAGGCTGTGTTTGGCAGGCTCTATTGGAAGACCTCGTAGTTCGCTAAGGGCCGAAGCCGCCGTAATTTCGTTGATTTCCGGTCTGAGAGAGCTCGGGCATGGCTGCGTGCTCCTCGCCCTCCGCCGTACGGCTTGCGGGACGGGCTGCGTACTGCCGTCTTCGCCATCCGGGCATTCTGCGCACATTTCATAGCGTTTCGGGTAGGTTCGTCGCTACCTAAAGCCTTGTGGCTCTGCCCCATCCGCTGAGGGACCGGTGGGTTCCTGGTGCCGGCTCCCCGGTGTCTACGATTCCCTCACGCCGTCACCATTCCACATGTGGCCCCCCACAGCGAGGGCAATGGCGACGTAAAGGGCGTCGACTATCGGGAAGTAGATGACGTGGGAGGTAACTGCATCTCCGGTCTCGCTGTCCGAATTAAGGGTCCAGAACCATTCCCAGAAAAACAGCATGGCGAGAGCGATTGACAGGTAAAAGGCCGCGCTCGCGGATACCTGCTCGAGTGTGCTGGCTTCGCCTGTGCTGAGATCGCGTCGTCGCAGAGAACTCACGACCAGACAGATGAGCACGCCAGCCGCCATGAACCAGTTCAGGATGCGCCAGACGGGATATTCTGGTGAGCCGTCGTGGTATACCGGGGTCAGTATCAGGTTGAGGGCTACGGCGGCGGCCGTCAGAATCAGAAAGACCGCGATAGCCCGGGTTGCCGTATCCAACATCGCTGAATGCCTCCTTGGCCTCGGGTGGATGGGTGCATAGCCTAGCCCCAGCGTGCTAAATCGCCAATGGTGTCAACGCGTCTATCCGGTCGTGGTCAGGGCAGGGTTTCCACACGCCCGGGCGCACACGTGAAATGACTCGATCTGTACGCCATTCGCCCCTATCCTGGCGTGGGTCCGCCGTGTCCCACAGGGCCACCTCAGCTGATAGTGCCTGTGGGGGCAGCGTAAGCTCACTGGTGGGGCCACAAAGCCTGGCCGCCGACCATCGTTCGCCCCGGGTCGCTGGGAGTGCGCCTGTGCTGGCGGATCAGGGCAGAGTCAGCCCAGGCCGCCAGCGAATTCCCTCACCAGCGACAGGAACTTTTGCTGCTCTTCGGCGAAGATCATGTGTGCGCTGTGTTCGAAAATGACGAGCTTTGACCCTGGAATACCCCAGTGTATGCGGGCCGAGCCCTGCTCGTATGGGGTGACGAAGTCGTCGGTCCCGCACATCACCATGGTGGGCACGTCGATCTCTCCGAGCCTGTCGAGAACGTTGTGCTGGGCGTGGATGTCGAGAAAGCCCCTGTTGTACGCCGCTGCGGAGTAACGCGCATTGGTGTTGACGTGCCTTGCGGCCTCACTGTCACGGTCGTGGAAGTACAGGCCGCCGATTTCTGCGGCTAGCTCCTCCATATCCTCGTCGTTTGCCACGTGGTTGAAAAAGCGCGCTTCGATTGCGGCCACCTCGTCGGGCGTACCTATCTCCCGGGCCTTTTCGAGGATCACATCGGTGTAATCCCACGCCGGGTAGGTTGTGGCGAGAATCAGGCCGACCAGGTGCTGCTGGTAGTGGATGGCGTAGTGCTGGGCGATGGTGCCTCCGTATGAGTGACCGAGCAGGGTCATGCGCTCTATGCCTAGGTGTTGTCTGAGCGCTTCTGCGTCGTCGGCCCACGTGGAGTGGAACACGTCGTCGAGATCGGGCGGGCGCTCCGAGCGCCCGTTGCCTCTGTGGTCGTAGAGGATGAGGGTGAAGTCTTCGGCGAGAGGGTCGACCCAGGGCCGGAAGTAGGTGTGATCGAAGCCGAGCCCGCCGTGCATGAACATGAGCGGTGGGCCGTCTCCGAGCAGTTCGTAGTGGAGCATGGTGCCGTTGACGTTAGCAAGCATCGAGGTTGACTCCCTGCGAGCGGCCGCCGGGTGGCTGTGCGGCATGAAGGATGTGACAATCCTAGCAGCAGGACGGGTTCTAGGGTTCTCCCGGGCCGAAGCCAGGGGTAGGGCGCGCCAAAGTGGCGGCCCCCCGTGGTGTGATCGGTTCGGTGCCCGATTTGCCCGCCCAACTTGGACCTGCACGCTCGGTCGTCGGCGCTGCACCGGAGGACGTCTGCGAATACCCGGTGCGGAACCCGACCAGCCATGATCGCAAGGGAGGAAACAACAGGTCATGTGCCCAGAGCCGCGCCTCATACCCCGGAAGAGACTGTTCGGCAATCCCGAACGCGCCGACGTCAGGATAAGCAGCGACGGTGCCCGCGTCTCGTATCTTGCGCCCGTCGAAGGCGTGCTAAACGTCTGGGTAGCCAACGCCGATGCCATAGGGGACGCCCGTCCGGTCACCCGGGACACCCGCAGGGGCATCAGGCTCTATTTCTGGACATATAGTCCCGAACACATCATGTACCTGCAGGACCAGGACGGCGATGAAAACTGGCATGTCCACGTCGTCAACGTCGAGACCTCGGAGACCAGGGACCTGACTCCCTACGACGGCGTGCAGGCCCTGCCGCTGCCCCCGAGCGAGTTCTTCCCGGACGAGGTCTTAATCGGAGTCAATCGCCGAGACCCGCGGGTTCCCGATCTGTATCGCGTGAACATCCTGAACGGCGAAACGCAGCTCGTCGTCAGCAATGACTTCGGCGCGGTCCGATTCGTATCCGACGCCAGACTGACTCCGAGGCTGGCCGTCGTACCGACGCCGCAGGGCGGAGCCCATATACTGTCGCCGTCTGAATCCGGGCGGTGGGAGATGGCAATGGCCATCGAACCGGAGGATGAGCAGACCACCCATCTGCTCAACTTCGACGTGCAGGGTAGCACCCTGTACATGTTCGATAGCCGCGGACGCGATACCTCCGCGCTAGTGGCGGTCGACACCGAGACCGGCTGCGTGCGTGAACTGGCCGCCGACCCACGGGCCGATGCGGCCGTGGTAATGGTCCACCCGGAGACGGGACGGCCTCAGGCCGCGGCCTTCGCGTACGACCGCGTCACCTGGCAGATTCTCGACGATTCGATCGCCGCCGATTTCCAGAGGCTTACCTCCGAGGAACGGGGCGAGTTGTATGTGACCTCTCGAACGTTGGACGATCGTACGTGGATCGTCCAATACGACAGGGACGATGGCCCGAAAGCCTACTACCTGTACACGAGGGAGTCGGGAGAGGCCGAGTACCTCTTCTCTGACCGCCCGGACCTTGAAGCGGCGGAACTGGCCCGGATGCGAACCGCCACCGTCAGGTCGAGAGACGGACTCGACATGGTCGTCTACTACACGATGCCGCCTGGATCGACGGACGCCGCGGCCGATTCCCCGGCCGGCCCGCTGCCCACGGTCCTGTACGTGCACGGAGGACCGTGGGCCAGAGACATCTGGGGCTATAGCCCCGTCCATCAGTTCCTGGCAAACCGCGGATACGTGGTCATAAGCGTGAACTTCAGAGGTTCGACAGGTTTCGGGAAACGGTTCGTAAACGCCGGTGACCTCGAGTGGGCGGGTGCGATGCACGACGACCTGCTGGATGCAGTCGAATGGGCGGTCGGGCAGGGGATTACCGACCGCGAAAAGGTGGCGATCATGGGCGGGAGCTACGGCGGCTACGCGGCGCTGGTTGGCCTTACCTTTACGCCGGACGTGTTCGCCTGCGCGGTGGATATCGTGGGACCGTCCAACCTGAATACGCTGCTGGATTCCGTGCCGCCATACTGGGAGCCGATGATTGCGCTCTTTCGGAACAGAGTCGGAGACAACACGACGGAGGCAGGCAGGTGCCTTCTGGAGGAGAGATCGCCGCTGACGAGGGTCGACAGCATCATCAGGCCACTGCTGATAGCCCAGGGGGCCAACGATCCAAGAGTCAAGCAGGCCGAGTCAGATCAGATCGTTGCGGCCATGAAGGAACGCAGAATTCCCGTGACCTATGTGCTCTATCCCGACGAAGGCCACGGCTTTGCGCGGCCGGAGAACAACCTGTCCTTCATGGCCGTCGTCGAAGCCTTTTTGGCCCGCTGCCTGGGCGGCAGTTTAGAGCCGATCGGCGACGGTTTCACCAATTCGTCAATAAGGGTGATCGCCGGAGCGTCGGATGTTCCAGGACTGTCCGCGACCCTGGCCTCCGCGCAGAGCGAAGACATCTCGACTGACTGAACGGGTCACACCCCCTCCAGGGAGCATGTCCACAACACTGCGCGCGGCTCGGGTCTCAAACCCGCGGTAAGCGCTCCGACCGCGGGGCTCTCTTGGTCCGCCGGAATCGTCACTTCCGTGCATCGCTGGCCCCTGGCGGGGTAGTTCCTCGATCAGTTCACTGACGCCGGATCGTCCGCCAACCGCGTACCGTTTTTTTCTTGTGTGTGTCGGGGTGGGATCCGGTGGAGGTGCTCGGCGAATCACCCTCAGCGGGCACCGGAGTCTGCTCGTCGACCCAGGCTCAGCTGCAAGCTCACCTCTGCCAGAGCGGGCGGGTCAGGTCTTACATCTCACCCTGTGAGAGCGTTTCCGGTCCCTGAAGGGGATGGGAAAAACAGAGCCGCCGGCAGTCAACTGACTGCCGGCGGCTCGTCTGGGCCTATTGGTGCGGGCCGCTACTCCTCGATGATCGTCGTGCCCTCGCCCGCCGGGATTGGGGCTGAGAACTCGTTGTAGGTGAGCGTAGCGGTGGTAACCGCGTCAACCCGGTTCTGGCCTTCTGGCAGCGCGTTGGCTTCCGCCGTTATGGAGAAGTTGAAGCTGTCACCCACGGCGAGCGGATCGCTCAACTCGAAGGTAACGGTGCTGCCGTCCTCGCTTATGACCGCCTGTGTGCTCGACGTCGAGGTTACGGTCATCGCATCCGGGACCGACACGGTGACGCTGACACCGGTCATGGCGGACCTGCCCTGGTTGTCGACCAATACCGTGTAGTCGACTGCCTCGCCTACCCTCACCGGGTCAATGGAGTCGGTGAGCTGGATGTGGGCACCGGCCGCCGGCAGGACGAGGATGTCGATGCTGGCGGAGTCACTGACATCCTCAGCGGCGGCAGCGCTGGCCGTGTTGGTTACCGTGCCCTCTCCGTCCGCCTGCAGCGTCACGGAGACGGAGGCCTCACCGTCAAGGGCCAGTGTACCGATATCCCAGACCACCTGGCTGCCATCGTCGGAGAGGGTTCCTTCCGGACTCGATGAGACGTAGCTCATGCCGGTCGGGATGTCCTCGGTGACCGTGACATCCGTCAGCGGGGCTTCACCCGTGTTGCTGACAGTAAGCGTGAAGGTCGCCTGGTTGCCCACGAACATCGCGGAGCGGCCGGTCTTCTCGATGGATATGCCGGGCACCAGGATAGTGGTGGTCGCGCGGGCCTCTGGCGAGAGTGTGCTCCCGTCGGTGGACGCTGTGACAACGTTCTCCTGTTCGCCGCCGGTCACGCCCCTGACCCTGAAGACGATGGTCTCGGACGCGCCTGCGTCGATGGTGCCGATATCCCAGCTCACGGTCGAGCCGACGATCTTGCCGTCGTCGCGGCTGCTGCTGACCGGCTCGAGGCCGGCAGGCAGGGTGTCGACCACCGTGGTGCCGTTCGCCGCGCCGTCACCGATGTTGGTGACCGTGATGGTGTAGTTGAACTCCGTGTTGAGCAGGGCCGTCGCCGGTCCTTCCTTGGAGATCTCAAGCATGGGCTGGACGACCGTGGTTGAGGCCTCGGAGGAGTCCGTGGCGCCCTCCGCGGAGGTCGCGGTCGCCTGGTTCACCATTACGCCGGTCTCATCCGCCGATACGACGATCTCCACGGTCGTCTGCTCGTCCGGGTTGAGAGTGCCAAGCTCGACAGTGATCTCGTTGCCGTCCTGGGTGGATTCCATGTTCGAGGACACGAAGCTCACACCGTCCGGCAGCGTGTCGACCACCTCGACCGCGGTGTTCGCGCCGGTGCCTGTGCTCAGCACCTGGATGTAGTAGGTGATCTGGCCGCCGACGGCCACCTCGGCATCTCCGGTCTTGGTTACCGTGAGGGCGCCAGCTATGACCGTCGTCTCTACCGTGGTCCGGTCGCTCAGTCCTTCAGCGGAGACGACCTCGAGCATGCTGGTCTGCAGGCCCGTTTCGACGCCTTCGGCGGTCAGGCTAACCGTCACGGAGTCGCCCACCTCGATCGTGCCGAGATCCCAGGTTGCCACTCCGTCGGCTGCCGTGCCGTCGTCCGTCGCGGACACGAAGCTCAGGCCATCCGGCAAGTTCATCGTGAGCGTGGACTCTGTCGCAGGGAAGTCCCCGTCGTTTGTGACCGTGATGTCGTAGGTCGCATCGCTCAGCAGGCCGATCGTCTCGGGCCCGGTCGCGCTGAGCGTGAGGATCGGGGCCCTCCACTGCTTGACCATGGTGTGAGAGAACATAGTCCTCCCGTCCTGGGTAAGCACCTCGATCAGGACGGAGTTCTCGCCGATGTCCTCGGTTACCTGTTCGAGGCTGACCGATGAAAGTCCCGAAGCGTCGGTTGCGACGGTTATGGTGTTGCCGTCGCCGGTGGCGTTTGCGAACCGGGCGTCCGGATCGTCGCCGGTGATCGTCCAGCGGACCGGAACGCCTTGCACCGCACCGCCGTCGGAAACGCGAAGCACGCTTACGGACATCGGGTGGGGGGTGCCGGCGGGGTTGTCCGCATCACCCGGGAACTCGGGACATCCGTCCACCCAGTGCACCACGCCGAACACCTTGTGCGTGCTCGCGTCTGCGATTCCGGGTGCGAAAGCGGTGACGTCGGTGTCGCCCGGGCGGGTGGCAACGAGCGTTGCGCTCGCCTGCCCGTCGGATCCGGTGCGAACCGTCGCGTAGGTGTTGGTCAACTTGCTTGCGCCGCTGCCCCCGACTTCGACGATGTCTCCAACGGCGGCGGGGAAGCGATTGAGGATGAATTCGATTTGCCCGTTGGAGACCGCGCTCCCACCGTCCATCAGGAGAGCGGTGAGTTCGTGCTGGTCCCTGATGCAGCTCCACGCCTCAGATGGGGTAAGCGACACTTCCATGCCAGAGGCAGTTGGGCCATCATCCGCAGGGTCCTGAGCAGAGGCAGTACTGACTAAACCAAACGCCATAACTGCCAAAACGATCAGTCCTATGGCGGGCCCTACCACTCGCATCGCACTGGGCATCGAATCACCTCGTCGTCGTCTTCGTCGATGGCCGATTCAAAATCGGCACAGGTCAACTCAATTATCCGCCCAATGCTACCATAGACAGACTTAAATCAGGACACTTGATGGCCTGTGTTTTTGGCCGTGTTGCTCGGCATCTCCCGCTGCATTTCGCAAAGCGCGCCACTCGGAATTCCGGACGGTCATGACCGGCCAAAGACAGCCGGGCACTTGAGATCAAGTCTCCGAACGTCTCCGGCCTCCCCCATAACTGCGCCTGGCGGGCTGCCTGGATCGTTTGAACATGTCCGCTGATCGCCTTGCTCGGATGGCCCGGGGCCGTAATCGCGGTGGGGAGTGAAGTCACGTTCGCCTGCACATGGCCTGATACGAGTCTACGGGCTGGCTCATGCGCCAGGGACGCCATAGCGCCACTGGTGGGACACTTCTTCAGCCGCTTGGGGAAGAGTAGTCCAGCCGCGGACTCCAGTCCCCCGGGCCGTCCGGCAGCAAATCAAACAGGTGCCAGACACCGCAGTAGGGGTCTCCAGGACCGAATCCATCCTTAGATACGCGGACTACCGCACCGTTTCTGCCCCTGTGGAAGACCGAGACTCCCGGCTTGTATCCGGACATGTGATCCTCATCCTCCCGCTGGAAACCCATGTCCTTAAGGAAGGTAGTCCCTTTCGCTGAGTACATGTCAAACCGCCAACCTCGCTTCCTGGCGAGGCTTTGCTGGACGCTCGGGCTGTCGGGCGACACCACGACGAAGGCGGCTCTGCTCTCCAGGTGCCGGAGCGCACCGCTGAACTCGTCGGCCCACATGGTGCAGAACGGGCAACCTGCGCCCATATTGTGTACGAGGATGAGATCGTCCCTGTCACCGAACATCTCGGAAATCCGAACGGGGCCGTCGGGGCCCTCGAGTTCGTAGTCCTTTACAGGCTCGTGCGGCAGCTGCCGACGCAGGCCGGCAAGCTTTTGCTGCGCCCTCCTGAGTTCTTCCTGTGCAAGGGCAATCTCACGGTCCAGCCCATCTTCCCTTTCGGTCACGTCTTCCCCCTTAAATAGCTGCTGCAGAGCTTTGTCGCCTAGGACTGGCGGGCCGCGCTTGACTTGATCTTCAGCGGCAGGCCCGCCGCCATGAAGAAGACCTCGTCCGACTCGGCGGCCACGGCCTGGTTCACGCGGCCCAGCTCGTCCGCGTAGATGCGGCCCAGCTCGGTTGCCGGCACCACTCCGAGCCCTACCTCGTTGCTTACGACTACCCATGAAGCGCCGCCCCTGCGGTACAGGTCCAGCAGCCTCCGCGACTCCAAGGCGAAGTCAATCGTTGCGGATGGCGTGCTGTGGGCCATCAGCAGCAGGTTGCTGACCCACAGCGTCAGGCAATCGACGATGATCGTGTCATAGGAATGCACGCGCCCTTCCATCGCCTTGGCCAGCGCGATGGGTTCTTCGAGGGTGTCCCAGTGATCTGGCCTCTGTTCCCGGTGAGCCCGGATGCGCCTCTCCATGTCTCGGTCGCCAGCCTCAGCGGTGGCAACGAAAAGGACGCGCTCCGCTCCGCCGGCCAGGCCCTGCGCATAGCTGCTCTTTCCTGAGCGAGCTCCCCCCAGGACCAGCGTAAGCCGCTTTCTCATTCGCCGTTTGCCCGCTCCGCGAATGCCAGATGGCTGGTGTCGTTCCAGAGTTCCAGGACACGGCCGCCCGGGTGGTTGCTGATAGCAGACAGGCTTGTGGGATCGACGCCGAATCGCCAGAAATCCGCCTTGTCGAGCTCCAAGAGACACAGCATCAGGGCCCGAATGGACCCGGCGTGAGCCACTATCAGCAGGTCTTCGTCTGCGTCGTGGCACCGCGACACTCGCTCGCAGAAGCGCCCAACTCTCTCCAGCAGTTGGCCGGTGTCCTCTCCACCCGGGGCGGCGAATCCCTCGTCCCCCGGGCGGATCAGTTCTTCGAAGACCCGGGGATTTTCCTCCTCGGCCTGCCGGACCGTGAGACCCTCCCACCTTCCGTAGTCGAACTCTCGGAGGTCTTCATCCGTGCGCATGGAGATCGCGCGACCCCCGATCAGGACCCGCGCGCTTTCCGTCGCGCGCGATAGGTCACTGGCGTAGACCGCGGAGAAGCTGTGTCCGGCAAGCCTCCTTGCGAGCAGAGAGACCTGCCGCCTTCCGCAATCATTTAGCGGGACGTCGGTGTGACCCTGGATCTTCCCCTGGTCGTTCCAGTCCGTTTCCCCATGCCTTACCAGGTACCACTTACCCATCATTTGCACCTATCGGCCGGCAGCCTGGACCTCCCGGCGCGACGATTCCACGGCCACCGTGACGGATGCCCGAGCCCGACCGATCGGCGAGGGCGCGTCGGCGATTCCGTGCCGCGGAACCCGGACACCGCAGGATAGTGGTCCATCAGCGGGCCAGCTCCATGCTCCGGTGAGTTAGGCGGCCTATCCACCCGGCGGCCGCTACCAAAACGGCGCCTGGAAAAGGCCGCTGAGTTCGCGCAGCAGCGCAATTCCCATCACCAGCACTGTCACTTCCGCCACCTCGTTCACCGCCCCGTAAGCGTCCCCTGTCAGTCCGCCGAGCAGGCCCGTAAGCGACCACCCCAGTCCCAGCGACACGACGACGGCGGTGCCCACCAGAATGAGCCCGCCGATTCCGCCCAGCAGCCCGCCCGCAGCCAGCGCCGTGGCGAGGGCGAAGGCTACCTGCCACCGACTGCGCCCAACCTGGAATGAGTTGCCGATCCCCTGTCTGCGTACGTATGTGAAGGCGTCCATAGCAACGACCATAGCGAGGCGAGACATACACGGGAACAGCACCAGCAGCCCTATCCGCCCCGCATCCGGGATGCCCACCAGGAGTGTCCACTTGAGCAGCAGCAGGCCCGTTCCGCCGATGACCGCGAACGCCCCGACATGCGTATCCCCTAAGATCCTAAGCCGTTCCGATGGACTGTGGCCCCCGAGCAGCCCATCGCACACGTCCAGAAAACCCTCCGTGTGCAGCGCGCGCGTCAATGCGAGCATGGCGATGAGCAGCACTGCGCCCACCACCATGAGAGGGAGCACCTGCCCCAGGGCTATGTCCAATCCCGCCAGCACGCCTCCCAGGGCCAGGCCCACCAGGGGAAAGTAGGAGCGCGCCGGACCGGTAGGCGCTGCGTCCCCGGGATTCGCGGGAACGATCGTCAGAAACCCGATGGCCAGCCGAAAGCTATGCATTCTGCGAGGCCTACTCCACCCTACGGCTGCGAGGTGGAGACCCCGGCCTCGGCAAACGTGGCCATCTCCGCAAGGCAGGCCGAGGCCGCTTCAGCCAGACCCATCGCCAGGACTGCCCCCGTTCCCTCCCCCAGCCTCATGCCCAGGTCCAGTAGAGGAAACAGGCCCAAGTGGGAGAGGGCCGGTCCATGGCCGGCCTCGGCCGATAGGTGGGAGGCGATCAGGTAGTCGCCGACGTCGGGGCAAAGGCTGTGAGCGATCAGGCACGCCGCACCGGAGATAAATCCGTCGATCACCACTGCACGCCGCGCGAGTGCACCGCCGAGAGCCACGCCGGCCAGGAACCCGATCTCGAAACCTCCGACCTTGGCTAGGACGTCCAGTCCGTCGCTAGGATCGGGCCGGTTTATACGAAGGGCTCGATCCACCACTGCGATCTTGTGCTGTAGCTGCGAGTCGTCCCGCCCGGTTCCCCGGCCTGTAGTCTCCCGCGGCGGCAGACCGGTCACGGATGAGGTGATGGCGCTCGACGGGGTCGTATTGCCTATGCCCATGTCGCCTGTTCCTATGATGTCGACGCCGCTCCGGGCGACCTTCAGGGCCAGGTCGATCCCTCTCATTACGGTTGTCTCCGCCTGCCGGCGGGTCATTGCCGGACCCTCCGAGATGTCGGCGGTGCATCGTCCGGTGGCGGCGACATGAAGATCGGGGTGGGCGGGCAGGGGAGTGGCGATACCGGCGTCGACGACAACCAGGTTCACACCGGCCCTGCGAGCCATGACGCTTACAGCGGCTCCGCCAGACAGGAAGTTCGCCAGCATCTGCGCCGTGACGTCCTGCGGATATCCTGTAACTCCCTGGGAGACTACCCCGTGGTCCCCGGCGGCCACGATCACCGTCTTGCCCCGCGGGGCGGGGCGGTCGGTGCCGAAGATCCCGGCAATCTGCACCGATAGATCCTCAAGCCGGCCCAGACTCCCGGGCGGCTTTGTCAGGTGCTGCTGTCGCAGCTCGGCCGCGCGCCTTGCCCGTGGGTCGGCGGGCCCGATGCGGGAGACGGCTTCCTTGAGGGCCATGCCTAGAACTCTATGCCCTTCTGTGCCCTGATTCCCTGCTCGGCAAAAGGATGCTTGATCAGTTTCATTTCGGTAACGAGGTCAGCGCAGTCAATCAGCTCCTGCGGTGCGTATCGACCGGTGATGATCACGTGCATGGAGTCGGGCCTGCGCCTGAGGGTATCGATGACTTCGCCGACGGGGATCCACCCGTAGTGCATGGTGTAGGTGAACTCGTCCAGCACTACGATGTCTTCGGCGCCGCCCAGAATGGCCTCCTTGCAGCGGTTCCACTGCTCCACGGCGAGGGCCGCCGTTCGGTCCATATCCTTGGAAAGCCACGTGAAACCGTCGCCTAAGGACTCAATTGGTATGTTGAGCCTCTTCGCGGCGCGATGTTCTCCAAATCGGGCGCCGGTGTGCTTGATGAACTGGAACATCCTGATGTCAAAGTCCCTGCCCCAGGCGCGAAAGATCACTCCCAGTGCCGCAGTGGTCTTGCCCTTGCCCTCGCCGGTGTTGACTATTACAAGGCCATGACGCACGCGGCTGCGCTTGGCTCGTTCGGCGGACCTGTTGCTGATACCTCCCTGTTCCATCGGTCGCAGGGTAGCTATGCGAACTGGTCCGCCCTCGCCGCCTTCTGTTCTCCCGCAGCGAGCACGGCCTCAGCGACCGAGGTCAGGCTTTCCTGCTCGTTCGCCAGCTCGTCGGCCGGGCCGATCAGGCTAATTGCCAGGGCACCGGTCCTGTCATCCCTGTACACGGCCGACCTGACTCCGAAGGCGGACTCGATGTTCTCCGCAGACAGCACCTGTTCGGGAGTTCCAGTGGCCGAGACCCGGCCGCCGCTCAGGAGCACGAGGCGGTCGCAATAGCGCGCCGCCATGTGCAGGTCATGAATGGCGGCGATGGCCGTAAGTCCGGTGTCGACCAGCCGTCGAACCAGTCCGAGCACCTTTAGCTGGTGAAGTATGTCCAGGTTCGAAGTCGGCTCGTCGAGCAGCAGCACCCGGGGCTCTTGGGCCAGTGCGCGCGACACGAAGACGCGCTGACGCTCACCCCCCGACAGGGTGTCGAGCGTCCGGTCGGACAGTTTCTCCGTCTCCGTAAGGGCCATTGCGCCTCTGGCGATATCACGGTCGCGCTCGGATTCGATCTGAAAGCGCCCGAGATGCGGATACCTCCCCATAAGCACGAGCTCCAGGGAAGTGAAGCTGTGAGTGTAAGGCGCGATCTGGGGTACGAGCGCCAGGTTTGAGGCGATGTCTTTCGGCGACAGGGACCCTATCTCGGCACCGTCCAGCAGGACGGCGCCGTGGTCGTGGCCAAGGATGCCCGCTATGGTCCTGAGGAGGGTGGATTTGCCGGCCCCGTTGGGTCCTATGAGGCCGATCAGCTGCGCCCTGTCCGCCGTCAGGCTCACGCCGTCCAGCAAGAGGGCGGCCCCGACCTCGCACGAAACTTCCCTTGCGGCGATTACCGGCGCTCTGTGGGTATCCATGCTCATCTACTCCGGCGCACTGAAGGAGGTGTTAATGGGCCCGGGGAAAAGGTCCGGCCACAGGATCCGCGCAAGCTCCTCGGCGCCAAGCATGTTCCAGTGCGACAGCGTGGTGAAGTGCTTGCTCTCCACCACGTATATGCGTCCGGTCCTAACGGCTGGGACCTCGGCCAGCGCCTCGTTGGCCAGCAGGCTCTGTCGAAACTCCTCGGCACCGTACTCTACCGGTTGCGCAATCACGATGACCTCGGGATCCATGGCTATGACTCCTTCGAGGCTTGTTGTCTGGTTCCCTTCGATGCCGGCCTGCTCGGCGGCATTGATTCCGCCGGCGGCATCGATCACACCTCCTTCGGTGGAGTTTCCTCCCGCCACCCAGAGTGTGTCCGAGTACTGCGTCAACGCGAGGACTCGGGGGCCGGTCCCTGCGGCGCCGGTCACCGTCACCAGGGCCTCGTATCGCTCGCGAACCTCCTTCGCGAATTCGAGGGCGCGATCCTCCTCGCCGTAGATGTAGCCCATCAGCAGGATGTTGTTGACCCGCGCCTCAAGGTCGTGCTTCAGTTCGGTCTGAATCACTGGAATTCCGGTACGCGCGAGCGCGTCCACTCCCTCCGCAGGAAAGAACGGGCTGGTGACAACGACATCCGGCGCCTGGGCGATGATCGTCTCTGGGTCGCGCGAGATCTGCACCTTGTCAGCCACCAGCGAGGCGACGTTGGAGAAGATCGCGTCCTTAGAGGCGCTTCCTACGGCGATCAGTCGGTCTCCCGGCACCAGTGCGAGCGTGATCTCGTCGTGTCCCACGGAGGCGGTGATGATGCGCTGCGGCTTGGCGGGTACGCTTACGAGCCCATTCAGTCCCTCGACCTGGCGCGGCCAGCCCGTGTTCGTCGGATCGACTATTCCCCGGACTCCCTTGAGCGGGTTGGGAGTCGGCGCTACGGTCGGGGTCGGTTCCGGGATCTCAGTAGGAGCCGCCGTCGGTACCGCTGTTGCGGCGACTGTGGGCGTAGCCGTAGGTGCCGCCGTCGCCACCGCCTGCTCGGCCGTTCCGGATGAGCAGGCCGCAAGGGCCAGCGACAGCACCGCAGCTACCAGGAAAGTAATTGTCCAAGAACTTTGAATCGACAAGATTGCCCCTTTCGTCCGGCCGCCACTCACAGCGAGTGCACACGGCGTCTGTTGTTGATCAGCAAGAAGATGAAGAACGGAGCGCCCACGAATGCCGTAAGGACTCCGACCGGAAACTCGGCTGGCTGGACGACGGTTCTTGCGACCGTGTCGGCCAGGATGACGAACACGGCGCCCCCCAGCGCGCTCATCGGAATCAGTACCCGGTGATCCGGCCCGAGCATCAGCCGGAGGATGTGAGGTGTTACAAGGCCTACAAAGGCGATCGTTCCGCTGACGGCGACCGCCGCCCCGGTCGCCAGGGCCGCCGCTCCCAGCAAAGTCAGGCGGGTTATGCCCACCCTGACTCCCATCGAGCGGGCCTCGTCGTCGCCCAGCATCAGCAGGTTAAGGTCTCGAGACATAAGCACGATGAGGACAGTGGCGCCGAGGATCAGCGGCGTAGCGATGCGGAAGTGCTCCCATGAGCGTGACTCAAGGCCGCCCGCCAGCCAAAACAGGATCTCTCTGAGCGCTCCGTTATCGGGAACCAGGATGATGATGGCCGAGACGACGGCACCGAGGAACGCGTTCACGGCGACTCCCGCAAGAAGGAGGGTAGCCATGGAAAAGCGCCCGCCGAATGCGGCAATGCCGTAAACGAGGAACGAGGCCATGATCGCGCCTACGAAGGCGAAAGTCGGTAGGGCGATGAAGAACAGGCCGGCCGCGCCCGTCGCGATGGCTACAACCGCCCCGACAGCCCCGCCCGCCGAGACCCCTATGATGCCGGGGTCGGCCATCGGATTGCGGAACAGCCCCTGCATGGTTGCACCCGATACCCCGAGAGCCATGCCCACCATGGCGCCTACCAGTATTCTCGGAAGCCTGATCTGCTCGATTACCAGCTGCTGGGTGCGGCCGAAATCGGCGAGGTCGAATCCAAGATGGGCCAGCAGGATCGAAGCGACCTCGGCGACAGGTATTTCGACCGGTCCAAGACTCAAGGAGGCTAGGACGGCCGCAATGATGAGCACCGAGAGGGCGATAAAGCCGACCGCCAGGCGTGTGGCAACGCCCGCCTGGCGATATCTGGGCAGCCTGGAAATGGCACCGGCCGTCAGCAAAGAAAAGACCTCCAGCGTCTCTCCGCTGGAGGTCATGTCTTCGCTCTGACCGGGATGCTTACCCGAAGACCGAGGGACCCTCTCTGATTGCGGAAAGCGGTCACCTACCGTTCAGGCAGGTCTCCTGGCTCGCGGGTGGATTCGAGCTGCGAAGTCCTTCCCATCGAATGCTCGACAGTGGCCTCCGGCTCCATATCCCGCTTACAGTGGCGCAACCGCGGCGGATTCTCACCGCCTTCCCTATTCTCCCTGGGTGGGCACCTGAACGGGCAGTAGTTGTATGTTCGTGCTTGCGCGCATCATATGGACCACCCTAGGAGCGGTCAAGTGCCTGCTGCCGCGGCCCGTCCTGCGACCTGGTCGTGAATGACGCCGCCGCCTATGAGTCGGCGCTCCCGGACCGAAGCTAGGCGCCGTAAGCGCCTCCATGCCCGCCGCCTCGCCCACGATACTCGCTCCGCGTCATCCGGGAACAACAGTCCCAGCACGGTGCCGCTGTGCGCGGCGTTGACGCCCGAAGCCCCGGCTTCTCGGCAGAGCGCCAGGACGGCCGGCAGTTGGGGCTTGGGCAATACATTCTGGTGGGCCACAGTGCTCAGGGTCGCTCCCCGGCCGATGAGTTGCGGATCACCGCCTTGCACACCTGCCCTGATTAGATCGACCGCTTCCACAAAGCGCGCTGCTTGCGGCTCAATCGCTGCGGTTCTATCCACGGCATTGAAGGCCTGGGTATGGACGGAACCGGTGAATTCCAGCACGAGCACCCTCATGTGTGGCGGATGACCGATGGACTCGGCTACCTTGCCACGCCTGTAGTCGAACAGTGCCACACCGGGAATCATGATCCCGTCGCTCGGCTCAATGCCCAGTGCCAGGTCCGCCTTTTCTCGAGTGGAGAGCCGCGTCTTCAGCGCTGCCGCGACCGCGCTGATAGCCGCCACTATGTCGGCTGTGCTGCTAGCCATGCCCTTTCCTCGGGGGAGCGGACTCTCAAGGCACAGGCGTGCGTCAAGGTCTCCGTGGCCCAGGTACGAGAGGGAGAGTTTGACCGCGCGCGCTGCCTTCGGAGAGCCTGGCGGGGAGAACACGCGTCCTGAGCCATGCGACAACTCCACGGTTGCCGTCGCGAAGAGATCAATGGGGCAGGTCACCATCACCAACCTGCCATCCAGCAGCCCCTGGGCCAGCTCACCGCATGTGCCCGGAGACGCCGCGGTGCCCCTAGCCACCACGCCGCCGGACAGACCCATGTCCCGACCGGCACGCATCACCCGAGTCCGGCGACGCGGTAGACCAGTTCCATGTCAATGCGCTCGCGTACCAGCGCAGCCAGCTTGTCGTACTCGGCGCCCGGATCGAGATCGCCTTCCGCAGGCAAGAACTCTAGGCCCTTGCGCTCGGCGAGAAATCCGAGGATTGAGCCTCGCACAGCGGCGTTGTGAAACAACCCGTGCAGATACGTGCCCATCGTCAATCCCTCGTCGTCCGCGGCGCCTTCCGGCATCTCAACGCTGAGACCCGAACGCAGGTTCACCAGGAAAGGACTGACCAGTCCCGTCGCCGACGTGACCCCCATGTGTATCTCGTAGGCACTCAGGTCCGCACCCTGGCAGGCGCTGAGCAGACCTCGTCCCTCGATCACCCGGGCCTTAACCTGGTGCGTGGCCTTATCGTCCGAGAAGGTTGTGGATAGTGGCAGCAGGCCCAGGCCGCAGGTCTCGGCTCTGGTCGACTCGACGCCGCCGGGGTCGAGCAACTGCTCACCGAGCATCTGGTAGCCGGCGCAGATGCCCACTACCGGGGTGCCGCCCCGGCGCGCGGCGACAATGCACTCTGCGAGACCCTGAGTTCTGAGCCAGTCGAGGTCCGCCGCTGTGGTCTTGCTGCCCGGGATTATGACCAGATCCGGATGGCCGAACTCCCGGGCGCTGGACACGTATCTCAACTGGACGTCTGGCTCCCGCACCAGGGGATCGAAGTCGTCGAAGTTGGCGATGTGCGGCAGCCGCGTGACCGCGACGTCCAGGGAGGCCGTTCCACCGTCCTTGCGTCTGGACTCAAGGCCCAACGAGTCCTCCTCGGGAATATGTATGTCGGAAAAGTACGGCAGCACGCCGGCCACCGGGACGCCGGTCCTCTCGCGCAGATAATCTAGACCCGGGGCTAGCAGCGACTGGTCGCCCCGGAACTTGTTGATCACATAACCCTTGACCAGCGCCCTTTCACGTGGCTCAAGCAGTGCCATCGTGCCGACGATCTGGGCGAATACCCCTCCGCGGTCGATGTCGCCTACCAGAAGGACGGGCGCGTCAGCGTGGATCGCAACGCGCATGTTGACGATGTCGTGCTGCCTGAGGTTCACCTCGGCCGGGCTTCCGGCTCCCTCTATGACCACGACGTCGTAGTCGGCGCGCAGACGTTTAAGGGCCTCCCTCACCGCGTCCCATATCCCGGACTTTAGCTCGTAGTATCCGCGCGCCGATGCCACGGCGCTCGGGCGCCCCATGACAACTACCTGCGAGCGCCGGTCGTCCTCGGGCTTGAGCAGGACGGGATTCATCTCGACCCTTGGGGCTACCATCGCCGCCGCGGCCTGGACGGCCTGAGAGCGGCCTATCTCTCCGCCATCCGGAGTGACGTAGGAGTTCAGTGACATGTTCTGAGCCTTGAACGGTGCGACCTGGAGGCCGTCGCGGGCGAAGATCCGGCACAGGGCCGTAGCCAGAACGGACTTTCCGGCATGTGAGGAGGTCCCCTGGACCATGATGACCCTGGCACCGGCGCCCTTATTCATCGGCAAGCACCTGTCCAAGGGCCCGCACGAGTTGGCCGCACTCCTCGGGCCGACGGACTGAGATGCGGATCCACTGCGGCATGCCGAAGGATGTGCAGTCCCGCACAGCAATGCCTTTCGTCATCATGGCGCGCCTGACCCCGTCGGCATCGCCGACCCGAACCAGCATGAAGTTGGCGGCCGAGGAAATGAACGGGACCCCCAGCCGATCGAGCTCCCCGTATAGGTACTGCTTGGCCTGGGTGATGGTCTTTCTGGCTGAGATGAGGTGGTGGTCATCGTCCAGGACGGCGAGGCCAGCGCATTGCGCGAGAGAGTTGACGCTCCAGGCCGGTTGGAGCTCGCTTGTCGCGCGAACCACGGGCGGGTCGGCAAGCAGGTATCCCAATCTCAGGCCGGCGAGGGCGTGATCCTTGGTCATGGACCGAAGGATCGCAATGTTGCCAGCCCGCAGCAGCGGGACGAAGTCCCAAATCGTGTCGGCGAGCGCTCCGTACGAGTTGTCCAAGACAAGCAGCCCTTCACCGGTCAGCGACGATTGGACCCTGCTTACCTCGTCCGGGGAAAGGTAGGTGCCCGTAGGGTTGTTGGGATTGCAAAAGAAAGCCACCTTCGGACGAGTCCTTTGTAGGAGCTGGCCTGCGGCCTCTACGGACCACCTAAAGCCATCCGCCTCGCCAGCGCGCGCGACCTGAACCTTCGCGCCCGCCCTAACGGCCGCGACCTCGTACTCGCCGAAAGTGGGTGAAAAAATCAGGCACCTTTCACCGGGTCTGAGCCATGCTTGCGCCAGCAGGTGGATGAGCTCGGTGCAGCCATTGCCGATCATCACCCGGTCAATCTCGATGTTCAGGCGCGCTGCCAGTGACTCCCTGAGTAACAGGCATTCCGGGTCCGGATACGCAGAAACATCCACATCCGATATCGCGTTCCTGGCCCGCTCGGAGGGGCCCAGGGGGTTGATGCTGGCGCTAAAGTCCAGCACCTGCTCAGCAAGCAGGCCCAGGGATCTCAGTTCAGCCGCCTTGAGTCCGCCATGTACCACGCTCAAGTCCTCGTCATCCTCCTCACAGGCCAGCGACGGCGTGTCGTGCAGCAAGGAACGCGAGCGTTACGGCCGCAGCCATAGCGGCCGTCATTTCAGAAAGTCGCACCGCTCGTCCAATGTCGCTCGTTTCCGGCTGCCTCATGCCCCTTCCCAGGCAGTAGTCCCCCGGCTTTTCAAGGCGCGCTCCGAGAAGCCCTGACATCGCGCTGATCGTTATTCCGGCATTGGGGCTCGCCGTCTTGCCATGGTCCTGCCGCATGACTCGCCACGCCCTTCGCGTGGGCAGGCGACACACCCAGCCACTCGCCAGCAAGAGCAGGGCGCTCAGGCGCGCCGGCACCAGGTTTACGATGTCGTCGAGGATCGCCGAAGCCTTCCCAAGATACTCGTACCTCCCGCGATAGCCGAGCATGCTGTCTAGGGTATTGATGGCCCTGTATGCCACCGCGCCAGGAACACCAAGGACCGCGAACGCCAGCCACGGCCCGACGTAGCTGTCCGTCGTGTTCTCAGCGACCGACTCGATCGCCGAAGCAGCCACCAGCGGCGCACTAAGGGCCTCGGTGTTGCGGCTGACCAGGCACCTCAGGTTCTCCCGTGCGGCATCGAGCCGACCCCGGGCGAGTGCATGGCGGGTCTGATCCGCCGCATTTGAGAGTCCCCTGACAGTAAAGGACGTTCTGAGCACGAGCGCTCCGCCCACCACGTAAGGTGCAGGACCCAGGGACATCAGGGCTTCCATCAGGAGCCAGGCGAGGACCGTCGAGCCTCCAGCGACCGCCACGACGATCACGCAACCGAAGGCGAATGCCGCAGCAGGTCTCTTCGGTGCGGCATTCTCAAGAGCGGTCACCGCGCGACCCATCCAGACGACCGGATGGATTCTTGATGGGGGTTCGGGCAGCAAGCGATCCAGCGCCACTGCCAGGGCAAAGACGGCGGCATTCAGGACCAGATCGCTCCAGTCCGGGATAAGGCTCATCGACGGGAATCCACCGCTGGCAGGCGGTCGGGGATAGAGACGTTCGGACCGTTAGTCGAGTGAGACACGTCGGCAGCTACCGCAATGGATTCTAGAGCCTCCAGCCCAGCCCGCAAGGTGGGCTCTTGACGGCTGTGCCGGGAGGAGACTACATTGAACCCCTACCCCCCGGGGGTGGGTAAGAGATACCCGGTCTTGCCGAGCAGTCGGTTTCAGGGGTAAGGAGCGTTCGAGCTGCATGACCACACCCTACGAATCCCACCACGAGCATCTGCAGCATGTGGTGCCCGAGGCCAAGCAGGATGCACTGAGGAGGCTGAAATACATCGACGGACACCTCTCGGGAATCAGGAGAATGGTGGAACAGGACAAGTACTGCGTCGACATTCTCAAGCAGAGCTTCGCCGTCCGTCGGGCGATCCAGAGGATGGAGATGACTCTCCTTGAGGGACACCTTCATTCGTGTGTCATTGAGGGAGTGAGGGAGGGCCGCGAGAACAGGGTACTCGAAGAGCTGCTGGAGCTGTACGCGCTCTCGGATCGAAGGTAGACGATGGCCTCTCGGGGACTAGGCGGTCTGGAGCCTATACCGGTCCCATACGGCACAGGGAAGGAGAAGATCTCTCTGGTCGTGGGCGGCATGACGTGCGCCGCCTGCGTTCAGCATCTCGAACACGCTCTCGGTAACATCGATGGTGTGACCTCCACCAGCGTGAACCTGGCCACGGGTCGAGCTACCGTCGAGTACATGCCGGCGCAGGCCGCGGTCTCGGACCTGCGGAATGCGGTAGAGGGTGCAGGATATTCCTTCCATGGCGTTTCGGGGGATGAGTATGGTGAACCCGTAGGCGCCGCAGAGCGAGCGTCTCTCGGGCGAAAGGTCATTTTCAGCCTGGCCGTGGCCGGCCTGACGATGGCCCTGATGGCAGCGTCTCCGATTGAGACGGCCCTACCGTTCAGGGTCGATTTCCTGCTCCTGGTCCTGGCCACTCCCGTCCAGTTCTGGGCCGGCCGCCAGTTCTATGCGGGGGCCTGGGGCGCTCTCAAGCAGCGCACCAGCAACATGAACACGCTGATTGCCGTGGGCACTTCCGTGGCATATCTGTACAGCGTGGCCGCGACGTTCCTTCACGGCACGCTTCTGTTCGCCGACTACGAGGCTGCGACCTACTTCGACACCTCCACGGCCATCATAGGTCTCGTCCTGCTGGGCAGGTATCTGGAGGCCCGGGCAAAGAACAGGGCGTCGGATGCCATACGGTCACTGCTGCGCCTACAACCACACACCGCGGTCATCAGACGCGACGGCGAGGAGTTGGAGCTGCCGGTTGATCAGGTCCTGCCCGGTGACTTCGTGCTGGTGAAACCGGGCCAGAGGGTGGCGTGTGACGGTGTGGTTGTGGAGGGGCATACGTGGGTGGACGAGTCGATGCTGACGGGAGAGAGCGCGCCCGTGGAAAAGACGGCCGGTTCTCAGGTGACAGGGGGCACATTGAACGCCTCGGGCGGCCTTACGGTCCGAGCTGTGAGGACGGGCAAAGACACCGTGCTGGCCCGGATCGTGAGACTCGTCGAGGAGGCTCAGAACTCAAAGGCGCCGGTCCAGCGACTGGCGGACCTGGTCGCCTCCTACTTTGTGCCGGCTGTCGTGGTCATTGCGATTGCGGTATTTGCCGTCTGGTACCTGCTGGGGCCGGAGCCCTCGTACGTCTATGCGATGCTGACGACGGTTGCCGTTCTCATCATCGCCTGTCCGTGCGCCCTGGGCCTGGCCACGCCGACCGCAATAGTGGTCGGCACCGCCAAGGGCGCAGAGTCGGGGATTCTGATCCGCAACGCCGAGTCGCTTGAGCGGGCGCACAGCGTTCAGGTGGTCGCCCTGGACAAGACGGGCACACTAACCTCGGGAAGGCCAACGGTCACAGATGTAGTTGCCGCGAGACTGAGCGGGGATTCTCTCCTCGCGCTGGCAGCGTCGGCAGAGCGCCTATCCGAGCACCCTCTAGGTGAGGCCATACTCTCAGCCGCGAGGAAACGGGGACTAAGAATGTCCCAAGCGAAGGAATTCATCTCCGTCACGGGTCATGGAGTAAGGGCCAGCGTGGACGGGTCGGAGGTGCTGGTGGGCAGCGAGACCCTGCTCGCGCAGGCGGGCGTCCAGGTCGGCGGCCTTCGCGAGAATGCGGCGAGGCTTCGGGCCGAGGGTAAGACCGTCGTCTTCGTCGCGTCCGCCGGCCGTCTGAGCGGACTGATCGCCGCTGCGGACACACTGAAGCCGGACGCTCGCGAAGCCGTCGATTCCCTCCGAAGCATCGGGGCGGACGTGGTGATGCTGACAGGGGACAACCCGTCTGCCGCCGCACGCATAGCCGGTGAGGCGGGCATCGATAGGTACGTGGCCGAAGTGCCGCCCGAGGGCAAGGCTAGTCAAGTAAGGGCCCTACAGGATGAGGGGAAAACGGTGGCAATGGTGGGGGACGGCGTCAACGATGCCCCCGCGCTGGCCCAGGCCGATCTGGGCGTTGCCATGGGAACGGGCACCGATGTCGCCATAGAGTCTGCCGACATGACGCTGGTGGGCGGGGAACTGCATTCCGTTGCAAGGGGAATTTCTCTAAGCAGGGCCACGATGAAGACCATCAAGCAAAACCTCTTCTGGGCGTTCGCCTACAACATCATCCTCATCCCCGTCGCTGCGGGCGTCCTGTACCCGGTCTTCTCGGTGACCGGAATGCCTGACGCACTCAGCCCTATTCTTGGAGAATTCGGATTTCTGAACCCGATCCTCGCCGCGCTCGCCATGGCCATCAGCTCGGTGACGGTGGTAGCAAACTCGCTCAGGCTGCGCAGTTTCGGGACAGGGCGTAAGGCATAGAGTTCGGTAGTGCTAGGTGAGAGAGATGCGGTTACCACTGTTTGGCAAGAGCAAGCCCACTCCAAAGGCGGTGGATCCCGTCTGCCACATGAAGGTTGACATGGAAAAGCCCCCGGGCGGTAGCTGCGACCATGAGGGTGTCACCTACTACTTTTGCGGCCCCGGATGTAACTGGGCCTTTCAGCGGGAAGCTCAGTCCTACCTGTCGGGCGAGAAGCGCATCGAGATGTAGAAACGAGGGAGGATCTGTCAGGGATGAACATACGAAGATCGCACGGTCCACGGCCAAACGTGAGGGACCGGTGAAGGTCCGGAGGGGAGTCTCGCCGATAACCAGACCACGGAGCCCGGTTGGGAGGATCCTTGCCGCCAACCTGATCATGGTCTCCGTACTGGTTGCTGCGATCGGATGTGGCGGGGAGATTGCGCCTCAGTACCAAACCTCCCAAGCCGAAGTTACCGAGGAGGTCGCTTCAGCGGGAAAACCCTTGTCCGAGATGGCTCGCGCAGGCGAAGATCTGTTCAATGCCAACTGCTCGATCTGTCACGGCGTCAGTGCCGCCGGCACCAGCCGGGGACCGACTCTGATCGACAGGATCTACCACCCCGGTCACCACTCCGACCTGAGCTTCCGGAGCGCGGTGCGTCGTGGAGTACGGCAGCACCACTGGACTTTCGGCAATATGGCCCCCGTACCCGGCGTGTCGCAGGGCGACGAGGACAAGATCATCTGCTACATCCGGGAACTACAGCGCGCAGACGGCATATTCGAGGGGGACGAATTTCGTACCGTGTGCTGACATGCGAACGCACTCGAGTCCTGTGCTCTGATGCCGATGGCGGCGAATCACACTAGGCCACGCAATGGTTCGTCTGTCGGCCGTAGACCGAGCCAGTGGCCCCATGCAGGCTGAAAGCGGGTTCTTGCCCGGGGCTCCCTTTCAAGGGGCCGACGAGTCGCTTCCACGTGTAGACTCATCCCACCGAATAAGGGTCAGTGCTTGCAGGCGTGCCGATCGTCGCCAGATTGACCGCTCCGTATAAGGAAGGGGTGTTCCGCAATGATTGAATGGCTTGGCATAGGCCACTTTTTTGAGCTTTCCCTTGCGGAAGCGATTGCAGGATTCTTCACCCCCGTGGCGATCTTCGCCGCGTTCTTCCTCGCGCAGATGATACTGCCGGGAAGACGGGTTCCCGGATACGTCATCAATCCGGACACCGGCAAGCCCCGCAACTATAGGCTGAACGGCATTCTGGTATTCGCAGTAGCGGTGGTCGTCTGGGCCCTCGAGCTCACCGGGATGCCTCGTGACTGGTTCTACCGTTCCTCTATCTACGCTGTGGCCGGCGGGACGGCCTTTACCGTCATTTTTGCGATCGTGGCGGTGTTCAGCCAGCCGCAGGGCGAGATTAAGAATCCCCTGATGGCCTTTTGGAAAGGGCGGGCACAGGAGTTCTCGTTCTTTAACGAGCGCTTCGACGTGAAGATGTACTTCTACGTTGTCGGCGGGACGATGCTGTCGCTCAACGCTCTGTCCGGGGCCGCCTACCACTACGAACTCTTCGGGGAGGACTCCAACCCCGGGGTATTCATGTATGCCGCCTTCTTCACTTTCTACGTGCTGGACTACTTCATCTTTGAGCGCGTCCAGCTGTATACCTACGATCTGATCCACGAGAAGCTCGGCCTCATGTTGATATGGGGTGGGCTGGTGGTCTACGGGTGGCTGTTCATCCTTCCGTTATGGGGCATGGCAGCCTACCCGGATCCCGGATTCTCGACGGCGTGGACTTATGTTTGGCTCATCGGAACGGCAACCCTGTTCCTGCTCGGGTGGAGCATCTCGCGTGGCGCGAACCTTCAGAAATACACTTTCAAGCGATGGCCTGACCGCAAGTTCCTCGGGATCATCGAGCCCAGGTACATACAGGCTGGCGATCGCAAGATCCTATGCAGTGGCCTGTGGGGCGTAGCCCGCCACTTCAACTACATGGGAGAGGGGTTCCTTTCCCTGTCCATAGCACTGGTATTCGGTTACTTCGCCATTCCCTGGGCCTGGACATACTTTGTCTTTGTCGTCACGTTCTTCACCTTCCGACAGCTTGGCGATGACAAGCTCTGTGCGGAGAAATACGGTGCCGAGAAGTGGGCGGAGTATCGGGCTCGAGTTAAGTATCGGATCTTTCCTGGCATCTATTGAAGTGTCGTCCCGCCGAGCCCATGCGCGCTGCCTGCGACCGGGCGTTCGGCGCTTTTGATGCACTGATGCTGAACCGTTATGCTAGTGCATCATGAGGACCACGATCACCCTTGACGACCGGCTCGCAAGGCAGGTGCGTCGGGAAGCCGACGCCCGCGGCATCAGCGTCAGCACCTTTATTTCAAGGACGCTGGATGATGCCCTAAAGCGCCGGGAGACGTCAGATCCGCCGCCGTTCGTTCTGGTGACGGCGCGTGGCGTACATGCCCGCCCTGGGGTCGATCTCGACCGGCCGAGAGCACTTGACGCACAGGGTGACGAGGCACGGTACAGCCTCGGGAGTCGGTGATTCTGGATGCTACTTCCTGACGTAAACGTCCTCGTATATGCGCATGTCGAGGACTCCATCCCGGACCATCCCCAATATGCGAGCTGGATCACCCGTTTGGCCACGGGGCCTGAACCGTTCGCCCTATCCGTACTCGTTCTGTCTGGCTTTATTCGCGTCGTGACCAATCCGCTGGTCTTCGATCCGCCATCTACCCTTGAGCGGTCGTTCGCGTTCGTATCCTCGCTGGTGGAGCGCCCTACTGCCCGTATCGTGGGGCCCGGTCCCGAACACCTGGAGATATTTGAGGCACTGTGCCGCCAGTCCGGGGCCAAGGGTAAGCTGGTCGGAGACGCCCAGCATGCTGCGATTGCAGTTGAGCATGGCTGCACCATGGTGTCCACTGACTCGGACTTCAGCCGGTTTCCCGGGCTTCGGTGGCAGCATCCACTGCGCCCGGGCAGCATCTAGTCATAGTTCCCGCAGCCGTCGACGTCCCCTGCCCGCATCTCCAATAGGTCTGGGTCGGCGGGGGATACCGCAACCGCTACTATTTGCCGTGTCGCATAACTAGAGGAAAAGCGGGTCGCGGCCGCTCCAGATCCCCTCGACCTCCTCGTATCTCAACTCGAAGGCGTCAGCGGCAATATCGCACCCAGACTCTTCGTCCGACGTTTCGTTCCGGGTAGCGGAGATGCGAAATCGCTGCCTCAGGTCATATACGGCAAGGCATATCAGGAGGTCTCGAGCGCGTTGCGCCCGCGTCCCCGTTCGCGGACGGGGCTGACGCCCCGAGAGCACCTCGGCTAGCCAGTCCTGGAGCGCGGCTGGCGGTGAATCGCCTTGTCGCAGGTGTTCCCGGGCGATGCGAAAAACCGAATCCCACGCGAGCCTAGTCTCATGCGATAGCGAGATCAGGATAAGTAGGAACCCGTCTCGTACCTCTGGGGCAAGTATTTCGTAGTTGTGGGCAAGGGCCCGCACGGGGTGTTCCCACAGGTCGGGGCGATGCTCGACATAGTTGCGCAAAACATAGTCGACCCATCCCTTGCGTCGTCGTTCATTCATTGCTAGAGATCGTCACCACCCGATTCCCCACCATTTCTGGGGCCTATACGAAGGCTTGTCCAACGCCCATCTTGGAGCGTTGGACCGTAACCGTCGGATGGCCGCCCCAGTGGCCTCATGGATCGGTCACTCCCGCATCTGACGCGTCCATAAGCACAAATACGGAAAACCTGAGCTCGTTCAACACTACACCCTCTAGCATTTCCCCTGACCACTGTGGCAATGACCGAATGGCAGAGTCTGGACCTGGGCGAAGTTGCAGCAAGATCGGAACTGACGCGTTGATCTGCCGTATGCAGGCGGCATGTCTTAAAGGTTCCGTGTCTCTTGCACCTGGAAAGTGAAGTCAAGTAACAGATTCTCAATCTTGACGGATTTCATGATCAAAGTGATCTGCAGACCCGTAGCATACGGGTGTAGATCGGGCTGCCTTAAGTCCAAACAATCGGACGGATTGGGCTCTCCCAAAAAGCCCAGGCTAGCCGGGGATACTGCCGAGTGTCCGAACGGAGCTTCATGCCGGGAATGTTCAATTGGCCGCAAAGCCAAGATTCGGCCTGTGGCGAACCCTGCAGGATTGCCGGTGAATAGTCCACTTGACGGGGCGTTATTTGTTGATAGAAGGTATCGCAATTGGCCGCTGGGACAGGGGATCTAGGGTGGGTCCGTGTAACGGTGACACGACCGTAATGGAAGGCAAGATCGATATGGCAGTTGACCGGCATTCAGGCCGTTTCTCTCACACGGCCCGGGCTGGCAGATACCTGTCACCTTCAGGTGGAGTAAGGAGACCTGATAGGCAATGAAGACCAGCCTGCTCGTGGCAGCGGCGCTGGCCGCGATGATCGCGCTGGCCGCCGCATGTGGCGGAGATTCGCCCGAAGTTTCCACACCGGCTCCCACCCCGACGCCCGAGCCGACGGCAACTCAGGTTCCACCCACGCCGACCCCGATCCCGCCCACTCCCGCACCGGTTGAGGAGCCGGCAGCCAGCAAATCCCTTGAGAGCCTGCAGATTACGCCGTCCACCCTGGGCAGCGACCTGATAGATGCACTTTCGGAAGAGGAAGTGTCTTGCATCAAGGCCGCCGTGGGCGATCAGATCTTCGGCCTGATGCTCTCCTCGCCCATAATGCAGGCCAGTGCCAACCCCGCCGCAGCCGCCCCTCTCTTTGCATGCCTGACGATCGAGAGCATCGTGTATTTCGGAGTTGCAATGTTCGATGCCCAGGCCGGGGGATGGGAACCTGAGAGCCGCGCCTGCATAGTCCAGCTGGGCCTGGAGCATCCCGAGGCGATCTTCGTGCAGATGGGCCTCGATTGGGAAGGTGAGGAAACCAGCGCAGCCTCGGCAACTAACGTGTACAACCTTGCAATCTACGATTGCCTCACCGACAGAGAAAAACAGCAGTTCACATTGGAAATATGGGCTGGTCTGGATAGCAACTCGCCCCTAACGGGACAGGACATACTTGATCTCCTTCCAGAGCCTGAAGCAGCGTGTGTGCGCCAGGGCCTTGAGGAAGATGAATTTGAGGTCATGGTCAGTTCCACCCCGTTGAGAGCCGTAGCGATTGGTAGCACCGTCGCCGCGTGCATCAGCCCGCAGTCGACTCTGAAGATCTTTGTGACGGGCATGGAGGGTGCTATCGGGGATCTTACCGAGGAATCTGCTGGCTGTCTGGTGAGTTTCGCCAGTGCCAACCCCGCCTACGTTGCCCTGCTAGCTGGTGGGCTGGAGAGGGCCCGGAATATGCCCGCAGACGAATTTGTTGAGCTGACCGACATCGGGACCGAGTCGTACGAGTGCCTTACGGACGCGGAACTGAGAAGGGTTCAGGAGATGGTAACCAAGTCGCTGGGACGGTAGGGCCATCCAGTGGAAGGGACTGACTGCGGGCGGAGAAAAACTGCCCCGGGCCGGCATGGTGTAGGGCAGATCCTCCCTCAAGTAAGATTGCCTCACGGTCTCTGCGTCCATTCGATGGGGCGCAAGGCCGACATCGCATCCGTCAAATGGGCTGGGGCCAGTCTATCGCTAGACGCCTCAGCACGCAGACCGATGCGGACTATTGAGTAAGGTCGGGCCTTGGCATCCAAGAGCGAAGACGTACGCTACGAGCCAAATGAGAATCCTCCCCCTCCTGTAGCCCTCGGTGCGGGCCTGCAGGCGGCCATCATCATCGTGGCGCCCGTGGTGCTGACCGTGGTCATTGTGGCCCGGATCGCCGAGCAGCCCGATAGCTACATCTCGTGGGGCGTCTTCGCGGCACTGCTAGTCAGTGGCATCACTACGATCCTCCAGGCCGTGCGGGTGGGACGCGTCGGGGCTGGACACGTCCTGATCATGGGCACGTCGGGGGCGTTCATAGCCGTGTGCGTTGCGGCCCTGTTGGAAGCCGGCCCCTCCACGATGGCGAGTCTCATTCTGGTCTCCTCCCTGATTCAATTTCTGTTGGCCGCCCGGCTTTCCCTGCTGCGCAGGATATTCACGCCGGTGGTGTCGGGGACCGTGATCATGCTGATTGCCGCCACGGTCATGCCGGTGATATTCGACACCCTGCATGAGGTACCGGAAGGCGTATCCAGCGCGGCGGCCCCGGCCTCTGCCCTCACGACCCTGGTGGTGGTGGCGGCGCTGGTGCTTCGGGGGCCTCCGGCATGGCGTCTCTGGTCTCCGGTCATTGGCATAGTGGCTGGCAGCGCTGTGGCCGCGCCCTTCGGCCTGTACGACGTAGGTCAGATACTGGACGCATCCTGGGTGAGCGTGCCGCTGGACTCATGGCCGGGGTTGGATGTCACGCCGGGCGCCGAGTTCTGGGCGCTGCTGCCCGCCTTCGTGGTCGTCACTCTTGTCGGCGCGATCGAGACCATCGGCGACGGCGTGGCCATACAACGGGTGTCGCAGCGCAGGCCACGGGCTACGGACTTTCGGGTGGTGCAGGGCGCGCTCAACGCGGACGGGATGGGCAATCTGCTATCCGGCATCGGGGGCACGCTGCCGAACACGACCTACTCGTCCAGCATCTCACTGGCCGAGGTTACAGGCATCGGAGCACGGCGCGTGGGCATCGTCATCGGCGTCATCTTCCTGGCGGTGGCCTTCTTCCCCAAGTTTACGGCTGTGGTGATCGCCATCCCGGCCCCAGTGGCCGCCGCATACCTGACCGTTCTGATCGGCATGCTCTTCGTGCAGGGCATGAAGATCGTCGTTCAGGACGGGGTTGATCACAGGAAAGCCATCGTCGCGGGCCTCTCTTTCTGGATTGGCACGGGATTTCAGAACGGATGGATATTCCCCGACCTGTTGGGAGATGGATTTCTGGCGGTGCTCCTGGGCAACGGCATGACCTCGGGCGCCATGGTGGCGGTCCTCATGATGCTGCTGCTGGAGCTAACGGGACCAAGGCGCGAGCGGCTGCGAGTCCCGCTGGACATGGACACCCTGCCGCAGCTGACCGAATTTCTCGGTGGCTTCGCCAAGAGAGCAGGATGGAATGCCGCATCGGCGGAGCGGCTGGTGCTCGTCGGGGAGGAGACCCTGGCCAGTATGCTATCGGAGGACGAGGAGGGTCCGGAAACGGACCAGCCGCGACACCTGGTCGTCAGCGCCAGGGCCGGGGGAGGCGGAGCCGAGCTGGAGTTCGTGTCTGCGGCAGGGGAAGAGAACCTGGAGGACCGCCTTGCGTACTTGGGGGAGAAGCCAGACATTCAGGATACCCGGGAAATCTCCTTCCGCTTGCTGCATCACTTCGCGTCCTCGGTCCGTCACCAAAAATACCACGGCGTGGACATAGTCACGGTACAGGTGGAAGGGTCGCGTTGATCTCAGCCGCAGTTTGTGCGGTCCCGTCCAGCTCATCAACTCCGATCAAGGTGGCCTTCCTGCTTCCAACTGGCGGTCTGTAGCCTTTACCCGTCCCAACGACATCCCGGCCGGACCTGGACTCTCGGGCGGGTGCAATTGCGGTGACGCCCCCCAAGCAATCGCCACCTCTCGGCATGGGGGGCGACTTGGGGTCCGGTGAAGATTTGCCCCGGCTCATGGGCGCTGCCTCCCGTCTTGCGCAGCGGGTCACCCCGTGGCCTGGGCGGGACGCCCTTCGCCTGAGATGTGCACATGTCAGCACCCGGCCTGTCGATTTCGCCCCGAACCGGGCCAGATGCCTAAAGAGACGGCAAGATCGATACGTAATCTGGATCGCGCCGATCTGCCCGAAGGCCACGCGTGGCGCTTAGGGCGACGGTTCCTGTATAGCCTGCTAGTCTTCCTTGAAGATCTCGTCGCCGCGTTGGAGTCGCACGGCGATGTTGAAGGTCTGATTTACCGCTCTGGGCGTCGGGTAATGAGCGGCTAGGAACCTGGCCGCACCGACCATGACGTGCCGGGCCGCGTCGGTCCCCATGCGCTCCCGGTATTGCTGGAGTGCGGCGTCGACGATCTGGAAGTGGTGAAAGTTCGAGTCCTCCCTCAGCATGGCGTGGGCAAGCAGCGGGAGGAGTCCCTCAGGGGACCTTGAGGCCGTCATGTAGTCGGTCACGAGTCGCGCCACCCGTTCCACCTGTTGCTGCGAGTCCATCGCCTCAAGGAGCCTGGCTCCAATGTCGTCCGGAGACCGGGTGCCGTCCGGCACGGGAATGCGCTGGGCGGGCATGTTCAGGAAGCGGTCGAGGTAGATGCTGATCGCAGTATCGAAGACGGCGCGGAGGAGCTCGATCGACGGGGCCCGTTTCAGGGCTTGATGCAGCGCGTTGGCGGCGGTGAGGGTGTTGTGAACGGTGTCCCAGTCGCCGAACTCGTTCGAGGTGTGGAACCGGGCCATTCTGAGGAAGGCGGCGTAGGCAACCGCGCTGCCCAGTTGCCCGGCAGTTGCGCCCTTGCGAACTGCGGTCTGCAGCTCCCCAAGCGTTGCGCCCGGATCGTCGGCCAGTATCGTATCGACCAGGGCCCGCTCTCCGTCCCAATCTCCCCTCGATCCGGCACCCTGGCGCCAGAGCTCGGGGAGGGCGCTGCGGGCCTCCCAGACCATTGAGGACAGGTCGATGGGGTTCCGCCAGGAATTGAGTTCCTCGCTGCGGCGCGCTGTGGCGATGCCGTGTACGAGGCTGGTGAGTACCTGGCCTGCGTGCTCCCAGCCGATGTGGTCGAGCAGCTCGAACGCCTTGTTGCAAAAGTCCAGGACGTGGCCGGCGTCCAGGTAGACGCGGTCCGTCGCTGCGGCAAAGACCATGTCGGCTATGTGGCGGGAGGATATGCCGAGGTGGATGGCAGTTCGCAGACACCGCTCGGCGCCCTCATCGTCTCGTACCTCGATGAAGCTGCGGAACCATCCCTTGAAGACCTCGGGACGGCTCTCTCCTGTGGGCAGAGGATCGACCAGGAATCGGGGAGGTCTTCCGGCGCACTCGGCGGCCACATGTCTGATGCCCTGGTAGAGGGCGAGCGGGCGGTCTTCCGGGTACAGGTGGGGGAGTATGTTTGCCGAGCAGGTCATCATCGTCAGGGCTTGTCCCCAGCCGCGATCCGAGTAGGTGGTCCCGAACGTGGCGCCGATGGTTAGTGGCGTCCGGTAGTCGGCGGGGGACGAGCTTAGTCCGAGGACGGACTTGGCGATCACCAGCCGGATATTGTGCTCCATACCGTCCTTAAGGCGGCTCGACCACCTCTCGACTGCGTCGGTCTGCGGCGGGCTAGTGTCCACCCAGACGCGTCCGTCCGTCACCGTAACCGGGAAGGAGCCCACGTCGTCGGCGAAAGGGTCGAAGGTACCGCCGCTGGACAGATCGAACCTGGCGTGGTGCCAGTGACAGGTAAGGATTCCGTTGCTGACGGTGCCTCTGTCGAGCGGGAAACCCATGTGGGGACACCGGTTGTCGACCGCGGCGAAGCGGTCGCCTATGGGGAAGACTGCGATGGCATGTCCACCACCGGTGACGACCGTGCATCCCCGGGCCCGCACCTCTTCGACGGTCCCGGCGCTGAGCAAACGCTGGATGGCCCTGGTCATTGGACGCCTCCCGATGGATATAGATTCAGGACGGTTGAGCGCCCCGGGGCGTGCTCCTAGCGGCGCATCCGCCCGCGAATCGCCTCCTTCGCCTCCAGGAACGGTCGACGCAGGTAGGCCAGGTGATCGGCCTCCCCGTGGTGGTGGGTCACGGTCCCGGGTGAGTGTCTGCCGGCCACCTCACCAACGTACCCCATGGCGCCGTCTATCATCGTGAGCATATACTCGGCCACCTCGCTGTCGAACATTCGCCACTCGCCGCCGCAGGCCACGTAGATGGGCGAGGTGTGGGCGAAGATGCCCCTGCTCCAGACATCGTAGTACCGCATGGGGTCAAAATAGTCCGCCGCACCGCAGCGCGCCGCCAGCCACGTGTGGCCATCGACATAGATCCGCTCCTTGAGCGAGAGCCTGCGTCCCACCCGCGACTCGGTAGAGGCCACAACCCGTCCCTGCTTTACGATCTGCAGACTGTGCAGCGGCAGGATTGACTCGGCCCAGGCCTCCACCTCCACCGTGCCTGGACCAGACAGGGCCACCGTGTCCCCCACGCGCCGACCGTCCACCTTGAAATCCATCATCGGACCACCGCTGGCGATGGTTCGTCCGCTGGCCACGCTCTTGCACCAGTTCTCGTAGGTGAACTCCTGGTCCTCGGGTATGTAGGCGTACGTGCGATACATGCCCACGGGAACGTCGTTGCTCATCTTGTCGGTGCCCGCCACGAGGGGAACCCTGTAGCCACCATTGAGGTACCGATAGTATTCGATGTGGTTGTATTGCTCGTGGCGAATCATCTCCACGGCGTCCACTCGACCCGTCGCAATGAGCGCCGCCTGCTCTCCGTAGGGCATGGGAAAGTGGGGGATGATGACGGTGCCTCCCTGGGCGTGCGCCCGGTCCGCCCAGTGGCTCATCACCGTCTCCATCGTGCCACCCAGCTCGCCCTCGCTCGGCCCGTCGCTCGCCCAGGGCATCACCGGGCTCTTAAGGCCCCACAGGAGCATGTGTCCCATGAAGTGCTGGCGGTTCTCCTGGGAGACGTACACGATATTGTCGCCCCTGCGACTGATGCTGGGACCGCCGGTGAACTCCTCGATACTCGTGAACAGGCTCCCCCACTGGGCCTGCAGAAGGTTGACGACGTTCAGGTCCTCCGCCTGTGATTCGATGTGGCTGCCCTGAGTTGAAAGGAAGTGAACATGGGAGTCACCGCTGTACCAGCCCCTCCTGTTCATGTCGATCCACCGCTTGACCCGCAGGGTGAGCTCCCGCTGCCCGGGCTCGATCTTCACCCTGGTGCGCAGCGGCTCGTACTCGGGGCCCCTGGCCACGTCGACCAGGACGTCTCCCCTGGGCAGCCATCCCTCGCACGTCCCGTCGATATAGGCATACGTGATCTGGCCTAGCCGCACGTCTCCTCCCACGTCGATGTGCCATGTATCGAGGTTTGAGTTGACGTGGTTGTGGTGGCCATGCGGCTGGTACGGTATCCCGTCTGGCGACCGGAAGTGGACCCTGCATGCAACGGGCCTGTTCGTGTCATCATCCAGCACGGTGACACGGACCCAATTCCGCCCGCGGTCGGCCAGTTCCAGACGCACGCCGGGGGTTGCGACGGCGCCCTCCTTCTCCAAGTCTCCCCATCGCGCCCTGCCTACCTCCACGCCGTCCTGTTTGACAGTCACCGTGGCGGACGGTATTGCCGCGATCTCCGCGTATGCCGGAGATGAGGCGGTACTTTGCGGCTCTCCAAAGCCCTTGAACTCTGAACTCAGGTACTCTTCCGCGGACGCTTCGGGTAGAGTCTGCGGATAGGTCGCGGTCCCTCGATCTACCTCCACGTCCAGATCGAGCGCGAGGCGGTGCCGCTGACCGCCCAGCGCGGAGTCCGGCGGCCTTTGCAGTTGCTTGGGGTCCGCCACGACGATGCGGGTCTCTCGCTTGCCCTGACGGACGAAGGGGTGTTCATCCAGGTGTCCGAGGGTGATTCCGGCGATGATGAACCCGGGTCCCTTGGGCACGATCTCGATGGACTCGATCGTGCGATCTGGATGGGGATTCTGCCAGGACCATAGAAGGTATGCGGCGGCCCTGCGGTGGACGGCTTCAGTCTGTCGTTCTCCCGCTAGATCCCATCCCTCTTGCGAGCCCCCGTGGCGGGGAAGAAGCAGATCATTCTGGTCGCTGACCGCCAAGAAAGGCTCGAGCCGGTCGCTGGACACTGTACCGATCTCGAACCGCTCCCGTACGGGTACCCGCACCTCGTCGACATCCGAGATGTGGAACACGTACTCGGCCACGAGCTCGCCGACCATCCCTCCCCGCATCAGATCCGACTGCTCCAGACGGTGGGCGAAGATCACCCGCCGCGCCGCTTTCGCGATCTGAATGGCCACCCGCTCAGAGTCGCCGTCCAATGCAAGCAGGCAGTTGCCGGAAGCGTCGTCTCCGCCCACCAGGAAGGGCAGTCCCCGAAGGGACTGGCGCCCCAGGAGGACCTTACCGCCCCCGCCCAACGCCTGTGGCCCGGCGTTACACCAACTTGAAAGGTCGACAGGCTCGTAGTCCAACATCGACTTGGGCTCACTTCCCCGCCCGCCGCCCCCGCGGAGAGCGCTATAGAGGTCCTGATCCGCCGAGGTAAGTGGCGGTGATTATAGCCCGACACCCGTATGCACAGAGTGGCCGCGGTCGCACTGGACGGCCACGCGGTCGTGTCGGCGGCAACGTCCCCTACGACATGGTCAACCTCCCAGACCGGTCAGTGTGGAATCGGGATGTGGGAATCCCGCATCCCGACCATCCGCCCATGTCTGGGCATTGGCGGATAATTGACCCTCTTCCATCTGCATTCCTGATGGGACTACGGAGCGGGAAGCGGCTTTGACAGCCTACCGGCGCCTCCATACACTGACCGCCCAGTCCAGTCTGAAGAGGATGTCCGGTATGGGGTTCAAGCTGGTGATCCTGCCGCCCGACGGTCTCGGCGATTCTTCCGTCGTCGACTCCTGGCCCGGGAGGCTGAGAGAGGCCATACCCGGCATTGAGGTCACGCTCTGCAGGTCTCCGGGGGAGGCGATGGAGAGCATACAGGACGCGGACGCCGCATTTGGGAACATCGTGCCCGAGCTCTTTGAGCGGGCGAGAAGGCTACGCTGGATAGCATGTCCTCAGGCGGGGCCAGAAGCTGGATACTACCACCGGGCCCTGATCGACAGCGACGTCGTCGTCACCAATACGCGTGAGATCTACAACGATCACATCGGATCCCACATCATGGCGCTACTCCTCGCGTTCGCCAAGGGGCTTCACGTCTACATGCCGCAGCAGCTGCGAGGGGAGTGGAAGCCTTCGTTCGCCCCCGTGCACCTTCCTGACTCCACGGCGATCGTCGTGGGGGTCGGCGGCATAGGCGCCGAGGCGGCGCGCCTCTGCGCCGAGTTCGGCATGACCGTACTCGGAGTCGACCCCAGGCGGGAGGATACCCCGGAAGGCGTGGCGGAGTTGCACAGGCCGGCTGCGCTCGACGACGTGCTGCCTCGCGGTGACTTCGTGGTGGTGACCGTCCCAGAGACGCCGGAGACCCAGGGGATGTTCGGCGCCCGCCAGTTCGGGGTCATGAGGCGGACCGCCTTCTTTATCAACATTGGACGCGGAGCAACGGTGCTGCTCGACGATCTGGTGGAGGCCTTGGAGGGAGGGGAGATAGCCGGCGCAGGCCTCGACGTCTTCCAGGTTGAGCCGCTTCCGGCCGAGCATCCGCTCTGGCGGGCTCCGGGAGTCGTCATCACCCCGCACGTGGCGGGTCTGGGGCCCTATCTGGAGGAGAGACGGACCGAGCTGTTCATCGACAACTGTGTCCGCTTCAACGAAGGGAGGCCTCTGCGGAACGTGGTCGACAAGGGCCTATGGTTCTGAGGTGACCTGCAGAGAATATGAGAGAGGACGCCGCGCAGTGCGGCACCGTGGGAGGCCTCTAGCTCAGCTTTCATTGGCGCAACTTCACGTTTGAATCACGGTAGTTTCCCGCGTTCTGCCCATACCATCCAACCCCACGTCGAATCAGCACCTGCCGCCCGGCGGGACTATAGGGAAGCTGTTGCCTGCGTTGGCGGGCCTGAAACCGGGATGGCAGGGCATTGCAGCCGTGGCATCCTTGGACACCTATCCCTCAAACTGGGACTGCCTTTATCGAGAGTGGAGGATGGCAGATGAGTACGACCAGCGCGCTGGGCGACAGGTACGAAGACGCGGAGAGAGGTCTGGACTGGTTGGAGAAGCTTGAGGCCCTGCAGGCTCGCTCTGCGTCCGATCAGGCTGCCTATGAAGTCGCCGAATACGTGATGAAACTGCGCAAGGCAGTTACGGAGTTGGCCGGTGCCCGCACCGTCCCCGAGCTGAGTGAGGCCGTGGGAGCGGACACAGCACAGCTGGTCGAGGAACTCCGGCAGGCGGGGGATATGGACTACTGGAACACGAGGATTCGTCCCGCCCTTTTGAAATCGGACGGTTGACGATGCCGTTCTCGTAATAGTTGCTGTTCTAGAACTGCGAGCGCCGGTCTGGGTGCCAAGGGCATGGATATGCAGGGTCGGGCGGCTCGCCCAACACCACGGGTACCCGCGTCAATCATCCTCATCCTCAGCCGTCCGCTTCGCCGGCCGGGCCGGGGTTACCTCGGGACAATGGGCAGGATCAGGTGGGACGGGCGAGCGGAGTCATGGTAGATCGTCTGGTCCGCCTTGCGCATCTCGGCGTCGAATCCGGGCCGGTTCCCGGTGTTCAGGTTGCGCTCGAACCGCGGGAAGTTGCTGCTTGATACCTCCAGCCGTATGCGGTGCCCGGCTCTGAAGACGTTGCTGGTCTCCCACATGTCGACCTTCAGCTCGTACACCTCGCCTGGCGTGATCAGGCTTGTCTCCTCGATGGAGTCCCGGTAGCGGACCCCGAGCAGTCCCTCGGTGATGATGATGGCCCTGCCGTCGGGGTGGACGTCGACCAGTGTGCCGGTGAAGTCGGTGTCCGGTGCGCTGGAGGAGGCGAAGAGGGTCAGCCGGACGGGTCCGGTGACCTCGGTGTCCCTCCCAAGTGGCTCGGTCGTGTAAACGAGCACGTCGGCCCGCTGCTCCGTCGCGCGCCTGTCCTGCGGACCGCCTACCGTTTCCTCGATCGCCATGATCTGCCCGCCCATAGTCCAGACGGGGTCGTCGGGATCGTACGTAAACCCGTCGGCCGGCTCGTCGGTCGGGGGCTCGGTCGAAAGCGCGCCGTCACCGTTGAGGGTGTTGGCGCCGCCGCCACTGTGCAGGTAATAGTTCGCATACTGCGTTCTGGCGAGCGGCCACTCATTCTCCGACCGCCACACGTTCTCCCCCATCACGAATATGCGGACCGGTGGTTCGTCATCGATGCCGTTGTCGATGCCCTTCAGCCTGCGGTCGTTCCAGCGTAGCTGCTCTCCGTCAAAGTCCATCTTGGCGTCGGGGCCGAAGTCGACGGCGCCCGGAGCGGGGACGCCGATGGGCCCGTGGAGCCAAGGCCCTACCAGCAGCTTGCTGAGCCTGCGGACGTCCTCTGTTCGCGCCTTTTGCGACCAGCCCCTGTACAGCTTGAACCCCTCGTGAAGCAGGTTGTCGTACCACCCGGTCACGATGTAGGCGGGCGTCTCTATCTCCGCGTACCTGGACCTCAGGCTGTATCCCTTCCAGAAATCGTCGAACGTCTCGTGCTCGATGACGGATCGGTAGAACGGTACATCGGCCAGGTCGTCTAGCGCCGATATCAACGGCAGCCGCCGGTAGAACGCCTCCGAGTCCATCAGGCTCCTAGGCCCTCCCTGCATCGTGCGCCCCGCCATGTTGATGAAGTTGAGCGCCACGTGGAGCTGCAGCGGGCCGTCGACGCGCCAATGTCCGAAGTTGTCCTGCTGTGAGACGGTGGGCACCATCGCCTTCAGGTACTTGCTCCGGAGGGGAGCGGTCAACGACTGCGTAAAGCCGACGTAGGATTCGCCGAACATGCCTATGTTGCCGTCGCACCACGGCTGAGCGCCGATCCACTCCTGTGTGTCGTATCCGTCCTCCGGCTCCTGGTAGTAGGGGGCGAACTCGCCGTAGGAGTCGAAGCGGCCGCGGCAGTCCTGCATCACCACCGCATAGCCGCTCTCCAGGAATCGCCTGCATGACGCCATGTAACCTTCGGCCTGGTTGTCGTAGATCGTGCGCACGAGCAGGGTCGGAAACGGCCCGCCCTCCGGGGGTAGATAGACATCGGTCGACAGCTCGACTCCGTCGCGCATCCTGACCCTTGTGTCGATCATGATCCGGTAGGGTTGAGACGATGTGAACCGCGATCCATTCATCTTGTTCTGCCTCCTGAGAAGAGAGCGGGGCCTAAGCCTACACGGGTCTCGGCCTGTGGATCAGTTGCCCCGCGCTAACGTCGCGGCAGGTGGTGTCTTGAGCGAAGAGCCGCGCCATCAGGCCTGAAGGTCGAGGCGAAGGCTCTTTAGCCCTGCTGGGTTGATGAGCGCCCTATTGTCGGTGGACGGCGGCCATCTTCGCACTTTGGCTGGGAACTCTCGCAGCACATCTTGGACGGCGGTCAGGATCCCATGCATGGGACCCCGACAGAGTCGACCCGGCGGCGAGGCGCGGTTCCGCGGCGCCGACGGCCTAGCAGGTCTCTAGCTCTGCCAGCCTACTGTCGGTGCCTTCGGCCTCCTCGGACAACCTCTCCCACTCCTTCCAAAACGATCCTGCCTGCTCCTTCAGCACCGCGTACTGCTGCCCCGCGAGCGCGAGCTGAGCCGGGCCATCGAACTGGCCTGGTTGCGAGAACTTGACCTCCAGTTCCGCTATGCGGGCCTCGCAGTCAGTGAGCAGGGCGTTTATCTCCTCTATGCGTAGCGCCAATCGGCGAGCCTCTTTTCTGAGGGACCGGCGTTGTACTTCCTCGGCGCTCAGGGTCCGCCGCGAATTCTTCTTGGTTTTGGCCCGTCCTGAATCGGTAGGAGGCGCACCGCTGCCTGCCGGATCGGCGTTTACGCTGCTGGGCCGAGTCTGCTTCCGATACAGGTAGGCGCCGTAGTCGCCCGGGAAAATGGTGGGCTGGCCGGCGTCAATCTCAATGATCTTGTTGGCGACGTGTCGCATGAGAGTTCGGTCATGCGTTATGAGACATATCGTGCCGTGGTAGTCCTCGAGGGCATCCGCCAGGACCTCCCTGGCGGCGATATCCAGGTGGTTGGTCGGCTCGTCCATGAGGAGCAGATTGCTGGGCTGGAGGAGAAGCTTGGCCAGGGCCACCCGCGCCTTCTCTCCGCCCGACAACACCGATATTGGCTTGCGGACATCGTCGCCGCTGAAGAGGAACCCACCCAGCGTGGTGCGCAGGTTCTGCTCAGACTCCGTCGGTGCGGCATGCTGCACCTCCTCAAGGATCGTGTGGACTGGATTTAGGCGCTCGATGACGTGCTGCGCATAGTAGGCCGTAACGACGTTGTGGCCGGTCCTCCTCTCACCCTCGTCAGGCGGGAGGATACCCGCCAGGATCTTGAGCATGGTCGTTTTCCCTGCGCCGTTTGGCCCAACCAGTGCAACACGATCTCCGCGCGACAACACCAGGTTCATGCCACTGTAGACCGTGTTGTCGCCGTAGGACTTGCCGACGTTCTTCAGGGATATGACTTCTGAACCGCTGCGTGGAGGCTCCGGGAACCTGTAGCTGATTCTCTTCGTCGACCTTGGCAGCTCTATGGCTTGCACCTTCCGGAGTTGCTTTAGGCGACTCTGGACCTGACTGGCCTTGGTCGCCTTGGCCCGGAAGCGCTCGACAAAACGCATCTGCCTATTCATCTCGCGATTCTGCCTGGCCGCTGTGGCCTGCCTGACCTTGAGGGAGCGCTCGCGTGCTAGAGCATATTCGTCGTAGTTGCCCTTCATCAGGAGCACTTCGTCCTCCTCGATGGCAAGCACCTTGTTTGCAACCTGATTTATGAATGCCCGGTCGTGAGACGTGACGAGCACCCCGCCCCGAAAGGACGCCAGATACTTTTCGAACCAGAGATTTGCATCCAGGTCGAGGTGATTGGTTGGCTCATCCAGGAGCAGAAGATCGGGCCTCTTGAACAGAATTCTGGCAAGGCCCGCCCGCATGGCCCAGCCGCCGCTGAACTCACCAATGGGCCGGAGGAAGTCCCCTTGCTTAAACCCGAGACCTGAGAGGATAGCCTTGGCCTCGTGGTCTCTGTCGCCTCCACCGGCGGCTTCAAGGGCCGTCTCATGCTGGCCGAGGCGTCGCAGTAGTTCTGCTTGGCTTGCCGGGTCAGACTCCGAAGAAAGGGCCCGTTGTGTGGCGACAACTCTGTCCTTTAGGGCAATGGCTTCGGAGTTTGTGTCCAACACCTCTTGGAGTAGGGGCTTACCGGCAAACGGTGCTATGTCCTGCCTGAGATAGCCCACGGTAGCGTTGCGTTGTCTGGAGATGCTTCCCGAGTCGGGTGAAGTGTCGCCCGCGAGGATGTCCATCAGAGTGGTTTTCCCGGAGCCGTTGGAGCCTATGAGCGCAATACGGTCTCCCGGAGCCACAACGAGGTTGAGGCCACTGAACAGCGCTCTGTCCGAGTAGGCTTTGCTGATGTTCGCCGCAAATAGCATTTCTCCGCGCCTGCCATTTTAGACCGACAGGGAAGGGAGGCCGAAGCCTGGCGGGAAGGTCTTCGGGGTCCGTGACATGGAGTCCTGGGGGCTGCCTAGTCCGTTGCCGCCGTGGGTCTGTCCGTAGTGACCCGTGAGTGCCGTTCAATCGGATCAGGCCACGACCCGGTCAGCATTTGTGGCGACAGACTTCGCCAATGAGAGATTTCGTGCCAAGGAGGAGCACACGTGGGGTTGGGCAAGTGGGTTGCTGGGCAAGGTGTCAGCGTCTCTCAGATACGGGTCAGGAGACGCTTGAGAAAGCGGAGGACGGAGCCGGGACGGGTGGTGGTGCTAGGGGACTGGTTTGAAACCCTGCTGCGCTACTTGTCCACGCGGCAACTGATGATGTCTAAGCCGTAGTACTTGCGGTGGTGTACCGACGAGGCGTAGTGCCGCAGGATTCGGACCGACAGTTGATCTTCGTCTTCCAGCGCCGGGTCCTGGCCCAGATAGGCCATGCGATTCTCGATGTTTCCCTGGATGGCGTCGTCCGAAGCGACCACGATTTCCAGCTCGGCCGATCCGCTGTCGGGGAGAAGGGTGGCGACCAACTTGCGCTTCTGCTCGGCCGTGTCGTAGTTCTCGTCATTGAGCAGGCTCAACATGACCTCCTCGCCTACCAGGCGAAGCCGGTTCTTCCCCTCCTCGGTCCAATTGTGTCCGTCGGCGAATCGGCAGAGGAATCCGTCGACGGCAGGCAATGAAGACTGGGACAAGTCAATTCTCAGTTTCTTGGCACGTAAGGCTGACAGTTCGGTGAATGTGGTCATCACTATTGCCGCCATGCCGCCGACGACGATGGAATTGCCCACCAGATGAATGGTGACCCCCTCGAACAATCCGCTAAGAGTTGCCGCCGACAGGCCCAGGACCATGGAAACGCCGGTGATAGTAGCCTTCTTCTGGTCAACTCGGCCGGTGAACACAGTCTTCGCACCCTCGACGAAAAGCATTCCGAAAATGACCACATACACCGCACTGGCTACAGGGCTTGGGATGGCAACCAATATGGCGAGCATCTTGGAGAAGAAGGCGACTAGTATGGTCAACAGTCCCAGGAATATCCCCACACTCGTCGCGGCGATACCGGTAAAGGCGATGTAAACCACGGTGGTCGCCCACGGTGCAGCTACAGGCAGGGTTCCCAGTAGGCCGGAAACGAGGGTGCCCACCCCGTATGCGTTCAGGCCTCCCTGCACCGTACGAAAGTCGATGGCCGATTGATTGCGGTAGGAAGCGCGGTGGATTACCGACAGGTCTCCAACCGCCTTGATGAAGCCGATGAGGTTCACGAACACGAAGACTGGAAGCAGTGCCCAGAAGTCCACGCTGGGGGTTAGATCCAGCCCGGGCCAGCCAAGATCAGGTAGACGTACCCATGGAGTGCTGGCGATCATGTCGGTGTGGTAAAAGCCCAGGGGTACGGCCACAGCCAGCCCGACGGCGACGGTGACCGGCAAGATCCACATTCGCCAGACCTGTCCATCTTGCAGGGACATCAGGACTCCGGCGACAAGGGCAGCCATCCCCGGTGCCAGGAAAAGCCACATGGATTCGCCTTCCGGCGGCACAACGGATCTGCTGATGATGAAGGGCAAGGCCGAGACCGCCACAAGCATGACCACCACGCCGCTCACGGTCTGCGTGAATATTCGGCGGAAGGAGGCCAGGCGAAATGTCAGCACGTACTGAACCAGGGTGGAAAACACCACCAGACTGGCTAGCAAACCAGGTCCACCGACATGGAGAGCCAGGGCGCTGACCGCCAGGAAAGGAACGTTGAAGTTTGTAACGATGAGGCGGCCCGAACCGAATTGTCGCAGGCGGAGGGTCTGAAATATCATGCTGGCACCGGTGACCACCAGCGCGGTAAAGGTCACCCACGACAGGTAGGCTTCCGACTCGCCGGATGCCCGCACCACAAGCGCGCCCAGCAAGGCGAGACTGATGGTGTTGGGAATGAGTATCTGTAAGGCCGAGGATAGCGACAGCAGCGGCGGACACTTCTCATCCGGTTCGTACTGGATTTCATGTCGCGTCTGGGCTTTCCTGAGCATCTAGATGAAACCCCTGGTCGCCGCGACCCGCCGGGCTATAGCAACCGCACGACGAGCGGACTCTCCCAGTCCAGCCGAGTAGGGGCGGTGCGTTTTCCGCGTCGGCCTATTCTGTCCACTGAGCACCATCCGCCTAGGGTCGATGGAGAAGGTACGACTTGCTCGGTGTAGTTGGGACAGTGTATTGCTAATCTTGTATATGCGATTGTATGTCTTGACGTTGTGGACGAATATAATTACCTGCCGGAGACACTTGGGCGACGGCAAAACGTGCGGCACGAGGCAAAGGGGATAGGTTATGTTCCGAGTTGAGCGAATGGTTAGACCTGAGGCGAACTGGAGGGGATCAAAGTCGCGGCGGTCACCAGTTGGCGTGGGCGCATTAGTCTTGCTTTTGATCCTGATCTCCTCCGCAGCCCTTCTGGTTGCCTGCGGCGGCGACCCTTCCCCAACGCCCGTGCCCACTGCCGTTGCGGTCCCGGAGCCCACCAATACCTCAGTGCCGGAGCCGACGGCGGAGCCCACGAGCACCCCAATACCGGAGCCGACGCCTGAACCCGTTACATTGGACGAGGACGCCATAACACGGGCCTTTCTAACCTCGGCCATCGAATACTACGAAGAGAACGGACTGGATGCCACCGTTGAGTTCTACAAGACCGAGTCGGGTATTGAAAACGGGCGTACGCTGATTCTCCTGGACAAAGCCGAAAGCAAGTTGCTTGTGTACCGAAGCATACCTGCTCTGGAAGGCCAATACGTCGGCACGGGATCGTCGTTTTCAGCATTCACGCAGTTGATAGAAAATGCCAACGAGGAAGGATTCTGGACTACGACTCGGGGCGTCAACCCGGCCACCAAACAGGAAGAGCCACGGCGAGTCCTCGTCATCCTTTACGACGGCTTCGTGTTCTCTTCCAGCCATTCCGCCCTGGTGGAAGACGTCGCGGATTCCGTCAAGGAGTACGTGAACAAGGCCATACTCAAATACGAAAATGACGGCCTCGATGCCGTCATCACCCACTACAACAGCCAGGACAGCCTGGACGGACAGTTTTACCTGTTCCTCATCGGCAAGGACGACATCTATCTGGCCCATCCCATCTTTCCCCACCTCATTGGCACCGACATCAAGGACGTGGTCGGCTCCGACGGGCAGGAGCTGGGTAAGGAGATAGCTCTAGCCACTGATGAAGGCGTGTGGGTGGAGTACCTGTGGCCTCATCCCATTTCCAGGAAGGAACAGCAGAAGGTCACCTGGGCCATTCGCCACGACGGGCTGGTATTCGCCTCCGGCTATTACGCCGGAGAGCCCGAGACCGGCCCCCCCGCTTGGCGGGATGCCGACCCGAGAGAATACACGGTCCAGTACGTTAACGAGGCTATTGCGCGTTACGAGCGGGACGGCCTGGAATCTATGCTCAACTACTACAACAGCGTCGCCAGCTTCGAGGGCGAATGGTACCTCTTTGCCACCGACGCAAATGACATATATCACGTCCATCCTCTGCTGCCTCAGCTCATAGGAACGGACATCAAGGCCGTGCAGGGTTCTGACGGCTACAAACTGGGCGAGGAGTTGGCCAAGGCCACAGACGGCGGCGAAGGAGTCTGGGTGGAGTACTTGTGGCCTCATCCGGTGACACTGAAGGAAGTTCCCAAGGTGGGCTACGCCGTGCGTCATGACGGAATGCTCTTTGCCTCAGGCTACTACGTTCAGGTGGAAGACCCGGCGGCACATACCAAGGCGTACGTGCAGAAGGCCATCGAGTACTATCAGGCCAACGGATTGGATGCCACCATTGCCCATTACAACAGCCAGGAGAGCGTTGACGGCCAGTGGAACTTGACTATGGCCGATGAGAACGACGTTGTGCGTGTCGCTGTCCTTGCTCCGCACCTAATTGGCACTGACTTGAAAGACCTCGGTCGCGTCCGGAAAGTTGGCGAAGAGATGGCGGCGGCCACAGAGGAAGGCCTCTGGGTCAGCTTCGTCTTCCCCAACACTAGGTCTTCGGAGACCTTGTACGCGCATACGTGGGCTATCCGCCACGACGGGCTGCTCTTCACCTCGCGCTACTACGATGACCAGCCCGACGTTCAGGATACGCCTTAGGGGTGTTGGATCGGGGTCTCTGTTCCGCCCCCCGGCGAACTTGCCCGCACTTGCAGATGCGGCAGAGATGAGGGCTGCCTACGGCCCCGACGTGCACTGCGAGTCAAGAAACGGTCGACTTCGTCGGGTCTGGTGGAGCTAAGGGGACTGTATTACGAACGTTCCATCACGAAGTCTCAATTTAGGTGTCAACAGCTATTTTAGCGATGTTAGACTGGTGGAGAGAGATTGACTGAAGACGAGACTTGGTCCGATGCCATTGACACTCACCGGTCGGTGAGCTTGCTCGTTCCCCCACATTCTGCCTAGGAGCTCGTGGGCCCAGCACTTCGCTTGGTACCCTCGGCGAGACCGTATTGCGAACTTTCGAGTTGGTGATCGACCTGAACGGAACCCTGCGGGCACTCGGATAGGGCCAATCCTCGAGTCATCATCTCACAACGCCAGCACTTGATCCCGGCTCCGGCCTTCGAAGAATAGAACCCCGGAGACAGCCGCTCCCGTACTTCTCTGCAGCGGCATACTTAGTTCACTTTACCGGGCGGGGGGCCTGCATGGGCTGTTGGAGTTAGAGGTAAAGCCTTTCAATGTCTCGTATCACTTTAGCTCACAGCGCCACGGGCCTGATGTTGAACTGGCGGAGAGCAATTCGATGATACACAGTTGATGCAGAGACCCTCGTTGTTGCCGCTCACCGGTTAACCCATCCCTAACTCCCATGGCGGTTTTTCGGTACGGCCAATTACTTCTCGGACTTCCCGAGGCGTCAAACGCCATGGCGATGCATTGATAATGGTGGTGACTTCGCTGCGCTCCTTCTCGTCCAGTGGGCGCTTTGGCTCACCCGTATCCTTGGCACAAATGACATTCACCGGATGGACCTTCGGGTTCAAGATCGCATGGCACCATAAAGCCCTTCGCAAACTGTGGTGCCAACCCTTGACACCTTCCTCTGCATTAGCAAAACAAGTCGGGGCGTAATAGCGGGTCATTGGCTTATACCTCCACAGCGTCGCCCATGGGTCTGATGGCAGAGTGGCAGACCTAGTGCTAAAGAGCCGCTACAGTGCCAGCGTGAAGGCCACGCTGAAGGTTCTTGATTTTTTCAAGTCTGGCGGGCCATTGGTGACAGAATTTAGAACCTTTCAGTACGTCTTATCAATTTAGCCCGTTGGACCATGGCCCCGGTGGTGAACTGGTGTAGAGCAAATGATGGACAGGCAGTAGATGCAGATGTCCTCGTTCGTTTCCGCTGAGTCATGTGCTTTGTCACATCTTCTTGGAATGCAAACTCACGGTCCAGCGGACTAACTCTCCAGTTGGACCGAAATCTGGGGGACACATCGAATGACCCGCCGTGTGCTGATCATAGGAGGTGGATTCGCCGGCCTCAATGCGGCATTTGCGCTCAAGGGGGCACCTGCAGAGGTCACCCTGGTGGACAGGCGCAATTTCCATCTCTTCCAGCCGCTTCTGTACCAGGTCGCCACAGGTGGCCTCTCACCTGCCGACATCTCCTCTCCCATCAGGGCACTGCTGAATAAACACTGCAACTGCCGCGTCGTCCTGGGGGAAGTAGTGAGCATCGACACCGCGGGGCGCTCGGTCAGCCTGATGGACGGCGAGCGACTTTCCTACGACACCCTTGTTGTTGCGGCGGGTTCGCTCACTCACTACTACGGCAAAGACGAATGGATGAGCGTCGCTCCCGGGCTCAAGACGATCGAAGATGCGGTGCAGATCAGGGCAAGAGTGCTGGGCGCCTTCGAGGCCGCTGAACGCACCGCCGAACACGGTCGCAGGCAGCCATGGTTGACCTTTGTCGTCGTGGGTGGCGGTCCCACCGGCGTGGAATTGGCCGGGGCAATCGGCGAGCTGGCGCTCAGCACCCTTCGCCACGACTTCCGGTCTTTCAGCCCATCAGAAGTCAGGGTCTATCTGTTCGAAGGGGGAGGAACGATTCTCCCAGCATTCGGGAAGCCCCGAAGGCAGGCCGCGCAGCGTGCGCTCGAAAGGCTGGGAGTTACGGTCTGCGTCGGCTCCAAGGTGAGCGCGGTTGACGCAACGGGACTGACCATCCAGGAGTCGGGTTCGGAAAGGCGCGTACTGGCGAGGACAGTGCTGTGGGCTGCCGGAGTGCGCGGCTCGGGACTCGTGAGTCAGATTGTCGATGAAGTCGGTGCCGCGGAGGTGGCCTCCGGACGGATTGTCGTTGGACCCGACTTCACCGTGCCGGGACACCAGGAGATCTTCGTGATAGGGGATCTCGCGAGCCACTCCCACCAGGGAGGGGAACCGCTCCCGGCTACGGCGGACGTTGCGATAGCCGAGGGAAAATACGTTGGACGGTTGATCAGGCTTGAATTGGCGGGCAGGCGCAGGCCCCAGTTCTCGTTCAGGTCGCAGGGACGACTGGCGGTCATAGGGCGTTCGTTCGCGGTCGCCGAACTGGGACCAGTGCGGCTAACAGGGTGGTTGGCCTGGATGTCCTGGCTGTTCATCCACCTGCTCAAGCTGGTCGAGTACGAGAACCGGGTCCTGGTGGCGATCCAATGGGGCTGGAGCTACGTGACCCGGAATCGATCTGCCAGGCTTATAACCTCGCTCTGCCCATGCGGGATGCCGACCGACCCAGACAGGGCGCCAGGATCTGGATGTCACTGCAACCGGTGACCTGACTACGACGCCGGCCGAACCGCCTAGTAGGCCGCCATGATTATCTGCATGCCGGCTCTGAGCCTTACCCGCCACTTTCTCTCAAGGTCATCGTTCCACTCCGGGTCCAGTCTGCTGACGGTCTCACAGATGCTGTCCAACCAGAACTCGTACAGCCTGGGAGGTATGTTCCGTCCCTCTCTGCCATGGACGGATCCCAGCCTCTCTAGGAGATCTCTCACCTGCTTTCCGGCCACATCCTCGGTCACGAGCAGGTGGACCGAGTCCCGTAGCACCTCCCTCTGCCTGCGAAAGTCGGTTTCGGCAAAGTGAGGCGCGATTTCCGGCGATGAGGTCAAGAAGATGCGATAAAAGGCCTCGGAGAAATCGCCCGCCGCTTCGCAACGCTCAAGGCTCCGGCGCACGGCCTCGTCTGCGAAGGATCCCGGCGTCCGCATGGTTTCGGCAGACTCAAGCTCGCGGAAGAAGTCAATCCGGCACCTCACCGGTCCCTGCAGTTGCACGAGGTGTCGAGCCTGGGGATGAATGGTTACAAGATCCGGCGCGGAGACGGTTCTCTCTTCTTCGGCTTCCAGGTCCACGTACCGGAGACTGCCGTCCAGCACGTGCAGAACCCCCCAGCGTCCCTCGGCAAGCTTGTGTTCGCTCTGGAGGGCGTCGGGCAGGGTAGAATCGGTGAAGTTCAGCGAGCCGCTGCTGGGAACCAGGCCGGCCGGAATTCGATCTAGTGCCATCTGGATTTCTCCCTACCGCTCCTGTCGATTGCTGATCCAGGGTGAATTCCTGCGATACCGCTGACGCACTCGCAGTTTACCGCTGCCGGGGCTTGCTTCCGGGATGGCCCTCCTCAGGTATGCCCTTGTAGCGGCCGGGAATGGCGGGCGACGCGGCGGGGCAACTCCGCATTCACCTTACTGACTCCACCTGTGGACGTCCGGGGCGGATCGATTAACGGTGCGGGCTATCGCACCGGTCCCGGAGGCTCAAGCTGCTCCATCAGGTCCGCGTTCCATTCACCTTCTGCGGTTAGGATTGCCTTGGCGTCATAGATGAACGCCTCGATCAGATTGTGAGACAGGTACACATAGGTGCCCGGCTGCCTGATTCGGTGCAGCGAGGCGCCGGCCGAGCCCGCGGCGATCGCCCATGTCTCGAGGTCAACCTGCGGCGGATTGCCGAAGGACCCCCTTTCCCAGACAAAGTCGCCGTGCCCTCCGATCAGGTGCGGATAGGACTGGCGGTTCGCCTGGGCGTGAATGATCAGGACGAGTTCGCCCACGCTAGCGGTCAGGGCATTGTCACCCTGGAGGGAGCCGGTCGTGCCGTTGAATACGATGTGGGTCGGCGTGAGGACGGTCATGGCATCCAGGTCATCCGCCAGCGAGGCGGCCGGGGAATCATAGCGTTTGAAGTTGCCATCCTCGTCCTTGGGAACGTAGTAGTCCTGCTCCCCAATGTAGTAGGCGCGGTCGTACTCGAGGAGGTTGCCCGCCGGATCCCTGAGCCCATTCCGGGGCAGCACCAGAATGGCGCCGTTCATCCCGTGGGTCACGTGCCAGGGAACCATCGTCCCTCCGGGGGCGCAGTGGTAGACGAAGACCCCGGGCTTTGTGGCCCGGAACCTCAGCACGACCTCCTGGCCGGGAGGAACCTGAGTCAATTCCCCTCCCCCAAGTGCACCGATGGACGCGTGAAAGTCGACGTTGTGGAGGAGTTCGTTGCTTTCCGGGTTCACGAGGGTCAGTTCGATGTAGTCGCCCTCGTGCACGACGATGATCGGACCCGGCACCCAGCCGTTGAAAGTAAAGGCCCAGACGAACACCCCGGGCGCAATTTCGATCTCCTTCTCCTCCACCACCAGCCGGACCCGAACGACCTTCGGGTCGCCTGTAGACACCTGGATGTGGAACGGAACCTCGGGAGGGGAGACCATGGTCTGGGTGACCTTCCGCAATTCGGCGACGTCCTCGGGCTCCCATTGCGAAGGCCCTTTCCAATAGACGCTGCCATCTGCCTGGTCGCTACCGCCCGCACATGCTGAACCGATCGACGCGGCGGACAGTAACCCCAAAAGGATGATCGCCAGCCAGATTGGGTTGGGCCTAGAGGCTGTGCCCATGATCTCCTTCACTTCCTAACCTAAGTCTCAGAATAGGAGGGAAGGTGAGTCTAGGGAATACCGAATATTGAGTATTTTCCCTTTCGGCCTGGGGAGCGCCCGGAAGCTAGATCAGTCGCTGGCGCTTGGCCGCGAGGACTGCGGACATCATTCCGTGGGAATGGAGCTTCTCGCTGGCGTTGCTGATGTGCTTGCGAACGGTGTGAACGCTGATGAACAGTTGTTCAGCCGCCTCAGCCGGCCTAAAGCCCAAAGCAAGCAGCCTGAGCACTTCAAGCTCGCGAGGTGTGAGGGGCAGGCTCTCCCCATCCTCCGGGGCGAAGTCCCGGTCAGGTGTCTCGTGAAACATGTGAATTAGCACGGGCTGATCGGTCTTGTTGGTAGCAATCAGCGGCATCACGGTGACCAGTTTGCGGGCTCCTGACGCGCAGAGCATCTGCACGTAGGCGACTGAGTGAATCCGTCCCTGACTCGCCGCTATGACGGCGGGGCAATTCTGCCCGCACACGGAAGTGTTTCCGTCGACGGTGAGGCTCTGAAGGACCTCGTAGCATTTTCTGCCAAGAACCTGCTCGGCGCGATACCCAAGGATGCGTTCAGCCTCGAAGTTCCAGAACACGAGAGACTGATCTAGGTCAATGGCGTAGGCGCCGTAGGGAGCATCCTCCAACCGTTCAAAAATGTTCTTGGGGATCGGTACCGCCTTGATCATCAGGTTTAGTCGATTTCCCCGCCGCCCATGCCGATCGAAGGCTCCATCAAGAATCCATCCGGTGGTCCAGAAAGACCCGACGGCCGCCGCGACCTCAGGCGCGGGACGGGCCTGAGGCCTGGATACCTTGATTCTGAGGGTTGTATTCAGTAGCTGAAAGCGTATACGACAGTAAAGGCGAATTGATCTTCTGGACAGACTCGATTTCCCCGGTTTCCTTCGGAGACACCAACGTAGTCTTCCATATCGTCAGCGCCTATCTCTCGCAATGGGGCAATCGGTCAAGGGCGGGTGGGAAATCAGGCCACTAAAAGGGGCAGCAAACCTATCGTTCGGGCCGCCCTAGGTCTCCTATCCAAAGCTCGAAGACGGTACTTGCTTCAGTGCACGGTGGTGGAGCTGACGGGACTCGAACCCGTGACCCCCTGCTTGCAAAGCAGGTGCTCTCCCAGCTGAGCTACAGCCCCTAGCGACCCGTAGACTTAAGTTTAACCCGTAGTGGTGCGGGTATTGGACTCACGTCTCTGAGCCTGTTTGAAGACAAGGCTTCGGCCGCTTCTCCCTATCGGTGGCCGCGTCCAGTTTGAATGCGAAGCAGAAGGGGCCGGATCGATCCGGCCCCTGGCCTTAACCGCTGGATAGTGGAAGGAAATGCCTTTCACACCAAAGTGTTTGTGAGTCTTTCAACTCACGGGATCGAAACCTTGCGGTCCGATCAATTGGAGTCTTTAGGCTCCATGGATGCGGTGCATCCAAAACAAACGGTGGGTTTTTGTAGCACGCCTTTGGCGAGATCGGAGAGCTCCCTCCGATCCGGTCATGCCGAAATCGGAGTCATACTCAATCCGGTCGCCGCGGGGCATCCTACCCACCGACCGACCTGGAGTCCCTGCCGGCGCCCGTGAGAGCAACCTGCAGTTCGTCCTACTCCCTAGAAAGGAGGTGATCCAGCCGCACCTTCCGGTACAGCTACCTTGTTACGACTTAGTCCCAGTCACCAACCCCACCCTCGGCGCCTGCCTCCCCAAAGGGTTAGCCCAGCGACTTCAAGTGTTGCCGACTTCCATGACTTGACGGGCGGTGTGTACAAGGCCCGGGAACGTATTCAACGCAGTGTGCTGACCTGCGTTTACTAGCAACTCCGCGTTCATGCAGGCGGGTTTCAGCCTGCAATCCCAACTGAGACCGGCTTTGTGGGATTAGCTCCGGATCGCTCCTTGGCAACCCTCTGTACCGGCCATTGTAGCGTGTGTGTAGCCCAGGACGTAAGAGCCGTGCTGACTTGACGTCGTCCCCACCTTCCTCCCCCTTGTCAGGGGCTGTCTCGCTAGAAAAGGCAACTAACGACAGGGGTTGCGCTCGTTGCGGGACTTAACCCAACACCTCACGGCACGAGCTGACGACAGCCATGCAACATCTGTGCAATGGTCCCCGAAGGAAAAACCCGGTTTCCCGGGCGGTCCAAGGCATGTCAAGCCCTGGTAAGGTTCTTCGCTTAGCATCGAATTAAACCACACGCTCCGCTGCTTGTGCGGGCCCCCGTCAATTCCTTTGAGTTTTAGCCTTGCGGCCGTACTCCCCAGGCGGAATACTTATCGCGTTAGCTACGACCCAGAGGGGGTCGATACCCCCCAGGCCTAGTATTCATCGTTTAGGGCATGGACTACCCGGGTATCTAATCCGGTTTGCTCCCCATGCTTTCGCGCCTCAGCGTCAGGGGCAGCCCAGAGAGCCGCTTTCGCCACTGGTGTTCCTCCCGGTATCTACGCATTTCACCACTACTCCGGGAATTCCGCTCTCCTCTGCTGTCCTCAAGCCCGCCAGTTTCCCATGACCCCTCCCGGTTAAGCCGGGAGATTTCACATGGGACTTGACGTGCCGCCTACTCGCCCTTTACGCCCAATAAATCCGGACAACGCTCGCCCCCTACGTATTACCGCGGCTGCTGGCACGTAGTTAGCCGGGGCTTATTCGTCAGGTACAGTCCCTTCTCTTCCCTAACAAAAGAGGTTTACAACCCGAAAGCATTCTTCCCTCACGCGGTGTCGCTGCGTCAGGCTTTCGCCCATTGCGCAAGATTCCCTGCTGCTGCCTCCCGTAGGAGTGGGGGCCGTGTCTCAGTCCCCCTCTGCCCGTTCGTGCTCTCACACCGGATACCCGTCTTCGACTTGGTAGGCCATTACCCCACCAACTATCTGATAGGCCGCAAGCCCCTCCAGGAGCGGCCGAAGCCTTTCCTCCAATGGCCGTGGCCAAAGGAGCGTACGGGGTATTAGACCGGATTTCTCCGGCTTGTCCCCCGCTCCAGGGTAGGTCACTTACGTGTTACTCAGCCGTTTGCCACTCTCCGTCCCCGCCGAAGCGGATGGGTTCGTTCGACTTGCATGCATTAAGCGCACCGCCAGCGTTCGTCCTGAGCCAGGATCAAACTCTATGAAACTGACATTTCCTTCCACTATCCAGTTGTTAAGGTGCCCCGTTGCCCGGGGTGGCAGAGCCTTGATGCTCGGCCACAGGACAAGACGACCCTGCCTGCGCAGGGCCGGACAGTGAACTATAGCCTCCGCGCTGGCCTTAGTCAAGGCCGGTCCCCACGCTACCGGCCTCGCTTGGCCGAGGGGATTGCCGTAAGATAGGTCCGTCTATTGACTGCTGCTACCATTTCGGAACAGCGTTCAGCGAGCGTGCAATGCACCGATGGCGGCAGCGCCAAATCGAGCCGCGGATGGTGGAGCACTCGGTTATCCGAGGCTCGATGACCAAGGTGGCGATCTCAAGGTCCAGCATACGCAGATGAGCAAGGCAAAACCGCGAGGCGGCGATCCCTACTCCCACCCGACGCCCAGCCGCCCAGTAGTAATGGGAGTCTCCGGGATGGTCGCTTCGGCCAATCCCCTTTCAACCCTTGCGGGGGTGGCCGTGTTGAAGGAAGGGGGCAACGCCTTTGACGCAGCCGTCGCCGTGGCCTCCACGCTGGGGGTCGTCGAACCGTACATGTCGGGGGTCGGAGGAATAGGGGTCGCACTCGCCTACGTCGCTGCCGAGGATCGGGTAAGAGCACTAGACTTTTCCGGGCGTGCGCCCCTAGCTGCCCTTCCCGAAGAGTTCACCCAAGAGACCAAGGACATCGGACCAAGGTCCTGTCTGGTGCCTGGTAACGTAGCTGGCTGGCTCACCATGCAGGAGCGCTACGGGACTATGGCCGTCCGGCCGCTGTTCGAACCTGCGATTCGCTACGCCGAACACGGCTCACCGGTCACCTTCAACAACCACCGGATGATCGTCGGCAACGCATCCAGACTCTTGTTGCACCCCCAGACCTCCGGTCTCGTCCTGGCCGCTGACGGCACCCCGCCGGGTCCGGGCGCGAGGCTACGTTTTCCTCAGCTCGCCGCCAGCCTGCGGAGTATAGCGGAGGGCGGTATCTCCGAGTTCTATCGAGGAGATCTGGCGAGACGATTTGTCAGGGGCAACCTGGAGATCGGGGGCCTGCTGACCGGCGACGATCTTGCGAGCTACGAGGCGGAGTGGCTCGAGCCTGTGAAGATAAGCTACCGGGGCCTGGAGGTGCTCACCACACCTCCCTCATCGAGCGGCTTTCAGATCCTGCAGACCCTAAAGCTCCTTGAGCACTCCAACATCGATGCCCGCGGGCCGCACCATCCCGACACCGTCCACCGGTTCATAGAAGCGGTAAAGCTCGCCGTCTCAGATCGCATCCCTTACGCGGGCGATCCGGCAACGGTGACGGCGCCGCTTGATCGTCTCCTTTCCGACGAGTACACGGCAGAGCGCTGCATGTCGATCGACATGTCGGCCGCAGCCACAGTCTCTGGAGAGCACTACTCGGACCAGGTGCCGTTGGGCGCGATTCCCGCGGGGCTGTCCCAGGAGATTGAGGGCGGAATGACCACCCACTTTGCCATCGCCGACTCGGCCGGCAATGTGGTGTCGGTCACCCAGACGCTCGGCGGTGCCTTTGGGTCCGCTGTCGCGATGGGTGATACCGGTATCTTCCCCAACAACATGGGCTACTGGTTCGACCTCGATGAGGGTAGCCCGAACCGGATAGGCCCGGGCAAGAAGGTCGACTTCGTGGTCGCTCCCACCCAGACATTCGAGGACGGCCGATTCATGCTGAGCATGGGCACGCCCGGCAGCTGGGGAATCCTTCAAACCACGCCCCAGATGCTGGTCAACGTCTTGGACCACGGCATGACCGTGCAGCAGGCCATCGACTCGCCACGGTTCCGCGTGTACGAAGGCACTCGCGTCGAGATGGAGGACAGGTTCCCAACCTCCCTCCGAATCGAGCTTGAGCAACGGGGCCACCAGGTCGATGTCATCGAGTCGTGGTCCATGAACGTGGGCGGGGCCCAGGCCATCGCCCATGACTCCAGCGCCGGAATCTTTCACGGCGGAGCTGATCCTCGCCGCGACGGCGTGGCTATCGGCCTGTGAAGGGCAGGCGGGGTTCAAGGTGAGACCCAGAGTCTTCGTAACCCGCCGCCGCGTTCCTGAAGCGGTCGCCCTGCTGGAGCGCAGCTTCGATGTGGAGGTCTGGCAGGGGGGCACACCGCCGCCCAAGGAAGTGGTCGTCGAGCAGGCAGGCAACTGCGGCGCCCTGATGGTTGAGGCCGACGACACCGTCGACGAGGAGGTGCTTGAGGCAGGGAGAGAATCGCTGAGGATCGTCGCCACCCGTGCGGTGGGCATGGACAACATAGACGTGCCGGCGGCGACCTCACGGGGGATCATCATCGCCAACACCCCCGGTTTGAATGCCGAGTCGACGGCCGATATGACATTCGCACTCATACTCGCCGTTGCCCGACGCGTCGCGTACGGCGACCGCCGCATACGTGAGGGTGGATGGACCGCATTTGATCAGGTTCCCTACCTGGGGGCGGACGTACACGGAAAGACGCTCGGAATCATTGGTCTTGGAGAGATAGGAGAGACGGTGGCCAAGCGCGCCATCGGCTTTGAGATGCGCGTCATCTACAACTCCCGAACCCGCAAAAGTGAGCAGGAGCTCAGGTACGCCATCGACTACAGTGAGCTTGACGAGCTTCTGTCGGAGGCCGACTTCGTTTCCGTCCACGTCCCCCTTGGTCCAGAGACGCGTCCAATCATCGGCGCAAGGGAGATCGCACTTATGAAGCCCACCGCATTCCTCATAAACACCTCGCGCGGCCCCACCGTAGATACCATTGCGCTCACCGATGCCCTGCGGGCCGGGGTTATCGCCGGCGCCGGGCTGGACGTGACCGATCCGGAGCCCATCCCGGCCGGACATCCGCTAGTTGGCATGGACAACGTGGTCATCACCCCTCACATTGGAAGCGCGAGCGCGGCTACATTCACTGCTATGGGTATGTCCGCCGCGCGCAGCATAGTCGCAGCGCTCAAGGGAGACGCCGTTGCCTCCTGCGCCAATCCCGAGGTGCTGGACCCGTAGCCAGCCCTTACCGACCAGGGGGGGTGCCGGGCCGAACCCGCTCGGAGATGGGGTCGCTGGCTGGGGCTTAGGGATTGATGAGCACCATTCCCAGTCTTCAGTGACCAAGGCCCGAGACCTCGTTGGACCGCGGCGCTCCGTTGTGAAGTCTGGTCAGATCGACTTAGCCCTCTTGGCCGGTAGAACACTGACGCGGGTTTCCTACAAATGGAGAATCTGGATCTAGCCAGACTCATGTCGCTGCGGTCGGGCGTCGTGGGCGCCCGGCTGCGCTACTTGCCCAGGGTGACGTCGACCATGGACGAGGCACGCAGGTTGGCGGAAGATGGCGCAGACGATGGCCTAGTGGTCGTTGCCGAAGAGCAGACCTTGGGACGGGGCAGGTTCGGTAGGGGGTGGGTGTCGAACCCGGGCCAGGACCTTACCTTCTCCGTGGTGCTGTGTCCCACGGCGGACCAGTTGCGCTTGGTCAACATGGCCGCCACCATGGCGGTTCAGGATACGGCTGTGGCAGCGACCGGACGTCATGCGGCCATCAAGTGGCCCAATGATGTCGTGATGTCCGGGAAAAAGCTGTCGGGCATCCTGGTGGAGAGCGTTACATCCCGGTCCAGTTCACTGGACTTTGCCATAGTCGGAGTGGGCCTAAACGTCAACTTGCGCCCCGAAGACCATTTTGAGATCAGCGACATTGCGACCAGTCTGGCTGAGCAGGCGGGGCGGTCCCTGGATCGAACGGAGGTCCTCCTGCGGGTCCTGGGCCGCCTGGACGAACTCTATTCCGCAGTTCGCCGTGGGCTAGATCTGGTGGAGACCTGGACCTCGCGCGTTGAGACGATCGGGCGAGAGATAGACGTCAGCTGGCAGGGTCGAAGAGTGTCGGGAAGAGCGTGCGGCGTAGATGCGGAGGGGAACCTGCTGGTCCAGACCGATCAGGGCATGACAACCGTTGTCGCCGGGGAGGTCACACTCTCGGAGCCCCCAGCCTGAGCCGGGTCGCCTCCCCCTGGCCGGCCTAGCGCGCGAAGGCTAGGACTATACGCTGAACAACGAAGATGATGATGATCGCGACCACGGGAGAGAGATCGAGTCCGCCGAAACTGGGCAGCAGCCGGCGGATCGGCGCCAGTATGGGCTCGGTGATCTGGTAGACGACCACCACCAGCGGGTTGGACTGGTCAAGGTTGACCCAGGATATTATCGATCTGATCAGGATCGCAACGAACAGTATCCAGGCAAGTATGTTTACGAACTGCGCTAAGAACGTCAAAGCCTTGTGATCCTGTGCCGCCGCCGTCGTGGGCGGGCCGGCAATCTATCAGCCGTCAACCAGCTCCTTTGAACGCCGGTACGCCGCGGCGACGGCCCCCATCACCGTATGGCGTAGCCTTCCCCTCTCCAGCTCCAACAGCGCGGCGGCCGTCGTCCCGCCGGGGGAGGTAACCATGTTACGCAACTCTGCCGGGTGCGTGCCGGTCTCCTTGGCCATCCGTGCACTGCCCAGGACCGTCTCGATGGCCAGTTGACCGGCCAGATCGCGTGACATACCGATGCTGACCCCGGCGTCGACGAGTGCCTCAACGAACGTGAACACGTAAGCCGGTCCGCTGGCGCTGAGTGCTGTGGCCATGTCGATCAGGTCCTCGCTCTCGACGTAGACCTCTTCTCCCAGCGTGGCCACCACCGAACGGGCGGCCTCCCGCTGATCGTCGGTCACCTCTGGGGCTGCCGTCCAGACAGAGATGCCTGCGCCGATCTGGGCGGGCGTGTTGGGCATGACCCTTATAACGGCCTTGTGGCCTGTCTCGTCAGCAATGGAGTGCATTGTGGCGCCGGCTACTATGGAGGCGAGCGCCTGGCCACTGCTCAGCGCCCTGCCTAAACCGGGAAGGACCGAGCCAAGAGACTGGGGCTTAACCGAGAGAACGACCAGCTCTGCTCCGGCTATCGCCGCCGCATTGTCGGCGTGCACTCTCACCCCGTGCTCATCTGAGAGGGCATGCCGGCGTGCCTCCACCGGCTCGCCCACCGAGATGTCCGAGGGTGCGGCGAGGCTCGAGGACACGATCCCGGTGACAATGGATTCGCACATCCTGCCTCCGCCTACGAACGCGATCTTCATTGGCTCACCACGGAAAGGCTGGCGGGCTCGTGGCGGGGTAGGATTCCGTCGGCGGCCAGGCTGACCGCCACCCTTATCGCCTCAAGCATGTTGGTCGGATCGGCGATTCCCCTGCCGGCTATGTCGAACGCCGTGCCGTGGTCTACCGACGTACGTATGAATGGCAGTCCAAGGTTAACGCTGATGCTCTTGGCCCAGTTAAAGACTTTGATCGCGATGTGGCCTTGATCGTGGTACATGGCCAGTACAGCGTCATAGCGTCCGGCTATCGCCTGGTTGAAGATCGTGTCGGCGGGCACGGGGCCGACTGCATCTATGCCCTCAGACCTCGCGTCCTGGACGGCGGGAGAGATGCGTTTCTCCTCGTCGTCACCGATCAGCCCTCCGTCGCTGGCATGCGGGTTGAGGGCCGCTACGCCGATCCGCGGTCGCGGGAACCCCCAGCGCTGGAAGTGGTCGTGGGTGAGCCGTATCTTGGCGAGTATGTTCTCTCGAGAGCAGAACTCGACGGCCCTGGCCAGTGACCTGTGCGTGGTCATGTGAACGACCCTTAGTTGCTCGGCGACCAGCATCGTCGCGACCAGCGGCGCATTCGCATAACGCTGCAGAATCTCCATGTGGCCGACATCCTGATAGCCCGCCAGCCTGCAGGCCTCCTTGTGAATAGGGCCGGTGACCATCGCGTCTACGGCTCCAGTGCTCACCAGCTGCGCCGCCAGTAATACCCATTCGATCGACGCCCGCCCGGCCTGCGCTGACACCTCGCCAGCCGCAACGCCAGCAAGGTCGACGCCGCCAGGATCCAAGACGGTGATAGAACCGCGATCGAATTCGAGATGGCCAAAATCAGCCGAGGCCTTAACTCCGAAAGACGCTCCGATTAGTTCGAGGGCTTGGGCGATAGATGGGGAGTCGCCAATCACCACGTACCGTGCCTCGGGAAGCCGGTCAGAGTCGGCGAGCGATCTGGCGACGACCTCGGGTCCAATGCCGGCCGGATCGCCCATGGTAATCGCGATGACGGGCGGATGGTCCATGTGGGTGATTATATCCCTGCCCGCACGCCAAAGGCCCGTGGCTCCGCGCGCAAGGCCGCGGGCCTAATCGATCATCCTAGGCAAGATCTTCAGACGTCTCCCGGGCCTACTCGCACTTGTTGTAGCCGCAGTCCGGGCAGCGCTGGCAACCTTCCTGGAATATGAGAAAGCCGTAGCAATCCGGACAGGTTACCGAACTGGCAATGTCGGCGGTCTTAGCCAATTCCCGGTGCGTTGCCGTTTGCTCGGCCATCATCCCAAGCTGGACGCCGGAGCCTGATCCGCTTCCGGATGCGATATCCCGCATCGCCATCTCGGCCCCGTCATGCATGTGCTGGTGCAGCACGAACGCGACCGCGTCGGGGGCGGACCTTACCAGCCGACCTCCGTCCCAGACCGGATCGCTGGTTATGCCCCGCAGGTGGTTCACGACGGCCTCGGGCTCTATGCCGGACCTGAGCGCTAGAGAGATCAGCCTTGAGATCGCCTCGAGCTGGGCGGACTCGATGCTGCCGGCCTTGCCCAGGGTGGTAAAGACCTCGAAGGGTCGCCCCTGCTCGTCATAGTTGACGGTGACGTATATGTTGCCCTGGCCAGTCCTCACGCGCTCGGTTACCCCGCGCATTACGGCCGGCCGGCTCCTCGCCGCCATGGGGGAGCCCTGGGTTTCGGGCTTCCGCTCGTCCATCTGCTCGGCTCCGGCCGTTAGCACCTCGTGCTCGCGGCTACCGGCCCGGTAAACGGTTATTCCCTTGCACCCCAGCTCCCAGGCGAGCAGATAGGCGGTCCTGACGTCGGTCTCGGTGGCCGAGTTCGGGAAGTTGATCGTCTTTGAGATTCCCGAGTCGACGCTTTCCTGGAACGCCCCCTGCATCCGGACGTGGTACTCGGGTGAGATGTCCGATGCGGTCACGAATGTCCGTTTCGCCCAATCCGGGACATCGGAGCGTTCCTGTATGGTGCCGCCGTCGGCCAGATACGCCATCAGGTCTTCCGAGTAGAAGCCGCCATCCCTTGCGGCCTGCTCAAAGGTGCGGTCCACGTAGATCAGGCTCTCGCCGCCAAGTATGTTGTGCTTGTGGTAGCTCAGGGCGAAGGCGGGTTCGCACCCGGACGAGCAACCGGCGATCATCGAAATCGTACCGGTCGGGGCCACCGTCAGGCGGCAGGCGTTGCGCATCGGCCGGTTCTCTCCCTGCGGGCCGTATTTGCTGCCGTGCCATTCAGGGAAGCTTTGCCGCACGCCAGCCAGTTCCTCCGACATGGCATCGGACTCTTCTCGGATCATCCGCATGACCTTCCGGCCGAGTTCCACCCCCTCGGGAGAGTCATATGGGATGCGCAGTTCCATCAGCAGATCCGCAAAGCCCATGATCCCCAGGCCGATTTTCCTGGTCGCCTTGGTCATCTCCTCTATCTTGTAGACGGAGTACGCGTTGGCATCGATGACGTTGTCCAGAAAGCGAGTAGCGGTCCGGACAACCTGCCGCAGTCGCTCGTAGTCGACGGTGGGTCTTCCGTCGATCTCGGCGACGAACCTTGCAAGGTTGATCGAGCCGAGATTGCAGGACTCGTAAGGCAGCAGCGGCTGCTCGCCGCAGGGATTGGTTGCCGTCATGCGGCCGAGGTGCAGCGTCGGGTTGTCCCGGTTGACCGCGTCCAGGAATATCATCCCCGGCTCGCCGTTGCGCCAGGCTCCCGCGATTATCTTGGTGAACACCTCAGGGGCGTCCAATGTGCCCACGACCTCGCCGGTGCGGGGATCGCGCAGAGCGTACTCGGTGCCGTCTCTAACCGCGTTCATGAACTCGTCCGACGCACCAACCGAGATGTTGAAATTGTGGATCCTGCCCTCTTCGGTCTTGCAGGAAATGAACTCGAGGATATCTGGATGGTGGACATCCATGACCGCCATGTTCGCTCCGTCCCGCTTGCCTCCCTGGGTGACCAGGGTGGAAACGGACGATAGATGGTTGAGGACCGCTACGGGTCCGCAGGCCTTTCCGTGGGTGGTTGCGATGCCCGCTCCCTTGGGGCGTATGGGAGAGAGCGAAAAGCCGGTGCCGCCCCCGTATTTTTGGACCATGGCCGCCTCCTTGGCCGTCGTCATGATCCCGTCCATGCTGTCCTCTAGGCCCATCACAAAGCAGGCCGAGAGCGTGCCGGCACCGGTTCCCGCGTTCATCAGGGTGGGGGAATTGGGAACGAAATCGAGGGTCGACATTATCGCGTAGAAGTCATCCTCAGCGCGGCTCCGGTCCTGCTCCGAGCCGTAAAGCAACTCGGGCTCGGAGATCGCTCTGGCGACCCGCCGGAACATGCCCTCCGGGGATTCGATCGTCTCTCCGGCCTCGTTTTTTCGCAGGTACCGCTTGGCCAGCACCACACGGGCGTTGTCACTGAGCCTGTCCTCCACGTCCTGCTCGCTGATGGCGACCTGGGTCGTCGACAGTTCCGCGGCTCTGGGTCCGGCCTGAGCCTGCCGTACCACCTCGGTAATGCTCTCCTGCGGCACGCCGAGATCCTCGAGCGCCTTGATCACCTCGCCGACGGCTCCGTCTTCGCCTCTCGCCGACGCGCCGTTGGTCGCGTTCCTATCCGCCATTCACTGCCCCCTTTTCGTATCCCGCGCCTGGCCGGACTATCTCCCGGTCCATGGCTGCGGTCGACTACCGTCTACCGGGGCGCCGAAACCAGGCGCCCAAACTTGGCAATATTATTCAGCTGGTTGATCGCAGGCAGGCCCATGTCGGCTCAGCGAGTCGGCTGTGGCCTGCGACGAGGGCGACCTCGTCGCCTGCGCTGCGGAAGGAAGGAGGGCTCGTCCTCCAGGAACGAGAGCTGAGGACTCGGCTCGGGCTGGTGGGCCGGAGGTTCGAGCAGTGCGTCCACCTCCGACTTGAAGTCCTCCAGATCCTTAAAGTCCCTGTATACGCTGGCGTATCTGATGTAGGCGACCCTGTCGACCCCTTTGAGTCGCTCCATGACCAGTTCGCCGATAGCCTGGGAGGGGACCTCGGCCCTACCGGATTCGACCAGGGCCGACTCTATCTCTTCTGCGACCTTGGCGACGGTTCCTATAGGCAGCGGCCTCTTGGCGCAGGCCTTGTTCAGGCTGGCCAGAAGCTTGTCCCTGCTGAAGTCCTCTCGCCGCTCGTCCTGCTTGACCACCATGAGCGACCGGGTCTGAACCCGCTCCATGGTGGTGTATCTCCGTTCGCAGATCAGGCACTCTCGGCGACGCCGGATCCCATCTCCGGAATCCCGAGAATCGATAACCTTAGACCTATCGCCACCACAGTATGTACAGAGCATTTCGCAGTATTTAGGGCACAATCAATCGTGCGGGCAACAAACGCTACCACTACATATAGTGTTTGTCAACGAATTTTTCGAACGATTCCAATACAAGGTTAGGAACTTTGATAGGAGATGGTAGTCGCCGCTTCGGCGGTTGCGATGCGGACGAATTTGGGGGAGGGGCGCTGTAGAGCGGCGGAGCCTGAGGAACAAAAAAAGAGCCGGCCCGCGTTGATCATCGGGCCGGCTCTCTCAATCGGTGAGTCCGCTGCAGGGCTAGACCGTTACCTCCGATCTGGCGGCAAGTTCGGATGCCGAATGCGCCCTGGTGATGCGTCGCAGGAACGGCGGGATGTCGATGTCCCTGCTCTCGCCGCTGAGGGCGTCCCTGAGGATCTGGTTGACGCGCTCCCCGTCAGCCACCTCCGACCCGGCGGTCGGGAAGCCGGTCGCCACGACAGTGAGCTTGATCTCGTTCTCCATCTTCAGGTCGGTCGCCATGCCGAATATGATGTTCGCGTCCGGGTCAACCACCCTCTGTATGACCTCTGCGGCCGAGTGCAGTTCGGATAGCTTGAGGTCGCTTCCTCCCGTGATGTTGAACAGCACACCGGTTGCGCCGTCGATCGTAAAGTCCAGTAGCGGATTGGATATGGCCTGCTGGGCTGCATCCTGGGCCCGGTTCTCGCCGCATCCGAATCCGATCGACATCCACGCCGGTCCGGCGTTTCGCATGATGGTCTGGACATCGGCGAAGTCCAGATTGATTTCTCCGGGCACGGTGACCAGCTCGGCGATCGACTGGACGGCTAGCCTGAGGACGTCGTCGGCTATCCTGAAGGCGTTGCCGGCGGTTACCTCCTCCTCGCAGATCACGTGGAGGCGTTCGTTGGGTATGACCAGCAGGGTGTCGACCGTCTCTTTGAGTTTCCTGATCCCATCGTCGGCCTGCTTGGCCCTGCGGATCCCCTCGAAGGCGAACGGCCTTGTCACCACGCCGACCGTCAGGGCGCCGGTCTCCTTAACGATGTCGGCGATGACCGGAGCTGCGCCCGTGCCAGTGCCGCCCCCCATGCCCGCGCCCACGAAGACCATGTCCGCGTCGCGGACCGCCTCGTAAATCTCGTCCCTGCTCTCCTCAGCGGCGCGCGCGCCAAGTTCCGGGTCGCCCCCCACTCCCTTGCCACCCGTCAGGTCATCCCCTATGGATATCTTCATCGGGACGTCGCAGCAAAGCAGCGCCTGCGTGTCGGTGTTGATGACTTGGTACTCGATGCCGGTGATTCGCTCCCGGAACATGCGCGAAACGGCATTCGAACCGCCTCCGCCTACACCCACAACCCGGATCCTGGTGATCCCGTCCGGCTCCCTCTTGGTGACGACCATCTAGCTTCCTCCTGGCTTGTCAGCTCTTCGCGTATTAATTGCTGGTTAGGCTCGGCTCTGACTGTGCCCGGCCGAGGTCCACGGCATCAGTCCGCGGAAATACCGCCCTATCCCCGTTCCTGTCCCGTTCGTCCTGCGCCTTCCGCCACGGCTGCGCCCGTTCCTGCGCGCTGGGAGGCCAGCATCGTGGTGTGAGGAGGCCCAGATGAGTATCCCGACGCCGGTCGCGTGTGCTGGGTCCTTGAGGCCCACGTACGAGCCAGAGTGCATCGGGGATCCGAGCCGCACGGCTCGGCCGAGTTGCCGCTGGAATATAGTTGCGATGCCCGGCAGTTCCGACGCCCCTCCTGTCAGGACGATCCTGGTGGAGGTCATGTAGGCGGCGTCGGCTTCCTCCATCTTGATGTGGACCATCCTCGCCAGTTCTACAGCCCTCTCGCGGAACAGCTGCGCCAGTTCGCGCGCCGGCACGGTTACCTGGGCCGGCCTGTCGCGGAGGGGAAGGCTCAACGCCAGGGCCGCTTCGACGGCGCCGGGCTCGGTGTGTCCGTGCTCCAGTTTGGCCTGCTCTGCGGCCTCGTATTCGACGTTGTAGGTAATGCATACGTCGTTGGTGAACTGGAAACCGCCGACCGGGACCACCCCCGTGTAGCAGAGCCGACCTCCGCTGAAGACCACCACGTCACTGGTGCCACCGCCGATGTCGATCATCAGGGCGCCCTGTTCCCTCTCCTCCGTGGTGAGCACGGACAGCCCGCTAGCGAGCGGCTCCATTACCAGGGCGTCCACCTCGATGCCCGCGTCCTGGACCGCACGGGTTAGCCTGCCGAGCCGAGCGCGGTCGGCGGTGATCATGTGCGTGTCGACCTCGACCGAGCTGCTGTGCATTCCCACAGGGTTGCGGATACCCTCCTCGCCGTCGACCGTGTAGGAAATCGGCACCGCGTGCACAAGCTGTCGGTTGGAACCCGGTCCGGAGGACCTGCTGGAGACGTCTGCGGCGAGCTCCTCCGGCGTTATCACACCGATCGTGCCGGCGCCCCGTATGGGGTCCCTGCGGTTCTCGTACGAGACGTGTGCGCCGGTAACACCCACGTAGGCGGAATGTACGTCGACCCCGGCATCCTCCTCCACACGGTCCAGTGCGGTTCGAACTGCATCGGTCGTCTTGGCCACGTCCTCTACGTTGCCGCGACTGAGGCCCCTGCAGGGGACCATCGCGTGGGCCAGAACCCTGGGCTCCGCCGAGCCGTCTATGGCGGCGACCAGGGCAAGAATCTTTGTCGTGCCCACATCGATGGCGGTTAAGATCTCCGACTCTTTCATCTCTTTATACTCCGCAGCGCCCGAGGCGCTAAACGTATTGCTCGGCCCTCTCGGCCGGGTTTCGTCCTAGACAACCAGTCTTTCTGCCACCCTCATCCGCGCGCTGCGGCTCCTAGGGTTTGCACTGATCTCTTGTTGACTTGCCTTAATTACCTTTCTGTTGACCCGTTTCAGCGATGCCCGGTGCCCGCATTCGCAGAGGGCCGCCTCGCGGGGGCATATGCAGTCCCTGCTCTCGACGGCCATAAAGCGCTTGACCAGGCGGTCCTCAAGCGAGTGGTATGCGATCACCGCGAGCCTTCCCCCGGGCGCCAGAAGGGCGGATGACCGCTCCAGACCCGACCGCAGGTTGTCCAGTTCGCCGTTGACGGACATCCGCAGGGCCTGAAACGTGCGGGTGGCCGGGTGGATTCTGCGGCGGCCTCCTCCGAGCGCACCGACCACCACGGCGGCAAGCTCGGTCGTCGTCTCGATCGGCCTTGCAGCCACGATCGCCGATGCGATGCGCCGGGAGCGCGACTCCTCGCCCAGGGAGCGGATCAACTCTGCCAGCTCGGAAGCGGGAGACCTGTTGACCAGATCGAAGGCCGTTCGGGCCTGACGACGGTCGAACCGCATGTCGAGCCGTTCCTCTCGCCTGAAGCTGAATCCCCGGTCCGGGCTCTCCAGCTGAAGAGAGGAGAGGCCCAGGTCGATGATGATGCCATCCGCTGCCTCGAAGCCGGCTGCGGCGACCAGGGCTCCGACATCCCCGTAGTTCCCCTGCACCAAGGACACCGCCCCCTCGAACCCGGCCAGCCGAACTCGAGCGGAGCGCAGGGCATCGGCGTCGAGATCGATTCCCAGCAGCCTCGGCGGTGGGTCTACTGCCGACAGGATCATCTCCGCGTGACCGCCCTCACCGACAGTGCAGTCCACATACGCGCCATCCGGGCGGACGGCGAGGGCAGAAACAAGTTCTCGACCAAGGACCGGAGTGTGAAAGACGGTCAAGTGGGGCGACCCTCTGCCGGGCTCAGAGGCGACCGTCCGCCGCGCCCGCGAGATCCCACCTGATAACGTGTCGAACCGGCCATACCGGCATTCCACCAGGATTTGTCATGTTAAGATGCACCGGTCATGGGCCCGTCGCAAGACGATCCCGCGCCCGTCGAAGAAAAGTCTTTCAAAGGCGATCCACTCAGACAAGCAGTTTTCGAACGAGTTTAAAACTCTTTTGAAACATCAACCAGTAGATCAAATGTCCGAATCTCACGACGGAGCGCCCCGCCGCCTCGCCATCCTCACCATCAGCGACGCCGGGTCACGGGGAGAGCGCAGCGACGCTTCCGGAGACGCCATATCGGAAATTATGGCCGGACTCGGCTACTCGGAGACTGAACGGGATATCGTGCCAGACGAGCCGGACCTGATCTCGGATAGGCTGACTGCATGGTGCGACGGGGAGGGGGTCGACGTCGTTCTGACCACGGGCGGCACCGGACTCGGGCCCAGAGACGTTACCCCTGAGGCCACCAGGTCGGTGATCGACTACGAGGTACCCGGCATTCCGGAGGCGATAAGGGTAGGCACGGCAGGCCGCACCCGAATGGCCGTCCTGAGCCGTGCGGTCGCCGGCATGAGGAGAGGTTGCCTGGTGATCAACCTGCCGGGAAGCCCTCGGGGAGTGCGCGAAGCGCTTGAGGTCGTTGCGCCGGTCATCGGACATGCGGTCGACATCGCAAGGGGGCGCAGCGGGCACCCCCACAACTGATCAGCCAGCACACTTGCGTTTCCACGTCCTCACCCTGTTCCCGTCGATGTTTGACGGGCCGCTGTCGGAAGGGATCCTGGCAAGGGCCATCTCGGGCGGCCTGATCTCCGTGGAGCGGCACGACTTTCGCCGCTTTGCCACCGATAGACACGGGACCGTAGACGACTATCCGTTCGGTGGCGGCCCGGGTATGGTTCTCAAGCCCGGCCCACTGTTCGCTGCCGTGGATGACCTCAGAGAGAGGGGCGAGGTGGACGATGCAACGCCGGTAGTGCTTCTGACGCCCCAGGGTACGAGGTTTGAGCAGTCCATCGCCGAGGATCTGGTTCGATCGGACGGCCTGGTCCTGATCTGCGGGCGCTACGAGGGCGTGGACGAGAGGGTGCGCCAGCATCTGGCCACGCGTGAACTCAGCGTCGGGGACTATGTGATCAGCGGCGGCGAGCTTGCGGCGCTCATCGTCATTGACTCGGTGTCAAGACTCGTCCCGGGGGTGGTGGGCACCGAAGGAGCAACGGAGGACGACTCGCACACCAGCGGACTGCTGCAGTTCCCCCAGTACACCCGTCCGGCCACCTTCAGGGGCTGGTCCGCTCCCGACGTCCTGTTGTCCGGCGATCATGCCCGCGTGGCCGAGTGGCGTAGGCGCGAGTCGCTGAGCCGCACGCTGGCCCGCAGGCCGGACATGCTCGGTAACGCCCGCCTGTCCGACGAAGACCGACGGATGCTGGACGAGCTAGCCGACCGCCGTTAACATGGTCTGATCTCCGACCGCCCCCGGTACTCGGCGCGCGGTTCCCGAAGCAAGTACATGGAAGCCCAGCAATTGATAAAGGTCGAGCCCAATCCCAGGGTGGAAGACTTCGGTCCCGGCGACACCGTCCGGGTGAGCGTTCGCGTTACCGAGGGTGGCCGGACGAGGACCCAGGACTTTGAGGGAGTCGTGATACGGCGAAGAGGCGGTGGGCCGAGCGCCACTTTCACCGTGCGTCGGGTCACACACGAGATCGGGGTTGAGCGCACCTTCCACCTGCACGCCCCCTCTGTAGAGGCGGTCAAGGTCGTCCGGCGAGGCGCCGTCCGACGTGCACGACTCTACTATCTCAGGGGCCGCTACGGACGCCACGCCCGCATCAAGGAAAAGCGCTAGGCTGGGCGGCACCAGGGCTGGTTACCCGGCCGTCGCACCAGCGAACTGGGAGCCTTCCTTTCGCCCGCTGGACGCGGCGTACCTTCCTCTACTCCGTACCAGGCTTTCCGAACAGCTGCGAGATCAGTAGCCCGTCGAGCGCGTCCAGCGACGATAGGCTCAGATCGGCCGCAGATAGATCGCAGTCGGCGGTTGCCGGGCCCGGGACCGCGATGCACAGCAGTCCGGCCGCTCGTGCCGACTCCAGACCGGTGGGCGAGTCCTCAACCGCAATGCAGTTGCGGGGAGGCAGGCCCAGGAGCCCCGCCGCCTTAAGGTAGGGCTCCGGGTCGGGCTTGTGCCTCTCCACATCCTGCTCGGTTACCAGCACCATGAAGGTGCCCTCAAGTCGGTGCCTCCCAAGGGCGGTCCTCACGTAGGCGCCATCGCCGGAGCTGACCAGGGCCAAAGGTACGCCGGCAGAGCGCAGCCGCGATAGCGCATCTCGCGCACCTGGCATCAGGCTCAGGTCGGATTCGACCATGCGGGCGAATTCCCTCTGCCGGTCCGCGAAGTAAGAGTCAACGTCCGCAATACCGTAGTGCTCGCAGATGCGTTCGGCCGTTCCGCGCACCGTGCCTCCCACGAACCTGGCCTTGTCGGTCAGCGTAAACTCGATGCCCCGCCTCGCCAGCGCCAGCCTCTCGGACTCCAGGTGAATAGGCTCGGAGTCGACGATCACGCCGTCGAAGTCGAAGCACGCCGCACCGAGCCGGCGGTCTTTGCTCTGGAAAGGGATCGCTCCGGCAGGATGCGTCATGGCAAAACGTGCCCGGAATCTGGCGCCGGCCGGGGCTCTTCCCAGGGCGCCATTAGACGGGCGCCAGGGTCAGCATCCGCGCCGGATTGTCCACCAGGACCGTATGTATGTCCTGATCCGACCAGCCACGCGATTTCATCCTGGGAACCACGGACGTCAGTATGTGGGCGAAGTTCCTGCCGCCGTGGGTCGTGTGTCTGGACTTAACGCAGACGTCGTGGGCCATCAGCAGGCGGTCCAGGTAGCCGGCGTCCGCGAACGCCTCCAGCTCGTCGATTCGCTCGGCGTCGCTGGGGATTGGACAGCTTAGGGCCGCACCCAGGCTCGTGTCCTCAAAGCCGAAAGTGTCCCACTCGAGATAGCAACCTGTGGCCGCCAGTTCCATCAACGCATCGCGGTCCCCTATGTGATCGAGGTGGCCCATAACGACGCGCTCAGGGTCGGCGCCCGCGGCCAAAAGGACGTCCATGATCTCCGGTGGAGAGTCGGGGTGAAAGCCGGGATGGATGAGTATGGACGCACCGGTGCTCTGTCCTGCCGCCGCAGAGGCGCGAAGGACCTTTCGCTCGCTCTCACCGAGCGGGTAGTTGTTGCCGAGCTCTCCGATGATCCCGCTCCTGACCCCCGTATTGCCGACTCCAACGGTCAGGTCACGCACGATCTGCTGTCGGATGGACTTCTCGGTTCGCTCGTCCATGTCGTCCGGATGGGATAGGGGGACGTAGTAACCCGCCCCCATCACGATCGTCACGCCCGTGGCTCGCGATATTCGCGCCAGGGCTAGAGGGTCTCTGGCTATCCCGATGCTGGTCGTGTCAACCACGGTCCCGCCCCCCGCGAGGTGGAAGGACGACAGCTCGCTGATCGCAGCGCGTTCGTCGAGCAGGGTGATCTCGTCCAGGCAGGCGTTCTGATTGCGGGAGACGAACCCGAGCCGATCGATGGTCAGCGGCGCATTGACCCACTCGCGCCGCGAGGCCTCCTCTGGCAGCCAGTGGTAACAGCGCATGTCGATCAGCAGGTGCTCGTGTGTGTGGGTCAGGCCGAGGCGGTCCGGCGGAACGGGGCCCAGTACCGTCTGGACGAATCCGGAGGTCATGGGGCGGCTCCAAATGCGAGCAGCCGGGCGGGATTGGCGACCAGGACGTCGTCGACCTGCCGGTCGGTCCATCCCCGGCTTCGCATGCGCGGACGCAGGGTCTCAATCACGTGGGAGTATCCTTTCCCGCCTTTTGCCAAACGATGTGACCGCCAGCATACGTCGTGCGAGAACAGGATTCGATCCCCGTATCCCTCAGAAAGCAGGGCCTCTGCCATTTCCAGGCGCTGGGTGTCGTTAACTACGAAGTCCGTTGAGGTAGTAGACGCCAGGGACGTGTCCTCGAAGCTTCCGAAATGGTCGAACTGCGCATAGCAGCCCGCCTCCGCGATGGATAGCAGCACCGAGGGCTCGGGATGGCGAAAGCCCAGGTGGCCGATGGCGACCCGTCTTGGATCGGCGCCGCCTGCGACCAGCGCATCGATGATCTCGTCTGCGGATCTTGCGTCCGGCCCCGGATGGATGGATATTGGGGCGCCGGTCGCACGGCTTGCAGCAGCGGCGGCAGACAGCACCCTTCGCGACGTCTCGGTGAGGGGGTAGGTGCAGCCCAACTCGCCCAGGATGCCGGCCCTTATCCCGCTGTCGCCGACCCCTGACGTCACCTCGCGGATCATCTCTTCATGCAGGGAGTCCTCCGTGCGCAGGTGCAGGTCCGCCGGATGGGACAGAGGAATGTAGTATCCGGCGCCCATGACCACGTGCAGTCCTGTCGCGCGAGAGATGCGGGCCAGCGCCAGTGGATCCCGCCCGATGCCGATGCTGGTCACGTCAACAATGGTCCCCCCACCGCAGTTCCTGAATGCAGCGGCATCAGCGATGGCTTCGTTCTCGTCGTACAGGCGGAGCTGGTCACGGATTCGGAACCAGCGGGACACCGACGCACCGAGGTTGTCCATCGCAATGGGCGCGTTGACGTAGTAGCGTTCGGACGCCTCGTCCGGCTCCTCCAGGTAACACTCTACGTCGACCAGCAGGTGCTCGTGGGTCAGGGTCGGTCCTAGACCGTGCGGGTCCACCGCGCCGAGCACCGTCTGGACCATGCCCGCACTATGCAAGGCTCTGCCTCCTCCCCGGCTCCTTGAAGGCCAGGGCTCTGGCCGGGTTGGCTACGAAGATCTTGTCGATTAGCTCCTGGGACATGCCCCGCCGCCTCATCCTGGGAACGATGCTGTTGACCATGTGATCGTAGCCCTTTCCGCCGTAGGTCCTGAGGTGTGTCTGGATGCAAACGTCGTGGGAGGCTAACAGCCTGTCCTCCGCACCCAGCGCCGCCAGGTACTCGAACGTCCCGATTCGGTCCTCGTCGTTCTGGGCGAGGGCCTCTCCCTTGCCGCTGTACCGGAAGGTGGAGTCCTCGAATCCCCCGAAGTGGTCGTACTGCAGGTAGCAGCCGGTCGAGGCCAGTTCGGCCAGTGCCCCTCTGTCTACCACGGCCATCCCGAGGTGACCCATCACGATGTTGCCGGTATCCACGCCCTCGTCGACAAGGATGCGCATGATCGCCAGTGCTCCCGTATCGTCCAGGGGTGGATGGATCGTCATGGGGCAGCCTGTGTCGATGCTGGCGGCCGCGGCTGATCTGAGTATGCGCATTTGCAGATCGTCGATCGGTGCAACGATCCCCACCTCGCCTATAACGCCGGATCGTACCCCGGTGCCGTCGACCCCGTTGAGCACGTCCGACACCGTCTCGGCATAGAGATCCTCGTCGCTCTTGTTCTCGGTTCCGGGCGGATGGGCGAGCGGCACGTAGTACGAGGCCCCCATCACAACGTTCAGGCCGGTAGCCCGCGCCAGCCTCGCCAGCCCGAGCGGGTCCCGACCTATGCCGCGGCTGGTGACGTCCACCATGGTGCCGCCGCCGGCCAGCGCGAAGTCCTGCGCCTCCCTGAGGGCGAGCCGCTCATCATGCAACCTGAGCACTTCCCGGTTTACGTACTTTAGGCGGTGCATCCAGCCGAGACGCTCCATGGTCACGGGCGCGTCTACCCACTGGGCGTCAGTGGCGGTTGCGGGCTCGGCCGCGTAGGGAACGAGGGAGCACAGCAGGTGCTCGTGGCAGAGTGTGAACCCGGCGGAGCCCGGCTGGATCGGACCGAGTACGGTTTGTATCTTTCCTGTCGGGGGAGGGCTCAGCTGTCCGGACTCGACCCCCGGCGTGGTCTCTCCAAGTGCCGCGAGGGTCCGCCGATTCTAGGGCTCGCTCCGGTCCCGGTCAACGCGCCGACGGGAAACACACGGTACGGAATGAGCGATAGGGGTCTTCCCCGCCCTGACCGGTGTTAGAATTTCGCCGCCGTCTGGCCATCCAGATTGGACCGGGGGCTCAGTCAGGAGGAATTGATGGGTGAGACCAACGCGCACCCGTTCATACCCAACAGCGCGCCCCGCGCGAGGGCGAGGGCGCTCGAGGCGATCGGGGTCTCCAGTGTCGAGGAACTGTACGCCACGGTACCGGAGCGGGTCCGCTTCAAGGGGAAGATGGATCTTCCCGAGCCGATCCGCTCGGAGGCGGCGCTGCGGCGCCACCTGGAGGAGATCGTTGACAGAAACCGCAGCGCCGAGGAGAGCCTGAGCTTTCTGGGCGCGGGCTGCTGGCAGCACTACGTGCCGGCGGTGTGTGACGAGATCGCCAATCGCAGCGAGTTTGTAACGGCCTACGGCGGTGCTCAGTTCGGCGACCACGGCAAGTGGCAGGCGCTCTTCGAATACCAGAGCCTGCTCGGTGACCTGATCGGGATGGACGTCGTCTCCACGCCGACGTACGACTGGGGAGCTGCGGCCGGCAGCGCGATCCTGATGGCCTGCAGGTATACGGGACGCAACGAGGTTCTCGTGCCGGCCAGCGTCAGCGCGGACCGTTACTCGCAGCTTTACAACTTCGTCAGGCCGGTGGCCTCGATCGGCAGGGTCCGGATGGACCCGGTCACGGGCCTGATGGACCTTGCCGATCTGGGCGCAAAGGTCTCGGACCGGACCGCGGCCGTCTATTTCGAGAACCCGACCTTCCTTGGGGGCATCGAGCTGGGTGCACCAGATATCGTGGAGGCTGCGAGGAGCGCTGGGTCACTGTCCGTGGCGGGCGTCGACCCGATAACACTCGGCGTGATAGCGCCACCCGGAGAATACGGGGCCGACCTTGTGGTTGGCGACATCCAGCCCCTGGGGATACACATGCACGGCGGGGGCGGGCTGGCCGGCTTTATCGCGAGCCGTGACGAGCCCGAGATCGTGGCCGAGTACAACGCGGTACTGATCAGCGCGGCGCCTGGCGCAGGCGAGGGCGAGGTCGGATTCAGCTACTCCACCTTCGAGCGCACTTCGTACGAAAAAAGGGGCGTCTCGCCTGACTATACCGGGACGACCCAGTGGCTGTGGGGCATCGTTGCCGGCGTCTACCTCTCATTGATGGGGCCGCGTGGTATGCGTGATCTGGGTCAGACGATAATGCAGCGCTCCGCCTACGCCGCTGAGCGCCTGGGCGAGCTGGAAGGGGTGCGAAGCCCGGCGCTGTCGAGCCCCTTCTTCAAGGAGTTCGTAGTCGATTTCTCCGGCTGCGGCCGCTCGGTGCGAGAGATAAACGCCGCGCTGGTTGAGCGCGGCATCTTCGGGGGCTACAACCTGTCTCGGGAATTTCCGCAGATGGGGCAGACGGCTCTGTATTGCGTTACGGAGGTTCACGACAGGCCGGAAATCGACAGGCTCGCGGTCGCTCTTTCGGAGGTGCTCAATTGACGGAATATCCGCGCAACTACCATGCCGCTCGCTGGGATGAACCCGTCATCAGCGACATGGGAAGCCCCGGCGAACGTGGTGTCCTGGTGGATGAGGCAAATCCGGCCATAGTCGATGGCGTCGGAGACCCGCTGGCGGCCGTCCCGGAGCGCATGCGCAGGTCGCTGCCGCCGAACCTTCCAGAGCTCTCCCAAGTACAGGTTCTTCGCCACTACCTGCGGCTGTCCCAGATGACGCTGGGCTTCGACCTGACGCCCGACGCCAGCTCGGGCACCTGCACGATGAAATACAGCCCGCGAGTGAACGAGTTGGTGGCCCGCAGGCCTCAGATTCGTGATCTGCATCCGCTCCAGGACGACAGCACCATGCAGGGCATACTCGAGATAGTCCACGATTTCGGCCGGATGATGTGCGAGATTTCAGGCATGGACGAGTATTCTTTTCAGTCCTCTTCGGGCGCCCAGGGCATCTACACCAATGCCTGCATCATACGCGCCTACCACGAGTCAACCGGAGAGATAGACCGAAGGACGGAGGTGATAACGACAGCTTTCTCTCATCCGGCGGACGCGGCAACGCCCGCGGTTGCGGGATTCAAGGTCATCACGCTGATGCCCGGCCCCAACGGCTATCCGGAGATGGACGCCTTGAGGGCCGTGCTCTCCGACAGGACCGCCGGTTTCATGGTGACCAACCCTGAGGATACGGGGCTCTTTAATCCCCAGATGCCGGAAATGGTCGAGGCGGTGCACCGGGCAGGTGGCCTCTGTGCATACGATCAGGCCAACGCCAACGGCCTGTTCGGCATCGTCCGGGCGGGTGACACGGGCTTCGATCTTTGCCAGTTCAACCTGCACAAGACCTTCTCCGCCCCCCACAGCTCGCAGGGACAGGGTACCGCCGCCGTGGGCGTCAAAGCCGATCTGGCACGCTTCCTGCCCAGGCCGACGGTCGGGTTCGACGGTGAGCGCTACTACTGGGATCACGACCGGCCGGACAGCGTCGGGAAGATCAGAGGCTTTAACGGCAACTTGCAGACGGTGCTCAAGTCCTATGGCTGGGTCATGGCCCTGGGTGCGGAGGGTCTGCGCACGGTGGCCGAGACGGCGGTCTTAAACAACAACTACCTTGCCACGAAGATCGCACGCATCAGGGGCGTCGACCTGCCATGGGATCCATACGTTCGCAGGCTTGAGCAGGTGCGTTACAGTTGGAAAAAGCTGCACGAGGAGACCGGCCTGACGACGTCCGACCTCACGCGAAGGATGGCCGACTTCGGGCTGCAGACCTACATGGAGAGCCACGTTCCTCGGCTCGTCGATGAGCCCATGACCCTCGAGCCCACCGAGTCGCTCTCCCTGCAGGAACTGGACGAGTACGTGGCGGCATTGCAGGCGATCTCCGATGAAGCCTACTCGGACCCGGAGACGCTGAAGGGCGCCCCGTACAGGGCCGCGACCGATCAGTTGCCGGCCGAACAGTTCGACGATCCGGAGAAGTGGGCTATGACCTGGCGGGCATACAAGCGCAAGCGCGCGCCGTAAGGGTGGTGTCTGAACGGACGTTAGGCCTCGCCCGCGCCGGGAGGACTTTCGAACGGCGCCGCAGGCCATAGCTTTGTCAACGGAGAGACTCGGCCTGATCGTCAATCCCATAGCGGGCATGGGTGGACGCGTTGGCCTGAAGGGCACCGACTCAATCGAGATAGTGCGGGAGGCGGTCCGATTGGGAGGTCGACCGGAGGCCCCGCAGCGGGCCGTTATCGCCCTGGATCAGATCCTAAGGTCGGTGGGCAGCGGACTCGAAATCCTGGCCGCGCCGGGCGCGATGGGCGAGGATGAGGCGGTAGAGGCCGGCTTCGTGCCCGCAGTGGCCGGGACGGCGGCGGCAGAAACAACGGCCGAGGACACGGCACGAGCAGCAAAGGCGATGCAGGAAGCGGGCGTCGTCCTGATCCTGTTCGCCGGCGGCGACGGGACGGCCCGGGACATCCACCGGGCCATCGGCGACACGGTGCCGGTCGTGGGCATACCCGCAGGGGTCAAGATGCATTCGGCCGTCTATGCAACCAGTCCCCGGGCTGCCGCCACCCTGACAGGCAGGTTCCTTCTCGACCCTGAGTTGCCGCTGCGCGAGGTGGAGGTGATGGACATTGACGAAGAGGCCTTCCGACAGGGCTATGTATCGGCGTCACTCTACGGCTATATGAAGGTCCCTTATATAAGGAGTCTCGTGCAGGGAGCCAAGTCTGGTAGCGAACCGAGCGACGAGGCGGCGCTGGCGGCAGTGGCTTACGAGGTTGCAGGCAGAATTGATGGCGAGCGCCTCTACATACTCGGCCCGGGCACGACGCTGCGCGCCGTCGCCCGTCAAATGGGAGTGGATAAGACCCTGCTCGGGGTCGACCTGTTCTCCGGAGGCGATTTGACCGACCTTGATGTTACCTCTGGGAGGTTAGAGGATGCGGTCCGTGGCAATGAACACAGGACCACCATCATCGTGACTCCGATTGGCGGCCAGGGTCATATCTTCGGACGCGGCAATCAGCAGATCAGCCCCTCCGTGATCCGGGCCGTGGGAAGAGAGGCCGTCATGGTCGTGGCAACGACGACCAAGCTTGCCTCACTGAGAGGAAGGCCGCTTCTCGTGGACACAGGAAACCCCGAGGTCGATGACATGCTCAGCGGATACGCTCGCGTGGTAACAGGAATAAAGATGGAGAGCGTATACCGCGTCTCCACCTAGCCGCGCACGGCTTCGATGAAGCGCCCGAGCGCGTCTAGGCGCTGGCTGTGGTCTGCAATGCCGGCGCGCATGGTGGTGAACTGGACATGTGTGACGGAGCCGATGGACCTCCAAATGTCCACCTCTTCTGCGGCGCATTCGGGCGTCCGGCCCGCCAGTTCTATGCGCACTTCTACCCCGATCTCTGCCGGGTCGCGACCCGCCTCCCTCGCGGCGCTATAGATCAAGGCGAGCCGCTCATGACCGGACTCATCGGGGGAGAAGGGAGGTATGCCGACTCGAGCAGCCGTCCTGCGGGAGGTGTTGGCGAACCAGCCGTCCGCCATGCGGCCGATCCTGCGCAGCACCCGGTCCGCCCCCCCGCCGAACCACACAGGTATGGGACGCTGGACGGGCGGGGGATTTATTCCCGCGTCGTCAACGCGGTGGTGTTCGCCCGCAAAGGTGACAAGGTCCGTGGCCCACATGCGTCTCATCAGTTCGACCTGCTCTTCGATCCTCGCTCCGCGTGTCCGGAAGCAGGCTCCCAGCGCCTCGAATTCGATGTCGTTCCAACCCGAGGCCACGCCCAGCCTAAGTCTGCCGCCGCTCAGGATGTCGACGGCTGCCGACTGCTTTGCTACAAGGGCGGTCTCGCGCTGGGGTAAAACGAGCACAGATGTGGCTAGCCGGACGCTCCTTGTGACAGCCGCGATGTAGCCCATGAGCGCGAAAGGCTCATGGAACGGGTCGGTGTGATCGTACATGCCTCCCCACCCCGGTCGGCCGGCGCGGCCTGCGCCGAGGACGTGGTCAAAGATCGCGATATGATCGTAGCCGAGGGATTCAACGGCCTGTGCCCATTCGCGGATCTCGCCGGGGTCGGTACCGATCTCGAGCTGTGGGAAGACGGCCCCGATCTTCAACCGACCTCCGCGCAGGGAAGCTCGGTCATCTGTAGAAGATCACGCGTTCGGCCGTCTCCCGCATGATCTTTTCTCGGTCCGAGTCGGAGAAGAACTCGATTCGGTCGCGCACCAGGGAAATCTGCTGCTCATAGGTCTCGTCGATCAGGGCAGGCGGTGCGTCGCTGGCCCACATGAGTCGGTCGGGCCCGTAGGCATCATAGACACGCCTTATGAGAGGCAGGAGGTCTTCATGCGTGTGCTTCTGCCGTCCAAGCGCGTAGAAGGCTGAGACCTTGACGTACACGTTCTCGTGCCGCGCGAGCGAGCAGAGCGCATCGATTTCGGCCTCGCGTATCGTGCCGCCGGCTCCTATACGGCCTAGATGGTCGATTACCACCGTTGGCCTCGGGTGGGCGGCGCACATTCGGTCGATCTCTCCCAAGGCGTCGGCGTTAACCAGGCAGGAGAGGGTTTGTCCGGTTTCGGCGGCGGCCGAGAACATCGCCTCGTAGCCGGGCGTACTGAGCCAGCTGGCCACGACGGCGTCCTCGGGGACGATGCGAAAGCCGGTGATCCCCCTTTCAAGTAATGCCGCCATCGTGTCGCCCACGTCTGCCGACTCCGGGTCCACGTAGCCGAAGGCCCGAAAGGTGTCTGGCCACCGCTCGATGGCGTCGATCATGAACTGGTTGTCCGTACCGTAGAAGGACATCTGGACAAGGCCGATGCGGTCTACGTCGTACGGGCCGGCTATGCGTAGTAGCTCTTCGGGTGGGAAATGCGGTGGATTCGCTTCCACCTTCTCAACGTCGGTACCCCCTGGCACCGGGTAGCGGTCTCTCCTCGGGTACGCGGTGGTGTCGTGGGTCCATATGTGGACGTGTGCGTCTATCCATGCCATTGACGGCCTCCGGGCGGCCCATAGCTTCCGCGACGCGCGGCGGTGCCGACCGATTGGATTGTACAGGCCTTCCATTCCGCCTCAAGAGTGCGCTAATGCTCCGCCGGCTGCCCGTCACGGTAGTGGGTGCCATTTGACGTGCCGATCCCTGTCCACCCGCCAAACCGTCCTTGACTTGATATGACCGATCTTGTAAGGTGCCGGCCAATTCTCGCGCGTTTTGAGGGGGGCGTGTTCCATGTGTCCCGATGATCGCGCGACACGTGTGCCGCTCGCCGAAGATGGCGACGTGCCAATAATAGGAAGTAGTGGGAGGTTCACAATGCGAAGGTTAGGCTTAGGCTTCATCCTGGCCGCCCTTTCCGCCGTGATCTTTGCGGCCTGCGCAAGCGATCCAGAGATCGTTGAGGTCGAGAAGGTCGTCGAGGTGGTGAAGGAAGTCCAGGTCCCCGTCGAAGTCGAGGTCCCGGTGGAGGTCGAGAGGAAGGAGATCGTCGAGGTCGAGAAGGTGGTCACGGTGGAGGTCGAGACGATCAGGGAAGAGGTCGTCGAGGTTGAGGTGGTGAGGGAAGTCGAGGTCGAGAAGATCGAGATCCAGACCAAGCTTGAGGTCGCCACTCCCACACCCCCACCCGCCGGCACACCTCGGTTTGGCGGTACCCTCCGAATTGTCTCCCAGGCCAGCATCGCGACACTGGATTCGGTCTGGTCGCCCTTCTACGTGGTCGTGGCGGTGGGTCAGCACCTGTATGAGACCCCGCTCGGCTGGAACTCCGATCTGACTCCCGGTCCGAGGATGGTCGACTCCTGGTCTGTGAGCGACGACGAGAGGGTCTATACCTTCACGCTGCGTGATGGCATGACGTTCCACGACGGGCAGGCCGTCACGTCGGCCGACGTGGTGGCTTCGCTAAAGCGCTGGCTGCCGGGCGGCTCGGCCCGTGCCACGCTCATGCGCGACTTTACGGCTGAAGAGCCATTCGTGGCCATCGACGATCTCACCTTTGAGATTCGGATGAACCAGCCTTACGGCGGTGTCATAGCGTCGGTCTCGCCCCCGCACTGGGGTCCGTTCGTAATGCCGGAGCGCATCGCTGGCACGACCGCGGTCACTGAGGGCGCCAACGAGTACATAGGGTCTTCACCCTACAGGCTGGTCCGCTGGGACCAGGGCTACCAGGTGGTGCTTGAGCGCCACGAGGGCTACGTGGCCCGCAGCGAGCCCGCCGACCATATGATCGGCGCCTCCGTCTCCTATCTGGACAAGCTGATCTGGCTTGAGGTTCCGGACGAAGAGACCAAGATAGCCGGGCTGCAGACCGGTGAGTGGGACGTGGTTGACGGAGCGGCATTCGACTTCTTCCAGCCGCTGACCGACGATCCCAACATCGTCGTTCCCCTCTACAAGCCCGGCCACAGGTCGGCCATGAACATCAGCCCGAACAACCCGCCGTTCGGCAACGAGAGCCTGGTGCTCACCGAAGCCCAGCTCAACGCCCGCAAGGCGGTCCAGGCGACGATCGACATCGAGGCGGTCATGCACTCGCTCGGCGACTCGAACCTGTGGACGCTGTGCCCGGCGATCTACTACTGCGGGACGCCGCTGGAGACGTTCGAGGCGGAGGAGTTCTACAACCAGGCCAACCCGGACCTTGGCAGGGAGCTTCTGGCAGCCTCTGACTACAGCGGTGAGACCGTGGTACTGCTCAACCCGACGGACTACGGCACCATCACCCCCACCGGCGTGGTGCTCAAGGCGCAGATGGAGGACATCGGGCTCAACGTGGAGATGCCGGCTCTGGACTGGGCGACCATCGTGGGTCGATTCGCCCAGACCGACACCTACCACATGTTCACCGACTGGTACGTGCACTGGTGCTGCGACGATCCGATCGCTTGGCCCAACCGCGACGGCGTGCCTGGCAGGCACCCCGTAAACGAGGAAGGCGTCGAGCTGAGGGTCGCATACGCGCAGGCCACCAGCCATGAAGAGAGATTTGCCCTGGTGGAGCTGATTCAGAGGAACATGTACGAAGAGGTCATAAGCCTCCTCCTCGGTCAGTTCTTCAGCATCTATCCGCATACGGCCGATCTCAAGAACTTCGAGGTCAAGGCGATCCCGTTCTACGTGAACACCTGGCTGGAGCGCTAGGACTGGCAATCGGTTGAAGATAGGGCCCCGGGCGCCAGCCCGGGGCCCTTTTTCTGTGCCCAGTGCGAGCCGGGGGAAACGTCCGGCCTGTCCTCCGTGAGCGCTGTGATGGTGCACATGCCCTCTGACAGATCCTTGAAGACCGGCTGTGGGACACGACGGCATGGGGCGCTGCGCCAGTGGCCTGGCAAGACCTGAGTCCGAACGAAGAACTGCCGAGGGTTTCCTCTATATATTGTGGCCGTGGGGTTTTCGCGCCCAGAGCGCGTCCTGCCAGGCGCCTTACAGTCTTCCGCAATGCTGGGGCGCACGATCTCGCCGAAAGCCATCCCCCAATGGGCTGTCGCGGTGAACTTTGCCGGGCCCTTGTGGGCTGCCCCGCGTCTGCGGGCCCGGTGAGTTAGCGGGCCGCCACGCTAGCTTCAGAGGGTCTGAGCCTGGAGGCTTGGACTGTTGAGGTGGTTGGGGCGACTGCCACGGCTAAAGGCCAGTCAGTGGTTTTCGCAAGTCCGATGGCGTCCGCCGGGGGAGGGGGTGTTGGCAGACGGCAGGGCCTAGCTGCAGCCGCCTCCTCTCGATGTGATCGGCGGTGCGCCGCAGACGGCCGACACCTTGGAGCGGCCGCCACGGCCGGGGCGGCTGGAGGCCAGTCACCAGTCTGTGGTTCGCGGGGACCCGATTCAGTCCCCGGGGATTTTGGGGAGACGGCAGGGCCCGAGCCTCACCCACCGCCACCCAGTGTGGTCGGCGATACGCCGTAGCCGGCTAGCGCCGTCCTTCGTGGCCGACTGTCTCCCCGCCGACGGTGGCCCAAATGTCGGTCTCGGGATCATAGATCTCGACTGAGTCGGACCGCCCACCGAACTGGCCGCCATCAAAGCCGCCGGTCACCATCACCGTGCCATCGTCCAGCAACGCTGCGGTGTGGAGGTTGCGCGCCAGGTTGAGATTTCCTGCCTCAGACCACGTTCCGGCTGCGACATCGAACTTCTCGGCCAGCGTGAACTCGCCAAGCCCTCCAGCGATCAGCACGAACTCGTCGCCGATCAGGGTAGCCGTGTGGTCGGCCCTGGGATGCTGAAGTGTGCCGGCCGAAGTCCAAGTGTCGGTCTGCGGATCGTAGACCTCGGCTGCTGCGATGGGCTCTTTGTCCGTCCCGTAGCCGCCGACGACCAGCACCCTGCCGTCCGGCAGCAGAGTTGACGTGTGAGACCTTCGGGCGGTTAGCAGACTGGCGGCCGTCGACCAGGTGTCGTCCGACGGATCGAATATGTCCACTTCGGCCACCGCCTGCATTCCGGCCCGCTTGCCACCGCTCACTAGCACGCGGCCATCCGCCATGCGCGTGGCTCTCAGCCATGCCCGCTTGCCGGACAGGGCACCGCCGTCGCTCCAAACGTCGGACGCCGGGTCGTACAGCTCGGTCGTATCCAGATAGGTTGCTATCTTGCCGCCGACGACCAGCACCCTGCCATCGTCCAGCAGTGCCATGTGGTGGTGGACTCGGGCGCCGATCATTTGCGCGGTAACTGTCCATGTGCCCGCCACCGGGTCGAAAATCTCGGTGGAGAACAGGTAAGAGATGGGGCCTCGCCCACCGGTAACCAGTACCCGTCCGTCGCCGAGCAGCACAGCCTCGTGGTGTTCGCGACCCTTGCTCATCGGGGCGGTCGAAATCCAGTCACCCATCTCGGGATCAAAGATCTCGGCGGTTCCTATGGGCGGCCCGGGCATCGACATCGTCCCAGGTCCCTTGCTTCCGGCGATCATCACCCTGCCGTCATTCAGCTTTGTGGCGGTGTGGTATACGCGAGGCTCGGTGAGCCTGCCTGCGGTCTTGGCCTCCAGCTTGGCCAGCTCGTCTTCGGCCGACTTGGATCCGGGGGCCTGCACGAGCACCTGTGGCGATTCGTTGTCCTCGCCACCCCCGCCGCACCCTACCGCCGCTAGGGCAAGCGCGAGAGACAACGCCATCAAGATGCCAGCAGCCAGTTTAGTCATCGGGACCTCCATCGTTCTGTGTGCCAGGGGGGGTCAGAACGACGCTGCGGAGCGCTTTACGCCCTCCTGATTCATCGAGGCGGTGGGACCGCCGTGGGTGGGCGGGATTCTAGCAAGCGGCCCCGCACACAGTCAACTTGACAGAAGGCTCGGCGACCGGATGGCCTAGCGGGCGGTATACCGGCATGCATAGCGTGGCAAGGGGTTGACAACGTAGGGGTCGACATGTATCGTACGCCGGTCTTGGCACAGGTCGTGCCGTCGTAGCTGCGTGTTTTGGCCCCTGCGGGGCGTGCCACTGGCTGCGGTGATAGAGCGGTTTAGACGGAGGAAGATATGAAGCGTTTTGCGATACCTTTGGTCCTTTCCGCGGTCTTGGCGGTCGTCGCAGCGGCATGCGCTGGCGAAACCGAGGTTGTGGAGAAGATCGTCGAGGTGCCGGTGGTAGAGGAGAAGATCGTCGAGGTCGAGGTGGAGAAGGTGGTGGAGGTAGAGACCGAGAAGATCGTTGAGGTCGAGGTAGAGAAGGTCATCGAGGTAGAGACCGAGAAGATCCTGGTGGCCACGCCGACGCCTGACGTAGGAGTTACGGGACCGCAGTTTGGAGGAGACCTGAGGATAGTCTCGCAGGGCTCGATCAGCACGCTGGACCCGGTGTTCTCGCTGTTCTACGTGGTAGCGGCAGTGGGCAACCAGATTTTTGAGGGTCTGTACGGCTGGGACGGCAACCTTGAGGCGAAGCCGCGTCTGGCCGAGTCGTTCACGACGAACGATGACGGAACCGAGTACACGTTCAAGGTTCGGTCAGGGGTACCGTTCCACAACGGTGACACGTTCACGGCAGCTGACGCGGTGGCGTCGATCAGCCGCTGGAGGGACGCCGGCACGCCCGCCGCGGGTATCGTTCGCCGGTTCACCGACGACGACGCGCTGCAGGTGGTTGACGACTCGACGTTCACCTGGACGTTCGATGAGCCGCTGGGTGCAGTGATCTTCATCCTGGGTATACCGCACGGCATGATGCCGATGGTGCCTTCTGAGATGGCGGCGACGCCGTTCACCGAGCCGGTGCCTGAGAACATAGGCACGGGAGCGTACAGGTTCGTGGAGTGGCTGCAGGGAGACAGGGTGTCCCTGGAGCGCAACGATGCCTACCAGGCTAGGAGCGAGCCGAGCTCTCCCGGTGCGTACGCCGGTGAGAACATAGCCTACCTGGATACGCTGACGTTCCTTGAGATCCCCGACGAAGAGACGAAGATAGCGGGCCTTGAGACCGGAGAGTGGGACGTGGTTGACGGAGCTGCGTTCGACTTCTTCCAGCGCCTGACGGACAACACGGAAATCGGTGTTGCGCTGTACAAGCCTGGTAACCGCTCGAACGTATACCTGAACCCGCAGATCCCGCCGTTCAGCTACCTCAAGGGACGGCAGGCCCTGATGACGGGTATCGACGTAGAGGACTTCATGTTCGCGCTTGGTCCGAACGACCTTTGGATCACGTGCCCCGCGCTGTACTGGTGCGGGACTCCGCTGGAGACGGACATAGGAGCGCGGTTCGACGTAGAGCTTGCCGACGGCAGCACTGCGACGATCGGCTACGACGTCAACAACATGGAACTTGCTCAGCAGCTTTTGAACGAGTCCGACTACGCGGGCGAGACGGCGGTGATCCTGAACCCGACGGACTACGGGACGATCACGCCTCTTGGTCCGGTGCTCAAGTCGGTGATGGAAGACATCGGATACGCGGTGGAGATGCCTGCTCTTGACTGGGCGACGGTGACGTCGATGTTCGGCAACACCGACTCGTACAGCCTTGCGACGGACTGGTACTCGCACTGGTGCTGCGGCAACCCGATCCAGGACCACCTGATCAGCGGCACGCTGGACTTCATCATCCGTGACGAGGACCTGATCAACCTGCAGCTTGAGTTCGTACGCGAGACGGATGCAGGCAAGCGGTTCGAGATCGTCGAGGAGATCCAGTCTCTGAGGTGGTCGAAGGTGACATCGCTGTCGCTGGGGCAGTTCTTCCCGATCGTGCCTCACACGAGCGACCTCAAGGGGTTTGAGGTAAAGGCCCTGCCGTTCTACGTCAACACCTGGCTAGAGCGCTAGAGCTTTAACCGAAATCGGATAGGGCAAAACGGGGCCCGCGGCCAACACGGTCGCGGGCCCTACTTTTTTGCTCTTATGTGTGCGAGGCCACCACATCGCAGGGTGGATATCCTCTGCATGCCCCTCGACACTCGGAGCCAGGCGCATTTGACAACGGGTAGGCTGATAAGTACCTTACGCTGGAATTCAAGGCACTAAACGTGTGCCGCTTATGTTTGCGTGCTTCTTTTCCTATAGGACGCGAGCGTCAAGCTACGGTATTGGTACGGGCTAAGAGGAGGAAGATATGAAGCGTTTTGCGATACCTTTGGTCCTTTCCGCGGTCTTGGCGCTCGTCGCAGCAGCCTGCGCAGGCGAAACCGAGGTTGTGGAGAAGATCGTCGAGGTGCCGGTGGTGGAGGAGAAGATCGTCGAGGTCGAGGTGGAGAAGGTGGTGGAGGTAGAGACCGAGAAGATCGTCGAGGTGGAGGTGGAGAAGGTCATCGAGGTGGAGACCGAGAAGATCCTGGTCGCCACGCCGACGCCTGATGTCGGGACGACCGGTCCCCAGTTTGGCGGGGATCTGAGGGTAGTGTCTCAGGGCTCGATCAGCACGCTGGATCCGGTGTTCTCGCTGTTCTACGTGGTTGGCGCCGTTGGGACGCAGATGTACCAGGGCCTGTACGGCTGGGACGGCAACCTGCAGGCGCAGCCCCGGACGGCCGAATCGTTCACCTTGAGCGATGACGGGACCGTGTACACGTTCAAGGTGCGTACCGAAGTGACGTTCCACAACGGTGACACGTTCACGGCAGCGGATGCGGTGGCATCGATCAACCGTTGGAGGGACGCCGGCACGCCGGCCGCGGGTATGGTTCGCCGGTTCACCGATGACGACGCCCTGCAGGCGGTTGACGACTCGACGTTCACGTGGACGTTCAACGAGCCGTTGGGGGCGGTGGTGTTCATCTTGGCAATTCCGGCCGGGCTGATGCCGATGGTGCCTGAGGAGATGGCGGCGACGCCGTTCACGGAGCCTACGCCTGAGAACATAGGCACGGGAGCGTACAAGTTCGTCGAGTGGCTGCAGGGAGACAGGGTGGTGCTTGAGCGCCACGACGGGTTCGTGGCCAGGAGCGAGCCCAGCACCCCCGGTGCATACGCCGGTGAGAACATAGCCTACCTGGACACAGTGACGTTCCTTGAGATCCCCGACGAGGAGACGAAGATAGCGGGCCTTGAGACCGGTGAGTGGGACGTGGTTGACGGAGCTGCGTTTGACTTCTTCCAGAGGCTCACCGATAACCCTGACATTGGGGTTGCGCTGTACAAGCCGGGTAACCGCTCGAACGTATACCTGAACCCGCAGATCCCGCCGTTCAGCTACCTGAAGGGTCGCCAGGCCCTGATGACGGGAGTCGACGTAGAGGACTTCATGTTCGCGCTCGGTCCGAATGACCTTTGGATCACGTGCCCTGCGCTGTACTGGTGCGGGACTCCGCTGGAGACGGACATAGGTGCTCGGTTCGACGTAGAGCTCTCTGACGGCAGCACTGCGACGATCGGCTACGACGTCAACAACATGGAGGTGGCGCGCCAGCTGCTTGCTGAGTCCGACTACGCGGGTGAGACGACGGTGATCCTGAACCCGACGGACTACGGGACGATCACGCCTCTGGGTCCGGTGCTCAAGTCGGTGATGGAAGATATCGGATACGTGGTGGAGATGCCTGCTCTTGACTGGGCGACAGTGACGTCGATGTTCGGCAACACCGACTCGTACAGCCTTGCGACGGACTGGTACTCGCACTGGTGCTGCGGTAACCCGGTCCAGGACCACCTGATCAGCGGCACGCTGGACTTCATCATCCGTGACGAGGAGCTGATCAACCTGCAGCTTGAGTTCGTGCGCGAGACGGATGCGGCCAAGCGGTTCGAGATCGTGGAGGAGATCCAGACGCAGCGATGGCGGAAGGTGACATCGCTGTCGCTGGGGCAGTTCTTCCCGATCGTGCCTCACACGACAGACCTTAAGGGGTTTGAGGTCAAGGCCCTGCCGTTCTACGTGAATACGTGGCTAGAGCGGTAGCGTCTTAACCGAAATCGGATAGGGCAAAACGGGGCCCGCGGCCAACACGGCCGCGGGCCCTTGCTCTTTCGGGCATCCCGCCTTGCCCGGCACCTACGCAACTCGCTTTACCGCACAGCGTAGGCGCCGGTAGGCCTGTGACCCTGTGCTAAACTGGATTGCCAAGACCCTCTAGCGAACGGCCAACGTTCGTCTCCTGTCTCGCCTGGGGCGTCCATGACAAGCCGAGTGACCACCTCACACCTCCACTCCGCAATCAGGCTGACCGGCCCCCCACTGCTCGCCGCGGTGGTGGCCGTTGCGTCTGCCATCGCCTGCTCATCCGCGGCCGCCTCAGAGCAGGTAGCAGAGGTTACGATCGGCGACGCTCCCGCCCTGGGGAGGCACATCAACCAGGCGGACATCGACGCGGGTGAGGTCACTCTCGAGGAGCTTGTTGCGCATGGAGAGTTGCTGTTCACCGCGCAGTTCAACACGCTTGACGGAGCCGGCCGGCCGGAGACGACGGGCGTCGGTGACAGCCCGTTCCGGGACAGGCGCGAGTTCCCGGATAACTTCAACCGCGTGTCGGGCCCCGACGCCAACTCCTGTGCGGCCTGCCACAACATCCCGCGCGTGGGAGGAGCGGGCGACAACGTCACCAATGTGTTCGTGGATGCCGAGAACCACCCGTTCGTCGACTTTTCCGGTGGGGCGGGGGACGGCTTTAGGACAGACCTGACGCTCCAGACGGTCGGGCCCGAGCGAAATTCGGTGAGCCTGTTCGGGTCCGGTCTGATCGAGATGCTCGCAAGGGAGATGACGTTCGACCTCCAGAACACACGCGACCTCGCCCTGCGCGACGCGCGCGAAAGCGGCCAGGAGATCACCAAGAGCCTGTCCACTAAAGGTGTGGACTTTGGGTACATCACGGTCCGACCCGACGGTACGATCGACACCTCCGCGGTGGAGGGGGTGGACAGCGACCTGATCATAAAGCCGTTCCATCAAAAGGGGGCCATAGTGTCCCTGCGAGAGTTTGCCGTCAAGGGCATGAACAACCACCATGGCATGCAGGCGACCGAGCGTTTCAGGGACGGTATTGATGTCGACGGCGACGGGTACGTCGACGAGCTTACGCGCGGCGATTTGACTGCACTCGTGGTCTTCATGGCGACGCTTCCAGTGCCGGGGGAGGTCCTCCCGGCCGATCCCGCGGCGCGCGCGGCCGCGGAGCGGGGGGAAGAACTGTTCGCAAGCATCGGCTGCAACTCCTGTCATCGCAGTACGCTGCGGCTGGAGAGCCCATTTTTCACCGAGCCGAACCCCTTCAACCCTCCCGGCAAGCTAAAGCTCTCAGACGTGTCCAGACCGCTGTCGATCGACCTCACGGCCGAGGGCCCCGGACCTTTCCTGACCCTGGAGCCTGATGGGTCCTTGCTCGTGCCGGCCTTCACCGACCTCAAGAGACATGACATGGGTCCCGCCCTGGACAACGAGGCCGTTCGCCAGAACGGCATCGCGACTGAGGAATGGCTGACCAGAAAGCTCTGGGGCGTCGCCTCTGAGGCGCCGTTTCTGCACCATGGCAGGGCGACGCTCATATCCGAGGCGATCCTGCTGCACGGCGGCGAGGCCGAGGCCCAGCGGGCGGCCTACGAGGAGCTGAGCCCCGAGGATCAGGCGGCGGTGGTTGAGTTCATCAAGACCCTGCAGATCCTGCCAGAGGACGCGATGGATGTGGTCGTGGATCCCACGCGTGGCCAGCGCGCCGCCGGTGGGCCGGGAACCGTTGCGATGTCGGTCCTGGGCGGCGCGGTGGGCGGGGTGATATTGACGCTGGTGGGCATGGTCGGCGTCGCGCTCGCCCGGCGCCGCAGAGGCCACTCGAGCTGATCAGGTCTCCGCACCGTTGTCCCCTCAGGGATCGATGAGGGGGCGCCGTGAGCGTTTAGGTGCGACCGGCGAACCCCTTCTCGCCGCGACCGCCGTCTTCCTGATGACGACCCTAGTTGCCTGTGGCGGCGGATCAGGTGACGAAGGGCTGGTCATACGGCCGACCTTTGAGTCGGGCGTCGCTTCCCAAGCAACTGCCGAACCGACCTTACCCGGCGGGGCCGGAGCCGACGAATCCGCCACCGGACCTTCCTTCGTCGAGCGCGAGCCGGTCACGCCCTTTACCGAGGTCGCGGCGTCGGCCCTTAGCGAAGGGCACGACAACTGGAATGACAGGCCGGGTGCGGTGGTGTTCGACTTTGACCGAGACGGCGATCTGGACATATACATAACTCAGAAGGGGGGCCATCCCAACCGACTCTACGAGAACGACGGCTCGGGCGTGTTTCAGGATGTGGCCAAAGAGGCCGGAGTTGACCTGACGGGCAGTCACAGTACCGGAGCCATGGCGTGCGACCTCGATAACGATGGTTTCCAGGACCTTTACGTCTCGGCATGGGGTGACCCGGAGGACCAGCTCGGGTTCCGCTCGCCGCCCGATACCCAGGGCAACACCGACTACCTCCTGCGCAACGATGGTGACGGCAGCTTCACCGACGTTTCCGATTCGGCCTTCGGGGAGGATCGGAATCTGCGGTCGGCCACGTCCATATCCTGCGCAGACGTCGATAACGACGGCTGGCTCGACCTGCTGGTGGCGAATCTGGGCGCGCACGACTTCCGCACATTCGCCGGGCCGCACCATCCCGGGCACTTCAACCTGCTGTACATGAACAACGGGGACATGACCTTCAGGGAGATCGCTCGCGAGGCCGGGGTAGCGGGCGATCAGATCAGGATGCTTGACCCGTCAGGCCAGCCCATATTGTTCACGGATCCCGATACCGGTGAGCAGTTCGAGGGCTGGGATCCTACGAGCCGCGACCGTCTGGGCAACCAGGTCGGAGAGCCGGCTCCGCAGACCCACTCCACGCTCATGTTCGACTTCGACGACGATGGCGACCCGGACCTGTTCGTCGCCGACGACGGGGACACGCTCAAGGTGTTCCGCAACGACACCGCGGGCGGGGTTGTCAGGTTCACGGGTGTTGAGGAGGCCCTCGGCCTGGACGTTTCGGGTGCCTGGATGGGTTTCGCCCTTGGCGACTATGATGGGGACGTGGACCTGGATGTGTTCGTGACGAACATCGGCTATCACGCGATGATCAGGAGACCGCAGGACACTCCAACCGGATCGTGCCAGTATCTTCAGCGCTTCAGCTGGGGGACCTGCGCAAACTTCCTGCTGCGAAACGACGGTCCGGGTGAATTGGACGGGCTGGGCAGGTCGGGAATCTTCGTCGAGGCGGGCGGCGAGGTCGACATCCTCAGGAGCCCGGTTCTTGCCCCGGACGCCCTGGACGCCACCAAGATTCATCCATCCCTACCGGTCCCATCCGGTCTTGCCGCCTATGACTTCGGCTTCGGCACCACCTTCTTTGATTTTGACAATGACGGCGACGTCGACCTTTACTGGCTGGGTTCCAACAAGAACAGCGGAGCCGGGCCCGGCGGCGACGTATACCCGGGCGTTGGCCGCCTGTTGCGCAACGACGGAGCCGGGGCATTTGAGGACATCACTGTGCGGGCGCACCTGCTCGACATTTTCGGTGTCGACTACTCGGTGGTCGATCCGGCAGATCCTGGCTTCGATGCCGTGGCCCAGCGCATCGCCACCAGGTTCCATGAGAACGGCAAGGGGCTTGCCCACGGCGACTTTAACGGCGACGGGTACGTCGATCTCGTCGGTACTAACAGCAGCGGCACCGTGTGGACCACGGGCGGTCCAGAGAGCCTGGCGAACGCCCCGGGGCCGATCTTTGTGTGGATCAATGGAGGAGGAGCCCACCACTGGATTACCCTTCGGCTCAAGGGCCGCATGGCGATCGACGGCACCGGGAGCAACGCGGACGGCATCGGCGCGCGTGTGCTCCTTACAGCAGAGCCCGATCCGGGCGCCGGACCGAGGACGCAGATACGCGAGGTGTACGCAGGTGGCAGCTACCTTTCCCTGGATAGCCTAGACGTGGAATTCGGCCTGGGGACGGACGCGGTCGTGGACGAGATACGCATCCGTTGGCCCAGCGGCACCGAGCAGATCCTCACCGACATCCCCGCCGACAGGGTGTTGGAGGTAGTCGAGCCGGAGGCCGGGGGATGATATACCGCATGGCCCTCGTGCTCTTGACGGCCGTCGCCCTGTCCTGTGGAGGCGGGCAGACTGCATTTGATGGCACGGCGGTGCAGACCGAGACCTTCGCCGAGAGCGACGAGGTCGTAGTTAACCGGCTCATGCTATCGGCTCAGCGATTCCAGCAGCAGGGGGACTTCACCAGTTCCATAGAGGTACTCGACAGGCTGATACGCATCGACCCCGATAACGCCGAGGCGCATTACCACCGGGGAAACGCCAACAGGAGACTGGGGCAGCTGGAGGAGGCGATAGGAGATTACGGTGCGGCGCTGCGCCTCGACCCCGAAATGGTGGACGCGTACCTGCGCCGCGGTGTCTCCCACGCGAATCTGCGCCGCTTTGAAGAGGCGATCAGGGACTTTGACCAGGTGATCCTCATCGGAGGCCCGGACGCCGCCATGCTTCGAAACAGGGGCCTCGCCTACTACGAACTCGGCCAGTGGGAGAAGGCCATAGAGGATCTGGACATGGCCATCGAGCTCGACCCCGGGCTTGCGGTGGCCTACAACGACCGGGGTCTGTCCTATGTGAAGCTGGGTCTCTACCGGCGTGCCATAGAGGATTTCGACAGGGCGGTCGAAATCAATCCCGAGTTCGCCGTTGCCTTCGACAACCGGGGCAGCGCCTGGCAGGCGCTGGGTAACTTCAACTGGGCGATAGACGACTACGGCCGTGCCCTGGCTATTGACCCTACCTATGCACCTTCTTACAACAACAGGGGCAACGCCCACCGCGGCCTGCACGATCACCAGAGCGCCCTAAGGGACTATGACGAAGCGATCAGGCTCTCTCCTAGAACGGCCTCCAACTACTTCAACAGGGGCGTGACCTACGGGCTCTTGGGAGACTGGGAGGCGGCCGTGAGGGACTACGGGTTCGCCATCGCTCAGGATCCCCTGTACGCCGACGCCTACTACAACCGGGGAGGGGCGTTGGGGAACCTCGGCGATTTTCAGGCCGCGATCGCCGATCTGACCACGGTCGTGACCATTCAACCGGACAGGGCCGAGGCTTACCACAGCCGCTCGCTCGCGCACCTGAATCTGGGCGACGAGAAGGCGGCGATCGCAGATCTGGACACGGCGATTTCGCTGGATCCTGGTCTGACCGTCGCCTACGGCGACAGGGGCGCAGCACACGTGCGGGCCGGCGATTTCGAACTGGCCGTGACCGATCTGGACCGGGCCGTTGAGTTGGATCCCGACTATCTTTCGGCGTACGTAAACAGGGGCCTGGCTTCATTCGGGCTGGGTGACTACGAGGGCGCCGTCGCTGACTACACACATGTGATCGGGATAGATCCTGAGAGGCTGGACGCCTACGCTCACAGGTCGCGGGCCCTCACCATGTTGGGCATGGACGACCTTGCCGCAGCGGACATCGAGTTCCTCGCGGGCCGGGGGGCCGATGTCGAGGCGCTGGCGGCGGAGTTGGCCGAACTGAGGGCGGGCCGCTAGCGCTCCGCCATCGGACTAGCGTATGGCCGCGGCCGGTGCGGAGGCCCTCTCGTTGAGCAGCCGCCCCTCCCAGAAGCGCGATAGCGCGAATGGGCGGATGGACTTGGGGGTCGTGCCTGTAACGATCAGCTCGGCCATCATCTTGCCCGCCATCGGCGCGGCCTTGAATCCCCACGTGCCCCACCCGCAGGTGAGCAAGAGGCCGTCAAGTCCCTGGATGCGTCCCATGATCGGCGCGTAGTCGGGCGTCATGTCGCACAGCCCGGACCACTGACGCAGCATCTTGAGGTCGCGCAGTCCCGGGAACAACTTGAGAACGCTTGCGCTGAGGTGGCCGATTGCCTCGAAATCCGACCTCATAGAGTAGGTCTGGTACGGGTTGACCCCGCCGCCCATCACCACCTCGCCTCGATCGGTCTGGTAGACGTAGGCGTGAAGATTGGCCGAGGAGACGGACACATCGATGAACGGCTTTACCGGCTCGGTGACGGCGACGTGTAGCGGATAGGTCACGACCGGGAGATCCACGTCTGCCAGGGCGGCCGTTCTCGAGGCCCAGCCGGCGGTTGCGTTGACGACGATGTCGGCCTCGATGGTCCCTGCAGGGGTGATCACACCGGTTATGCGACTGCCCGACCGGGTCAGCCCCGTGACCTCCGTGAAGGGGCGTATGTGCACCCCTGCCCGGCCGGCGGCACGCGCGTAACCCCAGACCACGGCGTCGTGTCGGATGACGGCCGCCGACGGGTGATACAGGGCGGCGATGATTGGGAGCATCTTCCCCACCCTAAGGTCAATGGCCGGCACAAGTTCCGCGATTTCGGAAGGCCCGATCATGTGGCTGTCCACGCCCAGGAGTCGGTTGAAATCGGCCCTCGTCTGAAGGCCGTACATGGCAGCCTCGGAATGGGCAAGATCGAGACGTCCCGTCCTGTCGAACATCAGGTTCAGGTCCAACTCGACCGACAGATCCTCGAACAGCTTCAGGCTGTCACGGAAAAAGGGGATAGTTTCGGCAGTGTAGTAGTTGGCACGCAGGATGGCCGTGGTCCTCGCACTGCCGCCGCCGCCCACATACCCGCGATCGAGGACCGCAACGTCGGTTAGTCCGGATCTGGTCAGGTAGTAGGCTGTCGCCATCCCGTGGACGCCGGCGCCGATGATCACCACGCGGTATCGATCCCGATGCTCGTACTCCGGGAAGAAGTCGTGCGTCCTGAGCATCTGGAGGATCAACGGCATTCCTCCAGTGCCGCGAGTGCCTCGGTGCCGATTACGGCCATTCCCCGGCCCCTTCCGGCCTCGGCCACCGACTCCCACATGTAGAGACCGTACTCTCGACCGAAGAACAGACGGTACGACGGAAGGGTGCCCAGATCGGAGCGGACGATGAGGGCGTAGACCTCGGCCAGCATCGTCTGGGCGCAGGCCCCGTCGGGCACTGCCGAAGGGCGGATGTCAAGATCCGTAAGGGATGAGATTACGTGACCGGCTAGGGGGCCCACAAGGCGGAAGGAAGCAAAAGAGGACGTTAGGTCGAAGACCGCCGCATCCTGGACAAGCGCCTCGACCGCCTGACGCAGGTCGTCACGGCATCCTGCAGGCGCTGTGATCCACGCTTCACCGTCGGCCAGGTGGGCCAGTTCCGCCTCTACGTCACCATCCGGGGTGGCTATTGCCGCCTTCGATGCCCTGCCCACCGGAGGGTGCGCCCCCAGCCGACCCAGAACTGCCGGGATATCCGTTCCCTGCAGCCGCAGTTTCGCAAGGTGGCTCTGCTCCACCACGCCGACCCGCTCCCTGACGGCCTTGATTTCGGCCCCGTGGCCTGCAAAGCGCAGGGGAACCAGCCAGCCGCCTACATTGCCCATGACGGCCCCGGCGGCCATCAAGTCCTGATGGGTGGACGTTAGGGCCACCGGGGAGTTGCTCGTGGTCATGCCCTGAGACGCTTGCCGTCCGGGTCATAGAATGGCGCCATCCGAACGGTTGCGGCCCACATGTCACTGCCGACCAGTATGTGAACCGGCCTGCCCTCTTGAGCGAGCCTGGTCGTGACCATTGCCAGACCGAAGGGCAGTCCCGTCGTGGGACTGCGTCTTCCGCTGGTCACCCTGCCGACGGGAGTACCGTCGTCGACAATTGCCGCTCCGTCCGGGGGGACCGGGCTGGCCGGATCCATCTCGAAGCCGACCAGGCGATGACGCGGTCCTCGCTTGCTTACATTGCGCAGGCCCGCCCTGCCGACGAAATCCTGCTTGGTCATCCTGACCGCCCATTCCATGCCCAGCTCGATTGGCGTGGAGACCGAGTCGGTGTCTTGGTTGACTATGATGTGGCCCTTCTCGAGCCTCAGTATGCGCTGAGCCTCGAGGCCGAAGGCACGTATCCCGTGCTCGCTGCCGGCATCGCATATTGAGTCCCACACGTGATCCGCATACTCCGCCGGGAAGTGCACCTCCCAGCCGGTTTCTCCCACGAAGCCTATGCGAAGAAGGATCGACGGCACCCCCGCGACGCTGGCCTGGACGGCTCGCATGTACCTGAAGGCCTCCGGTGAAAGGTTGGCATCGGTCAGTCGCCAGAGCGTCTGGCGTGCAAGGGGTCCGGCGACGTTGATTGCCGCCAGACCCGATGTGACATCGGCCATCTGGACATCCAGGGCTCCCTCGGCCTCCATCCACCACTTGCACCATTGCTCGATCATCTCGACGTTGCCGGTGGTGGTTGTCACCAGATACCTGCCATCGTCCAGGCGAGTCACCGTCCCGTCGTCCAGTGCGGTCCCATCATCCAGACACATCACGCCGTAGCGGACGCGCCCGACCCTCAGGTTCGACATGACGTTGGCATACAGAAAGTCCAGCAGCCTCGGAGCGTGCGTTCCGCGCACGTCCAGCTTCCCCAGGGTGCTGACGTCGATGATGCCGACCCGTTCCCGCACCGCAATGGCCTCGCCGTGAGGGTCTCCGTAACTGTGGGGACGCTGCCATCCCCCGGCGTCGACCATCCTTGCGCCGAGCGAGAGGTGCCTGTGGTGCAGGGCGGTGGTCTTGACCGGCAGGTGGCCGGGACCCGCCAGTGCGCCCAGGGGCACTGGCGCCGACGGAGGACGCATCGTGATGAGGCCCAGCCTCGCTATGGAGCTGTCTGTAGTCGCGGCCGCCGTCTCCGTAAAATTCCGCAGGCACATGCCACCCTGGCATGGGCCCATAGTCGCGGTACTGTAGCGCTTGAGTATCTGGATGTCCCCAAAACCCTCCGCCGTAGCGCGCCTCAGGTCACCAACCGTTACGTCCTCGCAGGGACACACGAAGATCTTGCCCGAGCGCCCGTTGCTTTGGACTTCATTAGGGGATTGGCAGGGGTCTTGACCGGCGGCGCAGGAAGGCTGCGGTAGGCCCAGCGCTGCCGCGGCGCCCCTCAGCCTTCCCTCCTCGGCGGAGTCCTGAGGATCCTGCGTCCCTATCAGGCGGCCTGCGAGATATACGCCGTCAGGAGGGTCGGTCGGCACGATGGCCCCCATGGCTGCGTCGTACCTTGTCGCGCAGCCGGCCTGCAGGGCCAACTGTGCCGTGGGCTGGAGCCTGCCAGCCATGACCAGGAGGTCGCAGCGGATGCCGTTGTTCCGCCCGTCGCTATCGGCAAATACTGCGCCCTTGACCCTGCCGCGACCCGCAGCGCCGACAAGCGATGCACCGGTTTCAACCCTGGTCGCCGGTGCAACAGACAGGGGGGCAGCTGTCCCCGAGATTCTGGCATCCAGGATGGCTGCGACCTCGACCCCGGCCTCGGCGAGTTCTGCGGCGGCTTCATATCCGGACTCGTCGAGAGTTGCAACCACTGCGCGTCGGCCCGGAAGGACGCCGTACATGCGCATGAGGCGAAGGGCTCCGGAGGCGAGCATCAGGCCCGGAAGGTCGTTGCCGGGGAACAGGAACGGAACCTCGTGAGCCCCGGTCGCCAGTATTACGCGGCCGGCTCGGACCATCAGAACCTCGCCCTCGCTCAGCACGGTCACCAGATTGTCGGAATAGAATCCGAAGGCGGTCGATCCGCTCCAGACCTCGATCGAGGGGTCGGCCAGAAGGGAGGCAAGCGCGTCGGTGTCGGCTGGCCGTCGGCCGGCGCCGATCGTCGGCTGTTCGTCCACGAGCACTACCCTTGAGCCGCCGCCTGCCGCCGCCGCGGCGGCGGCAGTGCCGGAATCGCCGCCGCCGACTACCATCACATCCACATGCACCGATCGGTGGCCAAAGGCCGGGTGATGGTCGGATTCAGGGTTGATGCTGCCCAGTCCCCCGACCCTTCGGATGATGGGTCTGGCAGCCTCCCAAAGTGCCTTGGGCTTGTGCATCGCCTTGTAGTAAAAGCCCACGGGTAGGACTTTCTCCGCGCTGTCAAGCACCGACATGGCATCAAGCCCAACCGATGGCCAGACGTTTTGGGACCGGACCACCATCCCATCAAGGGCCGGAGTCGTACAGGCGCGGACGTTGGGAGTGCCGTCGACAGTCATCAGGCAGTTGGGACATCGACCGGCTACGCAGAGCAGGCCCCTTGGCCGATGGTACTTAAAGCTGCGGGACATCGTTCGCATTCCGGCCCCGGCAAGCGCCGAGCCGATCGTGTCGCCTGCATAGCCCTCTATGCGATGTCCGTCAAAGGTGAAGCCGATGCTCTGCCCGCGGTCGATATGGAGACCCGGACCCCGGCCGTTCCTCATCTCGCTGGCCATCTAGCCGCCGGTGTGCCGCTGCTGCGGCCATCGGGATGCCGATACGCTGTTGGAGACGGTGTCGCGCTCGGCGATCAGCCAGCGACGGCATCCGAACTTGTGGTACCACCACTCGTTCTGCTCGCCCGCCACGTTGCGCCGCGAATAGAAGTAGGAGGCCCAGTCCCGCTCAGATGCCCGTGGACTGGGCCGAGAGAGCATCTCTCCGCCGAACCTGAACTCCTCGACCGGGCGTGACCCGCAGTTGGGGCAGGGGATCAGAAAGGACATGGGACTAGAACATCGTCAGGTATCTGTCGATCTCCCACCGGGTGATCTGGCCGTGGTAGGAGCTCCATTCCCCCGATTTGACCCTCATGAACTCGTCGTAGATCGGTCCGAGTGCGTCCATGACCACCTGGTCTCCGGACAGTTCCTCCAGCGCCTCTGGCAGGGACTGGGGAAGCGTCCTGACGCGTCGCGTCTTGAGCTCGTCTGTGGACAGTTCATACATGTTGCCGGTGTTGGCATCGCCGGGGTCGAGCCCGCGCCGCACGCCGTCCATGCCCGCCGCGACGTATGCGGCGAAAGCCAGGTAGGGATTGCATGCCGAGGAGACGGTGCGGTCCTCCAGGTGGCCGGGGCCGGCGGTACGGATCATCTGCGTGCGGTTGTTGTCGCCGTAGGTTATGAAGACCGGTGTCCACGTGTATCCGGAGCGAGCGCCGAAGACGGCATGGCCGGTCTGAAGACGCTTGTAGCAGTTGACCGTAGGCGAGGTGACCGCACAGAGGGCCCGCGCATGCTCCAGGATGCCTCCTATGAAATGAAGGGCCGTTTCCGACAGGCCCAGGCCGTGTTCGTCCGCGTCGCCCTCGAAGACGTTGCTGTCGTCCTCGGCCGCGGCCAGGTGGAAGTGGATGTGGCCGCCGTTTCCGGTTCGATCCGCGAACGGCTTGGGCATGTGAGTGGCCACGGCGCCGTATTTCTTGGCGTACTGGCTGGTCATCATCTTGAAGAAGGTGTAGCGGTCCGCTGTCTCGAGCGCGTCGGCGTAGTGGAAGTTGAGTTCGTACTGACCGTTGGCGTCTTCGTGATCGGCCTGATATGCGTCCCAGCCCAGCGAATTGACCGCTCCCATCAGGTCTCCTAGGTAGTCGAAGACGTTGGAAATTCCCTTGAAGTCGTAGCAGGGCTTGGCCAGGGTGTCCACGCCGTCCGGATCGTGGATCTTGATCGTGCCGTCTTCCTGCCTGGTTACAAGGAAATGCTCGGGCTCGATGCCGACGTAGAACGCATAGCCCTCGTCACGCAGTTCGCCCAGGACACGCTTCAGGTTCTGGCGGGGGCAGTACGGATGCGGCTCGCCGTCTACGAAGAGGTCGGATGCGAACCGCGCCACGCCCGGTCGCCAGGGGAGCGGCGTGTAGGTGTTCAGGTCAATGCGAGCCAGCATGTCGTGGGAGTGAGGCCCCTGCCCCATACCGTCGAGCGCTGCGCCCGCAAAGCCCGCTCCGTCGTCGATTATGTCGTCAAGGTGGGCTACGGGCACCATCTTGACCTTTGCGGCGCCGTGGATGTCCACGAACTGTGCGAGAACGAGCTCGACCCCGTCCTCCTGCATGCGTTGCTTTAGTCCTTCACGTGCGTCGGGATCGGAACTGGCCAAGGGTGCTCCTTAATACGTTTGGGTCCGCCCTAGTCCAGGGGCGGTCTGCGTGCTAGTGCTCCGCCGGCGGCGGCGAGCTGGGCCCCAGCGTGAATGACCGTTGCCTCGTCGAATCGTCGCCCTACTATCTGGACGCCGATGGGCAGACCTTCGGCGCTCCAGCCGAAGGGCAACGAAATCGCCGGCGCGCCGGTCAGGTTGAATACGGCGGTGCACATAAGCGCAGTCCTGCCGGGAGTGAGTTCGCCGTCCACGTCGAGTTCAGCAGAGTCGTGGGGCGGAGCGGGAACCGCCGTCGCCGGACACAGCAGCAGGTCGAACTCCGAGAAGTACTGCATGAAACCGGAGCGAATGGCTTCACGCGTCGCCAGCGCCGCAACGTGCTGCTGGCCGGTCGGCGAAGGAAGGACCATCCGTCGCTGCATCGACACTGCGAGCTCGTCCTCGCGGCCCTCAATGAGCGGCCGAAGGTACGCCAAGCCCTCCGCAGAGGCGATAGCTCCGGACGCGCCGAGGGAGTCGACGTCACGCATGAACGGCAGTTCCACCTCCTCGACGTCGCAGCCCAGCGACTCCAGGGCCTCGGCGGCATCGCGCACCGTGTCCTGCACCTGGCCGGCAATGGGAGAGACCGGGCCCTGGGTGTAGTAGCCGATGCGTTTCGGCGCGATCGATACGCCGAGATCGGGAGTCCGGGTGGGGGGCATTGGTACGGCGTAGTGATCGAGCCCGTCTGGCCCTTCGATCACGGCCAGGGCGAGGGCTATGTCCCGGGCGGACCTGGCCATCGGACCGATGTGGGTGTGCTGGAGGAGGGCGTACGGCACGTGGCCGGTCATCGGCACGCGGCCGTGCGCGGGCTTGAGGCCGAATATGTTGCAGTACGCGGCCGGGACCCGGATCGAGCCTCCCGAGTCGCTTCCTATGCCCAACGGTGACATGCCTGACGCTATGGCAGCAGCCTCTCCGCCGCTGGACCCGCCGCTTGTGCGGTCCTGGCTCCACGGGTTGCTGGTGCGCCCGAATACGCGGTTGTCGGTTTCCCACCACAGCGTGAATTCAGGGGTGTTGGTCTTGCCCAGGAGCACCCCTCCAGCGGCCAGGATTCGGGCCACGACCGGTGCGTCGGTGATCGCCCTGGTCCGGGGAGTGAGGAGCGATCCGCTGGTGGTGGGGTAGCCGGCGACGTCTATGCTGTCCTTGATGGTGAACGGGACCCCGTGCAGCGGGCCGAGAGACTGACCGTCCATCACGGCCTGCTCGGCCTGCCTGGCCCTGTCGAGGGCATCGGCCGCGGTCGCCACCACGGCGTTCAGCTCGCCGTTCAGGTCGTCGATCCTGTCTAAATGGGCCTGGACGAGTTCGACTGGCGACAACTCGCCGCTGGCTATAAGACCGACCATCTCGGCCGCGTCAAGGTAGGTGAGCGGCTCTCTCAAATGCTGGTCCGGAAACGGAATGAGGACGGGGTATGGGGATGTCTCATCGCGGCGTAGAGCCCTATGTATAGTGCTTCGAGAGCTTACCCACCCAAGATATTGCGGGGTATATTACACATCGTGCGATACTCCCGCAACAAAATGGCCCAAACTGAGGAGACGATACCCCTAAGAAAATCGACTGCCCCCTACTGGCAGGGACCGGATCGTCTCGCCGATAGGTGGGTGTTTACGGGACGGTCAGCGTCTTAAGCGGACTTCGGGAATTCGTCAATCTTTTCGGCCGATAGGCTGCACCTATCACGAAAGCCGCCGACGTGCCGGACCAACGGAAAGGCCGACCGGTCAGGAGACAGGCTGGCCGCGCATCGAGGCGCCCGAACCGGACGGGAGGATGTGAAGCCGACGATTTCTCAGGTGGGGTTGACACCCCGGCGGGCCGCTGTGTAGTGTACCGGCACACCTATGGCATCGTCTCGGTGGCGATGCCGTCTTCGTACAGTCACTTTCCGAATCGCTCCACCTAGTCAGTAGTTGGGAGGTTGAGGTGCAAAGGTATCTACTCCAGCGCCTGGTAGCCTCGATACCGGTCCTGTTCATACTGGCGGTGATCATCTTCGCCGTGCTCAGGGTATCGGGAGGAGATCCAGCCGCCATCATCGCGGGCAAGGATGCGCCCCAGTGGCAGATCGAGGCAATCCGCAAGGATCTGGGACTCGACAGGCCCATCATCGCCCAGCTGGGTATCTACCTTAAGGATGTCCTCTCGGGCGACCTGGGCAAGTCGATCAACTCTAAGATTCCCGTAATCAGGCTGATCGAGCAGCGGGTTGTCCCCACTATCTCGATCGCCATCATGACGGAGCTCTTAACGTTACCGATATCAATACCGCTGGGGGTCCTGGCGGCCTGGAAGGCCAATACCTGGGTCGACAGGTCGATCATGGTGTTCAGCTCCCTGGGCTTTTCCATCCCGATCTTCTTCCTCGGGTTCCTCCTGATAAAGGCGTTCGCGCTTGAATTGCCGTGGTTCCCGGCCGCGGGATACGTGCCTCCAGAGGAGCACTTCGGGAGGTTCCTGCACAGGCTGATTCTGCCGAGCCTTGCGACTGCGATCATCTTCTGGGCGTTCCTGGTGAGGATGACCAGGGCGACGATGATCGAGGTGCTTCGCGAGGACTACATCCGCACGGCCAGGGCGAAGGGTCTGGCCGAGTCGAGCGTGCTGATCAGGCACGCGCTGAAGAATGCGGCCCTTCCGATAGTGACCGTCGTAGGCTGGGGCATCGCCGAGCTGTTCGCGGGCATCGTGGTCACCGAGCAGGTCTTCGCGGTGCCGGGCATCGGCCGGCTGATCGTCGACTCGATCGTGCGGCGCGACTACCCGGTGATCCAGGGAGCGATGCTCATAGTGGCGGTCCTGCAGGTAGTTGTGAATCTTCTTACCGACCTCTCGTACGCAGTGTTTGACCCGAGGATCAAGTACTAATGCAGCAGGACATACAGACTCCACAAACCTTCGTCCCTGCTCCGCCCTCGGTGCAGGACCGGCTGAACCTCCTATGGCAGGCGGTCGTGGCCAAGTACAAGTGGACGTGGCGCCGTCACCCGATGTTCATTGTGGGCTTCACCGTCCTTGTGATCATGGGCCTGCTGGCGGTGCTCGCCCCGGTGCTGGGCACGGTGGACCCGACGGCCGTCGACCCACCCAACCGCCTGAAGGAGCCGAGCGGTGAGTACTGGTTCGGGACCGACTTTGTGGGTCGCGATGTGTACTCGCGCGTGATCTACGGTGCGCGGATATCGCTCGCGGTGGGCTTTGCGGTCGGGGCATTGACGGCCCTGAGCGCCGCGATACTGGGCCTGATCGCCGGGTACTTTAACTTTGCTGACCTGATCCTGATGAGGATCATGGACGCGATCATGTCGATACCGAACATATTGCTTGCGATCGCGCTGGTGTCGATTGTGGGTGGGAACGTAGCGATAGTGATCTTTGCGATATGGTTCGTGGTGTTCCCACGCGCTGTAAGGGTGGTGCGCTCGTCTGTGCTGAGCCTCCGCGAGGAGGTGTACGTGGAGGCGGCGCGCGCCATAGGAGCCCGCACGCCGCGCATATTGTTCCGGCACGTGTTCCCGGGGACGATAGCGCCACTGATGGTAACCGGCACGCTGATCGTTGCAGGAGCGATCCTGACCGAGGCGATCCTGAGCTTCCTTGGCGCGGGCATCGATCCGGAGACGCCGGCGTGGGGTTCGATGATGGCCGACGGTCGCAGGACGATCTCACAGGCCCTGTGGGTAGTTGGGATCCCGGGCGGATTCCTGACGGTCACGGTGCTTGCCATCAATGTAATGGGTGACAACCTCAGGGACATGCTCGATCCGAAACTGTCCCGCTCCGAGGGCTGATCTCGGATCCGGATTCGGATGAATGGGCCCGGGCACCCGCCCGGGCCCATGTTTTTGCGATCGTAGGGTCTGCATCGGTCTCGTAAACTCGGTACATGACACCAGGTCGACCCTCCAAGTACGCATCGGCCATGAGCCTTCGCTCGGCGCGGGTAGGGTTGGCTGCGGCTGTGGCGGTAGGCTGCGCCGCCCTCGCTGCCTGTGGCGGTGGCGGCGAACGACCCGCCACGGCCACTGTGCCCTCGCTCGAGATAGACGTCACGCCGCAGGTGGTCTGTGTGCAGGGCGTGTGCATTGATGCGCAGACCGGTCAGCGGGTGGAGAGTGGTGAGGACAGAATCGATTCGTCCGTCGTGGATGACACCAGGCGAACCGCCGACGGTGCGGAGGTGCTCCGCGGTGAGCCCAAGCGTCTGGCGCCCACGGAAGCGGAGGCCACGACCTCAGAGCTGGTCACGCCCTTCACCAACATAGCCGAGGAGGCGATGGGTAACGACTGGCGCATCTGGAACGACCGGCCTGGCGTCGTGATCTTTGATTTTGACCGAGATGGGGATCTCGATTTCTATTTGACGACCGAGGGAGGTCATACAAACAAGCTGTTTCGCAACGACGGGGACGGTGCCTTTACGGATGTGGCACTGGAGGCCGGCGTTGCCGCCAAGAGCAGCCATAGCACTGGCGCGGTGGCCTGCGACCTGGATAATGACGGGTTTCAGGATCTTTATGTGGGGGCATGGGGCGACCCCAAGGACCAGCTTGACTTTCGCTCCTACGGCGCCCAGGACGGCATCGCCGACTCGCTGTTCCGAAACAACGGAGACGGGACCTTCACAGACGTGACCGAGGAGGCCTTCGGCGATCTGGTCAACATGCGCTCCGCCACCTCCGTCGCATGCGCTGACGTCAATCTTGACGGCTACCTGGACATTTTCGTCGGCAACCTGATGGCGCACGACTTTCGCGATTTCGCCTCGGGCAACCACCCCGGCCATTACGACGTGCTCTACCTGAACACCGGGGACATCACATTCACGGAGATAGCGGCGGAGGCGGGAGTAAGGGGCAGAGAGATAGTCATGCGGGATCCGACGGGCAAGCCCATCATGTTTGAGGATCCGGCTACCGGGGAATGGTACGAGGGGTGGGATCCCACCTGGCTCGACGACGCCGGCAACGTGATCGGGGAGCCCACCGCGCAGACGCACGCGGCATTCTTCTTTGACCACGATGACGACGGAGATCCCGACCTGTGGATCGCGAGCGACGGAGACCGCCTCAAGATCATGCGCAACGACTCGGACGGGTCGGGCGTCAGGTTTACTGAGGTGGCCCACGCAATAGGGATCGACAAGGTGGGAGCATGGATGGGCTTTGCGATCGGCGATGTCGATCTGGACGCGGACCTGGACGTCTTTGTCACCAACATCGGGTACCACCCCAACACCCGGCCGCCCATGCGCGGCCCAAGCGGCTCCTGCGAATATCACCAGCGCTTCAGCTGGGGAACGTGCCAGCACTACCTGTTGCGAAACGACGGCACCGTCGACATAGAGGGGGTCGGCACCGTCCCCCATCTCTACGACATCGCGCCGTCGACACGCGTAATACCCAGCCCCTACATGCCGCCCGAATCGCTGGATCCCTCCAGGATCGACCCCCTTCAGCCCGTGCTGTCCGGCCTCGCCGCCTACGATTTCGGCTTCGGGGCGACCTTCTTCGATTTCGACAACGATGGTGATCAGGACCTCTACTGGCTGGGTTCGATCGTCGCATCCGGGCAGGGTCCGGGAGGCGATGCGTTCCCGGGCGCGGGCCGCCTGATGCGGGGAGACGGCGCGGGAGGCTTTGAGGACGTCACCATCCGTGCCAGGGTGCTCGACGTGCTCGGCGTGCAGTACGATGGCATCGACGATCCCGACTCGATCTTCACCATGAGGAGCCGCAAGATCTCCAACCGTTTCCACGAAAACGGCAAGGCGGTGGTGCACGGCGACCTCAACGGCGATGGGTACGTAGACCTGATCGCAACCAACAGCAGCGGTCCCGTATGGGAGGGCAGGGAGAGCACGATCAGTCAGATCGCTGGCCCGGTCTTCATCTGGATCAATGGTGGCGGCACCAACCATTGGATCACCATTCGGCTGACCGGACGCATGGCGATTGATGGCACGGGCAGTAACGCCGACGGCATCGGGGCGAGGGTGTACCTGCGGGCGGAAGGGAGCGACGTGGTTCAGGTGCAGGAGGTCAGAGCCGGCTCGAGCTATCTTTCGATGGACAGCATCGATCTTGAATTCGGCCTCGGGCAGGCGACCTCGGTCGAAGAGATCGTGATCTACTGGCCCAGCGGAGTGGTGCAGACCATTCGGGACCTGGAGGGCGATCGGATTCACGACATTGTGGAGCCGGCCCGGTGACGGCCAGCCGGACATGGCCAGCTGGTGGCCCCGGCAGGATGGGGGCATGAGGATAGGATTGATCGGCTGCGGCCATCACGGGCGCACCCGGCTATCTGCGGCAATGGCCGCCATAGAGGGGGTGGAACTGGTCGCCTGCGCGGATGTGGATGAGGCCGCGGCGGCCCGCACGGCGGCTCAGTGGGGATACTCAGGTGTCCACTCCGACTATCGCCGGATGCTCCAGTGCGAAAGGCTTGACGCTGCAATGGTGTCGCTCCCGCATCACCTTCTGGCCGAAGCCTCGGTGGCCGTTCTCGAATCAGGAGCGGATCTGTTCGTTGAAAAGCCTGCCGGGGTAAACGCGACCGAGGCAGCCCTGATACGTGACGCGGCCGCCGCCGCCGGGGCCAGCGCGATGGTCGGTTACTGCATGCGCTATAACCCGGGACGGATGAGGGCTCGCGAACTGATTCTTCGCGGGGCCGTGGGAGAACCTGTCCAGGCGCTTGCCTGCAAGTCGGCGACGCCTCTTGAGAACTGGAACTCGCGCATGGAGTTTGGTGGGGGACAGCTTCGTTGGCACGGCGTGCACATAGTCGATCAGGCGCTCTGGATGAGCGGCGTTCGCCCGGTCAGGGTGCACGCCGAGACGCGCTGGCACCCGGAGACCGGGGCCGACCGCGACACCGCCTTTACGATCGTGTTCGAGGGCGGCCTGACCGCGAGCGTGACGGTTTCTGCTAGCCTCTCCCGGCCATTCGACTTCTTGGAAGTCTTCGGCACGCGGGGAAGGATTAGGAGCGAGTGGCCCTCTGAGATTCTGGACGTGCAGAGCGACGTTGTGGCCGAGTACGAGACCCAGACCAGGATCACTCCCATGCTCCCCGACTACAACCAGATGTACCGGCTGCAGATGCGGGACTGGGTGGACTCCCTGGCCTCTGGGCGCGAGCCGCCGATACCGGCGCAGGCGGCCGTGGACGTACTCAGCGTAATCGACGCTGTGTACGAGTCCGCTTGGTCCGGCTCCCCCGCCGCCGTCGGCACCGTCTAAAGAAGAGGGGCGCGGTACGCTGAAGGTCACGTCGGTCGTAACGACACCTCTCAACACTGGCCAGTTGCTGGTGAGGGTGTACACCGACCAGGGCCTGATGGGCCTCGGGGAGTGTTACGTCCTGGCCCCCGGCGTCGTAAAGCGATTCATAGACGACCTGCTGGCCCCCCTCGTTGTCGGAAAGGACCCCACGCTTACGGCAAGGCTCTGGGACGACATGTTCTACGCGACCACGCGCTACGGGCCGATGGGCCTGCAGACGGCGGCGATAGGCGCCGTCGACATAGCTCTGTGGGACATCGCGGGCAAGGCCGCCGGACGGCCCATCCACGAGCTGCTCGGTGGGGCGGCGACGGCGACGATACCGCTTTACCTGAGCACAGGAATGGGCTGGAAGAAGAGCCCGGAGCAGATGCTCGAGACGGTCCAGCGCGGTCTCGAGGAGGGTTTCCGTGCCTTCAAGGTTCGCATGGACTGGAACTCCGATCGTATCGACCGTGATCCGCAGGGAGACCTTCTGCGCTTCGCGGCCTGCAGGGACTTTCTGCCGGACGAGGTTGCGCTCAGCTTCGACGCGAACAATGGCTATACCGCCTCGACCGCCGTCAAACAGGGCAGGGCGCTCGAGGAGAAGGGAGCCGCCCACTTCGAGGAGCCGGTACCCCAGCACGACATGCCCGGTCTAAGGAAGGTGGTGCAGGCGCTGGAACTCCCGGTCTCGTTCGGAGAGCAGCAGCACACGCGCTGGCAGTTTCGCGACCTGATAGAGCTGGCAGGTCCGGACATACTCCAGCCCGATGTGGTCCTGGCCGGAGGCATCACCGAGTCGGCACGGATCTACGAGGTGGCGAGGATCTGCGGCAAGGAGGTCATGCCCCACTGCCCGACCGCTGGCATCGCCGGCGCAGCGAGCCTGCATCTGTACAGCACCCTGATCGACGCGGTACGTCCGCACGAGTACTCGGAGGAATTCTCCGGAGACCCTTCAACCATTCTCTCTATGCCCATTCCCAGGCGCGGCGGGGTGGCAATCCTGCCGAAGGGGCCGGGCCTCGGCATAGAACTGGACGAGGCCGCCGTGGATCGCATGGCGGTCGACGCGTGAGGCGACCTCGGGGGCCTGCGGCGTCCTAGAGGCGGAGATCGCCAGGAGCGGGATTTATCGATGTGCGCTGGTGGACGACGAATTGCTGCTCGTTGTGAACCACGTCCTCGTCCAGCTCGACCCAGTTGCCCCAGGGATCCTGCAGGTAGACGCAGCGTAGCCCTTCGATCAGCTCGACAGGGGGGTTGTTGACCTTCGCGCCCATGGGCTCTACCCGGGCCAGCACCTCGTCGATGCTCTTGACGTTGAACGACAGGTGTGAGGCGCCGGTGACGTTCCTTCTGTGCTGCTCTGCGGCGTCGCGTTCCTCGGACTTGGGATTGACGTACTCGATAATCTCGAGGGAATGGCCGTCGATTCCGCCCACAAACGCTGCCTTGACCTGAACCTCGTCATAGCCGAGTAGCTGGGACAACTCTGCGCCGCCGGCTTCGACCTGGAACCTGACCGAAAGGCCGATCCCATCACAGTAGAACTCGATGGCCTTCTCAATGTCGGTAACGACGAACCCTGTGTGATTGAGCGTGACTCCCATCTAAGAGGCCTCCCGCCTGAGGTTTCGATCCGCCGCCCGCATGCCGCCATCCGACGGCGACCGAACGGGCCGCGCAACGCCTAATGACACTACAGACACCTTCCAGTCCGCGCAACCGCCTATGGACTCTGGAGTTCCTCGGCGAAGTTGAACAGCTCGGGCAGCCCCCCGGTGTGTACGAAGAGCGCGGTGTCGCCCGGCCCCAGCACGCCCGTGCGCACGTGATCAATGAGGCCGGCCATGACCTTGCCTGTGTATACGGGGTCGAGCAGTATTCCCTCGAGTCGAGCCAGCAACCTTATCGCTTCGGCGCAGGCGGGACTCAGCTTTGCGTATCCGGGCCCGACGTATTCGCCTATCTGGACCACGTCGTCCCAGCCGATTCGCTCCTGGAAGCCCAGGTGCCCGAGCGCATTGTTCGACCAGGTGACCATGTCAACGAACGACTCTTCGGGTGTTCCGACCAAGAAACCGTTAACCTGCCATCCCAGGCCCAGTGCGTTAGAAGCTATCTGGAGGCCTCCCTGCGCCCCGCCGCTCGCGATGTAGACCTTGGCTTCGCCGATCCCCAGTTCGTCGAGTTGATCGGCTATCTCCAGAGACGCGTCCATGTACGAGATTACGGCGGACGAGCGGGACATGTGCTCCCTCAGGTGGTTGTAGGGAACCCGGCCCTCGTCTCTCAGCCGGCTCTCCAATTCCTCGACGTAACCTGCGACCTCCTCCGTGTCGGTGGTGTCCAGCAGGTGAAGCTCGGCGCCAAAAAGGCTCTGGATGAGCAGGTTGCCCTGTAGGGGCCTGCCCGCGCTTCCGGGTGCGATGCACACGTAGTCCATGCCAACCTTTCTGGACGCCGCGCCGATAATGCGCGAGTTGTTGGACATCCATGCGTTGACGTTTACTGACACATCGGCGCCCTTTTCCAGCGCGTCGGCCATGCAAAAGTCCATGTGCCTGACCTTGTTGCCCCCGAGGACCAGGCCTGTAAGGTCGTCGCGCTTGATCAGCACCCGTACGCCCAGCTCACGCGAGAGGTTTTCCGCCTCCTGCAGAGGCGTCGGAACGGCCGCGATGCGAACCCTTGGAAGCCTGTCCAGCAGATCGCGGAGTTCACGCCGGCTCATGGCCGGCATCTTGAACGGGGCTGGGTTCAACGACCGGGCTGGATCACCGCTAGGATCGCGATCGCCTCATCAGGGTCCAGATCGACTCCGGCGGCCGGCTCGGGCTCAAGTGCAAGAAATACCAGCGAGTAACGACCGAACTTTTGGACCGTCGGCGCGGTTTGGTCGCCTTCGAGCGCGATCTCAGACTCGCCCAGGGGGCCGGCCGGCACCCTTAGCTTGACCCGGATCACGGCACGTCCCGGCTCCGCACACGTCTCGCCGGCGGGGCATCGGGTGTCCTCGACCACCCCGAGGAACTCGACGATAAGGCCGCCGGGACCCAAGGGACTGCTGATCTCCTGGCCAATGCCCAGTCTCACGGGGGTCGCTAGTTCAACGGACGTCTTTCCGATCCCCGGATCGGCATCGACGGGCTCTGCGAACTCAAGGGCGGCCTCATCGATCACAGGCTCCTCGGTCGGAGTGGGCTCCGGGGTGGGCATTCGGGTTGGCGTCGGATCGGGCAGGGGCGTAGGGCGCTCACCTGTCGAACCGTCGGCTGTCGGGGACGCGTAGCCGACCGAGGTCAACACCTCAGCCGAGGCCAGTATGCCCTCGCTTCCTGTCCCACCCATCACAAGGATCCTCCCATCTGTGAGCCTGACCGCACCGTGCCGGTAACGGCCTGTCCTCAGGGAACCCACGGTACTCCACTCCTGAGTCGAAGGGTCAAAGACCTCACTCGGGGCCAGATGTCCGATGCCCCCTGTGACCAGCACCCGCCCGTCGCTAAGCAGGGTCGCAGCGTGCTCTGCGCGGGGCAGTTCCGTTTCGCCGGCCGGTTCCCACATGTTCGAGTCCGGATCGTAGATCTCCGACAGGGTCCTCTTGCCCCTGCCGCCGACCACAAGGACTCTACCGTCGGTCAGCAGCGTGGCCGTGTGAAAGGCCCTGCTGACGGCCAGCGGGGCGGCCACAGTCCAACTGTCCTCGCCCGGGTCGTAAACCTCTGCCGTGTTCGAGTAGGAGTCCTCCTCGCCGCCGCCTACCACCAGCACCCTGCCGTCGGCCAGCAAGGTGGCCGTGTGGTTGACCCTTGCCTCGGACATCGGGGCAGCGGTACTCCACTCGCCGGTGCTCGGGTCGTAGATCTCGCAACTGGTGATCGAAGGGACCAAGCTTTCGTCTTCGTCGAAGCCTGCCCCCCCTGTGACCAGGATCCGCCCGTCTCGAAGAGCGATAGCTCCCATCGAATCACGGGCCGCATTCATGTCTGAGGCTGGCGACCACTTGCCATCGCCGGGGCTCCAGATCTCGACCGAGGCCATCGGCCTGTGGTGTTCGTTCGTGCCGCCGGCAGCTAGGACTCGCCCGTCGCTGAGCTGGATGAGGGCTGGAGACCTTCGCTTGTGCTCGAGGGTGCCGGTAAGAGTCCATTCCAGCGTCCTGGGGTCGAGCAATTCAGCGGTCTCGTTGAAGTTGCCGGCCTCCAAACCTCCCAGTCCACGAGCACGCCCCCCCACCGCCATCAGTCGGCCGTCTGCCAGACGTATGACGGCAAATCGCTCACGGGAGGACTTCAGGTCCGGCGCGCTATCGAAGTCCCTCGCAGGCTCGAGTCTAGTGGCGGTCGGGGTCTTCTGTTCGACCGCTTCCTCAGGATCGGGGGTGCTGGCCGCTGGGCTGCCGCACGCGAGGGCAACGGCAGCGATAACGCCGACGGCGGCCAGCCGCCAGCTCTTGTCCACACAAGCCGTCATGCGCAGGCGCAGCTGCACTGGATCCATGGTCGACTCCCCCCGCATGGCACTTTGCCACCGGATCACGTCCGCATTGTAGATGTCGCGGGGCCTACAGTCACGCCGGAGCGGATGACACTTAGAGTGGACACGCGCCGTATCTGCTACGGGAGAAAAACGCTGCCCGGAGATTCGGGCGCAGTTGCAGCGGGTGCCGAGAAGGCCAGGGCCAGCAGGGCGATCGTGGCGGGTGCCGGCAGTCGCCATGCGCCGCCTAGGTGCCCCTTCATTGGAGGATGCTGACGCGCAATTCTGATGGCATGCTCCACCGCACGTCACTGTGCCACCGGACTTCGTCCCCATGCAGGGAGCAGCAGCGTAGACCGTGGTCCCCCTGCTCTATGTATCCTCGGCTAGATGATCGCCCGCCCTCGGCACGTAACCAAGGGGCAACGTCTAGCGTATTTGTTGATATGAGGCATTGCTCAACACGGATGCTACTGGGAGATCGCGGCCCGGCAGAAAGCTCTGCCCCCGAGTCGCATGCAAGGACCGTTCAACGCTACCGCGGCCACAGACCTTTCCGCCAAATCGGTAGCGGACGGATACAAGGTCGGGCACCTCAGCCGGGATTGGCGTCGGCTCGGAGAACCCGATCAGTTTGCCGCATGCTTCGTGCCGGCCTGTACGCAGTGAGCGTCCACCAAGAGGATCCGATTCGGGACGGCTCGCTTACAATGGACCGGCGGACTGGCTTTCTCAGCCAGGTTTGGGCGTTGCTGACCCTGGGACACTCATCCCCTGTAGCTCGCGCCGAGGTGGAACGCGGTCCGCGTCGCCCCGGAGCCGACACATCGGGGCATGCATTCAGCCATACAGTGGACTCTAGAAGGGAGATATTCGACACGTGAGACCGCGATCCGCCAGCTTTGAGACCAGCAGCAGATTTAGGCCCTGGCTGGTGCCTGGTGCGGCTCTATTGGCGTGCCTGCTAGCGGTCGCTATTTCGGCGGCATGCGGAAACGGAGATGCGGTTGAGACACCGGCGCCAGTGCCTGCGGACACGCCGGCTCCTGCGCCTACCGATACGCCCGTGCCGACTGCAATCTCGACCCCGACTCCTATGCCGGTAGACCCACCCACGCCTACCGATACGCCCGTGCCGACTGCAATCCCGACCCCGACTCCTGTGCCGGTAGACACACCCACGCCTACCGATACGCCCGTGCCTGCCGACACGCCGACGCCTGCTGCGACTCTGGGGATCGACGACTACGCCATGCAGTGCCGGACGGTCACTGCCGCCTTGGACGCGACGCTGGCGGTCGACCCCCTTGCAGCCGGCAGCGGAGGGGACATTACATGGGGGCAGGTCGGAGAGATGTTCGAGGCCGTGTTGAGTGCATATGGCCAGCTCGAGCCGCCGCTGGAGTTGAAGGCATATCACGAGGCTCAGCTGGGGGTAATCAAGGCTCTGCGCGACAGCGCCGAGGCTCGCCCCAGTTCCGGTTCATTCCTAGAGGCAATGTTCGCACTGCTCTTCGAGAAGATCCTTCCGACATCTTTCGAGGTAGGCCTTGATCCCGACAAGACCGATGAGGAGAAGGAGGCTCTCCTGATCGAGTTCGTGCAGGGCGAATTCGGGGAGTTCTTCGGTCCGGAGTTCGTGGCGGCGGCCCAGGCCCTGGAGCAGGTCAGGGAAGACCTCCCGCAACAGACCGTGGCGATCTTGGACGCAGCGGGCTGCTATCTGGCCATCACGCCGTCGCCCGAAGGTCTGAGCGGCCCGTCCGTCGACATGGATCAAGGGTCCATGTCGGGACAATCCGACGATCACGCCGACTCATTCGACCAGGCGACGATGTTAGCCGTGGGCGAGCCCGTCGACGCGGGGCTGGACTACACGTTCGACGTCGATTTCTTTGCCTTCCAGGCGGAGGAGGGAGAGTTCTACCAGATAGACGTGGCACTGCGAACGTTGACTGACTCTGTGGTGATGCTCTATAAGGCCGACCTGTCAATGGACCAGGGCGACCTGTTTCAGATCACATATAACGACGACCACGGGGAAGCTACGGGCTCGCGTATCGTCTGGATGGCCCCGGCCTCGGGCGAATACTACGTCGAGGTGTCCAGTCCATTCGGGGATGGCACAGGTTCCTACACTCTGACGGTTACCGCCGTGGATATCTCCGACGATCATGCCAACTCGTTTGAGGAGGCCACGTCGATAGCTCTTGATGAGGCCGTCGCGGGCACACTCGACTACGATGGCGACTCAGACGCATTTGCCTTTGAGGCCGTGTCGGACGAGTTATACCGCATAGATGTGGCCACGGGAACACTGGCCGGCGCGGCGATGGCGATCGTAGATGCTGACCTTCGCGAGCTTGTTTACATCGACCACGGGGGCTTTGAGCCAACCCAGTTCGACTGGGAGGCACCCGGCTCTGGCAGGTATTACGTTGTGGTCTCCGGATCGTGGGGAGCAGGAACGGGCTCATACACGCTTACGGTGTCCAAAGTCGAGTAGAGGGGGTACCCGGCCGGGTGACCCGATGCGCCGAGTCTCGCCGCGAAAATGCCGTGGACCCGGGGTTACCTGAGCCTGACTGCGGTGCCGTAGGCGAGTATTTCGGACATGCCAGAGGCTACGGCGCTGGTCGTGTAGCGTATGTTCACGAGAGCATCGGCGCCGAGGTCTTCGGCATCTCGGATCATTAGCCTCGTTGCGTGTTCACGCGCCTCGCTGAGCATCTCGGTGTAACCGCCTACCTCGCCTCCGACCAGGCTCCTGAGTGCGGCCTGGATGTCGCGGCCTATGTGCTTGGTGCGCACCACGTTGCCCCGCGCAAGTCCCAGTATCTCGTCGATTTCTCGGCCGGGTATCGAGTCAGTGGTGCTGACGATCATGCTATTCCCCCACGCGTGTCCAGCTCGGCTGTAGGCATTCGCGCCAGTCTATCCGAGCGTAGAATCATCCCCAACCCTGCGCCGTATGGAACTCGCCCGGATTCCTGAAGCCTTCGTGCATGGTGGGCACGGGCTGGGCTCATTACCGAATGCGGGGTTCGGCCACGGCGCGGTTGCGATCGGCCGTCCTCGTGTGCGTTGGGTTGATGTCCCGAGAAATCGCCGGGCGTGCGGGACCAGGCCGGCCAGCCGGCCCGAGCCGAGACGATGGTGTCCAAGCGCGTGCCGGAACGGCGATTGACCTGGCTTGGCGAATTTGTCCACCATTGGACCGATCGCTCGTCGTACCGGTGACCGTGTGCCGGAGACGGAGGTGGCCGTGGAGAAACTCAGAAAGCCGCTTTCTATCGTATTTGGGCTAATGGCCGTCGCCGTGCTGCTGCACTTTGTGCTCAGTTCCTTTTACGAAGACTCGGTGAATGTCGACTCGATGTGGTATGTGCTCAATTGGATAATGGCCGCGGGCATACTGCTGGCTCTGGCGGATATCTACATCGAGAAGAGAGCGCTCAGCGAAGCCGAAATGTTCAGCCAGGTCCGGGTCAAAGTGGCGCTCTATGCGGCCGTTGTGCTCGCGATTTTGTTCGCGTGGAACTGGTTCGATGACCTGACCGTTGGCGAAGAGGGTCAGAGCCAGGTTCGCCTGGCCTACTGGGCCGTCATCGATGTCTGGTTCATCGTGCTGATCGGTACCAGGAGCATTTGCCTCTGGAAGCCATGAGCCTGGCGCCGCACGCTCGATACGGATCCTGAGGACCGGTGTCGCCCGGCCCGCCTTGGCTGCCCGGGGAACCTCCACCAGGATCCGATGCGTGCATGAATTGGCAACAGCATCCACAATTCGTCACAATCCGGGTAGCCTTTACGCCGATCTACTGGTATACCGGACGTAGAGGATCATCGTCGGCAGTAAGTGAGGGCCAAAGTGGCTAACTACGACTACGATCTGCTCGTCGTGGGCTCAGGCCCCGCCGGTCAGCGTGCGGCCATACAGGCGGCAAAACTGGGTAAGAGTGTTGCGGTCGCTGAGCGCAAGACCGTCGTAGGTGGCGTGTGCATCAACACTGGGGCTATTCCCAGCAAGTCTCTGCGCGAGGCGGTCCTGTACCTGTCGGGGGCCCGTCTCAAGGGCGTTTACGGCGCCTCGTACACAGTCAAGGATCACATTCGCATCGAGGACCTCACTTTCCGCACGGATCACGTGGTCCGCAACGAGATTGAGGTCATCCGCGACCAGCTCCACAGAAACGGCGTGCAGCTCATGGCCGCTGGCGCTACCTTCCTCGGTCCCCACGAGCTGAATCTGGACATGGTTGATGGCGGTGCTCAGCGACGGGTCACGGCGGAAAGGATCGTGATCGCCACCGGCAGCGGATCGTATGACGACGGCAAATCCGGCGTAGACGGCCGGACGGTCCTCCTAGCAGAGCACATTATGGACCTTGACCACCTGCCCAGGACCATGGCGGTCGTTGGGGCTGGAGTGATCGGATGCGAGTATGCATGCATATTCGCAGCCCTCGGGGTCAGGGTGACGTTGGTCGACAAGCGTGACCGGGTCCTTCCATTCGTGGACGGGGAGATCATCGAGTCCCTCAGCTATCAGCTCAGGCAGGAGCGAGCGATCTTGCGCCTTGGCGAGGAGGTGACGGGCATTGACCACGCCGGAAACGGCCAGCGCCCGGGCGTGAGGATCAAGCTGGCCAGTGGCAAGCAGATCGCCGCTGACAAGGTGCTGTACGCGGCGGGTCGAACAGGCGCCACCGACTCCCTGAACCTGCAGGCCGCTGGTATTGGGGCCGACGATAAGGGCAGGCTGAGCGTCAACGAGCACTATCAGACCGACGTGCCGCACATCTACGCCGTGGGGGATGTAATAGGGTTTCCCTCCCTGGCATCAACATCCATGGAGCAGGGCAGATACGCCGCGCTCCACGCCTTCGGACGAGAAGCCAACCACGTGCCCGAGCTGTTTCCGTTCGCCATTTTCACCATACCCGAGATATCAATGGTCGGCCGCACGGAGGAGGAGCTTACCGAGCAGGGGGTGCCGTACGAGGTTGGAAAGGCCTACTACCGTGAAATCGCGCGAAGCCACATAATCGGCGACACTTCGGGCCTTCTGAAGCTGATCTTCCACCTTGAGACCAGGAAGCTGCTCGGGGTGCACATCATCGGCGAGGGAGCCAGCGAACTCGTTCATATCGGCCAGGCGGTCCTGACCTTCGGAGGGACGGTGGACTACTTCCTCGATACGGTGTTCAACTACCCGACGCTCGCCGAGTCCTACAAGACGGCGGCCTTGGACGGCCTGAACAGGCTCCATTAAGGCCCCGGCTCACTTGCAGGGCAGCGGTCCCGTCTGAGCGATTCGCGATATCCATCGGCAGCCCATTCGCATCTAAGGGAGCCTCCGGTGGACCGAAGTGGAGATGAACTCTTCCCCAATGTTCGCGGTCCATGACGCCAGCCGGCGAGGCACGTCGTGCCAGGTCGTATGATGGGCGCATGGGCAGGGAGGTCTCCGAGGCCGAGAACCTAGGTCCGGCAGGCCTGATTGTCGGCCGGAGGTCGCCGGCTCTCACCGAAGAGTTGTGGCGGCTGGTGAGCCAGGCCAAGCGGGACGATGTGCTGGCACCGGTGACCGTCGTTTCCCCTACGCGCTATGCCGGTCTCAGCCTGCGCCAGGAGCTGGGTCGCAGTGGCTTTGCCAACGTCCGCTTCACCGACATTCGGGTCGTCTCCGACATGCTAGGCGGTTCCCAGCTGGCAAGGGAGGGAAGGGGGCCGCTGACCGCGGCGCTGGAGAGCGCCCTTCTGCGCGAGGTCATTGATCAGGCCGCCCAGCCCCTAGAGCAGGTGAGGGAGCATCCGGCGGCGTTGGCCAGCCTCCGTGCCTCCTTCAGGGAGTTGCGAACCCTGGACGAAGATGTTCTGGAGGCACTGGAGCGCCGTGGCGGCCTAAGCGCTGAGATCGTAAGGCTGTATCGCATGTTTCGCGCAGAGACCACGGGCGTGTGGTACGACGCAGAGGACCTGTTGGAGGCGGCTGCCGGCGTGGTGAGCGTGGGGGGTCCCGCGATGGGTTCGGAACTTGGCCTGATCGTCTTTTACCTCCCGCGAAGCCCGTCTCCCGCCGAGACGAGGCTGATCAAAGCCCTGTCAGGGCACGGCCGCTGCGCCGTCTTGCTTGGAACGACCGGAGACGAGAGGGCCGATGGTCCGGTGCTCACGCTGGCCGGGGCACTTGGATTCGCCCCTGGTGGTCTCCGGACGGTCGAAGCACAAGAGGGCCTGCCTGCCCTGCCGCCCCGTGAGACGCATCTTCATATAGCGCCCAATGCCCACGAGGAGATCAGGTGGGTGATCCGACGCATAGTGGAGAGGGCCGAGGAGAAGGGGACTCCCTTCCACAGGATGGCGATCCTTTATCGTGCCGACAATCCCTATGCCACGCTGATTCCGGCCGAGCTGACGCTCGCGGGCATCCCTGTGGCCGGACCTGACCGTGCCATGCTCGGCGATACCCCCGCAGGCAGGACGCTTACCGGGTTGCTCAGCTTGTCAGGCGGCGGGCTGGGTAGGGCTGAAGTGATGGCCTGGCTCACCGGGTGTCCGATCAAGGTCCCGGGCCCGGGGCGGACCGGCTTTAGCCCCAGTCGATGGGACAGGCTTAGCAAGAAGGCGGGGATAGTCGGCGGCCTCGGCGAGTGGAGGAGCAGGCTTTCTAGCTACGAGAGGTCGCTGGCGGAGCGGGCCGACCGCCGCGAGCAAGACGGCGAGGCATCGCAGGGCAGGGCCGACGGGATGAGGGCGGAGGCGGCGGAGGCGCGCGAAGCGCTATCGTTCGTTGAGGAACTGGCCGAGAAACTGATTTCTCCGGGCCCCGGCAGAACATGGGAGGAGTACTGCGATTGGGCCTCGGGGCTGCTGGACACCTATCTGTCGTCGGAACCCCACGGGCCCGAGGAGATGGTCGCCCGTGACGGTCTGGACAAGGTGCGCCGTCGGGTCGAGGAGTTGGCGGTGACGGATAGGGTCACGGCCGGTACCACTCTTGGCAAGTTTCGCCGGGCCGTGGAGGACTCCCTTAAGGCGCCGGTGGGACATCTGGGTGTGACCGGTGAGGGAGTATTCGTGTCCAGCCTGGCCGCCGCCTCCGGAATGAGCTTCGATGCACTGTGGGTGGTCGGGATGATCGAGGGAAGGATGCCCCCCGCGGTCCGCTCCGACCCTCTGCTCCCCGAACCGGATCTGCGTGGACCCGTAGGCAGGCCCCGGGTCGAGCGTCAGGCGGCCGCGGACCGCTACGATTACCTGTCCGCGCTTGCCGGGTCTGAGGTGCGAACCCTGTCATACCCGGCGGTCGACGCCGCGTCGGGAGCGAGGGCGTATCCCTCGCGCTGGTTCCTCGAGCAGGCGACCGCTCTCGAGGGACGCCCGGTGCACACGAGCGACATTGGCGACCTGAGAGAACGCCCCTGGCTGGCGATCGTGGAGTCGGGAGTCCACGCCCTAGCGGGTGCAGAAGAGCGGTCTCTGGCCGACATCCAGGACTACAACCTGGCCCGTCTCCTGCAGTGGCAGAACTCCGGCAGGTCGCCGGCCCGCCACCCGCTGGTGCTGGATGGCCCGCTTGCCAGGGCGGCGCGGATGGGTCGAAAGCGCAGGCTCCACCGCCTGACCAAGTTTGACGGCAACCTGTCTTCGGCCGCTGCGACCTCGAGGTTCCGGCAAGATCTGGAAGGGTCGGCGGTCTCGGCCACGAGCCTCGAGAGCTGGGCCGCCTGCCCGTTCCGCTACTTTCTCGGTCACGTGCTGAGGCTGGGTATGGTCGAGACGCCCGAAGAGATCATGACCATCGGCGCGCTTGAGCGCGGCAACGTGGTTCACAGGATCCTCGAGCGGTTCATCCTGGACGCCGAGCGGAAGGGGCATTTGCCGGCGCCGGGCGAGGGATGGAGCACACATTCTCGGGATCGCATCATGGAGATCGCTGGAGAGGAGTTCGCTGCCGCGGAGGCACGGGGCGTTACGGGTAAGCGAACAATGTGGAATCTGGAAAAACAGGACATAGAGGCCGACCTTGATACATTCCTCGAGGAGGACGCTCAGGTGCGAGGCGAACACGGGTCGGCGAGCATCCGGGTAGAAGCCGCCTTCGGCTTTGCGGGTGTCCCGCCGGCGGGCATGGAACTGTCCGACGGCACCAGGATCGGCTTCCGTGGCATAGCCGACCGGCTCGACATCAGCTCCGACGGGTCATCGGTCCTGGTCATCGACTACAAGACAGGTAGCGCGGGCTCCTACCGGGAACTTGAGGGCGACGTCATCGACCGCGGCAAGCGCCTCCAGCTGGGAATCTACTCCCTTGCGGCACGTAGTATCGAGCCTGCCGCAGGGAAGGTTCGGGCCGCCTATTGGTTCGCGACAGCCCGCGGCGGTTTCCAGTTTGCCCCGCGCGGATACCTGGACATGGGGGACGAGCGGGTGAGCAGGCGGTTCCGGGAGGGGATCTCGACCATAGTGGAGGGCATTCGCCGCGGGCTGTTCCCCGCAAATCCCGGCCGGCAGGCCAGGGGAGGGGGAGCCAACTGCAGGTTCTGTGATTTCGATTCGCTATGCCCTGCGCGCAGGGACGAGATCTGGGAAGCTAAGAGGGCAGACCCCATCCTGTCCGGCTATGTCGCTCTTGCCGATGGAGACGAGGAGGGACAGCGGTGACAGCCCCTCCGGCCGGATTCGCTCCCGTAGACCAGCTATCCCGTAGCACCATCGGCGAGCGGCTGGATGAGACACTCTTCGTCGAGGCCAGCGCCGGTACCGGCAAGACACACAGCCTGGTGGAGAGGCTGGTTAACCTTGTGGCCACCGGCGCGGCTACGCTCGACAGGGTGGCTGCGATCACCTTCACGGAGGCCGCCGCGGCCGAGCTGCGAGACAGGGCTCGGGAGGGGCTGGAGAAGGGCGCCGAGGACCGGTCCCGCAGCGAGCGCGAGCGGATCAACTGCCGTCGGGGCGTAGACGACCTGGACCAGGCGGCCATCCAGACCCTCCACGCCTTCGCGGCCGCCCTGCTTCACGAAAGGCCGCTAGAGGCTGGCCTGCCGCCGGGCTTTGAGGTTACTGACGAGATAGCCGCAGGGATCAGGTTCAACGACGCCTGGCAGGAATGGGTGGACGCGGCTCTCGAGGAGGATTCGCCCCTGGCCGGACATCTCGCGCTGGCGCTGTCGCTGGGCGTTAAGCTGGGCCAGCTAAGGGAGACGGCCCTCGAGTTCCACCGAAACTACGGCGACCTGCTGGAAGCGGTCTTTGACGAGCCGCAGCCCCCGGGAGACGGCGCCGCCCGCCGGATCTCGGAGGCCGGATCCGAGCTGGAGCGGCTCTGTGAATTCTCCCGCCTCGGTGCGGAAGATCCTCTCTACCGCCACGTAAAGGGCAGGCTGCCTACGATCCGCAGGATGGCAGGTGCTCGGGCCGGTTCCCCAGCTGCCTACCGCCTGCTGCTGCGGGTCCTGCCCCTTAGGTCCAACAGGGGCAGAAAGTCGGACTGGGGGGATGACCCGGGTACCGGCGCCAACGCCTGTGCGGCTCTGAAGGACCTGCTGAGGGATCTGGACGAGGAGGCACGCCTCCAGGTTGACGAGGCCAGGCGGGCCGCCCTTGGACCCATCCTCGGGGCGATGCAGGAATTCGTCATCGATTACGCCGGACGACGACGTGCGGAGGGACGTGCGGAGTTTCACGACCTGCTCATCTGGGCGCACGAGATGCTGCGCGACAACCTCGATGTGCGGGACCACTTCCGGAGCCGATTCTCGCACCTGCTGATCGATGAGGCCCAGGACACCGATCCGATACAGGCTGAGATAGCGATGTTCTTGGCGGAGCGGGTTCCCGAGGGGCCGGCGGTCGAGACCCGGCCCTCGGCCTGGGACCGTATCACCCCCGAAAGGGGAAAGCTGTTCGTCGTGGGCGATCCCAAGCAGTCGATCTACCGCTTCCGCCGTGCCGACGTGGCCCAGATGAAGCGGCTTCAGCAACGCATGGAGGAGGCCGGTGGGAGCACGTTAAGCCTGGTGCAGAATTTTCGCTCCCACAGGCCGATCACCGACTGGGTCAACCGGCTCTTCGGACAGTGGATGGCGGGCGAGGATGGTCAGCATGTCGAAGGGGGCTACGTGCAGGCACGCTACGAGGAGATGTCGCCGAGGTGGAGCGGAAAGACCGGCGCCGGCATCGGGCCGCGCGTGTGGGCTTTCGGGGACATGGCGGTAGAGGGGCCTATGGATGCGGTTCGCAGGAAGGAACACAGCGATATCGCCTCCTTGCTCCGGCAGATCGTCGATCAGCAGTGGCTGGTCCTCGATACAGATGCTACCGGTGCCACCGGTCGCGAGGTATACAGGGCTGCAGCCTACTCGGATATCTGCATCCTGATCCCGGCGCGAACCGGTCTTGCCAACCTCGAAAGGGAGATCGCGCGCCTTAAGGTCCCCTATCGCCTGGAGAGCGCATCGCTGGTTTTCGAGACCCAGGAGATCCGAGATCTCCTGAGTTTCCTGCGGGCCGTAGACGATCCTTCTGACCACGTTGCAACCGTTGCGGCGCTGCGGTCGCCCGCGTTCGGATGCAGCGACGTAGATCTGCTCGGCCACTACGAGGACCACGGTAGCTTTGACTATCTGAGAGAAGCGTCGCCTGGCGATGCGGGCGTTGTGAGCGAGGGACTCGGTGTGCTCCGGGACTTCCACCGAAGAAGGGTCTGGGAGCCGGCGTCTTCCGTGATCGACCGATTCATCCGCGAGAGGGGACTGATGGAAGTGGCGGTAGGCCATCCCCGGATGCGTGAACAGTGGCGGCGGTATCGCTTCATGGTCGAGCAGGCCAGGCAGTTCGCAGAGGTTGGTGGAGGCTCGCTGAGGGCCTTCGTGGATTGGATCGAGGACCAGATCCAAGAGGGAGCCCGCGTTACTGAGGCGCCGCTGCCGGAGACGGATGAGGAGGCGGTCCGGGTGATGACCGTCCACGGCTCCAAGGGGCTCGAGTTTCCTGTCGTCATCCTCACAGGTTTGAACTCGAACCCGAGCAGCCGCAGCCCGGTTGTGCTCATCGACCGCGGGGCGGGGAGTGTCGAGGTCGGCATAGGGTCCGGATCCGAGCAACTGCGAACGCCGGGCTACGAGGCGATGGTAGAGCGCGAAAAGCTGATGACGGCCGCCGAACAGGTGCGGCTGATGTACGTTGCCGCCACCCGCGCCCGGGATCATCTCGTGGTCAGCCTCAGGCGCCAGGGCACCTCCAGGGCCGGGACCTCGGCTGCTGCGGTAATCTCCGGCCACATGGCAGAGTGCCCCGAGCTATGGGAGAAGGTCGAGCTGCGCCCCCGCGCCGAGGACGATTCACCGGGTCCACACCGCGAACCTGAGAGTCCTGCGGCGCAGGGGGAGCACTCCCAGGAGGCCCGCGACAGCTGGAAGCGCAGGCGCCTACGGCTGATAGGCGAGATGGGCCGCTCAACCTCTGTCGCCGCCACGGCCCTGAGCGGACGGGACGCGGAGGAGAAGGCAGAGAGGGAGACAGGCGAACCCTGGAGACGGGGCCGGGCGGGTACGGCGCTCGGGATGGCGGTTCACGCAGTCATGCAGTCAATCGACCTGGATACGGGAGATGGCATAGACGATCAGGCACGTGTGCAGGCCTCGGCCGAAGGCATACCCCATCTTGAGAAAGAGATAACCAAGCTCTGCCGCAGAGCGGTTGCGAGCGAGATCGTTCGACGGGCTGTTGTGTCCGGTCGCCTGTGGCGCGAGATCCCGGTCGCAGCCGCGACGGGAGGCGGCTCCCTCTACGGCTTTATCGATCTGCTCTTCGAGGAGGCAGATGGGCTGGTGGTAGTCGACTACAAGACCGATAGGGTCGACCCGTCGGAGGAAACCGATCCCTCCTCGCGCTATCGGCTGCAGGGAGGTGCCTACGCCCACGCCATCAGGCGGGTTACAGGCAAGAAGGTCAAGGAGGTCGTGTTCCTCTATCTGGATACCGGTAAAGAGGTGAGGCTGGAGGATCTGCCGAGAGCGATGCAGGACGCTGAGCGGCGGGCCTTGGAGTGCCTGGCCGGCTAGGGTAGTGGGACCGCGGCCGCCATTGAGACTTTCGTAGGCTGTGTTCCTCCCGGCGGGTGTGAAGGAGGACTCACTCCAGGTGCTCGGTCGTGATATACGGGCCCACCAGTCGCTCGATCTCAGCCGCTACGAGACTCCGGTGGCACGAGCCAGGATCGCGCTCAAAACAGGTCACAGCGACGCGCTCCCCCGAGGTCGCCCAACGCAAGATCTTCTGCACGGATGCCGGCCTTTCGGCAAGGTCATGACCACGATACTCGGCGAGTAGCCGCTGCCTGTCCCGGCCGGTCCTAACCTGGCGCCGCCTTTCGGAGCTGATCCCGAGTTCAGGCAGGTGTTCGTAGCGAATGCCGACGCATTCGCACGCTTCGGCTAGGGCGGTCCCTGAAAACCCCCGTTTCCGACTGATCGCGTTTCTGCGAACATCGCACAGCAGGGTCACCTGCACCCGGGAGAGCATGCCGAGGTAGTCTTCGACGGACCGCCCCTGGTAGCCGATGGTAAACAGAGCGGTCGAGCCGGAGCGTCGTCTAGGCCCGCCGGAACCGTGCAGCATGCCTTCGCCGCGGTTCTGCGCCCCTCCTGTCAACTCGCCGTCAATCACCTGACATGCCCGCCGGGCGGTCGCGTATGCCTCGGATTTCTATCCGGCGGATCCGCATGGCTAAAGGTCCTCGAGCGCTTTGAGGGCATTGCGGACATGGCTTGCCATCACGAACTCGTCGTGGAACGCACCCCTTACCACCCCATCTTCGGATATGACGTATGTAACGCGTGACGTGCCCAGGCCCAGATGGCGTTCGACATCGTAGAGCCGGCGTATCCTCCCGGACTTGTCGCTACCTAGCCCGAACGGCGTTTCGCAGGCCTCACCGAAGCGCCTCAGCCTGTCGACGTCGTCGGTGCTGATGCCCAGGATGATGGCGTTGTGCTCCCTGAATTCGTCATAGGCCTCTCCGAACTTCTTGGTCTGTACCTTGCATCCGTGGGTGAAGGCACGTGGGTAGAAGTACAGGACGACGTTTTTCCCCCGCTGCTCGGACAGACTGAACCGATCGCCCGATCCGAGGGTTATGGTGAAGTCAGGGGCCGCGTCGCCGACTTTCAACATGAGCCAGCTAACATTACTACGGACGGAAGGCAGACAGGGGGCTGAGGGTGCGGATGCCCCGGGCAAGAGTGAGCACAGGCCAACGATCCCGCCAGGCTCATCTACCAAACAGTTCCGACCTTCACCGCCGTCCCATTGACGCGAATCTCCCGTTTCTGCTGGACTTTGCACCAAATGCGGGCAATGAGCCGAGGGGCGTGCCCCTGCTATGATTCGGTAAACCGACGAGGGTCATTCGAGTATCTTGTAGGTTGACCCAACACGGCACGAGACAGACCTATAGTCATCCGTCGAGGAGAGGGTTAATTGCAGTCCAGATTCCGAAAAGTCCTAGTCTTACTTGGCCTGGCCGCGTGCGTAGCTCTGCTGGCCACGATGGCCTGCGGATCCGGAGACGAACCGGCTCCCACCGTCGGCCCCGAGACCGGCGACCCGACGAGAGTCGCCGATCCGACCGCCACGCCGACCGAGGAGAGTCCGCCGGAGCCTTTCGTGATTGGGGCCATGGACGCGTTGACCGGAGTCGCCGAGTCCTATGGCAACCCCCTGCATCAGGCCAAGCTCCTGGCGGTTGAGGAGATCAACGCGGCCGGAGGCATCAACGGCCGCGAGTTGAGGCTGATCGTAGAGGACTCCAAGTGCAACGCCCAGGATGCCATCACGGCCTACAACAAGCTGACCGATGTCGACGGGGTCAAGATCATATTGGGCACGACCTGCAGCGGGTCGATGCTCGGCGCGGCACCCCTGGCCGAAAAGGAGGGGGTCGTCCTGCTTTCGGCATCGGCTACCAGCCCCGATATCGCTCTGGCTGGCGACTACATCTTCCGCACCGCCATCAACGACCTTCGCCTCGGCATCGACACCGGCAACACTCTTTGGGTTGACGGAATTCGCAAGATAGCGACCATCACCGAGGCAACCGACTACGCCGAGGGCACACGGCGCACCTCGGTTGAGCAGTTCGAAAAACTGGGCGGCGAGGTCGTGGCGGCGGAGAGCTACTCGTCGGAGGTTCTTGATTTCCGCAGCCAGTTGACCAAGCTGCTGGCCGAGAGCCCCGAAGCCCTGCTGCTGGCCGCACAGGGAGAGGTTTCTGCGGGAACCATCATGAGGCAGGCCCGCGAGCTCGGCTTTGAGGGCCCGATCTACGCTGAGTCCGTGGCCAGCTCGCCGGATGCCCTGGATATAGCCGGCGACGCGGCGACCGGCCTGAAAGCCATTGTGCCAAACCCGGATCTGTCCACCACCGCAGGAGAGGATTTCCTGGCCAAGTTCGAATCACGCTTTGGCGTGGTGGCAACGCTGCCGTGGTTCCAGGGATCCGCATACGACGACGTCTACATCGCTGCCGAATGTTTGAGGCAGACAGGTGATGACCAGGATGCCGACGGCTTCCGGGATTGCCTCTACGGCCTTACCTGGAGCGGAGCGATAGGGGACAACTACAGCTTCGACGAGAACGGCGAGGTTGTAGGGCTTTCCAATGTGGTGATCGAGGTCCTGCCTACCGGCGAGCGCACCGAGGAAAATCTCGGGTACAGGGTACTGGGTCCCGCACCCAGCCCCTAAGGGTATCGCCGGGACGTCGATGGCGGTCCCGGCGTTCCCAGCAGGGACCATCGACGGCCGCCTTGACCGGGCCGAATTGTGGCTACGCCGACTTGGCGCAGGATCGGCTAACGCGATCCTTTGACCTGCACGGTCACTATGTCCAGGCCGTAGTACTTTTGGTGGTGCACAGAGGACGCGTATTGGCGCAGCAATCGCAGGGATATTTCGCCCTCCTCAAGACCCTCGGTCTCTTCGGCCAGATACGCCAGTCTGTCCTCGAGATTCTCCTCATCGAAGATAGCCATGAACTCCATCTCCACCGCGGCTGCGGTCGGGCGAGCGACGATCACAAGCCGCGGCGCTTGATCGGCGGTCCGGTCGTCACCCGTCTGTATCAGGCTGATCAGGGTCTCTTCGGCGGCCGAACGCAGGCGATCGGTAGACTCCTGGTTCCATCCGATCCTCGATGCGGTGCGCCGAACGAAATCATCGATCTCGGGCAGCGAAGAGATGTCCAGCCTGGACTGCAGTTGAGCCGACCTGCTCGGGTTGGTCAGGTTCAGGAAAAGGGTCATAGCTACCGCGGCAGCCGCGCCGACCAACATGCCGTTGTCGAGCAAATTACCCCATGTTCCTCCCAGCATGTCCGCGAAGATCGTCTGATGCTCAACGCCTGCGCCAAGGGAGAAGGCCACAGCAACCACCATAACCTTCTGAAAGTCGAGACCATCTTGGATGACCGTCCGGACGCCCCCAACAAACAGCAGTCCGGTGGCGATCAGCAGGTAGGCTCCCATCACCGGGTTTGGGATGGTTAGCAGGGCGGCCGGTATCTTGGGAAACAGTGCAAGGACCACCAATACCGCGCCTATCACGTACCCGACGCTGCGGGCGGCGATGCCCGTCAGGTTGGTTAGCGATACGCTGGTAGACGAATAGACGGTCGTGGGAGGTGTCCCGAAGATGCCCGACAGCAGGATTCCGATGCCGTTGGTGTTTAGCGATCCCTGCACCGATCGGAAATCCGTCACCCTCGGCCTGCGCCTCGAGGCTTGCTGGATGGCGACGCTGTCTCCGATGTTCTTGATCCCGCCGACGAGCGTGATGACGACGAAGACCGGCAACAGCGCCCAGAATCCCGCACCGAACGTAAGGTCAAAACCCGGGAATCCTCCCTCTGGAACGCCGGCCCACCGCGCATCGATCACCCTGTGAACCTCGTATGCGCCGAACGCGGCGGCGGCCACGCAGCCGGCTCCTATTCCGATCAGCGGCGACCAGAGCCGCCACGCCCCGGAGACTCGCAGTGCGAGCCCCGTGGCGACAACCAGCGTCACAACCGCGATGATCGGGCCGGAAAACGCCGGCGCCCCCTCCGGCACCTCCGTTACCCTGTCCAGCGCGATCGGAAGGACCGTTACCGCGATCAGCATCAGCACCGTGCCGGAAACCACCGGCGTGATGATCCGGCGCAGCAAAGGAAGCCATATGGCCAGTGCCAGGTAGAACAGCGATGCGACGACGACCAGGCTTGCCAGCAGGGGCGGGCCTCCCTCACTCAGCGCCAGGACCGAGACCGCCACGAAGTTTGGTGTGACTCCCATGATGAGCACATGTCCGGCGCCGAGCCGCCAGACGCGGCTCGCCTGCAACGCTGTAAGCGCGCCTGCGATGATCAGCGCTGCGAAGACCGCCCATGACAGGTAGCTTTCTCCCTGCCCGCCCGCGCTGGCTGTGATCGCCACGACCAGCACCAGCGGAGCCAGAGCGAAGATGACGCCCTGAAGGCCGACACCTATGGAAACGAGCGGCGGACACCGCTCGTCCGGCTCGTATCGAATGGTCTCGTTAGTGCCGGATGATGCCAATATCGCCTCGTGACGAGGAACTGCTCTCGCCGTCTATGTGCCCCTGACCGCGCGAACTCCGGGCTCTCGCAGAGTATGTCGTTCATCGAGCCGGCCAAGGCTGAAGGACGGCTCCCTATGGAGGGAGCCGCCTGCCGACGCGGTGTTCGTCCGCATGTCGACGAGCGGTTTTCAGACGGTCAGGGCTAGGCCCCCACGACGCGGACACGGGACGGCATCTGCCGCCCGGCTGCTTTGTCCGCTTCGGCTGGACCGGTCCAGCGGCGCATCTCGCGCATGCGTGGTCGGCCGAAGCGTAACATACGATTCCGTACCCGCCTGATGGCCATCCCACGCACAATTCAGATGCCAGCGGTAGGGCGGCCCCGTACGTCGGCCGCATACCCTACACCGAACAGTCGTTTCGGAAAAAAGGTCGATAGGCTGCCCAAGGTTCATGCCGGATCCAATGAAGCTCTCGGTCATCGTCCCCGCCTTTAACGAAGAGGCCTACCTTGCCTCGACGCTCGATTCCATCCATCAGGCTGCGGCAGATCTGGTCGGCCATGCTGACGTTGACATAGAGACGATCGTCGTCGACAACGGAAGCTCGGACGAGACCGCGTCTGTCGCTCGCGATGGCGGCGCGAGGGTTGTCCGCGAACCGCTGCAGGGAATCTCGCGGGCACGCAACGCCGGTGCGCGTCACGCGGAGGGGGACGTGCTCGTCTTCGTGGACGCCGATGTGACGCTGCCCCAAACGCTTCTGAGCGAGATACACGCGGCGATGCGCGATCCCAATTGCGTCGGGGGCGGGGTGGACGTTGAATATCGGCCGAACAGGCTTTCGGTTAGGTTGTACCTACTGGGCTGGCGTCTGCTCGGCCGCCTGATGACTATGGTCCAGGGCGCCACGCAGTTTTCTCGAAGGTGCGCGTTTGAGCAGCTGGGTGGCTACGACGAGACGACGTGGATCGGGGAGGACGTTGACTTTTATTGGCGCCTCAGACGGTTGGCTCGGGCAGGAGGCCGGAGGGTCCAACTGATACGTAATGTGCGAGTGAGGCCGTCAACGCGTCGCTTCGACAACTGGCCGCTCTGGCGGATCCTGCTTTGGACCAATCCCGTCTTCATTGCCCTACTGCGCCGCACCAGATCGGTCTGGGGAGGGTGGTACTCGCAACCGGTGCGTTAGACGGCAGCGATCCCGATTGTTGGGGCGGCGATTCCCCGGTGAGGATCCACCGGGCGATGACCGGGGGCGATGGCGCCGGTGGGAGCTAGGGCTTTCGACCTATTGCCTCTCCGAAGGCCAGTGCGCCGACGGCGCCCACCTCTTCCTTCCAGCGGTCATGGTCGCTGCGCCATTCGTCGAACTGCTGTTGGGTGGCCAATCCGTACTTTGTCACCGCTTCCATCACTTGAGACGAGTAGAACCAGTCGGCTATGAAGGCGTGGAGGAAAGCAACGTCCTCAGGAGTTCCGAAGAAATCGAAGGAGCCTGAGGACCGAATGTCCGTGAAACCGGCAGCGAGGAATCTGGCCTTGAGTTCCTTTCCCATCTGGGGGTGGCCGCCGTTTGCAGATAGGAGGCCCGTAAAGGTCGCCCACGCGGCAAGGGTGTGTTCAGAACTGGGCTCGAGGAAACAAGATTCCACGATTACTTCGCGGCTGCAGATGATGCCGCCGGGCCTCAGTACCCTCCTTACCTCCGATAGCACCCTCTGGGTATCCGGGACGTGCATTAGGACGGCATGGCAGTGCGCAACGTCGAACAAGCCATCTTCAAAGGGAAGCTCGGTCACGTCGCCGACATGGAATGTGGCGTTATCGTGCCCCCCTGCCCGGGCTGCCGCCCGGGCCAGGTCGATCTGCGACTCCTCCATATCTAAACCGTGGAGTTCGCCGGGATTGACCGCGCTGGCCAGGCCGACGGAGATGGTGCCCGGCCCGCAGCCGAAGTCCAGTACGCGCATTCCCGGCTCGAGCACGGGTAGCAGGTGTGCGGCGTGGCTCTCTGCGCTGCGGCGATCCAGGAGCTGCCTGAACTCCTCGCTGTAGCCCATCGTGTAGCTGGCTTCCGTCATCTTCCCATCTCCTGGCTGCACTTAAGTGTCACCGAATAGATCCAAGTATGTATACCCTGTATCAAATTAGTTGTCGAACCGGGCGCTTGGGAGGAGCTTTTCTTGGTGAGAGATCTGACCATTTGAGGGCGTACGGTCCAACCGCGAGTCCGGGGAGCGCGGCGGGCCGCAGGAACGCTGCATCGGCCGCCGTACCGGTCCCCGCTTTATCGTGGCTCTAACGCAGGTTATCGGTCAGAGCCCACCTCAGGGCGCCGTCAATTTCCGGGTGTTTGAACTCGAAGCCGCTCGCACTGAGACGGGCGGGGTCCATCCTGGCACTGGATGTAACGACTTCCGCCAAGTCGCCCTGGACGATCCTGAGGGCCACTTCGGGCACTGCGAAGACCGCGGGGCGTCCGAGCGCCCTCGCCAGCGCCCGGGTAAACTCCGAGTTGGTAACCGGGTTGGGAGAGCTCACGTTGAACGGTCCGGACAGATCGTCGCGCTCCAGTGTCCAGACAATGGCGTCTATGGCATCCGATCGAGTCAGCCAGCTCATGAACTGAGATCCTGAGCCAAGTCTGCCACCGAGGCCCAGTCTGAAAAAGGGCAGCACCCTGGTCAACATGCCTCCTGCGGCGGTTAGAACGACGCCGATTCTGAGGTTGACCACCCTTACGTCCGCCGCCGCGGCTGCCGCTGTGGCATCTTCCCACTCCCTGGTGCTGCTGGCCATGAAGCCGGTGCCCGGATGGGAGTCCTCGTCGAGCACCTCGCTGCCCCGGTCCCCGTAGTACCCGCCCGCGGATGCGCAGGCGAACACCAATGGAGGCGATTCGAGACTGGCGAGAGTCTCGGCGAGAAGGCGCGTGCTACCGATTCGGCTGTCCCTGATGCGCGCCATCTGTGCCGAAGACCACCGACGATTGGCGATGTTCTCGCCCGCCAGGTGAACTACGGCGTCAAAGCCTTCGATCTCGCGCCGCTCAAGGCTCCCTGCGACGGGGTCCCACAGGATGCCTCGCGCCGGGCCCGGCGACTGCGGTCGCAACAGTCTTAAGACTTCGTTACCGCCAGCCTCGAGAGTCCTCACTAGCATGGACCCGATCAGACCGGTCGACCCGGATACCAGCACTCTCATGCGCTTTGAGGCCTGATACCCGTCATATGCGTCACGAAGCCTCCTGGCAAGTCGGTCTCCCGAAGGCCTCCCCGGGGCCGTCTCCGGCAGCGGCGTCTCGACCCAAAGACGATTCTGCCCTCTGGTCCGGCGACCTCGTGCTCGCGGCCGGTCGGCAACAAATCGCGTCAGGCAAAGGAAATAGAGTCAAGGAAATCGCGAACTTCCGCGGCGCATTCATCCGGCTTTTCCAGGGGCAGAAAATGTGTCGTCTCCGGGAGGAAATCGTATTCCACCTCGTCGATATCGCTCAGATCGAGCGAGGGCAAGTATGAGAAGGGGAGGGTGGGATCAGCCCCGATGACCTTTATCGGGCAGCGCAGGGCGCCGAAGTCTACTAGGACCGCGAAGGCTCTGGCATAGTCCACTATCTGAGCCTCGTACTCGCGTGGGCATCGCAGTGTGTAGCCGCGCCCTTCCTTGTCTTCCCTAAGAGTCGTCCTCGCCAGCAGTTCGTGAACTCCTGGAACTGCATTCTGAAATACGGGCAGGATACGCAGCAACTCGGCGAACTGGTCTATGCTCTCGAACCTCGGGGACCGGCTCCGCGCCATCGCGGCTGCCCGCATGGCGGCGGCGTCGAATTGCTCGTAGCTGTCGTCCGGTTTGCACAGGGGAGGGTCGAACAGCACCATCGCCGCATATCCGCTGCCCCTGGCTGGCGACAGCAACGAGGCGAGGCCCGACACGGAATGGAATATGCCGATCGTGGGCTTTTTCCCGTAGTGGGTTTCCGCGGCATGCGCGACGGCGTCGTGGTCACTGACCAGGGAGGGGAAATTGTGCTCGCGAAGGGTGCCCACACTGTTCCAGCCGTGATTCCTTAGGTCATAGACTACGAGGTCAAAGTCATCGGCCAGTAGCGACCAGAACGGATAGTACAGGTCGATCGCCAGACCGTTACCGTGACTGAGGATCATCCGCGGGCCGGAAGGATTCCCATGACGCCGCATGACAATGGCGGTTTCGTCGTCGATGCGGACCGTGCAAACGGAGAGCGGTTGGGGCACCTCCCAGACGATATCTGAACCGGTCGCCATGTCTTGGCCTACCTTACCAACTCAGATTGTCAGATGCCCATTTGCCGAATCCGGCACCGAGCAGTTGGCAGGGCGCCACTCGTGTGCGAGGGCGGCTGCAAACTCACTGTTACCGAGATCCTCGAGTCGCCAGGTTACGTCTGGTAGGTGGGGGAACCGAAACTCGCCCCTAGCTTGCCCCCGCCGCATGTTCGACGGCACTTGGAATCCGGACACTTCCGTGTGGTGGCCCGTACCGAGGGCCTTGATCAGAGCCTCTTTGATCGTCCAGAGGCGAAAGAACATGTGGACCTTACTGTCCCCGCAGGCCTTGGCCAGCTCTGAGCGCTCATCGGGTCCGAGCACGTCCGCGATCGGCCCGTCGAGGTCGTGACGATTGGAACGCTCCTCGACATCGATGCCCAGACTTCCCGTCGGTGCAAGGGCGATCAGCCCATGGTCGCCGCTGTGACTTATGTTGAAGCTAATGGCAGCCGGCATCCCTTGAACTAGGGCGAAGGGCTTTCCGTAGGGCGAGATATCGAAGGCAATGCCCTCGTTCGCGCAGCCTAACCGCCTGCCGACGACGGTTCGGAGCGCCGCCCGGCTCAAGGCGAACCGTCGCCGGGGACCAGGATGCAGGTATCTGCTCCACTGGGCCTTCTCTCCACTATCAAGCAGCGAGAGCGCCGCCTTCTCGTGTTCAGCGTCGGCTCTCAGGTCGACGTGAGTTACCTCAACCCCGCTGGTTGTCCGGAAGGGACGCCACCAGTCCTCGGTGATGGACACGGGGGTATTGAGTGTGTGCTGGTTGTCGCTGTGCCCGGTCTACTTTGCGACCGGCCGCATGCCTCAGGCTTCGGCGTTCACCCGCTCCGGGCATCCAGAAACTCGATCAACTGCCCGACCGTAGTGAGGCTTGCGCAGTCATCGGGCGTCATGGTGACGTTGAATTCCTGGGCCACGATCTTGCCGAACGCGACAAAGTCGAGCGACGACACGCCTGAGTCCCTCAGGCTGGCGTTCAGATCCAGTGGCCGGCCCAGAGGCCGACCATCAATTTCGAGGTTCTCATCCACCAATTTTCTGATGCGTTCTTCGGTTGATGCCACTCTCAGTACTCCAGTGAGGATTGAGCGTAGGATAGCTAGGCCAACAGGGCAGGTCAATCCGGCACGAGCGGGGTGGTTGGCTGTGGAGGCCATGTCCAACGACTCGCCGCCTCTGTGCCTTCGGAATATAGGTCGGCCGCAAGCCTTGGAACCGGCAACCCCGGGCCGCCGGTCCGGATACTAGACCCAGTGCCTCCTGCGCTGGAAGGGGTAGCTGGGAAGCGAGATTCGACGCCGAACTTCACCTGAGAATAGTCCGGCGAAGTTGATATCCAACCCGGCTTCATACGCACTCGCCACGGTTCTGACGAACTCTTCATCGGGCCCCGCAGGCGCTCCATTGTGAGACGGACTCGCCGTGGCGGAGAGCAGAACAGGTGCTCTCACGGACTCAGGCCAGGCATCGACAGTCGTCTGTCCCTGGATCGCGTCGGGACCGATCTCCACCAGCACGTCCACCCCTAGCCGAGCAAGAGCCGCTCCGCCGCTGGCGAAGTTTGCCGGTTTCTGAGCCTGCCGCCCCCAGTAATCCGCGTCCAGTTCGTCGGCCGACTCGATTACCCGCCCGGTCAAGTTGCTGACCAGGGAGACGGATGGAGGAGAAAGCGCAATGTCGGCGAGTGTCGATTCCAGGCCCTCAACCCCCGCCCTGGCGTCCCGCTGCCGCAAGGCGTCTTTCAGATCGCCCAGGGCCGACGCGATTCGCAAACCGTTCTCCAGGTCGAGAACCCCGGCGGCCTGCGCCGCCGCAAGCGCTCCCGGAATTCCGTGGCCAACTGCCGCGCTGGGGCGAACGCCTACGCTCTCCCACTGCGCGGTAAGGGCGCACTGAAGTGCAAAGATGGCCATTTCGAACCACGCCGGATCGCTGAGGTGCAGGTCGACTCCCTTCTGGCCGAACATGGCCTCCAGCAGGGAGGTATCCCTTTGCTCCCGGATAAGCTCGTCGCACCGGTCCAATACGGAGCGGATCACCGGCTCAGCTCCATAAAGGGCCTCGGCCATGCCTTCCCACTGAGCACCGTTCGAGTACACGAACGCCGTTCTGGGCGGCGATTGAGGCTCTGACCAGTCACGCTGCGCATCGGCATTGGCCAGAGAGCTTAGACCTTCTCGCAGCTCCTCCACGTTTCGAAAAACCAGACCCGAGCGGCAATCGAAATGGCTGCGCCCGATGCCGGCCGTCCAGGCCATGTCGGACAGGAATTGCCCAGAGCCGTTGTGGCCGCCGCGTTCCCCTGGATGCTCGTCAAGCCACCACAGGTACCGATTCGCCGCGTCCCGAAGGGCTTTCGGGGACTTACCCGACAAGGGCAACAGCCTGGCAGTTCGCTGGGCGGAAAGTCCATCGGGCCCTGGCAAACCGTTGATCGCCTCAGGCGACAAGGCGTCGACTCCCCTGGGGGAGCCGGTCGGCCACGACCCGTCTTCTACGCCTCCTGGGACATCGTCAGATCTCTCGTAACCCTCCAGTACGACGTGGGCGTTGGTACCCGAGAGGCCAAAGGCGTTCACCGCTGACAGGGGAGGGCGGTGAGGAACGGCGGGCCAGTCCATCATCTCGGATGTTATGCGCACAGGCAATTCGTCCCAGTCGAAATTCGGGTTCGGATCCCGCAGATGAAGGTGGGCCGGAATCTTGCCGCGGTGCATTGCCATGACGGCCTTGATGATGCTGGCGACTCCCGACGCCCACTCCGTATGGCCGATGTTGGTCTTGACCGAACCCAGGAGCAGTGGCCGCTCTGCCTCCCGCTCTCTGCCATACACGGAGGCCACCGCACGCAATTCTATGGAGTCCCCGAGCTCGGTCCCCGCGCCGTGAGCCTCCAGGTAGTCCACTTCCGCCGGAGCCGCGCCTGCTGGCGCCAGGGCCTCCTCGATGACGCGCTCCAGCGCCGGGCCCCTTGGGACCGGAAGGCCAGCGCTGGCCCCGCTCTGGTTTACGGCCGTACCCTTGACCAGTCCCCAGATTCGGTCGCCGTCGGCCTCCGCCTCACTGAGCCGCTTCAGTACCAGAACGCCACACCCCTCGCTGCGCACGAAGCCATCGGCATTCTCGTCGAACGCATTGCACCGACCGACGCTCGACAGCAGTCCCATTTCCTTGTGGAAACGTACCAGTGGCATCGAAAGCAGTGTGTTCACACCGCCGGCCAGGGCCAGGTCAATCTCGCCCCGGCGCAGTGCCCCCGCGGCATGGTGCACCGTGGCGAGGGAAGAAGCGCATGCCATGTCCACGGGCATCGCCGGTCCCTCCAAGCCCAAAACGAAGGCGATGCGCCCGGCCGTCATGCTGCCGCTCGTACCGAAGTACAGGTCGTCCTGGCCGCTTGCCGCTATGATGTCCCTGTACTCGCTGCTGCCCATACCGGCATACACGCCGGTGCGGCTACCTTTGAGGCCCTCCGGGTCTATCCCGGCATCTTCCAGGGCCTGCCAGGTTGTCTCCAGCAACAGCCTCTGCTGCGGATCCATCATCCGCGCCTCGATAGGGGAAATACGGAAGAACCTGTTATCGAACTGGTCGATGTCCTCCAGAAAGCCTCCCCGCCGGAAGTCGATGTCATCCGCCTCGGGATCTCCCACCACGCCCGTCCAGGGTCCCTGACCGGGACGCCCATCGCTTATCGCTTCTCCGCCTGATTCAAGTAGAGACCAGAAGGAAGCCAGGTCAGGGGCGCCCGGGAAGCGGCAGGCCATGCCCACGATGGCAATCGCATCCTCGCCCGTGGAGGGGGCGGAAAGGGTGGTTCGAGGCCGGGCGGCTACCGATTCGGAGACGGCCCTGCCGCTATCGGCGCCCAAGACATCTGCCAGTTCACCCGCCAGGTGGCCGGCCAAAGCCTCCACATTCGGATAGTCGAACACGGCGGTGTTTGACACCACGTATTCGCCGGATAGGGCCCGATTGAGACGGTTGCGAAGCTCGACCGACATCAGGGAGTCCATTCCTAGGTCGAAGAAACCGACCGTCTGGGAAGGCGCCTTGGATAGCCTCAGCACCGCCTGCACTTCCTGCTGAAGCAGGGACACGAGAAACTGCCCGTGCTCCCCGGCGGGCGCACCCCTCAGCCGGGAGAGCAGGTCTTCGGACGAGGATGAGTCATCGGTCCTATCGTCAGTGGCCGACGATAGCAGGTCTTCCAGCAGGGCGGGACGGTGGTCGACGGCTTCTTCGAACACCGACCAGTCCATGGACATCACAACGGATGTCGTTGCGTCTTGGCGGACCAGTCTCTCCAGTGCCCTGATTCCCTGCTGCGGAGTGAACCAACGGCCGCCAAGGGCGGCCCGTCGAGACTCGATTCGCTCCCTCTGTTCTGCGGCTTCGCCTATCTCCGACCAGGCACCCCACGCAATGGCCTGTCCAGGGAGCCCCAGTGAGCGACGGTGACCGGCGAGCTGGTCCAGGAACGCATTGGCTGCGGCATGGTTGGCCTGGCCCGGATTGCCCATGACGCCGACTCGGCTGGAAAAGAGAACGAACATGTCGAGATCTCGGTCCGCAGTAGCCTTGTGAAGGTGCCAGGCACCCACGACCTTAGGCCACAGCACCTGCTCGAAGCTTGCCCAGGTCTGGTTGACCAGCGCGGCGTCCGACAGCACGCCCACGCTGTGGATAACGCCACCCAGCGGGGGGAGCCTTTTGTCTATGCGCTCCAACATCGCGTCGATCGCATCGGTGTCGGTCACGTCCGCCAGCTCGACCTCTATCCTCACCCCACGTTCCCGTAGCGCACTGATGGTTTGTCCAGCCTCCGCATCGGGGTCCCGGCGGCCGTTGAGCACGATTGCTCCGGCGCCGCGGTCCGCGAGCCACTCGGCCACGGCGCAGCCGATGCCCCCGAGACCTCCCGTGACAAGGTATGTTCGATCCTGGCGCAATTGGCCGTCTGTGAGTGGTGATCTCGTCAGCACGATCTTTCCAAGGTGTCGGGCCGATCGCATGAATGCCAGTGCGGCGCCCGCCTCGGCCAGCGGCCACCTGCTGTGGACGAGCGGCCTTAGCTCCCCTGCCGCGAGCCTCTCCATCACGCCTCGCAGAACCCGTCCCACCCACGCCGGGTCGGTCTTCTTAAGGACGTCCAGCTCGAGGATGGAGTAGGCCACGTCCGGGCGAAGCGCCGCCATCTCCTCGTGGCTCAGGATGTCCCTTCTTGCCAGCTCGACGAACCGACCACCTCGCGCAAGGCAGGACAGGCTGGCGTCGATGAAGCCCTCGCTCGTCAGGCTGTTAAGCACGACGTGGACGCCCTCGCCGCCTGTGACCTCAAGGATCTCCTCACCGAAGCTGGTCTGGCGGCTGTCAAATATGTGCTCGACGCCAACTGACCGCAGGTATGCCTGCTTGGGTGCGCTTGCCGTCGCGAATACCTCGGCACCCGCGGCTTGAGCCAGCTGAATTGCCGCCAGTCCCACTCCACCTGCACCGGCATGGATCAGAACGCGTTCGCCAGCGTTGAGGCCTGATAGCTCGTAGGAGAGAGCAGCCGACACGAATGCGCTCGGGATGGTGGCCAGGTCCGACGTGGAAGCCCCCGCCGGCGCCGGTGCCACCAGCTCCTCTCGCGTGACCATTTCAGGAGCGAACGCACCAAACCCCAGTCCAACCACCCGCTCGCCTGCCGAGACGGTGGACACGTCCGAGCCTACTTCCAGGACGTGGCCGCACATCTCCCTGCCCAGGTCACCTTCCTCGATAAAGCCGAGTGAGCGGAAGACGTCCCAGAAGTTCAGACCTGTGGCATCTACCGCGACCAGGACTTCCTTCGGTTCGAGGGATCGAGGGGCAAGCATCTTGACCTGCGGCCTCTCGAACACGCCGTCCCGGTCAGGAACCAGCACCCAGTCCGACTCCTGGGGCAGAATCGCCCGCTCGCCAACGGCCTTGGTGCGGACCAGGCGTGCCGCCCGGCGGCGGCCCAGGCGGTACGCGATGTGGTCCTCGTCATCTGGATACAGGAGTTCATTCGCGATGTCAGTCAGAGGCCTCGCCGATCCGGGGTCCAGATCGATCATACGGGGCTGCAGTTCGTCGGCTTCCAGGGTCGCGACCTTGCCCAGGCCCCACAGGGTTGAGCCGGCAAGTTCGCCGCTGCCCTCTCGTTCCAGCACCTGCGCACCGGACGTCAGGAACCACATGCCCTTTTCTGGTATCGCGCCGGAGTCTGTCACCCCCTGCACGAGAGCCAGGGCGCTCGTAACGACAGTCCTTATGTCCTGTGCGATCTCCTCGGCGGACGCGTCCGTTCCGTGACCTTCCAGCGCCTGAAGGTGCACGATTCCGCTGAGCGGCACATCACCAGGAAGGCCTTCGATCAGGGTCCTCCATGACTCTCGGCACTCCACATCAACCGCGGTCCTGGTAACGCGAGAGCCGATGGGAGCAAACCGGCCACTTGCCGAACTCCGGCTTTCCGCCAGCACGACCGTCTGGTTTCTCGCTGCCAGCTCGGCTGCGAGTTCCTTTGCAGCATCCCCGCCGCCGGCGGCCAGCACCCACACACCTGGAGGCTCGGTTACCTGTGCGGGACCCTGCGCTACGATCACGCCCTTGTCCAGCATTTCATGCGAGTAGGAGTCGTCAACCCCCAGGACTTCGATTTCCTCGAATCCGGCGTCGGCGAGGGCCTGACGCCAGACCGAAGGGGTGGCCAAGGCGTGGTGTGGGCGGTAGTCGTCGGCGAACCGCCACCAGCCGTCCAGTTGGCCGAAAGTGAGATCCATCCAGCCCAATCCACGAAGGTTTTCGAGTGCCACCAGCTGACCTGAAGGGGCGAGAAGGTCCAGGCAGTGCGCCAGGGTCTCCTGCAGATACCTCGTGGCGTGCAGCACGTTGGATGCGATCAGCAGATCATAGCCGTGGGAATCAAATCCCTGGGCGATGGGGTCCCTTTCGATGTCCAGCGGCCTGTAGTCGATGCAGCCGCCGCCATCGCCGAACCTGGCCTCAGCCTCCGAGAAGAACCCCGCGGAGATATCCGTATACGTGTAATCGAACCGGCCCTCGGGAAGCTCCGGAAGCACTGAGGCTGTTGCGGAACCCGTGCCTGCCCCCACCTCGATCACCCTGAGTCTGCGCCCCTCTGGTAGTGCACCCACAAGTGTCTGTACCGCCTCCGCCAGCATCCGGTTCGCCGCGCGGGCAACAGGTGCCTTCAGGTATAGGTCGGCCGCGGTGGGCTCTCCGCTGCTGAACAGTAGCGTCAGCGGGTCCGCCTGACCGCGAAGCACATCGGCCAGGGCGCTTCCGGAGCGCCGGAAAAGCCCGATCTCGGTCAGGCCATCGGGGTATAGCTCCGTCATGTGGTTCGCGAACTCCTCAAGGTCGCGCGGCATGCTCTCCGGCAGCGCATCCTCCGGGCCCAGGACTACGACAAAGCCATCGTCCGTCTCCTCAAGCACTCTCGACTTGGCAAGCATCTCCAGCATGCGTTCGAAAAGTCGACTGTGCTCGGGCAGTACCCCCAGGCGCTCCCGCAGGATCTCGGGGACAACGGCCTCGCCCGCATTGCGCCGCCACCCCAGTTCTTCAAGTGTCGCGAGCGCACGGGACCGCGACCACCTTTCGAGATCGGCCAGCAGCGCATTCCTGCCCTGCGGGTCGACACCCGCATCACTGAGGTAGCCCGGAAACAACTGTGCACGGGCCGCAGCGGCCTCCGGACTCGGGAAGAAATCCGCGGGAGCCAGTGCCGATTCGAGGGACCTATCACGCCAAACGACCTCGTATAGCAGATCGTCTACTTCCTCGACCACCGATAGCAGCGCCGCCCGCGTGGCCCGCTTCACCGTGTACCCGCTGAGGCCACCGAGGAGAACACCGCTGGCATCGTAGATGCGCAACTCGGCGCTCAGGATCTCGGCAGGCACGGCCCTCTCCGATTCCGCTTCCCCGGAGGCATCGCTCATCCGTACGTGGCAGAGCAACCGATCAGGTAGCCGCCCTGTCAGCCACAGTCGCTCCCATCCGAACGGCAAATAGGTCGGCTCCTCAGGGCCGCCTGACATGTTGCGAGCCACGCCCACGACCTGAAAGCAACCGTCCAGCAGAAGGGGATGCACATCCAACTCGTTTCGCCCCAGCACATCAGGGAAGTAGACCTCTCCCAGCGCCTCGCCCGGGCCGGACCAGACCATCCCCAGCGTGCGGAAGGATGGCCCGAGTTGAATCCCGGTGTCGGCCTTGGCGCGGTAATAGGCCGGCACATCCGCAGGTGACAGGCGGGCCTTCAGGGCCTCCGGGTCGATCCGCTCAGCAGACTGGGGTGCCGGAGCGCTCGGCGCCACGCGACCCTCCAGGTGCAACGTCCATTCCCCTTCGGGCGCCCTGCTGAACACCTGCACTCCGCGTGATGGCGCGGTGCCTGAGGCATCGAGCACGACCTGCATCTTACGCGCCTGTTCGGTAGTCTCGTCCTCGGGCTCCCTGTCCGAAAAGACCAGGGGGCTGTGTATCTGCATATCCTCCACCACCGCCGTATTCCCCTCGGCAAGCAGCATCGAAGCCGTCATGGCTCCGTAAAGGGCGCCCGGTGCAATGACCCGATCAAAGACCCGATGGTCCCCGAGCCAGGCTGGATCGGTCGGAAGTACCTCAGTTTCGAACGTGATGTCTCCACGAGCGGACTCGTGCCGGACGCCCAGCAGGGGGTGGTCGGAGCCCGAGCGGCGTGTCCTTCGAGTTTCGACCCAGTATCGATCGCGCTGGAACGGATAGCCCGGCAGCTGGATCCGGTGTCGGCTCTCCCCCGCGTACAAGCCCTCAAAGGAGACCTGTAGCCCCGCCTTGTAGGCCTCGGACACCGCATCGACGAAACCGGTTTCGCGCTCCGACGTTTGTCCGTCTTTGGGTGGCCGGCGCAGGCTGGCCAGTACGACCGGGGTCCGGGTGTCCGCCGGCCGGGGTCGGAGTCCGGCCAGGCCAACGTCGCCATAGGTCCCAGAACCGCGTGCGGTCCTATCTCCACCAGCACGTCTACGTCGAGCTCCGCCAGAGCCCTGACGCCGCTTGCAAACGCCACCGGCTCACGGGCGTGACGCTTCCAGTAGGACGCGTCCAGAGCCATGTCAGGCTCAACCGCACGACCCGTCAGGTTGCTGATCACGACCAGGCCGGGAAGGGCAATCGACACATCCTTCAGGGAAGCCTCCAGTCGGTCCAGGGCTGGCTCGACCAGGGGGCTGTGGAACGCCCGCTTTGTGTTCAGTCGCCTTGCCCTTATCCCCTCGGATTCAAAGCGCTCGACGATGGCTTCGATGTCTGCGGTTGGACCGCTGACAACCTGGTGTGCTCCGTTATCACCGGAGATGCAGAGCCCGAATCCGTCGGACTGTGCGTTAAATGACTCTACGGCCGAGGCCACCTGAGCCGGCGGCGCGAAGACCGCGGCCATTGCACCTTCTTCGGTCCCGGATAGGAGTTCACCCCGCGCTGCGGCGAACCGCATGCCGTCCTCCAGGCTGAACACCCCGGCAGCCTGCGCGGCCGCCAACTCCCCGACGCTGTGTCCCAGCACCACGGCCGGCCGGACTCCCACGCTCGACCACAGGGCCGTCAGGGCGCATTCGAGCGCATAGAGGGCCGGCTGCTCCCATGCCGTGTCTCCGAGATCTCCCTCGCCGCCTTCTCTTCCGAACATCACGTCCAGCAGAGATGCGCCTCTCTCGTCACGGAACACCTCCTCGCAGCGATCCAGCACTGCCCTCGCCACGGGCTCGCTCTCGTAGAGAGCCTGCCCCATCCCGACCCACTGGCTCCCCTGCCCCGTGTAGACGAACGCCACCTTGTTCGCTACCCCAGCTTCCGGAGCGGCGTAGGTGTCCGCCAGTTCATTGAGCTGACCGCGCAGCGACTCGGCGTCGTGAAACACGCAGCCCGCCCGCCGATCGAAATGACTCCGCCCAACGCCTGCCGACCAAGACATGTCCGACAGTAACTCCTCGGTCAGGTCGCCTCGGTCAGCAAGTTCTTCGGTCCTTGCATCGAGCCACGACAGATATCGACCTGCAAGATCTCGGACCGCCCCGTCGGTTTTGGCCGACAGCGGAAGGAAACGGTCCCGGCGCCGACCGGGCGCTTCGGTCGGCGGCTTCGGCTCGGTCACAAACGCCGGCAGGGAAACCGGCACCGTCTGCGCGGGGCCAGCCAGTCCATTTCCGTGACCGACCTGTTCCCCAGGGCAGCGATACTCTTCCACCACAAGGTGTGCGTTCGTCCCGGATATCCCAAATGAATTAACGCCGGCAAGCCGTGGCCGCTTGCCCCGCTGCGGCCAATCCGTCATCTCCGTGGTCACCCGCATGGGCAGGCGATCCCAGTCGATACGCGGGTTGGGGTCGTTAAAGTGCAAGTGCTTCGGTATCACGCCACACTTGACGGCCATCGCCGCCTTTATCAGTCCTGCGATTCCCGCAGCCGACTCAAGGTGGCCGATGTTGGTCTTGACAGAGCCAATCAGGAGCGGACGGTCAGCCTTACGTCCCGGACCATAGACACTGGCGGCGGCTTCGATCTCGATTGGATCACCCACGGCCGTACCTGTTCCGTGTGCCTCCAGGTAATCGATTTCCGAGGCCGGAACGCCCGCCTCGGAAAGTGCCGTTTCTATCACCTGTTCCAGTGCCGGCGTGTGCGGGACCGTCAGTCCCACGCTGGCACCACCATGATTTACTGCCGCGCCCCTTATAACCGCCCAGATTCGATCGCCGTCGGCCTCGGCCTCGCTCAGGCGTTTGAGGACGACGACACCGCATCCCTCACCCCGCACGTACCCGTTCGCAGACGCGTCGAACGTCTTGCACTGCCCATCGGGGGATAACATCATGGACTCGGCGCGCAGTTCGTACACGCGACTGTTCAGGATGGCCTGAACGCCCCCCGCTAGCGCCAGATCCGCCTTACCCTGCTGCAGGTCCGCCACCGCATCATGTACCGCCACGAGAGCCGAAGCGCAGGCGGCGTCGACGGCCTTCGCCGGTCCCATGAGGCCGAGGACGAAGGAGACCCGCCCGCTGGTTCCGTTCAGGTTGGTGCCGCTGAGGGCGTAGAGGCTTCCGGCAGCTTCTGACGGGTTGCTAGAGTCAAGAACGAGCATCCGATACTCGTCGTTGCTAATCCCGGTGTAGACACCGGTGCGGCTCCCACTGAGCCGAACCGGATCTATCCCGGCGTCCTCCAGGGCTAGCCAGCTCGTCTCCAGCATCATGCGCTGCTGCGGGTCCAGCAGCTCCGCCTCGACCGGCGAGATGCGAAAGAATGCGGCGTCGAACAGATCGATATCATCGACGAAGGCACCGAAGCGACAGGCCGCGTGTTCGATTCTGGGATCGTCGACAAGATCGGCCAGACGGCCTGCGCCCGAGCCGGGGACGCCCTCCGTCACCGAGTTCTTACCGTTCAGCAATAGTCGCCAGAAAGCGTCCAGGTCCTCCGCACCCGGAAACCGGCAAGCCATGCCCACGATGGCGATAGGCTCTCGTGTCGGGGAAGGATTCAGTTCCACGTCCCCTGATGAGGCCGGTTTCGTAGAGTGGTTGGCATTTTCCTTCGGTGCCATTGGTCCATCCTCCCCTGACCCGCATTCCTATCTGAGAAAACGCTGCCACCAATTGTGACAAGCGACAGCAAATTGATAAAGCGCCTCCGGCCGGAATATTCGACGCTAGGCGGCAGCTCTAAAACGGGCCAGCAGGATCCCGGTTCCGGCTGTGTCCCTCGTGGCCCCTGCCGACGGACAGGACGGAGTCTCCCTCATGTGCCTTTTGGTGGGCCTGCCAGCCGATGGATTCTAGCCCGCGTTCCTGGCCCCGAGTACAGGCTGGGCGCCGCCGCTGGCATTGGGCCTCAGTGACGTAGATTCCGTCCACGGCGAGTCGAGATAAGGATGTGCGCTTCGCCATGGCCCTCATTGAAGTGCGAGTGGCAACTAGGGTCAGACCTCGTGACCCTGGGCGCTCAGGACAACCATCTCAAGGACCTCATGGCTCGATATGGAGCCGAAGAACTCACCCGTGTTCGGATCTGTGACCGGGAGGACGGTTAGCGAGTTCTCCGTCATTTGCTGCAGGACATCCTCCACAAAATCCTCCGAGTTGGCCTGCGGCGTATCCCTGCGAAGCACCCTGCCAAGTGGCGTCTTATCCCACTCGCCGCGGGGAAGGTATCGCAACATGCTCAGCGACACTATCCCGGCGAACTCGCCCCGCTCGGCAACCACGTAGTCGTGTTGTTCCGGCAGCAGCCAACTCTCCGTGAACGTCTTTACGGATTGAGATGGTTCTGGATGGCGCCGGGAACGATCAAGGATGTCCTTTACCCTTATCCCCTCCAGCGCAAAGCGGTACAGGGAGGGTGGCAGTTGCTCTCGGTCCACGACAGCTTCAGCGTGCTCGAGCCTCCTCAGCGCGAAGGTGATACCCACGGGAGTAAGAAGCATGTAGCCGAGCATGACCACTACCAGCAGCGAGAAGATGCCCCTGTCAATCGCGCCTGAGTGCAGCAGCAGGAGCAGCAGTGCGATCTCGGCAACCCCCTTTGCCATCAGGCCCGCGGCCGTTGCGAGGGGAGCTTCGAGCCTGGTGATATAGGCACTGACAACCACCGCTACGAATTTGCCGGCCAGAGGCACCAGGGCCAAAGCCAGTATGGTTCCCGCCGATAAATCGAGGAAATCCAGACTGAGATGCAGGCCCGCAGATGCGAAGAACAAGGGGACAAATAGTCCTTCTGCGGTTCCCCTCATGCCCGGCATGATGTCGCGTCTTACCTGGTAAGGCAGGAGCGAGAGAGCGGCACCAAACAATAGCGCCCCGAGCGACCCATGTAGCCCCACCTTTTCGGCCGCCACAACCACCAGCAATAGTCCTCCCAGTAGCAGACCAAAAGAAAGCTGAGGTACTCGCAAGAAACGGTGCAGAAGAACTATTAGGTGAGGAAGTATCCGGGTAGATACAAACCACGTCACGATGGCGAACCCAAGAATCTGACCTACGATTGTCAGTACATTCGCCCAATCTAGGGTTTGACCGTGTTCCCCTGCCGAGAAATGCTCACTAATAGCAAAGCCCACGACGAACAGGAGTATCAGTTCGGCGATGATTACCGCCGTAAAGATCTGGACGCCCACCGCTTCCCTCAGGCGTCCTTCATCGATCAGCACCTTGGCGACCACGCCGAGACTGGACAACGACAGCACCCCGGCCAATCCCAGAGCCTCCATGAAGTTAAGGTCCAGCTGCAGGTCGAAGAGGATGTCGGTGGTGACCGCCAGTGAAACCAGAAGCGATATGACCACGGACAGTGTGGAGGCGACGAAGAGGCGGCCTCTTACTGCCGCAAGGAAACCCCTGATGTCCAGCTCTTCCAGGCCAATGAGGAAAAAGAATATGAAGATCCCGATGGCCAGGATGAAATCTACGTCAGGTCCCGACTTGACCAGTCCAGTCACGGGGCCAAGGATCACCCCGGTGGTGGCGAATGCGATGATCGAATTCAGGCCGAACCGCTTGAATATGCCCTCCATAAGTTTGGCTGCGACGATTAGCAGGCCAATGGAGAAAAGGGCATCGTGTAAGTGCAAACTGAGGTGTCCTCCCCAGCAGTCTACTCGGCGGGGCCGCGCTGACTGCGGCCGAGCCGGGCTGGAGCGTCCGTCTGTGGGTTGACGAGATTATCCCCGGTTTTTCAGGGTCTGTGCAATGTGACAGCGGATGGAGGCGGAGAGAGAGTCGGCGACCTCGGGCCTGCGGGTGACGGGCGGATTGGTCGGTTTCGTGGGATCACCCTACCCGGAGAAAGGGGATCAGGACCCGCCGTTCCCCTCCGCAGTCATCATCTGCACGAGCGTTCCAAGGTCTGGTACAACCAAGTCGGGTACAGCGTCGGTGGGACGCGTTGCACCTCCTCGATCGGGGCGATTTACCCACACGCTGGTGATGCCCAGACGGTTGGCCGGCCCTATGTCGTGGTACAGGCTCTCAGCGGCGTGGATCCACCTTCCCCTTTCGACCTTCATGCGCTCTGAGGCCACCTCGAAGTTGCGCGGGTTCGGCTTGTAGCTTTGCACCTGCTGGGAAGTAACAACGCAACTGAACTCTACGCTCAGCGCATCGGCCGTTCTCGAGAACAGATCGTCATCGACGTTGGAGATCACGGCGAGCTCATGCCGAACGCTGAGTGCATTCAGAGCGCCCACCACTTCGGGGAAGACCGGCCACCCTGGCAGGGTATCCGCCAGGCAACCCAACTCCGAATCGGTGAGCACTATACCGAGTTCCATGCCGATTATTACCATTAATTCCCGAAGGACCCCTCGGTATTCCAGGTATGCGTGCGAGTCCTGCACCGTGGGTTCCACGTCAGCGAAGAGCGCCAAGATCTCCGATCGGGTCTTGACTATGCCGTGAGGCCGAAGGACCTCTCCGATGGCCGAGGATATGCCCGTCTCCCAGTCGACGAGGGTGCCGTAGCAGTCAAAGCTTATCCATTGAAAATGGTCGGGGTCAGTGGTGGGATGTTGGCTTTGCATGTCTGGCGGCTTGACGGCCATGGAAGGCCGGCACAGTTCAGGTACATCTTGCCTCGAAAACCAAGCGGCGGCCAATAGACGAGGGCCTGATGGATGGGGAATTCTACACGACCTCCGCCGCCGGTACCCGACGCAAGGCGGGGGTTGTTGGTGTTGCCATCCTGCCGAGGACGAGAATGCTTCGGCTGCTACAGCCTCAAAACCAAGGCAGGCACATGGGGTCGGCTTCGCCTTGCCGCAGGTCCGTTCTGAAAGGGACCGAGCCGGGTTAGCTTCCTATAGTAGTGGATTGCCTCAAAGTGAACTGGGCTGCGGCCTCTGCTAGCCGCAGCCCAGTTTGAAGGTTACCTAGATTTGAAACCCGTTGCCTGGATAAGCACCCCGAGACTATCGGTCCAGCCAGGCGTTCGTGTACCAGGCGAGGCCCTTTACGGAAAAGCCAACTACGTCGGCACGATGCGGGAAGATGCTGAAGAAGTTGCCACCGTAGATCGTGATGACGGACTTATAGGCCTCTTCCTGGATTCTCTCGACGATGCTGAACTTGGTCGGGAAGTCGGTCGCCTGGGCGAACTCCCTGCGCAGACGCGTGATCTTGGGGATCTTCGGCCAGTAGCCTGCCCCGCCGGTGCTGACGACGTCGACTATCGGGTCTCCGCAGCACCAGTGGATGGCCCAGTTGCTGAACCCGTCGTACTCCTCGGTATTGCCGAGCTTGGCGATGACGGTAGACCAGTCGTTCGCCGGCATCTCAATGGTGAAGCCCAACTCCTCCATCTGAGCCTTGAACACGATCCCAACCGGCGTGATGGTGCCGTAGTCGGTCGGGTTCAGCCAGGTAATGGTCTCCCCAGCGTAACCCGCTTCCTGCATCAGCTCGCGGGCGAGGTCCTGATCGTTGACGTTGTAGTAGCCCTCGGAACCGAAGTCGGTCTCATACTGGGCGTTGCAGAAGTAGATGGCCGGGCAGAGCTGCCACAGATCGTTCGGCCCCAGCGAGGCCATCAGGTCCTCGATGTTGACGCCGACCTGTACGGCGCGGCGAAGCACCGTGTTATCGAACGGGGGATGGCTGGGAATGAGGTCCATCTGGGTTCGGTGCCCCGGCTTATAGAGCGGGACAACGATATCCGGGTTTTCGACAAGGCGGCTGTAAAAGTCCAGCCCCGCACCATCGACAACGTCCCACTCGCCTGTCTCGAGGCCGGCTATCTTGGTTTCCTCATCCGGGATCTCAAGCCAGATCAGCTTATCCATATATGCGTGCTGCGTTCCCGTGTAGAGGCTGGTCGGTCGAGAATCTTTGGTGTAATCCTCAAATCTCACGAGCTCTATCTTGTCGCCCTGGTCCCATGAGCTGAACTTGTAGGGGCCGGCGCCGATATATTCTTCCTGTGTCAGTCCCTCAGCCGCGGATTTTTGGGATATCCGCGACGGCATCACGAACACAGCCGCCCATGGCTTGGCAAGCCCGACGGTAACTCCACCGTACGGCTCGTTGAGATGGATGCTGAAGGTCAGATCGTCCACCGCGGTTATGGCTGTGTCGGCGACGAATTCGCGCATGAATGTCGCGGCCGCGTCCCAGCTTTCCAGCCACCTGGTAAACGATGGAACGACATCCTGAGCGGTGACCTCTGTGCCGTCGTGGAAGTTGATCCCGTCTCGCAGGGTGAACGTCCAGGTAAGCATGTCATCGCTCACCTCGAACGACTCGACCATTTCCGGCTGGTCGGTGAGGTTTTCGTCCCAGCCGAACGGTGAATCGAAGATGTGGGCTGCGACCGCAATCGTCACGTATGCACCCGTGAAGTTGGGGTCGAGGGTAGCGATGCTTGCCTGCGAGACTATCCGCAGTTCACCACCGAACTTGCCCTCTTCCATGGCGTCCATGGCGTCGGGGATCGCCGTGGCCTCCATCGCGACCTCGGGGGTCGGCGTGTCTGCAACGACGGGCTCTGGAGTAGCCGTGGGTGCCGGAGCCTCCTCCTCAACGGTCGGGGCCGTGGTTGGAACCGCCGGCTCGGCGGGGTCCTCCGCTCCTCCGCAGGCGAATGCGGTAAGTGCAATAACCGCGATCCCGACTAGCATGGTCAACCGAAGCTTCATGTCGCACCCCCTAGGATTCAATCCCAGACGCCAGAGACCAGAGTGGTTTTGTGTTGAGTTTTTAGCGGACAGAAAGGTACTAAGTTCGGAGGCGGAGCCTAGAGTATGGGTAGATGGTTGTCAATTTTGTGCTTTTGTTCACGATTTACGGAATCTAGGGGCAGTCCCTGTCACTCATACGGCCGTCGACCATCTTGGTACGACAGTAGATAACATCCTCCAAGATAGCGTCCTCAAAGTCGGCATTTTCCAGGGTGGCTCCGGTGAAGTCTGATCCGGTCAGGTCAGCCTTGTAGAAGGATGCTCCCCTGAGGTTGGCATCCTGGAAGTTGGCGCCGCGCACGTTTGCGCCCTCAAAAAACACCCCTTCTAGATTGGAGCGCACGAAACTGGCGCCCTCAATATTCGCGTCCGAAAAGTCGGCACCCTCGCGGCCTTCGGAAGCGCCGACGTGGCCTACCGAAATCTCGCTGAGGTCCTGCCCATCGAAGCTGGCGCCCGGGCAATTCACCTCCGAGTCCGAGTCGAGGTCGCAGCCTCCCACGTCCTTCGGAACAGTAGGAATGGGGGTATGAGTTGGAGCTACTTCAAGCTCGGAAGACCCGCCGGGCTCGCCGGTGCAAGACAGGGCGAGGACGAAGACTCCGCCCACCAGAAGCAGCAGCAGCCGGTTAAGAGAGCTTTCACCGTATTTCCGCCCGCGATGAACCATCGTTCAGACCTCCATGTATGAACGAATCAGGGACAGTCGCTATTGTTCTTGGTCCCGTCGTACATCTTGGTATTACAGAAAATGGCTCCCTCGAAAAGGGTGTCCTCCAGGTCTGCCTGTTCGAGCGTTGCGTCGGTCAGGTCGGCGCCGCTCAGGTTCGCCTTGTAGAGGAATGAGCGCTTAAGCGAAGCGCCGCGCAGATTGGCGTCTCTCAGGTCGGCACCTGTGAAGTCGACACCGATGAGACTGGTGTCAGAAAAGTTCGCCCCCCTCAGGTTGGCCTCGGAGAAGTCGGCTGCGTCTCGCCCCTCGCTGCCATGCATGGTCTTGTCAACTTCCCCCAGATCCTGGCCACTGAAATCGGCCCCGGGACATTCGGCTCCCGAGCCTATCTCACAGTCTCCAACCTGCTCGGCGACCTCGGGCACTGGGGTGTTGGTGGGAATCGGCGTGTGGGTGGGATCCTGTTCCGGGCCTGCCGCAGGCGAGGCTGAGCCACAGGCCCAGACAAAGACGAAGGCCCCCAGAAGGAACATACCGGCAAGGTGCACCCGTCCCAACCGAAACAGTCCTTTAGCCTTACCGTCCATAGAGGCCACCCCCGCGAGCTCACAGGTGCGTACAAGCGGAAACCGGAGAAGTGCCGCGTAGTATACACATGTTCCTCAAGCATCAATCGAGTTCCTTGCTCAAGTCGATCTTGGAGGAAACAGGTATCTATGAAGACCCTTGTCGCGCATTTGGGTGCAGTGGCCGATGCCAGCAAAACCTGAACTCAATCAAGTCGCTACCGGACGAGACATCCCGTGATCTTCCGCCATCGCCTGGTCGCCTTGATCGTTGGCGGAATGTGCGTGTTGGCGGGGGTGGGAACAGTCATATCGATTGCCATTTGGCCTTCTGAAGAGGGCCCCGAATCCTTAGGTGGGCAGGCCGTGTGGTCCGCGGCGCGCACCACAAGCTATCCCGATTTCTGTGAGGCGTTCTCCCTGGGCTCGAATCCATACCTGGGCGAAAAACCCAGGCATAAGCTCCTTGAGCTCTTGGGGAATTCAGATCGGGGCGACAATGCGCTTCGAGCGGAGCTGTACATCCGTCTAGCGGAAGAGGAATTGAAGTTCGGGGACACCGACGAGGCAATCAGGCTCCTGCAGGCGGTGATTTCAGAGGGCGAGGGCGAGGTCTCGGACAGCCAGATCAGAGCAGCCGAGCACACGCTTGCCGTTGCGAACCTCAGGAAGGGGGAACTGGAGAACTGCCTGCGCCCGGACGGGCGATTCGCCTGCATTCTGCCTCTGGGCGGGCAGGGACACCGCTACCCGGGTGGGGCGGAGGCCGCGATCGACACACTGGAACGCCTGCTGGAAGCGGACGCTAGCGACCTGCGGGCCATGTGGCTCTTTAACGTTGCGCACATGAATCTGGGCACCTACCCCGATCAGGTGCCACCCGAACTCTTGATTCCTCCCTCCGCGTTCGGTGAGGAAGGCGAGCTTGAACCATTCACCGAGATTGGCCCGGAAGCCGGCATCTTCAGCCTGAACACAGCTGGAGGGGTGATCGTCGACGACTTCGACAACGACGGCCTGTTCGATGTAATCATCTCCACCTGGGACCCCTGTGGTTCGCTCACTTACTTTCACAACGACGGGAATGGCCTGTTTTCTGACTATTCACTGCAGTCGGGACTTGATCAGCAATTCGGCGGACTGAACATCGTACAGACCGACTACAACAACGATGGGTGGCTGGACGTGCTGGTCATCCGCGGGGGCTGGATGCAGGGATACGGGCGCATGCCAATGTCCCTGCTTCACAACAACGGCGACAACACCTTTACCGATGTCACCGGCCCGTCCGGGCTGGGGAGCCCGGCGATTCCCAGGAACAGCGCTACATGGGCCGATTTTGACCTGGACGGCGACCTCGATCTGTTCGCATGCGGCGAGTCCGAGCCGGACACTTGGATAGGCGATCCAAGCAAGGGTGGCAGCGCCATCCGCTACCCCAGCCAGCTATACCGCAACAACGGGGACGGAACGTTTGTCGACATCGCGCTCAGCGCCGGGGTCACCAACGATCGCTATTGCAAGGGAAGCGCCTGGGGGGACTATGACAACGACGGAGACCCGGACCTGTACGTCTCGAACTTTCGAGACGACAACCGCCTCTACCGAAACCTCGGTGACGGAACGTTCGTGGATGTGGCCCCGGCACTCGGTGCGACGGGGCCTCTTGCGAGCTTCGCAACCTGGTTCTGGGACTTTGACAATAACGGCTGCCTGGACATATTCGTCGCCGGCTACGGGTTCGACATAGAGGACGTTGCGGCCGACCGCCTGGGGCTTGCGAGCGACGGGAGCAGGCCAGCTCTCTACAAGAGCGACTGTGACGGAAACTACAGTGAAGTCTCCGAGACGGCCGGCGTCGCCGATGTGAACCTGACCATGGGTGCCAACTTCGGCGACTTCGACAACGACGGCTTTCTCGACTTTATGCTCGGAACTGGCTTCGTTAGCTATGACTCCCTAGGACCGAACGTAGCCTACCGCAACACCGGCGATGGCCATTTCGAGAACCTGACCAAGACGGCTGGCCTGGGTCATCTTCAGAAGGGGCACGGGATAGGGTTCGCCGATCTGGACAGAGACGGAGACCAGGACATTTTCGTTCAACTCGGTGGTTTCTATCGGGGCGATTCCGCTCTCAGCGCGCTCTACGACAATCCCGGTCACGGAAATCGCTGGATCACGCTTAAGCTGGTAGGGGAAGAGTCCAACCGGGTCGCGATCGGAGCCCGGATCGAGGTTAACTTCAAGGATCCAGAGGGGGAGCGAAGCGTCCACCTGCAGGTCGATAGCGGGGGAAGCTTTGGATCCTCCAGCCTCGAGCAGGAGATCGGGCTCGGCGACGCCACCGAGATAGTATCTGTGACGGTGAGGTGGCCGTCTGGAAGAACCGAGACACACTTGGATCTGCCGCTCGACACACGATTTGTGATATCGGAAGGTCGTGGCCTTGGGAAAGTCGAGTTGCCGAGCTTTGTTCTGGGATCTCCCTAAAGGAGCCTTGGGTGGGAGACAGGCCCTGACGCCATGTCATGTCGCGCTGGCCGGCGGATCTGCATCGCATTAACGCCTTCACAAGTAGCCGTGCCCCAGCGCTCGAGGCGAGGGATACGCGGTCCGTGGGTGAACTGCCGCTGAATGCCCGGTGCAGGCTGTGCAACCCGAACCAATAGAGCGATACGCTCACGACCAGCAGTAGGAACGTCATGGTCTGGGCCAATGAAGAGTTAGCGCCCAAGACGCCTGCGGCCTCAGAGAACCTGGCCGTGTCTGCAGGATCGATTATCAGGCCGCCCGGGGTGAGCAACGAAGCAACGATTCCAATGACCACGGCAGCAATGAGAGCCCAACCTGCCACCACGTTTGCCGTCATCTTCAGCCTCGCACTCTTGGATTCAGCGAGTGCTAGCCCAAGTCGCGATGCCTTCGCAAAGACGGGCCCGGAGTACGCTGGTCAGGGACCGGATGCGATGGGAGGAGACTCAATCGGGCGCCGACTGGGGCGCCACCAGATTCCTGCTTTCGGGCAAATCTCTGCCGACACTGAAGGATCAGAGGCGTGCTGTGAAGAGGCCGGCCACTGTGGGCCCTGGTCACTTAGTAGCTACAACTGCGAAATGACTGGATACCCCCAGAAGGGTCTTTTCCCGCTCTACCAGTCGAATCAAGTCGAGCAACTGCTTTCTCCTGATGGGACTTGACATGCGCCCCTCGAGATCCCTGGCAAGTTCTCCAGGCCCTTTCACCGAGTACAGACCCCGCTGCTCGAATCCTGTCTCAGACACCTCTTCCTCAAGTTCCTCCGGCCTATGGAAGAAAGCTGTCGTGAAATAGTCGTGCCCGTCGCCACGGTGCTGCCCGTCCTCAAGATCCCGACTCAATATGGAGACGAAGTCAGGGTCATCGATTAGGCCCAGTGTGAGGCCGTCCAGCAGTGAAGCGAAGCGGTTGATAGCCGTGGCCACCAGCAGGCCTCCGGGCCTCAGGACCCTGTGCACTTCACGTAGTGCCCTCAACCGCTGGTCTCTGGCGGTCAGGTGGTAAAGAGGGCCCATCAAGAGAACAGCATCGGCACAACCATCGCCGTGATCGAGCGAGCGAGCATCGCCGAGATTGATGCTTCCAACAGGGTGATCGGGTTGAGATTCGATAGCATCCTGTGCTTGCCTTAGGTGCCGTTCGGAAGGGTCAATGAGGTGGACTTCATATCCCTCCCTGGCCAGCCAGCAAGAGTACCTGCCTGGGCCTCCGCCGACGTCTAGGACAACCGCCGGTGGCGAGGGGATAAACCGACCAATGAGCTCCTGCATGCGGGCGTACTCCAGGAGTCCACCGCCTCTCCCGAGCCTGTCTGACTCGTCGAACCGCTCGTAGTACGAGAGCATCTCGCTCTGGTCAGATGGGACTCCGAATTCGGGCATCAGGCAGTTTCCCTTCCTATGCCGAAGTGCGGTGTCTCGCATGCCGGCATGAGCGTGCGGTTCTTTGGCGCCAACACCTCAGTTCCCATCAGTTCCCATCGCACCTCCGGAGTCGTGGGCCCAAGGGATTGGAGTGGTCAGGCCCCGCTTCCGTCCGAGTCTATGGGAGAACGGCTGCCGGAGGGCTTCCGATCGCTTGCGGGTGCGTGTCGGCCGAGCCGGCGCCGGCCAGGTTGCAATCTTCGAAGGCGGCCACGGCTATCAATGAGACCACGAACACCACCAATGCCAAAAGGACGCCGCTTGCGATAAGGAACCCCCTGCCTCCTTGGTCAAGAACTGACTGGCCTACTCCTACCGTGAAAAACTGACCTGTCTCCCGAATTCCGTTCCAGCCGCAATGTTGGTGAACCGGGGTAGTGAATGGGGGACAGATGGCAGGACGAGATCACAGTCCTGAGCGGCCGGCAGCCATGATGAAAGCACCGTCGCTGAAGGTTATCTAGTCATCACATGAATGATTGACGATGCCGAGGATCTTGCGACAGTGCGGACATGCCACCACGACGATGGTTTCTGCCTGGGCAGAACTATAGGTTGATTTGAAGGACGTGATTTCGCTCTCACAGTGTGGACATTTCATCGCGTCAATCTTGCCTTGTAGGGGCGCGTAGCGGAATTCTCCCATGGGTATCCTCTCTGTGCGGTCGCATGAAAGAGTCGTTTGGCTATGGGGATGAGTTTAGCGCTGATAAGGGGCCCGTTGAAGGGCTGAAATCCAGAGACGGCCTAGTGTCGAGTTAGCCCAGTGGCCGGACCAAGATGGGAGAGCAGGTTAAGGAACCAGGTCACAGGCGAGATCGACGGCCGGTTTCTGCCCGAAGAGATTGAGGACACCTTATGTGGTGGTTGCCCGGCCAGAGAAGAGGGGGTGTGGACCCAAGCTCACCGAATAGCGAGCTTTCCGCTGGGAGTTGGTGCTGTAGAGCTGGGTGGAGGAGTGTCCCGCTGAGAGTCTTCCGCCGCGCATTAGAACTCTATCAGGCCCTCCTGTGGCATGGTCCAGGGCAGGGTGTAGAAAGGCGCGAATTGCGGGGCGGGCGGCACCGGCATCTCTCCAAAAGGCACATCGATAATCACCGGAGCATGCCGCTCCAGCGCGAGGGGAATCAATCTCTCCAACTCCAAAGGGTCGTCTGCTCTCATGCCAACAGCACCGAACGACTCAGCGAACCTGACGAAATCAGGGTTGTGCAGGTCGGTCCCATAGGCTCCGTCAAACGCGTCGTCCAGGTCGCGCGCCACGTTGCCGAAGGAGTCGTTGTTAAAGACCACGGTCACTACGTTGATGCCGTACCGGACGGCCGTGGATAGCTCGGACGAGTTGAACATGAATCCACCGTCTCCGGTCATGCAGACAACGGGGCGGTCGGGGCTTGCGACCTTCACTCCCAGAGCAGTCGGGAAGGCGTAGCCGAGGTTGAACGAATAGCCGGAGTCTATGTACGTCTTGGGGTGATTGACCTGCCAATGGGTTCGGGCATAGTAGCCGAACTGCGTAACGTCCCAGACTACGAAAGCGTCCTCAGGGACGCCCCGCCGTATTGCTTCCAGGACAGGGTACTGCGGCTCCTTGAGCCGAATGTCGTAGTAGGCTATCAGCCTTCGCGCAGCGCTTACCGCCTCGGCAGGCGACGGACGGTCTCCCGCTCCAGCCTCGATGAGATGGGGAAGCAGAGCCTCTATGGTCGCTCCGGCATCGCCGTGCAGGGCAATGGTGTTGGGATGATGCCTCGTAAGCTCGGTGTCGTCTATGTTGATGTTGACCAGCGTGGACGCCTCGCTCGCAGGATAGCCCAGCGAGAAGCGCGCGCCGATTCCTATCACCACGTCGGCAGACTGCATCACCCCGTAGAGCTGGTTCATCTCCTGTCTCTCGCCCCTGGGACTGAAGCAGGAGCCGTAGGACAGCGGATGTCTATCGGGGACGGCACCCTTGCCCCCGCTGGAAGTAATGACGGGTATCTTCGTCGCCTCGGCCAGACCGATGAGTGCTGCTTCGGCGTCTGATCGCGCCACCCCGCCCCCCGCGTAGATCAGTGGCAGTCGAGACCTGGCGACAACCTGCGCCGCCTCCTTAAGTGCCTCCCTGCTCGGCACGATCCTAGAGACATGGACAGGACTCCGCAGTTTGACGTCTTCCCGCTCCACCCCGACTTCGGGCGGCATCTCCAGAAGAGCCGGGCGGGGACGGCCGGTGCGCATCTGCCGGAACGCTTCTGACACGGCATCCGGAACCTCGCGAGGCCTGGATGCCTGTCCCTGCCACTTGGTCACGGAGCGCACGGCACCTGTCTGGTCAGCAATTTCGTGCACGGCCCCACGGTTCTTGCCGATGGCTCCTCGGGGAATCTGGCCCGCGACGAGGAGAACGGGTGTGGAGCGGGAGTAGGCATTGGTCAGGCCTGAGGATGCGTTGTAGAGACCGACGCCCGGCACCACCAGCGCGACCCCCGGCTTGCCCGACGCACGGGCATAGCCGTCGGCCATGTACGTCGTCGCCTGTTCGTGTCGTGTGGTGATCATGCGGATGCCGGGCTCGTCTCGAATCGCGGCGACAATTCCGTAGATCTGTATGCCCGGTATGCCGAATACGACCTCCACGCCTTCCCCTACAAGCGATTTGGCAAGTGCTTCACCTCCGCTCAATTTGACCAATGTTTGCCTCCTCCGCAACGGTAGACGCGGTAATGGTTCTCTGCCAGCGTCCGGGCTGCAACAGGGCAGACTAGGCGAGACGTCATCACCAGCCTATCCCCTCCGAGGAAAGGCTCCCCCATGGAGTCACCGGTACACAACGAGAAAGGCCGCCTCGCTATCCGGCGGTGTGTGCTTGAGGAATATCCGATGTACCGGCTCTTCGGTCGCGGAGGGCTGCTAGTCCAGATACGGCTCGCAATTCCTGCATTGCCGATGAGAACGCGGCCTCCCCGGTGGCGTTACACAGGGTGGTCAGGAAATGGTGGGCCAGCCTGGACTCGAACCAGGGACCTCAGTCTTATCAGGACTGCGCTCTAACCGACTGAGCTACTGGCCCGATTACCCGGGCGGCGCATCGCGATCGGATAATCGAGTATATAAATGGCTGTTTTGAAGTGTCAACGAGGCGATGGCGACCATGGGGAGGTCGTTTGCCAAGCCTTTCAAAGCCGTTGTGCCAGGCGAATCCCGAAACGGTGACCAATCCGTTAACCGGACAAATGGTCGGCGGCTCGAATGGGACCACGACTTGGGCTGAGCCCCGAAATGTTGAGGTGAATCCGGGCGCGCTGTTAACATTCCTGCGTGTTGTTGGTCAGGTTTCTGCGGCCAACGATTAGCGGCCGGGCGGGTGTAACTCAGTGGTAGAGTATCTGCTTCCCAAGCAGAAGGTCGTGGGTTCGAATCCCATCACCCGCTCCGTCTATAGACTGATAAAGGTCTTTGGACCGGTTATTGGTGGTCGGGCAAGTCACCTGTAAGTCCACCCCAATTCCTCAAACCGAAGCGGGCCGGGTCTCCTGAGGCCGGTTCCACAGGAGGCACGAGGGTTCGACCGCCGTGCATCGTCCACCGCAGGCTAGCCGCTGCCTCAGGTGCTTGCACTCCATCCCCTTACCTCAACAGCCCGTCTCCTTCATCTGAACCGAGTGCAGAATGGAATGAGCCGAGCTTGCGGTGCCGGGGAAAACGGCCCCAGGTGAGACAGACCTGATCCCTACGTTCCGATTCTGTCGGCAAAGCAAACGGTATGAGAAGCCGGGCATATCGCCTGCACTTCCCAGCCCAAAGCGTGGGTGACACAATTGAACTAGGCCTGTTCAAACTGCTGCGGCAGCGGATTGGACAGGTAGTTTTTTTTGCGCCGATCACAAGGAAGAGATCCTCTAGAGTCCACGGATTCTTGGGGATACAGGTGGCGACGGGTAAGCAGGCAGAAATATGAGCGGGAAACTTAAGCCGGCAGTAGCAGTTCTATTGATAGCACTGATGGTGGCCGCGTTGTCGGCATGCGGTCGAGAGCCCGCCCCCGCGCCAACGCCCGAACCCACCACCGGGGCGACGGCTACGGCTACGGGCACTCCTGAGCCCACTCCAGTGCATGAGCCCACCGTTGAGGCGGCGCCCACGGCCACCCTTACCCCGGAGCCTGCAGCCACGGCGACCTCAACGCCGACTCCAACTCCAGAGCCCACGGCCACGCCGGTGCCTGCCACCCCCACCCCTGAGCCGAAGCCCTCGGCAACAGCCACCCCGCAATCGACAGTTGACGCTACTCTGGCCTTCGATTCGTTGGTGGTTCGCGGCACCCTTTCCAACGGCCTGAGCTACTACATCAGGCACAACGAGGAGCCGCAGGGCAGGGCCCAGATCTCCCTTGCGGTGAAGGCCGGCTCGGTCCTCGAGACGGACGACCAACGGGGCCTGGCCCACTTCGTCGAGCACATGGCCTTCAACGGGACCGAGCGCTTCGCCAAGCAGGAGATCGTCGAGTACCTCGAGTCCATCGGCAGCACGTTCGGCCCCGATCTGAACGCCCGCACCGGATTCGACGACACCCTGTACTTCTTTGAGATTCCCACTGACGACCCCGATATAACCGAGAGAGCGTTCCAGATACTCAGCGACTGGGCCTTCTCCATAGCGTTCGACCCCGAAGAGGTAGAGCTCGAGCGCGGCGTGGTGCTGGAGGAGTGGCGCCTCTTCCAGGGGTTCAACTCGCGCCTCCAGCAGAGCCTGCTCAACCTCCTCTTCGGCGACTCGCTCTACGCCAGCCGTGCCCCGATCGGCCTTACGGAGATCATCGAGAACGCTCCGGTGGAGGCCCTGCGAGCCTACTACGAGCGATGGTACAGACCCGACCTGATGGCCGTTGTCGCCGTCGGCGACTTCGACGTGAAGGAGATCGAGGCCAAGATCAAGCAATACTTCGCCCCTCCACCCGAGGGCGAGGCCGCGCAGGAGCGCGCCGCAGCCGGCCAGACCACCGACAGGCCGCACATCGATGTTCCGGGCCACGAGAACCCGCTCATCGAAGTTTTCACAGACCCCGAGTCGCCCGCTACACAGTTCATTCTCATCCGCAAGCTCGCGCCTGAAGCGGGGCAGGATCTGGCCGCGTTCCGGCGCCAAGTGGTGGAGGAGCTCGCGTTCATGATGCTCAACGCGCGCCTGTCCGAGCGCGGCCAATCCGCCGAACCGCCGTACATCACCGCCAGCGCCGGACGCTCCCCTTACGTGTACACGCTGGACATCGCCACCTTCTCGGCCTGGGTCGAGACGGACGGCGTCGAGGCCGGCCTCGACGCCGTGCTTGAGGAGATTCAGCGCGCCCACCAGTACGGCTTCACTGAAGGCGAGCTGGAGCGCGAGAAGAGCAACCTGCTCAGCTCGGTCGAGAGCCGGTACAAGCAGCGGGACCAGACTCCCTCCACGGAACTTGCCAACAAATACATCGACCACTTCTTCAGCGGGAAACCGGTCCCAGGCATCGAGGTCGAGTGGCAGATCTACCAAGAGTTGCTGTCGCAGATTACCCTGGAAGAGTTCGCGGACGTAGCGCAGTCTTGGGCGCAGACCGAGGATCTGGCACTGCTGGTAGTGCGTCCCGAAGAGACCGAAATCGCCGGTGCCGATGACGTGCTCGGCATGGCGCTACTGACCCAACTCCAGGCGGCCCATGCCCTGGCGGTGGAACCCTACGCCGACGACCTCGGCGACGTCCCGCTGCTGGCGGACCTGCCGCAGCCGGGAGCCGTCACCGCCGAAGAGCGCATCGAATCCATCGACGCCGTGAAGTGGACGCTGTCCAACGGCATCACGGTCATGGCCAAGCAGACCGACTTCCGCGACGACGAGGTGCTGTTCAGGGCCTTCAGCCCCGGCGGACACTCGCTCGCCACGGATGAGGAGCACCAGTCCGCCCTCTACACCGCCCAGCTTATAGTCGGCAGCGGAGTGGGCCCGCTCGACAAGGTTACCCTGGACAAGCTGCTGGCCGGCAAACGCGTTGAGGTAACCCCGTACATCGAAGAGCTGTTCGAGGGCTTCAGCGGCAACGCCTCTCCCGAGGACCTGGAAACCCTGTTCCAGCTCATCACGCTGTACGCCACCGAGCACCGGCTCGACCCTGACTTCTTCACGAGGTACGAAGCTAGGCTACGAAGCGTCGCCGAGTTCCGCGCCGCCGATCCGGACTCGGTATTCTTCGACTACGTGAACTCCGTGCTGAGCCAGGGACACCACCGGGGGCGCCCCCTATCCGTCGAGGTGCTGGAGGAACTAAACATGGGGACGGCCGAGGCTGTGTACGCCGACCGCTTCGCCGACCTTGGCGACGCGACGTTCGTCTTCGTTGGCGCCTTCGACTGGGACACCCTGCGGTCGTTGACAGAGAACTACCTGGCCGCCCTGCCGTCCGCCGGACGCGTCGAGGAGTGGCGCGACGTCGGGCTCGACCCGCCCGCAGGCGTTGTGGACGAAGTGGTTCGCAGCGGTCTTGAGGAGCGCAGCAGGACTATTCTCCTGTACGCCGGCGACATGGATTGGAGCCGCCAGGAGGTCCTCACGATTGACGTGACCGGCGAGGTTCTCGGCATCCGGCTGCGCGAGCGGGTGCGCGAGGCGCTCGGCGGTACCTACAGCATCAACGTCAACACCGCCGGTGCCCAGGCCCTCCCGGACCCCGAGTACCAGGTCTACGTCCTCTTTGGCAGCGACCCCGACCGCATCGAAGAGCTCCGCGACGAGGTGTTCGACCAGATAGGCTGGCTGCAGATGGGCGGCGAGCAAAAGTACCTGGACACCGCCAAGGAGCTCTTCAGGACCAACCGAGAGGAGGACCTGCGGGAAAACCGGTTCTGGATCGATCAGATCAGCGATGCCGTAAAGAGGGGTGAGCCGTTCACAGGCATAGTTGGATTCGATGATTTGCTGGATGATGTGACACTGGAGGATGTCGCCGCTGCGGCTCAGCGTTACTTCACCGAAGATCGCTACGTGCGGGTGGTGCTCTTGCCTGAAGACGGTTAACGGCAACGTAAATTTGAGGGGACGCTAGTCCCCGGTGATGGCCTGCCGTACTCGGGGAAGAATGATCTCTTCCCCGAGTTTGAGACGGTATCGATGCCACATTGGCCTTCGGTCCGTCTCGGTCTGATCATCGGATGTATGATTTGCCGAGATTCCGTTTGCCTAGGCCGATGGCACGAACGCGATTCCGCCAGCGCATACCTCGACTAGCATCCGGTTCCAAAGTCGTCGGTGGAGCAGGTGGGCGGCGTGGAACCCAAAGCAAGCATTCAGCCGGCAAATGCCTTGCCGCGGCGGCGCGTGCGTCGTGAGCGACACCTCCTCTCAGAATCAGTCGTCCTCCCCGGTCTCTTAGCGAATGCGTTGCTATTGCATCGCTCTGCGGGACTCGGCACGTTGCCGCCTCACCGCCGACAGCAACAGGAGTGCCTTGCGGTAGGGTGGCTTGTCCCAGATGAGTACGGGCCGTTTCCATGGCTCGGAAGGCCTTCGATGATCGCTTATAGTGCCACAGTCCGGCTTGTGGATATGTGGCCGCTCGGGTGGTCGCGTAGACCGAATGGCTGAACTTAGCTGGAGCCGCCCAACTAGAGCGAGACAGACAGCTTGAGGTTCAATCTTTGACCACACCTGAGACGCAGTCTCGTCTAGTTGTTCGTGGGGTGCGACCTGCAAACCATCCGGGGGGATGCCTTTGGAGGCATTACCGCGGCCGTGGTGAGCCTGCCGCTTGCGCTGGCCTTTGGTGTGGCTTCCGGCCTCGGTGCGGTTGCAGGTCTCTACGGGGCGGTCGCGGTGGGTTTCTTTGCGGCGATATCCGGTGGGACCCGGACCCAGATTTCAGGTCCCACCGGCCCAATGGCCTTGGCGATGGCGGTCGTGATCACCAGCCATGTGACGAGTCTCGCGGAGGCGTTCACGATCGCCATCATGGCGGGGCTGATACAGGTCCTGCTGGGTGTACTGCGAATCGGCCGGTTCGTTGCCTACACGCCCTACTCGGTCATATCCGGCTTCATGTCCGGCATCGGCCTGATCATCATACTGGTTCAGACGTTGCCCTTTCTGGGGGTGAGCGTTGCCACGGCAGGGCCGATCGGAGCGGTCCGCGCTTGGCCGGATGCCATTGGCGACGTCAACCTTGGCGCCCTGGCAATTGCGGTCTTTACGCTGGCGGTGGTCGTGGCATGGCCAAGCCGACTAAGGAGGTTTCTGCCCCCCGCGCTTGCGGCGCTCATAGCCGGCACCCTGCTGGGGGTGTTCTGGTTGAGCAATACCCAGGTGATCGGCGCAGTCCCGACCGGTCTGCCCGAACTCCAGCTGCCCGATCTTTCAGGGGGCACGCTGATACGGGCAGTACAGCCAGCGGTGACGATCGCGCTGCTCGGCTCGATCGACACTCTGTTGAGCTCTCTGGTAGCCGATTCGATGACGCGCACTCGCCACGAGCCCAACCGCACGCTTCTGGGCCAGGGCGTTGGCAATATGGCCGCCGGGTTCATTGGAGGACTGCCGGGTGCCGGAGCCACCATGGGCACGGTCGTGAACATACGAGCGGGCGGCAGGACTCCCCTTTCCGGCGTGGTGTCGGCGGTGATCCTGCTCGCGCTTGTGCTCGGGCTGGGAAGATATGTCGAGGCCGTCCCGCACGCGGTCCTGGCCGGAATCCTGATGAAGGTCGGCTGGGACATAATCGACTGGCGCTTCGTGACCAGGATCTTCCGAGTTCAGCGGGAACACCTTCTGGCTGGTGATGGTTGTGACCCTCGGATTGACGGTTTTCCTGGACCTGGTTACGGCGGTGACCATAGGCCTCATAGTTGCCGGGATGGCCAGCGCGCGCCAGTTCGAGCGGTTCGAACTTGACAGCGTGGTCTCGGTACCGCTGCTGGATCGGGATTTCCTGTTCCCCGGCAGTGGCGAAAAAGGCGATGAGGATGCCGAGAGTGAAGACGAGGAGGGGGACGAATTCTCTGCCCGCGTGGGGCTTGTGGCGCTGAGGGGGACCTTCTCAGTCGCGTCCTCGAACAAGTTGACCAACACGATCAGCGCCGATAATCGGGAGCATGAGGTCGTCATACTCGACTTTACCGAGACCATTTACATCGACGACAGTGCCGCCCTGGTTGTTGAGCAGCTGATCGATACGGCCTTGGAACAGAACACGGATTGCATAGTCCTGGGGCTGTCCGGGAGGCCCGCCATAACGCTCAATGCGCTCGATGTACTGCGGCGGGTTCCTGCGGGAAACATCGTAGCGACCCTGGACGAGGCGAGGGCTGCCGCTGCAGCGATGCTCCGGTAACCCTCCCAACAAGTTCATTTCCGGGGCTATCGGGCTCCCGCTCGATCGTGGCATGGGGGCGGATGGGAAGAGTTAAGCACCGTCCGGAGCGGGTGATGAGCTTGTTGAGGCAGGCGGAAGCGGCTGCAGGGCAGGGCTGCCCGGTGGCCAAGGCCTTCTGGCGGATGGGCGTGCTACACGGCAGCCTCCCTAAATCCAGTGCCCATTTGATACTGCGTCCACTTGCCGCCACTGATGGCTTGGGCATGGGGACGGATGGGAATAGTCAAGCACCGTCCGGAGCGGGTGATCAGCTTGTTGAGGCGGCCGGATGTGGCTACAGGGCAGGACTGCCCGGTGGCCAAGGCCCTCTGGCGGATGGGCGTGCTACACGGCGGCCCCCCTAAGTCCAGCACCCACTTGATACTGCGTCCACTTGATGCCACTAACCGCTTGGGATTCGGCCCGAACGCGCACAGGATACTGTGCTATTTTAGGGACGCGGTAGATATATGGTTACTGGCGGCGGGCGCTGTACAAACGAGGTTACAGCATGACCCGGCCCGCTGGATGGGGGGTAAGGGCAGCAGCCGATCTTGCACGCTAGAGTTCATTTCGTGTTTGGATGGGCAATCGCAGAGTGTGGTCGCAGGCACTTGGTGAGTTGAGGACCCTAAGAAGCGTTTTCCAAAAGCTGCAAGGGGCTTTCGTCTCGCCGGCCGTGCCCCCGAGTCCGGTCCCGGCAGCCGCTATCCCGCGGAACAGTTTCTCGTCCTCAATCGGTAGCGATGGTCCTGACTCCAGCGATCACGACGGCCTCGCCCGCGGTGACCTCGAAGGCCACGAACACGATCACCATGACCACGGAGGTCACGATCATGGAGGCCATGACGATCACGGCCATGACCATGGAGGCCACGACCATGCCCACGACCTGAGGGGCGCGAGCCGGAAGAACCTCATAATCGCCCTGACGCTGATCTCGACCTACATGATTGCCGAGGTCGTGGGAGGCGTCCTATCGGGTAGCCTGGCTCTCATAGCCGACGCCGGCCACATGCTCACCGACGCCCTCGCCATAGGGATGGCCCTCGTCGCCATGTGGATTGCGGACAAATCGGCGAGCGCTGAGCGGACTTTCGGCTACGAGCGCACCGAGGTGCTGGCCGCGATGTTCAACACCATCGCCCTTTGGCTCATAGCTGGCTGGATATGCTTCGAGGCGTACCATCGGGCCTTCACCGAGGATGTCCATATAAATGGCCTGCCGGTGCTCATTGTCGGTTCCGGCGGCCTCTTGATAAACATTGCCGCCGCGTGGGTACTTCACCGGTCCGCTGGGCACAGCATGAACGTAGAGGGAGCCTTCCAGCACGTTCTCGCCGACCTGATGGGCTCTGTCGGCGTCATAATCTCCGCGGTACTCATCCTGACGCTGGAGTGGAATCTCGCAGACCCGGTCCTGAGCGTAGTGATCGCCCTGCTCATCCTCTGGAGCAGTAGGCACCTGATGTTCACGGTCATGAACGTGCTCCTTGAGGGCACCCCTCAGCACATAGACCCGTACAAGCTCTGCCACGACATCGAGGAAGTTGAGGGCGTCACCATCATCCACGACGTCCATGTCTGGACCATTACTTCCGGCAGCGAGGCCTTTACAGCGCACGTTATCGTGGATCCTTCGTACCAGGGGGGCCGTGATCTGATCCGCACCCGAATTCAGGACATCGCGCATAATCGCTATGGTATAGGGCACGTCACGCTCCAACTGGAAGCGACGGCCTCTAACTGTAAAGAGAGCCACCACGTCGACCACCTGCAGCACACGAGCCGACCGAGCGCAAGCTAGAAGCAAAGCGCTTGGGCTGGCCGGTCTAGCAGATCCCGGCCCACCCCGAATGACCTCACCCACCCGTCCTAATGTAGTAGCTGCCCTGTTGTTAGGGCCAGCGCCTGTGCGGGTACCTTAGGCAGATTGTCCTTAGGTGCCCGAGGTCGGTAGCAGGGGGAGCTAGACCGTCGGTCATTGTTGTACGTCTGCCTGCAGTGCGCATAACCTCGGCTAGGTCGCCCTGGGCAGTCTCTTGAGGCCGCACCGTCGGCGTGGTCGTTGCACGGACGAGGTCCTGTGCTCCTGTGCATGTGGACGCGGGTGCGGCATTCAGACCGACAGAGGGGTAGGCGCGCGCTAGTCCTGGCCCCGCCGAACCGCCCTGCCGGGCAGCGCGCCGGTGTTTCGGTCCCGGTCGATTACAATCACGCCGTTGACAATTACGTACTCAATGCCGACGGCGTAGCGCTTGGGGTTGATCCTGGTAGCCGGCGCTTCCACGCGCTGCGGGTCAAAGACCACAATATCTGCCCTGAAGCCGCTGCGAAGGATGCCCCGGTCTCGGAGCCCAAGGCGCTGGGCGGGGAACGACGTCATCTTGCGGATGGCCTCGGCAAGCCTCAGTTGCCGCTCGGCTCTGACGAACTCTGCCAGGACCACTGGAAAGCAGCCGTAGCTCCGCGGATTCGGGTATTCCCCGATGAGTATGGCGTCGCTGGCGATCATCCCCATCGGGTGGGACACGAACGCATGGAGCGTCTGGGCGTTGGTTCCCGCGCCCACCTGCGAAATCCCGAGATTCTCCGAGAGGAGCAGGTCCATCATTGCCTCGACCGGGTCCTGGCCCCTTAGCTCTGCGATCTCGGCCAGGGAATGGCCATCGAAACGTGCGTTCTCCGGACGGTTAAACGCCGTCAACCACAGCTCATGCCATGACTCTGTCCTCTCGGTTGGGACGGAGTGAGACCTCAGTTCGCTGGCGATCCGGGACCGTTTCTCCGCGTCGGTCAAGGCGTCGACTATTCCTTCCGGCCCTCCCTGCCGCGCCCACATCGGTAGCTGGATGGTCAGCGAGGTGCCGGAGTAGGGGTATGTATAGCAGTCGAACGTTACGTCGATGCCGCGCGCCCTGTTGTCCTCGACGAGGTCGAGGTAGTCAAGGTGGCTGCCGTCTCCCTGGTAGCTCTGGCGGTAGTGGGTCAGGTGCACTGGCGCCCCCGAACGCTCTCCGATCTCTATCGCCTCCTCCCAGGGTGCCAGCCGCCCCTTGGCCTTGAGGCTCGCCCGTGTGTGTGTGTGATAAAAGCCTCCCATTTCGGCGACCACCGAGCCAAGGGCCACCAGTTCCGAAGTGCTGGCAAACGAGCCTGGCGGGTAGTCGAGCCCGGTGGATAGACCCCATGCCCCCTCCTCCATCGCCTCTCTTACAACGGACTTCATGTCTTTGATCTGCGAATCTGAGGCGGGCGTGTCATCCCACCCAGCCGCCCAGATCCTGACCGGCGAGTTGCCCAGGATTATCGCGATGTTTATAGCCACCTTCCGGTCGTAGCGAGCGAATTGCTCAGCGACGGTAAGCCAATCGGCAGGCACCGGAGGGTAGCCGTTCAGCCCCGAGTCCATCCATATGTAGCGATTGAGTTCGTCGACTGTCCTGAACGGAGCGTGGGAGATGCCATCTATCCCGACGAGCTCGGTGGTAACGCCCTGGCGGACCTTGGGATCGTGATTGGGAGCGCCGAGGATCGTCAGCCCGGCGTGAGAGTGGAGGTCTATAAAGCCCGGGCAGATCACCATGCCCGAAGCGTCTATCACCCTGGCTGCCTCAATGCCGTCGGTCCTGCCCCGGAGAATCGTTAGAGTGTCGCCCGACACGGCTACTGTTCCGAGGTAACCCTCGCTTCCCGTGCCGTCAACGATTGTCCCGCCGCTGATAAGTAGATCGAACATTCTTCCCCTCCCGCTCAGGGCGAGTCTACCAATTTAGCCTGCCCGGCCCCACCAGACGCCATCCAGTCGAACTATTCGCCGGCCTTTGTCCGGCTCGAGAAAGCCGGGTTATGCTGGATACTCCATGAGAGTCGTAGTCACGGGCGGTGCGGGATTCATCGGCTCGCACATCGTCGACATGCTGGCCATGCGCGGAGACGAGATCCTGATCGTCGACGATCTTTCCACAGGAAGGCGATCCAATCTGCCTGAGAGTGTGGAGGTCGTGGAACTCCCAGTGGGCCATCCGGAACTTACCGCCGCGCTCACCGATTTCAGGCCGGACGCCACTATCCACTGCGCAGCACAGGCCGCGGTGCCGGTTTCCATGCAGCGGCCCGGCTTCGATGCACAGGTCAACATAGTTGACGGCCTCAACGTCATGGCCGCCTCTGTGGAAGCGGGTGTTGACCGCTTCGTCTACATCAACACGGGCGGCGCACTTTACGGAGAGCCCGAGCGCCTGCCATGCAGAGAGGATGATCCAATCCGCCCGATTAGCCCTTACGGCCTGAGCAAGTGGACCCTTGAGGTCTATCTCGGGATGCTCCTGCCTGCGGCTGCGTCGCTGGTGACGCTGCGCCTGGCCAACGTATACGGGCCGCGTCAGGACCCGCACGGTGAGGCCGGCGTCGTCGCCATCTTCGCCGAGCGCATGTTGGAAGGACGAGAACTGACGATATTCGGCGACGGGGAGCAGACCAGGGATTTTGTGTACGTGACCGATGTGGCACGCTCGGTGGGGGCTGCTCTGGCGTTCGATGGTCGAACCTCGGTGAACATAGGAACCGGTCGGCCGCTTTCGGTCAGGCAGGTCTTTGATGTCTTGGCCGAACTAACGGGGTATGCGTGCGAGGCGGTCCGCGCGCCCGCCAGGCCGGGGGATGTGCGGCATATCTTCCTGGATGTTCACCGGGCCAGAGACCTGCTAGGTTGGCGTGCCACAACCTCGTTGGAGAAGGGCCTCCGTCTGACGGTAGATCATCTTCGAAACACCTGAGATGCATCGAGGCGCTGACCTTCTTGCCCGGCCCGAGTTGACCGAGTGACTGGCGACACCGATGGTGAGCGGAGGACCTGCCTTCCGGCCTCGAACTGGTTTCTCATATCGGAAACCGGTGAGCCGCTCGGCCAGACCTACGGCCCGATACCGAGCGTTGGGGACCGGCTGAAGCGGCCGGAAGGCATGGCCGGATGGCTGATAGCGTCCGTGGCAGAGCTCAGGCCGACCTGTTCGTTCAGGCGCTTTCGTGTGACCGTGACTCCGCCCTGAAACGAAGTTAAAACCGGCGCGCCAGACGGACCAGGCCATCGGGCCCGGCCGCTACTCGACGAGCCGGTACTGCGGATTGTCGCCCTTCGTGCCCCGCTTCATGCAGTTCATGGTGGGGACGCTGCCAGCGTATTCGACCGAGACATCAAGGCTCCCCGGCGGGTGCCCGGGCGATTCGGCGTATGTGAACCTGATTCGGTGCCTATCGATCCCGGAAACGGCGCCGAACTTCTCGATTCGCTTCTGGGCTGTGACCCAGCTCCAGCCTATCCGGGCGAAGGCGGCCCTTTCTGCACTCTGCTCGGCTGGGGAAGCCAGGGCGGCCCAGCCCCGGTAGCGATCTACCATGGAACCCAGATCACCCCTGCGGCGAAGGACATCGGCGGCCAGATCGTTGTCGACGAACGCCCAATAGCGTCCTTCCGGCAGGTCAATTAGCGTGGGCGCGAACCGGTGTCCTCCCGTGTGGCTGGTGCGCCAGACCCTGGTCTTCGTGCCATCATTCAGGGGATCTTCGCCGGCCATCTTGCGCAGCGATTCGTAGATCGGTACGCCATATGATCCGCAGCAGGCATCCCGGTTGCCGTGCGTGCATATGAGAATCTCGCGGGCCGGGCTTGCGTGTTCCCGCCATTGATCGAATCGCTCGGGGATCGCACCGTCTTCAAGCAGCGCACAGGCGACCTCGGCAGCCGACTCGCTCGGCACCAGGTACTCCGCTCTGCCGCAACTGGCCAGGACGTCAGTGGGTCTGGAAAAGAGGATCAGCCTCGTTTTGCCGGGGGTGGAATACTCGGGATCTGGGAGCACGCACTGCAGCCGCACCCGCTCACCGCGCGCCTCAATCTGGCTCAGGATCTGTCTCGGTTCGTCCGGAAACGCTCTCGAGAACTCGACCCTGGCTTCCCAGGGAGCCGGCAGTTCGAACACCAGGCACCGGTTCCACGGCGGGGCGCTCCCGACAGGGTCTTCACCAAGCTGGCGGGCCTGCTCGGTACACCTCGGTAGGGTAGGGTCTACGTGCGGGGTCAAGCCTTCTCGCTTGCTCCTCGGATCTCGTGCGGCAGGGTCGAAATATACCATCCGGACCTGCGCTGCATGAGGCTGCCCGGGGCGTTTAAACTTGACCGATGCCCGGATGCGTACGGCCCCTGGCCGGGGGGCGCCAAATCCTCGGGCGGAGGAAATGCCGATGAAGGCCGCCGTTCTATACGAGGCCAACAGGCCCCTGGTAGTTGAGGACCTTGACCTTCAGCCGCCGAAGGCGGGGGAGGTCCGGGTGAGGATGGCGGCCAGCGGTCTATGTGCGAGCGACCACCACGTCATGACGGGCACTGGCGTGATCCCCCTGCCCGCAGTGCTGGGACACGAAGGATCGGCGGTCGTCGATGAGGTGGGTCCGGGCGTCACTTCCGTCCGGCCCGGGGACCGGTGCATCTTGTCCTTCGTATCTGACTGCGGCCGCTGCCGGCAATGTCGCACGGGCAATCCGCAGCTATGCGCCACGAACCTGGCAACCGGAGCCTCGCTCTTCGATGGCACGACGCGCCTGAGCAGGGGAGACATACGGATCTACCAGATGTCCAAGATAGGGGTGTTCGCCGAGATGGGCGTCGTGCCCGAGCAGGCCTGCTTTCCCGTTTCGGATCAGGTTCCGATGGAGGTGGCTGCGCTCATAGGTTGCTGCGTTACCACCGGAGTGGGCGCGGTCATCAACACGCCGGCTGCGCGGCCTGGGGCCTCGGTGGCCGTATTTGGCTGTGGCGGGGTCGGCCTCAACGTCATCCAAGGCGCGCGCCTTATGGGAGCTTCACGCATCATCGCGGTCGACATTCACGATCACAAGCTTGAGTTCACGTACAAGTTCGGGGCCACCGATGTGGTGAATTCGCGGGAGGTGGACCCGGTCGCCGAGATAAGGCGTCTGACCGGAGGTGGGGTAGATCTCGCCTTGGACAGCTTTGGGTCGGCGACCACGACCACAGCGGCCGTAGACTCGCTGCGCAGCAATGGCACCGCGGTGCTGGTCGGATTGGCTCCGGTGGGTGATGCCGCTTCCATCAACATGGTGGATCTGGTCCGCCAGCAAAAGACGCTTGTTGGCAGCTACTACGGGTCGGCAAGCCCGCACCAGACCTTCGCCAAGCTGGTCGACTGGTATCTGGCGGGAAGGCTTAACGTGGAGGAACTGATCACGCGCCGCTACAGCCTCGACGACATCAACGAAGGCTTTGCTGCCCTGGCTCGCGGAGAGGACGGCCGTGGCGTGATCATCCACCGGCCCTGACAAGGCCTCGCTCGGCCGTCGGGACAGCTATGGGAGCAGGCCCGGGCAGGGGCTGGCTGATCGTCGCCGTAGTCTTTCTGGGCGCCGGCCTGACAGTCGGGTCATCCAATTACGCTTTCGGGCTGTTCGTCGAGCCTCTGGAGAACGAGTTCGGCTGGCGCCGCACATACATAAGCGCCTCGCTGTCCTTTATGGCGCTTGGCAGCCTCTTCGGACCACTGATCGGCCGCCTGATGGACCGACACGGGGCAAGGCCGGTGATGGTGGCCTCGCTGTTCGTCCTCGCTGTCAGTTTCGCCCTGCGCCCCCTGATGAACGAGCTCTGGCACTGGTACGTACTTTCCGCCATGCAGTTCCTGGCCTTCTACGGAGCGGCCATCCTGCCCGCCGGCCGATTGGTGGGCCTGTGGTTCCCCAGGACCCGTGGCCGAGCGATGGCGGCCGCAACCATGGGCAACAACTTCGGCGGCCTGCTGGTGCCGCCTCTCGTGGGCGTTGCGATCGCAGCCGACGGGTCTTGGCAAACGGCGTACCTGAGCCTGGGCCTGGCGGCCCTTGTCCTCGCGATCGCAGCTGCGCTGGTTGTTACTGAACCCGGGTCTGGGAAGGCTTCGTCCCGGGTGCCCGGCACCCGGGGTCGGAGAGTTGAGTCATCGGTCGGAATCGGGGGTTGGACACCCAGGCAGGCCCTCAGGAGTCGGGCGTTCTTTGCGGTGGCGCTGGCGATCATGCTGGGTAACTTCACGTACACGATCATCCTCGGGCACGTCTTCGCGCACATGGAGGTCCGTGAGATATCGGGGACTACAGCCGCCTTGTCCGTGAGCGTTCTGGCGGCATGCGGGATGGCGGGAAAGCTCGTGCTTGGCTACTTGACCGAAAGGGTGCCCGCCAGGTTCGTCATGATGGTCGCCTTCGGCGGGCAGATCATCGGCATTATCATGATGCTTACGCTGCTGTCCGGTGCAACTCTCTGGCTGGCGGTCGGCCTGTTCGGGTTCTTCATGGGGTCATTCGGGACGCTGTCTCCGCTGCTGGTTCAGGACAGCTTTGGGATCAGGAGTTTCGGTACCATAATGGGCCTGGTCTCTGCGACCACGGTCATTTCTTTTGGCCTTGGACCGCTGATCGCGGGTCTGTCGTACGATCTGTCGGGAGGATACGGCCCGGCGTTCATCGCCGCGGCCGCGATGTTCGGCCTGGCGTTGGTGGCGCTTACTCAGGCCAGCGCATCTCCGACGCCGGACTCCGGGAGATCCTCGATCGTGGGCGCCAGGGAAGACCCTCGTTAGAGGCTGAGGTGAACATGCACCAGAGCGGTGCCGAAATCGACATGGAGGCCTCCATACGCAGGCTGGAGGCCGAACTTGCAGAACTTTCTGCCAGGCTCGAGGCCGACCCGGACGATGTGAAGTCTCTGTCCAGACGTGGCGTCATCCTGGGGCAGCTGGTTAAGCCCCAGCAGGCCGTGGAGGACTTTACGCGCCTTTTGGTCATTGACCCGTCCGACTCGGAGGCCTACTACAATAGGGCGATGGCCTACGTCCACCTCAGACAGCTGTCTCTAGCGATTGAGGACTTTACCAGGGCTACCGAGTTGGACCCAGCGAACGTAGACGCGCTGTCCAACCGCGGGATGGCCAACTTCGAGGCCAAGCATCCCGACCTGGCCGTGCGCGACGCGGAAATGGCGATGGCGATCAAGCCCGACCACGCTCAGGCATACGCCGTGCGTGCCCTCGGGAGGGTCTCCCTCGGCGAGGAGGAGCCCGCCCTGGAGGACTTGGCGAAGGCGGTCGAGCTCGGCTTCGATGCGCACACGTTGGGCATGCTGGTCAAGCAGGCGCGCCTTGCGGCAAGGAGGGTAGGGGATTGACTGCTCGACTATCTGGAAAGGTCGTGATGATAACCGGTGGTGCCAATGGCGTACGCGGGCAGTTGATGGGCTTCGGCGGGGCCTTCGCCTGGATCGCGGCGCGCGAAGGTGCGTCGGTCGTTGTCACCGACGTGGACGAGGAGAGCGGCTCGCTCACCGCCGCCCAGATCAGCGAGACCGGCGCTCTGGCCATGTTCGTGCGTCTCGATGTCACCAGCGCGTCAGACTGGCATGCGGCGATCGACGCCGCCACCGGGGCCTACGGCCGCTTGGACGTGCTTGTAAACGGTGCCGGAGTGCACGCCCTCTACGATGTCGAGAGCACCCCGGAGGATGAGTGGGACAGGGCGATGGCCGTGCATGCGACCGGCACCTTCCTGGGCATAAAGCTGGCGGCGCCGATCATGCGGCGCGGAGGGGGCGGCTCCATCATTAACGTGTCATCCATCGCCGCGTTGACCGGCAGCCCCAGCAACACCGCCTACCATGCGGCGAAGGGCGCCATTCTGTCGCTGACCAAGGCGGCGGCGATACAGCTGGCAGGCGATGGCATAAGGGTCAACTCGCTGCACCCGGGCTATGCCGATACGCCATTTACGGTCGCTCCCTTCTCTGAGCCTGGGGCGCTGGAGCGCAGGCTCAGCAAGGTGCCCATGGGCCGACTGGGCACGGCTGAGGAAATAGCAAACGCCGTGCTCTATCTCGCCTCGGACGAGTCGTCGTACGTCACGGGAGCGGAGCTGGTGGTGGACGGCGGCTTCCTGGCGCAATAGCCATCCCCGCCATCTCAGCGCCTGTCTGGGCCCGGGCATCCGCCGGGCACGCCAACTGGTCGCCCGGGCAGCCTAGCGGGGGACGACGGGCAGCACTACGTGCGAGCGGTGGCCCGCATCGTGCAGGATCGTCTGGGTGGCCTTCACCGTCCTCACCCCCTCGCCGACCGGGTCTCCCGTGTTGGGATTTCGGTCAAAGCGCGGGAAGTTCGAGCTGGAGATATCCAGCCGGATCTGGTGACCCTTCTTGAACACGTTGCTCGTCGCCCATAGATCTATGGTGTATTCGTAGACCTGGTCCGGAACCAGTAGCTCGGCGTCCTCCGTTCCGTTCCGGTATCGCGCCCTGATGATGCCGTCGGTCAGGTTCACGGCCTTCGCCCCGTCCGGGTATACGTCCACGAGCTTGCCGGTGAAGTCGGTGTCCCGTGCGCTCGATGAGGCGTAGAGCTTTACGGTCACCGGTCCGGTGACCTCAAGGTCCTCCTCTAGCGGGGGCGTCGTGTAGACGAGTACGTCCTCGCGCCGCTCTATCTCTGTCTGGTCGAAGGCGCCCGCCCTGCTCGGGTTGTCGTAGCAGCACAAGCCGCCCCCCCTCGTCGGGACAGGGAACATAGGGTCGTACACGTATGAGTCGGATGGAGACCCGGTCGGTGGTTCGACGCTGAGGGTTCCGTCCCCGCCGAGCGAGTTTGCGTGCCCGCCGCTATCGAGGTAGTACTTCGTTTCGACGGCCCGGCTCAGCGGCCACTCGTCCTCGTCGCGCCAGGCGTTCTCGCCCATCACGAATATCCTGACGGGCTTTTCCCCCGCTACGCCGTTATCGATCCCCTTAAGGTAATGGTCGAAGTATCGCAGAAGGATGCCGTGCAGATCGATGTTGGCTGAGTAAGCGCTCCAGCCGAAGTACTCCTCGCCCACGGAGGTACCCGGGAAGGTGGGCAGGGCGCCCGGGTGGACCCAGGGACCGATCATCAGGCGCTGTCCGCTGCGGGCCGCCTCCCCATCTCCCATCTCGCGCATCCTCATGTAGTTGCGCAGCGTGCCGCCCATGAAGATGTCGAACCATCCACCGAAGTTGAGCGCCGGCACGTCGATCCGGGAGTGGTGCTCCTCGATGCTCACGGCCTTCCAGTACTCGTCATACTCCGGGTGGTCGAGCCAGCGGTAGTAGAACTCGCCGATGTCCCTCAGTACGGGCCAGTCTTTGATGGGTAGGTGGTTGTACTCTGCCGTCAGGTCGTCGGCCCTGGCCAGCAGTTCCATCTGCCTGCCTTCGGGCGCACCGTGATTGCGCATGAGGTTGTCATAGTTGGCGCCGACAAGGTACAGGAGCGCCCAGTTGAGGTTGAAGTCGAGTTCGAACGCTCCGCCCTGGTAGGTCCAGCCCTCGTGGTAGTTGGAGGCCGTAATGCCCGGTGTGATCGCCTTCAGGTGGGGCGGGCGGGCGCAGGCGGCCAGCCATTGGGTCGCCCCCACGTAGGAACCTCCGAACATGCCGACATTGCCGTCGCACCAGTCCTGGGCGGCAATCCACTCGATAGTGTCGTAGCCGTCGTTGGCTTCGTTGACGAACGGATGCCACTCGCCCTCGGACTGGAACCGTCCGCGGCAGTCCTGGACGACCACCGCGTAGCCCGAGCGCCCCGCCCTGACTGCATCGACCGACATCGAATAGGCGAACGGGGTGGTGCGGTCATACGGGGTACGCGTAAGCAGGACGGGGTAGGCGTTCTGATCATCCGGGCGGAAAAGGTCCGCATACAGTCTTGTGCCGTCCCGCATCGTTATGGGAATCGACGACTCGAACTTTAGCTTGTTGATCTTTGACATGGCCGATCGCTCTCCTCGTCTGCGGCTGCCGGCAAACCGGCCTCCCCGACTGTGGGGTCAGTTCATCAGTTCGACTTCGTCCAGTTAGCCCGGGGCCCCAATCAGCACCGCTGTCCTGTGGGGCGGGTGCCGTCGCCCCGGCATTCACGCCAGCGCGGGGCAGATCGTCTCCATCATCAGGTGAGTGGCGACGTATGGATCGACGTTCGCGTTGGGCCTGCGATCCTCTATGTAGCCCTTCTGGTCCCTCGCCACCTGCCAGGGTATCCGGACCGATGCCCCGCGGTCCGACACGCCGTACTTGAACTCGCGGAACGAGCAGGTCTCGTGCAGACCGGTCAAACGCTCCTCGATGGCGTGACCGTAGTTCGAGATGTGAAGGTCATGCCTTTCCCTGAGGGCCTCAATGCCCAAGATGATCGGTTCGTAGGACTCCCGCATGGCCTCCGTGGAGAAGTTGGTATGAGCGCCGGCGCCGTTCCAGTCTCCCTTGACGGGCTTGGGGTAGAGGGTGGCCGAGACGCCGAATTCCTCGGCGACCCTGTAGAGCAGCCATCTGGCGACCCATACATGGTCGGCGACCTCGACGGGCCCGCTGGGGCCTATCTGGAACTCCCATTGCGCGGGCATCACTTCGGCATTGATGCCCGAGATGTCCAGGCCGGCCTTGATGCAGGCGTTCATGTGCTCTTCCACCACGTCGCGGCCGAATACCTCGTCGGCGCCCACGCCGCAGTAGTACCCTCCCTGCGGGGCGGGGAATCCGTTCGTAGGCCATCCCAGTGGATGGATGCCCTTGAAGAGGGTGTACTCCTGCTCAATGCCGAACCAGGGCTTCTGGGAAGCGTACTTGGCGGCGCTCTCAACGCATTTGCTGCGGCGATTGGACGGGTGGGGAGTCTGGTCCGGATTGAGTACCTCGCACAGCACCAGCCTGCTCTTTCCTCCCCGGACCGGGTCACGGCACTCGAAGACGGGGTTAAGCACGCAGTCCGAGTCGTTGCCGGAAGCCTGGTTGGTGCTCGATCCGTCGAAACCCCACTGAGGGGGAGACTCGCCTGAGGGGATGATCCTGGTCTTGGAACGCAATTTCTGCGTGGGAGAAGCTCCGTCGATCCAAAGGTATTCGGCCTTGTAAACGCTCATGTGTACACCTACTCTTTTTGCGCCGTTAGCACGGCACATTGATCATGTTGATTCGGCGATAAAGATATCACCCACATGTAGCCAACGCAACGGCTGGATGGTTGTCCATTTGACGCTGTATACAGGCGCCCAAGAGCTAGAGGGCGCTTCCATAGCAAGGCCTCCCGGAGTTCCAGTCCACACCGCGGCTCAGTCGGCCTGCGGCCGTATCTGTCCGGTCGGGGTCGAGATTTGACCGCCATTTTCGCCTCGTTTCCGCGATCCACCCGTCAAAGGGCTGGCAGGCCTGCCGATTGGCCATCTGCGAGGGCCCTTCTCCTCCCGCTCGCCCTGGCGATCGTCTCGCTTGCGGCCTGTTCGCCCTCCATGGAGGATGCGGCCGAGGAGGGTAAGCGGCTCTTTGCCGCCAACTGCGCGATCTGCCATGGAGTCGACGGACAGGGTCAAGCCGACTGGCACATTCCCAAAGAGGATGGCACGCTGCCCCCGCCGCCGCTTAACGGAGATGGTCACACCTGGCACCACTCGGACGGCCTGTTGTACCGAATCGTCAGCGAGGGAGGTCAATTCCAGGAGGACACCGATCTGTCGAGTTTCAGGAGCGCGATGCCCGCATTCGGCGATCATCTCACCCGCGACGAGATAGTTCAGATCCTCACCTACGTAAAGAGCCTGTGGGGCGACAAGACCAGCCGTGGGTCTTCCATCAGCGAGTGGCAGGCGCTTACGAGCGAGTCCGACCCGTTCCCCAGGTGACCGGGGCGGTTGCGGGATAGAAGGAGCAGGGCCGCCCGTCCCATCGGTCGGACGCCGCTGGACCGGCTCGGAGGCCGCGGGGCGGACTCCCGATGCCCTGGACAGCGGCGGCAGCTACAGTATCGGGTGCGTCCCCGGCCTGGCTTTCGCCAGGCGAATCCTGTTCGGAGGTCGGAGTGTGAGCGGAGAAGGCCTGAGTCCGCCGGTTGGTCGAAGAGGCAGGTGTCCTGACACCCTGGCCCCGGACGGGTCGGAAATACGCGTGCTGCTCGGCACCGCTCAGGCGGCCGAGAGCGCTTCGCTCTGTGAGGTGACCCTGGATGCCCGGCAGCGCTCCAGACCGGTCTGGCATCGCAGGGTCGAGGAGCTCTGGTACGTGCTGAAGGGTACCGGGAGCGTCTGGCGAAGCCCTCCAGGCAGCGACCCGGACCACGCGACGCCCGTGGAGGTAGGGCCGGGCGATGCGCTGGTCATACCGCCCAGGTGGAATTTCCAGTTCGCCGCAGGGCCTCAGGCCCTCACATTCCTGTGCTTTACCTGTCCCCCGTGGCCCGGAGCCGATGAGGCCCAGCCCGCACCGTTCGGGGGCCTTGGCCGACCAACCCTTTAGCGGGTGGCATCGTCGACCCCGGCCGAGGCCGTCTCTGGGACACCAGCAGCGAGGGAGATCTTCCGGGCAAGGAGTCAGGGGCGGCGCGTGGCGGCTCGGGAGCCTTTCTCGTCTTGGGGGAGCGGGTTCCGCAATGCGGGCCCGTGTTCTAAAGGACGAAGGCTCCGGCGCGGCCCGCAAGTTCAAGGGCCTTGTCCACGCACACCACTCGGGGACCCCTTTCGACCAGGGCGACCGATGCTTTCTGACCGGCGCAAAAGGCTACGCTCCGCTCGCCGTCGACCGCGAGGGTCCCCGAGTCGAGGGATACCTCCCTGGGCTCGCCGAACGGCAGTGAAGACCACCGGGCCACCCGGACCGCCTGGAAGGTCCCCGGCGTAACCGGGGCCGACACCACTACGCCTCCTCCGCCCAGCCGGATGTGCAGGCCCCGTCCCGGCTCAGCCGGCAGGCGCGCAGCTATGGAGGCCAGTCCGATGCTGGTCGGGTATATGCCCGAGACGAACAATTCGGTGATCTGGTCCGCGTTCCAGATCGCCCGTGCACCGATGTACTGCTGCCTGGCAACCGCGGCGTCAATCAGGGCGATGTCCCGACGCTCGCCGTCAACGGACACCTCCAGCATTGGACGCGAATAGGTAACGGCCTGGGGCTCCACCGCCCCGGTGGCAAGTACGCCGGCCGCAAGCCCGGCCATGGTGCCCTCCACCAGGATCGGGAATACGTTGTTGGTGCCCGTGGATACCGGTACGAGCGGCACGGACAGCTGTGCCGATGCTACGGCCCGGTTGGTCCCGTCCCCGCCGAGGGTCACGATGCAGGCCGCGCCCCTGTCCTTCATCTCCTTGGCCGCCAGCATCGAGTCTCGCTCTCGCCCCACAACGGGGATGTCCAGGGTCTCGAGCTCCATCGCCCCCACGTGTTCGGAGGCCGCGGCCCTGGTGAGGCCTGCGGAATCGGGCATGGCGATCACCCTGGCCACCCCGGCGGCGAATAGTCCAGCGAGTATGCGCTCGACGATATTCACCTTCTCCTCGTCGGGCACGAACCGGCCCTTGGCAACCAGCCGCCTAATGTCCCTGCCCGCGGCGGGGTTTACTATCAGGCCGACGGTCGGCACCGGGCCGTTCATCACAAGTGGAGCCCGGGTGAGCGGGAGATCGCCTCCAGCAACGAGGACCGCAGGTGGGCGCCGGTGACGATTGCAGCAACCCTGGCTCCCGCGAGCTCGTCGCGGTGGCCGTGGCATGCGGCCAGTGTGATGGCGGCGGATGGCTCCACCATCGTCTGCTCCAGATCGATCATGCTTCTTACGGCCGGTATCAGGCCCTGCTCCGGCACCAGCCAGACTCCGGCAACCAGCTCACCTATCTCCCGGGATATCGGAACGATCGGCACCCTGACATCCAGACCGTCCGCCTCGGTGCTTGTTGGCGCGGCAGGATCGAACGGCTCACCGGAGATGGCCCTGGCCATGGCCGGCGCTCCCGTCGAGACCAGCCCGATTACCTTCGTCTCGGGACTCATCGACCCGAATGCCCAGGCTATGCCCTTGATGAGCGATCCGTTACCGACGGGCACCAGCACCCAGTCCCAGGTCATCCCCGATTCGATGAGCTCGGTCGCTATCGTGGCGGCGCCCAGCGCCATCTCCGGGATGACACCGTCCTCCCAGAAGGCAGCCCCGACCTCCTGTGCGGTGCTGCGGGCGTGTTCCTTGGCGGCGTCAAAGTCATCGCCGTGGTGGATGACTGAGGCGCCGGTCGCCAGGATGCGCTGCACCTTGGATGGGTTGGCGTCTTTCGGCACCACGACGGTGACGCGGACGCCGCGGCGGCGGCCCGCCTCGGCCAGGGCCAGCCCGTAGTTGCCGGCCGAGGCCCCGTAAACGCCTCCGTCGGTGGCCGTCTTGTCGGCCATTGCCATCGACACCAGCCCGCCACGGATCTTGAAGGATCCGACGGGCGTGCAGTCCTCCCTCTTGAACCACAGGTCGATGCCTAGCCGTCGGCCGGCAACGGCCGAGGGCAAGAGCGGCGTCGGCAGCCAGGGCTCGGCGCTCAGGATCTGTCGCGCTCTTCTCAGTTCGCCGTCGTCGATCATCCCCCGAACCTCACTCCCAGCGGATCCTCCTCGAAATCCACCACCGCAAGGGCTGCCCGCGCCGCCTGTTCCAGCACCTCGTCGTCGGTTTCGAGGCACTTCACGAGCTCTTGCCTGGCCAGTTGACCGCCCAGTTGGCCGAGGGCCGTCGCGGCGGCCTGCTGCACCAGGGTGTCTTCGTCCTTGAGCAGTGGCACCAGGTGGGGAACCAACGATATCCCTCCCAGTCGACCCACAGCACCCGCGGCCTCGTACCTGATCGCCGGCTCGTCAGCGCGCAGGGCGTCGATGAGCCGAGGCAGCCACTCCAGGTGCACGCTATTGCCCATTGCGAAGATCGCGCTCTGGCGCATGAGCGGGTTGTCGTCGCCGAGGGCGATCTCGATGACCTCGTCTATATCGCTGCCCTCAAAGTAGCTCGCCGCCTCGATGGCGCGCCTGGTTACCTGCGTCTGTTCCCCGTGGCGTGCGATCGCGTTCATCAGTGCCCTTCTTACCCTTTGCCCGTCCCGGTCGATCAGCTTGCCCTCCTGGGCGTTCTCTGCGAACCGGCGCAGCGCCAATGCCCCGGCGGCCCGCACCTCGGGCGCGGGGTCCCTGGCCAGCAGGCGGATAAGGGGGCGAATCAGCGTCCTGTCCTCGCTCTCCCAAAGGCCCCTTACGGCGGACTCGCGCACCGCCGCGTCCCCGTCATTGATGCACATCCTGAACACGTCGCTAAAGTCCAGCTCGACGTTGTCCTCCGCAAGATCCGCCAGGATACCGAGCAGATCCAACTTCCGCGGGACGGGAACGGCGGCCCAGGCCGCGGATAGTTGCTCGACGTCGTCTGCGGGCAGGCCCGACAAGAGCAGGTGACTGGAGTGGTCCAGCGGCTCGTTGCCCTCGACCAGTTCCTCTATGTACTCGGCCAGCTTCACTCGCTGTGGATCCATGTGGGCCCCTAACGGCCTGTGTTAGCCTTTCGTGGCCCGCCTACCGCCGGTGTACGAGGACGACACCTCCACTTGAACACCTCCCCGCGAAAACCCGGCCGTCGCCGCGTCAAGGCCGCCGACGTGATGGCCCGGCTTGAGCCGGAATACGGGCCCTTTGAATGGGCGCCCCGGTACGATGCGGCCTCCGAGCTCGTCTTCACCATCCTTTCCCAGCATACATCGGACATCAACTCGGAGCGTGCCTTTCGCAACCTGATGGCGACCTTCGGGTCGGTCGAGGCGGTCGCCGACGCACAGGTCGCCGACATAGAGCGAGCCATCAGGTCCGCCGGTCTTTCAAAGACGAAGGCACCAAGAATAAAGCAGGTACTGGGGATCGTGCGGGAGAAGGTGGGATCTTTCGACCTGAGTTTCCTCGCAGAGATGCCCCTGCCGGAGGCAAAGCAGTGGCTGAAGGACCTGCCCGGCATCGGTCCGAAGACGGCGGCCATAATCCTGTGTTTCTCTCTGGGTCTTCCGGCGATGCCGGTCGACACGCACATATACCGGGTAGCCCGCAGGCTCGGCCTGATAGGTCCCAAGGTCAGCGCCGACCGGGCTCACGACCTGCTGGAGCCGATGGTGGCCCCCGACCAGGTGTTCGCCTTCCACCTGTACCTGATCAATCACGGTCGCAAGGTCTGCAAGGCCATCAGGCCAAGGTGCTCAGAGTGCGTCCTTGCCTGGGGCTGCAGGTCGCGTGCCGGATTCGAACGCGAGGAAAAGGCTCGCTCCGGCAGGGGCAGGGCGAACAGGGCGCGCGCGGGTTGAAATGCGCCCAAGATGAGACCCGCCCCTCGTTGTGGACGCGGCGCCGGACACCGTAACATCAGCTAATGAAGGCAGCGATAATCAACGTCACCGGATACGGGGGGGCTGAGCTCGCCCGGATACTTGACGGCCACCCGGACCTTGAGATCGTTGCCGCCACGGGCCGCAGCGCCGCAGGCAAGCGCCTGGCGGAGGTCTTCCCTCACCTGTCGGATCTGCACCTGACTATCGCCGACGAGTTGCAGGGCGATGCGGACATAGTCTTTTCGGCCCTGCCGCACGCCGCCAGCGCCGAAAAGGTGGTACCGCTGATCGAGGCGGGCGCCAGGGTCGTTGATTTCAGCGCGGATTTCCGGCTCAGGAAATCAGCGATATACGGCGAGTGGTATAAGGTCGATCATCCGTCGCCCGCTCACCTCGAGACCGCCGTGTACGGTCTGCCGGAGCTCAGCCGGGAGGACGTGTGCGGCGCCGACCTGGTGGCCAACCCCGGCTGCTACCCCACTGCGGCAATACTGGCCCTGGCCCCCGCAGTCTCGGGGTCGCTGATTGGGCAGGACGTCATCGTCGATGCCAAGTCGGGCGTTTCAGGAGCGGGAAGGGGGCTGTCTCTGAACACGCACTATTCGGAGGTAAACGAGAGCCTGAAGGCATATTCGATATCCGGCCATCGCCACATGCCGGAGATCGTTCAGGAACTGGAACGGATAAACGCGGGCCCGGACCTGCGGCTCACGCTGTTGACCCACCTGGTGCCCATGACCAGGGGCATACTCGTCAGCTGCTATGCGCCTCTTAGAGACAGTGTCGCCGGTGCCGCGGCGGGCTCGAAGATCACCGAGATCTACACCGAGCACTACAGGGATGAACCGTTCGTCGAAGTGGTCGGCGAGCCACCCGCAACCAAACAGACCCTGGGAAGCAACAAGTGTCTGGTATACCCGACCGTGGACGCTCGCACTGACCGATTGGTGGTGCTTGCGTGCATAGATAATCTGGTCAAGGGTGCGGCTGGCCAGGCCGTGCAAAACGCCAACATCATGCTGGGACTGCCGGAGACCTCGGGCCTGGAACAACTGGCACTTTATCCCTAGGGGGGAGTCGCCGGGTCCGGACCTAACGCGCTCGTCTCGCTTAGAATGTGAGTCTGCGCGCCCCCATCGTCTAGTGGACTAGGACAGCGGCCTTTCAAGCCGCAAACACGGATTCGAATTCCGTTGGGGGCACGCTCCCCGGCCCTTTCCACTGGTCGGATAGCCGGCGGCCGGCGCCGCCCCCGGCGTCCCTACAGCACCGCTATCGGATTCACGGGAGAGCCCGTGCCTCCTACCAGTATGAGCGGATTGACGGTGAGCATGAATTCATAGCGATTCACCCTCGCACACTCCTGCGCCAGGGTAGCGAGGGCCGCGCAATCTATCAGTGCCATTCCGTAGGCGTGGATGGCTCCGTGCACCGTCCAGGCGATCCCGTATTCGTTGGGTGATGCGTCCTCCATGTCCCATATCAACATGGCCAGATCGTTGCTCCTGAGGAAGGGCAGGCACGAGGCGTGCAGTCCCGGGTACCGGCTCCCGACCGGATCGCCTCCGTAATTGCCGTTCGCATCCTCGTAGGCCTCCCGGCCGCAGTACACCACAGCCGCGTCGCCCGGCGTGAGTTCTATTCCCTGGGCGGTGGCTATGTCCTCTAGCTCCCATCCGTGGACCGGCGAGTCGAGATCGACGTAGGGTTGGCCTCTGTGCCTGGGCACGTCCAGCAGAACGCCCCTGGTCATGATGCCCTCGCTCCACTCCTCGACGCCCCCGAAGGTCGCACCGTCGAAGGTCAGCACTTCGTCCGGGTCTTTGTCCTCCCAGATGCCGTTCTTGTCCCACATGTGGCACAGGGCGTCGAGGTGGGTGACGCTCAGCCCGTGCTGGAAGATCGAGATGTAGTCCAGCGCGGCGCCTCCGTCGTCGATCCAGGGCAACCGCTTCATGTAGAAATCGACCGGCTTGACATTGTCATGCGACGGCTCTACGGCGAGAGGTCGCGCGAGCGAGATGGCCTTGCCACTCCTCACCAGCGAGGCCGCCTCGATGCGCTTTTGGTCGGTGATCAGGTTCACCGCCCCGGCACCGGGCCTGTCCTTCCACCGCCCCCAGTTGCGTTCGTCCCTGAGGTATGACTCGACCTGTTCACGAGAGGGGATCTTGCGCTCCATGGCTTTGGGCTCCTTCCAGTCATCCCGCCGGGCGCTCACGGGCCTGCTCCGGCGGCTAGTATTCTACGTGGACCGGAATGTTAGAATCTCCGGTGGAGTGATGAGGATGAGACTACTCTTGCTGGTCGTGTTGGTGATGTCCGCTGCCTTGGCGGCCGCAGGGTGCGGCGGCAACGAGGCAGGGGCCGATGAGACCTTCGTTGAAAACGTCGCTGATACCACCCTTAACCCGACGCCGACCCCCGAGGGCGAACTGGGCGCGACCACCGCGCTGGGAGAATTCAAGGGCGAGGCCGAGCGCGGCTTTGGTGTTCCGCTAGAGGTAGCTCTGGGTGAGCGGCTGGCCGTGGAGGAGGTCATCAACGTGACGCTGACCTTCATGGAGGTGGTCGAAGACACGCGCTGCCCGGCCGGGCAGACCTGTGACGATCCCGGAAGGGCGGCCATTCTGGTCTCTGTTCTGACCGGCGGCCTCAGCCTGGGCGAGACCGAGTTCTCCCTTGAGGGAGGGGTGGCCGGCGAGCCCAGGAAGATGGCGGGTAACCTGTCGATCCAGCTTCTGGACCTCCAGCCGCTGCCGAACGCGGATGGCAGCGAGGTCACCGACTACGTCGCGACAGTTCAGCTGACCCGCTAGACATGCAGGAAGGGGAGCGGGCCCTTCCGACAACCTTCAGACGGTAACGGCCGGATCTCCCATCCGTGCCGACCCCCTCGCTGCTCGTCCGGCCGGCCTTGGACCCCACCAATTCCCCGTGTTTTGCGTTGTAATAGCAGATATGGCCGGTTCGCTCACACCCGCACGCTCCAGGTTGCTTGTGCTCGCCTTGGCCATGTCGGTCGCTGCGTTATTCGCCGGCTGCTCCGATGATGAACGGATCGAAGATCGCACCCCTCAGACGGAGACGCCTGGTTTAAACGAGGACCTGTTACTTGCCGAGGCAGATGAATTCGCCCGCGATTTCGCCTCGGGTCCCACTCCAACGCCGACGGCCGTCCCGAGTCCGACGCCCACCCCCACGCCGGTCCCGGAGCCGGCTCCGCCCCCGACGCCGGTCCCGGAGCCCGAGGCACAGGTACTGACCGAGGACCCCGCAGTACCCGGGCCGGAGTTCGGGCAGGCCCTGGACCATGCGGCCGACCTGACGGATGGGATAAGCCCGAACCTCGTTGGGCATACGCCGGACGGCTGGCAGGGCCCGATAGTGATCACCTCAGTCGCGGGGCGGAGGGCTTCCGGGCCGATCGATGTTTACGGGGAACACTACATCAGCCTGGCCGTCGCCAACGTGGGGGGAGCGGGAATCGGCAGGGACTTTTTCGTCGATCTGTACTTTGACGAGTATCTCGTACAGCGCTTTCCGGTTCGCGGTTCCCTGGACGCGGGTCGGTTCATCTCCTGGACCGACTACGGCCATCTGGGGGAACTGGTGCGGCTCTCGCCCGGGCGACACACGCTTCGCGTGGTGATCGATTCCACGGACCTGGTGGCAGAGAGCGACGAGGAGGACAACGTCTACGAGGTGGCCGTCGACCTTGTCGGCAAGGAACGGGACGCTCCGCAGGCGCGACGATCGGGCAGGGGAGTCAACCTGACCCTGTACAGCCCTCTGGAATGGGGCGTTCCCCTGGTCGCCAGCGCCTACGGTTCCTCGCTGCGGATAGACAGGGGTCCGTACGAGCCGATCCATGCCGCACCCAGGGTACTTGCCGGACCGCTCTCGGTGCAGGCGGACACATTTGTTGCCTACGGGATAACGAATTCCGGGCATCTGAGCCACCCGGGCGGAGTGCTGGTCGACCTGTACGTCGACGATACGCTGATTCTGCGCGACAGGTGGGTTCACATGATCGCCCGGCAGCGTGTATACCGCAGTCCCTGGGGTGGTCTGAACAGCGTCGTGAGTCTTGAGCCCGGCCGGCATGTCCTTAAGGTGGTGGTGGACCCGAACGACCTCGTGGACGAGACCGACGAGTCGGACAACGTATTCGTAAGGGAGCTTACCTGGTCCGACGGGCCCGTCGGACCCGACGACAGCGCCGCCGGCGCGCCGCCGGAGCCCGAGGTCCCAGAGGTCCTGCTCCTTCCCAACCTGGTGCCCGGCTGGCTGTGGGAATGGGATGGTCCGATCGTGGTGAACTCGGCGGCGGGAACGATAACCGATGGCCCCCTGTCCGTCGATGAGACGGTCTTCGTCGACCTTGTCGTCTTCAACGAGAGCGCGAGGGCCGCGGACCAGGACTTCGTCGTGGACCTGTTCTTCGACGGGGTCAAGGTCAACATCGTGGATCTTCCCGGACCGACGCCGGCAAAATCCTTCCGGATAGTAAGCGATTGGGACGGTCTTGGCAGGGTGGTGCGCATGACGCCCGGACCGCACGTGCTGAAGATGGTGATCGACCCGGACGACAGGGTCAGGGAGGCCGACGAGACCGACAACGTCTTCGAAAAGCGTTTCGTCGTTTCGACAGGCCCCGTTGCCGGTCCGACCCGCACCGTCTACAGCGAGGACGAGCTGCGGGAGGCCTTTTCCGGTCTCGCCGATCTCTTGTACAGCGCAGAACCTGTGCTGACCGACGATGGAGGGGGTGACGCCGAGAGGGTGTTGCGAGTGGCCGACGCCGGCTTTTTCTTGATGACGGGGTCGAGCTTCCGTGACGAGAGAATCAATGCACGCGTCCTGTCCAGGCCCGAGTACGTCGCCTGGATCGATGATACGTACAGGGAGCTCTTCGCGGTGGACGACGGCACCAACTACGAGGCGTTGGCCAGGGGCAGGGAGTGGGACAAGAGCATCTCCCTGGCCAAAAAGCAGCGTCGCTTCGGGGTGATCGACATCGCGGTTGACGGCGACCATCCGTTCGGCGAAGTGCTCAACTCTCTGGTCCACGAACTGGGACACGCCCTCCAGGACCGCCTAAACCCGGGACAGACGGAAGCCGGTAACTACCTTGAGCTGTCCGCGATACGCGAGGCCCAGGCCCAGCAGATGGAGAGGGCGTTCTGGCTCACGGTCGAGGAGTTCACGGGCGAGCGGTACACCAGGTACCCGGACTATGGGGGCTATCGGACCTTCATAGACGTGTCGATATCGGCCGACTTGTCCTCGCTCACGACATCAGAGCACGCCCTCGGCAGGATGATCCAGTGGATCGCGGTTCTGGTGGACCCGAATCTCTCCGGCCTCAGGCAGGAGCTGCTCAACAGGGGCGAACTCAGCCGTTCCTCGGCCTTCGCACTCTACCTGTACCTTGTCTCTCTCGACCCTTCGGTGGCCGTAGATTACCTGGGAGGCCTGATGCCGGCCCTGGGGCCCGTAATTCCGAGGATGGCTGCCATTGCCAAGTCCAGGCTTGCCGACCTCTCATCTCCGCTGGATGAGGGCTCTCCGTACCTGAGGCACGCCGCGCTGCTCTCCCCCTAGCCTCCACCAACGGCCCTGACGATCTCCACCTCGTCTCCGTCTGAGACGAACGTCGATCGCAGATCCGCCCTGCGGACCACCACCCCGTTGATCGCAACGGCCACAAGCCTGTGCTCGATGCCCAGAAGGTCCAGCAGATCGGTCGCCGAACACCTCCCCTTAAGCTCGCGCGGCTCGCCGTTGATCCTCAGGCCGATGACTTCATCAATCGAGTCCAACGCTCTCCTCCGCCGATCCGTTCGAGCAGGTGGCGCGCCGCCGTTTCGGGCTCGTCACTTCCCCAGATCGCGCCTATGGCCGCCACGCCGACCGCGCCCGCGCGCACGACGCTCGCCGCATTGGCGGGAACGATGCCGCCTATCCCGATCACCGGCACGTCCGTCGATCGGCAGGCCTGTTCGATCAGCCTAACGCCGGCCGGCGCCACGCCCGGGTGCGAAACCGTTGGGAAGACGGCGCCGGCCACGAGCAGATCGGTACCGGCCCTGAGCGCCCGGGCGACCGCCCCGGTAGAGTGCACAGATCTGCTGACCATCAGGCTGGCCGGTAGCAGGTCACGTCCCGTCGACTGGCTGGACTCCGGCAGATGGACCCCGTCCGCGCCCGACTCGCACGCAATTCGAGGATGGCCGTTGACGAACAGTAGGGCGGCTCCCCGGGTCGCCCGGCGGAGGGCGATGGCCAGGTCCAGAATCTCGCCCGGGTCCCGGCCCGGGACCCTCAGCTGTACCAGGTTCACACCGCCCCGTACGGCAGACTCCACGACCTCGCCGAGGCGACCGGCACAGCGTCGCTCCGGCGGCGTAACCAGTGCCAGGCACGGCCTGGGTATGCGGTCCAAACGGCTCAGCCCGCGGCGGAGGTCCGCGCGATGCCCCCGGCAGGACTGGACGGAGTTCCGATCGATCTTCGCTCGATCCTTCCCGCCAGGTACGCTCTCCGCCCCGCCTCGACCCCTAGCCGGAATGCACCGCCCATAGCCACCGGGTCCCCGGCCTGGGCGATCCCGGTGTTTACGAGCACCGCATCCGCCCCTGCCTCAAGGGCCTGGGCCGCCTCCGAGGGGACTGCCAGCCCCGCGTCGACGACCACTGGCACCCCGGCCTGATCTATGATCATCCGGATCTCGTCCATGGTGTGGATGCCCTGCCCCGACCCGATTGCCGAGCCCAGCGGCATGACGGTGGCGCAGCCCAGGTCCTCAAGCATTCGCGCCAGGACCGGGTCTGCGTGGATGTAGGGCAGGACGTCGAAGCCCTCGCTGACGAGCCGGCGGGCCGCCTCGAATGTCCCCACCGGGTCGGGCAGCAGGTTTGATCCTTCCGGTATGACCTCGAGCTTCAGCCACCTGGAGCCCGTCAGCTCGCGCGCAAGGTGTGCTGTGAAGACGGCCTCTTCTGCGGTGCGGCACCCGGCCGTGTTGGGCAGGATGGTGTATCTGTCCCAGTCGAGGTAGTCGAGGATGCTCTTCTCGCCGGGGTTGGACAGGTCGAGGCGCCTGATGGCGACGGTGACTATCTCGGCCCCGGATGCCTCGATGGACGAGACCATCTCCTCGGGGCTTCTATGCCGGCCGGTCCCGACCATTAGCCTCGAGGCAAAACTCTTGCCGGCGATCGTCAGCGGATCGTCCATTTCTTCCAGCTCACTCCAATAAGCGCCGAGAGCCGCCGGACTACTCCGGCGGCTCTCGGGCTGAAAGGCTTCTATTCGTCTCCCTGCGCTGGCATTATCCAGATCAGGTACGGCGGTCGGCGGCGTGTGGGGCCGCCCTCTCAGCCCGGCCACCCGAGCTCCCGACTGATATGGCGTCTACAGCACCAGAGTATTAGACCGCCTTGGACACGTCAAACCTGCGGCCGTCATCCACCCGGATCTCTCGGGAACAAAAGCGGGCCGGCGACCGTCCCTATACTTGAGTATGGTGAACCCGACCGGGCCGCAGCATGGTCCGGCGGTGAAGACGGGAGAAGAGACTTGGGCAGGCCCGGATTGATCGAAAAGTCGTTCTTGGCGGCTACGATACTGGCGGTGGCACTTACGGCTCTCGGCTGCCAGGGCGACCGCGGGCAGGTGTTTGTGACGGCCGCCCCGGCGGGTCAATGGGAGTCCACCGGGACATTCGCCCAGGACTCGGGCCTTCAGGCGGAAGAACTCGCGCTCGCGGAGGTCGGCAAGGAGGTGGTGAGGGAGTCGGAGGTGCTGGATGTCGTGGAGGTGGAGGCGGAGCTGGCCGAGTCGGAGGCAATGAGCAAGGTGGCCGCCTCACCCGATGAAGCCGGCGCCGGCCCGGCGGTCGCACCCGATTCGGTTGACAGGGTTATCGTGCGCAGGGTCGACGCCTCCCTTGTGGTCGAGGACATCTCGGGCGCCATCGAGTCGCTGGGCGGGCTCGCCTCTTCGCTGGGGGGCTGGGTGATCGACTCCAGCCGCGACTCGGGCAACTTTGGGTTCGTCTCATTCAGGGTCCCAGCCGACCGCCTGGATGAGGCAATGGCCAGCGTCCGCGACCTGGCCGTGAGCGTAGAGGCCGAGAACGGCTCCAGCCGCGACGTTACCGACCAGTACGTCGACCTTAAGGCTCGCCTGAACAATCAGCTGGCGACCGAGCGGGCGCTGCTGGATCTGCTCGGCCGCGCCGAGACGGTCGAAGAGGCCCTTAACGTTCAGCGTGAACTCTCGGTGGCCCGAGAGCAGGTCGAGCGACTGCAGGGCCAGATAACGTTGATCGAGCAGACGTCGGCATACTCCCTGGTCAGCGTCACGCTCAGGCGCGCGCCCATGCAGATGTCAGTCGACGCCGGGGACGACATCGCCGGCGCGGTCGGACAGCCGGTTCGCTTCAGGGCCTCGTTCCGACCGCCGGAGGGCGTCGATGACTTCAGGGTGGTCTGGGACTTCGGCGACGGCTCAGATCCCGTAAGGATCCACCGCACGGCACCGACGCAGGATGCGGCCGTACGGGTGACTGCGACCGTGACTCACCGGTACGGCGATGACCAGGACTCTCCATACATCGCGGAAGTTACCATCGAGGGCAGCGGCGATGAGGTCCTGGTCGAAGGCGGTGACGTGCTGACCGTCTCGATCTTCCGCCTCCCCAGGATCGAGGTGTTCGCCGGAGAGCCCCAGGTTGTCGAGGCCGGCGATACGGTCAAGTTCTCCGGCTCCTTCACGCGGCCCACCGAGGTTAAGGACGTGACCTTCGCCTGGGAGTTCGGCGACGGCTCCGAGCCGGTGAGGGGAACGCTGGAGTCTGGGGTAACGGCCGCGCTCGCGGAGCACTCCTACCGTGATCACAGGCCGGCCCCGTACCGGGCGACATTGACCGTGCGCGGGGATAGCGAGGCCGGCGCCGTCGAATCGTCCGGCGTCGTCCTGATCAAGGTGGACGAGGCGCCGGGCTGGACCCTGGGAGGCTGGAGCGCCGGCGATACCTGGCGGTCGATCATCCGGGCTCTGTCGGGGGTGGGCCAGGTCCTGCTGACGATACTCTTCTGGCTGGTCATTCTCAGCCCGGTGTGGCTGGCGGCAATAGCCGTCTACGTGTGGCGCCGGCGCCGGGCATCAAAGCTTCCCTAGGTCGGTCCGGACACCGTCTTGATCGCTCGTTTAGACTCTCCCTAGGCGTCCCGTCCGTCCGCCAGCCATGCCCGGACTCTCATCAAACGCGAAAGTGATCAGGCACTTTACTGCAACCGGATTCGTCGTATCGGGCGGCTCGGTGCTGCTGCACTGGCATCCCAAGGTCGGGGCATGGCTCCCGCCGGGAGGGCATATCGAGCCGAACGAAGACCCGGTTTCCGCCGTGCTCAGGGAGGTCCTGGAGGAGACCGGCATAGCGGCCGAGGTGGTCGGGGGGCCCCCCGATCTGGGCCTGCGCTATCCGGACCAGCTGGCCCCTCCCGTAACCATCATGGTCGAGGACATACAAGACCCGGTCGATGGCCCTCACCAGCACATCGACATGATCTATTTTTGCCGGCCTGCCGGTCCGCCCGGCCCCTTGAACCCGGGCTGGCGCTGGGTGTCGCGGCGAGACCTGGCCGAGGGCATCGCGCTCGGAGGTCACGGAGGAGAGCCGGAGCCGCCACCGCGCGACGTTTGCCTGCTCGCCGAGCAGGCGTTCAGGGCAGTCCGGGACGTGCCGGCGATGGGTTAGGGTGAGCGGCCGGGCGAAGTTCGCTTCGCCTGCGCCCTGATCGCGGCCTGCGCCGCCGCAAGTCGGGCGACCGGCACCCGGTAGGGAGAGCAACTCACGTAGTCCACGCCGGCGGTCTCGAAGAAGTCGACCGACGCCGGGTCGCCCCCGTGCTCGCCGCAGACGCCCGTCTCTACGCCCCCGCCGGACCGCCTGACCGCGTCCAGCCCGGCGAGTATCAGGCCCCCGACGCCGTGGCGGTCGATCGTTTGAAAGGGGTCGGTCTCTAGAACCCCGTCCTGTAGGTACCTGACCAGGAATTTGCCCTCCGCGTCGTCCCTGCTGAATCCGAAGGCCAGCTGGGTAAGGTCGTTGGTGCCGAAGCTGAAGAACTCGGCGGATTCGCTGAACCGGTCGGCCAGGAGCGCGGCCCTTGGAGTTTCGATCATCGCGCCGATGCGCGGCGCGAAAGGCTCTTCCCCCGGGCCTGTCGCCGCGCCCAGGGCCTCCTCCAGGATTCGGCGGACCGCGATCATTTCGCTGGGATCGGAGACGAGCGGCACCATGATCTCCGGCCGCGGCGATATCCCCGCCGCCCTCACCGCGCGGACCGCATCGGCAAGCGCGCGTACCTGCATCTTGAATATGTCCGGGTGCAGTATGCCCAGCCTGCATCCCCGCAGCCCGAGCATCGGATTCGCCTCCCGCATCTCCTCCACGGCTGCCAGCAGGTCCTCGCGATCGACGATCTCTCGGCGGGGTGCGCGCCGGACCCTCAGGGCGTGCAGTTCCTCCAGCAGGTCGTCGTGCGAGGGAAGGAACTCGTGCAGGGGCGGATCGAGCAGCCTGATGACGACCGGCATGTTCCCCATCGCTGTCAGGATCTTCTCGAAGTCACCGGCCTGGATGTCCTGAAGCCGGTCCAGGACGTCCCGGTAGCGCCAGGCGTTGAGCTCGTCCTGGGGCCACCTGGCAAAGGCGTTAGCGGCCAGGATCATCTGCCTGACCAGATCCAGTCGCTCCGGTTCAAAGAACATGTGCTCGGTACGGCAAAGGCCCACCCCGTCCGCGCCGAACTCCCTGGCGAGCGCGACCTCCGCCTCGGTGTCGGCGTTGGCGCGCACGCCCAGCCGCCGCCGCTGGTCCGCCCAGGCGAGGAGACGCCGAAGGTGACGCTCTTCGTCTACCCTCGCCTCGACGGTGGCAAGTGCGCCCAGGAACACCTCTCCGGAGGCGCCGTCGATGCTCAGGTCCTGGCCCTCCTCTATCGACCTGCCGTCGCAGGTGATCCTGCCGAGGTCCGGCCTGACCTGGATCGCCTCGGTTCCAACGACGCACGGCTTGCCAAGACCCCTTGCGACGACCGCCGCGTGGCTGGTGGCGCCTCCCCTTGCCGTCAGCACGCCGGCCGCCGCTATGAAACCGTGCACGTCCTCCGCGCTCGTCTCGGGCCTGACGAGCAGCACGCGTCGTCCCGCGGCGGCCATCTCCACGGCCCGGTCTGCAGTCAGAGCGACCGCCCCTGTGACTCCTCCCGGAGAAGCTCCTAGACCGGTCGTGAGCAGGCGGCCGCCGTTTCGCGCAAGCTCGGCCTCGCCCTCGTCCAGCCTCGGGAGCAGAATCTGGTAGACCCTGTCCGCAGGGACGCTCAGAAGCGCCCTGTCGCTCGTGAGGATCCCCTCGTCGCACATCTCGACGGCAACGCGCACCGCCGCGCGGGCACTCCGCTTGGCCGCCCGCGTCTGCAGGATGTAGGGACGCCGCCCTTCGACCGTGAATTCGATGTCCTGTGGATCTTCGTAGTGGGCCTCTATCCGCTCTGCGACCTCAACCAGTTCGCTGTATGTCTCGGGCATGGATTCGGCCATCGTCTCGAGGGGCTGGGGAGTGGTTATTCCGGCCACGACGTCCTCGCCCTGGGAGCGGGCCAGGTACTCTCCGAATATGCGCCGCTCTCCGGTGGCCGGATCGCGGGTGAACAGGACTCCCGAGCAGCTGTCGCGATCGGCGTTGCCATAGACCATGGCCATCACGCTTACCGCGGTCCCAAGATCCGCCTCGATACCGTGGTGTGAGCGGTAGTCGACGGCCCTGCGTGACATCCAGCTGCCGAACACCGCCTCGATGGCCGACCTGAGCTGCTCTCCCGGATCGAACGGGACCGGCTGCACGGCCTCCTCCTCGACAAGGGCGATCATGTGCGTGAGCAGCTCACGGGCCTCCGGCGGATCGAGTTCTTCGATGCGGCTGGTCCCGCCGGCCGCGCGCGCGTCGGCCTTGGCGGCCTCGATCGGGTCGCCCGATACGCCCAGGACGACGCCCGCGTACATCTCCACGAAGCGCCGGTGAACGTCGAGTGCAAAGGATTCGCCGTAAGAGCCGGCCAGGTGTTCGGCAACGTCCTCGTTTATCCCGACGTTGAGCACCGTGTCCATCATTCCGGGCATCGAGGCCGCGGCTCCCGACCGGACCGACACCAGCAGTGGCTCCGGGCCCCTGCCGAAGGTTCGACCGGCCTGCTGCTCAAGGACCGTCATCGCCGCGGAAACCTGGTCCCACATTGCGGGCGGGGACTCACCGTGCCGAAGGTAGTGGCGGCAGGCCTCGGTAGTTATCGTAAAGCCCGGGGGAATGGGGAACCCGAGGCGGGTGAGATTGGCAAGTTCGGCTCCCTTGCCGCCGAGCAGTTCGCGCCCGGGTCCACCCGGATCCGAAAACGAATGGACCCAGGATCGAGGTGGTTGGTGGGTATCGTCTTCGCTCATGAGCCCGTGGAGCCGTGGCAATGTTAGCGAACCGGCGCATCGCGGACAATCGAGGGTCCTGTCCTTGTCCTCACCTCGTGTTGAGGATCGAAGTATCGCGACCGTATAATCCCGGCGGCCGACGGCCATCCTCACCCATGAACAGGTCCTTATTGCGCGCCCTCGAACGCGATCTGGATGGAGACGTCGTCTTTCCGGATCACCCCGACTATGGCTCGGCCCGCATGCTGTGGAACGCGATGATAGACAAGCGGCCCGCTGTGATCGTCCGTTGCCTGTCGGACTCCGACGTCGCCACATCCATACGGGTTGCCACGGAGGCGGGCCTGGCGCTAGCGATAAGGGGTGGCGGGCACAACGTGGCCGGCAACTCCTCCTGCGACGACGGTCTGGTAGTGGACCTGTCGCGCATGCGGCGGGTGACCGTCGATCCGCGCTCCCGTAGAGCCCACGTCGCGGGGGGTGCGGTCTGGGCCGATGTCGATGGGCCCTGCGCCGAGCATGGCCTGCACACGACCGGCGGGGTGGTGTCGTCGACGGGGGTCGGGGGCCTCACGCTCGGGGGCGGGATCGGCTGGCTGTCGAGGCTCTGCGGACACACCTGCGATAACCTCGTGTCGGCCCGCGTTGTCACCGCATCGGGAGAGGTGGTCACCGCCTCTGGGGAGGAAAACCCGGAGCTCTTGTGGGGTCTGAGGGGAGGGGGTGGTAACTTTGGCGCAGTCACCCTCTTTGAGTTCTCCCTTCATCCGGTCACGACGGTGGTCGGGGGATGGCTAAAGTTCCCCTGGGATAAAGCATGCGCGGCGCTGGAGACCTACAGAGATGTAATGGCCGAGGCCTCTGACCGCCTGTCCGCGGCTGCGATCCTGACCACGGACCCGGATCTGGGACCCGTCGTGGCGCTGGTGCCTTGCTACGTGGGACGGGCCGCCGACGCCGAGAGATGGATTAGCGCCTTGCGCTCGCCCGGTCCGCTGTTTGATGACGTCGGGGAAAAGAGCTATGTGGAGCACCAGACGATCTACGAAACACCGCCACCTCCACCCATGGGGCACTACTGGAAGTCCAACTTCTTCCGAAACTTGGACGGGGATTCAATAGATGCCCTGATCGCCGCCGCCGAGCTGGACCTTAGGCCCGGGCTCGTTATCTCGCTCGAGGTGCTGGGCGGAGCCGCGGCCCGCGTCGGGGGGGATGAGGCCGCCTTCGCACACCGCGCCGAGCCCTATAACTACCTGGCCGACGCCGGGTGGGTCGATCCCGCGGATGCCGAAAGGAGCATCGACTGGGCGCGCCGCGCCTCGGCGCTCATGGAGCCGCATCTATCGCCCGGCAACTACGTCAACTACATGAGCGAAGATGATCACCCGGACCCGGCCGAGCGCATTAGGCGAGCCTACGGCAGCATCGGGGCCGTGCGCCTCATCGCCCTCAAGGACAGATTCGACCCCGGCAACGCATTTAGACTGAACCACAACATCCCGCCCTCCGCCGCGGACACCCGCCCGTAGTGGATGGGACGACCCGAGCCCGGCCGGTCGGCGTCGGCGACTCGCCTTAGCCGGTGGCTAAAGGCATTGAGCACGCGCTTTGCCGGGGGTTAACCTATAGCCAGCGGCGGTAGTGAAAGCTGGCACAAATCCGGTGCCCGCCCGGCGACTCGCCTGGAGTCGGGATTTTTCTGACAGCCGCGTCTCTGAAATGACCAGCACCCGCAAGAGAACCCAGATCTACGACCACTCAGCAGTCGAGTCGAAGTGGCAGAGCCGCTGGACGGAGTCTGGGATCAACGAGGTGCGCGACGACGACCCGCGGCCGAAGTGGTACGAACTCACCATGTATCCGTATCCTTCGGGCGATCTACATATCGGCCACTGGTACGCGATGGCCCCGTCGGACGCCCATGCGCGCTTCCGCCGCATGCAGGGCTACAACGTCCTGCACCCGATGGGCTTTGACGCCTTCGGCTTGCCGGCCGAGAACGCGGCCATCCAGCGCGGGATACATCCCTACGAGTGGACCATGTCCAACATCGAGAACATGCGCGGGCAATTGCGGTCCATGGGAACGATCTACGACTGGGACCGGGAGGTGGTCACCTGCGATCCCGAGTACTACCGCTGGAATCAGTGGTTCTTCCTGAAATTCCTGGAAAACGACCTGGCCTACCAGGCCTACGCCCCCGCCAACTGGTGCCCGAGGGACAATACGGTGCTCGCCAACGAGCAGGTCGTTGACGGAAGCTGCGAGCGCTGCGGAACGGAGGTTACGCAGCGCGACCTCAACCAGTGGTTCTTCCGGATCACCAGGTACGCCGACGAGCTGCTCGACCAGTCCAAGATCGACTGGCCCAACAAGGTCAACGTCATGCAGACGAACTGGATTGGACGCAGCACCGGTGTCAGGATCGGGTTCGACATATCGCACCTGGGCCTGGAGCGGAAGAAGATCGAGACGTTCACCACGCGCATCGACACCATCTTCGGCGTCACCTTCATCGTGCTCGCGCCCGAACATCCCCTGGTGGACCAGATCACCACGCCGGGCAGGCGCGCCGAGGTCGAGGCCTATGTCGAGCGGGCCCGTCGCCAGAGCGAGATAGAGCGATTGTCGGCCGACAAGCCCAAGACGGGCGTGTTCACCGGGGCCAGCTGCGTGAATCCACTCAACGGCGAGAGCGTGCCCATACTGGTCGGCGACTACGTGCTGATCAGCTACGGCACGGGCATCGTCATGGGGGTGCCGGCCCACGACGATAGGGACTTCGTCTTTGCCAGGGAGTACGGCCTGCCCATCCGCGTGGTGGTGGCGCCGCCCGATTGGGACGGAGCGGAGCTTGAGGCCGCCTACGTCGAACCCGGTCTGCAGGTCAACTCGGGACAGTTCGACGGCATGAGGAGCGAGGAGGGAATGGAGAGGATCGCCGACCACGTCGAGGCCAACGGGTGGGGGGCGCGGTCCGTCGTCTACCGCATGCGTGACTGGCTGATCTCCCGCCAGCGTTACTGGGGCACCCCCATACCGGTCATATACTGCGACGAGTGCGGCACCGTGCCCGTGCCCGAGCGCGATCTGCCGGTGCTGTTGCCGTCGGACGCGGAGTTCCGTCCGACCGGCGAGTCGCCACTGACCCTGCACCAGAGATTCGTAAACGTGGACTGTCCGAGGTGCGCGGGCCCCGCGAGACGCGAGACCGACACCATGGACACCTTTGTCGACTCGTCCTGGTATTTCCTTCGATTCGCCAGCCCGCACTACGCGCAGGGGCCGTTCGACCCGGCGGCAATCGCGGAGTGGAGCCTTGTGGACCAGTACACGGGCGGCGCCGAGCACGCGGTGATGCACCTGCTCTACTCGCGCTTTTTCGTAAGGGCCCTGCGTGACCTGGGCATGCTGGACGTCGACGAGCCGTTCGAGCGGCTGTTCAACCAGGGCCACATCACTCACTCGGGCGCCCGGATGAGCAAGTCGCGCGGCAACGTGGTCGCTCCCGACGAATACGTGGAAAGGGTGGGTGCCGACGCCATCCGCTGCTACCTGATGTTCCTCGGCCCCTGGGACCAGGGCGGCGACTGGAGCGACTCGGGAATCGGGGGCATGTCACGCTGGCTGGGGCGCCTGTGGGGTCTTTGCATGCAGGACGTCGCCGACCTGGGCGATGCGCCTGCCGACCCCGCCGCGGTGCGGGACCTGAACCGGGTCGTGCACAAGACCATCAGGGCGGTAACGGAAGATCTCGACGCCTTTAAGTTCAACACCTCCATTGCGGCCCTGATGAAGATGACCAACTCGATGGCCGAGGCCTGGGAGGCGGGGAACGTAGATGGTGAGACCTGGAGGGGCGCCGTCGATAACCTGCTGCTGATGGTTGCCCCGATGGCGCCTCACATATCGGAGGAGCTCTGGGAGCGGGTGGGAAACCCCTATTCGGTGCACACCCAGATCTGGCCCAGCTGGGATCCGGGACTGGCCGCGGATGAGGTGATCACCCTCGTCGTCCAGGTCAACGGCAAGGTCAGGGACAAGATCGAGGTGCCGGCCGACATTACCGAGGACGCCGCTAGGCAGATGGCCCTGGCCTCAAGCAGGGTACTCGCCCACACCGAAGGCAAGGACGTCGCCAGGGTAATCTACGTGCCCGGACGCCTGGTCAACGTGGTCGCGCGCTAGGCGAGGATCGCCCGATCACCGCACGCCCCGTGCGGACCCGGGAACCTATCCGTTCGGGGCCAGTCCGCCTCCGTATTCCAGAGCGGCGTCGCCGAGCCAGAGCGCAGCGTACTCTGCGAAGCTGCGGCGCACGACCAGTTCGAAGGACGGCGAATCGTCGACGCACCGGATCATCGCGCCCGCTTTCGCAACCAGAGTTTGCGCGCAGTCGCCGGGACTGAAGACTGCCGCATGTAGATCGAGCGGGCAGCCCTTGGCCAGGACGTCGCGGGCCCTTGGGCCGCTCAGCGAAATGGTGGTGTAACCGCCTGTCAGGTCGGTCACGGAGGCGTGCACGTCCTCTAGAGAAGCTTCCAGCGAGTCGATCAGCCAGGCCTGGACGTTGGGGGGCGTGACGACGAGCCACTCGTCCGGCCCCAGCCAGTGAGCGGTCAGAGAGTCCTTGCCGACCGTCCGGTTCGGCTCTGTCGGCAGGTGAAATCCCAGCGCCGACCACGTCGCGCTCGCAAAGTCCCCGTCCCCGGCGTCGCCCCGGAGGTTCAGGTACCCGAGAAACGGGCGCTCGAAGATCAGGACCGCGCCGCCGCCCGACCCGGTCTCGCCAACCGTCGCGCCTAGAAGGTGACCCAGCGGGGATTGCTGGCCGGTCCCGTCATTCGACATTCTGTCTTTGCCCCTCTGGATCATAGAAGCAGGGACCCACGATGCGTGCCGGTATCGCCCGCCCGCCCGCCTGGGGGACGTAGATCAGTTCGCCCGCGCGGGCCCGTCCGCCCTCGACTACGCCCAGGGCGATGGAGCGCCCGAGAGTGGGACTGTAGTAGCTGGAGGTGACATGGCCCAGCATCGGGACCGGAGGGCGCGCGGACGGGTCGTCGACTATCTGGCCCCCGTCCGGAAGGATCGCCTGGCGGTCCTCGGTGAGCAGGCCCACGAGCTGTTTCCTGTCGTCCCTGGCCAGATCGTCCATTGCGAGCGAGCGCTTGCCAATGAAATCCTTGCGTCCGGACAGCATGCGTCCGGCGCCTACATCGACAGGGGTCATGGAGCCGTCCGTGTCCTGGCCCACAATCACATAACCCTTCTCAGCCCGCAGGACGTGCATCGCCTCGGTCCCGAACGGCGTGATCCCGAACTCCTCTCCGGCTTCCATGACCGCCTCCCAGACCCGCAGTCCGTAATTGGCATTGACGTTTACCTCGAACGACAGCTCTCCGGCGAAGCTGATTCTGAAGATGCGGGCGGGAACCTTCGCAAAGGTGCCGGAGCGGACCGACATGAAGGGAAACGCCTCGGAGGACAGGTCCACGTCGCCGCATAGCTTCTCCATCACCCTCCTGGTTAGCGGCCCGTTGATCGAGACGGTCGCCCAGTGGTCCGTTGCCGAAGTCAGGTACACCCTCAGGTCCGGCCATTCAGTTTGCAGCCATCGCTCCAGCCATGCCATCACCGCCGCCGCCCCGGAGGTGGTGGTGTGCATCAGGAAGTGATCTTCGGCGAGCCGCGCCGTTACCCCGTCGTCGAGCACCATGCCCTGCTCGTTCAGCATGAATCCGTATCTGCAGCGGCCCACTCCCAGCCGCTTCCAGCCATTGACGTAGACGCGGTTGAGAAACTCCGCCGAGTCCGGGCCCCTGATGTCTATCTTGCCAAGGGTCGAGGCATCGAGGACGCCGACCGCCGACCGGACGGCCAGGCACTCGCGGCTTACCGCCTCCCGCATGGACTCGCCGGGTTGCGGATAGTACCAGGGGCGCATCCACTGGCCGACGTCCTCCATCTCCGCCCCGGCCCGGACATGCCACTCGTGCATCGCCGTCTTCCGGACCGGATCGAACAGCAGGCCGATGTCGCGACCGGCCATGGCTCCGAATGTCACCGGAGTGTAGGGCTGCCTGAAGGTGGTGATCCCCACCTCCCCGACCTGCTGGCCGAGGATCGTGGCGATCGCTCCAGCCCCGTTCACCGTGCCTGTCCGTCCCTGGTCGGTGCCCATGCCCAGGGTGGTGTACCGCTTAACGTGCTCGATCATCCGGTAGCCCTCGCGCGTGGAGATGGCTACGTCGGCAACGGTTACATCCGTCTGAAGATCGACGAAGCTCTTGCTGTCCCTTCCAAAGCGGGCCTTTCCGGGAACGATCCAACACGCATCGGTGGCCGAATCGGCGACTTCGGCGACATCGATGGGGGAAGAGGAGGGCAGGCCGTCTCCGAATCCGGCCGCCCCGGCCGCGGCAGCCCCGGCGGCCAGGCCCTGCGCCAGACACTCGCCGAGGCTGAAGGCTCCGTTGCAGGAGCCGGCCGATCGCTCCCGCTGGGCGGGGGGTCCCGGGACAAAGCATGAGCGCTCGTCGTCGAACCGGGGGCGTCCACCGGATTGGGAGTGCAGGTTCAGCGTCGGATTCCAGCCCCCCGAGGTCGCCACAAGGTCGCACTTCAGTGTTCGCGGCCTCCCGATGATCGAGCCTCCGGTAACGCCGCTCACCTCGACGGACCTCACGCCCCCTGCTCCTCGAACGTCTGCCAGAACGTGGCCCGCCAGCACCTCGATCCCCATCGCCCCAACCCTGCGGGGCAGGTCACCCCGTGCCTCCGGCCTGGTGTCGACGACCGCCCGAACTTCTACGCCGGCATCGGCGAGGTCGAGCGCGGCTCGGTATGCGCTGTCGTTGTTGGTGAATACGACGGCCCTCCGTCCCGGCGCCACACCGTATCTGTTCACGTAGGTCCAGGCCGCGGAGGCGAGCATCACCCCGGGGCGATCGTTGTTTCGAAACACCAGGGGTCTCTCCGTGGCCCCCGTCGCCAGCACGACCTGATTCGCCCTGATGCGCCAGATGCGCTGGCGCGGTACGTATCCGCCCGTGGGCCCCAGGTGATCGGTGACCCTCTCGAGCACCGCCACGAAGTTGTGATCGTAGTACCCGAACGCCGTGCTGCGGGCCAGAAGGCGTACCTCATCCATTGCCCTCAGCTCGCCGACCGCCGACTCGACCCACCGGGCAGCCGGCGCGTCCCCCAGGCTGTCCCGGCTGGCCAGCAGGCTGCCGCCGAACTCCTGTTGCTCGTCGACCACGATCACCCTGGCACCAGTTCGGCCGGCCTCAAGGGCCGCGGAGAGACCGGCCGGCCCCGATCCGACCACCAGGACGTCGCAGTGCGCGTGCATCTTGTCGTAGCGATCGGCGTCCGGCTCGCCGGGCGCGACGCCCAGACCGCCCGCCGCCCTCAGCACCCTCTCATAGAGGGGCCACATAGATCTGGGCCACATGAAGGTCTTGTAGTAGAAGCCGGGGGGCAGGAAGCGGGAGATAAGGCCGTTCATGGAGCGCACGTCGAAGCGGACCGAAGGCCAGCAGTTCACGCTCGAGGCCTCCAGGCCATCGTAGAGCTCGATCTGGGTGGCGACGTAATTGGGCAGCGTCGTCGCCCCGGTCCCCAGCTGGACCAGGGCGTTCGGCTCGTCCGTGCCGCTGCCGACGATGCCGCGAGGCCGGTGGTACTTGAAGCTGCGGGCCACGAGGCGAACCTCGTTAGCGAGCAGGGCGGATGCCAGCGTGTCCCCCCGATAGCCCTCGTATCTTGCGCCGTTGAACCTGAAATCGACCGGCCGATCGCGGTCGATGCGCCCGCCGCCCGGGAGCCTGCCGGGCTGGGTCAACTTCCACCTCGCCTGGGCCTGTCCCCGATGCGGTAGACCTCCTTGACGTCGTAGGTGACGGTATCTCGCCTGACGTTGAACCAGCGCCTGCATCCGGAGGCGTGGCACCACTGCTCGAGGTGATCGCCCTTTGGGTTGTCCCGATAGAACAGGTAACCGGCCCACTCTTCGTCGCTTACGGCCTCGGGGGGCTCAGGGCGGGTGATGTGTGCCTGGCCTCCGTAGTCGAACTCGGACTCGTCTCTCGGTCCGCACCAGGGACAACTTATCAGCAGCATAGTTCGCGGGCCTTGCCTGTGGGCTAGTGGGCGACGCCGGCCGCCCCGTGTTCGTCGATGAGATGGCCGGTCCTGAATCGGTCCAAGGAAAATGGTGCGGCCAGCTCATGGGTGTTTCCGGTGGCCAGCTGGTGGGCGAAAACCCATCCGGACCCCGGGGTCGCCTTGTAGCCGCCGGTTCCCCATCCGCAGTTGAAGTAGAGGGCTTCAATGGGGGTGGCGCCTATTACCGGGCACGCGTCCGGACACACGTCCACGATGCCGCCCCACTGGCGCATCATACGCAGCCTGCTGAAGATCGGGAACAGCTCGACCAGGGCAGCGATCGCGTGCTCCGGGATACCGAAGCTGCCCCTCTGGCCGTAGCCGTTGTAGGAGTCGAGCCCGGCCCCGGCCAGCAGCTCCCCGCGATCGGTCTGACTGATGTAGGCGTGGACGGCGTTGGACATCACAACCGTATGCAGCACCGGCTTTACCGGTTCGCTTACCCACGCCTGGAGCGGGTGACTCTCGATTGGCAGGCGAAAGCCCGCAAGGCCCGCCAGCACCCCGGAGTTGCCGGCGGTGGCCACGCCGATCCTCCTGGCACCGATCGGGCCCCTGGTGGTCTCCACGCCCGTCACGCGGCCGTTTTGCCGCAGGAAGCCGGTGACCTCGCACTGCTGTATGACGTCCACGCCGCGCGCATCCGCCGCACGGGCGAATCCCCAGGCGACGGCATCGTGCCTGGCCGTTCCTCCCCTCGGCTGGTACGAGGCGCCCAGGATCGGGTACCGGGCGTCGCCTGAGATATTGATGATCGGAACGATCTCCTTGATCTCCTGCGGACTCAGGAGCTCGCTGTCGATGCCGTTCAGGCGGTTGGCGTGCACGCGCCGGGCGATGTCGCGCATCTCCTGCAGGCTGTGCCCGAGGCTGAGCAGCCCGCGCTTGCTGTACATCAGGTTGAAGTTTAGGTCCCGGCTCAGACCCTCCCACAGCTTCAGGGAGAACTCGTACAGCCGAGCCGCCTCGTCCCACAGGTAGTTGGAGCGGACGACCTCTGTGTTTCTACCCGTGTTCCCACCGCCGACGTAGCCTTTCTCCAGTACGGCCACGTCTGTAATGCCGTGCTCCTTGGCCAGGTAGTAGGCCGTTGCGAGCCCGTGCCCGCCCCCGCCGACTATTACGACCTCGTACTCGCCCTTGGGCTCGGGGTGGCGCCACGCCCGTGGCCACTTTTCGTGGTGGCTTAGTCCATTGCGAACAAGGCTGAAGAGCGAGTACTTCACGGGGCCTCGAGTAAACAGTCGTAGGGGGTTATCCGTATCATAGTGCACCGCAACGGTGCCGGCGCCTAGCGCCGCAATATAATACTGGGCTGACTTTTCCAACACCCCATTTACTGGAGCCAAGCAAGTTGAAGTTCAAAGTAGCCGTCCTGCCCGGCGACGGCGTGGGCCCCGAGGTTATCGCCGAGGCTGCCAGGGTCATGGAGTCGGTAGGGAGCCGCTTCGGACACGAGTTCGAGGTGGTCTCGGGACCCATCGGCGGGAACGCAATAGATACCCACGGCACGGCGCTTCCAGCCGAGACGGTCTCTGCCTGCCGCGGTGCCGACGCTATCCTGTTCGGCGCCGTCGGCGGACCAAAATGGGACGATGCGCGGGCCGCAACCAGGCCGGAGGACGGCATACTGGCCATCCGCAAGCGGATGGGCCTGTTCGCCAACATCAGGCCGGTTAAGGCCTACGAGTCGCTTCTCGGTGCGAGCCCCCTGAGGCGGGACCTCCTCGAAGGGGTGGACATGGTGATAGTTCGCGAGTTGACCGGCGGGCTGTACTTCGCTAGACCCAAGAGGCGCTGGACCACGGCTACCGGCCGCCGCGGCGTCGACACGCTGAGGTACACGGAACGGGAGATTGTGCGCATCCTAAAGGTCGCATTCGAACTGGCTCGCGGGAGGCGCAAGAAGGTGACGTCGGTGGACAAGTTCAACGTGCTGGAGACCGGTCGCCTGTGGCGTGAGGTGGCCACGGAGGTGGCCGTAGGCTATCCCGATGTCGAACTGGAGCACATGCTGGTCGACAACGCCGCCATGCAGATGGTCAGGTCGCCTTCCCAGTTCGATGTCTTGGTTGCCGAGAACACCTTCGGCGATATTCTCTCTGACGAGGCATCGGTACTTACCGGATCGATGGGCATGCTACCTTCGGCCAGCCTCGCTGGCCCGCTTGGAGAAGGTGCGCCGAGGGGAAGGGTGAGCCTGTATGAGCCGATTCACGGGAGCGCTCCCGACATCGCCGGCAGAGGGATAGCCAACCCGATCGCCGCGATCCTGAGCATGGCGATGATGCTGAGGCTGTCGCTAAACCTGCCGGAGGAGGCGTCGGCGGTGGAGGCTGCCGTGGACGGCGTGCTGGCCGAAGGCTACAGGACTGCTGACATCGCCTCCGATGGAGCGGTGGCTGTGTCCACGGCAGAGATGGGAAGGGTGATAGCTGGATCGCTGTAGCAGCCGTTAGGGCCCTGCTGCGCCGGGGAATCTAACCGGCGCGGGCTCGGTCGCATCCCGGCAGTCAGTCTAGCCGATCCTGCGCGGGCCTCCCATCTCCACAATGGTCTTCCACTCGTCCTCTGTCACGGGTGAGACCGACAGCCGCGAGAGCTTGACCAGCGCCATTTGCGAAAGCTCGGGAGTCGCCTTGATCTGCCGGAGGGTGACCGGGACACTCATGTCCGAGTCGGCCTTGATGTCGACCATGTACCAGACGGGCTTTTCCGGCGTGCTCCTGTGGTCGGGGTGCTCTGAGGCCGGATCCCACGCCGTGTCGTCCGGGTAGGCCTCCTTGACTACGACGGCCGTGCCGACCACCGCGGGTGGCTTGCACTGGGAGTGGTAGAACAGGATGCCGTCTCCGACCTTCATGGCCTGCATGTTGTTGCGGGCGGCGTAGTTGCGCACCCCGTCCCACTCGGCGGTCATGTCTTCCTCTCCCTTCAGGTCGTCGAAGGAATAGGCCGAAGGCTCAGACTTCATTAGCCAATAGCGTGGCATTTTCGGGTCCCTTCTGGCGCCAGGTGTGGCGGCCCGGCGCGATATGGCCGAGGGTATGTTGGCCCCGGTCGTGTGTCAACGACCCGGCGCTCGCCGCCATCGGCTGGATCGTGATCGGGGCGCTGAGCCGCCCGCTTGGAGCCGAACGCGGCGACAGACTAGCCGAGGTCGAGGCGATCGGCGACCGAGTACTCTTGCGCCAGGCCACGCAAGAGTTCCCAGGTAGTTTCCTCCACCGTTATGCCCTCGATCTCGAGACGTGCGGCGTGCGCACTCTCCATCTCTCCAGGGTAGTATATTTCGTCGAAGCCGGCCGCCCTGGGCGTGTCCTTTAGGTAGTGGGCGAACTCAGCGACCTCCCGCTTGAATTCCTCCAGTGGACGGAAGGCCGCCACATCGAAGGCGGCCATGAAGCAGCCGTCGTTGTGCCGGCCTGAGGGGTCGTGGCCGAACCCGAGGCCCGTGAGGATCCCGCACAGTATCTCGATCATCACAGAGAGTCCGTAGCCCTTGTGACCCTCGGTACCCCCTAGCGGCAATTGCGCTCCGCCGTCGGCCAGATCGTTCGGATCGGTTGTCGGGTTGCCGTCTTTATCGACTATCCAACCCTCCGGGATCGAAGTCCCCCTTGCGACTGCAACGGATATCTTGCCTCCGGCCACCGCACTGGTGGCGAAGTCGATGAACATCGGACCATGCAGATCGCTCGGCACCGCCATGCAGATGGGATTTGTCCCCAGTCGTCTCCTTCGCCCCCCGAAGGGCACCACGTTCTTTGCCGACCGCCCGGAGTCGGCCGTCATCAGGCCGATCAGACCGCGTTCAGCCGCCATCAGCGGGTAGTCGGTCAGGCGTCCCACGTGGCTCTGCCGAAAGACGGTTGCCGCGGCAACCCCGCGCTCTCGCGCCTTTTCTATGGTGATGTCCATTGCCCGTTCCGAGACCACGTAACCGAAGCCCCAGTGGCCGTCTATCACGGTGGATGCATCGGTTTCGGTCACGATCTCCATGGGCGCTCCAGGGACTATGTGGCCACGGCGTATCCGGTCGATGTAAACGGGGATCTGAATGATGCCGTGTGAGTCGTGTCCCGCCAGGTTTGCGGCGATCGAGTGGCGCGCCACTATCTCCGCTTCCTCGGCGCTGGCCCCGGCCTCACGGAGCAGAACCTGCTCGATTTCCATCAGCCTTTCCGCCGGTACGGTCGGCATCTTCTAACTCCTAATTTCCGGACCTTTGCTCTCGGGGTCCGCGTACTGCCTGAGAGAGTTGCGATATCATCGTTTCCCCTGTCGGCGCAAGGATACTTGCCGGCAGACGGCTTGGACAGGGATGGTCGGTCATGACAAGGCGCATAAGGATTACGTCGGGCGGGGTCACAGTAACCGCGAGGCTCGTCGAAAGCGAGACGGCCGACCTCGTGTGGAACGCCCTGCCGCTGGAGTCCACCGTCAGCACCTGGGGCGATGAGATCTACTTCCGCGCGCCGGTCTCAGCAGAGGAGTCTGACGATTCCCGGGCCATACAGGAGTTGGGGGCAGTCGCCTACTGGCCTTCGGGTCAGGCACTGTGTCTGTTCTTCGGACCGACGCCCGCCAGCACGGGCAACGAGCCAAGGGCGATCAGCCCCGTCAACTCCGTCGGCATGATCGAGGAAGACCCCCAGGTGCTCAGGTCCGTCAGACAGGGATCGAGCATCCTGGTGAAGCGGGCATGACCGGCTCGTCGCATCCACGATCATGACGGCCGGCTTCAGCCATTGGCTGAGGGAATCAGTAGCGGAGCAGTGGGACCGTGAGAAGGCCCATCCCTTCGTTACCGGCATCGGAGACGGCACGCTTCCAATCGACTCATTCCGCTACTACATGGGACAGGACTATGTCTTCCTTATCGGCTTTTGCCGCGCGGTAGCCCTGGCCTCAGCCAAGGCCGAGAAACTTGAGGACATGGCCTGGTTCGCCCGGCTTCTGGACGAGACGCTCAATACGGAGATGGCACTGCACGTCTCGTTCTGCGGGGAGTTCGGGATAACGGAGCAGGAGCTACTGGAAACGGATCCCTCGCCAACGACCAAGGCCTATATCGACCACCTCGTGGGCATCGCATACAGCGGCACCGCCCCGGAGGCCGCGGCGGCCATCCTCCCGTGCTCATGGGGTTATGCCGAGATCGGTCGCACCCTGGCAGACCGCGGTTTGCCGGACGGACAGCCCCTCTATCGTCGCTGGATCGAGACCTACGCCTCGCCTGAGTTCGCCGCGCTCGCAGAGTGGCTGCGGTCCTATCTGGACGCTACATCCGAGGGCGTCGGAGAGGATGGAAGGCGCCGCCTGGCAGAGATATTCGAGGTCAGTAGCCGTTACGAGTACATGTTCTGGGACTCGGCATATCGCCAGGAGGACTGGCGCACCTGACTCCGGGCAGTTCGGTGGGGACACTGCCGTGCGAGGTGACCGTAAATGCGCATTTGGTGGGCGAAAAACGCCTTTTCCGGCGGCCCGCCTCGCGTTTCAATTGGGCCTGACGGGGAGGGTTTCGGAGAAGATGCCCAAGAGCAAGAGCAAAAGGCACGTTGAGGCCGAACAGGGCTGCGAGCACTATTGGATAATAGAGTCACCCAACGGTCCCACGAGCGCTGGCGTGTGCCAGGTCTGCGGCGAGACGCGCGACTTTGCCAACTACCTTGAGAGTTCGGCATGGAGCAGTGCCGGGGTCACGCTGCAGCAGCTCTCCGATGCTGAACAGCGTAGAAAGGCGGCTTCAGCAGGCAGGCGCAAACCCGGCGGGACGTCCGGAAAGCGAGCGGTGACCGGTACCAGGGGCGCCTAGCGGAAAAGGTCGCTATCCCGATCCCTCAGGAGGGGTCGCACGCCCATCGGATCATCCGGGGGCCCCACCAGCTCTGCCGCGAGCCCACGAACGATCGCTAGCGGCACGCCCTTCACCTTGCCCATCACCAGTTCCGCCGCGCCGGCGACCTCGTCGGCGGTGGCAATCTCCGTCACCCTCATCACGCGCCCGAAGACATCCTCAGTGCCCCGGTAGTCGATCAGGGGCCTGAGCCCGGCGATGCCTATGGCGACGTTGGCGTGGCCGGTGCGCCATGGACGGCCGAAGGTGTCGGCGATCACGACCGCGAGCCTCTCTATCCCTGCAAGGGCCCTAACCCTCCCGGCGATCGCGATCGCCGATGCGTCGGGATCCTCCGGCAGCAGCAGAGCCACGTCTCGGCCCGGCACGTTGGATGTGTCGATGCCGGAATTCGCACACACATGGCCGTGAGCCGTCTCGGTGATCAGAATGCCGCGCCCAGGGTCCTCCCTGACCACCCCCCGGCTCTCCCTGAGTACCAGCTCGACCATTCTGGGATCCTTGCCGCTTTCGGCGGCGAAGCTTTTCGCACGGTCGGAGGGCTCGATCCCGTGAAGGTTCACCATTCGGCCCTCCGCCTTGGAGACCACCTTCTGGGCAACGACGAGGACGTCTCCCTCTTCAAAAGGGTCACCCTGCTCAAGGGCGGCCCTCACGAACAGCTCTGGTAGATCGTCTCCCTTCAGGACCTGCGGGATGCCACCTACGCCGATTATATTGATTCGCTGGGTGATCATGCTGTGCACGCCTGTGTATCGGGGCGCTCGGGTCTATAGCACGGTGATTTTCGGGGTGTCAACGCCGGGATCCCCGGTGCTATACTCACCGTCGCCCGGCCGCCTCCGATCCGGCCCGGCAGGTTCCTAGTATGCCCGATCATTTGCCGCCCGCGCCGCTGTGCAGAAGCTTGCTGTTCGTGCCCGGCAACCGTGCCGACATGCTCGATAAGGCGCTCGGAATGCGTCCGGACGTGTTCGTTCCGGACATGGAGGACTCGGTACCGGCGTCCGAGAAGGGGACGGCCCGAAAATGCGTTTCCGACCACCTCAGTCGCCTTGCCGGGACTGGAAGGCCCGTCTTGCCCAGGGTCAACGCGCTCGGGTCAGCGTTTATCGACGACGACCTGGTGGCGGTAGTCGGTCCTCACGTATACGGTGTTTCGGTGGGAAAGGTCGGTTCCGTCGCCGAACTGGCCGCCCTCGACGCAAAGCTGTCGCGCCTGGAGGCGGGGGCGGGTCTTGAGCCCGGCTACATCCGGGTTGTGGCCTGGCTGGAAACCGCGGCGGGGATCGTTGGGGCAGCCGACATATGTCGGTCTTCGGCTCGTCTCGCCGCGGTCGCCTTCGGGGCCGAAGACCTGACGAACGACATGGAGATGCCACGCCACGTCGACGGGGGGGAGAATCCGGCCCTTGCCTTCGCACGCAGCTCGATCACGCTCGCTGCGCGGGCGGCGGACATACCGGCTTTAGACACTCCCTTCTTCGGTTTCCGTGACCCCGACGGCCTTGAGCGCGACTGCGCCCTCGCGCGGTCTGCCGGGTTTGCTGGAAAATTCGCCATTCACCCCGACCAGATAGACGTGATCAACAGGGCGTTTTCGCCATCCCCGCAGGAGGTGGAGCGCGCCCTGCGGGAGGTAGAGGCATTCGAAGCCGCCGAGCGGGAGGGCAGGGGCTCCACCTCGCTCGACGGCCAGGTCATAGACGTGCCCGTAGTAGAAAGGGCACGCAAGCTGCTGCGCCGGCACCGGGCCGTGCGCTCGGAGGGACGCTGAAATGGCGGAGGACCGCATTCACCTTAAGGGGATGGTGTTCTACGGGCACCATGGTGTCACCCCTGAAGAACAGGCCCTCGGCCAGAGGATCGAGGTGGACCTGGAGGTCGAGGCCGACCTGGAGACGGCGGCCCTTGAGGACGATCCCGAGCAGACCATCGACTACGGCGAGCTCTACCGGATCACTCGTGAGGTCGTTGAGGGGGATCCGGCCCGACTGCTTGAGACCATCGCTCAGCGCGTTGCCGACCGCATCCAGGACGAATACGAAGTGGGCGCCGTCTGGGTCAAGATAATGAAACCCGGTGCGCCCATCGATGGCAGTGTCCTTGGATATGCCGCTGTGGAGATCCTCAGGGGGGAGGAAGATGAAGATGAGGAAGATGAACAGGAGGACGAGTACGAGGAAGGGCCAGGCTAGGCCATGCTTCTGCTGATCAGCTTTAAAGCAAGGGAAAGCTATACCGAGGATGTGGGAAGGCGCGGTCTTGAGCTGTTCGCCCGTTGGAAGCCACCCGAGGGCTTTCGGATACTGCACCACTACCTGCGCGCGGACGGCGGAGGCATAGCCATCGTCGAGGCGGAGACGGCGGCAGCGGTGCTCGACTTTACAATGTCATTCGACTTCGAGCACACGTACGAGGTGACTCCAATCGTTGAGGTCTCGGAGGCCGTGCCGATCTTTAGAAAGATAGAGGACTGGCGTTCCTGAGACGCTCACCCGCGGGTGCTGCAGCCGTACGCCGGCTGCCAACGACCCGTCAAGAGGGCGTGTCAGGCAGCGCGTGGGCCGCCTGCTAAACTGGTTGGCGCCCCAGTCGGGCGAGCTAGGAGGATGAGCAAATGCCCATAGTCAAGGTCGAGATGTGGCCCGGCAGGACCCGAGACCAGAAGGCCAAGTTGGCGAGCGAGATAACGGATGCCTTCGAGCGCATCGGCACCCCCAGAGAGGCGACCATAGTCGTGTTCGAGGATGTCGAAAAGCACAACTGGGCCCAGGCCGGAGCCTTGGCGGACGAGTAATAGATCTCATTGACCGCCCGCTTTCGGCCAGTCTATACTCAGGTCTATAGACAGATATAGCAGAAGGCTGCGAACAGGAATAGTAGGTCTTAGGCACGGCCAAGAGAGCCGGGTGAGCTGTGAACCGGTGCCGCGGGCAGAGACCGAATGGACCTGGGAGCCGCCGCCCGAGCCTTGAGGACCGGGGGAATGCGTCGCTGGATGCTTCTCCCTGCCGAGCGGGGTAGGGTAGGACGGGATGGGCTCCGTTACAAAGGCCCGGGGCGCTGAGCGCGCCCCTTAGGAGAGTCCCGGCCGCGCGCCGGGAAAACAGGGTGGCACCGCGGCAAGGCCCGTCCCTAGATTTGGGGGCGGGCCTAATTTTTTGTTACTTGGGCCGGGTCATATGAGCAAAGAGAAGATACGGATTTTTTCGGGGATACAGCCGTCGGGCAACATGCAGTTGGGCAATTACCTCGGCGCGGTCAAGGGCTGGGTCGAAGGGCAGGGTCGCGGCATCAATTTCTTTTGCATCGTCGACCTTCATGCGATCACGGTAAGGCAGGACCCTGAAGAACTGCGCGAGCAGACGCGATCTCTTGCGGCGATGCTGTTCGCCTGCGGTATCGATCCGTCGCTCAGCACCCTTTTCGTCCAGAGCCATGTCTCGGCCCACGCCGAGCTCGCCTGGATTCTCAACTGTGTCACCCCGGTGGGCTGGCTCGAGCGCATGACCCAGTACAAAGAAAAGGCACGGAACCGCGAGCGCGTATCCGTGGGCCTGCTCGACTATCCGGTTCTTCAGACCGGCGACATTGTCCTGTACGACACCCACGAGGTTCCGGTGGGGGAGGATCAGCGCCAGCACGTAGAGTTGGCCCGGGATATAGCAGAGCGCTTCAACCGCCTCTACGGCGACACGTTCGTCGTGCCCAGGCCCGTAATTTCCCGGGTCGCCGCCAAGGTCATGGCCCTGAACGATCCAATGATGAAGATGTCCAAGAGCTTTGCGCACGTGCGCGGCCATGCCGTTCAGATGCTAGACGAGCCCGGAGAGATAGAGAGGTCATTTAAGCGAGCTGTGACCGATTCCGGCAACGACATCAGGTTCTCCGACCACCCGGACAGGGCCGGAGTGAACAACCTGCTCGGGATTTACCAGGTGGTCACTGGCAAGGCCGCCGCGGAGGTGGAGGCTGATTTCGCCGACGCCCGGGGGTACGGCGACCTAAAGGTGCGCGTGGCCGAGGTCGTGATAGAGGAGCTTGCGCCGATCCGGGTGCGTCACGCCGAGCTGATGCGTGATCCGGGCGAGCTGGACCGGCTGCTGCGCATCGGTGCGGAGTCGGCAAGCGACTTCGCCGTGCCCAAGCTGGATGCAGTAAAGGAGCGGGTGGGCCTGACCAGCCCCGGCCGGGGCATGTTGGATTAAGAGATGAACGCCGCCGAATACGTTCCGTCGCTTGACGAGGTGCTCGCACTACGGTCCAAGGGGGCCGAGGGCAACCTCGTGCCTATATCCCGTGACATCAGGGCCGACCTTGAGACGCCCGTCTCGGCCTACATGAAGGTTGCCCGCGGGCCGTACTCGTTCCTGCTCGAGAGCGTCGAGGGTGGTGAGCGCATAGCCCGTTACAGCTTTATCGGCACCGAGCCCTACGATGTCATAAGGACAGGACCGGGACAGCCCCACGGCCGGGTAGATCCGCTCGCACCGGTGGAGGCGGCTCTCTCTGGCCTCAAGGTCGTGCCCGGATTCGAGTCCACACGGTTCGACGGCGGTGCGGTGGGTTATTTGGCATATGAGGCGGTAAACCACTTCGAGCGTTTGCCCACGCCCGAACTAGATGTGCTTGGCCTCCCCGAGTCGGTGTTCATGCTTTGCGATACCTACCTTGTCTTCGACCATGTTCGCCATCGAATCCGCATCATCAGCCACGTAAGGCTAGACGGGGATGTCGCCGCCTCATACCGCCGCGCAACGGCCAGGATCGACGAGATAGCGGCGCGGCTCGAGTCGCCCCTTGGCTCCGCATCGGAAGCACCGACGCGCGTGCGAAAGGGCCGGGCGGTGACGGTCGAGACCCCCGCCGGCTCCGCGGCACTGGACATCGCCGGCGTGCCCGTGACCGCCAACATGAGCCGGGACCACTACGACCACGCCCTGTCTAGGATCAACGACTACATACACGCCGGGGACTGCATCCAGGTGGTCTTTGCCCAGCGCTTCAGCGTTGGCGCCGACGCGCCGCCTCTGGACATCTATCGGGCGCTTCGGGGAATCAACCCGTCGCCGTATATGTTCATTCTGGACCTTGACGGCTTTCAGATCATAGGCTCCTCGCCGGAGATGCTCGTTCGCTGCGTCGACGGCGAGATCGACTACCACCCCATAGCGGGCACCCGCCCCAGGGGAGCGAGCAGGGAGGAGGACGACAGACTCGCCGCCGAGATGCTTGGCGACGAAAAGGAGCGGGCAGAGCACATCATGCTCGTGGACCTCGGCCGAAACGATGTCGGACGGGTCAGCGCCCCCGGCACGGTCGAGGTCACGCAGTTGATGGACGTGGAGCGATACTCGCACGTCATGCACATCGTCTCGCACGTAAGGGGACGCCTGCGTCCCGGCATGACCTGCTACGACGCACTGCGCGCCTGCTTTCCGGCGGGAACCGTATCGGGCGCACCCAAGATAAGGGCGATGGAGATCATCGCCGAGCTTGAGCCGGACAAGCGCGGGCCATATGCCGGGGCGGTCGGATACTTCTCACTTTCCGGCCACATGGACACGGCCATAGCCCTGAGAACGATGGTGATCAAGGATGGCATCGCCCACGTGGAGGCGGGCGGGGGCATTGTCGCCGACAGCGACAGCGACGCCGAGTACGAAGAGACGATCAACAAGGCCAGCGCCGTAATCAGGTCTATATCGGAGGCCGGGCCATGATCCTGCTGATAGACAACTACGACTCGTTCACCTACAACATCTACCAGTTCATGTGTGAGCTGGGCGCTCAGGTTGAGGTGCTTAGAAACGACGAGGCGACGATCGAGGAGATCGACCTGATGGCCCCGGAGCGCATCGTAGTGTCCCCCGGGCCCAAGACGCCGTCGGAGGCCGGCATCTCGGTCGACGCCATACGCCACTTCGGTCCCCGGCTTCCCGTGCTCGGGGTCTGCCTGGGGCACCAGTGCGTGGGGCAGGCCTTCGGGAGCGCGGTGGTCCCGGCCGGCGAGATAATGCACGGGAAGACCTCGCTGGTGCACCACGACGGCCGTGGCGTGTTTGCGGGATTGCCCAGCCCGTTCCAGGCTATCCGGTACCATTCGCTCGCCATCGACCGCGATTGTCTCCCCGGGGACCTTCAGGTTTCGGCCTGGACCGAGCAGGGAGTGATAATGGGCGTTCGCCACGCCGATCATCCGGTCGAGGGAGTGCAGTTCCACCCCGAGTCGATCAAAACCGAGCACGGCAAGTCCCTACTTAAGAATTTCATTGAGCTGCCCCTGCCTTCGGATGGGTGAACCGATGATCAGGGAGGCGATCGACACTCTGGTATCAGGGACGGACCTCAGCGGCGACCAGACGGCCGCGGTCATGGCCGAGATCATGGACGGCACGGCCACCCCGGCGCAGTTCGGTGCCTTCGTAACGGCCCTGCGCCTAAAGGGGGAGACGCCGCAGGAGATCGCGGGGATGGCGCGCGTGATGCGCGATCGCTCCCTGCGCGTTAACGTGCCCGGCCCGCTCGTGGACACGTGCGGGACCGGAGGCGATTCCTCAGGTTCGTTCAACATATCGACGACCTGTGCCTTCGTCGTCGCCGGAGCCGGAGTAAAGGTCGCAAAGCACGGTAACCGGGCGATGAGTTCGGGTTCAGGCAGCGCCGATGTGCTCGAGGCACTCGGCGCCAGGGTCGATCTCGGTCCGTCCGGCGTCGAGAGGTGCCTTAACGAGACGGGCTTCGGGTTCATGTTCGCCCAGAGGTTCCATCCCTCGATGAAGTTCGCCGCAGGCCCGAGGCGCGAGATCGGGATCCGCACCGTCTTTAACATACTCGGCCCCCTGACGAACCCGGCCGGTGCGCGTGCGCAGATGATCGGGGTAGCCGATCCGGTGGTCGCCCCGAAGATGGCCCGAGTGCTGGCCCTGCTCGAGTCCGACCGTGCGCTGGTCGTACACGGAGGCGGGGGCCTGGACGAGATCAGTCTTGCCGGCGAAAGTCGGGTCTGGGAGCTCAGAGGCGGAGAGGTACGCGAGTACAGCGTTACCCCCGAAGAGATTGGCCTTTGCCGGGTGGACTCAGAGTCGATCCGTGTGGACGGCGCCGACCAGAGCGCGAGAGTCCTCAGGGACGTGCTGTCCGGCTCGAGCACGCCGGCCCGGCAGGTCGTGCTGGCCAACGCCGCCGCGGCCCTGCTTGCCGCCGACCGCGTCGACTCGCTCAGCGAGGGGGTCGGTCTGGCCGCGCGGTCCATAGACACCGGCAGCGCCGCAGCCGTCATGGAGGCCTTCGTCGACCTGAGCCGGGGCCTAGGGTAGGGGACGGAAGATGCCTTCAGCAGATGCCCCCGACATACTCAGGCGGATAGTAGAGGTGAAGGCCCGAGATGTTGAGCGACTCAAGCGCGCCGTTTCGGCAAAGGAGCTAGAGTCGCGGGCGGAACGCCAGCGATCCCCCCTCAACCTGGCGGGCGCCCTGACCGGAGCCGAAATGCGCATAATCGCCGAGATAAAAAAGCGCTCCCCGGCCAAGGGAGACCTTAGGACCGATCTGGACGTGGCGGCGCTTGCCCGCGAGTACATCCTCGGAGGTGCGGCGGCCATCTCCATCCTTACCAACGCCGAACACTTCGGCGGCAGTGTCGATGACCTTGCAACGGTCGCCGAGGTCGCCCACGGGCGGGACATCCCGGTTCTGCGCAAGGAGTTCATCTTCGATCCCTACCAGGTGATCGAAGCCAGGGCCTATGGTGCCGATGCCATACTCCTGATAGTGGCCATGCTGGACCGGGAAGAGCTGTCCGGCCTCAAGCAGCTGGCGGAGGGGATGTGGATGCAGGCACTCGTCGAGGTGCACGATGAGGCGGAGCTCGATGTGGCGCTCGAGGTTGGCGCCGAGATCATCGGCATCAATAACCGCGACCTGCGCACGTTCGTTACCGACATTGCGACGACGGAGCGCCTGGCGGACCGGGTTCCGCCCGGAAAGCTCGTCGTCGGAGAGAGCGGGATCCATGGCCGGGAGGATCTTGATCGCGTAGCAGCAGCGGGAGCCCACGCCGCTCTCATCGGGGAATCGTTGGTGGTCGCAGCGGACCCGGTCGCCAAGCTAAGGAGCCTGCTCTCATGACGGTGGTAAAGATCTGCGGCGTGAGGGATCCGGTCACCGCAGCGGTTGCCGCCGACGCGGGAGCGGACCTGCTCGGTTTCGTGTTCGTCGAGGATGTCAGGCGCCAGCTCACTCCCGGAGACGGCGCCGCCATCATCTCCCGCTACCGGGAGGCACGCCGGAGCCCCGGGCCCGGCCTGGTCGGGCTGTTTGCAAATCAGCCGGCAGGCTTCGTGAACGAAGTGACGCGGGCCTGCCGCCTGGACTTCGTCCAGTTGTGCGGTGACGAGGGCGCCGACTACTGGCAGCGCATGGAAACGGCGATCATTAGGCAGATCAAGGTGCGATTAGACGAGCCCGGGCTGGCGGACATCACGGGCCGGCTGCTCGAGGATGTGGACCTTGTGCAGAGGGCCGGGCACAGGGCCATGCTAGATGCCTACGAACCCGGCCAACTCGGCGGCACCGGCTCGACCTTCGACTGGTCTATCGCCAGAGCCGTTGCGGCCAACCGGAAAATCATCCTCGCAGGCGGTTTGACACCGGATAACGTCGGGACGGCAATCGAAACGGTCGCACCCTGGGCGGTAGACGTCTCGAGCGGCGTAGAAACCGATGGCGAGAAGGACCACTCCAAGATATGGGCGTTCCTTGAGGCCGCCCGTGCGGCTGATCGTGCCTTGACACCCTGAGCGGCAGTCGCCTAGCCTGAGCGCCGCACCCGCCGCGCCTGTACGCATGCCAGCCGGACCCGGCGGGATGGGACTCAGAAACTTCGGGGGGGACAGTTGGCTTACGAATTCAACCACGTCCATATCAAGGCCGAGGATCCGGCCGCAGTTGCCGAGTGGTATGGCAGGGCGTTCGGCTTTACGGTCGCCAACGACTGGACCCGGGAGTTCGGCGACCGATTCATCGCCTGCGACACCGTAGACGGGGTTCGGGTCAACATCTCCAACGCCCGTACCGGCGAAGCCCTCGGATCGGGCGACCCCGGTGCCCACTACGGCATAGAGCACTTCGGCGTGAACGTCGATGATGTCGATGCCGAGATCGAGCGTCTGGGGGGCCTTGGGGCCGAATTGCTCGAGGGCCCCATCGATGTGGCAGGGGGCCTTCGCATCGCCTTCGTAAGGTGTCCCCAGGACACCAGGGTCGAGTTGCTCCAGCTTCCCGGATAGGGAGGGGCTGACGTCATGGCCAGGCAGGTTTTTTCTCCTGACCCATCAGGTGATCCCTCCGGTTTCTCGCCCGCCGCTGGCGTGGGTGGAACGGTCTTTGTCTCCGGCCAGGTGGCACTTGACGGAGCGGGGAACCTGGTCGGTGAAGGAGACTGTGGCGCTCAGGCCGAGCAGTGCATTCGCAACATCGGAGCGGCCCTTGGGGCAGCCGGTGCTGCGTGGGACGACGTGGTTAAGCTGACCACGTTCCTGGTGGACGCGTCGCACTATCAGGCCTATGCGGACGCCCGGCTGAGGATGTTCCCAGCAGGTGGACCAGCGTCCAGCACTGTAATCGTTGCGGCACTGGTAAGGCCGGAGTTCCTCATCGAGATAGAGGCGGTGGCCATCGTCGCCGATCGCGCCTAGGCCTAGCGCGATGTCCGGCGACGAGAGATGCATATTTTGCAAGATATCCTGTGGCCAGTTGCCGGGCGAGTTCCTGCACCGCGATGAGAGTTGCTTTGTGATCCGGGACATCGCGCCATCGGCCCGCGTTCACCTGCTGGTGATACCAAACGATCACTTCACCCACCTGGATAAACTGACCGAGGATGCGGAACCGATGGTAGGTCATCTGGCGGCGGTCGCCCACAGGGTTGCCGATGCGGAGGGGGTCGCCGAGTCCGGCTATCGCCTGGTGGTAAACCAGAGGGACGACGCCGGGCAGGTGGTAGACCACCTGCACATGCACGTCCTGGGCGGCGAGAAGCTTGGGAGCATGGTTTAGTGGCGTCCCTAACAGTGCTGGTTGCAAAGCAGTTCAACAACCTGCCGCGCTCGCTGCAGGTGCATATGAACCGCACCCGCATCCTGGCCTCGGAGCTGGCCGAGCGACACGGAGTGCCCGTAGAGCCAAGCGACCTAGCCGCATCGACGCATGACCTGCTGAAGGCAGAGGCGGACCACGTCCTAGTGGAAATGGCGCAAAAGTACGGCGTCGAGATAGGGCCCCTCGAAAGCGAGAGGCCAATGCTCCTTCACGGCCCGGTTGCCGCTGCATGGATGGAGGTCGAGGGCGGTCTTGAGGATGAGAGGGTGATCAATGCCGTCCGCTGGCACACCTTCGGCTGGGAGGAGATGGATGGGGTGGGCAAGGTTGTGTTCGTCGCCGACAAGGTCGAGCCCTGGAAGGTGGAAGCGGACCCGGAGCTCGGGCCGATACGCCAGCTTGCCGACTCGGACCTGGACGCGGCGATCATCGCGATCCTAGAAAAGCGAGAAATCGATTTCGCCGAGAAGGGCAGGTCGCCACATCCTCAAAGCCTCGCCCTGCTGGCAAGGCTGAGGGGCTAGTCGATGAGGGCCGCCCTGCTCCGCAGACCGCACGTGCCCGTCGAGATCGAGCAGGTCGACCTCGACCATCCGGGCCCCGGGGAGGTCCGGGTTGGCATGGTTGCCGCCGGCGTCTGCCGCAGCGACCTTCACAGGCTGAGCGGCCACACCATCGTTAAGACGCTTCCGTTCATTCTGGGCCACGAGGGCGCGGGGATCGTCGAGCAGGTGGGGGAGGGAGTGAGTTCCCTGTCCCCCGGGGACCATGTGGTGATGTCGCTGACCGCCCAGTGCGGCCGCTGTCGCAACTGCACGGCCGGCCGGGCCAACCTTTGCGAGTGGCACGCCCTGGGCACCGGGCGCATGCCGGATGGCACGCGCCGCTTCAGCCAGGACGGAGAACCTGTTTTCGCAGATCTCGCAGCATTTTCGGAGGAGACCGTGGTAGCCGAGAGCTACCTGGTCAAGGTCAGGGACGACGTTCCGCTGGAGAAGGCGTGCCTTGTGGGCTGTGGCGTAATGACCGGGATAGGCGCCGTCGTCAACAGGGCAAAGGTGGAGCCCGGGGCGACGACGGTCGTTGTCGGCTGTGGAGGCGTCGGACTCAATGTTGTCCAGGGCTGCTCGCTTGCGTCGGCGTCCAAGATCATCGCCGTGGACAACGTCGATGCCAAGCTAGAGCTTGCCGAGTCGGTGGGAGCGACCCACCTGGTCAACTCGACAAGGGTTGATGCCCTTCCCGAGATTGATCGCCTCACCGGCGGCGGTGCCGACTACTCGTTCGAGGTCGTCGGCGTCGCTGAGACCCTGAGGCTGGCGTTTTCAGCGATAAGGCCTGGAGGCACCGCCGTTATGGTGGGCCTGCCCGCCCAGGAGGCTGAGATCTCTGTACCAGGCCGCGCCCTCTTTTTCGATCGGACGCTCATGGGCACATTCTACGGAGCCGCTCGTCCTCGACAGGATTTCGAATGGATCCTGGACATGTACATGGAAGGCCGCCTTAAACTGGACGAACTGGCGACCAACCTGCGCCCTCTGGAAGAGCTCAACGAAGCCTTCGAGGACATGGAGCTTGGCCGCGCCGCCCGCACCGTCCTGACATTCTGACCGGCGGGGCCCGTGTTGGTCGTCCCCGCCCTGACGGGGATCAGCCGTCGGGCCGGACCAGTGATCCCAGCTCTCCGGCGAGGTTGAACAGCAGGGGCAGGCCGCCCGTGTGGAAGAACACCGAGATGTCGCCAGGACCGGTGCGGCCCAACCGAACGTCCTCTATCAGCGCGGCGAAGCCCTTGGCCGTGTAAACGGGATCCAGCAGCAGCCCGTCGGTCCGCGCGGCCATCCCGATCGCCTCCAGACCCGCCTCAGACGGCACGCCGTAACCCTCTCCAACGTAGTCGTTGCGATTGTCGATATCCCCGGCGCTCACCGTGATGTCGATTCCCAGAAAGTCGGCCGCCCTGTTCACCCCATCGGCTACCACCCGGGCAGCACCTCCGTCAACGTAATCAACGGCCGAGCCCACCACGCGTGTGGGAAGGCCGAGCGCCCTGACGGCCAGCTCCAGCCCGGGCTGTCCCTTGCCTGTAGAGGTTATGTAAAAGGACAGACGACCTGCGTCGATCCCGCGCTCATCCAGTTGGTCGAGAAGCTCGAGCGTAGCGTCCGCGTAGGCCACGGCCGACGTGATCGGGAACAGAGGACTGTCGCTGATCACCCAGGGTCTCTTGCCATCGGCCTTGAGTTCGGCCACGAGGCCGTCGATCGCTTCACGCTGGCCGGCGGCGTCGCCGCCGAACACCACCGTTGCGCCGAGCACGTAGTTGACCAGCAGATTGCCGGTGATCATGTCCGGACGGTGGCCCCTCAGCACCAGTACCGTCTTCAAACCGTGGCGGTTGGCGGCGGCGGCCGTCTGGCGGGCTGAATTAGACAGGACGTCCAGCCCCATGATGACGGTGTCCGCACCCTTCCCGAGCGCTTCGGCCATGCGGAACTCAAGGTTGCGCACCTTGTTGCCCCCCAGGGCCAGCCCCGTCAGGTCGTCACGCTTTACGAGGACGGACGGTCCCCCGAGCCTTTCGGTCAGGCGCGGCATTTTCTCAAGCGGCGTCGGCAAGAGTGCTAGAGGCACCCTGGGGACCCGGTCGATGCGGTCCTTAAGCTTCTGCCGAGATATAGGGGGAACGGTCAGACTCGCCGACATGTCAGGCTCCGAATCCGGCAACTCGGAGGACCATCGCCGTCCGGATCAGTTGGACCCGGGACTTCCCGATGGCCGATCAGTTGGTTCCGGGGATGCCCAGCTGTGCGGCCAGACGCCTTCGCTGCCGCTCGCAATCCCGCAGAGCGGTCTTGAGGCGCTCCTCTTCCGTAACGTCCATGTAGTATCCGATGGCGGCTCGCCGGCTACCGTAGTAGAAGAAGGCGATACCTCCGATGATCCAGCGAATATCACCGCTGCGCGTTCGGATCCTGAACTTGTAGGGAACCTTGCGCCTTCCGCGCAGCATGTCCCTGGCTGCCTTGCTGACCTTGTCACGGTCGCCGTGAACCACCAGGAACAGCGGGCTCTTGCCGATCAGCTCACCGTGCGGATAGCCGGTGCTCTGCTGAAAGTACAGGTTAGTCAGGCTGAAGATCCCGTCTTCGACCACGTACACGCCGACGGGCGAATTGGAGAACATCGACAGGAACATCTGCGAGGCGAGAGAGTCGAAGTCAGAATAGTCGCGACGTAACCGGTCCAGGTCCGGCGGCGACTGACCCCCGGAGTTACCCTGGACTGTGGTCATATCTACTCTGTCGGCCTCTTCCATAACCTTCACAACCTTGACGCTAGCTGGTTGGCGGGACTCTCCTCCGCAATTGCCGGAGACCTTCAAAGCCCGGCCAGATCCGTCTCTCCTTGGCTAGCCCACCATCCCCGGCTGGATCGTATGCCAGTGTGGGAATATTATCACCCCGATATGGCTACCCTGCACATCGTCGCCACGCCGATAGGCAACCTGGGGGACTTATCGACGAGGGCGCTGGAGGTCCTGACTTCGGTTGATCTCATAGCGGCGGAGGACACCCGCGTTACCCGGCGTCTGCTGAGCCGCTACGGTATCTCCACGCGGCTCACCAGCTACCATGAGCACAGTCCGGTCTCCAAACTCGACAGCCTCCTGGAATCGCTGGCGGAAGGCGACGTTGCGGTCGTGTGCGACGCCGGCACGCCCGGCATCAGCGACGCCGGGCGCGATTTGGTGAGTGCCGCCGCCGCCGCAGGGGCTGTAGTGGTCGCCGTGCCCGGCCCCTCCGCGGTCACGTCCGCGGTTTCCGTATCGGGTCTGGCGATCGGCGGGTTTGTATTCCTGGGATTCTTGCCCAGGGTCCGGGGCGAACGTCGGGCGCTGCTGGCCGATAGAGCCGGAGAGAGGCTTGCACTGGTCGCGTTCGAAGCCGCCAGGCGCCTGCGTTCGTCGCTGACCGACATGTTGGATGTGCTGGGAGATCGACAGATCGCCGTATGCAGGGAGATTACCAAGGTCCACGAGGAGGTGTTTCGCGGACCGGTCTCGGGGGCGCTCGATCACTTTACTCAGCCTAGGGGCGAGCTGACGCTGGTAGTGGAGGGGGCCCGGGTCCGCCTCGCGGACCCGGGCGCGCTTGAGGAGGAGGCGACGCGAATGCTCGCACGGCTGCGATCCGGGGGCGCTAGCGGGCGGGACGCCGTTTCCGAGGTCACCCGCGCTACCGGGCTTGCCAAGCGCCGCGTGTACGAGCTTTGGCGAGACGGATGATACCATTCGAAAGTGAGTGGGCTTTCGGCCGCATTGCGGACCGCGGAGTCGCTCAGATCCGCTGATGCCCACGGACGCACCGGAAAAGATTCTCGTAGCCGTCGCCTGGCCCTACGCTAACGGCTCCATCCATGTCGGACACATTGCTGGCACCTACCTTCCGGCCGACATCTTCGCCCGCTATCACCGCAAGAAGGGCAATGACGTGCTCATGGTGTCCGGCAGCGACGCCCATGGAACGCCGGTCACGCTCGAGGCGGAGAGACAGGGGATCGATCCGGAGCAGATAGTCGGCAGATACCAGGCCGAGTTCCTGGACAACTGGGAGCGGCTGGGCATCTCCTTCGACCTGTTCACCACGACCCACACCGACAATCACACCGCCGTCTCCCAGGACATCTTCCAGGTTCTCAGGCGAAACGGGTACCTGTACGAGGAGTCGATGCTGCTCCCCTACAGCGAGCTGGACGGACGTTTCCTGGCCGATCGCTACGTGGAAGGAACCTGTCCTTACTGCGGCTACGAGAGGGCTAGGGGTGACCAGTGCGAGGACTGCGGTCGCACCCTGGATCCCAAGGACCTTATCGACATAAGGAGCCGGGTGAGCGGCGATGCCCCGGTCTTCCGGGAGACCAGACACTACTTTTTCAGGCTCTCGGCCTTCCAGCGGCGGCTGGAGGACTGGGTCGACGAGGGCAAGGAGCACTGGAGGTCTAACGTTCTGAACTTTACGCGGGGCTTCCTTAAGGGCGGCCTGAAGGACCGTCCCATCACCCGCGATATCGAATGGGGAGTGCCCCTGCCAGCGGACTTGATGGAGGGTGACTTGCCGGATTCGAGCAGGCGGCTCTACGTTTGGTTCGAGGCGGTAATCGGATACCTTTCGGCCTCCAAGGAGTGGGCCCAGCAAAGAGGAGAGCCGGATGCCTGGGAGCGCTTTTGGACCGGCGACGCCCGCGCATATCACTTCATGGGCAAGGACAACATAACGTTTCACACAATACTGTGGCCGGCCATGCTGATGGGATACGGGGATTTGAACCTTCCCTATGACGTCCCGGCGAACGAGTACCTGAACATGGAGGGCTTTAAGCTATCGACCAGCGGCAACTGGGCCGTATGGCTTCCCGACTACCTTGACCGCTACGAGCCCGATCCGCTCAGGTACGTCCTGGCCGCGAATATGCCCGAGGCATCAGACTCGGACTTTTCCTGGCGCGAATACGTCCGGGCCAACAACGACGAACTGGTGGCTACCTGGGGCAATCTGGTCCACCGCGTGCTCAGCATGACCCATCGCAACTTCGGAGCGGTACCGGAGCCTTGCGCCGATCGGCAGGATGCGGAAGGAGAGGAGCTGCTCGGGGCCGCAAGGAACCTGCCGGAAGAGGTTGGCGCCGACATAGGGGCGGCACATTTCCGACGGGGCCTGGAGCGGTCGATGGGCCTTGCGAAGATGGCCAACCGTTACATCGAGAACCGCCGGCCATGGAGCGCGGTAAAGACCGATCGCGACCACGCGGCGGCAACCCTCTGGACGTCGCTCTCGGTGATAGATTGCCTCAAGACCACCCTCTATCCGTACCTGCCATTCAGTTCGCAGAGGCTTCACGAGATGCTCGGATTTGGGGATAGGGTCGATGGGCGTCCCTGGAGTTGGGACGAGGAGGAAATCCAGCCCGGATCGCCGATAGCAGCCCCTCGGCCCCTTTTTGCAAAGCTCGACGAGGCACTCGTCGAGAGCGAGGCGGCCAAGCTTGGCGTCTGACCGACTGGCCGTCTCGACCCCCGACCTGGAGGAGATATACGCGCCGATATCCGGCGGCCTCGCCCGGGTAGAGGACAGGCTGGCCCGGGTGGGGGATGGCAGGTACCTGTACCTGGCCGAGCCCCTGGATCACGTCCTTCAGTCCTTCGGAAAGATGCTGCGACCTGCGGTCACCCTGATGTCGTCACGCTTCCACCCCAACGACGGTCGAAAGGTCGAGCTCATGGCGGGGGCGGTCGAGCTCCTGCACGTGGCCACGTTGATTCACGACGATACCGTTGACGAGTCGGATCTTCGCAGGGGCAGGGCGACCGTCGCCAGCCTGTGGGGCCGCAATGCCGCGGTGGTAGTGGGCGACTACATCTTCGCGGCCTCGGCCAGCTTCGTATGCGACACCGAGAACGTGAGGGTCATCCGCCGTTTTGCCGAGACCATCATGGAGCTGTCGAAGGGTCAGCTCCATGAGATGGCCAATGCATTCAGTCCCGACCAGGATATGAAGGGATATACCGACCGCATATACAGCAAGACGGCTTCGCTGTTTGCCACGGCGGCGGAGTCGGGCGCGGTTCTCAGCGGGGCGGACGAGGAGACGGTTCAGGCGCTGCGCAGCTACGGGTGCAATCTGGGAATGGCCTTTCAGGTCGTCGATGACATACTCGATGTTCGAGGCAGCACCGAGGAAGTGGGTAAACCTGTTGGTAATGACCTGCTCAACGGCGTCGTCACCCTGCCAGTGTTCGCGTACATCAAGAGCCATCCCGAGGACAGGTCGGTCGCCGAGTTCTTCGCCAATCCACGGGACCGGACGCCGGCCGAGCGCGTGCTACGCGCCGCCAGGACCCCTGAGGTGATCGATGAAGCCTACGCCTCCGTAAGGGAGATGTGCGATCGGGCGCGGCATAGCCTGTCCGAGCTGCCGGACACCGCGGAGCGTCGCTCCCTTCTGGACCTCGTCGATTACGTGATGGCCCGCGACAGGTAGGCCTTCCCCCCGTTCCCTACCGGATGACCGACATGGGCGTGGCGTTCATGCGCGTGATGATCGAGCGCTCGCGGTCGATCATCTCGGTGACCCTCGGAAGCATCTCGTTCTCCCACCGCTCGTTCTCGTATATCGCCTTGTAGAGCCGCTCGCGCTCGCTCTCCGACTCGAATCGACGAATCCAGACGTAGTGATCGGGATCCTCCTCGTCTTCGAAGGATCCGACCACAACCACCCCCCTTGAGATCTGAAACGGGATCACCGTTTCGTCCATGTAGCGAGCCCACTGCTCGCGTTTGCCGGGCCTGCACCAGTACTGCCTTAGCTCAAATAGCATGTCGTTCTCCTATACTCAACTCTTCCGTCCTCGTTGCCCGCGCCGGCATCCCTCCTCAGCCCGCGTAGAACAGTCCGACGCTTGCTCCAAGGTACATCGCGATGAGCAGCGCCGCCTCCGGCTTCGCCCACCGGCCCCCCGTCCCACCCTTCCTGCTGGATCGGTAAAGCAGCGCCGCCACGACGACCGCGGTCATCGCTATCGCAATGAACCCTGTAATGGCATGGGAGCGGGATATGGCGGCCCATATAGTGCCGTCGGTTACGGCCAGTTCATCCGCCGACAGTATGAAGCCCATGTTGAACAGGTTAGACCCGAGGAGGTTGCCCACCGCAAGTGCGGGCGACCCTATGCGCAGCGCGGCCAGGGAAGTGGCCACCTCAGGCAGCGAGGTGCTGATGGCCAAGAACTGCGTCCCTACGAACGACTCTTCCCAGCCCAGGCTGTCGGCCAGCCGGTCGCCTGCGTAGGAGAGCCAGACGGAACTTGCGATGACCACCAGGGCGGAGGCGAGGTAGATGCCGACAGCACCCCGGAGCCCGGGTTGCCCTTCCTCGCCGTCCTTCCCGCCGTCGTCGGACTGCCGGTCCGGCTCATCCGGGGCCGACGAGGAATCCGAGGCAGGGCTCTCAAGCCTGTAGACGGCGAAAGTGGAGAGCGCGAAGAAGGCGAATAGTACGACGGTGAGGGGACTGACGTACCAGCCCGCCATCACGCCCGTCGAATGGTGCACCAGGGTCGCCACAGAGGCGATCAGGATGACCCCCGCGCCTACGCCGGCTACGATCAGCGAAGTCCTCGGCACATGGCCCAGCAGAGGGCCGTTCCGCCACACAAGGTCGGCGATGCCTATGATCAGAATGTTGACGAGGTTGCTGCCGAAGGCCGCGCCCGCCGCAAGGTCAGGAGAGTCCTGCAGTCCTATGGCGCTGACGCCCGTTCCCAGCTCTGGCAGAGATGTGGCGGTGGCGAGCAGCACCATCCCGACGAAGGTGTGGCCCAGACCCGTCCTCCTGGCGATGGTGTCCGAGGACCTGGTCAGATACCTGGCGCTGCCCAGGATCAGTACTGCCGATGCGAGCAGCTGCAGCCACAGTAGAGCGGCCTGCAACGTCTATTCTACCGAGAGTACCCTGAGGAGGTTGGTACCTCCGGGCACGCCTATGGGCAGGCCGGCCACCAGCACCACCTGGGTGCCGGAAGCGACTCCCGGGATCTTGGTAGCCTCCTGCTGCACGCGGGCGAAGAAGTCGTCGATATTGCGGATCGGCTCGGTAGTCACCGGGAGCACTCCCCAGCTCAAGGTCAGGGCGCGCTGAGTGCGATCGGAAGGCGTCAGGGCAAGTATCGGTGCCTCGGGCCTGTACTTTGAGACCCTTGCCGCCGTGCTGCCCGACTCGGTAAAGGCAACTATCAACCCTGCGCCGATCTGCCGCGCGGTCTGGCAAGCGTTGTAGGCGATGGCGTCGTCGGTCTGGCTCTCTAGGTGCTGGCGTTTTTCGACCAGCATCGCCTCGTATGGAAGAGCCGCTTCCGCCTCTAGCGCCACCTCGGCCATGACCCTGACGGCGTCGACCGCGTATATGCCGATCGCGGTCTCTCCCGAGAGCATGATGGCGTCGGAGCCGTCGAACACGGCATTGGCAACATCCGTCACCTCCGCGCGGGTGGGAGATGGCGAGTTGATCATCGATTCGAGCATCTGCGTGGCCGTGATAACCGTCTTGCCCGCCGCGTTGCAGGAGCGTATCAGGCGCTTCTGTATCATCGGGACCTTTGCAAGGGGGACCTCCACCCCCAGGTCTCCCCGTGCCACCATGACCCCGTCGCTCGCCTCGAGAATCGCCTCAAAGTGGGAGACCGCCTCGGAGGTCTCTATCTTGGAAATGACCAACGGCGAGGCGTCCCTCTGGGCAAGGATCCGTTTCGCCGCGTCGACATTTGCCGAACTTGTAACGCCGGACAGGGCCACAAAGTCCGCGCGGTGGTCGGCAGCGAACTCCAGGGCACGCTGGGCCCTAAGGTCTGGAAAGGGCTGCGATGGAGCGACGCCCGGGAGGCTGACGCCCCTTCCCTCCGTCACGAGGCCCAGGGTCAGGGCCTCGCAAAGCACGTCCGAGCCCTCGACCCGAATGACCCTGAGTCGGACGATGCCGTCGGCTATCAGAACAAGATTGCCGGGACTGGCGTCCCTGTGAATCCCGGGCGGCGAGATGCACAGCAGGTCCTGATCCCCGACGACCTCCCTGCTGGTCAGGGTGAGCTGGTCTCCGGGCATGATGGCGATCCCGCCCGTCCTGATCGTACCGGTCCTGTACTTGGGACCCGGGACATCCACCATTATCGCGATGGGCAGCCTCAAATCCCTTGCGACCGAGCGTACTGTCTGGACGACCCTTATGTGCTCATCGGGGGAGCCGTGGGACAGGTTGAGCCGCGCCACGCTCGCACCGGCCTTGACCAGCTCAGTGACGTCGGCGTGCGACTCAACCGCCGGCCCGAGAGTGCAGACGATCTTGGTTCTCGGGATTTCGTGGTTGCGATAGGTCGTCACTGGCCAGCTGGTCCGACACTAGGCTACTACAGGGCCGCAGCGGGGTCACCAGATCCGCCGACGGCACAGCCCGTTCGGTAGGCGGTGCCGTCGGGGTCGTTTAGAATGGCCGCCGATGGACGATCTGACCCGCCTAAACGACCTACAGGGAGTCGATCTGCACCTGCAGTCGTCGCGGGAGGAACTGGCCGAGGTGAAGCGAAGGCTCACCGACGAGGGCGACCTGCCAAAGATCAGGAGTCAGCTCGAGAGGATCGAGACGGTCCTTGAGGATCGCTCGACGAAGGGACGGTCGGCGGAGAGGGAGATGGAGCGTCTTTCCGGGGTCGTCAGCGACCTGGAGAGGCGTCTCTACGACGGGTCGGTTACCAACCAGCGAGAGTTTGACGCTCTGACTGACCAGCGCGATCATGCGGCTGCCGAGAGGGGCCAGGCAGAGGAGGGGTTGCTCGAGCTGATGGTCGAGATGGACGACCTGCAGGGCGCGAGGGAGCGCCACCTAGCGGCCATCGAGAAGATGACCAGGCTTAGAACGGATGAGGTGTCCAGGCTGCAGGTCCGCGAGTCCGAATTGTCCCGGGATATCACAGACCTGGAGGAAGTCAGGCAGCGCAGTGCGGCGGATCTGCCGGCCGGGCTGCTTGCCCGATACGAAGCCCTGAAAAAGAGCCGGGGCGGTCGGGCGGTAGCCTCCCTCGACGGCAGGGTCTGCGGGGTCTGCAGGGTGGAGTTGCCGACGGGAGATCTGGCAAGGGCGAGGGCTGGCCAAGAACTGGTGCAGTGCAACAGTTGCAGAAGGATCATCTTCACCGGGTGAGCGGTTCGGGCTCCCGCAGGCGACCTGGATGAGGGCCCTCGGCTACTGCAGGCCAGATTCATCGGAAGGTGAAGCGGAGCGTTTCGATGCCCTCTTTGAAGAGTTCTGCGATGCAAACCTACACCAGCCACTCAGGACCTTCGTGGACCTCGGCGGAGGTACCGAGCAGTTTGCATCCATGCTTGGATTCATCGGGGCCTCGGGCAGCGAGTTCCTTGCGGTCGTACCTGACGCCAGGCACCTAGGGGGCGACCTGGAGGCAGTGGCACGCGCGCTGGTTGACATAGAGAGCACGGGCTCGACAGTGACCTGCATGGACGATGAGTTCCCGGATCCGGTCCAGAACGCCTTCCAGAGGCTTGGAATAAAGGGGGTCTCCCGGACGCGGAGCAAGCGTGTGAGCGAGGCGATGAGGCGAAGGGCATCGCAGGGCAAAGCGCTGGGTCGGCCCCTGTTTGGCTACCGCATCGGAGATGACGGTACCCTCGAGGTGGTGCCCGAGCAGGCTGCCGTGGTCGAACTGATCTACCGGCTCTACACGTCCGACGGACTCGGCTACCGACTGATTGCACAGCATCTCAACGAAAGGGGAATCACCACCCGCCGCGGGTCTCCGTGGAACGTGGTCACGGTCAGGGACGTGCTGCGGAATCCCGTCTACACCGGCACTTACAACAGGTTCGGCATGCGCCTGCCCAGGGTGCATGAGGCGATCATCGCACCGGCGACATACAAGCAGGCGCAGGATCGGATGCGCGCCCGCAGGCCCATTGGACGGGTATCGAGATCCGAGCCGTTTCTCCTTTCCGGGCTGGTGACCTGCGCCAGATGCGGAAACAACATGATGGGGGTTACGCGTCGCCAGAAGTGGAAGCGCAAGGATGGGCGCAGGGGCTCGGGGGTCTATCGATACTACCAGTGCCAGTCCCGGCAAAACCAGGGCCGCTGCGAGTACATTACCTGGCGGGCGTCCCTGCTCGAATCCACCGTGCTCAGCCAGCTCAAGGACAAGATTGCCCGGGGTCTGCTCGAGGCCGAGCTGGACGCCGAAAGAAGGGACGAACGCCTTGCGCAGATGCGCCGGCGCAGGGGAGAACGAGTCGAGGCGGCGGAGAGGAGGCTGGTGAGCGCACTCAGGCGAGTGTCGAGAGCCGAGATACCACTTTATCTGATAGGGGACTACCTCAAGGAGCTGGACTCCCTCAGGAGGCAGGCCTCTCAGGGCGACGAGGTCGGACCCGCTGGGGCTCTTGCGCGCCTGCACGCCGAACCGGCGCCGGACTTTGACGAATTGCGGTCGCTGATTGAGGACAATGTGGAGCGCATCCTCGTGCGGGACGAGGGCGTCGAAGTTCGCATATAGGCTCGTTTTCTTCCACAAGTTCCCGGGCCGCCTCTTATCTCGATCGTCAGACCCGGAGAATCGCTAGGATCGGCGCCGCTCTCGGCTGGCATCCGGCCCCGGCCCGTTGAAGGTTGCCGCGGTCCTTGGCGTTGCGGGGGTCTGTTAGAATCGAGACGGGCGCAAGACGGCCGGGCGGCCGCCCTCCGCGGGTCGGAGGGAGGAAAGTCCGAGCTCCATTCGGGCGGGATGCCCGCTAACGGCGGGGCGGGGCGACCCGACGGAAAGTGCCACAGAAACACACCGCCCGGTCCTCCTCGTTTGAGCAGGGCGGGTAAGGGTGAAATGGTGAGGTAAGAGCTCACCGCCCCGGCGGAGACGCCGGGGGCAGGGCAAACCCCATCCGGAGCAAGGCCTAGCAGGGGACACCGGCCGCACCCGTATCCGGGAGCGGTCGGGGTAATAGGGTGCCCGGACCTTCCCCGGGTTGGCCGCTCGACCCCGATGGCAACGTCGGGGCTAGATAGATGGCCGCCGCGCCGTTTGCCCGTGGGAAGAAGCCACTGGCGTAAACCGCAGGCACCCGGCGTACAGAACTCGGCTTACAGGCCGTCTTGCGCCCGCAAGACCCTCCCGGTGACCCGCCAACGTGAACGGGAGGGTCCGGCATGGTCCGTCCGATCGGAACGTTGACCGGCCGATGCGCCGGCCTTAGAATCTGCGCGGCGGGAGGCGGACACAGGAGCGTAGCTCAGTCTGGTCAGAGCATCGGTCTCCAAAACCGAGGGTCGCGGGTTCGAATCCTGCCGCTCCTGCCAGTCTCCGCCGAGTTCCCGAGGCCCAACTACTTTGCTCCAGCTTGAAGGTCGATCCGCCCTTGTGACCGGTGCCGGAAGAGGCATCGGCAGGGCCATAGCGATTGCGCTGGCAGGACAGGGCGCCTCGCTCCTCGTTGCCGACGTCGACCTCGACGCCGTCAGCGGTCTTGCGGGCGAGGTCGGGGAAGACGGGGCGATCGCCTTTCGGGCCGACGTGTCCGACCTGTCCGACGTAGATCGCATGGTGGAGCGGTGTGCGGCCGCCTACGGGACGGTCGATATCCTCGTAAACAACGCTGCCGTGACCCGCTTCGCAGACGTGATGCGAATCACTCCCGGCGACTGGGACAATATGCACTCGGTCAACGCGCGGGGCACATTCTTCACGATGCAGCGAGCGGCGCGCGAGATGATCTCATCCGGCAGGGGCGGGCGCATTGTGAATATAGCCTCGATAGCGGGCAAGGGATTCTCAGGCACATCCAACGCCGCGTACGCGGCATCCAAGGGTGCAGTGATCGCCATGACCGCCATAGCGGCCCATCAGCTCGCGCCCCATGGCATTAACGTGAACTCCGTCTGCCCCGGCCTGACGAGAACGCCACTGGGAGACGAGCTGGCCGGACAAGCGGCTGGCCTGCTGGGAATGCCAGAGAGACGGTTCCGCGAGGAGCGCGAGGCGACCATACCAATAGGAAGGGAGTGCCGGCCCGAAGAGATCGCGGCGATGGTGGCCTTCCTGGCGGGTCCGGGCGGCGACGCCATTACAGGACAGGCCATCAACATCGACGGCGGGCTACTGAATTTCTAGGGCTTTCCCTGGCCACAGGCGGCCCCTGAAGGCTGCACGCGCCGGGATTCATAACTCGGGTCCCGGGAAGGGCCCGAGAGCCTCCTCAAGGTAGGCTCCAACCGCCAGTACGACGTCCTCCCGCCACGGAGCGGATATCAACTGTATGCCGAGAGGCAGGCCCTCCGGCGATGTGCCTCCCCTGATGACAAGGGCCGGCCAGCCAGCCAGGTTGTAGGCATGGCTGTAGCTGCCGCTCTCGGGGAAGCCGTCGTAGCCATGGTGGTGCAGTGCGGCCGGAACCGGGGCGGCCGGTCCCAGCATCACGTCGTAGCTCTGCATGAAGCCGATCATGCGGCTGCGGTACTCCTCCAGGTTCGCCAGATCGTCCATGAACTCCTTAACAGGAACAGGCTCAGAGGGCATCATGGAGATCCTGGCCTTCAGATCAGGATCCATCTCCGGCGATCCGGCCTCCCTGAGGATCGCCCGCGCGACCTGGCCTGCGTCCGCTCCCATGATGGAGACGTGAAGGGCCGGCGTCGTCTCCAGAGCCTGTGGCCGGTCTTCGCTTACGGCCTCCACCTCTTGCTCGAGGAGCCCTGCCGCCCGAAGCACGGCCTCCTTCAGTTCCTCTGTCGGCATGGCGACGCCGTTAAAGGTGTGAAACGCCACGCGGAGGCGGTCCAGCGAGACACTGTCCGGATCACCGAGGCCGACCGGGACCGCCGTTGGGTCTCGTCCGTCGGGCCCGGCAAGTATCGGGAGAGCAAGCGCCAGATCTCGTACGGATCTGGCCATTGGCCCGGGCTGGGTAACGAGGCTGAACACCCCGGCAAACGGCGGCCAGTGGCCCGTCCTCGGTATCCTGCCGGTGGTAGGCTTCAGACCGGCTATGCCGCAGCAGTGCGAAGGCCAGCGTATGCTCCCTCCCGCGTCGCTTCCCACCCCGAGCGGGGAGCCGCCGGCCGCTATGATCGCTGCCTCTCCGCCGCTGCTGCCCCCTGGAGTTCGGCCGGTGTCGTACGGGTTCTTTGCCCTGCCGTACACCAGGTTTGAGCTCTCAAAGCCCATGCTGATCTCCGGAAGGTTGGTCTTGCCGAGCACGATCGCGCCGGCTTCCCTCAGTCTGGCGACCACAGTCGCATCCCTGTCGGGCACAAAGTCCTTGCGGCCCAGGGTGCCTCCAGTAGAGACCACTCCCGACATCTCGTAGGCGTCCTTGATCGTAATCGGTACTCCGTGCAGGGGCGCCAGATCCTCGCCGCGTCCAACGGCCTCATCCGCACGCCGGGCCTCCTCAAGAGCCGACCTGCGGCAGAGAACGACGATGGCGTTGAGCTTCGGGTTTACCTCGTCGATGCGGGCCAGGAAGGCCCGGACCGTCTCCTCCGATGACAATCGCCGGGAACGAATGGCCTCGGCGAGCTGTGTGGCCGTTAAATCGGTGATCTCGCGCATTCTCACTCCACCTGCTGCCCGGAACGACTTTATTTGAAGGACAAATCTTGCATCCTGCCGCAGATCCCCGCAAGGGCGGCCAGCGGGATTGGACGCAGCGGTGAGCGGGCCCTGGGCCTACCGACATCGCTCACGGCCACCCCCGCTCTCGCCGCCACGATCTCGGCCACCGGATCATCGCAGTAGATGCCCTGGCACAGCCCCATCCCTGCCCGGCTCAACCGTCTGATCTCGGCCGCCGTTGCGCCGGCCGGCTCGATGGAGGCCGAAACGTCCCCGAGCGTAGTGCCGGTGCACCTGCACACGATGACCGACTCCGGCAGCGAGCTCCAGTCAGCGACACGTTCCCGGGCTACTTGTTGGCGGCCGGACGCGCGTCTAGCGCCAGTCCTCGCTGCGATACCGTCCGCCGCCTCGGCGGCCAGCCGGTCATGCTCGCGATGAACGAACCCGGCGTCGGAGGCTGCCATGAGCCCCGCAAGCCTGCCCCCGTATATGGCCGAGGCCCCGTTGCCCACACCTGCCGCGTCACCGGCGATGAATACTCGGTGGTCCGAACTCCTCAGGTTCGGGTCGACCCTAGGAACCCACCCGCCCATCTCTTCGCTGAAGCACGCACGCGCGCCAAGCAGCGATGCCGCCCGGAAATCCGGGATGCGGTGGGTGGCCAGTATGATCGAGTCCACATCCATGTCTATGGTCTTGGCCGCCGCTCCGTCGACCTGGTTTATCCTTGCGCGCTCTACGACTCGCTCGCCCAGAGCCTCCGACACCCTGTGTCCCGGCAGGAGGTCCACCCCTTCCGCCGCCGCCGCTTCAACCAGGACGCGGGACGCCGGAATGCTTGACTCGGCGCAGGCCACCGCAGCGGCCTCCGCTCCTCTTTGAAGAAGGCCTCTTGCCACCGTCAGTGCCGCATCGCCGCCCCCGACGACCAGGGCCCTGAGACCCGGCGAAAGTCCCTGGCTGCTCAGTACCGCCATGGCCTCGCGAAGAAGGACCACTCCGGGCAGCGTCCAGCCCGGGAAGGGCGACACGCCGTCCGTGCTCCCGGTGGCGACGACAAGACGACCGGCCCTGACCCTGTGGGCCATGTCTCCCACGGCGAAAGAAACTGTCAGGTCTCGGTCCACGTCCCACACCAGCGCATTTGCCAGCAGCTCTGCGCCGGCGTCACGGGCCGACCGCTCAAGGACGCGCGCGTAGGCCTCGCCTGTCAGGCCGCCGAACATGTCGAAACGATCTCTGAGTGTCCAGGGCTGAAGGGCGATCAGCCCTCCTGTCTCCTGGCCGGCCTCCATCAGGATGACTGATGCACCGGCCCTGGCCGCCGCGTCCGCGGCGGCCAGGCCGGCCGCTCCGCCGCCGATGACAACTACATCGACCTCAGGACGGTGCATCGGTCTGCGCATCCGTGGCTGAAGTGGGATGATGTGGCCTAGTGCAAGCTGGCCTCGGATCAGACACGACTCAGGCTCTCCCGGTTCGCCTTCCAGAAGGCGTCGAAATCCTCCCCCGGGGGGTCGACCGAGTTGAACCGGTCGAGCGAGTAGCGGGAGATGTCGACGATCCTTGCGGACCCGTCGACCACCAGCTCGGACAGGGCGATGCCGACAACAGGCGCCAGCGTGATGCCGCTGTGGGTGACGGCCACATAAAGCCCCTCGACGCCGGTGGTCCCGCCGATGATGGACAGGCCGTCCGCCGGCCAGGGCCGCAGGCCGGACCAGAAGCGTATGGCGCGCACGCCGGCAAGTGCGGGAAAAATTCGAAGCGCCCGACTGGCCAGGGAGGCCAGGGTCGGCACCTCCGTGTCGCGGGTGTACCCGGCGTTCTCGTAGATTGAGCCGATGATGACCGAACCCCAGGCCACCTGCCTGAGCTGCCCGACCGGTATGGGGAGCAGAGGAGGAAGCGGCTCCGTGGTCACGATCTGTCCCCGCTTGGCCATTGCGGGAATTCGCAGCCCAGCCTTCTCGGCAAGCGCGGGTGTGTGGATGCCCGCGGCCATGGCGACGACCGGGGCGGAGATCGGCCCCAGGTCGGTGACGACCCCGGTGACCCTGGACCCTCTGACCGGTATGTCCGTCACGGTCGCTCCCGTCACGATCTGTGCCCCGTGCCGACGCGCTGCGGCCGCATGTGCAAGCGTCAGCTTGAAGCTGTTCACGCACCCGTCGGCTGCGCAGAATGTTGCCCCCACCACGTGGGGGGATAGGGCGGGAAGCATCTCCCTGGCCTGCCCCGAGTCGAGCGCCTCGACCCTCAGTCCGGGAACCTCGCTCTGGGCCATGGCCACCCGGCGCACCTCCTCCATCTCCTCCTGAGTCTCGGCTACGATGCCCATGTTGCCGCGACCCTCGAAGCCAATGTCGGCCCCCAGCTCTTCAGAGAGGCTCCGGTAGAGTTGGGCGCTGCGAAGGTTCAGGTCGGTGTAGTGGGCTGGCGGGCCCTTGGAAGACGCGTTGACCAGGGCCACGGTGGTGCCCGTGCAGCCCGAGGCCAGTCCCTTGCGCTCAACAAGCACGGTTCTGAGGCCCGAGGCTGCGAGCCTGTAGCAAATGGACGTGCCCAGCGCCCCCCCGCCGACCACCACGGCGTCCGCCGTCCGGGGTAGATCGCTGGAAGTCACCTCGCCACAGCCCCTAGGTGGACAATGAGTATCGGCGGATCACCAGGCCTGAAGGCACGGAGTGTGCGTCGCTATCCGTCGTAGAGCAGGCGACCGTCTACGTAGGTCTGCTGGACGACGATCTCGCCGATGTAGTCCGGATCCACCGCGGTGGGGTCGTGGCTGAGCACCACCATGTCCGCCCGCTTTCCGATCTCCAGGGAGCCCACCTCGTGGTCCCTGTTTACGGCGTAAGCCGAACCATTCGTGTATTGCTCTATCGCCTCGGCGGCCGAGATGGCCTGCTCCGGGAACAGCCTGTCTCCCCCCTTCTGGAGGCGTCGATTGGCCAGGGCTGCGATTCCAATAAGAGGCGGAAGCGGAGCGCACGGAAAGTCGGAGCCGGCGGCGATCATCGCCCCCGAGTCGACGAGCTCTCGATATGGATAGGCCGGAAGGTCCAGGCCAAATTCGTCAACGACTCCCTGGAACATCTCCCCGATCGAGTACAGGAACGGAGGCTGAAGGGATAGCACTATGGGCATTTGGGCGGCCCTGTGGATCTGGGCGGCCCTGGGGAAGCTCATGTGCTCTATTCGGAACCGGAGCAGGTCCGCCCCGCCAACTTCGTCAATCGCCCTTTCAAAGGCGTTGAGGCCCTGGTCGATGGCCCTGTCGCCGATGCAGTGTATTGCAACCTGCAGCCCGTTCCTGGCCGCCGCCAGCACAAGCTGGTCTACCTCCTCCTGCGTGTAGTAGATCTCGCCCTCCGGCGTCAGGCTGCCGTCCTGATGGCACCTGTTCATGCCATATGCCGGGTAGACCGGGTCCATGAATAGCTTCATGATGCCCCCCCGCAGCCGGTCCGAGACGTTGTCCTGGTCGAACTCTCCCCGCGAAGCGCGCTCGGGGGCCTGGAAGAACTGGTCTCCGCCCCTGAGCTGCTGCACGCAGATCGGCAGCTTGCCCCGGGCATCGGCGATCCGGTACATCTCTGCGCTCGCAGGCATGGTCAGAGCGTCCCCGATGCTCGTGATCCCGTGAGACAGATGTCTCATTGCGTTGTGGTGGACAAGATCGGCTACCGCGTCTTGACCGTAGTGCTCGATGTGGGCGCGCATGGACATGTAGTGGACCGGATCCATGGCCCGCTCCCAGAGGACGCCGTTGGGCCTGCCGTCATCCCCCCTGTTGATCCAGCCCTTGTGCGGGTCGGGCGTCTCATCGTCTATTCCGCCGAGTGCGAGGGCAGCCGAGTTCGCGTAGCAGGCATGGTATGAGAAGTCCATGATGCAGACGGGGTTGTTCGGCGCCGCCTCGTCAAGGTCATGGCGAGTCAGCTCGGTGGCGCCTTCGGTGGTCATGTAGTTGTACCCAAGGCCCCAGACCCACTGGCCCCGGGGAGTTCCTGCCGCCGCCGACGCAATGCTGTCCAGCACGGCCATCTTGCTGGAGACGGGAGGCATCCGGCAATCGACCATTACCGGCTCGAAGCTGGTCATGGAAAAGTGGTTGTGGGGATCGATGAAGCCGGGTGTGACCGTGCGTCCCTGCAGGTGCACCACCCGGGTGTTCTCGCCGATCAGCCGTCTAACATCCTCGCTGGAGCCGATGGCGGTAAGCTTGCCGTCCCGCACGGCCAGTGCCTCGGCGGTCGAGTCCTTTCCGTCCATGGCCAGAATCTTTCCCCCCAGCATCACTAGGTCCATCGATATCCTCCTTTAAGGCAGGGGTCTGCGTGGGCAGGTTTTGGGGCTAAGGAGGCACGCGAACGCCTGTACGTTGCGGCGCTGCGAGTTTATTTGGCCGGTCTTGCTCAGTCAAGAATGCCCCCGCCGACGGTTGCACGTGCGCGAGCATCGGGAGACTGTCAGGACACCGATGGCTGCGAATTTGTGGGCGTCTTGGCCGGGTAGCTATAATCTCCCTAGTAGCCACGACACTGTTGGCGCGCGCAGCCGTCCAGAGTGTGGCTCTGATAAGTGCGTGGCAGAGCGCGCCGAGGTGGCGGAATTGGTAGACGCGCAGCGTTGAGGGCGCTGTGGCCGCAAGGCTGTGGGAGTTCGAGTCTCCCCCTCGGCACCAGCCGACTCCCGATCGCCGTGGGCGGCATGCCGGAGTCCGTGGCCGGAAAAGTCTGGACGATTCCGCGACTGCCGGCCCGTCAATATAGGGCGCCGTAGCCAAGTGGACTAAGGCGGAGGTCTGCAAAACCTCTATTCGGCGGTTCGAATCCGCCCGGCGCCTCCACTGACTCTCCCTGCGGAGGAGCGAGTCGATATGCATCGGGATCTTAATGTAGGGAATCCGCCGGCCGGTGAGCGCCGGCCGCAGACTTATCTGAGTCGGATTCGCCCGATCGCCTCCTCCCGATTCCTTTGACATGGATGCGATTGGAACGCGTTTTCCCCGGGGTGCCACATTGAACAAATTCATTGCCGGACTTGCCACGTTCGCCGCCATAGCCGCCGCCCTTGCGTGCAGCAGTTCGCCCGGATCGTCCCCGGCCGATCCCTCTGATCCCGCGGACTCTTCCGGGTCGGATTCCCAGCCCGCAGCCCCAGGGTCCTCCACCCAGGCGTCGTCTGAAGCCATAGCCTCCATGGTGGAGGGCAGGCAGTATCACGCCGTGGTGGTCCTTTCGGACGGGCGTCTGCTGGCAATAGGCGGCAAGGGCATTGCGGCTCAGTCGCACGGCCGCGGCTCCCCTCATCTCTCCACGGTGGAGATCTTCGACCCCGCCGCCAACGAATGGGTGCGCACCGAGTCGATGAGTCTACCCAGGGAGCGGCCCGCGGCAGTCACCCTCGTTGATGGCAGGGTGGTCGCCGCTGGCGGGGCGACCCTGGACAGGAACAGCACCAACGTCACGGAGATCTGGGACCCGGAGACTGGCCTGTGGACCAGGGCGGCCTCCATGAACCAGGCCCGGGAGAAGATGCCGGCGGTCCTGCTCGACGATGGGCGCGTCATGGTCATCGGCGGCGCTGATTCGGAGGCGCAGCGCAGCGCGACCGCCGAGATATTCGATCCTGATTTGGGCACCTGGACAGAGGTTGCCCCTATGGCGGAAAGGCGTATCTGGCACACCGCCACTATCTTGGCCGACGGTCGAGTCCTCGTGACCGGCGGAGGCAACCCCGACGGTCCCTTCCTCGCGTCGGCGGAGATCTTCGATCCGGAGACGGGAGAATGGTCATCTGCCGGCAGCATGAACGAGTCGCGTTCCCAGCACACCGCGACGCTGATGGTGGACGGTCGCGTGCTGGTGGTCGGAGGCCGGGGCAAGAGGCAGAGCTCTGAGATATACGATCCGGAGGCGAACGCGTGGCTTTCGCTGTCGGAGACCAAATCGCCGCGGGCCGAGCACATAGCAGTCGCCCTTCCAGACGGAGGAGTCCTGATCGCCGGAGGATCGGGCAACATCGACACGATCGAGGTATATGACCCGATCGAGGCCACCTGGACAGAGGCGGGCAAGATGATGCTAAGCCGGTACCGATTCTCGGCGGCCAAGCTCCCGGACGGTCGAGTGGCCCTTGTGGGAGGCCAGGGAAGAGACAAGGTGCTGGCCGAGAGCGAGGCGGTCATCGCTCCGGACTCGGGGCGATCACTTGACGACCTCCTTGAGGCGGCCGCGGCGGCGCGGGCAGGGGCGGCGAAGATGCTCGCCAATGCGACCCCGACTCCCGTGCCGACCCCGACCCCGGAGCGCCAGCGAGGCGTGACCACCGGGGAAGGACTGGATATCGACTTCCCTGATGCGGTCGAGTCCGAACCTTCCGGCTCGACCCAGGTGCCGCTCAACCAGCCTGTCAAACTGACCCTCGGACAGAGCGTCACCAGCCCCGACCCCAGCACGGGCGCCACCGCAACCTTCCTGGAACTGGTGGAGGACGACCGGGAGGCTGGCGGCACGGCGACGGTGAAGGTCGACATGCGGCTCACGGGCTTTGAGCAGGGAGCGACGGACTTGGTCCTGGATCCGGCGCGGCCCGAGCTGAGACTCAAGAAGCTGGGCCGCATCTGGGTGGGAGTGCTAGAGCTGGAGTTGGACACGGACGGCAACCCGGTCGCCACGGTGGTCATATTCGTGCCCTAGGGGCTCCCTTCAATGCTACGGGCGGCGGGGGGCTCTTGATCCCGGGCGCCCTGCTTGTTCAACAAACGCCTGCATCGGTTTCCCTAGGAACGCCCTCCGGGAGCTCCCCTTTTGTAGGGCAGCCTGAGGCCGGGTAAGCGAGAGTCTCCTGCGACCTCGGACCACGTATGGGCCCGGAGCCGTGACTGGCTGGCGGCGTCGCCGATTGATGGCGAATTGCCGCTTGTGTAACATTTCACACTTGTTTGCTGACTCGTTAACTATTCGGTATCCGAGGGAATATCAATGACGAAACTTGCCGCAGTCCTCGTCGCACTTGTCGCAATGCTCCTGGCGGTCGCTTGCGGTAGTTCACCCGCAGCGGCGCCCGCCGAGCCGGGGGATGCCGGGGACACTTCCGGTGCCAGGGCCGAGACCCAGGCCCCTGCCGTGGATTCGGACAGGGAGGTCGGGAGCGAGTCGATAGCCTCCATGCTGGAGGGCCGTCAGTACCATGCGATGACGACCCTGGCGGACGGAAGGCTGCTGGTCGTAGCGGGCAAGGGCATCGCCGCCCAGTCGAGCGGTTACGGCTCCGGACACCTAGACACCGCCGAGGTGTTCGACCCCGCCTCAAACGAATGGCTGCGCACAGGGCAGATGGGACTCTTCAGGGAACTGCCCGCGGCCGTAACCCTGAGCGACGGAAGGGTGCTCGTGACGGGTGGAGCCACCCTTAACAGGAACAGCACGGCGTTCACCGAGATCTGGGACCCAGCGACCGGCAGGTGGACCGAAGTGGCTCCGATGAACCAGGCACGCGAGAAGATGCCGGTAGTCCTGCTCGATGACGGTCGCGTCTTGGCCATTGGCGGGACCGACGATGAGGCCCAGCGCACGGCGACCGCAGAGGTATTACGGCTCCGACACCTTGACACCGCCGAGGTGTTCGACCCCGCCTCAAACGAATGGCTGCGCACAGGGCAGATGGGACTCTTCAGGGAACTGCCCGCGGCCGTGAGCGACGGAAGGGTGCTAGTGACGGGTGGAGCCACCCTTAACAGGAACAGCACGGCGCGAGATCATCCGGCGACCGGCTGGACCGAAGTGGCTCCGATGAACCAGGCACGCGAGAAGATGCCTATCGTGCTGCTCCGACGGGCGGGTCCTACCGACGTGAGCGGGGGCGGACCCTGGGAATCCTGGACCGAGGTCGAATCCATGGCCGAAAAGCGCATCTGGCATACCGCCACTGTGCTGCCCGACGGGCGGGTCCTGGTGAGCGGGGGCGGCAATCCTGACGGTCCCTTCCTGAGCTCAGCGGAGATATTCGATCCGGAGGGACCTGGTCATCGGCCGGCGAGATGAACCAATCCAGGTCGCAGCACACGGCCACGCTGATGGCCGACGGCCGGGTGCTGGTGGTTGGGGGCCGCGGCAAGCGGCAGAGCTCGGAGGTCTACGATCCCGAGATCAACGCCTGGCATTCTCTGGCGCAGACTGCCGCGCCGCGAGCCGAGCACGTCGCGGTCGCCCTCCCCGATGGAGGAGTTCTGATCGCGGGAGGGTCGGGCAACATCGACTCGGTCGAGGTGTACGATCCGGTGCAGGCCGCGTGGACAGAGGTCGGTACCATGCGCTTTAGCCGATACCGCTTTGTGGCGGCGACACTGCCTGACGGCCGCGTGGCGCTGGTGGGAGGGCAGGGTAAGGACAAGCTGCTTGCCGAGAGCGAGGCCTTTACCCCACCGGCCAGCGGGCGCAGTCAGCAGGAACTCCTGGCTGCGGCCGAGGCCGCCCGTCAGGAGGCTGCGCAGGCTATAGCCAACGCCACGCCGACACCGGTGCCGACCCCGACCCCCGAGAAGGAGCGAAAGTCCACTACCGGCGAGGGTCTTGACATCGAGTTCCCCGAGGCGGTGGCCTCAGAAGCCTCGGGGAGAACCCAGGTACCCCTGAGCCAGCCCGTAAAGCTCGCCCTGGAGCAGGCCGTCATCAGCCCTGACCCCAGCACGGGCGCCACCGCGACGTTTACGGAGGTGGTCGAAGACAACCGGGCAGATGGAGGAACCGCGACCGTCAGGGTCGATATACGCATGGCGTTCTTCGAGCACGGGGCGACCGACCTTGTGCTTGATCCCGACCAGCCAGGGGCGGGGCTGAAGAAGCTGGGTCGAATCTGGGTGGGCGTGCTCGACCTGGAGCAGGACGCAGCGGGCAACCCCATCGCCACAGTGGTCATATTCGTGCCCTAAGGGCCCCGGGTCACTGTCCGCCGTAGATCTCCATGGTCGCCAGCATGCCGTCCTTGCTGGTACCACCCATGATGAGAGTGCGGCCGTCGTCCAGGCGGATGGCACTGTGCTTGTATCGGCCCGTGCCGAGTGACTGGCCCGTCTTCCAGGTACCATCCAGGGGGTCGAAGAACTCGCTCGTCGCCAGGTAGCCGGTGCCGCCGGCGACCATGACGGTGCCGTCGGCAAGCAATGTCGCGGAGTGTTCGCTGCGCGGGTCCGTCGTCTCACCTGCCGAACTCCAGGCATCCAGTTCGGGGTCGTACAGCTCGGCTGCCCTGATCTTGCCCTTGCCGCCTACGACCAGCACGCGGCCGTCTTCGAGTAGCGTTGCGGTGTGGAAGGCGCGGCCGCGAGACATCTCTGCCGCCTGCGTCCACTCGTCAGAGGACGGATCGTAGATCTCGGTGGATTTGAGGTAAGGCCCGTCCAGCTTGCCCCCTCCGGCGACCAGCACGCGACCGTCGGCAAGGACGGTGGCGGTGTGATTGGCACGCTCATCCAGCATGGGCGCCACGTCTGACCAGATTCCCGTCTGTGGGTCGTAGGCCTCGGTCTCGGCATTGAGTGCGATCAGGTGTCCATCCTGGTTCTTGCTTGACCCGCCTATCATCAGGAACCGGCCGTCCGGCAGGACAACCGCCCCCATCAGGTCATGGGGGCGGTTCATTGCAGGACCCATGCTCCATTCACCGCTATCCGGGTCCCAGATCTCCGTTGACGCGAGCGGCTCTCGTTGACCGCTGAGTCCTCCGGCGACCATTACCCTGCCGTCCGGAAGCTCGAATAGCGCCGGGGATCTGCGCTGCTCGCTCATGTCGCTCGTAAAGGTCCACATGGTGTCAGTTGGGTCGAAGATCTCCGCCGTCTCGTTGTAGTTGCCGCTCTGAGCCTGGAGACCGACGGCCCTACCACCCACCGCGAGCAGCCTGCCGTCGCTCATCTTGACCGTGGCAAATCGCTCCCGCCTCGATTTCATGTCAGGCCCGCTGACGAACTCCCCGATCTCGGCCCGGCTGGACCCTACCTGGGCCGTGCTCTCGTCGGGGGCCTCTTGCCCGGCCGATTCGCCTCCTGAGCAGCCGGCCAGGAGGGTGCACGCCAGGACCAGGATCGCCCCTACGGCCGCTATGCCCTTAAGGGGAGCACGCGACGGAACGACGGTATAGCGGGGCCGCCAGGTGGCTCGGTGGATCATCCCGGCCGGTCGCAGACCGGCGATCAGTCGTATGTGTGGGTTATGCATTTTCCCCCGGGAATCTAGAGAGGCAGGCATCTTGCCCCCTGAATGGGGGCGCCACTGTGGGCCTGAGTCTAAGTGTACCGGTCTGGCCCGGCAACCAGACCTCTGGCTAGCCGCCGACACACGTTGGGTTACAATCCGAACTGCCTAGGCTACATGATGGCTCGGAGGACGATGTGACTTTGCCGCGAACTAGATTCGGTGTTGTTTGTCTGGTTGCCGGGGTTGCCATGCTCTGGGCGGCTGCCTGCGGCGGGGAAGAGCCGGCCCCCACTCCGGCTCCGACGAACACCCCCGCCCCAACTGCGACGGCGATACCCACGCCCGAGCCCACGGCCACCCCGACGCCCGAGCCCACGGCCACTCCCACGCCCGAGCCCACGGCGACGCCCACACCCGAGCCCACGGCGACCCCCACGCCTGAGGCCATGCCGGAGCCCGAGCCCACCGAGGAGGCTCCGACCTCGTCTGAAGAGAAGATGGACGGGGACGGGGAGAAGATGGACGAGGACACGGACAACATGTCCGCGGAGGAAGAGGCTCCCCTGGCGACGGACGCCGCCTCTCTCGTCGGTTCCTGGAAGGGCGGGATGCTCGCCATGGGACTTCAGATCCCCTTCACCATCGATTTCGCGCTTGAGGGAGATGTCCTGACCGGCCTGATGAGCGTGCCGGCCCAGGGAGTCGAAAATGCTCCCCTGACCGATATCACTCTGGAAGGCGGCATGCTCCTCATCCAAGACGCGGAATCCGGGATGGTCCTGGACGCTGAGTACGATGGCGTGCAGATCAAGGGGACCTTCTCGGTCCAGGACTTCCAGTTCGGATTCACCATGACCCGCGCCGAGTAGGTAGGAGAGGGTCACCGGACCGCAGATGTTGTCCCTAAGGCCTTCCGGGCGGCCCCGGGATGGGTCTTGCCGGCTATCCGTATCGCTCGCGCAGGATCCGTGCCGCCTCCACCTGGCGGGTTAGCTTGAGATAGCACTCGTCCAGGGGAATGTCATGACGTATGTCGGGGGCGAACCCGCAGTCCGGGTTCAGGCTGAGCCGCCCGGCGTCAACGTATTTCGTCGCCTCCTCGACCCGGCCCACTATGTCATCGGCGGCGGGAATCGCCTCTGAACGAGGGTCAAGGCATCCCAGTCCGATCAGCTTGTCGTCGGGCAGCTGCCTGAGTATGGACACGCTCCCGGCGACCGGTATCGAGAACTCCATGACGAACTGGTCGACATCGATCCGGTTGAGCGTGTCGATGATCGGCTCGTATCCACCCTCCCAATGCCAGCCGCGGCTGAGCGAGTTCCACCGGCACATGTGCATGCTGATGCGAACCCCATCGATTCCCTCGATCATCTCGTTGATCTTGCTCGCCCCCAGATCGAGGTCGTACTGCCGGTCCCCATAGACGGGTTCACGCCTGGGATCCAGCAGGACCGCCATGTCGGGCTCGTCGACCTGTATCACGTCCACTCCGGCGTCCCGCAGGGCAAGCACCTCATCTCGCAATATGGGCACAAGCGCATCGACGAAATCCCCTCTCTCTGGATAGGCGGCCGTCGAGTACTCGGGGTCCCACAGCCGGGCGCCAAGGATGTAGGGCGAAGGTATGCAGACCTTGGTCGCCACGCGACCGTCGGTGCTGTCGAGGAGAAATCGCGCCTCTTCAGCGAGCAGGCCGGGCCTGACGACCTGTAGGGGTTCTGTGACGTAGATCCCGAAGCGAATCCCCGGTCTCGGGTCGACCGCAAAGCCGGTGCACATGTCGGCGACTACGTGCGTGTATGCGTGCCTGCGCCATTCACCGTCGGTTACAAGGTCCAGACCTGCAGCCTCCTGGACCGCGATCGCGTAGCCGACCGCCGCGTCCATCTGGGCGGTCCGCGCAGCCCTGGCCGATTCCGGTCCCGGCGAGGATGGCAGCATGTCGCGAACCGGCGGGGTGCGGGGGAGGCTTCCTACCACGCCCGCCGCGAAGGGGATATCCAGTCTTCTGTTCGTTGTTCCTGGCATATGTCTCCTCCTGCTGTCCCTGTCCGTTCCGAAAATCAGAGAAGTGGGGACGATTCGCACTTACCGAGGTGACCCTATCTTAGCCTTGTCTGCGAGACCTACCGGGCCATGCCCGAAATAGACCCTCCTGCCTCCATGGCGCATCTGGTCATTCTCCCCGCGCAACGGGCCTAGCGACCATATGACCTGCCGCGCGGTTGCCGCCTTCGGCGAGCTGAGTTTCTGGGCCCTTAAGCGATTTGGAACAAAATCGCGGCGCGGCACGTCTTAAGCAAAAGGGATTCGCTGCGTGGGTATGCCCCCAGGTCTGACACCGTCCGACTCGCGACCTTGGGCGGCGACAGTTCTAGGTTAAGGAGAAAAGACATGACAAGGTTTACTTTGCCCTTAGTCCTGTGCGCGGCCGCAGCGGTCCTAGCAGCCGCCTGCGCGGGCGATCCCGAGGTCTTGGAGAAGATCGTCGAGGTGCCGGTGGTGGAGGAGAAGATCGTCGAGGTCGAGGTGGAAAGGGTGGTGGAGGTTGAGGTGGTAGAGGAGAGGTTCGTCGAGGTCGAGGTGATTGTCACACCGACGCCAGATCTCGGCACGGATCCGCGGCTTGGCGGAGACCTGAGGGTAGTGTCCCAGGGCTCGATCAGCACGCTGGACCCGGTGTTCTCGCTGTTCTACGTGGTGAACGCGGTGGCGACGCAGATCTACGAGGGCCTGTACGGCTGGGACGGGAACCTTGAGGCGCAGCCCCGGCTGGCCGAGTCGTTCACGACGAACGATGATGGGACGGAGTACACGTTCAGTCTGCGGTCGGGTATCGAGTTCCACAACGGTGACACATTCACGGCAGCGGACGCGGTTGCGTCGATCAACCGCTGGAGGGACGCGGGCACGCCGGCGGCGGGAATCGTTCGCCGGTTCACGGAGGACGATGCTCTGCAGGCAGTCGACGACACGACGTTCACGTGGACGTTCGATGAGCCGCTGGGATCGGTGATCTTCATCCTGGGTATCCCTCACGGTTTGATGCCGATGATCCCGGAGGGTCTGGCGGCGACGCCGTTCACCGAGCCGGTGGCAGAGAACGTGGGCACGGGAGCGTACAGGTTCGTGGAGTGGCTGCAGGGAGACAGGGTGGTGCTTGAGCGTAACGACGGGTTCGTTTCCAGGAGTGAGCCGAGCAGTCCGGGGGCGTACGCCGGAGAGAACATAGCGTACCTGGACAGGCTGATTTTCCTTGAGATTCCGGACGAGGAGACGAAGATAGCGGGCCTTGAGACCGGAGAGTGGGACGTGGTTGACGGAGCTGCGTTCGACTTCTTTAAGCGCCTCACTGATAACCCGGACGTAGCGGTAGCGCTGTACAAGCCTGGCAACCGCTCGAACGTATACCTGAACCCGCAGATCCCGCCGTTCAGCTACCTGAAGGGTCGGCAGGCCCTGATGACGGGAATCGACGTGGAGGACTTCATGTTCGCGCTGGGTCCGAACGACCTTTGGATCACGTGCCCCGCGCTGTACTGGTGCGGGACGCCGCTGGAGACGGACATAGGAGCGCGGTTCGACGTAGAGCTCTCTGACGGCAGCACTGAGACGATCGGCTACGACGTCAACAACATGGAGGTGGCGCGCCAGTTGCTTGCCGAGTCGGACTATGCGGGCGAGACGGCGGTGATCCTGAACCCGACGGACTACGGTACGATCACGCCCCTGGGTCCGGTGCTCAAGTCGGTGATGGAAGACATCGGATACGCGGTGGAGATGCCTGCTCTTGACTGGGCGACAGTGACGTCGATGTTCGGCAACACTGACTCGTACAGCCTTGCGACGGACTGGTACTCGCACTGGTGCTGCGGTAACCCGATCCAGGACCACCTGATCTCGGGTACGCTGGACTTCATCATCCGGGATGAGGACCTGATCAACCTGCAGCTGGAGTTCGTGCGCGAGACGGAGACAGCCAGGCGGTTCGAGATCGTGGAGGAGATCCAGACGCAGCGGTGGCGGAAGGTGACATCGCTGTCGCTCGGGCAGTTCTTCCCGATCGTGCCTCACACCGATGACCTCAAGGGGTTTGAGGTAAAGGCGATCCCGTTCTACGTCAACACCTGGCTAGAGCGGTAGCGCCTTAGCCGAAATCGGATAGGAGAAAACGGGGCCCGCGGCCAACACGGCCGCGGGCCCCACCTGTGTGCCGGTTGAAAGGCTGCCCATCCCGGGCCCGTGAGCCTGCCCCCCCCGGACTCAAAGCCGACCAGGCGACAGGGTTTCAATCCCGCTGTGGGGATGTCTTTTCCCGATTCGGCCTATGTGCCCGAAGCCAGCCTACGTTGACCGCCTGATCTATTCAGAGCGGCCGCAGTTGGCGGCTATCAACGAGAGGACTGTAAGGCGAAGGCTCTTCGGCTGAACAGGGCGACCAGAAAGAAAATCCCGCTTGCAATCAGGGTCATAGCGGGGCCTGCGGGCACGTTGAAGTGAAATGAGGTGTAGAGACCGGTCACTGAGGCCGCGGTCCCTATGACCGCGGCCGTCATCATCATCGGGACAAAACGCCGGGTCAGCAGGGAGGCCGCGGCGGCGGGTATTACCAGCATTGCCATGACCAGAATAATGCCCGCCGCCTGAATCCCTATCACGATGACGAGGGCCAGGAGTGCCATGAGCACGTAGTCGGCCAGGTTGGGGCGTACACCGACCACCTGCGACCCCACAGGGTCAAAGCTGGAGAACATCAGTCGATGGTGGAAAAGGAACAGACCCAGGATCACCACCCCGGTTATCGCCAAGGATATGTAGATGCCGGTCGGGGAGATGGCGAGGATCTCTCCCAGGAGCAGGTCCTCCATGTTAATCCTTACGGTCTTAGCACTTGCCAGCATGACGATTCCCAGGGCAAACATGGTTGCAAAGAGGATCCCTATGGCGGTATCCGTGCTGAGTCCCGCACGCCGACTTACATACCTGACCAGCATGGCGACGGAGATCCCGGTCGGGACCGCGGCTATGGCCGGGTTGATGCCTACGATGAAACCGACCACCATGCCCGGGAGCACAGCGTGGGCGAGAGCGTCCCCTATGAATGCGAGGTTCCTGGTGACGACGTACGCACCAAGCAGGGGACACATCACGCCCACCAGTATGGAGCCAATCAGGGCCCTCAGCATGAAGCTGTACTCAAACGGGGCGACGACGAGCTCTATCACGTAGCCCTGCTACCGCTCCGCGTACGTGGTCAATTGGACGCCGTGGGACCCGTACAAATCCTCCAGGACCCGTGAGGTGAACACTCGACCAGGGGGGCCGCAGGCGCAGACGTGGCGGTTCAGGCAAAGCACCTGGTCAAAGCGACTGGCAAGGTTGGTCAGGTCGTGGGTGGCCAGCAGGATGATTCGCCCCTCGTCCCGCAGCGCCTTGAGGACACCTATAAGGTCCTCCTGCCCGCCGGCATCAACTCCACTGAAAGCTTCATCCAACAGAAGCACGCTTGCTTCCTGGGCCAGGGCTCTGGCAACGAACACCCTCTGTTTCTCGCCTCCCGAGAGTTCCGTCATCAGGGCAGATTGATGGTCCCATAGGCCCACGCGTCCCAGGCAGGCCCTCACAAGCTCCCGGTCTCTCTTCCCTGGCCGTCGGAACCATCCCAGCCTGCAGCATCGGCCCATCATTACCACGTCCTGCACAGTCACAGGAAATCGCCAGTTGACGCTCTCACGCTGGGGCACATAGGCCAACGCCCCGCGCCGTTGGTCCACGCGGTTCAGGGTTACCTTCCCCTGACGAACGGGGAGGAGGCCGGCAATGGCATTGAACAGCGTGCTCTTGCCGGCCCCGTTCGGCCCTACTACGCCCATCAGGGTGCCTGCGTTCACGTCGAAGGTTACGTTGATCAGGGCCGTGTGATCACCGAACTCGACGGTCACGTCCTGAAGCGACATGCTCGCCCTATGCGATTTTGAGCCGGAGCTCATTTCAGGGCTCCAACGATGCGCTCCACGTTAGTTCGGAACATGCCAAGGTACGTGTCGGCGCTGCTGCCCTCTACCCCGAGTGAGCCCGAATAGAGCTGGACCAGGTCTGCGCCGGTCTCCCTAGCTATGGCCTGGGCCAGCCTATCACTGACCGTTGTTTCGCCAAACACTGCCGGCACGTCATGTTCACGTATCACCTCAACCAGGTCCGCAATGTGGTCCGCGGAGGGCTCGACGTGAGTTGCCAAAGACGGTATTACGAGCCCGACGATTTCAAACCCGTAGGCCACTGCGAAGTAAGAGAGGCTGTCGTGGGACGTAACCAGCAGCCTGCGCTCTGTCGGCACCTCTTCGACCTGTTCCTGGATCCAGGAGTGAAGTTCGTCGAGCTGCTCGCCATAGTCTGAGGCGTTCTGGAAGTAGGTTTCCGCACCATCAGGGTCTATGGCCGAAAGCCGGGCGGCTATCTCGTTGACAGCGATCTTCACCCGCATCGGATCGAACCAGAAGTGAGGATCCAGAGGGCCGTGGTCGTGGTCGTGGCCATGTTCGTCCTCGTGCTCGTCCTCGTGCCCGTGTTCGTCCTCATGGCCGTGTTCGTCCTCGTGCCCGTGCTCGCCGGCCCCTGCAACCAGGCCAACGAAGGCCAGGCTCGACGGCGCGCCGCCGACGTGCCATTCCTCTTCGATCTCCATGTGTTCGAGGTGTACGGCGAGGACATGACCGCTATTCGGGTCGGCGACGTAGAGCATTTCGCCCACGATGATGAAAGCGGGCCTGCCGGCCTCACCCGGCCCGACCAGTTCCATGGTCTCGATCAGGTCGCCGTCATGCGCATCGAGGGCATGGAGCACGCCGTCGGCGCCGAGGACGTAGAAGATCTCGCCGTCGCTGGAGAAGGCGGAGGTGACAGAGGGTTCGCTGAACACCTGGCGCATCTCGGCGCGTGCCGCGTCGATCAGCCAGATGCCGTCGTCGGCGAAGCCTTGTCCGTCGTAGTAAGAGGCCTTGCCGAAGAAGTGCTCGACGTGGTGGTGGCCGTAAACCGACCCGATCCGGGAGTCTTGGCGCATCTGTGGTGGATTGGCGATGAACTCGTGCTCGTACTCGCCGTCGTGAGCGTGAATGAAGAGCACACCGCCGATGCATCCCAGGGCTACGCCATGCTCATTGTGAGCCTCCCCGTGCATGCCGGGGCAGGAGCGGTTGCTGGCGTCGTAGACGACCTGGTCGTCGAAGGTTCGCACCTCAGCCCCGAGGGGCAGGCTGTCGTCTGAGCTGTCGGGGTAATCGGGATTGTTGGACGTGACGATGACGTGTTCATCAGAGACGACGATGGCAGCGCCGTGTTGAGGCCCTGCCTCCAGGACGATGGGCTCGTAGTCGCCGCGTGAGTTGGCGAGAGTCCGCCTCGTTGATCAGGATGGCGTGGCCGCTGGAGTCGGCGAAGATCGCCGTCCAGCCGTGGCTGTTGACGTAGTGAATCGGCGCCTCTTCTGCGATCTCCAGCGCGTGTCTGGAGACGGGCTGGGTGACAAGGTCGAAGTGATCGCCGTGCTCGACGAGGAAGATTCCGCCGTCGAAGATGTGAATGCGATCGTCGTCGTCGTCCGGTCCTCTGGCGAGGACCACTGCAAAACGATGGCTGGGGCTGGGCCGGACGGTCGCTCGCGGGGCCGCTACGTCAAATAGGCCGGTGTCGACTTGCTCCGTCGACAGATCGATGACCGAGAGGTGCGCTTTTAGCGCGTCGGCGACGAGCAGCCGGCCGGTGATCGTCTCGTCGTGGTCGTCTTCGTGCATGGCGTCGCCTTCGTCATGGTGGTCGTCGCCTTCGCCGTGGTGGTCGTCATGCATACCGACCTCGGCGAATTCGATGGGATCGATGCTGTCACCGAGCGCGACAATCCTGGACTGGTCTGCACTGGCGTTGTGCAACAGATCCTCCAGCCATTCCGCCTCCAGTTCGAGACCGACAGTCAGCACTAGATCCGCGTCAGCTACCTTGGCGACGTCGCGGGCTCCTGGCAGAAATGTGTGCGGATCGGCGCCCGGTTCCAGCAGGCCGAAGACCTCCACCCTGTCTCCACCTACCTCCCGCGCCCAGTCGGCCACAAAGTTGGTCGTTGTCACCACCTGGATCTTAGGCCCGGAGGTTGAGGGCGTAGTGGCTTCGGTGCCGGTAGGTGCGGCCGTAGGTCGCGGTGCCTCTTGAGTTGGTTGGTCGCTTGCGGAAGCGCTGGCAGGTGTAGCAGTTGGCTGTGGTGCTTGTGTTGCCGGCTTGTCCGGATCATCCCCGCAGGCACCCAGGAATGTCACGGCAAATACAACCAGACCCACAGCTAGCGTCTGCGCTAGCCCCCTTAAGCTAAGTATGCGAGTTAGTATCATTAGAGTTTGAGAAACTACTTTCCTAGAATTAGTCCAATCGCCCATCAAGGCGATTCGTCATCGATCGTAAGTTTAGCCAGTAATGATATCTCATATCAATAAGAGAGCCCTTCCGATTAGGACTCTTGGTGGTTGGAACAAGTTACCTACTCGCCTCAGGGTGGTCCGGCCACCTGTGCGGGAAAATCATCGCTAGCCGCCCTGACCCCCCACACTACACCGCACTTGGTGCGCACACAGAGTGGCGGTGGTGACCGACCCGGGAGAAGGTCTAATGGGTGGCGCTGCAGCGCAGGATGGGAATCGACAGGGTAATCAACCGGGATCTCCCGAGAGCTCACCCTCGCAGCTGCGATCCTCTCTGACACAAGCCATGGCTCCCTGGCGAAAATCGCTCGAATTCTGGCAGAACAATCCGACGCTGTAGCCCGGCGTGGCCCCTGTTCCCAAGATGTGGATGCGCTCAATTGAGTCGGGACCGAGGTCCTCGAGGTCAGGCGACAGACCCACGCAGGTGATCCCGTAGGTCCGCACTGGTGCTCAACGAGTTCTGACGCAGTTTTCCCAAGAGCGGCACTCAGGTGCTACGATCATTTGGTACCTACGTTGCCTGAAGGAGCTAGCGCACGCCTGGCGCGGGCAACTCCGACCAAACTGCAAGGAGCCGCCATCCCTTGAGGAACAGCTAGCTGCCACCGCATGCTCATTCGGAATTCCTGAGCCTTACCCAGCAGGTCTTAGGTCCCCGGTGAGTTTCCCGCGTTATGGCAGTGCCCACCGGTCTCATCGCGGTGGAAGCCTCAAGTCGCTCGGATGGCTCTCCAGCCCCTCCGACTCCCTGGCCCTCGCGTGGGATATGCCCGAGTTGAACCGCAGCCGGGGGTGCAGGATGCTCCGAGTAGTAAACATTTCCAAGCGTTACGGCCGAGAAGTCGTTCTGGAAAACGTCTCGGTCGCAATCAATGCGGGCGAACGCGTAGGCCTCATCGGACCCAACGGCTCGGGTAAGTCGACGCTGCTGCGCATCATCGCCGGTGTGGAGCAGCCGGACAAAGGAGACGTGGTTCAGGGGGCTGGCGAATCTTGCGCCATGCTGCCGCAGGGGTTTGAGGCCGATACATCCCTGACGCTCGGCAGGGTCGTCCGACTCGGCCTCGCCCCACACTCGGAGGCGCAGGCCAAGCTTTTGGGGATCGAAAAGGAGATGGTCTCGGCTTCCGGGCCAGACCTGGATGACCTGATCGAGGAATATGGCCGCGCATTCGACGAGTTCGAGGCGCTGGGCGGTTACGATGTCGAGCAGCACGTCGGTGCCGTGCTCGAAGGGCTCGGACTCGGGGCACTTCCCGGGCACACGCCGCTCTCCACCATGAGCGGCGGCCAGCGTACGCGGGCCGGCCTTGCCGGCGTACTGGCGTGCAGTCCCGGAGTGCTGCTGCTGGACGAGCCGACCAACCATCTGGATATCGAGGCGCTCCAGTGGCTGGAGTCCTGGCTCTCCTCCTACGAGGGGGCGGCGCTGGTCGTGACGCACGACCGGACGTTTCTCGACAACGTCGTCCACCGCATCCTGGAGCTTAACGCCGGGGTTTCGGGCCTCACCGCCTATCCGGGCAACTACTCCGACTACCGCCTCATCAAGGAACGGGAACTGGTAAAGCAGACGGCGGCCTGGAAAGGCCAGGAGGCGGAAAAGAGAAGAATGCGGCAGGAAATCGCCCGAAAGAAGCAGACTGCGCTCCGCACCGAGAACTCCACGACCCACGACTTCTACCGGGCACGTGCAAAGAAAGTGGCCAAAAGGGCCAAAGCCCAGGAGAACAGGCTTGAGCGAATGCTCTCGTCCGCCGACCTTGTCGACCGGCCCAAAAAGCCGTTGTCGATGAAACTGGATTTTGGTCGAATGCCCCGTGGCGGCACTCGAGTGTTGATCCTGGAAAATGCAGGCCATTCATTCGGCGGGCCCTGGCTGTTCCGGAACGTCGATCTGGTTCTCGGGCATGGCGAACGCGTCGTGCTGCTGGGCCCGAACGGCTGCGGCAAGTCCACCCTAATGAGAATCGTGGTTGGGGACATGACCCCTCTGGCAGGCTCGGTGCGGATTGGTGCGAACGTCAGGGTCGGCTACATGCCGCAGGACCAGACCGGCCTGGACTGGTCCATGTCGGCGATGGACACGGTTCGACAGGCGGCCGAAGTAACGGAGACCGAGGCCAGGACGATGCTCCACCTCTACCTCTTTGAAGGGGACGAACCGCTGCTGCCTGTGCGCAGCCTGAGCTACGGTCAGCGGTCTAGACTGATGCTTGCCAAGCTCGTGCTCGAGGGCGCCAATTTCCTGGTGCTCGATGAGCCTGTTAACCACCTGGACATCCCCTCGAGGGAGCGCTTCGAGGAGGCCCTTTCGGCATTCCCGGGAACGGTGCTGATGGCCGTTCACGACCGGGCCCTCATAGACCGTTTCGCCACGGGAATCTGGGTGATGGAAGACGGTACCGTGCACCGATTCTCGGACCGCCGCGAGCTTGAAGGACCAAGGTCTAGACGGGCGAATTCCAGTCCGTAAACTTTGATGCGGATGGGGCCCCACGTCGATTCGATCATTCGCCGCCATTTCCCCAAGGAGACTTGCATGTCCATCGCCCGCGGGCATTTCGATGTCACCATCGAGGCCGAACCTCCCTTCCTTGAGCAGGACGGGAACAGGATCAACCACAATCTCGTGCGCAAGGAGTTTTATGGCGACATGGTCGGCAAGTCCGAGGCCCACATGGTGGCTGCACACACCGGCACTCCTGGATCGGCCGCCTATGTTGCCATCGAGCACTTTGCGGGGTCGGTTGGGGGGAAGTCAGGCACCCTTGTACTGGTGCACAGCGGCACCATGAGCAGCGGCGAGGCTGAGCTCTCCGTGACGATAATCCCCGACTCCGGCACCGGCGAGCTGGCGGGAGTCTCTGGCTCCATGGAGATAGACAGCAGCGACGGGAAACACGCCTACGTGCTCTCCTTCAGAAGGCCATGAGTCGCAGGTACCTGGTGATGCCGAGGGGAATCAACGTCGGAAACCGCAACAGGGTGCCGATGGCTGAGCTTCGTTCGAAGCTGACCGAAGCCGGTTACGTAGATCCGGTGACGATCCTCCAAAGCGGGAACGTCATCCTCACCAGCGGCTGTACCGACGTAGCTACACTGTCCTCCGCAATAGAGAAGTTGATAGCGGATGAATTCGGTGTAAACGTGCCCTGTCTTACGCGAACTGCCGAGCAGGTGGAGGCCGTGTTCGAGCTCAATCCTCTTCGCAAAGTAGCCGGCGATGGATCACGCTATCTGGTCAACTTCCTGTCGGAGGAGCCGTCTGCAGAGGCCGTCCGATCTCTCCTCTCAGTCAATCGCGAGCCAGAGGTCATCCACGTCGAGGGCCCAGAGGTCTACGTGTGGACACCGGAGGGGGTCAAGGCGATGCGCCTGTCGTATGCCTATCTCGAAGAGCATTTCGGCCTAGTCGCGACCGCCCGGAACTGGAACACGCTCACGAAGATCGTGGCGAGGTTCTAGCCTGTCCATATCCGCCCCGCCAGTCGGCACGGATGCGCTGGCTCAATGCTTTGCGTGAGTGACGGTGCCTTTCAAGAGCCCCATGCTCTCGAATCCGGCGACGACGGCATCCAGCAACCACAGGACACCTGCCAGCTACTCAAAGTAGATGTCTTCTTGGAAGCGCGTCCACGAACCAAAGACCGGGAACGGATCTGGCAGGATCCCATTGGGATCGTTGAGCCTGAAGGAGATCTTCTCGCTGTCAAACACGTCCCTGATGGATATCGTGAATCCCTCCGCTTCTATGCAACCCTCGCACTCGGTGGGCAGAATCTGGATCGATCTCAGTTGGTCAAAGCGGATCGTGATCTCGGGCCCGGCTCCATGCCTATCGACGCTGTAGTCGCTAGACGCTATCTGCCACTCCTTTAGGGCCCGGTCGCCTTCTGCGTACTGCGCCCAGACGCTGACCCCGTCGAAGAAGTCGATGATGACGGCCCTCCTGGGGCTAGCATCCCTGGAAGGCTCGAACTGGCGGAACGAGCGGTCATCCAGCTCCGCCTTTATCTGCGCCTCTTCGGCCTGGCTCACCGGTATTGGCGTCGCCGATGTTTCGACCCTGTCGGGCGGGGGCTCGACCATTACAAGAACCATGTCCACGCTGTCGGGCCTGCCACGGGTGATTACCTCGTAGGCCGTGTCGTTGATGAAGGCGAGGCGGCCGTCGTACTCGATGATCCGGGCGAGTATCGAATACACATTGCGGGGGTCGATGTCCTCGCAGCGATACTCGACCGAGAACTCGATGGGAACCTGGCCGGGGCTGGATATGGTCTGGCTGGCGATGAGCAGGGCCGCGGCGTCCTGATATGACACGTCCCTGAGCTGAACTTCGACCACTGCACCTGGCGTCAGCGCGATGCGCTCGCGGTATGTGACCGTTCCCGTTACCAGTCCGGTGCCCTGGCAGGCGGCTACTTCACCTTCCTCAAGCGAGGTGACGACAACGGTGTATGAACCGGTGACTTCGGCACCGACCGCAACGTATAGGCTGCCCGACCGTTCCGCCCTCCAATCTATAGGGGACAGCCCGATGTCCTCGTTGTCGGCGAGAAGTTCGCCACGCGAGTCGAAGAGCGCGGCAACAACGCCGACCAGAGGATCCCGGGATTTGACATCGATCCGGAATATCATGCCCTCCAGGGCCGCGAATTCGAAGAAGTCCAGGTCGCCCTCAAAGTCCACTCTGCCCAGTATCTGATCACCCAGGCCGATGCGAGTCGCATGGTCGAATGAGTCGCCGTGGTCGTCCTCGATTACGGGAACGTCTGGCACGACAATCTCCGCCGGCACGTCAATTTCGAATGGCGAGAAGGCCAGGTAGCAGCCCGAGTTCTCGACGGCCTTCCGCGTCTCTACCGAGAGCGTCTCCATCGCCTGTCCCTCGCTCAGCAGGGCTGCCATGAACGCGGGTCCGAAGAACTCTCCGAATCTCTCTTGGATGATCCGTTCGAGCAGCCGCTCCTGTTCCACGGCGATGTCGGCGCCGAGCCCCTTCTCGAGGAGTTCAGGCAGGATCACCTGGGATACCAGGGCTGCCAGGTCCCCGGAGACTGAGTCCGCACCCGGGCGGGCGCGTGCCGTGTCTCGGAGGCTGCGCAGGACATCCAAGTGAGCGGCATGGTACGCGCCGAGTTCGGCGGATGGCTCCAGACCGCCGTAGGTGGCAAGGGCCCTGTCGAGCGTCTGGGCGAATTCCGCCCAGGTCACGGGCCCGCCGCCCTTTGGCTCAAGGATATCGATGTCCAGCGCCGCAACCAGGTCACGTGTCTCCCCCCTGCAGTCCAACAGGTATTCGTCGGTCCCGACCGAGGAGGCCTGTCGTTGCTCGACCGCGGGCGTAGGTGTGGCTGTAGCTGCGACCTCTGGAGTTGGTGTGCGCGTGGGCTCAGGCGTCGACGTAGCCGTGGGCTCGGGAGTTGGCGTGTTCGCAGGCACGTTCGTGGGAGTGGATGTCGAAACGGCCGTTGAGGTCCCTGCCGGTTCGGTGGGATCCCCTCCGCCGCAGGCCGCGGCCAGCGCGGTGGCAATAAGCAGAGCCAGTATCGATATTGCAAGCTTCATCGAATGCTTAAACGTCACGGGTCGGAGCAGGGTAGGGCACTCGGACTTGAGCTGTTGAACTCACCACCTAGAGATCGGGTCTGGATGCGCGCGCAGAGGACGTGATGCGAGTTGGCCACCAGTTCCAGCGACCCAGGAGTGTGACGAGGGCGGGCACTATAAGGGTGCGGGTGATGAAGGTGTCGATGAGCACGCCTACGGCCACGCCGAAGCCGAGCTGAAGCAGGTCCTGCAGGGGCAGTGTCATCAGGGCCGAGAATGTGCCTGCGAGGATGAGGCCTGCGGAGGTGATGACCGGACCGGTGCGAGCGAGGGCGTGTCGGGTTGCGTCCCTGAGCGGCGCCCGCCGCGCCTCCTCGCGGATGCGTGACATCAGGTAGATGTTGTAGTCGATGCTGAGGGCGTTCAGGAACACGAACAGGAAGAATGGCACGGCCGGACCAACCCCGGCGTGACCCATCAGGAGGACGAAGACCAAGACGGCCAGTCCAAGTGTTGCGAAGTATGTGAACGCGATCGTGGCCATCAGGTACAGGGGAGCGATCAGCGAGCGCAGCAGCAGCGCCAGGACCATCCCGATGGCCAGCAGGATGAGGGGGAGCACCACCAGCGAATCCCGATCGCCGGCCGAACGGGTGTCGTGCGACTCAGCGGTGTCCCCACCGATGAGCACGTCTTCGTCGGTCAGGCCGAGTAACCGGGCGCTCTGGCGGGCCAGTGTGCGCAGTTCGGGCACGGCATCGAGGGCCTCGGTGGAGAAGGGATTTTCCTTGAGTACGACCTCTATGCGTGCCGCATTTCCGTCCGCCGACACGAATCGCATAGCGCTTCCCGGCGGTAGCTGCGATGCTGGGGGCCCGGATATGCCAAAGGGCCTGCTCGGACCTGATACATCGGCCACTGCCGGGTGTTCTGCTAGGTCAAGGGCGATCTTGTCGAGCTTTTCCAGGATGTCGGGGTCGAGCGCCCGGACGCCCGGTGGCAGGGAGACGTAGACCCGAGTTGGCGAAAGCGCCCCTGCCGGAAAGCCCTCCCTGAGAAGTTCGAAGCTCCTGACCGATTCGGTGTTGGTCGGGAGACTCGCAAGCTGGTCATAGTTGGTCCGGAACGGGATCAGGCCCGCGATCAACACCGCGAGTCCGACGGCCGTGATGGCCAGGGTCAGACCCGGCCGCCGCAGGACGACGGCGCCCACCCTGCCGTAGATACTCTGGCGCCAGTCGACCTTCGAGGAGGCTGCGGTTTCCGGGCGGGGCTGCATGGGCCAGAAGGCGCGCCTTCCGAAGATGGTCAGGACCGCCGGGATGAGGGTTACGGCGGCCAGCATCATCAGTGCGACCGCGAGGGCTATAACCGGTCCCAGCGACTGGTATGAACGGAGGGTGGCAAGCCCGAGAGCTGCGCACGCCACAAGGATGGTCGTTCCCGCCGATGCCACGGCGCCACCCACACCCCGCATGGTTTGTCGCATGGCCTCGTGCGGATCGCCGAGGCGGGTCAACTCCTCGCGGAAGCGCGCCGAGACGAAGAGCACGTAGTCGGTGCCGGTGCCAAAGAGCACGACCGTCATGATCCCTGTTGTCTGTCCCGAGACCGGCAGGTCAAACTGCTGGGCGAACCAGCCGCCGATGGCACCGGCAAGCTGGAAGACCAAGCCCACGCCGAGGAGCGGTATGGCGGCCATGATCGGTGAGCGGTATATGACGATCAGCAGTGCGAGAACGAGCAGGACCGTTACCAGCAGCAGGAGCGTATCGATCTGAGAGAAGACCCCGATGAGGTCCACGATGAGCCCTCCGGGTCCCCCGACGGCGATCTCCACGCCGGTCAGATCGAGTGATGCGGACCGGTCGCGGATGGCCTCCACTGCGTCGATGAAGCCCTGCTCGGCGGGCTCGCCGGCGATATCGGCGAACACGTACATTGTCGTGCGGTCGGACGAGACCAGTCCGGATCGGCTGCCCGTTACCGGGTCCGGATACAGGACCTGTCCTACGTTCTCCGGGCCGTCGGGCCCGGAAAGCCACTGCCCGAGCTGTTCGGCAGCCGCGAACGAAGATGGGCCCAGGCCTTCAGGTTCGCGGAACACGATCAGGACGGGAGTCCCGGCTGAGGGGAAGCGGTCCTGTGCGAACTCGAAGGCCCTTGTCGCCTCGGCTTCCCTGGGAAGGAAGAGGGCCTGCTCGTTCTCGGTCGCCTCGCCAAGCCCCGGGAGCTGGGAGATCAGGAGACCGGCGGCGACGATCCAGACGGCGAGAGTTACCCACTTGCCGCGGGGGCTGCTTACAAAGTCGGTGAGGCGGCCTAGCACTATGCCCTAGCTGCTCGGGTCGCCGGTTGGGCGGCGGCCGGATCCCGGGGGTCTATCATGCATCCTGCGATGGTACCAACCGGGAGTCACCGTGCCGCCTCCCCGGAAAAGCGATCGCAGTCCTAGGAGTTCCAGTGACGGAATATCCTAGAGCCCCTGTCGCCACATCTGCGGGCGTTGAGGGTTTTGATTGACCATGGCTCCGGGATGAGGCTGGCAGACCCGCAACCCTCGGGCATGATCCCAGCCTTATCGACCCGCCCGGTAGTCGCGTGGCAGGTTTGCCATGAGCGCAGGTCAGGTCAGGCCACGAGCGAACCTTCTCACCACTTCCAGGAACTTTTGCTGCTCCTCGGCGAATAGAATGTGGCCGCTGCGCTCGAACATGACGAGCTTGGAACCGGGTATGCCCCAGTGGAGGCGCGACGAGCACGGCTCGTATGGCGTGATGAAGTCGTCGGCCCCGCAGAGCACCAGGGTGGGCACGTCGATCTCTCCGAGCCTGTCGACCACGTTGTGCTGGGCGTGGATGTCGATGACGCTGCGGTTGTAGGCGGCGGCTGAAAAGACCGTGTTGATGCCGAAAGTTCTGGCAGCCTCGCTGTCTCGGTCGTGGAAGTACATGCCCCCTATGGTCGCGGCAAGATTCGCCAGGTCCTCGTCGCTTTCCAGGTGCTCGAAAAAGCGCCTCTCGATAGCTGCTGCCTCCTCGGGCGTGCCCCTCTGCCTGGCATTTTCCAGGACCATGTCCTTGTAGTCCCATGCCGGGTAGGCGTTGGCGAGGACCAGACCGGCCAGGTGCTGCTGGTGCCTGAGGGCGTGGTGCAGGGCGATGGCTCCACCATGTGACTGACCGAGCAGGATCATGCGATCGATGCCGAGATGTTGCCTGAGCGCGTCGGCGTCGTCGGCCCACGTGGAGTAGAACACGTCGTCCAGGTCGGGCGGGCGCTCTGAGCGCCCGTTGCCCCTGTGGTCGTAGAGGATGAGCGTGAAGTCGTCGGCGAGGGGGTCGACCCATGGTCGGAAGTAGGAATGGTCAAAGCCGAGCCCACCGTGCATGAGCATTATCGGAGGGCCATCTCCGAGCAGTTCGTAGTAGAGCATGGTGCCATTTACGTTAGCTAGCATCCAGGTCTTCTCCCCGCGAGGGGCCGCCCGGCGGGCGAGCGGCGTGATGGATGCGACAATCCTAGCAGGAAGCGGTGTGGGGCCCCCTGGTCCAAGCGCTGGCCGAGTGATCGCGCCCGGTCTGGCCGGTGTCCCTTCGCGAGCGTTCGGGCATTTGCGCACGCCCGGTACGCGTCCCAAAGAGACGATTGCGGGGCACGTCACTAGGGCTCGGTTGGGGAGGTGGTTTCCCGGCCGCGCGATCCTCGGCGGACAGGAAGGGCTGACTCAGCGTGCGCGCCGTGTCCTAGGCGCCGGTGACGAAAATACACGCCAGCACGCCTGTTCTGTTTCTTTTCTCCGGAGAGGTGACAAGGTGGCTCTGCATGCCTGTACCATGCGACCGGTGGATGGGAAGACGGTGCCACACACGGGGGTTGACAGGGCAGCGGACAAGAACATACTATCTGCGAAGCGCAAGACAGGGCCCGACGGGCGCCGGTGCCACCGGATCGGAGAGCCGATAGCACGCCCGTCAAATACAGCCAAAGGCACCCTGTATCACCCGGCACCATGTGAGTCTGGTTTACTGTGGGCCGGGCCATAATGACCAAGGAGGTAGTCGTACATGGCAACGTTGAGGAAGAGTGATCTGACCGCACGGGTCGCCTCCAAGCTAGGAGGCTCTAGGGCTCAGGGTGAGGCTGCACTGAACGCGGTCCTCGACAGCATTCAGGAAGCTCTTTCGGCCGGTGATCGTGTCGTCCTGACAGGTTTCGGATCCTTTGAGGTTCGGCAGGTGAAGGCCAGAAGGGTCAGGCCCATACGAGGTGGTCAGGCGGGGTCCCTCATAACGGTGCCGGCCCACAAGCGCGTCGGCTTCACCGCTGGGGCTAACCTCAGCGCCGCCGCCCAGTAGGGCCTATAGCTGATGTGGTTCGCGGGGCGGGCGCCTCGCGATCAGAGAGAACTATAAAGGGCGGGCCGGACACATCCGGCCCGCCCTCTTGTTTTCCGAATTTCCAATTTATGGGTTATGTCCGATACTCTTGGGCATCTGAGGAGTACAGACCGGGATGCAGCCTGAACTGATCGTCGATTTCGCCAATCAGGTGGGGGAGGGCCCTCTGTGGCACCCTGGGGACGGCAAGCTGTACTGGGTGGATATCCCACCCGGCAAGATCTACCGGTATGACCCGTTAAGCGGTGAGAGCGTTCTCTACCTGCAGGGCCCGACCGGCATAGGCGGCTTTACCATCCAGGCCGACGGCGCCCTGCTCTGTTTCACATATGGCCCAGGGGTCGGGGTCGTCGAGGACGGCCGGTTCAGGTGGGTCATCGAGGCGATCCCACAAGAGCAGGGCCGAAAATTCAATGACGTGATAGCGGACCCCGTCGGCAGGGTCTTTGCCGGAACCATTGGAGATGAGAGCGGCCGGGGATCGCTCTATCGCATGGACCTGGATGGCACGCTGACCGTCGTCGAAGGTGACATAGGCATCTCCAACGGCATGGGTTTCGCGCTGGACCACACCCGGATGTATTACACGGATTCGGAAACCTACCGCATAGACGTTTTCGACTACGACGTGGACACGGGCGGCCTTTCGAATCGCCGGCAATTTGCCGACGCATCCGAGGGAGGTCTGCCCGACGGCATGACCGTCGATTCGGACGGCTACGTCTGGTCGGCGCGCTTCGGCGGAAGCGGCATCTACCGCTACTCACCGGACGGCTCTTTCGACCGCAAGATAGACGTGCCCATGCTCAAGACCACAAGCGTAATCCTCGGCGGGGAAGGCCTTACCGATGCATATGTTACGTCTGCAGGTGGGGAGGATAAGCAGTCAGACGGAGAGCACGCCGGCGCGCTGTACCGTCTTGACCTTTCGGGGATGGGCGTAAGGGGCGTTAGCGAATTCCGCTCCCGCGTTTCCGTCTAGGAGGCCGCAGCTGCGGATCTGAATTGCCGGGGGACGATATGGCCACCATCGATACCGATAGAGCAGTCCATGCGAGTCCCGATCTGCCGGCAGTTGCGTCGGAGATGGCCGACGCGGCGGCGCGACTGATCGGCACGCTCTCCCCGGCTCAGAGGGCGCGGGCCCTGTTTTCCGAGGACCACTACGAGCGGCTCTACTGGAACTACGCTCCGATGAAGTACAGGGGCCTTCCCCTGCTCGAGATGGACGCTGACCAGTGGGAACTGACCTTTGCTCTGGTTGCCACCGGGATGTCGGCCGATGGCACCGACCGGGCGCGCCGGGTCACGCAGTTGGAGGCGGTCCTGGGACAGATCGAGACCGACGCCGGCACGGCCATGTTCGATCGGGACCCGGGCCTTTATTTCCTCCGCATCTTCGGAGAGCCGGGCTCCGGAGCCTGGAGTTGGAGCCTAAACGGCCACCATGTCTTTTGCGCCTTTACCGTAGTTGATGGACGCGCGGTGGCGTCGACACCCAATTTTCTCGGCTCCAACCCGGCGCTCGTCCCCCACGGGTATCCCGGGGCCAACACCGGCATACTCTGGGACACGGACGAGAAGGCCCGCGAACTTCTCGCTTCGCTGGACGCTGCTCAGAGGTCTAAGGCGGTCATCAGCGAGCTGGCTCCCCTGGACATAATCACCCTCAACTCACCCATCCTGATCGACGGGTCCGGGTCGGCCCTCCCGCCCAGCGGCCTGTCGGCCGCGGAGATGAACAAGGGCCAGCAGGATCGGCTCTGGAGCCTGGTGTCGGACTATGTCAACCGGTTGCGCCCCGAGCTGGCCGACCCCATCCTGGCGGGTCTGCGCGAAGATGGATTCGAGAGGCTGGACTTCAGCTGGGCCGGGGGCGACCAGCCCGGTCAGGGCCGATACTTCCGGGTGCATCGGCTCAGGCCAGGGAGCCTTTTGATCGAGCAGGATAACGTTCAGAACGATGCCAATCACATTCACTCGGTGATGAGGGATGTCGACGAGGACTTTGGCGTCGATCTGCTGCGTCTACATTACGAGCGCTCTCACCTGCCGGCATCCGTCCACCAGGGCTAGGAGACCTGTCTCCATCCCTATGTCTTCGTCCGGCATCTCCCGGTGAGCACGGGGAGGCAGCTCTAGGCGCCCGCTTCCGGCGTCCCCCTGGGTTGCCAGCCCGGCGCCAACACCGACCGCCGCCACCACGGCTATGGACGCCGCCAGGAGGCCGAGGCGCCTACAGCCAGACAGTAGAGGGGTACCGATGCCGGTCGATGCCATGACGATTGCCGCCAGCGGCACCACGAACGAGACCATCCGGTCTATCTGAGTGTCGCCGGCTGCCGCGGCGCCGGCAAGAATCCCGAATAGGGCCAGCCAGACTGCATAGAAGAGCCGTCGGCGGGATGCGCTCTTAACGGCAATCGCCCACAGAGCGCCCGCCAGAAGTCCGGCGACCAGTGAGCCGGCAGTCACGGTGAGGCTGTTAAAGACGACGTCGGTCGGCGAGTGGAGCGGTAGCTGCACGAGCGAGGCGACTATGGCTGCCAGCGCCCCGGAGGTCAGCCCTGCGAGGACGGACCTGCGGCTGTTTGCTGTGCTGGAAGGGAAGGGTCTTACTGGCATTCGGCCGCGTTAGTGCTTGGCCGTTAGCCGATCATCGGTCGCCGCTCGGCTCAAGTGCCAAGAGCACCTCGACCCGGACCTCGTCGGCAATCCATACCACCGACTGCACTTGGGGTACCGGAACCTCAAGCTCCTCCCACGTGAACTGGGTCCTGCCCAGCACGAACACCGTGTGTCCATCGTCTCTGGCCTCGATTTCGAACGAGAGGGGGAACTCCTTGCCGAGCAGGGTGAGTGTACCCATCACGCTGGTCGTCACCGTTTCCCCGTCGCCGAAGCCGGCTGGAATGTCGCCCGCGTCGCCAACCGCAAATACAGCTGTGGGATGCGAGCCGAACATCCTGGTCCTCACATACCGGTCGCGAAAACCTTGGTCGCTGGAGAGTGTCGAAAGGTCTATCTCGACCGCGAAGGTCCCACCGTCCAGCCTCACCTCGCCGGACAGGACATTCGTGCGCATTACGGCGTCATTGGGCACGGTGAGCCTTGCGAGTTGCTCCTCCACCGTGAACGTCGCCTCGGACCCTTCTCCTACGAGGAAGACGATCCCCTCCACCTCACCGGCCACACGTTCCTGTGGCTCCTCGGCGGGTGCGGTCGGCGTCGCTTCGGCACTCACGTCGTTCTCTGCGGGCGCGGGTGTTGGCGTCGCGGTATCAACGGGCTCGGTCGAGCCCCCGCAGGCCGCTGCGAATGCAGCGAGAATCGCCAGCAGGCCGATCGCCGATAGGTATCTCATATGCCTTTGTCCTCTCTGGTGCCGTGCCCCGGTCGAACCGCACTGCAGCCGGACCCGGGAGTTGGAGGACATGTCTCCTGTCCCATATCTCCAGGACGCGGCGCCGACTTTGCCACGACGTGTTTAACGCTCGTCAATTGGAACCGTTGGGTCCCGGGCAGGATAAAGAGTAACCTGTTGGGTGGATCAGTTGAACCGCCGGTCAACCCGCCGACATGAGCCCAGAGCAACGCCCCCACGAATACGATCCGGACTTTTCCAAGAATCCCACGCCGGGCGATCGGCCGGGCCGCAGCAGTGAATCGGGCGATGATGGTGAGGGGGCCCGCTACCGACCTGGCGACGACTACTCCGAACCCTCCGGACGATTCAAGGGCCTTCAGATCGGCTGTGGAGCGCTGATCGTCGTCGCCATCGTGCTGGCCGTAGTTCTGCCCCTGGCCGGCACCTTTGACTCCGGCGACGGTGATCCGGCCGGCCGCGCCGCGTGCGAGCGATTCGCGAGCTTTTTGGTGGATGTCTCCGAGAGGGAGGTCAGCGATGCCGAATTCATCGAGAGGGTTAGGCAGGTGGCCGAGACGGCCAAGGATTCAGAGCCGCCGATCAGGGAAGCGAGCGCGGCCCTCCTGGCCGCCGTCACCTCCGGCGACGTCGAGGCGCTGAGTGGCCACGCAGCCGATCTCGTGCAGGCCTGTGGCGTCGCCGGCTACTGGTCGCTATAGCTTGCCTGAGACCTGCGGGCGCGGTTAAGTTAAGTACCCTATCCGCAAGGGGCCTGCCCGCCGCGTTCGCGGCACGGGCCAACCCCGTCCATCGCGGCGACCTTTAGCACAATGCGAATCGATCGACTCGACGTCTACTACGTGGCCATGCCCCTCATCTCGCCGTGGCGTACGGCGTACGGCTCCGACCACGACATCCACTCGGTCCTGGTCAGGGCCGCCAGCGGGGAGCACTACGGCTGGTCCGAATCCACGCCGTTCTTCGCACCCACCTACCTGAATGAGAGCGCGGGTTCGGCCTACCACCACGTGACCGAGGTCTTCGGCCCGAGGGTTGTGGGCTCCCATTTCGAGACCGCGGCCGAGCTGAACGAGGCGCTGGACATCTTCAAGGGCAACAGCTTCGCTAAGGCCGCTATAGAGATCGCCTGGTGGACCCTCGAGAGTGATTTGACCGGCACTCCTGTGCACCGTCTCCTGGGTGGAGAGTACAGGGAGGTCGCCGCCGGTGCCGACTTCGGGATCCAGGACTCGATCGACGTGCTCCTTGAAGCGATCCAGGGCGCGGTGGATGCCGGCTTCCCGAGGATAAAGCTCAAGGCGGCGCCCGGCTGGGACCTGGATATGCTCAGGGCGGTGAGGTCGACCTTTCCCGACACCATTTTCCACATAGACTGCAACTCCGGCTACACCCTGGATGACCTTCCGCTGTTCAGGGAGATCGACAAGATCGGTCTCGCATTCATCGAGCAGCCCCTTCACTGGAACGACGTGCTGGACCATGCGGAGCTTGCCCGACAGATAGAGACGCCGCTGTGCCTGGACGAGACCATCCACAGCGTCAAGGCCGCCGAGCAGGCGATAGCGGTGGGGGCGTGCGAGTTCATCAACATAAAGCCGGGACGCATCGGCGGTCTGCAGAACGCAAAGCGGGTTCACGATATCGCCATGGATGCCGGAATACCCGTATGGGTGGGTGGCATGCTGGAGAGTGCGCTTGGCGGGGCGATCTGCATCGAAGTGGCCACGCTGCCCAACTTCACGTATCCGGGCGACCTGTTTCCCTCCTCGCGCTTTTACGAGCGAGACCTCTGTAATCCACCGACCGAGCTGACCGAGCGCAAGACCTTTGCGCCGTTCGAAGGTCGCCTCCCGGAGCCCGACCCCGACCAGCTGGAGAGGATGACGGTGCGCAGGGCGACCCTGCTGCCTGACCACTGACGGCACCACGTCGTATCGTATTGATCGGAGAGCGCGACAGAAATGACCCATGAAAACAGCGACCCGGAACAGCGTGTGAGACAGGCCCTAGGCGAGTGGGGAATCGACTACGAGATGCTCGATATTGACCCGGACTATGCGGATACGGCGCAGTTTTGCGAGAAGTACGGCTACCCGCCACACCGAAGCGGTAACACGATACTCGTGGCCTCAAGGAAAGGGCCGCCTAAGTACTGCGCGTGTGTCGTGCTCGCCTCAACGCAGCTCGACGTCAACAAGAGGGTGCGCAAGCTGATGGGGGTGCGCAGGGTTTCGTTCGCGTCCGCCGATCAGACCGTCGAGGTGACCGGGATGATGATCGGCGGGGTAACGCCCTTCGGTCTGCCGGAGGATGTGCCAGTATATGTGGATGAGCCGATAGCCGGCCTGGACTACGTGATCCTGGGATCGGGCAGCAGGTCATCCAAGGTAAAGATGGCCGGGCGTGAGTTCGCCAAGGTTCCCGGGGCGGAGTTCGTGTCCGGCCTGTCAATCCCGCCGAGGACAGAGTGAGTCTTGAAGTCGATCAGCGATAGGGCCATGCGACTGCAGCCCGCATCGGGCGGGCCTGCGACGGGCGTACAGGTCGATCCGCTGGCGGGTCGGCGTCCCACGTGGGTCGAGGTCGACCTTGATCGCCTGGTCGGCAACTACCGCGGCGTACGCGACCACCTGCGTTCCGGGGTCAGGGTGATGGCGGTGGTCAAGGCAAATGCGTACGGACACGGGGCGAGCCGCGTTGCGCGCGCGCTGGCAGAGCAGGGAGCCGCGGCATTTGGAGTTGCGATCACGGAGGAGGGCGCGGCCCTCCGCCAGTCCGGGGTATCGGGGACGATACTGGTCTTCGGTGGCTGCTTTCCCGGCCAGGAGGAGACGTTCCTCGAGTTCGATCTCACACCGACCGTATACGACCTGGCGTCGGTCCGGCGACTCTCGGCCGCAGCGATCGCCAGGGACAGGCCCATCGGCTACCATCTCAAGCTCGACACCGGAATGGGGCGCCATGGCATAGGCCCGGACGACGTCTCCGGCTTCGTCGAGGAGGCGGTCGGCCATCGGGGTGCAAGACTGGCGGGAGTCTTTTCCCACCTCTCCTCCGCCGACGAGGAGGACCTGACCTACACCAGGCTCCAGATATCCAAGTTCGTCGAGGCTGTCGACGCCATAGAGGCCGCGGGGCATCCGCACATCGTAAGGCACGTCGCCAACAGCGCCGGTACGCTTCTGCACAAGGGCTCTTCTTTCGACATGGTTAGAGCCGGGCTATCCCTGTACGGCATAGATCCGTCCCCCAGGGGTGGGCCGGTCGAGCTGCTGCCCGTCCTTTCCCTCAAGACACGCATCGCCTTCGTAAAGAGCGTCCCTGAGGGTACCGCCCTGGGTTACAACCGGACCTTCAGGACCTCGCGCCAGTCCCTGATAGCAACGCTGCCGATCGGCTACGCCGACGGGCTCGCCCGGCTCAGCTCGAACCGGGGCCATGTTCTGGTCCGCGGGGCCAGGGCACCGATCGTCGGTGCGGTGAGCATGGATACCACCCTGGCGGACGTTACCGCCGTGCCGGGCGTGACACCGGGCGATGAGGTCGTGCTGATAGGTGCGCAGGGAGACGTCAGCGTGGGTGCGCGGGAGGTGGGGCGCTGGGCCCAGACCATCCCGTACGAGGTGGTCTGTCGCATAAGCCAGAGGGTGCCCAGGCTGTACCTGAGCGAGGGGCGTTTGGAGCCCCCGGAAGGCTAGGTCGGGCGTCCGGCTAGTCGCTCCCCTCCCGGGTGTCGGGCAGGGTCTGCGGTTCGCTGGCCGCGCTCAGTTCCTCTCCCGACCTGGTAACGAAGTACAGGCCAAAAGCTGTGGCTGCTATGAGGCTGGTGACCGACGCCGTCTGACCGAATCCCAGCCCCACCCCCAGACCGAACCACAGCATGTCGTCGGCGATAAAGCCCCATGCGGCCGGGCCGACTATCGTCCCCAGCCTTCCCGTCAGGCTGTGCAGGCCGAAGAACTGGCCCGCGCGCTCCTCGGGAATGAGCTTAAGCAGCAATGGCCGGTCAACCACCCATGTGCCGGCGACGAGCACGCCGCTGGCGGGCCCAATGATCCAGTACAGGTCGGCGGGCAGGTTCAGCCAGGGTATGGCGACCGTGGCGAACAGGACGACGACCCAGCAGAACAGGACGAATTTCATGGATCGGAACGGGCCTATCCGGTCCGACAACCTGCCCCACACCGAGGCTGCGGCGATGGCCGTCAGGATCCCTATCCCGAGCACCAGGAAGACCTTCGTCTCGCTGAAGCCTATGGTCTTGGTCCCGTAGAGGAAGGCGAATATGGAGGCGGTGTTTACGGCCAGGTAGTACCAGAACCTGCCTATCAGGAACGAGATCAGGCCGGGATATCGCCGGGCGCGGCGCAGTGCATCCCCGACCCCGGCAACCGCACCGTGGCCTGCCGAAAGGGCGCCGTCGCCGCGAAGCTCCCGGGGCCGCTCCCGTAGCAGGGTCAGCACCGGCAGCGTCATCACGAGCATCAGGACGCCGATAACCCGGAAGGCCATCACGTAGCCCTGCTCCTCGGCCAGGGTGAGTCCTATCAGCACGGCAAGCAGGGCGCCCAGGTAGCCGACCCCGACGCCAAGCCCTCCTATGAACCCGCGGTTTCTCTCCGTGCTCACCTCCACCAGCAGGGCGTTGTAGATCACTATCCCCGTGTGCATGGCGACCAGCGCCACACCGAAAAGCACGAGCGAAGCCTCGAGGGACAGGGTGCCCAGCAGGAACGTCGATGAGATGCCAACCAGCGAGAATACGGCCAGGAACGGAAGGCGTCTCCTGGCGTTATCGGACATCGCCCCGAAGATTGGTGCCACCAGGAGATTTGCGAGCATCGCGCCGGCCACGGTGAAACCGATGGTGGCGTCATTGCCGCCCATGTCGTTGACCACCCAGAGGGGGAAGAAGATCCCCGTCACGCCGGCAAAGAAGATCGTGTTGGAAACGTCGTAGAGGAGCCAGGAGCCTATGGAGAGCCTGGAGGAAACCACATGCCCGGAGCGATCTTCGATCGACTCCTTATGTACGGAAGCTCTCCTAAGTGTCGGCATCGCAATCCTCTGACCGGCTGTGCAGGAGGTGGGGCCGCCCGGCCCCCACATAGCAACACTAGGCAGCAACAAGATAGCGTTGCGGCGTCCAGCGGTCAAATCGCGCGATGACTAGCCCGCAGCGGGCGACCCCTAGCTAGATCGGCTCCCTTGTGGCGGGCTCGGTGGAAGCCACAGAGTCCTGGGTCTCGCTCCCCTGTCCTGCCGCGCCCCGCCCGGCGTGCCCGACCGTTATGAAGGCTCCGACCGGCAGCAGCAAGAGCCCCGCCGCGCTGGCGATAAGCAGCGGCAGCCTCAGCTCTCCGAGCGCCTCCTGCAGGAATCCCGTCAGCAACGGTCCCAACAGGGTGCCGAGGGAAACCGCGGTCATCACCGTCGCCACCGCTACCGGTATTCGGTCCGCCGTTACTCCCCTCAGCTGAAAGGCTACGCTGTAGAGCAGTGGGAAGTAGGCGCCGGACAGCCCGCTGACCGCGGCGAACAGGATCAGCAATGGGATGCTGCCCGTCAGCGTCATAGCTGCGTAGCCACCGGTCATCGAGAGGCCTATCACCACCAGGACCGGGTTTACCAGCCGGGTGCGGGAAACCACGAAGGCCATGACCATTCCGGACACGCCGCCAACGGCCAGGTTGATCGCCAGAAGGGCCCCCGACCAGTTCAGTGACACCCCGTAGCGGTCCAGCATCAGGGAGGGGAAAAAGCTCAGGAATGCCGACCATGCCAGCACCGCCCCGGCCATGCCGAGGCAGGCCAGAAGCAGGTCCCTGTGGGCCATGGTTGCCCTCAGAGTGGTTGAAGATGCGGCCGGCGTCCTGTCGCCGGCCGCCCCGGCACCTTGCCTGTGCGTGCGGTGCCGATCACGGCCAAACAGGAGCCAGGTGACCGTCAGCAGCGCGAACAGGATTCCGGAGACGTAAAAGCTCATTCTCCAGTCGCCGCCGAGCGCCCCGAGGATCAGGGGAGTTGCGAGCAGGCCCAGGCCCATCGTCAGGCTGAACACGACGTTCGCCACGCTGTTGACGAAGACGATGCGGTGGGGGGGGAACCACTGGCTTATGAGGGCTGCACCGGGAGGCTCCATGGCCATGAGGACCACACCGAAGCACAGCCTTCCTATCAGGAGAGCGGCAAAGGCCGGCGACCAGCCCTGCAGGAGTATTAGAAGCGTGCCGATCGCCAGCGTGGAGGCGATGACGGCCTTCGGGCTGAACCTCGATGTCCACCATCCAAGTGGAATCGCAAGGAACAGGTTTCCCCAGAACGCCGCCGAGCCGAGCAGGCCCTGCTGGCCGGGTGAAAGGCCCATGTCGTCGGCGATGGACGGCAGCAGGATTCCGATGTTGAAGACTACTACGAATCCGGACAGGGTGGAGGACAGCCAAAGGCCGACAACCACCCAGCCGTACCAGGGCCGGGACATCCCTCCATGATAAGGCAGCCAGGGGCTGTGGCCACCCGAGCGGAGCTACGGAGTCAGACGATCTTCCGTGCCCAGAGTGCGCAGTGCCTCAGGTCGTTGTTGTTGATGAAGTACATCAGGCCGCCGAGGGGACTCTCGTCCCCGGCCCCCACCACCTCCATGCCCTGGGACTGAAGCACGGTGACGACCCTGCGCTCATCGAATAGCTGGAAGGACCTGATCTCATCGTAGTCCGGGTCATGCACGGTCTCCGTGCCGCAGCCGCTCTTAAAGACCAGCTGAAGTACTCCCCCCGGCCTCGTGATCCTGGACAGTTCGGGGAGGGTGGTTCGGTAAACGCGCCTTTCGCTCAGGTGCTGTATCACCGCGTTGCACATCACGAAGTCGAATGAGTCCTCCGGAAATTGCAGGCGCCTGGACAGGTCGCCGACCCGAACGCGGCCCTTGAGGAAAGGGTGTATGCGCAGCGCCGTCTCCACGTTCTCCTCGACGGCGTCGATCCCCGTTACGTCCAGCCCCCGCTTTACGAGCTCTGCGACGTCTATGGCCCCGGCGCCGCAGCCGGCGTCCAGGCCCCTGGGGCCTGGGGCCAGCCCTACCAGGGCATCTATTAGGGAGTGGTTTCCCTCAAGGAGTGGATGGGACGAGCGGGTCCAGACCCGCTGTACACGCTCGACCTGGTTGCTGGCATAGCGATCCGCATGTCGGCTGTAGAATTTCTGGTAGTCATCGGCCGGCCGCAGCTTGCGGCCAGCATCCGTCCTCGTGGCCATGGGTTTCCTCCAGCATCGCTTGTGGCCTGATGACCGGGCGGGCCACCCAGAGGCCCGGCTGGTCGAAGCGTGCGCGGCCCCTCCGCCAAAGGAGCTGAGCGCATGCCGTGGATCCGGGGCCGAAAGCCTGGTCAGCTAGGGTTCGGCGGTTAGGCGGAGAAGGGGTGCCCAGGAAGGGACTCGAACCCCCACTCCCTTACGGGAAGCGGATTTTAAGTCCGCCGCGTCTACCATTCCGCCACCTGGGCCTGTCCGCCGACATGCAGCCCCACCAGCCTTCGCGGTCTGATCCAGAATCCGCGGCCATTCTACCAGCAATGGCAAGCTGGCCGGATGTGGCCGATGCGCGCAGGGACGTGCCCCTACGCCCGCAGCAGCTTGGTAAGGCGAGTGCCGGAGCCGGTGGGAGCGCCCGCCTCGGTGACGTGTCCGACGTAGATGCTCCCCTTCGAGTCGATAGCAAGGCCATGGGGCCAGGCGAACGGGCCCGTATTGTCGGCGGTCCCCCATCGACCCAGGACGTTTCCATCGAGATCGAGAACCGTGATTCGGCCCGAGTGCTCGGTCACCACCACCTCACCGTCCGGGCCCTCGTGGATCTTGCTGGTCATCGAAAAGTCGGTCCACATGTCCAGGAAACCGCCATCAAGGTCGTAGATCTGGATCCGGTCATTGAGGCGGTCGCATATCAGGACCCTGTCACGGGAATCTATGAAGAGCCCGTGCACCAGATGGAACTGCCCGGGGCCCCCTTTGCCCGGCTCTCCCCAGCTCTGCTTGAGCGTCCCATCCGGGCCGAATCGGTGGACCCTGCAGTTCGCGTAGCCGTTTGAGACATACAGGTCGCCGCTGCGGGCCACGCGCACCCCGCTGGGCACGTTGAACGGATGACCGGCCTGCTCGACCGGGTGCCTCCATCCGGTCTGCCGACCCTTCTGAAGGCTGTATCCGGTATCCGACGGGACGCCCCTGGTGCCCATAGTCATCAACTGAGCGCCATCCGGCGAATACTTGACCACCTCGTGCTCGTTTCGGTTGACCAGGTACACGTTGCCGTCCGGGTCGAAGTCGACGCCGTGAACGTTCTCGTAGGTGTGTGGCCAGACCCTGATCAGTCCCCCGGCCGGCTCGAACACCATGAGCTCGCCGGTGGGGATGTTGAACGCCCAGACGTTGTCGTCCCGGTCGACCGCCACGGCGGCGCACTCGGCGAAGCTCCCCTCGTCGGGTGGCCTGCCCCAGCCCAGGTCCACCTCGTATCGGAACGGCCCGGCGGTCAGCATCATCCGGCCGGGTCCCGGCCGCGCCCGTCTCGGCGGGAGATCTCCATCGCGGTCGTCCTCAGGGGTTTACCAGGTCCTCGTGCTCAGCCCAGTACCCGCCGCTAGGTGCGCGCCCTTGCGGCCTCCTGCCGCCGCCGTCACGGAAGTCCTCGGCCGAGTCGACTGGCTCGTAGCCGAGCACCTCACGGAAGTGCGAGAGGTCCCTGTAACCCCACTTGTTGTTGGAGGTGACCATGAAGGTTTCGAATCTCACGTCGTCCGGTGCGTTCAGCGCGAGCATGAGGGCCTGCACGACGTCCCTGTGGCTGAGATAGATGGAGTAATCGTAGGCCACCTCGGGAACCCCCGACGGCTTCACCGTGCCGATTCTCAGGTTGATCACCGACAGGCCGTGCACGTCGGAATAGTGACGGGCAAGACCCTCTGCGGCCATCTTCGATACACCGTAGAGCCCGTAAGGGTGGAACAGGTTATGGTCCACCATCGGCCAGCTGTCCGGGACGTCGTCGTACCGGCCGTCCTCGAGCGCACCGTATATGCCGGGCGCCCTGACGACACCCTTGATCACCGCGCCGCTGCTCGCATTGACCACCCTCTTCACCCCGGCCAGGCGACTGGCCTCCAGGACGTTGTGGGTCCCGTTGATGTTGACCGCGACCATCTGGTCCCACTCGGCGTCGGTCAGCACCGCCGAAAGGTGAATGACCGCGTCCTGGCCCCCAAACGCATCCCTTATCGCGTCCAGGTCGGATATGTCGGCCCGGACCGTCCTGACCCCCTCGACCTCGCTGCGGTTGAGCGCCGTAATCTCGTATCCGCCCTCCTCCTCGAGTCGCTCCCTGAGGAGCCCCCCTATCAAACCGCTCAAACCGGTTACCAAGACCTTCTTGTTAGCCATCGCCTTTGACTCCCAACCTGACTGGGACGCCCCGGTGGTGGTCCATTTGATCGCCGCTCAGATCAAGGTGCGTGCTTTCGGACGGGCATCCGGCGCCAATATATTGACGGGTTGCCGGCCCGGTCAAATTGATCCGCTCAAGGCGCGAACCGGCTAGAGCGTCCGGCCCACCGCCGCCGCCACCGCCGCGACGTCATCGCGCAGAGTGCCTATCTCGGCCGCCGGTATCGACTGGGGGCCGTCGCTCAGCGCCTCCGCCGGGTTGGGATGGCTCTCGATTATGAGCCCGTCGGCCCCCGCGGCCACGGCGGCCTTGGCCATGGGAATCACGTAGTCCCTGACCCCCGTCCCGTGGCTCGGGTCCGCGATCACGGGCAGGTGAGACTCCTTCTTGACCACCTGGATCGCGGTCAGGTCCAGGACGTTGCGGGAGAACTCGTCGTCGAACGATCTTATCCCCCGCTCGCACAGGATCACGTCCGGGTTGCCGGACTTCAGGATGTACTCGGCCGCCAGCAGCCACTCCTTGATGGTTGCGTGAAACCCGCGCTTTAGGAGCACGGGCTTGCCCGTCTCTGCCACCCGCTCAAGGAGGCGAAACGTGTGCATGGTTCTCGCTCCTATCTGGAGGATGTCGGCGTAGGCCGCCACGTCCTGTACGTCCGCCTCGGACATGACCTCGGTGACGATCTTGAGGCCGGTCCTCTCCCTGGCCTCGGCCAGCAGGCGCAGACCCTCGATGAACAGGCCTTGGAAGCTGTAAGGGGAGGTGCGCGGCTTGAACGCACCCCCGCGAAGCACCGGGAATCCGGCCCCCTTGACCGCCTCCGCCGTCTCAATCAACTGCTCCCGGCTCTCCACGGCGCACGGGCCGACCATCATGATCACCCTGTTGCCACCGATCTTGAGGCCGCCGACGTCCACCACCGTGTCCGAGGGGTGAAACTCGCGGCTCGCCTCCTTGTACGCCTTCTGGACGCGCAGAAGGCTCTCCACACCCGGCAGGTCTCCGAGCCCGTCCAGCCGCACATCGCCCGCGGTGTCTCCCCTGACCGCGACGATCGTCTGGCGTTCGCCCAGCGTCAGCGCCGTCTGGTACCCGAGCTCGCGCACACGGGCCTCCACCGCCTCCACCTGTTCCCGACTTGCGTCGGATCGCATGACCACTATCAATTCCGTCCTCCGACAAATGGCTCTCTGGAAAGGATACGCAGCGACCGCGGGAACGTCTGCGTTCTATTGCACCTTCGATTCGGCAAAAATATCGCCGAGAGGAAGGGCCCTCGAGCTCGAGGGCCCCTCAATCCGGGACCGCGGCGGCAATCGGTCTCCCCGGTGTAACGCCGTCGGCCGACGCGGCCGCGCTGCCCCTACGCCCCTTAAGGGAGGGTCAGAAGGTCAGAAGGGCGCGGCCGGCGATGCGGCCCTTGGTGAGATCGTCCATCGCCTCGTTCGCCTGGTCCAGCGAGTAGCTGCGCGTGACCAGCTTGTCCAGGGGGAACTTGCCCTCCGCCGAGAGGCGAAGGTACATGGGGAAATCGACGTCCGGGTCCGCCGAGCCGTGGCTTCCCCGGAACTGGCGCTGGTGGTAGACGAAGTGCTCGGCGTTGAGCCTGAACTCCGGCTGCGGCCAGCCGATCATCACGGCCATGCCGCCGACGTTGTCGCCGCCCGGCCCGCCGCCCCGCACCATCGGCAGGATGGCCTCGTGCGTCGGCACGCTGCCGACCGCGTCGAAGGCGAAATCGGCGCCGATGCCGGTTATCCTCCAGACCTCCTCTACGGGGTCCACTTCCCGCGAGTTGATCGTGTGGGTGGCCCCCCAGCCCATTGCGAATTCCAGCTTCTCGTCGGCGATGTCCACGGCTATGACCGGGTATGCCTGCATCAGCGAGGCCATCTTGATCGCCGACAGCCCGACGCCCCCGGCCCCGATTACGACCACGGAGTTCTCCGCCCTGACCTTCGCGGTGTGAAAGACCGCGCCTGCCCCCGTGAGCACCGCACAGCCCACTATGCTGCTCTCGGGCGTGGCGTATTCGCCCGGTATCTTCACCGCCAGCTGGTCGCTGAGAAGGCAGTCCTCGGCGAAGGTTCCGACCGATCCATGGACCAGCTCGCCGCGGAACCTTACGCCGATCGGGCTGAGGCCGTCGATGAAGTCCCTGCCCGGGTATCCGGCCCGTGGAACCCAGGTCGTAATGGCGTGATCGCCCTCCTTAAGGTGGGTGACCTCGCTGCCCACGTGGGTGACGACACCCACTCCTTCGTGGCCGAGCAGCTGCGGGCACTGCTCCTTAGGAACGAGCTGGAGCTGGTGCACCTGCGAGAGACAGACCCCCGTCGCCGTCTGCTTTACTATTACCTGGTGCGGTCCGGGATCGGGCACCTCCATCTCGTCGATCGCCATGGGCTCGTTCGGGCCGGTCATTACAGCCGCTCGGGTCTTGAGCATATCTCGTACCTCCTGCGTTTCCCGGGAACGTCGGCTATGGCGCCGCAGCGTCTACGGCCGCATTCCCGCAGCCCCGGGCCGGGTCCCCGGGGCGGTCCGGGCGGGCGGAATCGTAACATACGGGGCCGCGTCGGCACCGATGGCCAAAAGACCCGCTTGGGCTAGACTAAACCTGTAGCGTTCAGGCCGTCGGCTCGGCTATGCTCCGCGACTCGGGTCGGGGCCGTCGGGCTGGCCGCGGAGCCTTCGCTCCGGGCGGGGGCCAACGGATGTTTTCAAAAGACCGTTAGAAGAATTAGGGCTGTAATCGAGATGATGAGAGCGAGAACGGGGAGGCCGAGTCTGCTGGCGATCGCCGGCCTGGTGGGGGCGATCCTGCTGGCCGGTGCGGGATCCGCCGCCACCTGCGAGGGGCGCTTTGCCGGGGGCACCGAGGATTTCACCGACGAGCGGCTTGAGACGAGCATCGTGATCGGCCAGTCGGATGCGAGGTACGGTGTGACGCTGGCCGCCCTGGGGGCCTACATCGCCGAGGTGGGATTCGGCTTTCAGGTCGAAACGGTGGAGGTGACCGCCGAGGACGTGCCAGAGGCGCTTCGCACCGGTCGAGTCGACATAGTCCTCAACGCGCGGCAGCCTGACAACAGGGACTGGTTCGACGATGCCGCCGCGGCCGGCACGATCCTCAGCACCGGCCCCAGCTACCTGGAGGATGGATTCTCGTTCAGCGGCGCCACGACGCCGAGGGTGGGCGAAGTGGGCCAGGACCTGCTGGAGACCCTCAGGGAGATGGAGATACCGCTGGAGCGCCTCCGGGAGACCGACACCTGGTTCCATGACAACGGAATCCGGGGAACGCAGAGGGCGGCGATCTACTTCCTGTGGAACTTCAACTACGAGGATAGCTGGAAGGCCTGGATGCCGTGGGACCCGGCCGAGCGGCTGCGGGATGCCACCGAGCGCTTCACGGGCCTGCGCTACCCGGAGGTGTACGAGGGCATCGAGTACGACCTCGATCGATTCTCAAGGTCGGGCAGGGAAGAGGAGGGCTGAGCCAGACCCCCTACCTGCGGCCGTCAGGGACGGCGGGAGGGCTCCGGTGACAGCGTCTACCAGTTGGATCCGTCGCCCACCCAGGGATGGGCCCGGGCGACCTCCTCGTTCAGGTCGGTGCCCCAGCCCGGCCCCGTCGGCGTCTTCATCCTGCCGCCCTCTATCTCCGGCAGCCTGGTGACCAGCTCGTCCTTCCACGGCACGTCGTCCACATCCGTCTCCATGATCCGGACGTTGGGAAGGACCGCGCACAGGCTGGCGCTGATGTAGGTCGACAGGTGGCTGTAGAAGTTGTGCGGGGCCACGTTGACCTCGTGGGCCTCCGCCAGGTCGCCGATCTTCTTTGACTGTGCAAAGCCGTTCCAGGGCACGTCCACCATGAACACGTCCGCGCAGTGGGCCTGAAGGTAAGGCAGATAGCCCCGCATGTGGAACAGGTTCTCCCCGGTGCATACCTTCGTCGTGGTCGAGTCCTTGATCTGGCGCAGCGCTCCCGGGCTGTACATGTCGACCTCTAGCCACAAAAGGTCAAAGGGCTCAAGCTCCTTTGCGATGCGCATCGCGGCTTCGGGCTTGAAGTTGAAATTGAGATCGAGGTTGATGTCCACAGAGGCGCCCACCGCGTCCCTCAGGGTCCCGATCTGGGTGACGATATGGTCGAGCAGCCGCCGGTCGATGTCCTGGTCGGTGGTGCCGGGCCCTGCGCCGAATCCCGGGAAGTGCACCGAGGCCGGCTCGCCCGGGAAGACGATGTTCGTCTTGAGCGCCGTGTAGCCGCGGGCGACGACCTCCCTTCCCAGATCGGCCAGATCGTCGAAGGTGCGTATCGGCGGGGTTCCTAGCAGTTCGGGGTGGATGGCGCGAGTGCTGCCGCAGTGCGACCAGTAGAGGCGCACATCGTCGCGGATGGGGCCGCCGAACATCTCCACGACGGATATGCCGAGCGCCTTTGCCTTAAGGTCCAGCAGCGCGTTCTCCACGCCGGCCATGGCCTTGGCGGCGATTCCCCCGAAGCTCTGGCGCGTGCGACGCATCATGTCCCAAAAGCGCATCTCGAACGCACGGGGGTCCGACCCCATCAGAAGGTCGTTCATGTCGCGGATGGTTCCGACCACACCGTGGGGAGAACGTCCGTCAGAGCATTCCCCGTAGCCGACCAGGCCCTCATCCGACTCGATCTTCACAAAGACCCAGGGCCGCCATCCTGCGTCGACTATGAACGTTTCTACATTGGCGATCTTCATGCGCACCTCGGGGGACCGGTAGGGTCGGCGGATTGTATATCAGCAACCGTGCGGGTGAGACCGGATGTTAAACTCCCGCCACCGTTGCCCCGGGTGCCCTGCCACCCCCTGCCAGGAGCGGAATGCAGGAAGACAGAAACGAAGAGGACCGGCGCGACCGCGACCGGGCGGACCGACTGGCACGCTGCTACAGCGGTGCCGTCTACGATGCGATGCGCGAGCTTGGACTGCCCCCGTCGGTCCTCCCGAGCACCATACGCCCCATGGATCCGGCGAAGGTCCTGGCCGGGCCGGTGTGGACCTGCGAGGGTCGCACTGACCCTGGAGCCGATGCCGACTCGAGTCTCCTGGGCTGGACCCGGCTGCTCAGCGCGGCCCCCGGCGGGTCGGTGGTCGTCTGCCAGCCCAATGATTCGACTATCGCCCACATGGGTGAGCTGTCAGCGGAGGCCCTCATGATCCGCGGGGTCGTCGGCTATCTGGTCGACGGGGGCTGCAGGGACACCGACCTGATAGTCCGCCGGGGATTCCCCGTGTTTGCGCGCTACCGGACCCCGGCCGATATCGTCGGCAGGTGGATGGTGGAGGCTCTCGGGGAGCCCATCGAGATCGGCGGCGTGCTCATACACACCGGCGACTTTCTCCTTGCGGACATGGATGGTGCGGTGGTGATCCCCGCCGCCTCGGCGGACGAGGTCATCGGGGAGGCCGAGCGCCTCATGACCACCGAGAGCGAGATGCGCAAGGCGATCATGTCGGGCATGGACCCTAGCGAGGCGTACCTTAGGTTCGGGGTCTTTTAGGTCCTCTCGAAGTCTCAGGACCGGACGGCAGGGCTCCCCGATGCCGTAGGGCCCAGCTGGCTTCCGAGCTCTGAGGCCGCCGGTAATCCCCCGAGGCCGGTCGCCGCCTTGACGCCGCTCACCGCGGCCCTGGCGACGCAGTGTACGACCGCCGTCCCGAGCCTGGTCAGGTCAACCGGGACGTCCGTGGTGCCGGTCCCGATCGCGAACAGAGTGTCACCGTCGAACTGCATGTGCGCCGGCCTGACCGCCAGGGCTATTCCGTCGTGTGCGACCGTCGCCATGCGGCAGGCCTGCTGTGTGGTCAGTCGCGCGTTCGTTGCCACCACCCCGATGGTCGTGTTCGTCCCGCTCGACCACCTCGGAGGGTTGTATTCGGCCGAGACTATGAGGCGAAGCGGATCGATCAGCGAGCCTTCCTCGTCCAGGGGCCCGGCGATGAACCGTCCCAAGGACGGATCGAAGATTCCTCCTATGGAGTTGGTGACCACCGCGGCACCCACGATCACGCCATCGCCCAGGTCCACGGACGCGGTTCCAAACCCGCCCTTCATTGCGCGCCTGAGCTCGGTCAACTTGCCGACGGTCGCACCGGTGCCCGCTCCGACCGTGCCCTCGGGGGAAGCGTCGGTGGACGACTCCCGGCAGGCGCGCAGCCCGTCCTCCGGCCCGGGCCTGACCCTGTGCGAGATGAATCCCAGGTCGAATATCACCGCGCCCGGCACCCGTGGGACGTAGATGCGGCCCAGCCGGTATCCCTTGCGGCGACCCTCGAGCCATCGCATCACGCCGGAGGCGGCATCCAGACCGAACACGGTCCCGCCCGTAAGCAGGATCGCGTGGACGACCGAGTCGACAGAGGTGGGGGACAGCATCGCAATCTCGCGTGAACCCGGGAATGCGCCCATCACCGACACCCCTCCGACCGCCCCGTCCTCGCACAGGACCACCGAACACCCGGTGCCGGCCTCAAGGTCAGTGTGGTGACCGACCCCGATACCGTCCACATCGGTGATGCAGTCGCCCGTCCCAGTCACGATCATCAGGCGCCCTATGCTACACTCGCGCCCGTCTTGGGCGCACCATAGACGGCGCCGACGGCACGCCCGGGCGGACGTCAGAGCAATCCAGGAGGCCTACGATGTCGCGCGATATGACCGGTATGGTCCAGACCGTGCTAGGGCCGATAGACCCGACGGAGATGGGCGTAACGCTCACCCACGAGCACATCCTCATCGACCTCACCTGCTATTACGTTCAGCCCGAGGAGGCGAGCCTGCGCTACTACCACGACAGGCCCTTTACGATCGATCTCCTCGGCAGGGCCAGTACCATCTGGTACCTCAACACGGATAACGGCCAGCTCTTCGATGAGGCGGACGCGACTTCCGCCATAAGGCAGTTCATGCTCGCCGGGGGGCGCACCGTGGTCGATGTCACCAACTACGACCTGGGCAGGGACCCGCTGGCGCTCGCGCGCATCTCGCGGGCGACCGGCCTGAATGTCGTTATGGGGGCCGGTCACTACGTCCCGGTCGCCCATCCGTCCGACATGGACGGGCGGACAGAGGACGAGATAGCCGAGCGGATCATCCGGGACGTAAAAGAGGGAGTCGGAGATACCGGGATCAAGACAGGGGTGATCGGCGAGCTCGGCAACGTGTGGCCGGTCACCGACAACCAGAGGAAGGTCCTGCGGGCCGGCGCCCGCGCGCATGCCGAGACGGGTGCCCCGGTGCTGATCCATCCTGGCCACCACCACGATAGCCACATCCGGATACTCGAGGAGCTGGACCGGGCCGGTTGCCCTCCCGAGCGCGTGATCATGGGGCACCTCTGCTGGTCCGCCACGGAGATGGAGTTGGCCCGCCGCATCGCCGAGACGGGCTGCTACCTCGAGTATGACGTGTTCGGCTTCGAGTCGGCCGGTCTCGAGTATCTGGGCGGCTACCTGGACCCACTCAGCGACGCCCAGCGCATAGAGCACCTGGAGGACCTCACTTCCAGGGGCTACGGCGACCGGATCCTCGTCGCCCAGGACGTGTGCATGAAGTGGTTCCGCTCCAGCCATGGCGGGAAGGGATATGCTCACATCCTGGAGAACATCGTGCCCAGGATGAAAAAGCGCGGCTGGAGCGACGGGCAGCTCGACGACCTGCTGGTCAACAACCCCGCCCGCGCGCTCACCTTCGCCTAGGTACCGCGCGAGGACCGGGCCGGGGGCCCGGCGGCACAGGGGTTACGATTCAGGGACGGACGCCCGGCACCCTGAGACTCCGGACATGAAGCGAATCACCGGGGGCAGGGAAAGGTGGCTCAGGTCGAAGGAGTCGCCGTGGTCGATGCCGGGCAGCCCGACGAACTCACCGAGCGACATGGCCTCTGCCGCCTCGCGGGCGCCGTCATGGTAGGGATCCCTTTCGCCGCACACCATCAGGACGGGAACCTGTATCCGGTCGATGCGGTCCCACACCCCGTGCCAGTGCGCCACTCCCTCCATAGTTAGAGCCAGGGATTCGGCGTCGTTCCCTCCCGGCCCGCGCCGCTCTCCCCTCAGGGACCTTATCCTCCCGCTGCGAAGGGCCCTGACGCTCGAGGCCGCCCTCTCCATATCCTCAGTCGTCATGCGGGCCTTCATTCCGATCACGACGGCACCGGCCAGAGCGGCGTGCCGGGAGGCGGCCAGTTCAAGGGCCGCCCTGCCGCCAAGGGAGAAACCCACAAACCCGAATCTGCCGAGGCCGAGGTGCCCGGCGAGAGCGGCCACGGCCTGACCGAGCGAGGGAATCAGATACCCTTCGAGGTCGCCGCCGCGGTCGCTCCCGCCATGTCCCGGGGCATCCAGCAGGACGACGGTGAACCTGTCGGTCATCGCATCCGTCCAGCCCGCCTCGGTCCACGACGGGCCCGACTGTCCGAATCCATGGTGCAGTATCCATGGCGGACCCGAACCCAGGGTGTCGTAGTGAAGCCTGGCCCCCATGTAGTCGAAGTGAGGCATGGCGGTCAATTCTAGCCTCTCGGGCCCACGCTGAAGGGCAAATGTAAACTTGTAGTGTTCGCGTAACGGTGACATGGGCCGACGCTTTAGTCAGAGCTTGGAGGATGTGAGTTGAGCAAGCCCCTGGTGGGAGTGATCATGGGCAGCCGTTCAGACCTGGTCACGATGCGCCACGCGGCCGAGGTGCTCGCGGAGCTGGAGATTCCCCACGAAGTGCGGGTCGTGTCGGCGCACCGCACCCCTGATGCGATGTTCGAGTACGCAGAGGCCGCTGCCGACCGGGGAATCGAGGCGATCATAGCCGGTGCCGGCGGGGCGGCACACCTGCCCGGCATGACGGCGGCAAAGACGGTCCTGCCCGTCATCGGGGTACCGGTGGAGAGCGCCGCCCTCAGCGGCCTTGACTCCCTGCTGTCGATAGTCCAGATGCCGCGGGGGGTGCCCGTGGCCACGGTCGCCATAGGGCGCGCGGGCGCCGTCAACGCGGGGCTCCTTGCCGCCCAGATGCTTGCGACCACCCGCCCTGAACTGAGAGCTCGCCTAGAGGCACGCCGCCGCGCGGCCGCCGAAGAGGTCCTGGCCGACGGCGATATCGAGAGTCCGGGCTGATGCCGCCCGGCTGCCGCTGGCTCTCACATTGAACGCCCGAAACGGTCCGTCCAAGGGCGGACCGCTGCCGCCCGGCTCCCGTATCGGCATCATCGGGGGCGGACAGCTCGGAAGGATGATCGCGATAGCCGCGGCGCACATGGGTTATCGGGTCAGCGTGCTCGATCCCGACCCCGATTGCCCGGCCGGGCAAGTTGCCGATGACTGCATAGAATCTCCGTACGAGGACCGGGACGCGGCCCGCGCGCTCGCGCGCCGTTCCGATGTCGTCACCTACGAGTTCGAGAACGTCGACGCCGGTGCCATAGACGCCGCGGAGGAACTGGCGCTACTCCATCCGTCGAGCCAGGTTCTGCGCGTCGCACAGGACAGGATCCGTGAGAAGGGCACTCTCAGCGAAGCGGGATTCCCGGTGGCGCCCTACCGGCCGATCGAAACTGCGGATGACCTTGCCGATTCAATTGCATCCATCGGCCTGCCGGCGGTCCTTAAGACAGCGCGCATGGGCTACGACGGCAAGGGACAGTCCGTCCTCGGATCGGCCGGGGACGCCGATGCGGCATTCGCACATCTCGCGGGATCCGGGGGGCTCATACTGGAGCAGTTCGTTCCATTCGAAAAAGAGCTATCGGTGATCTGCGCCCGGGACGCACGGGGCGAGACGAGAGCCTTTCCCTGCGCGGAGAACATCCATGTGAACGGCATCCTGGACGTGTCCATTGCGCCGGCTCGCGTGCCGGAGGCCACGGGCCGGGAGGCTGCCGACCTTGCGGGGGCGATCGCTGACCGCCTGGGCGTCGTCGGCCTGCTAGCCGTGGAGATGTTCCTGACGGTGGACGGACGCCTGCTCGTAAACGAGCTCGCGCCGAGGCCGCACAATTCCGGTCACTACACCATAGAGGCCTGTGCCACGTCGCAGTTCGAACAGCTTGTGCGGATCCTGTGCAACCTGCCCATGGGAGATCCGGCCATGCCTCGCCCCGCGGCCATGGTCAACCTGCTGGGCGACGCGTGGATACGGGCGGGTAGGGACCCCGACTTCGCCGGCGCGCTGTCCCTTCCTGGGGTATCGCTGCACCTGTACGGCAAATCCGAGGTTCGGGCCGGTCGCAAGATGGGCCACATCACGGCCGTCGCGCAGGATGTCGAAGATGCTCTGTCGCTTGCCATTGAGGCCCGAAAGATCGCCTGCCGGGGCTGAATTTGCCGGCCTCCCGGATCGTGTCTGCGCGGCTTATCGCTGGTATGCTAGAGGCGTGCCGAATACCGGGATGCGCCTGGATCCGGCCAGTTGGAACATGGCACTATTTGGCCGTTTTGACGCTCAAGAGGAGTTCCTTGTCACATAGCCTGCGGTTCGCAATGATCCGTCTGACCCTGCTCATTGCCATGATCGGGGCATTGCTGTTGGTCCACCCGGATCTCGTCTACGCCTGTAAGTGTGTTACTCCCGGCCCGCCGTCCGAGGAGTTGGGGAACTCAGACCTGGTGATCTCGGGCCGGGTCGTCTCGATACAGAGCATTGACGGGCGAGACGGCGCGGCGGCAGATCCGGACGCGGAGGCCCCGGATTTCGGTGTCTACGGCATCGAGCTGGATGTAGAGGCCGTCTGGAAGGGTACCGCTCAGGAGACGGTGTACCTGACGACGAACCGCGATAGCGCCAGCTGCGGCTTCACCTTTGTTGAAGGTGCTTCGTACGTCATCTACGCGCAGGATGATTTGAACGTTAACCGGTGTAGCCGGACACGGTTGCTTTCGGAGGCCACGCAGGATCTGGAAGAGCTGGGGGAAGGAAGTGAGCCCGCAGAGGGCGCGGCAAGTCCCCCTGAGGGCCTGTCCGAATCCGGGCCGACCGGCTCAGCGAACGGGGGTGGATGCGGCCTGTCGCCGGGCAAGGCCGATCTGTCAAGCGTCGCGCTGATGTTCGGCATCGTCTGCCTCGGGCTGAGGAGAAGGCGCCCCGGGCCGCCCTAGCCGGAAACGGGCCGGAACCAAAGCCCACCAGATTCCGAGTCATCCCCTGACATCCCGCTCAAGGAGCCTGCGCCCGTTCCTTGCGAGGTCTTGCCCCTAATCCGGAAATGCCCTTGGATCCGGAAGCAGCCTGATAACCTGCTGGTACACGACAAGACGCATGCCTTAACCTTCGCCCGGGGATCTGAGAGGAAGGAGCAGGAGACCAATGGCCTCACAGCTGAGCGGCAAGGTCCAGACGGTGCTGGGAAGCATAGACCCATCGGCGATGGGAGTGACCATCACCCACGAGCACCTTGTCATTGACATGTCCGGCTATTCGTTCACGCCCGACGAGGCCACCCTCAGGGGCCTGTGGGACCGGCCCTACACGATGGACATGGTTGGAAGCTACCAGAGCATCGTGTGGTTCAACCGCGATCTCATGCAGCTCTACAGCGAGGAGGAGGCACTGAGCGAAGTCAGACGCTTCATGCTCGCCGGCGGTGGAACCGTGGTCGATACGACCAACTGGGACCTTGGACGCAGCCCGGGCACGCTGGCCCGCATCTCCCGCGCGACCGGCCTTAACATCGTCATGGGCTGCAGCCACTACGTACCCCTGCTGCGCCCGCCGGACATGGACGAACGCACCGAGGAGTCCATATACGATCGCATCGTGGCCGACATCAGAGTCGGCGCGGGTGAGACTGGGGTCAAGTCTGGTGTGATCGGCGAGGTCGGTAACGTGCACCCTCTAGACGATAATCAACGCAAGGTCCTGCGTGCCTCCGCCCAAGCCCATCTGGATACCGGCGCCCCGATCTCGATTCATCCGGGTGGCGTGGACGAATCTCCCATGGCCATACTGGAAGAGCTTGAGGAGGCGGGCGCCGACCTTACCCGCGTGATCATGGGACACCTCGACTTCGCCGTCCGCGATAACGCGGTCCTGAAGTCGGTCGCAGAGACCGGATGCTTCCTCGAGTACGACACCGTAGGCGCCGAGGACAGTGGCATGAGTTACATGGGGGCCGAACTCCGGATGCCTACTGACGGGGAGCGGCTATCGGCCCTCGACTTCCTCGTCGAAGAGGGATACGGGGACCGAATACTGCTAGCCCAGGATGTGTGCTTTAAGAAGATGCACGTGGCCAGCGGCGGCAAGGGCTTTGCGCACATCGTCGAGTCGATCGTCCCGCGCCTTAGAAAGCGCGGCTATACCCAGAACCAGATCGACGGCTTTCTGGTGAGGAACCCCGCCGCCGCACTGGTTTTCAGCTAGAGCTGACTGTCCGGGGCGTGGCCCCCCGAGGCCAGAGGGGGGCCTATTTCTCCTCGTTGTCGAAATCGGCGAGTACATTCATCTTGTGCCTTTCGTAATGGGGCCCGATGGTACTCGCCTTTTGAAGACGACTATTCCTAGCCGGAAAGCTACGAGAGAGTATCGGAGGAGGTAGCCACAATGAGTGACACGATGAACGAGGAGGAACGCGACATACTCGATCGGTTCGAGCGGGGTGAGCTGCGATCCGCTCCCGGCGCCGAACAGGAGATAGAGGAGGCCCGTCAGGCGGCTCGCAATACGTTCAACAAGACCAAGCGAGTTAACTTGCGAGTTACCGAGCGCGACTTTAACCTCGCTCACTCTCGGGCCAGAGAAGAAGGGATACCCTACCAGACACTGCTGTCCAGCGTCATCCACAAGTACCTGTCCGGCCGACTGACAGAAAAGAAGTAGTTCGGCGCCCCCGGCACTGGATCGGGAGAAGGGGAGTCCACTGATTGCTCGGATGTCGAGATCGCAGCAGTTAGCTAGGTAGGAGTACGACATGGGAAACGTTCCGATCATCCAGAAGATCAGCCTGACCCGGTACCAACTCCCGCTCGAAAACGTCGGGAAAGACCTGAGCTTTGCGATGGGGGCCTTCTACCAGCCCGGCGCAAAAGACACCCGCATCGCCCTTGGCATCCGTATCTACACAGACATCGGGGTCACCGGAGAGTACATGAGCATCGCCCCAGGGACGGTTGAGCAGATTCAGGCGTTTGGGCCGTATCTAATCGGTAGAAGCGCGCTTGAGCGAGAGCGGTTCTACAACCAGGCCAAGTCCCTGCTCAGAAAGCAGGACCGCATGGGCATCGGCCCCGTCGACATCGCACTGTGGGACCTTGCGGGGAAACTCTACGGAGCGCCTATCTACCAGATGCTCGGAGGATACCGAGAGAAGCTGCCCTGCTACGCGAGCACATATCACGCCGACAGGGAAAAAGACGGCCTCAGCAGCCCGGAGGCGTACGCTGACTTCGCCGAGCAGTGCCTCGAGATGGGGTACAAGGGGTTCAAGATTCACCCGTGGGGAGACCCGGTGATCGAGCGCGAGATCGAGACCGTCCGCGCGGTTGGTCGGCGCGTCGGCGGCAAGATGGCGCTCATGACGGACCCGTGCTGCGTATACGACACGTTCGGCGACACGCTCGCCGTAGGCAGGGCTTGCGACGAGTATGACTACTACTGGTACGAGGACCCCATGAGAGACGGCGGAGTTTCACTCTATGCGCACCGGCAGCTTAGAAAGATGATCAAGACTCCACTGTTGCAGGGCGAGCACGTCCACCTCGTTGAGGCTCACGCCGACATGGCGGCAGCGGAGGCGACCGACTTCTGGCGCGCGGACCCGGAGTACGACGGCGGCATCACCGGAGTCATGAAGATCGCGCACTCCGCCGAGGGCTACGGGATGGACGTGGAGCTTCACATCGCGGGGCCCGCGCAGCGTCACTGCATGGCCGCTATGCGCAACTCCAACTTCTACGAGATGGGCCTGGTGCATCCCAAGCTCTCTGGCATAGCCAACCCCATGTACGCCTGCGACTACTCAGACCAGCTAGAGTCTATCGACGAAAACGGCTGCGTCGATGTCCCAACCGGTCCGGGCCTCGGTGTCGAGTACGACTGGTCCGGCATAGAAAAACACCGCGCCTGGGAGATCGTAATCGAGTAGGAGAGGGAGAGGGGTCAGCGTAGATACTCGGCCAAGAAGTCGTCACGCATCTGGCAGGAGACTTCAGACTCCGCCAGCTCGTCGAGCACCGCGCGGTGGACGTTCTGCAGCCTGATATGAAATGGTGCGGAGGGCTGTCCGAGGCACTGAAGATATACACGATCGGCGAGGCGGCCGGCATCATCACGATTCCGCACGCCGCCGTCCCATCAGCTTGGGGTCAGCACTTCGCGATCGCGATGCCGGAGTCCCCGATGGCTGAATTCTGGATGGGCAGCGATCCGGGCATCCCGCTGGATGAAGTCCCGTGGATGCGGCGACGGGTGACCAGTTGGCAAGCAAGGTGGCGATACTCACGTGGTCGGTCTCAAGACGCGATTGGAATCCCCTCAAGTGGGCCGGGCTACACTCAAACCACCACCCGACCTGTCCTCATGCCACGTGCCGGTAGACCTGCCAAAATGGACCGGAATCCACCACAGGTGCCTCGCCAGACCCACTAGAACGCTCTTCAGTTCCTAGGTCGGGAACATCGGCTTTTCCGCCGTCGCAGTCGGGTTCATACATCCCTTCTCCAGCGTAGTTCGCCTCGCCGTCTACCCGTCCACCACCACGTTCCTCGATCCTGCACGCGGGCTGAATGCTTGATAAAGAGCGTCCGGTCACAGGCCGGACTGACTGGTCGTCGGCCGACCCTGGCAACCGACTCTGGTCGGAGAGGACCCATATATGATGCAGTTCAACTACATGGAGGACGGAGTGGATGAACCTCTACGAGTGTCTTAGGAATCGGCGCACCGTGCGGGAGTTCAAGCCCGACCCGGTGTCCGACGAGTCTCTGGCCAAACTGCTCAGCGCGGCCCGATGGTCTCCCAGCTCGCGCAACCAGCAGCCCTGGCGCTTTGTCGTCATCCGTGACCGAGACACCCTCGCCAGCCTTGGAGAAACTGCCAGCTCCGGCGGTTTCCTGGCCCGTGCGCCTCTCGCCATCGCCATCGTGATGGAGGATGCCGACCAGCCGCAAATGGATGCGGGCCGCGCGCTGCAGCAGATGGAGCTCGTTGCTTGGTCGGAGGGGATGGGCACCTGTTTTGTCACGCTTTCGGACGACCAGCGCGAGAGCATCGCGGATTTGCTACGAATACCGAGAGGTCTGGAACTGATAACCGTCCTGCCGTTCGGCTACCGGCGCGAAGACTTTCGGGGCCAGGGCCTTCCCCGCAAGCCGCTGTCCCAGCTGGCACATGTCGAGCGGTACGGTAACCCCTTCCCGGGGCAGGAAGCGGCCGCCGCGGACCGGTCATCGTAGCGGCGAACTCCGGAGGAGGGTCGATGGTGAACGCTGCTTGATGAGCGGAGTCGTGAACATGAACACCGCTTCCTGCCGCCGGCGTCTGACGAATCTCCTCACGTGACTGGCACCAAGCCGGTGAAAGACGTAGAGTCATAGCTCGGTAGGCGTTGGCAGCCCTCTGGCCGCCCCCGGCCGGTAGCCGGAGGCTCAGGAAAGGGGAGCCAAGGAGGCAGAAGGTGCTCAGGCTGGGTGGCACTGCGTCCCAGGATCATGTAGAGGCGTTCGAAGCGCTGACGGCGATCTTCCGCAAGCGCGGCATCGATTTGGACTGGGTCCTGTATTCCGGCTACGATGCCCTGGTCGAAGCCTTCGTCAGTGGCGAGGTGAACATGGCCTGGAACGGCCCCCTCTCGTACGTGAAGATAAGACGCCTAATGGACAATCCGGCCCGTGTGATCGCCATGCGTGACGTGGACGTAGACTTTGTGACCCATTTCATCACGCACCGCAACTCCGAGGTCCGTGCCGTCTCCGACCTTGCCGGTCGGCGGTTCGCGTTCGGCAGCCGCGGCTCTGTCCAGGCCGGGCTATTGCCCCACCACTATCTCAGGGAGATGGGCATCGACCCGGGATCGCAATTGTCGGCCTTCACATTTCACGGCGATAGGACGGGCGGCCCCGCCTCGGATGAGCAAGACGTGGTCGAGAGAGTGGCGAGCGGCGAGTATGACGCCGGTGCCGTCAGCGACCTGACCCTCAAATCGGCACAGGAGCGACCCGACCAAGCCCCCATACGCGCCTTCTGGTCGAGCCCGGGATACAGCCACTGCTGTTTCACCGTCCGCGAGGATCTGGACCCCGTGCTTCTTGAGGACATCGAGCGTGCTTTCCTGTCGGTGGATCCGGATGATCCGGACGGCAAGGCCCTTCTCGAGGCCGAGGCCTGCACCAGCATCGTAGCCGGGACGGAGGAGGGCTGGGACGTCGTGGAGCGGGCCGCCGAGGACGAGGGCCTGATTTAGGCCTGACGGCCGCTCACTTCAGTCTATTGGTGACAATGGCGCGTGGGAGCGAGACAAACCTCGCTCGCCGAAGGGCCGGGGCCGGCAGCTTAAGGTGGCAGGATTGACGTTGCCCGCCAAAACCCAGAGATTGAGCCCTTGTTCGATCGGCTGACAGCGCAAGCCGACCGTGACTTTTGATCACTGCAATTCCGCGGTGAGCATCCGTCGCCTTCGAATCGGGACAGACTAGTTGCCGAGTCGTCTAGTCAGCCACAACTGGCGACCGCCGCCCAGGTCGGTTGCCGGGCCGCCGCCGCACGCGAAACCCAGACTCTCGTACAGGGCGATCGCCGGTCCGTTGCGCTCGTTGGTGTCGAGCGTAACGAGCGAGCATCCCCGGATCAGGGCCCTTTCCACGGCTGTCTTCACCAGCCGCCTGCCGAGACCGCGGCGCCGACTCCCTCGCGCCACGAACAGGTCCTCAACATAGGCCTCGCCGCCCGCGGTCCAGATGTCGCGGCGGTATCGCTGCTGCAGGAACCCGGCGCACGCTCCGCCCTCGTCGAGAGCCACAAGGTAGTCCGTGTCCGGGTCGTCGATCAGGCCGGCGATTCTCCTTGCGAACTCGGCCCGGGAGGGCTGCTTGCGGCCCAGCTCACGGCGGAACGCGTCGGCCATTGACGAGATGCACGGTACGTCAGCCTCCGTGCCCAACCTGATGTGAAAGTCGTCTTTCAAGATCGATTTTGGCCTGCTTTCCTCTCCATTAGACCTGCGGGCGAGCGGCTGTATAATAGCCGACCGCAGGCGGCCTCACCGCCGCCGCGGCAGACTGGAGGAGGGATGGTTGGAGAAGCTCGGGACACACCTTCTATTGGAGCTCGAGGACTGTAGGTCCGATCTCCTCGATGACCTCGAACACATAAAGAGCTCGATGGTCAGCGCCGCTGAGGAGACCGGCGCGACCATCGTCGGGCAGACCTTCCACAAGTTCTCGCCCGCGGGCGTTACCGGGGTAGTCGCCATCGCCGAATCGCACCTGTGCATACACACCTGGCCCGAGCGGGGCTACGCAGCGGCTGACATCTTCACCTGCGGGACCGACTTCGATCCCCGCAGGGCCGCCGAGCTGATCACGGCCAAGCTCGCATGCAAGCGCCCGACCATTCGCGAGATCAGCCGCGGTCCGGTCACCAGCCCGACCCCGGTCTAGTCGCTGATGGACGGGCCGCCTATCGGGCCGGGGGAACGGTGGCACTTCGAGTACATCACACCCGTACTCGTGCAGGGTGAGCGGGTCGAACGCGTCATAGCTGAGGGGGATTCACCCTACCAGCACTACCTCATCCAGGACACCTCGCTTTTCGGCCGCAGCCTCGTGCTGGACGACAAGACCCAGTCCACCGCCCTCGATGAGTTCGTCTACCACGAGGCCCTGGTGCACCCGGCCATGATCAGCCACCCCGGGCCGAGGACCGTGTTCATTGCGGGAGGGGGCGAGGGCGCGACCGCGCGGGAGGTGCTCGCCCATCGATCGGTCGAGCGAGCGGTCATGGTCGATATCGACCGGGAGGTGGTGGAACTGTGCAAGAGGCACCTGCCGGACCACCACCGTGGATCGTTCAAGGATCCACGTCTTGAGCTGATCTATGAGGATGCGCAGAGGTATCTGGAGACGGCTGAGAGGACTTTCGACATCGCGGTGATCGATGTGCCGGATCCCCTGGAGGCCGGGCCCGCCTACCTGATCTTCACGCGCGAGTTCTACGAACTCCTGGCGGGCCGGCTCAACCCCGGCGGGATGGTGGTCGCACAGTCCGGGCCCACCGGCCCGGCATTCCTGGAGCAGTGCTTTTCGGCCGTCTCCAACACCATGAGGGCGGTCTTCCCATCCGTCTACGGCAGCGAGGCGTTCGTCCCGGCCTTCGGTACGACGTGGGGGTTCGTGGTCGCCTCGATGGGTCCCGATCCCACCTCCCTGTCTGTCGAGGAAATAGATGCACGTGTCGCCCGCCGCATAGTCTCCGACCTTCGCTTCTACGACGGAACCACACATGCCGGCATTTTCGCCCTGCCCAAGTACCTGCGCGTCGCGATGGAAGGGGAGGACAGGGTAATCACCCGAGACGCGCCCCTCTACGTACCGTAGCCCCCTTCCACCGACTGTCGCCCCAATTGCCCCGGTCTTGGGCCCCGTACGGCCGAGCGGCTAATATAATTTCGGTGATGTATGCAAACTGACGTTCTAAAGGATCTCAACGATCTCCAGCGCAAGGCCGCCGAGCACATCGACGGCCCTCTCCTGATCGTCGCTGGACCCGGCAGCGGCAAGACCCGCGTGATCACCCACCGCATAGCCTACCTGGTGGATACCTGCGGGCTGAGTCCGCGAAGGATCGCCGCCGTGACCTTCACGAACAAGGCGGCCCGCGAGATGCGGCTGCGGCTCTCGGGACTTCTGGGTCAGAGGGCCGAGAATCTCACGGCCGCCACGTTCCACTCCTTCTGCGCTATGGTGCTGCGGCGCGACGGGGAGCGAATAGGCCTGGACAGGGACTTTGCCATTTACGACGACGCCGACCAGGTGGCGCTGCTTAAGAGGGCGATGACGGAAACCGGTGTGGACCCCAAGAACTGGGGGGTTCGCGCCATCCAATCGGCCATATCGAGCGCAAAGAGCCAGCTGATCGATTCGTTCGGTTTTGCCGAAAGGCGCGACTCGTATTTTGACGAGATCGTTCACCGGGTGTACGAGCGCTACGAAGCCCTGCTCGTCCAGGCGACAGCCGTCGACTTCGACGACATCCTCCTGCGGACCCACCGCCTGTTGGATAAGTTCCCGGACACCGCGGAAAAGTACCAGCAGCGCTATCTGCATTTCCTGGTCGATGAGTTCCAGGATACCAACGTCGCCCAGTACGCGATCGCGCGCCAGATGGCGGCCGTCCACAACAGCCTCTGCGTCGTCGGCGATCCGGACCAGTCGATCTACTCCTGGCGAAACGCCGACATCCGCAACCTTCTCAGCTTCAGGCGCGACTTCCCGGACGCAGCCGAGATCACCCTCGATCAGAGCTACAGGTCCACGAAAACGATCCTGAGCGCCGCCCAGAGGGTGATAAGACCCGGTTCGCGTGTCGTCGACAAGAGGCTCTGGACGGAGAACGAGGAAGGGCCGCCAGTGGTCGTGGCCGAGGGATACGATGAGCAGGAGGAGGCGCAGAAGGTCCTTCAGGAGGTGCAGGTGCTCACCCGCAGCGGGGAGCATCGGCCCGGTGACATCGCGGTCATGTTCAGGGTCAACGCCCAATCGCGCGCGCTGGAGGAGGCGTGCGTCAGGTACGGCGTTCCCTACCAGCTGATAGGGGGACTCCGCTTCTACCAGCGCCAGGAGGTAAAGGACGTAATCGCCTACCTGCGGTTGCTGGCAAACCCCGACGACGACGTGAGCCTGGCCAGGGTGGTCAACGTTCCCCAGCGCGGCATCGGCCAGCGCACGCTGGATGAGCTGACCCGGATGTCCCGTGACGCCGGTACCTCGATGTGGAGCCAGATACAGAGCCTAGATCATGAAACGGCACAGGGAACGGCTGCCGCAGCATCGATAGCGTCCCGGCCGGCCAGGGCGCTTATCTCGTTCCGGGAGATGATGACCTCCATCGCGGACGAGGCGGGCGAGCTTGACCTGGTTGCAAAGCTCGACCTGGTGATGGAAAGGACCGGCTATCGCCGGTACGTCGAGGGCCTGGAGCGTGGCGCAGAGCGTGTCGAGAACCTGGATGAGCTCAGATCGACGGCAAGGGACTTTCTCTATGTGGAGGACGAGGAGATCGAGGGCGGCCTGAGTCCCCTCACCGTCTTCCTTGAGAGCGTATCGCTCGTATCGGACACCGACCATCTGGAGGACCGCGGCGATGCGATCACGCTCATAACCCTCCACCAGGCCAAGGGACTGGAATTCCCCGTGGTATTCATGGTCGGGATGGAGGAGGGCCTTTTGCCGCACTCCCGATCCCTGGAGGACGAAGACCAGATGGAGGAGGAGCGCCGGCTGTGCTACGTCGGCCTGACCCGCGCCCAGCGCCGCCTGTACCTGATGCGCGCCTTCAGGCGCGGGTTCAGGGGCGGCTTCGGGCCCAACGTCCCGTCGCGCTTCCTCGCCGACATCCCGGCCAATCTCCGCGTCCCCGACGGAGTGTCGAGCCCGAAGGTGAGGGACCGCGCCGGCCGGTCCCCGGCGGCCGGCATATCCGGGCCTCGACAGGCCGCTATGACCGGGACGGGCGAGCGCATCGAGCGGTCCCGGGTCCGCCGAACCCCGGCCTCACGTTCCGACGGCGGCGGCGGATCCACGGCCGACCGGCTCAGGACCGGCGACAAGGTAAAGCACGCAAAGTTCGGGGAGGGTGTGGTGGTGGCGGTCAAGGCCATCCCGTCAGACGTTCAGGTGACCGTCGCCTTCAAGGATGGACACGGGGTAAAGCACCTGCTGATGAGCTTCGCGCCCCTGGAGAAGCTGGCCTAGGGCGGTCCGTCTAGCCCGCAGCGCCGGTGCGGCATCCGGAGGCCGATAGGCGTCGTTCCTTCCAGGGAACCGGCCTCCCGCCCTTCGGGCGTCAAGCGTCCGGACATGCAATAATCGGACGACGTGCCGGGGTGGCGGAACGGTAGACGCGGCGGTCTCAAAAACCGTTGGGCAGAGATGCCCGTGTGGGTTCGAATCCCACCTCCGGCACCTCGCCACCTGGACGCTCGATGAGAACAAGGACATATGCTGCGGCGGCCCTGGCTATCATCGGGATGCTCGCTCTTGCAGGCACAGGCTCGGCATCGACGACCCCGGACTCCCAGGGGGTGGTCTGCCAGGCCGCCCTCGAGGAGGTAATGGCAACCGACAAGGACGTCTCTGCCCGGTACAGCATGGGGAGCGTGCACCCGATCTTCCTCAGAGGCAAGGGGAACCGGCCGGACGAATGGGTGATCGATTTCCATCGCCGCGTCGCGGTCCTGGAGGCTTCCTTCAAGCAGGCCGCCGAGGACTGCCCCCATTTCTCTCCCTTCACGGGCCAGCTGCCCGGGCATCTGCTGTTCTCATTCCGCTCGTCCATCCCGCCGGACGCGCCCTGATCTAAGCTATTCCCATAGGAGGTGTCCATGACGCGAAGTGCAAACGAGGTGGTACTGCTTCCAGGACAGGGGCGATCGACCTGGCTGGGCGAGGGGGTGTTCACCGTGAAGGCCGGGCCGGAGCCGACGCTGGGCGCCTACTCTCTGTCCGAGCTCACCGAGCCGCCGGGGGAGGGACCCCCGCTTCACAGCCACGCCGACGAGGAGGAGGGCTTCTACGTCCTCGAGGGCGAGGTGGTCCTGCGCGTCGGGGACCAGACCCTGCTGGCGACCGAGGGGGCCTTCGTCTTCGTACCCCGGGACGTGCCCCACACCTACAGGGTCGTTGGCGACCGGCCCGCAAGGCTGCTGATCATCATATCGCCGCCGGGTTTCGAGGAGGCGTTCTTTGAGGCCGGGGTGCCGGCCGAGGGGCCCGGGCTGCCGCCGGGCAGGGTGCGATCCCTCTCAGAGGATGAGTGGCGCGCCCTCGATGCCAAGTACAACCGCACCGTCCTCGGCCCGCCCATAGGACCGAACGAGGTTGACGGCTAGGCTCGCAGCCCTATTCCGACAGGGTGCCTAGCAGTCGTCGTCCCTGGTTCCCCCGTCGGGCATCAGGGTGTTGCAGAAGATCGCGCCCTCCAGATCCGCGTCCCTGAGAAGGGCCCAGGACAGGTTGGCGTTGGTCAGGTTGACGTCCCTTAGGATCGCGTTCTTGAAGTTGACGTTGTTAAGGTAGGCGTCCGTAAGGTCCGCGCCCGTAAGGTCGGCACCCTCAAGGTCGGCCATCCACAGGTTGACCCCGCTCATGTCGGCTCCCCTGAGGTTGGCTCCCTCAAGCTCCGCTCCGTCATAGAGGCCTGCGGTGCCCCGGTCCGGGGTAAGGGGGGACAGGTCCGCCCCCTCGAAATCCGCGCCCTCGCAGTCCGTTCCAGGGGCGATGTTGCAGTTGCCGGCGGTGAGCTTTTCCTCGGCGACGACGGTCGCGTTTACCGACGGCCTGTCGATGACCCGGGTCGGCGTGGGAACGGCGGTCGGCTCCGCGGTTGGCTCCGCGGTGGCCTCTGCCGGCGCCCTGGGGGTCGGCGGGGCCTCGGGTTCCGTCCCGCAGGCCGCCGTCAGGGCGAGGAGCGCCACGGTTGAGACCAGGAGCGCTGTGGACGGACGGCGGTATGCGGCCTGGCCGCTGATGGTGCTCGTCACTTCAGGGCGCTCCAGTATCTCTTCCCCTTCCCCCGCACGACATGGCCGAAACCGGGATGGGGAAAGTGCCCGACAACCGTCATCAAGCCCTGCTCCTCGAGCCACTGGGCCGTCTCCCTGCGCGTCCTGGCGCCGAGCCTGGGATGGACGTCGGCACCCATCACCCGCTCCGGGACATCCAGCTGGACCGGCAGATGGATTGCGTCGCCGACGATGAAGGCGCGCTCGCCGCCGGAGCTTATCAGCAGGCTCTGGTGGCCGGGCGTGTGCCCGGGCGTGTCGACGGTTGTGACCTCATCGGTTATCGAGTGGCCTCCCGGCACCGCCTCGGCGTCGGCCACCGCCTTGATGCCCTCCACGATGGGCCTGGACAGGTGAAATACGTCGGCGGCGTCCTGCGAGTAGTCATCCGCGTGGGGACCCGACCTGGGGAGCTCGGGGTCGTGAATCGAGTCCCAGTCCACCCTTGGCACCAGGTACCTGGCGTTCGGGAAGGTCGCACTCAGCCCGCTCTCGTCCCGCGAGACGTGCCAGCCGATGTGATCGAAGTGCAGGTGGGTGGCGAACACCAGGTCCACGTCCTCCGGGCCGTACCCGCACTGCTCGCGCATGGTGGGCACGAGGTTTCCCGAAAGGTCCGGGAAGGGCTCAAGCGGCACCGGCCCGATGCCGGTGTCGACAAGGAGCCTGTGCCTGTCTGACACTACCAGGTAGGAGCCCAGGTTGACCTCCTCGCGGTGAGCGCCGGTCTCGTCGACGTATTCGGGGTAGTCCTTCCAGTCCTCCGGCCCCTGGTCGGGGAAGAAGGCGGGAAGATCCACGGGGTTGGTTGCGTCCGACAGGGCGATGATCTGAAGATCCCCCACCCGTATGCTCTCTCCAGCCAACGTATCGCCTCCTGTGGTGGCCCGCCCCTCCGAAGGTCAGGGCGGGGTCGCGAACTCCGGGATCACCTCTTCGTAGAAGGCCTGTATGGCCTCCCAGTCGAACGGCGCCCGCAGCGCAATGTTAAGGCCCTGTGCCCCTGCGTCAACGTATTCACCGATCCGGTCGACCACCTGGCCCGCCGTTCCGAACAGCATGCCGGGCCCCTGGGTCGCCGCCCTGTCGGCGTAGGCCAGGTCGAAGTTCGCCCTCTTCCTCTCGGCGTCCGCCGCCGTGGTGCCCATGTAGAATCCCACGTTCACCGTGCGGGATATGAGTGCCGGGTCGCGATCCTCCGCATCGCACCATCGCTCCAGGACATCGACCTTGTGCCCGTATTCCTGCGGGGATATGTAGGGAACATTCCACCCGTCTCCGTGCCTTGCCGCCATGTGTAGGGTCCGCCTCTCTCCGCCCCCGCAGACCCAGACCGGCAGGTGGCCTCTGACGGGTTTCGGCTCGCAGATCGCGTCTGTGACCGAGAAGTGCCAGCCCCTGTAGGTCGTCTTGTCGCTCGAGAGCATGCCGCGGACTATGTGCAGCGCCTCCTCCAGCATGTCCATGCGGATGCCGATGGGAGGGAAGGGGATTCCATAGTCCCGGTACTCGTCCTCAAGCCAGCCGGCACCGAGGCCCAGCTCGAACCGCCCGCCGGAGATGTGATCGATCGTCGCGGCGGCGTTGGCGAGCACGGCCGGGTGGCGATAGCCGACGCACATAGCAAGCGCTCCTATGCGCACGTTGCTCGTTTCCGACGCCAGTGCGCCCAGGGTGGCTACCGCCTCGAAGACGGTGCCCATCCGGTGCGGTGAGGGATCGTCGTAGAAGTGGTCCCAGATCGACACCCAGCCGAACCCCCTGGAGTCGGCGGTCTTCCACAGCCTGCTGAGCTCCTCGTACGAGGTGTTCTGCGGGCCGGCGTGCATGCCTATGACGAATGCGCTCAATGCTTACACCCAAGTATCTTCACAAGAATTTTGTGGCATGGCCCATATGCCAGGTTGCGTTGCGTCGGCACCGTCCGTGAACGAAGCCCGCACGATCTACCCCGGGACCCCCGCTTCCACTACCGGAAGGGGGAAAGGTGCAGGAGCGGGAGGACCGACATGGTGCTGAGTGCATCGAAAATAGAGCACATGCCCGAGGCTGGCAAGTGCGCCGACGTTAACGGCGGTCCGGTAATCCGGGGTGACTCGCGGCCGGCTCGCCCCACCCCTGGCGGACACGGCCGATGGGCTGCGGCCGAGGTCGCTGCCGCCTAGGAATCAGATTTCAGGGTTGGGACCTCACATCCGATCTCGGGGTCGCAGTCGGCCCCGGGCTCCGGCCTGGGATCGTCAATGAGGCGGGCCAGGGTGGCGCCGACGGCGAGGTCGTCGACCTGGCCAAACGCGTTCAGGCGGATCCGTCCGGCCCTGTCGACGACGACCATGCTGGGAGTGCCCCGCAGCCGGTACCGCCCCATCGTGATGGGCATGGCAACGCCCGGGTCGTGGGCGTCGACGCCGACGGGGAAGGTGATGCGGTACTCCAGCAGGAACGCTTCGAGTGATACAGGTGTCATCGCGCTGTGGTGTTCGAACACGCTGTGGAGCCCGAGCACGGTGATGTCGTCGCCGAAGGCTTTCTGGATGCGCTTGGCCTGCGGCAGCCCGTGTGCGACGCAGCCCGGGCAGAGCATCTGGAAGGCCTCGATTACCACCACCTCGCCTAGAAGACCGGCCAGGGTCACGTTGCTGCCCGTGTTGAACCAGACGGTGGTGGCCAACTCGGGGGCAGCTGGGTATGCCGATTGTGTCGTCAACGCTGACACCTATCCTTTCGGTCCCCGCAGCACTCAGCCAGAGGCAAAGTGGGCGGGACGGTGACGGTCGGGTCGCACGCCCTTGAAAGTGAGTGTACAGGAATCCTTCCAATTCGAACGGACGCGTGACCTGAACTGCGGGCGGGCGAGATCAGGGCGGACCTGATGCTGGATCTACGCCATCCCGGCTCGGATCCGATCCAAGTCGCCGCTGGCTCGGCTACGCCTGGCCCTGGAGGCATTTCTGCGCTCAACAAGGCCAGAAGGCGGCCGCGCCCAGGACGAATGTGTGGGGATCTAAGCCCATCTGCCGTGCACAATTCCGGGGACTCGCCAGAGGCCGGCCACAAGGGTCTGCGCGGGTGGATCGAGCAGCCCCGCCCCCCGATCTCAAAAGGCCACCCGGTCCCCTAAAATCAAGGGGCCTCCAAGCCATGCCTAGGCGATATTACCGGCCCGAAAACCTGGGCCCAGAGCAGGACGAACGAGACGCCGCCATACGTGGGCGCAAGTACTTCGTCTACGTCCTTCATACCGACTATGGATACTACGTCGGCCATAGTGGGCGGCTTAAGGGCAGGATGCGCGAACATGAGGATGGCGGGGTATCGTCCACGGCTGGCGCTAACCCCGAGCGGATATGGACCTCACGACCCCTTGCCACACGCAAAGAGGCGGCGGCTTTCGAGGCGGCCCTGCGGTCTCTGAACAATCAGGCCTCACCGCAGTTCACGGAATACACCGGGCGGAAGCCCATGCCCTATAGCCGCAGGGCCCCGGTGACAGCGGGTGACGGGTGCCTGGTGCCAATCCTGCTGACGGTTGCCGTGGCCGCACTGGTGATTGGACTGGTTTTCGGGATTTAGTCCAGCAACGCGAACCTGGCCAGGCCTTGCGTGCCTCTGTGGCGCAGGGAGTTCCCCCAGGGGGATACAAGGGGGCGGCAACGAACGGATCGACGCCGAGGGCCGAGACTTGCGCGGCAAATGAGGTTTGCCCGCTGCGGTGATTGAGACCTGCAATATCCGCATATTATGCGGAGAACCTGTATCCACGAACTACCCGACTGGCCGCGCTTTAGCTGGCGGGCCGAGCGGTTGGTCGATCGGCTTGCGGCGGTGCGCTTTCGCCAGGGTCAGCTCCTGGGGCGGATGAAGGCGCTGGGCTTCGAACTTCGCAGGCAGGCCAATCTCGAGACCGTGACCGAGGACGTGGTCACCAGCAGTGAGATCGAGGGGGAGATGCTGGACGCGGGGCAGGTGCGTTCCTCGGTCGCACGCCGCGTCGGGATGGAGATCGGGGGAAAGGCTCCGGCTGACCGGATCGTCGAGGGGGTTGTGGAGATGGCGCTCGATGCCACCGAGCGGTTCGCGGAACCAGTCAGCGAGGACCGCCTGTTCGGATGGCACGCCTCCCTCTTTCCCACCGGGCGTAGCGGCATGACGCCGACAGCCGTCGGCAGGTGGCGCGACGACAGGACGGGACCGATGCAGATCGTCTCCGGACCGATCGGACGCCAGCGGGTGCATTTCGAGGCGCCCGGTGCATCCCTGGTCGCAGGGGAGATGCGGGCTTTCCTTGACTGGTTCAACGCCCCTGCGGACTTCGACCAGGTGCTCAAGGCCGGGCTGGCGCACCTCTGGTTCGTCACCATCCAACCGTTCGACGATGGCAACTGGCGCATGGCCAGGGCGGTGGCCGACATGGCCCTTTCACGATCGGAGGACAGCCCCCAGCGCTTCTACAGCATGTCGTCGCAGATCGGGCTGGAGAGGGCCTCCAACTACGAGGTCCTGGAGCATGCGCAGAGGGGAACCATGGATGTCTACGGGTGGATGGAATGGTTCCTTGCGTGCCTGGGGCGTGAGATAGACGGTGCGGAAACGACCCTTTCGGCGGTGCTGGCAAAGGCCGAGTTCTGGCGAAGATACGCCGGCCTTTCGTTCAACGAGCGCCAGCGCCTGATGGCCAATCGGCTCCTTGACGGATTCGAAGGGAAGCTCACGACGTCAAGGTGGGCAAGGATGACGCACTGCTCTCAGGATACGGCCCTGCGGGACATCACCTATCTGGTGGAGCGGGGGGTGCTGGTCAAGAGTTCTGCGGGAGGGCGCAGCACGAGCTACGGTCTCGGCGAATGATCGGGCGGGGTTGGCCGTGAGCCTTGCGCTCCGGTTGATCCGCCTGATGCCACACGGTCGGCCGAGGCCGGGAGGGCCCGGAGGTCGAGCTCGATGGGGACTCCCGAGAGCGGCGAATGCGCTCAGAGCGGGTGGGGAAGGGGACTGGGCACTTCGTCCCGTCACCCGCCCCGGACCGGCGCTTGCTCAGCTACCCCTGGCCCCGGAGACATCCCTGCGCTGAAACAGCCAGAAGCTGGCCGCGCCCAGGACGATCACGTAGACGAGAATGACCAGGAAGGCATGCAGGGTGCCCGGTGGCTCTAGCAGGACCCCGTCTCTTGTAACCTCAACCTCGGCGATGGTGGTGGTCCGGGTCCATATGTTCACGCTCGGGCCCAGCAGGAAGTCGGGGATCCTCTCGAGGGATGAGGTCAGCTTCAGAAACGGCGTGACGATCAGTTCGATCAGGTGGTAGCCCAGGGATATCGACACACCCAGGGCGAAGGATGAAGTCAGCACGGCCAGGAACGTCCCCAGGGCAATGTATGGGGCGAGCCCATAGATTCCCCTGCCGTACATAGCCGCGGTCTCGGACCAACTTCCGGAATCGGCCAGCCCTCCGGCCTCCTCAGGGGGGATCGCAGAGGCGATCAGGCTGGTGATGGCGATCAGGACCGAGGCGATCAAGAGCCCGACGGCACTGATCAGAACGAGCATCAGCAGTTTGGATGCCAGGAGCTGCCATCGGCCGACGCCGATGGTGAGCACGTGCCTGAGGGTGCCCCAACCGTACTCGGCCCCGGCGACTGAGGCGGCGAGTACGATCATGAGCACCGGACCGAAGGCGGATGTTGCCCCTATGGCCCGGTCGATGCTGCCAGGGAGAACAAAGACCTCTCGAAATTCTCCGGGTCCCTGGTAGTCGCCGCAGCTCTCGGAGGCAAAGGCCTCCATGCCCGCAAGGAATTTCTCCCTTTCGCCCGGGGCGAGCAGGTCGAGATCTTCTGGCAACCGGCCGTACTCGATATCCGAGCAGGTGACCTCGACGGTAACGGGGGGTCGGCCCTCAACGTCGGATGTAACCGACATGGTGGCCGTTCCGCCGCTGAAGACCTCCTGGAGGCTCTCGTTGTGGTAGGCCACGTAGTTGATCCACAGGAACAGCTGCGTGATCACCACGACGATGCCGAGCAGGATCCAGGGCATCCAGCGCCCCCTGAGCTTGAACCACTCCCAGCCCGCCAGGCCCAGGACGTGACCGATCATCCGCCCTCCTCCTCGGGGTCGTCTCCGGTTACGTCGAGGAAGTAGTGCTCGAGCGACATCTCGTGGGCCGTCATCTCTATGACGTATACCTCAGACTTGCCGAGCGCGGCGCTCAACTCAGAACTGCGCTCCCCCGGGGCCGTTACCACCAGCGACGGGCCGTCCAGGGCCACCCTTTCCACCCACTCAAGGGCCGACAGGATCTGTGCGGCCCTGTCGTTGTCGGTCGTTCTCATGCGCACCCTGCCTGCGCCCCTTGAGCTCACAAGGTCTGCAACCGGTCCCTGGGCGATCAGCCTGCCCCTGGAGAGGATGGCGACGCTGTCGCACACCTGCTCGACCTCGTAGAGGAGGTGGCTGGACAGCAGCACGGTCCGATCGTGAGAGCCCAGGCTCCGGATCAGTTCCCGGATCTCGGCCATGCCCGCCGGGTCCATGCCATTTGTCGGCTCGTCAAGGAAGAGAAGGTCCGGGTCGCCGAGCAGCGCATAGGCCAGGCCCAGCCTCTGCTTCATCCCCAGCGAGTAGGTGCGGAAGCGGCTGTGGGCGCGATCGGCGAGCCCCACCTGGGAGAGCACGTCGTCGACCTGGGCGCGCTCACCCCGTCCCGAGATCCCCTGGAAGTACGCAAGGTTGTCGTAGCCCGACAGATACGGATAGAACGAGGGCGTTTCGACGATTGCGCCGACCCTGCTCAGCGCCCGCCTGTGCTCGGTTTCCGGGTCGAACAGCGTAAAGCCGCCCGCGGTGGGCCTGACGAGGCCGAGCAGCATGCCCATGGTGGTGGTCTTGCCGGACCCGTTGGGGCCGAGCAGCCCGAAGATCTGCCCTCGCGGCACCTCCAGCGAGAGCCCGTCTACGGCCAGGATGTCCCCGTATCGCTTGGTGAGCCGGTCCGTTAGGATGACGGGTGTCGCTTTGCTCCGCATGGGCAGGGGCGGCGTCGGGGTCAGGGGTCGGCCCGGCTAGTGGGCCCTCGCCCTCGACCTGACAAGGCTCACAAGAGATCGCCCCGCGAGCCCGACCCCGATCAACAGACCCGCAGCCAGCGGCAGGAAGAGAAAGCCCGCCAGCCCGGGTCCGACCTGTATCGAGTGCACGTTCCCGTAGTCGATTGCGATCGTGTACGTAATCACATCGCCGGGCCCGACCCCGTCAACGAGCATGTACGCGGCTGGAGATAGCGATACGGAAGCAACGGGCGGCGGGGCCGGGGCAACAAACAGGAACAGGCCCGCGACCCCGATGGCGGGCCATATCAGGAAGCCGGCGAGGCGGGACCTGATCCTGCCGGTCATCGGGTCTGCGGACAGGCGGGCCTCCCTGCGCTCGTGTGGCGCTGTGCGCATCAGGTCGACGATGGTGTGCGCCCAGACGGCCAGCGAGCGGAACCCGCCGCCGTCGTGAATCAACCGGTCGCGAAACAGCTGGGTCATGGGATCCCCGTACTCACGCCGGTGCTGGGCCGGATACGCCATGAGCAGCAGCCGGTAGATCCTGTCGGAGAGCATCTCAGGTACGTTCCAACCCCGCCTGCCGGCGCGCCAGGGCCCGCCTCTGGCGGGCGACGTCGGCCACCTGCTCCATGCGGGCGATCTCTAGGTCCAGGACCCGGGCGCCGAAGCCGGTGAGACGGTAGTAGCGACGGCGCTCGTCATCGAGCCGGGGGTCGGGCCTCTCGTCCGTCTCGGCGATCATGTCCGCCTTCAGCAACCGCTTTACCGTGCCGTAGAGGGTGCCCGGACCCATCGTCGTCGATCCGCCTGTCAGAGCATCGACCTCCTTCATGATCGCGTAACCGTGCTTGTCTCCCCCGGAAAGGGCCAGCAGGATGTGCATCTGGGCGACCGGGAGGGGGAGCAGGCCGGATGGGTCTTGACTCGCCAATGGAATAGACGCTCCTTCGATTCGACGGCTGAAACGGGAACTCGGTCGCCCATAGATATATCACATACGGATATATATGCCAAGTGCGCACTCTGCCTGCCGTGTTTCCCATAGCGGGTCGCGAGTTTGTCGATAGCACCGGTTGCGGGAGGTAGGGGCTTTCGGGCCTGGCCAGCCTTCCCGGTCCGTCCGGCGGCCCCAGCCTGATCAGCCGACGGCCTTCTGCGGGGAATCTGCGTGCGGGATGGCCGGAAGGCTGCCCGGTGTCAGGTCGGCTCTAGGTTGCGCCCGGCATTACCTGCTCGGGCCTGGGCGTACCCCACAGTCGGGAGCCCGCGTTGGCCAGTACGAGTGGGTTGAGGATCGAGACCAGGATCCAGCCGACGTTCTGCGCGTCGGCCTGGGCGTCGCCCATGAGCAGCGAGAACCAGAGTGGAAAGAAGAGGATCGCCAGGGCAAGGGCGCCGTACACCCCTGCCTGACCCGTGAGCCGGCGGACGGGATCGGCATCGTCGGCCGATTCGCGCCTGTGGACGAGGGCGACGGCGATGGCGATCAGGATGCCGACCGCGGTGACGTAGTTAAAGACGTCCCAGACCTCCTGTGGATAGAGAAGGTCGGCATAGAAGCGGCTGAAGAGAACCTGGGCCGTGTAGATTACGGCGTAGCCAAACAGGCTCGCGCCCATGATTCGCTTGAGGCCGTACATAGCTCCCTCCAGCCGTGCATCCTCCTCAGGAGCCAGCGAAGTATAGCAACCGGGCTCTTGCCCGGGCCGACCGGGGAGCGGTGCGAAAGAAGATCCAATCCCGAGCTGGTCCGATTCATCTCCGCCCTTGACTCCGGACCACGCGCAGGGCACCCAGCGACTCCAGCTTCCAAGGCATGGATACCCTGCTATCGTGTCTCCGTGGCCGTCACCTTCGGGCCCGACGGCACATTGGACGTTTTCAACGGGCACGACACGCGAGCGGCGGGGCGAGTATGCCCCCGTCGATCCGGAGGGTTGCCCGGCGAAACCTTGACCAACCCGACTCCCCCGTAATACTGGGCGGCCCGGGCAGACCTACGGGACCCATTCGGCGGCCGAGGTAGCCCTGACCATAGTCATCGCGACCTGCTCGCTCTGTGCTGTGGCGGCGACTCTGAGCAGGGGCGGTGGGCTTTCCGTGTATGGGAGGCTAGTCGCCGGGATTGCTGGGCTCGCTCTCCAGGCCGCTTTCCTCGTCTTGAGCCTGAGGTACTTGCCCTAGGGCCAAGCGTTCATGCGAAAAAAGACGGGCCCATCGTACGAGGCTACGTGGAGCCGGCCGAGCGCTCATCCCATGTAAAGCCCCCAGCCACCGGCATACGGAATGGCAGCGGGTGACAGGACCTTTGAGGGGACTCCGGGCCTGGGTACGTGGCCCGCGCGACTCTGGCTCCTAGGAGGGAACGGCCCCGCGCTAGTGCCGGTGGTGGTGGTGACTCCCTCCGGGAGCCTCGATGGCTTCCGCTCAGCATCCCGGCTCGCCGGGGTGCCCGCAGCAGAGGCTCCGGCGCCAGACCTTGATCAGCATATTCCGGAAGAACTGCCACAATTTAAGGTGCCATGGGCCAGGGGCCGTCCGGATGATCCTCACCGACCTCTGCATCGACCTCAGCATCCGGGCGATCATGCGCGGCAGTATATCAATCGGCTACGGAGGGATCTCCCGGCAATAACGGGCCCTTGCCGCGCAGGCAAAGAGTGGAGGAGTCCTGGGAGGCCGGCTACCGTTTAATGCTGCGCATCACAGTGTCACGCTCGTAGGCCTCGAGTCCCTCTGGATCCGGGGCGCTGTGATACCGGACGTCTCAGCAGGACGCGTGCCTCGGGTGGAAACCCTACAGGGCGCTCGGTCTGCCGATCGAATTCCCGCATCCCGATTCCGGCGATGCCGGCCGGGTCCACGGGTGGGAAGGTGTCGACGCCAGATGCTAGAACAGCGCGCTGAGCGCCTCCCGGGGATCGACCGCACGGACGGGGGGAGCGCTCGTAGTCTCTGACGTTCCTTTTGACTATGTGCCGGGCCCCGCACACGTGGGCGGCCGCCACCTGCATCGTGTCCTCAAAGTCGGCCATCGGCAGTTCTGCCGCATATCGGATGCCGTCCGTGCCGTTCTCGGCCACCGCCGCAAAGCGCGATAGCTCGACTATGAATTCGCGAGCGCTCACGCCTGCGAGCGACGGCTCTACGATGAAGTAGAAGTTCGATACGGAGTGCCAAGCGATGTAAGCGGCCTCTGCTCCATGTTCGATCCGGTCCGGGAGCTCTGGGGCCGGGTCGGAGTGTGGACGCCTGTCGAGTGCGACGTCCGCGAGAACGTCGGTGTCCAGGAGCATCATTTCAGGTACCTTTCGGCCAGCGCGTCGTACCGGGGGTCGTCACGCTGCGCCGCCCGGAATTTTCCTCGCCATCGTGAGGAGAAGGATGGACCGTCCTGCCCGGCCATTTCCCTGACAGACTGCTCGATCAGGGAAGAAAGCGACACGCCAAGGGATCGGACGTGCCTCTTGGCCGCCGGGAGCAGATCGGCGTCAATGGCTATGGTGAGCTATTGCTTCATCTTCTCCTCGCGCCCTTATACGCATGCAGATCTACTTAATGTGTATACGTGCATCAGAGGCGTCGGCGCCGTTTCGGCCGGGGCTGGATGGGGGAGGATAGGTTCCCATCCCCCGGGCCCGCAGGGCGATCGATGGGGAGACGGCCTGAGCGGTGGGGTGGGCTACCCGTTCAGAAGTCCTTGTCCGGGCGAGTGGTCAGGCCACAGGCGACGATGACGGACGCCGCCTCGTCAACCCGCCGGTATGGCGGCACGCCTGTGATTTGCGACGCCGATCTTCTTTTCGGCCTCGAAGGCCTCGATATCGTAGGTGAACTTCCTGCCGTCGACCTCGGTCAGACGGACGCTCACGGAAACCGTCTCCCCTAGGGCCGTTGGCGCCAGGTGCCGTAGCCCGTCCACGGCGTAACCAACGGTCGCCATGTCAGGGGCGATCTTGTGGTCGGTGGCGGCGATGCAGGTCAGTTCCATCAGGTTGAGCAGAGACGGCGTGGACAGCACGTCGGCACCGGCCTTGCCAGTACGATTGACCGTCATCTCCCTTGTGACCTCGTAATCGACGCTGGTCGCATCGCCAGCCTGGACATCCTCAAGCGCCATCCTAATCTCCCCTCAGGGCGGCCAGTGCCGCCTCCTTAAGCTCGACCTTGCGTACCTTGCCGGTAGAGGTCCTCGGGAACTCGTCCCTGAAGTCTATCGAACCGGGCACCTTGAACTTGGACAGCCTGGCCCGGCAGAAATCCATTATCTCGTCCCCGGTCGCATCTGCTCCCTCGGTGAGCACCACGAACGCGTTGACGGACTCGTCGTACATCTCGTCCGGCAGGCCGATGACCGCCGCGTCCTCGACCGCCGGGTGCGACTTGAGCACAGCCTCGACTTCGCCGGCCGAGATGTTCTCCCCCGATCGTCTGATGAGTTCCCTGGCCCGGTCCAGGAAGTGGAAATACCCGTCCTCTCCAACCCTTACGACATCCCCAGTCCACAGCCACCCATCCCTTAGCGTCCTTTCGGTGTTCACCGGGTCGCGAAGGTATCCCCTCATGATCGTCACGCCCGGTATGCCGCTGACGATGAGCTGGCCCGCCTCGCCGTCCGGCACGTCCCGGCCGTTCTCGTCGACGACGCGGCACTCATAGCCCATGGCCGGTAGGCCTATCGTTGAGTGGTCGCGCCGGTAGTTTAGCGGGTTTACCAGCGGCTGCCCCATCGTCTCGGTCATGCCGAAGATCTGCAGCAGCGGAATCCCGTAGCGCCTGTCCCACTCCTCGTACTGCTCCGGCGTCAGGCTCTGGGCGAAGATGACCAGCCTGAGCCCGCTCAGGCCGTCTGAGTCGAGAGGCTTCTGGGCGAGCACCATTCGGAGCGGCGTTGCCAGGGAGCTGTGGACCGTGCAGCGGTGCTTTGCGGCCTGGCGCATGAGCCGGGAGGCGGAAAAGCGCGACATGACTGCCAGGCTCGCGCCGACCGTGAGCGCGGTCATCACCGAGTAGTACTGGGCGTTTCCGTGGAAAAGCGGCAGCGTGACCAGCCAGCGGTCATCGGGCGTCAGACCCACGTTCTTTGAGATCTGCTCGCCGAGGAACACGTAGTTGGCGTTGGTGACCATGACCCCCTTCGGGCGGTTCGTAGTGCCCGACGTGTAGAGGATCGCCACATCATCCAGTGGGTCGTGATCGATGTCGGGGGCCTGGTCCGTCTGCCCGCTGCAGAGCTCGCTGAAGTAGATTACGCCCGGCTCCCCGGGCACCGGGCCGCCTTCGGCCTCGCCCGGTGACCGGCCGCAGACGACGACGTGGCGTACCGAGGGGCAGCGCTTGCGCGCGGCCAGCACGTTGTCCAGCAGGTGCGGGAGGGTCACCGTCGCCACCGCTTCGGAGTGGCCCAGGGGGTAGGCCAGCTCATCCGGCGGAGAAAGGGGGTTGGTGGGCACCATGACGGCCCCCAGCTTGGACGCGGCGAACCAGAAGAAGAGAAACTCGGGCCTGTTGGTCATGTGCACGTTGATCCGCTCGCCCCTGCGGATCCCGAGCCGGGCGAGGCCGCCTGCGACCCGGTTTACCGTCTGGTTGAAGGTGCCGTAGGTCCAGGAGCTGACCTCGCCGAGATCGTCCTCGAAGATCAGGAACGTCTTTTCGGCATCGACCCTGGCGCGGTGCTCCAGGGTGCTTGCGACCGTGCGACGGCCGACGATGGTCCTTGCGGCGCTGGCGGCGTCCAAGCCGAGCCCCTAGCCGGTCAGCTCCTGTCGGACGATCTTGGTGCCGGCCACCATGGAGTTGAGCTTCAGCGCGGCCAGCCACCTGGGCACCGTGAAAAAGCCGCAGTCGGGATTGATCCACAGCTTTTCGGCGGGCACGAACTGAAGGAAGCGCCGGATGCGCTCTGCCACATCGTCCGCCGTCTCGACGTAGAAGGACTTAACGTCGATTACGCCCGCTCCAAGCTCGCGCTCCTCGGCGACCTCCCTCCACAGCCCCACGTCGACCAGCTCGCGGTTGGCGAATTCAAGCACCAGCTGGTCGGCCCTGGCATCGAGCAGGGCGGGCCACATCCATGCGTACTCGCGCTTTCCCCTGGGCCTTGAGGCAAGGTTGCCAAAGCAGATGTGAAGCGCGGTCTTCGCCTCCACTCCCTCGATGCACGTGTTGAACAGGTCAACCCAGTCCGACAGCGCCCCGGGGACGATCGCAAAGGAGGGCTCGTCCAGCTGGATCAGGCGGGCCCCCTCTTCGACGAGCCTGCGCAGCTCGGAATTGATTATCGATGCGAACTCGGCGGCCATCGACACCCGGTCTGGGTACACGCTGCCGGGCCTGATGTGCATCGAGAGGGTGATCGGACCGGGACATGTAGCCTTGAGAGGGGCGTCGGTGCGGGATCGCGCATACCTGAACTCTTCGACGATGCCTAGGCCGTCCGGCACCTTCACCTTCTCCACCGCCCTGTAGCGCCTCGGGCTATCATAGCCGTAGGGACCCACGGTGCGAAGCAGCGGCTCTTCGACGATGCCGGTTATGTGGTCGTAGAAGTTCTGAACGAACATCCACCGCCTCATCTCGCCGTCCGAGATGATGTCGACGCCGGCCCGCGTCTGATCCGCCATGGCCAGGTCGACCGCGTCGTTGTAGGCTTCGCGGGTGTCGGTCAGACCGTATTCCCCGGCCTCGATCTTCTCGATGACCGTGTACAGCCAACTGGGGAGCGCGTGCGAGCCGACCACTGTGGTCGGTAGTAGGGGCAAACTGGCGTCGGTCATCGCGGTAGGACTGGGCGCCCCGGCGGGCGCGGTCGGAGTGTAAATGCGGCGCCCCGGGGTGTCAAAGAACCGGGGCGGCCCGCACGGTGGTCAGTGGGGCCATGCGGGCCACCTATGCCTCGGAACCGGCGGCGTCGACCCTGCCGGGCCGCGGGCGCGACTCGTACTCGGCCCACAGGCGCTCAAGACCCGCCATTCCGAACGCGATGCGCGACCTGGTCTCCTCGGCCCACCGGGGACCCGACTCGTAGAAGCCGCGGCCGCTCTTTGAGCCGAATTCCCCCCGCTCGATCCGCTCCCTGAGCGGTGCGGGGATCTCGCGGGAATCGGCGAGGGTGGGAGCAACCTCCTCGAAGATGCGGCCGATCACGTCCCAGGCCGCCAGCTCGAAGACCTCGAAGACGCCGGCGAACGCCCACCTCCGGCCAGTGCCGTACTTTAGCGCCGTGTCCACGTCCCCGGGCTCGGCAACGCCGTTTTCGACCAGCCACAGCGCCTCCCTCAGGAGGGCCAGCTGGAGCCTGTTGAGGATGAAGCCGGGGACCTCCCTGGTCGCTACGATCACCTTCTTGCCCAGCGCCTCCATGAAGGCGCGAGTCACCTTTAGGGTCTCTGGTGCGGTGTCGGGGCCGCCGACGATCTCGACGAGCGGAACGAAATGCGGGGGGTTAGCGTAGTGGGTCACGACGACCCTGTCCGGCCGTCCGGAGTCCGGCGCGTAAAGGCTCGGCCTCAGGCTGGAGGTGTTGCTGGCCAGGATCGCGTGGTCCGGCGCATGAAGGCCGAGGTCGCCGAATACCTGCCGCTTGACCGCCAGGTCCTCGGCCGCCGCCTCGATGACGAGATCGGCGTCGGAGACCAGCTCAGCCAGGACCGTCCCCGTCCTTATTCGGCCCGGCGCCGCAGCGGCATCCTCCTCGCTGAGCAGCCCGTATCCGGCGAGCCTGGCCAGCCCGTCACGCACGTGCCCCATGGCCCCTCTAAGGACATCCTCGGTCAGGTCGTGCAGGCGTACGTCATAGCCGGCCGCCGCGAGCTCAAGGGCGATGCCGTGGCCCATCAGCCCCGCACCGACCACGGCCACCTTGCGAATCTCACTAGCCTTCATAGAGCCTCCGATCGCCCGTCATGCTACACTCCCGCCCCCCGGGGTGAGATGGCCGGAGCCGATGAATCCATGAGCACACAGCAGGCGGGCAGGGTCCAGACGGTCACCGGCCTCATCGATCCGGATGACCTGGGGATAACATTGATGCACGAGCATCTGCTGCTCGACGTCGGGTCCTATTTCGATGAGCCCGGCGAGGCCGGCATCCGGGCTTGGGTGGACGCCCCTCTCACGGTCGACAGGCTGGGCTACATCGCGCTCTACTGGCACGTTAACCGTGACAACACTGTCATCGTGGATGAGCGCTTTGCGGCCGACCAGGTCGAAAGGTTCATGCTCGCCGGCGGGCGCACCGTGGTCGATACCACCAACGTCGGACTAGGGCGCGATCCGCTGGCCCTTGCGCGCATCTCCCGACGCACCGGGCTGAACATAGTCATGGGATCCGGCTACTATGTCCGGCTCTTCCATCCAGCCGACATGGCGGAAAGGGACGAAGACCAGATAACCGCCGAGATAGTCCGCGACATCACGGTCGGTGTCGGGCAGACCCGCGTCAGGGCCGGGATCATCGGGGAGGTGGGCAACATGTGGCCGCCCCAGGACGATGAGGTTCGCGCCCTGCGTGCGGCCGGAAGAGCCCAGGTGGAGACCGGCGCCGCGATCACCGTTCACCCGGGGTTCGACCCGCAGTCTCCCCCGTCGATCCTCGATGAGCTCGGCCGCGCCGGAGCCGATCTGAGCCGGGTCGTAATGGGCCATCTCGATACGTTCCATGACCGGGGACTGCTGGCCGAGCTGGCGGCCTCCGGCTGCTACCTTCAGTGGGACACGTACGGCAACGAGGAGACCCTGTTCGGGGAGGTGGGCAGCGGCAGCGGATCCGCCCTGGATATGCCCAGCGACGACCAGCGCCTCGACGCGCTCGAGTACGTGGCGGGCCTCGGGTACCTGGACCGGGTGCTCATCTCCCAGGACGTGTTCCTAAAGTGCATGACCGTAGCCTACGGCGCAAAGGGCTACAGCCATATCGTCACCAACATCCTGCCCAGACTCAGCGCGCGAGGCTGGGACGGCCATCAAGTCGAGGCGCTGATGGTGGCCAATCCCCGCAGGCTGCTGACACTCGTCTAGCGTCGCGGTCCGGACACAGGCGCCCACAGTACCTCGCCACGTCCCCCCGACGATGGGACGGGACCCGATGGCGGCTAGGTTTCGCCAAGCGTCAGGATTCCGATTTTCCGCAGGCGATGATCCGGCATCCGGTGATGCCCAGGGTAAGGGGAACGATCACGTCGACGGCCGCCCAGATGATCCAGGCCTGATGGTTGCCGTCCAGGCTGTCCGATCCGTCCGCCAGGAGGGAGAACCAGTTGTGCAGGAAGAGTATCGTCACCGCGGCGGTCAGGAAGAATGCCGCATTGACCTCAAGGTACCTGCGTGTGACGGTCCCACCGGAATCGCCCCCGTCCACTTCGCGCTTTTGCATGTAGTTGAAGATGAGCGCGATCGCAAGGCCTATCACCATCAGGATGTCCAGCACGTACCAGACCTGGAGCACGTCGAACGACTCGTCCAGGAACGGGTTGATGATGAAGTACACCGCTACCACGGCACCGATTCCGGCCATCAGCGCCCCGGTGAGTCTCATTGCAGCGTTCATAGCATCTCCTTTCGCGGTCTACCTGCGGCCCGCCGCCCGCCAGATCAGAAGGTAGGGGCCAGCTGCCCCAACATCTTCCGGTGGAGTATGACATACCCTCAGCATGTGGTGACGGTCGGCGGCCGCGAACCCAGAGTTCGGTCCGGGTGTAGTCGTCCATCCCCTGGGAAAGTGCTGCGCTGGATTTCCGTGCCCCGGCGATGTCAGGACAGGTGGTCGGTCGGTCTTCCGATCTCTGGGAATTTCCCCTTTGGCTCAGTGGTCCTAAGGCTCAGCTCAAGGAGGGACTGACTGCTCCGGCGGCGCGTGCCACAGGCGTTCGTAGGCTGCGGGCACCTTGACATGCGTGGCGATTCGAAGCTACGATGGGGCCCGAGCCGAGGTAGCTCAGTTGGTAGAGCACAGCACTGAAAATGCTGGTGTCGCCAGTTCGATTCTGGCCCTCGGCACGTCGCAAGCCGACGTTCGAGCGGAAGTGGCTCAGTGGTAGAGCATCACCTTGCCAAGGTGAGGGTCGCGGGTTCGAATCCCGTCTTCCGCTCCAGCCTCTCAGTTGCTCGCAAGGTCGGCAATCACGGCCCGCCAGACCTCCGGGTTCCCGCTGCGGTATCCGGCGCGATATGTAATCACCCCGTCGGCGCCCAGTGCGAGCTTGAAGGCCTGGGAGGTTATCCGAAGATCCGCCAGCATCCCCGGCCCCGCCACAGATACGGGCCAGGGCTGTCCCTGACCGTCCCTGTACGCGACCAGATCGCCAATGGGCTCGCTTGGGTCCTGCCCGACTACTATGAAATCGACCGAATCGGCGTATTCCGGGTAGATGGACTTGAGCTCGAAGAGGTCCTTTCGGCAGACCGGGCACCAGGTGGCCATGAAGTAGATGAACAGCGGCCGGCCCTCTGACAGAAGTTCCTCGGATGTACGGACCGCACCGTCCTCAAGGGTGATGGAGAAATCGAGCACCCTCTCGCCAACCTCCCTACCCACCTTGAGGGTCTGCGCCCCGCCGGCCTCCGTGTCCTCATCCCTGTCCATGGTCTGTCCGGAGTGATCGGCCATGGCATCGGATTCGGCCCTTGCCGCAGGTGCTGTCGAATCGGGTCCGGCCATCGATCCGCCCGTGCCGCAGGCCGCTGCGGCGAGCAGTAACACGGCGAATGCGGCTGTCAGCACCCTGGCTATCACTTCCAAGCTCCCACCGCCATAACTGTCCGTTTTGCGCCGGCCACGAGCCCTGGCCGGAGGCGACCGTTCTGCCCGGCCGACCGCCTACCGCCCAGGAGCCCTCAGCCGCTGGCGAGATCCGCGATGATCCCTCGCCAGACATCGGGGTTTCCGTTCCCGAATCCGGCCCGGTAGGTGATCAACCCGCCTGAGTTGAAGGCCAGCTTGAAGGCCTGGGAGGTAATCCGCAGATCCGCCAGCATGCGCGGACCCGCCAGCGCCACCGGCCAGGACTGGCCCCGACCGTCCCTGTAGGCGACCAGCTCCCCGAGGGGCTCGCTCGGATCCTGCCCTACGACTATGAAGTCGACCGCATCGGCGTATTCCGGATATATGGCCTGAAGCTCGGTGAGGTCCTTTCGGCAGACCGGGCACCAGGTGGTGAAAAAGTAGATGAACACCGGCCGTCCCGCCGATAGGAGATCCTGGGTCGTGCGGACCGTCCCGTCCTCCAGGGTGATGGAGAAATCGAGCACCCTTTCGCCCACGTCCCTTCCCACCTTCACGGTCTCGTTCTCGCTGGGCTCCGGCCCCTCCTCGACCGTCACCACCGTCTCATCGGAGCTGTCGTCGCCGGAGTCCTCGACCGTTACCACCGTCTCATCGGAGCTGTCGTCGCCGGAGTCCTCGACCGTTACCACCGTCTCATCGGAGGCGTCGTCGCCGGAGTCCTCGACCGTCACCACCGTCTCATCGGAGGCGTCGTCGCCGGAGTCCTCGACCGTCACCACCGTCTCATCGGAGGCGTCGTCGCCGGAGTCCTCGACCGTCACCACCGTCTCATCGGAGGCGTCGTCGCCGGAGTCCTCGACCGTCACCACCGTCTCATCGGAGGCGTCGTCGCCGGAGTCCTCGACCGTCACCACCGTCTCATCGGAGGCGTCGTCGCCGGAGTCCTCGACCGTCACCACCGTCTCATCGGAGGCGTCGTCGCCGGAGTCCTCGACCGTCACCACCGTCCCATCGGAGGCGTCGTCGTCGGAGTCCATCTCCATGGCCTGGTCGGGGCTGTCGGGTTCAGGGTCCTTGTCCATCTCTGTGGTGCGCTCGGAGTGGTCGGGCTCAGGGTCCCTGTCCATCTCCTCGGCCTGGTCGGAGCGCCCGTCGGCGACCTGCGGTTCGGCGGCTTTGGATGTGGGAATCGCGGCAGGCTCAGGCTCTGCGACAATGTCGCCGGGAGACTGATCTGAGCCGCAGGCCACGGCGGATATCAGGATGATGCCTAGGAGGAGTACCAGGACCTTTGTTACCGTGGACATAGACATCGAGATCTTAGCATTCTGACCGTGTTAAACGACCTTAACGGCGATACGTTAGGAGGCGGTCGCTGGAGCCGAAGAGCCCTTGTGGGGGGAGTCCTTATCGTGCTTCTGGCTGCCCTTTTCGCCACGCTGGCCTGGGGGCTCGCCAATCGCGCCCCGGTAACCGGGCGAAGCGGGATCACACGCGTGTCCAAAGACGTGCCCATCTTCGTGCTGGAGACCTTCGATGGCGAACGTCTCGATCTCGCAGAGCAGATTGGCCGTCCCATCGTCATCAACTTCTGGGCCTCGTGGTGTGTGCCTTGCCGGAGGGAGGCCGTGACCCTTGAGGGGGCATGGCGCGCGTCGCAGGGCACGGACGTCCTGTTCGTGGGAGTGGACATCGACGATACGGAGGCCGATGCCAGGGCGTTCGTCGAGGAGTTCGGCGTAAGCTATCCGAACGGACTCGATCCGGACGGGGAGATCACGGTGGACTTTGGGGTCATAGGGCTCCCTGTGACGTTCTTTGTGAGCCGGGAAGGGGTGATCGAGCGGCGCTGGGTGGGTGAGATACACGGCGCGCAGCTCGCCCTCTGGCTGGACGATCTGGTGGCCGGGCGGCCCGCCGACGAGAGGTTCGGTGAGAACAGGGATGCGTTCTACGAGATCGGAGACAGTTCGGAATGAGTCCCGGCGTCGCACATCGGCTACGTGACACAGTCAGGGTCCGCTGTACGGTCCAGGGCGCCCATTCCGCAATTGCGAGGGCGCGCCCGCCCGCGGGCTGCCCTCCTGCGGTACCATTTGAGCGGTGGGGGAGAGCGGTGGCGTATGCGGCGTATCAGGTAGGCACGTAGAAAGGCGACGCACTATGTTCGCTGCCATCGCGGCGGTCAGGATCAAGCCCGGGATGCGGGACGAGTTCGTCCGGCTGATAGAGCCCAATGCCCGGGGAGCGGCCTCAGAGCCGGGCTGCATCCGGTTCGACCTGATACAGGATCGATCGGATGACCACCTGGTGTGGTTCGTCGAGTACTACCACACCGAGGAGGATTTTCGCCTCCACCAGCAGACGCCGCATTTCCTGGAGTGGCACCCGCATCTGGTCCGCATGCTCGATAGTGTGGTCCCCAACACCGAGTCGCTCGGCGACTCGATCTATCCGCCAGAGGGCGGCTGGGAAGGCCGGGATTAGGCAGGGGTGATCGGATACCGCAAGTCAGGGGCAGGGCGGTCGCTTGAAGGATATCCCCAAGATCTACACACTGGGTCTCCTGGTCCTGCTGGTGTTCCTGGTGTTCGTCGGAATGTATGCCCTGTCTGATAGTGCCCTGAATAGGGCGGCTGCCACCGAGGCGACCTTCGGCCTCGCCGAAGGCGATGGGGACTGGGTCGGCGACCTGTCGGCAAACGACTTCGCCTGGTACGAGGACACCGCCATCTTTATCTGTCCGCTCCACTGATATGGTCATCCGAGATGCACATACGGCCGGACGCTTCCGCGACCAGGCGGCAATAGTGACCGGGGCCGCGACCGGTATAGGCTACGGGGTGGCAGGTCGGCTGGGCGCCGAGGGGGCCGGGGTGGTGATCGTCGACGTCGACGGCGAACTGGGACATCAGACAGTCTCGGAGCTGGCCGCCCGCGGCATTGACGCAAGGCTCGTCGTGGGCGACGTGGGGGATGAGAGCGTCGCAGAGGCGGCTGTCGAGACGGCACTCGGGGCGTGGGGTCGGCTGGATGTGCTGGTCAACAATGCCGGCATCACCGGTGATCCGGGTGTCATCTGGGAGCTGCCAGTTGGCGAGATGGATCGCGTCTACCGGACCAACCTGAGGGCCACCTACCTTTTCACACAGAAGGCCGTGCCGGCCATGCTCAGGCGCGACTATGGGCGAATCGTCAACATTGCCTCGATAGCGGGTAAGGAAGGCAATCCGAAAATGGTCCCGTACTCGGCGACCAAGGCCGCCGTGATAGGCCTTACCAAGTCGGTCGGCAAAGAGCTTGCGGGTACGGGCGTCAGGGTGAACTGCATTACGCCGGCGGTGGTGCAGACCCGGATCCTGGATCAGACATCCCCGGAGATGGTGGAGTACATGGTGTCCAAGATCCCCATGGGACGGACCGGTGAGATCGCCGAGATCTCGGCTCTGGTGTCATGGGTTGCCTCCGAGGAGTGCACCTTCACCACAGGGGCCGTCTTCGACATTTCGGGAGGCCGCGCGACCTACTAATTTGACGGTGTTACCGGAGCGCGCTTACAGTACTGGCCAATTGCCGATTGGTCCCAGTACACCGATAGCGAGGAGGAGTCATGGGCGTTTTAGACGATAAGTATGAAGCCAAATTTGTCAGATCCCGCGAATGGTACGAAAGGGGCCAGAACGCCTTCGCCGGAGGGGTGACTCACCAGTCGAGATTCACCGCGCCTTATCCCACCTACTACGAGTCGGCCTCCGGTCCCTTCAAGTACGACGTCGATGGAAACGAGATCATCGACTACGTGATGGGCAACGGCAGCCTCCTTCTCGGGCACAGCCCCGAGGGCGTCGTCGATGCCGTCAGAAAGCAGATTGACAGGGGAACGCATCTCGGTGGCGCGACCACGCACGAGACGCTCTATGCCGAGGCGGTCAAGCGAAACATGCCCAAGCTTGAGACCGTGCGCTTCACGTCGGCGGGTACGGAGTCAACCCTGCTGGCGATGAGGATTGCGCGGGCCTACTCGGGCAAGGAGAAGATAATCAAGTTCTACGAGCACTTCCACGGCTGGCAGGACTACGCCACTATCGACTCTGGCCAGTCGATCGGCGGGGTCCCCAAGGCCGTCCTCGATAGCGTGATCGTCGTCCAGGCAGACGTTAAGGAGGTGGAGAGGGTGCTGTCTGCGCGCAGCGACGTTGCGGGCGTCATAGTGGAGTGCAACGGCGCCCACTTCGGCACCTTCCCGCTGCAGAACCCTCAGTTCCTGCATGACCTTCAGGATGTCTGCCGCAAGCACGAGGTCCTGTTCATCATGGACGAGGTGATAACCGGATTCCGCCTCTCCAAGGGTGGGGCCCAGGAGCGCTGGGACCTGGACCCTGACATCACCACGATGGCCAAGATCATGGCGGGCGGACAGCCGGGTGCTGCGGTCGGCGGCAAAAGGCACATCATGGACGTAATGGCCATGACCGGCGATCCGGTCCACGACTCGACCAAGCGCGTCGCTCAGGGAGGCACATACAACGCCCAGCCGATAACCTCGGCGGCGGGAATCGCCCAGCTAGACGAGATCTGGAATACGGACGCGGTCGCCATGGCCGACGCAGCGGCCAAGCGACTCAAGGACGGCATCAACGAGGCGTTCACGCGCAACGAGGTGACGGGCCACGCGCACGGCATCTCATCGCTCGTGCAGGTCAACATGGGCTATGACTGCAACTGCGACCGCGACCTGTGCACGATGCCCTACGAGGAGATCTACAGGTCCATGCCTCCCGAAAGGACCCGTGCGCTCAGGCGCGCGGTCCTCGTCAACGGCGCCGATGGCATGGACTGGAACGGTATGTGTTTTGTGGTCTCGTCCGCTCACAGCGATGAGGTTGTGGACCGCACCGTAGCCGGGTTCGACCAGGCACTGAAGGATCTGCGGACCGACGGCTTGGTCTAGAGAACTCAGGGCCGATAGCGGGCCGGGACGAATCTCCCGGATAGACTCTGATGGCCCCTCGCCGTGCCGGTTAACACCGGGGCGGCGGGGGGTTTGTCATTTCTAATCGGGCTCTCGTCGGCGGGCCGGACGACCAGTGTCCTGATCCATTAGGACCTTGGGGGGCTCTGGATTGTCCGGCCGCTGGCGACGTCTACCCCCCGCCGTCTTCGAAGAAGTCCAGGTCGATTGCGAAGGCGGAGGCCAGCATCAGAAGGGCGAAGTCCTCGTCCATCTCTTGGCTTTTGAGCTCGAGCCTGAAGGTGTCGGCGTCCGTGAACACCTCCTTGGCAAGTCCGCTCCACTGCTTGGTGACCCGGGCGACCTCCCTTTCCTGCCTGTAGATCATGAAGGTCTTGGGCCTGAGCAGCGGCCCACGGATCTCCGCGACCGGCCTCCCGCCCGACCCCTCAATTGTCAGTTTCCGGGAAGGGAACGAGAAGCGACGCTGCAGGGAGCCGACGTTCCGGCCGGACCCGTCGCTGACGTGCAAATGGGAAAAGAACCAGTAGAAGCTGCGGCTGGCCGTTAGAAGTTCGTTTCCATCCAGATCGGTGACGTGGAGGGCAAGTGGTCTGTGGCCCTTGAGGAAAATGCGGCTGATCGTGCTCGACTCCTCCTGAGCTTGCAGCAGCGGATCCCCCTGCTCCGTCATGACCGTGTACCTGTTGGCGGTTTCGAAGCCCGTGATCGCCTCGAGTCGTTCGACCTTCTGCCTGATCATCAGCTCCGAATAGTTGGTCAGGTCGATCTGCATGGTCACCTCCTGCTCTTGGTTGAGCGCTCCCAGCCGGTTTCCCGCTTCGATGCCCTTAGCTTACCGCTGTGCGGGGCCTCTCCCATATTAGCGATCTTAGCCGCGTGCCTGCCATAGAACTCTTGCATCAGGATTTTGTCCGGGTCGGTCCGGCCTAGCCGAACGTTTGAAGGGCCTTGAAGGGCAAGGTTGACGGTACTCCTTGCCTGCGCGCCCGGTCGCCCCGATCCTGGGTTGGTGGACAAGTTACGCATTGGCCGCCGAAGCTAGTCGCCTCCGCTGTGGCTGCCCTTGAGATCGGAGGCGGAGCAACCTAACTTAATGGAATGACAACAGCTTGAGGGAGGCAACGTGCCATGAAAGGCGTCTTTCCGATCCTCTACACCCCATTCGGCGATGACGGACGCGTGGACTGGGATGATCTTGCGGCCGAGGCCGAGTGGCTCGTCGCTGCCGGTGTAGATGGGCTCGGCCTTGCGATCGGCAGCGAGGTGTTTAAGTTAACCGATGCCGAGAGGGACCGGGCGTTGAAGGTGGTCGTCGAGCAGGTGAGCGGCCGCGCCGATGTCGTAATGCACGCCGGCGCACCCGGAACCGACGTGGCGGTCGGGTATGCGAGGCGGGCCGCCGAACTCGGCGCTGACGCGCTCATGGTGACCCCGCCGTCCTTTCTGCCCGTGTCGGCTGACGTAATTGTCGAGCACTATCGACGGGTTGCCGAGTCCGCGCACTTGCCCATCTTCATCCAGGACATCTGGACGATGCCCATACCCCCGGCGGTCGCCGTTCGCATTGCAAGGGATGTCCCGCTGGCCCGCTACGCGAAGGCGGAGACCCCTCCCACTCCGGACAGGACGGCGGAGCTCAAGGCGCTCGGAGGAGAGGATGTGACGGTGTTCGGTGGCCTTGGCGGGGTTAGCTACGTCCCTGAGCTCCGCAGAGGCGCTGTGGGCACGATGCCCGGTCCGCCGGTCCCAGAGGCCTTTGTAAGCGCATGGAAGCTCTGGCAGGCAGGCGACGAGTCCGGGGCGGAGGCGGAGATGGAGCGTGTGGCCCCACTGCTGGCCCTCTTGATGCGCTCTATCGATGGCTCCTATCACCTGACAAAGGAGATACTGAGGATGCGCGGCGTGATCCGGTCGACGGGCGTGCGCATGCCGACAGAGAGGCCGGACCGCCTGGCTTTCGAAGAGACCGCCCGGCTCCTGGACCGGCTGGGGATGATCGACCGGCAGTAGCTCGCCGTCGTCCCCGTCTAGGTGTGGCGGCCGGCCAGGCGAAAGGTTCCTCCAGTCCTAACGCCGCCCGAGGGTCGACGGCGCTGGTGCAGGAGGGCCGAGAGCACCATGGCCGCAAGAGCCATGCCGAGCGCCACGGCGAAGGCCCCATCGTAGCTGCCGAAGTGATCGAAGAACCTGGCACCGACGTATGCGCCCACGCCCCCTGCGACCTGGTGGATCATCGAGACGATTCCGGTCACGGTGCCGAGGTATCGCCGGCCGAAAATCTGCCCGGCGAATATGACGGCCAGCGGCGCGGTGATCAGGAACGTTGAGCCGTACAGCAGGGCGAACGCGACGATGCTGGGCGTCGTCTGGTTGATCATGATGAAGGCGAAGATGGCGGTCCTCAAGACAAAGCACAGCACCGACGGGACGGCTGGCCCATAGCGATCTGACAGGTAGCCCGAGAGCATCACCCCGGCAAGGGCCACCAGGCCCATCAGCGCAAGGATGTTGCCGGCCAGAAGGACCCCCACGTTGTGGTCGATGGCGAATGCCACCACGTGCGTCGAGACGAAGAAGTCCTGAAAGCCGCACATTGCGAACATGCCGATTAGCAGCCACATGTGGCGTGAACGGGAGAGGTCGGCCAAGCTTGCCACGGGGGCGACGGGCCGGTCGGCATCGACAGAATCGGTGGTGCCTGCTTCCCGCGTCTCATCGCCATCCCCCGATGCTCCCTCGGGCCGGATGCAAGGATCGTGGGATGCCGGGGGCCGGGAACGCGCAAACAGGAGGACCAGGGGAACGACTATAAGCAGGTTGGCCGCTCCCAGCACCGCGTAAGAGGTACGCCATCCGATGGAGGAGAGCAGGGAAGCCAGGACGGCGATTATCACCAGCTGGCCGACGGCCATGCCGGCGATGGCGGCCGCGTTGGCCACCCCTCGTGACGCGCTCCACCACCGCGTCACCATGACGCTGACGGTCGGAATCGAAGAGCCTGCGTTGCCCAGGGCGAAGACGATCCCATACAGGACGAACACCTGCCAGTATGCCGTTACGCCCCACATCAGGCCGGTTCCGATGGCCACCAGGGTGACCGAGCAGGCGAGTATGAGCCGGAGGTTCCACCGGTCCACGATGCGCCCGACGAAGGGCATCGCCAGAGCTGAAACCACCATGAAGGTCGTCAGAGCGAGGGACAGGGACGACCTGCTCCAGCCCAGGTCCTCAGACATGGGCACGAGCAGCAGCCCGAAGGCGAACACGGCCCCTCCGCCGAAGAACAGGACGGTAAAGCCCGTTCCCAGGATTACCCAGCTGGGAGGAACTCTTCTTAGCGCGAAACGACGGGCGACTTTAGGCCTCGGCACGGGCGCCCTCCAGTCTGATAGCACCGCGGGCTGCGGGAGGGGCCGGGCGCAGACTAGCAGCGCTCCCCGAGCCGGTCAAACCACGCACCCGGGGGCATGCCCGGTTGGGGCTCGAGCCGCGGCCTGCCGGACGGGCATGCGATCTTCCTTGACAGCCTGATGGGGCCCGGTACAATCAGGCGCGCCCCGGTGCGCCGCCCGTGCTTCACGCGTTGACGCGCTGTCATGCACGAGGACGATATGGCAGGGCAGGCGCCGGCGGTCAGAAGGGCCTTTCCTTCGGATCAATTCGATGAACGGGCAACAGCTCATAGAAAAAACGAGGGCCGGTGGTGTCGTATACGGTTCGATGGTCACCGCGGGGAGGAGCCCCCAGTGGGCAGCTCCCGTGGCCGACCTGGGCCTGGACTACGTGATCATCGATACCGAGCACACTCCGCGCGGACGCACGGACGTCGCCGACTACATCACCGCGCTGCCTCCCGATGGTCCTGCGCCGATCATCAGGGTGCCCGTTCCCGCCTCACACTTCGTCACCATGGCCATCGATGCCGGCTCCCACGGCGTGCTCGCCCCCTACTGCGAGACCGTCGAGGAGGTTCGCGAGGTAGTGGGGGCAACCAAGTGGCGGCCGCTCAAGGGCGCGCTGCTGCGCAGGGTGGTCGAGGAGGGCGTTTTCCCCAGCGAGGAGACGCGAAAGTACCTCGAGAACCTTAATCGCAACTCGGTGTGCATCATCGGCATCGAGAGCGTGCCGGCCATAGAGGCCCTGCCCGCTCTGCTCGAGGTGAGGGGTGTGGACGCGGTCTTCGTCGGACCCAATGACCTTACGATCACTCTGGGTGTTCCCGACCAGTACGATCACCCGGACTACGAGGCTGCCCTGCGGAGGATCATCAAGGTCAGCACCGAGAGGGGCGTTCCGGTGATGATCCACCACCAGACGGTCGACCTGACGACAAAGTGGCTCGGTGAGGGCGCCCGCTTCGTGCTGCACTCCAGCGACTCGCGGCAGATGCACGCCGGGTACCGCTCCGACTTTTCGAAGATCATGGCGGCGGGCTCCGAGATCACCGGGGAGGCCGCGGTGGAAATGGGCGAGTCCCGGGAGGTCGTGTGATGGCCGGGGAGTCGGCGTCCATAAACAGGAAGGCGGTTTAGTCACATGGACCTGACCATCGTCGCAGGACCGTTCGGCGGGGTGACCGAGGGCCCCGCATGGGACGGACGGCTCCTGCTGTTCACACACATCCCGACCAGCCGCATCCTCTCCTACGACCCAATAACCCGCCTGACGTCGATACACCGCACCGGTACCAACTGGTGCAACGGGACCATGTTCGACGGGGACGGGGCTTACTTCGGCTGCGAGGGAGGAGCGCGCCGGGTGGTCCGCTACGACGGGGAACAGGCGACGGTGCTCACCGATTCGTTCGAGGGCAGCAGGTACAACATCCCCAACGACCTCGCCATCGACGAGCAGGGCCGCATCTGGTTCACCGATCCGTTCTACGAGGGCGCAGGAGGGGGCTGGTCCGTGGACCGCTCGGAGATGGACCTAGATCACGAGTCAGTCTACCGGCTTGACCCCGCCGCCGACGGCGGCTACTCGACCAGCCGCGTGACCTTCGACACGACCCGTCCCAACGGCCTGCTCTTCGGTCTCGACCACTCTATCCTCTATGTGGCGCAGAGCGGGCGAAGGCCTGATGAGAAGCGGCAGCTTAGGGCCTACCCCGTAGGCTCCGACGGGACCCTTGGAGTTGGGGAGGTGCTGCACGACTTCGGGCAGTGGCGCGGCATCGACGGCATGGTGCTCGACACCGACGGCAACATCTGGGCGACCGCGGGCACCTCGGCCGGCGGGCCCGGACCGAGCGTGTACGTGTTCTCCCCGGACGGTGACGTGATCGAGAGGCACCATGTGCCTGTGGACAACCCGACGAACTGCACCTTCGCCGGTCCCGATCTGAGCGAGTTGTATGTGACCTCGCTCGACGGATACCTCCTGTGGGGCAGGACCGAGGCGCGGGGGCGGCTCTGGTTTCCGCCCGCGGCAGGGTAGGGGAGCGCGCTGTGAGCGGGTCCCTCAGGCCTGCTGAGAATCCCGGCCGAGGTTTGCAAGAGCGTGGCTGACTCGATCCGGGTGGGAATCGTCGGGGCCGGGGCCAACACGCGCCTTCGGCACATTCCGGGCTTTCAGGCGATCGACGGGGTCGATGTGGTATCGGTGTGCAACCGCTCCGAGGCCTCGAGCCGCCGGGTAGCGGAGGAATTCGGCATACCCGGAGTCCACGAGCACTGGACCGACCTCGTGGAGGACCCCGGCATTGACGCCGTGTGCATCGGGACATGGCCCTACATGCACATGACCGTAACGCTTGCATGCCTCGAGGCTGGCAAGCACGTGCTGACCGAGGCCAGGATGGCGATGGATGCCGAGGAGGCCAGGACCATGCTGGAGGCCTCGCGCCAGAGGCCTGACCTGGTGACCCAGGTGGTGCCCTCGCCGTTCACCTTCGCCGTGGACCGCACCGTTATCAGGCTGGTCGCCGATGGATATCTCGGCGACCTTCTGGCAGTGGATCTCACGAGCCACTCAGGGGGATTCGTAGAGCGTGAGTCGCCCATGCACTGGCGGTACGACCGGGATCTTTCAGGCCACAACGTGATGCTCATGGGCATCTGGTACGAGGCCATCATGCGGTGGATCGGTCCCGCCACGTCGGTCACGGCGATCGGACGAACCAACGTCGGAACCCGGAGGGACTCGGCGGGCGTCGCGCATGCCATCTCCATCCCGGACCACGTGGAGATTCTGGCCGAGTTCGCCTCGGGGCCGGTCGGGCGGCTCCGGTTCTCGTCCGTCACCGGCCACGCCCCGGGTGACCGGATATGGCTGTACGGGTCGGAGGGCACCATCAGGGTTGAGACTGCGGGAGCCCTCGATGCAGATGGACTCCACATGGAGCGGGTGACCCTTTCGGGCGGTCGCGCTGGCGACGGTGGCCTGTCGCCGATAGAGGTTCCAGTGAACGAACGTGGCGACTGGCGCGTTGAGGACGAGTTTATCGGGGCCGTCCGGGGCCAGGAGCCCGTCAGGCTTACCACCTTCGAGGACGGCGTGAAGTACATGGAGTTCACCGAGGCCGTCCACCTCTCCTCGAGGGAGCGCACCACGATCAATCTACCCCTTTAGGCTCCCCGGCCCGGCCGAAGGCCCCCGCGAGGGGTGGGTCGAGAGCGGGGACCGACGCCCCCTAGGAGGTCACACTTGACTCTTGACGCAGCTACCATACGCGCGGAGATACCCGCGGTGGCGAAGATGGTGTATCTGAACACCGGTTGGTCCGGCCCTTCACCCACCTACGTGGTCGAGGCGATCCAGGAGCGCCTAAGGTACGAGAGCTATAGCGGTCCCACCTCCCCCGAGGTGCTGGAGTCGGGCCGCCAGGTTCGCGATAGTTCGAAGCGGGCCGTAGCACGGCTGTTCGGCGCCACCCCAGAGGAGATCCTCCTCACGGAAAACACCACCGAGGGCGTTAACGTCGTCGTCAACGGCCTTTCGTTCAGCCCTGGCGACGAGGTCGTGATCTGCGATCTTGAGCACCCTTCTGTGATGCTGCCGGCATACAGCCTTAAGGCCACCCGTGGGGTGGAGATCAAGATCGTGAGCCCGGCCCCGAACGCCTCAAGCACTGAGGTGGCCGACCTGTACGGCGAGGCGATCGGGCCGAAGACCAGGCTGGTGATGCTCAGCCATGTGCAGTACTCGTCCGGGCTGCGGATGCCGGTCGCCGAGATAGCGGCCCTGGCCCACGATGCCGGGGCCAGGGTGCTGGTCGACGGCGCGCAGGGCCCAGGCCACGTCGCGCTCGACATGGGATCGCTGGGCGCCGACTTTTACGCCTCGCCCGGGCAGAAGTGGCTGCTGGGACCTGATCAGACCGGCGCGCTCTTCGTTCGGCAAGAGCTCATCGCCGAGCTTCGTCCGGCCCGGGTGGGCTTCGGATTCGCCGAATCTTTCGACCAGACAGGGCGCTTCGAGGAGAGGGCCGACGACATAGAAAAGTTCATGGTCTCGACGACGAGCGCTCCCTTGCGGGCCGGCTATCTCGCAGCGGCCGAAAGGGTGCTCGATCTCGGAATGGAGGCCATAGAGGCCCGGCAACTGGCCCTGGCAGCTCGGCTGAAGGGGCGCCTTTCCGAGACGCCAGGGGTGCGTATCCTATCGCCACTCGAGGGCCCCGAATGCTCGGCCCTGACCACCTTTACGGTGGAGGGCCGACCCGCAGCGGAGGTGGCCGCTCGGCTCTGGGAGAGGGACGAAAAGATCCTGGTCCGTCCTATCAGCTACCCGTCCGCCGTGCGGGCGTCGACATCTTTCTTCAACAACGAGGAAGAGGTGGAGATACTGGCGGACGCGGTGGGAGCCCTCTCGGTCTCAGCGTAGGGGGTACCGAACCCCGGTGCGGTCGCGCACATCGGATTCGGTGAATGTGGCTGCGACAGTTACCCGCTAGGCTGCCCTGTCCCTCTCTTCTGGTCGCATTCTTTCCATCGCGGCGGCCCACCTCTTTAGACGCCGTCTGTTGATCAGGCTGGCCAGATCGCGGCACAGGCTGCAAACCTGTCCGATACCGGGAGTCGCAACCAGTTTGCCAGACCTACCGCAAAGCTGGCACTGTGGCTTCATGGTGCACCTCCTCTCATTCAATTATCGCAAGATCGCCTGTGTCACGCAGGCGAACCGCAAGACTTGGCAACGTTGTGACCTCCGATAGGTTTTCAGCCGACCAACGGCACTATAGACGGACGTCTGAAAACGCCTTGCCTTTTGGGCGGTTCGGTTCGGTGGAGGCCACTACGGTCTCCGCTCGGGCGGCCGGAGTCCCCGGCTGATCGGTCCGTCCCCTGCCCATATGTACTCGGCCGACCTTCACGTCCACTCCCGCTTCGCATTCAACACCAGCAAGAGTCTCGATCTCGGCGAGTTGAGCCGTTGGGCGCGCCTTAAGGGGATTGACCTGCTGGCGACCGGGGACTTTACGCATCCGGCCTGGCGAGATGAAATCTCCGGGCAGTTGACCAACCTCGGCAACGGTCTGTATGAGTACGGAGGAGTCAGGTTTGTGCTGGGCACGGAGTTGAGCCTGGTGAGCTGGATCGGCGGCCGCAGCAGGCGTATACACCTGCTTGTCTTTGCGCCGTCGCTTCAGGCCGCCGCCAGCTTGAGCGCCTCGCTGGCCGCCTACGGGCGGTTGGATGCCGACGGCCGCCCGACGCTACGCATGTCTCCGCGGGATCTCTGCCACAGGCTCCACGACATCGACCCCCTCTGCTTTGCGATAGCCGCCCATCTTTGGACCCCGTGGTTCGGAGCCTACGGGGAGAGGTCGGGCTTTGACTCCCTTGAGGAGTGCTTTGGGGATGCGGCGTCCCTGGTACCCGCCGTCGAGACGGGCCTTTCCGCCGATCCGGCCATGGCCTGGGCAGTTCCGTCGCTCGACGACGTGGCGCTCGTGTCGTTCTCCGACGCACACTCGGCGCCCAACCTGGGCAGGGAGCTGACCGTTCTACAGGGAGAGCCGAGCTACGAGGGATTGCTCGACTCGCTCCGGGGCCAGAGGATCGCCTATACGATCGAGTACCACCCGGCGGAGGGCAAGTATCACCATACGGGTCACCGAAGGTGCGGGTATCGGACCGCCTACGCGGAAGATCCCGGGTCGCTGTGTCCTGTGTGCGGGAGCAAGCTCACGGTCGGGGTCCTTCAGAGGGTGAGGGAGCTGACAGGCCGGTCCGTGCGGACATGGACCGATGGGAGCGGCCTCACCCACGGCGACGCGGGCCGACCTCCTTTTCGGCACCTGGTGGGGCTGGCCGGGGTGGTCTCCGAGGCGCTGGGAGTGGGGCCGAATGCCCGCCGGGTGCGGGCGCTGTACCTTCGGCTGGTCGAGGAACTGGGCGGCGAGCTGGCGGTGCTCCTGGACGCTCCGCTCGGCGAGATCGAGGAGGTCGCCACCGAGCGAATTGCAGAGGGCGTGGGCAGGGTGCGATCGGCCCGGAACCTGTCAATCGAGCCCGGCTACGACGGCGTGTATGGGAGCGTTCGGATCTGGCCGGAGCAGTCCGCTTGCGGTCAGGCCCGGCTGGTATAATCAGGCCACCTTTTCACGGGCCTGCGTATGCCGAAGCGAGTCCGCGTAAGAGGGGGGGATGACGATGGCCAAGCAGACCATTCGGCTGGAGCCGGTTACTCGAGACGACGTTGGCAGGATAAGGCAGTGGCTCGAGGACGACGAGGTCGCCGAGAGCTGGTTCGGCCGTTATTCCTACGGCGACCCCGCACACCTCGGATACAACCCTTCCGAGGTGGCCTCCGCGGGGGATGATGACTGGCAGGAGATGTTCGACAACCCCTATCACCGCATCCTGTCAGTCAGGACCGAGGCAGGAGATCACATAGGGGAGGTGCACGTCGCGATCGAGGAAACCCTAGGCGATGGACAGCTGTCCATCCTCATCGGCCGCAAGGACCTGTGGAACAAGGGCTACGGCACCTCGGCCGCATCGGCCGCCCTCGACGCCTGCTTTAACGACTGGGGCCTCTACAGGGTCTGGGTCGATGTGCCCGAGTACAACGAGGCTGCCCGCAAGATGTTCGAGCACCTCGGGTTCGTGCACGAGGGGACCCTGCGAAAGAGCAGGCCGCACGAGGGAGCGCGCTTCGACTCGGTGGTCATGGGCATCCTTGCCGCAGAGTACGCCACCCACGAGCACCCCGCGGGTCTGCACGTAGTCTAGGTTTCGCGACCCCCGGAGCCCCGGCAACCGGGACGTCTAGTCTTCCCGGTCCCCTCCGGGCACCGTACCGGCCAGCCCGGCGAGCCGTCTTGTGAGCACCGCCCGGCGGCGGCGGTACTCGTCCTCGTCCATGCCGTCCTCGCGGCGACGGCGGTCAAGGTCGGCGACCATGGAGATCACAAGCTCGCGCTCGTCGGGCGCCACGCGCACGCCCGGTGCAGGGACTCGGCCCGAGCGGCGGTTGCGCAAGAGTACGAACGCGACCGCGGAGGCTGCGAGTACACCGAGCGCCACCGGCGCCGCTAGCTCCCAGCGCACGGACCGGAAGGTGTTGACGGCCCGATCGCCAAAGCCCGGAACTGGAAGATCGGTGAGCGTGAAACCGAGGTCGTGGCCCCTGGGTACGCCCTCTACCTCAATGACGTTGTATGGCTGGCCCCCGATGTCGATTTCGCCGGGCGCGCCGATAGAGACGTCGGCCAGTCCGGCCACCTTGCTCGGTATTACGACCCGGAGCAGATCGGCGCCGTACCGGAGGTTTCGCCAGAAGAGGTGGCTGGCGCCCGAGTACGGGAACTGGTACGAGTAAAGGACCTCGTGCGTTCCCGGTGGAACGCTCGCCGAGACGCCGAACCCGCGGTCGACCTGGAACACGTCCGCCACCAGAAGGCTGGTGTCGACCCGCAGGTCGCGGGTCCGTTCGGGCAGCCCGAAGCGGATTATCTGCATGGGCTCGGGCCCGGGCACATAGGTAAGGTCCGAGGCGTTCACAAGGCGCACGATCTCAAGGACGGAAAGGGTCTGAGATACCGGGTCCGCTGACTCGATAAGCATCGAGACCAGCGTGGCGCTGAGCACCTCGTCGCTTCGTATGGGCTCGTATATCGCCAGTTCCACCGGCCCGGGCTCGCCCCGGGACAGATCGATATTCACCCCGTAGAGGGCTCCCTTGTAGATGACTGAGACGCCGTAGGCGATGTCCGGGTCGTAGACGATGTCTGAAAAGACGAACCCGCCTTCCGGATCCACCGGGGTGCGGGTCTCGTTCAGCATCTCGACAGAGTTCTGGTGAAATACCACCGACAACCCCTCCACCGGATCGCCGCCCTCGGTGCCGTTGATCACCCGCCCCTGGACCGTAAGGGAGCCGGCCTGCGCCTGGGCGAGGGCCGGGTGCGCCCCGGCGACTCCGATGGCCAGCGCGGCGGCAAAGATCATCGCGATGATGACCGCAGTCCGCCGGCCCAGCCGGCGCCCAGGGCCCCTGCATGAGGGCGGGCTCTCGTTCGGCTCTACGGTCATCTTCGCTCGCCGCCGGTCCTTGGCCCGAGCGCCCTCTGCCTGGTCATGTCGACCTCCGCCTTCATGCGCGCCAGGAGATCCTCCTGCTGCTGGTCCTCAAGGTCCATCGCCTTCATGACGAGCGCCGCCTCGGTTGTGTACTGATCCCTGAGCCAGTGGTAGTCCTCGTCGCTCAGGTTGCCTATGGACAGCTCGAGCTCTGCGGCCTTAAGGCCCGCAAGGGCGCTCTCCCAGCGCCGCGTGAGCTCTGCCGAAACACTGGATTCGTCGTCGTCGAACTCGTCGGAGCCAAGCCTCTTGGCAAGGGGATAAAGGACGATTACCGCCGGCACCAGTGCGATAAGCACGGCGATCAGGACTAGCAAGGATCAGACATCCCGGCTCCCGAACAGGCCCGCGACCGCTCAGGCGCCCGCCGGCTGGCTGCCCCTGGGCATGCGCGCTGATGCCGCGGAAGGCTGGCGCTGGGGCGAGAGGGCGAAGATCGCCCCCAGTGCCATGACCGGGCCAGAAAGCCACATCCACCAGACCAAGGGGTTTACGTGGATGCGAAATACCGCTCCGCCGTCATCGGAGAGCTCCGATGGGATCACGTAGAAGTCCTCAAGGGGCGTGGACCTGATCGAGGCCCGCGTTGCGGCGATGCGAAGGTCCGGATAGAAGGTTCGGGTCGGCTCCATGACCCCGGCATACTCATCGCCCACGTGCAGGTCGAACCGGGCGATCTGCTCCTCCCTGTCGGGAAACAGCAGCCGTTCCGAGTCGATGTAGGTGATGGTGTACCCCTCGATGGTGAGCGACTGCCCGGGGCTGAGGGCCACGTCGCGCTGGATGCCGTAAAAGGACGAGGCGACCGCCCCGATCGCCAGCATGAGTATGCCGAGGTGGACTATGTAACCGCCGTATCTCGGCCTGTTGCTCGCGATGAGACGCCCGAAGGCGGTCCACACCGCCTCTCCCCGCCGGGTCCGCGAGCGAGTACCCCGAACCCACTCGTGGAGGATCGCTGCGGCCGCGACCGCGCACAGCGCGATCGCAAGCGCCGCCACGGGCTGGCGGACGCCCAGGGTGGCAACGACCGCTCCCGTAGCGGCGCCCGCCGCGAGCGGCACAGCCAGCGCCCGCGCCAGGTTGCGGACAGTGGCCCGCCTCCACGGAAACAGCGGGCCCACGCCCATCAGCACGATGATGCCGAGCAGCACGGGGCCGGCGGTGCGGTTGTAGAACGGCTCGCCCACGGTGACGGTGTTGTTGTCGACCGCGTCGGAAAGGACGGGGAATATCGTGCCCCACAGCGTTATCGCCGCAACAACCAGGAACAGGATGTTCTGCAGCAGGAACATCGCCTCCCGTGACAGCATCGACTGAAGGCGCCCCCGGCTCCTTAACGTGTCCATGCGCCAGAAGAAGGCGGCCAGCGAGCCCAGCAACGTGACGCCCATGAACATCAAGAATAGCCATCCCATCGTCGACTGTGCGAATGAGTGGACCGAGGGTACGGGTCCCCCGCGATTGATGAACATCCCCATCTGGGCGAGCGTGAAGGCGAGGATGACGATGACCACGTTCCACATCCGGAACATCCCCTGGCGTCTCTGGACCATGATCGAGTGGATGAACGCGGTCATCGCAAGCCATGGCATCAGGGCGGAGTTCTCGACCGGGTCCCACGCCCAGTAGCCGCCCCACCCGAGGATCGTGTACGCCCACCAGGACCCGAGGAGCAGCCCGAGGGTGAGTATCAGCCAGGAGATCATCCCCCAGATGCGGCCCAGGTCGACCCACTCGTCTCGCCCACCCCGCCTGGCCAGCATCGCGCCCATGGCGATGCTGAACGGGATCGCAACCGCCACCAGCCCCGTCATCTGGACGGGCGGATGAATGAACATGCCGAAGTGGATCAGCAGCGGGTTGATGCCCGCCCCGTCTGGTGGCGTAGCCGGCAGGCGCTCAAGCGGGTTTGCCAGGAAGACGATTATCCCGAGGAAGAACGTAAGGACCAGCGCCATGATGCCGATGGCCATCGGTGTTGTGTGGGGGAGGCTCCGGCGGATCGTGAGGGCGGCGATCGCCGCCAGTATCGAAAAGACCAGGGCGATGAACAGGAGCGAGCCGGCATTGCCCGCGTAGAGCGCCACCCACGTATAGACCTGTGGCATCGCGAGGCTGGAGTTCTCGGCGACGTACCTGACGGAAAAGTCGTTGGTGACGAAGGCGTACATCAGGGCCGCGGTAGACAGGGCGAGGATGACGGGGATCGAGTACAGGCCGCGCCTTGCGCTTACCGCAAGCTCCGGTACCCTCCTCAGGCCCGCGGCAAGCGAGGCGACGGCCACGTAGGCGGCCACGACGAGGCCGACCGCTAGGGCGATGTTGCCGGCGTCAACTACCATCTACGCCCTCCGCCCCGGGAGTCGTGTCGGTGGTATTGGAAAATCAACGGCGGGAATCCGGATCGCCCAGGAGCCGGTCGATCCTCTCGGCGTAGTCGCGGTATTCATCATCGGTGAGCTCGGTGCCCGTCAGCACCTCGGCGGGTTCGCGCCCCCGCCTCATCGAACGGATCGCTAATGCCGCGGCAGCGGCCGCGATTGCCACCCCGACGGGTGGCAGGATCCATATCAGCAGTGAAAAGCCCCGCGCCGGGGGCGAGAGCAGCACACTGTCGCCGTAGGATTCGACGAAATGGTCCTTGATCTGCTGCTCTGTCCAGCCCTGGCCGAGCCGGTCCAGGACGATGCCGCGCATCCTTGCCGCCAGCGGGTTCTGCGACTGATCTATCGACTCGCCCGGGCAGACCGGGCACATGACCGTCTGGTTTATCCGGTTGGCCCTGCTCTCCAGGCTATCCGGGTCCTCGGCCTGCGAACAGGTCGCCGTGACGAAGGCAAGGCAAATCCCCAGAGCCAGCAGCAGGGAGGCCGCGCCCGCCGGGATCCGGGTCGCCGGGGTACTCCACTGTGAAAACTTTCCCATACCCGATAATTCTAGACTACCTGCCTCCCCGGCCCGTCTCCGTCCCCGGAGATGCAGCCTCTGCCCGCGCGGAGCCTGCGGATTGACCGCGCCGCGCCGCTGGCAATACCGTTCCGCTATGAATCGGCAAGACCATAGGGCTGAACAGGGGGATGCGGTCCCCGACGGAGCCGGCAGGGTAAGGCCCAGGCTGCGCGCTCTGGACCCCAAGCTCATCGAGCACGAGGGCAGGGACTTTCTCTACCTTCGAGACCCGCTGTCGCTGTCCGACGACAACGTCCTCGTCCCCTCACCCCTCGTCCCGCTTCTGGCCCTGTGCGACGGGACGCGAGACCTTGCTGGCCTTCGGTCGGCGTTCGCTCTCCGAACCGGCATCGAGATGGGGGACCAACACCTTACCGGCCTGATCGAGCGCCTCGACTCGGCTCTCTTGCTGGAGGGCCCCGGGTTCGATGCTGCCTCCGCGCAGGCGCTTGGGGAATACCGGTCGGCACCCCGCCGAATGCCCTTTCACGCCGGTGCGGTATACCCGGAGGGTCCAGCCGAGCTCAGGGAGATGATTGCCGGCTTCTGCGAGGCCGCCCCGGCCGCCTCGGTCGGGGGAGCAGGAGGCCGGCTCGTGGGCATGCTCAGTCCCCACATCGACTTCGCCAGGGGAGGACGCACCTACGCACAGACATGGCAGGCAGCGGCGGCAGACCTGGACGGCATCGAGCGGGCGATCGTGCTGGGCACCGATCACATGGGAGGGCGGGCCACGCTCACCCTAACGGGCCAGAGCTATTCGACTCCCCTGGGAACGCTCGCCACCGACGTCGATGTGGTCGAGCGGCTCGCCGGGGTCCTGGGAGAGGCTGAGGCGTACCGGCAGGAGCTGCATCACCGCAGCGAGCACTCGGTCGAACTTGCGTGCGTTTGGATGCACAGCTTCCTGGAGTTTCAGGGGCCGGGGCTCGTGCCCATCCTGTGCGGCTCGTTCGCGGACTATGTAGCAGGGAATGGCCACCCGAAGGATAGCTCCGATCTGGACCGGGCGATCGACGTCCTTGCCGCCGCGGCCGCCGAGCGGCGGACGCTTGTGATCGCGGCTGCAGATCTCGCTCACGTAGGGCCGGTGTTCGGAGATGCAGCACCGGTGGGCGGGGCGGGGCGGCATGGGCTGGAGCTGCACGACCATGAGTCGCTGGCGGCGGTCTGCGAGGGCGACGCAGCGGGCTTTCTTGACCTCTCGGTCACCGAGGGGGACAGGCGCCGGATATGCGGCCTGTCACCTATCTACCTGATGCTGGAGGTGCTGAGGCGCGCCTACGGCGCGCCTGCCTCCGGGCTTGCCATGGGCTATGACCAGTGCCCCGCCGACGAGGACGGGGGCTCGCTCGTTTCGATCGCGGGGGCGCTGCTGTACGCCTAGGCTAGGTCAGCGCGCTCAGGGCGGCCCCGTCGGCGTGGGAATCGAACAGATCTGACATGCGGGCGAGCTTATCGGGGTGATCGAACCGCGCCGACTCCACTATGGTCCCCAGGGCCTCCATGGTGGATATGGTGTCCTGGTCGACCACCACAAGGCAGGTCTCCTCCTCCTGCGCCTCGTAGAGCACGTACTCGATAGGCTCTATGCCGCTCGTTAGCACGAGCGCCTTGGTCGGGGTGGAGAGCGCGGACATCTGCAGATCGGGCCTGTCTCCGCGGATAACAACAGCCTTATCGGTGCGGGTCTCAAAGTAGCGGGAGCCCTCATCCATCATCCAACCGCCCACGAGGAAGTGCTCGACCAGCTCGTCCGCTCCCTGGTCCTCGCCCAGCAGGAAGCGACCGCCGAGGTGGGCCGCGATCTGCCTCACGGCCACCCCGAGCAGGCGGCGGTCCTCGGGGATCGTGCCGAGTACGCGCGTTCCGGCCGCCTCGACCTCCTCGGTCAGGGAGGCCGCCTCGGTCCCCATGTAGGTGCCCCGGCAGTTAAGGAGAACACCGGCCACCCGGTCGCCGTAGGGTCCGGTTCGCTCAAGGACGTCGGCCGCGCTCATGCCGTGGCGGTGGCGGGCCACCACCAGGACTTTCGCCTCCAGAACTTCGGCGAGCCTTGCGCAGTCCCGGGGAGCCAGCTCAGAGGAAGCCTCCACCGCCACCGAGTCCGAGCCGAGGGAGGCGACGGCCTCTGCCGCTGCATTGAGTTCGCTCTCGGGAAGGTCGCCGCCCGCGAGGGCGGCCGGCCAGTTGCCGGCGGTGGTGCCGACGAGCCGCTCGAAGATTAGGGCGTCGGACCCGGGACCCACCTCGCCGCCGGCTCCGAACGGCTTGATCGCCGCGGCGCTCCGGCCCGCGGCGGCGGCCCGGTGGGCGAGGGTTGCGGCCACGGAGGTCTTACCCTCGCCGCGCCCGGCGGATACGACAAGCAAATTGCCCATAGGGCAAAGAGTATAGCGGCTGGCCGTCGATTTGACGCCACCTGATGCTACCCGCGGCATGCAGTGCGGCACGTTGATCGGGCTGCCGGCGGCAGGCGGGCTGTTAAGATCGCGCAAGCTCGCCTCAAGGAGGACTACCGATGGCCGAAGAGATGTTGGGAAAGATCGCGCTGGTCACCGGTGCTGGCTCGGGCATTGGACGTGCGACGGCCCTTGAGTTCGCCTCCCGGGGTGCCACCGTCGTGGCCTCTGACATGAGCGCCGAGGCTGCCGAGGAGACGGCGGAGCGGATCCGGGCGGCTGGCGGTGAGGCGGCTTCTGTGCGCGCCGACGTGTCCGTAGATGCCGAAGTGGAGGCCATGGTGAATTTTGCGGACAGGGAGTTCGGCGGCCTGGACTACGCGTTTAACAACGCGGGCATCGCCGGGCCCATGGCGACCACCGTCGGCTACGAGGAGGAGGACTGGGATCGTGTCATCGCGGTGAACCTGAAGGGGGTGTGGCTGTGCATGAGGCGCGAGATCCCCGTGATGCTCGACAGGGGAGGGGGCTCGATCGTAAACACCGCCTCCATAGCCGGGCTCGTCGGGGGAGCCTCGACCGCCTACAACGCCTCCAAGCACGGTGTCATAGGCATGACCAAGCAGGCCGCCATCGAGTACTCGTCGCGGGGCGTAAGGGTAAACGCGGTCTGCCCGAGCATCATCCTGACGCCGATGATCGAGGGGGTTTTCGACATCCGTCCGGAGCTTGAGCGCCGGTGGATGGAGAGGGAGCCCATAGGGCGCTTCGCGCCCCCCGAGGAGGTGGCCACCGCGGTGGTGTGGCTCTGCTCGCCGGGGGCCTCGTACGTGACCGGCCATTCTCTGCCGGTGGACGGAGGCTGGCTGGCCTGCTAGTCAGTCCCCGCTCGGGCGGCGGCGGGGCTCAAGGGCGGATCAGAAGGTCTCTGCGTCCTCGTCGAACCACTTTCTGATCAGGGCGTTGAGGGAGCCATCCCTCTTCATGGCATTTATGGCCTCGTCCAGCCTGTCCTTCAGCCACCTGTCATCCTCCCGGACGCCCACGCCGATGCCCGAGTCTAGCGGCACCTCGGGGCCGACGACGATGAGCCTGCCGTCGCTCTCGGCGATGGTGTCGTGGGCGAATTCACGGTCGACGAGGGCGGCGTCCACCTCTCCTCCAAGGACGGCGTTTGCAAGCTCTTCGGCCAGCTCGTACTCGATCAGCGTCACATCGGTCCCGGCAAGGTAGTCGGCGTGGATGGTGGCGACCTGGGCTGCCACCCTGCCTTCTGCAGCCTCCGGACCCGAGCCGGCCAGGGCGATGTAGACGGATGGCATGGGCGGGATGTACGGCTGGGTGAAGTCGATGATCTCGTCGCGCTCCGCGGTGATGCTCATCCCGGCCATGATGGTGTCGTAGTTGCCCTCGATCAGGTTGGGTATGATCGAGTCCCATTCGGTGGTGACCCAGCTGCAGTCAAGCTCCGCCCTGCGGCAAAGCTCATCGCCGAGTTCCCGCTCGAACCCGGCCACCTCCCCATCGTCGCCTATGAAGTTGTAGGGCGGATAGGCACCCTCCGTACCCATCCTCACGGCGTCGGGGCCGCCACCGCACGCAAGGCTGGCGACGATGAGTAGGGCGACTAAGGAAACCAATCTGACCATGTTCGCGCTCACCTCGACCGGCCGGTGACATGCTTGATCCTTCGCATCGGTGTACATGCCGAACCGATCCGGGCTGCGGCTGATTCTACAGGCTGGGTGATCTCATCGGCCGGAACCGGGGGCGAGTTCTGGCGGATCCGGCCGGTCGCTCGCCGGCCCTTAGGCCCGGCTTTGAGGGACGCCTGTGGCCTGCCCCGCCAGGCGGCCTCGGCATCAGTCCCGGGGCGAGATCCTACCGATCCTCAACCTCGCCCCAACTGCGAACGAATTCCTTCTGGGCAGGTGTCTCCGGGGAATCCCAATCCCAGTATAGGACTGCCTTTTCCATGCTTCGCCACCATCTGTCCACCCGCCTCAGGGCGTCGTCGCCCGAACTGCCATGGCGGACCAGCCAGCAGCCGACGACGGTCCCTGTCCTTCCCACCCCGCCCCAGCAATGGACGTAGACCCCCTTGCCTTCGCCCAGAGCCGCGTCGATCTCATCGAGTATGGCCGTCATCTGCGCCCTGGTCCGGGGGATACCCCGGTCACGGATCGGGTGCCGCGTCCAGCCCGTGCTGAGTCCAAGGCCGCCGGCCAGATCCTCGGCCAGTTGGGCGTAAGGCTCCAGTCCATCCCGCGGCTCGGTCAGATCGATGAAGTGGTCTATGCCCTGGCTGAGCAGACTCCCCAGGATCCTGGCCGCTCCGGCGGGCTCCCTGTCGCCGGGGTACTCACCGGCGGCGAAGCGGCCCCTGATGACCCAGTAGCTGTTGGCGAATGGGGGTGAAGGGCTGTCTTTCTCGCTGGTATTCATCGGTAGATTTGGACGACGTGCCCCGGATCGGCCTGACGCACCATATGCCGACTCTCACGGCGTGTCATGCAGCGCACGTCAAGCAGGCTAAGTTCCGCCAGCATATCCTCAGAGACGTCCCTTGTCGCCATCGACAAAGGACGCCTTGGTGGTTTGATCGGGTGACACCTACGTCTCTTGGCCGATCGGGGTCATATCATCGCCCCGTGGCGGTGATCATCTTTTCATCTTCCAAGCGGGCCACCAGGCTTGCATCTTGGCCCGCCCGGGAAACGCGGGAGCAATCATCGCGAAGGCCGCCGGACTGAGGTTCCCCTGGCATCCATGTTCAGGATCGGATCGTGACGCTGCAGGACTCGCGGACAAGCGCCTCGTACACGCCCACCATCGCCTCCGTGTCACGTGCGCAGTAGGTGAGCAACGAATCCCTGATCCTGGCTGCGTCCGGCCCCGGCACCTCCCCGGTTAGCAGGCGTAGGTAGGCGGCCGATGCGGCGAGACCGTCCGCTATCTCAAGATCATCGTAGGCTAAATCAGGGACCAGAGCGGATGCTACCGACTTGATCGAAAAGCTCCCGTGGAACTCCGGACGGTAGTAGGTGTCCCTGACGATCGGCAAGAGATCGACCAGCCTCTCAACCAGGTGAAGCAGCGGGGCCTGGTATCCGGGGAACTCAACCGCTAGCTGCCGCAGAACTCTGGCCTCATAGCCCGAATAAGCGACGATTGAGCCGCCGGCAGGGACGGCCTCAAGGAGGCTCTCGATGAGTGCCTCGCGGGGATCCCCGGAATCGCCGTGCAGGTATTCCCTGTGGGACAGCGATCCGTCCGCATCTCGCACATGCAGCGACCACTGGAATGGGATCAGGTGGTAGGGTCTGGTGCCGGCGAAGAGGGGGATGGCGGGAGTGATCGTCTCGAAGTCCAGGAATGACGCCGGCGACCCGATCTCAGACAGTCTCGCTGCGAGATTGGGGCCGATGTAGGCAGTCCCGGAGGCCACGCAGCCGATCACCCGGCGCTGAATATCCGTCAGATCGCCGGCATCGGGCGGGATACCGCCAATGTCCCGAATCCCGAGACCCCTCAGCCGTTCCTCGTCACTCTGCGACAGCCGGGGCAGTTCCGCAATCGGGTGCTCCGGATCATCAGCGTGGCAGTGTCCGAAGAACGTGCACCGGTAGGGAGACTTGCAGTGACGGCCCGTTTCGATGCCCGGCGTGTCGGCCAGTCGGAGGACACTCCACATCTCGGCGAGACGTCCGGGCGCGACATCCGCCACGTAATCCCTGGCAATGTCCGTAACGTCCTCGAGGTGAAAAAGTCGCTCAAGGTCGTGATATCCGCCCTGATATACGTAGTCGGTGTCGATGTGCATGAGGAAGACGCGCCGAACCGGCACACCGGCTCCCTCGACCACGTGCAACTGGATGGAAACGTCGGGGAGGTGCTCGCGCTCCTTAAGGCGGGTGGACGACTTGACCTCGATGAGGTCGAACGCCTTGCCTCCTTCGGCCCTGGCCAGGATGTCTACCCTGGTTCTGATTCCCTCGAACGAGAAGGCCGCCTCGTACAGGGCTGGAACGGATGCGTCCGAGAGCAATACCCGGGTTGAACGCTCCGCCCGGACCTGCTCGTAGTATTTCGCCTCGACGAGGGTTCCGCCGGGAAACCGCTGTCTCGCCAGTTCGCCCACGGCGTGCCCGGCGTCAAAGACTGCCTGCTGGCCCGGATCGACCGGATCGGCAAGGTGACGATGATTGACATCCAGATACAGCCGCTTAAGGCACTGGAGGCCTGCCATGAACCTGGATTTGGAGAGTCGTGGCGGATAAGTTGCGGTCATTCTTGCTGCCGAAGATTCCTACGTATGTGCGGCCGGTTCATTTCGCTTCCGGGACCTTTACTCAGCCGCTGCCCTCGACGTGGACGGTGACGCTATCCCCGCCGTGAAACTTCCGGTGGCGCACGGCGGCCGCGTGGCGCCGAGGCAGACCTAGGGACAGATCATCGACGGATGGTATGGGGGCCTCGTCCGTTGGATACGCTGGTTGGTCCGCGACGTTCTCCTGTCGCGTCGTGGCGACAAACTCCAGTTCCACCATAGTACCCTGCGGCCGCGCTCCGATTATCAGACGGGGGTGCTCCGGTCCTTCGACGTCGTCTCTACGGGCCTGAAGGCCGGCGAGTGCGGTCGCCAGCACGCGCCTTGGGTCCAGGTCCGCGAGAGGGATCGTTTGCCAGCCATTGACGAAGAGCATGCCCGTGCGGAGCATCACGCAGGCGCCAGGCACCGGTCCGGGGATCGTCAGCAGGAAGGGCCGAGATCTTTGAGAAGAATGCCAGCACGACCGTGACGATCGCCACGCCGATGCCGGCCCTCCGTGCGGCGCCTCCGGTTAGGTCGATCAGCGAGAGGCTGAACGGGCAGTAGGACATCGGGGGCGGCGCGCAGGCGAGGCCGGGGATCAGCATGCCCGTGCCGCTGACGCTTACCATGGCCTATACCCGGCGGAAATCGATGGCCCGCGGTTTGCGCCTCACTCCCGGCAGTCAATTGGTTGGACAATCTCCGACGTCTCGGGCTGACGGGCAAGAGACCTTATCACATGCGTATGACCTGGCCGTCGAACCCTTGGCAGAACCCTGCCGAGAACCCTCGGACCTGGCAGGCCACGCCCGACCTCCTTCAGTCGACGTTGGTGAATCGCGGCATCACCTGCGTGGCGAAATTCTCGAGGTTCCGGAGGGACTTTCGCAGCGGGATGCCCATGTGGGAGAACTCGACGAGAAGATGGTCGAGGTTGCATACCTCGCGCAGTTCTTGGATCTTCTCCACGACGTTCTCCGCTGACCCCACGAGCAGGGTGCGCGGCTCCAGGAAATCCCAGTCAAGCTTTACGTCGGGCCCCAGGACCTCTTCAGGGTTCGTGAATACCTGCCTTCCGCGGAACGGGTCGTTAAAGACAAAGGACGACATGATCCCCGCTTCGGCATCCCGGCGGGCCTCCTCCATCGAAGCGGCCACGTACGTTGAGCGCATCACGGCCTGGTCCTCCCCCAAGGCAAACGGCCTCCCCTCCAGCTCGGTCCTGACCCGGGCGTAGAGTTCCATTCGTTGCCTGATCCTCAGGGCGGGAGGCTGCCAGTAGCACGCCTTCAGCCCCAATTCCGCCGCACTCGTTACCGAGCGGTCGGTGGAGACGGTCATCCACAGCGGCGGATGCGGTTCCTGATGGGGCTTGGGTGTGACCCGCAGCCTGGTTACCTTCTCTCCGTCCTGCCACGCGGGATTCGGCGGATACAGGGGATGGGAGAACACGGTGTTCTCGGCGGGAAAGCTATAGTTGATCCCCTGATGTGAGAAGTACTCGTTGGTCCAGATTCCCCGCACGATCTCGACCGTCTCCGTGAACAGGTCCCTGTTCTCCCTGTCCCTGCGGGGATCAGCGTTGTGATGGAACTGGGGACCTTCGTACGGCCAGATTCCCCTCCCGAACCCGGCCTCCACGCGTCCCCGGGTCATGTTATCCAGCATCGCAAGGTCCTCGGCCAGCCGTATCGGATGCCACCAAGGGGCTATGTTTGCCATCTGCCCGATGCGGATCCTGGACGTGCGCGCCGCCAGGTCCGCCCCGAGCAGGATCGGGTTCGGAAGGTCACCCACCCCGTAAGGCCCGAAGTGGTGCTCCCCGAGCCACATGGTCTCAAAGCCGAGTTCCTCGGCCAGGATCGTCTGCTGTCTCAGGTTGTCCATATGGCCGGCGGCGCTGGTGGCCTCTCCCGCAGAGGCCGCAACGGTCGTAAAGACGTCGAATCTCATTTCCTATAACCTCCACCTCGGACAGGAGGGAAGCGACCTTGATCGATCCGACCGGCCAACAGCCAGCGGGACGTCGGGGGAGGAGAATGGCTCGCCGGCCGCACCACTGATTCACAGAGAGATTACAACGGCCGAGCCTCTCCGCGCCCGTTGAGGCTACCCGTCTAGCACTAGAACGAACTCAATGCCATCAAGACAGCACAGGGGTCTCATCCAGACGGTGCTGGGGCCCGTCCAGCGATCGGAGCTCGGGCCAACCACGACCCATGAGCATGTCCATTGCGACTTTTCATTCATGCTTCGCCCCGCCCAGGACACGCCGTCTCCGGAGCTTGCGGATGCTCCGATAGAGCTGGGAAACCTAGGATGGATACGGCGCAACTACTACAGCAACCGTTCCAATCTCCAGCTCATGGATCTGGATTCCATCATCCGGGAGGTAAGGGCATACGGGCATGTCCACGGCGGGGCGATCGTGGATGCGACGACCGCCGGCATCGGGCGCAGGCCCGATGCGCTGGCCCGGATCTCAAGCGAGACGGGAGTGCACATCATTATGGGTGCCGGGTTCTACGTGGACGCGGTGCATCCAGCCGACATGGACGAGCGGAGCGTGGATGACCTGGCGCGGGAGATCATCTCCGACATTACGGTCGGCGTCGGCGGCACCGGCTTCAGGGCAGGCGTAATCGGGGAGGTTGGCTGTACCTGGCCTCTGACCGAAAACGAGCGCAAGTCCCTTGCGGCTTCGGCAATTGCTCAGCGTGAAACGGGCGCTGCGATATTGATTCACCCGGGGCGCCATCCGGACGCCCCCGGAGAGATACTAGAACTGCTGGGTGGTGATGGCGCGGACATATCGCGGGTGATTGTGGGCCACCTAGACCGCACCGTGTTCGAACTGGGCTCCATTTTGGCCATTGCCGAGTCCGGCTGTTACTTGGAGTGGGACCTGTTCGGCAATGAGGGTTCCCACTATCCACTCGCCGAAATCGACATGCCCAGCGACGCTCGGAGACTGGACCTGATAAGGGGAACCGCCGACGCCGGATATTGCGACAGGGTCGTTGTCGGACAGGACATCTGCACAAAGCACAGGCTCAAGGAATATGGCGGGCACGGGTACGGCCACATCCTTGAGAACATCGTGCCCAAGATGCGGCGAAGGGGATTTTCCGAGGATGAGATTCGAGCGATCACGGTGGACAATCCGGCCAGCATACTCGCCCTAGCTTGACCACATCCTGAACTCGGCGCCCGCAGGACGACTTGTAGACGATCATCGGGGTGGGGCGCGACCTTCCGCAGTTCGTGGCCCACTCAGACCGAGCGCCGGGACCAGTCCGGCCAGGAGCAGCACGGCCGAGATGCGGAAAAAGTCCTGGAACAGCGCCACGCTCGCGTCCGAGACACTGCTCTGGTAGACATCTAGCTGCGCCTCGTATTCCGCGCCGGACAGCTCCGCCGAAGGCAGCGGGATCGCCAGACCCATTGTCGCGGTCTGAAACTCACCCACGCCCCAGGCGGCCAGGGCCGCCATGCCGAAGGTCATGCCCAGCATGCGCGCAGTCGTCACCAGCGAGGCGGACGTTGCCTGGTACTCTGCCGACGCTGCGTCCATCGCCGTTACGAAGACCGGTGCGATGACCAGGCCGAAGCCAAACCCGGCCAGCATAAGGTGAAGCGTCATGCCCGGGTCCGCTATATCGATGGTCCATCCGGTCATAAGGAACAGGCCCAGGGCGCCGATGCCTAGACCCAGCACGGTGACCCCCCGTTCGCCCAGCCTGTAGGTCAGGAAGCCGCCCACCAGCGCACCGATGGGCATGGCGCCGGTCATGCGCATCAGGCGCAGTCCTCCCTCGAGCGGGCTCTGGCCCAGCACCGTGTTGGCCATCAGCGGCACGGTGACCATCGCCATGATGAGCGACGCCCCTACGAGCAGCTTGACCACGAACGCCGCCATGGCCTGACGGGACCGGAAGAACTCCGGTGGCAGCAGCGGGCTCGGCGACCTTCCCTGCACCCAGGCCAGCAGGCCGACTATGACGGCGCCCGCGCCTCCCAGCGCGTACGGCAGCGGTGAAGATGCGTCGAAGGTCTCCTCCTGCGCCGTCGCGAATACGAGAAGCGAAAGGCCCGCCACCAAGAGCGCGCCGCCCACGTAGTCCATGCGGACGCTGGGCATGCGGACCACGGGGAAGCCACGAAGCAGCCAGATCAGGATGATGGCTTGGGGTATGTCCAGCCAGAACACCCAGCGCCAGCCCAGCAGGTTCGTAATGACGCCCCCGTAAAGCGGTCCAAGCACCATTCCGGCCTCCGCGCACGCCCCGATGATGCCGACGGCGATCGCCCGCCGCTTGCCGGGGAACGCCTGCACCGCCATCGCCATGCCGACCGGAATCGTCGCTCCGCCCCCAATCGCCTGCACGGTCCGTGCAGCGATGAGCCATTCAAGGCTCGGCGCGAGCGCCGCCCCCAGCGACCCGACGCCGAAAATGACCAGCGAGATCTGGTACAGACGGCCGTGGCCGTGGACGTCGGCCAGGCGCGCGGTCACTGGGATAGCGGCGGTGAACCCCAGGAGGTACGCGGTGATGATCCACGCCGCCTGGTCCAGCTCCGTAGGCGGGACCTTCAGGTCCGGCATGACCTCCGGGAGCACCGTGACCACCACCGTGTGGTCCAGCGCCGCCGTCAGCACCGCTCCGCTGACGATGACTATCGGCAGCCAGACCCTCAGTTCGGAGGCCGAGTTGCCTCCCATAGCCGGCTAGGTTACGGAACCCGAGCGGAGTCGAAACTGCGGAATGAGAGCACGCGTATCACCGGCTCCTCGTCACCTTCGAGGATCTTGCCGGTGATGCGAACCCTTCGCGTCAGGTCATCTGCGCCCACCCATACCTCGATGTCCTGGGACAGACCGGCGTCCGCCCCCGGGATGAGGGGCTGAATTGCGGCCCCGGTAATGGACCCGGCGATCACCTTGCTTGCCACTCCGTCGACGGTTTCGTCGCCGGCGTACCTCGGTTCTTTGATGGCCCTCAGGATGCCGGACAGAGTGCTTCCCAGGCTGCGCAGGTTGAACGGCAATTCGCTTGTCGCGACGGGGACCGGGTTGCCCGAGAGTGGGTCCGACATGGTGGCGCTTTCGCCTTCGATCACTATGCTCATTTCGATGTAAGAGTTTATGAGGGAGACCAGGGCCTCAACGTCCACCGTGGCCCGCTCCGTGCCCTCCACCGTGCCCTCGGCCTTCTGCAGGACTATCCCGGAGAACAGTGGCGTGACTCCCTCCTCGTGACTGAGCGTAAAGTCCAGCGACGTCACCTGCCCGATGCGGTCGGCGGCCTTGTCCAGCCGATCCTTCGGGCTGGACTGATCCCCCGGGGCCGGCTCCCCGCACGAAGCCAGCACGCCAAGCATAAGCGCCGGCACTAGCAGCCCGAGGAACCCAACGTACGATCGCCGTCGACGCATATGAACCATCGCCCTTCCCCGCGCTCCAAGGATGTGCCGCGGTCGCGGCCAGCGGAGTTTACCAAACGGCCCCAAGACGCCCGGGGCCGCTGGGGACGCCGCAGTTCTGGGCGAGGCTCTTGGACGCAGAGCCGATGACGCAGGACGGTAGCCCGGAAACTATCCGGAGCAGCCAGCACGTTATATGGCTGGCTGCGCCAGACTGTCCGTAAATGCGGTCCTGTGCTGCGTTCCGGCCTGGGCTGCACCCCGCCCTCAGGGAGGTGCGGTCTGCTGCTTCCGGCCGGAACCCTGTTGCTGGATTTGAGGACCGCCGCTCAGCACGGAGCCGGCACGGGCTCCACGCTCAAGCGGCGTCTATGCCAGATGGAACGCGTTCGTCGTTACCACCTGGGGCCGCGGCCGCCTCCACCGCCGCCGCCGCCGAAGCCCCTGCTATCGGTCCGCGGTCGAGCCTCGTTGACCTTGACCTGGCGGCCCTTGATGTCCCTGCCGTCCAGTTCCCGGATGGCCTTCTGCGCGCTTTCGTTATCGCGCATCTCCACAAAGCCGAAGCCTCTGGACTGGCCGGTGTAACGGTCCATTATCACGTCCGCGGAGGCGACCTCTCCGTAGGCGGCGAACGCCCCTCTCAGGTCATCATCCGTGACGTCGTGTACCAAATTTCCAACATAGATTCTCATACCGAACTCCCTCGGCGTGGTTTTCCTACAAGCAAAGCGGGGGTCGGCAAGAGGCCTGTCAAACGGAGACTGGTGAGGTCAGCAGATGACCCGCGAAACTGGAAGGTACGTTCCATATTAGCAGGTCAGCGCGGTTCGCATCTGCCTAGGCCATGTTCGCGGGCCATGTCAGGCACGGCGCCGCGCCGCCTGTTGTCAGCGTTGGCGCCATCACTCCGTGGCAATCCGCACATGGACGCACAGCGAAGGCGCTGGAGCCCGCGGGAGGACTGTGGAACGTGGAGGGTGACGAGGGGTGGGGATGCTTGCGGCACGGGCCCCACAGCCCGAGTCGACGCGTTTGTGCTGGCGCCGACAAAACCATTAGAATGCCGTCGTTAGCTGGCCAAGAGCGCCTGCCGCACCGAGTAAAGATGCTGATCGTTAGGAAGCTGATTCGCGTTCGGAGGGAAGATGGACATGATTAGGTGGTTGACGAACCCTAGAACTTTACTGGTCACTCTTGCCCTGCTCGTGCTGGGCCTGGTCACGGCCATGGCGTGCGGTGCCGGTGAGACCGAGGTGGTGGAGGTCGAGAAGGTGGTGGAGGTTGAGAAGGTGGTCCAGGTGGAGGTGCCGGGTGAGACGGTCGTGGTGGAGAAGGAGGTAGTCAAGGAGGTGGAGGTAGCAGGCGAGACGGTGGTGGTGGAGAAGGTGGTCGAGGTGGAGGTGCCGGGCGAGACGGTGGTGGTGGAGAAGGTGGTCGAGGTGGAGGTGCCGGGCGAGACGGTCGTGGTGGAGGTGGAGAAGGTGCAGGTGGAGGAGAAGATCATAAAGGAAAGGGAGATCATCACCACAGAGCCCAAGTACGGTGGCACCCTTCGCGTGGTGGCCCAGGGTAGCTTCTCCTCTCTGGATCCGCTCCCACTGCCGGCGGTCATCAGCGTGCACACCTCCGTGCACGTCTATGAGCACCTGTTCGCGTGGGACTTCAACCTGAACCCTCAGCCCCAGCTGGTGGACACTTGGAGCATCAGCGACGACAACATGACATACACGTTCACGCTCAGGGACGGGATCACGTTCCACAACGGCGACCCCGTGACCTCAGATGACGTGATAGCGTCCATCAACCGCTGGCTGCCCGCGCCCTCGGTCAAGAACACCGCGGACTTTATCAGCGAGGCGGTCAAGGTGGACGACCTCACCTTCGTAATTAACCTGAACGAACCGTTCGGCGGCTTGGTGATCGGGCTGGGCACGTCCCCGCACCTCTCGCCCCAGGTCTGGCCCGAGGACATCGCCAACAGCGCCCCGTTCTCCGAGCCGATAACGGAGTGGATAGGCACGGGGCCGTACGAGTTCGAGACATGGGAACCGGGAAACAAGCTGTCCATCGTTCGCTACGATGGGTTCATCTCCCGGCCCGAGCCGGAGAACTTCCTGGCCGGGGGCAAGCGCGCGTACCTGGACCGAATCGAATGGGTTGAGATCCCCAACGACGAGACCAAGTACGCCGGCCTTGAGACGGGCCAGTGGGACATAGTTGACGGCATAAGCCTCGACTTCGCCTCGCGCATCAGGGACAACGAGGACATAGGCCTCGTCGTCACCAAGCCCGGCAACCAGTCGGAGGTGTGGGCGAAGGGCAGCTTCGCTCCGACGGACAACAAACTCGTGCGGCAGGCCATCCTGGCCGCCGTCGATGCCGAGTCCATGATGGCCTCGCTGGGCGACCCGGAACTCTGGATACTCTGCTCGTCGGTCTTCTTCTGCGGGACCCCGTGGGAGAGCACCGTGTCCGAGGAGCTTTACAACCAGAACAACCCCGAGAGGGCGGCCGAGCTGCTGGCCGAGGCGGGCTACGCGGGCGAAACGATCGTGATCCTGAACTCCTCCGACCATCCGCAGCTCAACCCCCTTGGCATCGTCCTCAAGCCATCGCTTGAGGCGGCGGGCATGACCGTCGAGATGCCGGGAATGGACCTGGCCACCGTCATCTCGAGACTGGGCGCCAACGACTGGAACCTGTTCACCAACTTCTGCCCGGCCTCGACCTGCGCACAGCCAGACATCAGCCCGGTCAACAACCTGAGCGAGACGCTGTGGGGTTGGCCAGGGTACCCGGACCTCGTTGCCGAATTCATCAGGGCCCCGAATCTGGAGGCCAAGAAGGCCGTCGTAGACAGGATGCAGGCCGCAGCCTACGAGGATGCTTACAACATCGTCCTCGGGCAGTTCTTCCCGATGCTTCCCCATCAGATCCGGGTCGCGAACCTGAAGCCGACGGCCTTCCCCACGTACTACAACGTGTGGCTGGACTAGGAGAGGTCCGAATCGCCTAGGCCATACACGCAGACCAAACGCTGCCGGCACCGGCAGTTCGGTCCAGGCCGCAAGGGAGGCATGCGTCGCTTCCCCCGCGGCCTGGACCGCTAGTGTCCTCCACCGCCTCGGGGAGGCACGCGCCGGTGGACTGGCAACCCTTTAGCTGAACGAGAAGCGGGCTCACGGAGAGTAGCACCGTCGGACGGACCGACGGGAGCAGCGGCGATCGCGCCAGACTTGATGGACCGTTAGCGCACCTGCGGGGAGCGGCGAACAGATGCAGGCATACATCCTTCGACGTCTTCTTGCGGCGATACCGGTCATCTTCGTGGTGCTGCTGTTCACCTTCCTGCTGCTGCGCGTTACCCCTGGAGACCCGGCGCGGATCATGGCGGGTCCGTTGGCCCCCGATGAGCAGATCCAGGCCATTCGGGAGTCGCTGGGGCTGGACAGACCGATCATCGTCCAGCTGGGTATATTCCTGAAGGACATCTTCCAGGGCGATTTCGGCGAGTCCATCGCATCCAAACATCCTGTGACCGAGCTGCTCGGGGCCAGGATCCTGCCCTCCGTCTCGCTGACCATCCTCACGGAGCTCATCGCCGTCGGGCTAGGCGTCCCTCTGGGGGTGATCGCCGCGTGGAAGGCCAATAGCTGGCTCGACCGGGGGGCGATGCTGTTCTCAACGCTGGGATACTCGATGCCCTTGTTCTTTTTGGGGTTCCTGCTCATTCTCGGCCTGGCGGTCAGGCTACCCCTCTTCCCCGTGGCCGGGTTCGTCCATCCCGGCGACGGCGTGGACGACTTTCTGCGCTCGATCTTCCTGCCATCGCTGGCCACTGGCCTAGTGCTCATGGCCCTGATCACCAGGATGACGCGGGCCAGCATGCTGGAGGTCCTGGGGGAGGACTACGTCCGGACGGCCAGGGCCAAGGGTCTGCCCGAAACGAGCGTTCTTCTGAGGCACGCCCTGAGGAACTCGGCGCTGCCCATCCTTACCGTCATCGGGCTAGGGTTTGCGGGCCTGCTGGCGGGGGTGGTCGTCACCGAGGTCGTCTTCGCCATCCCGGGCATCGGCCGGCTGACCGTGACTGCCATGCTTCAAAGGGACTACCCGGTAATCCAGGCCGCGATCATATTGGTGTCCGGAATATACCTGCTAGTGAATCTCTTGGTTGACCTGTCATACGCCTTATTCGATCCGAGGATCAGGTACTGATGCAGCACCGGGTCCCAACGCGCGCGGCACCGGCGGTCCCCGTCATCGTTTCCAAGGGTGGAAGCCTCCTCGACTCCGCGGCGCGGCTCACTCGCCGCAAGCCCATGATGGTCGCTGGAATAGTGGTCGTCGTCCTGATGGCGCTGATCGCGGTCCTTGCAAATTTCCTGTTCACCGTGGACCCGAACAAGCTGGCCGTCGTCGACCGCCTGCAGTCCCCCTCTTCGTCGTACTGGTTCGGAACGGACCTTGTGGGGCGTGATGTCTACAGCCGGACGATATTCGGATCGAGGGTCTCGCTCATGGTGGGTTTCTCGGTGGCCCTGATCAGCTCGGTACTGGGGGCGGTCATAGGGCTGCTGGCAGGCTACTACCGGCGCGTGGACATGGTGGTCATGAGGGTGATGGACGGGATTATGGCCATTCCCGTCATCATCCTGGCCCTGGCACTGGTGGCCCTGATAGGCGGAAGCGTCAAGATCGTCATCATGGTGCTGCCGGTGGCCTATACCCCGGCGGTTACGCGTGTGGTGAGAGCGTCGGTACTCAGCCTGCGGAACGAGGTCTATGTCGATGCGGCCATTGCGCTGGGGGCTTCCCCGCTCCGGATAATATCCGCCCACATCCTTCCCAACACCGTGGTGCCCCTCATCGTGCTGGCCAGTCTGGTGGCCGCCGACGCGGTGCTGGTGGAGGCGGTGCTGAGCTTTCTTGGGGCCGGCGCTCCGCCCGACACCCCCAGCTGGGGCGGCATCATGGCTGAGGGGAGCAAGAACATAAAAGGGGCGGCGTGGGTGATACTGTTCCCGGGCGCCTTTCTCACGCTGACGGTCCTTGGCATCAACCTGGCCGGAGACGGTTTGCGGGACATACTGGACCCCAAGCTCAGGCGCACGATCTAGCCGAGAGCGGCGCCCTCAGCCTTCTCCCGGACCGCGTCCAAGTCGGCGCACCACGCCGTGCTGGTGTTCCCCCGCCCGTACTTAGCACCGGCATTCAAGTTGGTTTCGAGGCTCGTCGACCACCGAAGTTGCCAGGGAATGGCCATCCGGACCGGTGGTGGTCTCCCTTTCGTTGTCGATCGCAGGCCCTGTGGAGACGGGCTAGCGGCCAGGCTTTGAAGGGGGGATTGGCGGGTTACGGTCCGTAAGCGTCAGCCCCTCGCCGTGGGAGATGTACCAGCTCGCCACCACAGTTCGGACAGATGCCGTTCACTTTCGCAGCACATGTGGGACGTAGGGTGCATTCGCAGGAACACATGAACGCGGTGCCCTCCGGCGTGACTAAAGCTGTGCAGCTCTGGCAGCGGCCTAGCATCTCAAGTCCCATTTGCCCTAGCTACTGGACCGAGCCCCGAACTTCCCTGCCGTGGGAACTCTGCCGTTGGCAAGATCACCTGCCCCAGATTATGTACCAGCCGCAGTGACGCCCCTATGTGCAGGACCGGATAGCTGGCTCCGATACCGTCGGACGGCCCGGTTCATTGACGTTCCGGCCTGGTCGGAATCGGGGAAACGGGTCGGGATGACTGTTGTTGCAATATGCTTTCAGTGATGTCAATAAGCGGTCATGGCAGTACAGATCACGATAAGGGGAGTCCCCGAGGAAGTTCGCGACGAGCTTGCTGCGCGCGCAGCCCTTAAGCGCCAGTCCATGCAGGAGTTCTTGCGCGGAGAGTTGGAGCGAATTGCCTCGCGTCCATACGTGGCTACATGGCTGCAAGGAGTTCGCGACCGCAAGACAGTGGCGGAATCCAGGGTGCAGCCGTCCCGAATCCTTCGCGCCCGTGACGCAGACCGGAAGTGACGACGGTCGCCGACGCGTCCGTGCTGGTCGCGGCCCTGGTCGACTCGGGCCTGAGGGTAAGTGGGCGGAGTCTGTGCTTGCTGAAGGCGATCTGGCCGGTCCGGAGCTAGCTCTAGCCGAGGCCAGCTACATCCTGCGCCGTCTGGAACGGGCGGGCCATATATCCCGCATTGAGGCCACAACCTCCCATGGCGACCTCCTGCGGCTCGACATAGAGTTGTTTCCCTTCGCCGCCTTCGCAGAGCGGGTATGGGCGTTACGTGGGAACCTGACCAGCTACGATGCATGGTACGTTGCACTGGCCGAGGCGCTGGATTGTCCCCTGGTAACGCTCGACCGAAAGCTCAGGCGAGGCTGCGGCCCCACCTGCGAGTTCATCGCTCCACCCCGGTCCCGATGATCGCGGTCGACACGAACCCGCTCGTTTGGGCTCGCTGCCGCGAATCGATAATTCACGAGGAGGCCGCGTCGATCGTTCGGGGACTGGCGGAAGGCAGCAGTGTCTGGGCGATTCGCTGGCCGCGTTGCTACGAGTTCATCGGCGTCGCGGCCAACCCTCGCAGGAGCTATGTAACCCTCAGCACCCAGATCTGGTGTTCCACCTCGGGCTCACCGATGGGCATTGCGCGCTGGGGGATCGTCGCCTCGATCACCGCTGCTTTGCCTGCTGCCTGGAGGCCGGAGTGCTCTTTGCGGAAGCCATTGGCCTCGTATATGTCGGGGCGCAGGGAATAGACGATGTAGCCACCTGATCTGACGACGCGCACCAGTTCACCGAGGCCTTTGGCCGGGACGTGTCCTACTGTGAAGACACCCACACTCACAGCAGCGTCAAAGCTGTTGGTCTCGTATGCCAGGGGTTCACCCATAACCATCTGGTCGTAGCTCTCGTACGCTTCGGTCTTCCTTGCCTCGGCCAGCATGCCTTCGGAGAGGTCCATCGCGACTATGGAGCCGTAGCCCTTCTCCTTCAGCGCCCTGCCGACTAGGCCCGTGCCGGCGCCCGCGTCAAGGACCCGTGCGCACTTGGGCACGTACCTGGCGAAGACGGCGACAGCCAACTGTGGCCCCGACCAGCCGAAGTCCTTTTCCAGGTCATGCTCGTAGGCCGATGCCCACTGGTCGTATCTGTCCCGCAGTTCGCCGATGTCCTTGGAGGAATAGACCCACTGGACTATGTTCTTTTCGGTCATGGCACGCCTTCCGTTACAGGCCCACGTCTGGGTTTCCCCAGGAGCCTAACGGAGATCCCGGGACGTTGATCTCCAGTCAGTTGGATAGCCTCCTACTGTCCTCCGTGCAGATGGCACCGTCGGCATCGCAGTTCATGGAGGTGTGCAACACTCTACACCGCGTTCAGGACAAGCACGGTATCAAGACGAAACAGAACCCGTGATCTGGGCTGTAAGAAATGGCGTGCTGGATGATGCAGACCTGGACGCTGACTTCCAGCTAACACCGTCGCCGCGTCTATCTGTGGCTGGCAGAACCGGACGGTCCCTGCAAGGGACGGTGACCTACTGGGGCCCCGGCCTTTCTCAGACATCCGCCTCCTGCCCCGGGCTCTGCTCCGCAACGCTGGAAGCCAGGCTTTCCGCCCGCCGGGCTATGGCCTCTATCAGTCCCCCGAAGATCCAGGCGTGGAAGGGGTACAGCGCATACCAGTAGGTCAGGCCGGCAAGTCCCCTTGGCTGAAACGCCGCAGCCTGCACCAGGTGCGCCGTCCCGCCGTCGGCCTCTTCTATCTCGAACTGTAGCCACGCGCTCCCGGGAAGCTTCATCTCCGCCCTGAGGCGGACCAGGCGGTCGATCTCCAGTGCTTCCACCCGCCAGAAATCCACCGCGTCGCCCACGCGCAGGTCATCGGGATGGCGCCGCCCCCTGCGCAGGCCGGCACCTCCTAGGAGCCTGTCCAGCATCCCGCGCAGCCTCCAGGACCAGTTCGCGAAGTACCATCCGCGGCCTGCACCGATGCCGGTCAGCACCCGGTAGACGGTCTGTGGCGCGGCGCTGACCGCACGCCGGCGGCGCTCGATGATCATCCCCTCGCGGGCCGCAACCTGCACCGGGTCAGCCGGCGCTCCGGCGGTGCGAGCGGCATCGGTCCATGATGTGTCTATCCGTCCCCCCTCAAGGTCCGTCATGACGGCGCCGATGGCCGAGGCGTAGTCCGTCGGCCTCAGGTCGGGAAAGAGCGAAAGGGCCAGATCGCTGGTCACCGTTACCTCGTTGCGTAGCCCTTCGACGAGAGGCGCGGCGATCCCGGCGGGGATGGGCGTCACCCAGTGAACCCAGTAGGAGGAGAGGCGGGGAGTGAGGACCGGGACCGGGATCATCAGGCGCCTGAGGCCCCTGGCCTCCGCGTAGCCGAGCATCAGCCCGCGGTAGGTCGTGATCTCACTGCCTCCGATCTCGATTATTCGGTCGCTGCCGGCGGGCGTATCCAGTGCGGAGACGAGGTAATCCAGGAGGTCATCGACAGCAATTGGCTGGATGCGGGAGTATACCCAGCGGGGGCAGATCATCACCGGGAGGCGCTCGACCAGGTGTCGGATCATCTCGAAGGAGATGCTGCCCGACCCGACGATCACGGCGGCCCGAAACTCCGTAACCGGAACGCCGCCTTCCCGAAGCGCCCGTCCAGACTCCTGCCGTGAGCGCAGGTGAGGGGAGAGGTTGGAGCCCGGATCCCCGAGGCCGCCCAGGTATATGATGCGCTCTACGCCGGCCTCGCTGGCGGCCCGGCCGAAGGCCCGCGCGAGCCGTATGTCCATTTCGCCGAATCCCGGGCCGGCGGACATGCTGTGGATCAGGTAGTAGGCTGTGTTAGCGCCGCTGAGCGCGCGGGACAAAGCCTCCGGGTCCAGCGCGTCGCCGACGACCACGTCGACATTCCCTCCCCATTCGTGTGAGAGTGCCCGCGTGCCGCTGCGGACCAGGACGCGGACCCGGCGTCTGCCCCCGATCAGTCTGGGCACCAACCGTCCGCCGATGTACCCGGTGGCCCCGGTGACTACTATGGTCTCCGGTTCGGCCATCTGGTCGCTCTCCTCTTTAGGCGAAACTGGACTGTCGGGCTGTGCGGCCCGCTCGATCATCTCAAAGACCTCCACCTTGCCTGCAGTAACGCTCTCAGAGGCCGGTTGGTAAGCCACAATGGTCTGTTGCCATCACCTCTATCATCTGGTTGACATTCGGTCGCTCAAAATCTCTCACGCAATCGAGGTGGCCTATCCCACGAGCGATGGCCTTGCGGCGTGTCTGATCCCTGAAGAGGGTTCCTGCGAGGTCGAATGCAGCGAGTCTCAAGAGGTCGGTCTTGCGGCGTAGGTGGGCACCTGGCGTTGACTTCCCAGACTCTCCGCCAGGGTTGCCGATGTCTTACGGTGCAGGGGTCAGGCTCAAGTACGAGAGAGCATTCTCGAGGTAGCAACCGCGCGTTATCGGTCGGAAACTGACCGTTCAACCCTGTCTCTTAGGGACGATACCGGGTCCAAGCAGCAAGAGTTTGGACTCCCGTTCAACGTAGGAAGTTGAGCGGGTGGAGCAGTGCAACTTAGTCGGATCTTGCCTGTCCACCTAGCGGTCAGTCGGTTCCCTATCAAACCACTTAAGCATAGCGCCCAATTGCACTCCCGAGGCGTTCCTCAGGGTCAAGGTGCTCTACTCAACCCACCTGGCCGGTAGTTGGTCACGCCGGTCTCCCCCATCTGGTGTTGAATGGCAGGAAGACGTCTCCTTCCTTCGACCGTAGAAACAAACCGTCGCCAAAGACGCCGTTCCCGTCCACGCCAGACAGTAGGTCGACTAGCCGGTCCTCCTGTTCCAACAGCCCATCTTGGCCGACATATTTCTGCGACAGTTTGCCCCCATCGTGTGTGACACGGATTCTTCATGAGGGAGGTGGAACGGTGGCAGCCGCAATCTCAGGCCCGGCAGGTTGAACTTTCGCTGCTGGCGTCCGATGGCCTCCCGGACATGGACCTCGACCAGATGCGCATGAGTCAGCGCTTGGGAACGTCATAGGGAATGCTATCCGATGCTCTGAAGCCGGGGGAAACGTTGTAGTCCGGGCGGATCTGGATAGCGACCGGGATCTGACATCTCGGTCGTTGATGATGGGATCGGGATCAGCGAAGCAGACCTTCCACACCTCTTCGACCGCTTTTACCGCACCGATTCATCTCGCCATCGAGGGATAGGTGGCACCGGCCTGGGACTGGCCATCGCCCGGGCCAAAGTCGAATCGCACGGAGGCACGATTGACGTAGCCAGCGACGGGCTCGAAAAAGGCGCCACGGTGACCATTCGCCTCCCCGTCCGGGGTTTGGCGTCTCGCCCGCGGCAATGACGTGCGCGGCAGGGGCGGTAATTGCGGTGAAGCAAAAGCGACGAATGCCCCGGAAAATTCTGACGTGTGAGTCGCCTCGATCACACTGATTGTCATTCAGGCTTCAGAGACGATTCGCAGCCCACGGCAACTCAATTGCCCGGGGAATCGGAAAGTACCTGGTCGGGGTCTGAAACCAGGACAATCGAGTTAAGGACTCTTATCACCTCCGTTACGAGAAAACTGATGAAAGACATGCCCAGAGGCATGGTGATGGTGGCAAGGCCAATCCAACCTACTTCCTCGAAACCGCTCGCCGAGTGCATAGCCCTCGCGGTGAGCGCAAGGGCAATACAAAACAGGGTGGCGCTCATTACGTAGCCGATAGAGATTACGTCCAGTCTGATGTTGAACTGCATCACATGCTCCTTCTAGTCCATCTGCTCATCGTCAGTATTCAGATAGGGCGATGAGAGACTGTCTCTCCAGGTGTGCCGATCAAGCTCGATCTGGTGCCGGTCTGCTCTGTGATCATCCATCAGCTTGACGCAGGGCTCACCGAGCAGCGTTCCTGCGTCGCTTCCAGTCGCCCAGGTGAATTCCAGCACGTAGCCGCGCTTTGACATGTACCCCTACCTGTACCTGTCCCATACGCTAGCGATCCTTCGCTCTCTGCGTTTGGCGGAACGTATGCGCATCCAGCGGATTAGGGCAGTTAGGTAGCGAAGCACTACCAATTCAGGTGTCGGCCCTTTCCCCGGAGGCAGATGATGCAGCAGTAGACCTTCCCGCCTATTGCCGCCATAGCTGCCTCTATGGAGGGATATATCTCGCTGCTTTTATGGGGTTTGTCCGTCCGCCGCGCATGGTGGCCGCAGCACGTTTGATGGAACACGGCGTCCATCGGCACGAGGCTTTTTCGACCCTGCATGACGGTGGCAACTATCTTCATCGGTCTTGCCGCAGGCGTCGTGCTCTTTCTTTCTCCAACCGACGCTGGTTGTCTCGCCATTCGAGTATCCGCCCGTACATGCCCAGCATCACGACGCCGACTATTAGCGTCGCGGCCAGGACTTCGGTTGCGCTCAATTCGCACCTACGGACACTGGCACATCGGCGGCCAGCCGAAGATCAACGACCCGGGTACCTGCGTCACCTGGTGCATGAGGCTGTGGCCATCACATCAGTGCGGCTCGTCCACCGTGCGTAAGGTTGCCAGGGATGTTGTCCCACCTAACCGCCTTGGGGGGGCGCTCAGACCTCTCCATGTGTCGTGATGGGGCTCCACTTCGGTTCCGGGGACTGATTCCTCCTGCAATCGCACAACGTACCCTCTTACCTGAGTGCGAACACGACCGAGAAGGCGAAAATCATGCCTAGGAGCACCATGGCGACTATGGCAGCCACGATCTTGCGGTCGTTGCTAGATTGCACAGCCACAATCCCATGCGGCAGGCTGAAACGAAGCCTGACCGCCGCTGGGGTCTCGCCACCACCTGGCTCCATCATTGCCGATGAGGAGGTGCCGTCTACGTGGGCCACAGGCTTCCGCGCGCATAAGGGAATGGCGCCCTCCGTTGTCGACGTGGACATGGGGCATTACTTCCTTTTGCGAACTTCGAACAGGAGCAGGGCGAACGCATACAGGACAATGCCCGTCACGAGCAACAAGCCCACCTTCTTCCGCCTTGTTCTCATAGGGGTGCATGGCCCTCATCGCGCACGCCAAGGTCGGCGAGCCCTAAAGCGCCTCTCAGATCGCCCTCCTGAAAGCGGCGGCGCTGGCTTCCCACCGAAGTGAAATTCGACAATCCCTCTGTGTCTCTGCTGACCCTCTCTCTTTTCTGCTGATTCGCCTCCCACGCCTTCGCCCGTCGCGTAGGCTGAGCCACTCGCGTCCGATCGGCAACGTGGGTGTTGGAGACGCACACCGTGCCTGATTCGCAGGCCACGTACCCGGAACTGCATTGCGAGGGTAAGGTGATTTCAGCAAGTCATTGACCCGAATGCGCCCGCCATAATAGCGGCTGCGTGTATATTGATCGTATGATTCGGTGCAGGAATCGTATGAGTTTGGATGTATTTCTGATTCGGAAGGAGAGGATGTTGCTGTGCAGGGGGTGTGAGTCGTGAATCCGCCCATGTCTCGATCTTCCGAAGGGAGTTGCCCAGAGCACCGCGCTGTGGACATGCGTCGGGGCTGAAGAATGAACCACTCAGGGGTACGCGACGCGGAGGTGACTGAGCTTCGGCAGCGGTTGTCGCTGCTGGCGGAGGCGAGCATTCGTATCAACGAGAGCCTCGAACTCGACGCGGTGCTGCAGGGTGTTCTGGACTCGGCCCGGTCGCTGACTGGAGCCAGGTACGGGGTATTCACGCTTCTCGCCGATGGCGGACAGGTGCAGGATTTTCTCTCCTCGGGAATGACCGCCGAGGAGGCGGGACAGCTCTGGGAGATGCCGAACGGCAGGCAGTTGTTCGAGTACCTGGGCAGGATATCCGGCCCGCTTAGAGTCCGGGACCTGCTCGGTCACATCAGGTCGAAGGGAATCCCGGTGTTCCGCCCGCCCCTCCCGGTAGAGCCACCCGTCTCTTTCCTCGCCTCGCCGGTCCTGCACCGGGGCGAGCGTGTGGCGAACGTCTACCTTGCAGCAAAGGAGGGAGGAGGCGAGTTCACCTGTGAAGACGAGGAGACGCTGGTGATGTTCGCCTCCCAGGCAGCGCTGGTCATCGCCAACGCCCGCAGGCACCGCGAAGAGCAGAAGGCGAGGACCGACCTTGAGACCCTTATCAATACCTCTCCCGTGGGTGTCGTGGTCTTCGATGCGAGGACAGGAGCCCCTGTTTCGATCAACACGGAGGCCCGGAGGATCGTCGACAGTCTTCGGGAGCCGGACCAGTCGCCGGAGCAGCTGCTCGACGTGTTGTCGTACGTGCGGGCGGACGGGCGCGAGATTTCACTCATGGAATTCCCGATGGCCGAACTGCTGAGCGCGGGGGAGACGGTCCGGGCCGAGGAGATCGTCATGCGGGTGCCCGACGGCCGGAGCGTCAGTGCGCTCATAAACGCCACACCGATCCACTCCGAGGACGGCGAGCTCGAGTCGTTCGTCATGACCATGCAGGACATGACGCCGATGGAGGAGCTTGAGCGTCAGCGAGCCGAGTTTCTGGGCATGGTCAGTCACGAGTTGAGGACGCCGCTCACTTCCATCAAGGGCTCGGCCGACACGCTCCTCGAGGCTGCATCCGAGCTGGATCCCGCGGAGATGACCCAGTTCTTCCGCATAATCCGCGACCAGTCCGACCAGATGAGGCACCTGATCGGAGACCTTCTGGACGTGGCTCGGATAGAGACCGGCGCATTGTCGGTCAATCCAGGCCCCGCCAGTCTTGCGGACATGGTGGACGAGGCCAGGCGCAGGTTCCTGAGCGCAGGGGTCCGAGAGAACCTGGATGTAGACCTTCCTCCCGACCTTCCGCCGGTCATGGCGGATCGGAGGCGCGTCGTACAGGTGCTGACCAACCTTCTTTCCAATGCTGCGAGGTACTCGCCCGAAGGGTCACCCATCAGGATCGCCGCAGAGCGCGGCGACGTCCATGTTTGTGTCTCGGTAACCGATGAGGGCAGGGGCCTTTCTTCCGACCATCTGCCCCATCTGTTCAGGAAGTTCTCAAGGCTTGATGAGTTGGAACGCAGAAGCGGCACTGCCGGATCGGGCCTCGGACTTGCGATCTGCAAGGGGATAGTGGAGGCGCACGGAGGCCGAATCTGGGCGCAAAGCGAAGGACCCGGACTGGGAGCCCGATTCACCTTCACGATTCCAGTGGTCGAAGGGGAAGGCCTCGTCGAGATCGCGAAGTCCCCCGCGGCTTCCGCACGGCTGCGAAGCTCGGTGAGGGATCGGGTGCGCGTGCTCGCTGTGGACGACGATCCGCAGGCGCTCAGGTACGTCCGCGGCGCCCTGTCGAAGGAAGGCTACGCGCCGATCGTGACCGGGGATCCGGAGGAGGTCCCCCGGCTCATGGAAGAGGAAAGACCGCACCTTGTACTGCTTGATTTGATGCTTCCGGGCACCGACGGCATCGAGCTCATGAAGGACATCCTGAGGTCGGCCGATGTGCCGGTCATCTTCGTATCTGTATACGGTCAAGAGGAGGTCGTTGCCAGGGCCTTCGACATGGGCGCTGCTGACTACGTCGTAAAGCCCTTCTCACCGACTGAGCTGGTGGCCAGGATCAGGGCGGCTCTCCGCAGGCGTGCAGCGCCTCATATGGCCGAGCCTTCACACCCCCTTTCGCAGGGAGATCTGCATATTGACTACGCCGAGCGGAGCGTGACGGTCTCCGGGCGTCCCGTGCAATTGACCGCGACCGAGTACGCCGTCCTGTACGAGCTCTCGGTGAACCTCGGCCGCGTGATGACCCATGACCACCTGCTGCAGTTGGTCTGGGGACCACACAGAACCGGAGAGCCGTGGCTGCTTCGGGACGTGGTCAAGAGGCTTCGCCGTAAGCTTGGCGACGATGCGAACAGCCCTTCCTACATCTTGACCGAGCCGCGCGTGGGGTACCGCATGGCGAAGATCGAAGGTCATCAGCACCAATCCGGGGCAACCCGCGTCCGGCCGGGGGCCTAGCCAAGCTCCGGCATCGAGACGCAATGAGCGCCATGATGCGGATCAGATCGGCATGAGCTTGCTCAGCGGCTGGCGGATTGAGATCCTGGTTGCCACAGCGTTGATTTGCGCCGCGCTTCTGGCGATAGTTGCCTGCGGAGATGACGCGGACGCTCGCGGAGCGAGCACTCTGGACCAGGTTCTCGATCGAGGGTACCTGGTATGCGGCATCAAGGCCGACACGCCCGGGTTCGGGGTGCTGAAGCCGGACGGAACCGCGGAGGGCAACGACGTGGAGTACTGTCATGCTCTTGCGGCGGCCGTATTCGGGGACTCGAGCAAGGTCGAGTTCAAGGCCGCAACGGCGGCCAACCGCTTCGAACTGCTCGCCGCAAGCGAGATCGACGTGCTCATACGCACGACCAGCTGGACGGCCAGTCGCGACGCCGACCTGAACATGGCCTTCGTCACCACGACCTTCTACGACGGTGCCGCCATAATGGTCAGGGCGGACTCTGGCATAACCAGCGCCAGCCAGCTCGGTGGTGCAACCATCTGCATCGTTGACGGCACCAGCACCCAGGGAGCCGTTTCCGATTACTTCTCCGAGAAGGGGATAACCTACGAGGAGTTGACCTTCCAGGCCAATCCCGAGCTTCGTTCAGCCTTCATTAGCGATCAGTGCGACGCGTGGTCCTCGGACAAGTCTCAACTGGGAAGCCACCAGTTCGCTTTGAAGACGGACGATGCCATCGACGCCGTCGTTTTGCCGGAGACTCTGTCCAAGGAGCCGATCGGACCCAGCGTGAGGGACAACGACTCGAAGTGGGAGGACGTGGTCCGCTGGGTCGTAAACGGCATGATCATTGCCGAAGAGCAGGGCGTTACGCGTGAGAACGTCAGGCTGATGGCGGCGGAACCGCCGAACAACACGGTTGCGCGGCTGCTGGGAGTCGGTTTCGATGGCGGTGCCCCGAGCAACCTCGGGATTGGGCACGGCAAGATACCGGGTACGTTCATGCAGGACGTGATCCGGCAGGTGGGCAACTACGGAGAAGTCTACGAAAGGACGCTTGAGCGAGTGGGCCTTGCGCGAGCAGGCTCCCTCAACGCCTCTTACCTGGAGGGTGGGTTGATCTACGCTCCACCAATGCGCTGAACGTGGCCCGCTGATTCCAATGGCAACCGGTAACTGGCCTGAGGTAGATTCGCCGCCCGCCCCTAGGAACAGGTGCACGCCGTGGCCCTGCCATATGTACGGACGGGTCGAACAGGCGTCGCCAGGCAATTGGGCGTTCTACGCGTTAGGGGCCAAGCCTCGGCCCTCACTGCAATCCTTGGAACTGCGCATCGTTGGCCGGCGTCACGTCCATCTGAGTACCCGCCGAATTCTCCCGCCGGTCGGCCAGGCTGAGGCTCCAGTGGAATACTCGAGGTAACGACAGTGATGACGTTTAAATGCAGGTTCTTGCGGGCGATCGTTGCGGTAACCCTGGCGGCGGCACTCCTGCCTTTACTGGCCGCATGTCGAGGGTCAGACACGGTGGTGATAGCCACCGTCGACAACTACCATCCATTCGTCTTTGTCAACGATGAAGGCGAGATAGATGGCCTGGAGCGCGAACTGGGAGAGGAGCTGTGCCGGCGCGCCGATATTGAGTGTGAGTGGGTCCTGAATGATTGGGATGCCATGATTCCCGACTTGGTGGCCAGAAAATTCGACGCGATTCTCGCCGGCATGAGCATCACCACCAAGCGGGAGAAGTTGATCGACTTCACGGAGGCGTACTACCCGCCAACCCCCTCGGTGTACGTGGCAAGGGCTGGAGCGGGCGACGGGGCCGTCCAGGGCACGATCGGATCGGGGGCGAACAACATATACTCGGACTACTTGACGGAACAGGGCCGGGCGTATGTGGCCTTTGACGACTCGACGGATCTGGTCGAAGAGGTGCTCAGTGGCAAGGTGGATGTCATCCTGGTGGACCACGGGTATGGCGTAAAGAAGCTTGCCGAGCACGAGGGTGAACTCGAGATCGTGGGGCCGTCCGTGCTGCTGGACCGGGGCCTCGGTATCGGCGTCCGAATGGGCAGTGAACTGAAGGGAAGGCTCGATGAGGCCCTGGCGTCGATGAAGGATGACGGCACCCTGAATGCCATTATCGTCAGGTGGGTGGGGCAGGACGCGTCTACGTTCGAATAGGGCGAACAGTGTCGGGAAGCCCCGACGGTGGTCCATAACTCGCTGTCGGAAATCTGACACCGACTCGCCCTGGGGCAGTTCTCCGTTACGGGCTCCGACCGGGAACCTTGCGGCGCCGGCTGGCGTCTCTTCAATATTCAGGGATGACACCTGGCCCAGCCAGATGCAGCGAGGAAAACAGAGGTGAAGCCCAATCCGGTGTCCGTTGCCGCCCCGCTCGTCCTGCTGTTGCTTGCTTCCGCTGTGGGCTGCGGCAACGACGGCGACGATAGCCTTGAGACTCCAGCGACAGGTCTGGAAACGTCAACGTCGCAGGCGACGGACGGCCAGGCCTCTTCAGTGGTTTTCCCGCGGCATGACGCACCGCTGGGAACTGACAGGGGAGGAGAGTACTTCGCCGGACAGCTCCTCATCACTGAGGGTTGCCTGCGCGCTGAAGCCCCATCGAATGATGCTACCAGCCCCCGATTATCCTTCTTGCTCATCTGGCCGGGCGCGTTCACCATCGAAGCGGAATCCGGGTCGGTTCGGATAGTCGGCGGGCTTGGCAGGATCGCTGCGCACGTCGGAGACCATGTCCGACTCAGCCGGGCCGCAGTGACCTATCAGCAGGCCATGGACCAGGGGTTGATAGAGGGACTCTCCGAAGACTGCGAGGGACCCTATCTGTTGGTGGGCGACGAGGTTACCGCCTTCGATCCCAATAGCGAAGCTACCGAGCTACGGATGTCAGACCCGGATGTCCTGCTTCTAAGGGAGAGGACCGTAATGGGGTTCCAGTCCCTCATGCAAGCGTTAGGCATTGGAGAGCTGGTACTGGACGGGCCTTGCCTTCGCCTGGGAGATAGTTCCACCACGATAATCTGGCCCGCCGGGTTCACACCTCATGTCGACCGCGGGGTGGTCCATGTCCGCAACGGGGCGGGTCGAGTCATAGCTACCGTTGGGGATGAAATAGCCGCTGGTGGAGGATATTTCAGCCTTGATGGAGGCGCCTGTTCCGGGAAAGTGTTTATTGCCAACCAGATCAAGGTCTTGCCGGACACCGATGTCTACTTCCCCAGCCAGGATGGGACCCTGACGGCGGATCAGGAGACAGAGCGCTACGCAGGGGAGCTGGTCCTAGACGGGAAATGCCTGAATGTCGATTCTCCCCTTCGCCTCAGGGATCGCACCTATGGGCCGGTATCTTTTCTCCTCATCTGGCCGAGTACATTTTCGCTGAGCGTGGAGGACGGGGAGGTTGGAATAGTGGACGCAACCGGGCATGTCGTTGCACGCATCGGAGACGAAGTCATCTTCAGCGCTTTCGGCGTCTCCTATCAGCAGGCCATGGAGCATGGAGGGCTGGAAGAGATATCGCCGGCTTGCTCGGGAGCTCTTTGGGCCGTGGGAGAGGAGTTCGGCGCGTCGGCTCCCGAGGAGCCGTAAAGGGACCATGGCTCAAGACACTGGCCGTAACCGATCATGGAAGGCGGACAGGTGCCTCAGCTAATACCCTGAAATGGAAGGACCGCCCACCGACCACGGGCGACTTTCAAGCACGTTGGGACCGGACAGGGTGGTGAGTGGATGGGCGGCGCCGAGATTTCCGGAAATGGATTGCGCATGATCGGCCTGCACGCTCACTCGGTGTGCGGGGCGACTGGTGCCACACGCGCGCAGAGGCTATGGCGGGCATTTCCCCGGTGAGACTGTAGCCTGGTCGGATGGGGGAGATGACCTCCGTAGCCGTCAACTTGGGTCAGTCCGGTTGCGGGCCCGCTGACCATCCCCGCAGGCCTGGCGTTCCTTGACTGATCGAGTCGAACCCATCAAATGATCCCGTTTCCTGCCGCCGCCATTTTGTCCGGGTAGGCTTCTCGGCACCTCACTCCGGGCACGGGGACCGGGCAGCATGGCCCCCGACCGTCCGTTACTGATACCGACGTATCGTGGACTCGCCATAGCCAAGAGACGAACGTTGACGCGGCCGTGTCACTAGGGCACAGCGGACAAGGTTAGAGGTTTTCGATCCGGATCCTGCAATCTACCGGCCGACAGCCGTCTAATGGCGCGTTTAGGTTTGGCAACAGACGGTCTGCAGGAGGCGCTCAGGACCGTCCCGTGCGGGGCGTACGCTAGGTTCCCGCTCCGGCGTCGGGGCGGGCCATCCGGTAGCCGACCCCGGGCACGGTGAACAGGAGCTCGGGATCCGAGGCGTCGTCCCCGAGCTTGCGGCGCAGCCTCTTTACGATTGTGCGTACCGGCCCCGATCCGGCCGGCTTGCTCAGGCTCCAGACTCGACGCAGCAACTGGCCGTGGGTCATCACCCGGCCGGCGCTCAGAGAAAGCACGGTGAGCATCCGGTATTCGGTTGCGGTGAGCCTGACGGGGCCCCCTGCGACGGTCACCGTCCGCCGGCCGTAGTCGATGGCCAAGTCGCCGCAAACGTAGGATCCTGCGGCCTCCCCCGGGCTGCCGGCGGACCCGCGCCGTAGGGCCGCCCTGATCCGTGCCGAAAGCTCGGCCGGAGCAAAGGGCTTTGCCACGTAGTCTGCCGCCCCCATGTCAAGCGCCCTTGCGATGACCTCATCGCGTCCATGGGCCGAAAGGATGATCACCGGAACGGGGGCGTTGGCCATGATGTCCTGCATCATCTTGATGCCGTCGCCGCCGGGAAGAACCAGTTCGAGGAAAACCAGTCGCGGCCTGTGCTCCCTCAGAAGCCGAAGGACGTCACCCGGGTCCCCGGTTACCAGGGGACGGTAGCCGGCCTGGGTGAGCGTGCTGCGGAGGCGGCTGAGCGCCTCCGGGTCGTCGTCGATAGCCAGGATTGATGGCCGTGCGTCCTCGTCTCCTAGGACGCTAGGGCGGGCGGCGTGGATGTGGCGGGGGAGGGTCGACGGCAGAGCCTGGTCCTTTTTCACTTTCCTGCCGGCACATCGAACTCAGGAACCGGTGTGACCAACACCGGTTCAGAACCCTTATCGCCGCCGGGTTAGTATTGTTGCTCCCGCCGGCGAAGCCGTAACGCCCAAACGTCCGTTCGAGTTCGGCAACGGCCGGAAACTGGGCCTCGCGTCGGAGAATCGCACGAGGCGGGCGAAAACGATACCAGACCGTCTCTATGAGTAACGTATCAATCGGTGCTCTTCTCAAATGATTTGATGTATAAAGCTGTCTGATTCCTGGTAGCAGGACCCCGCCCGGTCCTGTAGGGAGCATATGGTCCGGTCGGACCAGCGGGGGCCCGCGAGGTCGACACGCTTCGACCCTGACCGATCGGTCTATCCCAGCCTTCTGGTACTCGCCACATGCTGGCGCTCCGCCTATGATTTCGCCGTGCGGTCAAACAACGCTGGGCCGGGAGGCCGAAGATAGCGCGCCTGAACGATCACATCCGCTACGAGCCGGACCAGAGATGCCCACCCCTGCTGTCGGTTGGTGTCGCCCTCCAGGGCGTCATGTTAGCCCTGGCGAATACAGTGTTGTTTGTGACCGTCATGGCCCGGGCGGCCGACCAGGGCGAGGATTATCTGTCATGGGCGATCTTCTCAGCGCTGGCAATCGGCGGAATCGTCACCGCCCTGCAGGCGGGTCGTGTCGGACGGCTTGGAGCGGGGCACGTGCTCATGACTGGCGCCGGCCCCCATTTCATAGCGGTCTGCGTCCTCGCAATGACGATGGGCGGTCTAGCCATGCTCGCCAGCCTCATCGTTTTGTCGTCGCTGATTCAGTTCGCACTGGCCCAGTGGCTCCCGATGCTGAGGCGTGTCATCACGCCGGTCGTCTCCGGCACGGCACTCATGCTGATAGCGGTCACTGTCATGTCAATCGCGATCGACAGGCTGAGCGAGGTGCCCGAGGGAGCGCCGCCAGCCGCGGGTCCGGTTGTCGCCGTGGTGACGCTGGCAGTCGCCGTGATGCTGGCCATGCGTGCCTCCGGGATATGGCGGCTGTGGGCTCCGCTCATCGGTATAGTCACGGGATGCGCGGCCGCCGCACTGTTCGGACTGTACGATCCCGGAAGGGTAGTCGATGCGCACTGGCTCTATAAGCCGGCTGTCGCGGCTTGGCCGGGATTCGACCTGGGGGCGGGTGCGGAGTTCTGGACCCTCCTTCCGGCCTTTCTGATCGTGAGCCTCGTGGTCGCCATCAAGATGAGCAGCGATGGTGTCGTCATTCAACGGGTCTCAAGAGTCAGACCACAGGCGACGGACTTTCGGCTCGTCCAGGCCGCCGTTAATACCAACGGGCTGGGCACGCTGCTGGCCGGCATTGCCGGGACGCTGCCCACGATCGTCTACACGCCGTCGGTCGTGACGCTTACCACTCTCACCGGGGTTGCAGCTCGTAGCGTTGGATATGCGATCGGTGTCATCTTGCTCGTGCTGGCGTTCCTGCCCAAGGTGGCGTCCGTTCTGCTGACAATCCCCAGTCCCGTGATGGGGGCGTTCCTGCTGATGATAATGGGCCTCCTGTTCGTGGAGGGCATGAGGATGGTCCTCCAGGACGGTGTAGATCATCGAAAGGCTCTGGTCGTGGGAGTGGCCCTCTCGATCGGAGTGGGACTGGAGAGCCAGAACATCCTCGCAGAGGTGCTGGGTAAGACCTGGGGTGCATCACTCGGAAACGGTCTGACCGTCGGCATACTGGCGGCGATTCTGATGACCCTGTTCATCGAGCTGACCAGCCCGCGGCACACGCGTCTTGAGACCAGACTGGACATATCCGCCCTGCCGAAGATCGACGCGTTCCTCCTAAGGCTCGCGTCCAGGATCGGGTGGAACGACGCCTCGGCTCAACGGCTGCGCGCCGCAGGCGAGGAGACGCTGTCGAGTCTTCTGCGAACCAGCGACGACGGTGGGACCGAAGTTGTACCGCGCCTGATAGTCGTCGCGCGCCCTGGCGAGGCCGTGGAACTGGAGTTTCTGGCGGTCTTCGACGACGAGAACCTCGAAGATCGGCTGGCGCATCTGAGCGAACAGGCCGAGGTTCCGGAGGAACACGAGATATCCTTCTGGCTGCTAAGGCACTATGCGTCTTCCGTGCGCCACCGCAAGTACCATGGCATCGATGTCGTTACTGTGCAGGTGGAGGGCTCAAGATAGCCCGCTAACTGCCACACTTTGAGCAGAAGCCACACCTATGAGACGTATGAGAGGAGAGCTTGCATGGCAGGATACGTGTTAGTACATGATGAGATTAAGGATCAGACCCTCTTTTCCGAGTTCCGCCAACGTGTTGCCGCGACCATAGAGGCTTACGGGGGGAGATATCTGATTCGCGGCGGAGCGATTGAGGTCATGGACGGCGACTGGGTGCCTGACCGCATAGTCGTGGTGGAGTTTGACAGCGTCGAGCAGGCGAGGGCCTGGCTGACCTCTCCCGAATACGCGGAGATCAGGGAGATTCGCATGAGGGCCGCCAATGCCAGCGTGATCATCGTCGAGGGCGTTTAGTCGGTCCTGTGCGGGCTGGTGCATAGGGCGGGCTGGCTCAACCTCCTGTTCCCTGTATGGACTGGATGAGGAGCGGGGTCGCAGGTTAATGCCGCACTGCTCGTCCTAGTCGCTGGTCTTCGGTCCATAGCCTCTCGTCGTATGGGCGCGGCATCGGCCTAGGATCGCCGGGGCCGTTTTCCTCCGCCATCGGTGCAGGGGATTTGTCACGCTCGACCTTCGGAAGTTCGAATGACCGAACGTACGCCAAGGGGCCCAGCTGCGTCCGGTTTGATGCCGGACTGAGGACAGGTCGGATGTTTGGCTCAGGCGATTATCGAGACCGCTGAAAGGGCCCTGAGGCCAAGCGCACGATCACCTTCGACCCGGACCGCTGATTCGATATCGCCCCTGGTCAGGCTCTTGGTAAACAGCTTCCATGCGTCGATCTCGCTGATCGTTACGTGGGCATCGGACGCCGAGGAGTCGTCCCTGCCTAGAACCCACGCAGATCGGGTGCGGACGATCAGCCAGGTTCCGCCGGAGGGGCCGGAGACGGTGATCCGGACGATGGAGCCGACTGGAGCGTCGACATCCGAATACGCCCTCGGTAGGCCGTGCACGAACGTGGCGATGGCAGGGGCGAACCAGCGGCGGTCGGTGAGGAGCGGTTTCCCTGCGGCCATGCGGATCTGCTGCTGGTGATGCCATCTCTCGGTGTATTCACGGGCGATGTGAAGCCACATGGGCGCCGGAGTTGCACCTGCCCAACTGACCGTGGGCCCGGCGAGAAGCGGATCGAGGGAGACCAGGTACCGGTTGACCTGCCCGCCGGTGGATCTGATGAGATCCACGAGCAGGCGGGGACTCACGCCCCTCATCGATCTGACCCAGCGCTCGTTGTGGTCGTTGAGCGCGGCCACTAGATCGTCCCAGTTGCCCGCATCTATGAGAGCCACCCCGTGGCCGTCACGTCCCATCGAGAGTTGGCCGACCTCGACCCCGAGCACGTGACTGGCCAGGTCATGGACGCTCCAGCCGGGGCAGGATGTCGGAAGATACCACTCCTCGACAGAGAGTGATTCTAGGACCTTAAGCAGTTCCCCAAGGAGGCCCGGGAATAGGCCTGTAACCTCAAGTGGTTCGATCTCTCGCATCTCTTTTGCGGCCCGGACGCTATTCCCGGCTCAGGGGATCTCCCATCCCGAAAAGCCTTGAGGTGGATCTTCCTCTCGGCCAGGATGGTGACTCCTAGCCGAGCACCGTTGGCAGGAACACTCCGCCGGGTTCGGCATACGCGCCGAAGGTCATCAGGTTTACGGGGTGCCTGATTCGAAAGCCCCGTGACAGGCACCAGGCCAGCAGATCGGAGTTCCTTGTGGAAACGAGGAAGCCGGGCGAGCCGATGGTAACGGAGCCGGCTATCAGGTCCTTAACATCAGTCCAGCTCCTTGCCACCGTGTGGCCCTCATATCCAAAGCCCGTGGTGTATCCGGTGAGCCGGCCATCTCGCTCAACCACCCTGGCTATGCCCTTTGAGACGGCCTCGCGGATCTCTACGCTCCGATCAAAATGGAGCACGTCTGTGCACAGGGCGGCGCACGCGTCGATATCGAGATCGGTGGCCGCTCTCCCCGTCGCCCCTCCGAGCGGCGATCCGCTCATCACGACCAGGGGCTCCCTTACGACATAACCCATCTTCGCGTAGAGGGCCAGCGACACGACGTTGTAGCCGTCCTGGACCAGCCGAATGCCCGAGGCGCTTCGCTTCTCCGCCCGCCTGTGCGCTGCTCGCATGAGCCTTGCGCCCACCCCATGATTCTGGATGGCCGGACTGACTGCCACCGGTCCCAAACCTGAGAACTCAGTGCGCTCGTCCAGGAAATTGCACCCGACCAGCCTCCCTCCACTCTCGGCCATCCATGAACAGAAGGAAGGGTGATCAAGGATTTCGGCCACCCACGACTCGGCCACTTGCACCGATGCGAATTCGCGTTCAAAGCCGTGGCTGTCGGCCAGATGGCCGAACGTCTCGTGGAGGAGCCGGCCGCAGGCTGCTGCATCATCCGGCTCTCCCGGTCGTATCGTTACCTCTGAAGTAATCATCCGGTCGCCCTAACCATTCACCTTTAACCTGCCGTTCCGCCTATCTGAGGATCCTTTACGACGATACACCTCTCGCTGTCCCTCCCACCACAGCAGCCCGCTCGGCCGTCGGCCACCGGCGCCTGAAACCATCCTGTCAGCAGGATCCGCTGAGGGGCTCGGGGCTCTAACATAGTTACTGGTACAAGTGATGGGGACAGCTCGGTTGGCGCGACGATGACGGACATTCACCCCGCAATTGCCTACGAACCCGGCGTCGTACCCGAACCGCTGGATGGGCCGGCCAACCCGGTCCGGTTTCTCCGTTTGCTCCGTGACGACCAACTGTCCGTGTACACGCGCGAATCGTTCGTCGCCGGCTTCCTGCAGGCGCGGATCCTTTTCCAGAACTTCGTTCTCATCAATGAACCCGCCTTCATTGAGCACATCCTGCTCACCAACCACCACAACTATGTAAAGAGCCGGCTCAACCGCCAGATCGTCAGACCGGTCATAGGCAACGGCCTGCTGATAAGCGAGGGCGAGTTCTGGCGCCGCCAGCGCCGGATCATGGCACCCGCCTTCCATCGCCAGAGGGTGGCGCAGGCAGCCGGCGTGATGGTGCGTCGCACGCGGCAGCGCCTCGAACGGTGGCGGACGGCCTGTAAGTCCGGACAGAGCCTCGACATCAACCGCGAGATGATGTCGCTCACGATGGAGATCGTCGCTGAGGCGCTGTTCTCCAGCGACATCGCCGGCTCCATCGACGAACTGGGCCGGGCGGTGACGACGCTTTTCGCGTCCCTGGGCACGCCGAATCCGCTCGACGTCCTCGGCTTTCCCGAGTGGTTTCCCAGGTGGCGCTCGCATCGCACCCGCTCGGCGCTCGCCCTGCTCGACAGGACGGTCTACGAGATCATCGCCGCGCGGCGCGGCGCCCGGGAAATGTCGGGTGACCTGCTGGGACTGCTGCTCTCGGCGCGTGACGATGAGACCGGCGAGGAGATGACCGATACGCAGGTCCGTGACGAGGTGATCACTTTCTTCGCCGCCGGACACGAGACGACGGCGCTGGCGCTGACGTGGACTCTGTACCTGCTGTCGAGGCATCCAGGGGTCGAACGCACGCTGCATGGCGAGGTGGACCGTGTGCTGGCAGACCGGGAGGCGACGTATGACGACCTGGAGGCGCTGCCCTACACGCGCATGGTCATCCAGGAGGCGATGCGTCTTTTCCCGCCGGCGTTCGGTCTCAGTCGCAGGGCGCTAGCGGACGATCGGGTCGGTGAGCGCACGATTCGAAGCGGCAGCTTGGTCACGATCAGCCCATACCTGACCCACCGCAATCCGCGGCTGTGGGAGGATCCGCTTCGCTTCGATCCCGAACGATTCACCCCCGATCGGATCAGGACGCGGCATCGCTATGCCTACCTTCCCTTCGGCGGCGGCCCGCGCATCTGCATCGGCAGGGGCTTTGCCATGGCGGAGGCGTGCCTGGTGCTCGCCACCATTGCACGCGCCTACCGCCTGCGCATGGCGCCGGGACACCGAGTCGTGGCGCACGGCAGGATCACCCTTCGCCCGCGTTACGGTCTTCGCATGACGCTGGAGCGGCGCTGATCTCCCTCAGTGCCGAAAGGCTGCCTCCGATACACCTGGGAGAGGTCCTGAGCTAGGAGGTTCTATCACCTATGCAAGTCACCCGGCACCGACTGGCCAGGGCCATCGGTGTGGATGTACCACGGAGGTTAATGGGGCATCGCAGAAGTCGACGCCGTCACCGTCTCCCAGCAGGTAGGAGTAGCCTGCAATTTCGTTGACGCCCGGGCTTGGTTCGGCTAAGTTTTGCCCATACCCTCTGATAAGGAGCGTGGGAATGGAACAGGCTGCATCCGCCCTTACGTCCTTCGTCTGGGTAGTTTTCGGGTTGGCCATCGCCGCGGTGTCTTGGCTCTACAGAGACAGGGTGACGGTGCCGCGGATGGTGGCTAGGCGCTGGGCCGAGACCAAGGTCAGGGGATCCGGCCGCATCTCCGAGGAGGACATCAGGGTGTTGGCGAGCATGAACTCTCCGCTCCTAGACGATGCCTTGGCCTTGCGCTTCGCCCAGACCGAACAGGGGCAGAGCCCCTCCGACTGATCCCCGGTCCGGGATGGCCCGAGGCCTCCGCCCGCAGTTCTTCGGGCACAGGCTACTTCAGCGCGACACGGGTGCCCCATCCCCTGCCTCTCAGCTGACCGAGTGGGTCAGCGTCCACTCGACTGAGGCGCAGGCGCGCAGCCAACCTGCGGCCGGCGCGAGGACGGCTTGGCGGTCTGCTGAAGCGAGTTTCCGTATGGCATGCCGGTGCACTGGAAATTCGAGATCATTAACGCGCGAGCGGATCATGCCTCCGGCCTTTTGGCGGACGGCCAGACATGGTGCTGGGCCAGCGACAAGGCGGCTAGATCGAGCCGTGGCCCGGAGGATCGCCTCCACTGTCCCTCTTAAGCTGTGGGATTCACCGCCCTCAGCAAGGGTGACGGGGCGGTCCATGTCACAGATTGCCTTTAACATGGCGACACCATCGGATCGGTCAGCGTCGGCGCACACGCGCAGCGTGGCGGGTCCGAGGCGCCCCGTGCTACGCTACCGCCCGATCCCGGCTTTATGCCTATGGAGGAGGGGCCGCGATGCCGCTCACCAGAGACGACCTGCTGTCCGTCTACCGGACGATGAAGACCATCCGGGTCTTCGAGGAGAGGCTGCACGAGGAGTTTGCCACCGGTGAGATCCCGGGCTTCGTGCATCTCTATGCCGGCGAGGAGGCCTGTGCCACCGGCGTCTGCATCAACCTTAAGGAAGGCGACAGGATAGCCTCCACGCACCGCGGCCACGGTCACTGCATCGCCAAGGGCGTCGACGTGCGCGCCATGATGGCCGAGATCTACGGCAAGAGGACCGGGGTCTGCCACGGCAAGGGTGGCTCCATGCATATCGCCGACCTGGACAAGGGCATGATGGGTGCCAACGGCATCGTCGGAGGCGGCCCTCCCCTGATCTGCGGTGCGGCCCTTGCGGCCAAGGTGCAGGGCACCGACAACGTCGCGGTGGCCTTCGTCGGTGACGGAGGGTCGAACCAGGGCACCACGCTCGAGAGCCTGAACCTGGCCCAGGTCTGGAAGCTGCCAGCCATATTCGTCGCTGAGAACAACGGGTACGCCGAGGCCACGTCGCGGGACTACGCAGTCGGCGCCGACAGCATAGCGGGCAGGGCCGCAGCATTCGGCATGCCCGCACTCACGGTGGACGGACACGACTTTTTCGCCGTGTACGAGGCGGTCGGCGAGGCGGTGGCCAGGGCCCGTCGGGGCGAGGGGCCCGCCTTCATAGAGTGCGAAGTCAACCGCTACTTCGGCCACTTCGAGGGCGATGCCCAGACCTACCGAGGGCCCGACGAGGCACAGAAGATACGCGAGAGCAGGGACTGCATCGCCGGCTTTGTCGCCGCCGTTGTCGGCGCCGGGCAGGTCGATCAGGGCGAACTCGCCGCGATCGATGGGGAGGTCGCCGATCTCATAGATTCCGCGGTCGAGGCGGCCAAGACCGACCCGAAGCCCGCGGCCGAGGACCTGCTGACCGACGTCTACGTCAGCTACTAGGCCAGCCGGACCCAGACAGGAGGAAGCGAATGGCCAGGACTATCACCTACCAGGAGGCCATCAACGAGGCCCTAGACCAGGAGATGGCCCGTGATCCCTCCGTCATCGTGATGGGCGAGGATGTCGCCGGCGGCTCCGGGGCCGAGGGTGAGATGGACGCCTGGGGCGGCCCGCTCGGGGTCACCAAGGGTCTGTACTCAAAGCACGGCGAGAGGGTCATGGACACCCCCATCACCGAGTCCGCGTTCATCGGCGCCGCTGTGGGGGCGGCCGCTTCCGGTCTTCGCCCGGTGGCCGAGCTCATGTTCAACGACTTCATGGGAGTGTGCTTCGACCAGATCTTTAACCAGGCCGCCAAGTTCAGGTACATGTTCGGCGGCAAGGCCGAGACCCCGGTGGTGATACGCACCATGTATGGTGCTGGCATCCGCGCCGCCGCGCAGCACTCCCAGACCCTATACAGCATATTTACCCACATTCCGGGCCTGAAGTGCGTCGTCCCGGCGTCTCCGTACGATGCCAAGGGCCTGCTCATAGCCTCCATCAGAGACGACGACCCGATCATGTTCTTCGAGCACAAGGCCCTCTACCAGATGAAGGGAGAGGTGCCCGCCGAGTCGTACTCCATCCCCCTGGGTGAGGCGAACGTCGTCCGTGATGGCGGAGACGTGTCCATAATCGCGATCGGACAGATGGTGCATACGGCCGTGGAGGCCGCGGGCAAGCTGGCGGTAGACGGCATTCAGTGCGAGGTGGTCGATCCCCGCACCACCTCACCGCTGGACGACGAGACCATACTCGAGAGCGTGGAGAAGACCGGCCGGGTCGTGGTGGTGGACGAGGCCTCTCCGAGATGCAGCGTGGCCACCGACATCTCCGCCCTGATCGCCCAGGAGGCATTCGGTGACCTCGAGGCCCCGATCAAGCTGGTCACCGCCCCGCACACTCCGGTTCCCTTCAGTGATTCCCTGGAGGACTTGTACAAGCCGGACGCGGCCAAGATCGAGTCGGCCGTACGAAAGGTTGCCGGCTACGACGCATGACCCAGGACAGACTCTCAAGGCTGACGATGCCCAAGTGGGGCCTGACCATGACTCAGGGCCTGGTCACCCGCTGGCTGGTTGACGAGGGCGATGAGGTGGCCGCAGGCGACGAGATCGTGGAGATCGAGACCGAGAAGATCGCCAGCGCCGCCGAGGCACCGGCGGCCGGCGTCATGCGCCGCAGGGTGGCCCGGGAGGGCGACCAGGTTCCCGTTGCGGGACTGCTTGGGGTGATCGCCGGCCGGGATGTCCCGGACAGGGAGATAGACGAGTTCGTCGAGTCCTTTCTCGGCTCCTTTGTGCCGGACCAGGCCACCGAAGAGGGCCCGGCGCCGCAGATCGTGGACTTGGCCGGCAGCGCATTGCGGTATCTTCGGCATGGCGATGGCGGCGAGCCGATCGTGCTCTTGCACGGGTTCGGGGGTGACCTGAACAACTGGCTGTTCAATCACGAGGCCTTGGCCGTTGAGCGGGCCGTCTACGCCATCGATCTGCCCGGGCACGGAGGCTCTTCCAAGGACGTTTCCGGTGGGGGCGTAGGCGTATTGGCGGATAGCGTGGCCGGGCTCGTCGCGGCGCTTGGCTTGTCGCGAGTCCATCTGGTCGGTCACTCGCTGGGCGGTGCGGTGGCGCTGGAGGCGGCGCTCTCCCACCCTGGCCTGGTGGGCTCGATCACCCTGGTCGCCAGCGCCGGTCTGGGGGACGAGATCAATATCAACTATGTCAACGGCTTTATAGAGTCGGCGCGCAGACGGCAGCTAAAGCCATACCTGGAGGAGCTGTTCGGCGATCCTTCGCTAGTCACCCGCCAACTCGTTGACGACGTCCTCAAGTTCAAGAGGTTGGACGGGGTCGACGGGGCGCTCCGTGCGATCGCGGCCGGCTTTACCTCCAACGGTGAGCAGACGCTCAGATACAGGGACGCCCTCGATCGTCTTGACGCCCCTATTCAGGTGATCTGGGGCACCGAAGACCGCATCATCCCGGCAACCCACGCCGACAACCTGCCTGAGCATGTGGCGGTGCACAAGATCGACGGCGCCGGTCACATGGCCATGATGGAAGCCCCATCTGAAGTAAACCGGGCCATAGCCGGGTTCACGACGTAGCCGCCTCCACCGACGATCTCGCCCCTGGGCGCGATCGTACTGCCGAAGTTGGCGGCCTCGGTGTCCGTGTCCTTCGCGTCACGTATCGACGGGGTCAAGGCATTTAAGCGTCGGCCGCCCTACGTTCGGCAATGCCGGAAGGATCCGCGGGGTCGTCCATCAATGCCCCGGCTAGAAGGCGGGTCGAGTAGGTTTCCCGCGATGCAACCCTGGTCAGGACGTGGCGATCTCTGGCATGCGGTCGCTCTAATGACAGCGAAACCGTGGAATGTCCGAGCAGCGTAATCGCAATCAGGACGCCAGCCGGGAAAGTTCAGTGGGCTTGGGCTGCGGGGGCCGATAGTGCACCAGGGTTTGCCGGGACTTTAACGGGACCTTAGTCGCCGCAGCACCTACTGGTAACGGGCGCCCGGGCCAGATTTGCGAGGATGGGGGAGCAATGGCGGAGAAGACGATGAGGACAGCTGCCGGTGCGCTGCCTCTCGTGATCGCCCTTGTGGTCTTCGTCCTTGGTCTGGGCATGGGGGCATGACCCTCTGGTGGGCATGGCCCTGTGGATCGCTGCCATTGCGATGGCCGCGCTAAACGGACTGTGGACCTACCGGTCCCGGGTCGGCGCCTAACGGGGCTAACGCTTCCGCTGGAACTAAACCTGTTTCTTGTTGACCTGACCTGCCCGGCAAAATTGTCGCAGCTAGTACGCTGGACCCAGATTGGGGGTAGGTGACAGGGGTGGCCCGGCTCGGACGGAGCATGCTGGTGGGTGTGGGGAGGGAAGAAAGGTTCCCGCTATCGTCGATTGACGGAGCGGGAGACCGGGATCGAACCGGCGACAGCCTGCTTGGAAGGCAGGGACTCTACCACTGAGCTACTCCCGCTTGGAACCTATCTTATCCCACTGCCACATTGTCGAAGAGCTCGAGTAGTTCCGCACCCGTCCGTCCCAGCGGCTGACTCCCTCAGCCGCGGCCGGTCACGTAATGGCTGCCGCGACGGCATCTCCTACCTGTTCTGTGGTCGAACTCCCGCCGAGATCCGGCGTGAGCGTTGCGCCGCTTGCAAGGACGTTCAGCGCGGCCGCCTCGACCGCACACGCGGCCGAATCTTCGCCCAGGTGACTAAGCATCATCGACCCGGACAGGATCGCCGCGATCGGGTTTGCAATGCCCTTTCCGGCGATGTCTGGTGCGCTGCCGTGTACGGGCTCGAACATCGAGGGGAAACGGCGCTCAGGGTCGATGTTGCCACTGGCTGAAAGGCCTATGCTGCCTGTGATGGCACCCCCTATATCCGTAAGGATGTCCCCGAACAGGTTGGACCCGACGACCACGTCGAAGCTCTCCGGCCGACGTATGAACTCCATGCACGCAGCGTCTATGAGCAACGACTCTGTTTCGATGCCGGGGTACGCGGAGGCGACTGCCTCGAATGCGTCGTCCCACACGACCATGCCATAACCCTGCGCGTTGGACTTGGTGATCGAGGTGACCCGTCCTTTGCCCTTCCTGCGTTCGGCCAGATCGAAGGCGAAGCGGATGACCCGCTCACAGCCCTGCCTCGTGAACACCGCAGTCTGGACGCCGACCTCCCCGGGAAAGCCCCGGTACAGAAAGCCCCCGACGTTCGCGTACTCGCCCTCGGTGTTCTCGCGTATGACGATCATGTCGATGTCTCCAGGGGCGTATCCGGAGAGGGGCGAGCTGGCGCCGGGATGAAGGACCGCCGGGCGCAGGCACACGTACTGGTCAAAGGCCCTGCGTATGGGTAGCAGCAGGCCGTTAAGAGTGATGTGGTCCTGGAGATCGGGATGGCCGACGGCTCCCAGGTAGATCGCATCGAACTCGGCCAGCGTGGAAATGCCGTCGTCGGGCATCATGGCGCCGTTTCGAAAATACCACTCGCTCCCCCAGGGGAGCTCAGTGTACGAGAGGCTGGCTCCGTGGATTTTGCACGCGGCATCCAGGACCTTGATTCCCTGCTCCACCACGTCGACCCCGATGCCGTCTCCGGGGATAACGGCGATCCTGTGCGTTTCCAACTGAGCGACCTCCGTAGCCTCTGTTCCCTCTATGATGACCTGCCGACCCGTGTGTGCGCCACGTTCCGAAGGTCCCAGGAATGTATGGTCAGGGCGTTTATCTACCTGCTTGCAAGCCGATATATCTTTTCGTCGAAGGACAGGACATAAAGTTCGCCCGACTCGTCGAGCCCGAAGGAGGATATCCTGAGCTCGGAGTCGATGAGTTCAAGGTGCTCAGAGACGACGGTCCCGTCATAACGCAGGGCCCAGATCCGCCCGCTGCAAAAGTCCCCGTACACGTAGGCGCCTCTGAGAGAGGGCAATCGAGAGCCCCTGTAGACATATCCGCCCGTGATAGAGCAGCCGTCCTCGCGCCCGTACTGGACCACCGGCCGGATAAGCCCCTCTGTACTACATCCTGTGGAAGGCGAAAAGCAGGAGTTTCCCTCCATAACGTTCCAGCCGTAGTTGCCTCCCGGCTCGATTAGGTCAACCTCCTCGTACTGGTTCTGGCCCACATCCGCGACCCACAGGTCGCCTGTCTCAAGATCGAACGAGAAACGCCACGGGTTGCGCAGCCCGTACGCCCATATCTCCGGCCGCGACCCGTCCCCGGCCGCGCGGAACGGGTTGTCCGGGGGGATACCGTATCCCCCGCGCTCGCCGACGGACCCAACGTCTATGCGGAGGATGGAACCGAGAAGGGTAGACGTGTCCTGTCCGTTATCGAAGGGGTCGCCGGCTCTTCCGCCGTCGCCGAGACCGACGTAAAGGTAACCATCGGGTCCAAAGGCGATCTGGCCGCCATTATGGTTGCTGAAGGGCTGGGGTATCTCGAGCAGCACCAACTCGCTTGCCGGGTCCGCCGCGGTGGAACCCGGCGGCACGGAAAAGCGCGAGAGCACCGATCTTCGTGGGCCCGCAGCCGAGTAGTAGACGTAGAATTGCCCGCTTTCGGCGTACTTGGGATCGAAGGCAAGCCCGAGCAGTCCCTCCTCGTTCCCCTTGTTGCTTACCCGGTCCCGGATGTCCAGGAAGGTGTCGGCTGATGCCGCGTCCGGGTCGTTCGGAAAGACCATCACGATCCCTGGCTGCAGCGTCACGAAGAGCCTGCCGCTGCCATCTCCTGCGTGCGTCAGGTAGGTCATCCGGGCGAAGGACAGGGAGGGAAAGACGCGCTCCACCTGCATCATCTCCAGGGGTTGGACCCCCGATGGCCCGGTCGGCTCCGCAGGGGAGGGCGAGGTAATGACGGGCGCTTCGAGAGCCTCGCCCGCGCAGGCCGCCGCGGTAAGGAGCGTGAGGAGGCAGATGAGGAGCGACGCGGCAGGGGCGGGCAGGGCCCCAGGGACAATCACGGTCCCTCCTGCGAACTCATGATGCGTTCGGGTGAAACGTTGGTACCATGTTGCATCGTCAATTGGAGCATTCTGGCTGATGCGCGGTCATCTGGCCGGGCACGCCGAAAGTTTAAGGGCATGCAGCGGCCAGGTGGTGGGCAACGGAAGCTAGGCAATCGGCAATAAAACTCCAGCGGAGGTAACAGATGAAGGCAGCAGCACTGCACGAGTACGGACAGCCTATGACGGTCGAGGAAATCGATCTGGACGACCCGCAGGACACGGAGGTGATGGTGAGGGTCGCCGCCTCCGGCGTCTGCCACTCCGACTATGTCTTCGTTGCCGGTAAGCCTTTCTTCGAGTCGCCAAGGCCCATCGTACTGGGCCACGAGGGCGCCGGGGTCGTCGAGAAGGTGGGCGATAGGGTCACCATAGTAGAGCCCGGGGACCACGTTGTGCTGTCGTGGATATACGCGTGCGGCGCTTGCCTCTACTGTATCGTCGGAAGGCCGAACATCTGCGACTTCGGCCGCGGTCCCGTAATCGGCCAGGGGTACCTCTCAGACGGTACCACCCGCATGCGGAAGGGCGATAAGACTTACCATCACTTCCTGGGCATCTCCACCATGGCACAGTACACGGTTTGCGACGAAAAGAGCGTCGTTAAGGTGCAAAACGAGGTCCCACTCGATAAGGCCGCGCTGGTCGGCTGTGCTGTGATGACCGGCGTGGGCGCGGTCATCAACACGGCCAAGCCTTCCCCGGGGGAAAGCGTCGCGGTATTCGGCGCCGGGGGCGTCGGCATAAGTGTCATCCAGGGCGCTGTGCTCTCGGGTGCCAACCCGATCATCGCGGTCGACAACCGCAAAGAAAAACTAGAGGGGGCACTGAAGTTCGGTGCCACCCACACGGTGGACGCCTCCGAGGTCGACCCCATCGAGGCGATACAGGACATCACCTACATTGGAGCCGACTACACGTTCGAGGCGATCGGGAACGTAGACGTGATGCGACAGGCCTGGGACGCGACGGCCAAGGGGGGCACCGAGGTCGTTATCGGCGGAGCGGGCATGGGTGACGAGGTCTCGCTGCCGGCGCTGGACTTTCCGTTCACCGAGAAGGTGATCAGGGGCACCGGGTACGGCGGCGCGCGCATGAGCGTGGACATTCCCAGGCTCCTGGACCTCTACATGGCGGGCCGGCTGAACCTTGACGACATGGTTACGTCCACCTACAGCCTTGAGGGTGTGAACGATGCCTTCAGCGACCTTAGGGCCGGAAGGAACCTGCGCGGCGTCCTTATCATGTAGCCTGCGGCCGGGCTCAGGCGGCTAGAACCCGAAGCTTTCGCGGGCCTTATCGACGATGTATCGGCTGATCGTAAGCGAGGAGGTGGCCCCGGGCGAGGGCGCGCTCAGCACGTGTACGGCGCGCGGTCCTTGGACTATTGAAAAGTCCTGGAGCAGCCGCCCCGAGCGGTCGATCGCCTGGGCCCTAACGCCCGATCCCGGCTCGGTAAGGTCGTCCTTCTCTATGCCCGGGACGAGCCGCTGAAGCGACCTGACGAACACCGACTTAAGGAGGGAGCGGTACTGCTCTGAGACGCCGGTCTTCCAGTGGGTCGCCGACATGCGCCAAAAGCCCGCAAAGCCAAGAGTCTCCAGCGCATCCCGGAGATTGAAAGAGAGCTTGGAGTATCCCTCCCGCGACAGGGCGAGCACGGCGTTCGGGCCTGCCTCGACACCGCCCCCGATGCGGCGGGTGAAATGGACCCCGAGGAACGGCATCGACGGGTCGGGGACCGGGTAAATGAGCCCTCTAACAAGATCCTGCCGGTCCTCCCGCAGCGAGAAGTACTCCCCCCGAAATGGCACTATGCGCACCCCTGCGTCCGTCGACATCAGCTCTGCGACCCTGTCTGCGTGAAGGCCCGCGCAGTTGATCACGTTCCTTGCGCCGATGTCGCCTTTGTTCGTCAGCAGCCTTATCGCTCCATTGTCGGGCGCGGCCCCGATAAGGGCCGTTCCGAGCGAAAGCTCTCCCCCCGTCGAGGTGTAGTCCCGGGCGTAGGACGCCGACACCTGCGAAAAGTCGATTATGCCGGTGTTGGGAGAGAAGATCGCGCTCACCCCCGCTGCGTGCGGCTCAATCTCCCTTAGCCGCTCAGCCCCGACCAGTTCGAGGCCCTCGGCACCGTTCGCGGTCCCGCGGCGGTGTAGCTCGGCAAGGCGCGGTACCTCTGCATCGTCTACGGCAACGACCAGCTTTCCGCACATCCGGTAGGGGATGCCGCGCGCATCGCAGTAGCGCCTCAACTCGCGTCCGCCCGAAGCGCAGAAGTTCGCCTTCTGTGATCCCGGCGCATAGTAGATGCCCGCGTGGATCACCCCGCTGTTGTGGCCGGTCTGGTGAAGCGCTATGGCCGGCTCCTTCTCGAGCACGACCGTTCTGAGCTCCGGCATCTCGTTCGCCAGCCGCATCGCCGTTGCGAGGCCGATTATCCCGGCCCCGATCACCGCAACGTCGTAGCTGTCCCTCTCCATATGCGCCCTTTCTCCGTGCGATAGGTCATTATGCTAACCTCCGTCAGTCATGGCTGACAGGTACGATGCGGTCATAGTGGGCGCGGGCCATAACGGCCTTGTGACGGCCGGATACCTCGCCGGAGCCGGGCTCGCGGTGCTCGTGCTGGAGCGACGGGAGATGGTCGGCGGAGCCTGCGTTACCGAGGAGCTCTTCCCGGGATTCCAGGTCTCTTCGTGCTCGTACATCTGCCACCTACTCCAGAGAAAGGTGGTCGACGACCTCGACCTTCCCGGCCACGGCCTTCGCATCCACACAGTGGACCCCTACCGCTTCCAGCCGTTTCCCGATGGTCGGTACATGCTCACCTGGCAGGACCCGGAGCGCACAAGGCAGGAGGTGGCGCGCATAGACCGTGCGGACGGGAAGGCCTACCCGGCCTTCTACGAGTTCTTGCGCCGGGCCGCGGGCATAATCCACCGCCACTTCCTATCGGCTCCTCCGGCACTGGACGAGCTCGTTGCAGAGTGCGAGGGGACGGAGGACGAGTCCGTCCTTAACCGCATGCTCACCGGCAACCTGGTGGACCTTGTCACAGAACACTTCCGCTCGGACCTTGTGAGGGCGACCTTCCTGGATGCAGAGGACGCCGGCAACCCGAGGGCGCCCGGGAGCGTTCTCGCACTTGCCTACAACATGGTTGATCTCCTCACAGCGCCGGACCTCCTGGGCATACCGCACGGGGGCATGGGGGGTATAACGCATGCCATGGCAGCGTCCGCCGAGGCCCGCGGAGCTGAGATCCGGACCGGCGCCGAGGTGGAGAGGATCGTTGTAAGGGACGGCCGTGCCGCCGGGGTGGCCCTCGCGGACGGGACGGTGATCGAGGGCGGGGTGATCATCTCGAACGCCGATCCCAAGCGCACCTTCGCGTCCCTTGTTGGTCGGCAAGGGAATATCGATGAATACCAGCGTTCGCTGAGCGCGATGTCGACCAATGCCGGGTATCTCAAGTTTCACTGCGCGCTGTCCGCTCTTCCGGACTTTTCCCGCTACATCGGTGACAGGCGGGATCTTGACGAGACGACGCTCGCGCAGGTCAGGCTCAGCCCGTCGATTGAAAGCTTTGAGCTGTCCTGGAGGCAGGCCCGCTCGGGCGTGCCCGCGGACGAGCCGGTGATGCACATTCAGATACCCTCAGTGTACGACGGCTCGCTCGTTGAAGAGCAGGGGCGGCACGTGATGTCGGTCTGGGCCCTGTACGCTCCCGTGCGGCCCAACAGGGGCACCTGGAACGAGCTGCGCGAGCCGGTGGGCGAGCGCCTGATCGACACCATCGGCAACTATGCCCCCGGCTTTAGGGACTTGGTGATCGACTGGAGCCTGTTCACGCCCGCCGACCTTGAGGAGCGAATGTACCTGACGGACGGCAACATCCGGCACCTTGACATGGTCGCGGGCCAGATGTTCTCGGACAGGCTCGGTTACGAGACTCCAATCGAGGATCTGTATCTGTGCGGTGCCGGCACGCACCCGGGCGGCGAGGTGACCGGCGCCCCCGGTCATAATGCGGCCGTGACGGTGCTTCGTGCCCTTGAGGTGACGGGCTCGGCCTGAGCGGTCCTCCCCGGACGGATTTCGGCTAGTCGCCCGAGGCGAAACCGAGCAGGTTGAGGATGATCAGGAACGTGTTGAGCACGTTCAGGTAGAGGCCGATGCTGCCCATCACGGCCACTTGTGAGGCGGCCCGGTCGTCCCCTCGCATCGCCGCCTGCTGGGCAAGCTGCTTCATCTGCCTGGTCTCCCAGACCGTGAGCGCCAGGAACAGCGGGAGGAGCAACAGGTTGATCAGGAGGAACAGCCCGCTCGACTGGATGAGCAGGACGTTTATCAGGCTGATGACGATCATGCCGATGAGGCCGAACATCAGCATCGGCCCAAGGCGCGACAGGTCCCTCTTGGTGGTGAGGCCAATGAGGCTCATCGCAACGAACAGCCCGCCGGTCAGAAGGAACGCGACCCCGATCGACTTTGCCGTAAAGGCGATGAGGATCGGCGAGAGGAACAGGCCCATAAACGCCGTGAAGGCCAGGTACAGCCCGGTCCCGAGGGCCAGGTTGCCGGCCTGTACGGCCCTGCTCGCACCTATTAGCATTCCGAATGTGACCGCGATGGAGGCGAGCATCCCGATCCAGCCGAACCCGAATATGACCTCGCCTATGCCGACAAGGTCGCCTATCCATATGGCCGCGGCGGTGGTTACGACCCCTAGCGCGACCAGCCCGAACATGCGGGTGATCGCGTCGGTGTAGATCGCGTTTGCTCGGTCTCTGCCGTATGAGATGGTGTACTGCTGGGTCGCCATCTAAGCGCTTCTCCTGTTGCGGGCGTGCATCTGTATCAGTTTATTTTACGAAAAAGCTTCCGGCAAAATGCACCCTTCGCCCGGTCGCTTTTGCGCATTCGCATGTGCGGCGGCGGCCGCGTACGGGGTGCACCTATGATGGTGGGCGGGCGCGCTCGGCGGTTACAATGCGCCCGCGCCATCTGAACCCCTAGCTGAGAAGGGACCCCCGGGTGGGAAACCCTGAGTCGATGACATCCGGAGCAGGAAATTGACCGAGATCGTTGCGCATGCCGACGCCTACCTTCGGGAGCTGGAATCGGTGGTCCGGGCCGTGCGGGCGGAGGGCGCGGTCCTTGACCGGACGGTCTTCTACCCCGGCGGGGGAGGCCAGCCGCCGGATACCGGCATCCTGGCCGCCGGGGACGCCGAGCACCGGGTCAGCGGCCTTCGGCGTATCGACGGTGCGCTCGTCCACCTGATCGACGGGCAGGCGCCGGCCGTGGGGGAGACCGTGCGGGGCGCGGTGGACTGGGAGCGGCGCTACCAGCTCATGCGAACGCACACCGCCCTTCACATCCTGTGCGGGGTGATCTGGCGGGACTTCGGTGTCCTGGTAACTGGCGGGAACATGCAGCCGCTCAAGGCACGCATGGACTTTGAACTCCCGCAGATGTCATCGGACTTTGCGGACCGTGTCGAGCAGTCCATCAACGAGGAGGTAGCCGCAGAGCGCGACATCGCGATCGGGGAGCTTCCACGCGAGGAGGCGATGCGGGTTCCGGACCTGATCAGGACCAAGATCAACCTCCTTCCGCCCCAGATAAAGGTGGTGCGGACGGTGGAGATCGTCGGCCTCGATCTTCAGGCCGACGGCGGCACCCACGTGGCCAACACCCGCGAGGTGGGCCGCATAAGAGTCGTCGGGCACGAGAGCAAGGGCAGGGGAAACAAGCGGCTGAGGATCGCCCTCGACCCCTAGCTGTGACCCACAGGAGAGCGGACCTTGAGCGATCTGGACTTTGAGCAACTGCTGGCGAGCGACGCGCCCCAGGCCCGGCCCCGGGACGAACTGCCGAGGGGCAAGTACGACTTCGCCATCGCCTACCCCGACCCCGGCTCGCTTCCGCTCTCCGGCTTGCTCGAATCCCTGCGGGATGCGCTGGATGAGGAGGGCGCGGGGCTGGCGCTTTACCCGGACGTACAGGGATACGAGCCTCTTCGCCGCTACGTCGCCGAGAAGCTTCGGCGCGATCGGGGCATGAACGTTGACGCCGAGCACGTTGTCCTCGGGGACGGCTCTAGCCAGCACATCAGCCAGGTGATCGGCATGCTGGTCGAGCCCGGCGACGTTGTCGTAACGGAAGATTTCTTCTATACCGGGACGCTTACGACGATGAGGATGAACGGGGCGGATGTGCGCGGAGTTGCGTGCGACGGCGGCGGGATGCTCCCGGCGGCCCTGGATTCGGTGCTCTCGCAGGCCAGCGCCGAGGGGAGCGGGGCCAAACTGATCTATACCATTCCCACGTTTCAAAACCCGCAGGGATGGACTATGCCGCTCGAGCGGCGAAGGGCGCTCGTCGAAGTCTCTCGGGCGCACGGCGTTCCGGTCTTTGAGGATGACTGCTATGTCGACCTGCGCTTTGGCGGCGATAACGTGCCGGCGATCCACTCGCTCGATCCATCGGGACAGGTCATGTACGTCGCTTCGTTCTCAAAGACGATCGCGCCCGGCGTGCGCATGGGCTATTTCGTCGGTCCTGAGGAGATCGTCGGCCGCTTGAGGATGCTTCGAAAGACGGGCGGGAGCGGCGTGAACCAGTTGGCCGCCCTTGCGATAGAGCGCTACGCCCGAAGCGGCCTGGACGAACATATCGAGGGGATCAACTCCATCCAGAGACAGAGGCGCGACGCGATGATGGCTGCGCTGGGCGAAAACTTCGGGGACAGGGCCGAGTGGAGCAGTCCCGAAGGAGGCCTTTACCTCTGGCTGAGGATGCCGGAGGGATCGGACATCGCCTCGCTGAGCGGGCAGGCCCTCGCCGCCGGAGTCGGTTACCAGGCCGGGCCCATGTTCGCCCCCGACGGGGTCTCCGGCAAGAACTGCGCAAGGCTGTGCTTCGGATACAACACGCCGGAGGAGATCCACGAGGGCATTGCGCGCATGGCGAGGGTCTTCGCAGAGGGCGGGTGCCTGCCCGACTAGCGGCCCGCCTCAAGCGATAGTCTTGCCCCGCATGATCTAGTTGGCGCTGAACCGGCCTCTCAGCTCGCTAGAGACCCGGGACTTTAGCTCACCGATCTGGATTTCCAGTAGTTCGGCCTCGGCGCCGAGCCGTTCGCCGGTGGTCACGGCCTCCAGCAGACGCTGTTTGCCCGCAAGGTCGATCCGCAGAAGCTTGGGAACATAGTAGGACAAACGCTCAGGGGCATCCGGCAGCGTCCTGCGTCCGGCCCATCCGCCCCCGAGACCCATGACGAGGTTGAGAAACTCACCGGCCCTTTCCCGGACCGTGCCGGCGAGCATTCCAAGGTCGCCGTCTCCAGGCACGTCGACGATCGCCTCTACCTCTCCCCTCGGGTAAGGGTCGTCCTCGTTCCGCGCAACGAGCCTGAAGCGCTGCTCTCCCCGGGCCGACACGAAGTAGCGGCCCTCGCCGATCTCGTTTACCTGAATGATCCTTGCGACCGTCCCCACCGCGTGCGTGAGGGCCCTGCCCCCGACCTCGGCGCCTGCCTTGATCAGCATCACGCCGAAGCGGCGGTCGCCGTCCATGCAGTCCTTGAGCATGCGCTGGTAGCGAGGCTCGAAGATCTGAAGGGGCATGGCGTCTCCCGGGAACAGCACGGTGTTAAGGGGAAATAGCGGGAGCTGTCTGTGTGTGGCCATAGGGCGATAGTGGCGATAGACAGGGAGCCGGGATATCTTACAAGTTTAACGCGGCCCGATCGGTGGCCCCCGGGTCGATTGACACTCCGGATCGGCCGTTGCTAGGATCGTGTGGGTCGCGGGCCAGTCTACGCCCGCGATTTATCATGTTAGTGGCCCCTGTGAGACGCGTTCGTTGCCATTCGTAGAGTCCCTGTTCTGTAGAGAGTGCGGCCGCCACTACCCGGTCGAGCCCGAGCACGTGTGCGAGTTTTGCTTCGGGCCGCTTGAGGTCGGGTACGACTACGAGGCGATCGCCGGGGCCGTCTCAAGGGAGCGCATCGAGGCCGGGCCCCTGTCGATCTGGCGCTACCAGGACCTGCTTCCCACCTCGCGCGAGTCCGGCATAGACATGGGCACGGGCTTTACCCCGCTCACCCGGGCCGACAACCTGGGCCGCACGCTCGGCCTGAACAACCTCTACATAAAGAATGACAGCACCAACCCCACCTTCTCCTTCAAGGACCGGGTGGTCTCGGTTGCGACCAACAAGGCGCTGGAGTTCGAGTTTGAGACACTCGCCTGCGCATCTACCGGAAACCTGGCGGGGGCCGTCTCGGCCCACGGAGCAAAATCTGGCATGGACACCATGGTGTTCTTTCCCTCCGACCTTGAGAAGGGCAAGATCCTCGGGGCCGCCATTTACGGTGCGACCCTGGTCGCGGTCGACGGGACGTACGACCAGGTAAACCGGCTGTGCAGCGAACTTGCCGACAACCACAGGTGGGCATTCGTCAACGTGAACATGCGCCCCTTCTATGCGGAGGGCAGCAAGACCCTCGGCTACGAGGTGGCGGAGCAGCTAGGCTGGCGCCCGCCCGACCGGTGCATAGTGCCCGCGGCCTCCGGCTCCCTGTTCACCAAGATCTGGAAGGGCCTTAAGGAACTGTCCGACCTCGGCCTGATAGGGCAGGTGCGCACCAGGATGCATCTGGCGCAGGCGGAGGGGTGCGCGCCGATCGTCGATGCGTATGAGCAGGAGAGCTTTCACGTAAAGCCGGTCCGGCCCGATACCGTCGCCAAGTCCTTGGCCATAGGCAATCCGGCCGATGGCTACTACTCGCTCAGGACCGTAGCGGACTCTGAGGGTTCCGCGGTGATGGCTCCCGAGGAGGAGATCGTAGAGGCGATACAGCTCCTTGCAGAGACCGAGGGCATTTTCACCGAGACCGCGGGCGGCGTCGTCATCTCCGGGCTTAGGAATATCGCCCGCGCGGGTATAATCGATCCCGACGAGGTGGTGGTCGCGTTCATCACAGGGAACGGCCTTAAGACCCAGGAGGCGGTGGAGCGGGTCGTGGACCCCGTCTGCACCGAGCCGGACTATGAGGCGTTCCAGACGGCGCTGGCCGCCAGGGAGTCGAGGTCCTGATATGGCTATGTCACGGGTCAAATTCACCTACGAGCAGGAGATGATCAAGCAGCCGATCATCTATGATCTGGGCCGAAGGTTCGAGATCGTCACCAACATCCGCCGCGCCGACGTGCGCGAGGACATGGGATGGGTGGTGCTTGAGCTGGAGGGTGACGAAGAGGAGATTAGAAAGGGCCTTGAGTGGGTCGTTGACAGTGGGGTCCGGGTGGACCCGATCTCAGGCGACGTGGTCGAGGGCTGAGGGAGAGGTAGCTAGAAGATGAGCGTGGACGTACGGATACCCGCACCGCTTAGGCGGGTCACCAACGGTGTCGACAAGGTCTCGGTGGATGGAAGCAGCGTGGCCTCGGTCATCGATGCGCTCGATGCGGAGTTCCCGGGGATAAAGGGTCGCCTCTGTGACGAGTCCGGGCAGCTGCGAAACTTCGTTAACGTCTACGTAAACGGCGAGGACGTGCGCTTTGAGGATGGCCTTAACACCGCGACCAAGCCTGGCGACGAGGTTTCCATAGTCCCCGCGGTGGCCGGGGGGAGCTGACCCCGGGTCTTCCCCTCCTTCTCCGAAATTCACTCAGGGCTCAGGCTGGCGCTCCTATCCCGGCCCGAGCGGGCCAGGTCCTGCGATGCGCGCCAGCGCTCCTTTTGATCGCGCCTTACTCCTTCGTCGGTGGGCACGTAGCGCGCCATGAACTCGTCGCGGAACGAGGCCGCATCGCCCCTTACGATCGCCTCCCTCAATTGCTCCATCAGCCGCAGCACAAATCGCAGGTTGTGGATCGAGGCGAGCCTTAGCCCGAGCAGCTCCCTTGCCCGGATCAGGTGGCTGAGGTACGCGGCCGTGAAGTTGGCGCAGGTGTAGCAGTCGCAGTCCTCTTGAAGCGGCACGGCCATGGATCGGTACCGGCTCGCCTCGATGTTGATTCTCCCCTCGGGGGTGTACAGGGAGCCGTTTCGCGCGACCCGGGTCGGTAGCACGCAGTCAAACATGTCGATACCCCGGACGACGCATTCGACCAGGTCCTCGGGTGAGCCCACGCCCATCAGGTACCGCGGCCGGACTGCGGGAAGGTCTGCCGCGGTCTCTGCCGTTACACGGTACATGTCCGCCTTGGGCTCTCCGACGCTAAGGCCGCCGATGGCGTATCCGTCAAAGCCGATCTCCGTGATCTCCCTAGAGCTGCGGCGGCGGAGATCACGGTCCGTCCCTCCCTGTACGATGCCGAACAGCGCCTGGTCGGCCCTGGCCCGCACTGCAGCCGAGCGGGCGGCCCAGAGAGTGGTCCGCTCGACGGCTTCGGTGAGTGTGCTACGGCCTGCTGGCAGGGCGGCGCACCAGTCAAGGACCATCGCGATGTCCGAGCCCAACCTCTCCTGGTGCCCCACGACGCTTTCCGGCGTGAAGGTGTGGACCGAGCCGTCTATGTGTGAGGTGAAGACGATGCCGTCCTCGGTTATCTTTCGCAGGCGCTCGAGACTGAACCCCTGAAAGCCCCCCGAGTCCGTGAGGATGGGTCCGTCCCAGGCCATCAGGCCGTGCAGGCCCCCGTGCTCCTCGATGACCTCAAGTCCGGGCCTGAGATAGAGGTGATAGGTGTTGCCGAGAATGAGGCCCGCTCCGGCCACCCGAAGGTCGTCCGGGTCCAGCGCCTTTACGGTTCCCTGCGTGCCCACCGCCATGAACGCTGGGGTGAGCACGTCCCCGTGGGGTGTGCCCAGGCGGCCCGCCCGGGCGGGGCCGTCGGCGGCCTCGACGGCGAAACTTGCCGGGCCTTTCAGCAAGGACCCTAAGGGGCGACGACGCCGCGTATGGCGTCGTCGACGATGGACTCGGCCACGTCGGTGCGGACCACGGCCCTGCCGATTCCCTCCAGGAGCACCCAACGGACGCGGCCGTGGCTGACTTTCTTGTCGGACAGCATCGCCGACCGAAGGGCGCCGTCGTCGACCCCGGGAGCTGTGGTGGGAAGCCCGTAAGACTCGAGAAGGCGGCGCTGGCGTTCAAGCTCGCCCGGGCTGAGCATGTCCAGGTGCCCTGCGATGCGGCCGGCTGCCATCATGCCTACGCTCACCGCCTCTCCGTGCAGGAACCGCTCGTATCCTGTGACCGACTCAAGGGCGTGGCCCAAGGTGTGGCCGTAGTTAAGAAGGATGCGCCGCCCTAGCGTCTCGTGCTCGTCGCTGGAGACGACATTGGCCTTTATCGCCACGCTCTCCCTTATCACTCCGGTCGCCCGATCAGGTTCAAGCGCAAGCAGGGCCGCAGAGTGGGCCTCCAGCTCGGTGAGCAGGTCCCCCTCGAACGCGAGGGCGTGCTTGATGACCTCCGCCCATCCCTCGGTGCGCGTACGCTCCGGCAGGGTTCTTAGGGTAGCTACGTCGGACAGGACGAACCGGGGCTGATGAAAGGCCCCGACAAGGTTCTTTCCCTGGGGAAGATCGACGCCGGTCTTTCCTCCGACCGAGGCATCCACCATAGCCAGCAACGTCGTGGGCACCTGCGCGAAGGGCAGGCCGCGAAGGTAGGTGGCCGCAACGTATCCGGCGAGGTCGCCGACGACCCCGCCTCCGACGGCCACGATCATGTGCCTTCGCTCTGCGCGCCTTCCGGCGAGCCAGCGGTAGACGAGTTCGACCGTCCGAAGGGACTTGTGGGCCTCGCCCATCTGGAAGGTAAGTATGTGCGCGTCGATACCGGCGGCCTCAAGCGATGCCTGCGCCCGTCGCGCGTGTCGGCTTGAGCCCTCGTCCGCGATCACGTAGGCGACATCGGGTCCGACCACCCGACCCGCGATCTCGCCGATGGATGCGAGCATGTCCCAGCCCACCCACACCGGGTAGTTGCCGGAGGACGTGCGTACAATCGCGGCCAGATCGGCGTCGTCCTCGGCTCCGTGATGCGGATCCTCCTGTGAGCTCAGCATCCTGAACGCCCTTACCACCTCGTCTGCGGCCGCCTGCGGGGTCAAGTCGTCGGTGTGCACCGTCCAGTCCGAAAGGGCGTATAGCGGCTGGCGCTCTGCCTTGAGTTCGCTCACTTCACGGGCCTTGTGCCCGGGGTCGATCATGGGCCGTATGGGGGCAGCATCCTGGGTAGAGACCCGCTCACCTATGGTCTCGGGCCTTGCCTCAAGGCACACCACGATTCCGGTACTTGCCATGAGCCGCCGGTTTCGTTCGGCCGTGACGATGCCCCCGCCGGTGGACACGACCTGGCGCTCGCCCCCGGCCACCTGCGAAAGCGCGACGTGCTCGATCTCCCGAAAGCCCTCCTCTCCGGACTCTGCGAAGATGGAATCGATCTCTGAACCTGCGATGCCCACTATCACCTCGTCCGTGTCGACGAAGGTCCAGCCAAGCGCGCGCGCCGCGAGATGGCCGACCGTGCTCTTTCCGGAGCCGGAAAAACCGACCAGGTAGAGGTTGCGCCTCACCGGTTCACCGCCAGCGCGTGCTCGCCTGCTTTGAGCATCACCTCTACCGGCGCATCCCGGCCCGTCCAGAGCTCGAATGCCGCGGCCCCTTGGAAGATGAGCATCGGCAGCCCCCCGAGGACGCGTGCCCCGCGCTCGTGCGCGGCACGCATAAGAGGAGTTTCGGGCGGGTTGTAGACGATGTCGTTTACCAGTGACCCGGCGGTGATAAGGTCGGGCTCGATCGGACAATCGCCCGCCCGCTCGCCACTGCTCATTCCGACCGATGTAGAGTTAACGATCAGGTCGGCTCCGGCGGCCGGGCCCGCAAGGTCCGATGGGTCCAGCGAGACTGCAACCGCGCCGCCGGCAAGATCGGCGGCTAGAGCCTCCGCCCTCGCGCGGGTGCGGTTGGCGATGGTTAGAGAGATCGCGCCCTCGTCCAGCAGCGCGTGGCCTATCGCCTTGGCTGCCCCGCCAGCTCCTATGAGCAGGATGCTGCGTCCTTTCGCGCTAAAGCCCGCGCACCTTCCAAGGGCGGTGATGAAGCCATCGCAGTCGGTATTGTGACCTATCAAGCGTCCACCGGTGTTTGCGATGCAGTTGACCGCCCCGATTGCTGCAGCCCCCGGGCTGAGCTCGTCCATGAGGGCGGCGACGGTCTCCTTGTGGGGGATGGTCACCGATGCGCCCATGACCTCTGGGGCCCGCATGCGGTCTATAAGCGCGGGCAGGTCCGACGGAAGGGTCTCCCAGACTTCGAAGCGAGCGTCGATTCCCAGGTGGTCGAGCGCCGCCTGGTGAACGGGCGGAGATATCGAGTGGGATAGGGGGTATCCGATCACCCCGAGCCTGTGGGTCACCCTCCGAGTCTACAGGTTCGGAGTGCGTGTCGGCTGCCGTCGACGGCGCGGGGTGGAGCTTAGCCTGTCCAGAAAGCGCTGGAGGATAATCGCCGCGGCGGCCGCATCGACGGAAGCCTTGTCCCTTGAAGGCCGCTTTCCGGCCGCGCGGAGCATCGCCTCGGCCTCTACGGAGGACATGCGCTCGTCCTGCGTGCGTACTGGCACATGCGATTGGCCCGAGAGCGACCTTACAAAGTCGGCGGTGCGCTGAGCCTGCGGACCGGTCTCGCCGGACATGGACGTGGGCATGCCGACCACTATTTCAAGTGCCCCGGACTCCGAGGCGAACCTGACGATAGCATCGACGTCCGCAGAATGGCTCCTTCGCCGCAGTGTCTTTACCGGCGAGGCCAGCAGCCCGAGCGGATCGCTCCTTGCCAGCCCGATCCTCTTTTCTCCCAGATCTACGCCGACGTAGACACGGCTGACCGAGGCCATGCTAGAGCGATGCCAGCCCTAGCCCGAAAGCGCCTTGCGGACCAGACCCTCGACCTCTGCAAGGGAGTCGTCCAGCTTGCCCGCCAGCTTGCCACCGGCCTGGGCCACGTCAGGCCTGCCTCCTCCGCCACCCTGCATGACTCTGGCCGCCCCCTTTGCGATAGCCGAGGCGTCGACGCCCCTATCCACGAGGTCCGAGGTGACCATGGCCACCAGTTGGGGCCGGTCCTTGACCACCGCGCCGAGGACGACGATCCCGCTGCCCAGCTTGCTCCGCAGCCAGTCGCCTACCTCGCGAAGCCCGTCCATGTCTGCGGCGCTTGCCCGCGCTGATATGACCGGCACTCCATTCACCTCCACGCGGGCGTCGAGCAGGCCCTCGGCAGCCTGAAGGGCGCTGCGGCGCTCGGCCTCCTCGGCCTGGCGTCGCAGCCGCTCGTTTTCCTCCATCAGCCGCCGCACTCGCTCCTCGATCTCGCCCGCCCCGACCTGCAGGGTATGGGCGAGCCTGTCCTCGCGACCGAAGCGGTCCCAGACGGTGCGCTCTGCGGCCCTCCCGCTCACGGCCTCAAGCCTGCGGATCCCGGAGCCAATGCTCTGCTCGGACAGGACGTAGACGGTCCCTATCTCGCCGGTCGCCTTCACATGGGTGCCGCCGCACACCTCGAAGCTGAAGGTCGCCCCGTTCGCGATCTCGACAAGGCGTACCTTCTGCTCGTACTTGTCTCCGAAGAACGCAAGGGCCCCCCGTTCGATGGCATGGGTGTAGTCGTCCTCGCTGGACTGGACGCGGGCGTTTGACCGGACCTTCTCGTTGACCAGTCGTTGGACCAGCTCCATCTCGTCGCGCTCGACCGCCTTGGGGTGGGTGAAGTCAAAGCGCAGACGGTCCGGGGCGACCAGAGAGCCCGCCTGGCGCACGTGCGTGCCCAGGACCTGCCTGAGCGCGGCGTGGACCAGGTGCGTAGCGGTGTGATTGCGGGCGGTGTCCTCCCGGCGTACCGGGTGCACGTAGGCGCTGACCGTCTGTCCGAGCGAGACCGTGCCCTCGGTGACCTGCCCGAAGTGGACGATAAGCCCGGGCATCACCGTCTGGGTGTCGCGTATCCTAAGCTCCCCGTCCGGTCCCGAAACCTCGCCGGCGTCGCCTATCTGGCCTCCTCCCTCCGGGTAGAACGGGGTTTCCCTCAGGACTATCTCGATGTCCTGGCCCTCGCTGACGGTGCCTACGACATCGTCCTCTGCGATCAGCCCGACCACCACGGTCTCTGCGGCCAGCTGCCTGTAGCCCAGGAAATCGGTCGATCCGACGGAAAGACTCTCGTAGAGCCTGATCCTGGACCGGTCACCCCCGAACTTGCCCGCGGCCCGGCCCCGCTCTCGCTGCGCCTCCATCTCCGCGTCAAACCCAGCAAGGTCCACCGCTGCCCCCCTTTCGCGTGCTATCTCAGACGTTATCTCGAGGGGAAAGCCGTAGGTGTCCCAAAGTTTGAAGGCGAGCTCGCCAGGAAGGAGAGAGCCGTCTTCCTCTAGGCCGTCATGCAGGATCGCATAGCCCTGTTGGAAGACCTGCTGGAAGCGTTCCTCCTCCAGCCCAAGCACGGTCTCTATGAAGTTCTCGTGCAGCCTGAGCTCAGGATAGGCAGGTCCCATCTTTCCTATTACGACTTCGGCAATCTCACCCAGGAAGCTCTGGTCGAGTCCGAGCCGCCGACCGAATCTGATCGCCCTTCGAACGATCCTGCGAAGCACGTAGCCGCGCCCCTCGTTGCCGGGCACGACGCCGTCCGCTATCAGGAACGTCGCGCTGCGGGCGTGCTCAGCGACGATCCGCATCGCCACATCTGTCCTAGACTGGGCGTTGCCTCCTCCCTCTTTTCCGTAGCGAAGTCCCGACAGTTCCTCCACCTTCTCGATCAGCGGCCGGAACAGATCGGTGTCGTAGATGTCCCTAGCGCCCTGCAGGACGACCGTCAGACGCTCAAGGCCCATGCCGGTGTCTACACTGGGGGCGGGCAGGGGAGTGCGGTTGCCGTCGAGGTGGTGGTAGAACTGCATGAACACCAGGTTCCACAGTTCAACGTACCGGGTGCACGACTCACCTGTCCCGGAGACCGGATTGGTGCAATTGGGCCCGCAATCCGGCTCGCGGCAACCGGCCTGCGGCCCGGAGTCGTAGTGAAGTTCGCTGCACGGACCGCAAGGTCCCTCGTCGCCTGCGGGTCCCCACCAGTTGTCCTCGTCGCCGAAGCGGTAGATTTTCTCGCGTGGTATGCCCGCGGCAACCCACAGTTCCTCTGCCTCGTCATCGGTGCTGTGGATGGTGATAGCGAACTTTTCTTTGGGCAGGCCCATCTTCGCATCCAGGCACTCCAGCCCGAACTCGATTGCGCCCTCCTTGAAGTAGTCGCCGATGCTGAAGTTTCCCAGCATCTCGAACAATGTCAGGTGGGTAGAGTCGCCCACTTCGTCAACATCGACGGCCCGGAAGGACTTTTGAGACGATGCCAGCCGCCTGTTCGGAGGCTCCGTCTCACCCGCAAAGTAGGGCTTGAACTGCACCATGCCGGCGGTGGTTAACAGCAGCGTCGGGTCGCCGACCGGTATCAGGGACGAACTGGCCACGCGCAGGTGACCTTTGTCTTCGAAGTAAGAGAGAAACGACTCCCGTATCTGTTCGCTTGTGGGTTTGCTCACTGTGGATTCCATGGACTCGAATGTCACCATTTTACGGTCTCGACGCTAGTCGGATACGGAGGGAGGGCACGGATTTCCACCTCGCAAGGACGATAGGTCCTTGGGCTCGGGCGACTTCTAATCCATCGATTCGGGCAACCGCAACCCGCGTCGATACTTCGTTCCGCGGCGGCAAGGCAGGTTCGGAGGGGGGCCAATCGACCTCGGCTGCAGTGTTATGGACCAGTCACCAGACATAGCTAAGTCCGGCTAGTACAGGTCGTCAACGGATTCTAGGTGCAAGTGGGGGCGAAGTGCGGGGCAACCGGAGGCCGCTTGCCTTGGGCTCGACCGTACATGCGGCGACCTTCGCTATCTGACGAACTTGATTGACCAAGAACCTGTCGGCGTGCCGCACCCCAATCAAACAAGAGTTAAGCGATGCTTGCGCACCAAAATCACGATATAAGAGCCTTTCAGTACGTCCCATCGCTCTAGCTCACGGTTCTAAGGGTGCGGTGATGGACAGGAGCAGTAGTTGCGGCGAGAGGCGTTATCGCTCACTTGCAGCCGCCTCCTGACACATCCCCAGCATTGATGACGTCTCTACCCTGGCTCACACTGGCGTCAAGCGTTGTAGGGAGCGCCTCCAACTGCGGGTTGCTCAGAACCGACCCTAGGCACTCATGGCTCCCGCCGACGTAAGTGTCGTACAGGTCGATGTCGGTCGCAGCGCACCAGGCCCGATCCTCCGGCCACCATATGTTTGGGCAGTGCCACCGGAAAGGCCAATCACCGGCAAGAAATGCCATGATGGACTCGACTGGACCACGGAACAGCAGGTAGTCTCGGCCAGGGGCTCTCACCCTGGCATTGGCCTTGTAGAGGCGGGTGTCAATGTTCCCATAGCCTTCCCAGAGGCAGAAGTAGCAAGTGTCGGGAGTTGCCGTGAATGCCCTGAGCGTCTGGACAAGAGCACGGCACTCCGCTTCGGGGATTGATCCGACCCGCGGATGGGAACCCCACGGCGGGTCTTCGTACATGACGCCGGGGTCTTCACTCAGACCCGCGATGCGGTCAAACTGCATCAGGGGATGGACGGTCCTTCCCGTCCACGAAGCCACCTCAGACCACCGGACCGGTCGCGCCTCGTCACCGTCCAGATAGGCGGGATGAAGCACCCGGGCATAGGCAGGGAACCCACCTGGAAGCAAGGCTCGCAGCGTCCCGAAGTTCGACAGGCTCTCCTCCACCCACATGGCCTCCGACACGTCCTCGGAGAAGTCCACACCATCGGGGGCAATCTTCGTCTGCCGGATGGGCATGTGCCCACCTGGGGTGTACATAACCATTCTGGACGGACCGGCACCTTTCCTCCGGAACACCCAGCGCGACACGAGCGCACGAAGCCATGACTGCATGCTGAATCTCATACTCAGGCTCTCAGAGCTCGAGTTGATCTACCGCCATCATCGCGTGGTGGAACGGTGGCCAGGGGCGGCTCGCTTGCCTTCCACAAAGAGTCCAGACACCTTCTACTTCTAGGCCAACCCCTCTCCGGACAAGCACCTTGTTAACCGGCTGGCACTCGGCGATTAAGTTGAGAGGCGCGAGAATGTGATCGCAATGGGCTACAGCGCGACTGGCAAGACCCAAATCGCCCTCGGTCTCGGCCGCGTCACCTGCCGGGGAAGGCTGTCCGTCGGCTTCATCGCGGTCGCCTCGCTCGCACACGAGTTGATCGGGGCCAGGGACGAAAGGCGTTTGCCTGCCGCCCAGCGATGGCTCGCCTGACTCAAGCTCCCCATAATCGAAGAGCCCGGGTTCGTCCAACTGCCCAAGGCCGGTGCAATGTTCCTGCTCGAGGTCTTTATCTAGGGTCATCAGAGAGGAACGGTCCTCGTTACCACCAACCTGCCCTCAGGTTCAATTCAGGAGCTGGTGGTACAAGAAACTGAGGCAGGTCAGAGGGATGCGCCCTCATCCGCCGACACCTCGCCCCGAGGCATGCGATAGCCGACGCGGGGCTCGGTGAAGATGTAGCGGGGATGCCCCGCTCTGTCGCCCAGTTTGCCTCGCAACCGCGTCACGATGGTGCGGACCAGTCCCGTATCTCCGGAGTGGCTCATGCCCCAGACCCGCATCAGCAATTGGTCGTGGGTCAGCACCATTCCTGCGTGGGCTGAAAGTTCGTGGAGCACTGCGTATTCGGTTGCGGTGACGTCTACCTTGCGTCCAGCGAGAGCAACCCGGCGTTCGGCGTAGTCAATGCTCAGATCTCCCAGCACATAGGGCCTCGGCTGCGCCGCCCGTCCCAATCCGGCCCGCTGGCGCATCGCAGCCCTTATCCTCGCCGACAGTTCAGAGGGGGAGAAGGGCTTGACCACATAGTCAACAGCCCCCATGTCCAGCGCCTTGACCACCAGCTCCTCCTGCCCGTAGGCGGAAACGAAGATCACTGGCACGTCGGCTGATGCCAGGACTTCCCGCATCAGGCCGATGCCGTCGCAACCGGGCAGCATCAGGTCCATCAGCACCAGGTGGGGTCGCTCCTCCTGAATCAGGCGGGGTACCTCCGCCGGGTCGCCCGTGACCACCGGGTGGTATCCCGTCCGCGCCAGAGCGTCGCGGATTTGCCGCAGAGCCTCGGGGTCGTCGTCCACTGCAAGGACTCGTGTCAACTGTCGTGCCGTGCGGCGGGAGAATGATGCGGCGACTTCGGTCGACGCTGGCTCCGTCGCCGGAATGGTGAAGGTGAAGCAGGCCCCCTGGCCTGGCCCCTCGCTTTCGGCCTGTATGCGACCGCCGTGAGCCTCCACGATCCCCTTGCAGATGGACAGGCCCAGCCCCGATCTTTCTGGGTCGCGCCTTCTCTCGGAGCCGTCGATGAGGGAGAACTTGCGAAAGAGGTTGGGCAACACCTCGGCCGGGATTCCCCGTCCCCTATCGGACACGGAGATCGCCACGTGCGCGCCCTGCCTCCGGGCACTCACCCCGATAGGCGATTCTTCAGCCGAATGCCTGGCCGCGTTGGAGAGTAGGTTGCCCAATGCCTGCACTATGCGCCGCCGGTCCGCCATCGCCTGTGGCAGCTGTGGCTCGAAGGTGACGTCCAACCTGTGCCGGCCGCCGCCGCGCTCGAAGCTATTCCGGGCGTCGTCCACCAGGACGGCCACATCCAACGGTTCCGGGGATATTGACAGCGTGCCAGTCTCGATGCGCGCCACGTCCAGCAGATCGCTGATCATGCCCCTCATCTGGTCGGCTTGGTCGACGATGATCCGGAAGAACTGGCGCATCTCGGCCGCGCCCAGGGCCGGGCCTTCGTCCAGCAGGGTGGTGGCCGAGCCCCGGATGGAGGTCAGCGGCAGGCGAAGTTCGTGGCTGACCATGCCCAGGAACTCGGATCGCAGCCGCGCGAGTTCCGCCACACGTGTCAGGTCTTGCATGGTGACGACGACCGACTCCACTTCGCCCTCCTCCGACCGGATGGCCGTGGCGTTGATCAGGGTGGTCACCGACCTCCCGTCGGGCAGCTCGACGGAGATCTCCTCAGCTCGCACTGTCTCGCCGGAGCTTAGTGCCTCGGCCAAGGGGAGTTCCTCCAGTGACACCGTCCGCCCGTCGGCCCGCCTGAAGGTGAGGACGCTCAGCATACGCTCCACAGACCCATCGGGAGTGAGCAGGTCCCCAACTATACGTTTAGCCTCCCTGTTCAACGACTTCACCGTCCCGCTGGCGACGTCGAAGACCACCACGCCCACCGGAGCGGTGTCCATCAACGTCTCCAGGTCGGCTCTGGCCCGCCGCTCGTCCCGGTGCCGCCGTGCGTTGGCTATGACCAGCGCAGCCTGGGAGGCGAACATCACCAGCGTCTCCTCGTCCTCCCGGCTGAACTCCCCGCCCGTATCTCTCTCCGCCACGAAGATGTGGCCGACGCGCCTTCCCATGTGAAGGACCGGCGCCGCCAGGAGGGGTAGCGAGGGTCCGACCTCCACGGGCGGCTGCAGCTCGGGAAGGCCCTGGGACCTGATGTGGCCCAACATGTCGGCCAGCCGTAGGGGTCCCTCGGTCATGGTGAGCAACTCGAAGAACCGCATCCCGTCCGCTAGGTCCCACATCCCCTGGGCCTCCTCGGCGGTAAGCCCTGACGAAAGGAAGTCCTCTATCCGCCCGGAGTCGTCCAGCAGGACGAAGGCCCCGTAGCTGGCCCCAGTCAGTGACCGGGCGCTGTCCAGCACTTCCTGCAGCACCGTGTCCACGTCCAGACTCTCGTTTATGCGCAGGCTGGCCTCGCATAGCCGCGACAATCGGTCCCCTCGCGCTAGGGCTTCCGGGTCTGGGCCGCCGGTTACCTCGATCTCCCCACCTCCTTCTCAATACCTGGGGGTGTCAGTAGGACTCGATTTTAGCCGGTGACGGCTATTGAAACAAAACTGACACAACGATTCTCCCTAAATTACACAGTAGTTAAATGTTGCCGTGCGATAGTACCTATGAGACATGACTGTTAGCGGCCGGGCGTGGCTAGGTTCATAGGGCGCGACTGGCACTGGCAGTTGAAGAATCGCATCCTCAGTTACGAAAGTAATCAGCTTTGTGATTGTGACGTCCCATCTGAAGACATCCGTCCGACCAGCCTTTTGCCGCAGGAGATTCGGGGATCTGAGCGGATGTTGAGGCCCACCTTGCGGGAGATGTCTAACGGTTCTAGACAAGGGTCGTCAGCCTTGAGACGAATGTTGAGGTCCTCTTGACGAAAGTCGATGCTGTCAACTTGCCGATCGGCGGACTCAACGCCAGGGTGGATCATGTTCGATTTGCTCGATACGCACATCAAGTTCATCGAGACAATAGCCAACGCGCTGGAATTGTTGACTACGCCGAGGTGCCGCGAAGACATCGCGCGTGACATCGACGATCAGGTCTGATTTCCCCGGGGGTCTCTGTCCCGACTCGTTATCAGAATCTCGTATGTCGTAAGTACTCACCTCTCAGGGACAGAGACCCCTTCACCTCAGGGCCCCGGGCCTGATCTCGGTCAAGGTCGTTTGCTCTTCAGTTCAGGGGGAAACGAGTCGGGCGGATTCTGAACATAACGATAGTGGATCACTCAAGCGGAATTCAGTTCGCCTTATGCCCTGGCCACTAGACCGCAGGCGAAGCTTGCTGGTCGCCGCCGTCGCGGCGGCTGTAATCTCACTGCTGATCCTCTACCTCTTGGGCACGATCCTGCTCACCCTTGGCCTGAGCGTCGTTCTGGCATTCATACTGCTCGGCCCCGTCCGTCTCATCGAGCGTGCTATGCCCTGGAGAGAGCGCCGTCCGACTCTCAGCCGAAAGCTGTCCATCGGCATCATCTACGCCGTTGCGATAGTGGCCATTGCTGGAACGCTTGCCTTGCTCGTTCCGTTGATTGTCGAGGACAGCCAGCGCTTCGCCCAGGAACTGCCCGATCTCTTTGCAAGGGTCCGTGCAAGCCTGGAAGACCTCATAGGCAGATACACGGACGAGATTCCGGAGAACGTCAAGGACCGGATACAGGAGTTTATGGACAGTGCTGGCGGTCTGATCGGCAACGTCGCCCTGGACTTTGTGAAGGGCACGTTTAGCACTCTCGCCAGTTCGTTCTCCATCATTCTTGGCCTGGCCGCTACACCCGTGATGGTCTACGGACTCCTCAAGGACTCCGAGCGTATCAGGGACAGTCTCTTTGCTCCGTTCCCCAACGACTTGAAGCCCTACGTCAGGGAACTGTTCGGCATCGCCGGGGGAACGCTGGGCAGCTACATTCGGGGCCAGCTTACGCTCGGTCTCATAATCGGCGTAATCGTCGGCGTGTCCCTGAAGCTGATGGGAGTGCCCTATGCCTTCGTACTTGGCCTTGCGGCGGGTCTCACCCAGCTAGTGCCCATCGTGGGACCATGGATAGGCGCTCTGTTCGGCCTGCTTGTCACCCTTGCTGTTGCCCCTGAGAAGCTCTTGTGGGTGGCCTTGTTCTACGTGGGCGTACAACTGTTTTCAAACATGTTCATCGAGGGGCGGGTGCAGAGCAATGCCCTTCGCATTCATCCCGTTTGGCTGACAGTGATTATCGTGGTCGCCGGCAAGTACTTCGGGATATGGGGAATCATCATTGGCCCCCCAATAGTCGCCATCATCAGGGATATAGCCGTGTGGCTGTCGAACGAATGGAACAGAGAGGAAGGGGCAAGTGAGGAGGCGCAAGAGTGCACTTAGGCTAGCTGCCCTGCGCTCAGCTGTGCGCGGCGACTCCGAGCTCCGAGTGACCGCTCAGGGGTACGCGAGGAACATGGCGAGCGAGCCGATCTCGAGGACAAAGGCCAAGCAGTTCGCCTTACCTCAACATGACGGACGCCGGACTCGTGCGCTTCGACCAACGGAACTACCCGAAATAGCTGCAGGGTTTCACAAAGCCCCGATGAAGGTCACGAGATTCGTTCTCAGATCGCCATGCGTCCTTGACATGGCGAAGCTAATGCAGGGACGGGACGCACCCATTGAAGAGCGCGATCACGAGCGGGTGAGCGAGCTAGACAAGTAGAAAAGTCGATTGGAACTGGAGCTGTTAGGGGAAGGAAGCATGGAGGACGAGCAGGAATTAGACGAGGAACTGCAACAAGCCGAAGATGCCCTATGTGGTAGCAACCGCAAGCTGCTGGCCAGCTCGGACCGCCTGTAATGCGCCTCTTGAGACTATTGCTGCACCCCGCAACCCTCCTCTTGGTTGCGGCCGTGCTCTTCTACCTCGGACTTGGCCTTGGCCTTCAGACGAGCGCGACGTTGGCCTATGTAGTCTGGGGGGGCGCCGTGTGCGTCTTGCTTGTCGTCGTTGCCAGGTTACTGCGCATCGGACTCAGACAGTGAGTAGATTCACCGATTCTGTTATCGCGACCCTGCTCGTACTCTGCATGCTTGGACTCCTGGCCGTCGCCCTCTTGGAAGTCGCCTAGTGGGGCTGGTGATCGTTCTGGCCGTGCTCGCCGGTACGTGTTTCTACATCGGCCTGCTGAACCTGAACGAGAACGTCTTGCTGGGCGTCGTCATGTGGGGACTGTCGGTAGCCCTGATGGCATCGGCCATCCGTGTCTGGATGAGGGGAGGATAGTGTTGGGAGGTTTCGAGCGCGGAGGTGGTTGTCAGCGCCGCCTCATCAGACATTCCTGCAACGTCCTCGAGGCTCCCGCAGATACGCGATACATTGCGCCGACCTGCGCTTGATCGTCGCCAAATGCTCAGACCTCTTGCGAGTGGTGAAGTGGATCGTATGGACGATTGTGGGCATCGGGCGGCCGGGCCCGGGACTGCCAACCTCCCAAATGGTACTAAGAGAGCCGGACCCAGATGGCAGGGTGCGCGCGAGCGCACAGTAACGGAGGTCATTTTGAATGGACAGACTTGAGCCGAATGACGGAAAGGGGAGCAAGCCTCGTTGCCTCTGGCTGACGGATGGCGAGCCCGTGCAGGTCGCAAGGAGGCTCAGTGAGCTGGCCGAACCGTGGGGATACGTGTCGGCGGGCGATCAATGGATGCCGGAGGGATTCTGCCGGACAGAAGAGGCGCAGATGGACAAGGCCTGGAGACTGCTCCCACCGGTGCAGGAACGGAATTGTTTGCGCCAATGGTGGCTGGCAGAGTCTGGGGAAAACACGCGGACGCCTACCTGGGACATCGCCAGCACCTGCACCGTCGACGGACGCAAGGGATTCCTTCTCGTGGAGGCAAAGGCGCACACCAAAGAACTCAAGACGGAGGACAGAGTCGAGGCGGGGCACGCCAACCTCGAGCGAATCGCCCGGTGCATAAGGGAGGCGAACTCCTCGCTGTCGGTCTGGACAGGCCATAGCTGGGCCCTGTCGCATGAGCATCGCTATCAGATGGCCAACCGATTTGCCTGGTCATGGAAGCTTACGCAGCTCGGCTATCCCGTGGTGCTCGTCTACCTCGGATTCCTCGGAGCTGAGGAGATGCGAGGAGGCAGGGAGCAGTCCCCCTTTGCATGCCATGCCGACTGGAAAGACCTCGTTAAGTACCACAGCAAGAGACTGTTTCCTGCGGCGGTCTGGGACCGCCGATGGTGGGTCGGCGACCAGCCTTTCATCCCGCGCGTCTGTTCAATGACGATCCGCCACGACGGGCCGATTGAGGAGGAGTGAAGATCGATTGGCTGAGCGGGGCCTGCCCTAGTGTCGGCCCACTGGTCCACTATCTCTTCCCTAAGCCGAGACAACCTGCACTAGGATCGTGCGGGCGCACATGAAGGGAATGACGGAATGAAGGGCTGTTTAGTCATGGACGGTGAAGTCATCGAGACCCGAGGCGTACTCCGAGTTCGCCAGGGAGGTCCCTGCGGCCGTCGCTGCGCATGGCGGACGAATCCTCGTGGGGACCAGCAGCATTGAGGTAATTCAAGGTGACTGCGTGCCGAAGCGCTTTGTGATCCTGGAGTTCGACAGCCTCAATGCGGCAAGGGGGTACATCGGCACAGCCGAGTACGCGGCCCTGGACGACGTTCGCCGTCAGGCGACGAAGGCCAACGTTGTGATCGTAGAGGGAAGCGATTCTCGGGGGTGAGGCTGGGCTCGCTTGATCTGCAGATGAAGGGTCGGCAGCTCCAGCTCTGGCATCCACTCGACTCCCGAGTGTGCGTTTGAGATCGAAGCCATTGGTCGGAAAGCTGGCCAGGCCAGCAATCCCGGGAAGCTGCGGTATCAGCCTCCTAAAGTCCGCTTAGGGCTACACCGCCGCGGCAGTCCCTTCTATTGGCGAAAGGAGTCTGGAAATGGCCGGAGATTATGGCTCCAGAGGAGGATTCAGGTGTGGTGGTGCCCGGCGCAGTTCCGGCGGAAGGGGGAGCACTCGCCGGAAAGCCCGGGGTGGGGGCGCCGGTCGGAGCAAGGGGCGCATCAGGTCGGGGAAAACTGTCCAGTATTCGATCAAGGACCGCCGGGGTAACACCAAGTACGTGGGCACAACCAACAATCCCAGGCGCCGCTCGGCCGAACATCGCAAGAGCGGCAAACTCGGCCGTGGGGACAGGCTGGTCGTCGAGACCAAGGCCATATCCCGAAAGTCCGCCGAAAGCGTCGAGCGAGGCAAGCTTGCCTCGTTCCGCAGGAGGCACGGACGTAACCCCAGACACAACATGACAAGCGATGGCAGGTTCCGCCGGCGCCCCGGGAAGTAATCGTGAATTTGACCTGCCGCTACACCGGCGGCTCCGGCACCTTCCTCTGCACCGGAGTCTCACGCCGCCGCCCCGGTGTTGTCATCGATCTCGCTATCAACAGAGCCTCGGGTTAGTTGCCACCCTATCTCCCGATAGAGAGCCGTATGGCTGCATTCGCAGGAGTGGAAATTGGGGGGCGGTATTGCCTCGTTCTGTTATGCTGCGCGCCGCCCGCTTAGAGGCGGCGTAGCAAATCCACTCGGAGGGCCTTATGGCGAACAGCGATTCCCAGAATGAAGGGGGTAGGTCCGACTACCCGGTGCAGTTCTCTGTCGACTATCAGGAATCGAGCAACCGGCTGTCGGTCTTGCCGCGAATACTTCTGGCCATTCCAATCCTCGTGTTGTCCGCGTTCATAGGCGGCTTTTTCGACATGGGGGACCCGGATCTTAATGAGGCGCTCATGCCCATCTATGCCGGAGGGTTCCTGGTCATCGGACCCCTGCTGATGATCCTGTTCCGCAAGAAGTATCCGAGGTGGTGGTTCAACTGGAACCTGGAGCTCAGCCGGTTCGCCGCGAGAATCGAGGCATATGTGTTGCTGCTACGGGACGAGTATCCGTCCACGGACGAAGAGCAGTCCGTGCACCTGAGCATAGAGTATCCAAACGCCGAGAGTGATCTGAACCGGTTCCTGCCGATCGTAAAATGGCTACTGGCCGTTCCCCACTACATTGCTCTCGCCGTTCTTGTGGTCCTTGCGATCCTGGTCACCATACTGGCCTGGGTGTTGATCCTGGTAACGGGCCGATACCCGCGGGGATTGTTCGATTTCGTCGTTGGCGTGATGCGGTGGGGCTATCGTGTGGGTGCCTACGCTTTCCTGATGACGACAGACCGGTATCCGCCCTTCCGTTTGAGCAACTAGGGGGACAAAAGGCTCCACCGTCAGTCCGTAGGGGAAGAGCGGCGTCTCATTGCCGCGGATGTAGGGTTCGCTGGGCACTCGCGCGCCAAGCGTTATTCCCGGACCATGTGAACGGGAAGGCTGGCGCATCGGCCGAAATTTTCCTGCGCCACATTCGGCGTTCGGCCGCGCGCCTCGGACCATCCAGCCTGCAGGTGGCATGAGAATTGGGGTGAGCGGGGGCCCTCGCGGCGTGACGGTCATGGCTCGACGCACTCTTGCCCGAGGAACCTTTTCCCTCTTTGGCAAGTCGATTCGTAGGCCTCGAGCCGACTGAGCCGCCGGGCTGCGGTGCCGGACGTGCTCCTGCCTGCGCACTCGCCTCATGGAGGGGACTGTGCGAAGTGCCGTTCGGCTGAATTGGGTCTTGACCCCTGGACCGAAGGTTTCATCTGTGAACTCTGACAGCCCCTGCGCCGGGGTGCGTCGGGCCCGGGAGGTTCTCCGCCTTCCTGGGGAGGGAGGGGTTTGTCTATGGCTGGCTAGACTTCTACGTTATTCCCGCTGTCCATCCATTCCGTGTAGGAGCCGTCGTAGAGGCGCACGTCGTACCCGGCCGGCCCCATAGCCAGGTAGGCCAGCGAGGCTCGGACTCCGCTCCTGCAGTAGGCCACCACAGGGTCGCAAGGAGTGATGCCAGCGGCTGCCAGCCGCTGGCGAAGCAGATCCGGCTCAATCAGAAGCTTCCCATCGGCGCCGGCAAGTTCCGAGTGGGGAAGATTTGCGGCGCCGGGAATGTGTCCGGGGCGATGGTCCATTTCTGCTTGTCCGAGAAACTCCTCCGGTGAGCGGGTATCCAACAGTTTCGCAGCGCCGGAATCGGCCACCTCGCTCATGGTGGCTCGCACGGACGGGTTGAGACACACCGAGAAGAGTTTCGGCTCCGTTGGGACGGGCCGGTATAGAACCTCCCGGCCCTGGTCCTTCCAGGCGTCGTAGAGCAAGTCCATGACGTGAACGTCGCCGCGGCCCAGGTATTCCAGGACCCACGCTGCCATGGCTGCATTGCGGCCATCCCGATGGTCGTAGAGCACTGGGGACACGCCATCGCCCAGCCCTGCCTTGCCGAAGGCGGCGGCAAGCTGCTCCGGCTGGCCGAGACGCCCGTCCGGGCACTGCAGCCCCCTTAAGGGAACGTTGACCGCCCCTCTCAGGTGGCCCATCAGATATTGCATGGCCGACCGGGGGTCGATTATCAGGTACTCCGGCCGACCGATGTGATCAGAAACCCAATCCGCCGAAACGAATGTGGCCACTAACCGACCATTTCAAAGTCGGTCTCAACCGAGGTCGGGTTGGCTACCGACTGCGTGACCGGGGAGCCCTCCACCGCCAGACGCCAGATTCCTCGCAGGGTCTCCTCGTCTGCTTCGGCGCGCACGAAGCACTTGGCCGAAATCCTCCCGTAACCCGGGTTTCCCTCGTCCGCGACCCCGGCCCACTTGCGGATGTTGTCGAAATACCCTTCGACGGCCACCTCCAAATCATGGACGCGAACTCCCTGCCTAGTGGCGTTGACCACGAAGCCCACGGTCATGCAGCTGCCGATGGCCGACAACAACTGCTCGTGGGCGCTGGCGGCGACGTCGGTGGCGGTCAGATCGCCTGGCTCGTCCATGTCAACTTGATGGTTACGCATATAGGCGCGCGCCCGCATCCCGTCCTGCCAGACCACTCGCGACTTCCAGGGCCCGGTTACCGCATTAAAGACGTCCGGGTCCCTAAAGGAATCCAGGACTTCGACCAGTTTCTCCCGAGGCAGTCCGTTAAGGTCTCTTTCTTCTGCCAATTCCAACTCCTTTGGTCTTATCCGGTGAAATCCCACATTTTGCCGCTACCGATACTCTCCCCTGAGCAGTTCTGCGGCCCGGGCGATCACCTGCATTTTCCTGGAGGCGATCTCGTGGGTGTTGACGTTTCTTTCGGCGAAGGTTCCGAAGCCGCAGTCCGGGTTGAGGTAGATTTTGTCCCGGTCGAAGTACTGAAGGAGTTCCTTGACCCTGGCGACGATCTGCTCCTGAGGTTCGATGTCGTCGGTCCGAGGATTCACCACACCGAAGCCGATTTCCTGCTTGTTATCGTATTCCTTGAAAACCTCCATCTCCCCGGCCCTGGGGGTGGCGCACTCCAGCACCAGCTGATCGATGTTCATCTGTGTAAGGTAGGGCAGCATAGGCCCGTAATTGCCGGTAAGCAGCACGTCTTCCCGCCGGCTCCAATTGCCGCGACAGACGTGGACCCCGGTCCTGATTCCGCTGATTCCTTCCGTGGTCTGGTTCATCAGGCGAACCGCGAATTCCAGTTCGTCAGTCGGATCCCGGCGGTTGGGCAGGGCAGCGCACATGAAGGTCTCGCTGCTCTCCTCGCCGAACACCACCTGGCTGAGGATGGGCTCATCGAACTGAACGAAGTCGCAGCCCCCGTCGCGCAAGGCGATTATCTCTTCCCGGAGGATGGCCACCACGTCGGCGGCTAGGTCTTCGGGATCGGGATAAACCCGGTCGGAGAGACCTTCGAACCAGCTGGAGCGGGTCAGCATGTAGGGGCCGGGTAGGGGAATCTTGATTTGCCGATCCGTGTGCTCCCGCATGAAGGCCAGTTCATCGAGAGCCAGTCCCTGACGCTTCCCAATGCGGTCAACCACGATGGGACTCTTGATTGCAAAGGACGGAACGTCCAGGGCCCGCAGCATCTCTTCCATCCGGGCCCGATCCCGGGAATAGTCCAGCAGCTCCGAAACCTTCATCAGCCGCATGCCCGTCAGCTTGTCCACGGCAAAGGAGTAGAAGTTGTCCCGGCGCTGCTCCCCGTCACTTACGATGTCCACCCCTGCCTCTTCCTGCGCCCGGATGCAGGCCAGGACTTCGCCGTCGGCCACGGAGTTGAAATCATCCAGGGAGATTTCGCCCGCTTCTTTGCGACGCAGGGCACGAACCAGCTCGGTGGAGCGGGGCCAGCTTCCGACGACCGTAACGGGGAACAAGGGGACGTCCGTCATTCAGTTTCCTCCCGGATTTGGACGTTTTGAAGGTCTTGAGGCCTGCCTTCCCAGCCTGCCGCAGTGTATCCCACGCCGCAAGCCGGGAGGTGCTGCAACCTACTGCTGACAGGGTGACATCAAATGCGTAGGTGCCACCTGTAGTCCCCGCCGCCTTGCAGCCGGACACCGCGATCAGGTGAGAGTTTCCAGACCGGGCCTTCCTGCACTCGCCCTGCCAAAATTCACTGAAATACTCGGACTGACGATCCCCCAGTCCAGCGGCCTACCAAGCCGGTGATGAGAATCCTGGCATTGCGTACTAGGAGGGCCCCTAGAGCACAGTCCGCTGTAAGCGTTATCATGCAGTGGCACTCTGCGGTCTGAGTCTACGGGGGGCATACGAGATGCCTGTCGATACGCTTCCGAGACACGCCCAAGCTGTCGTCATTGGCGCGGGGATCGCCGGGTGCAGCGTCGCGTATCATCTGGCCGAGCTCGGCTGGCGGGATATCGTCGTAGTCGACCAGGGCGAGCTGTTTGAGACGGGCGGCTCCACGTCGCACGCTCCGGGCCTCGTATTCCAGGTCAATCCCTCCAGGACCATGACGAGGTTCGCGAGCTACACCGTCGACCTGTGGTCGCGACTGGAACTCGACGGTGTTCCGTGTGCCAGGGCGGTCGGCAGCCTGGAGGTGGCCTGGACGCCCGAGCGGCTGGCAGACCTCAGGAGAAAGGCCGGGCTCGGTCTGAGCTGGGGCGTCGAGGCCCGTGTCCTTAGCGCTTCAGAGACGAGTGACCTGTTCCCCATGGTTTCGGAGCGCATACAGGGTTCGCTCTACGTCCCCTCGGATGTTCACACGAGGGCGATAAGGCCGGCCGAGGCGATGGCGCGCAGCGCCCAGCGCAAAGGCGCCAGGTTTTACGGCAAAGTGGTGGTTACGGGCTTCGGAATCGCAAACGGGCGCGTCACCGCCGTTCACACCACGGTAGGGAACATTGAAACGGACCTAGTGGTATCCGCCGTCGGCATCTGGGCGCCCAGTCTGTGCGCCCTTGCCGGCGTCCCCATTCCGCTTTCGCCGATGCAGCACATCTATGCTGTTACCACGCCCCTGGCCGGGCTGTCGGGCGCGGCCGACGAGATATCCATGCCGTTCCTGAGACACCAGGACAGGTCCATGTACTTTAGGCAGGAGAACGAGGCGATAGGCATAGGCTCATACCGCCACGAACCCCTGCTCGTTGAGTCCGAGGAGATCCCTCGCTACGGACAGGACTGCACCGCTCCGGCCGAGATGCCCTTTACGCCGGGTCATTTCGAGGCCGCGATCAAGTCGGCACGGGAGGTGATCCCGGACCTTGCTGGCGCCGGGTTGACCCGCAGGTTCAACGGCCTGTTCTCTTTCACCGTCGACGGTTTTCCCGTGCTCGGCGAATCGCCCCTGGTGCGGGGATTCTGGTCGGCGCAGGCGGTGTGGATAACGCACGCCGGGGGCGTCGGCAGGGCCGTCGCCGAGTGGATCGTGAACGGCGAGCCGACCGTCGATCTTCGCGAGTGCGACATCCGACGCTTCCACCCCCACGCCCTCGGCCGACCGTATGTCCGGGCCCGCGCCTCCCGCCAGTACCGCGAGGTGTACGACATCGTCCACCCCCTCCAGCAGGCGGATGAGCCGCGGAACATAAGGCTTACGCCCTTTTTCGCCAGGCAGAGAGAGCTCGGTGCGGTTTTCTTTGAGGATGCGGGATGGGAGCGTCCCCGATGGTACGAAGCAAACCGGGATCTACTCGATTCCGTCACCGTCGCCGGACGGTCTCGCACGGGATGGGCCGCGCGGCAATGGTCGCCGACGGTCGCAGCAGAGCACGTGGCCACCCGGGAGCGCGTGGCACTGTTCGACCTCACCCCGTTTGCCAAGTTCGAATTGACCGGCCCCGGCGCGCTCGGGGCCCTACAGCGGCTGGCCTCAAACCAGATGGACAGGCCCGTCGGGTCGATCACTTACACCTCGATGCTGGCTCCCGGCGGTGGAATAAAGTGTGACCTGACGGTCACGCGGCTTGCCGCGGAGCGATTCCTTGTGGTCACCGGCGGAGCAATGGGGTTGCATGACCTTGAGTGGATCCGGTCGCACCTTCCAAACGACCGCTCCGTCAGCGTGGCCGACATCTCGTCCGATCTCTGTTGCATAGGCCTTTGGGGGCCCAGGGCCCGCGACCTGCTCAGCGCCGTCTGCGAGGATGACCTGAGCAACGATGCGTTTCCCTATCTGACCGCAAGGGACGTAAGCGTGGGAGAGGTTCCGGCGCTGGCGCTGCGGATCTCCTACGTCGGCGAGCTGGGCTGGGAGATCTACGCCCCCACAGAGCAGGGGCTGAGACTCTGGGACACGCTCTGGCAGGCGGGCAGGCCGCTTGGCCTCATCGCTGCCGGCGGCGGCGCCTTCGACTCGCTGCGCCTGGAGAAGGGGTACCGCCTTTGGGGAAGCGACATACATACCGAGTACAACCCTTATGAGGGGGGCATAGGGTTTGCCGTGAAGATGGGCAAGGGAGACTTCATCGGTAGGGAGGCCCTCGGCGAATCGCGGGAGCAGGGCCTTACCCGCAGGCTTCGGTGTATGACCTTCGACGATCGGAACATGGTGGTCGTCGGCAGCGAGCCGATTCTGGATGGTGATCGGGTGCTCGGCTACGTGACCAGTGCCAACTACGGACACTCCATAGACCGCGGCATCGCCTACGGCTATCTGCCGCTTGCCTACGCGGATCCCGGAACGAAGGTTGAGATCCTCTACTTTGGCGATCGCCATCGGGCTACTGTGGCGAGTGAGCCGCTCTTCGATCCGGAGGGCAGGCGTATGAAAGCCTAGCCAGCCCTGACCTTTCGCCCCTTAGGAACGAGGTGGAATCGGCAATAGAGTCCCATTCGCATGGAGGTGTCCAGATGGCTGCCAGCCTGACAATCGACGGTCTGAAGCGACGCAGTGTGCCGATCAATCTACGGCAGAGCGGGAACAGCGATGCCCGGATGCTTATATCCACCCGCATCAGGAAGTCCCCCTGGTGGCACCTGTCCAAGGAGGCGGGATGCTGGGCATACACGACCTATAACCACATGTACCACCCTCGCGCGTACTTTAGTCCCGAGGATGGGGGACTGCTGGGCGAGTACAGGTACCTCACCCAGCACGTCAGCATGTGGGACGTCGCGGTCGAGCGCCAGATACAGATCAAGGGTCCTGACGCCGCCGACTTTGTGGACCTTCTCATTACTCGTGACGTCCAGACCCTGGTGCCGACGATGCAGGCGCGCTACGTGATCCTTTGCAACCAGCACGGAGGCATCATCAACGACCCGGTGCTCCTGCGCGTGGCCGATGACGAGTTCTGGCTTAGCATCTCCGATTCCGACGTCCTTCTCTGGGCGCAGGGGGTCAACGCCTTCGCCCGGCTTAACGTCGAAATAAACGAGATCGATGTCTCACCACTACAGATACAGGGGCCGAAGTCAGTATCTCTGATGGAGAAGATGTTTGGCCCCCATCTCAGGAAGATCCCCTACTACGGCCTGATCCATGAGACCCTGAACGGACGCGCCGTGACTATCTCCCGCACGGGGTTCTCGGCCGAGGTGGGCTTTGAGATCTACCTGCACGATGCCACGCTATACGCCGACGACATTTGGCCGTACATCCTCGAGCAGGGCGGCGAATTCGGCCTGCGGGTGATCGCCCCCAGCCACATCCGCCGCCTGGAAGCCGGGATCCTTTCTTACGGCCAGGACATGGACATAGAGAACAACCCCTATGAGGTCCGGCTCGGCTGGCAGGTCGACCTTGCCAAGCGAAGCTTCATAGGAAAAGACGCACTGGCCAGGATCAAGGTCGAGGGCGTCACGCAGCGCCTGGTTGGTCTGAAGATGGGAGGAGATCCGATAACCTGGTACAACGAGGCCTTTTACCCGGTCAGGGACGACCAGACAGACGAAGACGTTGGCTACGTCACCAGCGCATTCTGGTCGCCAAACCTCGATTCGAATATCGCCCTAGCGGTCATGCCCCGTTCCCACTGGAATCGGGGCACAGGGGTCAAGGTGCAACTGCCGTCGGACGGAATCGTTGACGCCGAGGTGGTCCGGGTCCCATTTGTGGATCCGTCCAAGGAGCGTCCCAAGACGGCTCTCTGAGGCAAACCGTTGGCGGTGTAGTAGACAGCGCAGCGTTGGGGGACACGATCACATGGACAGGGAGGGCGGGACTAAACTAAAGATTCGGGCCTACCGCGAATTCGATCAGGATGACGTCGTCGCCTTATGGCGCGAGTGTGGACTGGTGGTTCCCTGGAACGATCCAGTCAAGGACATTTGCAGAAAGCTGGGTATACAGCGTCAGTTATTTCTCGTTGGGACGCTGCATTCGGAACTGGTTGCGACCGTAATGGCCGGCTACGAGGGCCACCGTGGTTGGGTCAACTATCTGGCGGTCGCCACTGAGTACCGAAAGCGAGGCTTCGCTCGCTGTCTGTTGGGCGAAGCGGAGGCACTTCTGAGGGACATGGGTTGTCCCAAGATCAATCTGCAGGTCAGAAGTTCGAACGTTGATGTGATTGAGTTCTATAGGCGCATCGGATATTCGGTCGATGAAGTTGTGAGTATGGGTAAGCGCTTGGAGCAAGATTGAGAAGGCGCCAGATAAGACATTCGAGAAGTCCGGTGACATCAAGAATGTGCCGCTACTCGTCGGTGACCCGCTGAAAGCCGTTGCATAGCTATGGGTAGAGATCTTTCGGCCGGGGGTCGACGGCAATTGCAATGACATCTGTCGATATGGTCATGTCGTCCGGCAAGGGCATCACGTTCATGTACCGTGCCGGCGGCATCGCAGTGCACGAAGAACGCGTGCTTGTCGAGAAGAATCTCGAGCACGGTTTCTGTTTTGCCCCCGGGGGTCGTGTGGAATACGGTGAGAACGCCGTCGATGCCCTGACAAGGGAAGTCAGGGAGGAACTGGGCGAAGAGGTGGCGGTCGGGCGACTCGTCGTCGTCGCAGACAACCTGTTCGAGTTGGATGGCGTCACGTACCAGGAGATCGTCCTGTACTTCCTGATCGAGTTCGCCCCCGGCGCGGAAGTTCTGCACCGGCAAGGTCCATTTGAAGGGAAAGAGTTGGGCACAACGTTCCAGTGGGTACGACTGGATGAACTGGAGCAGGCGGGCCTCTTTCCAGTCTTTCTGCGGGAGCGCGTGAGGGCAATCCCCCAGGTTCCCGAGTACGTCGCCTACGCTGCGGATGGTTTTCCCCGGGACCCGGAGCCGGACCCTGCGATCCGCATCGTCCCGTACGATCCGACATGGCCCCAGCTCTTTTCAGCGGAGGCGGCGAAGATCCGTGGTGTCCTAAGTGACACGGCGATCGACATTCACCATGTAGGATCGACCGCGGTTCCGGGACTTCGGTCAAAGCCCATCGTGGACATTCTCGTCACCGTCACAGACATAGCTGACTTACCGTCATACCGGGATCCTCTCCGGCGGATCGGGTACGCCTTCAACTATTACCCTGAGATTCCCGACTTTCATTTTTTTGGCAGGCCACGCCAGAGACCCCGTCGCTACCACGTACATGTATGCGAGGCAGGCAGCGTTCACGAGCGGCGCCACCTGGCCGTGCGCGATTACCTGGTAGCCCATCCGGAGGAGGCTCGCCAGTACGGATCAATCAAGGCTGAGGCTGCGGCATCATTCCCGGGGGATCGCATTGCGTACATGGACGCGAAGGGTCCCTGGGTGACCGACCTGGAGAGCCGGGCCCTAACCTGGTGTGACTAACAGGGCTGATCTCGAGCCGCGGCTACAGCCACGCCAGCGGACCAAGGCTAATTGGCGTAGGCGATGGCGGACTCGCCTCCGTCGAGCAGGATGACCTGGCCGGTCATCCAATCGGATGCGGGGCTTGCCAGGTAGACGGCTAGCAGGCCCAGATCGCGAACGTCGGTAAGGCGTCCGAGCGGAAGCGATGCGATCCGTAGCTCGGCGATCGCCGAATCTTTGAATCCAGGTTCGGTCATCTCGGTCCTGAACCAGCCCGGACTAATTGCGTTGACGTTTACGTTGTAGGCGGCCCACTCCAGAGCCAGCACCTTGGTCAGCATCTGCACCGCCGCCTTGCTGGGGCCGTAGGCGGCCTCGTATGGAAAGGCCAAATTGGCGCTGGTACTGGCGACGTTGATCACCTTGCCAGATCTGCGCTCAATCATCTGCGGGGCCACCGCCCGGGCCATGTAGAACGCGCCCTCCAGGTTCGTGCTGATGATGCGGCGGAAGTCGGCGTCGCTCATGCGCTGGTCCGGGGGCCAGCGCCAGTCGACGTTCTCCGGGGGATCGGGGACGGGCACGGTCGGTCCCACGGTGACCTCTCCGGCGTTGTTTACAAGTACATCTATTTTCCCGAGTCGTTCGGTAGCCTCCATGACAGTACTGTCGACTTGGGAGGAGTCTGCGACGTCGCAGACTAGGGCCAGCGCGGTGCCGCCTCCGGCGTCGATCTCGGCCGCAACAGCCTCGACCTGGTGTGCGGATCGGGCGGTGACGACGACCTCGGCGCCGGCCTCGGCGAAAACGAGTGCTATGGCGCGGCCGAGTCCCCTACCGCCTCCGGTGACTAGGGCCGTCTTTCCTGCCAAGCTGAATTCGGGAAGCATTTTCTTCGGGGCGTGAGTGGGTGAACCGCGGCTACGGGCCCGAGTCCCCCATGCTGAGGCCTGTCCGGCAGTATCCTGTCGGTCGATTCGTGGGGACCGAGAGTTCCGTCGAGTCGCAAACCGGGCTTCTAGTGATCATTGGAGGAGAGTTTACAGCGACCCGGTCTGGTTGTGCCGTAGTATTTGCAGTGTCGACCCTTTGGCTGAGGAGGCAGGGCGCGGAGCATCGTGGATTGGTTACTGGCTCAGATACAGCGCTCAGCGCCGGCAGATAAAGGTTGACTTTCTTTGGCGATGAACCCGTCAGGACTGACATAGACCGAGGCTCGAGTTGGCAGCATGAAAGATCGAAAGGCCGTATATGCGCATCACACACACCGGCGTTTTCGTTAGCGACCAGGATAGGGCGGAGAAGTTCTACACGGAGACGCTCGGCTTCGTTAAGAAGCACGATATCCCCGTTGGGGATTTCAGGTGGCTTACCGTTGTCTCCCCCGAGGACCCGGATGGGACCGAGCTCTTGCTTGAACCAAACGGCAACCCGGTATCGCAGGCATATCAGAAGGGGATCCTCGAGCAGAACATCCCTGCGGCATCCTTCGGAGTCTCGGACATCCGTGACGAACATGAGAGGCTGAAATCTCTGGGGGTGGCGTTTGTGATGGAGCCGACAGAGGTGTCCGGCGTCACGATCGCCCGCTTCGAAGACACCTGCGGCAACCTGATCCAGATAGTAGAGACGTAGCCCAGGCCGACCACGGGGGCCCGGACCCGCCGCGCCTGGCAGACTGAGCAGTAGCGAGACCACTCGCTGGCTGAAACGCTGCGTTGCTAATCGTTGGTTCCCTGCTATCCAGAACTCTGCCTCGACGGTTCGCCCCGCAGATCGGCGAGTATGGGAACATCAAAGCAATTGCTGGATGAGGGAGGAGGAGGGCCATGCTGTCGGTCAACGGATACGCGTGTAGAGACGGGGAGATCTTGGGAATGGAGAAGCACCCTGCGGTCCGGATCCCACCCAACCTCTAAGTCCGCCACGAGGTGCTGGACATGACTCTGAATAGTATTCGTCGCTCCCTGGGAAGCCATATCCGCGGGTCTCTCATCAGCGGGCTGCTGTTGCTTCTGCCGATCGCCTTGACCTACCTGATCATCCGCTTCGTGTTCGATCTGGTGGACGGCGTCCTCCGCCCCTGGATCGAGTGGATCGTCCGGCAGTTCGGCTTCGATCTGACGCTACCGGGTCCGGGGATCGTAGCGGCGGTGATCGTGGTCTACCTGATAGGTGCCCTGGTTTCGTTCAGGCTGGGCAGGTCAGTGGTGGACTGGGCCCGCGCGTCGCTGCTGCGGATACCCTTTGTCGGAACGATCTATTCGGCGAACCGCCAGTTGGTCGAGTCGTTTTCCGGCACCAGCGTGACCGGCTTTAAGAGGGTGGTGCTGGTCCAGTTCCCGAGGGCCGACTCGTGGAGCCTGGGCTTTCTGACGGGGATCGCGGACGCCGATGGTGTGGAAAGGCTGATCATGACGTACGTTCCCACGGCCCCGCTCCCTAACTCAGGGTTCGTGGTTCTCATGCCACCGAAGGACGTGCTGGACACGGACCTTACGGTCCCCGAAGCGATGCAGCTCATATTCTCAGGGGGCATCGTATCGCCCAGGACGATCAGGACCAGAAAGATAGACGTGGCTGAGGTCGAAAGGCAGATGAGGCAGACGGAACTTCCTGCGAAGGCAATAACGAAAGCAGTGGGTAAGAGCGTGTCTGCCGCCGCGTCCGGCGCTACCAGGCTCTCGGTGGGAAAGCTAAGGAGAACGTCGGCCAGAGCCGTGCGTGATGCGGAACACAGGTCCGGGTCCGTGGCACGCGACGCCATGATAGGGGCCGTCGAGGCTGTAAGCGAAGCTGGACCGTACTCAATAGACCGTGTGAGGGATGCGACGAAGGGGGTGGTACTTGGCGTAGGGGAAGCTACGGGGATGAGCACGCGTGTTCTTCGCGACGCGGTTTCTGGGGCGATACAGGCCGCAAGAGGACGAGACACTCAGGCTGAGACATTGCAGGGCGCTGCGGCGGGCACCGTGGAGGCTGCTTCCTCCGTGGGCATCCCAACTGATCAGGCCGTAGCCGAGATCTCCAGGGCGACTATGGATGCCCTTGGGGACAGTGATGAGGACCTCATCAAGGGCGGTAAGGCCACGATGAAGGGAGTCATCGCAGGTGCTGGAACTGCAAGGGAGAACGTACTCGCTGCAGCCCGACACACCGCCTATGAGTTGGTATCCAACGCCGCCAGGATTGGGTTGAGGGATCTGGGCGCCCTGGCCACGGCGCTGGCCGAAGCGGCGGTGGAGGCACGGGTGGAGTCATCCGTAGATCCAGTGAGGCTACAGAAGGCTGTTGCCAGGGGTTCTGTTGTTGCGGCGGTCGAAGCGGGCGACAATGCCGGCGATGCGGTCCGGTCCGCCATGGCCGGCAGGCTTGGAGGCGAGCTTGCCGATTGGTCCTTGGAACGCGGTGGCACCGAGTGACGCAGGATCGGTGTGACACTGAGCAACGTGGCGGGCGATCTCCGAACCCACACAGCCCGTAACAAGGAGCGATAGCCCTTGGCATCCCATCGAGAAAGGCCAGCGACGATGCTGGCTATGTCGGCAGGGTGGAGCTGCCGGATTCGGTTCCAGGCAGTGTGATGATCGCCCGCCCTGATCAGTTGCTGCACCGCCCCGGCCAGTTCAGCGGCCTGGTCAAGGGAGATGGCCTTCGGCCGTTGAATGCCGGTTTCAGGGGCCCGTGGGTGGTCGGAGGGGGGAATCCAGTCTTCATAGTCTGAAACTTGGAGTGTCCTTACTCACAGGATGTGTCGAACGAGACATGCTGATCGGCGTGACCACATCTTAGCCGTGCCGACTATGCGCCCCCGCGTACACCTGCGGGCAGGATGGAGAGCGTAAGCTGTAGGCTGGCGACGACCCGATCAAAACGCAAGGGGCGGAGGCACAGTAAGTCATGGAAACCGTTGTGATCACTGGGAGCTCGGGCACCATCGGGGGAGTGCTCGCGCCGGCGCTGGTAGGCCGCTATCGTGTGCTGGGAGTGGACACTCGCCCCTCGGAAACGGTGGAGACCACGCTCGTGAACATGGTCGATCTAGAGGCGGTGACCGAGGCGTTTGCGGGGGCGGACGTGGTGATTGATCTTGCGGCCAACGCCGATCAGTTCGCCAGTTGGGAGGACGCTTACCGTAACAATTTTGCCGCTACCAGAAATGCGATCGAGGCGGCCCACAGGGTCGGAGCAAGGCGGCTCATCTTCGCCAGTTCTAATCATGCCGTCGGAAACTTCGAGCTCGATTCGCCCTACCGCCAGATCGTATCCGGGCGGTATGAGGGTCTCTCGCCCGGCCGGTTTCCCCTGGTGGGAATTGACGTCCCGATCCGTCCGGACGGTCCCTACGGCATCGGCAAGGCACTTGGTGAAGCGGTCGGGCGCTACTATTCGGACGTTCACGGCCTGTCCGTACTCTGCCTTCGGATCGGCACGGTGAATCGCCAGGACCGCCCGCTTACCGTGAGGAACCTTGCAACATTCCTGTTCCACAAGGACCTTGTCCAGTTGGTGGAACGCTGCATAAGAGCCCCACGCGAGGTGGCCTTCGGCATCTACTACGGCGTGTCGAACAACACCTGGCGCTTCTGGGACCTTGACGGCGCGGAGGAGGAGATCGGATACCGGCCCACCGAGGACGCCGAGCGCTACAGGGCCGACTTTAACTGAGGCGCTTGGCTCCGACCTAGCGGGCGTCCAAGGTCTTTATCTTGTTGAGCCTGCGCACGTACCTTTCCTCGGGTATGAAGCAGGCGGCAAGGAAAGCCGCAACGATCTCGCGCGCTATCTCGCCGCCGACGATCCGGGCGCCCAGGCAAAGCACGTTCATCTCGTCGTGCTCCACTCCCTGGTGGGCCGAGTAGGTGTCGTGGCACACGGAGGCGCGCACCCCCCTTATCTTGTTGGCGGTTATCGCGGCGCCCACGCCGCTGCCGCAGATCATCACGCCCCGCTCCGATCTACCCTCGGCGACGTTGAGGGCGACAGCCTCGGCGAAGTCCGGGTAGTCGTCCAGGGGGTCTAAGTGGTGGGCGCCCACGTCGACGATCTCGTGTCCAAGATCCTGTATGTGGGTCGCCAGTTCGGCTTTAAGAGGAAATCCCCCGTGGTCGGCGCCGATCGTCACTCGCATCGTTCGAGTGTAGCGGCGCCCTCCCATCGGGGCAAACCCCGCGCCGGCCGTGAGCCCGAGTCCGTCCGACCGCTATGATGTTTCCATGCTGAAGGTTGTTGGCTGTCTTCAGAGGGACCGGCACCGGATTAGCCGTCTCATCGACGAGCAGGGCGGTGGCGAGCGGTACGGGGCCTCGCTCTACCTGACATCCGACACGTGCAGGCAGGCCTTGGCCGACGACAGGCCGGTCTCTCTGCCGGAGGCCCGGCATAAACTGGTCGAAACCCTCCGCGCATCGCGGCCCGGAGAGACAGGACTGTGCATCTTCTCCGGGCCGGAGTCCACACTTTCGGTTCTCCCGCCCTTCCCGCTGGAACGAGACGAGGAGCATGACGGCTTCGCGCCGGGGCCGCTGATGGATTTGCTGGGCCGTGACCGCACCGTGCTCGTCATTCTCATACGGCTCGGCCACTACTCGGTCGGCGTGCTTGAGGGCGAACGCGTACTCGCCTCAAAGTCCGGGACACGATATGTAAAGAGCCGACACAGGGCCGGTGGATCTTCCCAGCGCCGCTTTGAGCGAAGCAGGGAGAGACTCGTGCGGGAGTTCTACGACCGCGTGTGCGGGACCGCGGGCGGCCTGCTTGACAAGACCGGTTCGGCAGGGAACGTGGAATTCGTCATGTACGGAGGAGAGGGCGGCACCGTTCGGGGGTTTAGGGACAGGTGCGACCTTCCCCGCCTGGCCGGGCTTCGGTCCCTGTCCCGGCTGCTGGACGTACACCGGCCGGGCCATGCCGCTATGCAGTCGATCGGCAGGCAGGTCTACTCCAGCACCCTGCTGTTCCTGGAAGGTGCCCCCGGATAGGCCTTCGCTCCGCCCGGCCCAGTGGACGCTACTGGGCGGTGTATCCTCCGTCGACTATGAGGGGCGCGCCGGTGACGAACGAAGACTCGTCGCTGGCGAGGAACAGGGCGCAGGCAGCGATCTCCTCGGGCCTTGCGAGCCTGCCGATGGGATGGAGGTCAATCAGCGCCGAAAGGACCTTCGGGTCGGAGGTGAGCTTTTCGGTGAACGGGGTGTCGACAAAGCCCGGGTTTATGCAGTTCACCCGGATGCCCCTTGGTGCAAGCTCCACCGCCAGGTTCCTGGTCAACTGAAGAACCCCGCCCTTGGACGGGTTGTACGGTGACAGTCCGGTGCCGACCCCTCGCGCGTATCCAACCAGGCCCATGACCGACGACAGGTTGATTATCGACCCGCCGCCCCGGCGGTCCATGGCGGGAATAGCGTGGCGGCATGCGAGATAGGTGCCCTTAAGGTTCACCTCTATGACCGCGTCCCAGACCTCCTCATCCGACTTTCCGGCAAGGGAGCCTATCCTCGGGTTCAGCCCCGCGCTGTTTACCAGGATATCGAGACCGCCGAAGCGCTCCTCGGCGGCCTGAACTGCAGAGGCAACGGCGCCGGAGGAGGTGACGTCCACGGACAGCCCCTCGGCCCGCCCTCCCCGGGCTCTTACTTCGCCTGCCGTCCGGGCCGCGTCGTCATGACTGAGGTCGGTTACGAGGACATTGGCCCCATGGCGGCCGAACAATAGGCCGGTAGCGCGACCTATGCCGGAGGCTCCTCCGGTGATGATCGCAGTCTTGCCGCTGAGCCTGTTTTCCATCGGCCTGAACTCCCGTCGGGCCGGCACCAAGGGCGCCGATCTGCGGGTCGCCTGTAGCTCGTCCTCGGCGGGCTGTCCACGCGGCCGCGGCCCGGTAAACGGGCTAATGATATCCCAAAATTCATTGAACTCTTTCTTAGACAAGCTAGAAAATTTTTGGATGGTCAGATCGCCGGGTAGAAAGGATCCAAGCCATAGGCGCCTCTGAGCAACTCACCCTCATCCGCGACTTCGCGATCATAATGGCCGTCGCCGGGGGTGCCGTTGTCGTCTTCAAGCGTCTTCGCCAGCCCTCTATCCTCGGTTATCTTCTTGCCGGCATCCTCGTCGGTCCCTTCACCTTCCCCAATCCTCCCGTTACTAACATAGAGATCGTCAGGCTCCTGGCCGATCTCGGCCTGGTGCTGCTGCTCTTTGCGGTCGGCATGGAGTTCGGGTGGCGGCGGATCCGCCAGGTCGGCCTTGGGGTGCTACTGATCGGCAGCATCGAGATGCTCGTGATGGTCTCGATCGGATACCAGCTCGGCCGGCTGCTGGGCTGGACGCCGGTAGAGGCGATCTACCTGGGCTCGGCGATGGCGATCTCCAGTTCGGCGATACTGATCAAAGTGCTCCGCGACTCCGGCAAGCTGACGACCCGGGCCGGCAAGCTGATCGTGGGCCTGCTGGTCGTCGAAGACTTCGTCGCCGTCATTCTTCTGACCCTGCTCTCGGGCCTTGCGACCTCAGGTGCCACGAGCTTCGGAGACGTCGGTCCGCTGGTGCTAAAGCTGGTCCTTTTCACCGTGGCCTCGGTGGCTCTTGGGGCGGTATTCGTGCCTCGCCTGCTCTCGTACATCCAGAAGTTCGAGTCACCCGAGACCCTGGTCCTGGCCGCCCTGGCCCTGTGCTTTGCACTGGCCCTGATCGGGGAAGAGCTCGGCCTGTCGGCCGCCGCCGGCGCGTTCCTGATCGGTGCGGTGATAGGAGACACAGCCCAATCGGAGCAGATGTCCCGGACGATCTCGCCCATAAGGGACATGTTCGGGGCGCTGTTCTTCGTGTCGATAGGCATGCTGATCAACGTTCACGTGATCGGCGACCACATCGTGCCAGCGGTCGTGATCGCAGGTGTGTTCATCGCCGGCAAGGTCGCCGTCAATACCTTCGGAGCGTTCATCGCGGGTCAGCCCGACAGGGTGCCGATCCAGTTTGGAATGAGAACTCCCCAGGTCGGTGAGTTCTCGCTCGCCATGGTCAAGGTCGGCGTCGAGAGTCAGACGATCGGCGCCTTCATGTACCAGGTGCTGGCGGCAGTGACCGCGATTACGTCACTGTTCTACCCGTACATAGTCAGGTCCGCCGACCGCGTCGCGGACCTGCTGCAGCGTCGGTCCCCGGAAGGGCTCCGCAGATCGCTGTCCGGATACACGATCGGCGCCATGGGACTCGTGGGCACCCTTACCCCTGGCTTCAGGCAGCGGGTCAGGGGACCGGTCCTCTCGGTGCTGGTCAACTTCCTGATAATCGTTGTGCTCCTGGCACTGGGCGGGCTGGTGGTAGGGGTTTCATCCGATATCGCACGGCCGCTGGGCATCTCCGAGGGAGTGGTTGCCAAGACCGTCGCGTTCGCCGCCCTGGCGCTCAGCTTCCCGTCCTCCGTGGCGATCTGGCGCGGACTGGAGCGGCTCACAGAGCAGGCCGCAACGTACCTGATCCTTCGCGACAGGGCTCCAAGGATGCGCGTTCAGGCCGTCGCAAAGAACCTGGTCCGCGACTCGGTGATGATCCTGGTCATCTTCGTTACCGGACTGTGGGTGATCCCGTTCGTAGCGCGCCTGCTCTCACTGGGTCCTCTTGAGGTTCCACTGCCATTCATGGTTGTGGCCGCGCTGGTCTACGTCGCGATCCGCTTCCTGCGGCAGGTGCACCGCCATCTGGTCGAATCATTCAGTAAAACCTTCCTCGGCGGACATCTTTCAGGCAGGGAGAACGCCCCTGCCGGTGTCGAGAGATCGGTTGAGCACGCCAGCAGCTTCCGGCCGGCCGTTACCGTCCGCTCGGAGTACGCCCCGGCCGTTCCACCCGAGGCCGAGCCCGCTGGTGATTCCCTTGCGGCCACCGCCAAGACTGTGACGATCGCGGATGCTGAGATAAGCGCCCTGACGATCGTCGAGAACGACCCCTCGCCATATGCGTCACGCCTCGGCAGGGCTCCCATGGTCTGGGAGTTCAAGAAGGCGTCCGAGGTGGACGGCTTCTTTCTGATAACCCTGCGCTTTCGCAGGGCCTCCGCACCCTCGTGGGATCACGGCGAAGAGGACATCTACGTCGACACCGGGGGACGCGTGAGGGTGCGGCAGATCAGGTCCTGGCCAAAGAGCGTAAGTTCCGGATTCTCTCCCCACATGTTCTATGGAGGAGCCGCGGTGCTGATCGCAGTGGTGCTGGCGGCCGGCGCACTGTACCTTTTGCGCTAGGTACCGTCAGCTGTGGAAGACTTCGGGAAAAGAGCGCCATCCATTGTCATCGTGGGAGGCGGCGTGATGGGCTGCTCGACCCTTTATCACCTCGCCGCCCACGGAATCACCGATACGCTCCTTCTTGAGCAGGACTCGCTGGCATCGGGGTCTACCTCGCGCACCCAGGGCGTGCTCCGCATGCACTACTCGAACCGGGTCACGGCCCAGATGGCGTGGGACAGCCTGGCAACCTACCGGGAGTTCGACCAGCGCGTCGGCTCGCCATCGGGCTATGTGCAGACCGGATACGTCCTTGCGGTGCCGGCCGAGTACGGCGGGGCTCTTCGCCGCAACGTCGCGATGCAGACGGCGCTGGGAATCGACACCTCTGAGGTTGATCCCGACCGCCTGTCCGACCTGGCGCCCTCTGTAAGGACACGGGACGGGGAGACCTATGCATTCGAGCCTCTTTCCGGCTATGCGGACGCTCACCTTGTTACCAGCGGGTATGCACGACGCGCAGAGGAGCTCGGTGCGACCGTCCGGGTGGGCGCGCGCGTGGACGGGGTGGTCGTCGAGGGCTCAAGGGTCGTCGGGGTCGGGGTCGACGGCGAGATCGTCCCGACCGGGGCCGCGCTCGTTGCGGCCGGTCCGTGGTCCGGGCCCCTGCTCGCGGGCCTGGGCGTGCAGATCAGCCTGTCGACCATTCGGCACCAGGTGCTGGCGGTCACACGGGACCGGGACCTTACGCATCCCGCCATCGGCGACGTGGTGGGGGATTTTTCCGGGAGGATGGACGCACCCGGCCTCTCGCTGGTAGCGGTGGGAGAGGAAAGTGATTCGGCTGGCCCGGACCACTACAACCGCGGCGTCGACCAGTCCTACATCGAGGCGGGCCTCCGGGCCATGGCGGAGAGGGTAACCGGCATGGAAAATGCCGGCTACGTGCGGGGCTGGTCGGGCCTGTTCACGGTGACCGAGGACTGGCATCCGGTCATCGACCGCGTGGAGGGAATCGACGGCCTGTACTGCGCGGTGGGCTTTTCCGGGCACGGCTTCAAGATGGCGCCCGCGATCGGCCGCGCCATGGCCGAGATCATCGTCGGAAGCGGCCAGACCATCGACGTTGGTCCCCTCAGGCTAGGGCGCTTCGCCGATGGCGACCTGCTCGGTTCCAGCTATCCGCTTAAAGTCCTGGCCTAGCCTAACGGTCCGCCCAGCCGGGACTCGCCACGGGCAGTGCCCGGCGGTATGCTGTCCGCCGTTACGATCGCATCCACCCGGGGCAGGGGAGCGCGGGATCGGGATGAACCTTAAGGGAAGCGAGTTAGGGGCAGCGCTATGGCAGACCTAGTTATGTTGGGGGGACGAATCCTGACGATGGACACTGCGGGTCGCAGGGCAGAGGCCCTGGCCGTTATGGGCGGGAAGATAGCCGCGGTGGGCTCAAGCGAGGAGATAGCCGGGATGGTGGGGGATGGCACCACGGTTGTCCGTCTAAATGGCAGGGCGGTCACACCCGGCTTCATAGATCCGCACAATCACTTTTCCATGACGACGTTCGAGCCGGTGTCCTGCGACCTACGCACCCCGCCGCTACGCTCAAAGCGCGAGGCGCTCGAGGCCGTCGCGGCCACGGCTGCCATAACGCCCACTGGCCAGTGGATCTGGGGACAGGCCTACAACGCCCGGAGCCTCGAGGGAACCGGTCCACTGACCAGGTACGAGCTCGACGAGGCGGGCGGGGATCATCCGGTGTGCGTCATGGACGACTCCTACCATGCCCTCTACGCGAACTCGGCCGCCCTTATCCTTGCGGGCATCGATCGTGACACGCCGGACCCTGCCGGGGGCGTGATCGAGCGAGACGATTCGGGCGAGCCCACGGGTTTCCTGCAGGAGCGGGCGATGGATGTCGTGCACCGCACCACGATGCGCTCGTTCATCGAGGTGTATGGGGAGGAAGCGGTCGGCGACCTGGTCCAGCACAACGCGAGGCGGCACCTGTCTCATGGGGTCACCAGCCTGGGCGACGCCCAGACTATGCCCGAGAGCGCGCAGATGTACCGGCTCGCCGACGCCCAGGGCAAGCTCCCCATCTGCGTCCGCCAGATCAGGGGAGGGGACACCTTCTTCGGTGCGCCCAGCAGGCCGGCCGCAGGCGAGTTCCTCGAGGACGACGTATCTGACCGCCTGCGGGGAGGGGCGGTGAAGCTGTTCATGGACCCGGTCTATCCCAACTTCGGGTTCTTCCGGTGCCACTCTGACGGCGCGGTCACCCCGGAGGGCGAGGTCTATTACGATCAGGATGAGGCCGACGAACTGGTCCTTTCGGCCGTGCGAAACGGTCTGCAGGTAGCCATCCACTGCATAGCCAACCGGGCGATCGAGCAGGGCCTCAACTCGTTCGAGAGGGCCTTAAGGGAGGTGCCGGGCGCTGCGGACCTTCGCCTGAGGATCGACCACTTCATGTTCCCAACTATGGCGCAGATCAAGAGGGCGGCCGAGATGCCCATCGTCATCTCCCAGCAGCCGGCCTTCCTCTACAACATAGGTCACATGTTTGAAGAGGGAGTGCGCGAGTACAACATCGATGCCGAGGCCGAGCCCATCGCAGCAATGGTCGAGGCCGGCGCGACGATAGCCGCCGGATCGGACTTTCCGTGCGCCTCCATTGCGCCGCTGGATGGGATGGCCGCGGCGGTGAGCCGCAGGCACGTCAGCGGGCGGCAGATCGCCCCGGACCAGGCTATCTCCGCCGAAGAGTGCATCAGGCACTACACCAACGGATCGTCATTCGCCATTTTCCGGGACCACGAGGTGGGATCGCTCGAGGTGGGTAAGCGCGCGGATATGGTCGTGCTCAGCCATGACCCCACAGGCTCTCATCCCGATCACATAAAGGACATAGCGGTTGAGCGGACATACGTGGACGGAACGCTCGCATACGAGGCATAGGCCCCAGGACTGAAGCGGGGTCGACCGGAGGGGCCATGTCCGAATTGATGGTTTACATAAACGGCGAGTACGTGCCGGAGTCGCGGGCGGGAGTGTCCATATACGACCGCGGCTACATGTTCGCCGACCTAGTAACGGAGTCGACGAGAACGTTCGGCATGCGGCCGTTCAAGCTGCCTGAACATCTTGACCGCCTCTACTACTCGATGAAAGCAACCGAGATCGACGCCGGCATGACCAAGGCGGAGATGGAGACGGCGACCCTCCGGATGCTCGAGATCAACCGCGACATGTTCGGCCCGGGGAGGACGCCTGGATCGTGCACAACATCTCTCGCGGCGTGTACAGGTACAAGAGCGCGCCGGAGTCGGGACCGGGTCCCGCAACGGTCGTCATCCACTGCTTCCCGATTGACTTTCCGTCGTTCGCGCGCTTTTACACCGAGGGCGTGCACGCGATCACGCCCTCTGCCAGGCAGATACCGCCCGAGTCGCTCGACCCGAAGATAAAGCACCGCAGCCGCATGGCCGGCCAGCTGGCGGACCTTGAGGTGGCGCGCACCGATCCCGACGCGATGGCGGTGCTGCTGGACCGGGACGGAAACCTGACCGAGAACACGGGCGGGAACTTTTTCATCGTCCGGGACGGCACCGTCGTGACCCCGACCGACCGCAGCATCCTTGAGGGGGTGAGCAGGGCGACCGTGCTGGAGCTTTGCGCCCAGCTTGGCATACCCCACAGCCAGGAGGTGCTCCAGCCCTACCATGTGCTGGTCGCCGACGAGGCGTTTCTGACCAGCACCCCCTACAGCATGCTCCCGGTGACCAGCTTTAACGGTAAGCCGGTCGGTTCAGGGCGTCCGGGGCCCGTTACGGCCCGGCTTCTGGGCGCATGGAGCGAACTGGTAGGTGTCGACATCGTCGACCAGGCACTCCAGGCGGCCCTCAATCGACCTTAATCGGCCGGCCCGGGTGCCTCTCTAGTCTTCGACCTCGAGGATCACCTCTATCTCGACGGGTATGTTGCCCGGCAGGTTTGCCATTCCGACCGCCGATCGCGCGTGGCGACCCTTGTCTCCGAACACCTCCACCATCAGGTCGGAACAGCCGTTGGCGACCTGGGGATGCTCGGTGAAATCGCCCGTCGAATTGACCATCGACAGTAACTTGACGACCCGCTTTACGCGGTCGAGGTCGCCGTCCACGGCCTGCTTCATGCGCGCGAGCATGTTGATGCCCACGAGGCGGGCAGCCGCGTATCCCTCTTCCGTCCCCAGATCCTGCCCCAGCTTGCCGTTGGGTGTGTTGCCGTCGTCGTCGGCCGCGGGGCCAAGGCCGGACAGGTAGATCAGGTTGCCGGTGCGTACGCTGGGAACGTAGTTCGCCACAGGCGCCTGTGGGTCGGGCAGGGTAATTCCGAGTTCTGCTATGCGGTCGTCTATCTTTCCCAAAAGGAAACCTCCGGTCGTGTTGTTGCTAGTGGGATTGCGCGAGTGGTGTCTGCCCGGTCACTCGAAGGCCAGTATGGCCGCCGGGTTGCCGGTCGTTATGTCCGAGACCTCCTCGGACGAAAAGCCCCGCTGTCTCATCCGCGGGACGATGTTCTCCAGGATGTGCTGGTAGCCGTGGCCGCCGTACCTCACCAGCCTGTGCTTGGTGCAGATGTCCTGGGCGACCAGCAGCTTCTTTCCGAATCCGTTCTCGACCAGAAGCTGGAGCTTGTCCATCCGCTGGACGTCGTTGGGCATGTATGCGCCGGGCAAGGGGTAGTGTGAGGACTCGCTGCCGAACAGGTCGTACTCCATGTAGCAGCCACTCCTTGCCAGCTCGAGCGTCTCGTCGTCGTCGAACACGGTGCGGTCGAGGTGGCCCATGATGACCCGCTCTATGTTGGCCCCGGCCTCTGCGAGGATATCGAGGATCTCCCGGGGCGCCGAGGGGTCCCGGCCGGGATGTATCAGGACCGGTGCCCCGGTCACCTGCTGTGCGGTCGCGGCCGCTCGCAGCACCTTTCGCTCGTTGTCCGTGAGGGGAAACGAGCAGCCGATCTCCCCGATGATCCCGGCACGGACGCCCGTGTCTCCTACCCCCTCGGTGAGCTCGGTCACCATCTGGTCCGCCAGTTCCGACTCGGTCCGCTCGCCCATCTCCGCCGGGTGGACCTTGTCGATGTACCAGCCGGCTCCCATCACGACGTTGAGGTCGGTCGCCCGGGAGATGCGCGCAAGGGCAAGCGGGTCGCGTCCTATCCCGAGTGTCGTCGCATCGACGATGGTGCCGCCGCCCTCGATGCGGTAGTGCATCGCCTCTTCTACCGCCGCCTTCTCGTCGATCAAAAGCAGGTTGTCGTAGTTGGAGGTCCAGTTGTAGCGCACCCACCCGAGGTTCTCCATCGAGATCTTCTGGTGCGCGAGGAACTTTCGCGAGGCCTCCTCGGGCTCAACGAACATGGTCGTGAACTCGATGAGCAGGTGCTCATGGGTCATCGTCGGGCCGAGCGTCGCCGGGTCCACCGCGCCGGTCACGGTCTGGACCAAGCCTGAGATCTCGGATTTGGCCAATGGATATCCTCCTCGTCTACTTCCCGGCCTCCCCAGCTCAGGGGCTGGACCGGCCGGCCAAGGCTAGCAATCGGCAAATCCGAGCGTCAAGGTCCGCCCGGGCGGCGCTGGCGCTATGGAGACTCGCCCCGCCACGCCGCGGCGGCCCTTCCCAGCCGACCGGCCTGGTCCACGATGTCCAGGCCGACCTGCTCGGACCAAGCCGCAAGGAGCCGCGAGGTCACCGGTCCCGGCACCTGGCCGCCCGCTATATCGCGGTTATCCACGCTGCCGACGGGAAGCAGGCAGAAAGGCGTAGAGCACAGGAAGGCCTCGTCGGCGGTGTAAACGTCGTAGGGCTGAAGGTCCTCCTCGACGACGGGGATGTCGAGCGACGCGGCAAGCTCTCCGATAGCCAGCCTGGACACGCCCTGGAGGATCGCGGTGTCGCGCGGGGTGCGGATCGTCCCGCCGCTCACGATGGCGAAGTTGGACCCGACGCTCTCGGTGACGTTGCCGTCCATGTCGAGCATGATGGGAAAGGCCTGCGGATCGACGTCGGCGGCCTCAAGGTCGGCCATCACGTAGCTGAGGCGGGAAAAGTGTTTTACCTTCGGGTCGAGCTGCTGTGGCGAGAGGCTGCGGGACCGGGTGATCACCCCGCGCGCGCCATGAGAGTACATGGGCCCGTAGGACGCAAAGTCGATCGGGTCTATGAAGACCGAGACGCTGGGCTGTCCCGCGTCCTTGATCCTGTACCCGGTCCCCCGGGTGACGATGGGGGAGATCATGTAGTCGTCGGCGAATCGGCGCCTCACCGGCTCGTTGCGGTCGACGACCTCCTGTATCAGCCTCCCGAGGAAAGCCATGCTCAGGCCCGGGTCGATGCGGACGAACTTAAGCGTCCTCTCAAAGCGCTCCAAATGCTCGGGCAGCTTGTAGAGGTGGCCATCGAAGGTGCGAAGGGTGTCGTAGACGACGTCGCCGAGCTTAAATCCCCGGTCGAGCATAGATATCTGCGCCCGGTCACGGGGGTAGTACTCCCCATTCAGCCATATCTCATAGGTCGGGCCCATCGCGTTCCTATTCGTCGATCGCTATCGCGTCGCCGGGACGCACCGCACCGTCGGAGACGACCCTGCCGAGCACGCCCCGTCGGCCCGCGATCTCCTCCCGCAGCCCGGGCCTTTCCTCGTCCATCTGCGAGCACGGGTCGCAGTCCCCGGTGATCTCCACCACCGCCGACTCGCCCAGCCTCACGCGCGTGCCGCGCCGAAGGCTCGATAAATCGAGGCCCGTGGTGGTCACGTTCTCGCGGGTGACGGCCGGGTTGATCCCGAACTCGGCCTGGGTCTCAGAGTCCATGATCAGAACCTGCCGGAAACGCGTGCGGCCGGCGTGTCGGTCGCCCTCGATGCCGTGCCCGGCCCGGAACTCCGCCTGCGTCAGCACGGTCATCGGCTGCCGCCTGACCGGTGAGACCTGCACCTGGGTAACGGTACCGCTTGAATCGACCATTCCAACACCTCCGCGGGCGAGCTAGAGACGGCTGAGCCGCTAGATTACGGCACCGCCGGCGCGGCCACAAGCGCCCCCACTCCCAAAGCGGCCCGGCTCCGCTTATCATTAGCCCGATCCTGGCAGGGGGCGTGCAATGACTACCGCGGTAAAGCTTGGACAGGGAGCACATACGTACCTGAACGACACCGAGTGGGCAAGGCCCCCGGCCGGCGTAGGGTGGAACGAGATCGCCGGCGTGGCGATCGGCTCCGACGACCGCGTCTACGTCTTCGCTAGGGGCGATCACCCGGTGATCGTCTTCGAGAGCGACGGCACATTCGTAACGAGCTTGGGCCAGGGGCTGTTCGCCAATCCCCATGCGATCACGTTGGGTCCCGACAACACCTTCTACACGACCGACCACTTCGGGCACGCAATCAGGCAGGTGACCGCCGACGGAGAGGTGCTCATGACCATAGGCGAGCCCGGGGTCGCGACCGCCCCGCACTCCGGGAGCCCGTTTAACATGCCGACCGATGTCGCCGTCGACCCGGGCACGGGGGACCTGCTAATAAGCGATGGATACAAGAACTCGGCCGTCCATCGTTTTTCCGCCGACGGAGAGCACATCATGAGCTGGGGCGGCCCGGGCGTGGACCCGGGCGAGTTCTCGATCCCGCACAACATCGCCGTGGATCCCGACGGATTCGTCTACGTAGCCGACCGCGAGAACCACCGGATACAGGTGTTCGACGGCCGGGGCAACTTCCAGGTCCAGTACAACAACGTGCACCGCCCATGCGCCATCAGGATAGGCAGCGACGGCCTTCTGTACGTGGGCGAGCTGGGCTTCGGTATGACCGTCAACCGCGAGGTGCCGAACATAGGCCCCCGCATTAGCGTGCTGACGAAATCCGGCGAGAGGATCGCGAAGGTCGGTCACCTGGGATTCGGCCTGGATCCCGGCCAGATGACCGCGCCGCACGCCCTGGCGGTCGACGGCCGCGGCGACGTCTACCTCGGGGAGGTGGCCGCGACGGCGAGCAGGGGCTGGATAGATGAGTCCGCCGAGATTCTCAGCCTTCGCAAGCTGGTGAAGGTGGCGGACTGAGGGGTGCCGGCGAGCCCGAAAGCCCCAGAGGAGCTGATGCAATGACAACAGCCGAAAAGACGCGGATAAGGGCCCCTGAGACCATCGCCGAAATGGCGGATGCGGCGAGGGCCTTTGTTTCAGCACTCGATCCCGCGAGAAGGGAGCGGGCCGTCTATCCCTTCGATGCTTATGAGCGCGGGAACTGGCACTACATCCCCAAGGCCCGAAATGGCCTGCCCAGACGCGAGATGGACGGGGCGCAGCTGGAGGCCGCCGAGGCGCTGGTAAGGGCGAGCACCAGCGAGTCGGGGGCGGCCAAGGCTCTGGCGATAATGGAGAACGAGGCCGTCCTCGGCGAGATAGAGGCGTCGGTAGGCGAGCTCTGGCACGATCGCGACCCGGGCCTTTACTTTTTCACCGTGTTCGGCGATCCGGACGGCGATGGGCCCTGGGGATGGCGGGTGGAGGGCCACCACGTCTCCCTGAACTACTCGGTCTTCGGCGACGAGTTGATCGCGGTTACGCCGTCATTCTTCGGCTGCAATCGTGCAGAGGTGCTGCACGGCCCGCACAAGGGACAGCGCCTGCTCCCGGACGAGGAGGAGCTGGGCCGCGCTCTCCTGGTCTCGCTGGATGAGCGACAGCGCCACAGGGCGGTCATATACCCGGTGACGCCAAGGGAGTTCTTCACCCGGGCCAGCCGCAGGGTGGAGATCAAAGCGCCGCTGGGCGTGCCCGCCTCTATGATGACCGCCGACCAGCGGGACCGGCTGATGCGCCTTATACGCGTCTATACGGAGCGAAAGCCCGCAGATATCGCGGGGCAGGCGCTGCGGAAGATCGAGACAGAGGGCATAGAGAATATAGTCTTCGGGTGGGCCGGCAGCGCGTTTCGGTTCCAACCCCACTACTACCGTCTGCACGGGCCCGCGTTCTTCGTCGAGTACGACAACACCCAGGACAACGCGAACCACATCCACTCGGTGTGGCGCGACATTGAGGGGGACTTCGGCCGCGACCTGCTGGCCGAGCACTACGCAGGCTTCCACTAGGGGCGCGGCTCAGGCGCTATGGAGTGGCGGGCAGGGCTTCTTCCGGTATCAGATAGCTGTCCAGCGGGAGCATGAAGCTGTCTACGACCGGGCCTTCCACGATGAACACGTCCGCCCGCGCGGTGTTCTTGGCGTAGTAGCTGCCGTCCTCCCGACGGATGAACAGAATCCGCTGCGTGGGGATCTGCGCTCCCTCCTTGGCCTTGACCAGAAGCGATGCGTCCGGGACATCGAAATTGAGCCCCTCGGCCTCCTCCTCGGACGCGAATCCCGAGGCCACCAGCACCTGAAGGGCGCGGACCAGTGCCTCGGCGGTGAACGGGTTGGCCGGCTGGGGGCCCTCCGGTAGGAGGACCAGCGGGAACTGGCCCGAGGCGTCGATCTCGAAGGCATCATCGCCCTGCCTCGGGAAGCGTATGGTCACGCGGTCGAGCGCCTCGTATGCCACGCTGATGATAACCGGGTTCCTCCACCCGTCGGGGTCCGGATCGAACAGGTCTTCGAACTGGCAGTTCACCGCGTACACGAGGTCACCGTCACCTCTCCGAAGGAAGCACTGACGCACGTCCGGCGACCACCGGCCGATAGTGAATTTCTCCTGTACGGCCTGCCCGAGGAAGAAAATGATCTCGGTGCCCTGCCGTGGATCCACGCCCATGCGCTCGTGGTTGGCCGGATTGCTCGAGACGAGCTGGGCGCCCTCGAACTCGTCCACCACGCTCCACATCTGGTCCAGCTTTGGCTGGAAGGCCGGATGGGTCCCGATGGTCCACGCATCGCCCCTCCTTACCAGGATCGCCTCGGACGTAGTGCTCCGAATGGTCACTCGGTCGATCACGTCCCGCTGAACGGGCAAAAGGCCAGACAGGGTTTCATCGCCGCCGCCCGCCGAGACCAGGCGCACTATGACGCCCGCTATGGCCAGGGCGATCAGCGCCAAAAGAACGTAGCCTACCTGCCCGCTCTTCACTGCGGATCGCCCCCTTCTTCGTAGCGTCTCTGGGTGAACTGGCGCCTGCGCACAAAGAGCACGGCTCCCACCAGCACCAGCAGCACCGGGACTCCGGCGATATTGACGTACTGGACGGCATTTTTGTGCGCGCTGGAGGTAAACAGCAGGTCACGCGACGTGACCACCTTGGACCGGATGCTCGCGAGGGACTCCTCCTGGGCCAGCCAGTCGACCCAGTTCAGGGCTAGCACTATGTTCTCGGGGGTCCTGCTGGCGATCGAGTCGGTGATCCAGTCGGAATCTCCGACCACGACCATGCGGAAGTTGCTCTCGCCTGCCGCCGGTCTGATCGCCGTGCCCGTAACGCCGACCGCGAGCAGATGCTTTCCGAACTCCTCGCTCTCCACTCCGTACGCGGATAGGTCGGGCTGGGGGTTGATGTCCTGATACTGCCAGCGAAGGACGCCGAACTCCGTCGTCTGGATCAGGTGGATGAAGCGGTCGACCTCCCTCTTCTCCGGGTTGTCGACCAGCTCTATCGACGCCGCCCAAGGCAAAAGGACGGTCTCGGTGTTGCCCGATATCTTGGACTCCACGGTGGGAGCCTTTATCCAGAACGGGTACGGCAGCAGCACGTTGCCGACCTGGGTCGTAAACGAGAGCGTCTCGTTGGACTCAAGGTCGATGACGATATTCTCGTGCACGAACACTCCGTACTTGAGTATGAAGTCATTCAGTGTGTTGGGGTTGGGCAGGGCAATGAAGCGGTTGGGGTCCGCCGCCGTGGTGTCGACCAGTAACAGCGCCTTGCCGCCCCGCTCGAAGAACTCTTCCAGCTGGACCTGCTCCGGTCCGGGAACCGGCTCGGTGGGACCGGCGACGATGAGAACGTCAACGCCCGAAAGGTCCAGCCTGCCCTCGGCGTCGGCCCGAACATCTACGACGTCGTACTGCTCTACAAGCTGGGCGTTGAAAAAGCGCAACTCCGCATCGCGCGCCTTCTCCCCGTGTCCTGTCAGAAAGCCGACCGTCTTTTTGTCTCGGCGCACCATCTTGTTGGCCAGGGTGGCCACCCTGTACTCGAGACCGTCCACCGAGTCTACGAACCGGATGACCTCGCGCCTGTCCGTGTAGCTCAGGGTCATGCCCAAAAAGCCGACCTTGACCTGCAGTTCGTCCTGGCCCTGGATGTTGAACTGCACGGGGGGCACGCCCGCGATGCGCGCCTCCTCCTGCGACTCATCGTCCCTGTCGGGCGTGTGCCTGACTACCCTTACCAGGTCAGACTGGCGGTCCAGGTCTCCCAGGAATCCCTCGATGTCTCGGCTGGCCCCGGCGAGCTGCACCGGCGGATCGCTCGAGGCATAGAAGTTGATTGTCAGCAGATCGTCCAGCCCGTCGACGAGCTCCTTGGTCGCCGGGCTGAGGGTGAAGAGCTTGTCCTCGGTCAGGTCCCAGCGTCCGCCTATCGACGCCCCGAACCAGCCGGCGAGAATGCAGCCCAGGATGAGCCCGGCCACGCCCAGCCTGAGGTTCTTGTACAGCTGGGTCTGGTGGCTGAGCGTGCGGCCCCTGAGCATCAGGTAGCTGCACGAGAGAAACAGCACCGTCAGGGCCACGAAATAGATGATGTCCCGCAGGTCGATCACGCCGCGGGCGATGTTTCCGAAGTGGGTTATCGGGCTCAGGTCCTGCAGCAGGACTGCCGCCGAGGAGGGAAGGGTGAGCGTCACGAACGACAGGCCGATGACGATCAGCACGACGTTTATGAACAGGGCGACTATGAACGCGACTATCTGGTTGCGAGTGAGGCTGGATGTGAAAAGGCCTATGGCGACCAGGACCGCCGCAAAGAATATGGCGCCTATGTACTGCGCCGCCGAAGCCCCGCCGTCCAGGTCACCGGCCGTCTCCATCAGGATGGGAATACCGATGGTAAGGACGATGCCGACCGTAACGAAGGCCAGTCCCGCCGTGAACTTCGCGCCGAGCACAGTCCAGGTGCGAAGCGGCTGGGTCAGCAGCAGCTCGAGCGTCCCGTCCCGCAGCTCCTCGGCCAGCAACCTCATGGTCGCGGCCGGCACGAACACCGCCAGGACGAAGGGCATAACATCGAACAGGCCCCGCAGCGACGCCTCGCCGCTGGAGAACGTGGCGCGGAAGTGGAACCAGGAAAGGACCGCGACGAAGATCACCAGCAGCACGTAGCCGGTGGGCTGATCGAAGTAGCCCTTCAGATCCTTTCGGATCAGGGCCGTGAAGGTCCTTGTGTAGTCGCGCAGGAACGCGATGGCGGCCGTCATGCGCCCCTGGATGCTCCGCCCGCCTCGCCGTCGGCCTGAGCCGCGTCCCCGTCCTCTTCGCGGCCCTTGGTGAGGGCGTGGAACACGTCCTGCAGCTTGGCCTCCGACTCCCTTAGCTCCCACAGCACCCAGTCGCGACGCTTGGCCAGCCGAAAGACCTCGGGTCTCGGGTCGTCCTCGCCGGTAAACGACAGGCTGAAGCGCTTGCGCTCGCCGATGTCCTCCTCGCGCTCAAGGTCCGCCAGCTCCGGAAGCCGCTCAAGGTGTCGTTGGACGTCCCGTCCCTGGATCTCGACGACGATCGCCCAGGTGCCGCGTACGCGCTGGGAAATGGATGCGACCGGGTCGTCGGCGATGAGCTTGCCTCGGTCTATGACCAGCAGCCGGTCGCATGTGCCCTCGATCTCGCCGAGGACGTGCGTGCTGAGAAGCACCGTTCGCTCCGTTCCAAGCGTGCGGATCAGGTCGCGCATTGACAGACGCTGGTTGGGATCGAGACCCTCGGTGGGCTCGTCCATGATCAGGATCTCCGGACGGTGGAGGATGGCGGCAGCAAGGCCCGTGCGCTGCCGGTAGCCCTTGGAAAGGAAGCTGACCGGCAGGTAGTAGACCTCCTTCAGGCCCACCTCGTCGACCGTGGTATCGATGTTGCGGCTGCGCTCTGCTGTCGACAGGCCCCGCAGGTCGGCGACGAAGTTAAGGTACTCGTGTACCAGCAGGTCGCCGTAGAGCGGGTTGTTCTCCGGCAAATAGCCGATCTGCTTGCGCGTCTCTATGTCGGAATCCTGGGTATCGATACCCGTAATTCGAACTGTGCCCACGTCGGGGGTGTAGTAGGAGGCGAGCATCCGCATGGTCGTCGTCTTTCCGGCGCCGTTGGGCCCCAGGAATCCCACCACCTCGCCACGCCCAATCTGGAAGGACACGTCGTCGACGGCCTTTCGGGTGCCGAATATCTTCGTGGCGTGGTCGACCTCGATTGTTGGGTTGTCGCCGGCCTTGCCGGTCCGCTGTCTAGTGGCCATGTCCTGTCATCCGTGCCCCGCAAACCGGTAGGTCAGGGAACCGCACGGAGCCCCGGTCCTGCTGTCGGCAGATGGGCAAGTGCATCTGCGAAGACCTCTATCGATAGCGCTCAGAAGCCCATTCCGCCCATGTCGGCCCCCGGCGGCATCCCGCCGGGCATGCCTCCTGGCATCCCGCCCGGCATACCCCCGGGCATACCCGGGGCGGCCGGCCCCTTGGGCTCGGGGAGGTCTGAGATCAGTGACTCGGTCGTGAGTATCATCGAGGCGACGCTGGCCCCGTTCTCGAGGGCCGTCTTGGTCACCTTGACCGGGTCCACGATCCCCATCTCTATGAGATCTCCGAAGGTGTTCGTCTCGGCATCGAACCCGTAGTTTCCCTCGCCGTCCTTGATGGCCGCGAGGATCACCTCGCCGGAGAGCCCGGCATTGTCCGCGATGAGCGTTACCGGCTTCTCCACCGCCCGCGCGACCACCTTTACGCCGGTCAGCTCGTCCCCGGTGGCGTCCGTGGCGCCCAGGACGCTGTCGGCCAGGCGAATCAGCGTCGCACCCCCGCCGGCGACGATCCCCTCCTCGCTGGCCGCCCTGGTTGCGGCGAGCGCATCCTCCATGCGCTGCTTGCGCTCCTTGAGCTCGACCTCGGTAGAGGCGCCCACGTTGATGACTGCGACCCCGCCGCTGAGCTTGGCCGCTCTCTCCTGAAGCTTTTCCCGATCGTAGTCCGAGGTGGTCTCCTCGGCCTGCCTCTTTATCTGCTCTATCCGGCCCCTGATCGCGGCCGGATCGCCCGCGCCCTCGACGAAGGTGGTGTCCTCCTTGACCGCAACCGCCCTGCGAGCGCGTCCTAGGTCCTCGACCGTCGCCGACTGGATCTCCCTGCCGCTCTCCTTGCTTATCAGGGTGGCCCCGAACAGTATCGAGAGATCCTCGAGTATGGCCTTTCGCCTATCGCCGAACGCGGGGGCCTTGACGGCAAGGCAGTTAAGGTTGCCCCTGAGCTTGTTTACCACCAGGGTCGCAAGGGCCTCCTTGTCTACGTCCTCGGCGATAACGACGAGGTTCTTGCTGACCGGCGCCAGCTTTTCCAGCAGCGGGATCAGCTCCGCCGCCGTCGAGATCTTCTCTGTGGTCAGCAGTATGTAGGGACTTGCGATCTCCGCCCGCATGCCCTCTGCGTCCGTGACGAAGTACGGGGAGATGTAGCCGCGGTCCACCCGCATGCCCTCCACGTGCTCGACGTCGTAGCCGACTCCCTTGCCCTCCTCCACGGTTATGATCCCGTCCTGGCCGACCTGGTCGACCACATCGGCGAGCAGGGAACCCATCTCCTCCTCGTGCGCCGAAAGGGTGGCAATCTGCGCGATCTGGTCGCGCCCCCTGACGGGAGTGGCTACCTCGTCCAGCCTCCTCTTGATCTCGGTCACCGCCCGGTCCATGCCGCGCTTTATGGCCAAGGGATCGGCGCCGGCGGCCACGTTCCTAAAGCCCTCGTGGACCATTGCCTGTGCCAAAACGGTCGCGGTGGTCGTGCCGTCCCCTGCCACGTCATTGGTCTTGCGGGCCGCGTCCTGTAGGAGCCTTGCCCCCATGTTCTCGAACGCGTCGGGAAGCTCTATCTCCCTGGCGATCGACACCCCGTCACTGTAGACGCGGGGCGCGCCGAATCCCCGGTCAAGGACGACGTTTCGCCCTGCCGGCCCCAGGGTGACGCCGACCGTCTTAGCAAGCGTGTCGATTCCCTTCACAAGGTGCTCTCGGGCATCCTCCCGGAATTGAAACTGCTTAGCCGCCATTCATTAATCCTCCAAGATCTTGCTGGTTGCCAATACTATCTTTGCTCAGATCGATCATCGGGCACTAGGCTCCATCCAGTGCTTTAACGATATTTCCCGGTGACATGGGTAGTACCGGCACCCTAATGCCCACCGCGTCGAAGATGGCATTGGAGATGGCGGGCAGGGGAGGAACTATCGATGATTCCCCGACTCCCCTTGCCCCGTAGGGATGTCCGGGGTTCGGGACCTCCACGATCACCGTGTCTATCATCGGCACGTCCCAGGATGTGGGCATGCGGTAGTCGAGGAGGGATGGATTCTGCAGCCTGCCGTCGCCGCCGTAGACGTACTCCTCGTGCAGTGCCCAGCCGACCCCCTGCACCGTGCCGCCCTGCATCTGCCCCTCCACGTAGCTGGGGTGTATGGCCTTGCCGGCGTCCTGTACGACGGTGTACCTGAGGATCTCCGTCTTGCCGGTCTCGGCATCCACCTCAAGGTCCACCAGGTTTGCAGCGAATGATCCCGCCCAGCCCCCGGGGTGAATGTTGCCCCTGCCGCTAATCGGACCGCCGGTGGCGTGGAGCATCGCCGCCAGCTCCGGCAGCGACATCCTCAACTCGGTGTCCGTCTTGTGGAAGGCGGCGCCGTCTTCGAAATCGACCTCGGACTCGGGAACGCCCCATATCCTGGCCGCCCTCTCGATCAGCTGGCGCCTCACATCAAGGCCTGCCTCGTGCGCCGCCCAGCCGCTCTTGTGGGAGGCGCTGCTGCCCGCGCTGGGCCCAGTGTACCCGGCCGTGTCTGTGTCCCCGACGATCGGGTTTATCACGTCCAGCCCAATGCCCAGGACCTCCCCGAACTGCTGGGCGATGGATGCACGGGTCCCGCCTATGTCCACCGATCCGGTAACAAGCTTTACCGTTCCGTCGGCGGCCAGGCTGGCCAGCACCGTCGCCTCTCCGGACATATTCCCGCTGTATCCCATGGCAAAGCCACGGCCGACCCTTCGGCCCGAGCTCGAGGGCTCCGGGAGAGGGGACCTGTAGTGATCGTGGTCCATGATGGCCTCGGCGACCTCTACCATGCCAATCGCCGGGTAGGCGGTACCGTCGGCGCGGCGCGAGCCCTCGCGGGCGGCGTTGAGCAGCCGCAGCTCGACCGGGTCGATCCCGAGTTCCCTTGCCAGGTCGTCTATCGCCGTCTCTGCTGCGAGGGCCGCATTGGGCGTGCCCGGGGCCCGGTAGGCACCGGTCTTGGGCTTGTTGACGACGACGTCGTAGCCGTCGATCAGGATATGGTCGATGTCGTAGGAGGCGAAGACGGTGTTGCAGGCGTTCTCGACGAAGGAGCCGGGGTAGGCGCCCGCCTCGAAAGCAAGGTACACGTGGCCGGCGGTTATCCGCCCGTCCCGGGTCGCCCCGACCCTGGCACGCACGATTCCGCCGCAGGTCGGCCCGGTCGCCTCCAGCACCTCGGCCCGGTCCAGCGTCATCTTCACCGGCCTGTCGGTCTTTCGCGACAACACCGCGGCGATGGGCTCAAGGTAGGCCGGTATCTTGCCCCCGAACCCGCCCCCTATCTCCATGGGTATGACCGTTACCTCGGAGACAGACAGCCCTGTCAGCTCGGCGACGTCGTGCCGAAGTCCGAAGTGGCCCTGGTTGCTGCACCAGACCGTAAGGTGTCCGTCCTCTGACCAGATTGCGGTAACGTTCTGGGGCTCGATGTATCCCTGGTGCACCGTCTGGGTGCGGTACTCGCGCTCGATGATGACGTCGGCGGCGGCAAATCCGCCCTCGATGTCGCCGTGGGCGAAATGGGTGTGGGAAACGATGTTGGTTCCGGCGAACTCGCCGCCCCGCTCGACCGGTGTCACGGGCCGCTCGTGAAGGACCGGCGCGCCGGGCGCCAGGGCCGCGTCGATGTCCATGACGGCGTCAAGCACCTCGTATTCGACATCTATCAGCGAGAGGGCCTCCTGCGCCGCGTGGGGGCTGGTGGCCGCCAGCCCGACGACGGGGTGGCCGACGTAGAGGACCTTATCGCCCGCCAGGACGTTGTTGCTCATGTAGCCGAAGTTGCTCTGGATGCCGTCGACGTCCGCGCGTATCCTGTCCTCGGCCGGGGCAAGGTCCGAGCTTACGGCCACGGCCCGCACCTCCGGGTGCGCCTCGGCCCGGGACGTGTCTATCGAGAGTATGCGGGCGTGCGGGTGGGGACTGCGCAGGATCTTTCCGTGGAGCATCCCGCCCATCATGACGTCGGCTCCGTAACGGGCACGCCCGGTCACCTTGTCCGTGCCGTCTGGCCGAACGGGCCTTTTGCCCACGATCTTGAACTCCCTTGTGGACAGCACGATGTTGTTTTTGGACGTCATGTTACTGGCCTCGGTGCGTGATCTAGGCTGACCTAAAGGCGATCACCAGCACTATCGCGACTGCCGGTACTACGATCATCCAGAGGATCCGCCTAGGATTGAGCTTCATAGCGGGAGCCATCATTATATGCAAGGTGCCGGGCCAACGCCGCTAGGGGCCGAGGCCGGTGATCGATGACATTCAAGCTGATCGCGCTCGACATAGACGGAACAATCAGGGGGGCCGATCACCCGATTGCCGGGCGGACCACGCGGGCACTGGGCCGCGTGCGCGACCTGGGCGCCGTGGTAACGATCGCGACCGGCCGCTCGTTCCGCTCGGCGGTCGAGGCGACGAGCGAGCTGGATCTTGAGGCCCCGATCGCATCCTTCCAGGGCGCGCACCTTGCCGATCCCAGGACAGGACGGGTTCTCTGGCATCGCCCGCTGACCGAAGGCCTGACCATGCGCGCGCTCGATAGCCTGAGCGGATGGGACGGAGGCGTGATGGCCTTTATCGGCGAGGAGGTTTACGTAAGCCATATGACCGACTGGTCGGCGGCCTACGGAGACAGGCAGGCTGTCCGCATCCGGGAGGTGGGAAGCCTTGAGCGGGTGGCCGACATGTGCCCGACGCGTCTCGTTGTCGTCGGCGATGCAGTCCGCATCGAACGCCTGGAATCGGACCTGATCAGCAGGTTCGGCGAGGAACTGCACGTGACGCGCTCGCTGCCCTATTTCTGCGAGATCCTGCACCCGGCCGGGGGCAAGCACCGTGCCCTAGAGGCGCTGTGTGCCAGGCTGGGCGTTGCGCGGGAGGACACGCTGGCCTTTGGCAACGGGTACAACGACGTGCACATGCTCAGATGGGCGGGACTCGGGGTCGCGGTCGAGGGAGCCGTCGCGCCCGCGGTCGATGCTGCCGACAGGATCTGTCCCTCGGTCGAGCAGCAGGGGCCCGCTCAGGTCCTGGAAGAGCTGATGTCGGACGGCCTGATCGGGTGAGGGGTCCCCGGGCCCGCTGAGGGCCGCGTGCCCATGCCGGAGTCCTCCCGCGCCAGCATCCTGGTGCTCGGCGGCATCAACATCGACCTGATCGCCACGGCGGACAGGGTTCCGATGCCAGGCGAAACGGTGACCGGAGACCTTTTCTACACGACGCCCGGCGGCAAGGGCGCCAACCAGGCGGTCGCCGCAGCGCGCATGGGGGCGAGGGTCCAGATGGTCGGCAGGGTCGGCAGGGACGCCTTCGGGCCCGGCCTCATCGAAGACCTTAGAACCGAGGGAATCGACGTTTCGGCCGTTGCCGAGCACGCGGGTGCCGCCTCGGGCGTTGCGGTTATCCTGCTCGACGGTGCGCGCCAGAACTACATCGTCCAGGTAAGGGGAGCAAATCTGGCGGCCGGGGAGGTTGAGGTTACCGCTGTCGCCGATGCCCTAGAGGCCACCGACGCCCTGATGCTGCAGCTGGAGATGCCCTTCGATGTATCCCTGCGGGCCGCTGAGGCGGCGCGCAGGGCGGGCGTGCCGGTCATATGGGATCCAGCGCCGCCGAGCCCGGACATGGAGCGGGCGATAGACTTTGTGGACGTGATAGCGCCCAACCAGAGCGAGGCGCAGTTCCTCACCGGGATAGAGGTTACCGGGTCGGGGGCGGCCGAGGCGGCGGCCCACATGCTCCTGGACCGCGGGGTGCCCACGGTGGTGATCAAGATGGCGGAGATGGGCGCCTTTTACGCAACGGCGAAAGAGTCCGGCCTCGTGCCGGCCTTCAGTGTCGACGTGGTCGACTCCGTTGCCGCCGGTGATGCGTTCGGCGGGGCACTCGCAGTATCAATCGCCGAGGGACGAAACCTGCGTCAGTCCGTTGAGCGAGGGTGTGCGGCGGGAGCCCTTGCTGTGACCCGTCCGGGTGCCCAGACCGCTATGCCCTCCCGGCAGGAGGTGGAGCGGTTGGTCTCAACCCTCGGCGGGTAGAGAGCGTTCGCTACGCCTCCGCGCTGCGCTCTGTCTCCAGCAGCTCGATCTGGCGGTCTATCGTGCCCATCTCGGCGAACGCCTCCCTGACGAGATGGAACGAGCGCTGAAGGTACAGGTCGGCCAGCTGCGCGCCCCGATCGTCCGCCGCCTTGACCGCCGCCACCATCTTCGGCACGTGGAGATCGTCCGGCAGGTGGCGGGACAGGAGGTCGATCTCGTCCTCCGTCTCGCGGACCAGGCTCTCCTCATTGCCGTCGACGGCGTACCTGAGCCGCCCGATCAGCTTGGTGAGTTCGCCGAGACGGTCGCTCTCGCTCATTAGGCCGTAGAGGACCTCGTTGATGCCGACCTCCGCCGGCCTCTCCTCGGCGACTCCCGGTTCGGTGACTCTGGCCGAGCTCGATTCCGAATACGCTTGCGCGTAGTTCTGGAGCAGGTCGTTGACGGTGAACATCGCTGACGAGACATCGTCGGCGCCCACGGCCCCCCCGAAGAGGATGTCGTCGTCGCGCAGGTCCGCCAGCTCGTCCAGGTAGCCTCTATTCGGGACCTCCTCAGGCGACGGAGGAAACGCGAAGGCCGACAGGTCCTTGGGTCCGAGATCGCCCATCTGGTTCATAAGGAAAGGAGGGACGTACTTGGTCACATCCACCTTGATCGGCAGGACGATCAGGTACGTCGCCCATACCTCTTCGGGAGCGTCCGAGGAGGTGAAGTAAACGAGGGCGTGTCCCTTGGGGTTGGCGACGTCGCCCCTCTCGAAGATAAGATCCATGTAAGGCTCCAATCATAAGTAGGCCACGGCGGGCCCCGGTTCGCAAGGCATGGAGGCCGGCTGGCCTATAATCGGATGGATGCTTTACCGTGCGCTCGCACGGCCGTTACTGTTCGCTCTACCGGCCGAAACGGCTCACACTGTGGTCGAAACAGCCCTGGGGGCGACATCGCTCTGGCGCATGGCCGCGCCCGCCCTAGGCCGGGACTCACCGCGGCTTCGCACCGTCCTGTGCGGCCTTGAACTGTCGAGTCCCATAGGCCTTGCGGCGGGCTTTGACAAGAACTTCTCGGTGTCCCGGGCGCTCGCCTACCTGGGTTTCGGCTACCTTTCGGCCGGCACCGTCACCCTCGAGCCGCGCGATGGCAATCCCGGGCCCAGGCTGATCCGAGACCACGGCAGACGGGCACTGGTCAACTCGATGGGCTTTCCCAACCCCGGGTCCGAGCGGGCCGCGTGCCGGCTACGGCGGTACGCCGCGCCGGCGCCGCTGGTCGCGAGCGTTTCCGGCACCGGCGTCGAGGAGGTCGTCGCCTGCCACCGCAGGATCGAGCCGCACGCGGCGGCGATCGAGATCAACATCAGCTCGCCGAACACCGCCGGCCTGCGGGCCTTCCATGATCCTGCCGCACTGGCCGACCTACTTTCTGCGGTCGGGGAGGGGAAGGGAAGGCCCCTGTTCGTTAAGCTCCCGCCCTATCGGGATTCGACGGACAGCCGAAGCGCCGCCATGGCACTTGTGCGCGTGTGCGCGGACGGCGGGGTCGACGGGCTGACCGTGGCGAACTCAAGGCCCGTTAGGGACGACCGGCTCGCGGTGGGGTCGGGGGGCCTGAGCGGCGGACCTCTCCTCGGGGAAACGCTGCGCATGGTAAGGGAGGTGCGGGCCGAGCTGGGAGACGGCATCGCCATCAACGCCTGCGGCGGGATATTCGACGGCGTCCACGTCATTGAGGCCCTCGCTGCAGGGGCGAGCACCGTTCAGATATACACGGCCCTCGTGTACCGGGGCCCGGCCGCGGTCGGACAGATCAAGCGGGAGATGCTAGGAGCAATGGATGCGGCCGGGGCCGAGGACCTGGCCGCCCTTTCGGACAGGTCTTAGGACCGCCGGGAAGTAGGGGCCCCTCTAGTTCCGGGACAGGGCGCGGCGAAGGTGCTCAAGCGAGAGGTTGCCCCCGCTCTGGACGAGCACGACCGTCTTTCCGGCAAGGCTCTCCTTGATGCTAATCGCCCCGGCGAGGGCCGCAGCGCCGGCGTGTTCGGCAAGGTTGCGGGTGTGCTCGATCCACAGCACGACTGCGCGCTCGATCTCGTCGTCACTGACCAGCACGAAGTCGTCCAGCAGATCGCGCATGATCTCGACCGTGTACTCAAAGCCGACGCCCGTGGCCAGGCCCTCTGCGATCGTACCCATGTCCAGCGTCGCCATCTCGCCCGTGCGCCAGGACTGGTGGGCGGCGGGAGCGTCCGAGGACTGAACGCCTATCACCTTGACGTCAGGCTTGATTGACTTTGCGGCGATGGCCGTGCCGCAGACCCCGCTGCCGGCCCCGACGGGCACCAGTATCGCGTCAACGCCGGGCAGGTCGTCCATTATCTCCAGGCCGTAGGTGCCGACGCCCTCCACCAGGTCAGGCTCGTTCGCCGAGTGAATGTACAGGTATCCCTCCTCCCTGGACAGGCGCTCGACCTCCTCGCGCGACTCGTCGAAGTCGCGCCCGTGGAAGCGAACGTCTCCCCCAAGGGCCCTCATCGAGGCCACCTTGCCCGGGTTCGCGCCCTCCGGCACGACGATGACGGCGTGGACGCCGAACAGTCCGGCCGCATACGCGATCGACTGGCCGTGATTGCCGGTCGAGGCGGTCACCACGCCGCGCAGGCGCTGCTCTGCGGGCAGCTTGAGCATGTAGTTGACGCCGCCCCTCATCTTGAACGCGCCCAGGCGCTGGTGATTCTCGTGCTTAACGTACACCTCGGCTCCGCCCACCAGGTCGTCCAGGGCGAGGTACCTGTGGAGCGGGGTGCGCGTGATGTAGGGAAGGATGCGCTCGTGGGCGCCGCGAATGTCGTCAAGGGTGGGTCTTCTGAGCAAGTTAAATCCGCCAGTTACGTGGGTCTAGCGCAGGGGCTCCCCGCCTAGGGTGGGGCTTGCCACAGGGCCCACTGAGTATAATCCAAGGCCCATGCCCATCCGTGTCCTCAGGCCCGACGTCGCAGCCAAGATCGCGGCCGGCGAGGTCATTGAGCGCCCGGCGTCCGTCGTAAAGGAGTTGATCGAAAACTCCCTTGACGCCGGGGCGGGCAGGATCGCGGTGGAAATCGCCGGCGGCGGCACTGAGACCATCCGCGTCCTCGACGACGGGCGCGGCATCCCCGCTGGCGAGGTGGAGCTTGCGTTCCGCCGCTTCGCCACCAGCAAGGTGACGATCCTGGCGGACCTTGAGGCCATACGGTCCCTGGGGTTCAGGGGCGAGGCCCTGGCCAGCATTGCCGCCGTCTCCCGCGTGGTGCTGGTAACTAAGACGGGCTCAGCGGAGGCCGCCACGGAGGTCGAGGTCGAAGAAGGGGGGATCGTCAGGGTCGGGCCGGCCGGGGCGGCCGACGGGACCTCCGTCACGGTCAGGGACCTGTTCGCCAGCTTTCCGGCAAGGCGAAAGTTCCTGTCCTCGGCCTCGGCGGAGGCCTCCCGCGTAAGGACGCTTGTCCAGCGCTACGCCCTGGCCTACCCGGCCGTGGCGTTCGAGATGACGGTCGACGGCAAGAAGGCCGTATCCACCTCCGGGTCGGGCGCCCTGCTGGACGCGGTGGCCCAGGTCTACACGCCCGCCGTCGCGGCCGAGATGATTCCCGTCGAGGGAGGCCGTCCCGGCGTCATCTCCGTCACCGGGCTGGCCGGAGCGCCGACCGTGAGCCGCTCGACCCGGGCGCACATCGGCCTGTTCGTCAACGGTCGCTGGATACACCCGGGCAGCCTCGGACACGCGGTCGAGCAGGCCTACCACGGGTTCATGGGAGACCGGCGTCATCCCGTGGTGGTGCTGAACATCCAAATCGACCCGGCGGACTTGGACGTAAATGTACACCCTGCCAAGGTCGAGGTGAGATTTCGCCGCGCGCGCGAGGTCTTCGGGGAGTTGCAACGCGCGGTGCGAGAGGCCCTGACCCAGCAGGCTCCTGTGCCTCAGATGGGGGCCCCCGAGGGCCGCGTCCCGGTCACCATGGAGCGCTCGGGAGCGATGTGGACCTCCACCCTTACCAGGACCGAGGGACCGTCCGAGCACGCTGCCCGAGCCGCCGCGACCGGGGCGCAGGGGAGGGCGCTCCATGCGCCGATGGCCTCGGTTCTGCCTGCGATGCGCGTGCTGGGCCAGTCGCAGCTGACCTATATCGTCGCCGAGGGACCGGACGGAGTGTACCTGTTCGACCAGCACGCGGCCCACGAGCGGGTGCTCTACGAGAGGATAGCAGCCGAGTCCGGTGCCGCGGCCTCACAGGCGCTCCTGGTGCCGGTGGAGATCGACCTGTCGGACCTTGAGCCCGAGGTCGGGGACGCGCTCGTATCGGCGGGGGAGATCCTGGCCGATGCGGGATTCGAAATCGAGCCGTTCGGTCCCATGGCCTACCGGCTGACGGCCCTCCCTGCCGCCATGGGAGTCGATGATCCGGCGGGCGGACTCATCGAGGCGCTGCGGGACATGTGCAGGTCTACCGCCGCCGACCGGCGCGAGAGCCTTGTCCGTCGCATCGCCTGCCACGGCTCGGTGAGGGCGGGCATGAAGATGTCCAAAGAGGAGATGGAGGAGCTGGTCCGCCTGCTGGAGGCGTGCTCAAATCCCCATTCCTGCCCGCACGGGCGCCCTACCACGCTACACCTCAGCGAGGCCCGGCTGGAGCGCGAGTTCGGCCGTTCCTAGAGGACATTCAGGTTCTGTCCCCGCCGGCGGGAGCGGGACCGGCCCGTGCTCATGCGCCGTTTGCCGGCCAGGCCGCGCGCCCGGCTAGTAGTAGCGCAGCCAGACGTACAGGCCGGAGATTAGCAGGGTCACCGCGCCGATGACGATCCCGTACCTAAGGAACCGGAAAAAGCTGATGGGGTGACCGAGCGTACGCGCCATCGTGACCACGACGACGTTTGCGGACGCGCCCACGATGGTCAGGTTGCCTCCAAGATCTGCGCCCAGCGTCAGGGCCCACCAGAGCGGGTTGACCTCCCCGTTCGGGTTGTCCCCAACTATCTGCCCTACCACGTGGATCATCGTGGCGGTGAACGGAATGTTGTCGATGATCGCCGACACGCCGCCTCCGATGTACAGCATCAGGAGCGACAGGGTGCGCTCCTCGCCTCCGGCAAGTTCCACCATCCACTCCTGGAGCGTATCTATCACCCCGGCCTCGACCATTCCCCCGACCAGGATGAAAAGGCCGGTAAAGAATGCGAAGGTGTTCCACTCCACGTCCCTCAGGATCTCCCCGGGCTCAAGGCCCGAGACCATCAGCAGGAGTCCAGCCCCGGCCAGGGCCACAAAGGCGGGGCTCACCCCGATCAGCTCATGGGTGAAGAACGCCACCACCGTGAGCCCGAACACGACCAGGCTCTTGATCAGCAGATTCCGGTCCCTGATCGCCCCGTTGGGCGCTGCCGCCATCACCTCCATCCTCCTGTCTTCAGGCACCCGCAGATCGTTCCTGAAAAACAGGTAGAGCAGCGCGATCAGTGCCACCATCGACAGCGCCGAGACCGGGATCATGTTCAGGGTGAATTCCAAAAAACCGATGTCCGCCGCGCTGGCGACGATGATGTTCGGCGGATCGCCGACGATGGTGGCCGTGCCCCCTATGTTGGATGCGAAAACCTCGCCCAGCAGGAAGGGCACGGGATCAAGGTTCAGGCTGCGGCACAGGTTCATGGTGATGGGCACCATGATTACGACCGTCGTCACGTTGTCTAGGAGCGCAGACCCCACGGCGGTGATCATGACCAGCAGCACCATCAGGCCGAAGCCGTTGCAGTTGACCAGCTGGGCGCCCCGCTTCGCCGCCCAGTCGAATGCTCCAGTCCGGGAGATGATGCTGGCCAGGACCATCATCCCGGCCAGAAGGACGATCACCTCAAGGTCTATGTGGTGGAAGGCCTGCTCGGGGGTCAGGACCCGTGCGAAGACCATCACCGCTGCGCCGACCACCGCAATGACGGCGTGGGGGATTCTACCGACCGCGATAGCTAGATAGGCGATCCCGAAGATTACCGCGGCCGTTATCATCAAGCAGAGTATTCTACAGCCCTTGCGGCCGTTTCAGGGAGTCAGGCGGACACAGTCGGGCGCGGTCGCTGATATAATTTCCCTTGCTTGGCCGGAGCCGCAGGCGACCGGCCGAAACCGGGGAGGCCGGTTGGCCGCCCCTCCATACTCGAACACGTGCAAAGGCCCGCAGTGGCTGTCCTTCCCATCATCAAGTTCCCGGACAAGACCCTCCGTAAACGCGCGCGCAAGGTCAAGACGATCGACCGCTCCATAGTTCGGCTCGCCAGCGACATGATCGAAACCATGGACGACGCCAACGGGGTCGGTCTGGCCGCCAACCAGGTCGGCGTGCTGAGGCGGGTCATCGTGGTCAGGCTCCCCGAGGACGAGGAGGCGCGGGTCTACGTGAACCCGGAGATAGTCCACCGGGAGGGAGAGAGGCTGGTTGAGGAGGGCTGCCTTAGCGTGCCCGGCTTAGTAGGGACCGTTACCCGGTCAATCTGGGTCCGGTTCCGCGGCCTCGACCTGGACTCAAAGCTGGTGCGCCTTAGGGCTGAGACCCTTCTCGCACAGGTGCTCGAGCACGAGGTGGATCACCTCAACGGTATTCTCTACATGGACCACCTGGCGGCCCACGAGACCCTCAGGCCCATCGAGGAGGAGACTGAAGATGCCGCGCCGGCGGGCGAGCTTGTGCACTCGGGCTCCGGCGCGCTTCGAGTCTCTCGCGGGGCCGCTCACGAGGTGGTGGCGGCTGACTAACGGTTTGATGACACCCATCGCATCCTCGGATTGCGATCCGGCTGAGGTAAGGCCTCGCGGCAGCATCGCTCACGGCGGTCGCGGGGCCACACCGGAGCAGGGCTCGCTGTTGACGCTCGACCTGTTCGATCCCCGGCTCCAGTTGATCGTCTCCCATCTGCAGGGCCGTGGCGCAGATGCCTACGTTTTCGGCGGGGCAGTGCGCGATGCACTGCTGGGCCAGGCCAGCAGCGATCTTGACCTGTCGGTCTCCGCCCCGGCCGTCCGGGTCGGTAGAGAACTGGCCGATCTGCTCGGGGGGACCTACTTCGACTTGGATGCGGCTCGAGGGATCGGGCGGGTGACCGTCGCCGGACCCGGGGCGCTTACCGTGGACCTGACCGGGGGCCTTGCCGCAGGAGAAATAGACCGGCACCTGAGAACCAGGGACTACACCATCGATGCCATGGCCGTCAGCGTTCGCGAGCTGGCTCTCGGAGGGGGCGCGGTGATCGACCCGGTCGGCGGGCTGATCGACCTGCGGTCAGGGATGGTTCGTGCCGTCTCGCCCTCGGCGCTTGAAGACGACCCGATAAGGCTATTGAGAGGGCCGCGCCTTGCGGCCACCATGGGCCTAACCCTGGAGTCCAGCACGGCCTGCTGGATACGCGAGCAGGCCGGCCTGCTCGCGCGGGTCGCATCCGAGAGGGTGCGCGATGAGCTGCTCAAGCTGCTTTCCGCACCCGGCGTGGCGGGCTCGCTCAGGAGACTCGATGACCTCGGCCTGCTGACCGCCGTAGTGCCCGAGCTGGAGCAGGCAAGGGGGGTCGTCCAGCCCCCCGAGCACCACTACGACGTTCTCGACCACTGCATTGAGACTCCCGGGGCCCTTGAGCTGATCCTCGATGGGCCGCGCGACGGAGCCGTCACTGGCAGCGTCCCGGAATTCGGGGGCATGGAGGAGTATTTCGGCCGGCCGTTTGCCGACGGTGCGGACAGGGCCACCATCCTGCGGCTCACCTGCCTGCTGCACGATATCGCCAAGGCGGCGACCAGGACGGTCGAGCCGGGCGGCCGCATCCGTTTCCTCGGGCACGGACCACAGGGTGCCACGGTGTGCCGCGCCCTCATGGCGCGCCTGAGATTCAGCCGCAGGTCGATAAGGTACGTGACCACCGCGGTCGAGCACCATCTGCGTCCGGGCCAGACCGCCCCGCCCGGCGAACTCCCCTCGGCCAAGGCGATATATCGCTACCGCCGCGACCTGGGTGACCTTGCTGTGGACGTGCTCTACCTGAACATGGCCGACTACATCGCGGCCAAGGGACCCCCCATGCTCGAGCCGGGCTACGAGCTTTCAGACTGGCAACGCCACTGCGGCGTGGTCAGGGCCCTGCTCACCGGAGACGATGGACAGAGGCCGGAGGGCCGGCCTGGCGCGGTGCTGCTGGACGGAAACGATATTATGGCCGAGTTTTCACTCGCGCCCGGACCCATGGTGGGCGAGTTGCTCGAGATGGTAGCCGAGGCGGGGGCCGCCGGCGAGATCGATAGTCGGGCGGATGCCCTTGACCTCGTCCGAAGCGCCCTGGGGTCGGGTTGCGCCGGCCGGAGTGGTGTGCGTCGTTAGGCACTGGTGGAGAGATAGTTGCGCAGGTATTCAAAAACCCTCCTGGTGATCGCGGGCCTGATGCTGATCGCTGGGCTGACCCTGGGATTCCAGACGATCGAGATACGGGGCTTCCAGCGCACCGGCGACAACCCCCTGGGCCTTAAGCTCGGACTAGATCTTCAGGGCGGGAGCCACCTGGTATACGAGGCGGCGCTCACCGATGCCAGCGGTCAGCGCATCCAGCCGACGGCCGAACAGATGAACTCCCTCAGGCAGATCATCGAGCGCAGGGTCAACCAGACCGGCCTTGGAGAGCCGGTCATCCAGACGCTCGGCGAGGATCGCCTTCTAGTGCAGCTGCCGGGCGTGGACGATCCGGGAAGGGCCAAGTCCATCATAGGCGAGACCGCCCGGCTCGAGTTCAAGCACCGCCAGCTCGACGTGCCGGTTCCGGTGGAGCTCGGTGAACAGGGAATCGTGTCTGTGACCATCGACGCATTCCCCGAGCCCGCCGCGGCTGAGGAGGAGACGGGCGAACCGGGGGAGGCCGGGGACGTCTCCGACACGGCGGAAGCGGAAATGATGGCCGGGGAAGAGGGGACCGGGGACGTCTCCGACACGGCGGAAGCGGAAATGGTGGCCGGGGAAGAGGGGACCGAGGACGTCACCGACACCGCTGATGCGGAAATGGTGGCCGAGTCAGAGGAGGCCGGGGAAGTTGCCGCCTCCGGCGAAGGGGAGGACGACCCCGGCAGCGAGGATGCCGAGGCGGTGGCCGCGGAAGGGGAAGAGGACGCGGCTCCCGAACCCGCGGTCCTGCTGGTCGAGTTCACCGACGAGGGCGCCGCGATCTTCGACCAGATCGTCGAGCGCATGCTGCAATCGGCTATCGTCTTCTTCTCGGGAGGCGGGTCGCAGCCGAACCGGATCCAGGTCGACATAGACGGAGACGAGTTCCGAACGCTCACCCTCCAGGCCGGCGGCGTCACCAGGATCGAGGAAACGAACGTCTTTGCGTTCGCGCTGCTGAATGCGACCGGCCAGCCGCTGGCTCCAACGATCGAGGAGACCAGGGCCATCTTCGGCGAAAGCCCCGGGGTGAGCTTCATCGAGGTATACGGGGCGTTCGACGAGGACATCGGGCTGACCGGAGACGATCTCGCAAGGGCCTACGCGGGGACCCACCAGACGACCGGCCAGCCAATCGTGAACATCGAGTTCAACGCGCGGGGCGCCCGAAGCTTCGGCGAGCTGACGCAGCTGATCATCAACACCGACGACCGCATCGCCATATTCCTGGACGACGAGGAGCTGATCGCCCCCGCCGTGGACCAGGTGATCACCGGGGGCGCGGCCTTCATCCGGGGCGACTTCACGCCCGAGAGGGCCCAGGACATAGCCCAGCTTCTGGAGGCCGGACGCCTGCCGATCCCCATCGAGCTCGTGCAGGAGCGGGACGTCGACGCGATACTGGGGGCCGACTCGCTAAGAAAGAGCATCGTCGCCGGCTTGGTGGGCCTGGCGCTGGTGCTGGTCTTCATGGCCGCCTACTACAGGGTGCCCGGCCTGATCGCCGCGGTGGCCCTGATCATCTACGGCGCGATCGTGCTCGCAGTCTTCAAGCTGATCCCGGTCACCCTGACCCTGTCCGGCGTTGCCGCGGCGATCCTGTCAGTGGGCATGGCGGTGGACGCGAACATCCTCATATTCGAGCGTATGAAGGACGAGCTTCGCGCCGGAAGAACACTGCTCACCTCCATAAATATAGGTTTCAACCGCGCGTGGCCGGCGATCAGGGACGGCAATGTCTCCACCCTGATCACCTGCGCGATCCTGTTCTGGTTCGCCGATACGCTCGGTGCCTCGGTGGTGCAGGGCTTCGCGGCCACGCTTGCGATCGGCGTGCTGATAAGCATGTTCTCGGCGATAGTCGTCAGCAGGACGCTGCTGAGGCTGCTGGCAACGACCGGCATATCGGATCGAGCCAGCTGGTTCACACCGGTGGGCAAGAGGTTCCTGCCCGAGGGAAGCCGCTAGGAACGAGAGGTCATCTTGGATATCGTTGGCAAAAGGGGCTGGCTCTTTCTCGTATCGGCGATACTGCTCGTGCCGGGGATAGTCTTTTTGATCATGGCCCCGGGCCTGCGGCCGGGCATCGACTTTACCGGCGGCAGCACGATCACCATAGAGTTTGTCGATCCGGTGGGACAGCAGGAGCTGCGCGACGCGCTGGCCGAACTGGAGGTCGACGACGCAACGGTCCAGAACTTCGGCGACAACGTCTACTTCATCCGCACCAAGGAACTCTCGGAGGCCGAAAAGGACGATCTGACCGAAAGCCTCGAGGCCGCCATCTCGCCCGGAGGCTCAAATGTCCTGGCCTTCGACCTGGTGTCCCCCGTCGTGGCCCAGGAGACCGTGATAGCGGCATTCTGGGCGGTGTTTGCCGCAGCGATCGGGATATTCCTCTACGTGTGGTGGGCCTTCAGGAACGTGCCGAGCCCGTTCAGGTACGGCGCGGCCGCGATAGTGGCCCTGATTCACGACGCGGGCGTGATCCTGGGCATATTCGCCATCCTGGGCGTCGTCGCCGACATCGAGGTGAACACGATGTTCCTGATCGCGCTGCTGACGGTGATCGGGTTCAGCGTGAACGACACCATCGTCGTGTTCGACAGGCTCAGGGAGAACATAGTAGCCGCTCCGACCAGAAGCCTTACGGCCAACATCAACCTGTCCATCTCCGAGACCCTTGGTAGGTCCATCAACACGAGCCTCACGCTGCTGTTCACGCTGCTGGCGCTGATGCTCTTCGGCGGGCCCACGCTCAGGGCCTTCCTGCTGGTGTTACTGATCGGCGTCCTTGTAGGCACCTACAGCTCGATAGCCGTGGCCACGCAGACCCTCGCGGTCTGGGAGCAGAGGGACATCCCGAGGCTGTATCGGCGCCTGAGGGGTCGCGCCTAGGGGCTCTCCAGCCGGGAGGCTATGCCCTCCACCGTGGTCCAAAGGTCCCTGGACTCATCGAGTGTCTCCGGGGTCTCGTCGGCGAAGGCGCTCTGTCCAACTATCCTGTAGACGTCGGCGGCCGCGTCGTGAAAGCCCGGCGGCAGGGCCACCGACTTGAAGGTCTCCGCTATCTCCTCCATCTCCCCGACCCAGCGCCGGGCCTTCACAGTCAGGGCCGGAATCTCGCGTCGCATGCGCTCGAGGCCGGCCGACTGGCTCTCGGCAAGCTCCCGGTCCAGCTGCTCGGCCACCCCCAGTCGGACGGCCATCGTCAGCACGCCGACCGAGAGTGCGCTGGTTCCCTTGGTGAATCCCGCATAGCACATCTTGATCGCCGAGGCGGCCCCCGTGGGCGCGCCCATGTTCCTTACGACTATCCCCTTGCCGTCCAGGTCATCCATCAGGTGGGCGTGGGGGCCGCAGGTGTAAAAGCGCGGGGGTGAGCCCTTGCCCGGCGGCGGGCCTATTATCGAGGCGTCGATGTACCGGCTCCCCGCCCCCGCGATCGCCGAGGCGATCCTAGCGCTGGTGGCGGGGGACACTGCATTGCAGTCCGCGAACGTCACCTCGGCGCCGGCGGCCCGGGTGGCCTCTGCGACCGTGGTGGCGAGCGCCTCGGCCTCAGACGGCACAAGGATGGACATCACCAGGTCGGCCTGCTCCACCAGGTCCTTTAGGCGGGGGAGATCCTCTATGCCCGCCGACTGGCTCAGGCCGCGGGTCCGCTCGCTGCGGCCGGCAAGGCAGGTCATGACCCGGTGCCCCGCCGCGGCGAGATCCCTTCCCACCGCGTGGCCCATGTCTCCCGGGCTGAGAATCGCTATGGTCTGTGGCACCGGGGGCCTCCTGTCCGATTGGTCTGTCGGGGCCTAGATTAGCCTGCATGTCCGTATAATCAAAGCCGTGCCAATGAAGATAGGGGCGCACGTCTCAGCGGCGGGAGGGGCCGACAAGGCCATCGACAACGCGCTGGAGATCGGCGCGGAGAGCATACAGATATTCGCGTCATCGCCCCGGACTTGGTCCTTCAGGGCCCAGAAGCCGGGCGCGGTCGCGGCCTTCCGGGAGAGGGCGCGGCAGACCGAAGTGGGCCCCGCCTTCCTTCACGGAAGCTACCTAGTCAACCTGGGCGGCGACGCCGAGCTGGCCGGAAAGTCGGTGGCCTCCCTGACCAGCCACATGAACGCCGCCTCCGAGCTGGGGGCCAGCGGCGTCATCTTTCACTCCGGCAGCCACAAGGGCAGGGGATTCGACGCCGTCCTGGACCAGGCCGCAAGGTGTCTTTCCCAGGTCCTTAGTGACACTGCCGAGGAGACCTGGCTGATCATCGAGAACAGCGCGGGGGCCGGCAACCACATCGGCGCGACCTTCGGCGAGATCGGCCGGATGATCGATGCGATCGGCAGCGATCGCGTAAAGGTGTGCCTGGACACCCAGCACGCGTTCGCCGCCGGATACCGCATCACCGACGGGGACGGCCTTAGCGCAGCGCTCGGCGAGTTCGAAGAAGCGATAGGTCTTGAGAGGCTGGTGGCGGTCCATGCCAACGACTCAAAGACCGAGCTTGGATCCGGGGTGGACCGTCACGAGAACATCGGCCACGGGCACATAGGAGAGCAAGGTTTCGCCAACATCATGTCCCACCCGGCCTTCGCAGGCGTTCCCTTCCTGCTGGAGGTTCCAGGGATGGAGGGGGGCGGCCCCGACAGGATCAACGTGGATGCCCTCAAGTCCATAAGGGACAGGGCGTCGCGCTGATGCCGGGGCCCATGACCACTCAGTTGCCGCCCCAGGAGGGCGGGTGGGCCCCGCGATGAGCCCGGATAGCCCCGATCGTACGCCGACCGCCCCGGTGGAAAGGACACAGGACGGCGGCGTCGTACGGGCGGCGGTCCTGGGGGCCAACGACGGCCTGGTGTCCAACTTCAGCCTGGTCATGGGGGTCGCCGGCGGCGTAGACAACGCCGATTTCGTGGTCATCGCCGGTGTGGCCGGCCTGCTCGCCGGGGCCTTCTCGATGGCCGCCGGCGAGTACGTGTCCATGCGTTCTCAGCGCGAGATATACGAGCACCAGATTAGACTGGCCGAGCGCAGGCTGGATGAGCGGCCGGGCGAAAATGCAGAGGAGATAGCCCTCATATACGAGGCCAAGGGCCTGCCTCGTGCGGAGGCAAGGAGCGTGGCCGGCCACATAATGGGCAACACCCGGCTGGCCCTCGATACAATCGCTCGGGAGCGCCTAGGCCTGAACCCAAACGACCTGGGCTCGCCCTGGGGGGCGGCCGTCAGCTCCTTCGTCTCATTCTCCGCCGGGGCCGTGCTGCCCATCCTCCCGTACCTGGCCGGGGCGGGGAGCCTGGCGTTCATCCTGAGCGCCATAGTTAGCGCCGCGGGCCTGCTCGTCGTGGGCGGCGGGGTGGCCGTGGCCTCGGGCCGGGGCGTGATATGGGGCGGGCTCAGGATGCTGCTGATAGGGGGCGCCGCGGCCGCGGTGACATTCGGCATAGGCACTCTGATAGGGGTGGGGGTGCTCGATTGACCGACAAGGGGTCCCGGCTGCCCGTGGTCGAGGACATCGAGCGGTGGGCCTGGCGCTTCGAAAGCCGCTGGCTCGATCATGTACGGCGCAGCGTGCTCGGAGTGCCGGGCGCCGAGCCGGACTGGGGCCTGTACGAGGGTCCGCGGAACCGGACCGCGCCCGCCGGACGCGCCGTGCGGCTGTCCGAGTCCCGGCTGATCCTGGTCTCATCGGCCGGCGCATCCCTGAGGTCGCGCGGCGAGCCGTTCGATGCCGAGAACGTGCTCGGCGATCCGACACTGCGCCTGATCCCGACGACTGCTCCGCTGACCGACGTCCGGTTCGACCACACCCACTATGACCACGGTCCAGCGTCGGCCGACCCGCAGGTCCAGCTTCCGCTCCGCCACCTTGAGGAGATGGCCGCCGATGGAGAGATTGGCGAGCTGGCCGAGAACGTTGTGAGCTTCAGCGGATACCAGCCGGACGTACGGGCCGTGGTCGACCTGATCGCCCCCGGGGTGCTGGCCGCCGCCAGGGAGGAGAGGGCGGACGCCGCTCTGCTGGTGCCTGCCTGACCGATCTGCTGCCAGTCCGTCGGGCTGGTCGCAAGGCTCCTTGAGCAGGCGGGAATCGCCACCACGCTCACTAGCGCCGTCCCGGGCATGACCAGGCGCACGGCCCCCCCGCGCGCCACCTTTACGCGGCTGAAGACGGGAAGCATGCTCGGCGCACCGGGTGACCGGGCCCAGCAGATGAGAGTGCTGCGGGCCACGCTCTCGCTGCTGGAGCAGGACGCACCGCTGCCTCCCGTAAAGCTGGACGAGACGTGCTGACCGGCCTGGTCCTGTACCACGGAATCGACTCGGGTGCGGAGCTTGCCGGATACGCGCGGGCGGCCGAGCAGGCGGGCTTCGACTCGATCTGGGTCACGGAACGATACTTTCACGAGGAGACCTTCTCCCTGCTCGGACATCTCGCCGCATCGACAGATCGGATGTCGCTGGGCGTGGGCGTCGTAAACCCATTTACCCGCCATCCGGCGCTCCTGGCGATGGCCGCGGCCACGATCGACCGGCTCAGCGGAGGGCGCATGGTGCTGGGCCTTGGGCGCAGCGACGAATGGCTGATCAGGGACCGGCTGGGGCTCCCCTACGACAGGTCCCTCAGTGACCTTGGGCGGGCGGTAGGAACGGTGAGGGCGCTGCTGTCGGGACAGTCGGTACGTGTCGGCAACGGTACCGATCCAATCCGCCTGGCGGTGCCACCGGTCCAGTCCCCTACGAGGATATACCTGGCCGCCATAGGGCCCAGGGCGCTTCGCCTGGCCGGGGAAGTCGCAGACGGGGTGATCCTGAACGCCTACAGCCCGGTCGGGTACGTTGAGTGGGCGGCGGGTGAGATACGCCTCGCCGCAGAGCGCGCGGGCCGGGATCCGGACGAGGTGGAGATCTCCTGCATGATCGTAGTGCGTCTCACCGACGACCCGGGCCCGCTCATGCCCGGGCTCAGGCGGAGGGTCGCAAGGCTGCTTGCCGAGCCGGGGATGGGCCACCTGCTGCTGGGCCGCGCCGGCCTGGATACGGGGATCGTCGATTCGATAGCCGCGCTGGATGCAGGCGGAGATCCGGCGGCGGCAGCCCTGGTCCCGGACGATCTGGTCGGTCGTCTGTACGTCATCGGGAGCGCTGCCGAATGTCTCAGGCGACTCGACGAGTACAGGCGCGCCGGGGTCACCCACCCCCTCCTGCTTCCCCGTTTGGAGGACCTCAGGAAGGTGACGGGCGAGCTGGGCCCCGGGGTGGCCCGGACGTGACCGGTGCCGGTGGCGTGCCGGTGGCGGCTACGGGCCCGCCTTGCCCCTCCTGAGCGCACGCCCGGGATGGGCGCCCGTGTGCTGCCCGTGGTCGACGACGACCTCGCCGTTGACTATCACGTAGTCGACCCCGAGCGAGTACTGCTTGGGATCGAAGCGCGTCGCCGGGGCCGATATCCCCTCGTAGTCGAATACCACGATATCCGCCCTGAACCCGTCGCGCAGCAGGCCCCTGTCGGGGATGTCCAGCCTCTGGGCCGCATATGAGCTCATCTTGCGGATCGCCTCGGGCAGTGAGATGCGGCCCTCCTCGCGGACGTACCTTGCGATGATGACGGGGAACGTCCCGTAGGCCATGGCCGGAGGATAGTCCCCCAGAAGCAGTGCGTCGCTTCCGATCATCTGTAGCGGGTGCTGCACGAACAGGGGCAGTGTCTCGGCGTCGATCGCCTCTGCGTGGAAGGATACCTGCAGGTCCTCGTCCAGGCACAGGTCGAACAGCGCCTCGATCGGATCGGTCCCCATCATCTCGCCGGCCTGGGTGAGCGTCTTGCCTTCGAAGCGCTGGTTGTGCGGCTTCTTAAAGTAGGTGATCATCAGGGAGTCCCAGCCGCCGCGATGCCTCGCAAACCCGGAATGCATCTCCCGCTTCATCAGCGTCCGCGTCTCCGGATCGCGCAGCGCCTCCATTATCTTCTCCGGCCCCCCGTCGGCAGCCCACTGGGGCAAAAAGTAGATCAGCCGGGTGCCTCCGTGCGAATAGGGAAAGCAGTCGAACGTGACATCCATGCCCTCCTTGTACCTGGCGCTCTCGACAAGGTCCAGGATCGGTCGGGCTCCCTTGAAGTCCCCCTGCCCGGCCGGCAGCAGGTGCGTGATGTGGACCGGCGAACCGCTGCGCCGGCCGATCTCCAGAGCCTCCCGTTTCGGATCCAGGTAGCCGTCGCCGAGGGGGAAGCGCTCATGTGTGTGATAGAACCCGCCCATGTCGGCGACGACCTCCGATAGCTCAACCAGCTCGTCTGTATCCGCGTAGCTGCCCGGCGGGTAGTCAAGGCCGGTCGACATGCCGAAAGCGCCCTCCTCCATGCTCTCGCGGAGAAGGCCCTTCTGGCGGTCCATCTCCCCGGCGCTCGGCCGGCGGTTCCCCCAGCCCATCGCACCGACGCGCAGCGGCGAGTTGCCCACGATGTAGGCCACGTTCACCGAGACCTTGCGATCGTACATGTCCAGGTACTCGGGGATGGTCGACCAGTACCCCGGCAGATCGGGCGATCCCTCGAGGCCGGAGTTGATCTGGATCATGCGTTTAAGATCCTGAAGGTCAGCGAACGGGGCGTAGGAGTTGCCGTCTATCCCCAGCAGTTCGGTCGTGATCCCCTGGTGCACCTTCGGAAGGTGGTCAGGGTCCGCCAGGATCATCAGGGCCGAGTGGGCGTGGACGTCGATGAAGCCGGGGCTGACAATTCGCCCGATGGCATCGATCCTCTTGGCGGCAGGAACCTCCGATACGTCGCCGCGGAGCACCGATACGGTGTTGTCCCTGACACCTATGGCTCCGAAAAAGCCCGCGCTGCCGGAACCGTCGACGATCATTCCATTCTCAATCAAAAGGTCTAGCATTGGTCTCGCCTCCTCGCTAAGGGCTGCCGCCCTGGCCGTCCGACTCACGCGGTGCCGGGCTCTGGCCAAGATTACTACGAGTCTGTGGATCGGGCCGGGATCGCCCGCCCGCCATTTGCTCCTCGGAGAAGCTCTCCATTCGCTCTGTGACCTCGGATACGGACTCTCCCCGAAAGAGCACCTGGACCTGTCGTACGCCGGCCTCTTCGAATCGTCCGATATCCGAGGCCACGGCGTCGGCGCCGCCGGTGAACATCTGGCGCGATCCGTCCGCCGCCATCACCTCCCTGCCGGGGTCGAACATCATCTCGGCGTCCAGGATCACGTCCATCGCGCGCGGGTCGCGCCCCTCGGACTCCATGAGTTCGTGCAGGCGCGAGAGCGACCTCCTGAGCCCGTCGACCGATCCGATCGCCGGGGGCCTAGGGTGGGCGAACGGATACCACCCGTCGGCCAGCCTCGCGGTCCTGCGCAGGGCGGGTCCGCTCTCGCCTCCCATCCAGATGGGTGGATGTGGCCTTTGGACCGGCTTGGGCAAAAATGAGATGCCGGAGAAGCTGACCCAGTTCCCGGCGAAATCGGGATGGTCCTCGGTCCACAGCTCGAGAAATGCGCGCAGGTATTCGTCTGTAACCGCCCCCCGCCGCTCGAATGAAGGAGCGCCGAGCGCTTCGAACTCCTCCCTCATCCATCCCGCCCCGGCTCCAAGTATCAGCCGCCCTTTGGACAGGACGTCTATGGAGGATAGCGCCTTTGCGGTGTGCACCGCAGGGCGGTAGGGCACCACCATGACCGAGGTGAGCAGCCTTATGGTCCGGGTGCGGGCGGCGACGAATGCCATCACCGTGAGCTGGTCCAGGTACTCGACGTCGCTCGAGCCGAACAGCGTTCCCGGGTACCGTCCCTTCTCGTTGTATGGATAGTCGGACCCGATCGACCTCGGTATGACCACGTGGTCGCTCACGGAGAGGAACTCATATCCGAGTTCCTCCCCCCGGCGCGCGATAAGCCCCATGGTCTCCGGTCTGGCCAGTGGACCGCGCGTGGGCAGGGGGAAGCCGAATTTCATCTGCGTTCCGTCCTCAGGATGAGCGGGCGCCCGGGAGCGCTAGCCGCCCGGTCGCCTACCGGCTGGTGGTGCCGAACTTTTTCGGGGCGGGGTCCCAAGGATTCCATGTCCCCACCTTGGGAGCGATGTCCTCGCCCGAGACGTTGCGCCGGTACGCCTCGTCGGAGATCGCATTGACCTCACTCAGGACGTCGTCCGCAAGAGCATCGTTGGCCGACCGGGCCGCCGTCTCCACCTCGCCCGCCGTGCGAAATCCCACCAGTGCGGTCGTCACCTCGGGCCGGCTCAGCACCCATCCCACCGCGAGGTCCGGGAGCGTCATGCCCGCACCGGCGGCGATCTCTCCCAGCCGCCGCGCCGTGCGGATGTTGTCGGCGAAGTATCCGTCCCTGAACAGCGGCATCCCGAAAGCGTTCTGGCTCGCGCGCCAGTCCCAGTCTTCGAACACCGTGCCCTCGGTCATCGTTCCGGTCAGCAGCCCGTGCGCCAGGGAACCATAGGCCATGAGGCCGATGCCGTGGTCCCTGCAGAATTCGAGTACCCCGCGCTCGATGCGTCGCTCGAAGATCGAGTAGCCGGCCTGGTCGGCAACGATGTCCAGGTGTCTCAGGCACTCGCTCATCATCGCCGGCATGAAGTTGGAAACGCCCGCATAGCGGATCTTGCCCTGGTCTCGCAGCTCGGAAAGGGCCTCCATGGTCTCCGAGAACGGGGTCTCGGGATCTGGCCAGTGAACCAGCATCAGGTCGATGTAGTCGGTGCCCAGCCTGCGCAGGCTCTCCTCGCATCCAGCTGCGACGGCCTCGCGCGTGCCGTCGCGATACAGCCTCTTTTCGACCGGGTCCCAGGAGAGGCCGCCCTTTGTGACGATGACCACATCCTGGCGGTGCGGAGCCAGGGCCTTTCCCATCAGCTCCTCTGAGCGTCCCAGGCCGTATCCCGCCGCGTTGTCAAAGCAGGTGATCCCCAGGTCTACCGCCCGCTCCACGGCGCGTACGGTCTCAGAATCATCGGTGGTGCCGTACTGGGTGCCACCCATCGGCCAGCCGCCAAACCCCAGCGCGGACACGCGCAGATCAGAGTTGCCAAAATTCCGATACCTCAAGCTGTCCCCCGATCCTGTCAGCTAGCCTTTCGTCAGCGGCACGCGGCCACTATTCTCCCACCAGAGGCCGGACGTTCTCCGTGAACCGCTGCATCTGTTCGAGGGTGGCGTTCGGGGAGGTCTTGTCTACCTCGAAGCCGAACATCACGCATCTCACCCCGCTCTCCTTGTAGGCCCGGATGTCAGAGGCAATCTGCTCCGAGGTGCCGGTGAACACCCGTCTCCCGCCGTCCCTTCCCACGTGCTGCTTTGAGTCGTCGTAGATGTTGATGGCGAATGCAACCTCGATGCTGTCCGGGTCGCGGCCCTCTCCCTCTGCGACCCGTCTCATATGGGCCACTCCATTTGCGAAACGCTCCGGCGTATCGAGCGGATTTCTCGGGTTGTCGATTATGGGGAACCAGGCGTCGCCGACCCGCGCCGTCCTTCGCAGCGCGGGCAGGCTCTCGCCGCCCACCCAGATGGGCGGATGAGGCCTTTGGAGCGGCTTGGGCTCGAACGCGATATCCGAGTAGGACGCGTACCTGCCGGCGTAGGATGGCTCCTGCTCCGTCCACAGGTTCTTGAAGATGCGTATGTACTCCTCGGTCACCGAGCCCCTCTGATCGTACGGCGGCCTGCCCAGCGCGTCGAACTCCTCGCGCATCCACCCGGCGCCGCAGCCCACAATCACCCGCCCGCCTGAAAGCACGTCTGCGGTTGCCAGTATCTTCGCGGTGTGCACGGGTTCCCGGTAGGGCACGACCATCACCGAGGTGAGCAGCCTAACGGTCGACGTACGGGCTGCCAGGAAGCTGAGCACCGTCAGCTGCTCCAGGTATTCGCCCGTGTCCCCGAACTCGTTGAACTGGCCCGTGTCGGTATAGGGGTACTGAGAGTCTATGGACAGGGGCATGACGACGTGGTCGTTTACCCACATCAACTCGAACCCCAGCTTCTCTCCCGTTGTCGCAAGCAGAGAAAGGTTCTCCGGGTTTGCGAAGATGCCCTGGGCCAGTGCACCGAAAGCGTACTGCATTCTTTCTCCATTTCCCCCTGACCGTGTGACTAGTAACTGCGGAACCACTCCAGGGTCTCCCTGATGGCCATTGAGTGGGGTGTCGTGGCGGCGCCGAACTCGGCCTCGTACGCCTTATGGTCCGACACGAACGGACGCTGGAACTGGTAAAGCTTCTCCCGACGGGCCCGCCGAACCTGCCCGCTCAGGATACCCATAAACCGCAGGGAGGTCGATCCGAGCGCCCTCAATCTCAGCCCATGGCCGGCCTCCCCATAGGCCACAGACAAGAACTCCCTGGTCGAGACGGTCTCCGCGCTGGGAACGTGCCATACCTTCCCGTCAGCTTGATCGCTCTCGCCGAGCGTGGCGAGAGCGCGGGCAAAGTCGCGGCTGTACGTGTAGGTATGCGGCATGTCGGGGTCTCCCAGAACGGTGGCTGGCCGGCCTTCAAGGGCCGCCCGAAATACCGTGGAGCCCATCACCGAAACTATGACGCCAGGCCCGAACACGTCCGACGACCTGCCGATTGCCGCCCTTATCTCGCCCTTTCGGTGGGCGGCCATCAACCGCTGCTCCATCTCCGCTCTCGTGCGTCCGGACTCCCGGCCTGCAAACTCGTAGCGTGTACTCTCGGACATGGGCCCCGATGAGCAGTCATACATGGCCAGGCTGTCGGCCAGGACCAGCTTTGCCCCCACTTTCGCGCAGGCGGACGTGACCGCGTGGTTGGTCGGCGGGAATACGCAGTTGTAGACGACCGAGGCCCCGGCGCAGGCAACCGCCGCGCCCGCCGAGACCGACACGTCGGCGGTGACGATTTCGATGCCCTCGGGAGGGTCGTGGAACTGTGTCCTGGTGACCGACCGAACGCCCTTGCCGCGCTTTAGCAGCTCTTCGACGAGCGCCCGGCCGACCGATCCGCTGCCCCCCAGAACGACATGCAGTTGCTCGCTCACAAGTCCTCCGACCGGGCGAAGCCGACTCGTTCGGCCCTCCCGGAACGCACCTTCCCGGCGCTGGCGCGTATCCTAGCAAGTGTGGTCCTCAAATGCCCTCCATACCTGTATATCGGCGCTCCTGAGCCTCACATGAAAGCTGGTGACCCCTATGTTGACCCTTTTTGCCATGGTAACATCGGGGGAAATACACCGCCCCGGCGCGGGGTTGAAACGACCCGGAGAAGTGCCTTGTCAGAACTCTTACCGACAGTCCCGGTGTACTCTTTCAGGCTTGCAGCCAGACAGACAGCAGGTTATGACCTAGTTTCCGATCCGACGAGTTGGGACCCGCCGGAAAGAAAACACGTCGTCACCAAGTCGATAGTCATGACTCTTTATTTCGATACGACGGTTCTCGACGATCAGGTGAAGAGCTACGAGTTAACCGAAGATCAAGCACATGCTTTGGTGAAGGAACTTACCGCCTTGCTCACGGTAGATGACAGCTCCACGTGAGCTAGGCCGCCCGCGTAATGGAGATTTAGGATTGCCCTATCACATCACCGCAGACCAAGTCGCAGGGCCTAGTTTGTTACTCCGGAGAGAATCTCGAAGAGGCCGCAGGCACAGACCCGAAATGGTCGTTACGGCTCTATGCGGCAGGGAAATCCGAGAGGGCGATCCTAACTGTTGCCACATTGACATAATGGACCACTTTCAGCGAGATGATTGGTGTGAGGGCTGTTGGGCAAAGGCCCACGAACATAACAGCATCGGATAGTCACTATCCGTCCTTGGTCACGCCCTAGGTCGTGGCTGATGCTCTGGCGAACATGGACCGCCTCGGAGCGGATGGTAAGCTAGCGCCATGACTACCGCCGACGGAGCGGCGACCCGGCCGAACCTCTTCAAAAAGCGCTACTTGGTCCTGTGGGCGCTCGCTGCGCTGGTTTCCGCCGTTGCCATGCTCGATGGCGGGTTTGCGCTTTGGGACGAAGGGCCCTTCGGCAAGTTGGTCGTGTTCAGCCTCGTCAGCATGTGGACGGGTGCCGCCTTTTACTTGCTAGGCGTGGCTATGTGGGTGGCGGACAAGCTGTCGGAAATGGAGATCGAACCAGAGCCGCTTTCCCCTGCGGTTGTGGTGGTGGCCAAGCTAATTGTGATCCTGACCGTCGTGTGGCCCTTACTCAACGGCGTGAACGCTATGTGGGATTGGATTGATGGACGATATCCCTATTGGCTGATCCTCGCGGGTATCGTGGTCAGCAGTTTCTTCACGGTGGGCCTCATATTCGCTCCGGTGCTGCTCTTCGGATACTTGGTAGGCGTATGGCTGATTCTAACCAACGGCCGACGGGGACGGAATCTGAACGCCGCCTAGTCCGTAGGCGCGAATAAGCGTTCGGGCTGGCGCTAACTGCAGGTGGTGACCTCCCAGTTTCTGACCCCCTGGCAGGGTCTCTATCACAATCTGAAGGAGAGCCGACGATGGCTTCGAATCGCACAGCACGAATGGTGCCTGGTATCACCCTCAGGGACTGGTTCGCCACCCATGCGATGGAGGCATGGATTATTGCGTACGGTGGCAATCACCCTCCAGAGTGGTACGCGGAACGGGCCTATGAAATGGCTGACAAGATGGTCGACCAGAGAAAAGTGTCGAAGGGGTAGAAATAGAAATAGCCGGGGAACTTGAGGTTTGGGACGCCTCCCGCACCACAAGAAATCCGGCTATTGCCTACACCGTGCTCCATCCCCCAGGCCATGACCTTTCGGCGAGGTCTGGACCCCTGAGGGATTTGCTGGCTCCGATTAGCGTTTGCTCCACCCCAAGGCCAGGGCTCTATCTAGGTCGCCTATTCCTAGCTAGACACTGCTGTAGGTCGCCTCTGTGCATGTTGCGCCAATTTCTTGGACTAGAGAGCCTCGCACAGAATCGCCCCGAGGATCGTCGTCGCCGTTAGGCTGCCTTGTTCTGAATCAACAGACTCCGCCTCCGGTGTGACACCTCACCTAAGGAGCATCAATGCCTTTTGATGCCCTACTCGATTGGGAGAAGGCTCTGAGGCACGAGATTAGTGAGTGAATTCACTTCCGCGCCTCCCGCACCAGATTAGCCGGTACTAGGCCCGACCGTGGTGTGTAAACCATTTTACGTCGTGGCAAGAGGCGTGTGAATGTCTAGGTCAAGCCTGCTCTAGCTTGTAGACCCTGACGGGCCGCACGAGAACGGGATCAGCTACCGGGAGCCGCGACGTCACCGTGACAACGCCGGGTATGGACACCCTGTCGATGGTGATGCTCAGGTCGCCATGAATGGCGAGGACGATGCTCGACCAATCCGCGAGGAGGGCGGTGTCTGCCGGGATCGCTGTCTTGCTTCGGAAGGTCCGGTAACCGCTCACAGCCATTTCACCTCCCTCGATTGTGAACCGCGCACCGTAGGAGTCTAGCGACGTGTTCTGCGCGTCCCGGTATAGGCCAGAGTGCAAAAGCCATGCCATCGCGCCCCGGTCGGCGTCTGCGTCCTCGACGATGTTCTCGACATCCAGAAAGCCCGCCCACTTTCCCCGGTCGGCTGCCTGATACGTCCCGGCTCCGATGCCTGTCTGGTTGAGGATGCCCAGCAGGTTTTGACCTTGGCCGTCACCGCTGACGATCTGGGTCAATAGCGCCTTCCGGATCGCCTGCCGATGGGCGGCCTCAATCTCCTCGCCGATGTCGTGAGTAGCGGCACGGGCCGCGAGGCCGAGAGTGTAGGAAGACCGGGCCTCGACCACGGAGTCGCACGAGTAAGCCGTCTCGTTCAAGACGGGGTCGGAGTCGGCGGATTGGGTCGTGGTTTCGCCCTCCATGCTCACGGTCGGCGGCACTCCCACCGGGAGACGACCTTGCTTTTGCTCGACGGTATACACACTCATACGGTCGAGGAGCGATGTCGCCCTCTCAATCGGCCAAGGGTCGGGGTCGCGCCGGACCTCCTGCCCACCCGGTGAGGTGGTGGCGTCGATCCCGAACTGCTTGGTAGGCAGCCTGAAGTGCGCCCCCTGGCCGTCGTGCTGGTAGAACTCCGAGTCTATGTCGAGGGCCGCTTCGTGCGGGTCTTTGCTGCCCGCCGCGATCAACTGCCCGAGTGAGTAGGTCTTTGTAGTCATGTTCTTCTCAGTCCTCCGAAGACCGTATGTATTCAAAATCCTTCAGAGTGTCGCCCCTGGCCGCGCGGTCCTCTGCCCTCTGCTTGTCTCCGTCGGTCTGTGCCCTGAAGAACTGCCAGCCATGTTTGAGCATGTCGGTGACGATGCGCCGGACAATCTCTCTATCACCGTCGGGCGGTAGGTGCCTAGCAGCCGCCATCGCAAGACCTCGATTAGACATCCACGTCCAAGTGATCTCATTCGACTTGACGAACTCATCGAACATGGCGATGTCCACGTGACGTTCAGCGCAGACCTTGGACCTCAGGTCTTCCGCTGCCCTAGTCGCCACTTGGGCCAATGCCCGCGCAGCCGTCACGGAACCCTGTTCCGCACTCAACCTCAGCGAAGATATGGCCGAATCAGACAGGGCCTCCCAGTCCTCAGGAGTGCGCTCAGGCGGTGCCGTTGATGTAGGCGACGTATCGGCACCTCTGGACGAACTAACCGGCTCTGCGGGCTCCTCTGCCGCCTTGATGTCCCGGTGCGCCTGAGCGGGAGACACGTTGAGACGCTGCGCCACCTCGCGCACGCTCAGACCGTCGGCATGGAGCCGTCTAGCAAGCTGGCGACGGGTGTCTCGCCCTGAATCCTGTCTCATGCGGGACACTCCTTCTCAATCATCACTGTCAAAACAAGTTGGCCGTGAGGTTGACCCTTCCGGGGTGCTGGAAAGAACCTATGGGCCCGCCCTTTGACTGCTTCCGGGGTCATCGGCCTTGTGCTCGAAGCATGGCACGCTGCGCCATCCTCGCTAACTTGACGTATTGATAGACGGTATTCACCGAGAGGCCGGTCTGGGCGCTCACCTTCTCAATGTCAAGGCCCTGAGACAGCATGGCGGCGAGGGCGCTTCCGATGGCGACTAGGCGCTCATGCCCTCGCAGATCGTTTGCGAGGTAGGTCCGGCGATGGTTGCTCACTAGCTGCCGATACCTGCTTTGATCCGGGCCTCGACCATGGCGACCGCCCGGTCGCAGCCTTGGCCGACCAGCTTGTCGAACTCATTGAGGAGAGTCGCAGTCTTGACGGCCTGCTCACCGGATAGCTGATCGTTTGCGAGGGCCATCCTGAGGGCCCGTAACATCAATGTGTCCACGTCTGCGGTGGAGACCAATTCGGGCTCGTAGGGTGATGTCGTGGTGAGTGTGTTCATGCTCAATTTCCCTATGATTCGTGCGGATTCGTTCCGGGGCGCGACCGTGCTCGACACCTCGAAGACGGTCCATGCCTCAACCGATAGTTGGATGCCCGCCGCCGGGTCGAAGTCCGGGTCACCGTTCTTTAGGGCCCGGACCCTGTCGAGGACGAATCCGGGCGATATCCCGGCCCTGATGCCCTCGCCGACCTCCTCCTCGAAGGCTTGGCCTCGCGGGGTGCTGGCGATCTCTGCGATGGCGTAGAGGGCTCGGCCCTCTACCTCTGCCCCTGTGATTCGACCGACCGGTCTGTCGAGGTGATGGTCGAGGCAGAGTGCAAGTTGGCCCTTGGTGATTCGGTCTAGGTTGATCGCTCCGTCCGCGTGGCTGAGTCGAATCCGACCGGCCATGTCGGGCAGCCATCTATCGTCTGAGACCGCCAAGGCGAGACGGGTCCGGTCTTTCCTCGCCGGTTCTGGTGCCTGGACCTTCAGGCGACGGGTAGGCCCGGTGATCTGTAGTAGCTGCGAGGATTGGGCACGAGGTGTCGCCGTTGTCTTCGCCGGTGACGGTGCCGGAGTCCGCCGAACTTGTACCGGGGCGGGACGATGCTCGTATACGCGGCGAGGTGGCGGAGCCTTGGGCAGAGCGTATCGCCTGCTCCCGCGCTGCTGTTTATCGAAGGTGTAAAGCATTGACTCTCGTGGGGAGCCGCCACCGTAGGAGTCTCATTCGAACTGATCGATCCACGCGGCGGCGACTCCCAGTTAAGGAGACGGTGTCGCCATGGGAGTAGCGGCACCGCACTGTAAATTTACTCACGAGTTATCGCGAAAGTGCAAGCCGGTCATGGACACAGAGATTGCAAAGGGTATTGCCTCAGAGTATTTGTCAACACCTTTTATCGGACATAGGAGCATAGTCCCGCTAACTGTTCCCGGTTCCGTCCCTAGGGGTGGGAACAGGGAACAGTTACCGGATTTGAGGGCCAGAGATTGCGAAACAACCCTCTCCCTTAGCTGTTCCCTGTTGGCCGTTCCCCTTGGGGGGAACGGTGGCTATAGGGGGAACCGTGGGTCAATGCTCTCGACCCATTTCGGCGGAGTCGAGGAGCGAGGATTGGTGACCGACCTCGACATCCTCTATCGTTTCGGCGTCTTCCGCGAGGGTGAAAATGTCTGCTCTGCCGTCCTTGGCGATGGTGATCTCTCCGTCCTCTGCGAGAGCCTTCGCAGCTTTGAGGATGTCTTCACGCCTACCGCCGACCTCAGTCGCGAGGTTGCCGGTGGTTCTGATTTCGCCGACTGCGCCCAGCACCTCGATGATGCGGTCCTTGAGATCGTCCACCGCCACCTCTCCTGTGTCCTCTGGCGGGTCGAAGGTGATCCTGAGCACGTCACGCCCGTCGGAGCCTTGGGAGTGCCGTCCGTCCACCACGGCCATCACCTTGCCGCGTTTGGAATCGAGATCGCCTTCGCGGTCCTTGGCGAGAGTGAGGAAGACCCGTCCGGCCTTGGTCTTCGTCCACGGGCTGCCTGAGACCTGAAGCCCTGAACCGTCAACGCGAGCGATCTTGTCACCGGAGCCGACCGGCGTGAGATCGTCCCGGCTGGCGTTCTTTGCTACATGGTCGAGGAGGAGGACACTCAGCTCCGCCCGCTGCCAAGGTCGGACGGTTCGCTCGAACCATTGGTGGATGTCGCCAGAGTCGCGAGGAGCGCCTGCACTGGAGGCGGCGTCAATCACCACCAGACCGACCCCACCGCCCTCGCGGAGCCACTTCAGCGCCCCTCGCTGGCACCGCTTAACGTCCTCACCTGATAGCCAGAGAAGACGATCCTTGTCGGCTACGGTGGCCTCTGCCTCTGGCCCTAGCATCCGGGCCCGTCGCGCCATCGTGCGTGGACTCGACTCCCAATCCAGCCACAGGACGCGCCCGCCCCGGTCGATAGTCGCGAGGGCGGTCACCAAGGCTAGCCAGGACTTGGCCGTGCCCTCTCTGCCGAAAAGCAGGTTCGTCCGGCCCTCATAAAGCAGAGTCAGCCCGTCGCTGCGAGTGAGCAGGGCGGCTAGGCGATCATCCTCTCCCGAAGTGATCGTGACGTCGCGGGCGGAACTGAGAAGGGCAGCGATGTCCCGGTCAAGCGATGGCCTCTGTGAGGCTGTCGCGTCCACGGAGACGCCGTTTTCTGCCTGAGGTGGTGGAGGTGGTGGTGGTAAGCTAGCCATTAGCGTGTCCTTGTGGAAGTGGGGAGACGAACGAGACCCCGGCTAGGCTGGCCGGGGTCTTCTCGTTTTATCGCTTGTGGGGGTCCGGCATGGTGACCGGCGCGTCCTCGGCTGAGGGCAGAGAATCGAGGTGGTCAAGGACATCGCCTAGCCGCCATCGGGTGCTGCGGCCAAGGCGAACAGGGCGGGGGAACTGGCCCGATTCGACCCATCGGTAAATGGTGGCCATGCTCACGCCGGTTAGCGTCTGGACGGCGCGAAGGTCAATCAGGCGTTCAGGTGCGGTTTCTAGCTTGCTATCCATCTATCTATTTCCTCCTTTAACTCATGCCGACTCACCTCCATTTCTTGATATTCAAACGCTAGCACGGCGTCCTAATCCCTCGCAAATGGATGCCGAGGAAGTGTTACAAAACCGACCCCCGGCAACACCTGTGAATCCACATTTTGGACCGGAAAATGTTACAAGCGTCGATCCAAATAAAAGAGGCTCCGCAATCGCTCACGGAGCCTCTTTTTTCGGTCGAGGTGGAGGAACTAGGCCGGGGTGATCGCCCTTGCCCAATCGTCCATCACTACCGCTCTCAGGTTGATGAGGTTGCTTCTCTGGTAAGACGCGATGATGCCCTTCGGCTTGTGATTCAGAACGGCCTCTGCCACCTCTGAGGACACCGCGCTTTCCGCAGCCCATACCCTGAAGCTCGACCTCGCGCCGTGAGTGACGGCGTTCGGATCGGCTTTCTTGTACCCGCGAAGGACGGTCGAATTGTGGAGCACCTTACCCTTGATGGAAGGGAAGACCAAGGCGCTCTCAGGATTGGCCTCACGCGCCCTCAGCAGCACGTCGAGCGCCTGAGGTGACAACGGCACCACATGAGGCTCGGGGTTGCTGTTCCGGGTCTTGGACCGCTCTAAAGGCACCGTCCACGTCTTGGCCTCTAGGTCGATCTCGTGCCACTTCGCGCCGGTTACCTCGCTGACCCGCGTCGCGGTCAACAAGACCATCTCAATCGCCAGCTTCACCGACTCAGGTTCCGATCCTTCTCTAACCTTGCGGAGTACTTCGGCGATGCGCGAATGATGAGTGAACGCGCGATGCTCGACCGGCTTTGTGCCGTTCTTGGGGAGACCCTTCAAGGCCACTGTCACAGGATCGTCTTTCCTCAGACCTTGGCTGATGCTCCAATCGAAGACCTTGGACATCCTCTGCGCGATTTTCTTGGCGGTGGGCCTATTGGAAGACCACACCGGAGCGAGGACGGCGTGAACGTCCGGGGAGCCGATGGCGGTGACTGGCATCCTTCCAATCTTCGGGAGCACATAGTTGTTCAGGCTGGACTCCCACTGCTTGCGGGTCCGCGTGCCGGTCCATGTCTTGGAGTAAATGGCGATGGTCCTCTCTGCCGCCTGCTTGAAAGTCGGGCCTACCGGCTCGACCTCGACCATCCGAGTGATTGGAGTCGCCGGAGAGATTGGAGCGACTTTGCCCCGTCGAGGATCACCACCCCTCTCAATCAGCCGCAGGTTGTCGATGACCTTCTCTCTGGCCTTGGCGAGTGTGGTCGTCGGCCAGCTTCCAACACCGATGCGGGTCTTCGTTCCGGCTATCGTAACTCGCTGGACGAAGTGCTTTCGCAGCCCTCCACCCTTCCGCGTCTTCACCCTTAGACTTAGGCCATGGCTGCCGCGCCCACCATCACCGAACTGACCCGGTACCGAGATCCTCTCGATGAACCGCTCCGTTAGCCTCTGCGTTGCCATTTTGCTCCCTCCGCTGACCTCAGTGGTGACCCCTATGGTGACCCTTTGGGCCAAATGGTACTTGAACCGATGGCACCGGTCAAATGCCTATGTGTATCTCGTAGACATGGCTATACAGCGTCAGAGAGAGTACGTTATGAGAGGATATGAGACGGCATGACAAGAGATTGCGCGTATCCTAGCAAAACCATGCTTGGCGGAAACCGCAAGATCTCCGAGCTGAGGCGCCTGGAAGTAGGAGATGGGATAGTCCTGCGTCCTGTACGCCTCTATCACGGCGAGGAGATATATGCCGCCGTAGTGGACAATCGGGACTCGCTGATCCGGTGGCTGCCCTGGGTGGAAGGGGTGAAGGGCCTGCCCGATGTCCGGGAGTTCATACGAAGGTCTGTGGACGAGCAGGCCAGCGGAGTCGCGGTGCAGCTCGGCATCTGGACGAACGCGGACTTGCTCGGCATGGTCGGTCTGCATAGCGTCGACTGGGCGAATCGCCGCACCTCTATAGGCTACTGGCTCACCGAATCCGCGCGGGGCAGGGGAGTGATGACCGCCTGCGCGCGTACGCTGGTCGACTTCGTGATCGGTGACCTCGGGCTCAACCGGGTGGAGATCAGAAGCTCGGTCGACAACCTCGCCAGCCGCGCGATTGCCGAGAGGCTCGGTTTTGAGCTGGAGGGGACTGCTCGCCAGGACATGCTCCTTAACGGACGCTACGTCGATCTTGTAATCTATGCGGTGCTCGCCTGTGAGTGGCGGCGCGGATAAGCTCAGGGGGAAGCGCTTAGGGGCGAGATGGAGGCTATCGTGAGGCGACTACTTATCCTGGCCGCAATCCTTGGGCTCGCCGCGCTGATTGCCGGCTGCGGAGGGGATGAGCCCGCCGCACCAACCTCGCCTGCGGAGGAGGCCGCTGAGGCACCGGTCGGCGAGGATACCGCCACCGAGGCAGCGCCAGATCCCGAACCCTCAGCCTCCATAGGTTCGTTTTCCGAGGCCGGGCGCATGACCGACGCCCGGATGGACCACGTTACCGTCCTTCTGGGCGACGGCCGCATTCTCACCGTTGGTGGTCGTGGCCGCGGTGCGACGGTCCGTCCCCCGAGACTTGAGAGGGCCGAGGTGTACGATCCGGCAACCGGCGAGTGGACCCCGGTTGGCGAGATGTCCGCCAAGCGCGAGGTGTTCTGCGGGGTCGCCCTTAACGACGGCCGGGGGATTATATTCGGAGGTGCCGACGAGCGTAGGGAGGCGCTGAAGACCACCGAGATCCTGGATCCGGCCACGGGCGAGTGGACGAAGGGACCGAAGATGAGCAAGGGCAGGTGGAAGCACTCGTGCCTGCTTCTCAGTGACGGTCGCGTCATGATCGCCTCGGGGAGCGACATCGGCTTCCAGGAGGAGGTGGACATCTACGATCCTTCCACCGGAGAGATCGAGGCCACCGGCGACATGGCAGAAGGGCGCGCGCGGTTTACGCTGACCGAGCTTCCGGACGGCCGTGTCCTTGCCGCCGGAGGCGGTAAGGACGAGGGTCCATACATGGCCAGCGTCGAGATTTGGGACCCGGAGACCGGGGAGTGGTCGGCGGCGGCCCCCATGAACGAGGAACGCGCTTCACATAGCGCCACGCTCCTGGGCGACGGCACGATCCTCGTGGTCGGGGGTCGGGGCCGGCTAGCGACCGCCGAGATATATGATCCCGAGACCGATACCTGGACCGCCGCCGCAGGCCTAACGGAGGGCAGGACGGATCACACCGCCAGCCTGCTGCCCGATGGCCGCGTGCTCATTGCTGGAGGGGTCAGCTCAATAGCCCTGTCGGAGATTTACGATCCGGCTACCGGGCAGTGGACAGACGGCCCCACGATGATCCAGGGTCGCCACCAGCACACCGCCACCGTCATGGCGGACGGCCGCATCATGATGGTGGGCGGACAGGCGCAGAGCGGTGACCGACGCGAGCTCAGCAACCTGCCGGAGATATACGACCCCTAGGGACCTGCGGGGATCACCGGGACGATGAGCCGGGACGGGCGTGTATCGTCGTGGTAGACGGTCTGATGCGCGGTCCTTAGCTCTGCGTCGAGGCCGAACGGATTTCCCGTGTTCGGGTTGCGGTCAAAGCGCGGGAAGTTTGAACTGGAGACGTCGAGCCGGATGCGGTGACCCGCCCGGAACACGTTGCTGGTCACCCACAGGTCTACGGTGAACTCGTAGATCTCGCCAGGCACCAACAGCTCCTGCCGATCGGTCCCATTGCGGTACCGCCCTCGAAGGATGCCATCGGTCAGGTTGATCGCGCGCCCGTCCGGGAACACGTCGACGAGCTTGGCCGTAAAGTCGGTGTCGCGGCAGTCCGTGGAGGCAAACAGCTTTAGGACCACCGGCCCGGTCACCTCTAGATCGTGCTGGAGGGGCTCGGTCGTGTAGACGAGCACGTCCGATCTGGCCTCGATCTCCCGCTGGTCATACGCGCCCCACGGGACCAGGTGCGGATCACAGCAGTTCCCGCCCCCGCGGGTCGGCACCGGGAACATCGGGTCGTAGGTGAACGAGTCGGACGGGGCTGCGGGATGCGAGCCCACGTCGCCCCCATCCGGTCCCGGGGCCATGCCGGAGAGCAGCCCGTCTCCCGCCGCCGAGTTCGCGCCGCCGCCGCTGTGCAGGTAGAAGGGGGTGTACTCCGTTCTCTCAAGGGGCCACCGGTCCTCGTCCCGCCAGCGGTTTATCCCCATTACGAAGATCCTGAGGGGAGGCTCCCGGTCCGCCCGGTTCTCGATTCCCTTGAGCCAGCGGTCGAACCACGCAAGCTCCACCTCGCGCAGCTCCAGCTGGGAAGCGGTGCCGAAATCGACATCCCCGGCCACCGTCATGTTGCTGGCCGAGTGGATCCACGGCCCCATGATGGTCCGCTGGTTGACCCGGGCCTCGGCCGTGCCTCCCCTCTCCCTCATCCCGTTAAACAGATTGAGCGTGCTGGCCGGGTAAAGGTCGTACCAGCCACCTATCTGCAGGGCCGGAACCCTGACGCCCTCCAGCCTGTGCAGCACGTTCCGGTCGATCCAGTACTCCCCGAAGTCGGGGTTGTCCACCCAGTCCGTAAAGTCTGCTATGACCTTGCCGGCCGCCGCGGGGATGTCCCGTACCGGCAGGGTATGCATCAGCCGCTCCCAATCGTAGTCATCGATATGCTGCATCGTGCGGGCGTCGGTACGGAACGACCAGGTCGCGTTGACGCCCAGCTGGAATGCGCCGCCCTGATAGTGGGGCGCCTCGTGAAGATCGCCCCCCATGACCTTGGGCACGATGCACTTCAGGTACCGGCTTCCCATCGATGCGGCCTGCCACTGGACGTATCCCAGGTAGGACGGGCCCGACATCCCGACGTTGCCGTCGCACCAGGGCTGGGATCCCACCCATTCGACCGTTGCATGGCCGTCGTCGAACTCGTTGACCCAGCGCCTGAACTCGCCCTCCGAGTCGTACCGGCCCCGCACGTCCTGGCAGACGACCGCATAGCCGTTCTGTGCAAAGAAGTTGGCGCGATCGATGAGGTATTCCATCTGCCCGTTGTACGGTGTCCGGTACAGGACGGCGGGGTAGGGCCCGTCGACATCCGACGGCAGGTAGATGTCGGCCGAGAGCCGGACTCCGTCGGCCATGGGCACCGCCACGTCGTACAGGACGCTTACGCCCGCGGGCCGGTGGACTCCCGCGCCGGGTGATCCTTGTTCTGAGTTCATCGAAATCCTCCTTAGCTACCGTCCTGTGCGGTCACTGTGGCTGCAGGCGCCCGGCGCCTGCGGCATGCCTGTCTATTTCGGCGGTGAGGGATTCTACGGCGCCGGCCGAATCATCCGGGAGTCTGACATGAACCAGGCGCCTTCCCAGCTGCTCAAGGGCGCCGATGTCCCCCAGCGAATCGGCGTCGGTGACCCCTCCGAGGGTGTAAGGCCGGCCGGGGATCGCCATGTCGTTGCGGTGGGGAGCAGTCAGCAGAAGGTATATGCCGGTGGCCGGACCACCCTTGTGCAGCTGTCCCGTGGAGTGAAGGTATCCCGGTCCGTGCCCGAGCGTGGTGGCGATTCGATAACGGCGGACCACCTTCTGCCTCAGCTCTCGCAGGGCGCCCTCGACGCCTCCGGCGGCCGGAAGGAAGGCCAGTATGCCCAGGTAGTCCCCTTCGCGACAGGAGCCGAGCAGGCGTGCCAGCTCCCCTGCGCCCCGCTGTATCGAATCCGCGCCCGCGGAAAGTTCCAGGCCGCCGCGCGGGCCTCCCAGTATGTCCCCGGTGCGGTCCTTGGACATCTGCACGTCCGGCTGGTCGAAGGGGTTCACGCCGATCACCGCCGCGGCGATCGCCACGGCGAACTCCCACCTGAACAGCTCGGCGCCAAGCTCCCGCCTGCTCCTCACCCGCAGGGTGATCACCGGATGGCCCCTATCACCCACCTCCCTCAGGGCCCCGTCGATCGAATCGTTCTCATCTCCCTCGAGCCGTAGGTAGACGAAGAGCCGGTCCTCGCCGTAGAGATCCGGATCGACCAACGGTTCACCGGCGACGGGAATGACGCCCCTTCCGTCCTTGCCAAGGCTCTCTGCCACCAGCTGCACGACCCAGAGGCTGAACCCGAACATCCCGGGCGAGGTGATCAGGGTAAGCTTGTCCCTTCCCGCAAGGGACATCGCGCCGATCGCGGCACCCAGCCTCGCGGCCGGATTGTCGCCCGGTGCCACGCCGGGTCCGCAGAGCCGGCGCATCCTCGACCCCTCCTCGACCAGCGACTCGACGTCCAAGCCCAGCAACGCCGCGGGCAAGAGCCCAAAGTGCGTAAGTGCGGAAAACCTCCCGCCGATGGTCGGGTCGCCTAGAAAGACCCTGCCGAATCCCTCGGCACCGGCAAGATCGACGAGGGGCGAGCCGGGATCCGTGATCGCCGCGAACCTGCGGCCGGCCGGGCCGGACCCCAGGGCCGTGTCCATCGCCTCTCTGATCACCCTGTAGATCATCAGCGGCTCGATCGTCGTGCCAGACTTTGACGAGAGGATCACCAGGGACCTTGCGGGATCGATCTGATCGACTACCGGGAGCACGACCGCCGGGAGCGTCGACTCGACCGGGATCATCTCTGGGTAGCCGGGGGGTGAGGCGAGCGTCCTTGCGATCGCCCTGGCGGCCCGGCTGGAGCCGCCCATCCCCAGCAGCACGATGTGCTCGACACCGCCGGCGATCGCATCGGAGGCGAACTGGCCGACCTCGGCCAGCCCGGGCCTCACCCAGCGGTCCGCCGAGAGCCAGCCGAGCCGATCGGCGACGCCCCGCGGGTCCGGGCCCCAGACCGTGTGGTCCCGACTCCAGATGCGCTCGATCGTGCGCTCGCCTGCAAGCGCGGCGAGAGTCCGGTCGACGCAGGCCAGGCCTGCCACTAGGCTCCGCGGGATACCGGGGCGATGCCCTTGTCCGTACGCTCGTCGATGCGCCCGTCCCCTCGTTTCGCGGCTGGCGGCCGCCACGGGTCGACTCGAGTCATCGCTAGGACAGCCCGAGCTGGCTGTTCATCGAGGACAGGTCGAAGTAGGTGTGATCATCGACGATCTTGCCCTCGTCGTTGAGAACCAGCATCGAAAGACCCTTGATCTCGAACCGTCTTCCGGTCGGGGCGATCTCGTCCTCTCCCTCGCCGATCGGTCCGGTGTTGGTCCCCGTCATGATCCAGTGGTGCGCGTTGCAGTAGCCCTCGGAAAAGTCGTGCAGGAACTCCTGAAGGTGGACATCCGGAAAGGACCGAAACAGGGACCTGTACCTGTCCGGAATCTCGTCGCCATCGGTGACCGGGTCGGCGGAGCCCGGACCGGTCCAGTTGATCCGATCTGCGTAGTAGCCCCTCAGGGCGTCCGCATCGTGGCGGTTAAAGTCCTGGCGATATGCCTCGTTAAAGTCCCGTATCTGATCTGGAGACAGCATCTTTCCTCCTTCGCTGCACACCCGGACGGGTCGTCAGAGCGCGTCCGGCCGGCCGCCAGTATTCTATGGGGATCAGGGTGTGCGGGAAAGCGAGCCGCGGGCGGGTTCGGCGGGGCAGGGGACGCCCGTCCCGGGCAGGGGCTGGGCCGGTCCGAGTGTCCGCCGCCACTAGCTGGCACAATTGTCTGGTCAGCGCCGGTCCGCCCGGACCCGTCATCCGAGAGGGGATGGTAGGACGGATAACGGACCGGGACATGCGGCCGTTATACCTACAAGCCACGCGAACGCGAAAAGGATCCGAAACATGGAAGGAATGATCGAATGGCGTCACGTCAGTAAGGACGCGACCAGCAACGCTATGAGCCGCACGGCGATCCAGGAACTGAATCTCAGGGTCGAGCAGGAGGGTCTCTTTCTCAGGGACCTAATGGCCGAAGTGGGCAAGCAGGTGGTCGGGCAGACGGAGATGGTCGAAAGGGTGCTCGTCGCCCTCCTTACGGGCGGCCACATCCTCCTTGAGGGCGTTCCGGGCCTGGCCAAGACCCTCATGGTAAAGACCCTCGCCGAGGCCATAACCGCGGGGTTTTCCCGCATCCAGTTCACGCCGGACCTTTTGCCGGCCGACCTCCTCGGCACCCAGATCTACAGCCCCAAGACGAGCGAATTCAGCATCCACCGCGGCCCGATCTTCGCCAACATAGTGCTGGCGGACGAGGTCAACCGCGCGCCCGCCAAGGTCCAGAGCGCGCTGCTCGAGGCCATGCAGGAGCGCCAGGTCACGATAGCCGACCGGACCTTTGCCCTGGACGACCCGTTCCTGGTGCTGGCCACCCAGAATCCCATCGAACACGAGGGTACCTACCCGCTCCCGGAGGCCCAGGTCGACCGCTTCATGCTCAAGGTGATCGTCGACTATCCCTCCCGGGCCGAGGAGAGGAGGATCGTAGAGGTGATGGCGGTCGGGGAGCCCGAGAAGATCCGCCCGGCGGTGGACGCCGATGTGATATTGAGGGCGCGAGAGGCCGTCCGCCGGATATACGTCGACGAGCGCATTACCGAGTACGTGCTCGACCTGGTCCTGGCCACTCGCGACCCGGAGGGCCACGGGATCTCGGACCTGGGCGGGCTGATCGCCTACGGAGCCTCGCCCCGTGCCAGCATCTACCTGGTCACCGCCGCCCGGGCGTACGCGTTCCTGCGGGGCAGGGGATACGTGATCCCCGACGACGTAAAGCAGATCGCTCTCGACGTTCTCAGGCACCGTGTGATCACCACCTACGAGGCCGAGGCCACGGACGTTGACGGCACGAGCATCGTCAGGCGCATCCTCGATACCGTCGAGGTGCCGTAGCCGGCCAGATGCTGCCCGCAGACCTGGTAAAGACCGCCCGCCGAATCGAGGTCCGAACGCGCAGGCTCGTCGATGAGTCCTTCGCCGGCCACTACCAGTCCACCTTCCGGGGTCAGGGCATCGAGTTCAGCGAGGTGCGTCCCTACCAGTCCGGAGACGACGTACGGACCATCGACTGGAACGTGACGGCGCGGATGGGCAGTCCCTACGTCAAGCGATTCGTGGAGGAGCGTGAGCTGACGGTCATGATCGCCGTGGACGCCAGCGGCTCGGGAGACATAGGCACGGTCGAGCGCCTCAAGCGCGAGCTGGCCGTGGAGCTGGCGGCGGTGATCTCCTTTGCAGCGACGACCAGCAACGATCGCGTGGGACTTGCGCTGTTCACCGACGAGATCGAGCGGTTCGTGCCGCCGCGGAAGGGCAGAAAGCACGTCATGCGCCTGGTGGCCGACCTGCTCTCCTTTGCCCCGAACGGCAGGGGGACAGATATCGGCAGGGCGCTTGACTACCTGACCGCCGTCAGCAGGCGCAGGAGCGTCATCTTCCTGGTCTCTGACTTCCTGGAGCCGGCCGACAGCTATGCACGGCAGCTGAAGATTGCCTCGCGCAAGCACGACGTGGTCGCGGTGGACCTGCACGACCCGCTCGAGAGCGCCGTGCCCCGGATCGGTCTGGTGATGCTCGAGGACGCCGAGACCGGCGAGACCGCGCTGGTGGACACATCCGATCCCCGGTGGCGGCGCGAGCTGGGGCAAAGGCTTGTGTCCGCCGGGGACGGCCGGAAAAGCGCGTTCAGGTCCGCGGCGGTCGACCACATCTCGGCCACCACAGGTCGCGACTACGTTCCCGGCCTGATCGACTTTTTCGTCAGGAGGGCCCGCCGCGCCGGCAGGACACGACGCACGGCGGTGCAGCGTTGAGCACCTCGGCGGTGGGCCACCGCCGAGGCGCCGTCCTGCCCGGGGCGCTGGGAGCCGGATTGGCCGTGACACTCGCGCTCCTGGTGCTGTTGCCGGGCGCGGCGAGGGCGCAGGGACCCGTCGAGGCGGAGCTCTCCGTCTCGCCCGACGAGCTGGTGATCGGCGACGTCCTGACGGTGACGGCCTCGGTCGATCACCCCGCCGGCCACGTCGTCGGCCCGCTAAAGCTCGAGGACACCTGGGGACCGTTCGAAGTACGCGCCCTGCGGGCTCCGGTGACGGTCGCCAACGACGACGGGTCGGAGACCACCTCGGTCACCTTCGAGGCGCAGGTCTTTGCGCTGGGCGTACTCACCACCCCGGAGCTCAGCCTCACCGTCGAGTCGCCCACGGGCGCCCAGAGCGTTGCCGTGGCCGCTCCGGTCATCGTCGAGGTCGTCTCCGTGCTCCGGGACAGCGAGCTTCGCGACATCAGGCCCCAGGTGGATCTGCCCGGTCCCAGGACGGGCCTTGTCGCGGGCCTTGCGATCGGGGGCCTCGCCATCGTGGCGGTCACGTTCCTGGCCTACTCGAGGGCGAGCAGACGCCGCGGCGTGCTGCTGTTCGGCCGGGCGGGGCAATCGCGGTCGCCGTATGAGTGGGCCATCTCAGAGCTGTCGGCGATGAGCCATCCCGACCTCGATGAGGCGGAAGACCTGAAGCGGTACTACACGAAGGTCTCAGAGGTCCTGCGCCGCTACGTCGATGCCGAACTCGGACTCGAAACCATCGAGAGCACCACGGCGGAAGTGTCGCGGCAGATCAGGAGCAGCGCGCTCGAGTGGAAGCTCGGTCACAGACTGCTCTCCATTCTCCTGGTGGCCGATCTGGTCAAGTTCGCCCGGTACAGGCCCATCCCGGACGAAGTCGAGACCCTCGTGCCGGACACCATAGAGGTCATAAACGACCTGCACCGGGAATCCGCCAAGTCTCCGCCCGAGCGGGGCCCGGCCGAGGTGGACACGGGGTGACCTTCTCCTTCGCGTCCCCGGAGGTCCTGATAGCCCTGCTGGCGCTGCCCATGCTGGCCGCCGCGAGCTGGGCATACGCGAGCTGGCTGCGCAGACCGGCCGTCCGATACCCCAGCCTGAGCCTTGCGCCATCTGCGAGGCGCCGGTCCTGGCGCATCTACTCTGGCCACATCCTGTTGGTACTGCGGCTGGCGGCGCTGGCGCTGCTGATCATAGCCCTTGCGCGCCCGCAGACCGGCAGCGCCCGGGAGATCGTCAAGGGCGAGGGCGTGGACATTGCCCTGGCCCTGGACATCTCGGGCAGCATGGGCTCGCGGGACCTGGGCCCGGGCGGCCGCATCGAGGCCGCTAAATCCGCCATTGCGGACTTTGTCGCCGAGCGCGAGCATGACCGCATAGGCCTGGTGGTCTTCGCCGAGGAGGCCTTCCTGCAGGCGCCGCCCACCCTGGACCACGGGGTGCTGCTGAGCCTTACCGAGCGTGTGGGACTGGCCAAGTCCGTGGGCGTGAGGGACGGCACTGCGATAGGCATGGGCCTGGCTACGGCCGCGACCATGCTCAAGGATTCGGACGTTGAGAGCAAGGTGATCGTCCTGCTGACCGACGGGGTGAACAACGCCGGGGCTATCGACCCGCTCACGGCCGCCGCCGCCGCCGAGGCGCTGGACATCAGGGTGTACACCATCGGCGTCGGGCGGCCCACGGCATCCGACTTCGGTGGCCTGGGAGTCAGTGCCGACCTCGATGAGGAGACCTTGCGCGAGATCGCCGGGCTGACAGGTGGCCGGTACTACAGGGCGGTAGACCCGGAGGGGCTGGCCCGGATCTACGACGAGATCAGCCAGCTGGAAAAGTCGGAGATCGAGACGCTGACCTTCAGCAACAGGAGGGAGTGGGCAGGCTGGCTCATGATCCCGGCCCTGGCGCTCCTGGTCGGCGAGCTCGGGCTGCGGCGAACCCTGCTCAGGACCCTGCCTTAGCTATGTCGTTCGGTCATCCCCTGCTGCTGATCGCCCTGCTTGCTGTTCCGGCCGCGGCGGGCCTGGTCGCCTGGGCCGCCAGGCGGCGCCGCCACGCGCTGGGCGCGCTGGCCGAGCCTCACCTGATCGATGGGCTGCTCGCCGGCATAAGCGGCGCCGGCAGGCGGTGGCGGCTGGGCATGTGGGTGGTGGCGGTCGCCTTCCTGGTGCTCGCGATGGCAAGACCCCAGTGGGGCGAGCGCGAGGTGCTGGTCGAGCAGGAAGGCGTTCAGGTAATGGTCGCTCTGGACGTGTCGGCCAGCATGCTAGCCCGGGACGTCAGGCCCGACCGCCTGGCCCGGGCGAAGCTGGAGTTGATCGACCTGATGGATAGGCTGGATGGTGACGAAGTCGGACTGGTGCTGTTCTCCGGTGCCGCGTTCGTCCAGCTTCCCCTCACCTCGGATTACCTGACCGCGAGGCGCTTTCTGGACGCGGCAAGCACAGAATCGATATCACGCCCCGGTACCGTGATAGGGCTGGCCATCCAGATGGCGTCGACGGCATTCGACCGGGACCGCGAGGGCGCGAAGGTGATCCTGCTGATGACCGACGGTGAGGATTCCGAGACCGATCCGGTGGCGGCCGCCCGCGAGGCCGAAAACCAGGGAATAACGATCTTCGCCGTCGGCTTCGGGTCTCCGGACGGCAATCCGGTGCCCGAACTGGACAGGTACGGCAATGTGATCGGCCTCAAGACCGACAGTCGCGGGAACCAGATCCTGTCTCGCCTTGACGAGGTGACCCTCAGGGAGGTCGCCGAGGCCGGCGGGGGCATCTATCTCGGTCCGGGCGGGGCGGCCCCGTCGATAGCGGCCGAGATCGACGCCCTGCAGGCCGCCAGGCTCGAGCACCGTGTGGAGACACAGCACATAGAGAGATTCCAGATCTTCCTTGCGATCGCGATCCTGGCCCTGATCGCCGCCGAACTGATACCCGAATCGACACTCGGCGGGACGCCGCGAGCGGTGAGAAATTGGCTCCGCCGTTGAGATTCAGCGCGTGCAGGCGCGGGCCCGAGGGCCTCGTGCGGGACGTTTCAGCCGGACCGATGGTCCCTCAGATCAAGCCTCCCTCCGCCGGGATACTCCAGGGACTGCTGGCCCTTGCAATCGGGGTGTGGGCGGCCCTTTCGGTCCTCTCGGCGGCGGCCTGCGCCTCGCCCCAGAGCGGGCTGGTCGGCCAGGGCAACCGGGCCTTTGAGGAGGGTGAGTTCGATGCTGCGACCCGGAGGTACCAGCGGGCGCAGGTCGAGGCGCCGGATCTTTCGGAGCCGTACTACAACGCGGGGAACTCGCTGCTGCGCCAGGACAAGCCCGGGGATGCCGCAAGGCACCTGGAGCAGGCCCTCGGGAACGCCGGCCCCGAGCTCGGCGCCGATGCCGCCTTCAACCTCGGGAACGCCTATTTCGAGTCAGGAGACTACGCCGCGGCGGCCGAGGCGTATGCCGATAGCCTCCGACGCGCCCCCGAGGAGATAGATGCCAAGCATAACCTTGAGCTCGCCCTGCAGAGGATGGAACAGGATCAGGTAGAGACCCAGGAAACCCCCGAGCCGCAAGAGCAGGGTGACGGCGAGGATGAGGATCAGCCGGAGCCGCAGGAGCAGCAGGAGGAACAGGCCGGTGACGAGCCCGACTCCTCGTTGCCACAGCAGCAGGAGGTTCTCACCGAAGAGCAGGCGCACCGGTTGCTCGATGCCCTGTCGCAGGACGCAGAGACGTTGGACCAGCGCCTGCAGTTCGGCACTGGCCGGTCCCTCGATCCCGCACAGGACTGGTAGCGTGAGAGTCCTCGCGGTCATGGCCGCACTCCTTGTCACCCTCACGGCCGTCGCGCCGCTGGCCGCACAAGCGCCGTCGGTTACGGCCGAAGTCGACAGGAGCAGCGTTACGACCGACGACGTCATCACGCTGTCGATCATGGTCGAGGGCGGCAATCAGGCCTCTCAGCCGCAGCTTCCGCTGCTGGACGGGCTGGTGGTGCTGGGTACCAGCTCGGTCTCGCAGGTATCGATCACCAACGGCAAGATGGTCTCCAACTTCCTGTTCGAGTACCGGCTCGCGGCCACCCGGACCGGCAGGATAACCATCGGGCCGATATCCATCGGGGTGGACGGCGTTGAGCATCTCACCGGGCCCATAGACATCGACGTCTCTCAGGGTACGGGCAGCTTGGCCGCACCCACCCCTGCTCCAGATTTCGACTTCGGCGGAGCCGCGGGCTCAGCCAGCCTGACCGGCCAGGACCACTTCCTTGAGGCGGGCGTGGACGATCCGACTCCATACCTGGGCCAGCAGGTGACGTACTCTCGCAAGTACTATCGCGCCCGGGATGGCGTGGGCGTACCCCGCCTGGTTCGCCGCTCCTACGAGCCGCCCTCCTTCGACGGGTTCTGGCACCTTGACCTGAGCGACGAGGGCCGGTATGAGACCAGCGCTGCCGGGAGGCGCTACGAGGTCTTCGAAGAGCGCACTGTGCTGTTTCCGTCCCTGGTCGGCGAGCTAACCATAGACCCGGCCGCCATGAGGGTCTCTGAGGGTCTGGGCAGATCAACTCAGGTGCTGGTCACCGAGCCTGTCGCGGTAAACGTTAGGCCACTGCCACAGGGAGCCCCAGCCGGGTTCGACGGGGCGGTCGGCGACTACACCATAGAGGCCTCCGTCGACTCCGACAGGCTGTCGGGCGGCGAGCCGGCGACCCTGACGATCACGATCAGGGGTGCCGGCAACGTCGATGCCCTTCCGGGCCCGACCGTGCCGGCCTCGGGCGACTGGCGCATCTTCAGCCAGGGCTCGGACTCAAGCTCGCAGGTATTCCGAGGGGTGTTGAGGGGTAGCAAGGCCTTCGAATTCCTCCTGCTGCCGAACGACGACGGAGCGCTGCAGGTCCCATCCTTTGGGTACGTATATTTCGATCCCGAAAAGGAGACCTACGTGACCCTGTCAACCGACCCCATCAGGGTCGAGATTGAACCCGGGTCCGTTGACAGGGCGGCAGTCGACAGGGCTCTTGTCGACGCGGACGGCGAGCAGGCCCAGGATGTCGCTCCGGCCGCCGAGAGGTGGACCCTCAAGCCGCTCGACGGCCCCATAGCGAGGCAGGGCAGGGGCTTTGCCGGCACGCCGTGGTACCTGGCCCTGTTCGCCCTGCCGGCGCTGCTGATCCTCGCCGTAGAGTCGGTTCGTCGTCGCAGCGCGCTGTCGGCCGCCGTTCGCACGGTGATCGGGAGGGGCCGGCCGCCCCCCGCCGAGCCCTGTGCGGGCATTTTGCGACCGGACCGGAGCCTGGCCGACTTCCTGTCGGCCAGGCTGGGTCAACCCGTCGCCGGGTGGGGAAGCGACCGCCTTGCCCGCGAGCTTGTGGCCCGGGGCGTGGATAAGGGCCTGATGTCCGAGGTGATCGAGGCGATCGAGCTCGGCAGCGCCGCTAGGTTCGCCCCCCCGGTCATGCGCCCAGAGGGACCGGGCAGCGGCTCGAGTGTCGATGACATAATCCGTCGCCTGGCCCGGGTGCTCGAATGATTGGACGCGTTGTCCTGGTCGTTGTGACCGTCGCCGTGGCGAGCCTGGTCACCACCGAAGGCGCATCGGCGCAGGATGCCGACCTCAGCGACCTGGCGCGGGCCGGCGTCGAACTCTACGAGATACAGGACTACGACGGTGCCGTGCAGGTATTCGAGCAGGCGATCGCAATGGGCGCGAGAGACCCGGTCCTCTACTACGATCTCGCCGCTATGTACATGAGGACGGAGCGCCCGGCTCTGGCCGTCCTCAACTTCCGCAGATCACTTGCACTGGACCCGAACGATCCGGACGCGGCAGCGGGACTCGAGGAGGCCCGGTTGGCCCTTGATGGTGTCCGGCCACCCCCGGCTCCGGTCCTCGAGCGCGTGTCCGCCACGGTGACGGGGGCGGTGCCGGCTCCCCTGATCGCAGCTGCCGCTGTGGTCGCCTCGGTCCTGGTGGCGGTGCTCTGGGGCATCTTCAGGGCGGCTTACTCACGGCGCCTCCGGGCGGGGGCAATCTACGCGGCCTTCGCACTTGTACTGGTCGCCGCCTTCGCCGCAACCATGGTCGTCTCGCACGCGGGCCGGGACAAGGGGGATGCGGTCTTACCCAGGGCGACTGCGCTGTACAGCGGCCCCGGCCCCGACTACGTCGTGCTGCTGTCCGTGCCGGCGGGGGCTGAGGTCAGCGTGGTGGATGAGCGCGAGGACTGGGTTCGCCTGAGCCTTCCGCCCGGAGATCACGGGGACGACGTGCAGGGCTGGGCCAGGGCTCTGGCGATCGAGCTGGTCGTGAACTAGCGTTCGGACGCGGGACCGTGCACGCATGCATGCCTACAGGGCGCGGGCCGCAGCCTCACGGCGCCAGCAGAACCTTTATGTCCGTGGACGGGTTCATCAGCCGCTCGAAGGTTGCCTGAAGGTCGTCCAGTCCTATGACCGCTCCATCGGCCATCAGGGGCTCGACCCTGACAAGGCCCCTGGCCACCAGTTCGAGCCCTATTCTCCAGTCGTCGGGCTCGTAGATGAAGCTGGTCGTGAAGTTGATCTCCCTGGCGATCCAGTCGACCGGGTTCAGCGCCGTCGCCTCCCAGGCCAGTGAGACCAGGGTAACGTTGCCGCCCATGCGCACCGTGCGAAGGGCATCGTCCAGGGTCCCCCGGGCCGCCGCGCACTCAAATGCCACATCTGGACCCTTCCCGTCTGTCAGGTCCGCAAAGGCCTCCTCTACGTCCGTCTCGGTGGGGTCTACGACCGTATCTGCCCCTAGAGCGCGAGCCGCCGCCGAGCGCGCCGGGGCGGGCTCGGCGACCAGCACCCTCGATGCCCCGGCCGCCCGGGCCACCTGCATCGTGAACAGCCCGATGGGGCCCGCTCCCAGGACGGCAACCGAGTCGCCGACCTTGAGTGATGATCGACGCACCGCATGGACCGCCGTCGCCAGGGGCTCGGCCATTGCGGCCGCCTCGTCGGATACCCCCTCCGGTATCGGGATCGGCCTCCAGGCCTCCATCTCGACGAATTCCGCATATCCCCTGGCCCACATGGGCTCACGGCCGGGGCCCATCGTGCGGTAGTTGAATCTCGGGTCCGAGCTGAAGGGGTCTACGTAGTCTTTGGGTGGCACTCCGCCCCCGCCGATTACGCTGTCGCCCACATCCCATTCCTCCACACCTTCTCCCAGGGCCGCGATCGTCCCGCAGTACTCGTGTCCCATTTGCGAACCCGGAGGGGTCACGTCGTACATGAAGGTATGCACGTCCGTGCCGCAAATGCCGCAGTACTTGACCTTGACCAGCACGTTGCCCGGTCCGGGTTCGGGAACCGGGATTTCCTGGATCTCGAATCGCCTGCCGCCAGTGTAGATCGCCGCTCTCATGTGCTCACCTTCCTCGGCGCGGACCCCGACCGCCGTCCGGCGATCCTGGTTCCGCCGACATCATGGCCGTAGGCCCGATCCCACGACCTGACCATCGCACTTGTCCGTCCTGCGAGCAAACTGACCGTCGCCATCCGCAGGTCAGGCCCTGCGATAGATTGAACCCCTCTCCCTGACCGCCTGCAGGAGCGACAGGTCGCCCCGCTCGATCTTATGTCCAGAGGGCTGCGGGGGCCGCCCGTCGTCGCCGAGCAGGCCCAGTATCCTGCGATCGGTGTAGTACCCCCCGTAGGCGTGCTTGATGAGCGCCGCAAAAAACTCGGGATCGTTGGCCTCGACCTCTCGGAGGACCTCATCCTTTGAGATGTCGGCAAGTTCGGCGAACGGGGCCCCCCGGTCCAGCGAACCGGCATCGATCCGCCGAAGGCCCCTGTCAAGCAATTCAGCCAGATCCATGTCCTTTGCAAGTTCCCCCTGGACGATTGCGGCGACGCCCGCCTCGCCCGCGCCAGGCATCGTGCCCGATCCCGGGATGATGCGGTCGAGCACCGCGACTAGCAGCGTGAAACCCTTCGCGTCCATGGCTTCGGCCTGCCCGGTTGGATCTGATTCGCTTCCCATAAGCTGCGGTGACCGGCAGGCGGGAATGATATCAGGCGAATCAGGCCCGGGGCTTGACCGCGGCGTGCTTGCCCTTGCGAGCCCTGGAGTCATCCGCCCCCGGCCGCTTGATCGACGCAAGGACGGCACCGAACAACAGCAGGAACACCACCATCAACGTCGCCGTCCGAAAGCCGCCAAGGTAGGCGCTGCGAACCTCGGCCTCGGACAGCAGGCCGAGAGCCGCGGGCAGGGCCAGCGCCAGCACGCCTGCAGCGGCGGTCGCCCCGATCGCGTGTCCCAGCTCCCTTGTGGTCTCGAGCATCCCGGAGGCCGCCCCTCGATGCTTGGTGGGCAGGGAGTTCATGATCGTTGCGTTGTTTATGGGGTTGAACATGTTCGTGCCGAACGCGATCGGAAGCATTAGCAGTGGCAGTGCCCAGAAGCCGACGTGGGGAGCCACCATCCCCAGCATCAGGAAGCCCGCGGCGATCGAGGCCATCGTCGCCGGCCGAAGCCATCTCGGCCGATGCTTGTCGTATACCCACCCGGCGACCATAGGCATGAACAGACCCAGGGTCTGACTGGGCAAGAGCACCACCGTTACCCACAGAGGCTCCCTGCCGAATCCCTCCTCGACCAGGATGGGCACCAGGGTGAAGGTGGCCAGCATGGAGGCGTGGTAGGTGACGTTTGTCGTAAGGCTCAGCGAGAAGGCGCCGACCTTGAAGTGGCGCATGTCGACGACGGGGTTGCGAACCGAGCGCTCGACGAACACGAACGTGACGAGGATGAGGATTGCCGCGATGTGCATGGGCAGGTGGTAGGTCAGCCCGTCCTCGGATATGAACGATGCCTCGCCCCCGTGAAGGTGGCTCCCCGAGAGGATCAGCACGATCGCACCCGCCGCAAGAAGCGTTCCGCCGATCCAGTCGATCCCGCCCTTGGCCGCCTCCTTCGATTGGCTGATCGGGGATTCGCCTCTGGCGCGGGACAGCAGGGGGATGGTCAGCACAAGGGCCGCCAGCCCGAGCGGCACGAAGGTCAGGAACACCGGACGCCATCCGACGAACTGGAGCATCAACCCGAAGATCGCCAGACCCGTCAGGGTGCCCAGGCGCGCCCCGATGATGGGCACCGCGAAGGCCCGACCCCTCTTTCCGGGCGGGAACGCCCCGGCAAGAATGGCGTTCGCATTGCCCATGATCATCGCAGAGCCCAGTCCGGCGATCGCACGGAATGCCAGCACCTGCCACAGCTCGGTGGAGATCGCGACCAGCCCCGAGGCCGCCGCGAGTGCCACGACGCCGAAGAAGAAGACCGGTTCATGACCGAGGCGGTCGCCCAGTCGCGCGGCGATCATCACGAAGCTGCCCAGCGTCAGCAGGTATATGACGACCATGAGGGCGACGTCGTCGATGCTCGCGCCGAACTGCTCGGCCAGGGTCGGCAGTGCGATCGCCACTGGCAGGCTCGATATCTGCACCAGCAGGTATCCTGCCGTCACGGCCACCAGCACCTCGCGGTGCTTCCGGCTCACGAGAAGTGGTCTTAGGACGGTGAGAATGGAGAAGACCTTTCGGCGGTCATTTTAAGGGTAGAATGGATGACTGGGAGAGGTGGCAGAGTGGTCGAATGCGCTCCCCTGCTAAGGGAGTAGCCGGTGATGAGCTGGCTCGCGGGTTCGAATCCCGCCCTCTCCGCCGCCCGTCCAGGCCGCCCCTGCGCCGTCGCTGCCGACGAAAGCCCCCGGGCCCTACTACACCCTGGAGGCGGCTTCGGCCGCCTGCATACAGCTGACCGGCTAGCAGTCCGTATTGTTAGTGTCGCCTTTGGGCATGATGGTGTTGCAGAAGATGGCACCATCGAAGTTGGCGCCCCTTACGTCGGCGAAAGTGAGGTTGGCGTCGGTAAGGTCCGCGTCCTTGAGCGAGGCATCCTTCAGGCTGGCGCTCCTGAGTTGAGCCCCCCTCAGATTGGCACCGGTCAGATCGGCCCCCTCTAGGGAACCCTGGAACATGCTCACCCCGCTCAGGTCGGCATGGCGCAGGTTCGCATCCGAGAGGTCGACCGGGTCGAAGTTCTGCCAGCCGGCGTCCCCGGGATCAAGGTCAGCCCCCTCAAGGTCGGCTCCCTCGCACTGGGCGCCGGGACCTATCTCGCAGTTGCCGGCCACGGTCTTGCGCAGAGCCTCGGCGGTTGCGGCCGAGGTAACGCTGTCGATGTCGGATCCAGCCTCCTTGACTGCAGTGGGTGGCACCGTGGGGTCCGGCTCGGGCACGGACTCGGGGAGATCGCCTCCTCCGCACGCAGAGAGCGCGAAGACCACAACCGCCGGAACCACGAATTTCGCCAGTCTCATCCGACCTAGAACAACGTCTTGGGCTCGAGCCCCAGGTAGAACGCTCCGGCGGTGTCGTAGTGGGTCATCCGACCCTGGACCTGCTGGGTGATGACCTGGACATCCTGCAGACGTCGCTGGATCGGGTTGCTCTCGAAGATCCCGTCCGAGCCGGCCACTTCATAGGCGACCGTGACGACCTGCACCCCGGTGCGTATGGCGTGGGTGGCGGCCAGCCTCAGTCCCAGCCGCTCCTCCGCGTCCAGACAGCCGCGATTGGTGGCTCCGTCCCACGCCGCGGAAACAGCCTCCGACAAGAAGGCCCTGGCTGATCTCCACAGCGCCTCCGCCTGGCCTATCTGTCGCTGCGTCGTCGATGTATGCATCAGGACGGAGGTACGCATCACAGGCGTCTTGGTGCGCGCAATGTCCATAGCGGCATCGAGGGCCGATCGAGAAACACCGAGGGCGACCGTGGCGAACCCGGCAGCGAACATCAGCACCGTCGGGATCACGTACAGCGAGCCTCCGCGCAGCGGGGCCCCGTCCACCCGGTAGGACCTTTCGGCCGAAACGAACAGGTCCTTCGCCTGGAAGCTGAAGCTCCCTGTGCCCCTGAGCCCGTTCACCTGCCACAGGTCGAGGACATCGACCTCGCCCTTTGGTATCAGCAGGATGATGCCGCGCTCATGGTCGATTGCCGGTCGATCTGGCTCGCCCGTTTCGCGCAAGGGTGCGAGGGCGGCAACCCACGTTGCATGTCGGATGCCGCTGCTGAAGTTCCATCTCCCGGTTATGCGGTATCCGCCCTGCACGGCAACCGCGCGCGTAGAGGCAATTGGGGGGCCGTTGCTCACCACCGCAAGCGGGTCCGCCCAGATCTCAAGGGCAGTCTCCTCGGCCATACGCGCGGCGTTGGTGGCAAACACATTGTTCTGGTTAACACACCATGCGGTGCTCGCATCTGCCCTGGCGAATACCTCTACTATCTTCAGATAGCCTGGAAAGTCCAGCTCGGCGCCCCCGATGGACCGGGGCACCAGGAGCCTGAACAGACCCTCTCGGGCCATATCCGCCGCCAGCTCAACCGGCATCGGCGTTCCCTGTCGATGGCGTCTGCGGCCTCAGCGGCACGGCTCGCCATCTTCCCCGAAACACCGAGGTAATGACCGATTTCCAATTCCGATATCGCCATCTGTGGGGCCTCCCGCAGTAGTCAGACGCCGGTAGCCGCCTACCTTACCCTAAACGTGGAAGTTCTCTAAGTCATGGAGAGGGCTTCTGCCCTCCAAGGGGCACCGGCGGCCTATCAAGTACCTCAAATTCCCCCTGTCCTTCCACTATCCGGATGTGCGAGTCGAGCGGCACCCGGACAAAGTCCTCGACCTGCCCTGTGGCGGGCCACCTGACGCTCAGTCCGGCTACCCTGATCGAGCCTCCCAGACCAATCTCCTGCTGGAGGCTTGAGCCGCCAAAGCTACCTCCCGAACCGACGAGCGAACGGATCACGCGTGTGGCTCCGTCCTCCATCTCGACAGTGACTGCGATGCGGGCGCCGATTGCCGATCTCGCCGATCGCGTGCCCTGGAGCGTCACTGTAAGCCACCTGTTGCCGTGACCGGGATTGCGATAAAGCGAGTCCGAGAATGCATCGCCCGGGTAGAAGCCGCCGGTTTGTACGTAGATGTCCTGATCGCCATCTCGGTCGAGATCTCCGAAGGCGACGCCGTGGCCTTTCTGCAGGTGTCCCAACCCGGCGACAAAACTCACGTCGATGAACCTCTCGCCGCCATCGTTCAGGAACGCTACGTTCGTGGTGACCGCCTCGAAATCGATCGAGCCAGTCCCGAGCAGTATGTCGGGGAAACCGTCGCCGTCCAGGTCTCCGTAGTTGGCGCCCATGACCAGCACAGGCGCATCCAGGCCGGTCACGGCGGTCACGTCATCGAAGCCGCCGGCGCCATCGTTGCTGTACAGCCGCGGCCTGCCCCGATCACCGTAGCTGCCTCCGAAAAAGCGGGAGGAATAGACTCGTATGTCCTCGTCGAAACCGGCGACGTATAGGTCTAGATCGCCGTCATTGTCGTAATCCCACCACCAGGCCGCAAAGCTGTTCAGTGGCCCTTCGACTCCCAGCTCCGTCCCGACGTCTACGAATGTGCCATCTCCCGCCGCCCTGTACAGGCGATTCGGCTGCTCGTAGTTGGAGACGTACAGGTCGGTGAGACCGTCTCCGTCAAAGTCTCCCCAGGCTGCCCCCTTGCAGTAGCGGTCGTTGGTGACGCCTGCCCGCCCTGCCACATCCTCAAACGTCCCGTCGCCCCGGTTGCGGAACAGCTGGCTGGGCGACGGGCCCCAGATGACCTCGCCATCGACATCGGTGTCATAGGTGGAGGGTTCCTTGCAGAGGAACAGGTCGAGGTGGCCATCGTTGTCATAGTCACTCCAGACTCCCACCTGTCCCGGTCTCGCCGGCTCAGCCAGTCCGGCCGCGTGCGTGACATCCTCAAAATGGCCGCCCTCGTTGCGGAGCAGCGATACCCTCATCTCTCCATCGGTGATCAACCATCCGCCGCGGAGCACCAGCAGGTCGATCCACCCGTCGTTGTCATAGTCGGCCTGAACGAGGTTCAGCCCGCCGAGCTGCCCTGAAAGTCCCGAAGAATCTGTCGCGTCTATGAATCGCCCGTCGCCACCATTGAGATAGAGCCGGAGACCGACGCAGGGGTGCCACGAAGAGGCGACCACGTCCAGCAGGCCGTCTCCGTCAAAGTCCTCGATCACGGCGCCACCGGCGAGTGTGAGATCGTATATCCCCGCTGCCGGCGCCACCTCCTCGAACCGACCCACAGCGCCATCCGGAAAGGGCGTAGATGGGTCCGCAAGCAGCGGCTCCGGAACGCCGTCAGGGTATGAGCCAAGCGTCATGTGCGCCACGTTTACCAGCCATTTCGCGGCCGTGTCGGTGGGTCTTATGTCCAGGAGCAGCCCGAGCGTTTCCAGCGCGGATTCAGAACCCGTCCTATCCAGGTGCGAAGTACGGCCGTCCACCGGCAGGATGCAGGTGTACCGACCTTCCTCGGAGGTGCAGTTTGCCAGCTCCCCTAGCTTGAGATAGGCAACGGACAACGCCCAGAGAAGCGAGGACGCTGCGTCGCCCCCCGGGTCGGTCTGGGCCGACAGGGCTTCCCGCAGCAGGCGGGTTGCGGATGCGGGGTCGCCGGCCTGAAGGTGCTCTGAGGACAGCAGCAACGCCAGTTCGGCAAGTAGCGCCGGATCCGACGGATGGGAACGCTCGGCGACCTCGGTGAGACGGGACCGGAGCTCGGTCCCCAGGTACGGATTGTCGCCACCGGTCAGTGCATCGCAATAGGCCCGTAATTCTGCGAGCGTGCCGTCCTCGGATACCTCAGGCGGCTCGAGGAGAGTCGATTCCTGCGGGGTTGTGCGGCCGCATGCCAGAGTCAGCAGCCCGACGATCAAGGGCACGGTGGCCACGAGCAGGATGCGCACCACCGGATTCCGGGTGAGTTGCCAGTAGAGGGCCAAGGCTCGATAGTCCCTTCGAGCTCACCAGAGCGTGAAGGGATCTTAATTCATTCCAAAGAGCTGCTCAGTCGGGAAGCCGCGCCCGCATGGTGATGGGGCTGGCCTCGTAGGGGCGGTCTACCCGCCCCTGGCAATCGTTGGCCTCCTAGGCCGTCGCAGCAATCTCGCGGTGGGCTTCCGCGCTGCTGGCCGACCCTTCCCCTCCCGGGGAAACGAGGCCGATGACCTGCGCAACTATCCCCTCGGCGTCCAGCTGGAGGCGGCGACGCTGGTCGGCCGCGGTTCCCTGCTCGATGAACGAGTCCGGCATGCCAATGCGGTGAACCGCCACATCCTGCATTCCGGCCTCCGCTAGGGCCTCGAGCACTCCCGAGCCGAACCCTCCGGCCAATACGTTCTCTTCCACGGTAACGATCCTGCCAGCTTTGCGTGCGGCATCGAGCAAGAGATCGACATCGAGGGGTTTGGCGAACAGGGCGTTGACCACCGCGCAGTCAACACCTCGCTCCGACAGTTTTTCCGCCGCCTCCAGTGCCGCAGCTACGGACCTGCCCAGGCCGAATATGGCCACATCGCCACCTTCCCTGAGCACCGATCCCTTGCCGATCGGCAGTTCCTTAAGATCCTGGTCAAGTGGTGTGCCCACGGCGGCGCCCCTGGCGATTCGTATGGCGAAGGGCCCCTCGTGCCTGTACGCCGTATAGACGAGATGCTGCAGTTCGTTCTCGTCCATCGGCGCCGCCACCACGGCATTGGGAAGACAGCGCAGGTACGAGATGTCGAATGCGCCGTGGTGGGTCTTGCCGTCCTCGCCGACTATGCCTGCACGGTCCGCGATAAGAGTCACGGGCAGGTTCTGCAGACAGACGTCGTGCACCACTTGATCAAACGCCCTCTGAAGGAACGTGGAGTAGATCGACACGAAGGGGTTCAATCCGGCTGAGGCCATTCCCGCCGCCATGCTCACGGCATGCTGCTCGGCTATGCCAACGTCGAAAACCCTGTCCGGAAACTCGCTGCGGACTTCCACCAGCCCGGTTCCCTCCAGCATCGCCGCACTTATGCCGACGATGGACTCGTCTTCCCCCATCAGGCGCTTGAGCGTCTGGGCGAAGACCTTCGAGTAGGTGGGCGCTCCGGATCCTGCCCCCAGCGGCGAGCTCGGCTGATGGAACTTTACGGGGTCGTGTTCGGCGGGCTCGTAGCCATGGCCCTTGTGGGTCACTACGTGGACCAGGGGCACGCGTCCCGTCGGCACCCTTGCCTGACCGAGCGTCTCCTCGAGCTGCTTGAAGTTGTGGCCGTCCACAGGACCCAGGTATTGGAATCCCATCTCGGCCCAGAACATCGTCGGTACTATGAAACTCGACAATCCATCATTGAACCTTTTGACCAGCCGATAAATCGCATCGCCTGTCGGCACCTTCCTAGAGAGTTTCTTCATGCGTTTGACCGCGACGTGATATTCGGGATGGGTGATCAGGCGTTGTCGCCAGTTGGTCAGAAAGCCAATATTCTCCGATATTGACATGCCATTATCGTTGAGTATCACGACAAATTTTTCTGGATTTATGTGGACGATATTGTTGAGCGCCTCAAAGCTTGATCCGGAGGTCATTGCTCCATCGCCAACGACCGCTATTGTCCAGGAATCCTTCTGTAGCTTTGCGGCGGCTTCGGCGACGCCAAGGGCGATCGATAATCCCGTTCCGGCGTGGCCGGCGCAGAGCGTGTCGTGCGGGCTCTCACTGGGTTCACCGAATCCAGAAATCCCACCTTCCAGCCGGATGTCCTTGAACTCGTTTCTCCGACCGGTCACGAGCTTGTGCGTGTACAACTGGTTAGTTGTATCCCAAACGATGTGATCCTTTGGGCTGTCAAATACCCGGTGCAAGGCCAAGGTTAGTTCAACCACGCCGAGGTTCGAGGCCAGATGGCCGCCTCGCTCGGTTATCACGGAGATGATCGTCTCGCGCGCGTCCCGCGCAACCTGAGCCAGCTCTCTACGCGTCAGTGTCTTGAGGTCACTGGGTGCGTCGATCCTGTCCAAAAGACGGCCGGACATGTTGGAACTCCTCGTAGGGTGTCGGCTCGAAAGCCACAGTCACCAAAGCTGATGACGCTGTGAAGGATCGTGGTAACGTAGGCGACGGGTGCGGCCCTGTCAAGCTTTGAAACGAGCCTGTTTACCGCTAAGGCGCCTTTGGTCTGGGCCTGGCCAAACTGTCTCCATCCTTCACCGACCTCCCGGCTAAACCAGGCTGGTTAAAGGCAATGATGAAGCGTTGCCTCAGTGAGTTGACGCCAGACAGCCCATCCCTGCCATGCATCGTCCATTACGCGGAGGCGGAATCTTCACCGACAATTCTGATCTCGGGCAGGTGCCGCGGCGCCCTTGATCCTGGCGAACCATGGATGGCGCTGCGGACTCGGCACAGAGGGCCGTTGACGAGTCTCTGCCCGGGTCAAATCAGGGCCCGGCGTGGCGGACCCTGATCGGCGGGCAGGGGATCGGTGTGGATTAAGCCGCGCCAGCGGCCGGCTTGGCCATGGTGGCCGAGCCGGCCGTTAGCGGGACAAATCCTTGGCTACTCGGTAGGCCAGCCTTCCGGGGTCTCGTTGGATGCCAGTGCAGAGTCGACTGCCGCTGCGGCCTCCGCCGTAACCCACGCGGACCAGATGTCGCGCTTGCCATTCAGCCACCATAGGGCGGCGTCGTTAATGCTGGCATCCGGGTTATCGACTTGCCAGGCTACAACTTCCTTGTAGACGTCGATGTTGAAATCCCAGGCTCGCAGGAATTCGACGACGTCCGGAGCTCTCTCCAGTAGGTCCGGTCGTACTGCCACCAGGATCGTCGCGTCTTGGTACCCGCAGGCCTTGGTGGTCATCCAGCACTCATCGCTGTAGGCGGGCTCCTCGAGTCGAACAAGATCAAGCAGCAGGGCCGGATCATTGGTACCCCACTGGTAGCCGAGCCAAGGCTCTTCATTCTCATACGCACCGTACAGATCCGCGTTTGCCGCCGCCCCGTCTCCCGGGTTGACGACGTGAACGTGCTCTGCCAAGCCATAGGCCTCGATCTGCGCGGCGTTTACCTCCTCGCAGGCCCAGCCTATGACGCAGGAGACCAGGCGCGCCTTACCACCGGTCTCCGCGGTCGCGAACAGCTCCTTGAATTTCTCGTCCTTTAGGTCCTCGATGCTGTCCAGATCCGGATATTGCTCTGCAAGATAACGCGGAATGACGAATGCTGACTGCCAGTCCTTGCCTAGGCTCTCTCCGAGGGCGACGACTTCACCAGCAGCTTCAGCCTCCGCCCAGGCCTCCTCCTGGTTTGGCAGCCAGATCTCCATAGTCACGTCCGTATCGCCCCTGCGCAGTCCCTGGAACAACGGCAGCGTGGCGCCGAAGACAACATCTGTCTTAAAGCCGTAGCCGAACTCGACAAGGTACTGTGCAACCCGGTTCTGCACCTGGGCGCTGGTCCAGTTCAAATCGCTGAAGACGATTGGCTCGCCCCGGTCGACTTCCTCCATCTGTGGGGCCGCAGTCGGCTCTTCCGGAGCCGCAGTTGGCTCGCTGGGCGGTGACGTAGGTACGCTAGTAGCGGTGGCAGGAGCTGGTTCACTCTCTCCACAGGCCGCCACTCCAGCAAACGCAAGGAGCGCAACCATCGTCGCGGCCGCTACGACCGATCGGGCAAAACTCATAAATCCTCCAGGGCACATTCCCGCATTATCACCTAAGGCACATGCCCGCAATATCACATAGGGTCACATGCCTGCAATATCAGCAGGCAATTTCGCTAATATTCTAGCTGGCCATTAGTTTGCTGTCAAGTTCGGAAGTGTTAGAGCATAAATGTTGAAACATTTATGCTACAAAGGATCCGCCAAATACCGCAACGTTATAGTCCGTCATCTAAGGCCATTCTACTGGCGCATTAAACCACATATTTAAACTTCATATAGGCCATCTAATGCGGGAGTTCTCTTAGCACTAGGAAAACTAACCCGCACTTATTGCCTCTCTCCTGCTGCCTGCAATCGCCTGGGTCATTCGGTCCATTATTATGGCCAGAAACACGATTGCCAGCCCCGCGAGTAGACCATTACCCGGCTCGTTTTTCTGCAGGGCACGATTGACGTTGTCGCCCAGACCTCCTGCAGCGACCAAGCTGGCGATCGTGACCATAGCCAGTGCCATCATTGTGGTCTGGTTTATCCCTGCCATGATAGTGGGCAGCGCCATGGGAACCTGAACCTTTGTGAGCACCTGCCATGGCGAGGCTCCGAAGGATCGGGCAGCCTGAACCGTGTCGGCCGAGACCTGTCTTATGCCCAGGTTGGTCAGCCGGATGACCGGTGGGACTGCATAGATTATGGTGGCAAAGATTCCGGCGGGTTTGCCCAGGCCGAAAAAGAGTATGCCCGGTAGAAGGTAGACAAAGCTGGGCATGGTCTGCATGCCGTCCAAGATGGGTCGCATGAGATTGTTGGCCAGATTGTTCCGTGCACCGAGTACGCCGAGCGGAAGTCCCACGGCTACCGCAACGGCGACCGCCACCACCATCAGCGCAACCGTATCCATGGTGTTCGCCCAAAGGTCCATAAAGCCAATGAAAAGCAGCGCGAGCGCCGTGAACAGCAGGAGGCTCCACCGTCCGATTGCAAAAGCCAGTAGCGCCAGACCAATCACGATCACCGGCCAGGGCATCCACTTTAGTGCTCCCTCGATGCGAACCAGTGCGAAGGTGACCGCGGTACTGAGCCCGTCGAACACCCAAGCTCCCTCTGTCGTCATCCAACCGACAACATCGTCGATGCCGTTGCTGGTCACGTCCCTGACCGTCCTGTCCAGGGTCACGAAACCGTCGCTGGAAGTCTGGGTGGAAACCGTGGTGGGGAAATCCATTTCGGAACCCCAGATCAAGATGCTCACCAGCAGCGCGATAGCGACTACCGCGATGCCGATCGGCCAGCGATAGGCGCGGACCGCCGCTCCCACGGGCCCCAATCCCGTACGTTGCCATGCAACTCGCAGATCGTCTTGAATGTTGTAGAGCTGGGCCACGGAAACCTCCTATCGGATGGCGGACATGCCTTCTAGCAGAGTTCCCCTGTCAACCTCGCCCAGCAGGCGACCGCCGTCGCCGATCACTGCAATGGGCTGTTCCGTCTGAGCGGCCAGGGGGATGATGTCTTCGATATGGGTCTTCTTATCTGTAGTGGTCGCAGTTGCGATCTCCGCCGCGCCCAAAGAGACCTCACTGTTGTCGACCAGCCTATTGACTGCATTGGCTGTGATTATTCCCTTGAATATGGAGTCGTCGGCGATCAGGAAGGCTTGATCGACCCCATGAGCCCGCATCGCCTGTAGGGCTACTGCGGGACTCAGTTCCACCCGAAGGACCAGGCTGGGACTTTTCATGATGGATGCGACCTGGATGAATTTGGCCTTGGAAACGTCCCTGACAAACTCGGCAACGTAGTCGTCCTTCGGAAGGGCGACGATCTCATCGGGCGAGCCTTCCTGGACGATTTCGCCATCACGCATGATCGCTATCCGGTCTCCGAGCTTCAGCGCCTCGTTCAGGTCATGCGTGATGAAGACTATCGTCTTGCGAAGCTCCGATTGGAGCGAGATGAGCTCGTCCTGCATTTCTCTTCTTATCAGGGGGTCGAGTCCGCTGAATGGCTCATCCATCAGCAGGACCTCAGGATTTACCGCCAGGGCCCTTGCGAGTCCGACCCTTTGCTGCATGCCTCCGCTCATCTCCCTGGGGAAGTAGTCCTCCCAGCCTTTGAGCCCGACTGTCTCAATGGCCTCCTCGGCCGCCTTGTACCTGCCCGGCTTGTCCACACCTCGGACCTCCAGGCCGTAAGCGACGTTATCGACTACCCGGCGGTGAGGAAGAAGGGCATAGTGCTGAAACACCATGGCAATCTTTGTGCGCCGAAACATCATCAATTGCTCCGGCGAGAAGTCCAGAATGTTCTCGCCGTCGAAGCGGATCCGCCCCTCCGTGGCCGGGATCAGTCGGATTAGGCACCTAACGAGAGTGGACTTTCCACTCCCGGAAAGTCCCATGACGACGAAGATCTGTCCTGGATCTACGGTGAATGAGACGTCTCGAAGCGCTACTACCAGCCCCAGTTCATCTCTGACTTCTGTATTGCTCTTAGAAAGATATTCATCTTGCAGGGCCCTCTCTGGCCTATTGCCAAATACCTTCCATACGCCGTCCACCTCTATCTGATGTTCGCCATCGCCCATGTGGTGATCTACTCCCCGATATGCCAGGCAAAACTCGATGTCCCCGCAAGACCCTTGCAAGATCGTCGAAAAGGCGTCCAGCTTGGCCAGCCGAACCCGCCAGATGCATGCCGTCGCGCTACATTAAGGCCCGCGCCTGGTCAATGTTTGTACAGACAGGCAGGCCAGGGTTCTACTGCCCAACCTCCCTCTTTCGGTACTCGAGCTTACATCCTTCGGGCGAAACTCGTAGGGGCCGAGACTACACACATAGACCGCGTAGAGCGGACCACGATGGCTATAGCCGACCCCTCCTGGATGGCATATGCCTGAAATTGGAGCCCTCTATGTAGGCGCTGGAACCAGGATTGCCATTCGCCGTGACGCCGGCGTCAGCCGGAGAGTCAGGCAAGCGGCGGGGAGGTCTCTCACTGTGGGCTTTGCCCTCGTTGGCGGAACTGCCGACCAGATCATCTGGCGACTCAGGGGGTTCGTTCGGGACTACCGTACCATCCTCGGCGTGTCTGATCAAACCCCATGCGCCCCAGGCGATTCTGAGAACAAACTCGAGAACGACTACGCCGACCAGATAGTAGATCACGGTCTCCCACTGGATCACGGCTTCACGTATGCCCTCGGTGGATTCCGACAGGCCTATCAGCGAACTGTCGATCAGCATGATCCCCAAGAGTGCGAGTGGCAAAATCTTGGCGACGTCGGTCGCGAGTGACGCATTGTAGTACGACGACACCCGGATTGCGGCCACCACCCCCATGGCAGCCAGCATGATGCTCTCTATGGGTCGGTCGCTGTTCATCAAGAACAGCAGGCCAGCCATCACCAAGAACCAGAAGAAGATAAGGAGCGGGAACAACACCAAGCTCACGACTACGTTGAAGAACACCGCGATGATCTTCCTGAGCAGAGGTCGCCTGGCCTGATTGTGCTTGCTGAGGTCGAGTTTGAGGATCTCTTTTCTCGCAAGAAATCTGTAGAAATGGAAGACTAGGAACCCATAAATTGTTACCCCTACGGCGAACAATGCCAGTGGTCTTAGAGCGGAGTAGGCGTCGGCAATATTCAGGTTCAGTTCAGGCGTTATCATCACTGGGCTCCGGAATTGGCGATCGCATCCAACATTAACGCGCTTGCAGGCATGGAGACTAGCTGAATTGGGTAGCGCGTGCGGGCATTGTCAGAGCAATGGGCAACAGGCCATTTGTTGACACCAATCGTCGGGCGAATGGCGAAAAATGCGTTTGGGCACGGTGCAGGGCCCGTGAAGGTTCACCTTGAAAAGGTTAAAATGTTGGGCGGCTGCGCAGAGCCTTAAGGGTCCGCCCGTGGCGGGGCCGGATACCGTTAGATGCACCATGCGAGTCTGGCGACCGTATGTGGGCGGAGAGGCGGCTGATTCCGGCTACCGAGTCCCGGGTGGGCCAACGCGAACCGTGATGATGTCGCCATCGTGATACTGCTGATGCTTTACGGAGGAGGCGTATCGGCGAAGCAGCTGCAGCGAGAGTTCCTGCTCTGGAACCGTCTCTGTGTCATGCTGCTGGAGTTGCTTGATCCGGTCCTCGAGGTTCTCGTCGTTCCCGCCGCCTATGAACTCCAGATCCGCGATGGGACCATCGCTCGACGCTAGAACGACCAGCTGCCTGACTTCCTTCTCTTCCTCACCCTCATCATCCAGGTCCAAATTGAGTTCCAAGTCGAGTGGAGCCAGGGTTAGCAGAGTTTCCTCGGCAACGGCGCTCAGGCGCTCCTTCATCCCGGTGTCCCAGCCCCTGCGGGAGGCGAACTTGTCGATAAACTCATTCAGTTCCGGAAGAACCTCAGCGTCGAGTCGGGACCGAAAACGCATGCGGCGCGGGCGGGTCACTTCCAGAAACAGGATCATGGCGATCGCCGCGAACCCTCCGGTCGTTATGCCGCTCTTGATCAAAGCTCCTAGCACCGCCCCAAGATTCGGGAGGTTGAACAAGCTGAACTGGAATGCCGCCCCTATCCAGAATGAAATTCCCGCGACGACGACCTTCTGCCTGTCCTGTTCGGTCTGGATGACCGTCCGGGCGCCGTCGACAAAGAGGATCCCGGTAATCAATATCAGATAGCCAGTCATCACCGGTCCCGGTATGGTGCTCAGCAGCCCGGATACCTTCGGCAGGAAGGCGACGAGGATGAACATGCCTCCGATGCAGTAACCCACTCTGCGGGCCGCTACGCCGGTAATCTGGGTAAAGGAGACGACGCCCGGATTGATTATCAGGGGCACCGCACCCGCCAGACCCGCAAAGAGATTGCCCACTCCGGTACCTGCAAGTGCGCCCTGGACACCTCTAAAGTCGATGGCACGGTCCTCACGAGAAGATGCCCGTTGCTGTGAAATGGCCTCGCCATTGACCTGTATCGAAATGATCACGCCCAAAAACAGAAACGCCGGGAGCAGTGTCCAAAATGAAAGACCGAAGTCGACTCCCAATCCCGGCCACTCGGTTGGAAGTCCCACCCACGGCGCCTCTACCACCCTGTCAAAGGAGTAGATCCCCAGGGCCGCGGCGACCACGCATCCGACCACTATTCCCACAACCGGCGCCCATAGGCGCAGCGCTGGCGTGCCCCTGAGGGTCAGAGCGGCAACGACGACCAGGGTTGCCAGTGCAGTCAACGGCGCCGCCACAGGCTCTACCTGTGATGCCTCGTCCAACAGGCCAAACACCACAGATGCCAAAGTGATGGACAGGATCATCATCACCGTGCCTCCCACGGTCGGCGTGACTATGCGCCTGAGGATGAACAGCCACTTGGAGATGATGATCTGGGCCACGGCAGCCACGATGATGAGGGCGGTCAGAGTCGCCGGCCCGCCATCGACAACTGCGGTGATGCAAAACGGGATGGAAAAGGCGGCCGTAAACAGGGGAAGCACGGTGCCAGAACCAACCGGACCAAGTCTCCGCACCTGCAGCAGGGTGGCCAGGCCGACAACAAGCAGTGAGGCGAAGACCACCCATGTCAGGTACGCATCGTCCCTGCCAGATGCCCTAGCCACAACTACTGGCGTTACCAGCAATGTTGCGGACGCGATCAGGCTGAACTGGAAGCCGAAGCCCAGAGATGCCAGGAGAGGCGGGCTTTCCTGTGGCTCGTAGCGGGGGTTCTGAGAAGCTGGTGCCGTCGTTTGGAATTGCCTCCCCGATATGATCGTGTGACGCCTATAGCCTAGCTGAAGTTAGAAATGTGGAGCCTGGTGCAGCGTCCAAATCGCAGCACGGCGGTCCTCGGCCAACCCTTGTAATGGTTGCCTGAGGTCACGTCAATAGCCCCTGGGCGTGAACGGCAACCTTCCCATGGACAGACGCTGTGGGCAGATCCGATGCCGGACACCTGTGACGCTGTCCGCAATTTGAAACAGGTGGAGGAAGTGGGCCCGCTGGGATTCGAACCCAGGACTCCCGGATTAAAAGTCCGGAGCTCTGACCAACTGAGCTACAGGCCCGACGCCACGCGATGAGAATATTCTAGGTGGCCGTCCAAAGGCCGTACAAGGCGAGAACCAGCGCCCGGAACTATCGGAAAGAAAACAGCCTCTCTAGGTGGGCGGGGGGCCAGTAGGTGACCCAAGACCTGCCGATGACGTTCTCTTCCGGCACCACCCCCCAGGAACGGGAGTCGTCGCTGGCGCCGCGGTTATCACCGAGCACAAAGTAAGAGTCGGGCGGCACCTCGAACGGATCCATCGAACCACGGTCGAAGAAGGTGACATAAGGCTCGTTGAGGGCCTGTCCGTTCAGGTAAACGGTTCCCTCGTCGATCTCCACGGTATCGCCCGGGACGCCTATTACTCGCTTGACGAAATTGCGGGTCGGCTCCTCGGGAAACCGGAATATCACGACTTCACCCGTTTGTGGTGGATGAACGAGATAACCATCGTCTCCGCCAAGCAGCGGTACCTGCCAGTAGACCATCTTGTTGACCAGCAGGTACTCTCCCTCAGCCAGCGTCGGAACCATGCTTGATCCCTCCACCCGGTAGGGCTGAACGCTCACTTGGAGGGCTAGGTACACTACGAGTGCCAGCAGCACCGTCTCTATGACTTCTCTAACCACCAGTCTCATTGATCAATCTCAGAGTGACCGAAAATAGTGCCCGACGTTCACAAACCCGGGTGTGCACGCGCAACGGCGCGGGATGGATCATCAGAATTATACGTTGCCATTGCACCCCGCCCGGCGCCTCGATAGGTCCCCGATCGTCCGGTTTGACAGTTGAATAACTCCATAGCGATCGAGCCGGACGATGCAGAGCTGGTCACGCGGAGTGTCAAGGGCGACCTATCCGCCTTCAACCAGATCGTGGACCGCTACCAGTCGCACGTATACAACGTCGCTGCGCGTACTCTGGGCAGTCGCGTCGCCGCTGAAGACGTCACTCAGGAGACCTTCATTTCGGCGTACAAGGCGATCGCGGGCTTCCGAGGCGGCAGCCTGCGGGCCTGGCTCCTGCGGATCGCCAGGAACCAGTGTTTTGACCACCTTCGCTCGATCAGGCGCAGGCCTGAGAGCTCACTGGAGGAGGCATTTGAGGATACGGGCTTTACCCAGCCGGCATCGGCCGATTCGCTTCCTGAGACGCAGGCAATCACCGCGGAGTTGGGGCGCGCCATAAGTAGGGCCATTCACTCCCTGCCTCCGGATCAGCGAATCACGCTTGTGACGATCGATGTACAGGGTCTGAGCTACGAGGAAACCGCCGAAGCGCTCGGGGTGTCGATAGGCACGGTCAAGTCGCGTCTGAGTCGAGCCAGGTCTAAGGTGCGGGATCTCCTGGCACGTGAGACGGAACTTTTGCCGGAGCAATTCCGTCGCGTGTAGGTGAAGGGTAGAGATTTGTTCGACATCTTTGGAATAAGACATCGCAGGCTCAAGCTCCAGCTGTCGGCCTACATTGACGGGCAGGTCAGTGCCGCCGAAGCAGAGAGAATCAAAGAACACCTCGAAATCTGCGACGAGTGTCGAGCCGATTTGGAATCCATGCAGTCTACCGTGGACCTGCTGCGCTCCCTTCCCGAGATGCAGGTTCCGCGTTCCTTCCGGTTGACCGAAGTTCCGCAGAGGACGACGGGTTTCAGGTACCAGCGGCCGGTCCTGATGGCATTGGCCTCTGCAGCCGTGGTCGTGGTGGTGGTGTTCGTGGTCGATCTGGCTAGTTTCGGCGCGGGCGAAACCGAGATCGTCGAGAAGATCGTCGAGGTGCCGGTGGTAGAGGAGAGGGTCTCCGAGGTCGAGGTGGAAAAGGTGGTTGAGGTCGAGGTGGTAGAGGAGAGGATCGTCGAGGTCGAAGTTGAAAGAGTGGTGGAAGTGGAGGTACAGAAGATCGTCGAGGTCGAGGTGGAAAGGGTGGTGGAGGTGGAGGTGGAGAAGGTGATCGAGGTAGAGACCGAGAAGATCCTGGTGGCCACGCCGACGCCTGACGTAGGAGTTACGGGACCGCAGTTTGGCGGAGACCTGAGGATAGTGTCCCAGGGCTCGATCAGCACGCTGGACCCGGTGTTCTCGCTGTTCTACGTGGTGAACGCTGTGGCGACGCAGATCTACGAGGGCCTGTACGGCTGGGACGGGAACCTTGAGGCGCAGCCCCGGCTGGCCGAGTCGTTCACGACGAACGATGATGGGACGGAGTACACGTTCAGTCTGCGGTCGGGTATCGAGTTCCACAGCGGTGACACATTCACGGCAGCGGACGCGGTTGCGTCGATCAACCGCTGGAGGGACGCGGGCACGCCGGCGGCGGGAATCGTTCGCCGGTTCACGGAGGACGATGCTCTGCAGGTAGTCGACGACACGACGTTCACGTGGACGTTCGATGAGCCGCTGGGATCGGTGATCTTCATCCTGGGTATCCCTCACGGTTTGATGCCGATGATCCCGGAGGGTCTGGCGGCGACGCCGTTCACCGAGCCGGTGGCAGAGAACGTGGGCACGGGAGCGTACAGGTTCGTGGAGTGGCTGCAGGGAGACAGGGTGGTGCTTGAGCGTAACGACGGGTTCGTTTCCAGGAGCGAGCCGAGCAGTCCGGGGGCGTACGCCGGAGAGAACATAGCGTACCTGGACAGGCTGATTTTCCTTGAGATTCCGGACGAGGAGACGAAGATAGCGGGCCTTGAGACCGGAGAGTGGGACGTGGTTGACGGAGCTGCGTTCGACTTCTTTAAGCGCCTCACTGATAACCCGGACATCGGTGTAGCGCTGTACAAGCCTGGCAACCGCTCGAACGTATACCTGAACCCGCAGATCCCGCCGTTCAGCTACCTGAAGGGTCGGCAGGCCCTGATGACGGGAATCGACGTGGAGGACTTCATGTTCGCGCTGGGTCCGAACGACCTTTGGATCACGTGCCCCGCGCTGTACTGGTGCGGGACGCCGCTGGAGACGGACATAGGAGCGCGGTTCGACGTAGAGCTCTCTGACGGCAGCACTGCGACGATCGGCTACGACGTCAACAACATGGAGGTGGCGCGCCAGTTGCTTGCCGAGTCGGACTACGCGGGTGAGACGGCGGTGATCCTGAACCCGACGGACTACGGTACGATCACGCCTCTGGGTCCGGTGCTCAAGTCGGTGATGGAAGACATCGGATACGCGGTGGAGATGCCTGCTCTTGACTGGGCGACAGTGACGTCGATGTTCGGCAACACCGACTCGTACAGCCTTGCGACGGACTGGTACTCGCACTGGTGCTGCGGTAACCCGATCCAGGACCACCTGATCTCGGGTACGCTGGACTTCATCATCCGGGACGAGGAGCTGATCAACCTGCAGCTTGAGTTCGTGCGCGAGACGGAGACAGCCAGGCGGTTCGAGATCGTGGAGGAGATCCAGACGCAGCGGTGGCGGAAGGTGACATCGCTGTCGCTTGGGCAGTTCTTCCCGATCGTGCCTCACACCGATGACCTCAAGGGGTTTGAGGTAAAGGCGATCCCGTTCTACGTCAACACCTGGCTGCAGCGATAGCGCCGCAGCCGTGACTTGAGAGGCAATCGAGCGCCACGGTCCCGGGCATGAGACCGGCTTTCCTGCATCGATGGGCTGAATTGCTGGGCCCAATTGGCCGTTGCTAGAATGCCAGCCTGGAGGCTGGATGGTACTGAGCGACCGGACGATATGGGAGGAGATAAAGGGTGGGCGCATAGTCGTCGACCCGCTCTCAGAGGGCAACGTTCAGCCCGCCAGCGTAGATGTCCGTCTAGACAGGCGTCTTCTGGTCTTCGGCAAGACCCGCCGCTCGCACATAGACGTGCGGGAGGATATGACCGACCTGACCCAGGCCGAGGAGATAGGTGACGATGAGCCGTTCCTGCTCCACCCCGGAGCATTCGTCCTGGCGAGCACCCTGGAACACATCGAGCTGCCCGACGACATCGTTGCACGCCTAGAAAGTAAGAGTTCCCTGAATCGGCTGGGCCTATCGATCAGCTCTAACTCCGGCTATGTCGACCCGGGATGGAAAGGACACCTAACCTTCGGGCTGAGCAACGCCGCCACGCTCCCGATAACCCTCTACTACGGCATGTCAATCGGCCAGATCTCGTTCCTGCGACTCTCCACCTCGGCATCGAACGTCTATGGCTCCCCCGCGCTGGATAGCAAGTACCAGGGACAGACTGCACCTACACCGAGCCTGATGTTTCGCAATTTCCCGGGCAGCGGCGGGACGGCCGGGTCTGGCTAGCCCGCAGCGACCACAATGACTCACATGCACCGGGCACTCGAACTGGCCCGACGCTCCCTTGGATCGGTCAGCCCGAATCCCGCGGTGGGGGCGGTTGTGGTCAGGCGGGGAAAGATAGTCGGCGAGGGCCACACACGGCCGCCCGGGGGCGATCATGCAGAGGTCATAGCCCTGCGGCAGGCGGGCGATCTGGCTCAGGGCGCCGAGCTGTTCATCACCCTGGAACCGTGCAGCCGGCACGGGCGCACCCCGCCGTGTACCGATGCGATAACGGCGGCGGGAATTTCGCGGGTTCACGTTGGTGCCGTCGATCCCAATCCCGCCCAGGACGGCAGGGGGCTGAGCCGCCTGCGGGAGGCCGGCGTAAAGGTGACGGTGGCGTCCGACCCTTCAGAGTCCCTGGCCGCCTCCCGTTTGATCGGCGCCTACCGGAAGCACTCGACGACGGGCAGGCCTTTCGTCACGTCCAAGTTCGCAATGAGCCTTGATGGAAAGATCGCAGACCGCTTTGGACGCTCAAGGTGGATCACCGGCGAATCGGCCAGGGCTCGCGCCCACGACCTGCGTGCCGAATCGGATGCGATCCTGGTGGGTATAGGCACCGTCATCGCCGACGATCCAAGGCTCACCACACGCGACGCGGACGGGCTCCCGAGAGGTCGTCAGCCCCTGAGGGTGGTCGTCGACAGCAAGGGCAGGGTTCCTCTGGACGCGGTTGTGACGTCTGACGAAGGACGCACTTTGATAGCCTGCATAGACATGGAGGAATCAAAGAGATCGATCCTTGCCGCCCGCGGTGTCGACGTGAAGGTCCTGCCGGCTCGCCACGGTCGTGTGGACCTGGACGCCCTCCTCGATCAGCTGGGGTCTCGCGGCGTCACCTCTATCCTGGTGGAGGGAGGAGGCCAGGTTGCTGGTTCTTTCTTCGACGGGGGCATGGTGGATCGGGTCGCCGCGTTCATAGCCCCGGTGATCGTCGGCGGCCAGAGTGCCCCCGGACCGGTGGGAGGTGATGGGGCGGCCGACATCGCCACCGCGCTGCAGCTTGGGGATTGCAGCTGGGAGAGAGTTGGCGGTGATCTTCTGGTGGTCGGCTACCCGCATGGGCCATGTTCACCGGAATAGTTGAGATGAAGGGACGGGTGATGTCGGCCGGCGATGGCAGCCTGCGGATATCGGCCCCTGGGTTCGACGATCTTCAATTGGGTGGCAGCGTAAGCGTCAATGGAGCCTGTCTTTCGGTAACCGGGCTAGTCGAAGACGGGTTTACGGTCGATGTGGTGCAGGAGACCCTTCGCCGCACCAATCTCGGCCATCTGAGACCGGGCTCCTGGGTAAACCTGGAGCGACCGTTGTTCGCTGGCGGCCGATTGGACGGCCACATCGTGCAGGGCCATGTCGACGGTACGGCCAGCGTTGTGCGCATCACCGAGGAAGGCAATTCCACGCTCATCAAGATGAAATTGCCCTCAAGGCTGGCCCGCTACATGGTGGAGAAGGGATTCGTCGCCGTGGACGGTGTGAGCCTGACGATTGTAGACTGTGGCGAAAATTGGCTCTCGGTAGCGATCATACCGATCACGGGTACGGTGACCACCCTGGGCGACCGGGAGGTCGGCGACGATGTCAATATCGAGGTCGATATCTTGGCAAAGTATGTAGAGCGCTTGGCCGCAAGCAAACCCTGACCTCCACCGCGCCTCCCCAAGAGAGGATCCCCCCGCCCGCCAGGTCCCCGATTACGATTGCCTGAGGATTACATCATGCAGGTTCGACAGTGCCATTAGAGAGAGTCCGCCAAGCCGTAGATGACATTAGGGCCGGCAGGATGGTCATCATCGTCGACGATGAGGACCGGGAAAACGAAGGTGATCTGGCCATGGCTGCCTCTGCGGTGACGCCGGAGGCCGTCAACTTCATGGCCATGCATGGCCGCGGCCTGATCTGCGTCCCCCTGGTGTCCGAGCGGCTGGAGGAGCTCAGGCTGCCACTGATGGTCCAGGACAACACCGCCCGGCTGGGCACGGCATTTACCGTCTCTGTGGATGTCCTGAAGGGAGCTACAACCGGCATATCGGCCCAGGATAGGGCCGCGACAATCAGGGCACTCGTGGACCGGTCCACCTCGCCGGAAGACCTGGGAAGGCCCGGCCACGTTTTCCCTCTTAGGTACATGGAGGGCGGGGTCCTGGTCCGCGCAGGCCAAACCGAGGCGATCGTCGACCTGTCCCGCATGGCTGGTCTGGGGGAGGCCGGCGTGATCTGCGAGATCATGGCCGAGGATGGAACCATGGCCCGCATGCCGCAGCTGGAGACCTTCGCGGCCGCACATGGCCTGACCATCGTCTCGGTGGCCGACGTAATTGCCTACCGGCGCTCCACCGAGAAGATGATCGAGCGGATCGCCGAAGCGCGTCTTCCCACCAGGTACGGAAAGTTCTCCGCGGTCTCGTACAGGAGCACTGTCGACCCGGACGAGCATGTCGCCCTGGTGCGCGGCCAGGTGGATACCCATGAGCCGGTACTCGTGCGCGTCCACTCAGAGTGCCTGACAGGAGACGTGTTCGGCAGCCTGAGGTGTGACTGCGGTGACCAGGCGAGGCTGGCCTTGGAGGCGATCGACCGGGAGGGTTCCGGCGTATTCCTCTACATGAGGCAGGAGGGCAGGGGCATCGGCATACACAACAAGTTGAAGGCGTATTCCCTGCAGGACAACGGCATGGATACGGTCGACGCCAACATCTCGCTTGGCCTGCCCGTGGACCTCAGGCACTACGGCGTGGGAGCCCAGATCCTGGTCGATCTCGGCGTCCGCAAGCTCCGGTTGCTCACCAACAACCCGAGGAAGGTTGTCGGGCTCGAAAGCCATGGGCTCGAACTTGTTGAGCGCGTGTCCATAGAGGCGCAGGCGACCGATGAGAACCGTCGATACCTGACGGCCAAGCGCGAACGGCTAGGTCACATACTCAAGGCCCTGGATACGGCCTCGATCGACGAAGATTGAGCGCGGACGACCCCTTCGGGGATGTACCGTCCCTTCCGAGCGGCGCTGGTTTACGGATAGGCATCGTCGTCTCCCGCTTTAACCGGGTCATCAGCACGCGGCTACTTGCCGGTGCCTGCAGTGCCCTTGCCGAGTGCGGGGTAGCCGAAGAGGCCATTGAGGTTGTCTCTGTGCCCGGCGCCCTTGAGATACCCGTGGTGGCCAAGGGCATGATCGAATCGCGGGGCGTCGATGCCGTGGTCGCCTTGGGCTGCGTGATCAGGGGAGAGACGACCCACTACGAGGCGGTGGCCAACGGCGCCGCGAACGGGATTGCCAGGATCGCAGTCGATACCGGGGTACCCGTAACTAACGGCATACTTACCACCGAGAACCTCAAACAGGCCAATTCAAGGTCAGGGGGAAGTCGGGGCGATGCTGGTCGCAACGCCGCCCTGGCGGCAGTCGAAGCGGCGGGGCTCCTGAGAAGCCTTGAATCGTATGCCTAGGACGGTTCCCGCGGGCTAGGGCACGAAATGGCCGCGACGGTAACCGCATTGGTCGAAAAGATGCTCGCCGGCGACAGGCGCGCACTGTCCAGACTTCTGACGTCGCTCGAGCGTGAACCTTCGGCCATCGCCTCGATTATGGCCTCGGTCCATGCCAGGACCGGCCAGGCCTATGTTGTTGGGGTCACAGGACCACCCGGCGCCGGAAAGAGCACGGTTGTAGACAGCCTGGCGACGGCACTCCGGGCGATTGACCAGACGGTTGGTGTCGTAGCCGTAGACCCGACAAGTACCTTTACCGGGGGCGCGGTACTTGGGGACCGCATACGCATGGCCGAACATCACGCAGACCGTGGCGTGTTCGTCCGAAGCCTGTCGACGAGGGGAGCGCATGGCGGACTCTCCAGGGTCGCCAGAGCGTCGGTGAGACTGCTCGATGCGTACGGACTCAGTTACGTCTTTCTCGAGTCCGTGGGCGTTGGGCAGACGGAGTTGGACGTTGTCAAGGCCTCAGATTCCGTCCTGGTGGTCCTGGTGCCCGAGGCTGGAGACTCGGTGCAGGTCATGAAGGCCGGACTGATGGAGATTGGGGACATCTACGTCATAAACAAGGCGGACCGGGAAGGAGCCCACCGCCTGGCCGCCGCGGTGAAGTCGGAGGTCAGGGCCAAGGCGAGAGAGTGCACGTGGACCCCTCCGGTACTTATGACGGAAGCGCGGAGTGCGGAAGGGATTCCCGATTTGCTCGCGGCTATAGAGCGGCACAAGGCGTACCTGCTGAAGAGCAGGGAACTAGCTGAGAGACGTTCTGCCTGCCGGAGGGCCGAACTCGTGGATGCCATGAGAGGGGTCGTAGAAGCCGCCATGGCCGATCTAGATTTGGAATGCCTTCTGGGAGATCTGGCCGATAGCGTGGCAGGTGGTCAGATAGACCCATACAGCGCCGCCGCGCAGGCCCTTTCGGCCGATTCAGTTTCACTGGGCTTTTCAGAGGCTGTCAGACGCGTGACGGCGAGCGACCAGAGTCCTTGACGGGACGATTAGGAGTGGTCCGCTTTCGCACTCAATTTGGGACCCGAAAGCACCTGTCAGGCTCGCTCGCCACCTTCGGAAGCGCTACCAATAGCTATCAATATCCTTTGATGGGCTGAGGGCAGTTTGGTAAAATCCGGTTTCACGGTGGGGATTCGTCTAATGGTAGGACGACAGACTCTGGATCTGTAAGTCGAGGTTCGAATCCTCGATCCCCAGCCACCGTGCTGGCCAAGCGTGGCGCGTTCGTCTAGTGGCCAAGGACACCGCCCTCTCAAGGCGGAGATCACGGGTTCGAATCCCGTACGCGCTACCAAAGCTGACAATTCTCGAGACAAGTTCTTCCCCAAGCCTTTTGCGCGAGTGTGGTTGGCCGCAGATCTTGCGGCGGGCGCCATTTGAACGTGTCAATCCTCTGCTCCATCCTTCCAGCAAAGGCCCGCGTCCAAGGACGGCATTCCAATGGAGGTGCGTAGCTGACCTCGGTGCTTGGCATCGATGCCGCCTGGACTGACCGCAGCCCGAGTGGTGTCGCACTCATTAGGGCTGGCCGTGACGGGCTCTGGAAGTTCGTTGCCCTCGCCCCCAGCTACGACTCCTTCGTCGAGCTTGCCGCAGGAAACCCCGTTCGATGGCAAGAGCCTACGGCGCCCCTGTGCTCCGATCCCCAAGAGATCCTCGGGGCCGCTGAAAGGCTACTGAGAGGGGATCGCGTCACCGTCGTGTCGGTGGATATGCCCCTTTCGAACGTAGACATCACAGGACGCAGGGAAGCTGACAATGCTATCTCCAGGGCATTCGGAGGAAGCGGATGCGGCACCCATTCGCCTAATCACCACAGGCCCGGGAAGGTCTCAAGTGACTTTCACCGATCGCTCTCCCGCCTTGGCTACAGCCTCGCCGTGCGCGGTCAGAGAACAGACTCCCTCATAGAGGTCTATCCTGCGCCCGCGCTCCTGCGCCTGCTAGGTCGTGACTACAGGGTTCCGTATAAGGCCACAAGGACGTTGAAGTACTGGCCTGATCTTGGACGGCAAGAGAGGGCCAGGCGGCTCATCAGGGAGTTCAGGTGTATCCACGAAGGTCTGTCCAATGTGATCGAAGGGATCCCAGCATTCCTGCCGAAGTTGCCTTATTCGGGCACGCTCAGCTCCCTGAAGCAGTACGAGGATGCCCTCGATTCGCTGGTCTGCGCATGGGTGGGAGCCAGGTACCTTCAAGGACGAGCCCAGGCGTTCGGTGACGACGACGCGGCCATCTGGGTGCCAATCGGCACGGCTGGCCGGGTAGAGTCGCGCCCTTTGGAGACGGTCATATGATTCTCGTACTCGCGTCCCCTTGCCGAGGGGGCACGCCGCCGGTGACACTCATGAAGTTGAGGTCCGCCGCGGACCTGTTTTGATACCGTCTTTCGCGCAGGCCGGAAGCGGAACCGCGCGACCAGTCGCTTAGTTCTCTCGGGAGGTCGGGTAAATGCCAGATGAACGGAAGCTTGATGGCAGGGTGGCGGTCATCAGCGGCGGCGGCGGCGGCATAGGACGGGCGATCTGTCTTGCTCTTGCTCAGAGCGGAGCTCACGTAGTCGCAGCGGACATAGACGATACCTCCGGCATGGCCACCGCATCGGAGGTGGAAAGAGCGGGAGGACAGGGGACATTCCAGGCGCTGGACGTGACCGACGAAGAGTCCTGGCAGGATCTCTACCGGATGGTGAGGTCCCGGCTTGGACGTCTGGATGTGCTCGTCAACAACGCGGGCATGTTCCTTCTCAGGCACATCGACGAGACGACAGAGCGGGAGTGGGACCGGGTCATGGCGGTGAACGCCAAGAGCGTGTTCCTCGGCACCAAGCATGCCGTTCCGCTGATGCGGGAGCGGGGACGGGGCTCGATCATAAACATCTCGTCGGCGTCGGGGATCACGGGCAGCCCCTTTGAAGGCGCCTACACGGCTTCCAAGGGAGCGGTCCGGCTCTTCACCAAGTCGGCCGCGCTCAGATTCGCTACCGATGGAATACGAGTGAACTCGGTCCACCCAGCAACGGTCGACACCAGCATGGTCGACGTCCTCTGGGACTCGGACCCGAACATGAAGGCAAATGTGCTCAAGGCCGTTCCGCTGGGTCGTCTCGGCAGGCCGGAAGAGATAGCCCGCACCGTGCTATTCCTCGCTTCGGACGACTCTTCATTCATGACCGGCAGCGAGGTGATAGTCGACGGCGGCATGACGGCCATCTAGGAAAGGAGCGAACCGCCCGGCGATGTCCGGGGATGCCCGCGTGCGGCCATCTGTGATTGATTGCCAAGCCGGCGTGGCTCGCGGAGCTTGACCGCTGCTGGCCGCCCAGTCGTCTAGATCACCACCAGAGGGACCAGCATCTCCTCCCGGCTCAGGCCGGAGTGATACCCGACATGCGGCGCGCCGCCGCCGGAGCGGAGCCGCTCGTACACCAGGACATCCGCGCCGCGGGAGAGGGCGATCAAGGTGCCCAGCCGACGGCGTGTTTCGCATGAGAGGCGTCCCGGACCGAAGAGCTCCATTTCCTCCGCATCCTCGACCTTGACCAGGAGGAACCGGTCTCCGAATCTGTCGCGGAAAGCGGCCTCGAATTCGGAATCCCTGCCGCTGTGAACATCAAAATAGACTACCCGGCTGTCGCCTGAAGGTTCCCGGCCCAGCAGCTCGATCAGAGGGTCTCCGGCGCGTATCTGGTGGATCTGAAAGGCGCTGGCGTCCAGGCCGCCGTGGTCCGCGGTCAGGACTATCCTGGCGCGGCCCGCCACCTCTTGTGCCAGCTCATTAGCGAGATCGACGACGGATCGGGCTGCCCATAGGGTTCGAGGGTCTGAGAACCCGACCTCGTGCCCCGCTGCGTCGACGTGCGGCACGTACAGGTAGGTGTAGGTGGGGTCCGTCGAGTTCCGAATCCTGGACGATATGACATCTATCACCTCGGCAAACGAGCTGTAGCCCTTCCGGGGCGTGTCCCCGGTCACGTACATGGAAAAGGTACTGTCTTTGATCGTCTCCGGAAGCAGGGAAAGAGCCTGGCTATGGACGCTGGCGAAGATAGATGGAACCGGGAAGGCCTTCTCCAGCGGGAGTCCGAGTTCGGCCAGCGGAGTCCCGTCGGCAGACCGCACGAAGGGGATGATGGTTCCGACGGTTTCGATGTGGGGCAGGTAGGTGTACCAGCCAACCGCACCATGGCTGCCCGGCCATTCTCCCGTCGCGAACGAGGTAAATGCCGAGGCCGTGGTGGAGGGAAATACGGTGCGGATCGCCGTTGCCCGCTTCGTCCCAATCACGCCATTCCCATCAAGGGACTCAAGCAGGCTCGCGCCGAATCCATCGGCCGCAATGAAGACCAGGTGATCGGTCGGCCCTATCAAGCGTGCGATGGCCTCTGATCCTCCGGTCGTCCTCGCCCGCTTGCCCCCGGCAAGATGGGCGATCGCGTTGGCGAGGTCCACGATGTTCAGCTCGTCTTCGTTCGGCCTGAGCAGGAGTCCGGCCCGGAAATGCTGCTCCAGTCTGTGGGCGTCGCTCATGAAGACCTATGCTGAACCAATATCTGAAGCGAGGATGACCGAGCTGTCCTGCGAGGCCGCCGCGGGAGACCCCAATGTCAGATCACGATGGGGACGGGAAGCCGGATCAGGATCCCCCTAGCGGCCCGTGGCGTGAGACTCGCGCCTGGGGTCGGCCCCAGCCCAGAGGAAGCCCGATTCGTGGTCCTTTGCCACCACGGTGGGGCAGCCCGCCGGGAATGCTACTTCTCCCCAGTCCTGAACCCGGTGCCCCCTGTCCCCCAACTCGTCGAAGACGCTGGCACCGACACCGGACTCCGCCCTCACCGTGCCCGGCATGTAGGTGTGGGGTTCCATGGTATCCGGGTGGCTGAAGCTGGAGACGCGCGGTGCCTCGACGGCCTGCTGGACATCCATGCCGAACTCGAAGCGGTTGAGCAGGACCTGCACCATGGCCTGGACCTGCGAATCGGCGCCCGGCGTCCCGATGGTCATCGCGAAACGTCCGTTCCTGAAGACCAGGGCGGGATTGGGCGTGAGGCGCGGCCTCTTCCAGGGTGCGATGTGCGCGGGAACCTGCGGATCCGTGAAGCTCTGGATGCCCCGGCCGCTCGGGGGAATGCCAAGGCCCGGAACCACCGGCGACCACATGTACGTGTCGCTGGTCGTCGAGGCGAATACGTTGCCCCGGCCGTCGATCGCAGCGACATGACCCGTGTCGCCCTCAGGGGGACCATCGTCAGTCGCCGTGACTCCCGGGTTCAGGGTCCTGGACCCGTTTGACAAGGCCCGGGCGGGGTTCCCCGGAGGAGGCATCTCCGGCCACGCCCGCTGCCCGACCATCTGCCTTCGAGCGGCCGCGTACTCATCGGATAGCAGGGCACCCTTGGGGACTTCCACGAAATCGGGATCGCCGTAGAGGTGGTGACGATCCGAAAAGACCAGCTTGATGGCCTCCAGCAGGGTGTGCAGGTAGGGGGTGGAATTATGACCCATCCCGGCCAGATCGAATCCCTCCAGTATCTTGAGGATCTGCGGCACGGCCGGGCCCTGGCACCAGAAGTCGCAGACGAACAGGTTCAGGTCCTTGTAGCCGGCCTCGATGGGGCGCTCGATGGTCACGCTAAAGTCCCTCATGTCCTCCATGGTCAGGATGCCGCCGTTTTCCTCTACGAAACGAGTCATCGCCTCCGCGGGCGCACCGGTGTAGAAATGGTCCCTCGCCGCCCTGATTGCGCGGGCCCTGCCACTGCCCGACGCCGACTGTTCGACCTCCACGAGGTCCCTGTAGAGCCGGCCCAGATCGGGGTTGGACAGCCGCTGGCCGATCTGTAAGACCCTGCCCTCGGGCATCAGGATGCTGGCCGCGTCCGGCCACTGGCTGAGAAAGTCCCGGGACTCGGGCTTGCTGACCATGTAGCTGTAGCTGCCGGTGGCCGGAAACCCTTTCTCCGCCAGCCGGATGGAGGGGTCCAACACCTCCTTGAGCGTCATCGTCCCGAATGAGGCAAGGGCCGTCATCCATGCGTCGGGGGCGGCCGGAACCACCACAGGACTGATCCCGTTGGGTATCGCCTCTCCCCAGCGTTTGCGGTGCTCTTCAAGAGTGTGGGCCCTGGGCCATCGACCGACGCCGCTTATGGTGAACACCTCATCCCGGTCCGCCAGGTACACGATGATCGGGGCGACGCCCCCGAAACTCGTGAGGTAGGGCATTACGGTGTTCATCGCTATGCCCGCGGCCACACCGGCGTCTATGGCATTACCGCCCAGCTCGAGCATGCGATTGCCCACCGAGGTGGAAAGGAAATGCGCCGTGGACACGGCATGTTCGGTGCCTATGAACGCCGGCCTGCTGCCGGATATGGCTCTATAACTCATGTGCTCACCTGCGAGTGCGTCATTGTGGTGGAGTAGGTAAGTTGTCTTCGGCCGATAAGGACACAGCGGTAACGAGTGTACTAGGCGATCAGGTCGCTGAGGTCCTGAAGCGCCACAGGGCTATGACAAGGAAGACCAGCGCGAAGGCCAGCAGGGCAACCATCTCCGAGACTACGTCGCCTGCGGTGGCGCCGAACAGCATCAGCTTGTTGAAGGCCTGATTCGCCCATCCGTGCGGAGTGAGTCTGGCAAGGGCCTGCATCCATTCGGGCATTATGAAAAGGGGCCACCATGAGCCCCCTATCGGCGCCAGTATGAGCGATACGAGCACCGCCGCCGAGTCCACCCCACGTCTCGTTGTGACCAGGGATGCCAGCATCACCGCGAACGCCGAGGAGGCCGCGACCATCAGCAGCGAGACTGCCACTACGGTCGCCGGCGACACGCCGAGGTCGAGACCGAAGCCGAGTATGCCCACTATCCACAGGACCGCCAGCTGCATGATCCCGCGGTAGACCGACGCCAGCACCTTGCCGGCAATGATCGCCTGCCTTTTCACGCCCTGCGAGGCCAAGCGCTCCAGGGTATTGTTCTCGCGTTCCCTGGCTATCTCCTGCGCTCCCATCGCGGCGGCGAAGAACACGAACATGACCAGGTAACCGGGGAGGGTGAAGTGACTGGCATTGAATGGCCTGGCGTCGCCGACCTGCTCGAACTCGAAGACGACCTCGTCTGCGACGCGGGCGATCGAGGAGGAATCGAGCCCGGCCGGCGATCCCTCCGCCTCCGCGCTCAGGCTCAGCAGAGCCCGTCCCATCACCTGGTTGAGGTCGACCAGGGCGGCGATGGACGTTGCGATCCCTTCCAGGGCCACAGCGGTATCCGGATGCTCCGATAAGGTGACGACCTCTATCCAGGTCTGCCGGCCGGAGACCACCGAGCTGGTGAACTCGGCAGGAAATGCAAGGAAGCCCTGTATCTCCTCGTTCTCGAGGGAATCGACCGCCTCCTCATAGGACACCTCGACGAATCTGCCGTCCGGATCGGCAACCATCGACTCGACGATGCTTGTTGCAATTGCGCCCTTGTCCTGGCTCGCGACGGTGAAGACGAGCTGCTCATCATCGGTGCCCACTCCCCTAAGGGCCAGCGTAAAGCCGACGATGAACAGGAACGGGAAGATGAAGGCGAAAGCGACTGCAAACCGGTTGGCAAAGAAGATCTTCGTATCCTTGCCCGCCATCAGCAGCGCCTGGAGGCCGATCTTGCTCATCTGGCCGATGTCCTAAAGCCCCACCTGGCTATCGCCAGCGCGACTACCGTGGTCCCGCCCACGACCGCCGCCTCCAGCCCCTGGCTTCCCAGCGACTCGCCGGCCGAGATCATTCCATCGATAGCGTCAATGGCGTAGCGGTTGAGGGTGATGCGGCTCAGGATGTCGAGCGCGCCGCCGCTGGTGGGAAAGAACGTGCCGCCGAATACCGTCATGAACATCGTTACGACCACGCTGGCCCAGATCGCCTGATCCCGGTTGGTGGCCAGTGCTCCGATGGCAAGGCCAATGGCGCTGACGGCCGCCGAGACCAGGAGGCAGAAGACAAGGACCTGGAAATACTGTCCCGGACCTGCGACCTGCAGGACGGCAAAGCCCAGCGACAGCAATACAAGGGTCTGGACGGTTGCGCGAAGAAGGCCGGCGATGAACTTGCCGGCGAACAGCTGTCCCAGCGTCAGGCGCGTGGTGGCGAGTCGCTCGAGCGTGCCGATTCGCCGGTCTTCCACTATCGTCTGCGATCCGAGGGTGACGGCGAACATCAGGAACATGACCAGAATGCCCGGCAGGAGACGGTCGACGAACTCTTCGCTGCCTCCCACTGCGCGGGACCTGACCGTGACAGTGGGCCGCGCTCGACTCTCGGCGAGCAGGCCGCCAAACGCCTCATCCACCCTCGCCTCCGAGATCGCTTCATCCGCGAAGGCAACTCTCACCGCCGACCTCGCCGCGAACTCCGAGACCGTCTGCTGGGTTACGTTTCGGACGATGCTGGTCGCAATCTGGCCCTCCTGGCCCCCGTTGCCCCTGCGCTTTACCGTGACGGCCGGCCGCTCGCCTGCCAAGACCTCCTCGCTGAATCCGGCCGGGAATATAACCACGCTCAGGACCGCGGAGCGCTCCAGCTTGGCCAGGGCGTCATCTTCGTCCAGGACCTCCACGCTCAGGCCCTCGACGGTTCTGAGCTGCGACATGACCTCGCCGGTCACCGGGCCGCCATCGGAGTCGACGATGTGCACGGTGCCGTTGAAGTCATTGCCTCCGCTGAAGGTCATATACATGAGGGCGAACAATGCGATCGGCAGCGCTATGCCGAAAGCCAGTTCTGCCCGGTCGGCCAGGTAGCGGCGCAGCTCCAGCAGGCCGACGAAGAGAGGTCGAGTCAAGGCGTCGCGCTAGTCGCGCAGGCTACGGCCCGTAAGCCTGAGGAAGACTTCCTCAAGGGTGACCGTCGCAGGATCGCCGAAATCGGACTTCAGTTCGCTGGGCGAGCCGAGGGCGATCAGACTTCCTCCATCCATTACCGCGACCCGGTCGCACAGGCGGTCGGCCTCTTCCATGTAGTGAGTGGTGTACACGACCGTCATGCCCTGGTCGCGCAGTCGAAGGACGGTCTCGAAGATGTGATTGCGGGACTGCGGATCGATGCCGACCGTCGGCTCGTCAAGGAACAGGAGCTTTGGCCTGGCCATGAGCGCTATGGCGATGTTCACCCTTCTCTTCATCCCGCCCGAGAAGTGCTCGACTCGGTCGCGGGCGCGATCGCCCAGGCCCACGAGAGCGAGGATCTCGCCGGCTGTGCGCCTGGCATCCGACCCTTTCAGGCCCGCCATGCGGCCGAAGAATACGAGGTTGTCTGAGGCGGATAGCTCGGGGTAAAGGGCGAGCTCCTGCGGACACACGCCGATCAGCCCGCGAACCCGTCCCTGTTCGGCGGCGATCGAGTGGCCGCCAATCGTAACCTCGCCCTCGTCCGGGGCGAGCACCGTCGAAAGTATGCGGATTGTGGTCGTTTTGCCGGCGCCGTTTGGGCCGAGCAGGCCAAAGATCTCGCGCTCGGCGATCCCGAAGGAGACCCCGTCCACCGCCCGAACATCGCCGAACGTCTTGCTCAGGCCGCTGGCGATCAGATATTTGCTGCCGGCTTTACCCAACTCGCCAGTTCGACCTTCGAGAAGTCCGCGGGGCCAGGACACTGGCCCTTCCTTGGCACGCGCTCAATCGACTCACATCAGCCATTCTATGAGCATGGCGGCCATGCCGAGCGAGATGAGCGCGCCGATCACGTCGGTAGCCGTGGTAACAACCGTGGCAGACGCCAACGCCGGATCAATGCCGGCCCGGCGGAGCGCCAACGGCACCAGGGCTCCGAATGTACCCCCTATGATCATCGTGCCAAGGGTCGCAACGCCGATAACGACGCCCAGGGCGGCGTTGCCCTTCCAAAGGCCAAGTAGAACGCCGAGAGCGAGGCCTATCGCAGCCCCGTGAAGGATCCCGAGCCACGCCTCGCGCCCGGCAAGCCGCAGGGCGTGTCTGGGCTCTACGTCACCCAGGGTAATAGCCCTTACAACCAGGGTCATGGTCTGTACGCCGCTCATCCCTCCCTGACCCATCACCACTGGCACGAAGGCGGCGAGCACGGCAAATCGCGTAATGGTTGACTCGAAGACGCCAATGACGACCGCGGCGAGCAGCACCGTTCCCAGGTTGACGTACAGCCAAGGCAGGCGATGCCTGACGGAGGACCTGAGGGATCCGAAGACCCGCTCATCGCCAAGCCCGGCAAGCCTGTAGATGTCCTCCGTAGCCTCCTCAACGACAACGTCCACCAGATCGTCGTCCCGTATGACACCCACGAGCCTTCTGTCTCCGTCCACTACGGCGAGCCGGTCCAGGTCATAGCGGCTCATCAGCCGGGCGCACTCTTCCTGGTCGGTCTCCACATCTACCGAATAGACGCGCTTGTCCATCAGATCGGCGACCCGAAATGTCGGCCTCCCAAGGGCCAGCTCTCCAATGCCAATTCGACCCACCAGATTTTCTTCTCCATCGGTGACGAAGACGGTGCCTGCGTCCGATAGGTCGGGTTCCGCGAGCCGGAGGGCGTCCAGAGCGTTCGCGACCGTCGAGTCCCGGTCAACCGCTACGTAACGCGTTGTCATGTGACCGCCGGCGGTCTCGTCTCCGTATTCGAGCAGGTACTGGACGTCCTGTGAGGCTTCCATCGCCTCCAGGGTCGGTTCCGCCACCTCGTCCGGCAGTCCCCGGAGCACGTCGGCGGCGACGTCAGGACTCGCCTCATCCAGCACGTCGGCGAGCGTCTCGGTGGGTATGTCCTCGGTGAACTCGATCGCCAGACCGGGATCGAGCTTTTCGATGACGTCGGCGGCGGCCTCGGGCCCCAGCGCCCAAAGGAGCATCCTCCGAGTTTCCGGATCCAGCTCCCCCAGGAGGTCACCCTGGTCGGAGGGATGCAGCTGGGCGAACAGGGTCAGGACGCGGCGAAAGTTCCCCACGTCAAGGGCGGCCCTCACCTCGTCGGCGATTCCGTTACCTGAGTTGACGGACATCAGATCGACGCCGTTTCCCGGTTGCTCCTTGGTCATGCCTGTCGCCGCGTCTGCATAGCCATCCGTTGGGTTAGAATGCGCCCACGAAATGGTACACCGGCCCGCCGCAAGGCGCTCCTTGCGCCGAGCTGGTTAAGTCAGCATCTCGACCGGGCGCTGCAGGGTCCGCTGACCGGGCCCCGGGCCCGAACTTTCGAAACCTCCGGAGGTCTGTGACATGGGTGAGAGCGAGCGGCTATACGAAAGGGACCGAAGGAGCATATCGGCGGCGACGAAGGTGCGATACAGCCCGATGGTCATCGAGCGGGGCGAGGGCTCAAGACTGATCGATGCGGATGGTCGCCGGTATCTGGATTTCGGTGCCGGCTGGGCGCTGACACATCTCGGCTACGACAGCCGGCAAGTGCGCCAGGCCGTGTCAGACCAGCTCGAGAAGACCATGTTCGCCGGGATCGTCTCCTCCGTGAGCAGACCTGCGGTAGACCTGGCAGAGCTGCTTATCGACCTCACGGGCGGGGACTTCGAGAAGAGGGCATGGTTCGGCCTGAGCGGCTCCGACGCCGCCGAGGCCGCCCAGCGGATGGCGCTTGCCTCCACCGGCCGCAGACGCATAGTCTCGTTCATTGGCGGGATGCACGGCACCAACGACTCGGGCATCGGTCTTTCGGGCCTGCCCGGCGGTTCCGGCTTCGCCTTCGGACCGCACGTGCTCAAGGCTCCGTTTCCAGATCCGTACCGGCCACCCTTTCAGGATGCGGGCGGTGCTCTCTCTGACCGTTGCCTGGACTATCTGGAGAACTATCTGTTCAAGACCATATGTCCACCCGAGGACACGGCGGCCGTATTCGTCGAGACGGTGCAGAGCGACAGCGGGGACGTGGTCCCGCCGCCTGATTTCCTGCCCAAGCTGCGCGCCCTCTGCGACCGGCATGGTCTCCTGCTGGTAGTCGATGACATCAAGGTCGGCCTTGGCCGTACCGGCCGAATGTTTTCCCACGAGAACTTCGAGGTGGATGCCGATCTCATCCTGCTCGGCAAGTCCCTGGGCGGAGGGCTCCCGCTCAGCGGGATAGTGGGGCGGGCAGACGTCCTGGACAGCGGGTTCGCGGGTTTCACCACGTCCGGCAACGCCGCCTGCTGCGCGGCAGGCCTCGCCACAGTGAAGGAGGTAATTCGCCTGGACCTGCCCCGGCGCTCGGCTGAGAACGGAGCCTACCTGCAGTCCCGGCTCAAGCAGGTCCTGGGAGGGTACGAGATCGTCGGAGATGTCCGGGGACTGGGCATGATCCAGGGCATCGATCTGGTCGCGGATAGATCGACCAGGGAGCCAAACCGGGACGCTGCCGCCAAGATCACCTACCGGGCCTGGGAACTGGGCCTGGTGTTCTACTACGCGGGCAGTTATGGCAACGTCCTTGAGATTACTCCTCCACTGATCATGACCAGAGAAGAGATAGACGAGGGCGTCGCAATACTCGATCAGGCCTTCAGGGACTACCTCGAAGGGGCCGTTCCCGACGAGGCAGTGGAGGAATTCGCCGGATGGTTCGCCTGAACAATCCACTGATCGGCTACCTGCTGGTGGGTGTGGGCCTCATCGTGATCGTGGCCCTCGTGTTGGTGCTCGTGCTGGCGTGAACATCGCAATCGGCCGACCTTCTCCCGCAGGTGCCGGCTGAATGCCCTGCCGGTATGATCGGGGCCGCGGTGGGGGCGCCAGCGATTCCGCCCTTCACCGTTTGACCGCCTATTGCGGCGCTGCTAGGCTGCGGCGATCCCGCTTGCCATCTGCGACCTGGAGGAATGGACATGGCTGATTTGGCGACGCTTAGATCCGAAGTTGAAGCTATTGCCGGGAGCTTCTCCGGCAGGGTGAGCGTTTCGGCGAACAACCTGACCACCGGGGAGCGGCTGGACATCCGAGAGGCCGAGGTGTTTCCCGCTCTCAGCGCCATCAAGCTGGGAATCATGGCGGAGCTATTCTTCCAGGTGGCGGAGGGCGCGGTCGCTCTCGCCGACAAGGTCGTGGTCAAACAGTCCGACCTCCGTGGAGGCACCGGGGTGTTCCGCGAGTTCGACACGCCGTTTGAGATCACGGTCAAGGACGTGTGCATGATGATGATCGTGGTGAGCGACAACACCTGCACCTGGCTGTTGAGCGACATGCTGGGCAAGGGTCGAATCAACGGCAGGATGAGGTCGCTGGGCATGAACGAGTACTCGCTAAACTCCGACCTTGGCCCCGACACGTTCGACGAGATGCAGGGCAAGGACATCGACGCATACTCGGAGTGTTCGGCCCGGGACTTCACAAACCTGGTGACTCGCATCGCAAAGGGCGAACTGGTCTCAGAAGCGGCTTCAGAGCAGATGCTCGATATCATGGGCCGCTGCCAGCACATAGAGTGGCTCGGGCGCTATCTGCCCCTCAACCAGTTCCCGGCAGAGGCCGGGGTTACACCTGCGATCAAGCTGTACAACAAGCTGGGGGCTTACCTGCACGGTAGGTGCGATACGGGTCTGATCGCCACCCGGGACGTGAGGTATGTGATCACCGTGATGACCGCGGACAGCACCGACCCCAGTCTGCTGCTGAGTCCCCACGAGGGAAGCCGCATGATCGGCCGCATATCAAGGTCGATCTTCGACGCGTGGGTGACGCCGTAGCGTCACAGCCGCAACAACGACGGACCCTCCGGCCCGCGCCGTGCCCTTTTCCGGATATGCCTGCCCGTGGCGCTGGCCCGGTATTGGCGCGCCCGTAACCCGATCGCCCTCGCCTCGATCCGCGGCAGCGCCGCTGGACGACCTCTCCCGTAACTCCATGCGGGAGGCCGTGTTCGCTCCGTCCGAGGACACGGGCGGCCGTCGGTAGACCTCCCGGGGCGATTGCGGGAGGCCGCTTGCCGGAACGGACGAAGGTCGGAGGGGAACCGGGACGGCGTAGGAACCCGGCCCGCCAAGGCTGGCGTGCGGCCCGCTTCGCCGTTCCATCCCTGCGGCGCCCTACAGGCGCCGCTTCAGCTTCGGATCCAGTATGTCGCGCAGGCCGTCTCCAGCCAGGCTGATGCCGAGCACGGTGAGCGTAAGGAAAATCCCCGGGAACACGATGATCCAGATCGCCCTGGTCAGGAAGTGCTGGGCACCGGCCATGATGTTGCCCCAGCTGGGGACCTCTTCAGGGGGACCTGCGCCCAAGAAGCTCAGGTAGGCCTCCAGCAGCACCGCCGCAGAGGCAACGAACGTGGCGTGCACGATGAGCGGGGCTACGATGTTGGGCAGGATGTGGCGGAATATGATGCGCGGAGGACGAGCGCCTATCGATCGCGAGGCCTCGATGTAGGTCTGCTCACGGATGCTCAACACCGCGGAGCGAACGATGCGGGTGGCAATGGGCGTCTCGGTGACGCTGAGGGCAATGATCACGTTTTCTATGCTTCCACCCAGGAGCGCCATCAGGGCGATGGCCAGAATGACCGAGGGTATCGACATCAGGCCGTCCATGAACCTCATGACCACCATGTCGACCCGGCGGTAGTAGCCGGCGAGCATGCCGATTATGGCCCCCGAACCGATCGCGATGGCGGCTACCGATACCGAGACCATGAGGGATATGCGGGCACCGTAGATCGTTCGACTGAAGACGTCCCTGCCTATGTTGTCAGTGCCGAACCAGTATTCGCTCCCGGGGGTCGTGAAACGCACGAGCGGGGCGGGCAGGGAAGGGTCGGAGGTGAAGAGTACCGGCGCGAATATGGCGCACAGGGCGGCCAGGAACACGATGAACATGCCCAGCGCCATGTTGGGATAGCGGCGCGCCGTGTAGCCGATGCCGCGGATCCTGTCCCGCAGGGTTGGCGCAGCCTGTTCCGCCCAGGAAGAGGCTATGGCCGAGGTCGATTGGGCCATCCGCTATCTGTACCTTATCCTCGGATCGAACACCGCGTATGACAGGTCAATGAGCAGGTTCACCGTCGCAATGATGGCGGCGAAGATGAGCACAGTGCCCTGTATTACCGGGTAGTCGCGGTGGCTCAGCGCATTTACCAGCAGCCTCCCGAGCCCCGGTATCGCGAACACATTCTCGGTGACGACGACACCCCCGAGCAGAAGCGCGAGGGTGATTCCTATCACGGTGATGATGGGCAGGATGGCGTTTCGAAGTGCGTGGGCAAGCAGAACCTTCGAGTCCGCAAGGCCCTTGGAGCGTGCGGTGCGAATGTAGTCCTCGTTGAGGACCTCCAGCATGGTCGCGCGCGTCATCCTCGCTATGAGCGCCATGACCACCAGTCCGGTGGCCAGCATCGGCAGGACCAGTCGATAGAAGAACTGTCCCAGGTTCTCCGATGGAGCTACGTAACCCGCGGCGGGGAACCAGTCAGCCTTGACCGCGAACAGCCAGATAAGCATGAATCCCAGCCAGAACAGCGGAATCGAGTATCCCACCGTGGAGAAGATCATCACGCTGCGGTCGATCCAGGTATTCGCCTTCCATGCGGCAATGATTCCCAGCGGTATTGCCAGCACTACGGCAAAGGCCTGCGTGAGCAGGGCCAGCGAGAATGTCGGGACGATTCGCGTGGCGATCATCTCTGTGACGGCGGTACGCCCGAACAGCGATTCCCCGAGGTCGCCCTGGAACAGATTCTTGAACCAGATGCCGAGCTGAACCGGCAGCGGCCTGTTCAGGCCCAACTGCTCCCGGATAGCCTCGTACTTCTCCTCGGTGGCGTGGGTCCCGACGATCAGTGCGGCAGGGTCCCCCGGTGCGAACCGGATGAGGGCGAAGACGATCAGTGCCACCACCAGCAGCACCGGGATCATCGCCAGGATCCTATGTAGGACGTATGCGGTCATCTTTCGCCTGCCACAATACCGGCGTCAGAGGCCACCCGGTCGGGGAGCCTCACATTGCATCCCAGCCTCGCAGATACGTGCCGGGGGTGGAACGGCCAGCCGTTCCACCCCCGGTATCAAGAGCTAAGTGGCCCCTAAGGTGCCTGCTCTACCTCTCCAGCCAAACGTTCACATAGACCGGGAACACCGAAACATCGAAGTTCTTAAGGTCTGTCGTGAACGGGTAGATGGACGCCCACTGCGCTCCAACCACGTGGGGTGCGGAGTCGTACAGAGCGAGCTGGATTTCTCCTATGATCTCAAGCTGCTTTGCCGGATCGGGCTCGAAGGCGTACTGGAGGCGAAGCTCCTTGGTCCTCTCGACCTCGGGGTCATCACCAAAGTTGCCGAAGTAGAGGGTTCCGGCAACCATCGGGTCGGCGATGGGATCGGGCGATGCCCACTGCACCCACCAGTCCGTGATGGCATCCCAGTCAGGATCAGGCAGCCGCGAAAGCAGCGTTGCCCAGTCCATCGAAGGCATCTCCACCGTGATGCCCAGCTCCTCAAAGGCGGGCTTGAGCACCTGGCCCATCGGGGTGATGGTTGCATAGTCGTTGGGGTTCATGAGCAGGAAGGTCTCGCCGTCATAACCGGACTCTGCGACCAGCCGCTTGCCCTTCTCGACGTCGTTCTCGTTGTAGAACTCTTCACCCACGCGGCTGTCCAGCGGCGTGCCGCACCTGTAGCGGGCGGGGCAGAGTGACCACAGATCCCGCGGGCCGATTGCGGCCGCCATGGCCTCGATGTCGACCGCAGCCTGTATGCCCTGGCGCAGCTTCTTGAGATTCGCCGGAGGCGAGGTAACGTTGAAGTCAAAGGTCCAGAAGTGGCGCTCGTACTTGGCAACCCCGAGGTTCGGGTCCTCGCTCAGGTCGGCGAAGAAGTCCAGACCGGCACCGTCCACGACGTCCCACTCACCGGTCTTGAGACCGGCGATCTTGGTCTCCTCGGCGGGTACCTCCAGCCACTCGATCCTGTCCAGGTAGGCAATCTTGCCGCCGGCCAGGTAGCTGCCCGGCTCATCCCTGGGCACATACTCGTCGAAGCGCTCGACAGCAAGCTTATCGCCGCGGATCCACTCGGCGAGCTTGTAGGGGCCGGTACCTATGGCGTTCTCCTCGCCGTGGTCCTCCTGGGCCGCATACCCGGTGGCGACCCTCTCCGGCCAGATGTTCTGCAGAGGCCAGGGCGCGGCCAGACCGGTGATTACGACGCCTATCGGGCCCTGGAAGGTCATCGAGAACGTCTTATCGTCGATCTTCCTCAGGCTATCCGGCCTTACGGGGCTCTCGCCTTCCCCTGGCTCGACGTAGCCGGCCAGCTGCGAGCGGAGGAACTCTCCGGCAGCCGTGGTCTGCCACATTCGCCACAGCGAAGGAATGACGTCGTCGGAGGTTACGCCGCCACCGTCATGGAACTTGAGCCCATCACGCAGGGTGAACGTGTAGGTCGTACCCGCATCGTCCACTTCCCAGGAACTGACCATCTGCGGCTGTGGGTTAAAGTCAGCATCGCGTTCAAAGAGGCGCTCCCAGATGTGCCCGCTGACCACGGTGATCACGTAGGCTCCGGAGAAGGATGTGTCCAGGGACTCGGTGCTGGCCTGTGCAACGACCCTCAGCGTTCCGCCGAACCGGTCGTCCCCCGCGACCATGTCGCTGACCATCATCATAGAGTCGTCGCTGATGGCCGTGGCCTCGACCATGACATCAGCATCCTCTTCCATGGCGTCATCTGCCATGGCCTCCTCTTCCATCGCGTCTTCTTCCATGGCGTCATCTGCCATGGCGGCATCAGTCTCGCTGGGTGCAGGAGCCTCTTCCTCCTCGCTGCTGCATGCGGCCACAAACAGCGACAGGACCAGGACAACCAATAGCGAGAGCAGTAATCGCCCTCTCATATGCATGCCTCCCTACCGTGGCTTTTTCGGTACCGATGCAAAGCTAGGGCGACCACGCCCCTTTACCGGCCCGCTGATGCCCGGCTTTTTAGCACAGCGGGTGGGGGCGTGTCAACTCGAAGGGGACTCCCGGAGACAGTCTGGACAGGCGTTCCCGGCAAGCATGGGGTGTCCATTTTTACCCTTGCGCACCACCCCATGTCAGGAGGGCCCCTCTAGTATCCTGAAACGGAGTCTTCCTGTCCTGGAGGTGTAGCTGAGCACTGTGGGTTGTAGGTGCGAATGTCACTGCTGTCTGTGCGCGGCCAGCGAGGCAATTTCTCGCAGCGTCTTGGGCGTCGGCTGCCGGCGATGGTCCGGCATTGAATCCAGGGTTGCGGGCGCTCTCTCCGGGCTCGGAGGCCCCGCCGTGAGGGTCCTGATCGTGGTCGCCTCCGCCGTGGCCATTTCTTCGCTGGTCTCCTGCTCGGCCGGGACGCACCCGGCGGACGCCCGGGATCCGGAGCCCGCGCCAGCAGAGGCCACGGCCGGGACGCAACCCGTCAGGCCGGATCCCAGGCTGCTTGACGACGAGCCCACCGGCTTTCTGAAGGCGGTGGCCTCGACGTGGAAAACCGACTTCGAGATCCATACGGTCCCGTTCGCGGAGATCAAGGCGGGCGGGCCTCCGAGAGACGGTATACCCCCGATCGATCGACCCGTGTTCGCCGCCGTCCACCAAGCACCCGATTACCTGGTGGATGACGAGCCGGTCCTGGCACTTGAAGTAGGGGGCGAGCAGCGGGCCTACCCGCTGTCGATCCTGATCCTGCATGAAATCGTCAACGACGTCGTGGGGGGTGTACCCGTGGCCGTCACCTACTGTCCCCTCTGCAACACCGGCCTGGTATTCAAGCGGACGGTGAACGGGCGGGTGCTGCGATTTGGTACCACCGGCCTTCTGCGCAACTCCAACCTGATCATGTGGGACGACGCTACGGAGTCGTGGTGGCAGCAGGCGACCGCGGAGGCTATAGTCGGGGAGCTGACGGGGCAGATCCTCGAATTGATACCCGCCCAGATCGTCTCCTGGGATGCCTTCCGGGACACCTTTGATGAGGGTGTGGTGCTCACCAGGGACACCGGCTTTGTGAGATCGTACGATCTCCCCCCGTACGGGGGCTATGACGCATCCCTGGAAATTATCACCGAGTTCGGCGACGGATCGCTCTCTCCCATCGAGCGGGTCGTGTCCGTGGTCGTTGGCGACAAGAGCGTTGCCTATCCCTTTACAGCCCTGGAGGAGAACCCGATAGTTCACGACAGGTTTGAGGGCCGGGATCTCGTCATCTTCTACGTCGGCGGCACCCTCTCGCCATTCCCCAAGCGACCGATCTTCAATCTGGGCCTGATCGGGTCGGTGGTCGCCGGTGGCGATAGCGTCGAGGTCGATCCATCGACCATAGAGCGAAGGTCCGTGGGGGCGACCGCTGTCTTCGAGCCGTTCATCGACGGCAAGAGGCTGACATTCATCGAACGCGACGGCGTGATAACCGACCGGGCGACCAATTCCGCATGGAACATCTTCGGGGAGGCAGTCTCCGGGAACCTGGCCGGCTCGCGCCTGACGCCCGTCGTGCATGGCAACCACTTCTGGTTCGCCCAGCAGTCCTTCTTCCCGGACACCGTCCTTCGCACGCGGGAGGAGCTTGCCGGTCCCTAGCCCCGGGCGTCCCGCCCGACGCATCGTGCGGCCCGAGTAGACACGCCCCTGTCCGGTTGCGCTCCTGACCCCCAAGGCCCGAGGCTGCCTCTGCGCGGCGAGGGCACATCCTTGCGAGTTCGGCTTCGCAGGGCACGGAGGTTTGCTAACATTCCGCAAACCGCCCGGACGCTAGCCGGTGGCAACGAGAGGAGACCTGAACGATGCAGGAAATCAAAGGTGCCGTCCTATACGAGTACAACGAGCCGGTCGCGGTCGAGGACATGGAGCTGGGAGATCCAGACAGCGGCGAGGTGCTGGTCGAGATGAAGGCAAGCGGCGTCTGTCACTCCGACTGGCACGTCGTCAAGGGCGAATGGTGGGATATACCCACTCCGGTGATACTCGGGCACGAGGGAGCGGGAATAGTCAGGTCTGTTGGAGCCGGCGTCACCAACGTGTCTGAAGGCGATCACGTGATACTTTCCTGGATGCCAAGCTGCGGGCTGTGCGAGGCGTGCCAGATCGGCCGGCCCAACGTCTGCTATTCGCAGCCAAGGAGCCAGTCAACGGCCCACGTCCCCCGGACGGAGCGAGATGTGCCCTTCCTGAGCGGCCTGGGGACGATGAGTTCCCATGCGATCGTCAGCGAGATGTCGGCCGTGCCCATCGACGAGACGATGCCGTTCCCCCAGGCATCGCTGGTCGGATGCGGCGTTACGACCGGTGTGGGCGCGGCGATCAACACGGCCCAGGTCCAGCCCGGCTCTACGGTCGCGGTCTTCGGGGCAGGAGGCGTCGGCCTCAGCGTGATACAGGGTGCGGCGATCGCCGGGGCAACGACCATAATCTCAGTCGATCTGCTCGACAACAAGCTTGAGATGGCAAAGCAGTTCGGTGCCACGCACACCGTCAATGCTGGCAAGGGCGATCCGGTCGAGGCGATCAGGGACCTTACCGGCGGGCTGGGCGTGCACTACGCATTTGAGGCTATCGGCCTGGTGCCCGAGCCCTTTATTCAGGCGATACACGCGACCCGGAGCCGGGGGATGACCATATGGGTGGGTCACGCACCGCTGGAGACGTCGGTGACCCTGGACGCGCGGGACCTGATGTGGGAAAAGACGGTCATCGGGTCCATGTATGGCAGCGCCCGCCCGCACATCGATTTCCCGAGGCTCATCGCCCTTTACCAGTCCGGCAAGCTGAAGCTGGACGAGCTGATCACGAGGAGCTTCCCCGTCGAGGACGTCAATGAGGCATTCAAGGTGCTGGGCGAGGGCAAGGTTGCCCGCAGCGTCCTGACCTTCGGCTAACCGTTGAGATTCGGCACCTGGGTCTTTCCCGTCAGTCCCGAACTGGACGATGACGGGGCGGCGATAGACGAGGCTCTGCGCGAAGTCGAGCTGGCCGAGGAGGCTAATTTCCACTCGGTATGGCTGGCCGAGCACCACTTTGACGGTGCGGCCGCATACGCCGATCCGGTGGTTTTCGCCGCCGCCATAGCCGCACGCACGACTAGGATCAAGATCGGCTTTGCGGTGGTGGAGACCGCACTGCACCATCCGGCGCGACTGGCCGCACAATGCGCCCTCCTGGACCACCTGAGCAAAGGCCGGTTGATCGTCGGAATCGGAAGGGGGTCGGTCGCCAACCACTACGAATACCGCGGATTCGGCGTCACCCTGGAGATGGGCTTCGGTGCGGTCTCCGAGATGGAAGAGATCCTGATTCGGGCCTGGACCGAGAAGGACATCGTTCACGAGGGCGAGTACTGGCAGCTCGAGTTTCCGATCCTCAGGCCGCAGCCCTACACCAAACCGCATCCTCCTATCATCAGGTCCGGGATCAGCGATAGGACCATCAAAGAGATGGCCCGCGCCTGCCGTCCGCTGCTAATGGGAGGCGTAGACGTGGCGGGGATGAAGGAGCGCCTGGATCTTTACCGGGCCACGGCTCTGGAGGCCGGCCACTCGGAGGAAGACGTACAGGGTGCGATCGACGAGATCTGGTTCACTACGGACGCACTGGTCGCCGACAGCTACGGGGAAGCGAGAGCGATAGTCGAAAAGCACCTCGTCATCGAGCAGGATCACTTCATGGATGCCCGGCTGCGCTTCAACTCCAAGGAGTGGGTCGACTCGGACGAGGGCCGCATGTGGCTAAAGAAACTGACGATCGATGATGGCTTCATCTACGGTACCCCCGACCAGGCGTTGGAGAAGATAGCCGAGATCCGCGATGCCGGTGTGCGCAACCTGATGCTCAAGGTCAACGCAGGCCACATGCCTCCGCAGGTGGTAGAGCGTTCAATTCGGCTGCTTGGTAGCGAGGTCCTGCCGGTCTTTACTTAGGGACGCGACCCTGTCCACCGCCTGACGTACAGGCCGAGTTGTGCACCACCGATAACGTGCAAATGGGCGTGTTCCTGGGTCTGCAGAGCGTCGTCTCCGAAATTTGACAGGAGGCGATATCCGTTCGGGGCCAGTTCGCGTCCGAAACGGACCGCTAGTTCGCCTACCTTCCCCAACAGGGCGGTGTCCCGCCACATGTCCGCCTGAGTTCGGTGGGCCAGCGGCGTGACCAAGAGCATAACGGGCACCCAGTCGAGCTTGTTGTCGAAGACCACCACGTCTTCGTCCTCGTAGCGGATGTTACCCGGCGAGCGTCGGGCGATCACCTCGCAGAAAATGCAGAATTTCTCGAGGCCACCGGAGGCAGAATGGCAGCCAGCGTCAGGTCGCTTCAACGACCTTGCCCGGCCCGCCGTCACTGGCCACGGTTCTCAAGGTCCATAAAACGCGCCCGCCCCGTACTGCGCCGCGGTTCTTCCCTGCGTCCCTTACCCCGGTAGTCCGGAGCGCTCATCGACACGACTTGTGCGACCGCCTTGTCGTTGGCCCGCGAGCGGACCGGACCCAGATCTTTCTCGAAACTGCTGAGGGTCGTGATCACCGTCGGTAGCTTGCGGTTGTGACGATGAACGATGATCTGATACAGCTTCTCCTCCGCCCAAGATCCGACGCGCTCTTGACCGAGACCGTCGAGAATCAGCAATTCGGCGTTGCGCACCTGTTCGAAGACCTGGTCGTATCTGACCGGACTGGATGGATCGAACGCGCCCCGCAGGTGGTCCAGCAGGTCAGGTACGAAGGCGAAGAAGACCTGGTGTCCGCGGTCCAGACAGTCCGCGGCGACTGCGACCGCCAGATGGGTCTTGCCCACTCCGGTCGGCCCCCACAGGGTGAGCCAACCCTTGAGCAGGGATGCGTAGGCCCGCGCAGTCTCAAGGGCGTCTTCCAGCCGTTCCCGCTCCGCGGGTTCCGCACTGTTGCCCCGCGCGTCAAAGCTCTCAAACGTCATCCTCTCCAGCAATTCGGCTGGCACAGCTCCAAGGCCGGGCACGGCCGGGCGTCCCTTGAGGGAGAGGATGCGGGACAGATCAGGGTCTTCCATCCGGGCCCTCAGGTAAGGGTCGAGCTTGCCCATCTCGGTAGAGGTGGTAAAAGCGGTGGGCAACTCTGCATTAAACCGGTGATTCACGATCTGCTGCAGCTTTTCCAGCGCCCACGGACTGTGAGTTGTTCCTCCAACGTCGTCCAAGACGAGAAACGGTGCGGCGCGCACCCTTTCGAACAGCTCGGTGTAGGTGATCTCGCTAGTTGGACCGAAGCTCGATCTCAGGTGGTCCATCAGGTCCGGGATGTCCATGAAGAGCGCGACATGGCCTCGCTCAATGAGGCGGTTGGCAATCGCCGCGGCGAGCCGGGTCTTGCCCGAGCCGTGCGGGCCCACGAAGACGAGCCATCCGCGTGGAGAATCGGCGAATTGGGATGCTCTGTCCAGCGCCTCTGTAAAGAGAGCCTCAGCCACCGGGTCGGAGCCCCGTGGCGATGTGAGGGAATCGAAGGTGAACCTGGACATTTGACCAAGGTTGCTATAGCGCAGCAGACGTTGATTGCCTTCCTTCCTGAACCGGCCCTCCTGGCATTCGCACGTCTGTGCCGAGCCAAAATCGGGGTCCGATACAGCCACATTGACCGTGTACCAGCCAAGACCTCCGCATCGGTCACAGCGGGAATGAATCTGTTGCGAGTTCGCGCCGGCGGAGCCATCGATGTCGACAGCCCGCTGCCCTTCAAAATTCTTCAATACGTCCCCGAGATTCTCCAAGAGCGCCTCTCCCCCTTGACGTACGGCCTAGTGTGCTACAGCAGTCGCCGTTGGCCCAAGCCCACAACTCCCTGAGGGCACGGGGCTGACTGCGGGTCGCCCAACCTCATACATACTCTGGCGCAGCCGCTCGACGCTCCAAGCTCTGGAACTTGACCAGGTCACTCTGGAAGAGGAGCCGCACGGTCCCCGTCGGCCCGTTGCGGTGCTTGGCAACGTTTATCTCGGCTATGTTCTCGGGGTAGGGGAGGGAAGGCTCCCGCCGCTCCCATTCCTCTCGGCTCGTATACTTGTCCTCGCGGTATATGAATGCCACGACGTCCGCATCCTGCTCTATGCTGCCGCTCTCCCTCAAGTCCGAAAGGATCGGCCTGTGGGACGGCCGGTGCTCCGGAGCTCTGCTGAGCTGAGAGAGGGCCAGCACCGGGATCTCCAGATCCCGGGCCAGGGCCTTGAGAGAGCGCGATATATCACCCAGTTCCTGAGTGCGATTGTCGCCGCGTCTAGAACCTTCGCTCATCAGCTGCATATAGTCGACTATGACCAGGTCCAGGCCCTGCTCGGCCTGGAGGCGGCGGGCCTTGCCTCTCATGTCGATGGAGCCCTGGATCGGGGTGTCGTCGACGAACACCGGCAGTTCGGACAGGACCCCAATGCCGTCAAGAACCCGCTTTTCCTCCGCGTCGCTGAGCAGGCCTAGCCGCAGCCTGTAGCTGTCCACGTTTGCCTCTCCGGCCAGGAGCCTGACCCCGATTTGCTCCGCGCTCATCTCCAAGCTGAAGATGCCGACACGCGAACCGTAGCCGGCGGCCTGACGGGCTATGTTGAAAGCCAGGCTGCTTTTGCCCAGGCTAGGCCGCGCGGCCAGGACGATCAGGTCAGAGCGCTGCATGCCGTTGCCGAGCAGCCTGTCCACGTCCGCGAAACCGGTCTGAACAGGTGCGAGTGCAGCATCCCCGAGGTCCAGGTTGGCTGTCTGCTCCATGTAGGAATCCAGGATTGCACGCACATGCTGAAAGTCACCCGTGATCCGGCCGGACCTGACGCCGTAGAGGAGTGACTCTGCCCGGCTCAGCGTGGCGTCCACGTCGGACGAGCCCTCGTAACCGATAGCTGCGATCTCGCCGGATATGGTGATCAACTGGCGCATCACCGAGGTCCGCTGAACTATTCGACCGTAATGCTCGATGTGTACCGAGGTCGGGACGGAGCTCACAAGGTGTCCCAGATAGGAGGGGCCGCCGACATCGTCGAGCCGGTCCCCCAGCGACAGCTCATGGGCCAGGGTGACCTGGTTGATCGCCTCGCCACGGTCGAACAGCGCCTGGGCGGCCTCGAAGCAGTGCCGCGTCCTGGAGTTGTAGAAGTCGTCGGGCCTCAGGAACGAGGAGACCTTGGTAAGCGCCTGCGGGTCGATCAGGATGGAACCGACGACCGATTCCTCGGCGTCTGAGTCATGCGGAAGGAGACGCTCCGCGTATACGATGGCGGGCCTCCGTCAGGACTCGGCTTGTTGTTCGTCGGCCTCGCCTAGGACCTCGGGTTGAGCCTCTGCCACCGACGCCTGCGCATCTTCCGGCTGGGCTGCGGCCTCGGTAGCCCCGAACTCCGTCGCGGTCTCCACCGGACCGTCGGCCTGGGCAGCAGCGGCGGCCTCCATCTCGGCCAGGTACTCGTCAGGGGTTGTTCCCAGGGGATGGACGAGGATGTCCACCTCCGCCTGCACCTCTGCGTGAAGTCTGATGCTGGCCTTGTAGCTACCGAGCTCCCTTACCGAGTCCGGAACGGATACCGACTTTCGATCAATCTGCTTCCCCGTCAGTTCGGTCAGCCGGGATGCCACGATTGCGTTCGTCACCGAGCCGTACAGACGGCCTCCCGAACCGGCCCGCATCTCGACATCGACACGCGCGTCCCTAAGCTCCTCGCCCAGGGCCCTCATGTCATTTAGCCTCTTGAGACGGTCCCTCTCTGCCTGCTGGGCCAGCTTCTCGATCCGCTGAAGGGCGTCGTGCGTTGCGGGCACGGCCAGGCTCTTTGGTATCAGGTAGTTGCGGGCGAACCCGTTCTTTACCTCCTTTACGTCACCACCCTTGGCAACGCCCTCGACATCCTCGAGGAAAACCACTCTCATCAGGAATCTGCCTCTAAAGTATTCCGGAGTCCAGGAGCCGCAATCCGAATCCCAGGCCCGCGGCCGACATCCAATGCCAGGGGAGTTAACTCCCTGTATCGCCATGCGTTCTGGCTCCGAGAGATTCAGGATAACCCAGCACACGATGGTAAGTCGAGACGGCTACCGGGCCGGCGGCGAGGGCACACGAACACGGCATCCAGCCGTCCATTTAGCCGTTGACAGCCGATTTTGTACAGGACTAGACTAGGCCTTTAGGACCGTAGCAGGCGACAGCCTGGACAATAGATCTGGCCCCCAAATGGCGGGGCTCTAATCGGAGTTACGAGTGCTGAAGATACGTCTAAAGCGTGTTGGAGCGAAGAAACAACCCAGCTATCGAATCGTCGTCGCTGACGCAAAAGCCACCCGAGACGGCGCTTTCGTCGAGCAGGTTGGCCACTACGATCCCAAAACGGATCCGCCGACGATAGTCCTGGATCGCGAACGGGCCGAGGAATGGATAGGGAAGGGAGCCCAGCCGACGGATTCGGTCTCCCGTCTCCTGAAAACCCACGCGTCGCAACAGACGACAGAATAGCTCGCCAGGAACGGACTATGAAGGATCTGGTCGAGTACATCGTAAGATCCATAGCCTCAAAGCCGGACGAGGTTCGGGTTATAGAGGAGGAAGAGGAGGACGGAGGGAGACTACTCCTGCGCCTTGAGGTCTCGCCCGACGACAAGGGCAAGGTGATAGGCCGCCAGGGGAGGGTAGCCCAGTCCATCAGAACCCTCCTTAGGGTTGCCGCCATCAAGCGCGGTACCAGGGCCGTACTGGAAATAGTCTGAGGCGTTCCCGCTAGGGAAACCTCCACTTCAGGACTCCACGGCCCCCGACCCTGCGATGACCGCTCGCTCAGGTGAGTAGATCCCTTTCTCTGGCGCTGGTCTGACGCCTGCACGATGGCAGAAGAACGTGTGGCGGTAGGGAGAATCCTGGGGCCCTGGGGCGTCAGGGGCGAAGTCAGGATAGAACACTTCGCTCAGTCCCCCGATCGATTCGCGCCCGGCACCCGGGTGTTTGCGGGCGATGTCCAGCTGACAGTGGAGCGGAGCAGACCGCACAAGGGCTACGTGGTCGCGAAATTGCAGGGGGTCTCTGACCGTGGAGAGGCCGACAGCCTGAGGGGCGCCGAACTCACCGTGGAGGAGGCGGCGCTCCCGCCGACACCGGTTGATTCCTACTACCAGTTCCAGTTGATCGGACTCACCGCATCTACGACAGGGTCCGAGATCCTCGGCAAGGTGTCCCAGGTACTCGAAACCGGCGCGAACGACGTCTACGTGGTCGAATGCGCGGACGGCAGACAGATTCTCCTGCCGGCCATAAAGGATGTCATTGTGGATATCGACCTGACCCGCGGTCTCATGGTGGTGGACCCGCCCAGCGAGTTATGATCGAGCGGGAGATCTGAGATGGCCGGTCATTCCAAGTGGGCACAGATCAAGCATGCCAAGGCGATCACCGATGCGCGGCGCGGCAAGCTGTTCACCAAGCTGGCAAAGGAGATAATCGTCGTCGCCCGGGAGGGCGGCGGCGACCCGGACGCGAATTTCCGGTTGCGCATGGCGATCCAGCGTGCAAAGGACGCCAACATGCCCGCCGACACCATCGCGAGGGCCGTCAACCGCGGCGCTGGCGGCGGAGGTGAGGGCGATAACGTGTCCGAGGTGCGCTACGAGGGTTACGGTCCCGGAGGGACGGCCATCCTGCTCGAAGCGCTGACCGACAACCGTAAGCGCACCGTGTCGGCAGTCCGATCCACCTTCACCAAGGCGGGCGGCAGCATGGCAGAGGTCGGTTCGGTTGCCTGGCAGTTCGACCAGCGCGGCGTGGTGGTCGTCCAGGCGGATGCCGAATCGATCGAGGATCTCGCGATTGCCGCCATAGACGCCGGAGCTGACGATTTCGAAGCTGACGAATCCACCATTGAGATTCATTCGCCGGTCGAGGCCCTGGAAACAATCAGGCGGTCCATGGCCGAGTGCAACGCCGTGATCGTCTCCTCGCAGCTGGCCATGCTGCCCAAGAATCTGGTATCGCTGGACGAAAGCACGGCCAAGAGGACACTCCGGCTTCTCGATCAACTGGAGGAGCTGGACGACGTTCAGCGGGTGTATTCCAACGGTGACTTCCCCGAACAGGCTCTGGCCGAATATGGCGCCGAATCCTGAAGAGTTGATGAAACTGCGTTTTCGGGGCGGCGGTGGCGGTCGACCAAGAATTCTGCGAATGCCTGCCCGGTGACGGTCCTTGGTTGAAGGTAGCGGTCATTCTGATTTAAGAGTTCTTGGAGTCGATCCCGGCACCGTGCACATGGGGGTCGGGCTAGTCGACTCGCTTGGAGAAGATGTTACCCACATCGCCTCCGCCACTCTCACTCCCCGCTCGGGAGCCACCCTGTCGGACCGGCTGGCGACCATCTTTTCAGAGCTGGAAACCCTGTTGGATGAGTGGGGTCCCGACGCGGTCGCCATCGAGCAGCCATTCGCCGGCAAGAACGTACGCTCCGCCCTGGCCATCGGGCAGGCGCAGGCCGTTGCCATGCTGGCGGGTGCGAGGAGGGGTCTGCCGGTGACCACGTATTCACCCACCCAGGTCAAGCAGGCGGTAACCGACTACGGGGGAGCCTCCAAGGAGCAGGTAAGAGATATGGTGCAGATCATCCTCCAGCTTGCTGACCAGCCCGAGACGACGGATGCCGCTGACGCCCTCGCCGTCGCCCTCTGTCACATCAACGCCCACCGGGCCGAGAGGCTGGAGCTGAAGGGCTGAAGGTGACCTGAGTGGTCAAGTGGGCAAGTAGGATGACCGGGTAGCCATGATCACGGCAATTGAGGGAAGGGTGGCCAGGATCGGCGTCGACTGGGTCGACGTGGACCTTGGCGCGGTATGCGTGAGGGTCAATGTACCGACGTCGACGGTCCCCGGCATCGGGCCTGCCGGAGAACGCGTGCGACTGTTCACCTCACTTCAGGTTAGGGAGGACAGCGTTACCCTTTACGGTTTCACGTCCGACGATTCCAGGATCAGCTTCGAATCCCTGCTGGGCATTACCGGCGTCGGGCCCCGGTTGGCCCTCAGCGTGCTGTCCATGTTCACGTCCCAGGACCTGGCGACGGCCGTCGCCACCGAGGATGTTGCGGCCTTCAGCCGGGTTCCGGGCGTCGGCAAGAAGACCGCCGGGAGGATCGTCCTCGAGCTGAAGGGCCAGCTGGCTCGCGAATGGGAGGTGTCGGCGGGCGTAGAAGGGGCACCGCAGGTGATCGAGGCGCTGACCGCTCTGGGCTACTCGCTTGCCGAAGCTAGGGAAGCGATCTCCTCGTTGCCCCACGACCCGGACCTGACGACCGAAGAGCGCGTTCGCGCGGCGCTTGAGCGCCTCTCGGCAGGTTAGCGCCGTCGTTCCGGGTTCCCGGACTCAGATGCCGGGCGATCCCCTCTTGCAGCCGGGGGTCTCCATTCGGCCCTATGAGTGGCCGTCCCTTCATCGGCTTACGGCAGGGCGCCGTGGCGGCTCGCCTGTACAATCAATCTGAAATGTCCCGCTTTGAGATCGTTTCTGACTTTCGCCCGACGGGTGATCAGCCGCAGGCGATCGAGGCTCTGGCGGAGGGTATTGACCGGACGCTGCGCCATCAGACCCTGCTTGGGGTAACGGGCAGCGGAAAGACCTTCACAATGGCCAACGTCGTCGAGAAGGTCCAAAGGCCCACCCTGGTCCTGGCGCACAACAAGACCCTGGCCGCCCAGCTTGCCATCGAGTTTCGGGAATTCTTCCCAAACAACGCGGTCGAGTACTTCGTCAGCTACTACGACTACTATCAGCCCGAGGCCTACCTGCCGCGCACTGACACGTATATCGAGAAGGATGCCGATATCAACGAGCAACTCGACAAGCTCCGCCACGCGGCTACCCGGGCCCTGCTGACAAGGCGCGATGTGCTGATAGTCGCCTCGGTTTCGTGCATCTTCGGACTGGGATCTCCGGAGGAGTACCAGAGCTTCGTAGCCTACGTGCGCAAGGGGGAGGCCAGGAATCGCGGCAAACTCATCCGCCAACTGGTGGATATGCAGTATGAACGCAACGACTTCGACCTCGGTCGCGGCAAGTTCCGAGTCCGCGGAGACACACTGGAGCTTTTGCCCGCCTACGAGGAGGGTGTGGGCGTGCGCATAGAGTTCTGGGGAGACGAGGTCGATCGCATCGTCCAGCTCGACCCACTGACAGGCGAGGTGCTGGAAGATCGCGACGACATAGAGATCTACCCGGCCAAGCACTTCGTGACCTCGCACGACAGGCTCATAGCCGCCATTGAGGGTGTCGAAGCCGAACTCGAGGAGCAGCTCTCCGTCCTGAAGGCCTGCGGAAAACTCCTTGAGGCGCAGCGACTTGAATCCAGGACCAAGTACGACATGGAAATGCTCCGGGAAACCGGCTACTGCGCCGGGGTAGAGAACTACTCACGCCACCTTGCGGCAAGGGCCGCGGGCAGCACCCCGTACACGCTCCTCGATTACTTCCCGGACGACTTTTTGATATTCGTCGACGAGTCCCACATGACCCTTCCACAGGTCAGGGCGATGTACGGCGGAGACCGTTCTCGTAAGGAAGTCCTCGTCGAGTACGGTTTCAGGCTGCCGTCTGCACTGGACAATCGGCCGCTCAACTTCGGGGAGTTCGAGGAGCGAGTGAACCAGAGCATCTACGTTTCGGCGACTCCCGGACCCTACGAGTACGAGCACAGCCAGCGCATAGTCGAACAGGTCATAAGGCCGACCGGCCTTACGGACCCGGTAATCGAGGTCAAGCCCACCAGGGGACAGATAGACGATCTCCTGCAGCAGATACACACGCGCGTCGACAGGGGCGAGAGATGCCTTGTGACCACTCTCACCAAGCGCATGTCCGAAGAACTGGCCGATTACCTGCGTGAGGTGGGGATCCGCACGCACCACATGCACTCGGAGATCGACACCCTTGAGCGCAGCGAGATCCTGCGTGACCTCAGGCTGGGCATCTACGACGTAGTAGTGGGCATAAACCTGCTCAGGGAGGGTCTCGATCTCCCAGAGGTCAGCCTCGTGGCGATTCTGGACGCGGACAAGGAGGGTTACCTTCGATCCCAGACCTCGCTGGTCCAGACGATCGGGAGGGCCGCGCGACACGTCGACGGACACGTCGTCATGTACGCGGACAGAGTTACCGACTCGATGAAGCGGGCGATAGACGAGACCGAACGGCGGCGGGCAACCCAGGAGGCCTACAACAGGGAGCACGGCATAACCCCTCAGGGCATACGTAAGGCCGTTCGGGATATCACCGAGAGGGTGAGAGAAGTGGCGGAGACACGGGCGCCTGAGGTCACCGGTGCAGACCTTCCCAAGGCAGACATCCTAAGGCTGATAAAGGACCTGGAATCCGAGATGAAGAAGGCGGCAAAGAACCTCGAGTTCGAGAGGGCAGCGCTGCTCAGGGATCAGGTTATCGACCTGCGCAAGGTCATGGTCGACGGCTAGTGGCGACGGGACGACATTCTCATCGCCATGGCCGTCTGGGGTGACGCTGCATGACTGGTGTGCCCCCGGGCCCGCGACCCTGACCGTCGAATCGGCAAGGCCGGTCGACAGGTTGTCGGCGGCCTAAGTCTAGAAGCCGCTGGGATCGTGGTCTGCGCCCCACCTGCGTCTCGCCACGGACCGGCCAAGTGGTGGTCGCGCACGGAAGATCCGGGACACGGGTCGCCTCGCCGGGGGCCGCGATGTTGACGGGCGGCGGACGAGGGCGGTGGACGGCCGTCCACATTCCGGATCTGGCCGGCAAGGTCGTGGTCGTGACCGGCGCCAGCAGCGGAATCGGGCTGGAGGCCGCACGGCAATTCTCCAGAAGCGGTGCGGACACCATCCTTGCTTGCCGATCCGAGCAACGCGGAAGGCGTGCACTTCTGGGGATCATATCGGAGCAACCAGGTGCGAGAGCCCGACTGATGGAGCTCGATCTTGGCAGCCTCGAGTCAATCGAGCGGTTCGCCCGCGAATTTGGCGAATGCCACTCACACCTGGATGTGCTCGTCAACAACGCCGGGATCATGGCGATTCCGTACTCTCGGACCGCGGACGGTTTCGAAAGCCAGATGGGCACCAACCATCTGGGACACTTCGCTCTGACTGGACGTCTGCTCGACCGTCTGGTCAGCACACCGGGAGCCCGTGTCGTAACGGTCAGTAGCAACGCCCATCGCATGGCGCAGATCGATTTCTGCAACCTGCTCTACGAGAAAGGTGGATACTCGGCGTGGGGGGCGTATTTTCGTTCAAAGCTGGCGAACCTGCTGTTCACCTATGAACTGCGGCGCCGGTTCGAGAACGCAGGAGTCGACACCCTAGCCCTTGCGGCGCACCCTGGGAGTGTGGCGACGAACCTGGGTGCCCATTTCTTCAGGCGTCGGTGGCTGAGGCCCCTGCGCACACTCGTTCACGGACTGCTGCAGGACCCGGGGATGGGAGCCCTGCCCATCCTACGCGCGTCCGTCGACCCGGAGGCCCGGGCTGGCCAGTACTTCGGACCGGATGGCCTCATGGGCCAGCGTGGGTTCCCGGTAGTGGTCGACTCGACGCCCGCTTCCCATGACCGGCGGGATGCGCGCAGTCTCTGGAAGGCATCTGAGAGGCTCACCGGCGTCAAGTACCTGAGTGTAGAACCGGAGTGACCCAGTGGCGCCCGATCATCAGACTCGAAGCCGATACTGCGGGCAGACCGCTGGTCGGCCGCCACGCCACGGGAGGTGAAACGGCGGGGCCGCGGCCGGCCCATTAGGGATGGGCGTCGGGCCCCGGAGGCGCTCCAGACTGCACCATCTGCAGCCAAGTTCAGATTGACACCCGTTTTCCGGCAACCCTAGAATGATTTTCATCACCGGGCCCATAGATCCCTAGGCGAACACGTCCGGACGCTAGCTAGGTCGAGACGGACAGGTCGACCCACCTGCCCGGCAAGGAGCATCGATGACGAGTACCGCAACCATAACCAAGGAAGAGGTGATCGAGGCCCTCAGGGACGTCTACGATCCGGAGATTCCGATCAACGTCGTCGACCTAGGCTTGATCTATGATTGTCAGGTCGATGGTGGCGACATCGACATAAAGATGACGCTGACCTTCGCGGGCTGCGGCATGGGCCCCTACATCGCCCAGCAGGCCGAGTGGCGAGTGGCCGAGATAGAGGGCGTTGATGACGTCAATGTCGAACTGGTCTACGATCCCCCTTGGACCCCGGACATGATCTCCGACGAGGGCAAGATGGAACTGGGGCTGGACTAGGCCGGTCGGCAGCCGCCAGGGAGGGGGCCCAGGGAGGCCCCCTTTTTGTTGCAACTCGCCGGGTATCATTGGATGTGGATGGTGACCACCAAACCATGACGCAGAGACCGACGCCGTCCCCGGCATCGAACCCTCAGGCCAAAGCACGACTGGAGTCGATGAAGCGCCAGTTCCAGCAGCGGCGTGCGATCACCGATGCGCTCAAGGACATCGGGCATACCATAGGCGTGTACAGTGGCAAGGGTGGGGTCGGCAAGACGACCGTCGCGGTCAACCTGGCCGTTACCCTAGCGCAGGGCGGTTCCCGGGTAGGACTACTAGACGTGGACATCGACTGCCCCAACGTGGTGCGGGCCATGAAGGTGTTCGAGCCCCCGGAGATGGACCAGTCCAAAAAACTCCTGCCTCCCGAGCGATTCGGCGTCCGCGTGATGTCGATGGGCTTTTTCCAGAAGAAAGAGGACGAGGCGATCATCTGGCGCGGACCGATGGTCCACAACGCCATAAACCAGCTGCTTCAGTCCACGACCTGGGGAGAACTGGACTACCTGCTGGTAGACCTTCCTCCCGGAACATCGGATGCCCCACTGACCGTGATGCAGACCCTGCAACTGGACGGCTTCGTAGTCGTGACAACTCCCCAGGAACTCGCCGTCGTCGATGCCCGGCGTTCCATCAACATGATCAGGACCCTTAAGGTCAAAGTGCTGGGTGTCGTCGAGAACTTTTCGGGCGATGTGTTCGGCTCGGGAGGCGGCGAAAGCCTGGCTGAGGAGCTCGATCTACCCTTCCTGGGCAGGTTCAGCCTCAGCCCCGACTATCGTCAGACTGACAAGCCGACCGTCCTGCTAAGCGACGACGTGATGCGCGAGTACGCCGCTGTGGCGGAAGCCCTCGAGGATGAATTATCCGCACAGACACCGGGGAGGGACTGAGCCCGTCGTCCATCTCTCCCGGGTCGAGAAGGCCCCGGGAGCGCGGCATCTTACTTTGACTTGACAATGGCCGGGACGCCTCCCCGAGGTGAAACAGCCGTGGAGAGAGGATTTGCGCCGATCTACGTTACTCGGCCGGGCCGGTTCTACCTCCCAGGATCCCCGCGAGGCGGCACCGGGCATTCGAGCGAGGAAGCTGCATAAGTCCTATCCTTCCGGCGGTGGGCTCACGCTCCCGGTGTTGGCGGATGTCTCCGTGGAAGTGTCTCCGGGCGAGTTCGTCGCGGTGATCGGACCCAGCGGCTGTGGCAAGACGACGCTCCTTAAGATCCTGGGCGGGCTTATCGAGGCCGAAGCGGGGGACGTCCTGATAGGGGACGCTGAGCCCAGGGTCGCAACGGCGGGCAAATCCATCGGTTACGTATTCCAGGACCCCGCACTCCTTCCTTGGCGTACCGTCCTTGAGAACATCAGGCTGCCGATCGAGCTCAACCCTGGTCCGGCCGACAGGCCGGATCGCGCCGCGGAAGTGATGGCTTCAGTGGGCCTGGGCGATTTCGGGTCCTACTATCCTCATCAGCTCTCCGGAGGAATGAGGCAAAGGGTCGCCCTGGCGAGAGCCTTCGCATTCGACCCAGAGGTGCTGCTGATGGATGAACCCTTCGGCTCGCTGGACGAGATCACAAGGGAGTCGATGCGGTACGAGCTGCTGGGGCTCTGGGAGGCCACGGACAAGACGGTCGTCTTCATCACCCACAGCGTGGCAGAGGCCGCACTGCTGGCGGACAGGGTGCTCGTCATGAGTGCGAGGCCGGGCCGGATAGTCAGCGAGATCCCGGTGCAGTTCCGCAGGCCCAGGGGCACCGAAATCGAGCAGTCCGTACGCTTTCACGAGCTGTGCTCTCGCATCCGCGAATCCCTGTCCATGGGCGTCGCCATATAGGCGATGGAAGGCTCTGTAACCGGCTCCCGCAGGGGGCAAGAACGCGCATCGATCCGCCTGGCCCTGGGGCGATGGAGGGACGCTCTGGGCGTGGGCGCCTACGTGCTTCCGCCGGCGATCGCCCTGGCCCTGGCCGCGGCGGTCTGGGAGCTATGGGTACGTGTCGGGCGCGTTGCCGAATACATAGTGCCCGCTCCTTCCGCGATCCTGTCCGACCTGTTCGTCGACATAGAGTACTTCGCCTTCCACGGTGCCATCACCCTGGGCGAATCCCTCGGGGGATTCGCGATGGGCGCTGCGGTGGCCATCACCGGCGCCGTCATCATGTCCCAGTCCCGTGCCCTGGAGAGGAGCCTGCTGCCGCTGGCCGTCCTGGTTAAGGTCACGCCCATCGTGGCGGTTGCGCCCCTGTTCGTGATCTGGTTCGGCTTCGGTTCATTCCCCAAGATACTCGTGGCCTCGCTGATCACGTTCTTCCCCGTGCTGGTAAATACGCTGGCCGGGCTGCGCTCGGTCAGCCCCGAGGCGCTTGACCTCTTCAGGTCGCTGAATGCCTCAAATGCCGAGGTGCTATGGAAGCTGAGAGGGTTCAGCGCGCTGCCGTACATGTTTGCAGCGTTCAGGATCGCGGTTCCTCTGTCGGTGATCGGCGCGGTGGTGGGGGAGTGGTTTACAGGCGACCGCGGCCTGGGCAGCGTGATCATCGTGGCCCATAACGACCTGAACATGCCCAGGCTGTTCGCCTCGGTCGTGGTTCTGGCCGTGATCGGCATCTCCCTTACCGCGCTCACCTGGTACGGCGAAAAGCGCATACTGTTCTGGCACGAGAGCGAACGGGCCGTCTAGCGACCCTCCCGGACGGCCCCGGAAGCACGCCCGCGGGAGTCCCGCTCTATCTGCCGATCAGCCTGACTTCCGACCGGCGGATCGTGTGATCGCACCGGGTGCAGAAGTAGCGGACTTCGGCCGTGTCTCCGCACTCCCGGTGAACCAGGTACCGCTCATCCGACAGGTGTCTGGCGCCCCATGCGGCGAGCGCGCCCGCGACGACCCCGAGCTCGTGGCCCTTGCGCGTGAGCCTGTACTCCGCCCTCAGCGGGTGGTCGCTGTAGACGTGGCGCTCCACTATGCCGTTGCGCTCGAGTCGCTGGAGACGGTCAGAGAGGATGTTGCTGGCGATCCCGGCCACCGACGCCTTGAGCTGCGAGAACCGCGTGTTTCCGCGCAGCAGGTCGCGAAGGACCGCCAACGTCCACCTGTCGCCTACCAGGTCTAGTGCCTTGGTGACCGGATCGCTACGCCTCAGCGTGGCGCCCATAGCTCCTCCCATGGGCTGTTGACTTGGTGATCTAGGGTACTAAACTACCATTCAGTTGCAACTCGCTATCCACTCGAGCTCTACCGGGCAACCTGCAAACCACGGTGAAGCAATGATGAACACACCTCCTTCCGGTCTCCCCGGGCGTCTACCCGGCCAGCCGTGCCGGCTGAATCTGATGCTGCCTTTTACCGCGCTGGGCCTGCTGGTGATCGTCCTGGTCGCCTGTTCCGGCGGGCAGCAGACAGCCGAGATGCGCCAGGTGGTGTTCATGGCCGGCTTTAAGCCGCAGGCGAATCTCCCGTTCGTAGCCACGTATGTGGCCCAGGAGAACGGCTACTTCGCAGAGCAGGGCCTGGATGTGGACATACGGCACGCATCCACGGGAGAGCACCTTAAGCTGCTGCTCTCCGGCGACATCCACTTCACAACGGCCGCAGCCACTTCCGTGCTCAAGCGCCGGTCCGACCCGGGCGCTCCGATCGTCGCCATCGCCCTGTTCGGCCAGAAGGGCGAGCAGGGCTACATGGCACTGTCCGACAGCGGCATCCGGGACCTGTCCGACTGGGAGGGCAAGATCTTCGGCTACAAGATCTCCGTGCCCCCTGACTACCTGGCCATGATCAAGTCCGAGGGCGTCGACCGCTCCAGGATCCAGGAGGTCCGCGTGGGCTTCGATCCCAGGGTACTGACCGAAGGGCAGGTCGACGTTCTGGCCGTCTTCAAGTCCAACGAGCCCGACACCGTCAGGCGACTGGGCTTTGAGGTGGTCGTCTGGGATCCCGCCGATTTTGGCGTACCGACCATGGGCCTGACCTACATCACGCTCTCCGAGACCGCAGAGTCCGACCCGGACCTGGTGACCAGGTTCCTGAGGGCGACGATGAAGGGGCTGGAGTTCGCGCTGAACAACCCGGACGAAACCGTGGACATCGTCATGAAGTTCGCGCCGGAAGAAAACCCCGAGCATCAGGCGTTCATGCTCAGGACCGAGCTTGAGGACGCCGTGGGTGATGCAACGCGCAGGGCCGGTTTGGGAGCGATGACGGATGCCCAGTGGAAGGACCTGTATGATCACCTCCTCGAGTTCGAGGCCATTCCCCAGCCGTTCGACTACCAGACTGCATTTACCACCCGATTCCTGGAAGAGATCTACGACGGCGCCTCGCTGAACTGGCCCTGAGCTATAGGCATGGTCAGCAGAGGCCCGGCCGGGCCGGGGAGAACGCAAACCAGGCCCGTTCGCCGAACTTACAGGTCGTCAGGCCTGCGGATCGGATACATAGACTGGGGTGGGCAGAGCCCGCGTCAGATGTTGCTCATCCACGACCTGGGTGACTCTCCAAGGACCTGGGACCAGCTTGCCCCGAGATTCCGGGCATCCCACCACGTGTACGCCCCGGAACTGCGAGGACACGGAGGGGCCGACCGTCCGCCCGCCGCCGAGTATCGCTTCGAAGACGTCTACTCTGACATCTCCACGTTCGCTACAGAGGTCGGGCTGGAGGGAGCCGTGGTCATAGGTCACGGCGCAGGGTCCAGACTCGCGGCCAGGCTCGCGGCCGACTTGCCCGACGCCGTTTCCTCCCTCGCAATCTGCGACCTTGAGGCACGGGAGGACCACGCCGAGAGCGAATGGGCCTCGTTCGACGAGATGGTGGGCTACCTTAAGCGACAGAGACCGGGCGCCGCCGATTCGGTGCTCGACCGGCAGGGACGGAGCCTGAGTGGTGGTGGCCTGGACGGCGGACGCTCCTTTAAGCACGACTCGGCCGCCTACCCGGCCTACATGGCGTCCGCCGACGAGCTCTGGGCCGATTGGAGTCGCATCGGCTGTCCGACGCTGGTGCTGAGAGGGCGGCTCAGCCGGGACCTGACACATGGTGAGGCAGTGGGCATCGCCGAGAGCCTCGACCGGCGCAGGTTGGCAGAGATCGAGGGCGCAGGACGCTGGCTACACCAGGAAATGCCAGGCGCTTTCGAGGAGACCCTCCGCTGGTTCCTCGGCTCACCGCCGCACTAGCCTGTCCCGGCGCCCCTTGTTCGTGCGCTACCTCCCGCGGAATCGGGGTGCGCGTTTTTCCATGAAGGCATCGACCCCCTCGCGGTGATCCATGGTCCGCCGTGACAGCCCCTGGGCGCGGCCGGCCAGCCGCATGCTCTCTTCGAGGTCCATCTCCAGGGAGACGTGCGCCAGCCGCTTGATAAGCGACATCGAATAGGTCGCGCCGCCGGACAGGCGCCGCGCCAGCTCAGTTGCGACTCCAACCAGGTCCTCGTGAAGGGTCACTCTCGAAACCAAGCCCATGCGAAACGCCTCGTCGGCTGTGATCGCGTCGCCCGTGTACTGAAGCATGAGGGCGTTTCCCATGCCTATCATCCGCGGCAGGTGCCAGCACGATCCGTCGGCCGGTATCAGGCCCATCTTGACAAACCCCTCGCTGAACGTCGCCTTCTCCGATGCCAGGCGAATGTCGCAGCCCAGTGCCACCCCCATTCCGAGGCCGACGGCGGGGCCGTTCACGGCCGCTATGGACGGCTTGCGCAGATGATGGAGTCGCAGCGGCAGCAGGCGGACAGCATCCATCTCCTCCACCTCACCCGAATCTTCTTCGCCCGGCTCCACGGCGGCCTCCGCCAGCTCGGTCCAGGCATCGGGTCCCGGTGGACTGGACGGCTCACGCTCAACGTTGGCCTCTGACATTCGTCGCACGTTGGCGCCAGAGCAAAAGGCCGGGTCCCTGCCGGTGATGAGCAGGACACGCAGATCCGAAGCACCCTCAAGGCGGTCTATCTCGGCCGAGATCTCGGCCGCCATCTCGGCACTCATCGAGTTGCGGGTCGCCGGGTCGCTCAGGATGAGCGTGAGAACCCCACTCGACTCTCTGACCTCGACATACTCTCGCTTGCTTACCAGTTCCTACCTCCTCGTCGCTGCCGGGTCCACACGGCCGACGGCAAACGAACGGTACGGGACTGGCGCTGACCGGACCTGTCGCAAGGGCCCGGCTGAGCATCTAAGGACGATCAGGCAGCGAGGACCTTTTCGGTCATGCAGTCGAAGAAGCGGCCCAGCATTGACTTGGATACACCAGAGAGCAGCCGCTGGCCAACCCTCGCGATAACCCCGCTCACCTGCACCTGCCCGTCGACCTCGACCTCGGTCGCCCCATCGATCTCGGTCAGTCTCACCAGGCCGTCGCCCTTGATGCTGCCAGCCGAACCCTTTCCCTGGACCGTCATGCGGAACGATTCCGGGCTATTGACCTCGGACAGTTCCACCGTCGCCTGGTACTTGCCCCTGACTGCCCCGATCCCCACGTTCATGGTGACGCGATAGCTGCCCTCGCCCATCACTTCGAATGACTCGCATCCCGGTATGCAGCCCCTCAGCGCGGACGCAGACAACATGGTCTCAAAGGCCTTGTGGCGATCGGCCGGGATGGTGTGCAGCGACTGAACTCTCAAGGTGCAGCGTAATCTAACACAGCCTCGCAGCGGCCCCCAGGCCCGCGTACCAGCCGGGCCCGGTGCTCACGGAATCGCGATGACGGACTCTGCGATCTCTATCAGCCCGCCAACGTCGATCCAGCTGTCGCGCCCTGTACTGGCCGAGAGCATGGCCCACCTGGCGTCGCCCGGGCTCGCCTGATAAGGGAAGTAGAGCGTCAGGCGACCGTTGTAATCCCACTGAGCGGTGTATGAGGCGAGGAGCTGGACGGTGTCCTCGTCCCATTCTCCCTTCATCAGGTACGCAAGCTCGCCTGATACCACCACCCTGACCACCGCGTCCTCCGGTGGCGAGAAGATACCGGGCTCGTCCACATGCTCGGGTGAGGGAGTGAAGAAGGCGGGATAGAACAGGGCAAGCCTGAGCTGACCGCTCTCAAAGAAAGTTGTGGCCATGGCCCGTTTGGGGAAATCGACGAGGCGAGCCCTCGTCAGCTCGAAGCCAGCCGGCAGCCGGGAGGGGACCAAGGCGTAGCCGAGGGTACCTGAAATCTCCTTCAGGCCCGACGCGGCGGCCGCCACGCCGATCGCCTCCTCCGAGTGGATGAACCGCGGGACGGTGGCCTCGGGACGAGGATCGACAGATTGCGACCGGGCGCCGTCTTCCGCTCCGTCGGCCGCTGTCCCGCTCGTGGTAGCCGCCTCCGGCGAGACCGCCTGCGCCTCGGACAGCCCGGAGTCTTCGCATATCGCCCCGCCAAGAACGGCCAGGATAAATGCTGTAGTCATGAGTGACCGGGCGAGACCGGCGCCGAATCGGGCCCATTCGAATCGGTTAGTCGCGTCCATCATGCCGCCCTGTGACGACGATCCGGCACGCGGTGACCGCTGTGGTAGGTCAAATAATTCCCTGTTATAATCCGGCCTGCTTTTTGGGTCCGGGGCGCCTGTGAACGCCCGCAAATGGCCGGCCGGGGAGGGCGTCTATGGGCAATACAATCACCGTTACAGTCAACGGGGACAAACACACCAGCGATATCCAGCCTCGCCTGCTCTTATCCAGCTACCTCAGGGAGGTCCTGAACCTGACCGGCACACACGTCGGCTGCGATACCAGCCAGTGTGGCGCCTGCACCGTGATACTAAACGGCAGCAGTGTCAAGTCCTGCACCGTCTTCGCAGTTCAGGCGGACGGGGCTGAGGTGACGACCGTGGAGGGACTGGAGAAGGGCGGACAGCTGCACCCTGTTCAGGAGGGCTTTTGGGAAGAGCATGGACTGCAGTGCGGATTCTGCACGCCGGGCATGATCATGTCCTCTGTCGCCCTTCTGGAGAGCAACGACGATCCCTCGGAGGAGGAGATCAGGCATGCACTCGCCGGCAACCTTTGTCGCTGCACCGGATATCACAACATCGTAAAGGCGGTCCGATACGCGGCCGAAAAGGCGAGTTCCTGATTCGCTCCAAGCCTGCACACACGGCCTGCATCCCAACCCGGCCTCCGATTTCCTGGGACTAAGAGCGGGAGAACAAGATGACCACCTCAGCCTTCGAATACTACGCTCCTTCCACCGTCGCCGACGCCATCGGCCTGCTCGAAAACCACGGCGAATCGGCTAAGCTTCTCGCCGGTGGCCATAGCCTGGTTCCGATAATGAAGCTGCGGCTTGCTGAGCCAGAGGTGCTGATCGACCTCGGTCATATAGAGGGTTTGTCAGGTGTCACCGACTCGGGCGATGGCCTGTCGATCGGACCAATGACGACCTATAACCAGTTGATGACCTCCGAACTCGTTTGCTCAAAGGTGGCGGTCCTTGCCGAAGCGGCCGGCCAGGTGGCGGACGTACAGGTTCGGAACCGGGGAACGATCGGTGGAAGCATCTCGCACGCCGATCCAGCGGGCGACATGCCCGGCGTGGTGGTAGCCCTTGGAGCAGAGTTCGAGGCGACGTCGTCCAGCGGTACCCGCACGATTGCGGCCGACGATATGTTCGTCGACCTGCTCACCACCGCGCTCAATTCAAACGAGATCCTGACGGACATCAAGGTAAGAGCGATTCCGGCGGGTACCGGCGCCGCATACGAGAAGATAGCCAACAAGGCGTCGCGCTACGCCATCGTCGGGGTGTGCGCCGTCGTCTCGGTTGAAGACGGGGTTTGCACGGCCGCCCGGGTCGGCGTAACGGGCACGGGGCCGAGGGCGGTGCGAGCGGTCGCATCTGAATCGGCGCTGGTTGGGTCCACACTGAGCGCCGAATCGATTCGCGGGGCCGCCTCAGTGGCCGCGGACGACATAGACCCGCTGTCCGACGTTCACGCATCGGGCGACTACCGCATTCACCTGACCAGGGTGGCTGCCGAACGAGCCATCTCCAGAGCGGTCTCCCGGGCGGGCTAGTCCGGCCCCGGGGCCGCAGCCAAATATCGCAGATCCTGGACGCCACCCCGAGCGGGTGGCGTCTTGCATATTGGGGGAGGGTATGAGCAACAGCCGGACAGGTCACGCGGTTCGCTTCGAGTCCGGGATCGAGCTGCCCATGAGAGACGGAACGGTTACCTATGCAGACGTGTTCCGGCCCGACGCCGACGGCAGATTCGCGGCGCTGCTGACGCGCACACCGTATGACCGAACCTCCAGCGAGAACATAAGCGCACCGATCCACGCGGTACAGGCCGCACGGCAGGGATATGCGGTGGTGATACAGGACGTGCGGGGCAGGTACGCATCTGAAGGAGAGTTCAGGCCGCTCCACCAGGAAATCGGAGACGGATACGACTCGGTCGAGTTGGTGGCGAGTCAGGCGTGGTGCAGTGGCAAGGTCGGCATGTACGGAATCTCCTACGGAGGCGCCACGCAGTGGCTCGCGGCCCTGGGAGCTCCCCCGTCACTTGCTGCCATAGCGCCAGGCTACACGGCAACCAATTACCACGACGGCTGGGCCTGGCAGGGCGGGGCCTTCGAACTCGGCTTCAATCTGACATGGGCGACGGGGGCTCTGACCCATGCGATGTGGCCGACGCTCAGCGAGAGGCTCAAGCTATCGGCTGGCGACGAAGAGCGCTTCCTGGCCACCAAGGACGCCCTGGGGAAGGCGTTTGGGCGCATGCCACTGACCGATCAGCCGCACCTTCGCGGCCTGGCCGACTACTACTGGGAGTGGCTTGAACATCCCGAGTACGACGCGTACTGGAGCGAGATCTGCATCGAGGACAGGCTGAGCGAGGTGAAGGTGCCGACGTTCAGCTACGGCGGGTGGTACGACCTGTTCATGGCTGGCACCATACGGGGCTACACGGGCATGCGCCGGGCCGCTCAGTCGCCGAAGTTGCGAGACGCCCACCGCCTGCTCGTCGGCCCGTGGGTGCACCTGAGAAACTGCCCGGGCACAGTGGGCGCCTACGACTTCGGAACACGGGCCGGGGCATATCACCTGGGGCTTGAGAGCCGGCTCCTCAGCTTCTTCGATCACCACCTTCGGGGCGGTCCGGTACCCGATGAGGGGCCGGTGGAGATCTTCGCGATGGGCGAGAACCGGTGGCGTACCTATGATCAGTGGCCGCCGCCAGGGGCCAAGGAAACGAGGCTGTATCTGCACAGCGAGGGCCGGGCGGCGACCTGCATGGATGACGGAACCCTGAGCTTTGAGGAACCGGGCGATGAGCACCCCGATGTCTATGCCTACAACCCGGCCGACCCCGCACCGACCGTTGGGGGCGGGCTCTGCTGCGACACCGCCTGGATGAAGTGGGGGCCATACGACCAAAGGCAGGTAGAAGAGCGTCCCGATGTGCTGGTCTTTTCTTCGGAGCCGCTCCCGCGGGATCTTGAGATCACTGGTTGGGTGCGGGCCAGGATCTTCGCGTCCACCTCGGCGGTCGACACCGACTTTACGGCAAAGCTGGTCGATGTCTCGCCGGACGGCGACGCGATGAACCTTACCGATGGGATTCTCAGGGCCCGATTCCGAAATGGCCGGGGCCCCGGCCAGCCCCTTGCCGCAGGCGAGGTGATCGAGTATGACATCGACATGTGGGCGACCAGCAATGTTTTCCGCTCCGGCCACAGAATCCGGCTGGAGATATCCAGCTCGAACTTCCCGCGATTCGACCGCAACCCGAACACCGGTGGAGAAATCGCCTCCGAGCTCCGCATGATCCCCGCTCTCCAGACCGTCTACCACGACGCCGACCGGCCTTCGCACCTGGCGGTGTCGATCATCGAGAGCTAGCGGGGCGGCCGACCGCCGGTCAGGGCATGCTAGCCCGGGCCGGGGATTCGACGAGGCCGGGTATCGAGGGGATCAAGACGCATGGACGATAGGGCCGATGGCCGCAGTGGGTTGACCGGGTACCTCAAGGCATCGCTGCTGGCCACCGACGCGGCGACCGCATGTCTCATGGAACGTTTTCGCCAGGCCGATACGGCGGTCGCGGGCATGGGCCTGGCGTCCTGGGAGAAGGCACCGGGGGATCTGGTCACGGAGGCGGACATGGCCTCGGACGCGGCCATCAAGGCGGTGTTGGGCAGGCCCGAGACCCCCGGAGACATCTACTCTGAGGAAGGCTTCGTAGACCGCGGGGGAGGAGATCGCTTCTGGCTCGTCGACCCGTTGTGCGGTACTCGCCTGTACGCTGCGGGACTGGGCCTGTTTGGCGTCAGCATAGCGCTGATCGGGCCGGGGGGAAGCCTGGATCTGGGGGTGATCGCACTGCCGCCGCTTAAGGAGCGAGTTGCCGCCGTGAGGGATCGGGGGATCACCCGCAACGGCAGGCCCTGGCGGAGCGAGGCCCCGGGCGGCCGACTGTCGGATGTTCTGGTGGGGGTCGCCGCAGGCCGCTTTACCGATGAGATCGGGCGGAGCCTTGCTTGGGCGTCCAGGTCGGCGGGCCTGCTATCGCTGGGATCGGCCCCGCACGGCCTGTTTCAGCTGGCCGCGGGCAGACTGGGAGCGCAGGTCTTCTACAACGCGGGCGTAGAACACGTGGCGGCCGGCGCAGCGGTCTGCTCAGAGCTTGGCATCGTGATCACGGACGAGCGGGGGGCCCCACTCGCCTGGAAGCCGGGCGCGGTCTTCCCGGTAGCGGTCTGTGCGTGGCCGCCAGTGCATGAGCAGGTACTGGAGGCCATCGCCGCCTACTAGCTCTCGCCGTAGGCCTCGACCTCCATCTCGAGCTTGCGGAGTTCCTCCTCCGGGACGACTCCCATCTCGACCTTGGCCGCGCGCACCTGGCGGTCTATCTCCTCGACGATCTCCGGGTTGGCAAGGGTCGTGGTATCACCCGGATCCATGAAGTTGGAGATCGCAGCGACGACCCTGCGCATGATCTTGCCCGACCTGGTCTTGGGCAGGTCGTCGGTAACCCAGACATGCGTGGGACGGGCGATCGGCCCGATCATCTCGTTGATCTTCCTCTTGACCTGGTCTTCAACGTCCGAGCCATCAAAGCCCGGCTGGAGCGAGACATAAAGCTCCGGCACCCGACCCTTGAGCTCGTCGTACGCGGGTACCGCCGCCGCCTCGCTGACCGCCTCGACCGTCAGGGCCGCCGATTCGAGCTCCTTGGTGCCCAGCCTGTGGCCGGCCACGTTTATCACGTCGTCGACCCTGCCAAGGATGCGGATGTAGCCGTCCTCGGACATCGTGGCGCCGTCACCGGTCACGTAGGGCCAGTCGCGCCAGTCCTTGCTATCCCGCTTGGCGAACTTGGCAAAGTAGGTCTCAATGAACCGCTCAGGGTCGCCGTAGATCGTCTGCATCCTGCCCGGCCAGGGATTGGCGATGCAGATGTTGCCGGCGCTGCCGGGCTCGACCGGTCGACCATCATCGCTGAGCACAATCGGGACGATGCCGAGGGCGCCCGGCCCGCAGCTGCCCGGCTTCATGCCCTGAAGGGCCGGCAGGGTGGTGCCGATGAAGCCGCCGGTCTCGGTCTGCCACCAGGTATCGACGATGACGGCCTCGCCCTTGCCGATCTTCTCGTAGTACCAGCGCCAGACCTCCGGCTCTATGGGCTCTCCGACGGTGGTCATGTGCTTGAAGTGGAAGTCGTACTTGGCCGGCTCATCCGGCCCAACCTTGCGAAGCATGCGTATGGCGGTCGGGGCGGTATGGAAGATGTTGACGTCCAGTTGCTCTGCGATGCGCCACGGGCGACCGGCGTCCGGGTAGTTGGGCGCGCCCTCATACACGACCGTGGTGGCGGCCACGGCGAGCGGCCCGTAGACGATGTAGGAATGGCCGGTTATCCAGCCTATGTCTGCCATGCACCAGTAGACGTCCTCCGGGTGTATGTCCTGGTAATACTTGGTCGTCCCGGCCACGTAGGACATGTAGCCGCCGGTCGAGTGCTGGCAGCCCTTGGGCTTTGCGGTGGTGCCCGAGGTGTACATGATGAACAGTGGAGCCTCCGAAGGCAGTGACACGGGGTCGACGCGCTCTCCCTTATGGCTTGCCAGCAGGTCGTCGACGAAGTAGTCACGGCCATCGACCATGGGGGTTTCCGACCTGAACTGTCCCGGGTACCGGCGCCAGACGAGCACCTTCTCCACGGTGTGGCCTTCGTCGGCCGCGTGCTGTACGGCGATATCCGCCTTGCCCTTGTGGTCGATCAGCCTGCCGGCCCGCCAGTACGCATCCGAGGTGATCAACACGCGGCTCTGAGAATCGACGATTCGGTCGCCGCAGGCCCCTCCGGAAAAGCCGCCGAAGACCTGAGAATGAACGATGCCCAGCCTCGCACAGGCGAGCATGGTTATCGGAAGCTCGGGCACCATCGGCATGTGCAGGGTGACCCGATCCCCGGCCTTGAGGCCCGCCTCTCGCAGCACAGCCGCGAACTCGTTCACCCTGACCCAGAGCTCCTGGTAGGTGACCGCCTCGTGTCGTTCGTCCTCCGGCTCCGGCACGAATATGAGCGCCGCCTTGTTGCGATGCTCCGCCAGGTGGCGGTCAACGCAGTTATAGGAGGCGTTGAGCCGTCCGCCGACCCACCAGTTGTAGAAGGGCGGATTGGAAGTGTCGACGGTGGTGTGCCAGTACTGGTCCCAGTCGAGCAGTTCTGCGTATTCGCGGAAACAGTCGGGCCAGTTCTCGGCGCTGAAGCGGTCGAAGGCCGCCGGGTCGGCCATGTTGGCCTGGGCTATGAAGCCGGGCAGGGGCTGTATCAGTGCCTCTTCCTGCCAGTGGACGGCTATCTCGGATTCTCTGACTTTATCGGTCTCAGTGGCCACTTTTTTGTCCCCTTGCGCTATTGGCGGTCGCCGTCGATTTTAGCCCGACATTATAATTGCCTGCCCGGGAGGCCCGCTTGACATACAACACCCTCTTGATCGAGTCCGCTCAGGGCGTCGCGACCGTCACCCTCAACAGGCCGCAGGTGCTCAACGCCATGAATGAGGAGCTGAGTTCGGAGCTTGCCGCCGCGGTGTCGGAACTGGATGCATCCGAAGAGGTGCGGGCGATCATTTTCACCGGAAGCGGCGACCGGGCCTTTTCTGCCGGCGCCGACATACACGAGATGGCCGAGCGGGTGGCAGGAGAGGAATCCGGCCTCCCTCCCATGACCAGGGAACAGGAGCGGCGGGACTGGTCAATCGCGTCGATAAGGACACCGACGATCGGCGCCATCAACGGCCTAGCGTACGGCGGCGGGGCCGTCATGGCCTCGAGCTTTGACATCAGGGTCGGCTGCGAGCGCAGCAGTTTTCGCTTCCTTGCCGCATCTTACGGCCGAGTCAACGCCACCTGGTCGCTGCCGATGCAGATAGGGTGGCCGGCCGCCAAGGAGCTGCTGTTCACCGCGCGCGTGGTAGAGGCCGAGGAGGCGTACCGCATGGGCCTGCTCAACCGGCTTGTTCCCTCTTCCCAGCTCATGGACGCCAGCCTGGAAATCGCAGGGCAGATAGCCGCCAACGACCCGCGCATGGTGGCGGGCATAAAGGGCCTGCTCATCGACGGGGTAGGGTCGGGCTGGCAGGAGATGTTCGAATCGGAGATGCAGGAAAGGCAGGGTGCCCTAAGGCCGACGCCCGTGCGGCAAGGCTTCAGGGACTTCCTATCCCGTAAGGGTAGGGGAGGTATGGATTCGTGACACATCCCCCAAAAGATGCGCCATCGGGAGCCCGGGCCTGATGGCCGGGCCGCTGGCCGGGCTGCGGCTGCTCGACCTGGGTCGATACCAGGCGGGTCCGCGCTGCGCTCTGATGTTCGCCCGGATGGGCGCTGAGGTGATCAAGGTGGAGGCGCCCACCGGGGACGAAAGCCGAAAGAACTCGCCCCGGGTTAGAGGGCAAAGCGCCTACTGGGTCCAGTACAACTCGGGAAAGAAGAGCCTGGCGGTCAACCTGCGGACCGACGAGGGCAAGGACATCCTGAGGGACCTGGTTCGGGTCTCTGACTTTTTCCTCCAGAACTTTCGGCCGGGCACGATAGATGCCATGGGCTTCGGGTACGAGGACCTCAGGCGCCTGAACCAGGGCATCATCATGATCAACGTCTCCGCCTACGGGCAGTACGGTCCCTACAGCGACAGGGTGGGATTCGACCCCATTGGCCAGGCCCTGGGCGGCATGATGACTACAAACGGCTGGCCAGGCGGCCCCCCCGTTCGGACAAACTTCCCGCTGATCGACAGGATCACGGCCCTGCATGCCGCGATAGGCGCTCTTGCAGCTCTGAGGGAACGAGAGATCTCTGGCGAGGGCCAGTCCATAGACGTATGCCTGGCAGACACGGGATTCACCGTCAACGAGATACCGATCTCCGCCTATCTCGGAGACGGGCAGGATTTCGAGAGGGAGGGCAACGGCGCCGGGCTCACCAACGCCTACCGGACCAGGGACGGCTGGGCATTCATCGCTGCGACGAACCGGGCAATGTTCGAGCGGCTGTGCGAGGCGCTTGGCAAACCCGAATGGGTGGACGATCCACGCTTCGCCACCCGCCAGGACAGGAGGACAAACGCCGCGACCCTGGAGGCAGAGCTGGAGAGCTGGTTCGGCAGCCGCGGGACCGCGGAGGCGGTCAAAAGCCTTTCGGAACACAGCGTGCCGTGTGCGCCGATCAACGATACGGCCGCAGCCGCCGCAGACCCCCACCTGACACAGAGGGAGGCCATGGTCGAGGTGCCCGATCCGCAGGCGGGGACGATGTGGGTCACCGGCAAGGTGATCAAGTTCAGCCGCACTCCCATGGAGGTGGGGTCCGCCCCGGCCGTCGGGGAGCACACTGCCGAGATCCTCTGCGAGACCCTGGGCTACAGCGCCGAACGCCTGCAGGCCCTCACAGCCTCCGGCGTAATAGCGGCCTCAGGCCCCGGGGCAGAGCCGCCTCATGGGCGCGACTGAGGCCGTAGGACCGGATGGCAGGAGCGAAGGTGAGGGTGAGCGTGGTGCTCTTTGCCGGATACCGAGAGGCGGTCGGATCGTCCTCGGTCGGCATCGAGCTCGGCGAGGGCGCCACGGTCGGAGACCTCGCGCATGCAATGTCCGGGCTGTACCCGGATCTACCCGGAGACCCCAGCCGCATCGTCGCGGCCGTCAACGAGGAATACCAGCACCACGACTTTTCCCTGAGGGACGGGGATGAGGTCGCGCTGATTCCACCTGTTTCGGGAGGAGGCACCGGTGGCGCCCTCTAGCGCGCCGAGCATCCTCATCAAGGATGGCCCACTCGATCCGGCTGGGCTGACGGACCGGGTCCGCACCGCCGGCAGCGGGGCGGTAGTGACCTTCCTCGGGACCACACGCGACCACAACGCCGGCAGGCGGGTGACGATGCTCGAGTACGAGGCCTATCGCCCGATGGCGGACAAGATGTTGGCCCGGGTGGCATCGGAGATGACCGAGCGCTGGGAGCTTGGCAACGTGGCCATTGGCCATCGCCTGGGGCGCGTGGACATAGGCGAGATCAGTCTGGTGGTCGCCTCCTCGGCCGCGCACCGGCAGGCCGCGTTCGAGGCCTGCCAGTACGCGGTCGAACGAATCAAGCAGATCGTGCCTATCTGGAAGAAGGAGCATTTCGAGGGCGGGGAGGTCTGGATAGGCTCCCAGGACGGGCGGGAGTTCGCACCCCTCGGCTAGGGCAGGGGCGCCGGGCCTCGAGCCATCCGGGCCCTGCACCGCACGCTATCGCGGTTGCAGGCCATGAATCGGCCCGCGTATCAGCGAAATTGTGAAACTTTTACCAATCCTTCGTCCTTCGGATGCGAGGTGACGGGCGGGATCGATGAAAAGGACGCTGTTCACGCAAATTCGTAACGAATAACGTTTCCAGAAAGCGGATAGTGTGGTTTTTCACAAGCATCTACTTTGAATCATGCATGTTTCTTTGCTATATTGACATCGAGTAGGGAGCCGCTTCGCACCGGCCTCGGGTCGCGATCCGGAGGTCGAGTCCACCCCCAATGCCGAGCCGAACGCCAGTGAAAAGCTATCACGTCTGGACCGTCGGTTGCCAAATGAACAAGGCCGATTCCGAACGCCTCGAGAGTGCCATGGGTCAGATGGGCCTGGCGCCCGCACAAAGGGCCGAGGACGCCGACGTCGTCGTCCTCAACAGCTGCGTCGTACGCCAGAGCGCGGAGGACCGGGTCGTCGGCAACCTCACGCGCCTCAAGCCCGTGAGAAATGCGCGCCCAGATCGCATACTGGCCCTGATGGGCTGCATGGTCGGTCCCAGGACCGAACAGCTGCGAGAACGATTCCCCTACGTCGACGTGTTCATGCGTCCCCAGCAGTTCGATCCCCTGATAGAGCTGCTCGGCGAGCGGCTGGGCATCGACCCCGAGGGCTGTGTCGGCCCGCTCGTGGCCAGGCCGGCGGTGGCCACCTACGTTCCCATAATCCATGGATGTGACAAGTTCTGTACCTTCTGCATCATTCCGTACCGCAGGGGCAGGGAGGTGAGCCGTCCGATCGCTGAGCTGGTAAGGGAGGCCGAGATGCTCGTTAAGCGAGGGGTCAAGGAGATCACCCTTCTCGGCCAGAACGTCGACTCTTACGGCCATGACCTGCCCGGGGCCCCGGATCTGGCCGACCTGCTAGCAGAGGTAAACGAGGTAGAGGGCCTTGAGCGCGTACGCTTCCTCACCTCCCATCCCAACGACATGAGCGACCGGATAATCGATGCCGTGGCCGGCCTTGAGAAGGTCTGCGAGCACATAAACCTCCCCGTGCAGGCAGGTGACGACGAAGTCCTTGAGCGCATGCGCCGCGGCTACACCCGTGACGAATACCTGCGAAAGGTCGAGAGAATTCGCGACCGCATCCCTGGCGCGACGATGAGCACCGACGTCATTGTCGGCTTTTGCGGCGAGAGCGACCGACAGTTCCAGCGGACCTTCGAACTTCTCAGGGAGGTCAGATTCGACAAGGTGCACGCCGCCGCCTATTCGACCAGGGAGGGGACCATAGCGGCGCGAAGGATGGAGGACGACGTTCCCGCAGAGGAAAAGAAGCGTCGCCTAACGGAGTTAGAGGTCCTGCAGGAAGGCATCGCAACGGAGCTGAACGCCGCCTTCCTAGGGCGGACCGAGCAGGTGCTCGTCGAGCAGGTTCGCGGCGGCAGGGCGACCGGACGCAATCGAAACGACAAGCTGGTGCACTTCGACGCCGACAGCCCCGATGAACTAGTGGGCCACGCGATCGACGTGCGCATAGACAAGACGGGACCCTGGGCACTGGTGGGTACCGCGCAGATGGCCGAGGCCGGCGCTCGCGGGCCGGCAGTCGCCTAGCAAGAGGGGGAGAAGATGGCCACCCTAATCGAGGAAAAGTTGAGGGATCGGGCGCTTCCGGTAACGGAGATAGAACAGTCCGCATTCTGCCAGAGTGGCCCCCAACTGCGATCGGAGACCCTCGAGACCGAGTTCAAGGCCGGAGTCCGCTGGCAGCGCATTCCATCTGAATACCTCCGCATCGAGCCCGCGGAGCTGTCCGCACGTATCCGCGCGGCCAAGGCACGCCTGTCGGATCGCCTGTTGATTCTGGGCCACCACTACCAGAGGGACGATGTCATCGAGTTCGCCGACTTCAGGGGCGATTCGTTCAACCTGTCTCGCCAGGCGACGGAACGCGAGGACGTCGAGTACATCGTATTTTGCGGGGTCCACTTCATGGCAGAGACAGCCGATGTCCTGACCGAGCGGGACGTATCGGTGATCCTGCCGAACATGACCGCCGGATGCTCGATGGCCGACATGGCACAGCTCGATGACGTCCTCGACTGCTGGGACGACCTCACGGAAGTGTTGGGGGCCTACGGCGGCGTAGTGCCAATCACCTACATGAACTCGACCGCCGGTATAAAGGCGCTGTGCGGCGCCAACGGCGGGATCGTATGTACCTCCTCCAATGCTCCGGCCACATTCCGATGGGCGCTCGAGAGGGGGGAGCGGATTCTCTTCCTTCCCGACCAGCACCTGGGACGGAACACCGCGATCAGGTCCGGGATCGGGTTGGAGGAGATGGTCGTGTGGGACCCTTACAGGCCCTTCGGAGGCCACAGCCCGGACGCTCTAAGGCGGGCGCGCATGATCTTGTGGAAGGGGCACTGCTCCGTACACACGCGCTTTACGGTCGAGCAGATAGCCTACGCCAGGGAGCGCCACCCGGAGGTCAAGATACTGGTCCATCCCGAGTGCACCAAGGATGTGGTTGACGCGGCCGACTTCAATGGCTCCACGGAATTCATACTGCGGACCATAAGGGAGTCGCCCCCGGGGACCGTGTGGGGGGTGGGCACCGAGATCAGCATGGTCAACCGGTTGGCCGCAGAGCACCCGGACAAGAAGATATTCTGCCTGGACCCGGTGGTGTGTCCCTGCTCGACGATGTACCGGATACACCCCGCCTATCTGCTTTGGGTGCTGGACGGTCTGAATGAGGGCGTTGTCGTAAATCGGATCAGGGTGGACGACGAGACCCGGGCACACGCCCGTATAGCCCTGGACCGGATGCTGAGCGTCGTCTAGAACCGCGAGCCTGGTCCCGCCGCTCCGATCGACCGGGGCCCTACAAGCAAGATGCCCAGAGCCCCCCGCTTGATGCCGATGCGCAATGAGTAGGTTACCGCTGCAGCTGCTCGTCAGGAGGATCGTCGAGGCGGCCGTCGCAGAGGATCTCGGCGGTGGCGATATAACCACCGATGCCCTCGTGCACCCCGATAGCAGGATCAGGGCCGTTGTGGAAGCCAGAGCGGCAGGGGTGTTCTGCGGCGGGCGCATTGCACAGACGGTCTTTGAGATCATTGACCCCGACATCGTTACCCGATTGCCGATTGCCGACGGCAGCCGCATCGAGCGTGGCAGCGTGGTATTGGACCTCGAGGGATCCTCAGCGTCCATCCTCAGCGGCGAGAGGACGGCGCTCAATTTCCTTCAGCACCTTAGCGGCATCGCGACCCTTGCCGCACGCTACGTAGACGCGGTGGAGGGCACCGGGGCGGTGATCGTCGACACGCGCAAGACCGTGCCCGGGCTGCGGGCGCTGCAAAAGTACGCGGTCGCCGCCGGGGGCGCTCGCAACCACCGGACATCAGCTGGCGACGGGATACTCATCAAGGATAATCACTTAAGCGTGCTGAGTGCCCGGGGTGAGGGGTTGAATGAAGTAGTAGCTAGGGCCCGGTCGGCCGGACGTCACTCGGTTCGGGTAGAGGTGGAAGTGGAGAACCTAGACCAGCTCCGGGAGGCACTTGAGGGGGTCGCCGACGTCGTCATGCTGGACAACATGGATGTCGAGACGTTGCGGGAGGCGGTCAGCATGGCCGGAGGCAGCGTGGTCCTTGAAGCTTCCGGCGGTGTCGATCTGGAAAACGTGCGGGCCATAGCCGAAACCGGGGTCGACTTCATATCCGTTGGTGCCCTTACGCACTCGGCGCCGGCGCTGGACATGAGCCTGCGTGTGCTGTGATGCGTCGGCACGCGGACGGGCGGTGAATTGAGGCTCCTTGCCGCCGTAGCCGTGGTCGCGGGCGGCCTGGTCGCTATTGGAGTGGTCGCGGCCGTCGACAGTCCCCCCGAAGCCCAGGTACTTCCACCCGACCCCGTAATCGACCGGATCGCCTACGTCACGCCTGACGGTGAGATCTGGACCGCCGTCCCCGACGGATCGTCCCGGAGTCGGGTGAGCCCGGCGGACGATGGTTTCTATACCTGGCCGACGTGGTCGCCCGATGGCCGGACCATCGTCTTTTCGGCCGTCTACGGAGACAGCGTGGAGAATGTGCGGGTCGAACTTCTGGAGGCCGACCTTGCCGAAGGAACCGTGAGCAGCCTGCACTCAGGCGCCACGGGTTTTGTGGGCCTTCTGGCCGAAGACGTTGTGCACTATCCGATCTGGTCGCCGGACGGCGCACACCTTGCCTTCATCGCCGGACGTGAGGATGGCCTTGCGCTCTTGCTCGACGACCGCGGCGACGATGCTTCCCCCCGGGAGATTCTGAGTGACGGACCGCTCTGGCTGAGCTGGTCGTTCGACTCGCGGTACCTGCTGGCCCACCGCGCGCAGGACAATATCCTCATTGACGTTGGATCCGGTGGCACGGTTGACGGGTACATGATGACCAGGGTGGACTCCCTGGCCGAGCGGTATCGGGTGTCGGCCTGGTCTCCCATCGACACCCGCTTTGCCTACGTCGAAAGGGACGGGGGAGGCGACCACCTGATCTTCATCGCGACTCCAGAAGGGGCCAAGACCAGGGTCGATCGCGCCCCGGTAATCCACTCGGCCCTGTCCTGGTCTCCCGACGGGCGCCACCTGGCCGTGCACGGAACCAGTGGCATCACGACCTACATGGGCCAACAGGTGATCCTGGGCGAGGGTTTCAGGCTCTACGATGCGGACGGGTCGTCCACCGATCTGGGGGTGGGTGACCTGATGATAGCGATGTTCTGGTCCCCCGGGGGATCCAGGATCGCATACGTGACGGCACCCGATGCGCGGGGCACACTCTCATGGCGCCTGTACGACGTGGCCACGAACGAGTCCAAGCTGCTGGCGGAGTTCATCCCTTCCAGGCCGCAGCTCGTCCTGTTCTCGTTCTTCGATCAGTACGCGCTCTCCCACTCGCCCTGGACGAGCGACGGAGGACGCCTGGTCTTTTCCGGGAGGCTGTGGAGAGGGGTGGTCTCGGCCTCACAGGCCTCCGGTTCCCAGGTCATCGTTTTGCCCGTGGACATACCTGCGGCAGCGATCCCGATAGCCGATGGCGTCCTGGCCTTTCCATCCCCACGTTAGGCATCCGATCGCATGGTCTCCGGCAGCCGTCTAGCTCCTTCTGGGCCTGCGCCGGTCGCTTGAGTCGAGCCAGATGGTGACGGGGCCGTCATTATCCAGCGAGACGATCATGTGGGCCTGGAACACCCCGGTCTCAACCACCAGGCCCGTCCGCCTGAACATCTCAACGGTGGCTCGAAAGAGCTCATCTGCCCGGTCAGGCGGGGCGGCATCGCCGAAGCTGGGACGCCGTCCCTTGCGGGTATCTCCATAGAGCGTGAACTGGGATATCAGGAGCAGGTCGGCTCCCACCTCGAGGGCCGAACGGTCGAACCTGCCGTCCTCGTCGGGAAAGATGCGCAGGTTCACGGACTTTTCGACAATGTGCCTCGCGTCCTGCTCATCATCGAGCCGGGAGATGCCTATCAGGAGGACCAGACCCCGTTCGATTCTGCCAACGGTACGCCCGTCCACATCCACGGAGGCTTTGGACACGCGCTGGATGAGCGCGCGCACTTCAGTCGCCGGACTTGGTTCCGGCCTTCTCCTTGGCGGCGCTCTTGGCCGGAGCTTCCGCCTTGGCACCGTCCTTGGACGAGGACTTTTCGGCCTTTGCGGAGTCGCCGTCTTCCTTGCTCGGGGTCGACGATGAAGACGAGCCCTTCTTGCCGTAGTCGTTCACGTACCAGCCCGAGCCCTTGAACACTATGGGCACCGCACTGAACTTGCGCGACGAGAGGCTGCCGCATACGGGGCAATCTGCGACCGGCTCGGACACGAAGCTCTGCTTCAGCTCAAAGCTGTGCCCCGCCTCGCATTCATAGTCGTATCTAGGCAACGAAGGGTCTCCGAAGGATCTGGGTGGCCCGGCTCAGCCGGATGCTAGCAATCGCGCATTCAGACTGCCAAGCCACTCCCGAATTTAGCATTCGTCCAAAACCAGTGTCAATTTGGCTGGCGGCCTCAGGCCAGATTTCCTTCTATCCCGCCGCTCCAGGCCGCCGCCAGCTCCCCGACCGGTATGGGTTTGAGCGATCCAAGACGAATTACCTCCCCGCCCACAGTACCCAGGTGCACAAAGGGCGCACCCTCCTCGGTCGCCACCCTGGATGCGCGGGCCAGTCCATCTGCGGCGGTTGAAACCACGATCAGGGACTGCGGCTCGCCGAACAGGGCGGCGTCCCATCGGTCCGGCAGGTCAGCCGAAAGCTCCAGTCCGATCTCGCCCAGAATGCAGCACTCGGCCAGCGCCACCCCGAGCCCGCCCTCTGAAACGTCGTGGGCGGATCGGACGATCCCTTCTCTCACCAGGCGCCTGCAGGTACGCTGCACCGCCACCTCCAGCGCCAGGTCTATGCGCGGGTTGCCCGCGACCTGTCCATGAATCCTCTCAAGGTACTCGCTGCCGGCGAGAAGCGAAGGGTCGCCGCTCAGTGTCTCGGCTCCCAGCAGGATCACAGCATCGCCTTGTTCGACGAAACCTATGCCGGCCCGCATCGTGACATCGTCCAGGACGCCCAGGGCGCCGATGACGGTCGTCGGGTAGATCGCCTTTCCCGCAGATTCGTTGTACAGGCTCACGTTCCCGCTGACCACAGGCAGCCCGAGTGTCCGGGCTGCGTCCGCCAGGCCCCTGACCGACTCCTCCAGCTGGTAGTAGACATCGGGTCGCTCGGGGTTCCCGAAGTTCAGGCAGTCCGTCAGCGCAATCGGATCGCCGCCGACGCAGGACACGTTGCGACATGCCTCGGCAACCGCAATGGCACCTCCGGCGTAGGGATTCAAGAAACCCAGGCGCCCGTTTCCGTCCGTCGCCACCGCCAGGCCGCGTCTGGTCCCAGCGAGTCGCAGGACCGCGGCATCTCCCTTCCCAGGCTCGACGACCGTGTTTATCTGAACGTGGTGGTCGTATTGCCGGTAGACCCATCGCCTGCTGGCGACGTTCGGTGAGGCCAGCATCCGCAGGAGCACGGCCCCGGGGCCCTCACCCGGCATGGGAACCCGCCCGAGATCCCGCGATTGGAGTCGGTCGAGCCAATCGGGCTTTGCACCTGTGAGCCGGTACGACGGAGGGTCGATGAGTGGGGCGACCGGGACGTTCGCCGCCTCGGTGCCGGCGTCAGAAACCCTGACCATCGCATCGCCGGTGACGCTGCCGATCAACGTGACATCGAGGTCCCAGCGGCCGAATACGCGCCGAACGGACTCGACCTGGTCGGGTCTTGCGACCACGAGCATGCGCTCCTGCGACTCGGAGAGCATTACCTCATAGGGGGTCATGCCCGAATCCCTGCGAGGCACGACGGACACGTCGAGATCCAGGCCTCGGCCGCTCTTGCCCGCCGACTCCACCGTGGCGCTCGTCAGTCCCGCCGCGCCCAGGTCCTGGAGCCCGACAAACTCTCCCGATTCCACAAGTTCCAGGCATGCCTCGATCAGCACCTTTTCGAGAAACGGGTTGCCGACCTGGACGGTTGGACGCAGCTCCTCCCTTGCCTCCTCGAACGTCTGCGAAGCGAGCCCGGATGCGCCGTGGATACCATCGCGTCCGGTATCCGCACCTACCAGCAGCAGCACATTGCCCGGATCCCCAGCCACCGCGCGAGCCATCTTGGCTGGATCCAGAACCCCCACGCACATGGCGTTGACCAGGGGATTGAACCGGTAGGCCTCGGAGAAGAAGACCTCGCCCCCGACATCGGGCACGCCGATGCAATTTCCGTATCCCGAGATGCCCGCCACCACGCCCTCGAACAGCCTGCGGCTCTCGGCATCCTCAAGTGGTCCGAAGCGCAGCGAGTTGAGCAGTGCAATGGGTCGTGCGCCCATTGCCAGTATGTCCCTCACGATCCCGCCGACCCCTGTCGCCGCTCCCTCGTAGGGCTCTATCGCCGACGGGTGGTTGTGCGACTCTATCTTCATCACCACCGCTATGCCGTTCCCGAGGTCGACTGCGCCAGCGTTCTCGACCCCGGGAGCGACCAGCAACCGGTCGCTCTCGCTCGGGAGCGTCTTCAGGAGCGGCCTGGAGTGCTTGTACCCGCAGTGTTCGCTCCACAACGAGCCGAACAGACCCAGTTCAAGGTCGTTCGGCTCACGGCCGAGCCGGTCCACGATGGCCCCGTACTCGGCCTCAGAGATTGCAAGCGCTTCTAGCTTCGCCCTATCCAAAGACACTCATCCCAGGGCTACCAAAACGACCCCGCCAACTACCAGTAGGCCTCCGATCCAGGTCCTCCAGGTCACGCTCTCCATGCGGTTGATGAACAGGTAAGACAGGACGATCGCAACAAGCGGATAGGCGCCGGTAACGGGCGTGGCCACGGTCACCGGGGCCGTTCCTATCGCCAGGAAAAAGAAGGTGACTCCAACCGAAGCTGCTGCACCGGCCATCCCTACCATGACCCAGGCACGGAGGGGCGTTCCCGACGCATCGCGGCGAACGTGGCCGATAAAGGGCACGCCCACGATAACCGCGCCAAAGAGCAGGGAAAAGGCGCTGGTCGTGATTGGCGATGCGTAGTTCGCGATGACGTGAGCGGCAACCACCGCCCCTGCGGCGTAACCGACTGCCGACAGAAGGGCCGCCCCGTATCCGGCCGCGGTACGCCCGGCGCCAAGATGTGGCATCGAAACGCCCATCAGGCACCGCTGCCATGGGACTTCACCTTCTTGACGCGCGACGGCACGCGATCATCGCCCACCTCGCGCCTGCCGCTCAGGATGACGCCCACGCCGATGATTACCAGCACAGTGCCTGCCAGTATCGGCGCGCTGAGCCGCTCTCCCAGCAGCCAGACGGCGAGCCCGGCCGAGAAGAGGGGGGAGGTGCCGATAATGATTGAGGCCCTGGATGCACCGACCAGACGAACCCCCGTAAAGTTGAACAGCCGGCCCACAAGGTAAGAAAAAGCGGCGTTGAGCAGGATGAAGCCAAACGCCGCCGCGCTCAGCGCAGCGATCTCACCTGCGTCCACGGACAGGGCGATCACCAGAGTGACGAGGGCGCTGATGATCAGCGAGGCAACGGTGGCGGTGGTAGGGCGCACATGCCTCATCCCCAGGCGCGCGAAGACCGCGACGGCACCGAATCCCAGCGCCGACACGAGTGCCAGTCCAACGCCGGCGGCGTGATCCATCAGGCCCGCCGGGGGGCGAGGGAGTCTACAAGCGACCTGAATATGGACAGGCCGCCGGTTGCCCCGAGAATCTCCTCGCAGGCCTTCTCGGGATGGGGCATCATGCCAAGCACGTTACCCTCCTCGTTCAGGATCCCGGCTATGTTGCGAGCCGATCCGTTGGGGTTGGCGATTTCGGTGAGCGAGCCATCGGGCTCGCAGTAGCGAAAGGCCACCCGGCCCTCGGCCTCCAACCGGTCGAGCGTCTCAACGTCGGCGAAATAGTTGCCTTCGCCGTGTGAGATCGGCATACGTATCACCGAGCCCGGCGACACCGAGCAGGTGAACGGACTGGCCGCGGTCTCCACCCGGAGATCGACCCACTGGCACCGGAACTGCAGGTGGTCGTTACGCATGAGTACGCCGGGAAGCAGACCCGCCTCGCACAGCACCTGAAAGCCGTTGCAGATGCCTATAACCAGGCCTCCCCCGTCGGCGAAGCGCGCCACGGATCCCATCACCGGTGACAGCCGGGCGATCGCACCGGCCCGCAGGTAATCGCCGTACGAAAACCCACCCGGGAGGACCAGGCAGTCATAGGAAGACAGATCGGTATCACGGTGCCATACGTATTCGACCGGGACCTTGAGCACGTCGTCGAGCACCCTGAAACAGTCCCTCTCGCTCCAGGTTCCAGGAAAGACGACGATCCCCAGCTTCACTGCGCCGCCACTCCCATTCGCTCAAGCTTGGAAATGGCTTCCCTGACGGAATTCAGGGTGCGGTCTCTGCCCAGCAGTTCCATTGATTCGAACAGCGGCGGCGAGACGCGCTGTCCGGTCGTCGCGATCCTGAGCGAGCCCAGCAGCTGCCCCAACTTGAGACCCAGGTCAGCGGCCAGACCACGGAGCCTTGGCTCGATTGCCTCCGCCTCGAAGGGCTCGGTCTCCGACAGAACCGTCCAGGCCCGTCTAAGGGCCTGGAGAGTCCCTTCGGCGTCCATCCTCTTTTGCACAAGGTCGGCCCCCTCATAGCTCAGCTTGCTTGAGAAAAGGAAGCGCATCAGCGGAGCGGCATCCGAGAGCCTCTTGATGCGCTCCTGTATCAACGGCACTACGCCCAGCAGGGTCTCCCGGTCGGGCTCGCGGTCAAATCCGTGCGGGGCCGCCTGAGACCAGTACTTGACCAGCTCGTCCGCAAGGTCGGTGGGACTGGATTCGCGGATATAGAGTCCGTTCATCCAGTCCAGTTTCTCCACGTTGAAGATAGCCGGAGACCTCGAGACTCTCTCGATGGAAAAGTGCCTCGTCAGTTCTCCGCGTGTGAAGATCTCGGTCCTGTCATCGAGAGACCAGCCCAGCAGCGACAGGAAGTTGACCATGGCGTCGGGAAGGTAGCCACCCTTGCGAAACTCGGCGACCGAGGTTGCGCCGTGGCGCTTGCTCAGCTTGGACCTGTCCGGCGCCAGTATCACCGGGACATGGGCGAAGAGCGGCTTTGGAAAACTCAGCGCCTCGTACAGCAGCCAGTGCCTCGGGAATGAGGGAAGCCACTCATCGGCCCTCATGACGTGGCTGATCTTCATCGCGTGATCGTCGACGACGTTGGCAAGGTGGTAGGTGGGAAACCCGTCAGACTTCAACATGACGAAGTCGTCCATAAGATCGTTATCGAATTTAACCTCGCCCCTGATGAGGTCCGAAACGACCGTCTGGCCGCTCTGAGGCGCGGCGAATCTCACAACTGGCGGTTGATCGCCATCCAGTGCCCTTGCCAGCTCGTCCGGGTTGAGCCCCCTGCAGTGCCGGTCGTATGCGGGCGGCCTTCCGGCCGCGCGCTGTTCCTCCCGCATCTTCTGCAGCCGACCGGACGGGCAAAAGCAGTAATACCCGTGTCCCGACGACAGCAGCCGGTTGACAGCGACCTTGTAGTCGCCGCGCTCCATGCGCTCCGACTGAAAGTAGGGTCCGTAGTGGCCGCCGATGTCCGGGCCCTCGTCCCAGTCCAGCCCCAGCCAGCTGAGCGACTCGAGGACCGATTGGACCGCACCTTCGGTCAGGCGCGCACGATCAGTGTCCTCTATGCGCACAAGAAATGAGCCGCCCCGACCCCTGGCGAAAAGCCAGGCGAAGACCGCGGTGCGGATGTTGCCTACGTGCGGCTCGCCGGTGGGGCTCGGCGCGAAACGGACCCTAACCGGGGCGGTCATTCGGGGCCTGTCATCTCAGCCCGAGAGTTTAGCACCTCCGATAGGTATCCAATCAGGTCTCCGGGCAGGGGAGAGGTCAACTCGATCTTCCTTCCGTCGACTGGGTGCCAAAAGCCTATCGCCGAGGCGTGCAAGAAATGCCTGTCCAGATGCGGATCGGTCGATCCGTAGAGTGCGTCACCGATCACCGGGTGGCCAATCGACTCGAAGTGGACCCGGATCTGATGGGTGCGGCCGGTCCTCGGCCTGGCCTCCACGAGCGTGCTGTTGTCGAAACGGCGGGTAACCGTGTAGTGGGTTGAAGCCGGACGTCCGGTACTGACGACCGCCATTTTTTGGCGATGCTTCGGATTGCGGGCGATTGGCGCCTCTATTATGGCCTCGTCCAGGCGCGGCGAGCCGCTGACAAGGGCCGTGTACATCTTCTCGACCCTGCGCTCGGCGAATTGGCCGGACAGGTCGGCGTGGGCCCGGGCCGTCCTGGCCACGACGATCAGGCCGGATGTATCGGCATCGAGCCGGTGTATTATCCCGGGCCTGGCCGTATGGCCCACGTCCGACATGCCGGGCCATCGGGCGAGAAGTGCATTTGCCAGAGTGTCTCCGTGGTGGCCCGGACCAGGGTGAACCGGCATGCCCGCGGGCTTGTCTATGACCAGCAGATCATCGTCCTCAAATAGCAGGGTCAAGGGCACATCCCAGGCGGCCATATCCGTGGGCTCCATCTGGCCCGGAAGCACGGTCACCACCTGGCCCGGTTTGAGCCTCAGTGCTGGCTTGGCGCCCGCAGAGCCATCGACCAGCACGAGGCCGCTCTCGATCATTGAGCGGGCACGGGATCTGGACACGTCCCGCACCGCGACGGACACGAACATGTCGAGTCGCGAGTCGTGTTCGGTCTCTGGTACGCGAAGGTCGACCGGTTCCGTCAATCGGCCCGGTCGCCAGACCCGCTTGCCGGCGAGCCATCAGGGTCGCGCTCGGGACTCGCCTTCCTGTCCCTGGCCGGGGTCAGGGTCATGAACAGGATGAGGATGAAGATGCCCACGGTAATGGACGCGTCGGCGACGTTGAAGATAGGCCACCTGCCCACATCGAAAAAGTCAGTGACACGTCCCATGGCCAGCCTGTCGATCAGATTACCGAAGGCGCCTCCCAGCAGCAGCCCTATCGCAAGTCGCGTCACGGGGCCGAGCGCCCGCTGGCTTCGGTAGAAGTAGATGAGGAATGCTATGGCCAGGACGGATATGACGGTCAGGACAAGCGTGGCGTTGGGGAACAGCCCGAAGATCGTGCCGGAGTTCGTATGGTAGGTGAGTCGGAAAAAACCCTCGGCCGGTATAGACTGGCCGATCGTCATGTTCTCCCTGACCAAGAACTTGGTGAGTTGATCCAGGCCTATTACCACCGCCAGCGTGGTCAGAAGTATCCAGTCGCGATGGATCTCCAGATGGCCCCGAAGGCCTCCGGACTCAGCTTTGCGGTCGGTATGCGTAAGGAAGTTCACGGTAAAGCGATGGTTCGATTCTTCGTCCAACCGACTTAAAGATAGCACTTTGATGGACGGCTTTTGGTGACCGGCGACCGCTCGGCAATGCCGTCTGCGATTCGAAGAGCCAGCGCCTGCATCGTCGAGGTGGGATTCACACCGCCCGCGGTCACAAATATCGATCCGTCTATCACGTACAGGTTATCGACCTCGTGAGCACGGCCCCAGGGGTCCACCACCGAGCTTCCCGGATCGGTCCCCATGCGGGCCGTCCCCATCAGATGCCACCCTGAATATGGGAATGGATTGGTGACGATCGTCTCGTGCGCGCCCGCCGCCTCCAGTACCTCTGCCGCTCTTTGGACACCATGCTCCATTAGCCTTCGACTGTTCTCGCCGAGGCTGTAGCGGACCCTTGGCGCCGGGATGCCGCTGCCGTCCGTGAGTTCAGGGTCGATGTCCACGCGGTTGTGCGGCTCCGGGAGATCCTCCCCGATGACGGCAATCGTCGCGGTCCTCAGGTGTCTTGCGGCAAAGACGGCGTGGTGTTGATCACCCCAGGGCACCAGATGGTCTCCGGCGCCGCCCAGGGCGGTGTGTAGAGGCGCCCCACTCCGACCGACCTGCAATATGTATCCGCGAACAAAGCCGCGAGTCCTGTCCGTCTCGTAGAATTGCTGGCTGACGATCGAGCATCCCACCGGTCCGATATGCCCATCCAGGACATCGTCGAACACCCCGGTGACGGTGGCATAAGGGTGGAACATGAGGTTTCGTCCCAATTGCCCGCTACCGTTTGCCAGTCCGTCCGGGTGCGTGGCGGAGGCCGAGTTCAGGAGCAGTCTCGGCGTTCCTATGCCGTTACAGGCAAGCACGACCACCGCCGCCCCGATCACCCTTTCCGCGCCGGATAGATCGCGATAAGCGACTCCGGTCGCGCGTCCGCCTACCTCCAGGACGCGGCTGGCGCGGGCACTGGTCAGAATCTTTGCCCCGGCGGCAATGGCCCTCGGCCAGTAGGTGACATCGGCGCTCGAGCGCGACCGGTTGGAGCAACCCAGATTGCATGGCCCGCAGTTGTTGCAGGCATCTCTACCGTCGTACGGCCTGGTGAGAATGGCGCTGTCGGCCGGCCACCAGTGCCAGCCAAGCCGGTCGAATCCCCTTGCAACTACGTTCCCCAGGTCTCCCAGGGGTACGGGTTGTGCCTGCCTGGGCGACTTTGGAGGATAGGCCGGATCGCCATCGAGGCCGGCGACTCCGTTGATACGATCGTTCAGGTCGTAGTACGGCTCAAGGTCTGCATAGCTGATCGGCCAGTCGTCGGCCACTCCATCGAGCGTTCTTACCCTGAAGTCCGAGGGATGCAGCCTGGGAAAGTGTGCGCTCCAGTGGATCGTACTTCCCCCGACCGCGTTGTACATCGAGATGGACACTGGTGAGGCTTCGACGTTCACCGGGTAATCAGATGCCAGCCTGCGCACGTTGGGATCAAGGTGAAAGTCGGTCCCGAAGTGCAGCGGCCAACCTTCGTAACTCGCAGGATAGGAGGAAGGGTCCACCCATTCTCCCTGCTCAAGGCACGTGACCTTGAGTCCACGGGTGGCGAGTCTCCACGAGAGAGCAGCGCCTGTGGCTCCGGCGCCAACCACCACTACGTCTACTGTGCGGTCCAACTCCAATTCAGGACGGACGGATCGGTGCTACGTCCGCCTCTCTTCGCTGTGCTCGGAAAGCGCTTGGGCAAAAGCCCCTGCTATCGCCTCCCTCGGTCGCCTGAGCACCGTGGCGTTAACGTGCAGGTCGACGGTATCCGATCCGTCCTCCGGGTAGATGAACACGCCCCGCCGGGCCAGCGACTCGGCCAGGCGCACGGGACTCGTCGGCTCCCCTATGCGCAGGGGAAATATGTTGGAGCCATGCTCGAACGGGGCTACCGACAGGCCCGGGAGACGGTTGATATCAGAAAACAGGTCCCGAGCCCTGCTCATCGCGGAGGCAAACACCTCTTCGAAACCGGCAAGGCCCCTCAGTGCCAGGGAGGCAACAAGGCCTGCCTGGGCCAGACCGCCCCCGAACATTCGCCGATCGTGGTACATGCCCTCAATGAACTCCCCAGCACCGGCAAGAATTCCTCCGAACGGCGCTCCAAGGTACTTGTAGAGCGACACGTACACCGTGTCGAAGAGCCCGGCATAGTCTGCCACGTCGCGGCCCGTGGCCGCCGCCATCATGAATATGCGCGCCCCGTCGAGGTGGGAGGGTATGCCGATGGAGCGGCAAAGGTCCGTAATCAAGACCAGATCGTCCCATGGGACCACCTGTCCCGACCTGCGGCGCACCGGGGTCTCGACCATGACGGCCGAGATTGGATTCAGCACCCGGCCGGTCACCGAAGTGCGGAACGCCTCATCCAGCTCGGACGCGGTGAATCCCGTCCTCCCGGGCGCCAGGGGCACCAGGTTGATGCCGCTGAGGCGCTGAACCGAGTCGCCCGTGTCATTGAAGAGATGACTCTGCTCCTGGACCGCCACACGACCACCGGTGCCGCAGTGGCGACGCAGCGCCAGATGGTTGGCGAGCGTACCGGTAGGCATGAAGATCGCGCTCTCTTTGCCCAGACGGTCGGCGATCGCCTCTTCGAGCCGGGCCACCGAGCCCCCCCGTGAGAAATCGTCCTCCTCGAATCCGGGACCTGCGGCTATCTCGTTTAGGCGCCTTATCTGATCAACCGCCGTTCTCGGCTCGCCGTCGCCCCTGAAAACAACGGAATCTGGGTCTTCGGGTCGGGGTGTAAGTGGAATCGTATTGGCCTCTTGCTGATCAGCTCGCACAGGCCGCGATGGTAAGGACGGACCGATGCAGTGTCAATTTGCATCTAGGGCCTGTTTCGCTGTTACCCTGAGCAAGTCATGACGGGGTTCGTCTTCAGGTGTAGCTCTTGCGAAGCGGAGCGCGAGCCCGGACCTGACGCGCTGCGTTGCCGTGACTGCGGTGCACCGCTGTCCGTCGATTACGGATCGGACGGGCCCGCACATCGGTCGAGTTCGGGTTCTCCTCTGCCACTCGGACAGCCCGAATCGATGATCTCCCTTGGCGAGGGCGACACGTCTGTTGTCGAACTAGAACGCATTTCCTCTGACCTGGGTCTCGGCTCGCTGGTTGCAAAGCTGGAGTCCTCCAATCCGACCGGCTCATTCAAGGATCGAGGAACGGCGGTGATGGTGAGCGCGCTTGCCGAGCAGGGGGTTGAGGGCATCGTGGAGGATTCCTCCGGTAACGCCGGGGCCTCTGTCGCCGCGTACGCCGCAAGGGCCGGGATGCGGGCACACATATTTGTTCCGGACTCTGCCCCAGAGGGCAAGGTCTCGCAGATCAGGGTGTTCGGCGCCCGGGTCCACCGGATTCCAGGACCTCGGGAGAGGGCGGCTGAGGCCGCCCTGAAACTCGTGACAGAGACGGACCTCGCATACGCCTCACACAACCTGAGCCCGTTCTTCATCGAGGGCACCAAGTCCTGCGCCTATGAGATGATCGGCCAGCTCGGAGGCCGACTCCCCGGGCACGTCGTGGTTCCTGTCGGCAATGGATCCCTGTTCATCGCATTTCATCTTGCACTCACCGAGCTAAGAGGTGAGACAGGAGCCTGCTATCTGCCCAGGCTGCATGCCGTACAGTCGGCCGCCGTGATGCCGATTGTCGCCGCCCGTTCAGGCCAAGAGTGGACGCCGGAGCCGACGGCATCGACCATCGCCGGGGGGATCGCCTCTGCGGCCCCTCCAAGGTTGGGTCAGATCATGGAGGCACTTGACGATTCCGGCGGCTCCGCAGTGGCGGTAGGGGATGGCGACATTCTGCGCTGGAGAACGCTGCTGGCCAGTCGGGAGGGCATATATGCAGAGCCCACGTCCGCAGCCGCATTCGCGGGACTGGAGCGATTGGTTCAGAGGGGTGAAATCGGGACTGGCGACAGGGTGCTGGTGCCGGTGACCGGAGCGGGGCTCAAAGATCCCTAGACCGCAGCCCGCGCCGCCCTGAAGCCGGGTATTGAACCCCTTAGCGTGTCGTCATCGACGCAGTACGAGATCCTGAAGTGCCCGGGGAATCCGAAGCCCCGGCCAGGCACGACCAGGACTCCCTGGTTCCTCAGCTCATCGGTGAACCTGACTTCGTCGTCGATCGGAGAGCGGGGGAACAGGTAGAACGCGCCCTGGGGTCTTACAACCTCGTATCCGAGGCCGGTCAGCTCTCCCCAGATAAAGTCTCGCTTGGCCTGGTAGCGGGCAACGTCCACGGTTGCCGTCTGAAGTCCGGCTACCAGGCGTTGCATCAGGGCGGGGGCGTTGACGAAGCCCAGCGTTCGATTGCAAAAGACGAGCCCGTCAACCAATTCGCCGCGACCCGCATAACCGGGATGGACCGCTATGTATCCGATGCGCTCCCCGGGCAGCCCGAGATCCTTTGAGTGGGATGTCGCCACAATGGTGCGCTCGTACGAGGAGAATACGTGTGGATACTCCAGGCCGTCATACAGGATGCGGCGATACGGCTCGTCGCTGACCAGGAATATCTCCCTGCCGTAGCGCAGCTCGGTCCCGCGAATCGCTTCCGCAATCCGGTCGAGCACCGCGCGCGGATACACAACGCCGGTGGGGTTGTTGGGGGAGTTTACGAGCACCATCCTCGTTCGTTCCCCCAGCGCCTCCACCAGTGATTCCATGTCAGGCAGGAACCGATCGTCCGGCTCCACGACGCGACAGAGACCACCGTGGTTGTCCGCATAGAAAAAGTACTCGACAAAGTAGGGAGAAAAGACGACCACCTCGTCGCCGGGGTCTAGCAATGCCTTCATCACCACGTTGAGGGCACCGCCGGCCCCGCAGGTCATCACGACCTGGTCGCCGGTAAACGGCAGGCCCGTCTCTGCCGCAAGTGACGCCGCGACCGCTGACCGCGTCTGCGGGTATCCGGCGTTGGACATGTACCGATGCATGCCGGGCTCCGGGCTGGCAGCCAGGCGCCGCAGCTCCGAGACGAACTCCTCGGGCGGCTCCTCCACCGGATTGCCCAGGGAAAGATCGAAGACGTTCTCTGGCCCAAGGCGCTCCCTGAGCGCAGATCCCTCCTCGAACATTCGGCGTATCCAGGAGCCCTGCTCCATCGCCCGCTGAATTTTCGTGGAAACTGCCAAAGGTTAACCCCGTCGCTCGGTGCCGTTGTGAGTGGCTCCGGGGGACCTTAGGCCAGAGGGACCAGCCAGTCAAACGCCGGCCGGTACCCGGCGAAGCTCATCTGCCAAGCGCGCGCGGCAAGGAGGAGGCCCTGAACAGTCGCCGTGTCGGGATTGCCGGTCTTCCGGGGTGGGTGCTAGGGTGGAATGACGGGCCCGTAGCTCAGAGGTCAGAGCGGTCGGCTCATAACCGATTGGTCGTAGGTTCGATCCCTACCGGGCCCACCATTTTGTAGCTGAGAGTTGCGGGGACTCGAACTCTTCCGTCCGTGTCCGGCCAAGGGAGAAGCGGGTGTCAAGTAGCGCATTCGACCTCCCGGAGAGCTATGCTACCGGCGAAATCCAGCGGGCAGTTTCAGGCATAGAGGGGGCGCGTTGACACCCCAGGACGAAGGGGTCAGGCCTCCTTGGCTGTCCGACGAGCTGTATCCCTTTTCCAGCCGGTGGTTAACCACGCCTGACGGTCACCGCATGCAGCTGAGAGTTGCGGGGACTCGAACTCTTCCGTCCGTGTCCGGCCGGAGAAGCCGTGTCAAGTAGCGCATTCGACCTCCCGGAGAGCTATGCTACCGGCGAAATCCAGCGGGCAGTTTCAGGCATAGAGGGGGCCTTGACACCCCAGGACGAGGGGTCAGGCCTCCTTGGCTGTCCGACGAGCTGTATCCCTTTTCCAGCCGGTGCGTTAACCACGCCTGACGGTCACCGCATGCACTATGTCGATGAGGGGTCGGGGCCGGTCATCGTGCATGGGAACCCGTTTGGGCTTTGAGTTCCGTCACATCATCAGCGAATTGCGCCACGACTTCCGATGCATTGCAGTCGACCATGTGGGATTTGGGCTCTCGTCGCGCTCCAAACGGAAGCAGGACCATACTCCTCAGGCGCATGCGGACCGGTTCTCCGCCCTGATGAACCACCTGGAAGTTAAGGACGCCACGCTTTACATGTCGGACTGGGCAGGGCCTGTCGGCCTGCATTTCGCCTGCCGTCAGCCCGAAATAGTGGCCGGCCTGGCGATAGCCAATACCTGGTGCTGGCCTGTGGGAAGCGACCTGCACTTCGTATTCTTCAGTACCGTTCATGCGCAGCCCTCTGGGGCAGTTTCTGATCAAGCGGCGCAATTTCTTTGTCAACGGCGTGATGCCCAGGGCCGTGGGGGTCCAGTCGGCCCTCACCACGGAGGTGATGGACCATTACCGCAACGCACAGCCGCCTGGGGGCCGGGACGCTAGTGCGGCGCTGCCAGGACACATAGTAGGGGCCAGCTCGTGGTTGAGTTCAATATGGGACGATAGAGCGACCTTTCGCGACAAGCCTGCCCTGATACTCTGGGGACTGAAGGACATCGCCTTTCGACGCAAGGAACTGGGTCGATGGCAAACGGAACTAAGCAATCCCGAAACCCACACGCTAGATGATGTCGGCCACTTTGTCGCGGAGGAAGCGCCTGAGCGGGTCGCGCCTCTTCTTAGGGAGTTTGTGGGACGGATAGGGAACTAGCAGGCTGGGCTCGGCGAGGGCGGGATGCCTCGCTGAGAAGCCTCTGACCGGTTACAGGTCGACCCCCCGGCGAGAAGTTCGCGACGCGGTCCACGGTTGACCACTCGCTTAAGCCGAGCACGTGAGGGAACCAGAAATCATTCGGCGTCTACACCCTGGTGAGGCGCGCACCTCCCTGTGTTGGCCATGATATTCCCTATGATCTTGCTACCCAATGTTCGATCCAGCGCCAGCCCGAGAGGAAACAATTGTCGGAGATAGTCATCGGCAGGCCAACGAGACCTGGAAAACGCCGAACGCGGTGGTGCCTAGGGAAGGGGACTGGAATACCCGGGACTCGGCGCTGGGTGTGCAGAATACTAGGCTCGTGGGCGCTAGGCCTCACTAGCTCGGAGAGGTTAAGTCCTCTTCCGTCGATCGTCCCCAGGCCTCTAGCTGAGGCTACACGGGACCTGGCACTGGTGGTCCAATGCTAGTGATACTCGGAGGCCTTCCCGCAGTGGGGAAGACGGCGATCGCCACCGGGCTGGCACGAGAAACTGAGGCAGTTCATCTTCGCATCGATTCCATAGAGCAAGCACTTCGCGACTGCAATGTAACGATCTCGGGGCCAGAGGGTTACGTGGTCGCCTACGCGATTGCCGAGGATAACCTCAGGCTGGGCCGCATTGTAATAGCCGACTCAGTCAACCCCGTTGAGGTAACTCGGACTGCCTGGCGGAATGTCGCCCATCGAGCGGGCAAGGGTTACATAGAGATCGAAATCGTCTGTTCCGACCAGGATGAACACCAAAGAAGGGTGGAGTCACGGCTAGCCGACATCGCCGGACAGATATTGCCCACGTGGCAGCAGGTGCGTGACCGCGAGTATGAATGCTGGGATGCTGGTATCGTCATAGACACGGCGGGGCAGGACATAAGGGCGAGCGTTTCGGCACTGCGCGAAATGCTCCAGACCCTTGTCCAAGGGGAACATGACAGCTGCAATCCCGGGAAGTGAAGCGGTCAAGGTGCGCAACGCAGGAGGGGTCGAGGGAAAGGACTGGCTCCTCTCTTTCACGAACAACCCCATGGAGCGCACATCTCAGTTCCGGCAGTAAGGCACAATTCCGCCAAAGAACGTTGGGAGGTAGAAGGCATGGGACAAGACACAGGACCGGTAGGGACACTGACTAGCGTCGGCATAGACATTGCCAACCTGGAGCGGGCTGAGAATTTCTATTCGGCACTACTGGGAGTCAGGCGTGCATCGACCTGGGAGCAATACCTGATCTTTGAACCCCTGCCCAACGGCCTGACACTCTATCTCCAACAAGTCCCGGACAAGAAGGCCGGCAAGACGCGGGTACATATGGACCTAGCGGTGCCCGACGTGCCGGCGGCGCTGGTCAGAGTGGAGGCTCTGGGAGGAAGGGCGCTTCGGGACTTTTTGGAGCCAAGTGATGATCTTGCCGTAGTCGCCGACCCGGAGGGCAACGAGTTCTGTCTTGTGAAAGGGTAGTGTCAACCCCTGCGGAGTTGGTCGGTGCCACCGGTGGGGAACCTCGTGGAGCCCGGATCGGGCATCAACAGATGCCGGGGACGAGGGCAAGCAAGGCCTTAGGCGAGCACAGATGAGCGACGGCGTCTACCCGGAGCTGGCTGGCAAGGTAGCCATGGTCACCGGTTCCACCAGGGGAATCGGCAAATGCGTGGCCCTGAAGCTGGCCGGTCACGGCTGCCGGGTGGTGGTAAACGGCACAAATGGCGAACTCGGCGAGGCTGTCGCCCGGGAAATAAACAACTCGGGAGGGGAGGCGATCTTCGTAGCAGCCGATGTCACTGACCCGGCGCAGGCGTCCAGCCTCGTCGAGGCGGCTGTCAAACGCTACGGCCGCCTTGACCTGGCATGCAACAACGCCGGCCACGAGGGGATGGGGCCCGTCACTCACACCTATCCGGAAGATCTGTGGGACGCGACCATGGGGCTTAATCTCACCGGTACGTTCCTGTGCATGAAGTACCAGCTCGAGCAGATGCTAGCGCAGCCCTTGGCTGGTCCCGGCATCGACTCGAGGGGAGCGATCGTAAACATGTCCTCGATCGCCGGGTTGGTCGGTGGTGCATCGCCGGCTTACAACGCCAGCAAGCATGGCATCATCGGACTCACGCGCCATGCGGGCATTGCCTACGCGCCCCTAGGGGTACGAGTGAATGCAATATGCCCTGCGGTAACGAAGACCTCGATGATAGAGCGTTTTCAACAGGAGGACCCGGAGCTAGTCGCCCGCTGGAAGCAGGCTCATCCGATAGGCAGGTTCGCAGAGCCGGGTGAAGTGGCCGATGTAGTCGCGTGGCTGATGTCGGAACGCTCGTCGTTCGTGGTGGGAGCCACGATCTCCGTGGATGGTGGATGGACGGCGCAGTGAGAGGGGCGGGGGGGAGATTCGGCGGCAGAGTGGCGCTGGTGACGGGCGCCACCGCCGGCATTGGCGAGGCCACCGCGATCGCATTTGCTCGGCAGGGGGCGCAGGTAGTGGTGGCGGGCCTGGACCAGCAACGCGGCGAACAAGTGGCGGGCAGAATATGTGACGAAGGTGGCGAGGCCCTGTTTTTCCGCGGGGACGTGTCGGACGCGGCTCAGGTTCAGGCCATGATCGCCGCCACGGTAGCCGAGTACGGCAGGCTCGACATAGGCTTTAACAATGCGGGCATATCGGGAGACGGGCCGTATCTACTGCACGAGTACGGGATCGCCGAGTGGCAGCGCACCATAGACGTAAACGTAAAGGGCGTGTGGCTGTGCATGAAGTACGAACTCGCGCAGATGCTCTCCCAGGATCGGCATGGATCGCCGCGGGGGGTGATAGTCAACATGTCATCTATAGCCGGGTTGGTGGCCAGCGCTTCGGCCGCCTACACGGCGAGCAAGCATGCGGTAATCGGCCTGACGAAGAGCGCAGCACTGATCTACGCCGATCAGGGGATTCGGATCAATTCCGTCTGCCCGGCGAGCGTACACACGCCCATGTTTGACCGCTACGCACAACAGACCCCGGATCAGGTCGAGGTCTGGAAGGCATCACACCCGGTCGGCCGGATCGGCCGTCCAGAGGAAGTGGCCGATGCGGTGCTGTGGCTGAGTTCGGACGGGTCCCAATTCGTCACCGGCTCATCCCTGGTTATCGACGGCGGATGGACCGCCCAATAGGAGCGCCTCGGAGGCATTTGCTGGAAAGAGGAAAGCCCCCGTTGCTCTTGCAACGGGGGCCACGAGGAGGAGCCAGTGCTATGCCTACGGGTCCCTTAGAGAAAGGCGGTAAGGGTTGGGCACTGGCGGCCTCAAACGTAACATATGCTGTGGATTTAATCAACAGCAACCACAACATCATGGGGTTTAACTTTGCATCAGGCAAATAAAATAGTTAACGCGATTTCGGCTCGAATGATGCTTGTTGCTCTTGTCGCCCTGGTCGCGTTGGCCTGTTCTCCGTCTGCTGCCGCGCCTGCTGCCGAGACCACACCGACCGCTCCGGCTGGGACCACACCTGTGCCCACCGCCACGATCAAGGCCCCGGAGCTCCAGGTCCTCCAGCTTGTCGTGGCCGTGACCGATCTGGCGGTCGGCCCGGGAAACCGGATCGCCTTTGCGCTCATCGGATCAGACGGTCCGGTAAGGGTTCCCACGGCTGCCGTCCAACTCGTGTTCCTTGGAGGTGGAGGCGGGCAGGCCAGCCAGGTGGCGGCCGTGTTCCGTCCCTGGCCGGTCGAACCAGGGGGCATATACTCGGCCCTAATCCACTTCGAGCGGGCCGGCCTGTGGGGAATGGAGGCGAGGGTGTTCCTGCCCGGAGGCGGGACGGGCGTCGGCCGGGCACAGTTATCTGTGGCAACGGCCAGCTCGGCTCCCAGCCTCGGGACGCGTCCTCCGGCGAGCCGCAATAAGACCAGCGCCAACTTCACCGACCCATCTGATCCCGAGGAGTTGGCCGCGATCTCCAGCTCGAGTGAGCCGGACCCCGATCTCTACCGGCTCACCGTTGCGGAGGCTCTAGATAGCGGCAGGCCTACGGTCGTGTCTTTCGCCACGCCGGCCTATTGCCGGACGGCGACCTGCGGCCCCCAAGTGGAGGTGATCACTGCTCTAAAGAACAGCTTTGCAGACCGGGCCAACTTCATCCACATCGAGGTCTACGAAGACCCGCACCAGCTTACCGATCTGTCCCACGCACGGCTGGTGCCCCAGATGGCGGAGTGGGGACTGCTGTCCGAGCCGTTCACCTTCGTCCTGGACCGAGACGGACGGGTGGCGGCCAAGTTCGAGGGATTCGTCAACGAGGACGAGCTCGGCGCAGCACTTAGTGCCGAGCTCGATTCCTAGAGGGTGGGGATGCACAGGCCCGCTCAGCACAGGAGGGTACTTTGCCGCGCCGTCACCGTGCTGGCCACGATCGCTCTCGCCCTCTTCACCACTACCACTGCGGCCGCACAGTCTCCGGGAGGAGCGGAAGAGTTGGCTCGTGGTATCTACAGGCTCGCGGATGAGGCGTACGAGGTCACCGTCCAGGTGCTTCCCTCAAGGCCGGCAGCCGGTACCGTGCATTTCGTAGTCACGCCAAAGAGCGCGGCAACTGGTTCGGCCGTGACGGATGCTACAGTCCTGATCGTTATCGACGACGAAACGGGTGAGCCCACCTACCAGTCGCTCGCGCTGAGCACGCCGGACCAGCCGAACCAGTACCGAGCCAACTTTCTGATCAAGAGGGCGGGCGAGTGGACCGTCCGGGTCAAGATGGATGCCGGAGACCACCAGACCGAACTGAGCCTGCCCCTGGAAGTGATTGACCGGAGCATAACCGGGGGGATTGCCGGAACAATAGCCTTCTTTGTGGTCTTCGCCGTCCTGGTCTCCGGTGTCGTCTACATGGCTATGGCGTCCCGGCGTCGCCGACGCAGGCGGGCGTCACAGCCATAAGGATAGTCAGGATACTGGACGCGGCCGGGCTGCGGTCACCTCTCACGGATAGTCTTCCAGCCCAACTATAATCAGCCTTCCTGCCTCTCGGCGGAAGGCAACCTCCACCCTCTCTCCGGCGAGCATGTGCTGGCGCAGGTGAGAAGGGCTGAAATGACCGAAGGTGCCGGAGCCTTCGAACTCCCACCTCGCGCCCTCATCGTCGATCAGTTCCATCGACGTCAGCTCGAGCACCCCTTCGCTCTGTACGTCCACGATCAGGCCATTCACCCTCTCGGTCTTGACGCACCCCGCGCCCGCCAAGAGGACGGTTGCCGCGATCGCAATTACGGCCACCAACCATCGCTTCGAGACCACCTTCCGATTATCTAGGTGACACATCAGCACGGCAATCGGCGTGGCCGGCGGATATCGTCTGGAGGTCCTTGCGATGACGGGGAAGGCAAACAACTCCACATCAGGAACTGGCCCGCCCAAACTCGGCCAAAAGGGTGCGCCACACAGGGTGTTCTGATCGCTGTTTTTGACTAATATTGTACTTTTCCGGAACACCCGAGCGCATCCGCTAGAACTGCTCGGTGTCCATGCCGGCTGGAGGATACAAATGGCCGTCAAAGCGTCGTTGGCAGTCTGTCTTGTGATCATTTTTGGCATGATCGGATCTTTCGCCGCCAGATCTGCCCATGCAGTAGAGCCAGCTACCGGCGATGCGATGACGATCGTGATCGCTCATGGAGCCGGCCTCGACGAGCGCGCCGGCGGAGCTGGGATGGTGGGCTCGCTCGTTGCTCTGCTGGCGGTGCTCGAGCCGGAACGTCCGATCGCCTTCATCGATGCAGAGCGCCCCTCTCAGGTACTCGGTCCGCTTGCTCCATCGAGCAGCCAGTTCGGCGAGCTGGCATCGGCCATAAGCTCGGAGCTGGCCTCAGGCTCCGGTGCGAATGGGGACCTGTTCTCGGCTGTCGCCGAGGCGGGAACACTGTTAGGCCTGGAGCGGGCAGGCGCTGGCAGCACCATCTACCTCCTGATGGGCGGCAATGCGGCACAGGGCGTAGCGTCGCTACCGGGCCGTCTGGCCCCCTTGGTCCTGAGGCTGACTGACCAGGGATTCCGAATGCAGGTGATCTCTATCTCGGACGGTGGAGCCGGATCGACCAACCTGGCTGAACAGCTGTCGGCGTTGACCGGACACTCGGTGCTCGACGCCTCTTCCCCGGAGGCAATGCGAGACCTGGTTCAACTGCTCGCGGTGCGGTCGGGGTACGGGATGGACGTGCTCGGCGATTTCACTAGGAGCCAGGGGCAGATCCTGTACGTCCCGGTCGATGTCGCCCCCGGCGCGCTCGACCTGAGGCTGGTGGTCCTAAAGGACCATGAGGGCGGGCTAATCCGGCTGCTCGACCCGAGTGGAGCGGAGGCTGTCCAGACCGCCGCAGCGGCGCTGGATTCGCCCTATTTCTCCTCGTGGAACATAGCCGAGCCGGCGGCCGGTAGGTGGCAATTGGAGGCGGGAGGACTCGGCGGCGCGGTGACCGTTTGGGGCGCTCAGGCGAACGGGATAGCACTCACGCTCGAGACCCTGGGTCCCGTGGCGCTCGGCGAGCCCGTAGACCTTGTCGCCCGGGCGGTCCCCGGGACGGCCGTCGGCGCCACGACCGAGATGTTCGCCCATGTAACGGCGCCGGACGGTGGCACCATCACGTACCTGCTCAGGGACGATGGTCTCTTCCCCGACGCAGAAGCTGGAGACAAGTACTTTTCGGGCTCGGCGGCGCCCCTCATCGAGCACGGAGACTATGAAGTGGTATTGGAGCTGGCCTGGGAAGGAGCCGCCTTCAGCGTCAAATCCCAGCACTCCCTCCGTAGCCAGCCGTTCCCCTCATTGCACGTCGAACGCCTGACCGAGGACGACCTCGTTGCAGGCGAGCGCACCCTCATCGCCATGGCGTCGGTCACCGTTGATGGACAGCCATACCCGGTTACGCCATCTTCCATCAGCTGGGAGCTGTCCGGAGTCACTGAGTCCGGGGAGGTGGAATTGGTCCCCGGCGAGGTGTCGTCCTCCGGGGAGGGTTGGGTCTTCGATGTGTTCGCAACACTCGATGAGCCCGTTCACTCGGCACTGACCTTGAGCCTTGACATCGAATACGCGGGCAGACCCCACGTCGATACGGCCGACTACCTCGTTATAAGCGTGCCCGCCCCACCGGAGCCCTCAGCCCCGCAGCCCGCGGCAGTCGAGGTGCCGCAGGTGGTTACGACCGAAGATGCTTCAGGGTTCCCCTGGTGGACGCTGGCCTTCCCGGCCGTGGCCCTTGCGGCGCTGGCCGGGCTGGGGATCCGATGGATCGCCGCAAGCCAGCCAGTCGGCTACCTGTATGACGACAATCGCCAGCGACTCGTCGACTTTTCTTCCGTCAGGCGCGGGGCGCTAGCACGGATACTGCGCAAGAACCGGGTGTCAGGCCGCGAACTGGGGCTGCCGGGCCTTGACACAGTGTCCTTCGTGTTTGAGCGGGGCAGGGTGTTGATTCGGGCCGACCGGCCATCAACCAGCATCAGGATCGAGGGAAATCCGCTGTTCGGCGAGGCAGCGCTCGGATCCCGGAGCTGGATAGGTGCCGACGGCAGGGCATACAGCTTCCTGTCGGCGAGTGCATCCGCGGTCCCTTAGGGACGGACGGTAGCTGCCACATGTGATGCCCCCGGTGATTTCCCGGGGGCATCATCAATCCGTCATTCGACGGTTATTACCACCGACTCGATCTTGTCTCCGGGAGAGGTCGCGGTTTGGGGATTGCGGGGAGTCATGTTGATGACAACGTCCAGGCCGGTGGTCACGCGGCCAAACACCGAGTGGCAAGACTTGCCCGGCTGAGCGCAATCGTCCCTTGGCGATCCGTCGGGGAGCACTCCATCCAGGTGAGGCTGGGGAGTATGGATGATGAAGAACTGGCTGCCGTTTGTGGCCTTTCCGTTTCGTATCCCTGCGTTGGCCATGGAAACCATGCCCGGAGCATCATGCCGGGCGTCGGGATGGAACTCGTTCTCAAAGGTATATCCCGGGCCCCCGGTACCCGTACCAGTCGGATCCCCCGCCTGAGACATGAAACCGGGAATGACCCGGTGGAAGGTCGTGCCGTCAAAATAGCCTTTCTGTGCGAGGCTGACGAAGCTGTTGACCGTGATCGGGGCCTTGTCGGCGAACAGTTCGATCACGAATGTGTCGCCGCCCTCCATCGTGAACGTTGCGATGTAGGTCCTTGATGCGTCGATAGTCATTGATGGTGGCCCTGAGGAAGTATCCATTTGCTCTGAGGCGGACGACGAAGCGGGGGCGTCGCCGCCATCGCCGCAGGATGCGGCAAGGGCTGCGAGTACCACCATCGCGGCTGCCACGGGGATGATCCTAGCTTTCGTGAACATAAGTCAAGGCGGCTCCAGGGTGGATGCTAGCCGGCCCATTCTACAGCCTTCGGTTTCCGGCCGCCGCACCTAGTAGCCCAGCGCGCCATAGCAGGCTCCCGCTATGGCATCGGCGTCTATGCCGTACTCCCTGTACAGGTCAGAAGGACTTCCCGACTGTCCGAAACTGGTCACACCCAGCGGAAACGCTCTCTGATTCAAGGCACCTCCAAGCCACGCCAGAGCCTGGGGATGTCCGTCGATGACCGTCACCAGCGGTGCCGAGCGCTCCGACGGCGATACGAGCTCGTCCCATATCGGGTCATCGACACCGCCATCCACGTGCTGAGTGACCCGTTCGACCATGGCCTGATACCGGCGATACAGCGGTCCCGGGCCGGTCACGTTGATCACGTTGGCGTACACACCCTCCCCGAGCAGGGCATCGCTTGCCCTGACCGCTTCGGGCACTATGGCTCCGCAGGCGAAAACGTGGACGACGTTCTCGGCAGGACTGTAGCCGTCAAGGCCGGAGCGATCGATCAGGCGGTACCCTCCCTCGATGACGCGCCGCCGCAAATCCCCCATGGCTCCCGACCCTGATGGGACGGGCAGCAAGCTCTGGTCTACTTTGAGTGTGGTGAGCCGCAGGTATGTGGACTCCTTCCTCAGGCGGATCTGCTCCAATGCATGTAACAGCACCCACTCGACCTCAAGGCCAAAGCAGGGCTCGTAGTAGGAGACGTCCGGAAGACCGATCCCGATGGCCGGGGTGTTGATGGACTGGTGGGCGCCTCCCTCCGGACCCAGGGTTATTCCGGACGGCGTTCCAACAAAGATGAATCGGCCACCCGCATAGACGCTGTAGAACAGCGCGTCAAGGCCGCGGCGAATGAACGGGTCGTACAGTGTGCCTATGGGGAACAGTGTCTCGCCCAGCATCTCCTGAGACAGGCCAAGCTGGCCGAGCATCATAAACAGATTGTTCTCCGATATCCCGAGCTCTATGTGCTGACCGTGGGGGGTCTCCTCCCAGCGCAGGGCGCGCTCAACGTCCTGGGGCAGCGGCCCGGTCTCACGCTCCGTCCACACGCCGACCTTGTTAATCCATCCACCCAGATTCGTCGAGCTGGCCACGTCAGGGCTGACGGTAACCAGACGATCGGTGATTCCCTCGACTCCCCGCGATATCTCCGTGAGCACCAGTCCAAATATCTGCTGAGTCGACATGGAGCCGCGGTAACTGCGGTCGAACCCGGCGGGGATTCGAGGAAGTTCAGGAGGCTCGAGGTTGACCTGTTCGTTTAGCCGATCGCGAGCACGCGCGAGCACGGCTCCTTCCGATGTGGAAAAGTCGATGCCAGGCCATTCCTCGTCGATTGACAGTTCGGCGCGCAGCTGATCCATCTGCTGGTCGCTGAGTATCACAGAGTGGTTTTGGGGATCTCCGACCGACGGTAGCATCCAGCCCTTCAGGGTGTAGGCGAAAACTACGCTCGGACCATCGGCCGAGTCAGCCTCGGCGAAAGCCTCACGCAGCTTGGAGAAGTCGTGGCCCCCCAGGTTGCGCACCAGTTGCTGGAGGTCGCCGTCGTCCCAGTCTGACAGGAATCCCGCAAGGTCCTCGGGGTGCCGGCTCGTGCGCGGCAGCCACTCCCGCAGCTCCTTTGGCTGCACGCGCAGCAGGCGCTGGTACAGCTCGTTGGACATCTCGTCGATCGCCTCGCGCAGCAGCTCACCCTTCGGCATTGCGAAGGCAGCCTCAAGCCGGTTCCCGTACTTGGCATTTACCACGGTCCAGCCATTGGCTGCGAACATGCTTCCCCAGGCCCCTACGCGGATGCCGGGTATCACTCGATCGAGGCTCTGTCGGTTCAGGTCCACCACCCATATCACGTCGTCCAGGTGCGCCATCGCCGGCTCGGCGATGGCCTCCCAGACTGATCCTTCGTCGAGCTCCGCATCACCGACCAGGCTTATGTAACGACCGACCCTTCCGTCGTCATGGCTCCAGCCCTTCAGATCCGAATGGGTGCGCGTATAGCGGTCGACGAGGGAGGCAAAATTTGGGGCTACCGGCCCCAGCCCCACTGAGCCGGTCGAGAAATCTACCCCGTCGGGATCCTTGGTGCGGCTCGGATAGGCCTGCAGTCCGTGAAGGTCCCGCAGCGTTGGAAGGTAGCTGCCGTCCAGGTTGCCAAGCAGGTACTGGATCGCGTGAAAAACGGGAGAGGCGTGCGGCTTTACCGAGATTCGGTCGCCGGCGCGCATGAAGTCAAAGTAGAGCGACGTCATGATCGTCGCCACCGATGCGCTGGAGGCCTGGTGCCCCCCTACCTTGAGATCATCCCTGGCCGGGCGTACGTGGTTGGCGTGGTAGACGATATTGACTGCCAGCCACAGGACCTTTCTCTGGATGCGTTCCAGGACCGCGTCGCGGTCTTCGCTCACCCCAGGTGCTCCTTCGCCCAGTCGAGACCCTCCACCGTGCCGGCCGCGGGCCTGTACTCGCAGCCCACAAAGCCCTCGTAGCCGAGCCGATCGAGGTGCCTGAGCAGGAAAGGGTAGTTGATCTCCCCGGTCCCCGGCTCGTGCCTTCCAGGATTGTCGGCGATTTGGACGTGACCAATGAGGTCGAAGTTGTGCTCGATCGTGCGCGCGAGATCGCCCTCCATTATCTGCATGTGGTATGCGTCGTACTGGATGAGCAGATTGTCCGACCCGACCTGCTCTACAACGCCCCGAGCCTGAGAAGTCGTCTTAAGGAAAAAGCCCGGTATGTCGATGGTGTTGATCGGCTCCGTTACCAGTCTGATCCCTTGCCGTGACAGCTCCTCCGCCGCAAATGCCAGATTCTCCACCAGCGTTGCGGTGTGCCGCCCGGGGTCGGAACCGGGAGGGGCGACGCCCGCGAGGGCGTTGACGGTCTTGCAGCCGAGCGTGGATGCGTATTCCGCGGCAAGGCCGACACCATTCCTGAACTCGTCGGTGCGCTCGGGCAGGCAGGCAAGGCCCCTGTCACCGGCGGCCCAGTCACCTGCCGGCAGGTTGAACAGGGCCTGCCTCAGCCCGTTAGCCTCGAGGCGACTGGCAAGTTCTGCGGGCGAGTGCTCGTATGGAAAAAGGTACTCGACGGCCTTGAATCCGGCATCGGCAGCGGCCTCGAACCGTTCCAAGAAACCGACTTCACCGAAGAGCATGGACAGGTTGGCGGCCAGTCTCATCAGAAGGCGTCCGGTGAGGCCGCTACCTGAGCCAGGTCTGCTCGCGTGTAGGTGCCGAGGCTCCGAAAGTCACGGTCCGTGTAGCTGCTGATCCAGTGAAGCGAGACCCTGAACGCGTCCCGATAGCGCCTGTCCATGTCGTCGTCGAGCACCCCCGCCTCGCCCCGCAGTCTGAGGATGTCCTCGAGCTGTTCGGAAAGCAGCCCCTTTACCAGCGCGTAATCGTGCCTCTGCCCGGTCTCCGAGTCCGGCGCAGAGTGGATGATGCGCTGGGCGATCTGGGCGGTGGACATGCGGCCCGTCGCCAGGTCCTCCATGAGGGCCGGGTGCACGCCAGGCCTGCCTTCCAGGCTATCTATCCCCTTGGCGCCCCGGCCGGCCAGCCAGCCCTCCACGTACTCGATCAGCATGCGGGCGTTCCTGCGGGTTCCGTCCACGGTGACCGGCCCCTCCGGCACCTCGATCCGGACCGGGTAGTTGTCGGGGTCGGCCATCTCAGGCGTCGGCCGCCAGCCGGTCGCGTACCACTCCTTGAACGGGTCGGCTGCGGTCTTCATGTGGAATATATGGGCCACCCATCCCCTCAGGAATCCCTGCCTGGCCTCCCACTCCTTGTCCGCCCGTATGGATGCCCCTGCCGCTTCGTTGACCTCCGGATCACGAGAGGGCAGTGGCGTTGCCATCCCGCCGATGGCGACCGCATCGTGCTTGAGGCAGATTGCCACCAGACGCCTGAAGATGTTCCCGATAAATGGCGTCGTCTTTATGTCGACACCGAACCTGTCGGGCCACACCGAGCCGGGATCGTCCATGACGTATTCGAAGATGCTGGCCTTAAGGTCCCACCGGGCAGCGTTCAGGCCCGCGCCGTAGGGACCCAGGGCATGTAGGGCCTCCTCCATCTGAAAAACCAGAGGCAGCGATTCGACCAGAGCTATCGCCTTGATAGAACCCTCAGGCAGCCCGATCAGCTCTCGAGATGCATCGAACAGGTCCCGGTACCAGGCTGCCTCCTCTGCCGACTCCAGCTTGGGCACGTAGAAATATATGCCCTGACCCCTCTCTGCCTGGGCCTTGCCCGCGTGGAAAAGGGTGAGGGCGGTGCCGAGTATCGCGGCCGGAACTGGCCTGCCATCGATCGTCACGTCCGGCTCGTCCAGGTGCAGGCCGCGCTCGCGGTGCATGAAAAACGGCAGGTCGCCGGGCTGCAGGGTGTAGTGTCTTCCTCGAGTCTCGTCCGTGTGGCTGAGCGTCCTCTCGACTGCTCCCAGACGGTTCAATGCGGAGTTCACCGTGTCGATCAGCCTGTGACCGCCTGCGTCCTCGTCGTCATCGAGGTCTCCCTCGGCGCGAATTCCTTCCCGGCCCGGGTTCAGCGCATTGATTAGCATCGGAGCTATAGAGGCGGGGCCTGAGATCTCTATGCCCGGATTCCTCAGTTCTTCCGGCATCGATTCCACGCGCCAGTCCGTAGAAGTTGCCTCCGTTGGGGGCAAGTGACCGGGTTGTTGACCATCGAGGGCGCTGCGCAGCACCTGCTCGCGGCGGTCCCGCAGCCCGCTTACCCGGGGTCCCAGCCTGTCGGCCAATGCCAGCAGGTATTGGTTGAAAGCTGGTGTGAATAGCCGGTCGGCCCCGTCGACGGGAGCGTACCTGAGCCTGCCTGATGACATAGAGGATTGCCTGCCTGTTCGAAGTGAGATAACGGCGAGTGTAGCATAGGGCCCACCGGCGCCACAGACGTGCGCCGGGCGAGGCGGACGACCCGGCATACAGGCCGGCAGACCCGGTCGGAGAAGGACCGTTCGCCCGTCTAGGAAGTAACGTCAGGCTAAGGAGGGGACCGCACCACCATGCTGGAAGGCAAGAGAGTTCTAGTAACCGGCGCCCGTCGAGGCATTGGATCGTCGATAGCTGTCGCAATGGCCCGTCGCGGCGCCGACGTCGGCATAAACGACATCGAGAAGGATAAGGCGGCAGAAGAGACGCTTGGTCGCATACGGGACGAGGGCGGCAGGGCGTCGTGGCATCTGGCCGACATCGGTGACCGTTCCCAGGTTACGGCCATGTTCGATGACTTTATCGACGAGCACGGCGGCATCGATGTCCTGGTTAACAACGCGGTCGCGCCGATAGAGAAACCCTTCCTGGAGGTGACCGAGGACGATTTCGATTTTCAGATAGATAACGGCCTGAAGGGATACTTCATGTGCAGCCAGCAGGCGGCAAGCGCAATGATCCGCCAGGGGCGCGGGGGCCGAATCGTGAGCCTGAGCAGCGTGCAGGCGTTCCGATCATGGCCAGACCAGGTCGTGTACGGCTCGATCAAGGCCGCGGTGTCGCGGATGACCCTGGGCATGGCGTGGGAGCTGTCCGGGCACGGCATCACCTGCAACGCCGTTGCTCCCGGCTACATAGATAGCCGGGAGCTGGCAACGGAGGAAGAGGCGGGCAGGGGAGATTCCGCTCCCTATGCCCAGGAGACCAAGCCGTGGGTGCCGGCCCGCCGCATCGGGCTGCCGACGGACATCGCCGAGGTGGTAGTCTTCCTGGCCTCGGACATGGCGGTATATGTCAATGGCCAGACCATCGTGGTCGACGGCGGATTCCTCACCGGTGGCACGCCCCAGGGAGAAGGAAGGTGAAACTCCCAGACCGCGCTGCCATGCCACAAAGGCGCCCTGGCGTGATACGCTCCCACCGCGGCCGCATCCGGCTATTCGGTCGGAGGAACGGCGGCAAGCTCGCACATTCGGTCTCTAACGTGAGCAAGTACCGTGGCTGAACTGTCCAGGGAACAAGTTCTCGCGCTGGCCCGGGCCGTCGGCCTCGACCTCGACGACCCGGAGTTGACCGAGGTTGCCCACCACGTCAGTGCCGTGCTGGCGGCGATGGACGCCATCGATGAGCCGGACCTGCACGTTGTCGAGCCGATGCCAATGCCGATGAACTGGCCGTCCGCCGACGGGAGATACTAGGAATGGACGGGCGGTCCATCGGTCGCATCACGGCGGCGGAGCTTGGTCGAATGATCGGGCGGGGCGAGGTCTCGCCTACGGAAGCGGTCAACTCCTATCTAGATAGGGTGGACCGCCTCAACGGACAGCTCGGCGCGATGACCCTGATAGCACGCGAGGAGGCGCTCGGGGAAGCCTCCGAACGAGAGAAGGAGCTGGCATCGGGCCTGAGCCGCGGTCCACTGCACGGCGTGCCAGTCGGGATCAAGGAGCAGATCGACGTCCGTGGATGGCCGACGACGGGCGGCTCTACCATCTTGCGCGAGGCAGTCGCCGAACGAGACGCCACGGTGACCTCGCGCCTGAGAGAGGCCGGAGCGATCATCTTGGGCAAGCTCAACATGACCGAGCTTGCCATAGCCGAGACGATTGAATTCCCTTACGGCACACCGATGAACCCCTGGAACCCGGATCGCAGCCCCGGCTCGTCAAGCGCCGGCTCCGGATCGGCCATGGCTGCTTCACTGTGCGCCGCAACGCTTGGCGGAGATACGGGCGGCTCGATCCGAATTCCCGCCGCCTACTGCGGCATCGTCGGGCTGAGGCCAACGTTCGGGCGCGTCAGCCGTGCAGGTGCCATGGCCGCGTGCTGGTCCATGGACACGCTCGGGCCGATGACCCGCACGATCGAGGACGCTGCGCTGGTGCTCAAAGCGATAGCCGGGCCGGACCCAAGGGATGGGTGGGCCGCCGACATGCCGGTGCCCGACTATGCGAGGAGCCTGGATGCCGGCGTTAAGGGTTTGAAGATGGCCGTGATATCAGACCTCATGGACCCCGACCTGGTAGATCCGGAAGTCATCTCAGCGGTATCTGAGGCCGCGCGCCTGTTCGAGACCCTGGGAGCTTCGGTCCACGAGGTAACGCTGCCGATGGTGGCACACGCCGGTCCGATTCATTGGACGCTGTGCTATGTCGAGTTCGGTCAGGTCAACCGGGAGACCATCAGAAACAGAGCGAACGAGCTTACGCACATGGTGCGGATAGCGGTTACGGCCGGCAGCCTGATTCCCGGTGTTACCTACTACAAGGCGCTCCAGCTTCGCGAGATGCTCCGGCGTCAGGTCCTTGAGGCGCTGGAACGCTATGACGTGCTGATTTGCCCGACCATGTCGTCCGGGGCCCCACCGCGGTCGCCCGACGTCTATACCCGTTCTTCAGCCCAGGTGATGGAGGGCCTTACCGGCCCTGTGAGACTCACCGCGCCATTCAGCCACGCCGGGGTGCCGGCGCTCTCGGTGCCGTGCGGCCTTACATCCGAGCGACTTCCAATCGGGCTCCAGCTGGTGGGAAGGCCCTTCGAAGAGGAGGTGGTCTTCAGGGCGGGCCGCACATACGAGGCTCAGACAGGCTGGCACGAGACGAATCCCCCGATCTTCTAGCAGTCATGAGACTTCTTTATCGCGGGTGCATCGCGCTGGAGAACCTGCTTCTCAGGACCACCGCCAGGGAGTGGACCGTGGAGGGAAGGGACAATGTACCTTCGAAGGGCAGGCTGATCGTGGTTCCAAATCACCTCAGCTACGCCGATCCTTCAATGGTCGCCACTGCGCTCACGCGGCCGGTCAGGTTCCTGGCGAAGGACACGCTGTTTGAGCATCCCGTCTCTCGCTGGTTCCTTACCACGTATGGGGCCTTTCCCCTGAGCCGCGGATCGATCGACGTGCGAGCCTACCGGTGGGCTCGCTCTGTACTCGAATCGGACGAGGCGCTAGTTCTCTTCCCGGAGGGCACCAGGGGTTTGGGAGGACTGGGATACGGACAGCCAGGAGTTGCACGATTGGCCCTCGCCACGGGATCGCCGCTGCTGCCCGTGGGAGTTACCGGCACCGCACACCTCGGACCGTGGTGGCGCGTCCTGTGCCCGACCGGCCGGATCCGGGTCAAGATCGGGGAGCCCTTCCGCCTTCCCAGGGTGGAGGGACCCCTTGCCAAGCGCACCGTCACCCTGCTCACCGAGGAGATCATGCGCCGCATTGCGGACCTTCTCCCAGAATCCTACAGGGGCATTTACGCTGGATCGGTGGGAGACGGTGGCGCAGGAGTCCCCCGGGAGACCTAGCAAGGGCATATCCGGCCCATCGTACAGGCGGACGCCAGCCCGGCTGCCCGCTAGAATTCGACTATGGCGCGGCCCAGGATCTGCCCAGCCCTGAGAGCGTCGCAGGCTTCGTTGATGTCGTCGAGTCTATAGCGTCTCGTTACGAGCTTTTCGAGCGGGAATTTCCCCTCCCTGTGGAGCCTCAAGAACAGGTCGAAGTCGCGCGCCGGGTAGCTGGCACCCATGCTCCCTCGAAACTGGCGATGGCCCCGCACGAACAGGTTCGGGTCGATCGTCATCTCCGGTCCCGGTATCCCCACTAGAACCGCGATTCCTCCCAGGTTGTCTGCACCGGGGCCGCCGGCTCTAACCGACGCGAGAATCTGCTCGGTGGTGGCCCTGACCCCGATGGCGTCGAAGGCGAAGTCGGCTCCGCCACCCGTAAGCTCGACGATAGCCTCGACGGGATCACGATGCGTCGCATTCACGAGGTGGGTGGCACCGAACTGCCTTGCGAACTCGAGCTTTCCGTCGTCAAGGTCCACTGCTATCACCGGGTGAGCCTCCAGGATGGCCGCCATCTGCACTGCGGACAGCCCCACCCCGCCTACCCCGAAAACCGCCACAGAGTCCCCCGGGCGAACTGCGGCGGTGTTCTTGACGGCTCCGGCCCCCGTCAGCACCGCACATCCGACTATGCAGCCGACGTCCATGGGATCGCTGTCGCCCATGGGTACCACGTACCTGCCGAGGGCGATCACATCCTCCGCCCACGCATGCACGACGACTTCGTCGACCGGCATCCCCCTGTAGGTGACGCCCGGTCTGGGTTGCTCCGGGAGCCTCGCACAGGCTCCATCGACACCCAGGTCACGATCACCCTGTCTCCTTCCGACACGTGGGATACACCCGATCCGACATGGCTGACAAAACCGGTCGCCTCGTGTCCGAGTATCGACGGTGTGGGTATCGCGGGGTCTGCGATCTGGTGCAGCTGGGAGTGGCACACGCCAGTAGCCGCCAGCTTTACTATGACCTGGTCCGGGCGTGGATCGGGCACGTCAACCTCGTCCACGACCAGGGGTCCACCGGTTTGCACGTGGATCGCCGCCTTTGTCTTCATGAGTGCCTCCACCTGGAGTCGACTGAATTGCCCTTAGCGTATGGAGGGGTTAAAGGGCGGTCAAGCCGCTGCTACACCGGCCCTGTAATCTGGTATGATTTAGGCGCCTTCCGGCTGGCGGGTTACGGTATTTGCCGCCTTCGTCACTCTCTGGACGCGCCTCAACGAGGCTCTCGCTTTGCCCAAGGGAATTTCTAGTTGCTAGGAGTGTTGGTTTGAGGATTTATGTAGGAAATCTGGCTCAGGGCGTTACCGACGAGGTCCTGAAGTCCACGTTTACGCCGCATGGCGAGGTCGCATCCGCCGAGGTGATTACCGACCGCTACACGGGCCTTTCGCGCGGATTTGGATTCGTCGAGATGAGAGACAACTCGCAGGCCGAGGCGGCAATTCGAAGCCTGGACGGCAGTTCGCTCCAGGGCCAGAACATAAAGGTCAACCAGGCACGGCCGAGGCGCGAACAAAGCGACCGGGGCCCGCGCTGGTAGCCACCTGAGACCGTTGGTCGTACACCGCCTCGGCCCCTCCAATCAACGGAGGCCGGGGCGGTTTTCTTTTGGGCACGCCGCCCGGCGCCAGTACGCCGATCATCGGTTTGGCCGCAACGCGGCATCCGGCTTACGCGGCCCTGCGCACTGCCGCCCGGCCATTTGACTAATCGGGCACTGCTCGAATGGGACGACCGGACCGATCGGCTATCCTTGGGCGCAAGTGCGTAGCTGCGACAGGACGCGGCAATGTGCTCTAGCCGACAAATGAGAGAACGCCTCGCACAACTCGATGCGCTGGTACCGTACCTGATCGTATTTTCAACCAGCGCCTGCACGCTGATTCTGGAGATAGTCGCCGGCAGAATCCTAGCGCCCGTGATCGGGGTGTCGCTGTACACCTGGACCAGCATCATCGGGGTGGTGCTGGCGGGGATCAGTGCGGGCAACTACCTGGGCGGCCTCACGGCGGACCGATTTCCCTCCCGCCGGACACTGGGCCTGATATTGGTGGCCGGGGGCATCTTTACGGTCATCATCCTCCCGCTGATACAGACCGTGGCAGAGGAGTTCATACCCCTGCCGATCATTCTGCGGATCGTTCTCCTTACCGCTGTGCTTTTCCTCCCGGTGAGCCTGATACTCGGCATGGTTACTCCTGTAGTGATAAAGCTACACCTACGGGAGCTAGCCAAGACCGGCAATGTCGTGGGCCGCTTCTACGCGGTATCGACCGCCGGGTCCATCCTCGGCGTGTTTCTCACCGGTTTCGTGCTCATCCAGTGGATAGGGACGAGACCCATCGTCCTTGCGGTCGCGATATTCCTGTTCGCATTGGCGCTGCTGTTCGGCGATCTGTGGAAGATGCGCTTTAAGATTCCAGCCCTGCTGTCGTTGGGCGTCATTGCCGCCGCCGCGAGCCTCAGCTTTACACAGGGGTGGGTGGACTCCAACTGCCAGAAGGAGAGCAACTACTTCTGCATAAAGGTTAGAGAGCGGGAAATAAGCGGTCACAGGGTGCGGACGCTCGCCCTGGACCAGCTTCTGCACAGCTATGTGGCCATGGACGATCCGACCTTCCTGGTCTACGGATACGAGAAGGTTACGGCCGATTTCGTCGCCCTCCAGCACGATCGCAGCGAGCGCCTTGCCACGCTGTTCATTGGAGGGGGCGGGTACACCATGCCCCGCCTCATAGAGGTGTCATATCCCGGGTCCATAATCGAGGTTATTGAGATAGATCCGGCCGTCACGGAGGTGGCCCACGTCTACCTGGGACTGCCTAGGGACACCTCTATCATCACCTACAACCTCGACGCACGCATGAAGATACCCGACCTCCCCGCCGGAAGGTACGACATGGTCGTGGGCGACGCCTTCAATGATTTTTCGGTCCCTTACCACCTGACCACCCTGGAGTTCAATGAACGCGTCAAGGAGCTGCTAAAGCCCGGCGGCGTATTCGTCGTCAACATCGTGGACAATCTCAACACGGGCCGGTTCCTTCGCGCCTACGTAAACACCCTCTCACGCACCTTTGGGCACGTTTACGTTCTGCGCGACGACGACCTGTGGGAAAACGACCCGAGGCACAACGTAACCTATGTCGTCATCGGTACCGACGACGCGGTCACATCGGCGGACCTGGCCCGGGCCAACGAGGCCGCCGGCCGAGGCGAGCCGGTGAGTCGCTTCATGCCTGCCGAAGTGTTCGACCGCTGGTACCTCCGCGAGACCCCAATCCTGCTCACCGACGGGTTCGTGCCGGTCGACCAGCTCATCGCCCACCTCTACCTGCGCAGCCGGTAGCGCGTGCGCTGCCAATACTCGGAAGAGACTGGAAGAATCCAACCCCACGATCTGGAGTAATGCCAATTTGGACGGGAGGAACGCTCATGGCTGAGACACTGGACCTGGTCGCTTATCCGGACCTAGATAGCAGGGTGGAGGCTCTCGAACGAGACGGCGTCGTCTATCTGCCGGGACTGCTTGATGCCGAGGAGGTTGCCGAGATTCGCCGACACATGGAGGCCCTCACTCCGTCTGAGGATGGATATGACAGGGACAGCGCAAGAGACGGCGACGAATTCTTCCAAAGGCACATAAGCAACTGCTTTAACCGCGATCCTTTCTTCCTCAAATACCTTGACAAGCCCGGGGTCATAGAAGTGTGGGAAAGGGTGCACGGTCCCGATTGCCATGCCATTGCCATGACGTCATGGATCACCGGGCCCGGCCGACCCGACCAGGAGCTACATGCCGACTGGCAGCCCTACTCTCTGCCCGACGACGTGATGGCGGACGAGCGCGTGCGCATGCCCATCTTCATCTCGACTGTCCACTTCTATCTCGACGACCTGTACGAGGAGCTGGGACCAACCAAAGTAATACCGGGGAGCCACCGGGCGGGAAGGGCGCCCAACGGCGAAACCGAGTGGAATGGAATCACCGAAAAGAGCATGATGGTGCGGTCAGGCGACGCAACCATTCACCGCTGCGAGGTCTGGCACCGCGGCAGCGCAAACCACAGCCAGCAAAGGCGGTACCTGCTACAGGTCGCATGCGCTGACCGCATGATAGCCCAGCACTTTCCGCCCTATCTGAACAAGTTCCAGTTCGACGAGGAGATCCTGGCCCAGGCGACTCCGCGGCAGCGGCGCATGCTTGGCGACCACCGCCGCATGAACTTCGACTAGGCAGGCAGGAGCCAGACCGCCCGACTAGTGATCGTCGAGCTCTCCCGCAGCGTATGCTGCGGCCCTCGCCTCGAGCTCGGTCGAAGTGACCATACCGCGTTCCACAACCAGAGTCTCAAGGGCGCGGACCCACCGTTGATAGTAGGCGGCCGGCTTCTCGCCCTTTTCGGCGGCCTCCGTTTCCTCAACGAGCCTGTTCCGAAACTCCGTCCATTCATAGATGCCGCCTTCTGTCATCGCGACGGCCAGACCAAAGGCGCGGCCCTCCCACGGTTCCTCGAAGACAAGCTCGCCGTTCCTCCGGGGCAGTGCCTCGCTCCCCTTCATACTGGATATCGCGGTGTCAGTGACCTTACTCATGGCTATGCCTCGGGTTCCTCTGCCGATGCAGCTGCAGTATCGAAACCTGCAATGCCCACTCCGATCATAGAATCGCGAGTCACAAGTCCAGCGAGCTCTTCCTCCGTCAGTTCGTCCGACCTCTCAGGGCGTTGTGGCAACACCATGTAACGAATTGTCGCCGTGCTGTCCCACACCCGTATCTCCTTTGACTCATCGACTTCGAGTCCGAATTCCCGCAGCACCGCACGGGGCTCGCTGACTACGCGAGAGCGGTAAGCAGCATCCTTGTACCAGGTAGGAGGTAAGCCGAGAACCGGCCACGGGTAGCACGAGCACAGCGTGCAGACCACGACGTTGTGCAGATTTGCCGTACTCTCGACCACAACGATCTCTGCCCCCTCCGCGCCGCCGAATCCCAGTTCTGCAATCGCATCGGTTCCGTTTTCTAACAAGCGGCGCTTGTATTCGGGATCGACCCACGCTCGCGCCACGACCTTGGCGCCGTTCAGCGGGCCAATGTCCTGCTCATACATACGTACGATCTCGTCGATCGCATCAGTAGTGACGAGACCCTTCTCGACGAGAAGCGACTCAAGGGCCTTGGTGCGCAGTGACGAGGATGATTCGGGTTCTGCATGGTGATCGCCGTCGTGGACTTCGCTCAACAGACTTTCCTTTCGCCGCTCGCTGTATCGACCGCCTCTAGATAGCTTTCCCACATGTCGATGTACACGGCCGTGTCGGGCTCCGCCGATACACCCCACAGCTCGAAACCTTCGAACCTGACGCTGTAGAGTTGCTGCACCGGGGCTTGTTCGCCCGTCGGAGATTCGTCGGGAAAGTCGTAGGCGGCAAAGACCTGTGCTATGGTCCCTCGCTTGCCCTGCGCGTATCCGGGCAGCCGCGTGTGTCCGCCATGCTCGATTCTGCGGGTCCGGACAATGTCTCCCACAGCGAATGCCGGCGGTGCAGCAGGCTCTTTGCGAACCTGGCGCTGACGGTACATTCCCTGCCGCACACGTTCGGTGAGGTCCGGATCGAAAACCCTTGTCGGATGAGCATCCGGATTCTGACGAAAGTAATCGGTCTTCGCCGACAGTTCGCCTGGGTTCAGCACCCCACGCTCGATCAACCCGCGCTCCAGCCCCATCATCCACCGGCGGTAATAGCCGGACAGGTAATCTTCCGGATCGAGACTCTCCAGAATAGGACGCGACAAGGCGTCCCTTACTGAAGTCACAAGCCCGAACACCCGGCCCTCCCATTCTTCGTGGAAGACAGGTTCGTCCTGCTCGGGTTCAACGGGACCGTATCCCGGCACCCCGCCCATATCGTGTATGCCGGTGATGCTAATTGGTCTGCTCCGGCCCGACTCCAAATGAACCTCAGAACTCCGAACTGGTCCCATTCTAAACCGGGCCGCACTTTAGCTGTATTGTCGATCTCCAGCGTTCGGCATGTCCGCACAGGACGTCCGACGAAGCACGCTTCCTCCTTCTCTTCCGACTCTCTCGCCGGCCTCTACCAAAAGGTGCCAGCAACCGTCTGTGCGCATTGCCAGGATCCCCCTCTGCGGCACCTCGCCTGCCTGGTGACAGCATGCAGATATCTTCCGCAGTATCTTTTTTTACCGCGCCGATTCTTGTTATAGTCCGTCCACCTGCTTGACTCCCGGGTCATATGACGCCGCGCCGCGGAGGAGAGTAGAGGTCCCAGGACCGGGGACCACCAGATAGATACTCGCCGCCAGCGCAAAACGTGAACAGCGGAGACGCCAAGATGTCCGATGTCCAGCGGCCCCTATTGGCCCACCTTCTGCGCAGGGCCGGGTTCGGGGCTTCCCGCGAAGATCTGGCAAGGTACGACGGACGATCCTATGAGGATGTCGTAGAGGAGCTGATTCACCCCGATGGGGTGTCCGACCTTGACGAGGACATCCTCTCCCGGTACATGCCGCACACCGCGAAGGCCGCAGATGCCACGGTCGAATGGAATGCCAGGTGGATGTACCGAATGATCAACTCGCCACGTCCGCTGGAAGAGAAGATGGCGCTCTTTTGGCACCAGGTGTTCGCCACGGGCTGGACCAAGAGCGAACACACTCCCACGATGATCGCCCAGATCCAGATGTTCCGGGAGTGCGGGCTGGCAAACCTGCGTAAGATTCTCGTCGAGCTTTCTAAGGATCCGGCGATGATCTACTGGCTCGATAACTGCGAGAACCACGCAGGGTCCATCAATGAGAACTACGGCCGGGAGCTACTCGAGCTGTTCTCGATGGGAATAGGTAACTACACCGAGACAGACATAAAGAACGTGGCGCGGGCCTTTACCGGGTGGACCTTTGAGCAACCCCTGCCCCTTTACCCCTACGGTCACTACGGCAGCGGGTTCGTATACCGGCCCGACGATCATGACGACGGAGAAAAGACCTTTCTCGGACACTCCGGCAACTTTAATGGCGATGACATCATCGAGATCATCGTCAAGCAGGAAGCCACCGCAAGGTTCATTTCCCGCCACCTTTACAACTTCTTCGTTGCCGACGAACCCCAGGTGCCGTCCTGGAGCATTGAGCAGCCACGAGACCCGGCAGCCATAGATGCCCTCGTAGCAGCGTATCGGCGGTCGGATGCCGACATTCGGTCGGTCATGCGCACGCTGCTGAACTCGGACTTCTTCAAGGCCGCCCTGTACAAGCGGGTAAAGTCGCCCGCCGAGTACGTGGCCGGCGTCCTTAAGCTGTCCGGAGATTTCCGCCTCCCGGAACCCGGCCTCGAGGAAGCCGAGGCCACGATGTCGGCTATGGGTCAGCGCCTCATGGACCCGCCCACCGTTGAAGGCTGGCACACAGGCAAGGAGTGGATCGATGGCGGGACGCTAACCGAGCGCGTCAACTACGCCGTGGACGTGGTCAACGATGGGCATAAGCCGGGAACCCGCCACATCGTGGATACCATCGCGGCCTCGGGAGGGCCGGTGCCTGCGGGGCAGTTCGTAGACTCTATGGAAGAACTGTCAGGCTACGTGCGATTGTCCCCGGAAACCCGTGCCGAGCTCGTGGGCCTGGCCGACAGAGACGGTGACCTGACCTTTGGGAGCGAGTCCGAGCGAACTAGGAGCGAATCGAGGATTCGGGAGATGCTGACTCTCATCGTCGCGACAAGGGAGTACCAATTCGCCTGATCCTCAGGAGAAGTCCACCCATGGAAAGAGACCGCAACGGACAACAGAAGGACCCGGTCCTGGTGATCATCCAGCTCTCGGGAGGTAACGACTTCATGAACACGGTAATCCCGTACACGAACGGGATTTACCACGACGTCCGGCCGCTGGTGGGCATACCGGAGGACAGGGTCCTGCCGATCAACGAGGAATTGGCGTTCCATCCCTCGGCAGGCCCCCTGAGAGACATATACAAAGCGGGGAACGTCGCAATCGTTCAGGGAATCGGATACGAAAACTCGAGCCGCTCCCACTTCCGGGCAATGGACATATGGCACACCTGCGAGCCGAATACCATTGCAACCGAGGGCTGGCTGGCGAAGGTAATCAGGGAGCTCGATCCAAGAGGGGAGAACCCTCTGACGGGCGTGAGCTTTGGACGGGGCCTTCCCCGCGCGATGGCAGCGCCGGGCGTGACCGCGACCTCGGTGGGCAACCTGGACAACTACGGCCTGATGACTGGTATCGAACGTCACCAGGAGCGCGAGCGTCGCCTGGAGGCGTTCAAGCGAGTCTATGCTCCCGCCACCGGCACAGGCGTGGTGATGGACTATCTCGCACAGACCGGCCGGGACGTTCTGAGGGGCGCGGACATGATCTCGGTGGCGCCGCAGAGATATTCTTCCAGCATCGAATATGCGGACAACCCGATTGCCCGGGGACTGCGTGACGTAGCCAGGGTTCACACGGCCGGCCTGGGCACTCGCATCTTCTACACGCAGCACGGCGGCTACGACCACCATGCCCAGGAGGTGCCGGTACACGCAAGGCTGCTGGCCGAGCTGTCCGGCGCCATAGGCGATTTTCTGGACGACCTGCGGGAGCACGAATCCGCCGAGGAAGTTGCGATACTGGTGTTCACCGAGTTCGGGCGCAGGATCCAAGACAATGGCAGCGGCACGGACCATGGTTCCGGCGGAGGCGCCTTCATCATCGGAGAAAACGTGAATGGAGGCCTGTACTCCCAGTATCCATCCATTGATAGGGAGGACTGGCTAAACGACGAGGACATGCGCCACACCGTCGACTTCAGGGGCATCTACGGGACCCTTCTGGAGCAATGGATGGGTATAGAACCATCGGGGATAGTCAATGGCGAATTCGAACAGATCCAGCCGTTCCAAAAGACCCTGATTGGAGCCTAGACGGGCGCAGGGTGGAAGAATGGTTTCCGACGGGCGAGCGGTACAGGTAGCGGACGGTCGCGGCGAAGGACGGCCGTACGGCCTGCTGAGGGCGGGCTATCCGTACCACGCCACGCTCGGCATGCGCCGGGTGACCCAGAATCCCGTCGACATCGCGTTCGGGGACGGTGGGATGCTGTTCGTGCTGTGCAGACAGCGAGATATCGGCAACAACATCCGCCGAATCAACTGGGACGACGAAGATCTCGGAACCTTCGGCAGCGGTCACCTACAGTGGCCTGTCACCCTCCTCAGGGACCGCGACGGCGTGTTCTATGTTTCCGACGAGGCCACCCATTCGGTCGTCATGTTCGGCCCGGACGAAGAGTTCATCTCGGCGTGGGGAACCCGAGGGTCCGGACCCGGACAGTTCGACCGACCCTCGGGCATGGCATTCGATGCGCAAGAAGACCTTTACGTCTCCGACACGTTGAACCACCGCGTCCAGAAACTCACCAAGAGCGGTCGCTACATCTCTGAATTTGGGTCCTTCGGAGAGGGAGAAGGTCAGCTCAACATGCCCTGGGGCATCGCCGTAGACGACGAAGGAATGATCCTGGTCTCCGACTGGAGAAACGACCGGGTGCAGCGTTTTACCCCCGAAGGGGAATTCGTCATGTCGTTCGGGAGTTCGGGCTCGGACCGGGGTGAGTTCAACCGCCCCTCAGGCGTTGAAGTGGACATGCACGGAGACATCTACGTGGCAGACCGCGGCAATCACCGAATCCAGCTGTTCGATCCCAGCGGCCGATACGTCTGGCAGTTCACCGGTGATGCGACGCTTTCGAAGATCGGCAGGATATACATACAGAACAACGTCGCTGCCCTGAGGGCGCGGGAGACCGTAAGCACCGAGCAGGAAAGAATGTTCTTATCACCCGCGTCGGTGCGCATCGGGCCCGACGGGCTCATGTACGCTCCCGATTTCGGACGTCACAGGGTGCAGGTGTACAAGAAGGAGGCCTACCCGCTTTCAGAAGGACAGATCGAGCCTCCAAGAAAGTCTCCTTCTCTCTTCACGGTCTGATCTGGTTTGACCATGCCTTTCCCACAGGCTAGCGATGCAAGCCAGTTCGGGCTTCGCCGCTCACTGGCATGCAGGCTGAGCGGATCCCTGAATCCATGCCAATAATGCTCGGCTTCGCCAGCCAGCGTCGGCAGCTACTCGATGCCGAGCTTGAACGCATCGCAGAGGAGCTACCCCCACTGGGGGTGCATCGAGCCTACCTGACGGGCGACGTGGCCAGGGGAACAATAGAGCCCGATACAGAGCTTGAACTAGTGCTGGTCCAGGACACGGCCGAGCCTTTCCACCGCAGGGCCGATTTCTTCGTAAGCCATCTGCGGCCTTCGGTTGGTACTCGCTTCCTGGTCTACAGGCCGGATGAATTCACCGAGCTGGAGAGCATAGACCCGTTGCTGCTGGCGGCGAAAAAGCACGGGGAGGTCATATTTGGAGGGTGAGCATCCTGCGGGTGCCCTGGATTTCGACAGGGCACGCAGTTGGATTGCGCAATCTCAGCACGACCTTCAGGACGCGGAGATGGCCGCTAGGGCAGGGCGCCACGCCCTCGCATGCTTCATGTGCCACCAATCCGCGCACAAGGCCGTCGCCGCGTACCTGTATTCAAGAGGAGCGGAGAGCATCTGGGGGAACTCACTCGCCGACCTTTGCCAGGACGCTATGGTTCTCGACCCGTCCTTCGACTTCATAAGGTCCGTGGCTATCCTGCTCGACAAGCATTATCTAGGTGCCAGATACCCATCCGCTATACCAGGAGGCGTTCCCGCCGAAACCTATGAGGCTATCGATTCTGAGCGCGCGCTAGAGGTGGCGAACGATGTGCAGGCGTTTGTCAGAGAGCGTTTTGCCCAGTGCGACCCGGCGAAGGAAGGTTGACATAGCGACCGGTCTGGTCGATCCGCGGGGTGCTGGCACTGCCGCGAGTCCTGAAGCCGAATGGAAGCAACCCTATCCGAGGCGGTTACTACTGAGACGAGGCAGACGGCCGTCACAGATCTAGAGCCCAGACTTCCTCGGAGAACACCACCTCGCCGTCGTAGATTCTGCGTATGTCGGCAAGGCCCTTTTGCATCGGTCCGTGGCCCGAGAGATTCGGACCAACGTGTACCAAGACCAGCTTGCCCACACCGGCTTCCTGAGCCATACGCGCGGCTCCGGTGGTGCCGCACTGCCTCGGGGCCTCGCCGTTGCGATCCATCTCTTCCTGGTCGTCCCAGCACATGCATAGCATTGCGTCGGCCCCGGCGGCCAGCTCTACCACAGACTGGCACGGCTCTGTGTCTCCCGTGAACACGACGCTGCCCTCCGGGCTATCAAGCCGATAGGCAATCGAGTCCAGGTACGGCTGGGCGTGTTCTGCCCTGGCCCCAGTCATCTCCCAATCCGACCCGGAATATATCCTGCCCGGGCGAACGTCCCTTGCCAGGACTTCCGGCGGCCTGCGGGGCAATACCCCTCCACGGTTGACGAATACCTGCTGGCTAGACGGGTGGTTAACGCGGGCCTTCCAGTCATGGGCGAACACGCCGTCTTCGCCTATCAGTCCCTCGGTGATACTCTCGGTTGGACTGGGTCCGAAGACCTTAAGCGTGTTCTCCCTGCCAATGCTCTGATCCCACCGGGTCAAAAGGAAGCACGGGTAGTCAACGTCGTGATCGAAGTGATGGTGGGTAAAGAACAGGTAGTCGATCTCCGTGGGCCACAGGCCGGCCTTGACCAACTTGTGGGTGGCCGCCGGGCCGCAGTCGACCATGATCTGTTCGTTGCAGACCTCCGCGACGAAAGAAGAACCGAACCTCGTCGGCGTGGGTGTCGGGGTGCCTGCCCCGAGAACGTGTATTCGAGCCATGGTGAGTTCCCCTTTGAGACAGCCTTGCGGGCGAGACTCAGGGAAGTCTAGCAACCCGCATGCCCGGTGGCCGGGAATATTCTAGACTCCAGTGCCCTTCTCCGAGGTCGGGCTCTGTCCGAAGGTGGCCGATTCGTCGCCCAGACGGGGCCGGGGCCAGCTCGCGGGGATCAGGTTGAGTCGCTGGAGTTGGTCGTAGCCGCTAGGCCTTTCCATCACGGAACTGATCGAAGTTAAGATTTACCGTGGCACGGTTGGCCGCCCAGAAGACGCCAGGGCTCGTTAATCGGGCGCCAAGATAAGGAAGGGCGGACACTCCGGCAATGAGCCTTGGACGCGCGATCGGTTGCGGCTCTGTGCTCCCTCTCTGCTGAGCCGCACGCCGGATTGCACAGGGAGGACGGAGCGGGGACATACCAAGAGAAAAGTCAGCATGAAACGGAGCGAGTCAGACGGCCAATCAGGCCGATCGGACGGGGAGTCCCTCTGGGAGTTCGTCAAATCCAAAGGAATGGGTCGTCGCCAGTTCTTGCGCCTGATGATGGCCGGGGGCACAGCGGCGGTCCTGGCAGCCTGCATGGGGACAGAGCCGCCCACCAGTCCACCTTCACAGCCGCAAGCTGGCGCCGACCCGGTCTCAGACTCTCCCTGGTTCAAGGACCCCGGACCGTTCATAAGGCATGACACCAAGAGCCTGGAGGCCCGGTTGGAGGACATGCAGGGCCTGATCACGCCAAACCGTCTCTTCTTCGTACGAAACAACTCGCATAGCCTGGAAATCGACTCCTCGGCGTGGCGGCTCCGGGTGGGGGGAGATTCGGTGGCAGAGCCTGCAGAGCTGACCTACGGGCACATTTTGAGACTGCCGAGCCGCACGATCACTTCGTACCTGGAGTGCGCGGGCAATCACCGGGCAATGTTTGACCTAGTAAGGGGGCGGAAGGCGTCCGGCACCCAGTGGAAGACGGGAGGCGTCAGTAACGGAGAATGGGTAGGAGTATCCCTGAGGGACGTGCTGACTTTGGTCGGCATCCGTCCGGACGCCGTAAGCGTGCTGCTGGTGGGATTGGACACCGAATCGCCCGAGGGCGGGTTTCGCTACGTACTGCCGGCGGACAAGGCTATGCACCCGGATACGCTACTGGCCTATGCACTCAACGGTGAGACGCTGCCCAAGGACCACGGCTACCCCCTCCGGGCACTCGTCCCGGGCTGGGTTGGCAGTGCCAACATTAAGTGGCTTGGGCAAATCGTCGTTTCTTCCAGGCAGATCTGGACGCGCAACAACACCTCCTCATACGTTCTGGTGGGTGAACAATACCCGCCGGAGGGCGAGTCGCTGGGCAAACCTGTAACCGAGCAGGTCGTAAAGAGTGCGCTGGCCCTGCCCTGGCCGGCGGAGCTTTCGGCGGGGCCCCACCGGATCCACGGCTACGCTCACTCCCCGTCGGGCATGATCTCGCGCGTGGAATGGAGCATCGACTCTGGACGCACGTGGCGCGAGGCTGAACTATCGGGTCGGCAACACGACCATTCGTGGGAGCGCTTTGAGTTCGTCTGGAACGCTGAGCGGGGCGAGCAGACGATAATGACGCGTGCTACGGACCTTGTCGGCAACACTCAACCCGGCGAGGTTCCCCACAACGAAATGGGATACTTGTTCAACGAACCGGTGCCCCATCCGATAAGCGTCACGTAGTCCAAGTCAATTGCCCAGTGCTTGAGCCGAAGCCGAGCGGCGGCAATAGGGGCAGGTCAAGAGAGGCAAACGCGTGCGGCACCCTCGAGGAGTCGTTTGTCCGGTTTTCTCCCTGCAGGGTATGCGCCAGACCGTGGATTAGCTGCGGAACTCTCCTAAGTCTGGAGCGCTGTGCCCGGGGCTGTGTGCGTGCTCATCGCAAGGACGGACTGGCCCACTCAGATCCTTGATCGGGTCGATCCCGGACATAGACTAATCCGGGGTTGAGTTCACATGGACACCGGCTGCCATCTGAGCCTGGATACTCTTCGAACTGGTCCATTAGAAACCGCCTGGGCCAGCCACTACGTAGAATTAAACAAGACTGTCGCTCAGAAAAAGTGCAAAAAATGGTTGGCACCCGGGAAGATACCATCGGATTTCGCAAGGCGGCTCAAATGAACGTCGAGACCGAAATAGAAGAAGGGATCCTGACAGCCAAGGTCTCCGGCCGTATCGATAGCAAACGTGCCGCGGAATTCGAAGCCGCACTGAGTGCGATCATCGAGAGTGCAGATCGGGCCATAGTAGTCGACCTTGGAGGCGTCACCTTCGTTGGCAGCTCTGGCCTCAGGACATTGCTGACCGCAGCTACGGTGCTGCGGAAGAGGGGCACGGGTTTTGCGGTGTGCTGCCCATCCGGCCCATTGCGAGGGCTCTTTAGGCTCAGCGGTCTGTATCACGTGATTCCGGTTGCTGCCTCCCGCGCGGAGGCGACGAGGATGGCAGCATCTTGATCGGAACGACAAACCAGCCAGGGGACTCGTGGCGTCGACTTAAGTGAGCTTCCCTAGGCACGGAGCACGGAAAAGTTACACTTCGCTCTTTCCCTGGGCAGCGTGCTGCAGCATCTCCCGGGCGGCCTGCGAGACGCTTGCTCCACCACCCAGCATCCCGGCGATCTCCTCTTCGCGTTCCTTCCTGTCCAACGGATCCGCCCCTGAATACGTACGTCCGGCCTGGACCGCCTTGCCTACGCGGAAGTGCGTGTCCGCCCACACTGCTATCTGAGGCAGGTGTGTGACGCAGAGCACCTGCGCCACTCTCCCCACCGTCCACAGTTTCCTCCCCACCACGTCCCCCGCGCGGCTCCCGATACCTGCATCTATCTCGTCGTACACGACCGAAGGTGCACCTGACGCAGCTTGCAGCACACTGTTGAGGGCCAGCATCATCCGCGAAGTCTCCCCCCCGGATGCTATCTTCGCGAGCGGACGCGGCTCTTCCCCGGGGTTCGTATTCGCCATAAACGTGACTCGGTCGATGCCACTCGAAGAAGGCGCATACCGCTGTCCGGAAGGGGAGGGCAGCCCGTCTTCAGCCTCCTCCTGCTCAACAGCCACCATGAACGTTGCTCGTTCGAGTCCCACCTCCCGGAGCTCAGTATCGATCGCGTCGCTTAACACGGCTGCCGTCCGCCTGCGCCCCTCCGAGAGCCCAGCTGCCAGCGAGCCCGCCTTCCGCAGTGCCTCGGCCAGTACACGGTCAAGTTCCTGGTTTCGTGCGTTAGCCGATTCGATGAGCTCCAGCTGAGCGCGGGCGCGGTCTGCGAACAGGAGTACCTCGGACTCGGAGCTGCCGTACTTGCGCTTCAGGCGCCGCAGCATCTCGATTCTTTCCTCAATTTCTGCCAACCTTGCGGGACTGGCCTCGACCGTCTCGGCAAGGTTCCTCACCTCTCGGGCGGCTTCGACGAGTTGATCGACTGCGGATTCCAGCGCTGTGATCTGTGCACCCAGAGCCTTTGCTGTCCCCGGAGAGCGGCGCAGGGATTTCAGCGCTTCGGAAGCTAGGTCCGCGGCGTTGCGATCACCTTCGCTCAAGGCATGGTAGGCGGCGGCGCAGGCCGCCCGCACACTCTCGGCATGGTCCAATACGTTCCGCTCCAGCAGCAGCGTCTCTTCCTCGCCGTCCAGCGGAGCGGCCGCCTCGATCTCGTTCACCTGAAACGCAAGGAGGTCGCGTCGCTGTTCTGCGTCTCGCATCGCGCTCTCGGCGTCATCGAGCTCACTCCGCAGGCTGCGAACACGCTCCACCGCATCCTCTGCGGCACGACGCTGATCTTGCAGACCTCCGAATCCGTCCAGCGCCCGCAGCTGCATGCGCTGGTCGAGCAGCGAGAGGTGCGATCCCTGTCCATGAACATCTACCAGCGCCCGGCCCACGCCCCGCAGAACGCTGGTAGGTACTGCGCGCCCATTCAGGCGGGAGGTCGTACGTCCTTTCCTCTGTACCTCGCGGTACAAGGCGACGACCCCATCCTCGCCGTCTATCTCGATTCCGAGATCGGAAAGCTCGTCCTTCGTATGCGGCTCATCGCCAATCGCGAAGATGGCCTCAACGCTCGTAGAGTCCGCCCCGCGCCTCATCATTGCCCGGTCCGTAGCACCGCCAAGTACGAACACCAGTGCGTCCATCAGCAGCGACTTGCCCGCTCCTGTCTCTCCGGTAATGACGTTTAGCCCCGGCCCAAACGCAAGGTGAGTCTCCTCAATCACGGCGAGATTGCGGACGGTTAGCTCAGCCAGCATCTGCCGCCCCTGTCGACTGTCGATTTCATGTATGGTCGCGTCCGAATACTAGTACCCTAGCGCAAAATGCACGGGACGACAGATGCCGAGACGGAGACAGCAGGATGGTCGGCCAGGACTAGAGTCCGCCGGACAACCTCCTCGATCCATTCGACCTGCGGGCCCGCCGGACAGCAGAGCCCAGCCCGACTCCGGATGTGCTAGGAGCCACAAGGGGCAGGGGCAGGACCTGCAAATCTGAGGAGATCCATGCTTTCACTCAGTGAGTTGCTCGACCAGGCAGATGACCTGGCAGGCGAGATCGTCGAACTCGAGCAGGCGCTAGTGCGCATCCCGTCAGTGAATACTGGTGTCATGCCCACGGGCAACGAGACCCTGGTGGCCGAGTATGTCAGGGACTGGCTGGCTAAGGAGGGAATAGACTCCGAGATACTGGCACGCGATCCCGAACGGGGCAATATCGTCGCGGTCTACCCAGGCGAAATGCCCCGGGCCCGCCTGATGTTCATGTCCCACACCGACGTCGTGCCGGTGGAAGAGGCCGGCAAGTGGGCGCATGACCCGTTTGGTGCGGAGATATCCGGCGGCCGTGTGTACGGGCGAGGCGCTTCGGACTGCAAGGCACTGCTCTCGTCGCAGCTCATGGCGATGGCCATCCTCAAGCGAAACCGCGTGCGATTGCGACACGGTCTGCGTTTGGTAAGCGGAGCAGACGAGGAGCATGGAGGGCGCTGGGGTTTCGGATGGCTCGCGGAAAACCACGCGGAGGCGCTGGAGTCGGATTTTGCCGTCAACGAAGGAGGCGGGACGCCGATCGAGTTCGGCAACTCACTGATATATGACCTGGGTACCGGGGAGAAGGGACGACTTGAAATCCACATTCGCTTTAGGGGGGACAGCGCCCACGCATCGGTGCCATGGATGGGCAGCAACGCCAGCTACACCCTTGCCCGAGGTCTGCAGGCCATCCAGCAATACGAGCCCGAACTTGATACCTCGCTGCCCATCTTTGAGCATCTATCAGAGTTCGCGATTGAAGAGGAGGCCTCTCCTCAGAACATCGAAGCCATCATCGAAGAGGCGAATGTGAGGTCGCCCCGCCTCAGCTCCATGCTCCGGGCCCTGTCCCGCATGACTTTGACTCCCACCATGATCAAAGGGGGAATAAAGTCCAACAGCGTGCCAGAGGTGTTTGAACTGACCTGCGACGTGCGAACCCTGCCGTTTCAGGACGAGGCCTACGTGCGGTCACAACTGGACATGGTGCTAGAGGGCATCGAAAACGTGGAGTACGACATCGACTACATGTCTGTCCCCAACTCCTCGCCCTTTCAGACGGCTCTGGCGGAGGCAATAGGGCGGTCTCAAGCCCTCAGCATACAAAGAGATGACCTTCGATTGATCCCGGCTGTAAGCAACGGCTTCACGGATTCACGCTTCACCCGCGATCTCGGCATAGTCACCTACGGTTTTACTGGTGCCCATCCTGCGGATGACCCGCTACTCAGCCGGGCGCATGGCACCGATGAGTCCGTGGGCATCGCAACGCTTGTCAGCTCAACTCGCTGCATGCTGGCGCTGGCATGGGACTTGTGCGGGGCGGAATGAGACCGCTGAGGCGTGATGCTCTGTATGGCCTACCCGGCACCATGGCCGCAAACGTCGCGACCGCATATGCGGCCCTGCTCTGAATCTCAGGCGGGGATTCGGTCCCTCAACCTCCACGGCCCACTCTCCTGACCCTAGGGAAGCACCTCGATCTCCATGCTGGCCGATTCCTCGCGGAACCATTTGATCGCGGCTCTCTTCGCTTCCGGGTAAGTCAACTCCTGCGGAGACCACCATACGGGTCCGTCCGGGTTGTCGACATCGCCGAACAGCCAGGTCCCACGCCCGCGCGGCAGGAAACCATGTGTTTCTAGGTATCGGCGTGTTGAGACTCGCATCTGCTCGCCGGGCGGTACAGCCGTCTATGAACCCGTCTATTGCAAACCGCTAATGGCCTAGAGCAGACACAGTCGCAGAGTCGCTCAGTTGCTGAGCCTGCCCCCGGGTTCACCAGTTCGCGGCGTCCATTGAGCCGCGCCATGCAGCGGGTCCTCAAATGCACGAACGATGTTCCCACCGGCCATGCCCGAGAGGGAGCACTTCGACTCTAAGGTCATCTATCCCGGCTTCGTCCGCCACATGCCTCTCCTGCGGTCTTCGCATCAGCCGGCCCAGTGTAAGTTACCGAATTGAACCAACGCGCTCCTTCGTTGCCGGAGCTACCTTCATCGACATCCCTCAACGTGCGCAGTGGCAAGCACCGCACCCGGATCGACCGAAAGATCAGCAAGGGTGGTGCCTAGAGTCCTGCACGACTGACCAGCATTGATGGTGACGGCTACGGTCGCCTTCAGGCAGGCATCTGGGACCGGCTGGAGGGGAAAACGTGATTGGTGCAGCCGCGGGCATTTCAACCATCTTCCCGAAGAGATCTCCCTCCTACAACTGGCATCCAGCAGCAGGCAAGGTTGTTCCCTCTGAGACTGAATCATTCGCCAACCTGCTCATTGTCGCTTTCGCCGGGCTTAGGATTTAGAGTTGCGTCGCCGAGCCTGCTGAGGGCTCCCTTCCAGAAGGCACGCTGCAATTCGACGGCGGCCCGGTCAGGGAGCTTGATCTGCTGGACCACCACCTGGCATCGGCCCTTATCCCTCGGGTTAAAGTGGACGGACAAATCGCTCCCGTTGCCCCCCGTCTCAAGGCGCATGGACCTACTGGGGGAAACCTTCCTCACCTTCATCACTGCTCCGAGCCATGCGAAGCGCCGCTGCTCATCCTCCCAGGCTGCGAACAGGTCTTCTGCGGACGCAGCGAGCGTCATGCTCACGCTCACCTGATAGCCCCGCCCGGCCTGATTCACTTCACGAAGGCCGCGCTCCCGTTCGTACTCAACCGCTATCATCTGGGCCCACCAGTGGGAAGCATCGTGTCGTTCCCTCACAAGTCGGGCGATCCGTGCGTGCACCATACGCGAGGCGCCCACCTCATCGAGAATTGCGAGCCACTCGCTCCAATGTTTGCCGGTAGCGGCGTAGACCGCTTCGTCACTCACTCTCGAGGATCGCATGCTCATCCTTACTGTTCCAACTCATCCTTACTGTTCCAACTGGAAATCCCAGGCCAGAGTTTTCGCAAGCCTCACACCTCCGACGCAGCGGAAAGTCTTGTCCCGTTTGCCGAGGAGCCTGAGCGAACGTCCAGCGAAACTGGCTTCATCGCGACGCCAACGACTGCCCTCGAGGCCCGGCCAGCGCTAAAGACCGTTGATCGCCTGAAGAGGACTTGGACAAGACTCCTTTGCAGTCATTCGACCCCACAATGGCTACCCTGGCCATTCCCCAACCAAATCCTGATCGGAGTCGACGGTCCAACCATCCGCACCGGGGCGGGGTCACGTCGGTTCATGTTTTCGGCGTGGCGGATCGCGATCCAAACGCGCAAGAATTCAAGGCCGGTCGGCGATCGCCTCGAGCCTGCAACGCAGGTCCTTACGGATATTCCTGAATCTTAAACGACCGCAGAAAAGCCCCCGTCGAGGTTGATCGCGCACCCGGTGATGTAGCTGGCCCTCTCCGAGGCCAGGTAGGCGATGAGGTCCGCCGCCTCCTGGGTCTCTCCGATGCGACCGAGAGGGACGCTCCTTTCGAGAACACCGAACAACTCCTCAAGCGTGTTGCCTTTCTGCAGTGGCGAATTCTGCATCTGCGCACTCTTTACGTGGCCGATGCAGACGGTGTTGACGAGGATGTTGTCGCCGGCAAGGTCATAAGACATCGCCTTGGTCAGGGCGATGCCGGCCGCTCTGCTCACCGACGTCGGAACGGAGCCTGGCGAAGGGGCCTTGCCAAGTGGGGTCGTGATGTTGATGATCCGGCCACCACCCCTTTTCCTCATCAGCGGCACCGCCAGGCGGGAGCACCTCACCGCCGCCATGAGCTTCAGATCCAGGTCCGCGTACCACTGCTCGTCCGTCATATCCATGAAATGGCCCGACATGTGGCGGCCCGCATTGTTCAAGAGAATATCGAGCGCGCCATACCGTTCCTCAACGACGCTGAACAGGTGGTCGATCTGCCCGGGCACTGAAACGTCCGTTGGAACAGCTATCACCTCCCCACCGGTCTCCTCCTTGATCTCAGACGCCGCCCTGTCGAGCACGTCCCTACGCCGGGCGCAGATCACCACACTTGCACCCTCTGCCGCCAATGTCGCCGCGCTGAAGCGGCCTATCCCCTCGCTGCCGCCAGTAACAACGGCGGTCTTGCCTTTGAGCTCTAGCTTCACGGGAATCCCCCTTTCCGGTCTTTCGCACTTTGGGCTTGTCTAAACCTTAAGGGCTTGTCAAGTCACGCGCCCGCCCAAGGCCCGAGAGCGTTCGCCTCCTGCCATCACGGCCGCAACGACTGAGGTCCACGGTAACGCGGTGTCTGCAGGCAGCAAGCCAGGTCAAGCCACTGACGACAGGGGCACCAACTCAGAGTCGATCTCGTCCCCTAGCCTGATCGTCCTTATCGGTATGTCGACTGGCCCCATTCGGGCACGTAAGCCGGGCTGGTACTACTTGATCTCGGTTTATCCTTGGGAACAGACTCAGCCATGATCGACGGAATCGCCGAATGGTGGCACAGTTCAAAACTCCGATCGACGCGCTCTTTAATCGACGCAAAGAGATGGAGAGGCTGCTGGAATTCGACCGAGGAAAAAACGTCCCCTTAGCCCCTCACTTTCGACCGCAAACAGTCCAGAGACGGCCGTGGTCCCGTAGATTGGCCAGCAATGCAAACCTATAAGCGGCTACTCATCGCATGGCTATTCGTGCCGATGCACCTGCTGTTGTTCCGCCTCTCCGGTGGCCGCCTCCTGAATTGCCTGGAAGGCGAGCGAGTCCTCATCCTGGTGACGAAGGGGAGAAGGACCGGCAAGCTCCGCTCTTCGCCCCTGATGTACTTCCAGTTCGAAGAATCAGACGAGCTAATCGTCGTCGCATCCAACTATGGGCAGGCCCACCATCCCGCCTGGTACCTAAACATCACCGTCGACCCGGACGTTACCGTCGAGACCGACGGCGATCGCCACGCCGCCAAGGCCCGCATAACCCCGGAAGTGGAACGCATCGCGTTGTTCGACAAGGTCGTTGAGGCGAATCCCCGATTCGCCAGCTACCGCGCCAGCACCGACCGCCAGATCCCCGTCGTCGCACTCCGCCGCACCCAATCGATCACTTGATAGGCAATCGTTGAGGAGCCGAACGCCGCGCCGAGTTTGGCTCGGATCCAGTCTGACCCGAGGCTGAACTCCCTGCCTGGTACTTCGCTGGCAGCGGGTCTGGAGCCATGCCTTGACGGCAAGAAAGGGTTTAGAGATGGGTCGGAGGAGGGCAGGGGACTCTTTGAGCCGCCCAGTCTCTCCCAGTCCCTGAATCTAGTGCGATAGTTGGCCGGGTCGGAACCCTGACCCACAGCACCCTTGTTGGCTAGCTCCTTCAACGTTGAATATGTAAGCGGTGCCCGGCGCACACCTCTAGGAGAGTGAATGGATGTCGAGACGGGACGATGAAACGGCGGGTTTGGCACATGACCATTCGGAAGCGGTGAACGGCGTTACCGGCGACGTAAAGGCACGGATCAACAGTCTCCTGGAAACGTTCGATTCCGCGGGCAGGAGGATGATGGGATATCCGGGCAACCTGGACTTCGACTACTCCGAGCTGCTTCCCTTCCTCCGGTACTCGGGCAACAACATAGGGGATCCATTTCACCGAACCAACAACGACAGCAATACCCACGAGATCGAACGGGAGGTCATCGGAAGCTTCGCGGAATTGATGCGACTCCCCCGTGACGAGGCGTGGGGGTACGTCACATCGGGCGGTACCGAGGGCAACATGTACGGGCTCTACCTAGCGCGCGAGACGCTCCCGGAGGGAATCGTCTACTTATCCCAGGACACGCACTACAGCGTGGTGAAGATCCTCCGGCTTCTCCAGACCCTCAGCCTAATGATCAAGAGCCAGGACAGCGGCGAGGTCGACTACGACGACCTGCGAGAAACGATACGGATCAACCGTGATGTGCCGGTCATATTCATCGCAAACATCGGCACGACCATGAAGGGGGCGGTGGACGATGTGCACAGAGTCCGCGAAATACTGGCCGACCTGGAGGTTTCCAATTACTACATCCACGCTGACGCCGCCCTGAGCGGAATGATCCTGCCCTTCGTGGATGAGCCGCAGCCGTACGGGTTTGATGCAGGGATCGACAGTGTCGCGGTGAGCGGTCACAAAATGATCGGTGCACCGGTCCCCTGTGGCGTGGTCTTGACCCGTAGGCAGTACGTTTCGCGCATCGCCCGCTCAATCGAATACATCGGCACACTCGACACCACGATCGCAGGCTCGAGGAGCGCATTCGCGCCCCTGATGATCTGGTACGCATTCCAGCGGCACGGCCTGGAGGGGTTCAGAGCAATAGTGGCGAGGTGCCTCACTGTAGCTGAACATGCAGAGCGGCGGTTTAACGAGGTGGGCATACCCGCATGGCGCAACATGAACTCGATAACGGTGGTCTTTCCCAGGCCATCGGAGGAGATAGTTCGCAAATGGCAGCTCGCGCCCTTCCAGGACATCGCACACATAATCACGATGCCACACGTCACCGAAGAGCTTGTTGACGCGCTGGTCGATGATATCGCGAACGGGTATCGCCGGGAGGGTTGAGAATTGAACAGAATAATCGTCATGGCAAAGAGCGAAGTTGGCGTTATTGCGGACATGACCGAGCCGCTGGCCCGGGCAGGGGTAAACATCCTGACACTCAACACTGATAGCACCGGGGAAACAGACATAGTCGTAATCGCCACGGATGACAACGACGCCGCGCTGCAGGCTCTTACGGCAGCTGGATTCCGGGCGATCATGGACGACACGTTGATTATCCGCCTGCGGGACGAGCCGGGAGCTCTGGCGAGGGTCGCCAAGAAGTTCAAGGACGCCGGCATAAACATCCAGAGCCTGCACATTTTCGACAGTCACGCAGGCTACGCCATGGTAGGAGTGTCCCAGGCGGACCGCGGATTGGCAGAGAAGATTGTCGGCGACGATGCAGTCGTCTAGGCGGTGAATACACCTGTGCTCGGGCGCTAACCCCTCCCGAATTCCGCCGCGCCAGGCAAAGTTCGTTGCGGAGAGTTCTGAGAGGCGCACGGTCTGCATGAACGGGCCGACGACACCTCGAGGCCGGCCAGGGTGGCGACAATTGGGGACTGCACTGCCGCCTGGGCAGCCCGGCAAGACTGGGGAAGCCAACAGATCACTTACTGCTGGCTTCTGTGGGCCTGGCTAGGCGCCCGTGAGATGCTGGTGACCACTCCCTTTTGCGAGATGAAAGGCTCAGGCGTGACAAGGATCCCACATTCAAGGTTTCGGGCAAACGTCTCGAAGTAGAGGATCTTGCGCGAGGGGTTTCTGGTCCGGGATCGAGGAGGTCACCCGGCGGCGATTGAAGATAGTCGACTACCAACCCCGCCGGGACAGCTCGAGTTCGGGCCGCCAGCAAAAGCTCGCTGCCGCATGCCAGAGATCAGGGCAACCAATACGAGGTGCCCGTTGCCAGTCCGGTCTCAAATGGCCGTATAGTTCTGGTTCTACCGGAGGTCTTGATCTGACCATGAAAGGAAGACTCGTCGTCGTCGACCCGCTGTAGTGTTTAATACCCGTGGACAGGGTGCTGTACTAGTGGCCGGCGTATGCGACCCGCTTAGGTGAGGGCGACCGAGCCCGATCTGCCGCGCCCAGGCTACCCTGAACCAGCCGGAACCGTTCCAGGTCGCGCTAACATACCGGTCTGTATAAGACATGGAAGGAAGCACAGCAAGATGCTCGAAGTCGTTGAGATCAATGGTCCCGCGCTGCTTCTGCAAGCTCGGGGACGCATCAACAGTCGCACTGCTCTAGCCTTCGAGACCGCTGCCAGGCGCGCCTTCGCCGGCACCGACCAGGACGTCATCATTGACGCCTCGCAGGTCACATACCTCAGCACGGCTGGCCTACGCGCATTTCTGCGCCTGTGGAAGCAACTCAGGAAGGAAGACCGCAGCCTACACGTCTGCTCCCTCAAGCCACATATTCAGCACGTCTTTAAGATAATCGGATTCGACAGGTTCATCCCCATCGAGGCGGATAGCGTTGCAGCATTGGCAGCTGTAGAAGACCGAGCGCAGGGCAATTCGTAGAACCGCAGTGGAACACCGGGGCCGGGAAACGATGGGCGCGCCCTGAAAACGGGATGCAGCCTTGCCTCACCAGATCAACGGGTGGAAGAGCCCGTTGGCCGGGAGGTTGCCCTCGAAGCCAATTCGATTCCGGTGGCCGTGTCCCGGAGAGAGACCATCGGATCGACCCCTTGAGTCCAGGTGCAAAGGGAGTTCGGAAAAGGGAAGAATCGAGAATCGCCGGGCGCGGCTCTAGGCAGGGTCTCAGCTGACCGGGTCCATGGTCTATTCGCGTCACGCCACCCGGGCCACCAACTCTCCGATCCGGCCATTGAACCGACGATCGAGACCGGCAAGCGATCATGGGGTGTTTCTTGCCGATGCCGTGGGATCGGACGGGACTCGAGAGCCGGCGCTCCACCTATCCGGGATAGTGGAGGCGAGTGCTTCCGGCAAACTGTTCAGCCTGGCGGGGGCAAACAAAACCGGTTCCTTCATCGGTCGGCGAATTGGGCACGGGCCGTTAAGGGCGAATCGCAGGGCCCAGTTGCTCCCGAGTTAAGGATGACGCGGCAACATCTGGGCCTTGAGGAGGCAAAATCCCACACGTTCATTCGCGGGACGTTACATTTTGAGTATTCAGAAGCCCGGATCGCAAAAGCGCGCGGACAAGTCTAGGGAGCGAATCAATTGACACCATCGGATGACGCCCGGATCAGGGAACTAGTGCGAGACAGGTACGCAGATCTGGCCAGGAAATCGGCCTCGGGGTCCAATTGCTGTGAAGGTGCTTGCTGCGAAGATGACGGTTCAAGCCAGGGCCCGATCTCGGCACTCTATCGTCCGGAGCAAACCAGCGGCCTGCCGAGCGAGGCTCTAGCCGCTTCCGCAGGCTGTGGCAACCCCCATGCAATTGAAACGCTTCAGCCCGGGGAGACCGTTGTGGACTTTGGCTGCGGAGGCGGCATTGACTGCTTCATCGCAGCCAGAGCGGTAGGCGCTCAGGGCAGTGTGGTGGGCATCGACATGACCGAGGACATGATCGAACTGGCCAAGAGCAACGCCAGGAGGCTGGGATTGCGAAACGTTGCGTTTCATCTCTCGGAAATGGAACGCACCCCCCTGGAGGACGGAACGGTTGATGCAATCATCTCCAACTGCGTGATAAACCTGGCGCCGGACAAAGACAAGGTCTTCCGCGAAGCCCACCGCATACTCAGATCGGGAGGCAGGTTGATGGTGTCTGATCTTGTTAAGGTCGGAGACATACCTGAGGAAGAGGCAAACGACGACGCAAACTGGGTGGAGTGCCTGGCCGGGACCGAGATGAAGGACGTCTATCTCCGGCGCATGGAAGCCGCCGGATTCACGGATGTCCAGGTCATCTCGTCGGCACCCTGGAGTGAGAAGGGATGGCGCTCAAGCATCCACAGCGTCAGCGTTAGGGCGGTCAAGTCCGCCTAGGGTCCGCGAGGCGAAACGGAAGGCTCCAGACGACACGCGGTAAATCCCGTTGCCTGAATGGTGTTTCCCGCTCCTTCAGTGACGCTGGCCAGCAGAGGCAGGCAAACGCCCTTGTGACAGGAGCCAGTCAACCAGGGCATCTATGAATGAGGCGCCGTAGCCAGGGGAATGGCCGCTGCCCTCGCCCATCCAAAGCTCGATCTCGATTCCCTCGGCGCAGCCCGCTTCCAGGCGGAATGCATGGGTTTCGGAGCCCGGCACGTATTGGTCCAGATCGAACACTCCATAAGGCTGAGCGTATTCGGGCCACTCGCAGCCGGCCCGCCGGCTCCAGCGCATCAGCATGTCCCGGGCCCCAGCGTAGAATGCCGGTTCGCCGCCTCCCCCCTCAGCCGTCTCGTCAGCGTCACCCTCAAACAGGATCACCTCGTCTAAAGTGCCGTGGATGTGCAGCACGGAAACGGGCAGCGCGTCCTTGCAACTGGAGTCGTTGACGTAGCTCGTGCCGGCCAGGCTGGCCACCGCACGGAGGCCTGGAAGACCTTTGCAGGCGATGTGATATGACATGAACCCACCGTTGGAGTATCCGAAAAAGTACACGGCGCCGAAATCCCTGATCTTCCTTGCACTCGCCACCAGATCCGTCAGGTATGTGACATCATCCCCTCCTGTCTTGCCGTGTTCGCAGCATCGGTCGGTGGGATTCCACAAGCGGCTCCCCTCGCCGTCGAATGTACCGTTGGGAAGCAACAGGCCGAATCCGTCGGTGTCCACGCGCTCGTGTAGGGGCAGGTAAGCGGCATGGTCTGCGGAGTTGCCTCCGTACCCGTGGAGGGAAACGATGAGCGGCGTCTCTCCGTCCACAAATACCAGGGGCACCACCAGGACCGCGCGGTCCTCGCGCTCAGGGTGATCGACGTAGTAGACCTCGCGTCCTGAGTCCTCAACGAGCCTGACGGTCCTTTCCAGGGATGTCCCCCCGGGCACCGACAGCGGCCCATCCTTACTGCCGGACCACTGCTCGTTCACCGGCACGAACTTGTCCACGTTGGACATGGCCCCTTCAGGTTCCTGATCTCGGGCGTCCAACGAGCGTGTCTCATCCTCCAGCTCGCCCGGCCGCTCCTCCCAGGAGGAATCTCCGTCTCCACCAATGCAGGCGGATAGAGCGGCGACCAGGAGGATGCAGGCCGCCAAATGCGTTGCGGCGACGATCGCAATGGCAGTCTGGTCCGTCGATAGAATCGGTCTACACCTCACCGGCTCGTCCTGACGGCCGTCTACGCCAGGTCAGTCGAGCTGCGTGCCGGCGCAGCCATGGTCATCGTCACCCACGGGGCGCCATCCTCCGTCGGCCGAGGACGGCCAAAGCAACCCATTCCCAGTCTCCCATGCACTATTCCGGCCCCGTCGATGGCAAGAGAGGTCGCAGCCTTCTCGTATCACCCCTTCTCCTGAGGTAGAGAGCGGTGTGCGGTGTCCGTCGAGGCCGTGTATGCGGCTCCAGAGATCAGTTGGCCGCCTCGTTCTTGGCACCTGGAGTGGGGTCGCCAACCGTCCGGAACTCTCCAATCGCGTCCGGCACGCGAGCGAAGCTCTCACCCTCGCCGGCCTGCCCTTGATCCCAGTTGACCTCGTCAACCAGGATGCCGTCCGCGGTCCAGACACCCAGCTCTTCGTCTCCACCCAGTGCAAAACCCGGCCAGCCGTCCTTGTCGAGTTCAATGCGCATGTATTCACCCGGCAACACCACCAGTTCGGAAGGGAAGGCAACCCGCTTGGCCGTTTCCTTAAGGTCGTCGGCCACAAGGAAGCCGGCCAGCGCGACTGCTTCGCTGGAGGAGTTGTACAACTCGAACCAGTCCAGGGGATCGCCCTTGGCAGCGACCTCGTTTATGACCAGTCCGGGATTGGCTGTGACCGACACGACGCTGCCCTCGCTTCGCTCTGGATGGGTCAATATCTCCCCGAAGAAACCGAAGAAACTTCCGACGATGGTCGCCCCGGGCTCCGTAGCAGCTACCGACAGTTCAAGCGTGCCTGTGGTGAAAGGCGAGAAGCTGTCCGGCGCAGCGGCCCCGGGCGCCAAGGTCCATACACCTCCTGCGATTTCGTCCTCCCCGATGACCAGCGTCAGGCCTCCGGTGAGTTGAGACAGAGGAAGAACAACCGTCAGACCATTCGCAGAGCCGTCTGTCTGAACGGCAATGACGGCCAAGGAAGCAAGTTTGCCCTTGCCCGGCAAAAGTCTCGATTCGTCCGGGCCAGCGTGTCCGGCGATTACGACTATATCTTCAGAAGGTTGCTCTACCCCGTTTAGCGAGAGAAATGGGAGTTCCGCCTCCGTCGAGAGGTTGAGGCTCTCGTTGCTCCCCCATGTGGTCGTGAATCGCACCTCGAGTTCGCCGAACTCCCAGCCCTCTGAGAGTTCCGACGGACTGTCCCCAGACCCAAATGAGCCCCCGAAGCTGCCGACGATGGTCGCGCCTTGCTCGGTTCCCCCTTCCGAAAGCACGAGGGTGCCTGCGGTTAAGGGTGAGAATCTGTCCGGTAAGGTGGCCCCGGGTGGTATGGTCCACACACCGCCCGCTATTACATCCTCGCCGATTACCAGCCTGGCGCCGCCGGTGAGCCGGGACAAGGGCAGCACAACGGTTACTCCCCTGACCGTTCCGTCCGGATAGACACCAAAGATAGCTATCGATGCCAGCTTGCCCACACCGGGCAAAATAGCCTGTTCTTCCGGGCTGGCGTGGCCAGCAACGACAGCCATTCCCTCTGAGGACTCTTTACCCTCGCTGAGAAGAAGGCCGGTCACCGCCCCCTCCTCCAGGGGATTCGAGCTCATGTTGCTTCCCCAGGTGGTCTCGAAACTAAGTTCCAGGGTGCCCGATTCCACGGTCGAGTCAGCCAGCTGGGCCTCCGGCCAGTCCGGCGGTTCCGGAGTTATGTCGGCTAGGATTTCTCCCCTGCGCTTGAGTATGAACTTTTGAACCCGTGCGGTTTCATGCGCTGCCGATGCTCTGGTTTCGGGTAAGGCGTGTTGCTGAACGATGGCAGCCATTTCGTCCACGCTTTTGAGCAACTCGTCCTCTTTCCACACGGTGTCCAATAGCTCTTTCAGGCGGACTACGTACTTTGACCGCCATTCGGCATCGTTATAGAGCCGGTTGGGGATGGCCGAGAGGGCCAGCACAGACGGAGGGGGATCACTTATGTTATCGAAGGGATTGGGGTCGTCCTTCAGGTGGAAGGTGTCATCCACCCCCCAGGGAATAAACACGAAGCGGCCGTCGGGTTCCCGGTAGAACTGGTAATTGTTGCGGTTGCCCGAATAGCCATCCCAGTGGCCCACCAGCACCTCCGTGGCCCAGAACGACAGGAACCGGTCGAGGTCGACGCCCTGGGCCAGGGCCTCGAGACCAGCATCCGACGGGTCACTGAGGGCGTCCACCACCGCGTCAATGTCCGACCAGTCGTCGGCGATTTCGTTGGTCTTCTTCTCTAGAGTGCCCCGAAAGTCGGCGCTAAAATCGCTCACCGTTCCTTCGTACAGGTTGCCCTCGCCGCTGCCAAAATGGAGAGCGAGGAACGGCCTTTTGATCTCTTCAACGTGAACGTAGAGTCCCAACTCCGTTCCGTTAACCGTTACCGTAGCGAAGTTGCAGCGGGACGAAGGCAATCCTGCGGCTTCGAAGATCTGGTACGCCAGGCAAGTGTTGACCATCGAGGCGTCCTGGATGCTGTTATTCAGGGTCATCCGCTCAATGACGCCGCCCAGAGACTGGCCATCCACATACTTGTCGAACCTGAGCTTTAGCGACGGCTTGGTGTCGCTCTGGGATCCCAGGAAGCCCTTCTTGCGCACACCTACGTTCCGATGAGTCTCGCCGTCCACGGTTACGGTGCCCGAAAACCACGTGTAGATGCTGGCGAAGGGACGAGAGAGGCCGTGCTCCTCGATTTCCGCCATCACGCCTTCGAACGTGCGGGTCTGGTGGCGCAGGGTTTCCCAATCCCCGAGCGCGATTTCGATCTCTATGTCGAGAACCCGGTTGAGGTCGAAGTAGGCGTCAAAAGGGTCGGCGGCAGCGACCGGAGTCGGTGTCGGGGGAGCAGCAACGGTGGCGGCAGCCGTTGGCGCGGGAGCAAGGGTGGGCGTGGGAGTGGGGGTAGGTGATGGAGGCGTCGTAGGGTTAGTGGCCGGCGTGGACGTCGCGGCTATGGTGGGCACGGCAGTAGAGGTAGGGGCAGGGGGAGGTGTGGCATCCTGCCCGCACGCCGCAGCCAAGATCATCAGAGCAGCAATGATCAAGGCAGCGCCTGCAACCAGCAATGCTCGCGAGGATTGCGTTGGCCCACGGGTCTGCCCGGCGGCGGCGAATCTCAATCTTTCTGTCATTTCAATCCACTCGGGGCAATTCCGAATTGGGCTGACGCTCCATGGCGATCAACGGCGCAGAGCACTCTTTAAACTCGCCGCTCCACGAGCCCATCGAGCAGGATACAGACGAAGGAGTCGCTACATTACCGCGGTTCCTATCGATTCCGAGATTCAGGTCCAGCCAGTTGAGCCCCAAGGGGTGGCGGTCAGTGCGAGTTCCGCAGTCCGGCCCGGTAGCCAGATCTGCCTTCACACTCGTCAACGATGCCACAACGTAACGGACCTGGTCAGAATACCCATGGCTTCATCTACCGGTGCTAAGCACCGAGTAGGGCGGCGATGTTTCCGCCCAGGATCCTGTCCATTTCATCGCGGGGAATGAAGTCCGAGTAGTCCCGAAGGTACGTGAGGGACTGGCGGTAGGTGCAGTGGCGTTCGACATTCGGTATGTCGGAACCCCAACACAGGCGGTCTGCACCGAGACGCTCAAAGTACTCGCGGATGACCGGCTGAAGCTCATGGAATGGGTAGTCAAAGACAGCACCCTGAAAGATGGGTAAGAGCAGTTCGCATATGAGGTTGGGGGCATCGATAGCCTCCCACGCCACGTCAGGGACGCTCACCTTGCCCCCGTTCATGAAGCGCGCCAATGAGAGACCGTGCGTCAGTACGCAAGGAATGTCGGGATAGATCTGCAGCCAACGCCTGAAGGCAGAGAGCTGGGAGAGATAGGAGTCCTGACCGGGCACCGAACTCGTCACGTTCCAGAACACGGGGATGCCCAGGGCACGTACGCGCTCCCAGAACGGGAAGAAGACCGGATCATCAACCGGTGTGTGACGGCGATGCATCTCCAAAGAGCCCGTGTTGAACCAGAGGGCGTGAAGCCCCAGATCACAGATGGCCGAATCAAGGGACCGGAGTCCGGCGGGATCGTCGGCTTTCCACTCGTCCAACAGAGCGAGGCCCCAGAAACGGCGCGGATAGCGCTGGACGGCCGCGGCGATGTACTCGTTCAAGCGACCGTACAGGTGTCCGCTCTGTATCACTGCACGGTCTATACCCACGTAGTCCATCCGTGCAATGAGGGATTCCGCCGTGGACTCCAAATCACGCATATGCGGCGGGAAATACTGTTTGAGATAGTCGACGCCTTTGTATGTCCATTCGAATTTGCCGTATCCACCAGATCGAAAGTCGACCTCGTACATGGCGTCTAGAGCTACGTCTTGGCCATCGAAGAGCGTCTGCCCGGTAATGGCTACGTTGTCGGAAACGCGTCGCGTGGGCTGATGGTGAGTCATGATCGTGTGCTGGACATATCGCATATGCTCGGCAACCGATAGGTGCCCGGAGGCACCACCCATTGGCGGGAAAACGTGTGCATGGGAATCGACGATCATGTGGGCATCCTAATATGAACTGGACTCTCGTCTCCGGTACTGAACTACGTCAAACTGCGCGCACCGTGTCAGCCATTGCCCTTGGATTTCCCTAGACTCGCTATCCAGAGGCGTTTGGTAGGGCAGGGGACCGCGGCTTGAAACCCTCACGCAAACGGCGAGAGATATCGACCGAGTCAGAGCCGCAAGATTTCACTGCTGACCGAGCACAAGACGGAAGCCAGACGCACAGTATGCTGGACAGCTGCCGTCGTTTGGAGCTAGATCGTAAGCCTTGGCGGCCTCGAGAGAATCGATAGCAAGGTAGAGCCGCGTTCCCTTTCACCGCCCGAGGTGGCATTGCGGCTCTTCACATCCATGCTTCCCGTGTCCACCGCTTCGTCCGTTCCGCAAGCTAGCCCCCGTAGCATCGGTCGCCGCTTCGCTCATCGACTACCGCGCAGCTTGAATTCAATCTTCCACGGCGCAGGATTGAGGTAATTCCCTCGCTGCATTCCCTGATTCCCGCTGTTTCAAGATGGGCTGGCGGACCAAACGTGGCCGCCGCGCCGGTACGCTCTATTCGGCGACCTTAACCAGCAGTTTGCCGAAGTTGGCCCCGTGCATTAGGCCGACAAAGGCCTGCGGGGCGTTTTCGAAACCCTCAATCACGTCCTCCCTGTACTTGATCGCGCCATCTCCCACCCAATCGGCCAGTCTTGCACGCGCCTCCTCATACCGGTCCGCGTAGCTGAATACCAGAAACCCCTCCATTCGCGCCTGGTTGGTGAGCAGGTAGCGTAGAGTTCGAGGGCCGAATTCGACCTGCGCAAGGTTGTACTGCGATATCTGGCCACATATGACGACCCGCGCTCGATAACGGATCTGGCGCATGACGGCGTCCGTCACATCGCCACCAACATTGTCGAAGTACACATCCACCCCTTCAGGGCATGCTGAACGCAGTGAGGCCTCAACATCTTGAGTCTTATAGTTGATGCCGGCGTCGAAGCCCAGTTCGTCAACTATGTAGGCAACCTTCTCGTCGCTGCCGGCCGTTCCGATGACCGTGCATCCCATTAGCATGGCGATCTGGCCGACTACCGCGCCCACCGCACCCGAAGCCGCGGACACCACCACGACTTCACCGGGCTTGGCCCGTCCGACTTCGAGCAGGCCGAAGTAGGCGGTCAGGCCGGGCATGCCCAGTACCCCGAGGGCGGTAGAAACGGGCGCGAGCGAAGCGTCTACCTTGCGCGCCAGTTGCGCGTTGACGACTCCAAGGTCCTGCCAGCCGAGCGAGGCTTCGACGATGTCACCCGGCGCGAATCCTGCGGCGCGGCTTTCGATCACCCGGCCCACAACTGTGCCTTCCATGACACCCCCGATTGAGACCGGCTCAGCATATGAACGCACCGCCGCCATGCGGCCTCGCATGTAGGGATCTAGAGACAGCCACATGGTCTGTATCAGCAGCTCGTTCGAATCGGGGTCCTTGATTGGCGATTCAACCAGGGCGAAGTTCTCCATGGCCGGGTAGCCTTCGGGGCGGGATGCCAGTGTCCATTGCCTGCTGAGGCTTTCAAGCATTGCCTGACTCCTAGTTACCGACTCGAAAAATGGCCCAACGGTTACCGCAGGCCGGAGGATAGATCAGCCCTGTACCGGCCTGACAAGTGTAGGGAGCTACATGAAGCATTGGGTAGGGCCAGAACCTACGAACAAGACAGTTGACTGGCGCAACGAATGGGGCCAGGTCACTGAGGAAGAGAAGATTCCCTGCGGCTCCTGCCGGAAAACCAGTTCGATGAAAGTCCTGCCAGGTCCGCTGCACTGAGAGCCGAAGTCCGCACGATACTGCCTAGAAAGGCTTACCTATCCGTCATCGCCGGTCTTGCCATCTTCCCCCAAGGAATCCCCTTATGGCGCGGACAGCCGGGGAGCATGCGCCCCGCTAACTAGGTGCGGACCGACTTGCCCATGAATCGACCGCTCCTCAAGTAAACGTCCAGTTGGCGCGTCAGTACCCTTGGCCAAGACGCGTCGGAGCAGAATTCGGTGAAGGCGACATCGGAGATGCCCTGAGCATGGCCACAGCCCCACAGTAGGGTGTACCGGTCTTTCCGCTTTCTCCAGACCCGACGGTAGAGTCCTCCTATTGAACGGGCAATGCGCTTCTGCTGACTCCTCCGCCGATTGCGAAGATACCTGTTGCGTTGTAGCCGCCAATGGCGACCACGCCCACTGCGTTTACCCCGCCTATTGCTACCACACCCATGGCGTTTACCCCGCCTATAGCAACGAACCCCATGGCGTTAACAGGGCCGATTGAGACCAGGCCCATGGCGTTCATAAAGCTCACCGCGACGAGGCCGATGGAGTTCCAACCCCCCGCCGCCACAACGCCAAGGGCATTCTCACCTACGGCCAAGTTGTCGATCGTGATCCACTTCCTGATGCCTTCAACTGACTGTTCCATGTTCACCTCCGCCGGGAATCTTACCCCCGTATGCAGGCACGAGAAAGTCGGGTTTGCAGCCCATCTAACTGGCACCATCAGTCCTGCCCTCACGATTCATCCGCGATAGTTGGCAAGAGCCGCCTCATACCATCCGCCATATTGGACGGAACGAGCCGGGGCCCATACCCAGGAGGCGCTAGCTGGTCACTATCAGTCCGTCTTGAGGTTCGAATCCGCTCTAATGGGCGGCTCTTACTTCGCGGGTTCCCAGTAGTCTTCTGGTAGCCCCTCCCCTTTCTGGTAGGGGAGTATTTCATGAGGTTTGTTCAGGTCGAAAAAGCTTACCCTGAGCGCTTCTTTGCCCTCCGTGTCGCTAAAGACAGCACTCCTTAGCGTGTACGCCTGGTCGTACGAGGCCGTTACCGTGCCGACCGACGGGTCTCCTTGAGTTACCACATATCCGTCTGCACTTTGCTCAAAGCTCGAGGCCGGCAGGACCGAGAACGTGAGACCCCAGAAATACAACTGCAAGATGTCTTCCAGCGGCCCCGCATCTGAGTTCTCGGGGATGAAGTACCACTTGCCTGCGTCGAGGTCATGTAGATATATGTCGAGGCCGTTGTGAGTTAGGACTTCGATAGAACGCTCGACAGGCCTGGTCATTTTTACCCGTGCGAACATCTGGCTTTCGGAGTCGGTAGTTACCCACCCCTCAACGGCGGCAGCGATCAGGTATCCGCTTTCTGTGAAGCGGTCGTCGGTCACGTTGAAAGTTGCCCTGTAAGAGATGGATTTCCAGTTGTCCATGAAGTTGGACATTCTTTCCAGGTCTTCATCTGTAGGAGTCTGGGTGGGCCATGGGGCTACGTGAATTGCGGACGGGGTTGGTGCCACGGACGGGCCTGGCGTTGGAGTTGAAGCGGGAACCGCTGTCGGGAAGGGACTGGCCGAAGCGGCAGTTGGGACTTCGTTCACGCGGGGAGTACTGGTAGCTGCAGGGCTGCGATCCGGGGTGCTGGTAGTCATAGGGGCGACGTGAGAGGCCTTGGTCGGTTCGTCGTCTGCTTGCCAGCAGGCTGTTGCGCCCACAGACAACACCAGTAGGGCGCAAATGAAGCGGCTCAATGTCTGTCTCCTATGTTTTCGCCTCTAACGGTTCCGGCACCTTCCGATGGCTGCTGCCCGATTGCCACCGGCGCGTTACTTCTTCTGTCTCGAGGCTCCACACGTCCTTATAGGCCTACCAGTCAATTACAACTCAATCAAAACAAAAGCGGACCGGCTAAGGTTCCTTGGTCGACATCAATGTGAAAGTTCTCGATCCTGTCGGGTCTGGTTAGCCTGAGTGGACCGTAGATGGCACCGCCTTCGAGATGTGGCCGGGAGGCCTAGGGCGGCCCAGGTGATGGGTTCAAGCCTTCTTGAGTGGTCAGCGTGTCCTGAAATGCGAGCACTTCGGCGGTGGGTATCGTTTCGGGCGAAGCAACGCGAAGCTGGGTGACGAAGGGCTCCACCGACTCCAATCTTGGTCAGCATCTGAGTTGCCGCCAGGCTGGTCGTGAGTTCCCCCGTGCCGGTCCCTACCGCATGGGCGATTCGCGAAAGGCCACCGACATGCTACGTCGCATTCACCCTGTCAAATAGGTCCAATGCCGGCTGTGCTGGGGGAGGTGTTAGCAGCGTGGTCCCTATGGCCGACGCCATCGAGATGACAAAGGCGGGTGTTGCAGGCTGGATGTCCCACATGCCTCCCGGGCCGCCGCTCAGGAACTGCCACAGCGTCGCCGCCAGGACCCCAGTCACTACCGCTGTCCCTGCACCCCAGGCGTTGAATCTGCGCCAGTACAAGCCAAGGACCATCACCGGCCCGAACGCAGCCCCCATCCCTCCCCACGCATAGCTCACCAGGTCGAATACGGAGTCTGGGAAAAAGATCGACAGCATCGCCGCGACTATGCCTATGACCAGCAGCATCCCTCGGCCCATCCACACCCGGGCGTTCGCCGCCAAACCCATGCTCACCCGCTTGAGCACGGGCATGTCCTCTGTCGCAATCGCCGATGCCAGGAGAAGCTGCGAGTCCGCCGTACTCATTACCGCCGCGATGACCGCAGTGAGCAGCGCCCCCAGCACCACCGGGTGGAAGAAGACCTCAGAGACCACAAAGTAGACTCGCTCCGAATCTGCGACCGCTCCCAGCATGCCAGCTTCAGACAGGGCGGGGCGTGCAAAAACGCCAACGGCAAAGGCCAACAGGTACACGGTCACCAACCACACGACGGCCATGTTGCGCCCCTGAGCGATCCTGTCCTCGCGCTCAATCGCCATAAACCGCTGCAATATCCTGTGTGCCCCCAGCCCGCCGATCACCCACCCCAGTGCCGAAAGTGCGAAGCTCAGCGTTATGAACGAGCCGTCCGCGAGAGTGAAGAGGTTAAAGAATCCAATGCCCTCAGACCCGGCGTGCGACAGCGGTTGCTCCGTCACGATGAGCATGGTGACCACCAGCACACCCAGGCTCACGAGCATCAGCAACGCCTGCGATACATCCGTCCTGGAAACCGCCATGAATCCACCGATCAATGTGTACGTCGCAACCGCAAGGAACGTTAAGAAGACGCCCGCAGTCAGGTCGAGTCCAAATATCTCCTCCAGCAGCTTTGACCCACCGACAAGCCCGGAACTCACGTAGAAGATGACAAACAGGATGGTGGCCAGCCCGGAAACAGACCGGAGCACTCCCGTCGCATCTCCGAACCGCCGCTCCATGAACTCCGGAATGGTGACCGCGTCGTCCGCCGCTATGGTGAATCGCCGCAGGCGTCTGGCCAGCAGCGTCCAGCTCAGCCAGACACCGATTGCCGCGCAGACTGGCACCCACAACTCTACGAGCCCTCCCGTAAAGGCCAGTGCCGGCAGCGCGAGCATTGTCCACGCGCTCGTCGTCGACGACCCGGTACTCAACGCCGCCGTGAAGCTGCTCAGTCGTCGCCCGCCAAGCGTGTAGTCCGCCATGTTCCGTATCCGGCGAGCGCCCACGACCGCAATGGCGACCAGCATGCCAAAGTAAACGGCGAAGCAGAATATCACCCAAAAGTTGGTCAAACGCTATTCGTCTCTACGCTGGTCTACACTGCGCCGTAGCAGCGAGGCTAGCTCTTGGAACGCCCACACTGGACTCCAGCACCTTGGCTCGCATGAACCGCGCCGTGGAAAACGAAACCTGAGGATTACCTGTTCACGCAGGGCCATTGGCAAGCCTACAACCGTTCGTCGACCTCTGGCCCCACCTCGTCACTTCCAAGTTGACCGCCGACGAGTAGGACTGTCAACCAGATCGTGCTCGTCCAGGCCATGTTACTGACCCAGGGCGAACGTCAAGTTAAGAGTTCTTGATTCTGTCCTGTTGGGTGGGCCTGACAAGACTGGGTTGCGAACTCTTCGCTGGGAGGTTTGGATCAAGAGGGGTGAGGTGGTCCCATAGTCTCACCTCATGCATCGCCTTCGATGCCGAGATTCAGCCGATTGTTATGAATGAGGCTTCTACACTCATCTCATTTGTACCGCTATGCGCCGCTCCATACCGAGCAGGGCGCGTTTTCGCTCAACGCCCCCGCGATAGCCCTCAAGCTCACCACTTCCTCGCAATACCCGATGGCAAGGAACCAGCACACCTATGCGGTTGGCTGCACAAGCGGAAGCAACGGCCCGAACCGCTTTCGGCTTTTCGATTCGTGCCTCAAGGTCACCATAACTGATCACCTCCCCCTCCTTCACGCATAAGAGAAACCGCCAAACCTTCATTTGAAAGGCCGTCCCATACATGTCGAGCGGCAGATCGGGTCGAGGTGCGCCTTGATTGATGTGTGCATCCAGCGCCTCAATCCAAGCGTCGAGCTCGGGGGAGTCTTGCGCGCCTGAGGCGACGAGAACTGCCATCGGGAATTCCGCTCGCAGTTGCTCAAGAAGATTCCCTAAATCCTTGCCAAACTGCACGAAGCACACGCCTCGCGCGGTGGCAGCCATAATGATGGGACCAAGTGCCGTATCCCGATGCGCGTATGCGATCTTCTCTCCCGTGCCGCGAGCGCGGTAGGCCTTTGGTGTCATGCCGAGGTCGCGCAGCCCCGCACCGTAGACTCGACTTATTGACCCGAAACCCGCCGAGAAGATTGCGCCGGTGATGTCGTCACCCTCCTTCAGCGCCGCTTTGAAGCGCTTCATACGAATCGCATCTTGATAGGCTTTAGGGGAAACTCCGAACGCCGCCTTGAAGACGCGCTGAAAATACGAGGGCGAAAGGCCCGCCTGCTTTGAGAGTTCGCCCAACGTCAGGCGTTCATCGGCGTGTGCTTCAATGTATTGGGCGGCCTGCACGAGCACACTCAACCCCGACTCAATGTCCGTTGGCCGGCAGCGTCTGCAAGGTCTAAAACCTGAAGCCACGGCCGAGTCAGCGTCCCGGAAAAACCGTAGATGCTCCGATCGGGCCGCCCGTGCAGCGCACGAGGGTCGGCAGAACACCCCCGTGGTCGTGACTGCAAAGAGAAAGCGGCCGTCGTAAGTCTTGTCCCGAGCCGCAAGTGCCGCGCGCATTTCTCGTTCAGATGGCATTGCCATGCCCTTAGCCCCCATTACCTCGCCCTTGCCGCCATGTGAACATGGAACCCGTCGCACGTCTATCCGTTTCTTGCCTGGCAATCTCTTCGGGGGCAGGAGGGGCTTCTGAATCAAGAGCCACGCTCCTGCAAGATTTAGAGCGCAACGATCGGATGTTCTCCCGCGTCTCCCTCCGCCAATCTAAGCCACGACAGCCCAGCGCAAGGCTGGAGCGCCTAGCTGCATGGCATTCAGTCAAGAATGCGATGGGCAGAGCCCGGAACAGGGTAGGGGACTTAAAGCTCCTCACGAGGACGGTCACCTGAGCCAACCGACATTTGCCATGATCCCGATGCGAGCGATCGTCGGAGGGAGCAATTGTCTGCATCCTCAAGTTAGACCTCGTGATGTGGGATGGCTAAGTCTTGCTCCATCTCGGTGACCTGCAGCGTTCGACATAGGCGCCTAGGTGGAGCCTGGTTAGTAACGTCCCAGCCCGTGGTGTATTAGGAGGATCTACATAAAGAGAGACCACCGCGTCATCCTTAGAGGACTAACAACAAAACTCAAGGAGGGCGACGGTGGTCAAGGAAAGGATGGACTTGCTGGGGATATTGCGCAAGCGTGGAGCGGACGGAGACGTGGATTTCCTGCGCGAGGCGCTGGTAGTGCTGGTGGAAGGGATCATGGATGCCGAGGTCTCAGCCAGGACCGGAGCCGGCTACAGGGAACGCAGCACGGAGCGTGTGACCCAGCGCAACGGGTACAGGTCCAGGCAGTGGGATACACGCGTTGGGACGATGGACCTTCGTATCCCCCGGCTGAGGGAGGGGAGCTACTTCCCGAGCCTGCTGGAGCCGCGGCGGCGAAGCGAGCGAGCCCTGCTGGGCGTCATCCAGCAGGCATACGTGGAGGGTGTGTCGACGAGGCGGGTGGACGACCTGGTGAAGGCGTTGGGATGCGAGGGCATCTCAAAGAGCCAGGTCTCACGTATCTGCTCAGAGCTCGACGAGGTGGTCGACAGCTTCCTGGGCCGGCCGCTGGATGGAGGTCCTTACCGGTACGTATGGCTGGACGCACTCACGCAGAAGGTGAGGGAGTCAGGCAGGATAGTGAACGTGAGCGTGGTGGTGGCGACGGCTGTAAACGGCGAGGGCAAGCGCGAGATCGTCGGCATGGACGTGGGCACCAGTGAGGACGGTGCCTTCTGGCTGGCGTTTCTGCGCTCTGTGGTCGACCGAGGCCTGGATGGTGTGGAGCTGGTGGTATCCGATGCTCACCGCGGTCTGAGGGATGCGATCGCGACGGTCTTCGCGGGAGCGAGCTGGCAGCGCTGCCGCACCCACTTCATGACCAACCTGCTGACCCGTGTGCCCAGGCGTGCGCAGCCTGCGGTGGCGACGATGGTGCGCACCGTCTACCAGCAGCCGTCGGCCGAGGAGGTGCATGCTCAGTTGCACAGGGTGATAGACCAGCTCGAGGACCGGTTCCCGCAGGCCGCCTCGATGCTGGCCGAGGCGGGTCCTGACGTCCTGGCCTTCACGGCGTTCCCTGTACCTCACTGGAGGCAGATCTGGTCGAACAACCCGCTGGAACGGCTCAACAAGGAGATCCGCAGACGGACGGATGTGGTCGGTATCTTCCCGAACCGGCCTGCTGCGCGCCGGCTGGTGGGAGCGGTGCTGGCAGAGCAGCACGACGAGTGGGCTATCGGGCGCCGCTACCTGACGCTTACATCTCCGGGCATTGATCAGGAACTGGAAGCATCGCCTCCGGCGATGCTTCCACAGCCAACTGCTGCGTAAACGACATCAACAGGATGACGCCTTAATACACCATTTGACGGGACGTGACCGCCTGGTTCGCCCGGTATCACGACCAATGCGCCTGCTCACACGAACCAATTGGCTCTGCAGCTAAACCGTCAATTGGGCATTGCGTCCCGCAACAAAGGCCTCTTGGCTGGGAAGATGGGGACACCCAAATGGTCGAACTGACCACTCAAACCGACTTCAATCCACGAACGCCTAGTTACAGGGGTATACGAGACATATCGGTCGAACGGACTGCAACGACTTGAGCTAGATTGCCAATTTGGCGGATAGCTCAGGAACGCCTTGCCCATGGGATAAAGTCAACTTGGTGGAGACGGGGAGGTCGGCCCCACGCATTCCACCCGTACGCATACGGCTAGAGTTTAGAGTGCCCGCGGCCGCTGCATCGCATTACGACCCCATTTTGCTGGATCCAAGCGGAGAAGACGCTAACTAGCCGCTAGCGATTTGTATTGGGGTTCGAATCCCATTGAGCGGGGGGCACGCGGTCCAAGCCAAGGTCTGGGCAATTTCGGCGAGTCGGTGGTCCTCTTCCCCATCAGAGCATCCTGGCTGAAGGTCGAGAGGGGAAACATCATTTCTATGTCCATCGAATCGCTCTCTCTTCTATACTCGGGGGCCAAATCCGGCTAAACGAACGAAGATCTTCTCGGGGGGATGGTCATAGAATGACAAGAATCAAAGCCTCGTTTTTCCGCATCTTGGTGATGGCTACGATGCTTGCCCTGCTCGCAGTGGCCTTGGGGGCGGCCTGCCAGGACGCCGAGGAAGAGATCTCTATCCCCACCGGCGATCTCGGGGCCGGTGTGCCGGCCCCGATGGACGAGGGAGTTCCGGGCGTGTCCGACACCCGGGTGCTGTTCGGGCAGTCGGCGGCATTCAGCGGGCCGGCGCAGGCGCTGGGCCAAGAGATGCGGTTGGGAATCCAGGCGGCGTTCCACGAGCAGAACCAGGCGGGCGGGGTTCATGGCAGGACGCTGGAGCTGACAACCCTAGACGACCAATATGAACCGCACCTAGCTTATGGTACCGCGCTCACTCTGATTGCCAGAGAACGTGTTTTCGCGTTGATTGGAGGGGTGGGAACACCCACCTCCCGCGCGGCGTCGCCACTGGCCAACGCGCAAGGCGTACCATTCATTGCCCCCTTTACCGGGGCCGGTTTCCTCCGGGACGCCGAGCTGGAGAACGTGGTGAACTTGCGGGCTTCATACCGCCAGGAGGCGGAGGAGATGGTGGCTCGCCTGACAGAAGACTTGGGGATAACCCGCGTCGCCGTGATGTATCAGAACGACTCCTACGGCCAATCCGGGCTGGACGGAGTAGTCGACGCGCTGGAGCGGCGCGGTCTGGAACTGGCAGCCTCCTGGTACTACCAGCGCAACAGCGATGCGGTCAAGGCCGCTGTTTTCAACATCGTGGAAGCCGATCCCGAAGCGGTCATCATGATTGGGGCGTACGCTCCGGTTGCCAAGGCGATTACCGTAGCTCGTGAGGACATAGATCCTGTATTTATGGCGGTTTCGTTCGTGGGCAGCAACGCGTTGGCGCAAGAGCTGGGGTCGGATGGCGCAGGCGTTTACGTCACCCAGGTAGTGCCGCTGCCCGATGACACCAGCGTTCCCGCAGTCGCCGCTTATCGCGATGCGCTGAAGGCGTTCGACGCCAGTGCCGCGCCGGGGTTCGTCTCCTTGGAGGGCTACCTGGCGGGGCGACTGGCAATCGTGGGTCTCGAAAAGTGTGGCAGGGACCTCAGCCGCGACTGCTTCCTCGACGTCCTGCGAAACTCGGGCACGATTGACCTTCATGGGCTGACGCTCCAGTTCGGGCCGGGCGACAACCAGGGATCAGACGCGGTGTTTGTGACCGTCATAGGAGATGACGGGAACTACCACCTGGTTGACAAGCTGGCAGGTGCACGGTGATGGCAAAACCCCGCGTAACTGCGCCCCTGCTCCTCGGCGCTCTGGGTGCGCTGGCAATAATCATCGCTTCGGGGGTGGCCGGCTGGCTGGTCATTGACGACCTGGAGGCCCGGAACCAGAGCAGCGGAGACGCCGAAATCCTGACCGACATCGCCGCGGTAGACAAGCTATCGGGCATAGTGGCGTCGGCGGCATCCGTGCCAACCAATTCCCGGATGACTCCCGAAAGCATAGCCGAGCTGCGGGCCGCCATCGCCAGCAATGAGGCCCAGTTGGCCGAACGTCTGTCGGCCCTGGAAGGCCGGGGCTATGACAGCAGGGTGGAGCGAATAGGTCAACAGGTCGATTTGCTGACTGCCAACGTGTCTCGGATCGAGGATGAGCGGCCCGCTCTGCTGGAGGCCATCCTTGCAGGGGAACGCAGCTGGCAGCAACTTCTATTTTCCACGAACCAGAAACTGCTCCCGGCCATCAGTTCCAGTCTGGACAATCAGTTCTACTACGTGATGACGGGCAGGAGCGAATTCAGGGATGTCGAGCCGGGGGCCTCCGTTACGCTGACCGAAGAGGAGTATCTTCGTTACTGGCACCTGGCCACGTTGTTGGAGTGGACATTCAGCGCGCATCGGAGCCTGCTGGCGGCGAACCTCAGCAGCCAGGACGACCCAACGCGATTGGCCAACAATGAGGAGAGTTTTGATACGGCGGCCCAGCGCATGGAGCGCAGCATTGAGTATCTTGCGGAGAACGGTGGGCCGGACCTCCACCCCGACTTGATTCCCCTTGCCAATCTGTTGTTGAGCGCCGGCGCCGGACAGGACAACGCCCTGGACGCCATGAGGCTGAGGGCATCCATGGTGGCCCGGGAGCGCGAATTGATTGGGGCCAACAGGCACATTCTGGCCGGGCTGCAGTGGGAAGTGGACGGACTGGTTACGGAGGTCAAGAAGAGATCGGAGCGTGCGGAGGGTCAGTACGGGGAAGCGGTGTCCAATGGGCGCATCACCATCCTGGTGATAGCCATAGTTGGGATTGCTGGGACGCTGGTCGTTGCCGGCTACTTCGGCCTCAAAGTGCGGCGACGTATATCTGCTTCCCTAGCCGTCGGCGCCCTGAGCGTGCTGGCGATAATCATCGCGTCGGGTGTAGCGGGATGGCTGGTAATTGACGATCTGGAGACCAAGAGCCGAGACAGCGCCGATGTTGAGGTCTTGGCCGCGGCTGCGGAAGTAACTCGACGCTCGGGTGCGCTGGTGTCAACGGCATCGGTGGCCAGCAACGTCAGGATGACTTCCGAGAGCATAGCCGAGGTCGGGGCAACGATCGCCAGCAATGAGGCGGAGCTGGCCGACCTGCTGACGGCCTTGGAAGGCCAAGACTACGACAGCAGCGTGGAGCGGATAGGTCAGCAGGTCGAACTGCTGACGGCCAACGTATCGAGGATTGAAGATGGGCGGCCGGACTTGTTGGAGGCCCTTCTGGCCGGGGAGCGGAACTGGCAGGAGCTCAGCCTCTCAACGAACTATGAGCTTCTTCCCGCCATCGGTTCGAGCCTGGATAACCAGTTCTACTACGTGATGACGGGCAGAAGCGAATTCAGGGATGGAAGTCCTTCGGGTCCCGACCGTCTGTCCAAAGAGGAGTTCCTTCGATACTGGCATATGGCCACTCTGATGGAGTCGGTGTCGAGAGGCTACCAGACGCTCGATTTCGCAAACAGGTTGACGATTCCGGCGTTAGCGGCACGGGTGGAAGAGACCTTCGATACGGCGGCCCAGCGGATGGAGCGTAGCATTGAGTATCTTGCGGAGAACGGTGGGCCGGAACTGAATCCTGAGGTGATTCCCCTTGCCAATCGGTTGTTGGAGGCCGGCACTGGAGAGGACAGCGCCCTAGAAGCGATGAAGCTACGAACGTCGATGGTGGCGCGGGAGCGCGAACTGATTGGAGCCAACGGGCAGGTTCTGGCGGGTCTACAAGGGGAAGTGGACGTCCTCGTTGCAGAGGTCGGGCAAACTATGGCGGCCGCATCGAGCAGCTATGGGCAAACAGCGTCCAATGGGCGCATCATCATCCTGGTGATAGCCATCGTTGGAATCGTTGGGACGTTGTTGGTAGCCGGCTACAAGAGCGTCAGGGGTTCACCAATGTGAGGCGGGCTGACGTGAAGATCCGCACTCGCATTATTGAGTCTAATTCGTAGACACATCGACGTACGTCCCCACTCGCCATCACAAGGCCTTGGGCAGCCCTTGAGGTGCTTAAGGCGTCCCAAGCGGCGAAAGACGAAATCGGCGGCGTGACCGGAGGGTGGCCCGACCGTAACTTGGCTAATAGTCCACCCAGCCGCAATTCAAAGACGGTTCCGTCTGTTCTGCCCCCCGAATTCTGGTCCAGCCTCAGTGTTAGTAGGCTGGACTATTGCGCTTGCCAGCCAGCGACCGTCACCCCGCGCAGGGCGCATTCGATGGTCAGGTCGCCCAGCAAGAATGGGTTCCGCAACCTCCCGGAGAGCCGGCGCACATTTCTCGGGTTACAGACACCGCCGCTATTGCCTGAATGAAACCTGCTCCTTGGTAACTATAGTGTTACCATTGCTACATGATCGAGATCAGGGAATACCTTGACGACCGAGGCCGCAGTCCATTCGGTCGTTGGTTCGACAGTCTCGATGCCAGTGCCGCGGTTAGGGTGAGGACATCCCTCGCCCGCATGGAGGCTGGCAACCTCTCTAATATCAGAGGCGTTGGCAACGGGGTGTTGGAGTGCCGCATAAACGTCGGACCAGACTACCGAGTCTATTTCGGCAGAGACGGGGACACCCTGATAGTCCTGCTTGGCGGTGGGACCAAGACCCGCCAGCAGAAGGATATCGATGATGCCCGTTAGCTTTGGCAAGAATACAGGCGTCGTAGGCAGGAGGTGTGAAACATGCCGCTCACTCGTGACTTCAAAGAGACCGTGCAGGCCCGCGCCGAACGCGATCCGGCATTCCGAGAGGGATTGCTGAGGGAAGGCGTCGAGTGCCTGCTATCAGGAAACGTGGATACGGGCAAGATCGTGCTGCGTGACTACATCAACGCCACCATCGGATTCGAGGAGCTGGGCTCTCTGACGAACAAGCCGCCCAAGAGTCTAATGCGAATGTTCGGACCGTCCGGTAATCCCCATGCCCGCAACCTGTTCGAGGTAATCAGCTGCATCCAGCAGCACGAGGGCGTTCAGCTCGAAGTGAACGCCGTTCGATAGTCGGGGATGTCCCCGACCGCACCGGAGTGCTATGAGTACGATTTCAAGTAGGACGCAAATCAAGCGCCAGTCTTTGTGCTCCGCTACCCGAATTCTGAACCAGTCTGAATGTTAGTTTTGTGACTTACTCAATAACCCCCGGTGTCTTCGGGGCCAAGGTCTCCGGGGTTAGGTCTCCCAAGGCGGCGTGGGGACGCTCACGGTTGTAGTACCTGCGCCCATCTTCTTCCTAGCGTCGCCCAACGGTGGGAACCAGTTCTCGTTCAGACATTCCGTACATTTCTCATCCTGCAGGGCCTTTACGACGGGAGCAGGGTAGGGGACTTAACGCTCCTCACGATGATGGTCACCTAGGCCAACAGACATTTGCCATGATCCTACTGCGAGCGGTCGTCGGAGGGAGCAATTGTCCCCATCCTCAAGTTAGCCCTCGTGATGTGGGATGGCTAAGTCTTGTTCCAACTCGGTGACCTACATCGTTTGGCATCGGCACCTTGGTGGAGCCTGGTTTGCACAGTATTGCGGCCAATCCGCCTGCTCACACGAACCAACTGGTTCTGCAGCCAAGCCGTCAATTGGGCATTGCGACCCGCAACAAAGTCCTTTGGGTGGGAAGACAGGGACGCCCAAATGGTCGAACTCACCACCCAGACCGACTTCAAACCACGAACGCCTAGTTACAGCGGTAGAGGACGTATACGTATCGAATGGACTGCAACGACTTGAGTTAGGGCGCCAATTTGGCGTATAGCTCAGGAACGCCTTGTCCATGGGATAAAGTCAACTTGGTGGAGACGGGGGAGGGTCGGCCCCACGCATTCCACCCGTACCCATACGACTAGAGTTTAGGACGCCCGCGGGCCCTGAGCGCCCATATGCCACGCCATCGGCTGCACTAGCTCGGACGTAACCGGACTTTAGTGGACACTACCCAATGGAGGAGTCAAGGGCATGACTCTTCCTCTCAACGGCTGTACACCCACGTTCAGCTCTAGACCAACACTCGTTTGTCCACCCCAGGACCAGCCATCCACTGGACGCTGATGCGGGCACGGAAGTTGGCTTCTGGAGAAGCGGGTCGGCACCGACGCACGCACCTTGCAGCCGAGGAGCTTGGTCAGCACCAAGCAAAACGTGACACAGCCGTTCACTGACAGTCTACTTGTTCGGCCTCTTTCGCTCGGACGCACCTTGACGACAGCCGGACTGGTGGAGGCAATACACCTTCCGCGACCTTCTTGTAGATGGTCCAGCGACTGAGTCCGGTCAATTCCTGCACTTCGGCGATTCTTAGAAGTTTGTCCATGCGGGCCGCTTCTGCAATCGAGTATCGACTGCGTAATCCCGCGACACGACGGCGCAGAAGGAAGGGTACGTCAACCCTGTCCATCAGGCTATCGATAAGTACGGCCGCCTGCAGGAGTACCCGCTGTGGCTACCTAGCTCGAGACGGAGCGGGGCGGCGGAGGGGTGAAGTACACCCGCATCACTGACGACCGCTCGTCACTCTCTTCTTGCCTGGTCATCACTTTGAAGCCAGTACTTCGGATGAGGCGAGAATTCCGTCGGGGCCTGTGCCGCCCATGACCACCACCCGCCCGTCCGATAGGAGCACGGTGGCGTGGCGAAAACGGCCGATCTCGAGGGGACTGCCGGTGCTCCATTCGTTGGCGACCGGGTCGTAGATCTCACTCTCCGCGAGCAAACCGAGTCCTCCGGTCACCAGCACTCTTCCGTCTAACAAAAGAGTGGCTCTGTGCTCGGCTCTCGCCACCTCTGTCTCCCCGGCGCTGGACCATGCGTCGGCGACTGGATCATACAGCTCGGCCAGCAGGCGTTTCCCCCTGCCTCCCACGACCAGCACCCGGCCGTCCTCCAGCAGCGTAGCCGTATGGAAGGACCTGGAAACGGACATGGGAGCGACCGTCGTCCAGGTGTCGGTGCCGGGGTCGTAAGCCTCCGCGCTCTTGGAGAAGGGGCCGTCCTCCCTGCCTCCCCCGGTCACCAGGACTCTGCCGTCCGTTAGCAGCGTAACGGTGTGGTTGACCCGCTTCTCCGACATTGGCGCCGCCTCCGTCCAGGCGTCGGCGTCGACGTCGTAAATCTCGCTCTGGACCAGAGTGGCGACGATCTTGTCGTCGGTCTTGCCGCCCACGACCATGACCCGGCCATCCGGCAGCCTGACCGCTCCCATACCATCGCGCGACATGTGCATGGGCGCGACGCTCTTCCAAGCATTTTCCGTTGGATCCCATATCTCCGCAGTCAGAATCGTCCCTTTCGTTGGACCCAGTCCGCCTGCCACCAACACTCGACCGTCCGTCAACTCGACCACGACCGGAGAGCGGCGGCCCTCCGCCATCGGACCGGTTAACGTCCACTCGAGGGTCTCAGGGTCGAGCAACTCTGCCGTCTCGTGGATGGTGGCCACCAAAGTGCCGATCCCCAGGCCGCGCCCCCCCAATGCCAGCACGCGACCGTCGCCGATCCTGAGGGCAGCAAACCGCTCCCTGCGAGCCTTCATCTCTGGAGCGCTCTCGAAATCGCCCAGTTCCACGGCCACATCTTCGACCGGGGCCTCTTCCTCGACCGGGGCCTTGTCCTGAACGGAAACGGAAGACTCCTCTGCCGGTTTCGTAGGCACAGAACTCGTGGCTGGCGAAGAGCAGGCGACCGCCAAGAGCGCGATGAGCATCACACAGAGCGCAGTTGGACGTAACATCGACATCACTCCGGAGAGGGCGTTGGCGCCATACTAGCACAGGCAAATCGGCCCAAAATCCTTGACGATTCGCCATGCGATAGCGATCAGTGCCACGAAGGATTCAGTGGGCGTGACGGCGTGCGGTGAGGATGGCCTTTAGTGCGGCGCATGCGAGGGCTTATCCGTCGCTTCCATTACCGGGAGCGCTGGCAGTTGACCGGGAAAAACTCCGAGGCTAATCTCCCCACGTGCGCTTGCAGGGCAAAATCGCCATCATTACCGGTGCCGCCACTGGGCTCAGCGGGGAAATCAGAGGCATAGGGGGCGCGGCCGCCTGGGTTTTCGCCCGTGAGGGTGCGACGGTGTACCTGGCCGACATCAACGACGAGATGGGTGAGCGCGCCGCCGCCGAGATTCGCGAGGCCGGGGGGGCAGCACTCTACATTCATCTCGACGTGACGGACGAGGATTTGTGGCACGCGGCAATCGACTCCATCGTAAGAGCTGAAGGCGCCCTGGACGTGCTGGTGAACAACGCCGGCACCGGCCGTGCCCACGGCGGCAACTATTCCGACCCCGATGGACCGCGAAACGCCGAGGAGGCGCTGAAGGTCGAGTTCACCACGATCGGGGGGCTGGAGCGCGAGTTGCTAGTGCACGTCCGCGGCGCGATGTTGGGCATGAAGTACGCCATCCCCGAGATGCGAAAACGCGGAGGCGGGTCGATCGTAAACGTGTCGTCCATTCATGGCATCGTCGGCGTCGACACGATCACGGCGTACGCAACGGCAAAGGCGGCCATGCGGCATATGTCAAAGACGGTGGCAATCCAGTATGCCAGCGAGAACATCAGGGTTAATTCTGTTCATCCGGGATACACCAAGACCCCGCTGGCCCTGCCCCTTTTCACCGACCCGGAGCTGTACGCAGATCGCACTTCACAGATTCCCATGGGCCGATTCGCCGAGTCGACGGAGATCGCGGAGGGCATCCTGTTTCTCGCGTCGGACGAATCGTCCTACATAACCGGTGCGGAGCTTGTCATCGATGGGGGCCACATCGCCCAATGAGGGGCCAGAGGCCCGCAACAAGAAGGCGTGAGGCGCTCAGACCCAGGGTACGGCCTCGATCGCGGCATCTAGGGATTCGAGTTTGGATTCGACATCCACACGCTGGGCATGCTGTTGAAGTGTAACCGTCTGTCTGCAAGGGGGAGGGCGTGGGAATGACCGGCCGACTTGCCGGAAAAGTGGCGCTCATCACCGGAGGTGCAAACGGCCTGGATGGACAACTGATGGGTTTCGGGGGCTCGTTCGCCCGCACAGCCGCGAGAGAGGGCGCCTCGGTCGTCATAACCGATATCGACGAGAAGAACGGCCGCCTGACCGCGTCACAGATTGAAGACAGTGGATCGAAAGCCCTCTTCGCCCGGCTGGATGTGACCAGCGAGGTCGAATGGCAGGCGGCCATCAAGGCGACAGAGGACGCCTATGGGCGCCTGGACGTTCTGGTAAACGGCGCCGGAATCCTCGCCTCGTTCGATGTGGAGCATACATCGGAGCACGACTGGGAGCGGGTGCTGGCCGTGCACGCGAAGGGCACGTTCTTGGGCACGAAGTTGGCCACTCCGGTCATGAGGCGAACTGGCGGGGGCTCAATAGTGAACATCTCCTCGATCGCGGCGATGGTGGGCAGCCCCGCCAGCACTGCTTACCACGCGGCAAAGGGCGCGATTCGATCGTTCACCAAGTCGGCCGCCATCCAGCTGGCCGGGGACGGCATCCGAGTGAACTCGATCCTGCCCGGGTTCGCCGACACACCGTTCACAGTCGGCCCACTCTCAGAGCCGGGCGTTCTGGAACGCAGGCTACGCGGGGTGCCGATGGGCCGCTTGGCAACGGCCCAAGAGGTAGCCAACGCGATCCTCTATCTGGCGTCGGACGAGTCCTCTTACGTCACCGGGTCCGAGCTGGTCGTCGATGGGGGAGCCTTGGCACAGTGATCGCCGCTCGGGGGGTTGGGGCCCGGTCGGGGACCGGAGGGGCCTTGGCGGGGCACTTGCCCCGGTGGAGATTCGGACGGACATCTGCCGGGTTTGGAGGAGATCCATGATTCGGATGCCGGCAATGAGCCGTCAACAGCTTCGCTCACGTCTTGACGCGCTTCCCAGGGTGAGGATTGCCGCTACACCCACACCGCTACAAGAGGCTGAGAATCTTTCGCGCGAACTGGGTGTGCGAATCCTTATCAAACGGGACGATCTGACCGGCCTCGCCCTGGGGGGCAACAAGGTGAGGCACATGGACTTCTGCATGGCGGACGCACTTGAGAAAGGGGCGGATGTTTCCATAAACGTCAACGCTTTGACCAACAACTCCCGAATTATTGGAGCTGCATCCAAGAAGGTCGGCATGGACCACATTTGCGTCGCGGCTGGCGGCAAGGACAGACCGATCCAGGGTAATTTGCTGATTCAAGACCTGTTCGGGTCAGACATTCACCTGCTAGACACCACCGACGCAGAGGAGATCTCGGGCTACGTTGAGGACATCGAGAATCGGCTAAGGAATGAAGGTCGGACCCCGTACAACCATGTCAAAGAGCACATGTCCCGTTCGTCGGCCGCCATCTCCTACATGGACGCCACCCTCGAGATTGCCAGCCAATTGGACGCGTTACACGTCGAGGAGGTGAAGGTCTACATCGCCAGTGGTGGAGGCCAGGGTGGTCTGCAAATCGGTGCGGCCGCATTGCGCCTGCCCTGGGAGATACTTGGCTTCCTTATAGGCACCCCGGAAGAGGCTTTCGCCGATGTGGTGGGCTGGTCAAACAACGCCCTGAACCACATGGGCTTCGAACAGCGGCTGGCCTGGGAAGACGTCGTGCAGATAGGCGATTACATCGGTCCCGGCTACGCGCGGGTAGGCGCTGCATGCACAGAGGCGATACGAATGGTGGCCGAATTGGAAGGGCTGCTGCTCGACCCCGTGCATACGGGCAAGGTAATGGCCGGCATCATCGACCACGCCCGGTCAGGCGTCCTTCGTCCGGGGCAGACGGTACTTTTCATACATACAGGCGGGCTGCCCGAGGTGTTCAGCTTCGCCGAGGAACTGCGCAGGTCCTAGATCGCAACGGTTCCGTCAGGGTGGTGGCGGCTTCTGGGGATCGGCTGGAATCTCCAAGGGGGTGTCCGAGGCTCCGCACCCGGGATGAGGTCGATTTCGGCTGCTCCAAGAGCTAGACCTTCCGGCAATATGGGCACACCCCATGTCCTCGGATTGGGCCAGGCCGGCATTCAATTGCCAAGAAAAACACCCCCAAGCAAAATTGGCCGAGGGTGTTTCGTGTTTCCGGTGGAGACGGGGGAGGGTCGGCCCCACGCATCCCACCCGTACCCATACGACTAGAGTTCAGGATCCCCGCGGCGGCCGCGCCGCATCACGACCCCATTCTAGAGCTGGATTCTGCTGGACCCAAGCCAAGGAGACGCTAGCTAGCCGCTAGAAATCCGTTTGAATAGATGACGGCTCGTGCACGGCTGTTGCTGGGCATACCCGTAGCAATTCCAGCGTGAGGTGTTCCTACGCTCAGACGGTTTGCGGGCGCCCGAAGGCATTGACGAAGCCGGGGGCTAACGCTACCTTCGAACTTAGTTCTTCCCCGCCCGCTGGATCTTGGCTTTGGCCATAGTCCCTGGGCGGGTGTTTTTTTGTGCGCACTCTCGCACTAGTCGACGGCCAGAATCTCTATCACTTTGCACGGAGGGCCTGGGCCTCCGGGTCGTCGTCGAAATGTGCCTGGCCGGAGTTTCTGACCTGCCACCCGTGCTCGCACCGAGCTGTGGCGCCCTTCAGTTTCCACAGAACGGTGTCTCCCGCTTCGGACTAGTCGTCAAACGGTCTCATTCAAATGTCGCCCGAGCTGCCACCGAGTCCGTATTGGCTGCGGCCGTCACGTGCAGTTGACGTCCGATGGCGCCCAGCGCAGCGTCCATCATGTCCAGCCGCGACCCGTGTTGAATGTCCAGCACCCGATCAACCTGCGGCATGTGCCACCCAAGGCGGCGGGCCAACTCCGCCTTGCCTACGCCCTGGTCTCGCATACCCTGGTACAACATCACCTTCACCGAGACCAGGGTCGGCAGGACTGCGTAGACCTCGCCCTGCGACGGCTTGGGAATCTCCTTGCGGTCATGTATGCGGGCGGCTATCGCCTCTTCCAGTGCATGGACGGCACGGGCTATGGCTTCCTGGCGGTCTTCCCCGAATGTGGTCAACTCAGGAAAGTCGGGAGAGGTCACCAGGAGAGTTCCGTCATCGTCTTGAAGCGCTATCGGATAGGCAAGCATCATTCCAACCCCAGGTCCTTCTTGATCTTCGCCAGGAGTGCCCGCCCCAGCTCCCTGCCGCCTCCATGCATCGGAAGCTGGCTGGTGCGGTCTCCGAGCCTTACGGTGAGATGTCCGCTTCCGCCCTTGTGGGTGTGGAAGGTGCAGCCCTGCCTCCTCAGCCACCGTCGGAGCTCCCGCGCATTCATCCCTTCACATGGTGAACAACACTTATGTTGTTGTCAACGTATGTGTTGTCCTTAGCAGCGCCGGCACGGTCTCCAATGAGATTTGACCTGCGAACGCGTTGAAGGTGGGGCGAAAGCCCGTAATCCGGGCCTACGGGCCGCCCATTGAATCCTCCGTTGGCATTTTCCCCAGTCTCTCTACTACCCGCAATGTCAGCCTTGAGACTCGTCTGCAACGGGAAAAGGGTAGGGGACAAAACGCTCCTCGCGAGGACGGCCACCTAAGCCAACAGACGTTTGCCACGATCCCAATGCGAGCGGTCGTCGGAGGGAGCAATTGTCTGCATCCTCAAGTTAGCCCTCGTGATGTGGGATGGCTAAGTCTTGTTCCAACTCGGTGACCTACATCGTTTGGCATCGGCACCTTGGTGGAGCCTGCGTTGCCCAGTATTGCGGCCAATGCGCCTGCTCACACGAACCAACTGGTTCTGCAGCCAAGCCGTCAATTGGGCATTGCGACCCGCAACAAAGTCCTTTGGGTGGGAAGACAGGGACGCCCAAATGGTCGAACTCACCACCCAGACCGACTTCAAACCACGAACGCCTTGTTACAGCGGTAGAGGAGGTATACGTATCGAATGGACTGCAACGACTTGAGCTAGGGCGCCAATGTGGCGGATAGCCCAGGAACGCCTTGCCCATGGGATAAAGTCAACTTGGTGGAGACGGGGGAGGGTCGGCCCCACGCATTCCACCCATACCCATACGACTAGAGTTCAGGATGCCTGCGGCCGCTGCACCGCATCACGACCCCATTTTGCCGGACCCAAGCGAAGAAGATGCTAACTAGCCGCTAGCAATCCGTACAGGGGTTCGAATCTCCATTAGTGGGCCATTGGTGACTGAAGATAGAACTTTTCAATACGTCGTATCACTTTAGCTCGTAGCGCCACGGACCCGATGGTGAACTGGTGGAAAGCAGTTCCAAACTCGTAAATGATTCGGAGTGCCGTGCTCTTTACGCAAGCGTTAGTGCGCTGGGTCAGAGAAAGGCAGCAGGTCGACTCGCCAATCTACGCGAATCGCCATATCAGCAAGGTTCGGAGCCGGGCGGTATAGGCCTTGCCCGCATCTCCTGCAGTGCCGCCTCGCTAAAGGGATTCAAGCCCTCCTTCAGTTCCGCGATCCAGGATGTCCTGCTGGGGCGATAGTGTGCCCGGCAACTGTCCCTGGGGGAGGCGTCAACCCAGGCTAGGAAGGCTTCGAAGTCCGCAATCGCCTGCTGGGTCCGTCCCAGCAGTGCGTTTGCAAGGCCCCTGCTGTTCCTGGCAAGACCCTCCGGATCGGATTCCACAGCGGCATCGCAGTAGGCGAGAGCCTCGGCGGGTTCGCCGGCTACAGCGAGCTGCCAGCAGAGGGCCGAATTGTATGCCGGCTCGTACGGACGCAGTTCCTGAGCGTGACGTAGGTCCGATAAGGACCTGTCAAGGTCGCCGAGCTCCGAGTGAACAAGGCCCCGGTTGAAGTAAGTCGCTGGGGAGTCGGGATTGGCTTCGATCGCGCGACCGAACTCCTCGACGGCCAGATCAAGGTCGCCAGCGGAACCACGGGTCAGGTACAGGATCCCGCGGTTCAGGTATGCAGTGCCCATTCCTGGCTCGATCTCAAGGGCCTTGGCCAGATCGCCGAGGGCCAGGTCAAGATCGCCCGGCGCATCGCGCGCTACGTATGCAGCAGCACGGTTGACGTATGCGCTTGCGAAGTCCGAATCGTAGGAGAGTGCCTCATCGAGGCTGTCGAGGGCACGGTCCCAATCGCCCTCCGAGCCACGCTCCAGGTATGCGACCGCCAGATTGAGGTGCGTGGCCGCGCGATCGGGCGTGATGGTCACTGCCCGGGACAGGTCCGACAGGGCCAGTTCCACATCTCCCGGCCGCCCTCGCTCCAGGTAGGCAATGGCCCGGCTGTTCAGGGCCTCGACGGATCGCGGCTGAGCGGAGAGTACCTGCGTGAACAGCCATATGGCCTCGTCAAGGTCCGCCAGTTCTCCTCCGAGGTAGGAGCTGGCCAGGAGGAACCGGAGATTCACCAGGGCATCGGCCTGGTCGGGTGGGGGGGACATTGCCCGGATCAACACGGTCTTGGCCATGTCGAACTCGCTCCTGTCCAGGTAGAGCTGGCCCAGCGTGACCAGCGCCACATGGCGGACCTCGCCGGTTAGCGAGAGGTTGATGGTCGCCGGCAGGTCGGCGGGCGAGGAGGCGATGTCCACGACCTGCCGGGCTCGCTCCGCCGGCCAGCCGCCGGGGGCCGTGAACCTGGCCACCACACGGCCGCTGTCATACTCTCCCCAGATCACCAGGGCGGCGCCGGATCTTTCGGCGGCGGCCTCGGCCTCGTCCCGAGAGCCTATGGTCCCGGGCCACTCCGCCGTCCGAACCCTCGCAAGTCCCGCCGCGTCGATCTCTCCGTCCAGGGCGCCCCTTATTCGGCCCAGGACGTTAAAGCCCTGCTCGCCTCCGGTGTAGTTGGCGAACGGCGCCAGAACGATCAGCGATTCGCCGTCGCCGGCGACGGGGTAGTCGGTGCGATCCCGAAGGCCGAAGACCACGACCGCGGCGACGGCCGCGGCGATGACCGCTAGGAGCGCTCCGGCACCCATCAGCGGGAGCCGCCTGCGCAGTCCGGGCCACCGGGTCCCCGGAGAGGCCGGGCTATCGGCACCGTCTGCGGGGATGGAAGCCGCGGCGGATTCATCGATCCGGGCCGCCGTCTCCGGCGAGAAGCCGGCCGCGAGGAGAAACTCGTCGGTTTCCTGTTCCGTAAGGCGCAGAAGCCCTGCGCACCTCAGGACGTCGTCCCGGTATCTTGGCCGGGAGGTTACGCCTTCCTTCCACCGAAGGAGGGTGTGGCGGCTCACCTGCATGCGACGCGCGAGCTCGGCGTCGCCGATTCCCGTCCGGTCCATGTAGGAGGTCAGGAGTTCAGCGAAAGTGGGCAATTGCTACATCTTTGGAGCGGTTAGCAGGTGAAGTGAAACACCTTTGTAACGCGGAATGTACATTACCACGTGTGATGCTGGGGGTGGCCGCAGACTGGCGCACGGCCCGACCCGGGGCCCGGCCGGTACGGCGGCCACATTAAAGGACGGGAGGCAGATGAGATGGCGAACAAAGTTGCTGTTTTCATATCGGCTCTGGCGTTGGCGGCGGTCCTTGCGGCATGTGCCCAGGAGTATGACGTTTCGTATACGGACGCCCCGCAGTCCGGTCCGGTGGGACCGGCGGGACCGCCGGGACCGGAGGGCGGCGTCCGGGTTGAGGTCGAGTACGAGAAGTGGCAACCCGAGGGCTTTAACACGATAGGGGGGAGCTCGACGGTGAACGACGCCGCATACGACCTGACCTTCTTTAAGCACTACGGGGTAAACCCCTTCATCGACACCGAGGACGATCACCTCTCCACCTTTGCAACCGACGTGGACACCGCGTCCTACACGGTCGCCCGAAGGTTCGTCGAGGAGGGTCATATGCCCGATCCCGACTCAGTGAGGGTTGAGGAGTTCGTCAACTATTTCGACTACGGCTACGAGCCGCCAGCGCAAGGCGCATTCGCAATCCACATCGAGGGCTCTCCCTCCCGTTTCGGCGGCGACCGGCATTGGATGGTGAGAGTGGGACTGCAGGGCAGGACGGTGGAGGCGGATGCTAGGAAGGACGCGACGCTCATCTTCGCGATCGACGTGTCCGGCTCGATGGGCCGTGAGGACCGGCTCGGCCTGGTCAAAAGGTCCCTCAGATTGCTCGTCGACGAGCTGCGGCCCACCGACGAGGTTGGGGTAGTGATCTACGGCAACCGCGGCTCGGTCCTCCTAGAGCCCACCGACGGCGGTGAGAAGAGGTCGATCATGGAGGCCATAGACGCCCTCCGTCCCGGGGGCTCCACCTTCGTCGAGGACGGGCTGAAGCTCGCCTACCGGATGGCGGCCGAACGCCTGCAGCCGGGGCGCATCACCCGCGTCGTGCTCTTGTCGGACGGGGTGGGCAATGTGGGCCGAACTGGCTCCGAGTCGATCCTAAGACAGATCAGGTCGCAGGTCGATGCGGGAGTCACGCTCACGACCGTTGGATTCGGAATGGGCAACTTCAACGACATCCTGATGGAGCGGCTCGCCAACGACGGGGATGGGACCTATCACTACGTCGACACCCTTACGGAGGCCAGGCGCCTGTTCGTGGACAATCTCGCTGGCACCCTGCAGAACATCGCAGGGGACGTCAAGGTGCAGGTGGACTTCAATCCCGAGGTGGTGCGCAGCTATCGCTTGCTGGGCTATGAGAACCGGGCGGTGGATGACGACGATTTCCGTGACGACGCGGTCGATGCGGGTGAGGTGGGTGCTGGCCACAGCGTCACCGCCTTGTACGAGATCAAGCTGTACGAAGGATCCGAGGGAGAACTGGCAACGGTGTATCTGCGATACGAGGACCCCGACAACGGCGAGGTCACGGAGATCAGCCGCTCGTTCGGGAGAGGGGATCTGGCGGCCAGCTTCGAGGATGCCTCGCCGGGCTTCCAGCTGTCGGCCGTAGTTGCGGAATATGCCGAGATTCTCAGGGAGAGCTTCTGGGCACAGGAGGGCAGCCTCACGGAGGTCGTCGCCGAAGCGGCACGTGTAAGAGGCCTGATCCCGGATGATCCGGATGTAACGGACTTCGCTTCGCTTGTCACTTGGGCAGGGCGCGTGGAATCCGCCGTAGCCGACAGGTAGTCCATCCGCGTCCCGCGACGAGGGGCTCACGGGCTGTCTTCGCCGCTCGTGGCCTATCGCTCCGAGAATCCCGTACTCCGTCGGGGCAAGCTGCACCTGGCGGTCGGCCAGACTCACCCTGCGCCCGGCGTAGTCGATGGTCAGGTCGCCCGACACGTAGGGCTCCGAAGGCTCGACGGGCGCCGGCCTCCGCAGAGCAGACTTGATCCTCGCCGCGTGCTCCGTTGGCGAGAAGGGCTCAACCACGTAGTCGATCACTAGGTCGCCCCATCAGGTGCTGGCCCTCGGCACTCGATTGTCGCGGCTCAATGAGGGCATATGCCCGGGCCGACATTTACGTTCCTTCAAGTGGTATGCATGGGCAGATATCCCGGTCCCGCTACACTTCAAGCCTGACGCGAGGGCGACGGTTCTTGTTTTTCCTCCGGAGTCGTGTGCTTCGGCAGAACTCCTTGGATTGCGAGTCCATAGCAATTCGCCTTAAAGTCGCGACCGGTACGAAAGATTGGGTCAGTTCAATACCGCTTCGCAGCCTGTCCCGAGAAAGGGATCTGTCGACGACGCCAAGAGGCTCAACGTCTCGACGACATTATCGGTGGCCATGCAGGAACAGGGGCGCCTATCCTACGGCTTTGAAATTGCCCTGCGATGCGAATAGGCGTGGCAGCAACACCTGCGGCACCTCGATGACTTATATGAACGGCTTAGATTTCGATTCGTCCGGGACAGCACCTGTGGGAACGCCCGTTTGGGAGCTCCCCGAGCCGCTATCCACTCACACTGTCCCGGTGGATGGCGGCACCGTCATCATCCTGAGACGTCACGGAAACCCGGAAGGCCCGCGACTCGTTCTGAGTCACGGCAATGGCCTCGCCATTGACCTCTACTACCCGTTCTGGTCCCTCCTGACCGACGATTTCGACCTGGTTATCCATGATCTGAGGAATCACGGCTGGAACGAAGTCGGCGCTCTCGAGGACCACAGTGTGGATGCCTTCGCACGTGACCACGACCGCATATCGGAAGCGATCGAAGCTCGTTACGGCGAGAAACCTGCCGTAGGCGTCTTCCACTCCATTTCAGCACTCGCTAGCCTGCATACACCTTCCAAGGGAGGCAACTATTCCGCATTGGTGCTGTTCGCCCCGCCTCTTTGCAACACCGGCTCCAGGTACACGGAGTTCGAGCTACGAGCGAGGAACACGGCAGATATGCTCAGGCGTAGGGCGCAGTGGTTCCAGTCCAGGGAAGAGCTTGCAGACCTTCATACGTACCTGCCCTATTTCCATCGGGCGGTGCCAGGAGTCTTCGAGCTCGTGGCCAGAACGACCCTCAGGGAATCGCAGACCGGCCATGGTTTCGAGCTTCGATGTCCTTCCGACTACGAAGCGCAGATCTGGGACGGTGCCTCGTCATATGCCGTCTCGGTGGACTTTGGCGCCCTGAGATGTCCGACGACAATTGTGGCCTCAGACCCTGCCTTGCTGACTCCGGATACACCGAGATTCGACTACGCTGACGCGGATGTCGAGCATGAGCACCTTTCCGGAACTACGCACTTCCTGCAGCTTGAGAAACCGCGGGAGTGCACGGCGACCATGTTGAGGTTCTTGAAACAACTGGGAATCTTCGAGGACCAACCGCCCTCCGGACGGTCTACAGCGTGACCTGTTCGAGAGTGCAATACGTGGATTTGAAGAACATCGATGTGAAGGCCATACCCTCCTGCTTCAACTTGCACCGGAAATGCTAAAGGTCGTCGTCTCCATCGAGGGAGGCCGGGCTGCCATAGGGGTGCAGCAGCCCTCGTCCGACCCGCACATCGAGACCTTCGACGACCACGACCTCTGCCCGCGCTGGCGCAGGAGGTCCCGGCAGCGAGAGCAGGAGGAAAAGGGAGAATAGGTGCGAGTCCTGTCGGTGGAATAAGACCCCAACGAACTCCAATGCGTCCGCGACACGCTATTCACATCGGGCCCCGGGCCGCTTGTGACCGGGGACCCGGAGGAGGCTGTTCGCCTCGTGCAAGAGGAGCGTCCCGAGCTGGCGCTGCTGGACCTGATGCTGCCTGGAACGGACGGCATAGAGCTGATTAGGGAAATCTTGGACATGGCGGACATGTCGGTAATTCTCCTGTCCGCGTACGGGCGGTAGGAGGTCGTGGCCAGAGCCTTCTAGATGAGAGCGATCGACTCTGCACTGTCCGTCATTCACTTAAGCATCGCCGTAGATCAGCATGGCCAATGGTTCTGCAGCAAAACCCCCTCGACGCCAGTGCGCAACGCAGAGGGGGTCGTAGGGGGTCGTAGGGGAAGGATTGGATGGTCTATTCGTTTAGGTCGGTAACGTTCGGCGTCACCGTTCCTGTGTCTGCGCCCCCCTGCCACCGTCGACCCATTCCCCGTTCAGATAGGCCACGTACTCGGACATCGGTCCCTCCCTCGTCTATTTATCGCGCTCCGGGTCGCCTGTGACTAACCGCTGCGAACCGCAGCGGCAACCCGGCCCTTGACCGTCGGTCCTTCCCGCGAACGCCGGGCAGCGAACGGCCGATCCCCGGGCGCGGCTCGGCACTCGCGTAGACTATCCCCGTCGTGAGACCGCTTGCTCCGCAGAACCGCACTCCCGGGTGGCGGACCGCACTGGTTCTTTTCCTGGTCCTTGCAGCGGGTATGACCCCGCTCGCCGCCTGCTCGGCAGGGCCTGGCACCGAGCCCGCCGCAGCACCGCCGGCCGAAAACGCGCCAGCACCGAGCGGAGGGGAGGGGGAGTTCGTGGGAACCGATGCCATGGGCAACGACCGCCAGTACCACGCCATGGTCACACTTCCCGATGGCAGGGTGCTGACCGCCGGAGGCTGGGGAAAGGGCAGCCACCGCGGGCTCGTACACACCTCCGCGGAGATATACGACCCGGCGACGGGCGAGTGGACCTTGACCGGGGACTTGGCCGAGGGCCGCCGAAAGCACCTGCTGGCCGTCCTGCCTGGCGGGTCCGTGCTGGCTGCGGGCGGCACGGACCTGACCGGATTCGAGGCCATACGCACGGCCGAGATCTGGGACCCTGACTCGGGTACCTGGAACTCAACCGGCTCAATCAACACCGGGCGGATCGAGGCGGCATGGACCGCCCTGCCCGACGGGCGTGTCGTCCTTACGGGGGGCATCGATACCAAGCGGCTAGAGAGGCTCGAATCGGTAGAGATATACGACCCGGCGACCGGCGAATGGACGCCGGCGGCCCCGATGAGCACCGAGCGCACTCTGCACACGGCCACAACCCTGCTGGACGGGAGGGCCCTCGTCACGGGGGGCGGGAACCTGGACGGACCGCATGCGGACTCTGCGGAGGTGTACGATCCGTCGAGCGACAGCTGGGCCGAGGCGGGTAGCATGGCCGAGGGCAGGGTGCTCCACACGGCGACCGTGCTCAAGGACGGCCGTGTCCTGGTGGTCGGCGGCGCGGGCAAAAGGACGTTGGCCGAGATCTTCGATCCGGCGACCTCCTCGTGGACCCGGGCCGGTGAGACCCGGCAGCCACGCGCAGAGCACGTTGCCATCCTGCTGTCAGACGGGCGGGTGCTGGTCACCGGCGGCCTGGGCGTTAAGAACTCGGCCGAGATCTTCGATCCGGCCACGATGTCCTGGACGGCGGCGCCTGACATGGTACAGGCCAGGTACCGCCACGCCGCCGCGGTGCTATCCGACGGGAGGGTGCTCATAGCTGGCGGCAACAGCGAGGAAGAGGCGCTAGCCGAGAGCGAACTGTTCGTCCCCTGACCCGACGAGCGGAGCGTCCGCCGGGGGCCGGCTGCCGTTAACCGATCCTTTAGGGGCAGCCTGGTTGGCCGCCTCGAGCCTGATACCGCGCCCCTGACAGCCCCCTCCCGACCTGCCCCCCGCACCCGGGCGCCCGCCGCACCCCGGCCAAAGGGAGGTGACAATGCCCAACACGTCCGTGGCAACATGGGAACGGCCATTGAGCCGCGGTCAGCCGATTTCTTGGAAGCCGGCTAAACCATTTCCAATTGAACTTCGTTTAACGATTCTGTCATGCATTGTTAATCTGGCGCTGCTAACGTGAGGGGATAGGCCGACTGAGCCAAGGAGAAGACGCGACTCGATGACGAGCAGGGCGGACCTTCACGTACACGCCAAGGTTTGCCCGGACCGCCCCGGCCGCCGAGGGAGAGCGCGGGGCACCCGTCGGTGTTCCGGCCCTGGCCTAGGCCGCATCTATGGCGACGGCCAAGCTCAAGAGGACACTGAGCCCCGAGAAGGCCGCCGAGAGCATCAGCGCCATAGCGCTGGGCCTAGCAACCGGGAGCATCAGGTTCGGCAAGGGTTTTCCCACCAGGCCGACCAGGTCAGTAGAGCTCGACGTCAAGGGCAAGGAGTCCTCCAGAGGAGGCAAGGTCACCATCGAGATCTCCTGGAAGGCGTTAAGGGTGAGGCGAAAGCCCGTAATCCGGGCCGATGGGCCGCCCATGGAATCCCCCGTTGGCATTTTCCCCAGTCTCTCTACTACCCGCAATGTCAGCCTTGAGACTCGTCTGCAACGGGAACAGGGTAGGGGATTTTACTCTCCTCACGTTGAAGGTCACCTAAGCCAACAGACATTTGCCACGATCCCAATGAGAGCGGTTGTCGGAGGCAGCAATTGTCTGCATTCTCAAGCTAGCCTTCGTCATGTGGAATGGCTAAGTCTTGTTCCAACTCGGTGACCTACGGCGTTCGACGTCGACGCCTTGGTGGAGCCTAGTTCGCCCAGTACTGCGACCTGCAACAAAGCCCTTTGGGTGGGAAGATAGGGACGCCCAAATGGTCGAACTCACCACTCAAACTGACTTCAAATCACGAACGCCTAGTTACAGGGGTATACGAGACATATCGGTCGAATGGCCTGCAACGACTTCAGCTAGATTGCCAATGTGGTGGATAGCTCAGGAACGCCTTGCCCATGGGATAGAAGCGATTTGGTGGAGACGGGGGAGGGTCGAACTCCCCGTCCAGAGAGCACACTTGGCGGGACCTACTACAGGCTTAGCCGACTGTATTGCTTTGCCTACGAGGTTCCCTGTCGGCGGGGATCAACTCGACGGCTAGCCGAAGGGTCTTTTGCCCCGGTCTATCGGCGTCCTTGGGACAGCACCCCAGAGAATTGCGCCTTTCCGATTCCCCTGAGGAGGGAACCGGGGACGTAGTCGCCTTTCTAGGCGGCTAGTGCTAGCTGTTTGTTGCCAGTTACTCTTTTGCCGCCGGATTAACGAGGTGGACGGCACCTCGGCCTGCAATCCCGAAGACACACTCCCTGTCGAAACCGCGCGTCCCCGTGCACGCTATTGTAACAGAGCCCGCAGGCGACGGGTCAGTGACCGAACGAAGATGAACGAGTCTATAGACGAACATCGATCGATCCTGAAGGGCTCAGCAACAAACGTTATACATACTTGCGTTGACCGGTTTGGAGCGCTAGTGCTAGTCTGCGTGTGAAATGCTTCACCAAGGGCGCTCAGGGTGCTTCCTTATGGGGACCGGGCCCCAGAGGAGACGTGGGTGATAAAGCAGACGATTGCATTTGTGCTGGTCGCCGGCCTTGCGGTGGCCACATCGGCGGCGTGCAGCGGCATCGGGATCGCTGAGACTGCCAGCGTGCAGCCCGCCTCTCCGCCACCGGTCCCTAGAGCTCCATCCGATGAAATAACTGGAGGGTCTGGCGACGACGGCGGACCGGCTGTCAGGGGTACGGAAGTGTTTGTCTCGATGCAGGACCCCGGTGGAAGCGGAGAATACATCTACGATCCAGATGACTTCACCTTCGCCGTTGGCGATGTAATTACTTTCGTTCTGGAATCCGAGTCCGAATTCCACACCTTCACCGTGCCGGATCTCGACATTAACGTCTCGGTCCAAAGCGGTATGACCGACGACACGACCTTTACCTTCGACACCGCAGGTACCTACGAACTCATATGCGTCCCCCACCAGGCCCTGGGCATGGTGGGCACCATCACCGTTCAATAGACCCGATTAGACCTCGACGAGAACGGTCAGGGTAGGTTTGAAGGTCGGGATCACCTAAGGCCTGCCGGCGCTTGCCTGCGCCCCGACCCACAGGAGTGGACGGGGATTCTCCTGAGCGTTGACGCCCTGTTGGACCGATTCCTATACTACCGACACCTTAAGAGAGATCGATCACCATGCGCTTATCGTGCCTTCAGGAGAACCTCAGTAGAGGACTTTCAATCGTCGGGCGGGCGGTCGCGACGAGGACGACGCTTCCTATCACGCTTAATGTTCTGCTATCCACAGATCAGGGGAGGCTGAAACTGTCGGCGACCGATCTGGAAGTAGCAATTAGCACATGGATCGGCGTCCAGATCGAGGAAGAAGGGGCGATCACCGTTCCGGCCAGATTGCTGACGGAGTTCGTGAATTCGCTGCCCTCTGATCGGATAGACATCGAATCAACGAGCCAGCCGCTCGGGCTGTCCCTCAAGTGTGCTCGGTTCGAGGCGAGTGTCAACGGCACCGCTTCGGACGATTTCCCGCCGATACCCGGCGTGGAGTCCGGGGTCACAGGCAAAATTGATATCGAGACGCTCAGGGAGGCGATCTCCAAGGTGGTTTTCGCGGCCGCTACAGATGACTCCCGGCCGGTACTGACTGGAGTGAAGATCGAGATGGGTGGCGACGACTTCACCTTTGCGGCGGCCGATGGCTTCCGTCTTGCTGTCTACCGCGGCAAATTGGCGCAATCCGTGCCCGACGAGGTCGAGTTCATCATTCCGGCCCGGGCGCTTGCAGAGGTCAATAGACTAGCGACCGGTCAGAGTGCCCCGGTCGAGTTCACGGTCACCCCTTCGAAGAGCCAGGCCTTGTTTCGGCTGGACGACGTCGAACTCGTCTCGCAGCTGGTTCAGGGAACGTTCCCCAACTACTCGCAGCTTATTCCTCAGGAGCATCAAGCTCGGGTCGTCGTTGACCAGGAACAGTTCCTGCGTGCCACCAGGACTGCCGCAATCTTTGCCCGAGATGGGAGTGGAATCATCAGACTGCAGGTCGACGGCGACGGTGAAGGTAAGCTGCGCATATCGTCCCGGGCAGAGGAAGTTGGGGAAAACCAAGGCGAGATCGACGCCAAAGTCGAGGCGGCGGAGGGGGAATCGAAAATAGCCTTTAATTCCAGATACTTGTCCGAAGTCTTGGACGTGATGGGAAAAGGCGAGGTGGCACTAGAAACGACATCACCATCCAGTCCCGGTGTACTGCGTCCAATCAATAGCACCACCTACATACACGTTGTAATGCCTATGTTCGTGCAGTGGTAGCGGCCGGATAAGCCCATCACCGCATACACACTCGATTCAAGGGCTTTCACCGACGATGCCCTTTTGCAAGAACCCAACATGCGTTGTCCACAGGACCGCTGCTACCTGCCTTCAGCGATCGTGACAAACGATCCGCACGTCGGCGGGCCACCAACGAACATTCGATTCGCCTAGGAGTAGGCGACTCCTCCACCACCGGCACGGGGGTCAGAGCCTCCCTCGAATGAGCCATCAGGCCTCTTGATCGCTGCCTGAACCCTGGCCATGATCGGGTTCAGTGGAAACGGGTCGCGGCGAATCTGGTGGCCAAGTACTTCTAGCTCGGCGGCTACGTCTCCCCTGAACCGAGCTTCAAGGAATAGCGGGCCTCCCTCGCAGTGCACCCTTGGTGCCGATACCGCCTCAACGGCAGACATACCAAAGTCAATCAAGTGCACAGCGGCCTGAAAAACGGCGCTGACGATGACCGCGCCACCGAGGGCTCCGATCGCGACATTCGGCCTATCGCCATCCCAGATGAGCATGGGCACCATGTTGCTCATGCGCGCCTTGCCCGGGGCGATAGAGTTGGGGTGGCCGGGCCTTGGGTCGGCCAGATTCATTCCGTTGTTGTATATGAATCCCAGGCCCTTCGTAACCACTCCTGAGGCCCACCCTAGCGTGTGCGTAAGCGAGACCATGCTGCCCTGTTCATCGGCGACGCTCACAGTGGTCGTATGACCGTGCTCAGGTGAGGCCTCTCGCATCGGCCGGTACATACCCCTGCGAATCTGCTCCACCTGATCAGCAAGGCGGCCCTCGTTCAGGATCTTCTCTTCAACGGGGACTGTGGCGAACTCGGGGTCGGCGTTGTATTCGAGGCGGTCGATGTGGGCTAGCCCGAGAGCCGATCCGATCACTCTCAGATACTCGACACTTCCGTGACGCATGGCCCCGAGGTCAAACGGTTCGACGAGTCTGAAAAGTTGCAGGAGGGACTGGCCGGTGTCGGGCGGCCTTACTGCGGTTACCTTGCGCCCCCGGTAGCTACCCACCAAAGGCTCGTAGACCCTGGGCCGGTAGGCACTCAGGTCATCAGACGTAACAAATCCTCCACCTCTAGCGATGTCGTCAGCTACCTCGCGTCCCAAGTCTCCGGTGTAGAACTCATCCGGCCCGCCCCGCGCCAGTCTGTCCAGCGTGTCCGCCATGTCCGACATGTCTATGACATCGCCATACCTGTAGAATTCGCCATCCGCGTCGAGGAAGATCCGGGCGCACTCCTCGGTGGCCGAGAACCGTTGTAACGCTGTCGGTTGGCCCGGCATCGTCGGCATTACGATCCAATCCATGAAGGTCGAATGAACCGGAAGCCCGGCCCGTGCCTGATCTATCGCAGGTTGCAACAGGTCAGACCAACTCATGGTGCAATACCTGCGATGAATTTCGGCAAGACCCGCAACTACTGTCGGGGTCATGATGGAGGTGTAGCCCAGTTCGCTGCGGTGGTCGGGGAACGAAAACAGGCTGGATACCTCGGTTCGCACGGGAAGGTCTCGCGCCCACATGTCTTCGCGGGCCAATGAGCCGGCACGGGCGGCAAAGCTGACCACCCTGTTCTCACCGGTCCGCCCGTCAAATGTCTGAGCCACACCCATACCGCCCGGACCGCACATGAAAGGGTCCCACACCCATTGGGTGAAGGCGGCGGCTAGCGCTGCATCGAATGCGTTGCCTCCCGCCTCCATGACCTGTGCCCCTACCTCGGCCGCCCACGGCTGAGGACATGTGACTACTCCCTTCATGGCACGAATTATTCAGAGACCCTGCGGCGACCGCAACTCTCGGCCCTCCTTGGGCACAGCTCTAGCCCGCCGGTGACCAGACTCGCTCAAAGAGCCGCAGCCAGTTACCCCCCAACACCTTTGCGATTTCGTCTGCCCTGTAGCCCCGTTCCGCCAGAACTCTTGCAACCTCGGAAAGCGTGTCAGGAGTCTCCATCCCGTAAGGATGGTGATGCGGGTCCGGGACCGGGTTCTCCTCCAGCACAACCTTGGTACCCTGCTGCATGAACAGCCAGTCGAAGAAGGAATGAGGCTGGTCCTGCGTGTAATCGGTACCTATTCCCACGTGGTCTATACCCACTCGCTCTACCAGGTCCTCTATCGCATCGACATAGTCCCCAACGGTCGATTCGTAACCCTTTCTCAGGAACAGGGGAAAGGCGTTAGCGCCTATCACTCCGCCCTTTTCCGCGATCAGCCTGAGTGCGTCGTCGGTCTTATTGCGGGGGTGGTCCACGAAGGATCTGGCGTTTGCATGGGTGGCCGATACCGGTAGTTCGGAGAGCTCGGCGGTCTCGAGCGTGGTCTTGTCTCCGACGTGCGACAGATCTGCCAGGATGCCCAGCCTGTTCATTTCCCTTACGGCATCGACGCCAAACCTGCTAAGACCCTCATCGGTTCTCTCGTAACAGCCGTTGCCCAGCAGGTTTCGCTCGTTGTAAGTCACCTGAATAATGCGCACGCCGAGAGCGTGGAACAGCTCCAGCCTGTCCAGGCGATTCTCGATCGGGGAGGCGTTCTGCCAGCCCAGCACGACCGCCGTCTTTTTCTCGGCCTTCGCCCTGATGATGTCGGCTACCGAAGTGGCGTGAGTCAGGGTATTTCCGTGTTCCTTGAATCGGTGAAGCCAGCTCTCTACGTTGTCCATCGTCTCGCGGAATCCCTCCCACACGGCGATGGTCGCGTTTATGGCGGTCACGCCTCCCGCCTCAAGGCTGTCGTACACGTGAGCACTGTCCCAGCGGCTCACGTTCAGCCCATCGATCACGATCGACTCGTCGTAGATACTCTGTCCCGTTTCTTCAGCCATATGGCTTCCTCCCCAACCTCAGCTTGGCTCCTTCGCTCCTGCCTCACCACCTCTAGTTGCCGACCGGATTATAGAGGCGCCCGCCGGATCCCGAGTAGCGGGCATCCCTTCATCCGGCCGGAGCGGGACTTGCTAGAGTGTTGGTAATTCGGAATATACGGACCGGCACTTTTGACATGCGCGGGCGCCACTAGGTATGAGCGCGGGACAATCCAGGGGAGGTCACAGAGCACCATGAAGGCGGCCATCTACCAAGGCAACCATCGGTTCGAGATCAAGGAAAAGCCCATCCCGGAGCCGGGACCGGACGAGATCGTGGTAAAGACGAGGTATTGCTCCATATGTGGTACTGACGTACACGGCGTGTTGTACGACGTGGTTCCACCCGGATCAGGACTGGGCCACGAGTACAGTGGAACCGTATACGCCCTTGGCAGGGACGTGACCCAATGGCGGATCGGCGACCGTGTGGCCGGCGCGGCTGGCGGGGCTCCGCCCGCCGGCACACAGAGCATCTTCATCCAGAACCCGAGGTACAACTTTCGCACCATGGGCTGGGCTACATTACCGCCCGCCTTCAGTGGATACGCGGAATACATCCTGATGAAGGCCTGGATGGCATCACCGGTGCCGGACGGCGTGACCGATCTTCAGGCGTCTATGGTCGAGCCCATGGCTGCGGCCTTCCACGGCGTCTACCGGTCAAAGATGAAGCAAGGTGACTCGGTGGCTGTCATAGGAGCGGGGCCGCTCGGCCTGTTCTCCATGCAGATTGCCAAGGCTAAAGGCGCGTCTAAGGTGATCGTGTCCGAACCCGCTCCGGCTCGTGCAGCAGCTGCGGCGAAATTAGGCGCCGACGCCGTGCTCGACCCGACCAGGGATGAAGTGGTTGGGTACATGGCCGAACTCACTGACGGCCGGGGTCCCGACGTGGTCATAGATGCCGCCGGAGCGAGGCCTACGCTCCAGCAGGCCCTAGAAGCGGTCCGCCACGGGGGTAGGGTGGTTCTACTGGCCATCGCCTGGGAGGAGGTACCGGTGCTCCCGGCGGACTGGTGTACCCGCGATCTTGAGTTGACCACAACATTCGCGTTCAAACCCGAATGGTGGCCAGAATGCTACAGGCTCATCGAATCGGGGGATGTCTGCATAGAGCCGATGCTCAGCGACGACAGTCTGATCTCCCTGCAAGACATCGAGCCGACATTTGGGCGCCTGTTCACGCCTACGGACGAGATCAAGATGGTCGTGGACCTCGAAAGGTAACTAGGGACGCCAGAGAGGAGGAGACTAGAGCAGTACCTCACTGATCTGGATTATCGGGGCGACGTCCGTAAAGTTGGGAATGTCCTTAAGCAGACGCTCCCTACGCTCACCGGAAAAACCCTGGTCCATGGCCTCGCGCGACTCGAAGGTAGCGGTCACCACGCATGTATAGGGAGCCTGGTCACCCTGCATTGATTCCAGGCCCCTGCTGACCTCAAAACCCACCAGGCCGAGCGGATCGAGCAGCTCGTGCACGACTGGCGCATGTCGATTGACGTAGTAGTCATGATCGAAATAACCGTCCTTGGTGTTCGGGTAAAAGGCCTGAAGTCTGATCACAGCGGTACTCCCTTCCACGGGGTAAGGTAGGCTCTCGTTATCTCGGTGCCGCCGTCCTTACCTGACCATTCGGCCCGCTCAAATGCCTTGACGATCTCCGTTAAGGGGAAGCCGTGAGACATCAGTCCAGCAAGCCCGTACTTGTCCCTATTCTCAGCCAGAAAGTCCAGTGCCACCGGGAGGGTATAAGGATCATAGTGAGCGATTCCAATGATTGTGGTATTGCCCCATACGGTCTTGGCAACATCTAGATCGGTCGTGCCCCCGGGCCACATGTTGCCGATTTCGACTAGCGTTCCGCCCTTCCTGGTTAGCTCGAGGCCCTCAGCGAAAACGTTGGGCAGGCCGACAAGTTCCATCACGACGTCACCCCCACGGCCATCGGTCAGTTCCCTGACCCTGGCTATCCTAGCGTCGGCTGTATTGAACTCTGAAATATCCACGACCTCGTCCGCTCCACAGCGCAGGGCAAGTTCCAACCTGTTTTTCGCCCCATCGATCACGACCACGCGACCGGCACCCATCTCCTTTGAGGCGGCCGCCGCGTTAATTCCAAGTCCTCCCGCGCCTTGAATCACCACGGAATCCCCCATCTGTAGTCCCGCCTTCTTAAGGCCGAATATCACCTGAGAGACGGCGCAGTTCACTGGCACGACATCTCGGTCCTCCAGCCCCTCTGGAACCTTAAAGACAAAGTGGCCGGGGTGCAGGTAGAAGTACTGGGCGAAGCCCCCCGAGCAATACGGGTAGTCCTCAACGGGCCTCCTGAACCGGGTCCGGTGAGGACAGGCATTGAGTTGGCCTCGAAGGCAGTTGTAACACCGCATACAGGGGAAGAAGTACGTAAATGCAACCCGATCACCCTCCCTGAGGGGAAGGCCGAGCGAGTCCGAGGACACATCCGCGCCCATCTCGGCTACCACTCCGGTCATCTCATGGCCGATTATCGTCGGTCGACCCAGAGCATCAGCGGTCCAGTTGCCGGGTCCTAGATGACCGCGGTAGTAGTGGAGGTCCGAGCCGCAGATCCCTGCTGCAGTGATTCGTACAAGGATGCCGCCCGGTTCGACTTCCGGCACTGGAAGCTCCCTGAGCTCAAAGTGGTAGGGCCCTATGTATACGGCTGCCAGTCCGGTTGTCACAAGCTAGACTCCTCCGCAAATGGCTGCCCGGTTTGAGGCGATCAGCGGGCATCTTATATGATACGGCGTGCCAAGCCGGGCGCGGCTCCACGATGCGCTCGACTCTACAGGCCCCCTTTGGCGACACCCATCATGGAATCCCTGCAAACACCCTGGTTCTACGCGGTGTGGGCCGTTGCCTCCTATCTGGTTGGTTCCCTGGTAGTAGGGGACCTGATCTGTAGGGCGAAGGGCATCGACATCCGCACGCTGGGAACCGGAAACCCGGGCGCCGCAAACATCTGGCGCGAGGTCGGTCCCCGGTACGGTGTATTAGTCTTCGCTCTAGACATCGTCAAGGGGGTTGCGGCCACGCTGCCGCTGTACATACTTGACATGCCAACCTGGTTTATCACCGTTGCCATGCTATGCCTCTTGGCGGGACAGTTCTTCCCCCTGTTTTTCGGCTTCGATGGAAACACTGGGATGGCAGCGATGTTTGGGGCGACCGCGGGTCTGATTCCTCTGGGGGTGGCGATCGCCGCTCCGGTCGCGCTCGGGAAATTCGCCATAACGAGGAATGTAGGGTGGAGCGGAGGCGTTTTTTTCGCCACGGCTTGGGTTGCAGGCGGTCTTCTGCACGACACCTTCAATCTATTGCACGGCAGCTGGTGGGCCGTCGGAGCGGCCATACTGGGCGGGGTGCTCGTGTTTGGTAAGCAGGTGGTGCAATACAAGTGGATGCAGGGCGGATCTCCGACGGGTTTTTCGAGAGAGGCGAACGACGAAAAACGCAAGCGGTCGGCTGAAGAGAACAGTTAAGCAAGGAGCGGATGTTGCCTAAGCCCAGGGTATTTGTGAGCAGGGAGATCTTCCCGGAGGCTCTGGATTCGATCAGAACGGTCGCTGAAGTCGATCTATGGACCGACGAGATGCCGCCACCTAGGGAGGTACTGCTGGAACGATGCTCCGGAATGGATGGCGTGTTGTGCCTTTTGACTGACGGCATCGACGTCGAGTTCTTCGAAAGGATCGGCCCGCAGCTCAAGGTGGTCAGTCAGATCGCCGTGGGCTACAACAATATCGACGTGGAAGAGGCAACGAAGCGGGGGGTATCGGTCGGTTTCACCCCGGACGTCCTGACCGACACAACCGCTGATTTCGCCTTCACGTTGCTCATGGCCGCGGCGAGAAATATCGTTGCCGGCCACGAGGCGGCTCACAACGGATCTTGGCGCACATGGCATCCGCTTCACTTTCTAGGTCAGGACATTCACCATGCCACGCTCGGAATCGTGGGGATGGGACGGATCGGCTTCGAAATGGCCCGAAGGTCCCAGGGCTTCGACATGAACGTCTTGTATTTCGACATTGACGAGCGCAAGGACCTGGAGGCCAGACTGCCGATGACAAGGGTGTCTATGGACACGCTGCTCGCCGAATCAGACTTTGTCAGTCTCCATGTCGACCTCAACCCCTCCACCCACCACATGATGAATTCGGATGCCTTCAAGAGGATGAAATCGACCGCCATTCTGATAAATGCCGCACGCGGGCCGGTCGTTGATCATGTGGCACTTTACGAGGCACTCAAGACCGGTGAGATCGGCGGCGCCGGTCTTGACGTCACAGAGCCCGAGCCCATGCCCGTCGACCACCCACTACTTACCCTCGACAACTGTCTTGTCGTACCTCACATCGCCAGTGCGAGCGTCGCTACCAGGCGGGCGATGTCGCTGCTGGCCGCCTCCAACCTGATCGATGGACTTGAAGGAAGACCGATGCGAGCGTGTGTCAACCCTGAGGCGCAGACGTTAAAGGCCAGCTAAACAAAGTGCGGGGTATGACATGAAGATCGTATTGGGTCACGTGGAAGGCGACTTCCACACCGAGTTGGCCGCCGAGTTCCCAAACCATGAGTTCGTCGCCGCCGCATCTGTCCCTGAGCAGTTAAGTGAAGTCGTAGACGCGGAGATCTTCTATGGCTGGCCCACTAGGGAGGTTTTCCTTGTGGCAAGAGAGCTGCGCTGGATACAGTGCGCCGGGACCGGTGTAGACGCGATCCTGACCACCCCGGAGGTGGCCTCCTCCAACGTTATTCTGACCAACATGAAGGGTCCTCATACGGCGCCCATGGCCGACCATGTCTTTGGCATGATCATCACCCTGGCCCACCGGCTGCGGGAAATGTGGGAAGCACAGAAACGCCGAGAGTGGGATATCCCGCATTGGCACGAAACGCTAACTGAACTCGAGGGCCGCACAATGGGCTTAGTCGGGCTGGGAGGCATCGGCCTGGCGGTGGCTCGCAGAGCGAAGGGTTTCGGCATGGCCGTACACGGAGTAGACCCAAGAGCCGTCAACTCCGTGTACGTCGACGTCGCTTGGTCGCCTGATAGGCTTGGCGATCTAGCTGCAATATCGGATTGGCTCGTCGTTACGGCCCCGTATGCACCTGATACCAGGCACGTCGTGAACGGCGAGATCTTCGGGCGAATGCGGCCATCGTCTCATCTGGTCGTAATCTCCAGAGGAGGCATCGTTGAGGAGGCTTCCCTGCTGGACGCACTGCGATCGGGAAGGCTTGCCGGTGCTGCGCTGGACGTGTTCGAGACCGAACCTCTGCCACCGGATAGCGAGTTCTGGGATCTGCCGAACGTCCTCATTACCCCCCACGTGTCGGCCGAAACCGCCGAGACGTTCGATGGCCGGCGACAAATCTTCCGGGAAAACCTCGGGCGATACTTCGCGGGGGAGACGCTGATGCACCAAGTCGACAAGACCGCCGGCTATTAATCGACGCCGCTTTTCCTAGCGGGCCACCACCCGTATACTTTGGGCCGTTAGGAGAGAGCGGGCCCTTGTCGTCCGGCGGGCTGGCCTTCCGCCAGCCGTCTCTTCCCCACACTCTGAAAGGAGCGGTCGCGTGGTAACAACTTACGACACCGAAGCCATTCGGCAAGCGTCGTTAAGGTACCAGTGGATGCACAATGCCGACTGGACTGAGATGGCGGAAACCGGCGAACCGATCGTCATGGTCAAGGGCGAGGGTGTAAGGGTCACAGACTCGACGGGCAGGACGTGGCTCGACGCTCATGGTGGCTACACTTCCGTACACCTGGGATACGGCAGGGAGGAGATCGCCGAGGCAGCTTATGACCAGCTCATGAAGGTGACCTTCTTCCCGAGCGGTACCACCACGGTACCTGTCATTCGGCTTGCCGAAAAGCTCGCCAGTTTGACCCCGGGTAACCTCAACCGTGTGTTTCCCGGCGCCGGTGGCTCGGAGGCCAACGAGACCGCCATCAAGATCACTCGCGCCTACCACAAGCGCCGCGGTGAGCAGGGACGCTACAAGGTCATCAGCCGCAGGGGCTCCTACCACGGCACCACCGCCGGCGTCTTGGGGCTCGGCAACAACGCGACCGACTTCTCCTTAAGCGACTTCGAGCCGATGGCGCCCGGTATGGTCCACGTTCCGCACCCCAACCATTACCGCGATGAGATGGGTGGCAAGACCCCCTCGGAGACGGCGATAAGGTGTGCCCAGGCCGTTGAAGACGCGATCCTAGCTCACGGTGCAGACACAGTGGCGGCTTTCATAGGCGAGCCCGTATCGCAGCCGCCTGGGGCTCCAGTACCGGCGCCAGAGTATTGGCCGATGGTACGTGAAATCTGCGACAAATACGGCGTGGTGCTAATCGTCGATGAGATCATCACCGGGTTCGGCAGAACGGGAAAGATGTTCGGCATCGAGCATTTCGGCATCGAGCCGGACATGATGACGATGGGCAAGGGAATGATTTCGAGCTACCTCCCTCTCGCCGCCACGGTCGTCAGCGAGGATATCGCCGCCTACTTTGGCTCGGACAATATTCCCCACGCCATCACCGCCAGCGGTCATCCTGTCACGGCGGCCGCGGCGCTAAAGAACATAGAGATACTCGAGACGGAGGGCATGGTCGAAAACTCCAGGGTGCAAGGCGAGTACCTCAGGACCGGACTGGCCAGCCTGATGGACAAGCACCCGATAATCGGCGACGTTCGAGGCCTGGGCCTGCTGATAGGCGTCGAGCTTGTGACGGACCGGGAAAGCAAGCAGCGCTTTCCGAAGAGTTCGGGCCTTGCAAAGCGGGTCAACGCCGCGTTCCGCAGGAACGGCCTGATACTGCAATCGGACGGCAACGTCGTCACCGTGGGTCCGCCAATATGCGTGACGCAGGACGACTGCAATGACATTATTGCGGGAATAGACGCCTCACTTGGAGATGTTGAGACTGAAATGGGGGTCAACTAATGGTAAGCACCGTTGAGCGGCAAACCTACGATACCGACGCGCTGCGCACCACGTCGCTGCGCCACAATTGGATGCACTTTCGTAACTGGAATGAGATGGCAGAAGAGGGCGAGCCTCTCATCATCGCCGAAGGGCAGGGGCTAAACGTCTACGACACCGACGGCAACGAGTGGATGGATGTCAATGGCGGCTACCTGTGCGTGAACGTGGGCTATGGCAGGCCGGAGATCGGCGAGGCGGTCAGGGAACAGATGAAGGCCCTCAGCTTTACGCCTCGGGGCACCACCACCGAGCCAGTGGTGCGCCTGAGCCAGAAGCTCGCGGAGATAACGCCCGGAGATTTGCAGAGGTCCTGGCAGGTCACCGGAGGCTCAGAGGCAAACGAGACAGCCATCAAGATCGCCAAGGCATACCAAAAAAGGAACGGAGAGCGCGGACGATACAAGGTCATCAGCCGCATGGGCTCCTACCACGGAGCTACCGGCTTGACTACGTGGCTCGGTGGCCGCGGCAGCAGGTCGGACTACGAGCCCGCCTTCCCGGGAATGCTGTATGCCGCTCAACCCAACCCTTATCGGCCAGACGCAGGCGGGGAGACTCCGTCGGAGATAGCCGTCCGAGCAGCGAAGTCTGTTGAAGATCTGATCGTCTACCATGGACCTGACACTGTCGCTGCATTCATCGGGGAGGCGTTCTGTGCAGACACGCCATACGATGCTTGCTCGGTTCCGGGTCCAGAGTATTGGCCTATGGTTCGGGAGATATGTGACAAGTACGGTGTGGTCATGATCGTCGACGAGGTGATCACCGGGTTCGGCCGCACCGGCAAGTGGTTTGGCATCAATCACTGGGACGTCACGCCTGACATCATGACGATGGCCAAGGGCCTGGTGAGCAGCTACGTGCCGGTCGCGGCTGCGGTAGCCAGTCCAAAGATCGCCGACGCATTCGCCGGCCCAGACAATATTTTCCCGCAAACACTGACTTTCGGCGCCCATCCTGTGATCGCCGCGGCAGCGCTGGCCAACATCGAAATCATCGAAAAGGACAACCTGGTCGAGAACGCGGCCGAAGTTGGCGAGTACCTGATGGAGCAGATGATGTCCGTGGGGGGCAAGCATCCGATGGTCGGCAACGTTCGTGGCCTAGGCCTGATGACGGCGATGGATCTGATAAAGGATCCAGTGACCAAGGAACGCTTTCCGGCCGAGGCGGGAGTCGAAAGACGCATGGCGGATAAGTTCGCCGAACGCCGCCTGATCATACGTCCGCGAGGCCTGCTGGTATTCAGTCCACCACTGTGCGTCACCCGGGACGAGGTAGACCGGATAATGCAGGGCGTGGACGAAGTCCTTGGAGAGGTCGAGCAAGAGCTCGGGATGGCCTAAACTTAGGCGGATGACCGCCTGTTCCAGCCGAGCACACCGAAGGCTGTTGGCGGGCCTGTCGGTCCTGCTCGTAATTGGCGCTGGTCGGCATTCTCGCTGGCGAGGCGGCTACCCAGTCATCCGATTCGCACATAGCAGTCATCACCGTTGACGGCGCGATAGACGCTGTAGCGGCTGACTACCTGTCCCGGGCGCTCGATGTCGCCGCAGAACGCGGCGCGGCCTTGGCGGTCGTTGTCTTGGATACGCCGGGCGGGCTCTTGGACTCGACCCGCAAAATGGTTGAGGACATCTTTTCATCCTCCGTCCCTGTGGCTGTCTACATTTTCCCGCCCGGGGCGCAGGCAGCTTCCGCGGGGACGTTCGTGATGGCCGCTGGACACGTTGCTGCTATGGCCCCGTCCACCAACGTGGGGGCGGCCGCGCCGGTCGGTCCAAGCGGTGAGGATTTACCCGAAACGCTGGCATCGAAAGCAACGGAGGACGCAGCCGCCTTCCTGCGAAGCATCGCCGACGAGAGGGGGCGTAACGCCGATGCGCTCGAGGCGACGGTCCTGGACTCTGCATCTTATTCGGCCGGCGAGGCCGTGGATCTAGAGGTGGCTGACCTGGTCGCATCGGACATTGACGATCTGATAGAGCAGTTGGACGGGTGGACCGTTGAACTTGGTGATGCCGAGCGGGTACTCGAGATTGAGGGCCTATCGACCGAAGCCATCGACCGAAACCTGCTGGAGCGATTCTTGGGGGTGATCGCCGATCCAAATATTGCCCTGCTGCTGCTATCGATCGGCGGATTTGGGATATTGATCGAGTTCTATAATCCAGGCTCTTTCGTCCCTGGAGTGTTCGGCGTGATCGCTCTTGCCCTCGCCTTTGTGGCCCTGGGCAATCTGCCGGTGAACTGGACCGGTTTCGGTCTGATCGCCCTCTCGATGGTGCTGTTTTTCGTCGAGCTACAGGCTCCGGGAGTGAGCGTACCTGGAATACTGGGCGGCGTAGCGTTCGTCGTGGGGGCGTTCCTGCTGTTTGGAGGCTTCTCTCCCCAGCCGCTGGATGGACCAAGCTTCGGGGTAAGCGTTTGGGTGCTAGTCGGAATAGGAGCGGGCATCGCGGCTATCATGACCTTGCTTATCCGCACATCGCTGCGAGCACGGCGCATGCCTCAACTGGCCTCCCAGCATGGGGTCGCGGCAGCGATTGGACAGACGGGTGGGGCGACAACGACCCTTGACCCGGCCGGCACTGTGCTTGTGCTGGGTGAAGAGTGGAGCGCGTTGAGCGAGACAGGTGTGCGCATAGAACGCGGGGAGCAGGTGAAAGTCACGGCGTTCAAGGGCCTGATGCTGATCGTCAGGCGAGCAAGTGAGATGCCCGAAAATGAGTGACGCGTCTATTTTGACGGCCCATGCGGCGGACCGGCGAGACCAAAAAAAGGCCATCGTGGACTGAGCCGTTTCTGGAGCAGGGGCAAACCTCTGCGTTAACAGGTCATAATGTTAGTAACGATCCGTTAGGGAAGACTAGGAGAGGATCTCAATGATTCCATACTTGACTATCGTCCAGCAGTACGAGCGTTTGGGCGTCTTTTGGTTGGGCCGATTTACCGGTCTGCGCGGGCCCGGCCTGCACGTACTCATCTGGCCCTTTCACAGGGCGCAGAAGATCGATACGCGCGAGGTGGTGATCGATATTCCGAGGCAGACGAACATCACCGAGGACAACGCGCCGATTGACATCGATTTTCTCGTATACATGCGTCCCATAGCCGACCAGGCCGATAAGGCGATCATTGAAGTTGTTGACTACTGGGCGGCGGTGGTGGGTATCGCCACTACGAACCTGCGCGCGGTTATCGGAGAGATGAGCCTCGACGACGTGCTGTCGCAGCGGGAAAGGATCAACCACTCGCTCAGGGCACGGCTCGACGAGGTGACCAACCGATGGGGCATCAAGGTGACGCAGGTTGAGATCCGGGAGATCGAGCCACCCAGGGATATCCAAGAGGCGATGAACCGTCAGATGTCTGCCGAGCGTGTGCGCAGGGCCGCCATCATCGAGGCGGAGGGAACGCGCCAGGCTGCCGTAACTGTTGCGGAGGGCGAAAAGCAGGCGGCCATCCTAAAGGCCGAAGGGCAGAGACAGGGCGAGATCCTTACGGCCGAGGGAGATCAGCAAGCGGCCAAGCTGCGGGCCGATGGATTTGCCGTCGCCCTGCAGCGCATCTACGAGGTTGCACAGGGCATCGACGGTAAGACAATGAGCCTGCAGTATTTCGACACCCTCAAGGAGCTGGGCGCGAGTCAATCGACAAAGTTCATCTTCCCCATGGAATTCACCAACCTGCTTCGGCCTTTCCTGAGCATGGCAGGGGGCGGCGCGGACGAGTCGGACGACCGATAGTGGGCGCCTTGAAGTAGCGGAAGCCAGTGATGGGAGGTTACCCCTACTAGAGGTATTCCTTGACCTTTCGCGCCAGGGTAACGGTCATGCCGGGTACGGCGGCTATGTCTTCGAGGGTTGCATCACGCACGGCGGCGACCGATCCGAAGCGTCGAAGCAGCATCTTGCGGCGCTTCGGACCGATACCTGGTACGAGGTCCATCGCCGACTTGATCGAACCCTTCGACCGCCGCTGCCTGTGGAAGGTGACCGCAAAGCGGTGCGCTTCGTCTCTGGCCCTCTGAACCAAGAAGAGGGCAGGGGAATTTCTGGGGAGTGTGATCGGTTCGGGCGTATGTGGAACGAAGATCTCCTCGTTCTCCTTTGCCAGGCTGGCCAGCGGCACCGTGTCGATTCCCAGTTCCAGAAATACCTGCAGGGCGGCTCCAAGGTGGCCTTTGCCACCGTCGATCAGCACTAGGTCAGGGTGTCTTGTCCACGCCTTGGACTCTTTCTCCCCTTTCTGGTATCGCTTGAAGCGCCGCGAGAGGACCTCGCGCATCATTAGGTAATCGTCCACGCCGCTGACACTCTTGATTCGAAATCGGCGGTAGTCCGCCTTCCTGGCCTTTCCGTCCTCGAACACGATCATGCTTCCGACGGGATCGCTGCCCTGTATGTTGGATATGTCGTAGCATTCGATCCGCCGAGGCGGACGAGGCAGGTTCAGCGCCTCCTGCAATTCTTCTAACGCCTCTTGGAAGTTCGTTGTCGAAGCCTGCTTTAGCTTGAGTTGCTCAAGTCCGCTCTCCGCGTTCTCCTGCACCATTGCCACCAGGCGACGTTTCTCTCCTCGCTTCGGCACGCGGATCTGAACTCGTCCCTCCCGTCGTTTGGTCAGCCAGAGTTCAATCGCCTCCTGCTCTTCCGGTGGATAGGGCGTAAGAACGGTCCGGGGCACGTACGGGTTGGCCGCATAGAACTGGCGCAAGAATGAAGAGAGAGTCTGTCCAGGCCCTTCGTCCGCCGTGCCTTCCATAAGGAAGTTGTCCCGGCCGATGAGCTTGCCCTGACGTATGAAAAAGACCTCCACCAAGCTCTCGTTGCTCAGGGTGGCCGATGCGACCACGTCAACGCTTTCGGTCGAAATATGGAGAACCTTCTGTCCCTCCTGAACCCTTTCTATCGCGGTCAGCTGATCGCGAAGCACAGCTGCCCGCTCAAATTCAAGGCCGTTCGCCGCTTCGTGCATGCGGCTTCTAATGGTTCTGGTAACGCGATCGGTCCTACCCTCCATGAACAGGATCACCTGATCGATTACCTGGGAGTAACCTGACTTGTCGATCACGCCTATGCAGGGTCCGACGCAGCGGTGGATGTGATAGTCAAGGCAGGGACGCTCGTCGCTTCCTGTGATGATCTTCGTACAAGACCGGTATGGGAACAGCTTCTTGAGGAGGGCCAGGGTCCTTCGGACACTGCCGGCGCTGGCGTAAGGGCCAAAATAGCGAGCTCCGTCGTCCTTGACCTTGCGGGTGATGTAGACCTGGGGAAAATCCTCGGTGGTGTCAATCTTGATGAAGGGGTAGCTCTTGTCGTCCTTCAGCCGGGCGTTGAAGTGGGGCTTGTGACGCTTGATCAAATTGCTCTCCAGCAAGAAAGCCTCTTGATCGGACTCGGTCACGATGAACTCGAAGTCTTCGACGCGAGAGACCATGCGTCGTACCTTCGGGGACAGGCCGGCGGATTTCTGGAAATAGGATCGAACCCTGTTTCGCAGCACAGAGGCCTTCCCCACGTAGAGCACCTTGCCGACGGCATCCTTCATCAGATAGACGCCAGGGCGATCGGGAACGGCGCTTAGCCGCTCGGAGAATCTTGCAGTCGACATGTTCTGAGGAGATATGGACCCGATGCCCTCAGGATCTCCTTGGGCTAGGCGGTTGGGGAACCCCGCCGAGACACCGGCGGCCTACCGCAAGAAGACGGTAAGGACTACCAGCGCGGCGGCCAGGGCGACGGTCAGCACCCCGATGTGACGCAATTCAACGCCAAGGTACGGGTAGGTAAGAGTCCCCTCAGCCTTGCCCGCCACGGCTCGGCGCCTGACGGCGGCCCCTCCTGGGTTGCTGCGAACTGATTCCCGGGGAGTAGCCGGGGGCGTCCGTTCGACCCTGGCTTCGGGTGCAGGAGGCGCGGCCGATGCCTTCGTGCCGGATACGACAACTTCGGATGACTCAGGCGCCGATGCCGTCCGCTCGGATGACTTGGCATCGAACTGCCTGGCCCGTCCCTTGCCTCTGCGCCTCTTTCGCTTGAGTTGAGCTTGCCTAGAGGCGATCCTTTTTCCCTTGTCTGCCATCCGTTTCCCCGCTTAGCCGATCACCCAGCTCTGGGATGTGCACGGTCATACTCGGACCGCACGTGCTCGCTGGTGAGGTGGGTATAGATCTGTGTCGTCGTTATGCTAGCGTGCCCCAAGAGCTCCTGAACGTGCCTTAAGGGCGCTCCCCCGTGCAGTAGGTGGGTCGCAAAGCTGTGCCTCAAAGTGTGGGGAGTTAGCTTTTTGCCGATGCCCGCCTGCATGGATCTACCCCTGAGTATAAGCCAAAAGCCTTGCCGAGTTAGCCTCCTGCCTCTGGAACTCAGAAACAGCGCCCGGCCAGCTGTCTTGCCCGCAAGCTGTGGCCGAGCTGCGTTAAGGTATGCGGCCACGGATTCTACAGCTCTCGGATGCAGAGGAACCAGTCTCTCCTTGCCACCCTTGCCAAATGCCAGCACGCTGCCCATCTCAAGATCCACGTGTTCGATGTCGAGACCTACTAACTCACCAACCCTCAAGCCGGCTGCATACATCAATTCGAGCATAGCCCTGTCCCGGATGTCGGTCGCCTCCGGCCCGTCTGGCGTGTCCAGAAGGCGGTCGACCTCGTCCTCGGTAAGGGCCGCAGGAAGCGACCTGCCCATTCGAGGGGCCGATATGTTCTCGGTCGGGTCCTTGGCGATGATGCCTTCATCTACCAGAAATCCGAAGAACGAGCGCATCGAAGCAATCTTTCTGGCACGGGTCTTTTCACCGTAGCCTCGATCGCCAAGTTGCAGCACATAGGCCGTAACGGCCGACTCATCCACCTGGGCCCAGCGTACGGGAGCTCCAGCATTCGCGGTAAGCGTGAGGTGTTCAGTGCGAAGAAAGCCGGCGAGTTGAGACAGGTCCAGGCGATAGGCGGACAGTGTGTTGGTGGATACACCGCGCTCTACCCGCAGGTGCGAGAGAAAAGAGTCCACCTCGTCGCGGCCCGTCGCATCTATCTTAGACATCGTCATTGCTTGATTCTCCGTGACGAACCCAGCGAGGCAGAGCCACCTGCAGGCGTCCAAATCGCGAGTTTCAGAGAGAGAATTCAGTCAGGAGGAGGGTGTACGCGCCAGGAGCAGCCTGCCTATCTGGAAGGCTACAGGCCGCTGATGACATGGCACGCACCGCTTGTTTGACAGGTTCTTGGCCGAACCATAGAATCGGCGTGGCCACGCCGCTGGACCGACTTCTAACAGGTCTCACGAATCACCTTGTCACCTAGCAGTTGGGGTACGCTTAACCCTCTTTGATCGAGATACCTATAGGCCCCAACCTCATCGACTTTCAGGCGGGCACCAATTGGGTGGTCGCCTGGCACGGAGCTTTCAGCTTCATAGGGGTGGTAACAGCCGTCTACTTGGTTGCGAGATGGGCGCCCCTGCGCGGTATCAACTCTGACCTCATCTACTCGACGGCGCTGTGGGCCGTGCTGGGAGGTTTCGTAGGCGCTCGCCTCGTCCACGTCATCGATCACTGGGACTTCTACGGCAGCAATCCCGGCCAGATTGTTGCCATATGGACAGGCGGAGTCGGTGTTTGGGGCGGGATCATAGGCGGCTTTTTCGGCGGCGTGGCCTACGTCGCAGTCACCCGGGTTCCGAGATACAAGTGGGGCATCATGATGGACCTCACGGCGCCGGCCCTGCTCCTGGCCCAGACGATAGGTCGCCTGGGCGACATAGTGAATGGCGAGCACTGCGCAAAGGCGGCCAGCCATTTCCTGAGCATGACATGGTCTCACCCGGATTCCCTGGCCAGGAGCTGTAACAACGGGCACAGTTCCTCTTTCTTCTCCACCGGTGCAGAGCCGGTGATCCTCTACGAAATCATCTGGAACTCGATCGTCCTGGCGATCCTCTGGACGATGCGTGGCAAGCTAAAGCCGGACGGTATGCTATTCGTCCTGTACATATCGCTCTATGCGATCGGCAGGTTCGCGATCAGCTTCGCGCGGGAGGACCGGATCTGGGCCGCCGGCATGCAGGAAGCCCATTTCATAGCTCTGGTGGTACTCGCTATCGGGGTACCCCTGTTGTTCCTAAAGGCCAAGCTGGTCGAAAGGACGCCCGAGTTGGAACCGGCCGAGGCTACACCAAGAGCGAGGGGCACTCGAGCAGCACGGCGTCGGCGGAAGAGGTGAGGCGACTAGAACGCGGACCTGAGATCTAACACCTTCAGTTCCAGGTTCCTCCTGCCGTTCCACTCGTTTAGGTTAATCGAATAAACGAGGTCAATTTCTGGCCCAAGCTCCGCGAGCTTGGTTGACTGATTGAATGCTATGGCGTTCAGGTGGACACCGTCGGCCACCAGCCGGAGCTTTAGGTGGGCCTGGTCCCGGCCTACACTACGCCTCTCCCGGACATGCACACCCCTGGTCAAGAAAGTGGGGACGGGATTGCCCTTTCCAAATGGAGCCAGGGAGGTGATGAACGAGTAGTTGGCGTGGTCGACTTCCCGAAGCTGAAGCTCGCAGTCGTATTCGATCGGAGTACTCGGCGCCGGGCCTTCGCTCATCTCAGCAACCTTCGCCGGAAATCGCTGGCTGAATTGTTCAAGGTGGCGCTCATCAAGCGTGAATCCTGCCGCCTGCATGTGCCCGCCGAGCCGCAGGAAGGGAAGACGTGTGGCGCCTATGGCATCGACCACCCTGTACCCCGCCGGACCGCGCGCGCTCGCCCTAATGGCACCATCCAATAGTGTTGCTGCCACGACCGGACGACGGTATCTCTCTGAGAGGCGGGAGGCGATCAAGCCCACCACCCCAGGATGCCAATCTGGGTTGTAGACGACCAGAGCGGCCTGATCACCTTGACCGGAGTTCAACACGACCTTTTCGGCGTCCACGATTCCGCGCTCGGTAATCTTCCTTCTTTGCGAATTTAGGCGCTCGAGCGTCTCGGACAGGTCGTCTGCCTCGGCGGCGTCGGATGTCGTCAACAGGCGCAGGCTCAATGCCGGGTCATCCAATCTGCCCGCCGAGTTGAGGCGGGGTATGAGACCGAATGACAGGTCCCTTACCGATAAGGCAGATAGGTCTATGTTTGCCTGCCTTGCGAGGGCGCCGATTCCCACGCTCTCGGTGCCTCGTAGGGTTAGCAGGCCGCGACCAACGATGAATCTGTTCTCGCCTGTGAGCGGAGCAACGTCGGCAACGGTGCCCAGGGCTGCCAGCTCAAGCAAGGACCCGGGAAACGGCCTGGATGAACTCGCGTATACCTCCTGGGCAAGTTTCAGTGCTACGCCGGCCCCAGTAAGACCGCTAAAGGGGTATCCATCCTCAAGGCTGGGATTTACGACGGGAACGTCATCGGCCACACGGGTCGGTGCCATGTGATGGTCGGTTACTATCACCTCCATGCCAATGGACCTCGCAAAGGCCACCTCGGCCACGTCCGTCGTCCCACAGTCTACGGTGACCAGCAGGCATGCTCCCGCTGCCGCCAGCCGCCGGACCGCCGCTTCGTTGAGCCCATGCCCTTCGTTCATTCGGTTAGGAATGTAAGGTATCGGCTTACCACCTAGATCCTGCACCGTCCGGCACAGGATGGCGGCACCGGTGATTCCGTCGACGTCGAAATCACCGTAGATTGCCACTGCGAGTCCACTCCCCGCCGCGCGAGTCAGCATTTCAGCGGCGCGATCCATGTCAGGAAGCAGGAGTGGGTCGTGCAGTAACCGGTCGTCCAGGGCTATGAACGATTCTGAATCGGCAACGTTCCTGATACCGCGGTTGTATAGAAGGGCTGCCCGGAGTTGGGGCAATCCCAGTCTCGAGGCGAATCCGGCGGGAGGCTTCTTCCGCTGGCGCCAGGACCTATCCGAGCCGAAACCGTCTGGCTCGTCCGGGAATAGCCTTCCTTGCCTCACCAAATCGTTACGGAGACTGGAAGGACGAGGCTACGTGCTCGCGACCTGAAAGACCAGGGAGCTATTGTGACCGCCGAACCCAAACGAGTTGCTGATCGCCGTAGCTACATCCACGCGCTTGGCCTTGTGCGGGGTATAGTCGAGGTCACAGTCGGGGTCGGGGTAGTCCAGATTTATGGTTGGGGGTATGACGCCCTCGGCGATGGCCTGCACGCAGAATGCCGCCTCAAGCGCGCCGGAGGCACCGAGAAGATGTCCCGTCATGGACTTCGTAGAGCTTATGGGAACTCGGTAGGCATCCTCACCGAACACCGCCCTCATGGCCATGGTCTCGTACTTGTCATTTAGCGGCGTCGAGGTGCCATGGGCGTTTATATAGTCAATGTCATCGGGCTTGAGGCCGGCTACTTCCAGTGCCCTCCTCATTGCCCTGGCGCCGCCCTCGCCTTCGGGCGCCGGTTGTGTAACGTGGTATGCGTCGGCACTTGAGCCGTATCCCACCAGCTCGGCGAGGGGCTCTGCACCCCGGCTCTCCATGCTTTCCATAGTCTCAAGCACCAATACCGCCGCTCCCTCACCGCAGACGAAACCGTCACGCTCGGCGTCGAAGGGACGGGAGGCCGCCCGCGGGTCGTCGTTGCGCGTCGACAGCGCATGGCAGGCATTGAAGCCGGCGATCCCGATCGGGCATATGGACGCCTCAGATCCGCCGGCCAGGATCATGTCCAGCTGATCGCCCTGCAGCATATCGAAGGCTGCACCTATCGAGTCTGCTCCGCTCGCACAGGCTGAGACTGTGGCAATGCTGGGGCCCTTTACACCCAGATGCATGGAAACCTGCCCAGAGGCCATGTCCGGGAGCATCATGGGCACGAAAAACGGGGAAACTCGATTGGGGCCCTTGCCGTTAAGGATCTCCAACTGTTCGGAGATCGTGATTATGCCCCCGATACCGGACGCGATCATTACCCCGGTGCGCTCCGCGTTCCCGTTGTCTATAGATAAGCTGGCGTCATCGGCGGCCTGAATCGCCGCGCCAAGGGCAAATTGGACGAACCTGTCAATCCGCCTTGCCTGTTTGCGGTCCACGAAGTCGGTGGGCTCAAACCGCTTGACCTCGGCCGCTATCGTGGTCTTGTACCCTTCGGGGTCGAACGCGGTGATAGTTGCGATCCCCGATTCCCCCGCCACCAGTGACTTCCAGGTGGTCTTAGCATCCAAGCCCAGAGGGCTTACCACCCCTAATCCCGTGACGAAAACGCGGTTTGCCATACGGAAGCGATCTCCTGCGATTTAGGCGGGGGCCTTGACCGCCTGGGCCGGTCCGCCTGAACAAAGTCTTAGAAAAGTCCAGGTGGGTGAGATCCTGCATGATTATATCAGTCACACAGGCCGGTGGTCATACACACTTGGCTATAATCGGATGCTGCGCAAACCTCATCACGAGGGAGCGGTTTCGAGGGTGCCATCCATGCTAGTGCGTCGCCCGTCGGTCGCAATAGAGACCCACGGCTGCAAGCTAAACCAAGCGGACACCGCGACGTTGGCCGCCCGGTTCAGGTCGGCCGGCTTCGACCTGGTGCCAACCGACCAGCCAGCCGACGTGTATCTGGTCAACTCTTGTACGGTGACCCACACGGCCGACCGCAAGGCCAGACATTCATTGAGGTTGGCACGGCGGCGCAATCCCGGGGCAATGATCGTGGCCACCGGCTGCTACGCAGAGCGTGACCCGGCCACACTGAACCGACTCAACGAGGTGGATCTGGTTGCCGGAAATGGCGACAAGGTGCGGCTGGTAGCAGATGTGCTGGCCCTGCGAGGCCAGGAGGCCTCAACCTGTGGTGCCGGGTCCGACGAAATCCCGCTGTCACCGAGAACCCTGAGGACGCGGGCATTCGTAAAGATACAAGAAGGCTGCGATCAGGTCTGTGCCTACTGCATAGTCCCAAAGGTGCGGGGCCGGGAGCGCAGCATACCGGCAGCATTGATCGTCTCACAGATCCGACAGCTGGAGGATGTCGGATACCGCGAGGTAGTGCTCACAGGGACTCAACTCGGTACCTACGGATTCGACCTTCGGCCGCTAGAAGGCCCCACGACCTTGACAAGCCTCCTCGACGAGATTTTGGAGGGGACCGGGATAGATCGGATAAGGGTCTCGTCGCTGCAACCCCAAGAGATCGACGACTCGCTGATCAGGCTCTGGTCAAACAACCGGCTATGTCCACACTTTCATTTGCCATTGCAGTCTGGCAGTGACTCGGTCCTCAAGCGAATGCGTAGGAGATACACGGCGGCACAGTACGCGCGAGCGGTGGAGATCATCAACGAGCGAGTGCCGCAGGCAGGCCTGACGGCCGACGTAATCGCGGGATTCCCAGGCGAGACTTCGTCGGATCACGCCGAGACCTGTCGTTTGATTAATGCGGGCGGATTCTCAGGGTTGCACGTGTTCCGTTTCTCCAAACGACCGGGCACAACGGCCTTCCATCTGGGAGACGATGTCTCGGCAGTTGAAAAATCGGAGCGCGCCGACGAACTGATCAGGCTCGGCGACCGAGCTGCGGCCAACTTCAGGGAAAGCCTGCTAGGAACTACTCGGCCAGTACTTTGGGAGGAACGCAGGAACGGTGCTTGGACGGGTCTTACGGATAACTACGTCAGGGTCCTTGCTGACTCGAACCAGGACCTGTTCAACACGATAGGTACCGCCACGTTGTTGGCCCGCGCCGGCAAGCTTGTCAGCGCGAGGGTAGACTCGGTGGAGTCGCCTTTGACCTGATGGGCGACTCTCCGGAGGCCTACAGATCTACGGGCCGAAGTCCGTATCGGCCAGCCCGGTGTTCGACATAGCCTGCATGTTGGCCAAGAGCCTGTCCAAAAACGATCATCCAGCCCTTTTCCGTGGCCATCGATAGGAGCTCTTGCTTGCCGGCCAGCGTGTCGTTAGGAGAGTCATCGAAGGCCGCTATACAGCGGGGAGTCAGGTGAAGTGGGGTGGGTATGAGGTCCCCTGCGAAGGCTATCCTCTCGCTTCCCGATTCGATAAGCGCCACTTGGTGGCCAGGCCTAGGCCCGTCGGTGGACTTGACGGCCACCCCTGGGGCCAACTCCGCGTATCCGTTTACGGCCTCAACCATGTCAGCCTGCTCGAGTGGCAGAAGATCTTCCTCGTTGTAGAAGGGGGCCGAACGCTCACCCGGGCTACGCGCATCCTCCAGGGCTGACTCCTGAACCACGTATGTCGCTCTCGGGAAAGTGGGCAGTATCCTTCCCGTGCGGTCCAGCTTGGTGCACCCGCCGGCCCTATCAAACCGCAGGTTTGTCAAAACTACCTTGTCAATGTCACGGGCGGTGAGTCCCTGAGCCTTAAGGCCTCGTACGAGCTTATTGCCGCTGAGACCGAAGTCCTCCTTGAGCGAATCCAGTCGCTTGGAGCCTGCCCCGGTATCGATCAGAATGTTCTGGTCACCGGCGCGTACGAGGAGGCAATTGAGGGAAAGCCTGACGCGATTGCGCCGGTCCGGTTTTAGATAGCTCTCCCACTGCACCTTGGGAACGGGCCCGAACACGCCTCCCCCGTCCATCAAGAGGGTGCCGTCACTGATGACGTTCACTGACAAGGTGCGATCGAGACTCGCTAACTCGCTAGGCGGTGCAAGGCAGTTCAGTCAGACAGCTCATCCACCGCCGACTCGATGGCTTCCACCGTCATCTCCACATCAGACTCGTCGTGGGCCGTCGACAGGTAGAACTTGCTGTCACCCTTAAAGACTCCTCGCTCGCGAAGCAGGCGATTGAATCTCCCGAGCCTTTCCTTGTCGGACAGCAGGGTGGATCTGTAGTCCACAATGTCATGTTCAGAGAAGAACACATCAAAGAGAACGCCCTCTCCTACGACCCGGGCGGGAATCTCCGCCCGGTCGAGACTGTCCTGGAGCGCCGCCTTGATCGCACCTCCAACACTGTGCATTCGCTCGTAGGTACCGGGGCGCCTGAGTATCTCGACCGTGGCCAGACCAGCTACTGCCGCGATCGGGTTACCGCTCAACGTGCCGATCTGTGGCATCCATTCTTCGGGGCTAACGGCCGAAGCATCAAAGTGCGCCATTATCTCCTCTCGCCCCCCCACGGCGGTAAGCGGAAATCCTCCCGCTACCGCCTTGCCCAGGGAGCACAGATCAGGTACGACTCCGTAGAACTCCTGCGCACCGCCGTATGCGAACCGAAATGAGGTGACTACCTCGTCGAAGATCAGGGGGATCTCGTACCTTTCGGTCACCTCCCGCAGGCCCTCCAGGAAACCCGGCCGCGGGGGCAGCAAGCGTTGGAACGGCTCAACTATCACTCCCCCCAGTTCGTCGTGGTAACGCTCGATGATTGCCGAAGTTGTCTCGATGTCGTTGAAGGGTGCGATCAGCATCGTCTCGGCCACGGCTGCCGGAATGCCTCCACCGTCCGGTTTCGGGTGAGGGAAGTCCAGAGGGCGGCCCGGCATCATGCTCTGGAGGGCATAGTCATTCATGCCATGAAAGCCGCCCTCGAACTTCAGGATCTTGTCCCGGTTTCGGAAGGCTCTGGCGGCCCGCATCGCGTACAGCGTAGCCTCCGTACCGGTGCTGCAGAACCGAACCTGATCCACGCATGCCATAGCCTCGACTATCGCCTCGGCAAGCAGGATCGCCGCCTCATTGTTGGCGAAGAAGGTCGATCCGGACTTCATCTGTTCGCTTACCGCCCTGACCACGTCTGGGTGAGCGTGGCCAGTGATCATCGGTCCGGAACCGAGCAGGTAGTCTATGAATTCGTTGCCGGACACATCCTTGATCCGACTGCCTCGCCCTTCGGCGATCACCACGTCGCCGGCGAGGTTTCCCAAGGATCCACCCGGAAGGTAGCGCCGGGCCTTTTCCAGCAGTTCGTTCTCTCTAGCGCTTTTCTTCAGTTTGGGCAAATGTGGCCTCCACGTGTTTGTAGACCAACCTAGGAGCGAACTGGAGCGGGTCGGACCAGGCGAGATTATAGCAGAGGGGCAGCCGCCTCCCTCGACCGGGTCGAATATAATTCGGCCGCGCCAATGGGTTCGGGGAGAGACCATGAAAATTACCGTTGAGACGGGAGACATAACAGCGGCGGATGTGGACGCCGTAGTCGTAAATCTATTTGAGGGTGTGACCTCACCAGGTGGAGCAACCGGGGCGGTTGACCGGACCTTGGGGGGTGTCATCACCGACCTGATCGACGTGGGCGAGACCAAAGGCAAGCTGGGTGAGATGACCCTTATTCATACCCTCGGGCGCATGCCCACACCCAGGGTTCTCGTGGTCGGATTGGGACCGCCCGATGAGTTTGACGCGAACGCCGTACGCTCGATATCGGCTCAAGCCGCCCGATACCTGCGAGCAAGGAACGTCCGGACCGCCGCGACCATCGCCCACGGTTCCGGCATAGGCGGCCTCGATCCGCACGCGAGCGGCCGGGCAATCGCCGAGGGAACGCTCCTGGGTCTGTACCGTTTCGACAAGTACAAGTCGTCTGGCGACCGATCTCCAGAGCTCGACTCCATCTCGATCGTCGAGTTCGATCCCAGCAGGGTCGAAGGGCTTCGTTCCGGGGTGAGAGAGGGCGAAATCCTCTCCGAGTCAGTAATTCTGTGCCGTGATCTCGTCAACGAGCCAGCCAACCACATGACGCCTTCGGATCTGGCCGAGGCGGCTCTGGACGTAGCAAAGAGCTCTGATATGGCCCTGGAGGTTCTGGACGAGAGGCAGATGAAAGAACTGGGTATGGGTGCGCTGCTGGGAGTTGCGGCGGGGAGTAAATTGCCCCCCAGGCTCATTGCCATAACGTACGCAGGCGATCCTGCCAACCCGGACAATAGCCTCGGCCTGCTGGGTAAGGGCATCACGTTCGATTCGGGGGGCATTTCACTCAAGCCCGCCACCCGGATGGGGGAGATGAAGGGAGACATGGCAGGCGCGGCGTCCGTCATCTCGGCGATGAAGGCGATTGGGGCACTGGGTCCCAAGCTAAACGTCACCGGCCTGGCGGCCGCGACTGAGAATATGCCCGGTGGAGCGGCGCAGCGGCCCGGAGATGTGGTCACGGCCATGAATGGCAAGACCATAGAGATTGACAACACTGATGCTGAGGGCAGGCTTGTTCTGGCAGACGCCGCCTGCTACGCCGTGAGTCTTGGAATAAAACGCATAGTGGACGTGGCCACCCTGACGGGCGCGATGGAGGTGGCCCTCGGCAAGGTGGCCACCGGAGCATTTGGCAACGACCGCTCCCTTATGGACGCCGTCCTCTCCGCAGGCAAAGAGTCCGGGGAGAAGATATGGGAAATGCCAACCTTTGATGAGTATCGGGAGCAATACGAAAGCGACGTCGCGGACCTAAAGAACGTCGGAGGGCGTCCTGCCGGTTCCATCACGGGTGCCATGTTCATCGGCGAGTTTGTCGGGGATGCGGCTTGGGTGCATCTGGACATAGCTGGCACCGTAAGGAGCTCAAGGGTGAAGGGCTGGACTACCAAGGGAGCCACTGGCGTCCCGGTTCGCACCCTCGTTCACCTGGCGCTGTCCCTTGCCGCAAGGTGACGCGATTCCACTCCTCAGGTGCTAACCTAGAAAGACAACGTCTCGCGGTGGACGTGGCCAAGTTGGTTAAGGCGCCAGGTTGTGGCCCTGGAGATCGTGGGTTCAAATCCCATCGTCCACCCCATACCGTGTAAACGCTTCGTGCGCCCGTAGCTCAACGGACAGAGCGCTTGGCTTCGGACCAAGAGGTTGGGGGTTCGAATCCCTTCGGGCGTGCCCGCGGCTAGCGCTAGGGGCAGACGTCCCCAATTCTCGAAAGACCTCATCGCGGCGCAACAGGGGTCATCAGACGTTGATGCTCCTCAACAGAAGGTCGACCTATCTTGGTCGGGGTCCAGCCCTTCTACAGGAGCGAGATCGACGCGACTCCGGCGACGATCATTGCGATTGCTGCCCCCCTATGTGCTAGAGATACGCGGTCCAAGGGTTCGGACAGTACCTTCAGCATCCCAAGGCTTAGAACGATCCCGAAGAGGAACACAAACATCGGCCGCGAGGCCATGACTGTGGTAGCTAGAGACACAGGACCCAACTCGATCGCAAGCGTGGTCAGGTACATCGAGGCGAACGCCAGCCCGGCCTCTGTGAATATGAATAGCAACAGCCCATTGGTGTTGCGGATCAGCATTCCGAGCTGCGGAATAACGCTCGGACGCCAGGCCAATGCAACCATTGCCCCGGCCAGCGTCACGCTCCGAACGGTGTAGAGATTCCACAGGGACATGCCCCCATCAAGGGCCAATTTCGACAGGATCGCTCCGAGGGCGTAGAGGCCGCTGGCGGCCAGCACCAAGAAAAACCATCCCCCCAGAACCGGAGGCCCTCCCGACCTTCGCCGGCGCAGCGAAATGAGTGCCGCCCCGGTCACGGTGACGACGATCGCCAGCCAGTGCCAGGCTGTCAGTCTTTCGGCCAAGAGGCCAACGGCCATGATCGCGACGAACACGGGAGCCGTCTGATACACGGCCGTCACCAGAGAGGCATCCTGCCGTCGAAGAGTCCAGAACATCAAAACGAGCGACATGCCGAAGGCTGCGCCCGAGCCCAGAGCCGCCAGCCACAGAGTGATTGGGTAGCCCGGAAAGGCTACGAAGGCTAGGGGCACCAGGGCGCCAGGCAGTTGCATGAGGCCGGCGAAGAAAATGAAAACCCAGGCCGAAGCGACGTACCTGCCGAGAATTATCTTGTCGAGGATTGTGACGGCGGCGAACCCGATAGCGGCACCGAGGCTGGCCAAGACCCAATCCATAGCGGGGCAAGAGTATAGAGACGCCGCTCGGCGCACTAGGCCCTGCAGTCCCGACTTTCGATCTGTTGTGGGGTTGCGGACAGGTGGCAAAATGCAATCTGTCACGCCGACACGGAGCATCACAGGGAGGTGAGGGCACGAGATGTATGTAATAAGAAGGGTCTATCAAGTGAAGCCGGGGATGGCACGCCGGTACGCCACTGTGTTGCGCCGGGTAGCGGACGCCTACGAGGCTTCAGGCCAGCGCTCAACAACCCAGATCTACTACAACGACGCCATGGTGCCGGGTGACACCCACCGGGTGTACATCCAATGGGTGACCGACGTGATCGAATCCCAGTTCAGGGAAGGTAACGTGGTTCCTGCCGCCGTAACCGAGGCCGCACTACCCGGTGACCACATGGTGCTCGACACCTGGATAGAGTTCTACGAATTGATGACCCCATCCAAGATGGTCCAAGACTAGGTCGCTAGCGCCTGTCTACCTGGTGCTCTTCCTAAAGGTAGCGACCCAGGCACGTGCGCCTTGCTCGTGTATAGCGGTCTCGTAGACACCTGCCCTAATGTGCGGGTCTTCCCATCCCCATGCGAAAGAACCCTTGAGTTCTGCCTGAGTGACCCTCGCCGGTCCCTCCTGTCCGGGCTGCTCCTCGCTCCAGACGATAATGTGTACCAGTCCTCCAGGACGGACCACCCTACGCAGGCACTGCTCATATCTGGTCTTCCCAGCCTCATCGAAGACGTGATAGAGCCCGGAGTCCAGGACCGTATCGAATGTTTCCACGGGAAAAGGAAGGCTCCTAGCGTCACAAACAGCGAATTCAACTGTCTGGCCCCGGGCCGAAGCCTTGCGCCTTGCGATCTGAACTGCTCTAGGCGCCAGATCGGCGCCAATGACCGTAAGGCCGACTTTCGCCAGGTAGATAGCGTTCTCGCCGGTTCCACAGCCAGCGTCGAGCACCACGCCACCAATCCCCCCGACCCTGGACAGTGTCACAACCTCGGGTTGGGGTCTGCCGGTCTCCCACAGGGCCGTACCTTCGGCATACGCGTCCTGGAAAAAGTTCAACTGAATCTACACTAAACACAAAATGATGCCCCTAGCCGCCAACCGGCTCGCGGAAGGGCAGGGCGGACGCCGGATTGTCTACGAGAATCGCTTTGATCTGGCTTTCGGTGAAACCGCGAAATCTCATCCTGGGCACGATGCGCGACAACAAATAGAAGTAGCCGTGGCCTCCGTACTTGAGCAACCGGTCCTTAGTGCATATGTCATGCGCGACGACCACTCGGTCCCCGTAACCCTGCTCGATAGTCCAGGCGATATCTTCGATGCGCTGGCCGTCATGGGGCATGTCGATGGCAGGGTTAGCCCAATAGTAGTGCTGCTCGCGACCGAACAGATCCCACTCAAGATAGACGCCGCTTTCGGCGAGCGACCTAAGTGTCGACTTATCGAAGACGGTGCGATCGATGTGGCCAACTATGGTGTGGGTTAGATCGGTGCCGACCTCATCGAGCACCTCCACTATTTCAAGAGGTGCTGTCTCATCGCGGCCGGGATGTATGAGAAGCGGTGCACCGGTGGCCGCCTGGGCTCGGCCTGCGGCACGCAGGACCTTGCGCTCATTGTCTGTCAGGGGCCATGAGCAGCCGATTTCTCCAATCAGTCCGGCCTTTATTCCCGTCTCGTCCACGCCCTCTGAAAGGTCCCGGAATATCTCCTCGACTATGTCGTCTTCTTGGCGCGATGTCATGTCCTTGGGATGCGCTACATCTACGTAGTGGCCAGCTCCCATCACGATATTCAGGCCCGTAGCATGGGAGACGGCAGATAGATTGATCGGGTCACGTCCGATGTCCGGGTTAGTTGCATCGACCAGTGTTCCTCCACCCCGACGCTTGTAGTGGGCTGCTTCCGCTATCGCCACGTCCAGGTCTGACAGCCTGCCCGTGTCGCGATTTGGCACGAAGTGGTGTCTTACGAGCCCAACGTTATCCATCGAGAGCGGCTCGTCGTAAATGTCGTGCCATCCCGCTCCGACCGGTCTGGCGGGAAGGACTCCGGTCAGGTCTATAAACAGGTGCTCGTGCGTCAGGGTAACGCCCAGCGATTCGGGATCTATGGGCCCTAGCACGGTCTGGACTTTTCCTACCGGAAAGCTAGTCATACAGCTTGCCTCCGCTCATTTGACTCGCTGGAACGCCTCATGCGCCAACGCCCGCATGGCCTGTACGACGGGGCCACCCGTGCCGCAATCTAGACGGCTTGCGTATTTGACTAGTCTGAGTGCCGCAGGTCAAATGACCGAGGCACGCCCACACGGCCAACGCAACCAGTTGTTCCGGCGATGCCAGGGATATAAGGTGCCAGGCAACTTGACGGCACTGCTTGCCCCGTGGCCCTCCCGCCAAGCCGCGGGGGGTGGCACGCCCTCTTTACACCCGGACTTAGGTGCCAGGGGTCATGCCGGCGCATAGGCGACGCCAAGGGCACCTGGACCGATGTGGGTGCCCATGACGGCGCTGAACTCTGCGACGTAGATCTCGCGGCAGTCGATGGTATCTGAAAGCGCGTCCTCCACAGCCGCCGCTACTTCGGGTACTCCAGCGTGCATAACGCAGACGGTTACAGGCCTACCGCCAACCCCCTTCGCGACCATTTTCAACAGGCGCCTGCGCGCGGATCGCAGGGTTCTCGCGGGCATCTTTCGGCTGATACGGCCGTTTGCCAACTCGAAGATGGGCTTGATGGACAACAGTGAGGCCCCGGCATGAGCAATTCCCGGCACCCTGCCGCCTCTCCACAGGTAGTACATCGTATCGACGTAGGCGGCCAACCGGACTCCTGAAGCCGCGTCCCTGGCGGCGGACTCTACCTCAGGGAGCGTGGCGCCAGTCGCTGCCGACCGCTGCGCGGCAAGGGTCACAAGGCCCTCTCCTCCAGCTGCGCTACCACAATCGAGCACCGAGACCTCGAGTCCGGGATGCCGTCCTCGGGCTAGCTCGGCGGCCAACACGGCCGAGTCGTAAGCGGTGCTGAACCTTCGGGCAACGGTAATGCACAGCACGGAGTTGGCTCGCTGCGCGGCCTGCGTCAGGGCCTCGTAGAACGCCTGAGGCGAAGGGGCGGCAGTGGTAGGGGTAGCCGAGCCCTCAGAGATCGTTCGGTAGAGTTGCGCCGGCGTGAGGTCAACACCGTCCCTGTAGGTCTGCCCGCCGATCAGAACCAGCATGGGAACCAGGATCGGCGCGTCGGCGTCCCGGTCGATGGGTAGCGATGCCGCGCTGTCGACGACGACAGCCACGTGCTTGCCCGCCGCTATCTGGTCAGGGACCTGATGCTCTTTCGGGCGGCGCGGGCTATCTCGGTAGGGCTCGTTCCGAACAGGGCGGGCGCAAACAGCACGATCAATGAAAGAGCGGCAAAGCCGAAGACCGCCATTTGGCCAACGCCGCCCTGGTAACTGACCCACGCCAGCACCACCATGGAGGGAGCCGTAATTGCAAGCAGGGCGACCCTCACCGCTCGCCTACCAACCCGGAAGAATACTGCAGTAGCTATCGCTAGTATCAGGAAAACGATTGCTGCGCTGCTGTCTACCTCCTGAAGAGACCGGCCGACGCGTTCGCCCGACGTGGCGAACAGTTCTTCGTTGTCATAAAAGTAAAGGAACCAGTAGGCCAGAAACGGTATCGGCAGCACCGTGAGGGAGGCCATAAGCCAGTCCTTACGGGCAACCCGCGAAACGATTCGAATCACGATCCACAACGATATGCCTATGTACAGGAGCGAGCCGAAGTAGATCGGTATCCCGAATGGCAGCGTACCGGTTGTGATGATGCCCCAAGCTCCGTAGCCGACCGCGCTCATGGCCAGTCCCCAGGAAATGAGGGGAACCATCAGGCAGTACCCCAACCAGGGGAACGTCCAGGTCGGACGTCCGGCCCGCCAACCCAGGACGCTGATGATCAGGGCTAGTCCCAGCAGCAGAGACACCCAGACAGGAGCGGTCCAGATGTGGAGCGCAAACATCAGAGACAGCAGTACATGCGGGAGGGCTGCCAGACCGGCGTGGTACCAAGACCTCCGGCTGTGTACCTCGTAGAGGCCACTGGCGATAGTCCGCGATTCCCCCATCTCCTGCATCGCCTGCCTGAGCGCCTCGTCTATGGAAAGACCCGTGTCCGCCAGTTCTTGCGCACGGTCCTCTATGTGGCTCTGCAGCTCCCGCAGGATCTCGCCCTTTTGAGAGGGCTCCAGGTGCAGGTGCTCACTGAGCTCTGCAAGATAGCCACGAATGGGGTGAGTCATCGAGCCGATGGGCCTCCCTTGACTCGCTATCCGGAGCTTGATCGGGCCACGGAGTCAACGGCCCGACTGAACTGAGTCCACTCCTTGAGCATCGATTCCAGGCGTTTCTGGCCCTTAGCGGTGATGTAGTAGTAGCGCCGGTTTTGACCGCTGGGCGACGTGTCCCAACGACCCTCGACCAGATCCTCTTTTTCAAGCCGGTGGAGAGCGGGATAAAGAGTGCCTTCCTTGAGGCGAAAATATCCGCTGGACCTGTCCTCGATCTCCTTGACGACCTGATAGCCGTACATCGGCTCACCGGCCAAAAGAGAGAGTAGGAGCGTCTCGGTGCTTCCCTTTAGCAGTTCGCGGCGGTACAAGGCCCTCGACCCCTAGTCATGGTTTTTCGACGTCTGCGCATCGCAATGCCCAATGCCGGGTTGGTCACGTCGATCTGCGACTCACCACGTTGTCTAACATAAGCGTTGATTGTCCGTCAATGATCGGCCCGAACCTCCCGCCCGTATGCACTGGACAATTCATACGTCATGTAGAATTACCCGATGGCCGGGTGCAGCTAGGAACGCCTATGGCTCCACGACAAAACCGGCGCAAGTCGAGTAAAGGTCAGGACAAGTGATGGCGGGACTTAGGGAGGTCGGGTCACTGTCAAGGTTGCCCGGAATGCGAACTTTCCTGCCCGAGGCAAGCAAGAGCGCTCTTGCGGCCTCGGATAGGGCGCTGTCGTTCCTCGCCGAAGCCGGTTTCCAACGCGTAGACACCCCCATCCTGGAGGACTCAGACCTGTTCGCACGAAAGGGCGGAGGAGAGATGACAGGCTTGCTATACACCTTTAGCGAGCCAGATGGCAGGAGGCTGAGCCTTAGACCGGAGTTCACAACCTCCATCATCCGCATGTACGTGGAGAGTGACGGCCTGGCCCTGCCTCTGCGCTGGAGCTATGCGGGCCCCGTCTTTCGGTTTGACCGGGCTGGGGGCGGCCGCTGCCGCCAATTCATACAAGTCGGCGCAGAGATCATAGGGGACTATTCGTCGAGGTCGGACGCAGAGGTCATCGGCTCGGCGATAGAGGGTCTGCAACGCCTTGGCCTACCAAGTACCTCGGTGAGGCTAGGCCACGTGGAGACCTTGTCGCGCCTGTTCGCCGCTTTCGAACTATCCGATTCTGCCCGCAGGTTCGTAACAGGCAACCTCGGCGGCCTAAAGCGCGGCCGAACGACCGCCGGGCGACTCTTGGAAAGGGCCAGAGAAGCCGGCCTGGTCGACGAGGAGACCCCGTCGATTGACGGCTGGGGTGCAAAGCGCGCGCGCGAGGCGCTGCAACTTCTGATCCTGGAGGAGGGGGCACGGGGCCCGATGGGCAGGCGCACCGCCGAGGAGATCATGGCCCGGCTTGAGAGGAAAAGTGGCCAGTCTCGGGATCCCGTCGAAATGGGCAGGGCGCTGGACCTGGCCTCGCGGCTGGTCGGGCTGGAAGGACCGGCGTCGCAAACCATAGCGGATGCCAGAGCTGTAGCCTCCCGCTCGGGGACCAGGACGGACGCCTTGGATCCCCTCGAAGAGTTGGTCGAGGCCCTGGCCGAGTCGGGGATCGGCACAGATACGCTCGTCATAGACATGGGCATGGCAAGGGGAATGGCCTACTACACGGGGGCATTATTCGATCTGGCGGCAGGGCAGGGGGCGGGAACGCTGGGCGGCGGCGGTCGCTACGATGGGCTAGTTCAGACTCTCGGCGGCCCAGAGGTGCCAGCGCTGGGCTTTGCCTACGACATGGAGGCGGTCTCCTTGGCCGCACAGCCACTCTAGATGTTGCGGCTCGGCATACCCAGCGACGGCGCGCTGCACGAGCCTTCGATGCGTTTCATGGCATCCTGCGGCCTTGCCGTTGCCCGTCCCAACCCACGCAGTTACACGGGTCAGATCCGAGCACTCGCTCGCGCGGTCGTGCATTTTCAGCGAGCGGCCGATATCACGGGCAAGGTGGAAGAGGCAAGCATCGACGCTGGAATCGTGGGCTTTGACAGATATTCGGAGAGCCGACGTGGCGGGGACGAGGCGGTGTTGATATTTGATGAACTGGGCTTTGGAGGCTGCTCCCTGGTGCTCGCCGTGCCCGAGGCATGGGTGGACGTTTCGTCCGTCGCCGATCTCGCCGAGGTGTCAGCGGACTTTCGCGCCGCCGGCAAGGACCTTAAGGTGGCGACCAAGTTCCCCAGACTCGTTGAGCAATTCTTGCTGAACATGGGAGTCAACTACTTCTCGCTGGTATCGACGAGCGGCGCGTTGGAGGCTGCGCCGGTGATGGGATACGCCGACATGATCGCCGACATCACCTCGTCGGGCACCACCCTCAAGGAAAACCGGCTCAAGACGGTTCAGGGTGGCACCATCCTGAAATCCCAGGCCTGCCTGATCGTAAACCCGATCTCGGTGGCAGAGGACCCCGACAGGCTTTCGATAGTGCGATCGATGATCGACATGATTGAGGGCCATATACAGGCTCAGGGACTCTACACTGTCACCGCGGACGTGCTTGGCGAGAGCGAGGAGAAGGTCGCACGCAGGCTGCTCGATAGCCAGTATCTGGCGGGCTTGAGGGGACCCACTATTTCTCGCGTATACACGGATGACGGCGACCGACTCTTCACTGTGACGGTAGTCGTCGGACGCGAAAAACTCTTGGAGGCGGTAGCTTACCTGCGGGGGCTCGGCGGGGGCAGCGTCAGCGTGCTGGGCACCGACTATGTCTTCCACGGTGAATCAGAGGCACGCAGGCGCTTGGAGGCCAGCACGACCAAAGGCCGGCATTAGACCGGTGCCCAACCTTCCGACCCATATTGAGGTCGCCTGGCGAGCCGCCTGCGAGATCAAAGATCCCCGCATTACAGATAATCTGGGCAGCTATCTACTGGGCGCGACATCGCCAGATGTCCGAATAATCACCAAGCGGCCCAGGACCGAGACTCACTTTTTTGAGCTTGAATCGGGGCAGGCCGGTGACGGCTCCTTCGGTCTCTTGACCACATATCCGGAGTTGACTTCACCTTCTTCAGATGCCCAGGCCTCCTTTGTCGCCGGTTACATCACCCATCTCGTGGCGGACGAGACCTGGATAACGTCAATATACCGGCGCTACTTCGACGGTACCGGGAAATTCGATTCGATCGCCGCCGCACAGCTATTCGACAGGGCCGCCCAACTCACCTTGGACAAGGCCAGCGAACCCCGGGTTAGGTCACTGCTCACCTCAATGGATGAACCCGAGATCGGTCTGGCTGCCGGGCCGATTGACGCCGTCACCCTGTCGCGTTGGCGAGTGTGGGTGCTGGACTTTCTGTCCGACGCTCGTCCCTATTCCTGGCAGAGGCTACGCCACATGGCTGGCCGAATCTCAGGCCATGATTCACAGCACCCGGTGCATCAATTGGCGGAACTATTCCTGACGGATGTGCACGGCGGGTTGCAGGACCTGTACGACCGGGTTCCGGAGGCAGAACTCGAACGTTACTTGGAGGTGACTGTGGACAACCTGGTCCGCTCGGTGACCGAATACCTCCATTCCGGGGACCGGGTCGTACAGGTCAGAGAGACGACCTGGCCCGGGTTCCACCGCGGCCGGAGTACAGTGAATTGAGGACCGTCCAGGGCATGGCGGAGGCGCGCCGCATTCTGCTCGAGAGCCGGGGATTGGACCTGGAGTCCGTGCCTGAGTCCATCTCCCAGGGAATAGCGGACACTTTCGGCGAGCCTCTAGCGCCGGTTGAAGTGGTGGATCGCATAGTCTCCCGAGTAAGGCGCGGCGGGGACCTGGCGGTACGAGAATTGACGGAGTTACTGGACGGGCGGACTCCCGACGGATTCGAAGTCTCCCAATCGGATATCCGTGCGGCCGCCGAAGCAGTACCCGTCGAGCTAGTGGAAGCCCTCAATACGGCCGCCGAGAGGGTCGAGAAATTCCACAGGATGTCGCTGCCGGCCGGCTGGCACGATTCGGAGGAGGGCTATGGCTCTCTGATTAGGGCTATCGAGCGCGTTGGAATCTACGTTCCGGGCGGCACGGCGCCCTATCCATCCACCGTCTTGATGACGGCCATACCTGCCAGGGTCGCCGGGGTAGAGCAGATCTCCATTTGCACCCCAGCCGCACGTGGGTCGGATCTGCCGGACCCTGCGGTATTGGCGGCCTCCCAGGTAGCGGGAGTCCACCGGGTTTTTGCCGTCGGCGGAGCCCAGGCCGTAGCAGCTCTGGCTTACGGCACGGAGACGATTCCCAGGGTAGACATGATCTGCGGGCCCGGGAATCTGTTTGTTACCTTGGCCAAGCGGCGGGTATATGGCGACGTTGGCATCGACGGCCTGTACGGACCTACAGAGACACTCATAGTGGCCGACGAATCGGCGAACGCCACACTTTGCGCCGTCGACTTGCTGGCCCAAGCCGAGCACGATGAGATGGCGACCCCCGTGTTGGTCACGACGTCGGCGAGCCTGGCGGGCAGGGTGGAAGTTGAATGGAGGAACAGAGTTCAGCGCCTCGAAAGGGGCGCGACCGCCAGGGCAGCGATGGAGAATCGGGGCACGATCGCGCTCGTAGAGAGCTTGGACGAGGCGGTCGAGCTGTGCAACGCCTTTGCACCCGAGCACGCCTCTCTATCGGTTGTGGATCCGGAGTCTGTGCTGCCGATGCTGAGGAACGTGGGAATGGTGTTCGTCGGCGAACATTCGCACGAGGTTCTTGGAGACTACGCGGCCGGACCCAGTCACGTCATGCCCACAGCCGGAACGGCACGTTTCGCCTCGGGTCTCGGGGTGCACTCTTTCATAAAGCATGTCCCCGTAGTGGCTTTGGAACCCGAAAAGTCGTCTGAACTGGGCCTCGTTGCCTCTATAATCGGAAGAGCCGAGGGACTCACCGCCCACGCGGAGGCGGCGGAGGTGCGTGAGGAACTATAGCGGCCAGATCGGACGATGGAACCTTGGAAATGAGTGTCAGAAGGTTAATACGGCAACACCTCGTATCCGTCCAAACGTATGATCCGGTCGAGCCACCCGAACTGTTGGCCAAGAGAGCCGGCATACCCGAGGACCAGATCGTAAAGCTCAACGGCAACGAGAACCCGAAGCCGCCGCCGCAGAGCGTGCGGGAAGCGGTGGCCTCGGCGCCGTTCAACCTGTATCCGGACCCTCTCCAGCGAAGGGTCCGGTCGGCCCTGGCCGAATACACGGGACTAGGGGAAGAGAACATAATCGCCGGCGCGGGCAGCGATGAGCTGATCGACCTCCTGTTCCGCCTGTTCATCTCCCCGGGAGACAATATCCTCGACTGCGATCCGACTTTCGCGATGTACGGCTTCTGCGCGCGGGTGGCGGGCGGAGCCGTGCGGCTGGCACAGCGAGACGAGTTATTCGATATCGACGTCGATGCGGTGAGAGAGACCATCGACGAGCGTACCAAGATCATATTCGTCAGCTCGCCAAACAATCCCACCGGAAATCTGGCAACCCCGGAGCAGGTCGTATCGCTCTTGGAGACCGGCCTGATCGTAGTGGTCGATGAAGCCTACTACGAGTTCTGCAACGTAACGGCAGCAGACATGATCCCCGACTACGACAACCTGGTCGTGCTGCGCTCCATGAGCAAGTGGGGAGGACTGGCCGGGCTGCGAGTCGGGTACGGGATGATGAGCCAGGAACTCGTTCAGCACGTCATCGACGTGAAATCGCCGTACAACCTGAGCGTGACCTCGGAGGCGGCGCTTGTGGCTTCCCTCAAGGAGGCGCCAACGCTGATGACGGAGGTGCAGCGCATCGTCAAAGAGCGTGGGCGAATGTTCGATCTACTGTCGACAATACCGGGTGTCACGCCTTGGCCATCGGCTGGCAATTTCATCCTGTGCCAGTTCGAGCCCGGGCGGGCGGCGGAGGTCTACGACGGACTGGCCGGGCGCGGTATCTTCGTACGCAAATTCGGATCAAAGCGCCTCCAAGACCATTTCCGGGTCTCCGTAGGCACCTCCGATCAGACCGATCGGCTAATCGACGCACTCAAGGAGCTTGTTTAACACGGTGGCATCACGGGTTTCGGAACAACGCCGGGAGACGGGGGAAACGCAGGTCTCAATAAGGCTCGACATAGACGGAACGGGTAGGTACGAACTCGATACTGGCAATGGCATGTTCGACCACCTGCTCGCCCAGCTTTCCCGTCATGGTTTGATGGACCTGACCGTCAAGGCCAGAGGGGACATCGAGGTGGGCTGGCACCATCTGGTGGAGGACACGGGCCTTGTTCTCGGGCGGGCGATGCGAGAGGCCGTAGGAGATGGAGTTGGCATCGTGCGCATGGCCCACGCGTACGCCCCTCTAGACGAGGCGCTGGCACGGGCGGTGGTGGATTTTTCCGGACGCGGATACTCCGTACTTGATCTCAATTTGGGCGATAGCGACCTTGGCGACCTATCAGGCGATCTGGTGCGCCATTTCCTAGAGAGCCTGGCGAGGGAGGGCGGTTTCAACCTGCACATCCAAGTCCTCGCCGGCAAGAACAACCACCACAAGGCCGAGGCGGCCTTTAAGGCCACGGCCCGCGCCGCGCGCGCCGCGCTGACTACGGATGAGCGCCTGGGCAACCGGGTCGCCAGCACCAAGGGCACGATCAGCGACTAGCTTTCGGAAGGCCCTACTCCGGGGTGTTCAAGCGGCGGCGTGACGGCTGCCCCATCGAAGAGACGAGTTTTGGATCCTCGACCTTCGAGCCCGGTTCCTGCCTCAAGCTTGCCGGGGTCGGCTTAAGACGTCTGGACCTCCTGCAGTTCGAAACGGTACTGCTCGACAACTGGATTGGCTAACAGCCTGTCGCACATCTCTTTGACCGTGCCGCGGGCTGTCGCCTCATCCTCCTGGTCAAACCTTATCTCCAGGTATTTTCCGGCACGCACGCTGTCAACTGAGCCGAAGCCGAGCAGATGTAGACCACCACGTATCGTAAGGCCTTGGGGGTCATTAACGGTGGGCTTGAGGGTTACGTAAACGCGCGCCACAAACGTCGACATGGAAGGGACTGGTTCTGCCTCCTGCGGCGATCCTGGGCGTTAGGGCGTAAACCACTCGGGCGCGTTGGCCGAGCTTTCGTGGGCCGCTATGAATTCCCTGATACGCTGTTCGTCGTACTCGTCGAACGTGTCAAGATAGTTCCACGCCGTAAGAGCTATGCGGCTGCTCATGTCAGAGTAGGGCGACAGAATCACCTTGCGCCCGAGCCTGGCTGAATCGACGAGGCTCTTGACCAGGTCCGAACACCCCTCCGGGCAGTTGTAGTGAATTCCTATGCCGCCGTGCTCGAGGTTATGGACCAGTATCTCGTCCTGTATCTCCTCGTCGTATATGCCCCACGGAGCAGGGGCGGGCAGGGCAGCACCGCTGCCAAGTGCCACCCCGTGACTGGTGCTGTAATGCCACCCTGAAGTGGCGGGTTGGCTGTTGTACGGCGGGTGTGAATCGCCGGGACTTATGTGGTCTCTACCCTGGTCGGCGATCCGGACACCCGGGATCTGTCCGCCTGAGTCAGCTGGGTTGTTGCCATCACCCTGCCGGCCGAATGGCAGGCCGGGAAGGAACAGCGAAACGATGAATGCGGCGGCGACAAGTATCGCCGCGCCACCGCCACCATATCGGAGCCACCTGCGGCGCGAGGCTCGTCTGGCTCGTCTGGCTGCTCGGGCCTGTGTGGGTGTCAGTCTCCTGCGCTTGGGTTCAGAGTTAGTTGTCATCTACTACGTCAATGAAGGGAGGGGATGGGAAGATTGTACAAAATTTCACGGTCATCACAGGAGCGGAGAATTGGTAAGCATCTCGTGAACCTGAACATACCTGTCCCGGGTCTTATTTACTATGTCATCGGGAAGCCTGGGAGCCGGCGGCTCGTGGTCCCATCCGTGCTCCTCTAGCCAGTCCCTCACGAATTGCTTGTCGAAGTTTTGCGGCGACCGGCCGGGAGCGTAGTTCTCCGCGTCCCAGAACCGACTCGAATCTGGAGTGAGCAACTCGTCGATTAGGCAGATCTGGCCATCGATTACGCCGAACTCCATCTTTGTGTCGGCTATGAGGATGCCTCGCTCTTCAGCGAACTGGCGACAGAATTCATAGACCTCGATCGACCTTTCGGTCAAGGCGATGGTTATGTCGGCACCAACCATGTCCGCCATCTGGGGAATTGCTATGGGCTCGTCGTGCCCCTCCTCGGCTTTTGTGGTCGGAGTAAACAGTGGCTCCGGAAGGCGGTCGCCCTTTCGAAGGCCAGCGGGCATATCTTGTCCGCCCACGGTTCCCTGTCTTCTGTACTCGCTCCAGGCCGAGCCCGTGACGTAACCGCGTACGATGCACTCGACGTCAATGCGATCAGCCCTCCTGACCACTAGCGACCGCCTGGCCAATTCGGCATCCAGGTCAATGGCGGCGTCCGGCGCGAAGTCCAACAAGTGGTTGGGAACCAGATGCCCGGTGCGTGTGAACCAGAACACTGACAGCTGCGCCAGTACCGCCCCCTTGTCCGGAATACCATTGGGGAGCACTACGTCGAAGGCCGAAATGCGGTCTGAGGCGACCATCAGCAGGCGGTCACCTTCCAGGTCATAGGTATCTCGTACCTTGCCCGAGTAGACGCGATTCGGAAGGTCTGTCGCAATTATCGTCGGCATGTCGCCTCCTGGCGGCTGAGCGTATCCGGCACTTTACGACCGGAGACTAAACCAACCCCGCCCTTTCAAAACTCTCGTCAACGTGACGCACATAGCTGTGGTAATCAAATATCCGCTTGATCTCATCCGGGGCAAGGCATTTCCTGATCTGTGGCTCACCCACCGCCAGTTCCCCCAGTTCTAGGCCCTCGTCAAGCGCCCGTTGCGATATGCGCTGAACGATCCTGTAGGCCTCATCGCGCCGGGCTCCGGCCTCGACCATCGCCAAGAGCAGCATCTGAGAAAAGACCACTCCCCGAGAACCATCCAGATTGGCCTTCATCCGATCCGAATGTACCGTCATGCCGGACACGACACCTGTGAACAGATCCAGCATGTAGTCCAGGACGATGCAAGAGTCGGGGAGTATCAGCCTCTCGGCAGACGAATGGCTGATGTCCCGCTCTCCCCAGAGAGCTACGTTCTCCAGCGCAGTAACTGCGTGGCCACGCACGAGACGGGCAAGGCCACATATCCGCTCGGTTAGCTCAGGGTTACGCTTGTGAGGCATTGAGGACGAGCCCGTCTGCCCCGAACCGAATGGCTCCTCCACCTCGCGTATCTCCGTCCTTTGCAGACTCCGTATCTCGGTGGCAAATTTCTCGAGCGAAGATGCAATTTGAGCCATGGTAACAACGAACTGGGCGTGCCGGTCTCTCTGAATCACCTGGTTGGAGAACCGGGCCGCAGACAAGCCGAGGCGTTCGCACACGCGGGCCTCAACCGAGGGAGGTACCGAGGCGTGGGTGCCCACAGGTCCCGAGAGCTTGCCCACCGATACGATCTCCTTGCAGGCAACGAGCCTCTGATGATGCCGCAGCATCTCATCCCACCAGACCGCCAGCTTCAGGCCGAAGGTGATCGGCTCGGCATGTACTCCGTGGGTGCGGCCCATCATCAGCGTATGCCTGTACCGGATGGCGCTATCCCGCAATACTGAGATGACGCGCTCTACCTCTTGCTCAAGGAGGCCGGCGGAGTCCCTCAGCTGCATTGCGGTAGCAGTGTCCCAGACGTCGGAAGTCGTCAGTCCATGGTGCAGCCACCGACCTTCCTGACCCATCGTCTCGGTCACCGAGGTCAGGAATGCGGTCATCGGGTGCTTGGTCTGCTCGAGGATCTCGTTTAGACGATCGATGTCGTAGCCGGCGGTCCTTATCTTCGCCAGGTCCGATTCGGGTATCAGCCCCTCTTCCGACCACGCCTCGGCGACGGCGATTTCGATCTGGAGCCAGCGGTCGTAGGATGCCTGCTGGGTCCAAAGCCCACCCATTCTGGGACGGGTGTAACGGGGTATCAACTATCACCCCTTGAGGCCCTTGTGACGCTCTTGATCGTTACGAGCGCCCCGCCTACCGGTGGCGACGTCCGCCAATTGCCGGAAAGCGCCGCGGCGTCTGCTGGGCCGGCAGCTTCCGATTCTGTTACGGGGTCCCCTTCAGAAGGGGTGTGAGGGGCGGACATAACCAGTTCTTTTTCTTCGTGTTCGATTCCCATCCGGTCAAGGACTTTCGCATCCTGTGACATGCCCATACTCCGTCCCGTTGCCGACCATCCTAAATCCCTGATGCTATGTCGCCTCTGTGGTAGGCACCTTCGAATCCAATGGCGGCGAGCCCTTGGTACGCCGTCCGCCTCGCTGTTCCGACGGTTTCGCCAAGAGCCGAAACGGCCATCACGCGACCCCCCGATGTACGGACAACTCCATCCGATCGGGTCGTACCGGCGTGGAACACGGTTACCTCCGGGGGAAGGGCATCGAGTCCAGTGATCGGCTTACCCGTCTCGTAGGCATCGGGGTAGCCGCCTGACGCCAAGACCACAGCGACGCAAGCTCGAGCGTCCCACTCTAGATCGAGGTTTCTGATGTCGCCCGCCGCGGTCTGCTCCAGCGCTCCGAGCAGATCGCTCTTCATACGCGGGAGGATGACCTGGGTCTCCGGATCGCCGAAGCGGGCATTGAATTCCAAGACCTTAGGCCCGTCAGCGGTCAATTTGAGGCCCGCGTAGAGGACACCTGAATAAGGGCAGCCCTCCTCCGCGAGACCGGTGACGACCGGCTCAAACACCGTTTCCTTGACTTCCAACTCCATGTCTCCGTCCCAACTGGGAGGTGGAGAAAAGCTGCCCATCCCGCCGGTGTTGGGACCTTGGTCACCATCGTTCGCACGCTTGTAGTCGGTCGCGGCGACCATCGAGGACACCCGTTCGCCGTCCACAAAGGCGAATACACTTACCTCGTGACCCTCAAGATGCTCCTCGATGATCACCTGCTGGCCGGCGTCACCAAAGCGCTTTCGCTCAAAGATGTCAAAGAGAGTCTCCAGGGCCTGATCACGTGTTTCGGCGATGATGACACCTTTGCCGGCCGCCAGACCGTCGGCCTTGATCACAACAGGCAGGTCACAGTCCGAAACGGCGTTCCGGGCAAGATTGTGCGCGTGCAGGACCTCGAAGGCGGCTGTCGGCACCCCTCGGCGTTTCATCAGGTCTTTGGCGAAGGCCTTGCTCGTTTCTATGCGAGCGGCCGCCCGGGAGGGACCAAAGATGGGCATGTCCGCCTCGGAGAAGCGGTCGACGATACCTTCGGCCAAGGGTAGTTCCGGTCCTACGACCGTGAGGTCTATTTTCCGCGACCTCGCGACGTCCAGCAGTCCCTCTGGGTTCTCTGCGCCGACGGCAACATTCTCACCGAGCATAGCCGTGCCCGCGTTGCCGGGCGCTATCACCAACGACTCCAGACGGCGGCTCTGGGCGATCTTCCACGCGATCGCGTGCTCACGTCCACCGCCGCCAACGACGAGAACCCTCAAATCAACCCGACCCCATGTCCCGCGTGGCTACTGCTGACCGCCGATCACGGACACGGCGCGACACTGGCGCAACCCCATGAGATGGCGGCACGGGCTGGTCCGTGACAACGGAGTCACTCCCACTCGATTGTCCCCGGCGGCTTACTTGTAATGTCGTATACGACCCGGTTCACGCCGCGAACCTCGTTAGAGATCCGGTTGGATATGCGTGACAACACGTCATAGGGCAACCGTGCCCAGTCCGCGGTCATGGCATCGTCGCTGGTCACCGCGCGCACCGCGATGACATGGCCGTAGGTACGGTAGTCTCCGGTCACACCGACCGACTGGGCGTCGGTTAGGACTGCAAAGCTCTGCCACATGTCTCGGTAGAGCCCATTGTTCTTGATCTCGTCCATCACCACCCAGTCTGCGGCACGAAGTATCTCAAGCTTCTCGGAGGTGACATCCCCGAGCACGCGGATGGCGAGCCCGGGGCCGGGGAAGGGCTGACGGAACACCATCTCCTCTGGAATGCCGAGCTCTATGCCCACCTCGCGTACCTCATCCTTGAACAGATACCGTAATGGCTCGACGAGCTTTAGCTTCATGTGCTGGGGAAGACCGCCCACGTTGTGGTGCGTCTTGATCTTTGCCGAGACCTTGTTGTCTGCCGTCTTACTTTCTATTACGTCCGGGTACAGTGTGCCCTGGCAGAGGAAATCGGCGTCCCCGACCCTCTTTGCGCCCTTCTCGAATACGCGGATGAATTCCTCACCCACCAGCCGGCGTTTGCGTTCCGGGTCGATCACACCTCTCAGTGCCGTCAGAAAGTCCTCGGTCGCGTCCTCATAAACGAGGTTGACCTTCATGTATCTCTCGAAGGTGCGCAACACCCGTTCCGGCTCCTCACGCCGCAACAGTCCGTTGTTGACGAATATGCATGTCAACTGGTCGCCAACCGCCCTGTGTACGAGCGTAGCGGCAACCGAGGAGTCGACTCCTCCTGACAGGGCACAGATGACCTTTCCATCACCCACCTGGGCGCGGATGTTGTTCACCGTGCGAGAGACGAAGTTGCCTGGGGTCCAAAGTCCCTTGAGACCGCAGACCCTGTATAGGAAGTTCTCCAGGAGCTTACGCCCTTGGGGGGTGTGTACCACCTCAGGATGGAACTGGATACCATACCGATTACCGCCTTCGCCCAGCACGGCGATCGGGGAGTTATCGGTGTAGGCGAGCGACCTAAAGCCGGGGGGAGGCTCGACGATCTGATCGCCGTGACTCATCCAGACCGGCATAGAAGGGGGCAAGTCTGCAAAAAGCGCATCGGGCGTGGAGTTCTGGTGCAGAACGGCGTGTCCATATTCACGCTTGGTCGACGCAGCAACTCGGCCACCCAGCTGGTGAGCCATGACCTGCATCCCGTAGCAGATGCCCAGCACGGGCAGACCGCTTTCGTAGACCCAGTTGGGAGCGAGCGGGGCGCCCTCTTGGTACACGCTCGCGGGGCCGCCGGAGAGGATGACCCCCTTTGGATCAAGCTGGGCAACGGCATCCCACTCCACTTCATGACCTACGATTTCGCAGTAGACGTGGCTCTCTCGCACTCTCCGCGCTATCAGGCGGCTGTACTGGGAGCCGAAATCCACAATCAGCACAGCCTCGCGGTGTAGCCGACCCTCGCTCGGCGGGGTGGGTTCACGTCCGCGCTTTTCCTCGGCGATCTCCAAGTACGCGGAGATCTCGAGGTCGTCGCTGGTGGCGACACGGTGGGAGGTTTGCGGTTTGTGCGGCGCCGAGTTCTCGGTGCCGCCGGTGTCGTTTGAGCCTGCGCTAGTCGCCATCTTTGAGAAGGATCAAAGGTAACATAACCGGGTGACGGGATGCCCGGACAAGTTTGGATACGCCAATCACTACGATAGGTGCGGGAGAGCGGCGCACCAGGCAATAGTCCGCGGCACTGGGTGAACGATATCGGTAACGAACTGACAATCGACGATTTGGTCCAGATATTGCAGGGTGGGGGAGTGGTCGCAATGCCGACCGACACTTTCTACTGTCTGGCGGCGTGCGCAATCAACGCCGAAGCGTCCCAGCGCGTGTTTGACATCAAGCGCCGCCAAGCGACAAGCGCGGTCCCGCTGCTGACGGCGGAGGCGTCAGATGTGATGAAGTACGCCGTCGATCTGACAGAAGCGCAGCAAATGGCGGTGATCGCCCTAGGGGCCAGATTCTGGCCGGGGGCGCTGTCGCTGGTGCTCAAGCGGTCGCCGGCCATTCCATCCCTCCTTTCCGGGGGAGGAGACACGATAGCTCTACGGGTGCCGAACGCGCCGACGGTCAGGGAGGTGGTTCGGCGTCTTGGGGCACCCGTCACAGGCACCAGTGCAAACCTATCCGGCAGTCCTGCCGCCACGACGGCGGCGGCGGTACGGGACGCTCTAGGAACGTCTGTCGACGCGGTGGTAGACGGGGGTATGACACCCGGCGGTCCGCCGTCCACGGTCCTTGACCTCACGGCGCCGACGCCACGTATACTTCGGGTCGGAGCCATCGGCAAAGCAGATCTCGACGAGACCCTGCGTGAGGTGGGGGCACCGCCATCGAACTAGATCGGTGGGTGGGGAAAATCCGGCTGGAGCAATCGTCCATTGCCCATGCCCGCGCAATAGTCCCAACACTTGGTTTGAAATAGAGCGATCGGATTGAAACAAGAGCTAATCAGCGATCTCAACGGCCGGGTAGACGCCCAACTCACAGCTGTCTTGGCGTCGAGAGACATGGACCTTTACAGGATGATGTCCTACCACCTCGGCTGGGGAGGGAGACCCGGTGAGGAGGGGACGGACCGGGCGTCAAGGACGACGCTAAGGCGACATGGCGTTGGCTGTTTAATCGCGGCCCTTGCGACATCTGGCACCTGCAGTGAGGCTGTCTTGCCAGCCGCTGCCTCTTTGGAGATGGTCGCTTCGTTCATCGAGATTCACGACGACATACAGGGTGGACATCCCACCCGGAACGGCAGGGACGCCGTGTGGTGGGTATGGGGTCCGGCTCAGGCCATCAACGCAGGAGACGGCTTGCATGCCCTTGCCCGCCTAACGATGCTGGATCTTCGGAGGCACGGAATCTCGGCCGACTCTACGTTTCGGGCGATGCAGATTCTGGACCAGGCCTCGCTTGCGATGTGCGAGGGGCGCTTCAAGGACATGGAGGCTCAAGAGCGCATCGACCTGTCTGTGGACAAATACCTTGAGATGGCACGTGCAAAGACGGGATCGCTGTTGTCTGGGGCCCTCCGGCTAGGGGCACTGATCGGCTCGGGGGGAGACGAGCGATCCGCAGAGGCTTTTGGCGCCGCCGGGACTGAGCTGGGGGTCGCAATGCAGGCGGCCGAAGACGTGCACGAATTATTCGCAGGCATCGATGTCAGCGACGGGCCGGCACCGCCTTCCGAAGTTGTGCAAAACAAGAAAAAGCTATTCCCCGTGGTACACGCCGTAGAGAAGGCGGGGCCTTCGGAGCGACGGCGCCTCGGCGATGTCTATTTCAAGAGGGTGCTGCAGCCGTCTGACGTAGCCGAGGTGAGAAGATTGGTGGAGGAGCTGGGCGGCCGGGAGCGAGCGGAGGACGCGGTGCGCGAACATTACCAGGCGGCCATGAGATCGCTGGACGGCGTCGAACTTGCCGCCGGCGGGCTGGCCGCAGTGGAGGCCTACGCCGGCGCCCTCATTGATGCTCGCTAAACGGGAAGTGGCCAAACGCTCGATTAGAAACTATGAGATAGACGGCAAGACCGTCCTCTTACGCGTTGACTACAACCTACCGATGAGGCCCGGCACCACCGAGATCCTCGACGACCGCCGCATCCTAGCCACCGTCCCAACGCTGGCCCATCTTCTTGAAAGATCCTGCCGGGTCCTAATCGTCACGCACCTCGGGCGGCCAGACGGACGATGGGTCAAAGGACTGGCCTTGTCTCCTGTATCCGACCGGCTGTCGGAGCTATTGGGGGTGCCCGTAGTGCAGCTTCCTGCCTACCGGGGTCCGGAGGTCGCGGCGGTGATCGAAGCGATGCCACTCGGATCTATCGCGATGCTTGAGAACATCCGCTTCGACCCTGGCGAGGAGGCGAACGATCCGCAACTAGCCGAAGACCTGGCCGGACTTGCGGATATCTTTGTAAACGACGCATTCGGCGCGGCCCACCGGGCGCATGCCTCCACCGAGGGCGTAGCGCGTCTCCTACCGGCCGTGGCTGGTCTCCTGATGGAGAAGGAACTCTCGGCTCTAGGCGGGGCTCTGCTGACGCCGGAACGCCCCTTTACGGCCGTGGTGGGCGGAGCGAAAGTATCAGACAAGATAGCCGTGCTAGACCGCCTCTCCTCACTGGTCGACACGCTCATTATCGGAGGAGGCATGGCGGCGACGTTCCTGGCTGCGCAGGGACACTCCGTCGGCTCCTCGATCGTGGAACAGGAACGCATGGCATACGCCACAGACCTGGTGTCGGGCACCCGATGCAGCTCCGCACGAGTACTCACGCCCACCGACGTGGTGGTGGCGGACAGGCTTTCAGAGAAGGCCAAGGCCAAGACGGTGCGCGTCGGCGACATACCCGGCGGTTGGCTGATACTCGACATAGGACCCGAAACGGCTGAGACCTACTCCCGGGCAGTTGCCGAGTCAAGGACGGTGCTCTGGAACGGTCCGATGGGTGTGTTCGAATGGGAGGCCTTCTCGCACGGAACCAGAAAGGTCGCAGAATCCGTCGCAGAGTTGTATGGCACGGCTACCACCGTGACCGGCGGCGGGTCGACGTCCGAGGCTGTGGCTCGGCTGGGCCTGACGTCCAGGATAAGCCACGACTCCACAGGCGGCGGTGCCACTCTTGCGTTCATAGAGGGCAAAGAACTGCCCGGGGTGGCCGCCCTCTTGGACGAGCGATGATGGGATGACAACTCAAATCGACATCCGAAAAATAGCCAGAACGGGAGACTCGCGGATAATCCTGCTAATAGCAGACGGCCTGGGAGGATATCCCCACCCTGACACCGGCCGCTCCGAACTGGAAGCCGCTAGGCTGCCCAACCTTGATGCGCTGGCGAGAGAAAGCGCCTGCGGCCTGACGGTGCCGGTCGCCCTCGGAATAACCCCTGGCTCCGGGCCGGGCCACCTAGCGCTGTTGGGATACGATCCGGTGAGGCACCACGTGGGCCGCGGGGTGATGGAGGCTCTTGGAGTGGGTCTAGACCTAGCCATTGAGGACGCCGCGGCCAGGGGCAATTTTTGCATTGTCGACAACATTGGTCGACTGGTGGATAGACGTGCCGGACGCATCTCCTCGGAACGGGGTGCCGCACTGGCCGACCTGCTAGATCGAACTGAACAGTCGCACGGGAAAATCTCTGTTCACGGGGTACGCGGACACCGTTTCGTGGCCGTGTTTCGTGGAGCAGGGTCGAATCTGGAGGTTACGGACACAGATCCCGGGCTGGATGGATGCCGGCCTCTCAGATCGGAGCCGTTGACGGAGGACTCAGGAGAGCTTGCGGCTGCGGTGAATGCCTTCGCGGCCCGGGCTGGACACGCGCTTAAAGACAGCGAGGCGCAGGCGGTCGTGCTGCGCGGAATATCCAGCCCGACGCCTCTACCATCTTTCGCCGATCGATACATGCTGCACCCTGCGGCAATCGCCGCTTACCCGATGTACCGCGGCCTTGCCAAGTTGGCCGGTATGGAAGTTCTCGATACCGGAGACGATTTTGGGCAGGAAATCGCGACACTCAGCGCGGCATTCTCGGCCGGTAGCCACGATTTCTTTTTCCTGCACTACAAGCCAGCGGACTCGGCCGGCGAGGACGGGGACTTTGAGGCGAAGGTTGAGGCCTTGGAGGCCCTGGACTCCAAAATCCCAGCCATCCTGCAACTCAAGCCGGACGTCCTGATTGTTGCAGGGGACCACTCAACCCCGGCCGTGCTCGGAGGCCACAGTTGGCATCCGGTGCCGATCGCCGTCAGTTCTAGGCTTACAAGGGGAGATGGTGTGCCGGAATTCACCGAGCGTGCAGTCAGAGATGGCTCACTAGGCACGATGGCGGCAACGTCGGTCATGACCCTGGCATTGGCCCACGGTGGCCGTCTCAACAAATACGGGCCGTAGAAGGGAAGTTCTCCATGCCGGAGCGTGTCGTCGCTGGCAACTGGAAGATGAACGTGGCGGTATCCGAGACGGTTCCGTTCCTGAAACAGCTCATGTCGGGGCTGCCTATTGCCGGCGTGACCAGCGTAGTGTGTCCCTCTTTCGTATCGCTACACGCGGCCAAACAGGCGCTTGCGCACACTGGCATAGGACTGGGGGCTCAGGATATGCGTCCGGAGCCAAATGGACCGCTAACGGGTGAAGTCTCCGTGGCTATGGTGGCGGAGCTCTGCACCCACGTGATCCTAGGACACTCGGAACGACGGCACGTGTTCGGAGAGAGTAGCGAGATCGTTAACTCAAAGGTGCTGTCAGCCCTGTCGGTCGGCCTAAGGCCGATCGTCTGCGTCGGAGAGACTCTGGACGAACGTGAGTCGGGTAGGGCTCGGAAGGTCGTGGTCAATCAGCTCAAGGTCTCCCTATCGGGCGTGGACATGGCCTCACAGTTGTTGGTCGCCTACGAGCCGGTCTGGGCCATCGGCACGGGCAGGGCGGCCTCAGCGCGTGACGCCCAGCAGATGGCGGCGATCGCTCGGCACGAATTGAGCACACTGTTCGGGCCGGAATCCGCCTCCGATGTCCCCGTCCTGTACGGTGGAAGCGTCAACCCCGAGAACGTGGCCGATTTCCTTGCGATGCCGGACATTGATGGGGCGCTTGTAGGCGGTGCCAGCCTGGACGCCGAAGGCTTCATAAGGCTGACCGAGAACGCGGCGCCGCACCGATAGGCCAGCTCCGGACAACAAGTTGCGCCGATCAGGACACAGCCGAAACCCGGCAAGTCGTGTAGTGGTGGTTGCAGGGCCAACCGCCGTGGGCAAGTCCTCCTTCGGATTGAGGATTGCACGGCTGCTCGACGGCGAGATCGTGAGTGCAGACAGCCGCCAGGCCTACCGCGGCCTGGACATCGGCACCGCCAAACCGACCACGGACGAGCGGAGGTCCGTGCGGCACCATCTGGTCGACATTCTCGAACCGGACCAGGAATACGGGCTGGTACCTTTCCTGGACCTGGCAAGAAAAGCTGTCGACGAGATAACTTCGCGGGATCGCCTGCCGATCGTGGTGGGAGGATCGAGCCAGTATGTATTCGCGTTGATGGAGGGCTGGGAACCATACAGAGTGCCTCCCAATTCAACGCTGCGTGCAGCTCTGCAGCGACGCGCCGAAAGAGACGGGAGTCATAGGCTACACGCGGACCTGGAAGCGATCGATCCCGAGGCGGCCGCACAGATCGACCCCGGCAATACGCGCAGGGTCATAAGGGCCCTGGAGGTCAGGGCACACGCAAGTGAGGGCACCTCGCGGCCTCCACGGCAGGGCCCGGTCAAAGGGAACGGCCTCGACCGGCTGCAGGAAACGACCGACTCCGGCCACTCCGGGGCCAGGAAGGGAGGGCAGGGTCTGACCGATAGTGCGATCGCCATCGGGCTCACGCTGCCCCGGGACGAACTCTACCGTCGTATCGACGAGCGGGTTGACCTGATGATGGCCCGTGGCTGGTTAAACGAAGTGGAGGGACTGTTGCAACGTGGCTACGGCCCTGAATTGTCCTCCATGTCGAGCATTGGCTACTCGGAGCTTGCCGAACACGTTGACGGCAGGACTGATCTATCCGAAGCCGTTCAGCGCATAAAGCACCGTACCCACCGGTTGGCCCGGAGCCAGTATGTGTGGCTCAGGCGTGCTGAGTGGCTGGATTGGTTCGAGTCTTACGATGAGGGTGTAAGCGCCGCATTGGACAGGGTAGGGGAGCAGATAGCACCTCGTTGCTAAAATGTCCCCATGAACCACTACAGCAACGGAAAGGCGCTTGCCTTCTCGAAAATGCACGGCGCCGGTAACGACTATGTCTTCGTGGACGGTCGGGACCTTACCCTTGATTGGACGAAGCTGGCGGTCGCCGTGAGCGACCGCCATTTCGGGATAGGCTCTGACGGCCTGATCCTGGCATTCGAGTCGGACAGGGCAGACCTTCGGATGGAGATGTTCAACGCCGACGGATCGGCGGGCCGCATGTGCGGCAACGGCATCCGGTGTCTGGTCGCGTTCGCAGTCGACATCGGGCTGGTTGCGGCCGGGAGAAATCAGGTTGAGGTGGAAACGGCCGCCGGAGTACTGGAGGTGGCACCCACGTGGAGTGAAGGCCGGATCGTCAGGGCGCGAGTCGACATGGGTGAGCCGGCGTTTAGGGCCTCCGAGGTGCCGTTTGATGTGCCGGGAGAGAATACGCTGGAGGACTATCCCCTTACGGTCGACGGCTTCAGCCTCGCCATCAACGGTGTCTCGATGGGGAACCCTCACGCGGTGGCCATACTCGACGAGCCGGTCGGGGACGTTGAACTGGACCGCCTTGGACCGTTGGTTGAGCACGATCCGAGGTTTCCAGACCGGGTGAACTTTGAGATCGTCAACGTACTGTCCCGCAGCATGCTCAAGGTCCGCGTCTGGGAGCGAGGTTCCGGACAGACGATGGCATGCGGAACTGGTGCATGCGCCGCGGCAGTTGTGGCCAGACGCAAGGGTCTCGTAGAAGACGAGGTCACGGTCACACTTCCGGGCGGAAACCTGGGAATAGAGTGGGCTGGCACCGGGTCTGTCATGATGGACGGACCGGTCCACAAGGTCTTCGATGGCAGATGGCCTCTGTGAGCCGTGCCTGCCTTGCCCAAGCTATTCCTGGATATTTCTATCAAAGCTAAACTAAACGTAAAGCGCAGGTTGTAATGAAGTTCGCCAGCCGTATTGACAGGGTGCCGCCTTACCTCTTCGTGGAGATCAGCAGGCGCATTGCTAAAAAGCGTTCGGAGGGAGCCGACGTGATCAGTTTTGGCATAGGGGACCCTGATCTGCCCACGCCAGATGGAGTCGTGGAGGCGCTTCGGGAGGCATCCCTAGAGCCGGACAACCACCGCTACCCCGAAACGGATGGGCTTCCGGTCCTCCGTACGTCAATAGCCGAATGGTACGGCTCCCGCTTCGGAGTTTCTTTAGATGCCGACAGGGAGGTCTTACCCCTCATCGGGGCAAAAGAAGGTATCGGACACGCCGCCCTGTGCTTTGTAGACCCCGGTGACATCGTCCTAGTACCCGATCCCGGCTACCCCGTCTATTCGGTTGGCACCTGGTTCGCAGGCGGAGAGTGCCATTTCATGCCGCTGAGCGAGGAGAACGGCTGGCTGCCCGACCTGTCCACGATCCCCAGTGACACCGCAAGGAAGGCCAGGGCGATGTGGCTGAATTATCCCAACAATCCAACGGGTGCGGTGGCGACGGAGGACTTCTTCGCGCAGGCGGTGGAGTTCGCCCGTGCGCATGACATAGTGCTCCTGCATGACGCCGCCTACACCGAATGCTGGTTCGAAAATTACCGGCCCCCGAGCCTGCTCCAAACACCCGGGGCCATGGAAGTGGGCATGGAATTTCACTCGTTGTCCAAGAGCTACAACATGACCGGCTGGCGGGTTGGCATGGCGGCGGGAAACGCCGACTTGATCGAGGCCCTCATGATCGTTAAATCCAACCTCGACTCGGGTATACCGCAGGCGGTGCAGCACATGGCGATAGAGGCGATCAAGACCGGCGATGCGGATCTGATGGCTCGCAATGCGGTCTACCAGCGGCGCCGAGACAGAGTGATCGACACGCTTGAGACGATCGGGCTGAGCGTGGAGGCGCCCAGGGCGGGACTGTACGTGTGGGCCCGGGTTCCCAAAGGGTTCACTTCCGCAGAATTTACGGCCCTGTTACTTGACAAGGTGGATCTGGTTGTAACCCCTGGGAACGGCTATGGGCCCAGCGGGGAGGGCTACATCAGATTCTCGCTGACGATTCGCGAGGATGACATGGAGCGGGGCCTACAGCGCTTGGCGACGCTGGAAATCGCTCCAAAGTGAGTCCGAAGAAACTCGTATACACCCATCCGCGTTCAGAACGCGTCTACCTCGTGGGGGTCTCCATTCGGGGCTCCAGGGAACCGCTGTCTCTGAATGACTCCATGACGGAACTGGCAGAGCTCACACGCAGTGCGGGTGGACGGGTGGTCGGATCCTTGACACAGCGCGTGCCCAAGCCGACCCAGCACTATCTGGGTCAGGGCAAGTTGGACAGTCTGCGTGAGGTCGCCAGGGAACAGAACGTCGATACGATCGTTTGCGACGATGAGCTGACTCCCACCCAGCAGCGCAACTTGGAGCGTTCTCTGGGCGGGACCAAGGTCATCGACCGCACCGCACTCATACTGGACGTGTTTGCATCTCGCGCACAGACGAGAGAGGGACGACTGCAGGTGGAACTGGCCCAGCACGAGTACCTGCTTCCCAGGCTGGCTGGCCAATGGACGCATCTGGAGCGTCTGGGCGGTGGAATAGGCACTCGTGGTCCGGGAGAAACGCAGATCGAAACGGATCGCAGGCTCATCAGGGGTCGTATTCAGAAGCTCAGGAGAGACCTCGATTCCGTCAGCACTCATCGAAGCCTCTACAGATCCCGGCGCCAGCAACGGGGCATGGAAATCGTGGGGATGGTGGGCTACACCAACGCCGGCAAGAGTACGCTCCTAAACGCCCTCACTGGCGCCGGCGTGCCAGCCGAAGACAAGCTGTTTATGACCCTTGACCCGGTGACCCGTCAACTCAGGTTTCGAGACGGGCGCCAGGCGCTGCTTACCGACACGGTAGGTTTCATACAAAAGCTGCCGCCGTCGCTCGTGGCCGCCTTTAGGTCAACCCTCGAGGAGATTGGAGAATCAACGCTCGTCCTCCACGTAGTCGACGTTACGCATCCGAACGCAGCGCAGCACGTCGACGTTGTCAACTCCGTGCTAGACGCCCTCGGCGCCGGTGACAAGCCGCGGGTTCTGGTTCTCAACAAGGTTGACCTGATCGGTCCCGCCGAGGACCTGGCCAACCTATCCGTGCTGGCCCCGGCGCGCGTCACCGGTGACTCCAACACTCCGGTCGTGCTCGTCTCGGCCCTTGAGCGTATCGGCCTAGACGATCTGCTCGCCACCATAGGGGAGAGCCTGTCCGAGCGTAAACCGGCTACCGTAGGCTGACTGTCACCCCGGTCCACCGACACATCCGAAGGGATCTTTGGCTTGGCCGGCCAGACCTCACTTCGCACTATATACGTTATGTAAAGTTTTGCTGGCTTCAGATGGCGACGCGTATCACGCCTGCCTCGTTTAGTGCCTTGAGTAGGTTTAGGCTCCAAGATGCACTCCCTTCGCCCTCTGACCGCAGTGCGACCAAAGGAACCGACAGATCAAGCGCCCTTCGGCCACCGCAAACCACCACCAGCAACCTCGGCCCATACAGCGCGGCGGCCGCGCCAGCCATGAAGCCGACGGCAGCCTGGCCTTCGAGGCCACCGCTGTCCTCGGTCAGCGAACCCGCAACCAACACAGCGGCCGTGCAACTGCCCATGGCCTTCGATACTTCACCGGACAGTAGAGATCCTGAACGCCGCCCGACATCTATCGCGACGTTCTCTATCCCAAAGTCAGAGAGCAGCGCCTGAACCTGGCCGGCCAACTCATGGCATCCAAAATGGCCGACGAAGACCCTGGCGACGGCCGATTCGCTTGCAGTCTCGCTTGCGGGCAACTCATGACTGTCCGGACCGTCCGCAGAGTTGGCTTCTGAGCTGAAGCCTCCCTCTTCGGCCACTGCTGGGCCTGAGAATTCTCCTCGCACCCCTTTGACCCCGACCCATAGCGAGCCGCCGACCTCTCGAAACAGCCCCACGTATTTGCCGTTTTCCAGGATTACGTCCAGACATTCTTCGACCAGATCGGGATCGATGTTATGGTCGCGCTCGAGAATGTTCTTCGCGTAAGCCCTCTCCGGGAGCCTTCTGCCCTCAAGGCTTTCGTAAAAGTCCCTGAACACCTGTGGGCGCAGTGCGCACTCCACAAGCGTCAGGCGACGTTCCTCCTCGCTCTTGGGAGCCACTACGGACCGCCCCCCTTCGGTGAGGGTTATTCTGGCGTCGTTGTATCCACCCAGAGTCAGACCGTACCTCGCTGAGGAATTTAGCCGCATGGTGAAGCTGCTGCTTTGCGGAGTGGTGTTGAGCTCTCCCGCGAGCACAATGCGGTCGAACGGAAGACCCGAGTTAGCCTCCTGGATAGCTTGGGCAACTGCCAGAGCGTCTCTAAGCGGATGAACGGGGTAGCTCCGCACTTTCCTGGTCCGCTTTTGCTTGCCTTTGAGTTCACTGTCCATACCAAGACCGGCCCTTCAGAAATCAACTCCAGCTTCTCTATCCGACCGAAAATCCATTGTCATTTTTCAGACGCCTCCGAAAGATTCCCTCCGGAAATGCGAATCCGGTCCCAAGTATATCAGGTCAATTGTTCTAAATAAGACAAACAGGGCATGCCGGAGCCGCATGAAACTGTTTCCGCAGCTTGAAAACACTACGGCGGAGTGCAGTTTGCATGAAGTTGACAGGGATGGCGGCGCTCCCGGAGTTTCTCTTTTTCAGTTCAATGCCGAAAAGTGGCTTCTTTTCGACCGATCCTCCTCGGCCGGGTTCAACTGAATGACAGGACTGGGAAGTTGACTGGGTCGGGTGTCAATCGAGCCGTGCGTGCTAAGATTTTCAGGTCCCCATATCGCAGTTAGGTCGGTAAGGTGGCCGCCGTTATGTACCACTCAAGCCTTGCTCGAATGACCCCCCTACCCTACGTGCACCTGCTGGCGGTCCTGCTTGGTGCCCTGCTGATGAGCGCTATCGCGTGCGGCGACCCAGCCGGACCGGATGGAACCGCCATCGCCGCCGATGACGACAACATTCGCGTCACCGATCTAGACGACACCGCCTTCCCAGAGGTGATTCCTCCGTCAGAGCCCTTGGTTGCTCCATCCGAGGTTGCGGAGGAACTGCGAATCATATGGGAGACCTGGGCCATCCTGACCAGGGATCACGTGGACCGAGCGAAGCTGGATCCCAGCATGATTTCGGAGGGGGCCATCCGGGGGATGTTGGTTGCCCTCGGAGACCCTCACACCAACTACGTTTCTCCGGAGACGTTTGCCGTTGACTCAAACGATACATTCCAGGGCGAGTTCGAGGGCATAGGTGCCCACGTATCCACCAATCGCAACGGCGTGTTGGTGATCGTCGCACCCATCGCCGGCGGCCCAGCCGAGGCCGCTGGAATTCGACCCGGCGACCAGATACTGGCTGTCAACGGAGAGTCCATAGAAGGGCTGAGCCTTCTCGAGGCGGTTGCCATCATCAGAGGTCCCAAGGGCACCGTGGTCACCCTGCTCGTTAAACACTTGGGGGCGTTGGACCCCGTGGAAATCGAGATCGTCAGAGGAGTCATACCTCTGACGAGTGTCTTAGTGCGCAGCCAGCCCGAGGACCGATTCCTCCACGTTCGGCTGACCAACTTCTACCCGGAGACGGCAAACGAGCTGAGCGAAGCGATACGGGAGGCCTTGGCCGGAGGGGCCGAGGGATTGGTGCTCGACGTCAGGGATAATCCCGGGGGCCTGCTCAGTTCCGTGATTCAGATAGCAGAGTTGTTCCTTGAGGAAGGGCTTGTCCTATATCAGATCGATGGAGCCGGCGAACGCACCAACTGGAGCGTGAGGTCACCAGGCGAGTTTACGGAACTTCCGATGGTAATTCTGGCAAACGGGTTTAGCGCCAGCGCCAGCGAGGTGTTGGTAGGCGCCCTTCAAGATCACGGCCGGGCACCGGTAATCGGTGAGCCCACATTTGGCAAAGCCAGCGTGAACATCCTTCGGCCACTGAGCAACGGAGGTGGCATATTCATCACTACCTCCCGCTGGTATACGCCCCTGGGTCGACAAATCCAGGACGAAGGGGTCGTGCCCGACATCGAGGTGACAGCCGCCGATCCGAGGGACAGAGACGTCGTTCAGTTGGAGCGAGCACTCGACGAGCTTGAGCGGCTCGTTTCGGCCGAGGCTGCCGCATCAGCCGGCATTTGATTGCCGGCAGGGATCACAATGGCCGCCCACAACCCGCGGGCCAACAGCAGGACCGTTGCGCTCAACCGACGAGCAAGGCACAACTACGAGATCCTGAGCACCTATGAAGCTGGACTCGTCCTCACCGGCACCGAAATAAAATCGCTGCGGGCCGGCAACGCCAACCTGTCCGACGCCTATGCTCAACCGCAGAACGGAGAGTTCTGGCTACGCAACCTGCATATAGCCACCTACGCTTCGGCCGACCAATACAACCACGACCCTACCCGCCCACGGAAGTTGCTGCTTCACCGCAGCGAGATTAGGGAGTTGTCGCAGCAGGTGTCTGCCAAAGGCCTGACCCTGGTACCACTGCGTCTCTATTTGAGCCGTGGACTGGCGAAGGTCGAACTCGGACTAGCCCGTGGAAAACGCCGCCACGATAAGCGAAGGGCAATAATCGACCGCGAACGGAAGAGAGAAGCTGAGCGGGCGATTAAGAGGAGATTGTAAGCTGTGACGAGGTCGGGTTTCCCGGAATCGGAACCTCCGGCCTCGTCACTTCAGAGCTTATTCGCTAGCTGACGCGCTTAACTTCGATCGACTCGCCCGGCGCCAGGGCGACTCTCCGCACGCTGATCCCCAATTTCAGGAGCCAATAGCCCAGCGTGGCCTTGCTGACCCCGAGTTGCTCGGCTGTGGCCGACAGGCCTCGCTCAGTTACCAACTCAGGCAGCATCTTCTCCAGCGGGCGCTGGAAACGCTCCTCCACCGCAACCATCTTCTTGGTCTTCTTGTTCATGCTTGACCCCTCCTCGTTGGTGTCTAGCAATCAGACTAGCGATGATCTCATACTGAGTCAATTGGTTTTATCAATTCTTTTCTGGAATTCTGTAAACCTATTCTGGCCGGTTTTCACGACCAGCCGAATCGGGGCGGTCGCGCCCAGGATAGCGCCACGGTTATCAAGTTCAGCTCCGATTGAGGTGCGGTCGTCTCGAATTAACTATAATGACACGCTAAACTAGCGTGTCTGCAACAGTTGGCAGCGCAGCCGGGTTCATTTGCCCTGCCCATTTCCTATCGCATTGTCGTCTCGTCGGCCAGTCTATAGACGTACGCAGGAATGCCCGTGCCATCTCAAAAACCCTTACACTTTTGCAATAATGGACCGATGCCGGTCCTACAGCGGATTCGCCGCAACCACGCTCTTGAACACGCGACACTGGCAGTGCTCGCCAGCAGCGGAGTCAAGGGTCTGCTAGCGGGCTATTCGACGAATGGCGGATTTTGGTTACTGGCGCCCGCGTCCGCCTCGACTGTCGAGGCCGCAGCCAATACAGCACTTGAACGTCTCTCTTCGGGAGAGAGCCATCTGGCCATTTCGGCTAGCTGCGGTACTAACCTCGCAGTCGCCTCCCTTCTTGCCAGCGCCGTGATCCGTTTGGCCAAGGGTAGACGCGGTGATGGAGGCGCTGGTTGGCCACTTAAGGCGGTCCTGATAGTTGGAGCGTTGGCATTGGCCAGACCACTGGGTACCGCCATCCAACGCAAGCTCACGACGCTTTCTCTTGTGGAAGGAATGAGAGTGTCCGGGGTCAAGACCCTCCGGATCGGCCAGTTCCACTTGCACCGCATCTTCACCGAGCAGCGTCTCGACGCACTTTGAGTTGAGGAGGAATGGTGCTGGCGGGCGTGGTTTGATGAGGGGTACGCACGAGTTGGCATGGCTCAGCTGATGATTGAGCCATCTGGAGCTACTGCCTTTCGCCCGACGGATTGCTAGACTGAATCAATCCATGTGCCCCTGTAGCTCAGATGGATAGAGCGGCTGCCTTCTAAGCAGCGGGTCGCGGGTTCGAGTCCTGCCAGGGGTACCAGTCATTAGACGGCTAGGTGGCTACCCTACCCTATCGGCAAGGAACTCTTGTCAACATTTAGTCAACTAGAATGGCCCCGTGCATGGACAACTCTGAGATCATTCAGCCACGCAATGTGAGGATCAGTATTCGGGGGGCAGGTCAACCTGCGATCGCCCCATTTTCTGTACCAAGTGGAATGTTAGTTTTGCGACTTATCTAGTAACCGCCGGTGTCTTCGAGGCGATGGTCTGCGAGGTTTCCCAGGGCTCCGTGGAGACGCTCACCGTTGTACTAGCTACGCTAACCTTCTATCTTCTCCTTGGCGTCGTCCAACGACAGGAACCAGTTCTCGTTCACACATTCCGCACGAAGCCTGCCGTTGATGTCCTCGACGATCGCGTTGTCAGTGGGCTTGCCCGGCCGGCTGAAGCCCAGTTCCACACCGTTCAGGTATGGCCAATTTATCCACCAATGGACGTCCTCCGAGGCTTCCGTCCACCACGATCGCCAGACTCTTTCGGCTGAAGTGATCCAATATCGTTAGGTTCCGGATCCGCCTGCCGTCGAACAGCTTGTCGGTCATGAAATCCATGGCCCACCTCTCGTCGGATCTCGATGCCTCGACCCTGCTCTCCCTCCTCTGACCGGATACGTGGCGCCTGGGACGCTTCGGCCGTATCCGCAGCCCCTCCCGGTAGACCCTCTTGCGCTTCACCTTCCATCCTTCCCTCCTCAGCAGCACGTGGGTGCGCCGGTATCCATAGCTCACCCGCGATGCCGCAAGATCCCTGATCCTCATCCTCAGGGCAGCCTGCTCAGCGGCCACACTCTCGTACCTGCAGGTCGAGCGTCCAAACGTCAGCACCCGGCACGCCCGGCGCTCGCTCGAACCCTAGACCACCTGCAGATACTCGGCGTGGTCTCTCATCTGAGCAGGCCCTGGGGCTTTTTTCTCAGCATGTCCTGGAGCATCTGCTTGTCCAAGCTCAGGTCAGACACCAGTTGCTTGAGCTTGCGGTTCTCCCCTCCAGGACCTTCAGACATCTCACCTCCGCTACCCCCATGCCTCATACCTCTTCTTCAATCGGCACAAGGTCTGCTCGGCGATCCCCATCTTCCTGCACACCTCCACCACCGGCAGGCTGAGAGCGGCCTGCCGCAACGCGAAGGCTATCTGCTCCGGTGTATACCGGAATCTCTCCGTCCGCCAATCCTCCTGTCCTTTCGCTTCCCGCAAAACTAACATTCAGACTGGATCAGAATTCGGGGAGAAGAACACACCGGACCCCACAGGATCGTTTCCGGTGCTGGTGGGACTAAGATAGTGACTGGTACAAGTAATGGGGGCAGGTCAAATGCCCACCAAAACTGGAGGGACACGAATGTCCAACGTAGTAGAGCGACTCATCCGGGTAACCGCCAGGGAGCTAAGGGTCCCGGAATCGTCAATAACACCTGCATCGACTTTCGTGGAAGATCTTGGCGCTGACTCCCTGGCGTTGACCCGACTGGCAATGGCCCTAGAATCTGAGTTCGGTTGCACCATCCTGGACAGCGAAGCCGCCATAGTCACTACGGTTGACGGAATGGTTAAGTACATTGAAGGACGCCTGGCCGCATAAATGACTCGGGTTTGGAGCGTGCCGGAACCGTCGGAGGTGCTGGCGGTCCAACTCACGAACGGGGCAACGGCGCAGGTGCGGCGACACGGCAACCCCGATGGTCCGCGGGTTGTCCTCAGCCACGGTTGCGGCTTGGCCGCAGACACGTACCTGCCATACTGGTCGCTGTTGAAGGACTGTGTTGACCTGCTGGTCTTCGATTTTCGCTCCCATGGATGGAATCCGGCAGGGGATCCCGCATCGCTCAATTTTCCGACGTTCGTTGACGACTACGACGCCATCATCCGGTCCATCGGAAACCGGTTCGGAGAGAGGCCGGCGGTGGGGGTCTTCCACTCTGCATCGGCACTGACGGCCCTCTTGTTTGAACAGGAGCGAGGCGGGTTTGCAGGCTTGGTGCTGTTCGACCCGCCAATCCAGCCGCCGGGAAAGAACCCCGATGACCTGGTGTATGTATCAGAGCACATGAGTCGAAGTGTGCCCCGCCGCCGAGACCGGTTCGACTCTCACGGTGACTACATCGAGCACATGGACGCGGACCCAACCTTCCAGCGGTTACCCCCTGGGTTGTCGGCCCTCATGGCGGAAACCCTCTTGCGTCCCGATGGCGATGGGTATGCGCTCCGGTGTCCGAGAGAGCACGAGGCGCGAATTTATGAGTTCTTCTACGGCTGGTCAATGCAGATAGACACCAGGCGGGTCGAGTGTCCAATCAAGGTCGTCGGTTCGGATCCGACAACGTCGTTTACGTTCATGCCTAGCATGGACTTCGACGAGTTGGGTCGCATGAACTACGAATTCTTGCCGGACGCCACGCACCTGCTCCAGTTGGAAGAACCGGAACGTTGCGCAGAAATCACCATTCAATTCTTGAACGAAATCGGGCATCTCTAAGAGGGTGTCCAAAATGCATTCGTCAGAAAATAGCCCGGCCAGCCCCACATCGACTTACCGGCGAAAGCCGGTATCCGTGGTGGGGCGCAGAGGTGGGCACGCTCGACATCCACAACTCCCTACAGCCAGGCCCCATTTTCATGAGCGGTGGTTGTGGTGACAACCGCCATGGGGGATTGGTATGCGCTGGCCCGCGCAGATTCCTCCAGACACGCTCTCAGACAACCTCTAGAAGGGGCGTTGGGATGTAGGCGACCGAGGCGGCTGGGCGGGGCAACCGACGCGACGCCATTTCCTGGTGGGTCGGGGACTTGTAGGACACCCTTTAACTGCCACTCTCAAGATGGGGACTCTTCTCTTGCAGGCTCCTGGGAAATAGCGTCAGGAGAAAGGCCGCAATGGAATCCGTAATCTGGGACCCAGTCGAGACAATCTCGCAGGATGAAATGGCCTCGTTGCAAGCTGAACGGCTGCGTGATTGCCTGGCCCGCATCACCGCGCGCGTGCCTTTCTACCGTGAAGAGTTGGTGTCGATGGACGTGGAGCCGGAGGACGTGCGCTCCTTGGACCACCTGGCGATGCTGCCATTCACCACTAAGCAGGACCTGAGGGACAACTATCCCTACGGGCTTTTCGCCGTGCCCATGGATCAAGTGGTACGCCTGCATGCTTCCAGCGGGTCGACGGGCAAGATGACAGTTGTCGGATATACCGCTAACGACATTGCCATGTGGTCCGACCTGGCGGCGCGTTCGCTCAGCATCGGGGGAGTTGAGCGTAGGGACATCATCCACGTCGCCTACGGCTACGGGTTGTTCACCGGCGGGCTGGGGCTGCACTACGGTGGCGAGCGGCTGGGCGCGACGGTAGTGCCGGCGTCGACGGCCAACATGCGCCAGCAGATTGAATTGGCGCAAGACTTCGGCGCAACGGTGTTGTGCTGCACGCCATCGTATTCGCTGTTCCTGGGGGAGCAGGCAGCAGAGATAGGAGCAGACCTGGGTACCCTGAGGCTGGGCGTCTTCGGAGCGGAACCATGGTCGGAGGGGATGCGGAACAGGATTGAGACGCGATTCGGCATTACGGCGCTCGACATATATGGGTTGTCCGAGGTGATAGGGCCGGCAGTGGCAATGGAGTGCCAGTATAAGCAGGGGCTCCACTTGGCCGAGGACCACTTCATACCGGAAGTCGTTGACCCGTCGACCGGAGAGCCTCTTCCCGATGGGGAAATCGGGGAGTTGGTCTTTACTTGCGCCACGAAAGAGGCGTTGCCGCTGCTGCGCTACCGTACCGGCGACCTGACGCGCCTGTTCCATGGACGATGTCTTTGTGGCCGGACAACCAAGACCATGGACAAGCCCCTGGGACGGACGGACGATATGCTGATAATTCGCGGGGTAAACGTGTTTCCCGCTCAGATCGAATCGGAGCTATTGCAGACGGACGGCTTGGAACCCCACTACGAATTGCTACTGGAACGAGGCCCGTCTCATATGGATGATCTGACTGTACGGGTTGAGGCGTCGGAGAAGCTGTACAGGAACCGTGACGGCGCGGCCGCCGTGGGGAGGAAGTTGGCCGCGACGTTGCAGAGCAGGCTGGGAGTCGGCTGTCGCGTCAATGTTCTGGCGCCGAAGCAATTGCCGCGGAGCGCGGGCAAAGCCGTTCGCGTCATTGACAACAGGCGAATCTAGCTACGTAGCCGAGGAATTGACCTGCCCCTGACGTGCGTACCGCTCGTTAGGCATGTTCGATAGGCGCCCGATGACTACGCGGGTTTTCCCCAGACGGGGCGCCTTGGCAATCACAGTTTGAAAGCCGGCAGTTGGCGGCAATGCACAGGAAACTCACGATGGGCTTCATCATTCTTACTGGGACATGCCTCCCATTCGTGCCCGGCGCAATACTCTGGGTATCGGACGGCAGCCCAACGTCCTGGTCGCCCGCCGGGCCAGAAGAACCCTGGTTCTGGCTCACCATCCTGTTCGTGATGCCCGGAGTCCTGCTCGCGAGTTGGACCACTAGACTGTTCGTCCCCACCGGCCATGAAGCTCAGCCGACTGTGAATGTAGCTTAAGACCTCAGCGTGCCTCGCAGATCCGCTCTGCTAGACTGTTGGACCCAAATTGGCGTGCCGTGCCATGCCAGAGCCTACTCTTCGAATATCAATTGCCATGGGAGCCCGTGCCATAGCTGTACCTGATCAACCCGCCAAGCTCTCGCCCTTGCCCGAGGACTGGTCCCGGGGCCTTGCAATTGCCGCCCACCCCGACGATCTGGAGTATGGCGCCGCTAGTGCTATCGCGCGCTGGACCTCGCAGGGAAAGAAAATCGGCTACCTGATGATAACCAAAGGCGAGGCAGGCATAGATTCCATGCATCCCGAGGAGACCGCAAGGCTCCGGATGCGTGAGGAGATTAGCAGCGCACGTGTTGTTGGCGTTGAGTCTGTGGAGTTTCTCGATTACAGGGACGGAGTCGTAGAGTACGGCCTACCTCTTCGGCGCGACATCTCCCGCGCCATTCGAAAATTCCGGCCCGATATTCTGATCAGCGGCAACCATGAACTCACCTGGGCTGGGGACAAACTCAACATGGCCGACCACCGTGCTGTAGGAATCGCAGTGCTCGACGCCGCCAGGGATGCCGACAACCGCTGGATATTCCCCGAACTCCTTGACGAAGGCCATGAACCCTGGCACGGGATCAAATGCGTCTTCATAGCATCAGCCCCTAGGATCACCCACTACGTTGACGTAACCGAGTTCATAGATAGGGGTGTCCAATCCCTCAGAGAACACCGCGTCTACATAGACAACCTGCCCCAATCCTTTGACCCCGATGAATTCCTTCACTGGGGAGCCGCTGCCATCGGTGAATTGGCCGGATGCGACTACGCTGTCGGCTTCGACATCATCGAGTTGTAGCCCGACCGGTCGCGGTAGCAGGCGCAAACCTCCTCTCAGTCCCGGAGACTAGCTTCCCCTTCACGTGATGGTCTCTCGATCGTCGAGCCTGCTGGCCTGAGCAGCAGTGGGCTTCAGATCACCAGCGCGGGCCGCCCTATCTAGGCCGTGGAGTCTGCTGGCAGCGTCATTGTGAACTCCGTGTACTCGCCGTGGACCGTGTCAACGACAAGGTCTCCTCCGAGGCGCCTCATCACGTCAGCGGCAATGGGAAGTCCCAGTCCGGCTCCGACTACACCTTCACGGGTCGAAAAGAAGGGGTTAAATATCTGCCCCACAAATTCATCGGGGATTCCCGGCCCATTGTCACGGACACGCACCTCCACCAAACCATCCGACAAGCGGCTGGACACCGACAGGCCCGGTCGATAGTCGCCGTCTTGCGCATCCCGTTTTTGTCTCAGTGCATAGCAGGCGTTAGAAACAAGGCCTACGACAGCTTCGCTAAAGTCATTGGCTACAAGCGACACATCGCCCACCGAGCGATCCAGGTCAAAGTCGGGCTCCACGCTAAAATCTCTCCATTCCGCGTGAAAGGCCTCGCAAGCCAACCGGACGGCGGATCGCAACGTACCGTTCAAGTCGGTGGGCTCCGGATCCCCTCCAACTACTCCCAGACCCCGCATTCGCTCGACAATTGCCAGAGCGCGACCGCCGTTGGACTGCACGCGCTCCAGGCTGGTAGCCAACTCCTCGCTGATGTCATCAAGGAGACTGGCATCATCCTCTGTCATTTGACCGCGGTAGCTTGTCAGCATTCCCATCAGTTCGCGCTGAAGCTCTAAGGATCCTTCGGTAAAGTTCTTGACGAAGTTCAGCGGATTACTAATCTCGTGAGCTACACCGGATACCAGCTCTCCAAGGGCGGCCAGCTTCTCTTGTGCCACTAGCCTTGCCTGCATCCGCTGCAACTCCTCGTTCACCTCACGCAACTCTCCATAGAGACGTTCAACCAGATTCAGCCGCTGTACTTCAAGCGCCTGCTGGCGCCACACCTCAAGAGCGCCGGCCAGTTCGCCGATTTCATCCCGGCTTACCTCGGGTATCGGAGTTTCGAGATCACCGGACGCCATGCCGCGCATGCGCTCAGACAGCCTAGATAGACGACGCACCACCCCCTGCCCGACCCAAAGCCAAGCGCTCAGGGTAGCCGCGAGGACGCTTGCAATACTGATCACCGCCAGGATGATGCGACCCTCGTCAAAACTGCGGACCGACGACTCAAGTATTACCTGCGACTCTGCCCGCGCGGTCGCCAGTAAACCGGTGACTGAGTCCTCCAAGGCCACACTTCGCTCATCGAGAGCAGCAGCAAGTCCATTTGCTTGAGCTCTGAGCGCCAGTTGCTGACCACGGACCGCATACACCTGTTCACCCAACGGCAGTACTGCGATCTGGTCCCAGAGGCGGTCAAGCTCAGCCTGGTCAGGAGCCAATAGAGCTCGCCTCAGGGATGCACGGGACTCACCATCGACCGACAATCCTTCTATGGCGCCTGCCAGTTCAGTCGCAGCTATGTCGTTGTCTTGAACCGCAGCTTGGTAGACTGCCAGCTGATCGATGACTCCGACCAGTGCATATGCTCCTTCATGCACCTCATTCGCTGCCGGCAACAAGGCGGGGACAACGCTGGCAGCGGTCAGGTAATTTTCCAACCGCTCCAGCGAAGCCGTCGCGGTGTCGGGAGAAACCCCTGCCGCGTTCTGGACCATGAGCCTGAGGCCTAGCGACAAGAGTCGCTCTGCCTCCCGGGCAGCTGCCCAAGATGCATCCAGAGCTGGTTCCGCCTCGGTCTGGACCCGGTGATTGAGGTCCCCGCTCCGCTCGAAGTAATACACTGCCACAGCACTAGAACCTAGGGTAAGCAGCACCGCAAATCCCAGGGCGAGGTATAGTCGGGCACCTATGCGGCGCCATGGGTCAAGAAGAAAGCGCATACCGTCTCCACTTCCGTTCAATAGTCACAGAGTAACGCTCTACACCTACACCAGGCACGTACGTTCGGAGGGCAAATGCCAGGCTCACTAATCAGTCGCAGCATTGCCGTTCACTGCCTCCATGTTGCCCTGAAAGCCAAAAGAAGAGGTCGCGCCGCACATGCTCCGCAGCACCATACCAAAACGGAGAGGCAGCATCATCCGCCGTGTCGATTAAGCCCATGGAATATCAGGCGCAACGACGCAGTGCTCGACAGCAATCCGCGTCACCCCAGCCTGTACAACAGACCCGATATCGTTTGGTCGATAGTGCTACGGAACGACAGAGTTATATACACCTCTATCGGTCTCGATCTCTGTTCACTGGCCGTTTCAATTGACGGGAGGCATACGACATATATCTACAATCGTAGTAACTATCTATTACTATGCTGATAAGTCTGTGTATCGATATTCGTGTATTACGAACAAAGTAGCTAACGTTTGACATGGATTTCCGTGGAAATCGTGTCTAATTTGTTCATGTTTGCTCTTACTGGCCAACGTTGCCCATTTGCCACACCTCAGTGAACACAGCTTAATCGCGGCGGCAAACATCCAGGAAACGCTGTATAAATGCCTGTGGAGATTTGTCAAGAATAACATGCCATGACCTGTCGATTAGGCACATCATGATGTGCACTACCATCTGTGCCTTAGCTGAGAAGAGTGCCTGACGCCAAGAGTGTGTCTTCGCTCGTTTCATGGACTCAAGAACGTTCGACTTGGTTACCTAAGTAAGGTGGCGGGAGTGGCGGTTACATACCGGCGCAGCGAGGCTCCAGACCAGAGGGGCAAATCGGCTCGCCGCAGTGATTTCGGCGAATGCCTTGTCTGTCACCGAGTGTGGCGACGACACAGGGCTGGCTCGGCTAGCCGCGAAGTTGTAGGCTCAACGAATCTCGCCAAGTCTGGCATGGAGGATGGACCGGCCCCAAGCGGCAACGACGTAGAGTGGCCGGACACCTTGGCTCAGACTGGAGACATTTGGGCGGAGCGACTGACGTACCGCCCCCGAGGTGGACGGATTCAGGGCCCGCCTTAAGAAAATAGTGGAAAGCCCTAGCGGCGCGTCAGAGTCCATGTCGAGTATCTAAGGATGCCAAGCAAGCCCTAACTATTCCAAGTGATTCAGAATAGAGTAGAACCATCGACCTAGCTTCGCTGTTATGCGCAAACCCGCCCAGGAGAATAGCCGATGACGGAGAGAAAGCAAGTTCACGCGCCAGAGTTCCCCAAGGAGTTGGAATGGCTCAATTCCGAGCATCCAGTAACGATCGAGGGCTTGAGGGGAAAGCTGATAATTCTTGACTTTTGGACGTATTGCTGAATCAACTGCATGCACGCGATTCCGCAGTTGGCGGAACTAGAAGCAAAGTATCGAGATGAAATGGTCGTAGTCGGTGTGCACTCCGCCAAATTCACGCAGGAGAAGTCGTTGGACAACGTGCGCCAGGCAGTGCTGCGTTACGACATCAATCACCCGGTGGCCAACGACTCCGGCTTCGAGGTGTGGCGCAGGTGGGGTGTGCGCGCCTGGCCGACCTTCATGTTTGTCGGTCCGGAAGGCACCGTCCTCGGCAAGCACGAGGGAGAGTTCGACAAGGACGCTTTGGACAGGGCAATTGCAGGATTGATAGGCGATTTCGACGCAAGGGGGCTGATCGATCGCACCCCAATTCACTTCACGCTGGAACGCGACAAGATGTCGGATGGGCCGCTGTCCTTCCCGGGCAAGGTTATGGCCGACAGAGAGTCGGACACACTCGTGGTCGCCGACTCCAATCACAACCGCCTAGTAGTGGCCGGGCTTGATGGACGAGTCCGCGCAATGGTTGGGTCTGGTGCAGCCGGACTTACGGATGGGGATTTCGCTTCTGCGCGATTCCGGGATCCGCAGGGTCTAGCCCTCTCCGGGGACCAGATCTACGTTGCAGACACGAAGAACCACGCAATCCGCCGGGTCAATCTTTCCGAAGGCAATGTCGTGACGCTCGCGGGAACCGGACAACCGGCCTCCAGATTCAGTAGCGGAGGTCCAGCCAGGTCGACCCCGATAAAATCGCCTTGGGATGTCGCTCTCTGCGATACCGACCTCTACATTGCGATGGCCGGTTTCCACCAAATATGGCGACTCGATCTGGCGTCGGGGTTCATGGCGCCGCATGCCGGCTCCGGTCGTGAGAATATCGTGGACGGCCCCCTGCTCTCGGCCCAGTTGGCCCAGCCGAGCGGCATAGTGAGCGATGGCTCCAAGCTCTATTTTGCCGACAGTGAGACGAGCGCGATACGTACGGCCGACGTGGACGCCGCAGGCTTCGTGTCGACCATCGTCGGCGAGGACCTGTTCTCGTTCGGTGACCTAGACGGCCCCGGGAAGAGCGCAAGGCTGCAGCACCCTATAGGCGTGGACCTCGCAGGGGGATTCTTGTACCTGACGGACACTTACAATAACAGGATCAAGAGGATCGAACTGGTTACCGGCGAGGTGACTACCCTCTTCGGGACGGGACAGTCAGGCCTGGAGGATGGATACGGCAAAGGGGCAAGTTTCCACGAGCCAGGAGGTCTCTCTGTAGCCGGAGACCTGATCTTCGTCGCCGACACAAACAACCACGCCATACGCGTGGCAGACATCGTTAGCGGTTCAGTTTCCACGCTTGCGCTTTTGCCATAGGTAGGTCCGATTGCCCAATAGACTCGCTGCCGAGAGCAGCCCCTATCTTCTCCAGCACAAAGATAACCCGGTGGACTGGTTCCCCTGGGGTAAGGAAGCGCTTGAAGAGGCCCGGAGACAGGACAAGCCGATCCTGTTGAGTATCGGATATTCGGCCTGCCACTGGTGTCACGTCATGGAGCGCGAATCGTTTGAAGACGACGACATCGCGGCTCAAATGAATCGCAACTTCATTTCCATCAAGGTGGACCGAGAGGAACGACCCGACATCGATTCCATCTACATGACTGCCGTGCAAGCTCTGGCCGGGCACGGGGGGTGGCCTCTCACCGTCTTCTTGCTGCCGGACGGCAAACCCTTCTATGGAGGCACCTACTTCCCTCCGTCTGATCGCGGCAGCATGCCCGGGTTCCCAAGGATTCTCGATGCCGTCTCCCATGCCTATCGGCACAAAAAGGGCGACCTCAAGCTATCCTCGGAACAGTTCGTGGCCCGGATCCGTCAGACAACCCTTGCCGGCAGGTCTAGTGAACTACTTGCGGAGGCTAACCTTTCCTCGGCCTACGCAAACCTTTCAGCGCAGGCCGATCGGGAAATGGGCGGCCTGAGTGGCGCACCAAAATTCCCGCAGCCGATGATCTACGAGTTTCTGCTCCGCTACTACCTGCGAACCGGAGACGGCGATGCGCTGGAAATGGTGACCGGGACACTGGACGCAATGGCTCAGGGAGGAATTTACGATCAGGTGGGGGGCGGCTTCCACCGTTACTCGACGGACGCGCGATGGCTGGTTCCTCACTTCGAGAAGATGCTCTACGACAACGCCCTGCTAGCCCGCCTGTATCTCCACGCCTTTCAGATAACCGGAAACCCCGCATACCGCCGCCTAGTCGATGAGACTCTTCGCTATGTCCTGAGAGAGATGATGGCCCCTGAGGGTGCCTTCTACTCGGCGCAGGACGCAGACAGTGAGGGAGTGGAAGGCAAATTCTTTGTGTGGAGACCCGAGGAGCTCTGCGAAGTCCTGGGCACGGCCGCGGGTCAGCGCATGGCAGCCTACTTCGATGTGTCTGACACGGGCAATTTCGAGGGCTCATCGGTCCTGAATTTCACCGAAGAGCTTCGCACTTCCCTATCGCGTGATGAAGCTCAGGTCCTGCAATTCGTCGCCGACGCCAAAGAGAAGCTTTACGAGGCCCGCTCGCGCCGAGTTCCGCCCGGTACCGATGACAAGATCCTGACCGCCTGGAACGGATTGATGATCGCGGCCCTGGCAGAGGCGTCGGCGGTCTTAGGGAACCAAGAATACGCGGCCGCGGCCGCAAAATGCTCCGATTTCCTTTTGACGTCGCTTCGGCGCGATGGACGGCTCTTGCGAACCTACAAGGACGGATCGGCCAAACTCAACGGCTATCTGGAGGACTACGCCTTTGCCATCGACGGCCTCTTGGCGCTGCACGAGGCTACCCTCGAGGCGCGGTGGCTCTCCGAGGCGATCAGTTTGGGGCAATCGATGGTCGAACTGTTCTGGGACCGCGGCACTGGCCAGTTCTATGACACCGGCTCGGATCACGAAGACCTCATCGTCCGGCCCCGCGATGTCTCGGACAATGCGATTCCATCGGGTAGCTCAGCGGCCTCCTCCGTCCTGCTGAAGCTCGCCATATACACCGGCGATTCCGGCATGAGGGACAAGGCTGTCGAGGGCATCCGCTCGGCCCGGGAGTTGATGCTGCGGGTGCCGGCTGGAGCCGGTCACTGGCTTGGCGGACTGGACTTTTACCTGAGTGCTCCAAAAGAGATCGCAATAGCTGGCGACCCTGGCGACCATGCCACCCGAGCTTTGCTGGCCGAGATCTACAGACACTATCTGCCCAACAAGGTAGTCATGGGTGTGGGGGGTAAAGGAGCGATCGCCAACCTGCCCCTTGCAAGGGAACGGGAACGACTGGGAGGGGTAGCTACCGCGTACGTTTGCGAAAACTACGCATGCCAGATGCCTACCACCGATCCAAGTGTCATGGCGCAGCAGCTGGCCGGTGACCGAGTGCCCTAGGCGATGTCCTCCCGAGTCAGGTGTATGCCCTGGCTAAACCGGTCCACCGCGAAAGCATCGGCGCGACACGCAACCACCATCATCTACTGGCGACGGACGCAGCAGGACTGTCAGATGGACAAGCACGTCGAAGTCTCGCCTGCTTCAGAAGCCTGAGTGGGTGTCCGCAGGTTGCGATCAGGGCATTCAGCCGGATGTGGTCCCACCACCCTCGTCTGGTCAAGCTAGCTGGGTCAGGGCTGTATCAGGACGACCCCATCCTCGCGCTCGCGATTGCGACCTCTTGGAGGCTGCAAATATCATGATCGTGGCCTCTCGCTGAACTGGCAATGCCGAAAACCATGAGCGATAAATCGCTGATTGACCAACTCAGGCGCATCGTCGGCGACGCCTATGTCGTGGATGATCCGGCCGGCCTCATAGCCTTTGAGTACGACGGTTCAGTTGACCGGGCGCTACCCTCGGCAGTCGTGCTGCCAGCTTGCACAGCGGAAGTTTCGAAGGTTATGCGGGTCGCCAGAGACCAGGGCGTGACGATAGTCGCTCGCGGCGCCGGCACCGGACTAAGCGGCGGTTCTGTTCCCGAACAAGGAAGTCTGGTGGTTTCTCTAACCAGGATGAACCGGATCGTTGAGATCGACCCGGCCAACCGGCTGGCTGTCGTCGACCCGGGTGTCGTTAACTTGGACCTTACGCTGGCCGCCGCCGAACACGACCTCTACTATGCGCCAGATCCTTCGAGTCAACAGGCCTGCACGATCGGCGGCAACGTCGCGGAAAACTCGGGCGGCCCCCACTGCCTTGCTTACGGAGTGACCACCAACCACGTGCTTGGGCTGGAGGCCGTGCTGGCGGACGGCACGGTAGTCTGGCTAGGCGGCCGGTCGTCCGAGACGCCCGGCTACGACCTCCGAGGTATCTTGATCGGATCGGAAGGCACGCTGGCCGTAGTGACTAAGGTCATCGTGAGGTTGCTAAGACGCCCCGAGGCGGTCAAGACGATGTTGGCCGTCTACAGGGAACTAGACGACGCAAGCTCCGCGGTGTCAGACGTCATCGGGTCGGGCATCGTACCGGCAGCCATGGAGATGATGGACGATCTGGCCATTGCGGCGGTGGAACCGGCAGTCAATGCTGGATACCCTGCCGAAGCGGGCGCGGTACTGCTGGTCGAAGTGGACGGTTTAGCCGAGTCCGTGGAAGAGGAATCCCAGTTAATTGAGTCGGTCATGGCGCGGCATTCGCCGATGGAGATCCGATCCGCTAGAGACGCCGGAGAGCGCCAAAGGTTGTGGGCAGGCCGCAAGGGGGCATTGGGAGCGCTAGGCAGACTTGCACCCAATTACTACCTCATAGACGGGACGATACCCCCTACGAGACTCGTGGAGGTGATGGCACAAATCAAGGAGATCTCGGCGGAATCCGGATTTCCAATTGCCAATGTATTGCATGCGGGCGACGGCAACCTGCACCCGTCGATCCTTTTTGACGAGCGCAAGCCCGGTGAGACGAAACGGGTACTTGAGATAGGCGGACGGATATTGAAGCTGTGCGTCGATCAGGGAGGCGTTCTTTCCGGAGAGCACGGTATAGGCATTGAGAAAAGGGAGTACATGCCGTACATGTTCAGTGAGGAGGACATGAAGACGATGGCAAACCTAAAGCCCGCCTTCGACACCCGGGACGCTCTCAACCCGGGCAAGATCTTCCCTCAGGGATCGGCAGCAAACGAGTTGACTCAGGTCGGGCCTGTTGCCCGCGCGGGCACCGGAGCCTATATATGACGGACGTGGCTGAGTCGGAATCGAACTCCGCCGGTGGAACGAGACCGCAAACGGTCTTGCAAGAACTCGCCGGTGGTTCTGTCACCGAGCCCCTATCTGACCACGTAATCGACGGACTGACGCCGGAGGCCGTCTTTGCTCCCGATACCATTGAAGCCCTGTGCGCAGCACTGGCGACCTGCAACGGCGAGCGCCTGTCCGTCTCGCCCGTCGGGGGTCTCACTCGGACCAGAATCGGCAAGATCCCGGCCCGGTACGACGTCGCCATCAATACAAGCCGCTTCAACAATCTGGTCTCGCATAACCGCGCCGACCTCACGGCCACGGTTGAGGCCGGGATTACCGTTTCGTCACTGCAGGCGTCTCTTGCCGAGCACGGCCAGTTCGTAGCCATCGACCCTCCCCTACCCGATCAGGCGACCGTGGGAGGAACTTTGGCTCTGGGAAACTCCGGGCCACTGAGATGGCAGGGCTGGGGCCTCCGAGACATCGTGATCGGCATGAAGGTGGCCTCGCCAAGTGGCGACCTGACCAAGAGCGGAGGACAGGTCGTAAAGAACGTAAGCGGCTATGACATGTCCCGGCTCCACATCGGCGGGCTTGGTACGCTTGGGGTCGTCGCCGAGGCATCGTTCAAACTCACTCCACTGCCGGCCGGACAGGCCACTATCCTTGCCTCCTTCCGGAGACCGGCCGATGCCTTCGAGGCCGGAATGTCTGTGTTCCACGGCCGGGGTTCGCCCCTAGCCTTGACTTTGCTGAGCCCGGTCGCAGCGCAAAAGCTCAACCTCATCCGAAAAGGGAGCCACCACCTGGCGGTTAGGTTGCACGGGCGGCCTCGCACACTGGAGCGCATGGTCGACGAGACCACAGCTGCCTGCGGACGCCACGACACCCTGCAATTGGACCGTCTAGACGGCGCCGAGCACGATCGAACATGGCGCGCGGTGGCCGATTTCGGATGGGACGAATCGACAAGGCCAGCCGCTTCCGTCAGGATCTCCCTTCCGCCAGCCACCGCCGGCGAAGTGCTGGCATCGCTTGAGAGCGCCGCAGCAGCGCGCGGCCTGATGCCCGCCATAGTGACGCACGTTCCCTCCGGCGCCGTGCTGGTTCACCTTTACTGTCCGGGCACGTCAATCAACCTAGGCGCCCTAGCGCAGGTTATCGCCGATGCTCGCAAGCTCACCAGGCAGCGCCGGGGCACCGCTGTGCTAGAACAGGCCCCCGTCGAGGCCAAGCAAAGTATCGATGTGTGGGACGTAGGGGGCGAGGCGATGGCGGTCATGAGACGGCTCAAGGATCTATACGACCCGAATTGCACCCTCAACCCCGGGCGGTTTGTCGGTGGGATCTGATGAGCAGACATCGGCGGGGCCCGTGACCGAGGACAATTCTCACCCCTCTCATTCCCTGAGCCGTGTTACGCCTGGGCCCGGTTTCGATGTGCACGACGCGCCCGCAGAGGAGGATCTCTACAAGTGCGTCCACTGCGGCTTCTGCCTTCAGGCCTGCCCCACCTACCTACAGACCGGCCTGGAGACCGAATCTCCCAGGGGTCGAATAGCGCTGATGAAGGCGGTCAACGAAGGACGATTGGGGATCGGAGAAGACGTCTACAGCCACTGGGACATGTGCATCCAGTGCCGGGCCTGCGAGGACGTCTGCCCGTCGGGAGTGCCCTACGGCCGGCTCATCGAAAAGACCATGGTGCAGGTGGAGAGGCGGAGAAGGGTCTCTCTTTTGGGCCGCTTCCTATCCTGGCTTGTGATTGGAAAAATCCTCCCCGACCAGAGCGCCGTAACCGCCTTGGTGGGAGTCTTAAGGCTGTATCAGCGATCCGGAATACAGCGGGTCCTTCGGCTGTCAAGACTCCTAGAGTTGGTCCCAGGCAAAATAGCCGAACTGGAACGTTCCCTACCTGACACTCCGGATACCTTCTTCGCCGCCGAAGGCCAGACTTACCAAGCTCAAGGCCAGCCACGCGTATCGGTGGCACTGCTTTCGGGATGTGTGATGCCACTGGTCCATGGCCCACAGATGCGGGCTGTTGTGAGGGTCCTGAACCGAAATGGGGTGGAGGTGATCGTGCCGGAGTCACAGGTATGCTGCGGGGCGATTCACACGCACGTCGGCGACATTGAACGAGCGCGCGAACTAGCCCGCCGCAATGTGGACGCATTCCTGGCGCTACCCGTCGACGCCGTGGTCACCGCTTCAGCAGGTTGCGGAACCAGGATGAAGGAATACGGTGAACTCCTCTGTGATGACCAGCTGTACTCGCAGAGGGCGAGGGATCTTTCCGAGAAGGTACTTGATATTCACGAGTTTCTGAGCGACCTGCCAATCGAGCCTCCAAAGGGCACTCTCGACTACACAGTTACCTATCAGGACGCCTGCCATCTCTCCCACACCCAGGGAGTGCGAGGACAGCCTCGCGCCCTTATTGAATCTATCCCGGGAATTCGTCTCGTGGAGATGGCTGACTCGACTCGCTGTTGCGGGGCGGGAGGGACATACACGATCACCCAGAGAGACATGTCCCTTAGGCTCCTAGACGACAAGATGGCATCAATCGAAGGCACCGGTGCCACCATCGTGGCCACGGGCAACCCGGGCTGCATGATGCAGCTCCAGCACGGGAGCGAACGTGACAACGCACGTATCGAGGTCAAGTACGTTACCGATCTACTCGACGAGGCGTACCTTGCAGAGAGGACGGCTGGCGCTAAGGTACGAACCGCCGGGCAGTCACACGACGGCGATTCGGGATGGGAGGAAGAGAGACATGAACTTAGGTCTAAGTGGAAGAGCCGCCCTGGTGACCGGCGGCAGCGACGGGATAGGTAGGGCTACGGCTCACCGGCTGGCGGCCGAGGGCGCATCAGTTGGCATCACTGCCCGTCGAGCCGACCACCTGAGGTCAGCGGCCCGTGAGATAGCGGCATCAACCGGCACGGAGGTGCTCGCCTTGCCGGGAGACGTGACGGAGCCCGATCAGATTCAGGCGGCCGTCGACGAGGCAGCGGCCGCCTTCGGGCGCCTGGACATACTCGTCAGCAACGCAGGAAAATCCGCGGCTGGACATGTCGACGCCGTCAGCGACGGAGAGTGGAGGGAAGACCTCGATCTAAAGCTGATGGGCGCAATCCTAGGTGCGCGAGCAGCTGCAGCTCACATGCGCCGGCAGGGCGGCGGACGGATAATCAACATCACAACACCTGCCGGCAAGGCGCCCAGAGGCGGAAGTGTCCCGACCTCCGTGAGCCGCGCCGCGGGCATCGCACTGACCAAGGCTATGTCCCTCGACTATGCTACCGACCGGATCACCGTAAACACGGTCTGCATCGGGCTGATCAAGAGCGCTCAGCATGAGCGCTGGTGGCGGGACTCCGGCAGGCAGCTGACCCTCGACGAATGGTACGAAGAGCTTGGTTCTGGCGTGCCGCTTGGCAGGGTCGGCGAAGCGGCCGAGGCGGCCGATCTCATAGCGTTCTTGGCATCTGACCGAGCAGCCTATATAACCGGCACGGCCGTGAACATCGACGGAGGAATGTCACCGGTCGTATAGATGCGCATTCCCGCTCCTAAGGGCCCGTCCCTAGCGAGCCGCCCAGCGTCGGGATTGCCATCGCATCGGCGCGTTCGGGCCGATTCTGTGGTGCTCTAGGGTCGGACCGTTCTTTGCATCAACAGGTGGTCGCATAGCACGAGCGCTACCATCGCCTCGACCATCGGAACCGCCCTGGGAAGCACGCAGGGGTCGTGGCGACCCCGGCCGGAAATGGTGACTGGATTGCCATGCTTGTCAACGGTGTCCTGCTCTATGGCTATGGTGGCTGTGGGCTTGAAGGCCGCACGTACCACGATGTTTTCCCCGGTGGAGATTCCGCCCTGAACCCCACCTGACCGGTTGGTGCGCGTGCGTATCTGGCCACCTTCGCTGTAGAAGGGGTCGTTGTGCGCGGATCCCGTCATCTCGGTGCCGGCAAACCCCGACCCTATCTCGAATCCCTTACATGCCGGCAATGACAGAAGGCCCCGCGCAAGGTCGGCCTCTAGCTTGTCGAATACGGGCTCCCCTAACCCGGGTGGAACGCCACGTGCCACGGCCTCCACGACGCCCCCCAAGGAGTCCCCTTCCTTGCGCGCCTGCTTTATGCGTCCAATTATCTTCTCGGCCATATCCGGGTCGGGCACTCGCGCCACGTTGGCCTCGACCTCTCGACGCTGAACGGTGTCGGGATCTACGTCGACCTCCATTGTCCAGACCTTCTTGACGTAGCCGATCACCTCCATCCCCGCTTCGGCTAGTATCTTTGACGCGATCGCCCCTGCAGCGACACGACCGACCGTCTCCCTGGCGCTCGCCCGCCCGCCTCCCTGCCAGTTTCGGATGCCGTATTTCGCATGGTATGTATAGTCGGCGTGCGATGGTCGGAAGACGGACCTAAGGTGCTCGTAGTCTCTGGCCCTCGCGTCTTTGTTTCGCACCATGATCAGTATCGGAGTGCCCAGGGTGCGACCTTCAAACAGACCGGAGAGTATCTCGGCGCGGTCATCTTCTCGACGTTGGGTGGTGATTTCACTCTGCCCGGGGCGTCGACGATCCAGTTCCGCCTGAACGTCCGAGACATCCAGTTCCAGATTGGGGGGACAGCCATCGACCACCACGCCAACGGCACCGCCATGAGACTCTCCCCACGTGGTTGTACGAAAGACGTTCCCGAAAGTGCTGCCCACCGCGCTATGGTACCATCAGGGCACCGCGGCCCCTTGGCAGTGCGGTGCAGAGTTAGCGGAGCGGGTCCGGGCCGAACACCCGCGAGGGCCTACCTGCCTGGGCCAAGCCCAGGTGGGGTGAGCGCACCTCGTGGCCCGGACCCCTATTTTTTTGGTGATCGATATCGGGTCGGACTCTGCTTTCCTCTCGTGAACAGCGCCTTCAAGAGGGTCTCCTGGGCGGCGGGGATCGTTCGCCAGTCGGCCTGGCCTAGGTTTCTAGAGCCTACATGCCCCGAATGCAGAATCTGAAAGGTGCCTAAAGGGGGCCCCGATCCTTCCTTGCCCGACGTTGTCGCCCAAGCCTATATTGGCATGAATGGACTCGGATTTACGGGCCTCCCCTAGCTCCCTCTCTGACAACCGTCCTCAGAAAGCCAGCCCCGCATCGAATTTCTCGTTGAAGGCAGGCCGAGCCTCGCCCCCGTCACCTGCGAGGCCGCGTCGCCGACGTCCTCCGGCGTGGTGGAGGCATACCTTCGCTTCCCTGTCGCAGAGGGATTTTCGCTACATGTGGCTCGGAATGCTCGCTTTCATGAGCAGCGTGCAGATGTCCTTCATAGCGATGGGCTACCTCGCGTATGACCTGACGGACTCGGCATCCCTGCTCGGTTTCGTGCACGGAGCCCAGGCCGTTCCGATGCTGGTCTTGTCACCTTTCGGAGGGTTCGTCGCCGATCGATTCGATCGAAAGCGGGCCATGCAGGTTGGACAAATCACCGCCGGTGCTATCGCGCTGCTGGTCGCACTTGCGATCTGGAGCGGACACATCCACTGGTCCCACCTTATCGTGATGGGCTTTACCTATGGCACGGTCTTCGCGTTCACCATGCCTGCAAGGCAGGCGTCCGTGCCGGAGTTGGTCGACCGGCGTCAGCTCAGCAATGCGGTGGCACTGAATGGTGCGCTCCTAAGCGCAACCTTCCTGATAGCCCCGGGCATCGGCGGGGCGCTGTATGCACTCAGCGGCCCTGAGGTGGTCTTTTTCGTTATTGCGGGCCTGGGGTGCATTTCCGTGATCCTCACCGGCGCACTGCCCTCCCTGACGCCAGTCAGGCGCAAGGCACGCCCGGTTCTCATGGAGATAGGTGAAGGCCTACGGTATGTCGGACGCTCGCCCCTAATCCGCCTGTTGCTGCTGCTGACTCTGGTGACCGCCTCGCTGGCGATTCCATTCCGCTTCGTTTTGCCGGTGTTTGTCGTCGATGTATACGAGCGGGGGCCGGAGGCTCTTGGTCTTCTCGTAAGCATCATGGGCGCCGGATCGCTGGTGGGGGCACTTGCGCTCGCAGCGGTGCGCGGAGTGAGGCGGGGAATCGCCCTGATCCTGGCGAGCTTGGCATCGGGAGCCGCGCTGCTGGCCGTAGCAGCGGTACCCATTTATGCCGTCGCCGCAGTGCTAATGGTGATCCTGGGGGTGGCGGATTCAGGGCGCCGTACGCTTACCCACTCGCTGATGATGGAGCATGGGGACCCTGAATTCCGGGGCAGGACGATGAGCCTCTACCTTATGAGCTTCGGGGTGGTACCCCTGGTCGTTGTGCCGATGGGTGTCGCGATCGAGCACTTCGACGGCCAGGTGGTGATTGGTGCCATGGCGGTCCTATTATTGGCGGCGTCCGCTGCCATGCTGCTTACCCAAAGAGACTTGCGAGGGCTGAGGTGAGACATTGAGCAACGCATTGAGGATCGGGCTGTTGGGGTTCGGCTATTGGGCCCGCGTCTCTTACCTTCCCCTGATAGAGGAGATGACAGACGCAAGAGTCGTGAGCGTCGCCGCACGAACGGAGGGGTCCCGGACGGCCGCTCGAGAGCAGTTGGGCGAGGGACTGGAGCTCTTTGCAGGCTACTCAGAGCTGATCGAGGCCGGCGGCGTGGACGCAGTACTGATAGCCCTGACACCTGAACTCAACGCGGCTGCCGCAACGGAGGCACTGAGGGCAGGCCTGCACACTTTCGTGGAACCACCCTTTGCCCGCGCTGAGGACACTGAAAGGATGCTGTCTCTCGCAGAGTCCAGATCAGCAGTCCTACACGTTGACGTGGAGCCCAGGTACCTGCCTGCGGTCCAGGCTCTGCGCCGACTGTTCGGTGAGGAAGGAGAGTTGGGCATCCTGCACTCGTGCCACCTGCAGCACGAAATGCTACTGGCCAGCGAATACCGGAAGTCAAGCATGATATCCGGCCTAGGACCATGGTACGTGGACCTTCTGGACAGCCTCGTCGAGAGTCCGGCCGAGAGCATAGAAATGATCCCCTCCAAAATCCGAGGAGATGGCCTGGTCGTGACCGGTCGAGCCGAGATTGCGTATCAGTCCGGTGCCAGATCGTCCTGGAATTTCAGTTTCGAAGGACCGAGCGTTCTTGGCCTCAATGTGACGCTGAACGGGGTAGCAGGAGAGGCCAAGGCCGACCTGACTACTGGAGAATACGCGTGGCGGCGTCGAGGCGGCGACTGGAATTCAGGGATGGCCGACTGCACCAGACCCGAGGCGGGCTTCGTAGGCATGAGGGAGAGCTTGCGCGCCTTCATGTCTGCGGTGCGGGGCCAGGGCAAGACGATGTCGGGTCCGGATGTGATCCGTCGCACTCAGCCAGTGCTACTTGAACTGCGAAGGCAGGAGGCGGAAATCTCCGGGGAACAGTCTCGTCGAGCCTGATCGACGACCTCGCTAGCCAAAGAGAGTAACCCTGCGGTCCCTATGCTAGAATCGTGCCGCGTTTAGACGTTAAAGACGGATGGCACGCGACATATAGGGGTTAATTCCAACGTGCGACCAATAGCCGAGATCGCCAAGACCCTGGGGATCGATCCCAAGCTTCTAATCCCCTACGGTCATTACAAGGCCAAGATCCCCTTGGACGCGATAGGCCAGGGCGGCCATCGCGGCAAATTGATCGTAATCACGGGCATGACGCCGACGCCCGCCGGGGAAGGCAAGACGACCACCGCCGTGGGGCTTGCGCAGGGCATGGGGCAGCTGGGAGTCAACGTGGTCACCACGCTGCGCGAGCCTTCCCTCGGGCCAATCTTCGGCATCAAGGGCGGTGGCACCGGGGGCGGCAAGTCTCGTATCGAGCCCGAAGATGAGGTGAACGTCCACTTTACTGGTGATGCTCATGCCGTCGGCTCAGCCCACAACCTTCTAGCCGCACTTACAGACAACGCCGTACAGCGGGGGCAGGTGGCCGACATGACGCCCGCAGGGATAACCCTTCGACGCGTGTCCGACATGGAGGAGCGATCGCTGCGGCAAATCGCCACAGGACTTGGTGGCGTAAACAACGCTCCGGTCAGGGAGACGGGCTTCGACATTGTCACCGCCTCCGAGGTGATGGCGATACTCGCACTAAGCACGGACCTTGAGGATCTTAGGGCGAGGCTCAGCCGGATCGTGATAGGTTTCGCCGACGACGGCCGGGCGGTAACGGCGGACGACGTTGGCGCGGTTGGCTCGATGATGTCGCTACTTCGGCACGCCCTCTTGCCCAATCTCGTCCAGACTACGGAAGGTCAGCCCGTCATCGTCCATACGGGTCCGTTCGGCAACATAGCCCATGGGTGCAGCTCGGTGGTCGGGGATCGTCTTGCGCTCTCGTATGCGGACTACGTGCTCACTGAAGCCGGCTTTGGCGCTGACCTGGGATTCGAAAAGTTCATGCACATCAAGGCACGTACCTCGGGCCTGCATCCGCAGGGTGCGGTGATCGTGGCCACAATAAAGGCGCTAAAGTACCACGGCGGCGTAAAGGTCAGGGATCTAGACCCTCCCAATCCGTCTGCAGTCGAGTCGGGCCTGGACAACTTGACCCACCTTATCGGGGTCATACGTTCTTTCGGACTACCCGTGATTGTCGCCCTGAACCGCTATCCGACAGACACACCCGAGGAGCTTCGCATCGCCGAGCAGGGTAGCGAGCGTGCCGGCGCAGCCGCGACTGTCGAGAGCAGCCCATACACCGAAGGGGGTTCGGGGTGCAGGGACCTGGCAGAGGCGTTGATCGCTGCGACCGACGACTCCGCACGAACGGCCGATCCGGTGATCGACTATGCATACGAGCTGTCGGACTCGCTGGAGGACAAGGTCCTTGCATTGGCCCGCAGGGTCTACAACGCTGCTGACGCAACCTGGAGCCTTGCGTCACGAAGGCAACTGCGCCGCTTCCGCGAACTGGGATGGGGAGAATTGCCCGTATGCATGGCCAAGACGCATCTCTCGATCAGCCACAGGGCGGCGCTCAAGGGCCGACCCTCTGGCTACACTTTTGAGGTCAGCGACGTACGGGCGTCCGTGGGCGCAGGGTTCATATACCCGATCGCGGGGAACATAGTCACGATGCCTGGATTACCGACTAGACCGCGCTCCCTAGACGTCGACGAGGACGGGGCCATCTTAGGCCTCTAGTACTCGATCGGCCCATACCGGCCGATATGACAGAGGGTTGGCGTCCTAGTAAGGGACAAGGTTAACGTAGCCCTTTCCCGCTAGCGGATGCGGAGAAAACTAAGCTACGGCTGTTTGACAATCCCCATGCCCGAACTGTTCAACCTTCTGCCCCCGGATGAGGCGATCGCTGTCCTTCTAGAGCGCATCGGTGGTGTACGAACAGGCTCAGAGACGGTCCTCGTCTCAAGCGCGCTCGACCGGGTTACCACGAAGCGTTACGTATCCCCTACCGGGTTGCCGGCATTTGCGCGGTCCGCAATGGACGGATACTCGGTCCGGGCTGCCGACACATTCGGGGCAAGTGACAGCATGCCCGCATATCTTGAAGTTGTCGGCGAGGTTCCCATGGGGAGGGGACCGCAGGTCACCTTGGCCCCGGGACAGGTCGCGGTAGCATACACCGGCGGAATGCTTGCAGAAGCAGCCGACGCGGTCGTAATGATCGAGCACACCCACTCAGTGGGCGAGGCCACCATAGAGGTCGTTCGCTCGGTCGCTCCCGGGGAGAACGTCGTCCAGTCCGACGAGGACGTCCGGGCCGGCCAGGACGTGGTGCCGGAAGGCCATACCATACGTCCCCAAGATCTGGGTGCTCTGCTTGCGGTCGGAGTGACCAGCGTCGAGGTTGCCCGCAGGCCTAGGGTCGCAATTGTGTCCACCGGCGATGAGCTGGTGGAGCCAGCCGAGGAGCCCGGCCCCGGGCAGGTGCGCGACATTAATACGCACACGGTGGCAGCCCTGGTGGAGCGCGCCGGAGGCGCGCCGGTGCCTCTTGGGATCTTCCCCGACGACCTCAAAGCTCAGAGGGGGGCCGCACGCGAGGCGGTGGACCGAGGAGACATCGTGGTGTTCTCGGCGGGTAGCTCAGTCGGAAGCCGGGACATGACCGCAAGGGTGCTCGCCGAGCTCGGCGGGCCGGGTGTGCTGATCCACGGCATATCGATCAAGCCCGGTAAGCCGACGATAGCCGGCCTGGTAGGTAACACGCCCGTCTTCGGACTGCCCGGCAACCCTGTGTCGGCGATGGTTGTCTGCAACCTTATCGTCCGCCCGGTTATCCGCTCCCTCATGGGCGCAAGCGAACCTGCGACTAGCCGGGTTGTCCCAGCAGTTCTGGCCTCAAACGTCCCGTCCGCGCCCGGCCGCCAGGATTTCTTCCCAGTACGATTGGCTACAGGCCCTGACGGTCTGGTAGCCGAGCCAATCTTCGGCAAGTCTAATCTGATTTTCACTCTTGTACGTGCCGATGGACTGGCATCGGTATCGCTTGACTCCGGCGGTCTGTACGCGGGCGACACGGTACACGTCACCACCTTTTGAGATGAACCACGGCAGAAGGGTTGGCCGCCGCTATTACCTGCAGGACGTGCCTATGGATGAGGCATTGCGGCGCTTCGATCAAGCGCTCTACAGGTCCGGCGCCCACCTGATCACTGGGCCGGAGACCGTGGCCCTGGAGGAGGCTGCGGGCCGAGTTACGTCCGAACCCATTTGGGCTCTGAAATCTTCTCCCCATTACGATGCCGCTGCGATGGACGGGGTCGCCGTGCGATCGGCCGAAACGGTCGGCGCAACGGAGACATCGCCGCTGCAACTGAGGATCGGGGAACAGGCCGCCTGGCTGGATACTGGCGACCCAATGCCCGATGGCTTCGACGCGGTCGTGATGATCGAACACGTGCAGAACCTCGACGGAATGCACATCGAGATTCGGGAGCCGGTGGCACCCTACCAGCACGTCCGACCAATTGGCGAGGACATTGCAGCGACCGAATTGGTACTGCCGGAGGGACACCGAATAAGGCCGCAAGACTTAGGGGCCTGCGCATCGGCCGGAGTGGCAACGATCAAGGTGCGCAAAAGGCCATCGGTCGCGATCATCCCCACTGGCACCGAACTGGTTGAGCCCGGCGTCAACGCCGAGCCCGGACAGGTGGTGGAGTTCAACTCGATCATGCTAGCTGCCCAAGTGCTTGAATGGGGCGGAATTCCGGTCCGCATGGATCCAGTCAAAGACCAGCCCAACCTGATCCAAGAATCGATCCTTAAGTCTGCCGACGAGAACGAAATTGTTGTCATCAACGCGGGCTCTTCGGCGGGCTCGGAGGACTATACAGCGCCCGCAGTCCAAGCCCTGGGCGACCTGGCCGTTCACGGAGTCGCAATTCGTCCCGGGCACCCGGTCGTGCTCGGGACCGTGAAGGGACGGCCGGTGCTGGGTATTCCCGGCTACCCGGTCTCTGCGCTGGTTACATCCGAACTCTTCTTGAAATCGACCATAGAGCGATGCCTAGGCATCTCAACAAGAGCTTCTCGTTTCCGTGAGGTGACTGCCTTGACCCGGGGCCCGACGGCGGAGGCCGTGGTTACCAGAAAGATCTACTCCCCTGCAGGCGAGGACGAGTTCTTGAGAGTCCGCCTGGGGCGGGTTGACGGCCGTCTGGTGGCCACACCCATACGGCGGGGAGCGGGGGTAATAATGTCGCTGGTCGAGGCCGATGGCATCGCCCTGGTTCCACGTTTTTCCGAGGGGTTGGAGGCCGGTTCGAAGGTAAGGGTCGAGTTGCTTCGGTCTCTGAACGAGATTGAAGACACGATCGTGGTCACCGGAAGCCACGATCTGACCCTGGACGTCCTGTCGAACTTGCTGGCAGAAACCGGCGGCCCACGTCTGGCGTCGGCGAATGTTGGCTCTCTCGGTGGTCTGGTGGCCCTTGAGCGAGGCGAGGCCCACATGGTCGGCACGCATCTGCTCGACCCCGACACCGGGGAATACAACCTCAGCTATGTTCGACGCCACGTCTCAAGCGACGTGACGGTTGTCACTCTAGTGCACAGGATCCAGGGGCTGATCGTTGCCCGGGGTAATGCACTCGGGATAGCCTCCCTGTCCGACATAGCAAACCGGCGGGCGACGTTCGTAAACCGACAGCGGGGTTCCGGAACCCGTGTTCTGCTAGACCATCAACTCCTGACGGCGCGCCTCTCACCCCAATCAATAGAAGGATACGGGCGCGAGGAATACACTCACCTAGCCGTCGCGGCCGCAGTAGCTAGCGGGCGAGCAGACGTTGGGCTTGGCATACAGTCTGCGGCCCGTGCCTTCGATCTCGATTTCGTGCCCCTGGTCAGGGAACGCTACGATCTCGTGACGCCATCGGCATCGCTCGATGCAGAGCCGGTGAAAACTGCCCTAGCAGCTATCCGATCACGTGCGTTCAAGGAACGTATCGACGAACTCGACGGCTACGATACGCGGGAAACCGGGAAGGTGGTCGCCCGAATGTCGAAGAGCGATTGACAGGCGGTCACTGCCAATCCCAAGGTGGACATGCCTGAGTGTCATTGAGACCAGACGATGCCCGACTGGGAGCCGCGTGGTAATCTTGGTCAATGGTACTGGAGGCCGGTGGCACCGCGGCGAACTGCTCCATTGACTTCCGGTCAATCACCGCCGTCGTCCTCGCCGGCGGTCGCAGCCGCCGCCTGGGGCGAAACAAGGCTCTCGAGCTCATCGGTGGCGTGCCGCTGATAGCCCGAGTCACCTCCACCATCGAGCCGATATCCTCGGAAACTCTCGTAGTCGTCGCCGAGGAGGAACAGGCCCGCGTGCTTCCACTTCCGGCACAGGCGAGAATCGTCCGTGACCTGTACCCCAACGCCGGATCGCTCGGGGGAATCCTTACGGGACTTACTGCCGCTTCGCGCGCCTGGGCGCTCGTCGTCGCCTGCGACATGCCCTTCCTGAACCAGGCGTTACTCGCCAATATGGCATCTGCTAGGAGCAGTTATGATGCCGTCGTCCCCCTACTGGACGGGAGACCTGAACCTACCCACGCCCTTTACTCGAAGGATTGCATGGGGCCAATCAGGAAGAATATAGACGCCGGAGAACTAAAGATCTCGGCGTTCTTCGAAATGGTCAGGGTAAAGTACCTCCCGCAGCCCGAGGTTGAGGCCCTCGATCCGGGGCTTTGGAGTTTCTTCAATGTCAACACTCCGGCAGACCTTGAGATCGCGATGGCACGCGCGGCAGAGACCGCGAGCGATCCCGTAGGATAGAGCTATACAAAACACAAAACAGCGGTATTATCGGCCTGCCAGGCTCCGCTCGCCGATAGCGCGAACAGCGCACGGCGAACCGGCGCCACTGGATGGCCAGCGTGAGCGTAGCGCGGGGAGAGACCTCGGAAACGAATTGGAGACAAGTGGGCGATCCTGAGAGAAGGGTGACAATTGAACTGTTCGGTAACGCCAGGCTGCTGGCCGGCCGAAGCAGTGTGGATTTGAGCGTGCCGGGCAAAGCTTCGGCCGCCGAAGTTGCCGCGCGGTTGGCCAAAGTAGAACCGGCGCTCCTGGGCGAGGTAATAGACCCGGGTAGAGGACTACTTTCGAGCTACGTATTGAACCTCAACGGCACCTGCTTCATGTCCTCCGAGACCAGGCAGATAATGTCTGGAGACCGTATTCTCCTGTTTTCCAGCCAGGCAGGCGGATAGAGTTGGAATCGCCTTGCGAACGGCACGGCGCGGTATGAATGACCTTGGCTTAGAGGGAACCGGTCTGATCAAACACGGAGAGGTTTACGGCTATCACGCCCGCTCTCTCCTGGTGGACCTCGATACTGGAGAGGCGACGTACGAGCTCATTCCCGATGAGATCTTGCGGGCTTTCATCGGCGGAACGGGACTTGGTGCGTGGCTGCTGTACCGGTACTGCCCCGAGAAAGCGGAGCCCCTGGGGTCCTTAAACCCCCTGATCTTCGTGACCAGCCCCCTGGTGGGAACCCGGCTGACGACCTCCAGCAAGTTCGCGGTCCTGGCAAAGTCGCCGCTGACGGGCCTAATAGGCGACTCGCTGTCGTCGAGCTTTATGGCCACCGAGCTCAAGCGCTGCGCCTTTGACGCTCTGGTCATAAGGGGCGCCCGCGAGCACCCTACCCTTCTGCGAATCGAGGACGGAAAAGTAGACCTACTTGACGCCCACGACCTTGCCGGAAGGACGACTACGGATACGCAGAGACTGGTCAAGGAGCGCGTGGGAAGGGGCTTTCGCGTGGCCTGCATAGGACCTGCCGGCGAGTCGCTTGTCAGATTCGCCAGCATAAGTAGTGAGGGAGGCAGGCAGGCGGGCCGGACCGGCGTCGGCGCTGTCATGGGGTCCAAAGGCCTCAAGGCCATAGCGGTAAAGGGATCGGCGAAAGTTGAGGTCGCGCATCCGGTCGCTCTGAGCCGCATTGGAGTTGAATTAAGCCGCCGTAGCCTGGGACAGGCGACGGAAAAGTACAGGACCCTAGGTACCATGGCGAATGTCGAGGTATTCAGCCGTTTGGGCGTCCTGCCCACCCGAAACTTCCAGGCCTCAACCTTTGAGGGTGCAGCGAAGATCGGGGGGGAGCGATTCAAGACCGATCATCTAGTTCGAACGGCCCACTGTGCCAACTGCACCATAGGCTGTGAACATGTGATGGCCACGAGGGACCAGGGAGCCAAGGTAGAAGGCCGAATGGAATACGAATCGGCTTTCGCCCTGGGCTCGTTGATGGGCATCTCCGATCCTAACGCAGTTCTACGCGCGTCCGTTCTCTGCGACGAGTTGGGCATGGACACCATAAGTGCCGGCGCGACCATAGCCTGGGCCGCCGAAACCGCATCGAGAGGCCTGTTGGACGGCACAAGAGCCAAGAACGGAGCGTCCCTGCGGTTCGGAGACGAAGGGGCATTGCCGACGATCCTGCAGGACATTGCGCACCGGCGGGGCCTGGGCGACCTGCTGGCGGATGGCACTCGCAGGGCGTCGATTCGGATCGGTAGAGGCTCAGAAGCGTGGGCAATGCATGTAAAGGGACTTGAGATGCCCGGGTACGAACCCCGTTCCCTCAAGACTATGGCATTGGCATTGGCGGTTAGCACCAGGGGAGCGTGCCACAACCGATCCTCGGCCTACGAGGCTGACTTCTCGTCCCGGGTGGACCGGCTGAATGCAGATTCTCAGATGGGCCACATCGTCGCCGAAGGGGAGGATCGATCGGCGGTGATGGATTCACTTGTTTGGTGCAAATTCCTGCGGCGCGCCTTTGCAGACTTCTACGCCGAGTCGGCAGACGTGATGTCGTGCGTGACCGGATGGGACGTTACGGCAGAAGAGCTTCGCATTGCCGGCGAGCGCATCAACAACCTGAAAAAGCTGTTCAACCTCCGAGAGGGTTGGTCCCGTGCGGACGATTCCCTACCCCTAAGGATCCTGGAGGAGGAACTCAGCGACGGACCTGTCAAGGGCGTCAGGCTCTCGAGGCGGGACCTCGACCGGATGATAGCTGCCTATTACCAGGCTCGGGGCTGGGAGCCTGACGGCACCATCCCCGATTCCAAACTGGCAGACCTGGGCCTGCTGAAGCTGGGACAGCCGGTCGCCAAGGGATAGCACCCCGGGTGGCACGAGACAGGCAAAGGGACGAAGAGCGCAAGGGACTACGCGCCGATCTTCGGGACCGATTCCCCAGGGAGCGCGGGCTGCTGCTGCCCGCACTGCATTATCTTCAGCATCGCTTCGGCTACCTGCCCGATTGGGCAATGGAAGTCGTGTCCTGGCATCTTGGGATACCTGTCAGCGAGGTATACGGTGCCGCTACAAGCTACTCGGAGCTGCGCATCGATAAACCCGGCTCGCACATGATCCGGGTCTGCACGGGTCTTAGCTGCCGGATCTCGGGGGCGGACTCGATACTGAACGCCGTTAAGGCCCGATTGGGTGTCGAGCCAGGAGAAACGGCGAAGGTTGGCTCGGATAAGACAGTGACCTTTGAAACCACAGCCTGCGGATTCCTGTGCGGTGTGGCGCCGGCCCTGCAGCTGGACGGACTATGGCTCGGTCGAGCAACCCCGGAGCGAACTGCCAAAGTCGTGGATCGCCTAGGCGAGAAGGTGACGGAGTGACAGTCCTAACAGCGTACGAGCGCCTACGCCAGGGGGCGAACACAAGACTGGAGAGTAGTGCCGGAAAGATCCGTGTCGCGGTACGGGCGGGCCACTGCTCGATTGCCCTGGGCGCGGAGGATGTCCTGAGGGCCTTTAAGGAGGACCTGCTCGACAACGCCAGACTCGTTGCTACAGGATGCGATGGCGCCTGCTACGCGGGCCCCCAGGTGATCATCACCGCGCCGGATGGGGAGAACGTACTCCTGCCCAGGGTCGACGTGGACACGGCCATCCGCGTTTCCACGATCATCGAGGGAGGCGGGACGCCACTACGCTATGCGAATGACATATCAGATTTCATAGAAGGGCAGGTCCGCGTGGTCCTTGACGGTTGCGGCGACATTGATGCCGAGGGCATCGACGAGTACCTGCAGTCTGGCGGCTACGGCGGCCTGGCTGCTGCGCTATCGGATTCGCCGGAAGCAACGATTGCGACCGTCAAGGAGTCTGGACTCCGGGGCCGCGGCGGCGCGTACTACCCGGCCGCCCTCAAGTGGGAGGCCGCGAGGGCGGCGGCGGCGGGATCTCGTTATCTGGTCGTTAACTCTGAAGAGGGTGAGCCAGGGCTGTTCAAGGACCGACACCTCATGGAAGGGGTACCCCACCGGATCGTCGAGGGAGCACTGATTGCGGCCTACGCAACCCAGGCCAGCGTCATATACCTGTACATCAACGCAGAGGCCGACCTTTCAGCCCGTCGAATCGAAAGGGCGCTCTCCGACGCCGAGGCTCTTGGCCTGATAGGAGAGGATGTATTTGGCTCGGGCTGGTCCGTGCGGGCTACGATACGGCGCGGGGCCGGAGGCTACGTATGCGGTGAAGAGACGACGCTGTTGAACACTATGGAAGGCCGACGCCGCGAGCCCAGACTGCGCCCTCCCTTCCCCACCGAGGCGGGCCTGCGCGGCCGACCCACCGTGATTAACAACGCGGAGACCCTCTCGAACCTGCCCTTCATCCTGACCAAGGGGCCAGCCGCATTCAGCGCACTCGGCACTGAGAACGCCAGCGGAACCAAAGTACTCAGCCTGTCGGGCGCGGTGGCCCGTCCCGGCCTGGTGGAGACACCCTTCGGGACTCCTCTCTCCACTGTGGTCGAGGGCATTGGAGGGGGCATGCGAGGCGAAAGTGTGCTGACCGCACTTGGCGTCGGCGGGCCGTCGAGTGGACTGCTGTCGCCCGTCTCGCTTGATATCGAAGTCATGCCGGGTATGCTGCACGAGTCGGGAGTCATTCTAGGCGCCGGCGGGCTCGTCGCCATCGACGAATCCGTACGAATTCTGGACGCGATGAGAGCGCTCGCCGCCTACAACGCCGACGAATCTTGCGGCAAGTGCACCCCTTGCCGAGAGGGTACGCCCCGAATTGTGGAGGTGATCGACCGGCTCGCGCGCCGCGGTGCCTCCAGGGCAGACGTTGAGGAGTTGACGTATCTGGCCGAGGTGGTCGGCTCTGCCTCCCTGTGCGGCCTAGGCCAGGCCGCAGGTGGTCCCGTAACCAGCACGCTTCACTTCTTCGGGAGGGAGCTAGGCATCCCTCAAGAGAAGTGATGTTCCTGTTATAGGATTGGTGAGGCGGCCTGATGGCGCTCGCGGACTTATGCGGCTTGTGCATGGACTGTGAACATGAACTTCGGTAGCAACAGCCGGCTTTGCGCAGGAGTCGTCATCGGCATCGCCGCCGGCGTTGCGATCGGCGCTTTCCTCGATTCGGTGGCCATTGGTGTAGCAACAGGGGTAGGAATCGGAGCCGCCTTGGGCGTCGCATGGTCACAGCCGACCAGACCGACACGTCGCGTCGGCAAGGGCACCGGACACCGCAGCGAGGAAAGACCGCCCAGCGAGTAGTTCGGGGGCGCAGAGATGAGCATGGAAGTATCGATCGACGGACGGAAGGTTGTCGTTGGCCAGGGGTCCTCTGTACTTGACGCCGTCAATCTGTCCGGCACCTATCTGTCCCAGTTGTGCAAAGACCCTGACATGAAGCCGATCGGGGCCTGCCGCACCTGCCTTGTGCAGGTGGATGGCGTACGGGGCTATCCGGCCTCCTGCTCCCTTCCCGCAGCCGACGGAATGAGGATACGAACGGATACGCCAGACCTGCGTCGCATCCGGTCCGGCGTGATAGAGCTGACCATGGCCATGTTCCCGGAGTCGGCCCCGGTCTGCGTCCCGCAGTCCCTTTCAGGGAGCGGCGCATCGGATACGGTCGGCCACCGCGAGCTGACCATCGCCGCCGAGCACCATGGCATTGCTTCCTCGCGATGGTCGGGTCGTCCAAGGAACTTGACGGATACATCTAACCCGGTATTCGACCTTGCCATGCAGGACTGCATCCTCTGTGGTCGCTGCACCCGGGCGTGCCAGGACAGCCATCAGTTCATAGGCGCCATAGACTTCCTTGGAACCGGCGCCTCATCCAGTCGAATCGGCACGTTCATGGACCGTAGCCTCGCGGACTCGGTGTGCACAACGTGCGGCCAGTGTCTTTCCGTTTGCCCTACCGGGGCCATCCGCACCAAGCAGGCGGTCTCCAATGTCGCCAGAACCATCAGCACCACCTGCCCTTACTGCGGAGTCGGCTGCGGTATCAAAGCCAGGGTTAACGGCGAAGGCAGTATCGTTGAGATGTTGGATGACCCGGACAACCGGTCGAGCCTGGGTATGCTCTGCGTAAAGGGCAGGTTCGGGTACACGTTCGTTCACGACAAGAGTCGCCTGACCAGACCGCTGGTTCGAAAGGACGGCGTGCTCCGGCCGGTGAGCTGGGACGAGGCACTGGACACGGTCTCCGACCGGCTATCCCGCTACAGCGGTGAGGAGTTCGGCACCCTTTGCTCTGCCAAGGCCACTAACGAGGACGGCTACGTCCAGCAAAAGTTCGCCCGGCTCGTGATGAAGTCCAATAACATCGATCACTGCACTCGCCTGTGTCATGCGCCCTCAGTGGCGGCTATGCAGATCGCGCTGGGCAGCGGGGCCACGTCCAATTCATACGTCGATTACGAGGAGGCCGGCTGCCTGATGATCGCCGGCTCGGACGCCGACTCCAACCATCCGGTTGCCGCAGCTCGCATGCGGCGGGCCGTCGTCGAGCGCGGAGCGAAGCTGATCGTAATCAATCCCAGGCGCATTGGAATGTGCGATTACGCCGACCTGTGGCTCAGGCCCAGACCGGGTACCGATGTGACGCTGTTCAACGCCATGGCCAAGGTGATACTGGAGGACGGCCTGGCCAATGAGGAATTCATCCGTGCCCGGACCGAGGGCTTTGAGGAGTGGCGCTCCGTTATCGAGCGCTACGACGCATCGTTCGCCGAGAGAATCACAGGGGTGCCAGCCGAGGATTTGGCCGAAGCGGCGCGCATATTCGCTTCGCCGCCATTCTCTGGTTCCTGCCTCATTTGGGGTATGGGCATCACCCAGCACACGAACGGCACCCCAAATGTGCACAGTCTCCTCAACCTCGCGCTAGTAACGGGACAGCTGGGCAGACCGGGTTCAGGCGTCTCGCCCCTTAGGGGCCAAAACAACGTGCAGGGCTGCGGAGACTCGGGCTGCCTTCCCGATTCATTCCCGGGTTACCAGAAGGTAGAGTCGGACCAATTCGCCCGCTTCCACCATGCGTGGGGCGGACACCCCTTACCCGAAAAAAGCGGTCTCGTCATCACCGAGATGACCAGCGAGATGATTGCCGGCGGAATAAAGGCCATGTACGTGACCGGGGAGAATCCCCTGCTGTCGGAACCAGACCTGACCCATGCCCAGAGGGCCTTCGAGAGCCTCGAGTTCTTGGTTGTTCAGGACATCTTCATGAACGAGACCGCCGAGATAGCCGACGTGGTGCTACCGGCCACCTCCTTCGCCGAGAAGGACGGAACATTCACCAACAGCGAGCGACGGGTACAGCGGGTTCGCAGGGCGGTAGAGCCGGTCGGTGACAGCAGGCCGGACTGGGAGATCGTATGCGACCTTGCAAAGCGCGTAGCCATGCGACGGGGACTTGAACTCGGAGGCCAGTTTTCTTTTTCACACCCGTCGCAGATTTGGGATGAGATGGCCGCGCTGGTCCCGATGTTCAACGGCATCGACTACGACCGTCTGGAGCGCGAGGGAGGGCTGCAATGGCCCTGCCCTACCCCCGAACACCCCGGCACCCGCTATCTCTACGCGGACGAGTTTCCGCACGGCGAGCCAGCGAGGTTCGTCGCCTTCGACCAGGGTCCAGCGGCGGAGGAATTGCCTACAAAGCGCTTCCCCCTGATCCTTAACACCGGCCGCATCCTGTACCACTGGCACGGCGGCACCATCACGCGGCGAGCATCCGCCCTCATGGCCCGCGCGCCCGAAGTGACCGTTTCGATGAACGAGCGGGACGGGGAACGCTACGGGCTGGAGGAGGGTGTCTGGGCACGGTTGAAATCGCGTCGAGGCTCCCTGGAGGCGCGTGTAGTATTTGACGAGAAGATGGAGGAGGGGCAAGTATTCGTGCCCTTCACGAAGCTGAAGGAGTCGGCCGCCAACTTCCTCACGAACTCGGCTCTGGACCCGGACTCCAAGATACCGGAGTACAAGGTCTGCGCCGTCAGAGTCGAAATTGCAGACGGTTGACAGGACATGACCCAGCGAATCACGGAGATTCCGAGGCCTAAAGCGGAGGGCTTTCGGTCTGGACGCAAGATATACCTGGTGCCGACGTTGCTGACAGGCCCTGGCATTCCGGACGACCTGGCACAGATGCTCAACCGCTACTGGGACGAGGTGCGTAGGCAGGTGGAAAACCTTGAACGCACCCTTAGCAAGGTAACGCACGTCTACCACGAGTCCGTATTCAAGCCGGGTGAGGAGGGGCTGCGCACGGTGGAAAGCCTCAACCCGCACGGGCACGCCTTCGTAAATGTCCTGTGCCAGTCTACCGCTACCCTTGAGCCAACCGACCAGCAGGAGGCATTCCTTGAGGCCTCCGACTGGAGACTATGCCTGTCGATGGGACTGGCCAGCGAGAAGGTCGCCAGGATAGCCAGAGACGCCCTCGACGACGCCATGAGGGCCAGGTATTCGCACATAGCCACCGCAATTGACAAGACGCTGGGGGAAGAAGAGGCGGGCCTGTGTATCCTCAGCGAAGACCACCGGGTGCAGTTTCCCGGGGACATACAGGTGTTTTACATATCGCCTCCCTCGCTGGACGAGATCAAGCGGTGGGCGGAAGAGCAGATGCGACGAGTGGTGTCAGAAGCGAGCGGAGGCGGAGGTTCCGGACTCGAGTCACACGAGGAGACGGACTCAGACGACGCCGGCGAATCCAGCACCGGGCCGGCAGAGCAACGGAGCGCAACAGCCTTTGAAACGCCTACGGAGGCCACAACAGCCTCCGAGCTCGAGGCCGGAGAGGAAACGCAGCGTAAGGGTTACCCCGAGTACCCCTATTGAGTCAGAGGCTGCCGATTCATCGAGCTTCATCTCCGCCATCGATGACGTATGCGGAGCCGGTTATGAAGGCGGCATCATCAGAGGCGAGATAGAGTATGAGCCCGGCGACATCCTCGGGCTGGCCGGCCCGGCCGAGAGGAATCCCTGACACGTACTCATCGAATATGCCGGCCGCGCCCTCTACGGCCTGAGAGCCAGGGGTGTCTATGAGGCCCGGCAGTACGCAGTTGGAACGGATTCCGTAAGGGGCATATTGACTGCTGGTGGTCCTTGTCAGCTGGACTACGCCAGCCTTGCTCACAGAATAGGGGACTGAAAACGTCGAGCCTCGCAGCGCATTTATGGAGGCCACGTTTACTATGGCTCCTCCCCCCACCTCGAGCATGCGGGGAATCGCGTACTTACAGCAAAGGAAGACACCCTTGACGTTGATATCCATCACCACGTCCCACTCCTCCTCGGTTACGTGGACCAAAGGAGGAGTCTGCACCTGCCGGCCGGCGACGTTGATTAACAGGTCCACCTTGCCGTAGTGACCCATCGTGCACTGGACCATGCCCTGGACCTGGGAGGGTTGGGAGACATCGGTCTGGACGAAAAGGGCGTCTCCTCCGGACTCGTCGATGAGCGCGACAGTCTCTTCGCCTCCTTGCACATCGATGTCGGCGACGATGATCTTCGCCCCCTCCCCGGCAAAAGAGAAGGCGGTGCACCGCCCTATGCCGGAGCTGCCTCCGGTGATGATGCTTACCTTACCGTCGAGTTTCCCAGGCATGGCTTACTCCCGAGAGTGCTTAAGATTCACTATCTCGACCTGTCGCCGGTCGGATTACGCTTGGGATTAGAACCGCATCCCATCCCCTTCCAGGTACTACAGCAACGGCCAAGGGTTCACGCCATTGCTCCTACCGGTATCGGCGCAACCAGGCCGTCGGCAGTTCAACTTGAATCCGTGTCCCCCAGATTGAGTGCAAGAAGGCAAGACGGGGAAAGATCGCCCATTCACATCCACCTAGTTCGGCTGACACGAGTGTCCCAACTTCGTTCGCATGTAGGCTGCGCGTAGTCGAATAGACATCCTGGATGGAGGCTATCTCCTTAGAGCCTGACGTTAGCATTCCCCTGCGAGTTGGCAAGAAGGTGGAACCAGCCCTGACCTCCGAAGATGCTCTTTACCACTTACCCAGGCGCGTGACGTCGTTCCCTCTGCGACTACGGCCATTGGCGATTGGAACCCACTGCTCCCGGAGGAGGCTAGCTGTTCAGGCCGGCCGCGAGGAACGCGCAACTCGATCCAGCGGACATAGACTCGTGTCTGCGCTGCAAGCTGCTGCGACCCGGCGCAGCCCCCTGGCCCAGGCCGGCCTAGGCCGTGTGAACCTGGACCTTTATGGCACCGCTGCTCTTATCTAGGGCCGTGTCGAATCCGGCCTGTATGTCTTCAAGCGTAACCCTGTGGGTCACCAATGGCCGCAGGTCCACCCTGTCTGATCCCATCATGTCTATCGCGATGTCGAACTCATTCCGGCCACGGCTGGTCGCGTAAATGGCGGACCAGATGATCGATATCTCATTCAGGAGAGCCTGCATCCAGTCGATTCTCATCGGGCCGTAGAAGTTCCCGGTCGTAACGACCCGGCCTTGCATACGGGTGACGTCGACAGCCTGGTTCAAGGCCGCGTCGGTGCGCCCACCGACGGTCTCAACTGTCAGGTCGGCTCCAAGCCCTTCAGTAATCTCGCCGAGCGTTTCCTTGAGCTCACTGCCGTCCGAACCTACGACGACATCGGCTCCCATGCGTCTGGCCATCTCAGCCTGCTGAGGGTAACGGGCGGTCGCAACTATTGTGCCGGCGCCCATGGCGCGCGCGGCCGCCGTGGTGCACAGGCCAATGGTGCCTGAGCCCAGCACCGCCACCGTCTCACCGCCGCTCAGCTCTCCGCGGCGCATGGCGTGCAGCCCGACCGCGAACGGCTCGACAAGTGCTCCCTCCTCCCAGGTCATACCTTCGGCCAATTCGTAGAGGCCGGCAGCCTTGCGCGAGACGAATTCAGCGTATCCGCCACCTGTGTCGGGTGAGAGGTTCTCGCAAAGGAAATACTGGCCTTCCCTGCAATAGAAACATGTATGGCAGGCGCGTCCAACACCTATTCCCTCGATGGCGACACGCTCTCCGATGCGCTCCGGGTCAACGCTCTCGCCGACCTCGACGATCTCGCCGGCGATCTCGTGGCCGGCAGGTTGCGTCTCCCGGTCGGTCTTGGCCGCATATAACAGAAGGTCCGAACCGCAGATGCCCTCCGACCTTACGCGCACGAGGGCCCCGTCGGGCTCCACCGGAGGCCGGTCGACCTCCGACAACTCCATCGCACCTTTCCCATTCCATAGCGCCGCCTTCATCTTCGCCGCCATCTGGCCAATCTCCCTAGACTTTTTCTCTCTCGATTTCCGCTCACCCGATCAGGCCGGTTCGTTCCATCGCGATCAGCCCGGAGAGGACGTCCTAGTCCTGTTGGTGGATCTGGACCTTTATGGAACCGGTGGATTTGTCGAAGGCCGTGTCGATGGCCTTCTGGATGTCCTCCAGCGCAAACTTGTGGGTCACCATAGGCTTCAGGTCCACCCTGCCCGACCCCATCATGTCGATCGCTACTTCAAAGTCGTCCCGGCCGTCGAGCACCGAGTAGCAGGACGAGAAAATCACCGACTGTTCCTTAAAGAGGGGCTTCATCCAGTCGATCTCTATCGGTACCCAGAAGCCGCCCAATATAACGATGCGCCCCTGTGGCCGCGTGAACTGAATCGACTGCTGGATCGTTGCATCCGTACGGCCACCGACCGATTCCAGCGTCAGGTCTGCGCCTCGGCCGGCGGTTTCGTCGGCCACGGCCTCGGCAAGTTCATCGCCGCGGTCCGGAAGAACGACGTCCGCACCCAGGGTTCTTGCCAGCTCGCCCTGGTGGGCGTGCCTGGCGGTGACCAGTACCCTTCCGGCGCCCATCGCGCGTGCCGCGGCGACCGCAGTCTGACCGATGTTGCCCGCGCCCAAGACCAGCACCGTCTCTCCACCCTCAAGCCTGCCGCGGCGACAGCCGTGCACCGAGACGGCAAGAGGCTCGACCAGGGCCGCCTCCTCCCATGTCATCTTCTCGCGGATTGGGAAGCAGCCCGTCGCGTTTCGCTTGATGTACTGTGCATACCCTCCGCCCGTGTCGGGCTTCTTATCGAGGCACTGGATGGGCTGACCCTGCCGACAGTAAAAGCAGGAACTGCAGTTGACGCCGAATCCCAGGATGTCTATGGCGACCCTCTCCCCCACCCGGGCCGGATCGACTCCCTCGCCGACCTCGACGATCTCACCGGCCACCTCGTGGCCGGCCGGTATCTGATCCGGCTCAACCTTGTCCCACCAGATGAGCAGGTCTGAGCCGCAGACCCCTTCGGCTCGCACGCGGGCGAGTACTTCGCCAGGCCCGAGCTCGGGGACCGGCACGTCCTGCACCATGAGCTTTCTGGATCCTTGGTAAAGTGCCGCCCTCATAGTTCGCATAGGTGGGACTCCTTCAGTTGGATTCGACGAACGAACGGCCCGCATCAAGCAGCAGGCTCTGAACGTACGTCATCGACATGTCGTCCGTAGTCATCTTGCGGCCGGCGGCGTGGACCCGCTGCACTGCCCGGTCCATAGCAGCCTTGACAACAGGGTCTTCGGGGCGGCCTGGAAGACCCATCGACTGGGCCAGGTCGTTTGGTCCAAAGGCGAAGTAGTCGATCCCGGGAACGGTGAGCAGTTCATCAATGGCATCAAGCGCGACCTTGGATTCCAGTTGGGCCGTTACGATCATCTCGGCGTTGGCGCGTGCCATTACGCCCGCCCGACTTCCGTCATCGTCTTGCACTGAGTCCGGATCGTTGAAGTGCAAGGCCCTTCCACCACCCCAACTGCGCTCTCCCTCCGGCGCGAATCGGCAGGCGGAGACCAGCGCAGCGGCCTCCAGGGAACTCTCCACGTGGGGACCCATGATGCCCTGTATGCCCCTGTCCAGGTAGGAATTGACGGTGCCGGCGTCCAGACTCGGAATCCTGGCGGTGACCGTCAGACCGACCGCCTGAGCCGCCAGGCAGGTGAGCTCTACGTCCTGCGGTGCGAAGGGGCCGTGCTCGCCGTCGATCTGGATGAAGTGAAAGCCAGCGAGGGCGATAAGTTCGACTACCTGTACAGAGGGAAAGGTCAGCCAGCATCCTAGCGACCTCTCGCCCCTCTCCGCCCTCTCCAAGATCGCGTTGCGTGTGGCCAAGTCTACTCCCGGCGCAGATGGTACGTGGAGACGGCGGCCTCGACAAGGCCGCTTCCAAGCGGAAACGCCCGTCGAGCCTGGTGGAAACCTTTGGTGCTAGGAGGCCGGTATGAAGGGATGGACGACTCTGTGGAGCCAGACCGTCAGGTCGGAGACAACCTGCAGCGACACTTCGTGTGCCATGGAGTATTCCCGGTACTCAGGGACGTAGCCATGAGACCGCAGGAATTCGATGTTCTTGCGGGCCACCGCGACAGGGATCATCGGGTCGGCGGTGCCATGCGAGGCAAATATGGCCTGGTCCCTGGTGGCAGGCATCACTGCCTCGATATCACGCCCATCGCCAAGCATGGAACTCAGGGCGGCGATCCCCGTGAACCTCTCCGGGTAGGAAAGTGCGTTGCGGTAGGCCATCATGCCTCCCTGTGAGAAACCGCCCAACACCACCTGTCCCTCGGGCGGTCCATACATGCTCGTAACCTCATCCAGAAAACCGGCAATCAGCCTGTCTGCATGGGTCAGCGCCTCGTCCGTGCCGTCGCCCCCAAGAGGTGCCCAAGCGTAGTTCTCGCCCTTTATGCCCATATCCATAGCTATGGGGGCGTTCGGGAACACGTAGACGTAGCCGCGGGAGTCAATCGCCGGTGCCAGGCCGGCGAGATCACCCATGTGGGCGCCAAAGCCGTGCAAGAGTACGATCATCGGATATGAGCGGCCACGGTCGTAGCCGTTGGGCTCGACCGCGACGAACTTCAGGTAGTCGCCTTCGTGCTGGATATACTTCACTTGCCTCGACCTCGATTGCAGTCCACCGGAAATCGTCCTGCAAGACGAGCCGCCAGTTCAAGCGAACTTTGGGCCCTCCTTGCAGCTTCCGGAAGGACCGGCTGGCCCGGAATCCGCACCAGCCGATACACTCGGGGCACCGGGACGAAGCCGCCTGATGGTCGGGGGCGGCAGGTACCGAACGGAGGAAACGAAAGGCTTGGCACGCGCGATGACGAGATTTGCCGATCTGCTCGGTAAGGCGGGCAGGCGAGACAGCGAGCCCATGGGATTTGGTCGGGCAGCAAGACGCAACGACAAGGTGCCTGACATCCTCATGGTAGGACGGATTGACCCCAAGGACCTGTCGGTGCTCAATGAACCCAGGGCTCCCGTCGACGCCTTGCTACTGGAGGTGGCAGAACTCTCAGAGGACCTGCTTCAGTCAGCCTCCACGGCTCTCAGCGGTTTGCTGTGGGGGGTTCGCACGAGAGCATTGCAGGGCGGTGAGCTCGAAAACCTGAAGGCCGCAGGGGCTGACTTTGCGGTCTTCGATGCTGCCGGAACCCCCGGCTCGGTATTGACCGACGACGACCTGGGAAAGTTCTTGACCGTGCCAGCCGATATCGACGATGAGACCTCGCGAGCGGTCCAGACGCTGCCGATAGATGGCGTGGCAATTGCGATCGACGCCGACACAATCCCTCTCAGCATCGAGTCGATCTTACGGCTTCACAGGGCCATTACATCCGGCGCCCATGCGATCGTCCTTGGCGACTTCGACCCCAGGATCCTGTCCTCCGGAGATCTCGAGGCTATGAGAGGCAGCGGCGTGTCGGCCCTCGCCCTGCCGACGACCGATAGCGGGGGCCTAAAGCAGTTGTCCGATGCGATCCGGCAATTGCCTGAACCCAGGCTGGCACAAGATGACAGGATCGCCCTAATACCCCAAGTAGGTCCGGCGAGCGATACCGATGACTACGATTTGGACTCGAATGATGGGTTGGGCAAGGGTGTCTCACACGCATCAACGTTGGGGTTGGCGGCGGATCCCGAGAGGCTGGACAGAGCCTAGCCGAGCCCTAACGTCCATGGGCAAGCCTGTCGATCAGATATCGGGGCAGGCCCCTCTCCTCCATCTTGGTCTGTGTGGCCTGGACGTCGTACTCGACCCGATGATGGACTATGACGCCCCTTTGTTCGTCGTATACCGCGTAGCTAGCCCGGGGATCCCCGTCCCGCGGCTGCCCCACACCTCCCGGATTTACAATCATCCGGTCGCCGCCCAGGCCGACAGGAGTGTCAAGTGGGAACTCGACGAAGGCGGCCCCCTTTTCCGCCATCGGACTACACAGGAACGGCACGTGAGAGTGTCCGACCAGACAGCAATCGGTGTCGAAGTGAAGAAAGCTAATGACTGCAGAAGGGACCGAAATAACGTACTCCCAGATTGGATCCCTCGGGCTCCCGTGCACCATCGTGAACACCCCCTGCTCAACCCTCAGAGGCAATCCCTTCAGGTATGCGGCCTGTTCCGCGGATATCTGCGAAGAAGTCCAGCGGTTGGCCGCGGCCGCATGCTCGTTGAACGCCTCAAGGCTCAGACGGCCGATAGAGGCCAGATCGTGGTTGCCGGCTACAGATATCGCTTCATGACTGCGTATGAGGTCTACACAGGGTCCCGGGTCGGGGCCGTAACCGATGAGATCGCCGAGTGACCAGATCTGGTCGAATCCACCTCTCCGGTCGCAGTCTGCGATTACGGCCCTGAACGCCTCCAGATTGGCGTGTACGTCAGAGACTATGAGAACTCTCAAATGGGCTCCGATGCAGGAATCGAGAAGGGAGCGCGGTCGGGGCCTTCCCTCTCTGGCGACAGAGCGGAAGCCACGGTTGAAGCGTCTTTCTGAGCTCGCCGGGTCCCGAATATAATACACCCCCATGCCATTGGCCAGACGCGCCACTCGCGTATCACATTGACCGACCGGCACTTGCCGATGGACCGACAAACAGTTGACCCACCGCACCTGTCCAAGAGGGAGTTCCGGTCGGAACGACCCGCCCGGACAGAACAGATAGGACACGCGATCGGTACCCTCGCCCGCCCAGGTGACCTTGTGCTGCTGACCGGTGAGCTCGGTGCTGGTAAGACGCGCCTGGCACAAGGGGCACTGAGCGGACTGGACTCAAGTGACCATGTGCGTAGCCCTACATTTGTGCTGATCATGGAGCACTCCGCCAGGATTCCCCTGTACCACGTAGACCTGTATCGACTCGAGCGGGACTCTGACCTGGACACCCTGGGCCTGGACGAATATATTCGCGGCCAGGGCCTGTGCCTGGTGGAATGGGCAGACAGGGCGCCCCACGCCTTCCCTCCGGACCGCCTCGACATCCGCATCGAGCGGGTCGAAAGCAGCGAAGACGAAAGAAAGCTGACATTGACCGCGGCTGGCCGGAGGCACATTGAACTGCTCGAAGGCGTATTCGGCGTGCTCGATCCCAGGCCGCTGGCCGCGCAGGCTGAATGAGGCCTCAGCGCGTCGGGAAGTTAAGGGGCAATTTGGAACTTTCCATAGACTCCTCTACCCGCTTCGCCTCGGTCGCGGTCTCCAACCAGGGCACCGTCATCGGGGAGAGGACGTGGGAAGCGGAGCGAAACCACTCCGTAGAGCTGGCGCCGACCATCAGGAGCGTCATGCGGCAGGCGTCGGCTGGTCCGGCGGACCTGTCGGCGGTATTCGTTGCCAAGGGCCCCGGTGGATTCAGTTCGCTCAGGGTCGGAATGTCGATGGCAAAATCCCTTGCGATGGGGCTCGGGGTGCCCCTGGTGGGTATAGGAACTCTTGAAATCGAGCTGTCTCCACACCTGCCAGCGGATATGCCGGTTTGCGCCATCGTAGAGGCAGGTGGCGGTCGCGTCTACGCGGGTTGGTCCGATAGACCGGCCGAGGCTCTAACGGTGGTCACGGTTCCCGAGCTGGCGGAGCTTGCCAAGGAATTGACCCTGTTCTGCGGTGAGGCGGCCCTTGAGAACGCGCCGACGCTAAAGGAGCTAATGGGGGATCTGGCCAGGTTGGCTGGCCGTGAGCCCCCTACGAGGAGGGCCGGCACGCTTGCCCAACTCGCCTGGTCCAGGCTGGAGACGGGTCAGACGGACCACCCGGACACGCTGGAACCACTATACATGCGAAGTGCTCAGTATTCGGTTGCGGCCAGGACGCATCTGGGGTAACCATAGGCAGACCCTGAAAGAGGAAATACTCAGATGCAGCGAACGCTGGTGTTAATCAAGCCCGACGCGATTCAGCGGGGACTGGCGGGCGAGGTGATCTCTCGCATAGAGCGCAAGGGCCTCAAGATCGTGGGCGCGAAGATGATTCGGGTCAGCGAGGAGCTTGCGCGCCGCCACTACGAGGCCCACCTGGACAGGCCCTTCTTCCCCAGCCTCCTGGAGTTCATCACGTCAAGTCCGATAATCGCGCTCGCCGTTGCGGGCCCGGGCGCGATCGACATCACGAGACTCGTGATGGGCGCCACCAACCCCAAAGAGGCGACGCCGGGATCCATAAGGGGCGACCTCGCGCTAACTGTCGGGCCGAATCTGATCCACGGGTCCGATTCCGAACATGCCGCAGCGAGGGAACTCGACCTGTTTTTCCGAGAAGACGAACTGTTCGAATACGAGCGGGATATCGACCGCTGGATCATTGAATCCTGACGACTTCGGATGCCCCCGGCCAGGCGTCGGCAAGAGCGTAGTACTCACGCTCCTCCACGCCGAAGAGGTGGACGACCAGGTCTCCAAAATCGATCACGACCCATCCGCTATCGGGGCTTCCCTCGCGCCTCAGCCTCACGGCTCCGGTCGCCTCCAGGGCCATCTCGATGTCCTCTACGAGCGCGTTCATCTGGCGCGCGGAATCGACGCTCGCGATTACGAAGAAATCGGCGAAGGTACTGACCCCGCTGATATCCAGCATCTGGATATCGAAGGCCAGCTTGTCCGAGGCCACGTCCACGGCGAACCGAGCCAGGGACTCCGGCGACAGCGGGTCCGGGTCGTTCTCAGGCCCCCGGCCTCTAGGCGCGTCTATACCCACGTCTAGGCGTCATGGCCACGAGCCGTTCCCACTTTTGTTGTAATTTTGAACCACACCTCCCGCAACGAAGGATAGACCATGACACCCACACCGGACTATCTGGTGCCCTACCTGTGCCCCTGACCGTCTCGCGAGAGGGGCCGACAGGCCGATGGATTCGATGACACCATCTGACGTGCGATACCAGATGATAGGCTGGCCATGATGCTCGCGGGCGCGCTGGCCGCGCTAGCAGGGTGTCTGGGCCTTGTCGTGAGCCTGTACTACGTTGCCCAGCTTGAGAATCCAGGTGTGCTATGGACGGCCGCTAGCATCCTAGCGCTGACATTTGGTGTCTACGCTCTCAGGAGGACTAGATGATACTCACAGACGGCCGCTTGGTCCGGTCATGCCTTTTGCTGGCAGTCGACATCAGCACCGAGGTCAGGGTGGTCGGCTAGCTAGCCGGAACACTGATGGACGATCGCAAGCTTCAAGATGCACTTCGCCATCTGTTGGCTAAGGGCCTTCATCATGCCAACCCGCCATCGTTCGGCACTCCGCCTTGGTATACAACCACCTGGAAGGTTGCGGTAGAAGAAGGCTGGCTGACCGAAGCTGGACTCACCACCGTCCAAGGTCGCAAGAAACTCAACGAATTGGAAGGCGGGCACTGGCACCGGCTCAAGAGAAATGCGTATCTCATCATCACCGCTGCCATGTCAGTGGCAGCGGTGGCCATAGCGGCACTGGCGCTGGCCATTGACTAGCTTCGACCACGTGGACGGCACCAGCTCTGAGGTCCGCGCGGTCGGCTAGTCAGGAGTCTAGTCGACAACCTTATCCATCGAGGTCGTCACATATTGAAGTGTCCACATTACCTCTTCAGTAGAGCCATGGAGACCTTGACTCGCGAAGCCGGAGAGACCTGTTCTTTTCTGGTTGGCGATGTAGAGAAATGGATCAGGTTAGTGGTGCGGACGAGGAATGATGTGATGGTGCATCGCGGATTGGATGAAGGTGACGAGCCGGACTTTTATCTGCTTTCGGAATCGCTGTATTTCTTGGTGGTGCTCTGCCTGCTACGGGAATGTGGAGTGTCGGACGATACATTGTCGGGTGTGCAGGAGAATCATAGAGTCCGGTGGTTGTCCAATCAGATGCAGTCACTTTATGTCGGTTCTTGACCGGATGGGTGACCCATGGCTGTGGTAGTCCGCTGGCGCCTTAGCCCGCACTTACGCCCTCGGTGCACCTTAGCACCTGCAGCGACCGCCGCAGGCTCTCCATAAAATCCTGAGCCAGACGGAAGTCAAGCCGGACAAACCTACGTTCGGTGTATGGAAGGGTCGGTCGGCCTTCCATGTATCGAGTTGGTCGAGCTCGTACTGGGGAAATACAACACAGTTGCGTTCTCGACATAGGCGGCCATTGACCAGACTGTAGGCGAGGCGAAGATGGCACCGGGCCGGTCGATCGCGAGCAGAGCTCTGCCGCAAGTGCACCCACAGAGGTCGAGACATGGTCGTGCATACCAAGGCCTGCTGCATGCCGGACGTGGGCAGCCCTATGTAGCAGAAGGGTCCGGCCACTCCTACGGGTAGCGGCCTTGTGGGACCCGTTGAAGGGTGGGTGCGACGACGGGGCTTATGCTAGCCTTTCGCTCATGGCCAGTCGGAATCAGCGTGTGGTCGTTGCAATGAGCGGTGGCGTCGATTCCTCAGTGGCCGCGCTCCTGCTGCATCGAGCCGGATACCAGGTCGTGGGTGTCACCATGCGGCTGTGGTCTCAGCCCGACGAGTCGGCATATTCGCACTCCAAGCGGTGCTGCTCGGTCGAAGACGTGGAAGACGCGCGGAGGGTCTGCCAGACGATCGGCATCCCCCACTACGTACAGAATTTCGAGCGGGAGTTCAGAGAACACGTCATCGACTACTTCGTCGAAGAGTACGACCGGGGCCGCACCCCACACCCGTGTCTGGCGTGCAACGACAGGATCAAGTTTGACTTCCTGCTGCGCAGGGCAATGTTCCTGGATGCGCAGTACATCGCCACCGGCCACTATGCCCGCGTTCTCAGGGACGGTGAAGGCGCCCGCCTGCTGAGAGGGATTGACGGTAAGGACCAGTCGTACGTCCTGTTCACGCTTGGCCAAGCTGAACTCGCCCGACTCCTGTTGCCCCTTGGGGAGATGCCCAAGGCGGACGTTCGCCGCCTGGCCGCAGGGGCCGGGCTGTCGGTGGCGGATAAGCCAGACAGCCAGGAGATCTGTTTCATACCAGGAAATGACTACCGGGATTTCATCAGCAAGAACCTGAAACCCAGACCGGGTCATTTCGTTGACCCGCGGGGAGAAGTCCTAGGCGAACATGCGGGCGTGCAGTTCTTCACCGTGGGGCAGCGACGAAGCTGGGTCTGCCCGGAAACACCGGAGAGCCCCTCTACGTGATCGGGATCGACTCCGAGTCCGATCAGGTGGTGCTCGGCCGGCAGAAGGACCTTTACCGTGCCGATCTCTGGGCGTCCCGCGTCAACTGGGTAAGAGGAGAGAAGCCAGCCCGGCCCATCGAGGTCACCGCGAAAATCAGGTACAAGGCTCCCGAGGCGAAGGCAACAGTAACGCCACAAGACGGCTGGGCTTCGGTTTCGTTCAGGGAACCCCAGAGAGCGGTGACGCCAGGGCAGCCAGTAGTCTTCTACGTGGGCGACGAGGTCGTTGGGGGCGGCTACATAGAGGTCGGTAATGCCCCCGACTCGCGCGGCCGCGCCCGGCCCGAGCCCGTCGTCCCAACGCAGGTTTCCTGAACCACAAAGGGTGCCGTCCAGTGCGGCGTCGCGAAAGGGAATGGCATGAGGTTCCACGACATCATAAACATGGGCCTGCAGGAATACTACGATGAACTCAAGCAGGCTGTAGATGGCCTTACATACCAGGAGCGTCGCTTTATGCCCGGGCCCGACTCGCATCACATCGACTTCGCCGTCTGGCACATAGCAAGGGTCGAAGACGCGTGGATCAACCGATTCGCCAAGCAGGCCGAGGACCAGGTGTGGAACCGGGGCGGCTGGGCGATGAGGCTCAATTTGCCGGTCAGGGAGATACGAGGGTTCGGCCCCGAATCCGGCTGGGGATGGACAGGCGAGCAGGTGAAGAACATGCCCGAGTTCGAGCCAGGCGACCTGTGGGACTACCTGGACGCGGTGCGGGGCGACACCGTCGAATATCTGGAGTCGATTGACGAGCTTGACCTGGGCCGCTGTCCGGATTCGTCAAGGCCCGACTACTCGATCGGCCGCATGTGGAGCCACCTGCTGGTCGAGGAGAGTCAGCATGTTGGCCAGGTCTCCTACCTGCGGGGCCTGCAGCGAGGAATGAACGGTTAGCCGGCCCGACACAGAGTCCCGCGAAGGTCAACTGAGACTCCCCGGCTCAGCTGCTCCCCTGCCCTCGATGCACGAAGAGGAGCGCCTGTGGAGCGCGGGTTATTCGGCTGTCGCAGGTATCGACGAGGCTGGCAGAGGGCCGATCGCCGGCCCAGTGGTAGCTGGCGCGGCCGTCTTCTCAGGAGCCATCAAAGGGGCATGGACGGGATTGGTTCGGGACTCCAAACGGCTCACACCGTCCCAGCGGGAGACCGTCCTGCCCAGGCTCGTCGAGGCCGCCGCGGCCGTCTCAACCGGCACTGCATCGGCCGAAGAGATCGACCGCATCGGCATTGCGCCTGCCGTGCGGCTCGCCATGGTTAGGGCCTTGGACAACCTGTCGGTGTCCCCGGATTTCCTGCTGCTAGACGCTTTTCCGCTACCTGATTCTGATATCCCGCAGAAGGCCATTGTAAGGGGCGACGCACTTTGCACTTCAATCGCCGCCGCATCGATAGCGGCCAAGGTCGAACGTGACCGCCTCATGCGCGAACTCGATCACGAGTACCCGGGCTACGGTTTTGCCCGACACAAGGGCTACTGTACGCCTGCCCACGTTGCGGCACTTGAGAGCCTTGGCCCCTGTAGGGTGCATAGAATTACCTTTGCGCCGGTCAAGGACCATGCCGAGACCGAGGGCGTCTTTTCAGACAGGCTGCGGTCCAGACCCTCCGTATAGGGAGGGCGCGTGGCATGTCGTCGTGTGGCCACCCCATAGCACCCGCCGGACCGGATCGCTAAGGCCACCCCCCTGCCTTGCCGTGGGGCCCGGGCTGGCATCTCGCCGTCCAACGGCGGCCCGGTGCAAACTCCCCCATGCCTTCATAGCAGCCGGTTCTTCAGCCCGTGTTAAGATTTGCGCCGGCCACGGGGTTGCCCTGCAGCACTGGCCGCTCTTCCCCGGGGCGACTGGACTCATAACTTGAGGACCCGGAACACATGCTCCCGATCGTCAAATCGCAACTAGACGCGCTCGTTGAGGATCTGCGCCTCCTCGAGATACTCGTCACCGGGCCCCTGGGCCTCTACTCGGATATCAAGATGCTGCGCGAGTCGATGCCCCTGCCCGGGGTCGAGGATCTCGACAGGGACGCCCTGCGCGAGCGACGTACCGCGATATCCAGTGCGACGCAGGATGCCGCGGGCCTCGCTCTGGCCTCCGTGGATTCGGCCGTCAGCACACTGGACACGCTCTCCATGCTTGGCGAGTCGGCAGGCTCTCCGCTATCGGAAGAGTGGGTCCAGAGGGCCCGCCGCGTCCTGGGCAGGGCGACCGACAAGGTGGCGGGAGACTCCCGGGCGGCGACGGCCAAACTGCTATCCGGAGTCTACGTAATCGTCGACCCGGAGGTTACCGCAGGTCGATCGACGGCGGCCGTCGCCGCAGCGGCGCTGAGGGGAGGGGCATCCGCCATACAGCTGCGGGACAAGAGGTCCGATATGGGCGCTGTTCTGGAAAGAGCAGAGGAACTTGCCAAGGCGTGCGACGCACACGGAGCCTCGTTGATAGTCAACGACCACGCCGACGTAGCTGCTCTCAGCGGAGCGGCCGGGCTGCACATCGGGCAGACCGATCTGCCCACTTCCTTTGCCCGACGACTGGTTCCGCCAGATCGACTCATCGGTCTCTCCACCACGAATCTCGATCAGGCCCTGCAGGCACAGGCCGATGGCGTTGACTACATAGCAATCGGGCCGGTGTTCTCCACGGACACCATGGGCAAGGGCGGCAAGTCACCCGTAGGCGCCGAGACCGTGAGAGCGGTAAAGGACCGCGTACAGCCTCCGGTGGTGGCCATCGGAGGCATCGATGAGACCAATTGCTCCGAGGTGTTCGCATCGGGAGCCGACGCGGTCTGCGTTGCCAGCGCAGTCACGCTGGCCGCTGACCCCGAGACAGCCTGCCGGGCGATCGTGGAAGCGGCGGAGAGGACGGGCTAGGCTTTGGCCGAGCCGTCCGGCCACCGGGACGAATCAATCGCCGGGCTAGGCCGCGAGGCCGACCTGGCGCGGGCCTGTCTCGCGCGCTCACACCAGGCCCGCGAGACAGGCCTCAGGCTATCGCGCAACCTGATCCGAAGGTCTTCAGAGTCGATCAGGGCCATACACAGGGGAGAGCTTGACCGGGCCGAGAGTCTGCTCGCCGAGGCCCGTGATCTTGCCGACGAGATGACCGGCGCGCTCAGGGACTTCCCCGCGGTGATGTATGCGGGCTTTGCCGAAGACGGGCTCAAAGAGTACGTAGAGGCCGCGGCGGTGCTGGCGTTCGTTCGAGGAAGCCCCCTGCCCACCTCCGATGATCTGGGGGTAGGACCGGCTGCATATTTGGGCGGGCTGGCCGAGGCCGCAAGCGAGATGCGACGCCGCATACTAGACCTGCTCAGACGAGACGAGGTCAAGGGGTGCGAGGACCTTCTGGAACTGATGGAGGAAGTCTACTCGGTCCTTGTGACGATGGACTATCCGGACGGGCTCACGCGTGGACTGCGCCACAAGACCGACGCACTCAGAGCGGTCCTGGAGCGCACGCGCGGCGACCTGACGGTCGCCAGCAGGCAGAGGCGGCTCGAACACAGGATGACCTCCCTGGAGGACGCCATCAGGGAGTCGACTAGAGCGTAGCCGTTTACCGCATCAGCCCGGTATCACAGGCAACAGCACGTGCGAGGGCCGTTCGGCGTCGTGATAAACGGTCTGGTGAGCCACGCGCATGTCCGTCTCGTGGCCAAACCTGCCGCCGGTGTTCAGGTTGCGGTCGAACCTTGGGAAGTTGCTGCTGGAGATCTCCAGCCGGATGCGGTGTCCCGCCTTGAACAAGTTCGACGTGGGGAAAAGGTCGATAGTGAATTCATAGACCTTTCCGGGTTCCATCAATACCTGGCGCTCGGGCGTGTCCCGGTAGCGAGCGCGGATTATCCCGTCGCACAGATTGAGTGCGTAACCATCGGGATGCACGTCGACCAGCTTTGCGGTGAAGTCGGTATCGGGAGCCGAGGACGACGCGTATATCTTTGCGATCACCGGGCCGGTGACCTCCAGATCCTCCTCCAGTTCATCGGAGGTATACACGAGCACGTCCTCGCGCTGCTCGATCTGGTCTTGATCATAGCCGCCCCAGGCGACGATCTCAGGGAAACAGCAGTTGTTGCCGCCGTTTGAGGGGACGGGAAAAGCCGGATTGTAATCGTACTTGTCGGCAGGCTCGTCCCCGGGAGCCTCGACGCTCAGGGTGCCGTCTCCCCTCAGGGAGTTGGCCTCGCCCCCGCTGTGGAGGTGGAAAGGCGTAAAGCGCGTTCTCGCAAGGGGCCACTCATGCTCGTCGCGCCACTCGTCGGCACCCATGACAAACAGCTTGATCGGCGCCTCATCCTCTACCCCGTTTTCGACACCCTTGAGCCAGCGGTCGAACCACCGCAGGTGCTCTGCGTTGAGGTCTAGCACCGAGTCCTTGCCGAAGTCCCTGTCCCCTGCATGGGTATGCTCGCTGGCCTGATGAACCCAGGGCCCCATGATCACCTTCTGGTTGGCGCGCGCCAGATCGCTGCCTCCCCGGGCGCGCATGCCCACGAAGTTATTCATGGTGCCCACCGTAAACGTGTCGTACCAGCCGCCGATCTGAAGTACGGGCACCACCACGTCTTCGTAACGCTCCCTGTAGGCGATCCGCTTCCAATACTCATCGTAGTCCGGGTGGTCGATCCAGTCGGCCAATCTGGCAGCCGAGCTTCCCGCCGCCACGGCCATCTCCGACAGGGGCAGGTGCGAGAGCACCCGCTTCCAGTCGTAGTTGTCGATCGGGTGCCAGGTACGAGCGTCCGTCGCGAAGGTCCAGGTCATGTCCAGAGCCAGCTGCATCGCCCCGCCCTGAAAGTGGGTCTGGCCGTGATGATCATCTCCTATCACGCCCGGCGCGATGCACTTGAGGTGGCCGGGAGCGGTCATCGCGGCCTGCCACTGCACCCCGCCCACGTACGAGAACCCCATCATCCCTACGTTGCCGTCACACCACTCCTGCTCGCCAACCCATTCGACGGTGTCGTGGCCGTCGTCGTACTCGTTTACCCAGGGATCAAACTCGCCCTCCGAGTCGAACCTGCCCCTGACGTCCTGCACGACGAACGCGTAGCCGTGCTGAACGAAGTAGATGGCCTGATCAACGACCTTGGTCAGACCTGCAAAATCGCCATTGTCATAGGGAGTGCGGGCAAGGATCGCCGGTACCGGGCCAGTTCTATCGTGCGGCAGGTAAACATCGGCCGACAGCTCAACCCCGTCTCGCATCGGCACTTTAACGTCGTAACGCGCCTGGAAATTAGCCGGCTTGAACAGGTGGGTGGACTGGGTCATCTACATCCTCCTTGTCCATAGACTAGCGAAAAAAGATGTCCCGCGGGGCCTGCAGAAGACCCCGCGGGACAGATAGGCAACTCGGCGTCCCCTACCCTGACGTAACTGCGATCAGCGCCTTTCCAGCCAGGTGCCCGCGTAGTACGGGACCGCCTTGACCTCCCAGTTCCTCAGGTCGACGCTGCTGGGGTGCATCGGGAAGAACTGGCCCAGGAGCAGCGAGGTCACCTTCTCCCAGCGCGCGGCCTGGATCTCGTCGATGATCTCGGCGCGCCTTGCCGGGTCGGTCTCGCGGGCGAACTCAAGCTGCAGGTTGACCAGGTCGGAGTCCCTGATGATGAAGTCCAGAGTGCCGGAGATCAGGTGATCCTGAATGGGACTGCCACAGCAGTAGTGCTCGAAAGCGTCGGTGGCCAGGCTGTAGGAGTCCGTGTTGCCGAACATGCTCGTGATGGTCGACCAGTCCAGTGCCGGCATCTCCACGTTAAAGCCTATCTCCTCCATGAACGGCTTGAGCACCGGTCCAAGCGGTGTGAGGACGGCCAGGTCCGTGGGGTTCAGGATTATGGTCGTCTCACCGGCGTAGTCCGACTCGGCAAGCATCTGCTGGGCAGTCGGGACATCGTAGACGTTGTAGCCGATGGTATGGGTACCGTCGCTCAACTCCACATCGAAGGTCGACCCCACGTGTGTCTCAAGCGGGGTGCCACACCAGTAGACTGCATCGCACACCTGCCACAGCTGCGGATCCCCGAGGGCGAACATGAAGTCCTCTATCCGCACACCGGTCTGCAGAGCCTGCCGGGCCAGCTTGTAGCTGAATGGCGGAATCTGCGGGTTGAGGTAAACGTTTGATCTCAGGCCCGGTGCGTAGGTCGTGACGTTGATGTCGGGGTTGTCGTTCAGCCGGTTGAAAAAGTCCAGTCCGGCGAACTCGATGACGTCCCACTCGCCGGTCTCCAACCCCGCCATCTTGGTCTCTTCGTCGGGTATCTCAAGGAACTCTATCTTGTCGATGTAGGCAACCGTGTGTCCGATATACCCGCCCGGCTGGAATGGCTCGGACCGGGGCGAGTATTCATTGAACCGTTCCACGACTACCCGGTTGCCCTGATCCCAGCGCACGAACTTGTATGGCCCCGTGCCGATCCTCTGTTCGACAGCGGTCGTAAACGGAGTGGCCGCGTCCTCCTCTCTCATCATCGGCATGGCGCCGTGGGGGATGCCGAGTATAAAGATGGTGGATCCAAGCGGCTCATTGAAAGTCCACCTGAATGTCTGCCGATCAACGATCTCGAAGGCGTCGTCATCGGTGAACCGGCGAATGATGCCGGCCGCCGGCGTCCCGGCATCGCGCCACCTGTTGATCGAGGCCACGGCATCCGCTGCAGAAAACGTGTCGCCATCGTGGAAATTGGAGGAGCGCACGGTGAATGTGTACTCCAGGCCATCGTCGCTAACAGACCATGTGTCCACGAGTTGTGGCTGGGCGTTCAGATCACCGTCCCAGGCAAACAACTGCTCATAGAACTGCTTAGATATGTAGTTGACGACGGCAAACAGTGAGAAGACCGGATCCACACTACTGACGCTGCCGTGGCTGATCACCCTCAGCGTCCCGCCAAAGCGGGGAGCTCCGGGCGGGGGTGGAGTAGGCGTGCTGATAACAATCCTCTCGGTCTCCACCTCGACGACCTTTTCAACCTCCACCTCGACGACCTTTTCAACCTCCACCTCGACGATCTTCTCAACCTCGGTCTCGACGATTCTCTCAACCTCGGTTTCGACCGGGACCTCAACCTCCCTGACCACCTCCACCACCTTCTCGGTCTCGACCGGGACCTCGACGACCCTTTCGATCTCGACGATCTCCTTCTCGACCACGACTTCGGGTTCGCCCGCGCAGGCGGCGGCAACCAACCCGACGAGGCCAGCAAGCGCAAACAGGACCGCTAAACGCTTCACGTTTCACCCCCTCCGAAACAAAACAGCTTCACAAATCGGCTCCGTAGAGCACCGCCCGGGATCCCTAAACGGCCGGAGGTCCACTTTGACCGCTGGCCACGAAGGCAGGAGTCCGAGCCCCGGGCGGCAGACAACCCGTCAAATGTGTTGAGCCACGAACTTCCCTAGCATCGAGCGGCGATGCGTCCTTCTAGCATGGGATAGGGGGGCTGTCAACAATGTGATTCGAATCACTTACGGCCCGGGGCAAGTTGATAATGTGATTGACATCACGTTCTTGCCCGGCAGACAGATAACGTAAGGCTCAGGAGCGGTGACTGTCGAATGCCGACGAGCTGGAGGAGGCGACGCGACGCACGCCGATCATCTGGATGGCTGCCTTGCGGCACAGGGAGGACGTATCCCTTACCTTAGTCGCGGAGACGAACGGCGATTTCATACTGTCGCCACCTACAGCGTCCGAAGTAGTGGCGAGCGCATGGCGCGCGGTGAACCGGGGGAAATCGCGCTGGTCCCCGCCCGGCGGAGCCATGTACGACCATGATGGCCTGTCAGTGGACCTCTCCAGACGCCACGTCGAGACAGAGGGCGGGAAAATTCGACTCTCGCCGACTGAGTTTCGCCTGGTAGAGCAACCTGCGCTGCATGCGGGAAGGCCCGTCACCTACATGCGGCTACTCAGGCTCATATGGGGAGCCAACTACTCGGAGGACGTGCAACTGCTGCACTCGATGGCGCGAAACCTGCGACGCAAGCTCGGTGACGGTTCGAGCGACCCTCGGTGGATAGTAAACATCCCGTACCTCGGCTATCGCCTCGGGCGCTAATGGACCCGATCCTCCTTAACCCAAGTCAGGTTTCCGAAAGCGCCGGTCAAGTCCTGGCACCCGCCCGGGCAACAGGAGGCAGGACCGCAGTCTAGAGCCGCGCATGGCGCAATTCGCCCGGTCCGGCGGCGGGTTGTACGGTGTTTAGAGCCTGTGTTAGGTTTCGGTCGGTATCATCGCCAGATGCAATCGACAAAGCTTCCCCTCGGGCTTCGTCCCTAGGGGGAGCTTTTTCTTGGAGGTCGCATGGAGATCATCGTATTGGCCATTATCGCCGGTGCCGTCGCGCTCGGCTTCGGCGGGATTCTCACCCTCAACCTGCTGCGGCAGGATGAGGGCGACGAGACCGTCCGGTTCATCGGACGGGCCATCAGAGAGGGCGCCATGGCCTTCCTCTCGCGCGAATATACCTTCCTGTCCCTGTTTGTGGTGGCGATGTTCATCATCCTGCTGCTCTTCATCGACTACGATGTCATAGGCAAGCTCGACTGGGATCGCAGCGTACCGTCGACGGCCATTTCCTATCTCGTCGGGGCGATCGGCTCGGCTATGGCCGGCTTCATCGGCATGAGCATCGCGGTCAGGGCAAACACGCGAACTACCGTGAAAGCTCAGCAGGGACTCAACCCGGCGCTCAGAGTCGCGTTCAGCTCCGGGGCCGTGATGGGCATATCGGTGGTCGGCATAGGGTTGCTGGGCGTGACGATCCTTTACTGGATCTTCAAGGACTTCAACATCGTCGCCGGCTTTGGCTTCGGGGCCTCCTCGATTGCGCTCTTTGCGCGGGTGGGCGGTGGCATCTACACGAAGGCAGCGGATGTCGGGGCGGACCTGGTTGGAAAGATCGAGCAGGGAATACCCGAGGACGACCCGCGAAATCCCGCGACGATCGCCGACAACGTGGGGGACAACGTAGGTGACGTGGCCGGCATGGGGGCCGACCTGTTCGAGTCGTACGTGGGCTCAATCATCGCGACGATAGCCCTGGCCGCGGCCGGTGCGGCAGCGCTGGGCATGGCAGACATCTCGGATACCAAGGCCAACTTCGACGCAGACCTGTTCATGCTGCCACTGCTTGTCGCAACCTCGGGCATCTTCGCATCGATCATTGGTACCTTCCTGGTCCGCACCAAGGAGGGAGCCTCCATGAGCAGTCTGCTGTGGTCGCTGCGGTACGGGATATTCGGCGCGGGCGCGCTGGTGCTGGTGGCAACGGGAGTGGCGGTCGGCGTCATGGACCTGAGCTTTAAGCTGTTCTGGGTGGTGGTGGTAGGACTGCTGGCCGGGCAGATCATCGGAACCTCGTCCGAGTACTACACCTCCTACGAGTTCAAGCCCACCCGTGACCTTGCGAAGCAGGCCGAGACCGGCCCCGCAACGATCATCATCGGCGGACTGGGGCTGGGGATGCTCAGCACGCTCATACCGGGAGTGGTAGTCGTCACCGCCATGTGGCTTGCAAACTGGCTGGCCGGGACGTACGGCGTTGCACTGGCGGCGGTAGGCATGCTGTCGACGCTCGGCATCACCCTGGCGACGGACGCCTATGGACCGGTGGCGGACAACGCCGGCGGGATAGCCGAGCAGGCCCGCCTGGATCCCAAGGTCCGCCAGCGCACCGACGCACTCGACTCGCTCGGCAACACCACGGCCGCCACCGGCAAGGGGTTCGCCATAGGCTCTGCGGTCCTCACCGCACTGGCGCTGATGGCGGCCTACTCCGTGGTAACCGGCGTTGACCTGTTCAACCTGCTCGACACCGACGTGCTGATGGGTGTGATCATCGGTGCCATGCTTCCTTTCCTGTTCGCGGCTTTGACGATGCAGGCCGTGGGACGTGCCGCCAACTCGATGGTGCAGGAGGTTCGGCGCCAGTTCCGCGAGATCAAGGGCCTAATCGAAGGCACAGCCGAGGCCGACTACGCCCGCGCCGTCGACATCAGCACCACGGGCGCGATGCGCGAGATGATTGTTCCCGGCCTCCTCGCGGTGGTGGCCCCTATCGTCATAGGCTCGGTGCTGGGGGCCGAGGCCCTTGGCGGAATGCTGATGGGAGCGATAGCCGCCGGCTTCCTGTTCGCTGTGATGATGGCCAACGCCGGCGGCGCCTGGGACAACGCCAAGAAATTCATAGAGGCGGGTAACCTGGGAGGAAAGGGATCCACAGATCATGACGCCGCGGTCGTCGGGGACACGGTCGGAGACCCGTTCAAGGATACCTCAGGGCCTTCGCTCAACATCCTGATCAAGCTCATGTCGGTCGTGGCTCTCGTCTTCGGACCACTATTCCTGTAGGTGCACTCGGGCGGGGAACCCGGCAGAGCCAAGGGCCGGCTGCCGCTTCGGGCAACTTACCCGCGGGCCGCTCCTTCTATTCGACGTAGATAGCCGGCAGGGGCCCAACAGGGGCGTCCAACGTACCGATGGCACCGCACTGGGACCATTCGGCTGGACCGGTCTGCGGGGCGTTAGAATGACGGTGAGAGCGTCAGTAGTTTGACCAAAACTAAACACAAAGTAAGCATAGAGAGGCTCGCGTCGCTGGCCAAGCGGCGCGGTTTTGTCTTCCAGAGCAGCGAGATCTACGGCGGTCTTGGCTCGACGTGGGACTACGGACCTCTCGGCGTTGAGCTCAAGCGCAACGTGAGGGAGCTTTGGTGGCGGCGCTTCGTGCTGGACCGTGACGACATGGTCGGCCTGGATTCGGCCGTGCTGATGCATCCCGGAGTATGGGAGGCGAGCGGACACGTCACCAGCTTCACCGACCCCCTGGCGGAGTGCAGGGACTGCCATCACCGGTTCCGCGCCGACCAGCTATCCGGCCAGTCGTGTCCAGATTGTGGCGGCGTCCTGTCGGAGGCACGCCAGTTCAACCTGATGTTCAAGACGTTTCTAGGCCCCGTGGAAGACACCGCCTCGGAGGCTTATCTGCGACCGGAGACGGCCCAGGGCATCTTCGTAAACTTCGAGAACGTCCAAACCGCGACACGCCGGCGGCCGCCGTTCGGCATCGCCCAGGTGGGCAAGGCGTTCCGCAACGAGATAACCACGGGGAACTTCATCTTCAGGACCCGGGAGTTCGAGATGATGGAGATCGAGTTCTTCGTCCCGCCGGGCACCGACCGTGGCTGGCATGAACGCTGGGTCGAAGATGCCCTGAGCTGGTATGTGGACATGGGGCTTACCGGATCATCGCTCAGGATCCGGGAGCATGAAGCCAGTGAGCTGTCCCACTACTCAAAGGCCACCCACGACGTCGAGTATGAGTTTCCCTGGGGATGGGGCGAACTCGCGGGTATAGCCAACCGTACCGACTACGACCTCAGGGCACACACAGAGGCGACCGGCCGGGAACTTTCCTACTTTGACGATCAGGAGAAACAGCACGTAGTTCCGTACGTCATCGAGCCGTCCTTCGGCGTCGACCGGGCGGTGATGGCCATCCTGGTTGACGCCTACACTGAGGACGAGGCCCCCGACGCCAAGGGAAGGCCAGAGACCCGCGTGATGCTCAAGCTGCATCCATCGGTGGCACCCGTAAAGGTGGCCGTGCTACCGCTGTCCAAGAAAGAGCCTGTTTCCAGCCTGGCTCGCGAGGTGTTCGACTCGGTCCGCTCCGCCAGACCGGTAGAGGGAGTCGTGCAGTACGACGACACCCAGAGCATTGGCCGCAGATATCGGCGCCAGGACGAGATCGGTACGCCCCTTTGCGTGACGGTCGACTTCGACTCGCTCGAAGACAAGGCGGTGACGATCCGGGATCGGGACTCGATGGATCAGACCCGTGTGCCCATAGAGGATCTGGACCAAGAACTAGCGGCCCGTCTGGGTCGATAGCTCGCCGCAATGCACCCGGGGCCGCGCATATCTCCTGTACGGCGATGCGGGCGGCCATGTCGCCGCGGGAAGTCGCCCGGTTCGTGGACCTTCAGCCTGTACGGCCCTTGCTACCGGGGGGCGTATGTCATCCGGCAGCGGTACCCATGAAGATCGTCCATTTCAGCGACGTGCACATAGGCGTCGAGAATTTTTCCCGTACCGACCCGGAAACGGGTTTGCCCTCACGGCTGGTGGACTTTCTCGCAACGCTCGACGAGGTAGTCGACTACTGCATCGACAGTGGGACTGACCTGGCCCTGTTTTGCGGGGACGCATACAAGAGCCGAGACCCTTCACAGACCCACCAGCGCGAGTTCGCCAGGCGTATCGCAAGGTTGTCAAGCGCCGGCATTCCGACCTTCCTGGTGGAGGGCAACCACGATATTCCGGCAATCGCGGGGCGTGCTACGGCACTGGAGATCTTCGGCACCCTGAGCGTGCCAAACATCACCGTCGGCGGCAGGCCTGACATATACGTCGTCCGGACGCGTTCCGGTCCCTTGCAGATAGTGGCGGTGCCATGGGTAAGGCGCAGCGGCATTCTTGCCCGAGACGAGACGAGGGGGATGTCTCCCGAGGAGGTCAACGAGCTGATCCAGCAGCGACTCACGGACATCGTCAACGCGCGAGTATCGGCTCTCGATCCGTCAGTGCCAGCTGTTCTTGCGGGTCACCTCACGGTAAGCGAGGCAGAGACCAGCTCAGAGCAGTCCATGATGCTCGGCAGGGACTATGTGCTGCTCAAGAGCAGCCTCGCCCTGCCCCAGCTCGATTATGTCGCCCTGGGTCACATCCACCGCCACCAGGTGCTGGGAGAGAATCCCTTGATGACCTACTCGGGCGCACTGCAGAGGGTAGATTTCGGCGAGGAAGGCGACCGGAAGGGGTTCTGCGTCATAGACCTTGATCCCGGGCGAACCCAAGGAGACAGGTTGACGTCGTTTCAGTTCATCCAGGTCAACGCCAGGCGTCTTCTGACGATTGAGGCGAATGTCCGAAATGCCGACCCCGACCCCACGGCCACCGTGCTGCGCGAGATCGGCAAACACGATCTGCAGGGTACCGTGGTTCGGCTAAGGGTCACGATTTCGGCCGAGGACGAGGCTCACCTTTCCGACGCGCCGCTGCGGGCGGCGCTGTCCGATGCCCACTTCGTTGCCTCCATAACCCGCGACACCAGATACGAGGCCTCCCGGGCTCGCCTGGGGGAGGAATACAATACCGGCGTAGATCCGCGGAAGGCGCTCGAACTGTACCTGAGGGCGACCGACGTACCCGAAGATAGGGCTGTGGTCCTAATGGAATATGCGTCCAGACTCATCTCGGAGGACGAACGGCTGCATTAGCGATCGGACGGGTCAGCACCCGTGGACGCAGACGGTGCGGACGGTGTCGGATGCATCCCGGCTTGTTGCCCCTGCGTATCCACTAGGTAGGGAGTTCTACACAGATGTGTGCTTTTGCCTTGAATGAGAGTGAATAGCCGATGCACATAACCACAAGATCGAAACGGTACGCGGCACTGAATCTGTCGGGGACGATCGCCTTGGCGATCCTGCTGGGAGTACTCGTCACCATCGGGTGCTCGAACGAGGCGGCTCCATCCGTCGCGGGCCAGCCAGCCCCGGATTTCCAGATAACGCTCTTCGGTAACGAGGGCCACGAGGAGGGTTCCTCGTTGAGCCTCTCCGATCTGGAGGGCAAGCCGGTCGTTCTCAACTTCTGGTACCCGTCCTGTCCGCCGTGCCGACTGGAGATGCCTGACCTGGAGGCGGCGTCAATAAAGCATGCCGCGAACGGGGTGGAGTTCGTGGGTATCCAGAGCCTCGTGCTCGACACGGTAGAGGACGGACAGCAGTTCATCGACGAGTTCGGCATCACCTATGCCGTCGGACCCGACGCCGAGGGCGACATCCTTGTCGACTACGAGGTTTCCGGTTTCCCCACGACGATCTTTCTCGACAAAGACCACCAGGTGGTCCGCAAATGGTCGGGGATCTTAGACGCCGAGAAGCTGGACGAGCTGATCGCAGAAGTTCTGAACTAGGGTGGCACGGGGCCGGTTGCCGGTGCCGGGCACCTGTGCAAGGATCTGCGCCCCGACATGAGCGCTACTGACGCATTCGTCCTGGTTGTACGGTGGCTCCACCTGGCCGCCGCCGCCGCATGGATCGGCGGCTGCATCTTCTTTCTCCTGATGCTGGGCCCGGCAGTCCGAAAGCATCCTGATCGCTACGGTGCCGTAGCCAGCGCCGCCGCCCAGCGGTTTCGAACCCTGGTCGACCTGTCGATCGTCGTGCTGGTGGCATCGGGGGCGATCCTGGCCTTCAACCGGCTCACCGACGATGCGACAAACGTGGCCTACGTGACCGTCCTGGCGGTCAAGGTGGCCCTGTCCGCCTGGATGTTCATTCTGGTTCAAATGGAACGGCGGTCTTCCGCCCTCATGGCCAGGTACGAGGCAGCAGGAAGCGATTCAGGCAAGGGCGTCGGGCCCTTGGCGCTCGCCCGCTCGGCGCTCTCCGGTTATAACGGAGTGACCGTAATCGGTATAGTCGTGTTCCTGCTCTCCGACGTGCTGAGGGTCCTTTTCGAGATCGCTGTGCGGTCGAGCTAGAACCCTATAATGGCGCACCGAACACTCGCGGGCACACTTACGGAACACGGCAAGGCGACATGAAGGAAGAACTGGCAGACATGCTGATCTGTCCGGTGTGCGAGGCGGAGCTATCCCTGTCCATCGACAAGCAGGTCGATGGAGAAATATTGACCGGAGGACTGAAGTGCCTCGATTCGGGGATCGAGTACCCGATAGAGGACGGCATCCCCAACCTGCTGCCCAGAGAACACCAGGACCCCCGATAGTGCGTTTCGCGCCCCCGACGTGGCAATGCGGACCGCGCCTGTATAGTTCAACCGCGCAGCGTAAGGGCCCTTCCGACACCGAGGGGACGCGGCAGAAGGTCGAGCAACTGCTGCGCCGATAGACCGGAGACCGGATCGAGCGCGTGGGGAGCGATCTCGGCCAGAGGCACCAGCACGAACGCCCGTTCATGCATGCGCGGGTGCGGTATGATCAGCCCCGGCTCGTCCACTATCAGATCGTCGTAGAGGAGCAAGTCGAGGTCCAGCGTTCTCGGGCCACCTCTGACCGATCGGACCCGGCCCCGTGCGGCTTCCGTGGCCAGCATCGCCCCCAGAAGATCGGCAGGACTGAGATGCGTTTCGATGCGGCAGGCCGCATTGAGAAAGGCCGGTTGGTCCACAATGCCCACAGGACGGGTTTCGTATGCCAGGGAGGAGCGCACCGGCCCGGCCCGTCGCTCTATCTCCTCGAGGCCATCTCTCAGGTTCGCCAGGCGGTCACCCAGGTTGGATCCCAGTCCCAGATAGGCCTGATGGGTCTTTGCCAACCGTCCAGCAACCAATCAGTGATGTCCTTTAGGCCAGGGCCGATAGCGGCCGGCCTACTGGGAGCACCAACCCCTGATGACCGCATCGCTCATGCGCGCGACCCGCACCATCTCGCGCACGTCGTGAACGCGCACGATGTCGACTCCTGCGGCGATCGATAAGGCGACCGTCGCAGAGGTCCCCTCAATCCGCTGGTCGGCCGGGAGGCCGAGCACCCTCCCAATGGTGGACTTGCGGGAGGTGCCAACCAGGACCGGGGCCCCCAGCGTCTGGAATTCATCCAGTCGCCCGAGCAAGTGAAGGTTCTGCTGAGCCGTCTTTCCGAAACCCACCCCCGGATCGAGGATTATCTTCTCGCGTGCCACTCCGGAACTGATCGCCCAATCGCGGAGTTGGCCGAGACGTTCGATCACGTCGGGGACCAGATCACGGTACCGAGGGTGATCTTGATTGTGCATGAGCACGACCGCGACTCCCGTCTCGACAACGACCCGGACCATCTGCGGATCGCGCTGCAACGCCCAGACATCGTTGACCAGCGAGGCTCCAGCTTCGATGGCGACCCGCGCCACGGAAGCCTTGTAGGTATCGACCGAGACCGGTATATCAACCTTGCGGACTATTGCCTCAATCGCCGGGATCACCCGCTCCAGTTCTTCCGCCTCCGAAGTGGGAGCGGCGTCGGCGTATGTCAACGCAGGCCTCGTCGACTCCCCTCCGACATCGACGATGTCGCAACCCCACTCGGAAAAGGATCGGGCCAAATCCACTGCGCGGCCAACGTCGCCGGCTATGCCATCGCCCGAGAAGGAATCTGTAGTGGCGTTGATCACGCCCATTACAAACGTCCTTCTGCCCCACTCGAAGGTACGTCCTCCAATTTCCGTGGGCTGTTTAGCTGTTGTCTGCGGGAGTATAGACATGCCGAAAACGTTGCCGGGGGCGGCGCGATACGCTGACCCTTCCAAGCGTCTGTAAACTTGCGGAAAGGTCGGATATTTGCTAGCTTTCAGAGGATTATTCCACGTGTAGCAGGACTCGTTCAAACATGGTCGTCCGCCGACACCGGGATAGGAAGCTGGACGAGCTCCAGGACCTGCGTAAGCGGGCCCAAGAAGGTGGGGGACCCGAGAGGATCGATGCCCAGCACAGGCGGGGCAAACTCACCGCTAGAGAGCGCATCGACCTGTTCCTAGACGAGGGCTCCTTCCAGGAGCTTGACCCTTTCGTAACACACAGGGCAACTGATTTCGGCCTCGCCGATAAACGTTACCCTGGCGATGCCGTTGTCACCGGCTACGGGAAAGTCGACGGGCGCCTCACGTTCCTGTACTCCCAGGACTTCACCGTCCTCGGGGGTTCGCTCTCGGAGGCGGTTGCCCAGAAGATCTGCAAGGTCATGGATCTGGCTCTCGGCAGTGGCGCGCCCGTCGTGGGGCTGATCGACTCCGGCGGGGCTCGCATCCAGGAGGGGGTCGACAGTCTGGCCGGCTACGGGGATATATTCCTCCGCAATACACGGTCCTCGGGGGTGATACCGCAGATATCAGTAATCCTCGGTCCGGCCGCCGGGGGAGCGACCTACTCCCCTGCCCTAACGGATTTCATCTTCATGGTCAGCGGTGTCGGGCAGATGTATATCACGGGCCCCGACGTGATCAAGGCCGTGACCGGTGAAGAGGTCTCGCACGAGGAGCTCGGTGGGGCCCACAGCCACTCTTCAAGAAGCGGAGTGGCACACTTCAGCGTCGCAACGGAACAGGAGTGCCTGCAGCAGGTACGCCGACTCATCGGGTTCCTGCCGTCCAACAACTCGGAGGAGCCGCCCCGGATGACTGCTCCGGGGGAGGATACGAACGAGCCGGACCCGGAATTGGAGCGGGTCATACCGGAGGATACCAACCTTCCATACGATGTACTCGAGATCATCGGCAGGGTTGCCGACTACGGCGATTTCATGGAAGTCCACCACCTCTGGGCCCGCAATGTCGTGGTCGGATTTGCCCGTCTCGCCGGCAGACCTGTGGGTATAGTCGCGCAGCAGCCGCAGAACCTGGCCGGGGTTCTGGACATAAACGCCTCCACCAAGGCAGCGCGGTTCGTGCGGTTCTGCGACGCATTCAACATACCCGTCGTGACCTTCATCGACGTGCCGGGATTCATGCCGGGTACGGCACAGGAGTTCGGGGGCATAATCAGGCACGGAGCAAAGCTCATCTACGCGTACGCTGAGGCCACGGTGCCAAAGGTGAGCGTCCTGCTGCGCAAGGCCTACGGTGGTGCATTTATTGTGATGAGCTCGAAGATGCTCAAAGGAGACATCAACTACGCATGGCCCACCGGCGAGGTTGCGGTGATGGGCGCGGAGGGCGCCGTCAACGTCGTCCACAGGGCCGAGATAAGGGCGGCGGAAGATCCGGCCGCCGTCCGCGCTCGGCGGATCGATGAATACCGGGAACGATTGATGAACCCGTACGTGGCCGCAGCCCGGGGTCTCATCGACGATGTGATAGAGCCGGCCCTTACAAGGCACAAGCTCATAAGCGCCCTCGAAATGCTTGCCAGCAAACGCGAGGTGCTTCCTCCCAAGAAGCATGGGAGCATCCCGCTTTGAATCCGCAGGACGCGGCTCAGGCGGCCCGCAAGAGGGCCGCGATCACCGCCGCGGTTGCCCTGTTCCTCCAGTCTCCTGATACGCTCGAGGACGGGACCCCGGAGCCCGACCCGGCCATCGCCGAGACCGGCAAGGTTGAGTCCATGCCCAGAATCCATCGCCCCCTCCCTCTCAGTTTATGGAAGAACATGACCTGGCAGCGCATGAGGGATGGTCTTTCCGGGTACACCGTAACGGCGAGAGGTGCATGGCGGACCCGGTAAGGATTACCGACACGACCTTTCGCGACGCACACCAAAGCCTGCTGGCGACGCGGATACGGACCGAGGACCTGACCCCGCTTGCCGCGGACATGGATGCCGTCGGATTCCACTCGATGGAGGTCTGGGGTGGAGCAACGTTCGATGTTGCGACCCGCTTCCTTGGCGAGGATCCCTGGGAGCGGCTGCGCACCTTCAAGAGGCTAATCCCGAACACACCGCTACAGATGCTGCTGCGTGGCCAGTCGCTGGTGGGTTACCGCACCTACCCCGACGACGTCGTGACCGCCTTCGTCCGCCGCTCAGCGGAGAACGGCGTCGATATCTTCCGTGTCTTCGACGCTCTAAACGACGAATGGAACCTCACCGCCGCCGCCGATGCCGTCAGACGGGCAGGTCGACATCTTCAGATGACCATCTGCTATTCGGTGACCGAGGCCAGGATGGGAGGTCCCATATACAACCTGGACTATTACGTGGGCAAGGCAAGGCGGTTCGAGGAACTGGGTGCCCACAGCATCGGCATCAAGGACATGGCCGGGCTCCTCGCCCCCTACGACGCCTATGAGCTGGTTGGCGCGCTAAAGTCGGAGGTGGCCGTGCCGGTGCAACTGCATACTCACTACACCTCCGGCATGGCCTCGATGACGGTCCTCAAGGCCATAGAGGCCGGTGCCGACGCGGTTGACACGTGCCTTTCTCCCCTTGCCCTGCGCACCTCCCAGCCGGCGATAGAGCCGCTCCTTGTGACGATGATTGGGGCTGAACGCGATCCGGGTCTCGATCTGGACCGACTCCTGAGTCTCTCGGACAGGCTGGAAGCCGTGCTGCCCAGGTACGCCGAACTGCTAAAGACGCCGAGGACGGCGGTGATCGACGCCAAGGTGCTCAGCCACCAAATACCCGGCGGCATGACCTCCAATCTGATCTCCCAACTGCGAGAGGCCGATGCGATCGAGCGTCTGGACGAGGTCCTGGCTGAAGTCGCGAGGACGAGGGCAGATCTCGGACACCCGCCCCTGGTGACGCCGATGAGCCAGATGGTGGGTTCACAGGCGGTCAGCAACGTCCTTTTCGGCCGCTACAGGATGGTATCGCAGACGGTGCGCGACTACGTTGTCGGCATGTACGGCAGGCCAGTCTCGCCGGTGGATCCGCAGGTCAGGGAGACGGTGCTTGAGCAGGCGGGGGCCGGAGCAGAGCCCCCGGCAGGACGCCCGGCGGACGCCATCGACCCAGAGCTCCATGCGGCCCGCGAGGCGGTTGCCGATATCACGGCAGAGGAAGACGACGTCCTGACCTATGCCCTCTACCCGACAACCGGCCTGCGATTCCTTCGCATCAAGCACGGGCTTGACCCCGTGCCCGAGCATATGCGGCCGAGCGAGGACAAGTCGGAAACTGGCGAAGCATTGGCTGGCCCCGGCGCCACCGATAGGAGCCCCGGGGCGCGAACGTTCGACGTCTACGTAGACGGAGAACGGTTCTTCGTCGAGGTTGACCCACGGGGGGGTGGTGACGCTGTCCTCGTAGGGCCTGGATCGAGCGGGCAGGATACCCTGCTGTCCGCCCCGATGCCGGGTCTGGTCCTGAGACACCTGGTCAGGGAGGGTCAGGCGGTAGGAGAGGGAGAGCAGGTGCTGGTAATGGAGGCGATGAAGATGGAAAACTCGCTACCCTCCCCGATCGCCGGTACCATCAGGTCGCTGCCGGTCGGGGCGGGAACGAGGGTTGAAAAGGGCGCGACGCTGGCGGTCATCACGCCCCACTAGAGAAAAGGAGCTGAGCATTTGTCTGACGAAAGCGCCGTAAGGGCCGCGCAGGCCCACTTCGCAAAGATCATTGAGCAGCAGCTTGTTCGCATCGAGCGGATGAAGCAGGACACCGCGTGGCTCGACTACGGAGCCGTGTCGCCGATAGTGATCGGCATGCTCGGGGGCGACGGCATCGGGCCCGCCATCAGCGCGGAGACCAGGCGAGTTATGGAGCACCTGTTGCTCGACGAAACCGCGGCCGGCAAGGTCGAGTTTCGCAACATCGATGGCCTGACCATCGAGAATCGTGCGGCGCAGATGAAGGCGATTCCGGAAGACGTGCTGGCCGAGATCAAGATGTGCCATGTGACCCTAAAGGGCCCCACTCACACGCCGGAGAAGGGCGACGGCTGGCCCAACATAGAGTCGGCAAACGTGGCGATGCGCAGGGAACTGGACCTGTTCGCCAACGTCCGGCCGATACGAATCCCAAAGCTGGGCATCGACTGGACCTTCTTCCGCGAGAACACAGAGGACATCTACGCCGTTGGCGATCGGGGAATCGACGTTACTTCGGACCTTGCGATCGACTTCCGGGTAACGACCACGCAGGGTTCGGAGCGCCTGCTGGACGCGGCCTTTGCCCACGCCAAGCGCATGGGGAAAAAGAGCGTGACGATCGTCACCAAAGCCAACGTGGTCAAAACCACCGACGGCAAGTTCCTGGAGGTTGCCGAGAGGGTCGCCGACCACTACCCGGACATCGATTGGGAGGGCTGGTACATAGACATAATGACCGCCAAGCTGATCGACGAAAAGCGAAGGGGCAGCTTCCAGGTACTGGCCCTTCCCAACCTATACGGGGACATACTTACAGACGAGGCGGCGGAGATCCAGGGCGGAGTGGGCACGGCGGGCTCGGCCAACCTCGGGCGGCGCTACGCGATGTTCGAGGCGATTCACGGTAGCGCGCCGAGGATGGTTACAGAGGGCCGGGCCCAGTACGCGGACCCCAGCTCCCTGCTCAGAGCCGGGGCGATGCTCATGGAACACATAGGCTACTCGGATTTGGGAGGAAGGCTGCACAAGGCGCTGGACATCTGCGGCCAGTACGAGCGAAGGGTCGTCATCACGGGGCGCGACACCGGCGCCACGGCCGAAGAGTACGGGGACTATGTCATGGCGACGGTCGAGGATCCGGACGTGGAGGACCGATGGAGCGACTACGTCAGGGCGGAGGCAGCATGAGATCCAAGATCACCGTCGTGGGTGCCGGCAACGTAGGCGCTACATGTGCGCAGCGCATATTCGATGCCGGCTACGCCGATCTGGTACTCGTTGACATCATCGAGGGCCTACCGCAGGGCAAGGCCCTGGACATACTGGAGTCCGGGCCAGTGATCGGCTCGGACGCCAGCATAGTGGGCACCAACGGGTACGAAGAGACCGGGGGATCGGACATCGTCGTCGTCACATCCGGGGTGGCGCGCAAGCCGGGCATGAGTCGAGACGACCTGCTGGCGACGAACATGCGGATAGTCTCCAGCGTGGTCTCAGAGGTCGCAGAGCGGTCTCCCGACGCGATCTTGCTGATCGTCACCAACCCGCTTGACGCAATGGCGCAGCATGCCCTCAAGGTCAGCGGATTCCCCGCCGAGCGCGTGGTAGGCATGGCAGGGATCCTAGATACCGCCCGTTACCGCACCTTCCTTGCACAGGAACTGGACGTGTCGGTCGACGTGGTCCAGGCATACGTGCTCGGCGGCCACGGAGACACGATGGTGCCTACGGTGGGACCGACCACCGTCGGCGGCGTGCCGGTCACCAGCCTGATCGCCGAACAGCGCCTAAGCGAGATCGTACAGCGCACCCGTGATGGTGGAGCGGAGATCGTCAGGCTCCTCAAGACCGGCAGCGCCTACTACGCCCCGTCGGCCTCCATAGTCCAGATGGTGGAGTCGATCCTCCTGGACAAGAGACAGATTCTGCCCTGCACCGCGTATCTCACCGGCCAGTACGGTATCAACGGCCTTTACGTGGGCGTTCCGGTCAAGCTGGGAGCCGGAGGGGTCGAGGAGATCGTGGAGTTCGACCTGACGGCAGAGGAGCAGGCGGCCCTGCGCAGATCCGCCGACTCCGTCCGCGAGCTGGTCGAGGTGATGAATTCCTTCTGACCCCAAATGGCCTGCCGACCAGCGGCAGACCAGGGGGCCTAGGGCCTGAGCGCCATCGCCGAGAGCACCTTGTCGGTCTCGACGATGTGCTTGTTGAGCCTCAGCACCTCGGGATCGACACCCAGGGCCAGTCCGAGCAGCTGGGGCAGGTGCAGGATCGGCAGGTCAATCGGCCGACCGACCTGTCTGGCCGCGGTGGGCTGGTAGCCATCCAGATTGAGATGACACAGCGGACAGGGCGTGACCATGGCGGTGGCACCCTCGCGCTTGGCGGCCAGAGTGTGGTTGGAGACCATCTTCATGGAGTTGGTCTGATTGATGGTGAGGATGGGAAATCCGCAGCAGGCCGACTTGCCCGGGAAGTCGGCCACCTCGGCGCCAACCGCCTCTATGACCATCTCGAGCGAGTTCCTGCGCTCAGGATTGTCGTCGAACCCGAGCGCGTCTTCCGGTCGGACGATGTAGCAACCGTAAAAGGGCGCAATCCTGAGCCCGCCGAGTGGTCGGACCACCCTATCCCTCAGCCTGTCCAGACCGTAGTCCTCGACCAGTATCCAGAGCAGGTGACGGACCCTTTGCACACCTGTGTATTCTAGGCCCTCTTCTTTGAGGTCTGCGTTTACCGAGGTCCTGTAGGCCGAGTCCTCGAGCCGCTTTTCGGCCTGGCCCATGACGCCCTGGCAGGTGCTGCATATGGTCATGATCGGGAGGCCGGAGCGCTCCCCAAGCGCAAACGTGCGGGCGTTGAGCGTGTCGCCGAGCCGCTGGCTCTTTTCCTGGAGGACCCCCGCTCCGGTGCAGGATGCGGCCTCCAAGGAGGGCGTGTCGAGCTCGATCCCCAGCAGGGAGCACACTTCCAGCGTGGCCACGTACAGTTCCGGGGATGCCCCGCGGGCCACGCAGCCGGGGTAGAACGCGTATTTCACTTTCGCCCCTCCACCCTCTCGAAGATGCGCGCGACGTCGTCGGCGCCGGGAATCTTCTCGAACGCCACCGGGGGCATCTTGCCCCGCAGGAATGCCTTGATCCCTATCGGTGCGAGCTTGAACATCTCGGGGACGTTGAACATGCCAAACGTCTTGACGGTGAGCCAGAACTCGTTGAGCAGGCCGTTGCGTTCGACGATATCGGCGAATGCGACGGCGTGCCGGGCACCGTTGTTGTCCATGAATCCGGCCTCCATCGCCAGTTCTCTCATGGACATGATACGGCCCATGGGATCGACTCCCTTCGGGCAGACCTGCACGCATTGCATGCACCGCGTGCAGTCCCATATGCCGCCGTACCTGTTGAGTTCGCCGAGACGGTCGATCGCCGCGTCGTCCCTCGGATCGGCAACAAAGCGGTACGCCTTTGCCAGGGCAGCCGGCCCCAGGAAGTTCTCGTCGACCTCCAGCACCGTGCAGTCGGATACGCAAACCCCGCACTGTATGCAACCCATGACCCCGGCAAGGTGGAGCATGTCCTCTTCTGACGCGATGTATTCCTGTTCGGGCGGTGGGCCGGAGGGCTTGAGCCACGGGTCGATGGCCCTGACCTTGTTCCAGTGAACGTCGAACTCGACAACAAGGTCCTTTAGAAGTCCCATGTTGCCGGCAGGTTCCACGACGACGGCACCATTTTCTGCCGAGGTGAACTCGGCCAGCTTGCTGTTGCAGGCAAGGACCCCGCGGCCGTTAACGCGCATCGCGCACGATCCGCAGATTGCACTGCGACACGAACAGCGCAGCGCCAGGGTGCCGTCGATCTCCTCGCGAACCTTTATGAGGCCATCGAGAACCGTGGCAGCCTCGTCGACCTCAACCCTGAAATCCTGGTAGAAGGACTCCGGCCTGTCGGCTTCCGGATCGTAACGTCTTACGCTGAGGGTAACTTCCATATCGGCTCGTCTCGCTGGCTTGCCCAGGCGCCGACGGGGCAGCCAGGCCCATTCCGGCGCCCCCCGGCGACGGCTAGTAGCTGCGCACCTGAGGCTGCCACCGGGTGATCGTCACCGGGGCATATTCGATGCTCGGCGTCTCCTCTCCCCTGGTAACTACGATGTGCTTTAGCCATTGTGCATCGTCCCTGTCCGGGATGTCCGTCCTGGTGTGTGCGCCCCTGCTCTCCTTGCGCTCGAGGGCTCCGGCTATGATCGTCTCGGCACAGTCGAGCATAAAGCCTAACTCAAGCGTAAATATCAGGTTGGTGTTAAAGACCCTGCCCTTGTCATGCACCACCACGCTCTCGTAGCGCTCCCTGAGCTTTGCCAGGGTTGCGCGGGCCTCCTCCATGCCGGCCTGATCGCGGTAGACCGCCAGATGCCGGTTCATCGTCACGCCCAGCTCCATGCGAACCGGACCGAAAAGCTCACCCTCGGTGCGGTCAAGCATCGACTGCAGGCGGCGGTTCTCCGAGCACTCGACCGACTCGCCAGTGGAAGGAGCCCGCTGACCCTTGACCCACTCGGAGGCATGCTGTCCCGACCGCCGTCCAAAAACCAGCGTGTCGAGCAGGGAATTGGCTCCGAGCCGATTGCCGCCGTGGACGCTGACACAGGCCGTCTCCCCGGCTGCGTAGAGCCCCGGGATCGATGTCAGGCCATCCACGTCAGTCCGGATCCCGCCCATGATGTAGTGCATGCCGGGCCGTATGGGCACCGGCTCGTAGGCGAGGTCCTTTCCGGCGAAGTCGATGCCCAGTTGCCGGATCTGGCTCAATCGCTCGTTTATCAGCCTCTCACCGAGATGGCGTGCATCGAGCAGGACGCATCCGTCCACGTCCCTGCCCTCGTTGATCTCCGTCTGTTCTGCGCGGGATACGACGTCGCGCGAGGCCAGCTCCATCATGTTGGGGGCGTACTGTTCCATGAAGCGCTGACCCTCGGAGTTGATCAGATAGGCGCCCTCCCCGCGAGCGGCCTCGGACATCAGCGCTCCGTTGCTCTTGAGCGTCGTTGGATGATACTGGACCATCTCCATGTCCATGATCCCTGCGCCAGCCTGATAGGCCAGGGCGATGCCGTCCCCGGTGCAAATCAGCGCGTTTGTACTGGGCTCAAAGACCCTTCCCACGCCGCCGGAGGCCATGATCACGGCCCTGGCACGAAGGTAGTGGAGATCCCCGGTGCGCATGTCCATCGCAACGGCGCCAGCGCACCTTCCATCGTCCATCACAAGGCTCGTTACGAACCACTCTTCGTAGACGCGGACTCCGGACTTGATGACCTGCTCGTGCAGCACGTGCAGCAGGGCCTGTCCGGTAAAGTCGGCCACGAAGAACGTCCGTGCCTCGCGTTGGCCGCCGAACGCGCGGACGCCAAGGTGTCCCGTCTCGTCGCGGTTGAATGTGGCGCCCATGTGCTCCATGTCGATCACCTCGGCGCCGGCCTCTCGAGCCATCACCTCGACCGCATCCTGATCGGCCAGGTAGTCGGATCCCTTGATGGTGTCGAAGGCGTGGTCTTCCCAGTTGTCACCCCGATCGGTCAGCGCCGCGTTGATGCCACCCTGGGCGGCGTTGGAGTGGCTGCGAACGGGATAGACCTTGGTGACTACCGCGACGTCGGCTCCATTCTGAACCGCTGCCAACGCGGCCCGCATTCCCGCCAGACCGGCGCCGATGACGATGACGTCGTGGTCGAACATTGGTTGGACTATAGCAGACGACTTATGTGACGGACAAGGCGTTTGTGCCTATATTCACACACTCGTCGATGCCTGTCCCTCCGGGTCCGCAGGCTATGACCCTTGCTGATCTAAAATGTTCGCCACGGCCCCGCCATGAGATGGCGGAGGGAGGGAAAATTGCCGCATCCGAACAACAACAACTGGATATCGCTGCTGGTGGGCGAACAGGTAGATGCCCCACCGGTCCAGTCGATCGAGGAACTCCCCCACATCCGGGCGGCCATGGACTTTACGCACCTGAACACCGATATGCCCGAGATGGAGCAGATCCACGAGCGGGTCGTGCTGCGCCGGCGGGACGGATGGGACCTGACGGCCGAAATCTACGTCCCGGAGGGAGACGGGCCGTTCCCCGTGATCCTGTACATGCACGGCGGTGGCTGGTGTGTCGGCTCGCCGGTTGGCGTCAGGCGAAAGACGATGCGGCTGGCCGAGCACGGATTCGTGATCGTCAATCTGGACTACTCCCTCGCTCCGGAGCGCCCCTTCCCCAACGCGCCGGAGGACACGGTGTACGCGGCCCGCTGGATCACGCTAAACATAGGAGGGTTCAAAGGCGACGGCGCCAACCTGATCATCAGCGGCGATTCGGCCGGCGCCAACCTGTCCGCCGCCACCATCCACACCCTGCATGGCGATGCGAACGCAGTCGACGGCGGTGACCTCGCAGACGTTCCGGTCAGGTTCTCCGGCGCCCTCCTGTACTATGGGGTCTTCGACTTTCCCCTGATGACGGCCGAGCCCTTGTCGAACCTGGGCTGGGTAGAGGTGGCCTTCAACAGGGCCTACCTTGGGCCCAACTTCCTGGGGCACCAGCGCGATCCCCTAGTCAGCCCCATACTCTCGCCGCACCTATCCGAGTTCCCGCCGTGCTACCTGGTCTGCGGAGACCAGGACTCGCTCCTGAGCAACACGCTGGCCATGACCAAGGCGCTCGCCAACGCGAACGTTCCCACGACGCTATCGGTGCCGGCGGGCTTTGATCACACCTTCGACTACGTCGAGCACAAGCTAGAGGGGGTGACACCCGAAATCGATCGCATCGCAGGTTGGCTCAAGCGGGTGACCTGTGGAGCCTGAGCCCGGGCTATGTCCCTGAAAACCGGGCCCGAAGCGGTAGACTGCTCAGGCGGTAAGGTCCGCCCTTACCCGCCGGTCGGCTGCTCTTCGGGAGGGGCCTCGTCGGGCTCACCACCTCCGGTAATCCACACGTCCTGACCGGGGTCGTAGATCTCAGCTGTGTCCGACCTGCGTCCATCCTCCCTGCCCTCTATGCCTCCGGTAACCATCAGGGTGCCGTCGGCCAGCAGTGCGGCCGTGTGGAGATAACGGGGCTGGTTAAGCTCGGCCCTTGCCTTCCAGGTTCCCGTCTCGGGATCGTATGCCTCGGTCAGGGTGACCTCGCCGACACCACCGACGACCAGTACCGCCCCGTCGCTCAGCACCGTGGCGGTGTGATCGGCTCGCGCATGCTGCAGGGTGCCTGCAGGCGACCACTGGCCGGTTGACGGGTCGTAGATCTCCGCGGAGGCGAGCGGATCTTTGTCCAGGCCGTATCCCCCCACTACCAGGACCCGCCCATCGCCAAGCAGGCTGGAACTGTGCGACCTTCGAGCGGTGGCCAGATCCGCGGCCCTGGACCAGGAGCCGTCCGAGGGATCGAATATATCGACCTCGGCCAGGGCTTGCTTTGCCAGCTGCTTGCCCCCGATCACAAGCACGCGCCCGTCCCGGAGGCGGGTGGCACTATGCCACGCGCGGGTGACGGACATGTCGCCCGCCGCCGCCCACGCATCGGAATCGGGGTCGTACAGCTCGCCACTCTGAAAGTACGTAACCCTGGTCTTGCCCCCGGTAACCAGCACCCGGCCGTCCAGGAGCAGGGTGGCCTCGTGGTTGCCTCGCCCGGACTCCATGTCTGCTGCCGCAGACCACTCCTCGGAGGCCGGGTCAAAAAGCGCCCCGGACACCGGATACGAGGTCGGCCCGCGCCCGCCCATGACAAGGACCCTCCCATCCTGCAGAAGGACGGACCTGTGATACTCCCTTGCCATCGGCATCGGGGCAGTGAGCACCCAGTCGAGCAGTTCGGGGTCGAACAGCTCGGCCGTGTCGGTCAGCGAACCCCTGGGGTACTTGACGATGCCCTTGCCCCCGGTCACCAGCAACCTGCCATCCTGGAGGAGCACAGCGGCGTGGTCTATCCGGGCCTCGGCGAGCCGGCCGGCGGGCCTTGCGGCAAGCCGGGCCTGTTCGTCGGCCTCGGACTTGGTCCCCGGGGCCTGCACGATGACGACCTCGGCCTCTTCTAATTCCGTTTCCCCCCCGTCACCACCGCAGGCGATACCGAGCAGCATCACCGACGCAACCACCGCCCAGACAGTCAGGAAATAGTTGGACATGAGCTCCTACCTAGGGCAATGCCGAAGTGCGACCACCCCCCAAACACCTGCCTCTAGTTTGACGTCCGTGCACGCACATCTTGCGAACGACTCCTGCCGAACTATAGCAAGACGCGCCGCGGGCCGTGTACAGCCAGCTACAGTCGCGGCAGGACCGTTCCCTACCCCCGGGCGGCGTCTGTCTGGCGAGTCAAACTCAGGATATCCATCTCGACCCACACCTCGGCGATCCTGTCATCCTCGAAGCGAAACTCGGCAAGCGATGTAATGGATACCTCGTTGCCCGTCCCGGCAACGCCCGCTATCTCCCCCACGTGTCTGCCGACGTTGGTACTCCGGTAGACAACCCGCTCACCCTCGGCGATCATCTCGTGCAGATTGTGGCGAAGGCCCTCCAGGGCCTCGTAGGCGCTCTCGGTCATCGACCGATATTCGTCGAATGTCAGGTTCGGCAGGCCGGGGAAATGTGCCGCAAAGTCACCGGTGACCAGGTGCCTGGGCGGAGAGCCGTCACGATCGGTCTCATCTATGAATCTGCGGACGATCCCCTTGTACTGGTCGGTCATGCGATTGAGCCCCTTCATCTCCGGATAACCGATGCGCCATCCCGCGCATGCCGGCCGCGGCCGAACGGCACGCCGGAGCATGCCTTCCCGCCTACCCTAACACTCCCCCGAACGCCGCAGAAGGCTTGTGGCAGCGGATCGATCGGGATGAAGGTGCCGCCAGCTATGCGCCCCGGTGCCGAAAGGCACCGATGCGGGTCATGCTACCCGTTGTCCGCCCAGTCGCGCAGGTAGCTGGCCAGGACCGCCTGGATGTTCGTGTCCTCCTGGACACACTTGATCTTGACCGACTTCCACAGGTCCACGGGAACGCGGACGGTCAGAGCCTTAGAGTCCTGGGTTGCATTCTCGCCGTGGGGCGCCACGGCGAGGTTCCCCTCTCGGCGCGCTGTCGTCATGACGTACTGAATTGTACACGTGTTGACGATCTTACCGCAATGCATCTACAATACTTGACGTCAAATCTTCAAGACGATTTCGCGTTCTGACAGATCGGCTGACAGCCTTCAAGTCGGACGTGCGCCAGGCCCCGCACGGCGCCAGAGCGAATCGTCCTAGAGGGAGCCGGGAAGATGACGGACGCTGCCATGCTGGTCGACCTGCTTAGGGTGGAGCTTGAAAAGCTCAAGGAGTCAGATCCGACGCTCGACTGGGTGATGCTCGATCGGCTTCACGCGGCTGTCGCCGCCGACATCAGGATGGACGAATTGTTCGGACCCCGGATCAACGAACCTCATCGTGACATGCACGCCCTGCTGGATGAGGCAGCCACCATGAGCCGCGAGGTACAGGCCTTCATGGCGGCCGGAATCCGGGCTTACCGGGCGCTGGAGGCCCGCCTGCCGGCCGCCTAGTTGCCTATCAGCATCCCGGGCTGGCAGCGGCGACAGTATGAGGTCACCCGGCGGTTGGCCGTCACCTCGCTGATCCTGCCCGCACAGACCGGGCACTCCGCCCCGCCCCTGCGGTGAACCTTCAAGAAGTCGCGCCTCTTTTGGTGGATCTTCTCGCCGGCCCGCCTCCGCACCTCCTCGGTCGCCTCTGCGATCACCCTGGGCATGCTTAGCCTGAGCCGTTCGAGGTCTTCGTCGGTCAGCTCCGCCCGCTTCTTGAACGGATAGATCCTTGCATCGAACAGGATCTCGTCTGCATAGGCGTTGCCGATGCCGGCGACGACCCTGCCGCGCGTCAGGATCCCCTTTATCTCGCCCCTCAGGGGTTTGAGGCGCTCTTTCAGTTCCGCCAGGGACAGTTGGTCCAGAACGTCGGGCACCTGGCCCGAAAGGCCGGCGAACCTGGGAATGCCAGACAGCTGATCGCCGGTGGCATAGTAGGCCATCCCCATCTGCTTATCATCGAGGTAGCGGAGCTCGTCGCCCGATGAAAGCACGATCACAAAGCAGGTCTTCTTGAGAAGACGCTCACCCGGGCGCGAGTATTGCAGTAGGCCGCTGAGCATCATGTTCAGCGCGACCTTGCGATCTCCAGAAAGGCCAAACAGCAGCATCTTGCCGACGCGATCGATTGACTCGAAGGACCTGCCCACGATGTCCATCTCGAAATCGCCAGCCAGCGGGCGCAGCACGCTGGGCCTCACAACGCGAGCTGCGACCACCCGGGCACCGACGATGCGGGGAGACAGGAAATCGCGTATGACCTCGAGTTCCGGCGCTTCCGGCAACTCCATTGACCTCCCTGTGAATCATGGTACACTTCGCTGCGTCCCGCAGTCTCTAGACACGTTCGCGTGTCGCTCGGTTCGTGCGCAAGCCAGACCGCGCCGAGTTGGACTTGCGAGAGCGTGAGCCGGGCCCGTTACTGCCACGCTTCAACGGATGCAGGAATTGACCGCGTCACAGGCCATAAGCGGAAGAGTCCAGACCGTGCTGGGGCCAGTCGACCCGGCGAACCTCGGCCTGACCAGCATGCACGAGCACGTCCTTATAGACGTGCGCTGCTATTTCCAGATGCCCGCAGAGGCGACCGAGCGCTGGTACGTCGACGCGCCGGTCACCATGGACATCCTGGGCAACCTCGGAAAGCGCTGGTGGTACAACCAGGACAACAACGCCGTCCTGGACGAGGGTGTGCAGGTCGAGGAGTTGAGGAGGTGGTTTCTGGCCGGCGGAGGCTCGGTCGTTGACACGACCTCGATAGGAATCGCACGGGACCCGCTCGCGCTCGCCCGAGTATCGCGGGCGACCGGGGTTAACGTGGTGATGGGCGCCTCGCACTATGTGCCCCTCACCTACACCGAAGACATGCACCGCCGCTCCGAGGATGAGATCGCCGAATCGATCATCAGGGACATCACTGTCGGCGTCGGTGAGACGGGCATCAGGGCCGGGGTTATCGGCGAAGTGGGCAACTTCTGGCCCACCAACAAGACCTCGCGGAAGATACTGCGGGCATCGGCTCGGGCGTCTGCCGAGACAGGGGCGTCCGTCACCTTGCATCCAGGGTTTCACGACGACGCCCTGATGCACCACCTGACAGACCTTCTGGAGGCCGGGGCCGACCCCTCGCGCATCGTGATGGGCCACGTGGACACGATGGCGATCGATGCGGTCAGGCGGGTGGCGGAGGCCGGGGCCTTCGTCCAGTACGATACGTTCGGGCTGGAGGACACCCTCTGGGGGGAGGTGGCCGGACAGGCCACGCCCGTTCCCTCGGACGTAGAGCGCATGGAACGCATCGAACAGCTCATCGAGTGGGGCTACGAGGACCGCATCCTGATAGCCCACGACGTGTGCTTTAAGTCCATGCTGAGCCGCTATGGGGGCAAGGGATATTTCCACATACTCGAGAGCATCGTGCCGCGCATGCGACGACGCGGTCTCTCTGAAAGCAGCGTGAGGAGCATCCTTGTGGACAACCCCAGACGGGTATTGACGTTCCCGTAGGCGCGAGCATGAGCGACGACGAACGCCGGGGCAAGGTACAGACCGTGCTGGGCCTCATCGGCCCGGAGCACCTAGGCATCACCCACACCCACGAGCATGTCCTGATTGACCTGTCATGCTACTCCCGCCATCCCGAGGCCGCCTCCGACCGTTGGTACATCGATCAGCCGATTACCATGGGCCTGCTGGGCGGGGCGGAGCCACGCTGGCAATACAACGTCGACAACCGGCTATTGCTTGACGAGCGTGAGCAGACCGAAGAGCTAAGACGATTTGCGGATGCGGGCGGGGGGACGATCGTCGACACGACCTCCATCGGGATCGCGCGTGATCCGCTGGCCCTTGCGAGGGTGTCCCGTGCGACCGGCGTCAACCTGGTGATGGGAGCATCGCACTACGTCCCGCTGACATACACGGACGAGCTGAGGCAGCGGTCCGAGGACGAGATCGCCGATTCGATCGTCCGCGATATAACCGTAGGCGTGGGCGAAACCGGCGTCAGGGCCGGTGTGATAGGAGAGGTGGGGAACTTCTGGCCCACCAACGATACTTCTCGCAGGATTCTGCGCGCCTCCGGAAAGGCGTCGAGGCGCACCGGCGCCTCCGTCATCGTGCACCCGGGATACAGCACCGAGGCGCTCTTCCAGCACGCCGAGGATCTGATGTCGGGAGGCGCCGACCCATCCAGGATCGTGATGGGCCACCTGGACATGTTCCACGACATGGGGGCGATCAGGTCCCTTGCGGAGACGGGTGTGAACCTCGAATACGATGCATTCGGCATGGAGGACACGGACCTGGGCGACGTCGGAGGCCAGCCGGTCCACCTTCCAACGGATTCCGAGGCGATTGGCAGGCTGGAGCTGTTGATGGAGTGGGGCTTCGGCGACCGCCTCGTGATCGCCCACGACGTCTGCCGCAAGCCCCACCTGACCCGCTACGGCGGTCGGGGCTACGCGCATATAATCGACAGCGTCCTGCCCAGAATGAGGATCCGGGGTTTTACTGATCGGGACATAGCAACCATACTCGTGGAGAACCCGAAGAGGATACTGGCGTTCGCATAGGAGGAGACTGTGGCTAGTTCTGAGCGCAGCGGAAAGATCCAGACGGTCCTCGGACTAATAGAGCCCGACCAGCTGGGAATAACGGTCTCACACGAGCATGCCCTGATAGACCTGTCGTGCTACTTCGAGATGCCGGAGGAGGCCTCTGAGCGCTGGTACGTGGACGCCCCGCTGACGATGGACATCCGGGGCAACATAGGGAAGCGCTGGGCGCACAACAGGGACATCCAGCTCCTGATCGACGAGAGGATCCAGACGGAGGAGGTATACAGGTTCTACCTGGCCGGGGGCCACTCGATCGTCGATACGACCTCCATAGGAATAGGCCGCGACCCCCTGGCGCTCGCCAGGATGTCAAGGGCGACCGGCCTGAACCTGATCCTGGGCGGCTCGCATTACGTGCCGGTCTCCTACCCGCCGGATATGGACAACCGCTCCGAGCAGGAGGTGACAGAGGCGATCATCCGCGACGTAACCGTGGGGGTCAATGACACGGGCGTCAGGGTCGGTATCATCGGCGAGGTGGGCAACTTCTGGCCGACCAACGAAACCTCAAGAAAGATCCTGCGGGCCTCTGCATATGCCGCCCAGGAGACGGGGGCACCCATCCTCATCCACCCGGGCTTTCATCCCGACTCCCTGATGCACCACATCAACGATCTGATCGAGGCGGGAGCAAAGCCGCACCGGATAGTGATGGGACACCTTGACACCTTCCCGGACATGGACCTGATCAAGGAGATTGCCGAGACCGGCGTAAACCTCGAGTACGACACGTTTGGCTCGGAAGATACGGTCTGGGGCGCCGTTGCCGATCAGCCGATCTTCATACCGACGGACGTTCAGCGCATGGAGCGCCTGGAGGCGCTGATGGCCCTCGGGTATGAGGACCGGATAGTCATCGCTCAGGACGTGTGTTTCAAGACCGGCCTTACCAGGTACGGAGGCAAGGGCTATGCACACATCCTGGAATCGATCGTCCCGCGCATGAGAAAACGTGGATTCTCGCAGCAAAACATCGACAACATCCTGGTGGAGAACCCGAAACGCATACTCACGTTTGAGTAGGCGCGCCCGCGACAAGATCTTGTTGACCCGTCGGCGATCCCCGTCGCCCCTCTGCGGGCGTCCTTCCGGCCCGCGAACTTTCGCGGTTCCGGCAGGCCACCTGTGCCGGGGTCAGCCGGACCAGGGCAGGGCCCCGCTCTCCCCCACTTAAGGCCTGGTGCGATCACGGAAATAACACGCGATTTCCGCCCCGCAGAGCAGGTCAAAATGTCCGATAGCTACGACAGCCCTTTCCGGTTTTACGACAACCGCGAAAAGTACCTGCTCTTTGTGAGTACCTGCAGCGAAAAGCAGGTCATAGCCGACCGCATAGCGCTGGACATCAAGAGCCTGAATCCTGTGCCTCCCGCTCTGCGTGTCTTCGATGCCGGAATGGGCGATGCCACCGTGCTGACACGACTGATGAGAAACCTCCACCATCAGCACTCCACGGTTCCCTTCTTGATCGTCGCTAAGGAGATCAGCCAGGAGGACATCCGTATCAGCCTGGAAAAGATGGCCGACAGGTTCTATGAACACCCACTCACCGTGCTGGTATTAACGAACATGCTCTACTCGGAAGCGCCCTGGCTTGAGCCCAGAGCGAGTGCGGCACGAGCCGGCCTGAACTGGCTTGTGGCTCCGTTGGAAGGCAGCACCGCTTTCGACTTCGACGAGCAGATCAGGGACATTGAGCAGCGTGTCCAGCACTGGTGGGAGACGACTCCCAGCAGGCGAACAGGTAACCCGCTATACGTGACCCCCTCTGTGCTGGTGCTCTTCCGCAAGGACCACGAGTGGCCGCTGGCTCCGGTCATTCCCCGGAAGGGTAGCCAGAATCGCCGGTATGACCTGGTGGTCGCGGCACAGCCCTTCAGGGCCAGACTGACGGCGCGAGCCAAGGTCAGGAACGTGCTCGCACCACTGGCGCGCTGCCTTGCTCCCGGGGGCAGGATGGTCGTCATACAGTCCACGGGCAAGGACCCGGGGATGGAGATCGTGCACGGGGTCTGGCCAGGCGAGCAGCCCTTTCTCACACCCCGGAAGGATCTTCTGGCGGAACTCCGCCTGCAGCTGGGCGAAAGCAATCCAGATCTGCAGTTCCCGAACCCTCCCGATTCCCAGGCCGAATTCCGTTACGAGCTGCGACTGCCTCCGTCCGAACTCGAAAGCAGCATCAGCACCTCGACCATGCTGGCAGCCTGGAATGCCGCCACATACGTGGCGCAGATAGAGGACGAGCGCCTGACCCCGGCCATGAGCCGCGGCGACTACATCGACGTGACCTCGCAGGTGCTGAAAAAGTACCGTGGCCTTTGGTTCGTCGACGAGTCGTTCAAGGTCACCAGGAGAGCCTGACCAAAAGGCCCGACATCTCAGCGACTCCCTGGTAAGTACCGGGGGATGAAATCTCCCTGGGTTTCGCTACCTCTTGTGTCCGGTACGGAGACACCTGATACACGGTGGTCTGCAGGCGGCGGACCCAGAGTTACTCCGGCCTCTTTAGGGCTCTTACTGACCATCTAATGACCTTTTAGAAGCCCTTATTCGACTATCTTGATTGCAGCTATGTCAGGAACGGAAACAGCCACCTGAACGCGGACTAACCCCGAGCGGACTCCCCGGGCCTAACAGCCACCTCGTATATAGCATGGTGGGCGCGCTCCATTCCCATCGACTCGTAGGTGGCCTTGGCTCGTTCGTTATCTTCAAAAACGTAGAGCTTTATGGCGCGCACGTTGCCGGCCTCTCGGGCCAGCTCAAGCACGCCGTTATGCAGCGCCCTGTACACGCCCCTGCGACGGTGCTCACTCGACACGTAGACGCTCTGTATCCACCAGTACAGTGCGTTGCTCCAATCGCTCCACTCGTAGGTGATCATGAGCGAGCCGACGATGGCCCCGTCCGATTCCGCAACGAGGTAAAAGCCCAGGGACGGATCATCGAAGACGGCCGCCGCTCCGGCGTGGGCAACCTCGTCCGGTATGGTGATCCCCTCCGTCTCAACGGCCATGACCGCGTTAAACGATGCGATCGTGCCAGCATCCCCGCGAACCGCCCTGCGGACCCGGATCTTCACGTTGCGGCGTCCTTTCGTACCGTGGCCCAGACCTTCGCCACAGTCCCAGACAGACAGTCCATACAGCCCTAGTCGAACGGGCGGGTGCGGTTCTGCGTGACGGTGAACGGACTGGCTCGCTGTACCTCGTCCTGCACCAGCTCGATCCAGTTGCCGTCCGGGTCCTGCAGATAGCACGCGCGCACCGTGTCGTAGGCCTGAACCACCGGGTTGAGCTGGGTGCCGCCCAGCTCAAGGCAGCGCTGAAGGGTCGCGTCCGCATCGTCGACCATGAATCCGAGGTGGGCCGCCCCTATGAGCGCTCGCGGGTATTGCTGGTCCTGCTCTCGCCTCTCACCCCGGGGAGTCAGGTACTGCAGCAGTTCCAGGATGTGTCCGTCGTTTGCCTTGAGCATCACGGCGTGGATGTGGGCGTCGTCGTATCCCACCACCTGCTGGAGCCCATATCCCTTAAGGTCCATGTCAACGTCCACGGTCAGGCCGACACCCTCGGTGTAGAACCTGACCGCCCGCTCCATGTCCTCTACCACAAAGCCCGTGTGGTACATCGTTAGCGCCATGCTCGTGTCCTCCTACTGTCTGCCCGCTATCCCCTGCACTGCCGGTATCGCCCCGGCCCAGGGGCGCGCCGGCCGGGCCGGGGCGCCTGTCAGGGCAGGGTCTGATTTTGCCTGACGACGAACTGCTGACTGTTGTGCTTTTCGTCCGAGGTGATCTCTATCCAGTTGCCGTCGGGGTCCTGCATGTAGCACTCCCAGACACCCGGCAGCACCTCAATGGGAGGATTCAGGGGCTTGCCCCCCATGTCGACCAGTCGCTCCCACATCGACCTGGCATCCTCCACGAAGAAGGCCAGGTGTGTCCCGCCGGTGCGTCGACGCTCGTACTGGAAGTCGGCGTCGGCCTCGATGGTCGGCGGTTCCTTGTACTCGATAATCTCCAGGATGTGCCCGTCCGCACCGGCGAGCATGGACGCATATATGCGGGCGTTGTCGTAGCCGACGATGCGACCCAGCTCGTAGCTCTGTGCATCGAACAGCCTCAGTTCCTCCAGCCCCAGGCCCTCGATGTAGAACTTCCTCGACCTTTCAAGGTCCTTTACCACGAAACCTGTGTGATTCATCACTACGCGGGTCATCTGTCGCCTCCCGGTCACGCTGGTGAACCTTATCTCCATCTACCTGCCGCTCGCCACGGCCCGGAGCGAAAAGCGCCCGTGGGTTCGGCCCCCGAGCCGCCCGGGACACCTATGCGGCCGACTCCGGCACCCCGAGGTTCTGTCGTATGGTGAACGGCTGTCGCTTGTTGGCCTCATCCTCGATCAGCTCTATCCAGTTGCCGTCCGGATCCTGCAGGTAGCAGGCGTGCAGGCCATCGTAGACCTCCACCGGAGGATTGAGCGGGCTCGCTCCCAGCCCCAGCAGCCTGGCGTAGGTCGCCTCGATGTCGCGCACCAAAAAGCACAGGTGAGAGGCGCCGAAACGCGCTCGCATCCTCTGTGACTCCGGATCGGAGGCCTGGCCGGCCGGGTTGACATACTGGATCAGCTCCAGCGTATGACCGTCGACGCCCACCAGGAGCGCGATGAGTAGATACGCATCCTCGTAGCCGACGACGCTTGTTATGCCCGGGCGGTTGGAGTGCACGAGATTGCACTGCTCAAGGCCAAGGCCTTCGGTGTAAAAGCGGATCGATCGATCCAGATCCTCGACTGCGAATCCGGTGTGGTTGAGGGTAGTCACTGGATCCTCCGGTGGCGGCTGCCGCAATTGTATGGGGACCGGATGGCCTGTCAACGCGCCCCGGTGGTCTATTGAAAAGGTCGATCCGCGCCATTACCGTTAGGCGCCAAAATCTGGAAGTCGTCCCGGGCGCCTCCGCCTTGACTACCGCAGGGCTGCCCGGACAAGCAAGAAGGAGCCCGCGATGGCGACCGAGATCGATCTGAGATCCAGTCCAGTCTTCGACGCGCACTGCTTTGTCTACAGGGACGAGGCGATTGACGGCAACGCGCTTGCCGGCCAGTACGCGATGGTGGGGACATCTCCGCCGCATATGGGCGAGGCGGAGCGCGCCTCCACCGCGGCCAGGCAGGGCCTTAGCACCGGTGCCCTGCGCAAGCGCATAAAGGACCTTGCCGCCTACCTGGGTACCGAGGCCACGCTCGAGGCGGTGCTCGCCGAGAGGGAATCCCGCCGGGAGGCGGATTTCGGGGGCTACGTCGCCGGCCTGATCGAGGACCAGGCCATAAAGGGGCTGGCTCTGGATACGGCGCTGGGCACGCTCGAGGATCTGGACACATTCGCCGGGAGCTTTCCCGGCTTCGTCCGAAAGGTGCTGCGGCTCACCACGCTCGTACGGGACCTTCTCGAGAGCTCAGAGAGCTTCGATTCGCTCGTCGCCGACTACGACTCGGCCATGCAGAGCGCCGTGCACGATCACGGCGCGATCGCCTTTAAGTCGATCATCGCCTACCGCACCGGTCTCGACATCGAGCGGGTGTCGGAGGGGGAGGCCGCCGCCTCGTTTGCCCGACGCCGGGAGGAACCGACCTGGTTTGGCTACCGCGTAAAACCTCTCCGCGACTACCTCATCCGCCGGGCCATCCTCAACGCGATAGAGCTGGACTCGATGGTGATGGTCCACACCGGGCTCGGGGACAGCGACATCGTCGCCAAGGCATGCCGTCCGATCCTGATGTGGGACCTGCTAAAGGACGACGAGACCATGGCCTGTAAGACCATGCTCATCCACGGCGGATTCCCCTATACGGACGAGGCTGCCTACATAGCCAGCGTCCTTCCTAACGTCTACTTCGATCTGTCGGCCGGGACCGGACCCGCGTTCCTTGAGCAGGCGGTCGGCGCCGAACGGTTCCAGAACATCTTTCGCTCCGTGCCCAACGAAAAGATCATGTACAGCTCGGACGGCGGCGAGGGCGGCCCGGAAACCCTGTGGCACGACTGCCTGACCGCAAAACACGCGCTCGGCGGCGCCCTGGGCAGGATGGTCGACGAGGGCTACTACACCGAGGCCGAGGCCAGAGCCGTCGGACGGGACGCACTGTACAACAATGCGGCGAGGGTCTTCGGCCTTCGATGACGGCCTACGACCACACCGTGATCGGAACCAGGGATGCCCGAGGGGGCGATGGCATGGTGTCGTCAGGCAGTCGCTACGCATCCCAGGCAGGTGCAGGCGTCCTGCGCGAGGGCGGAAACGCCGTGGATGCGGCGGTGGCAACCTCGCTGGCCCTCTCGGTCGCGGCGACGCCGTTCTCGGGAGTTGGCGGGGGCGGCTTCATGCTCGTCTATATGGCCGAGCGCGCCGAGAGCCTGATGATCGACTACCGGGAGAACTCCCCGGCGGCGGCGCCCGCCGACCTGTTCAGGCTTGGCCCGGACGGCCAGGTCATCGGCGAGGAGAATCACCTCGGTGCGAAGGCGTCCGCGGTTCCCGGGACCTTCGCCGGAATGGCGATGGCGCTGGAAAAGTTCGGGACGATGACCATGGCGCAGGTCGCAAAGCGCGCCGTGGCCTACGGCCGCGAGGGCTTTGCGATCACCCCTTTCCTGGGCTGGGTGATCGAGAACGACATAGACCTGGCCCTGACCAAATTCCGGCGCAGCGAAGAGGCCGGCAATATCTGGCTCAAGGGCGACGGCACCGGCTACAGAACGGGAGAGATATTCCACAACCGGGAGATGGCCGCCACCGTCGAGGCGGTCGCGACAAAGGGAGTCGGCGAGTTCTACGAAGGCCCGGTGGCGCAGAGCGCGGGCAGGCATGTCGAGGCAGGCGGCGGTCCCATGAGGGCTTCGGACTTCGCCTCCTACCGGCCCATCATGCGCACGCCTGTGCAGGGCACGTTCAGGGGACTACGTTATGTGACGTCGGCGCCGCCGAGCTCGGGCGGCATAGCGCTTTTCCAGCTGTTTCGCCTGCTCGAGCCCTACGATCTGGCCGCGAGCGGCCACAACACGGTCGCGACGATAGACGTAATGGCCCGGGCGCTGCGCAAGGTATATGCCGCGCGCGACCTACTGGCGGACCCGGACTTTGAGCCGATTGACATAAACAGGCTCACCTCCGCCCGCTTCATAGACGGCCTGGGCGGCGAAGCCCGCCCGCGGGCCGGATCGGAGGGGGGACAGGGAAGCCAGACATCTCACTTCTCCGCGGTCGACGGCAGCGGCAACGCCGTGTCATGCACCGAGTCGCTGGAGGCCTTCTTCGGATGCGGGCTGGTGATCCCGGGCACCGGGGTATTCCTCAACAACACGATGGGCGACTTCGACCCGGTGCCAGGGCGCGTTAACTCCATCGCCGCAGGCAAGCGGCCCCGCAGCGCCATGAGCCCTATCATCTTCCTTCGTGAAGACAAGCCGGTACTCGTGGCGGGCTCTGCGGCCGGGCCCAGGATCATCACGGCCGTCGCGCAGGTGGTCCTGAACGTGCTCGTGCACGGGATGGACATCCAGGCGGCCATCGAGGCGCCCAGGTTCCACTACGACGGCGGCGATGTGCACGTCGAGGGGCGGATCGGGGAAGACGTGAGGCAGGGCCTGAAGGACCTGGGCTACCGGGTCTCGGTGCACGAAGACGTCACATTCCTGTTCGGGGGCGTGCACGCGATCACGGTCGGGCCCGACGGCGCCCACGGCGGAGCGGATCCTCGCAGGGACGGGGTGGCCGTCGCCCAGTAGCGGGAGGCCACGGCCCCCAGAGGCCGGCACTTCACTCGGCCGCGGCGAGGTCTGCCCCCTTCAGTACTTGGTGTAGTGGCGCCGGAGCTCGAAGTCGATGTCGTGCGCCGCGAAGTGGCCCTCCTCGGCCTTGCGCAGCCGCACGTACGAGTCCGAAAGCAGCGGGCCCATCGCATCGGCAAACAGCCGGTCGGCCTCGAGAGCCTCGACGGCTTCAGCCAGGCTCGCCGGCAGCCTGGTGATACCGCGCCTGGCACGCTCGGCGACAGAGAGGTCGGCCGGGTAGCGGTCTGCGAACTGCGCCGGGTTCGGCTGCAACTCGCGGTCGATGCCATCCAGCCCCGCGGCGATCATCCCCCCTATCGCGATGTATGGATTGGCGCTGTTGTCCGCGGGCTTGATCTCGATGTTGGCACTTCCCATCTCGTTTCCACGGTACTGCGATGGAATCCTTATTGGCGACTCCCGGTTGTCCGCGCCGTAGGTCAGGTACTCTCCGCCACTCCAGGAGCCTGTGTGAAAGCGCCTGTAGCTGTTGTAGCTTGGCGCTATGAGCCCCATCAGGCCGGGAAGATGCTCCATGACGCCGGCAAGGAAGTGATTCCCTGTCGGGCTTAGCGAATACGGGCCGCCCTCGCCATGGAACAGGTTGGTCTCGCCGGCGGCGTCCCATGCGCTCAGGTGCGTGTGCCCGCCGGCGCCAGCCTCGTCCGGGAACGGCTTTGGCGTGAACGTGGCGTGAAGGCCGTGGCTAAACGCCGTGTTCCTTACAGCCTCCCGGTAGAAGATGTGGTTGTCCGCGGCCCTGAGGGCGGGCTCTGGCCTGAGCGTGACCTCGGTGTGGCCGGGACCGGACTCCGGGTAGTAGGTCTCAACGTCCATGCCCAGTAGCTCGAGGTTGGCGAGCAGATCATCTATGAAGTCGATGTACGGTGTATAGCCGGTTATGTGAAACGACTGGCTGTGCTCGATGGGCCTGTAGTAGTCGGTCTCGGGGTCGTACCGGCCGACATACCACTCCGGCTCAAGTCCGACGCGGATGTGCAGGCCGCGCTCGGCTGCCCTCGCAACCTGCTGCTTGAGGAACGTTCTCGGGCACGCCCACGGGGTCATGTCGAGCTGCAGCAGATCACACAGGATCATCGCCCTGCTCGGAGCCCACGGGAACGGGACCAGCGAGTCCAACGTCTCTAGGTCCGGAAAGATGCGAGCCTCGCCGGCCGGGCCCATGCCTTCGATATCGGCCAGGAGGTCGAGGTCGTGCGCGGCCTGCTGGCCGACGGTCAGTCCTATGCCTGAATCCAGCCTGCGGCCGAGGTGCCGAACGTGGGTGGCCTTCCCGCGGATGAGGTTGGCATTATCGCAGTAGGCGAAGACGACAAGCCTGAGGCCGGACTCCTCAGCGACTCGGACGACCTGTTCTTTATCCAATCCCCCGGTTCCTCAGACGAACCTGGCCGCAGCCATCGTACCCACCCCGACCACCGTAAGCACGGCAGTCCAGCGGACGGACGCCCTGAAGCGCGCGCCAAGCTCCTCGGCACGGCTTCCCGCCTCGCCCGGCGACCCGTCGGCGGCATCCTCGGACCGCTCGTCATTCCTGGCAATGGCGCCGGCCGTCGAGCCGGTGATCAGGCTGGTTCCGAGCGCAATGACGGACACGATGAAACCGATGAGCATCGCCACTCCCCAACCGGTGTCGAACCAGGCATCCAGGCTGTCCTGCCTCAGTCGCAGGGCGAGCACAACGCCCGCAGCCAGGGTGACGACCGCAGATGCCACCAGCATGTGGCCGATCCCCCTGCTCAGCCGGCTGAGGATGGGTCCCCTCACGCCGGGAGCGGCCGCCCTCAGGGCGGGCTCGAGCGCGGCCGCAACGAACACGGCCGTTCCGACCCAGAATGCGCCGAACACGATGTGCAGCAGGCGCAGAGTGATTATCTCTTCTTGAGGCAAGGTCTTACCCCCTAAAGCGTCGGGGCGATAGTTTAACACCGGCACAAGGGGGCACCGGACCGGCCGCGGGTGCGGCTGGTACCCCGGCATCCGGACCTCTTCCCCTCATCCGCCCACCTCAGCCAGCTCGGCGTCGATGGCCTGTCTGAAAACCTCCAGCGGCCGCGCGCCCGAAAGGAGCTTACCGTTGATGAAGAACGTCGGGGTGCCCCTAACCCCGAGGCGCTGGCCCGCCTGGATGTCGCCGACTACCACGTCCCGCTTGGACCCGGAGGTAAGGCACTGGGAGAACACGGCGACGTCCATGCCCACATCGCCCGCCAGGGCTATCAGGGTCTCAGGGACCAGGCGTACGGTCGAGTCGAACATGGCCTCGTTGTATTCCCAGAACCGTCCCTGGTCGTGCGCGCACTCGGCGGCCTCAGAGGCTCCGAAGGCCAGTGGATGTATCGAGGTAAGCGGGAAATGGAGCGTAAAGTAGCGGATGCGACCGCCGTACTCTGCAATCAGGTCGCCGAACACCTCCTGGCGGTGGCGGCGGCAGAACGGGCACTCGTAGTCGGTCATCTCGATCACGGTGACCGGCGCGTCCGGCTCCCCGAGGAACGGTCGTCCCGTCAGGTCTATGTCAAGGACGACGACCGGCTCAGCGGAAGTCTCCTCCGCAGCCGCGGCCACCTGCGGCGACCGGGGTTCGACAACGGAAGTTCGGTCCAGCAGCGCCAGGGCGTAGCCTACGCCCCCGGCAAAGCCAATGGCCAGGGCCACAACGACCAGCGCGACCGTCCGCGCCGATAGCATTTCGGCCAGTCTGGACGCAAGATCCCGCAAGCTACGTGAACCTCAGGACCGGCGCCGGTCGGGGCGAGTGCCGGTAGCGGGTCATGAGCCCGGGGTCGGTTGGCCCGTCAGCCGGAGACCTCGCTGAAGGGCAGGTCTCTTTCCAGCGACCTTTCGAGTTCGCCCAGATCGATGTCGCCGCCCTCTTCCAGTCTGCCGACCGGTATCGCGGGCATCGTGACGACACCGACCCCGGCGCGGACACCCAGCTCCAGCGAGAACCGGGCGATTGAATCGTTGTCCGGAGCACTTACGATGGACACGAAGTCGTAGTCCCCGAGCACCGCGTAGCAGTCCAGGACCCGGGTTTCTCCCACCGCGATGTTGTCCTGGACCTGCAGGAGGTGATCCGGGTCCTCCAGCGCCATCTCCCGACCGCGGTCCGTAAGGGTCAGCAACAGAATGTATGTGGACAGTGCACTATCTCCCGGGGCCTGCGGCCTAGCTCAAAGGATACTCGACGCCGGCCGGCTTTGGGCGCGGCCGCCGGTGCCGGCTAGCACCGGATAGGGCGGCTCAGCCGTACTTCACGTCACTTCTGGCCCAGCCAGCCGTCATCCAGCTCGTCCCAGCGACGGTACAGCTCGTCTACGACCGTTTCCTCGAGGGACAGACCTACCTCTACGAGCTCAATGTTGGACCTCATGTGGTCCGGATTTCGGGTTCCCAGGATGGCCGTGTCGACCTGAGGGTGGGCAAGGACGAAACCCAGGGCCAGCGCTACCGCGCCCTTCGGCGCCGCGCGGAGCGGTCCAAGCGAAGCCATGGCCTGGCTGCGGCGCCAGTACTCGTCACCGTAATCTGAACCCCAACGAAGGTGCGCGGTGGGGCTGGCCGGCGAGCCCCATGCACCGTTGGCTATGGGCCTTTTGGCGATCACCCCTACCCCACGCTCCCGGGCCAGCTGAAGGAGGCCGAACCTGGGCCGCTGGTCAACGAGGCTAAAGGAAACCTGGCACGTGTCGAACACGCCGCTTTCGACCGCCCATTCCGCCATCTCGTTGTCGCCCGAGTAGCCGACAAAACGTGTCTTGCCCTCCTGCCTCGCCCGCACAAGTGCCTCGATCGCCTCGCCTCTCTTCAGCGTCGCAAGGTCGCAGCTGTGAAGTTGAAGGAGGTCGACGTAATCGGTCTGCAGCCGCCTGAGGCTGCGGTCTATCGAGGCCGCGATGTCCTGCGCAGTCCACTCGTCTCGCTCGCCGTCGGGGCTGTGTCCGCACTTTGTGGCGAGGAAGAATTCGGATCTGCGCCGGGATATGACCCGGCCCACCATCTCCTCGCTGTCAAGGTAACACTCGGCCGTGTCGAAGAAATTTATGCCCCTGTCAAGCGCCGTCAACAGCGTTCGCTCGACGGCCCTCAGGTCGTCCAAGGTCTCCTGGGCGATCGCCGCAAGGCCGCAGCCGAGCCTGCTGACCTCCATGTCCGTCATGCCGAGGGTCCGTCTCTCCATTTCAGGCCATCCCCCTCAGGCCCGCGCGCCCGCCGCAGGGTTCCATGGAACGATCCACTCCTCGGCTATCTCCATCCCGAAGCCGGGGGCATCCGAGGCGGTCACGTAGCCATCCTCGGGCACCGGCATTCCCGGGATCGGACAAACCTGCTCGAGCGGGACTCCCGGGTCCGAGCCCATCCAGAACTCGGCCATGGGGGATTCCGGCATAGACACCGCAAAGTGCTGTCCCCAGGGCGTGCCGGCACCGGTGTGAGGGATGGTAACTAAACCGGCCGCCTCGCCGATGGCATAGATCTTGACCGCCTCCGACAGGCCTCCGCACCACATGATGTCCGGCTGGAGGACATCGACCGCGCGGTTTTCGACCAGCTGGCGAAAGGCCCACCTGCCGCGGTGGTCCTCCCCGGTCGCCAGGGGAATCCAATCGACCCGTCTGCGAAGCTCCACGTGGCCTTCCAGATCGGTCGGCACCAGCGGCTCTTCCAGCCAGCGCAGGCCGTAGGGCCGGAGGCGCTCTGCGATGCGTACCGCGAACTCGACATTGAACGACATCACCGGGTTGTACATCAGCTCGGCGTCGGACCCGATGACATCGCGTGCCGCGGCGATGTGCCGTTCGGCGAGATTGAGGCCGTCGATGCCCATGTCGTAGTGGACGGGATTTGAGACCTTAAAGTGCCGGAAGCCCAGCTCGACCGACCAGTCCAGGTCGTCCGAGGTCGCATAGCAAAGGGATCTCTCCCTGCACGGCCCGCCGAGGAGGCGGTAGACCGGCTGATCGAGGAGCTTACCCTTAAGGTCCCAGAGGGCAAGGTCGACGGCCGACTGGGCCGCGGCGGCAAGTCCGCCCGAGCCGAATCGCTGGGTGGAGCGCCACATCAGGTCGTTGAGGTACTCCAGGGCCATGCAGTCCCGGCCTTCCAGGAGGGGGGCGAAATGCCTGTCAACGACCGGCGCGGTGATCTGGCCAAAGCTGGTCTGGCCCAGACCCCAGGTTCCATCCTCGGCGACCACCTGCACCCACAGTAGGTCAGAGGTGTCGGCGCCCGGCATCCTGCGGTGGGTCGTGGAGAACTCCGGGTACTTGTTAATGGGCAGCGCCCGGGGCGCGCGGGTGTTCCAGTTGGGCCGGCGCGCACTGGCACGCGGAGGAATCACGGGCACGTTGACCCTGACCGCCCTTATCCGCTCGATCTTCAAGGAGGGTATGTCCCTTTCCCGGGCCTTACGGCAGGCCGGCGGCTCCCTCTCGCCCCGAGGCGGGCCCCGTCGGCCCCCGGGTGATGGTCACCGCGGGCGGCGCCAATCGACTATGGCCAGGGTGAGGATCGGTTCGGCGTCACCGACCGGCACCGGGTCGAGCGCAACGAACGCCGCCGAGAACTTGCCCAGCTTCTTCACCGAGGGCAGGGCCTGGTCCCCCCCAAGGACCATCGTAGTGTCTCCGAGCGGTGCGTCCTGCTGGCGCAGCTCCAGGCGGATCACCGCCTCCCCGGGGTCATCGCACGTCTCGCCGGGGCCGCACCGTGTGTCGGAAATCACCTCCAGGAAAACGGCGACCAGACCGGTCTGAAGGCTGGGACTCGCCACGACCTCCCCGATGGCCAGTCGAACCGGCTGACCGGTCGGCACCTGGTTGGCGGTCCCGCCGGGCAGCGAGTCGATCGGCTCCTCGAGTGGGCCCTCGAACACGTCCCTGGCCTCGGTGGCCGGCTCCGGCTCGGGGGTCGGGGGAGCCTCTGCCACGGGCGTCGGTAGCTGCGGATCGGCGGTGCCCGTGCGCACGGTCGACTCTACCTCAGGGCCCAGGGCTATGGAAAAGATCTCCGTCTTGGCCAGTATGCCCTCCGCGCCATTGCCGCCAAGGATCAATATCCGGCCGTCGCTCAGCAGCTCACCGAGGTGGCGGTAGCGTCCGATCTGCATGTGGCCGACCACCGACCACGAGTTTGAAGCCGGATCCCATGCCTCGATACTGGTGCGGCTGCCGGTACCGCCCAGGACCAGTACCCGCCCGTCCGGAAGGAGCAGCGCGACATGCTCGGACCTGGGCTCGGCCAGCTCGGCCACCTGGCCCCAGCTGTTGTCGGCCGGGTCGTATATCTCCGAGGTCTGGCGCTTGCCGCGGCCGCCGACCACCAGGACTTTCCCATCCTTGAGCAGCGTCGCGGTGTGCTGGGTCCGGCCGACGGTCATCTCCCCCGCCGAGAACCACATGTCCTGGGCCGGATCGTAGATCTCGGCGTTCTTGAGGAAGGGACCGTCGGGATCACCCCCGCCGGCGATGAGCACGCGGCCGTCGCTAAGGAGGGTGCCGCTGTGCCAGATGCGCTCGACGGACATGCCGCCGATCATGGTCCATGTGTCCTTCGCGGGATCGTATATCTCCGCCACTGCCGTCGGGTCATAGTCACGATTGGATCCGCCGGCGACCATCACGCGGCCGTCCTCCAGCACCACCATCGGGAAGGATTCGTGGGCGTCGTTCATGTCCGCCGTCAACGTCCACGACCCGGTCTCAGGATCCCAGATCTCGGCCTTGTTGGTGCCCGTGTTCTTGATGTCTCGGCCGCCGGCCGCCAGCACACGGCCGTCCTCCAGGACGACCATCGAGTGGGAGAATCGTTCCGCCACCATATCGTCCGTGAACTCCCACACCTCGGGTCCCGGGGTCCAGAACTCGGCGGTCTTGACCGCCCCGGCGGCGAAGCTCGGCTGGTTGCCACCAGTGACCAGCACCCGTCCATCGGGCAGCGCAACGCTTGCCGAGCGCATCCTCTGGGCTCTCAGATCGTCGATCAGCGCCGAGGCGCCGTCCCCGGAACCGGCCTGCGCCTGGCTCACTTCCGTCTGCTGGGTATCGCCCGCGGGGTCGGGCACCGCATCGGACGCGGGCGAGCCGCCACAGGCCGCCAAAAGCGCCGCTACGAAAATCGCTCCGACGACCAGAATCCTCTTCACTCGTAAACCTCCTTGAACGGCCAGTGGTTTTCGCCAAGGGAATCTTACCTGCATGAGGCGCGGCCCACAGCCCCCGGGCGGCGGATCACCAGGCATGGTAGGCAATTGCGGCGCCATCCGCCGCCGGGGTTAGCGGCCGGCCCACCGGGCCGCGCGACCTCCCCTCCGCAGGATCCTCCTGTGCGCCCTGCTTACCCGGACTATGGATCTGAGGTTCTTTACCTGCCGGACAGCGGTCGATCGATCCGCGATGCACCGGCGCAGGCCCTCCTGGGTCAGTTCAGGCAGATCGAGAACCGTGGTGACCACGCCAACCTGGCTCCAGACATGGGCATCGCTGCCGCCGACCACGGGAAGGTCCAATGTCCTGGCCAGCCTGCGTGTCTCCGGCTCCACGTCCTTCGTCGAAGCCTGATTCCCGTTGACCTCCAGGGCATCCAGTCGAGCCAGGTGCTTTCTCAGCCTCTTGAGGAGGCCGCGCGAGACCTTCGTCGGATGCGCGCCGATCATAACCAGCCCGGCCTCCCGCGCCGGCCTGAAGATGTCCTTGATCGGCGGGTTGTAGCCCAGGCTCGGGGATGGGGCAAGGGAACGGTCGAACTGAAGCAACTGCCGGATATCGCCGATGAGCACGACATCCACCTTCTCGGCGACCGTCAGCTCCATGCCGGTGAGGACGCCGAAACCGGGAGAGATCGCAAAGCGCCCGTCGCCGTACTCGTACCGCTCCCTGAGCACGTGCAGATTGGCCCAGAAGTCGGGGTGATGCACGTGCTCGGTCAGGGCAAAGCCAGAAAGGCCAAGTCGCCGGGCCCGACGCACCGTCGCCTCAAATGCCTCGATCTCGAACGGGGTCCTTGTGGTGACCTTGGAATGGACGTGCAAGTCGACCCTGATCGACATCGTTATATCACGCGCGTACGAGCCATAGACTGTAAACTACCGGGCCAACGTTATCGTATCCTTAATGCAGCGTTACATTCCTGTTGTTGGGCGCGCTACATGTCAGCATGAACATGGAGCTTACCGATGGTAGAACCCACAACTGAACTGGCCGGGCTCAGACCCCTGCTTCCGATCACCAAGGTCCCGGTCGAGATCTTGTGCAAGGTCGAGGAGGCAAAAAAGAGGGAGATCATCAGCGATTCGTACCCGTATCGCGTAAAGCTAGCGCGCGACGAGTACGAGCGGCAGAAGGCCGAACTCCAGGTCGAGCTCCTGAAGATGCAGCGGTGGGTGAAGGATACCGGTGAGCGGGTCGTCCTGCTGTTCGAGGGCCGGGACGCTGCCGGCAAGGGCGGAACCATCAAGCGCTTCATGGAGCACCTCAACCCGCGGGGGGCATCGGTGGTGGCGCTACCGGCTCCCTCGGAAAGGGAACGTGGCCAGTGGTATTTCCAGCGCTATGTTGAGCGCCTCCCATCCAGGGGCGAGATCGTGTTCTTCGACCGGTCCTGGTACAACCGCGCGGTGGTCGAGCCGGTGCTGGGCTTTTGCTCGCCAGCCGAGAACCTGCGCTTCCTCAGGGACGTGACGACGTTCGAGGAGCTGCTGGTCAACGACGGATTCCACCTGTTCAAGTTCTGGTTCTCGGTGAGCCGGGAAGAGCAGATGAGGCGCTTTCTGTCGCGCGCGCAGGACCGGCTAAAGCAGTGGAAGATCAGCGACGTCGACATAAAGTCGCTGTCCCTCTGGGACGAATACACGGAGGCGAAAAAGACGATGTTCGCCGCCACCGACACCAAGGTGTCCCCATGGGTCGTGGTCAAGTCCGACGACAAAAAGCGCGCTCGCGTGAACTGCATGCGCTACGTCCTCAGGAACCTGCCCTACGAGCAGGACGCCGTTATGCGTGTCCGAAAGCCCGACAATAAGCTCATCGGGCCGGCCAAGAAGATCTACGCTCCCGGCGAGGTCTGGTAGGGGCCCGGGGCGACATCCTGCCTTAAGCCACCACCCTGTCCCTGCCCGCCGCCCGGGTAGGGCATCATCAATAGATGCCCAGCGCCCAGAAGATCAGGCCGTTTGCCACGAACACCGGGATCGCGGAGATAAGGATCACAAAGACGGCCCTTAGGGTCGACCTGTAGTCCAGCATCTGGCGTACGGCAACCACCATCGCCGCGATCTGCCATACCCATGTGACGATGAAGAGCACCAGTCCCACCACGGGTATGAACACGAGCACGTTGAGGAGGCCGGGTGTCTGGGCAAAGCCCGTACCCCGAGCCAGCTGCCCCCAATCGGCCTCCGTTTCCGCGGTACTGAGGAGCTTGGTCCCGACAAACAGGGCGGCCAGTGCCCACACGGTCCAGGAGATCGCTCCCCGGATCACCCCGAAGAGCACGCCATCTACCCAGCCAGTACCACCGCTCAGGACCCCGCCGACACCGGTCGCTATGGCGACGGCAATCACCACGAGCAGGGCCTGGGGAGTGGCACTGCGGTCGTGCTCTACCTCCTCATACGTCTCGACGTTCAGCCGGGCTGCGCCCATCATCCTGGCCAGCATTGGATCAACCTACCCCCTTTGGTCTGGCGGGTCCGCAATATGCACCCATGAAACTTGGAAGATGGTACGGCATATGCCCGGTCGGGTGCTCGCCTGGCGCGAATCGGCACCGTGCGCCCGCCGGATGTCGGACCGCGGTATCTGGCGGGCGGACCGACGGTCCGGGACCGAGTCCTACGGCCCCGCCTCGGCCCGGGACCGGAAGATCCAGAGAACGTTGAGCGCGGCTATTGCGACGGCGACGATCCAGAGGACCGTGCCCAGGTTCGGATCGTACTGAAGACCCACCCCCAGGCCGAGATAGAACACCACGATGGCTAACAGGAAGATGAGCACGTGTGCTGCGATCTTGAGCCCCCTGGTCAGCATGGCCCCTCTATCTTACTGGCCCGGGGCGCGGCGGCCGGGACCAGGGGCATGTGCGGTTCGCCGACGCACCCCGCAGCGAGATCATCCCCTGCGCGAGGCCGACCCGGACCTCAGGCAGGGGGACAACGAGTCGGTCCGGGTGAATGCGGTCTCGTTCGAAAATGACGGGTGCGAATGCTAGTGACGGGCAAACCCGTGGCCGCTTAATGTGGTGAAGAGCCGGAACAGAGGCGGCTCGCCTCCCACTCTTGCCCGGGGTCGATGCAGTTTGCTCCATACTTCGCTGAGCTTAGTCAAGATGAACGCCCGCAATCCGGGCCTGTACTTCCTGGCCGCAATCGTGGCCCTTCTGCTCGCCGCCGGACTGACCGCATGCGGCGGGGATCCGGTCCCCGCACTCCAGGAGCCCAGCCCGAGCGCCGCACCAACATCCACGCCGACGGTCCAGTCCGCCCGGGCCGATACGCAGGACGCGACGGAGGAAGAGGAAGAGAAGGTGCTGACGATCGTGTACTGGCAGGCCCCTTCCCTGCCCGGTCCATACCTGGCCGATGGCTACAAGGACCGGGACGCAGGCGCCATCACCCTTGAGCCCCTGGCGAGCTACGACCCGGACGGCGAGCTCGCACCGAGGCTGGCATCCGAGATCCCGACGCTGGAGAACGGCGGCGTCTCGCAGGATCTTCGGTCGATCACATGGAAGCTCAGAGTGGGCCTTAAGTGGTCGGACGGCAGCGACCTTACCGCCGATGACGTGGTGTTCACCTGGCGATACTGCACGGATGAGGAGACCGGATGCTCGGGGAAGGATGCCTTTTCCGGCATAACCTCGGTCCGGGCGCTCGACGACCTGACGGTCCGGATAGACTTCGACGCCCCGACTCCCTACCCGTACAACGCCTTCGTCGGCGCCGATACGCCCATCATCAGCAGGGCCCAGTTCGCCGACTGCACGGGCGCCGCGGCAAGGGGCTGCGATGCGCAGAACACCACACCGCTGGGCTCCGGCGCGTATCGCATCATCGAGTTCGTCGCCAACGAGAGGGCCGTCTACGAGCGCAACCCGTTCTACAGGGGCCCGGAACCCTACTTCGACCGCGTGGTCCTTGCGGGCGGCGGCGACGCGGAGTCGGCGGCCCGCGCCGTCCTGGAGACGGGCGAGGCCGACTACGCCTGGAACCTGCAGATAGACCCCCAGGCGCTGGCCACGATGGAGGAGTCCGGCCGGGGCAAGGTGGTCTCGGCGTTCGCCAGCGACGTCGAGCGCATCGTCGTCAACCAGACGAACCCGGACCCGGCACTGGGTGAGGACCGCTCAGAGTACCTCGACGGCGCCAACCCCCACCCCTTCCTGACGTTCACCCCGATACCCCGGGCCATGTCGATGGCCATCGACCGCACCCGGATCGCCGAGGACCTGTACGGCTTTGCCGGAAGACCCGCGTGCGACCTTGTCGTGGCCCCTCCCAGGTACGCATCGACCGCCAACCGGGGATGCCTTGCACAGGACATAGAGGGCGCAAACAAGCTGCTGGACGACAGCGGAGTCCTGGACACGGACGGTGACGGCATCCGCGAATACGATGGCACCGCCCTGCGGATCACCTACCAGACCACGGTCAACGCCGTCAGGCAAAAGACCCAGGACCTCATCCGCGACTGGTGGCTCGATATCGGCATCGAGGCCGAGCTGGTCCAGCACGAGGCCAGCGTGTTCTTCGGCGGAGACCCGGTGGCCGACGGCGGGGCGACGTACCGACGGTTCTTCGCGGACGTGCAGATGTATACGACCGGTCCCGGCATCGATCCCCAGCAGTACCTGTCCGGACTCGGGTGCGAGCACATACAGGCGCGCAGCAACAACTGGGCCGACGGAAACAACTCGCGCGCCTGCAACGAAACGTACGACGCTGCGGTGGCCGAGCTCGCCCGGACCCGAATCGGCCCGGAGCGCGACGCACTGGTAATGCGGCTGAACGACATCCTGATCCAGAGCTACTACGAGATCCCGCTGGTGACCAGGGGCCTTGTCTCGGCGCACTCCAGCAATCTGCAGGGCGTCCGCATGAACGCCTGGGACAGCGAGCTGTGGAACATCGCCGAGTGGCGACGATAGGGGCAGGGTTCCGAAACGGACCAGATGACCCGCGGCGGGATCTACGATCCGCTCAGCGCCTCGGCCGCGAGCGCCTGAATCCTCCGGAGCTCGCCGTCGCTCAGGCACTCGAACATCCCCAGGCCGTCCTCGACTACTGAACGGAACTCCGCTGCGGTCATCGCCGTGGTCCCGTAGATACCGGCCCCGATCAACCCGACGTAGTCCGGATGGTCCCTCCCGAACGCCTCCAGGCAGCCGCGCGAGCCGTCGCCCAGCCCGCCGGCCAGGGACTCGGTGATGGCAACGAAGATCTGAACGTAAGCCTCGTCCGAGATGCAGCCGGACAGGGCATCCGTAGCTGCGAAGGCCTCGTGGACGGTGGCGTCCAGTAGCGCGGCGAACCGGTCCTCGGAAAGGCTCTCGCGCACGCATTCAGCCTCGGCTTCGGGGAGCACTGCGATGATGTCGCGCTCGGCGGACGTGCTGCGATCCAGCGTCGCCTGGAGGCGAATCAGGAGATCCTCCCTTTCGCCATCGGCCAGGCACTCGTATAGCTCGAGGATGTAGGCCTGGGTCTCGGCGGCGGTATCGTCCCGGGCCGCCTCCACCCCGAGGTTGACCAGGACCGCCTCCGGGTATCGTCCGCCCACCTCCACCACGCACATGCGGGTATTAGCGGTCCAGCCGCCGGCCTGCGCATCTATGAACGCCACGGCGAAGTGCACCACGTTGTCCGTCGTCAGGCACCCGAACACGGGCGCGGCGTCGGCGGTATTCGTACCGGCCTGAAGCAGCGGCGTGCTGATCAGGACCTGGAACAGGAGATCGCCGAGGGTGGTCCGGATGCATGCACCCTCCTCTTCGGACAGCCGGTCCACCAGGTCCTTGCCTGTCGTGGAGGGCGTTATGGCGAAATCCTCCATCGAGCCCGCGGGCCCGGCCGCGGGAGCGGGCGTCGGGGTCGCCGGGACGGGGGTGAAGGTCGCGGTCGGGACCGGAGCGGGTGTTACGGTCGGCGAAGCGGCCGCAGGTGGCGTCGGCTCGGGCTGGGGGGCGTCCCCGCATGCGGCAAGCGCGGGGAGCCAGATGACAGCGAGCACCGCGGCCACCGCGGCCAGCCTCCCCGACTGCAGCCTGGACAGGGCCGGGACACGACCGCGAAGGCGGGCCGACCGGCGCCGCATGGTCAAACCGCCTGCTTCCGCCTGCTCCGCAGGCCGGACCTGGACGCCTTGTAGATCTCTACAAACTCGGCGACCGATGTCCTGGCAACGACCTCGCCGATCAGGTCCAGCGGCAGGTCGTCGAGCCTTTTGAAGCGGACGCACGACTTGCCCATGTCCAGCTTCTTGCCGGCCTCAAGGTAGCGCTCCCTGAACCACTTCTCGGTCGACTCATCGCCGTACACGTTGGTGAGGTAAAGCGACATGTACCGCTTCTGGGACGCCAGGGCCACGTACATCAGCGGCTGGCCGTTGTATGTGTCCGCCAGCACGCTCAGGGGCACGATGTACGTGATCATCCCGTACTGCATCGTCTCCTCGTAGCCGTCCGGCAGGTTGTCCAGGACGACGCCGCGCACAGTGGATACGGCCTCACGCCTGTCGTCGTCGAGCTCGGACAGGTACTCCTCTACGGTCTTTGCATCGCTCTGCATCTTCGATCTCATCACCTGGCTGAGTGTCACCGTCGATTGTTCCATGAGACACTGGCTATTCAGCGCATCATAGACTGGTAAACAAGCTTCTGAGACTCGGAATTGTTACCATTCCTATACCAATGACCGACTGGCCGGACTATCTGGTGGAGTACCACTGCCGCCTCTGCAGTGGAGTCTCAGATCTGGCCGTGACCGACGCCTATCGACCAGACGGCCGCTTGGTTCGATCCGTATTGTGCCGGTCGTGCATGTCACTGGCAATCGACGCCAGCACTGAGATTCGCGTAGTCGGCTAGTCCGGCGGGAGAATAGCCAAGGTGGACGATCCTGAACTAAACGCTGCTCTGAAACGCGTTTTGGAGAAAGCGCGGAGGGGCACTATTAGACCAACCGTCGACGACCCGGCAGAGGAACAGTACGCTTGGCAAGTTGCCCGAGAAAATCGGTATGTGGGGCAGCTGGGACAGCACCGCGAAATTACACTTGCCGGACGTCAAAAGTTAAGCGAGCTCAAGGCCCCACGGCGATATTGGCTCAAGGGGAATTTCATCCCCATCATCACATCGACCATGTCGATGGCAGCAGGTAATCATAGCGGCGCTGGCGCTGGTCAATGGCTAACGCGGACCAAGCGCAGGACCATCCTCTGCTGGTCATGCCGGTCGCTGGCGGCCATTCTCCGGTGTCGGGAAAGGTGCAGATAGCTTATGGAACCTGCCATGCAATCAATGACGACTGACGACCAGATTAGAATCCTTGAGCGATTCAACGAGACGGTGGATCGGATAAAGAGACATGGGTTTGTCGAGGAGGCTCGTGGAGGGGGGGCGATTGTGGAGATCGGAGGGCCACAGGGCTCGGAAGGCATTCACGTTGGGCCGTCGGAGAAGACAATTGACGCGACCGTCATCGTACTGCGCTTCTTCATCCAAGATCGCGAGAGTACCTCCCTGTCAAATATGGCCGATCTGTATTCCAGTCTGAACATCGAATCTGAACTCTGCACACAGTTCAGTGAGATTAGAGATCGACTCAATGGCTTTTTGGATTCTCCGTTGCCCATTGTGCTGCCTGAACTAGGGCCATTGACATTCAAAGACCTTCGCGACGCGTTCATCTATGGGCATCTCTCCCACGCTAACCCAGAGAAAGAGGCTAATTATGATTTCATTAGCAAAATCGAATTATTTCCAATCTTCGAGGATATCTTCACTAAGATGATCGTAATTCACATCAAGGCCCTGCACGATCTCCAACAAATCAACTGCAAAGCACTTGAACAGTTGCGCCGTGATGGCACCGGCACGGATGTGCGGCTGGGCTAAAAGGTCAATATCAGATGAGCAAGAATCTGTTCGAAATGTCTGACGAGGAGCTAAAGGTATCTTACCTTGAGGCCAACAAGCACCTAGATGATTTTGGCCAAAAGTATCTGGATGAATTCAACAGACGGGCGCAACGGAAACAAGCTTACTGGATGTTCATGGCTACAGTCCTAGTTGCGTCAGCCACGGTTGCTAACGTGGTGATCGCAATTTCGAACTAGGCTGAGCACACTTGCTCCAGCGCCGTCGACCTCAGCGGTTCACCGACAGTCTAACCGACACCGACACTGAGGTCTGGCCGGTCGACTAATCCGGCGGCCGATCAGGCCTAGGAATGACCAAAGCGTATCGAACGTGGGTGGCGACTTATGAATCCCATTTGGATAGATTTCTTGATATCGGCGGCGGCGACTGTCGCAGTGTTGACTATTGCGGCCCTTTTAATCGAGCCGACTAGAACCAGGATCACGGAGCGAATACGTCGTTCCATCGGACAACCGTATGACGTTGGCTTAGAGCGACAAAAAGATGCCCTCGGACGAAAGACCTCTCAGTTTCTTGGGTTGCAGTCGGCTGCCAGCGCTGCCTTAATAGAGGGACAAAGGGCCAGTGCGGGCCGCCGTCTCGAGGCGATCGACAGAGCTTGGAATGAAATTCTGAGGTTGAAGACCCAGACGGCGACCATCTTGTGGTTCTCTGATCTTGCCGACGATTCCAGCGACCGTGACCGTGCTCGAATCTTGAAAGAACCATGCTTGGAGCTATCTCAGTTGGCGATTTCGAACGACCTAGTGGGAAACAACATATTTGAAGAAGAGCGTCCTTTTATTGGCGAAAAACTATTCGCACTCTGTCATGGCTACAGAGCAGTAATGGGACGGATCGTCTTGCTAATGGCGGACAGCGCCAGACATGGATGCTTGCAGCACTGGTACAGCGATGAACATACTCGCAGTCTGGTGCGAGAGTTATTAACCGAACCGGAGATGGAGGAGTTTGACGACATAGCGCCCGGCCACGCCATTTGGACCAGAGATCTCATTGAAGAGAAGATACTGGTCAATATGCGACGGATCATCGCGGGGTCTCAATCGGTGGAGGAAGGCATGGAGTGGTCGCGCGAGATTCTAAAGCGAACGTTGCAGGTGATGCAGGAGACCCGGCGCGATCTGATCGTAGAGTCTTAGCTTTCCTTTACTGAGACGGTGACTTTCCACCAGCAGCATTCGCACCAATTCACCGACGCTCAGACCGACGTCTGAGGCCGCCGCTGTGAGCGCACGGACGTCTTTTTCGGTCAATCGGACGGGTGACACCTTCACGCTGTGCCTTTCCGCGTCCGGGAGAGCCGGTCTGCCGACCCCAGAGCGTCTGGTAAACGTGTAGGGCATCAGGCGGGCCCACCGGCCGCTTGGTTCATCGCTGGTAGCTGTCCACGCCAGCCGGTATCCAATCGTCCGACCGTTCCGCCTAGACCTTCGGCATCGTCTTGCGAATTTCGATCAGCGTAGCCTGTGCCGACTCGCGTTGCTCCACCGACGTTCTGCCAGAGTAATCGACAGCCTGCCGCTGGAGCCTGTGCAACGTTGAACGCCAAGCCTCGATGATGGTGGATTCCAAACCGGGAGGTCGGCCGGACAATGAGCACGCCGGACCGTCTGGCAATTGCAAAATGGAACCGCCACAACCGTCGCGTTGACACTTACTCACATGGCCTTTTGGCATGGCAGACGGAATCTGAATCCAGCACTTTCCCGACCGCAAGGGCGTCTGTCAGTGCTGGCAGCCGGGGCAGTAGTAGGCCGTGCGTCCGCCGAGCCTGCGTGACCTGATGGGGATGCCGCAGCCCGGGCACGGGGCTCTGAGCCTCCGGGCCAGCCGCATGCGATCATCGTAGGCGTCGACCACGAACGGGCTGCCGTCTGCACCCGGGTGGCCTTCGATGAACCGGACCGCGCTCTCAAGCGTCTCCACGATGGCGCCGTGCAGCCGCTCCAGCCTGGCCCGCGATATCCTGTGCGCCCTGCGGACCGGGGATATGCCCGCGCGGTGCAGCGACTCGTCGGCATAGATGTTCCCGACGCCCGCAAGGACCGACTGGTCCATGAGCAGGGATTTGATGACAGCCCGGCGGTGCCCGATGCGTGCTGCGAATTTCGCCGCCGTAAAGCGGGGGTCAAGCGCGTCCGGCCCGAGGTTTCCGATGAGATCTCCTGCCGACCCGGCGAGCCGCACAGCGGCCCAGCGACGCGCATCGTCCAGCTCGATGCGTCGCCCATCGTCGAGGTGGAACGTGTAGCGGGCGTACCTGAGCGGCTCGGCATCCGGCTTCATGACTACCAGTCTCCCGGTCATCCCCATGTGCAGACCCAGGACGCCCCGATCGAGCGCCACCACCATCTGCTTTCCATGCCGCTCGACCGACTCGATGCGCCTGCCCGAAAGACCGTCCAGACCCGCCACGGCGTCCGATGCACCGCCCGCGCCCGGCCGGTCGGCGTCGACTCCGGATATGACGCGTCCCGCCACGCGCTCTGCCACCAGGTAACGCCGCAGCGACTCGATCTCGGGCAACTCGGGCATAGGTACGCACAGCCGACTCTACAGCACGGTGGATTCCCGGACCAGCTTCCGGCCCGGCACCGGTGATGCGCCTGCGATCCTTTGACAACAGAACGCATGTTCTCTATCATCCCCCGTCACCGGCATCGCCGCACCAACTCGTACAGGAGGAGCCGTGAGGGTCGCCTGCGTACTCGTCACCCACCTGCGGGCCAGGGTGGAGATCAAGCGACAGCCGCACCTGGCAAAGACCCCCGCCGTCATCGTAGACCGCTCCGGCAGCAGGACACTGGTCGTCGACTCGCTGCCGGCCGCAGGGGGCGTCCTTGCCGGCATGACCCTCGGGCAGGCCCTGTCCCGGCAAGCCGAAACCGCCGTCATAGACGCGGACGAACCAGCCTACCGCAGGGCGTTCCGGGGCATGCTCACCTCCCTGCAGGCCGTCGGGGACCGCGTCGAGGAATCGGACCTCGGCACCGCGTACGTGCGCCTCGACGGCCTGCAAAAGCTCTACCGCGGAGAGGCCGGCATCGTCTGCGCCCTCATCAACTCTCTGCCCGCATACCTGGCGCCGCGCATCGGCGTCGCGGACGCCAAGTTCCCCGCCCTCGTCGCCGCGAGGACCGCCGCGACCCTCGGGGCCCGCAGGGTTCCCGCCGACGCCAGGGCCTTCCTCGCCCCCCACTCCATAGACATGCTCCCCCTCCCCCCGGGTACAAGATCGGGCCTCCGGCGCTTCGGCCTGCGCACCATGGGGGACGCCGCATCCCTCAGAGAGGGCGTGCTCGCCGACCGGTTCGGGCCGGCGGGCGAGCGGGCCTGGAGGCTCTCACGCGGCATCGACGACAGCCCCTTCGTGCCCCTCAGGACCGAGCAGGCCGTAGCAGAGCACACCCCCCTGCCCTTCCCCTCGACATCCATCGAGGTACTGTCCGTCGCGGTCGACTCCCTCCTCAGGAGGGCCTACGCACGGCCCGACATGCGGGGACGCTACGCGGGCGCAGCCGACCTGGAGTGCATCCTCAGCAGGGCCCCCGCCTGGGCGCGTCCATTCCGCTTCAAGCATCCCGCCGGCAGGTGGGAGCAGGCGGCCCGCGTCGTCAGGAGCGGGCTGGAGGCGGACCATCCACGTGCCCCGGTGGAGGAGGTCACGCTCTCCCTGTCGGACCTTACGGGCGAGTCGGGAATGCAGCTCGGCCTGATCGAGGAGGCCCGGGACAGGCGGGAGCGAAGGCTCGTCGAGGTCGACAGGCGGCTGCGGGGACGCATGGACGGCGCACACGCCCTCTACAGGGTCGTCGAGGTGGCCCCCTGGCACCCGGCCCCCGAGATGCGCGCGCTGAGAATCCCCATCGACCCTGCCGCGGGGCAGGACATGACCTCGCTCTCGGCGCCCGCATCCATCGTGGTACGCGAGGAAGGCGAAAACCGGCCCGAGGCGGTGCGCACGGGCGGGCGCTGGCGGCGGGTCGCGGATGTCGAGGACACGTGGAGCTTCGACCTGTGGTGGATGCCCAGGCCGCTCGCCCGCACCTACCACCGGGTGCGCCTGGACGACGGCTCCGGGCTGACCCTGTTCCGGGACCACGCAGAGCCTCGCTGGTATCGCCAGAGCGCCTAGACCGACCCCGCATGCCCGCAGGCTACGTCGAGCTTCACGCCGCGAGCTTCTATTCCTTCGGCAAGGGCGCATCGCACGTCCACGAGCTGCTGACACAGGCCGCCGACCACGGCTGCCGCACGCTGGCGCTGACCGATTCGAACCTGTGCGGCGCCCTGGAGTTCGCGCAGCAGGCCGCCGGCGTCGGAATACACCCCATCACGGGGAGCGAGCTGACCCTGGCCGACGGCTCATGCATCGTCCTGCTGGCCAGGACGCGGCAGGGCTACGCCAACATCTCACGCCTGCTGACCCTGGCCAATGCCGCCGACCGGAGGGACCCCAGGCTCGATCCGTCCCACCTGCCCGGTCACGCCGGCGGCGTGGTCCTGCTGACCGGAGGACGCCGCGGACGGCTGGCCGACCTGGCGCTCGACGGCAGGCGGGATGAGGCAGCGGACCTGCTCGGAAGCTACATGGAGTGGTTCGGCCCGGGCTCCGTGTACGTCGAGCTCCAGCGCAACTTCCTCCGGGGCGATACGCCGCGCAACCTCAGTCTTGCGGCCCTGGCCGACGAGGCGGGCGTCCCGGTGGTGGCGACCAACGACGTCCACTACCACGCACCGGAGCGCTACCGGCTCCAGCACGCGCTCACCGCATCAAGGCGCAATGTCACCATCGACCAGGCCCTCCCCTTCATACTCCCCAACCGCCATCTGCACATGAAGTCCCCGGCGCAGATGAAGCACCTGTTCCGGGACCGGCCCGACGCAGTTGCCAACACCCTCAAGGTCGCAGAGCTCTGCTCATTCGACCTTTCCACCGACCTCGGCTACACCCTCCCCGAGCCCGACATGCCAGACGGATTCACCGCCGAGACCTACCTTCGGAGGCTCTGTGAGGAGGCGGCCGTACGCCGCTACGGCTCAATGTCCCCGCGCGTTAAGGAGCGACTCGAAGAGGAGTTCAGGCTCATCCGAAAACACGGCCTGGCCGGCTTCCTGCTCCTGTATCGGGAGATCGTGCTGCTGGCACAGAGGATCATGGAGGAGAGGGGGCTTGCCGACCCGGAGACGCCCCTTGAGGAGAGGCCTCCCGGCAGGGGCAGGGGCTCCTCGGTCGCCCTGCTCTCCGGCTACCTGATCGGCATCAGCCATGTGGATCCCCTGCGCTGGAACCTCACGCTGGAGCGGTTCATCTCAGAGGACATGGGCATGCTCCCCGACATCGACCTGGACTTCCCGCGCGCGCTGCGCGACGAGCTCATACGCCGGGTGCACGCGCACTTCGGGCCGGAGTTCGCCGTCCTCGCAGGGGCCGTCTCCACGTACTCGGCAAGGGGCATCATCCAGGACCTCGGCAAGGCCCTGGGCCTGCCCAAAGAGGACCTGCGGAGCCTGTCGCGGCAGATCCAGTCCCACGACGGCGCGCTGCTTCGCCAGGAGATGCTGGACCTGCCCGCCTTCCAGGGCCGCGTGGACGCGCCGGGGTGGCGGGACCTCGTCGAGCTCGCCCCGCAGCTCATGGGCGCCCCCAGGGCACTGGGCCAGCACGTCGGCGGCATGGTCCTTAGCGACTCGCCCATCCCGGCGATGGTCCCGATCCGCGCCGGGGCCACAGAGGGGCGGTACATCATGGACTGGAACAGGGACAGCGTGGCCGACGCCGGCTTTGCGAAGATCGACCTGCTCTCCCTGCCCGTCCTGGACCAGATCGAGGAGGCGCTGGACCTGGTCGAGGCCAGGGAGGGAAGGCGGCCGGACCTGGCGACTATCGGATCCGATGATCCGGCCGTGTACGACATGATCAACTCTGGCAGGTCCAAGGGCGTGTTCCTGCTCCAGTCGCCCGCACAGCTCAAGATGGGACAGCGCCTGCGGTCCCGCAACCTGCTGGACCTGGCGTACCAGGTCGCGCTCATCCGTCCCGGCGTCGGCGTCCAGGGCAGCGCCGTATCCCAGTTCGTAGAGCGCTACCGCCGCGGGGCGCCGTGGGACTACGACCACCCGCTCGAGAGGCGGGCACTTGAGCGCGGCTACGGCATCATCGTCTGGCAGGAGCAGGTCGTCCAGCTCATCATGGATGTCGCGGGCATGAACGCAGCGCAGGCGGACGAGATCAGGCGCGCCTTCACAAGGCCCAACGCGGACAGCCTCATCAAAAGGCACAGGAAGGGGTTCCTTGAAGGCGCCGGAGCCAACGGCGTACCCGGGGAGGTGGCCGCCAGGATCTTCGAGAAGATCAACGGCCACTACATGTTCCCGGAGTCGCACTCCCACGCCTTCGCCGTCACCGCCTACCAGGCGGCCTGGCTGAAGCGCCATCACCCCTTGGAGTTCTTCACCGCGCTCATCAACAACCAGCCCATGGGCTTTTATCCCGTGGAGACCCTGAAGGAGGACGCCCGCCGCTTCCGCGTTCCCTTCCTCAACCCGTGCGTCAACCGCAGCCAGGTGCGGTGCACACCCAGTGGCGGCTCAGTGCTGCTGGGCCTTAAGCTCATAAAGGACGTCGGGGCGGAGTACGCAGGGGCCATCGTCTCAGAGCGCGAGCGCGGCGGTCTCTACTCGGGGGCCGGGGACTTGGTGCGCCGGACGGGTCTTTCGCCCGCGGCCGCGGAGTCGCTGGTCCTCGCCGGGGCCCTGGATGCCATAACGCCCAACCGCAGGGAGGCCCTGTGGGACGCGGGGCTCCCCACGCGCCCCTCGCGCAATGGCCAGAGGGCCCTTCCCGCGTCCATGGAGGACGGCATCCCGGAGCTCTCCGACTTCACCGCCTACGAGAAGATGGCCGGCGAGTACATGACCATGGGCATATACTCCCGGGGGCACCTCATGGAGTTCGTGCGGCCAACGCTCGGCCCCGGCATCCTGCCCGCCGCGGAGGTGGAAGATCGATGCGACGGCGAGGTGGTGGTGGTCGCCGGCTGGCCCGTGGCAAGGCAGCATCCGCGGGGACGGAACGGGACCGTATTCGTCACCATCGAGGACGAGACCGGGGACGTCCAGCTCATACTGTGGTCGCGGGTCTTTGCCCGGTGTCGCGCCAGGCTTCGGAGCCGGGTGATCCAGGCCACCGGCCAGGTCTCACGGTGGGACGGCACCACCAACATCGTCGTCTCAGGCATCGAGACCATCGATACCAGGGTACCCATGCCGGCCGCCCACGACTGGCACTGACCTGCAGTCGGGATCATCGAAAGTGCGCAATCGTTGATAGACGATACGTCCAGTGGATAACCTGCGTCGGGCAGGAAAGGATCCGAAGGTATGTGCGGTCGATACAGCCTGGTAGCCAGCATAGCCGAGCTTGAAGGCCGATTCGGATTCGACGGCTCAGATGTCGCTCACTCTCCAAGCCACAACGTCGCGCCCACCCAGGGAGTGCTCACCGTGGTGGCAGACAGCGACGCAAGGCGCGCAGTGCTCATGCGCTGGGGCCTGATACCGTCGTGGGCCAGGGAGGCTTCCATCGGAAGCCGCATGATCAACGCACGGGCCGAAACGGTCGCCGAAAAGCCCAGCTTTCGCACAGCGCTCAGGCGGAGACGCTGCCTGGTTCTGGCAGACGGGTTCTACGAGTGGCGCCGCACCAGTGCAGGCAAACGTCCCATGCGCATCACGATGGCGTCAGGGGAGCCCTTTGCGTTCGCGGGCCTGTGGGACACCTGGCGCGGCCCGCACGACGAAGCCGTCACCTCCTGCACGATCATCACTACCAGGGCCAACGATCTGCTGCGCCCCATCTATGACCGGATGCCCGTGATCCTGCAACGGGATCAGGAGGATCTCTGGCTCGACCACGACGTCCAAGAACCTGACGTCCTGCGCGAGGCGCTCATCCCCAATAACCCTGGCTCCATGAAGGCCTACGAGGTGTCCACTCTCGTCAACTCCGCGGCCAACGATGGGCCAGAACTGATTGAGCCAATTCGATAGCGCGACCCACCAGAGCAAAGCAGAACCTGGCGAAGGGATGACCGAAATCTTTCGCGCTGCGAGGTTGCATTCCCTCGACACTCAAACCTAGGGCTGTTGGACCTTCATTCGGCCAATACCAGCGGTGCTGCCCAATACAGGTAGTCGTCTAGGCCCATCTGCCACAAATGGCGAATTCTTCCCCAGTCGATTAAATTCTCGCCTCAACACGCTCCAAACACACTTTGACAAAAGAACACTTGTTCTCTACAGTTCAAGGCTACCGCATGGGCAGAACTGGCTTACAGAAGGAAGAGCATTGAGGGTAGCCTCAGGGCCCTAAAGCAACATTCTGGTAATGGCAGAATCTGCACGAAAGACTGAACCCGCAGCCGGATCCAGTGCCCGTTGTCGCCGCAACGAAAGCTGTGTAACAACGCTTTCAGCGATTAGCGTAGACATGCCGCATAGATCGGCGAGCCCCGGTTAAGGAATGCGATCATCCGTTAGGAGGTGTCGGAATTCTGCGGTTGCACACCGACCAGCACAGATGGAAAATGCGGCCATGACCGCGGCGGACACCCAGGCGTCTCGGCAACAGGAGCCGACGCGTGGTCGCGGTGATACACTCATCCAGTTCTCCTTCGCCGACCTGTTTGCGGGCATCGGCGGCACCCGCTTGGGGTTCGAGGCCGCTGGAGGCACATGCGGCTTCAGCTCGGAGTACGAGCGGTTCGCCGTTCACACCTACGCAGTGAACCACGGCGAGGTCCCCGCTGGTGACATTACGAAGCTTCGGCTCAACGAAATCCCCGAACATGATGTTCTAGTCGCCGGTTTTCCGTGTCAGCCGTTCTCCATCGCCGGAGTCTCGAAGCTCAGTGCCCTCGGGCGCCCGGACGGCTTTAACCATCCGGATCAGGGGAACCTCTTTTTCAGCATCCGCGACGTGCTCGCGTATCGGCGGCCAAGGGCGTTTCTCCTTGAAAACGTGAAGCACCTGAGAAACCATGATCGGGGACGCACCTACCGAACGATCAGGGAAGCGCTTGCCGCACTTGAATACCACGTCGACGACAAAGTGATCGACGCTAAAGCGCTCGTTCCACAGCATCGGGAACGAATCTACATCGTCGGCTTCCGTGAAGCCGAGGACTCAAGCCGCTTCAGCTTTCCGGAGTTCGAAGATCGGCAACCATCGCTCGCAGAGATCCTTGAAGAAGAGGTTGACGAAAAGTACACCCTCTCAGACCATCTCTGGGATTACTTGCAGGATTACGCCGAAAAGCACCGCTCCCTGGGTAATGGGTTCGGGTTCGGACTCCCGGACCTCAAAGGAGTGAGCCGGACGCTGAGCGCCCGGTACTATAAGGACGGCTCAGAAATCCTCATCCGGCAAGCAGAGGAGTCAAATCCACGACGCCTCACGCCTCGAGAGTGCGCACGACTAATGGGCTTCCCGGAGGCGTTCGAAATTCCCGTCTCTGACACGCGCGCTTATCAGCAGTTCGGCAATTCTGTAGTCGTTCCGGTGGTGGAAGCGATCGCACATGCAATGGTAAGGGCGATGTGCCTTGAATCCCCTCGAGCGGAGGACAGGTATCTAGAGAGTTGGACGCCGCGGGGAACACCAGACATGGCCCCGCCGGTCAACCATCGGCGTCCCGCTCTTGCACAAGCCGGATAAAGTCCGCGAGCGAAAGCACTTCGTACCCGGGGGGCAGCACGTAGGTTGGGAGGACCGACGACGGTGCCACGAGGGAGATTTTGTCATCAGCCATCTCCTCGAGCTGGGCCGTGCTGATTGCGGGCTCAAGGGTGCAAAGGTGTTTACGCTTGATGCGCGCCGCCTCCTGTAGCACCTGGCGCCAGCGGTCTTTGCACGTTGTCTTTGCCGCGAGCATCGTAAGGTGCGACTTGTCAAACGAAAGATCACGATACTCATCTATGCCGGGGAAAAGGAAGTCGGGTTCCGACCTGCCTTCTGTTCGTACCTTGAAGCTATGACGCAGGCCGTTTCTCTCGAAGATTGTGCGAAGGTGGTTCTCGAAAGCGAGCCCGGCTCGAGCTCGGCGACGATTGTGGACCGACTTCGAGTACGTCAGAAACTCGTCGACGTCTTCGAACAGGGTCATCAGTCGCTCGTCCACTATCCGGCGCTCGTGCTCCCGGAAGTGAGCCTCTTCCGCGTTCCACCATGTCAGCAACGCCTCATCCGGGTCGCCGGCGTCAACCGGGAAACGCTCCTGAATAAACCGTGAGAACTTAATCGAGCTAGGAAACTCTAGTCCGAAACGCTGGATGGCCTCTTCCGCGAAATGCGCTTTGGCGATCGGCTCGGGTTCCTCTCCCCAGCCGAGTAGCTCAAAGAGTTCTGTAGTGGCTAAAGTAAAGAGATCCGGGATGTCTCCAAGCTCGACAGTTGTAAATCGCCCTCCAAGGTCGAGCGAGTTGCCGAAGATGGTGATGAGCTGCTTTTCCCAAGTCGAGCCGGAAGGAGCAACCACTACGGCAAGGCGACCATCTGACTCCCGCCGAATCAGCGCGAATAGATCGCCGGCCTCGGCCGCGGTCGTTCCGCCCCGATAGTAAAGGCGCCACTCAGGGGACCTCGGCTTCGAGCGCCTGCTGTCGTACCAGGTCAAACCGTGATTTTCGCGGGCATGCTCCCCTTGGTCACGTAGCAGCAACCACTCGACGTCCGGAACTCTCAACTTGTCTGCCGGTTCACCGAGGAGCTTCTTGATTGCGGCTACGCCATCCAACTCGTGCTGTCGGGAGGCTCTGGCGTCAACTTCCACCTGCTTAAGTCGCTTCATCGCGACCCTATAACTTCCTCTGAGTTCAGCCATCTCCTTCCGTCCGATCGAGTCCCGTTGCACACCACTTCAAAATGGGACATTCGCTGCACTTTGGCATGCGAGGCATGCACACGAGAGCTGCCAGATCCAGCACGGCATAGTTGTATACACGATGCGCCCGTGGCGGCGTCAGTGCCTCGGCCATGTGACGCAGCCATCGCTTCCGGCGCGTCTCACCATCATATGAAGTTCCTACAAGTCTGCAGAGGACCCGCACGATGTTCGAGTCAACGAGCACCGCCCGCTTGTTGGCATGCAAGGACAGCGTGGCTGCGGCAGCGTACGGGCCCACGCCGGGCAGGTCCTCAAGTGCGGTCCGGTTCAGGGGGAGAGCGCCTTCCAGACTTGCTATCTCCTGTGCGAGTCGATGCAAAAGGCGCCCGCGCCAGCGGAGACCCAGCGGTTCAACGAGCCCGGTGAGTTCCTCTTCGCTGGCGACGGCGAGAGACGCGGGGCTGGGGTACCTATCCCGGAACCTGTTGAACGTAGGGACCACCTGCTCTGCGCGCGTGCGCTGCAGCATCACCTCCACGATGAGCGCCTGCCAAAGAGGCAGCCCTCCGCGCCAGGGGTACGCTCGTGCATGACGCCGGCCCCAACGAATGAGCGCCCGGGTCAACCTTGCCCGGTTTTTGAGTAACCGTTCAGTGCCAGCCGTAAGGGTCACGCAGGAGGTTCCTCCGAAATGGGAGAGCGAGTGAGGCAGTTATCCAGTTGCAGGCCATCGTCGCAATTCCTGTCGATTTGTCTACCGGGTGAAGTCATAGCTTCCTGACATCGAAGATCCGGAGGATTGCAGGCTCGGGTTCTGGTTGGACGAAGATAGTCATCATCCTCTAAAGCGGCGCCGGATATATCAGAAACGTCCTACCATGACTGGCGTCCCAAACCGCCGCGGGCTGTGCGCGAGGGTCTGATTCAAGCCCGTTCACGTCATGCCAGAAGGTCACCGAAGGGACTGTCGGCGAAGATGCCAATATCGGGACTGTCGGGAGTTCCTATCATGAGACCTCTATCAAGCAAGCGATTCCCCGTTTCGCAGGAGGTCTCGGGCAGCAGTACGCACCCGTGGCAGGCTGCCAGATTGGCGCTGTCCACGCCCTGTCCGGTGCTCTCTATGCAGACCGGATCGCTTGAGCACCACTGAGAACGTCGTACGGCGCGTTCGAACACCGCGCTCAGATATTCCGGCTGGCCCTGCCGCACGAGCCCGCCCAGAGTTCCCTCCGAATCCCCGGACGCCGTATATATGAGCACACCGCTCATGGGACGATCCGGCTTGTCTGAGTCGCAGTAGAGCCGCTCCCTCAATGCCGCACTGCCGTATCCACAGTCGAAGCTCAACTGCGTGATCAATGTGTGGGCTATGGTGTGTAGAAGGACGTATTTCTGAGCGATTTCGGCACTCTCCATCCCCCGCTGGATGCGCCTTTCGTTGTAGCGTCCTTTCAGTAAAGAAATTCGGTCCGTAACGCCCGCCTTGTTCGCCCATTCCGACAGGATGTCTTCGTTGAATTCCACGAATATGCCCTCTCCGAAAACCACCACCGACGGGAGCCAGTCGAGTTCCGAGTCCTGCGAAAGGGGCAAAAGGTCCGAAGAAGCCGGATCCTCAACCGGCAGGATTCTGGAAAACCCCACCAGCACCCTGGTTTCCCGCAGCTTCCTAACAAGGCCTATGCCTGAAACGAATCCCGACAGTGCCTCTCCGTAGCTGGACGCATCTCTCGGTTCGACCATAAGGTCGGTCGTTTCGCCACCGCGCCCACTCCGCAGAGCCTCGAACTCCTGCCGTCGAAAATCCTCATCCGAACGATAGTGAGCTCCTTCCATGTCAAGTTCGCCGTCCAGTTTGCTCTGGGCAGCCTGACGCAATTCTTCAGCGTCGACGCCGTGGCTGACGGCGAGCACTTCGCATCTGACGCTCTGGATGTACTTGCCATCGTCCAAGCCGGCTGTGAGGATTTCCCAGCTATTGGGATCTTCGAGAATCCTGTTGACGCCGCGTCCTGTGCTCTCGCCCCACAGCGGCAGATATATGGATGACGCAGTGACCGGGAAATAGACGTTAGACGCGCCCCGTTGGAGAACCCTGAGATGTTCGCCGCACTGTCCAGGTCCGGCGCCGGGATCTCCAAGCCAGGGTCTGCTGCCGGAACACCGGTACCCGATTCCCTCTAGCGCTTCAGGATTGAACGTTCCGGCCATACTCTGCGACATACCACAGGTGCATTCGATTCGAACGCCCGCCAGACTTGCGGATGACCTGCCCGGCAGCAGGCGCAAACTGTGTCCTTCATCCCAGGTAGATCCCCTGTGTATCCACTCCATAAAAGGGAAATCTTCGATGTGGCCCTTCTGGCAGACGGCTATGAAACGGCTGGGTATGAGCCATGGTCGCCTTTTCTGGGGCAACGCGTGACAGTCAAGGTCAGGGCGGCACGTACATCTGACGCGCGAACTGAAGAAGGGCAACCTGCCCATGATTCCCCTTCTCGGGCAATAGTGCCATCTGGGGAATCTCACGAAAGGGATATGTTGATCGGCGTGCTGGACACCAGGCCCGGAGTCTCTGAAATCCGGAGGGAGCCTGAAGTGCCCTACGCCCAGACGAGCCTGAAGACGCTCTTCCTGTACGTACCACTCCGGCGGGCAGTTCTCCTGCGCGTGCGGCCACTCATCGAGTCCCGCAGTCATCAAGGATTCGTCGCCCCGGAAATCGACCAGCGCACCTACTCCGAACGGGCTGATTAGTTGCCCTCTCCTTATGGGTCTGGAGGTTGGCATCACGCACGTTCAACCGGCACTGATCGATCCGAATCGCCGGCTATCATCTCGCCTCCGTCATGTCACATCCACGCCGTAACCACTGGGCAGTGGCCGGGCTGAACAGCTCGCATCGACGTTTCGCATGGAGCTGGGCGTCGCGTACGGTTCGTCGGGCCAGCCCGGATGCTGTTGCTGACCGGCGGGACGCATCATGGGAAGTTCCTCTGTTGGTGTCCTGAAGTCGCCGTACTTTGATCTCGGTGCGACGGACCACTTCCGAAAGATCTCGTCTATATGAGCCTTCGTCCTGGGCCATTCTTCGGGATCCACCGCCAGGACCCGCTCTCTTATGGTGCTCTCGACCCGCTCCCTGAGTTCATCGCTCGGCGGCCTGCTGGGTCTTTCCCGCAGCGAGCTCCCGCCCCAGAACCGGCAGAGAATGACTATAAGCGCGTGGAGGGCACGTTCTCTCACCGGCACCGCAAAAGGCGTTACGCTCGTGGGCTCGACGTGCCGGTACAGAGTCTGGTGGTAGGAGCGAAAGTGTTCATAGTGCGACCGATCGCGAGACCTTGACGGATTGTAGTTCGTAACCACTATGCCCGGACGCTCCACGCGGCGGCCGACCCGGCTGGACGCCTGGATGTACTCCGATGTCGTCTTTGGCTGTCCAACGATGGTCATCAGGCTCAGCCGGGGGATGTCGAGGCCGACCTGAATCATGTTTGTCGCAAAGCAAACGTCGACCACGTCGTAGCTGCCCTTGCCGGCGTACTCGGCGAACAACTGCTGAAGGTATGTCGGTATGTCACTACTCTGGACCCGACTGGTCAGCTCCAGGTCCCGGTTGATGAAGCGGCGCGGGTCTATTGTGGTTTCCCGCGCCTCCTTGTCACGTAGCCTCAGACGATCCCACATCGCATTGAGATATTCGGCTATATCCGCACGAATCAGGGTTGCCGCGTGTCCGAGCTCTCGAAGGCTGTTGAAATAGCCCATCATGGTCCAGTAGGGATCAATCGAGGAAGGGTCGTATTCGACCAGCAGTTTGGGTGCCTGCAGAAGAGCCGCCATGGTTCGAATCTGCGAGGTCACGTGGGATGGCAGCGCACTCGCGAACACCCCGACGTATCGCCTTCCCTCCTCGTCCTGGCGCTCCTCCGCGAAGAAGGAATCGCCGGACCGCAGGGCCTGGGGAGGAAACAAAAAGGACGATCTCCCGTACAGTGCTCTCACCTGGCTTGCGGCCCTGGCAATCGTTGCGGTAGACCCTATGATCTTCGGTCGGATCTGGCCCTGTGAGTCCTCGAGTGTGCAGAGCGCATCTATCGCAGTCTCGTAGTGACCCACCATCGAGCCGAGGGGGCCCGAGATGAGATGCAATTCGTCCTGAATGACCAGTTCGGGAGGCCTGTACGGCGTGCCTATCCCGAAGATGCTCCTGGCCTCGGGACGGAAGGCAAGCATGGCGAACTTGTCCACCGTGCCTATCAAAAGCGTCGGAGTCGTTTGATAGACGTGCTCATCTATCACGGCCACCGGCAGTCCCTCACCAGAGCCGAACTCGCACCGTTGATCCTCACACTGGTGCCTGACCCGCTGTGGATTGGAGCGAATACGGTAGCCCTTTACCCTGACGCTCTGTCCCATGGTCTGGGCACCCATGCCGGCTCCACACCAGGGGCAGGTCAGCAGGACAAATTTATTGGCTCCCTGGCCTCTCTGAAGCTGCCTGAGTGCAGAGACCGCCCCTTTCTCGTCGTTTGGAGTAACTTCGCCTCCCACCCACAGTCCGACGGAAAACGGTTCCGAGCCCAGATTGCAACTTTCGCGACGCCTGATGACTTCGCACGCGCAGATGAGGGATGCCGCCCGCTGGAACTGCTGTGTGGTCAGTAGCCTGAGGGTATAACGCATCAGGATAGTTGTCCCGGCATCCCCGGGATTACGCATACGCCGAAGAAACATGGTGAACGCCGAAAGGCCGAGATAGGCTTCGGTCTTGCCTCCACCGGTCGGGAACCAGATCACATCCACAATTTCCCGGTCCTCGCAGTGGGGATCTGCGATTGCCTTCAGATTCATGAGGATGAAGGCGAGCTGGAATGGACGCCACTTGCGGGAGGGATCATCGTACGAGGGCGTTTCGGGGCCTGTCTCAAGTTGCAGATTGCTGCCCCTTTTCACCCAGGGTCTTGGACGCTGGGATGCGATTTCGTAGTGGATCTGCTGCATCAACATGGCTTCGTTCATGAGCCTGAAAGCCGAGGCCACCATCGAATCATCTTCGATCAGGAAGATTCCTTCCCGCATGCGTCCCAGACACCTGTGACAGTCCTGGAGATGTCGTAAAGCTGTCTCTGATAATTCTGGAGTCAGGTTCGGACTGGCCGCCACTTCCTTCTCGCGGTCCCGAATCCATTCTTCGTACGCATCTGCCAGTCCGCCGCACAGCTCCAGCACTTGTTTGAGGTCTCCTTGCGCGAGTTCGGCCATGCTCAGATTGAGACCTTCCACCTGTGTGGGCAGGACGGGCTTGACCTCATACACGGGGAGTACCTCGGTTCGGACAAGAGCGGTCCCGCCATCGACCGGCTCGTCCCATTCGGCGGAACAGCCGTGTCCAACGGCAAAAGACTGTTTGTGGAGGTGAAGCAGCTGTAGCGATAGCTCCTCCGGGTCGCCCTTACTGCCGGAGCGCTCTGGATAGCTGAGGAAGCATGCATGACCGTCAGGAGACAGAACCCTGAATTCACATTGAAAGAAGCAGTCCGTATTCCGGGGGGCCTGATTCTCCACCTGAAGCCGGTTGATGAGCGTGAATGTGATAAGTCTTGACCTGTCCGACCGCCCATGTGGCCGGCTCAGGGCATGGAGAACCAGAGAGGGTTTACCCTCCGCAGAGACCACGGGTCTTTCCAGCGATTTGTTGCCGCTCCCTAACAACTCCGACGCCCGAAATTCAATAGTCCGGGTGAATGGCTGCCGGAACCATGACTTGCCTTTGCGGGGCCGGGCGCCGGGCGGCACCGGTGCATCTCCCTGCCGATAAGTCGCTGCTGAGATCTCAACACGCAGAGTTTCGGGCACATCTACCAGTGCTGATAGTCCCATCGCACTGGGCAGATATTGATTGGAAAGATTGACTCCGTCATCCGTTTCCGGCCTGGTGTCTCTCCCGTCCAGTGAATCCGAGTCCGCAGGCCTACCGAGCATATCCGAAGAGTCAGGTGAGGCTGAATTGTGGTCGCCCTGCTCATCTTCGGCGGTCTCATCCTGAGTGGGGGCAAGGGCCTTCATGGGAAACAGAGCACCCGCCCCGTAGCGCTGTCTGGGCGAGTCCTGGGGACGGAGTATCTCCTCTCCGTTCTCCTGGACGTCAGGGGGAACAGGCGACGGCCCGATCATCTCCCTGCGCAGGAAATCCAGCATGAAATCGCGGGCTGCAAGGGTCTCACTCATTTCCGAATCCCACGCTCCAGCGACTCCCTGATGCGGGCATCTATCGAACTTCGAACATTCTCGTGGATCATCAGGATTAGTAATCCCCGTGCTCTGGACATGCCCACGTACAGGAGGGACTGTGACCTCTCATCATCCACATGATCTATGTCAACGATGATTGCTACCTTGCTCTCCAAGCCCTTGAATGAGTGTATGGTCGAGAACCTGAGGCATCCACGGCCGGCGTCAAGCGACCGCGAGCAGTCGACAAGGGGTAACTGGCCGATCCTTTCGACGGAGGCCAGCGCAGAGTTCTCAAGGCGACGGGGCGACAGGACCACCAGGTCATCGACGGGCACGCCTGATTTCGTCAGATCGTCCACGACCCGGGTAAGGACCTTCATCATGCCCGACGCCGTCCTCCAGTATCGATGCTCGACCGGCTGCCCCGCCACGTTTCCGAATCTGAAAGGTGGTCTCTCAAAGCCTCCAACTATCGATGTCTCCTCGGCGATTCTGCGGGTGTTCCGGCAGTTCAGCGTCAGCCTTGCCCGGACAAAGTGTTCGCTGTATTCAGAAAGGTCGAGTATGGAATCCGAAGCACCGCCATATATTGCCTGACGGGTGAAGTCTCCGAAGATTCCCCAGGTGCCCCCTGCAAGGCCTCCACGTATGGCCCTGTTCACCAGGTCAAGCGTGGGCCTCCGACAGAGGTCCTGCGCTTCATCCATGACCAGCACATCAAACGGCCTGTCCATCTCTTCCAGGGCCATCTCTCCATAAAAGGGATAAATCTCTTGAAAGAGGGTGGAATGGTCGCCGCCGTCCAGCGCCTCACGCTCCTGGGCACGAAACTCGTCACCTAAGCCGCTGTCGATAATCATCGCCTTCAGGGTCTCGGGCCAGGTTCCCGTGGTTATTCCCGTGCCGCCGGTCTGTTGCTTCAGCCAGTCTCCCAACAGGCGATTGAAGCATGCGAACAGAACCCTGGCTCCCGCAGTGTTCGCTCGCCGTGCGTACTCAAGGGCCAGCAGGGTCTTCCCTGTGCCCGCAGCACCCTCGAACAGACAGCGCGGATTGTCTTCAAGCTCATCGAGCCGATCGTACTGCTCTCCGGTCAGGCGCATCAGCTTCGCCTCCGTTCTGCCAAGGGAGACGGACCGTGCGACCACCAGGTCAAAGTCAGGCCGCAGGTAGCCTACAATGGCCCTGGCGCAAGCCGGTGTCGGCTGTCGCCTACCCTGCTTCGGCTGAAATTCCCTCAACCGATTGAGGACAACGCCGTTGATGGATGCGGATATGGGTTTTCGGAGATCCTCGCAATCGACGATGTCCGCACGCTCAAATTCGGGAGTCGGTGGCGGACTGACCACATCCGGAAACAATACGGCGAAGCCAATCGGGCAACTCGCCTCCTCGGACCCCTGACCGAAGTGATTGATGATCAGATCTCGCAGGGCGAACATGGACTCCCTGGCCTGTGCGAACGGGCTCTTCTTGAGGCGCGCTATCCGCCCTCTTCTATCCATCGTTCGCCAGACCCCGTCCTCGCAAGAGATGCGCCCTCCCTTCACCTCCAGACAGAGGATGCCTTCGCCGGGAATGATGACGACAAAGTCTATCTCTCCGAAAGGTCCGGTCCTTCGGCGTGCCAACCCCAGTGAGTGAAGTACGATCCAGCCATCTGTACCGGGATCCGTCTGAAGGAGGTCGAAGACCCGCCGCTCTGCCGAGCTCTCGACGGCATCGTCAATCCGGGCAGGAATCATTCTGGCCATGTTCGAGTCCGCATCAGATGATCGAATCGTGTGTCCAAAGGAGACGATTTACCTGGTCGGCCGGGTACTGTTCCTGGCGTGCGTCCACTCTCTTAACCTGCACCACCCAGGCCTGTCCGTAGCCCAGGTCGAGCCGCACCGGCTCATCGTCGAGTTGGTCCAGACGACCACGCACCTCGCCGAGTATCAACCGGGTCAGACGGCTTCCCGCAGAAATGTGGGCCCCGCGAATATCGGAGATGGCTTCCCTGACTTCGCTCAGTTCTGCTAGGAGGGAATTGTCGCCTGCGGCTCTGCAGATGATTTCCAGATCACCCTCAATGCCGGGAGCGATGAGCTCCGTGTTCCACATCCAGCCTGAAATTGCTGCCAGTGTCCGGACGAGGCCGTGACCCGCGAGGGCTCGCTGCACTTCAGACGGGGTCGAGCCGAGACGCTCAAGAGGCGACCTCCAGCTGTCTGCCACTGCACGCAGTCTGTCGTACCGCTCGATTCCGAGTTCGTCCTCGGCGAGCATGCGAATGAACTCCTTCCCTCCTCCAGCCCTGAACAGTACGAAGTCGTCCCTCGCGAGGTCGGAGACAAAGCTCCTGCGCAGGCTTCCACCGTCTTCACGGCCTCCATCTATGAGCTCGTTGAGGACATGCAGTTGAGCCCACTGTGTAATGAGGGCATAGCATCCTCCATGGAATTCGACCAGTTTCGCAGCCCTCGTCTCTTCTCCGGCAGCAACGGATGGCGGCCGGGAAGAGCGGCGGCGAGCCAGTCTGCGCTCAAAGCGGAGCATCGGCTGTTCGGCCGGCACCTGCCCCGGACGATCTTCGGGCTCCATACGTGGCACGGGAGGCAGCAGGTCGGGCTCGATTCCGGTGATTCGGGCCCGGTCTCCGGCATCCATCCGGTTGGATTCGATGATCGCACTTTCGCGAGCCTGGTGACCCAACAGCCATCTGCGCTCGAAGGGATAGCTCAAGACCAGAATCCTCTTCGCGGCTGCCAGGTTACCCAACCGTTCGAACCGGCGCCTGCCCGGCCAGGCCGGCAGAACGATGCCGTCCCACTCGTCCTGGTGCCGGATCGTCTGAATGGGGACAACTGGCCAGTTTGCGCGACTGCCTCTAAGTCCCTCCCGGAGGATGTCAGCCGTTCGGGGTGATCTGCTGCCAATGACCCACCTTCCGCCAGATTCCATAAGGGCACCCAGGAGGGCGTCGGCCTTTGATCTCTGGATGGTGCCGGCTGCCGAGATACTCTCCAATCGGCTCATGGCTGACCGAAAATCTCGGACATCCTGCAGGTCCATCCATCGCAGGCTGCGTTCCATATCTTCCCTGGCCACCCGCAGGTCGGACCTCCCCTCCTCACCAACCCCGAAGCAGCACTCGCTGAAGTTCAGCAGGATCCCGTACAGGCGCGCCATCATGTCATTTGCTTCCGATTTTTCTTCGGCGTCATCGAGCCTTGCCGCAACATTTTCCAGTGACTCCGCCACCGCCTCGAGTTCGCCACTCCGGCATTCGACGCATACGACCCTGCTTTGGTTCCTCATTTCCGCCGTCCGCACCGTGCGCCCAACCAGACTAAGCCTGGATCTGTTGTCCGGCAGTTTTTCTCCAATTGTTATCTCAGGTGGTGACATGTACCAGACGGGGCATTCTCGTTGCCGAAGGAGCCGTATCTCTTCGGACTCGTCGGGCGACGCAAGAACTACGACACGCTGTCGGTCGGCAATGTCGTCGAATGCCTGAAGGTCGCTGGCAATAGCGCGTGCACCATCGCAGAGCACTGTCTTGGAAGCCGCGGGAGCGGAAGAGGCGGCATCGGCAAGGTCCTGAAGAACCCTGGTCACCGCTATTAACGGTTCTCCGATGACCTGATAGGCGTCTCCCGCCCTTATGTCTCCTCCGGGCCCGATCGTGCCCCAGGGCAGAAATTCGGAGAGCCTGTCAGTATGGCCCGAGTCGGTTGCCGTCAGATGCACCATGTCGCTGATTGCGGCAAACCGGGCCTGCGCCATAAAAAGCAGAATCGAATTCTGGATCATGCTGTCGTTGCCATATGACGTGACGCCGAGCAGCCGATCAATGCTGCTGGGGGCAAAGATGCCAAGGTTCGACGACAGTTTGCCCAGGGGCCTCTTGCGGGTAGTGGGCTCAAGCCTCAGTACGTCGGACATCCGGAAGCTGCGCCATTCCGGTTTGTCCTGCACCTTCAGCCTGAAGTGATCCTCGAACCCTTCCCAGACGCCGTCGTATTCATAGACGAAGTTGCTGGGCTTTACTCTGACAAGCTGCCCTTCACGCAGGGCTGTGCGTGCATATCTCTCCGCAAGACGGGGAAAGTTCTCCTGGAGTCGGGCCAGTGCCAGAAAAACTGCGGTTAATGCTGTCGTCCCTTGAGTCTTGTCCAGCACCACGCAACATGCGCCCGGCTCGCCTTTGACTGCTATGGACATCAAGAGGGCAAAAAACCACGGAATCGTCTCCTGCGTGGAATCGTCCCCAAATCGTCCGTTGAGGCGACTAATAATTGGGAATCGGCTCTCCAGTTCGTCGATCAGCCTTCGCCCGTCGTAGGTGCTCAGTCTTTTTTCCCCGGCCCTACCGATCCTCGTTTCCTTTCGAGCGCCATCGCGTCAATTTGCGGACCCACGTTGCTCTCATTGCACACGGGGCGGCCATCATTCTACTTTCTGGAGTATGTGCACCACACAAGAAACAGCATCGATACTGTATGGCTTTTCCTACAAGACCATTGATGGCGGAGAAAGTGACATCCCCAGACGAGCCTGCCTGAGAAAGAGTTCTTGGACTTGCCGTCCAAGAACATCTGCCGAAGTTAAGAACTCTGGGATAGTGCGAGACCTTCCGCATCGCTCACGCACCTACGAATCGCTCTCCACCAGTTCACCATCCGGTCCGTGGCGTACCGATCTAGAATGATACGAGGTATAGAGAGTTTCTACCTTCAGTCACCGATGGCCGACACAAGGCGATTCAAACCACACTTTGTAGCGTGCGGCCGTAACACCGGTATTATCAAGGCCGGATCTCAGTAAATCGACTGACACTATCAGCGGCACGCTTGCATAGATCTTGCAACCTATTCCCGGTCGCTAAGGTCCACTTACCACCAGTAGCAGTTCTTATTCCAAGATCACAGTTCGGATGACGACGCCGTCAATGGCAGCCGCATTGGCCATGGGGTTGGCGAAGATGCGCTCCCAGTCCGAGAAGGCCAGAAACTAAGGCTGCACCTGCCGAGCCAACGAGACAGGCATTCTGGGGGACTTGCTTGATCGGGGGCGACCGACAACTTGACGCTACCGATTGTCGTCCCAGTAGCGTTAGATCCCCGACAATGAACGAATCGTGATTGCTATTTGCTTACTGGGCGTCCTGTTGCAACTTTGCCTGTAAGCGTTCTATAGGTCTATAGGCGGAGTCAACGGGCGGACTCGAACCGCCGACCTGCTGTTTACGAAAAGCTGCAGATACCGTTTCGTATGGTTGCCGATCGTTTGCCACAAATTACTCTTTACCACTGTATACAGTCCTTAAGAGCTTGCCCTCTGTTTCCGAAGACTGCGCTACAATGTCTGTGAATTCTGGCGAAAGTGTTGACTAATTGTTGACTAATTCTCGATAAGCTGGATTCATGGAAGGCCAATACGTGCTCACAGAACGCACCATCAGGGACGCAAAACCGCAGGACCGACAGTACATGATTTGGGACCCGAAACTAAAAGGTTTCGGGGTGAGGGTATCCAAGAGGGTCAAGTCTTACGTCGTCGACTACCGAGTGGACGGCTACCAACGTCGCGCCACCATTGGGAGGGTGGGCGAAGTCAGCCTAAGGGAGGCTCGGAGAAGGGCCGCCGATCTCATGGACTCAATACGCCACCTAGGTCGGGACCCCTTGGCCGAACGTCAGGAACGCCGGGAAGCACCCACAGTGGCCGAAGGGCTAGATCGGTTCTTCAATGAGTTTGTGCCCCACCGCGTGGAGATGGGCCGCATGGCTCCAAGGACAGTGTCCCTGTATCGTCGCATGAGCAAGGCCATATACAAGAGGCTTGGCAAGCGTCGGATAGAGGACGTTGGGCGTAAGGACGTTCAGGCCATGGTGCGGAATATGGCGCCTATGAGTGCCAACCGCATCCTAGACTTCACGAGGCGCGTGTTCAATGAGTTCGAGAAGTGGGAATGGCGAGCCCGGCACACCAATCCTGTATTCGGGATCGAGCGGGCGAGAGAGGTGCCCAGGGACCGCACGTTGGCACCATCCGAGATGGCGACCCTGGCCCAGGCTTTGGACGATGCCGCCAGCGCCCGGCCGGCTGCGGCCGCAGCCATTCGGCTCTGCGCCGTTACCGGCTTGAGGGTTTCCGAGGTGCTATCACTGCGCTGGGAGGATGTGGACTTTGAAACAGGTCTATTCACGCTGCGGCATACGAAGACTGGAAGAAGGCAACATCATCTAAGCCAGCCGGCCATCGAAATCATCGAGAAACAGCCCAAAGTCAACGCCTGGATATTCACGACCGGCCGTGACGCCGCCATCACATACCGGTATACATGCGAGACGTTCCGGGGAGTCATCGATGCCGCGGAACTCAAGGACGTGCGGCTTCACGATCTGCGGCGCACATTCATGACGGCTGCAGCTGCGGCCGGGCTGGGCACCCATGCACTTAGGGACCTGCTTGGTCACCGCACAACCGCAATGGCCGATCGATACGTTCGGACCGTGGGCGCTCCAGTGGCAGAGGCTAGGGAACGAATAGGCCAGATGGTGGCTGCTGCGATGGCCGGAGTGGAAAGCCAAGGTTGATCTGTGTCACTCTTCATTGGCAATATCCGGTCAAGACATCTGTGAACGGATCGAATCCGTCCCTTTCACACGGGAGCGAGCACAATGCCCAAACCGACTAAATCCCGCGCAATCGGGCGTCTGCAAAAGGTTCTGGATGCCATACCTGACCTGAAGCGCTTGAGGCGTCGATCACCAGAGTTCGAAAAGTGGCACAGGGACACCAAAGTTGCGATCTCCAACACTTTTGAGGATGCGCCTTCCAAGCTTAAGGATTTCGAAGACATTCGGTATTCTCTGTCGGTGTATACTCCCGGCAGAACGCCCGAGTCAAAATTTCAACAGGCGTACGTCAGAGGCTTGGACTCTGCCGCCGCTATCCTGAATTCGATGATCGATGAAGTTGAAGAATACTGGGAAGCGGATGGCCAAGAGCGCGAAAGTGCTGAGGCCTCGGAGAAAACGCCTCGGATCAACACAAACCAAGTATTTGTTATCCACGGCAGAGACCACGGGACTAGGGATACAGTCACCAGGTTCCTGGAGACTTTGGGACTGGACGTTGTGATACTGCAAGAACAGCCTGATCAAGGCCGCACAGTCATCGAGAAGTTTGAGCAGTGTGCTCAAAGTGATTTCGCAGTAGCCATATTTACGCCAGACGATGTAGGCGGACTTAATGATGATGATTTACAACCCCGCGCAAGGCAAAACGTGATCTTTGAATTTGGATATTTTATCGGAAAGTTTGGCCGACACAGAGTGCGGGCCTTAGTGAAAGGACACCCTGAGATACCCTCTGACTACTCTGGCGTTCTTTACATCCCAATAGATGATCTCGGCAGTTGGAAAATAGACCTTGTAAGAGAAATGAAAAGTGCAGGATTTACGATAGACGCGAATCGTGCCTTTTAAAGAACCATCTCAACTATGAGATGTGTCTAACGGGCTGCTAGATTGAACTCGAGAACTCCCCCAGAAGATCGCGAAAAATTGTCGACTGGCTCTGGCAACCACCAATGCGGCGGGCAATCCAGCGATCCTCTAGAACCCGCCTCAGCCGGTTACTTAGGACACGACCTCTCTAAGGCGTTCCCTAGCTTGAACCTATACCTGAATCCGCACTAGCCTCCTCACTTATCTCTTCACCTGCCCTCAGTTTCAACTGTAGAAGGGACAAATTCATGGTCGGATCATGTTGGACATCTCGGGATAGACCTTGTCTGAGCCATTAGGAACAACCTCGTTCGGCATTTGGCGCTTGCTCTCACCCAGGGCAAAGACGCGCCTTGTACCTGGGCACGGCTGTCAGGGTCGGCAGATCATATTCCAAGATCTCAACGTCGTCCGGTATGAGGTGGCTGAAGTTTCTGACATAGTAATCGGCGAGGCTCTCTCCCCGCTGTTCGCTGAAGTCCCGCAGAACAAACAAAACTTTGCGGAAGCCCATTGGCGCCAGTAGAAAGTAGAACATGGATTCGTTCCAAACGGTTATCTTGGCACTCGGAACATTGCCGCCGCCCGTCCACTTGTGAGACTTGCATTCGACCAGAACAGGTGGCTCGCCGGAACCAAGGTCGAACTTCCTCTTCTTTTTCTTGGATAGTCCGATCTCCACACCAAAGTTTCTGTGGAGCCGAACCCCCTTGCTAAGAAACCACTCTTGCGCCGCCGTCTCAAAATTGCTTCCCACCTCGGCGTTCGAGATTGCCCCGACCCTTTGAAAGTTGTTAACCATTACTCTTGCTCTCCAATTCCGGGCCCCGCTGAACTTGACCTGCCCCAGGGAACATAATCGCAGCTAGGCTCGCTGCGCAGCCCGTACGAATACCGTTACGGCCGACGAACAAAAACTTGCTAGTAATGTGGCAATTGCGCTGGCGAGAACGTTAGCGCCTCCCGTCATAGTTCTGCCGCGAACCGGAAACGGTGATGCCCCGGGGCGACCTAGTCATAGAGGCCGTGACTAAAGCCGTTTCGCCCTTATGAACTGTCTTGCCCTCTGCGTGCATACGGAAATACGCATAGATCAGTTCCTACTGGATGATGTAGTTATGCTCCATCAGTGAATTAAACGGTTTCGGATCCTCACTACTAGTACCGGATGAACCGTTGTGTAGATTTGAAGCGGCCGACTGGACGCTTGGTCTCAGCCTAGCTAGTCAAGGACAAGAGCCAGCGCCGCAATGACGACCGCTGCCACCGACATGGCTGAGGTGATGATAGTGATTGCATTGCTCTTGAACCAGTACAAGTGCCCACCCTGCACTTCGTTGAGCTTTTTGCGACCTCGGACGGTCGTGAGACCAGCTTCGGTCAGCCAGCCCTCCTCTATCGCAACTTCCCAAATGGATGCATACCAAGGAGGAGAGCCGAACGACGGCGGGTTGGCGTGAACGAGGCCCTTGGCCAACACATGGCGAAGGGCCTTTCTAAATTCGGAATCTTCCATCGATCTTCCGGCAGATCAGCCGACCACCCGTACCTCAGCGATGGTGCCTTGAGAGTCACACTTCGAAAGTCTTGCGGCAGTCACCCTATGTGGGAATCTGGTTGACGGCAGGACATTCTATCGGACCATAAGAGCGGTCGTTGAACTGACCCCTACGTTCATATCACCCTTCGTCCAAGTATGGAGCCACATCGTCAACCGTCATTGGTCTGCGCTCGACGACTATGGGAATCTCCAGTTCGCACTTCACAGGGTCCGGCAGGTTATCACCTCTGAGTTCCCCTCGCAGGCTCATGACGCCGGGATGAGTCGCCCCAACAAACAAGACAGTGTCCGTCCACACTTCGTCGCGCGGACGCACATCCTGGAAGTCAACGACGATTCTCCAACCTCCCTCGAACTCCGTTATATATGAACTCGGATCATCGTCAACATGGGGCGCAAATTCCGGGAGAGACGAAAAAAGGTGATAACGACTGGGAGAGGGTAAGTCGTCTATCCACTCCTGAATGATGAGCCCTTCCCAATTGTCTATGCGACCAGTAAGTCGAATGCGCCTACCGACGGTCGGGCTCCTGTTCTGAAGCCGGAATCCCAGAGGTGTCAGAAGGTTCCTCTCAGCTGCGCAAGCTATGATGCCCTGAGAATAGTCTGGGTTGGCAAACGGGTCGCCCCCCAATACACGGCTCCGTCTCGGTGCAAATGTATTCGAAGGGAGTAGTGGATCGAGAACCAGCGACGGTATGGCATGAGGCGCCTGGAGGGCACTATTGCCGTTTGGATCAGCCCACTCTAGTAGGAATTCTGGGCTGCTTCCAAGGACTTGCTCGGCGCCCATTCTTGCAACTTCGTCTGGAGTAGCAGCCCTTGTTGAGCTACCGTCCCGCACCAAGACCTCATTTTTGGACAAACTGGCAATTCGTCTCGTAAGGAAGATAGGACGCTCTTGAACCGGAATTTGAATAACGCCAATTTCAACCCCTTCTGTTTGGAATGGCAGGTATGAGAATTCGACGGGTCTCTGAGTCTTCCCATTAACGAACTGATGGAGGTTGGCATCGTCCAAGTGATGCATTACCCCAAGGATCTCGCTACGACCTCCTTTGACTTCCTTTACTCCTATCAATATGTGGGCTGTCGTTAGTCGCCAAGAATTGGCCAAAGCCAGTATGTCCTTTAGCAACTCCGCTTTCATCCCGACATCGGCATTGTCAAAGAGATACTGTTCCTGCTTGAATTCAAGAGCAGGCCCTTCTTCTTGATAGAGAAGGCTCTCAAGGAGACTCGAATCGAATGCCATCATTCCGCTTGTCTCAGTGGGTCGTGCCTGGCTATGACATAGTTCCTTTGGGAAAAAGATACACCTTACCCATCAGACGACCGCCCACGCCTCCGACAGAACCTCCGCCTGTTCCAGCACCGTTTGCGTTGCCTTCTCCTGCTTGTCCGGCGGGTAGCCGTGCTTACGGAGGATGCGGCGGACCAACCGGCGAAGGTTCGCTCGGACGTTCTCACGCAGCGTCCAGTCGATGGTGACATTGTTACGAACGGTCTCGACGAGCTGGCGCGCGATGTCCCGGAGCGTCTCGTCTCCGAGCACCTGTACAGCGCTGTCGTTGGTTTCCAGAGCATTGTAGAAAGCCAGTTCATCCTCGGAAAGCCCAAGCCGGTCCCCACGCGCGTTGGCCTCCCGCATGTCCCTGGCAAGCTCGATCAACTCCTCTATCACCTGCGCCGCCTCAATCGCCCGGTTCTGGTATCGGCGCAACGTTTGCTCCAGCATCTCGGAGAAGGAGCGGGCCTGCACCACGTTCTTGCGCCGCCGAGTAGACACTTCGCCGCTGAGCAACTTCTTGAGCAGTTCGACGGCGAGATTCCGGTGTGGCATGTTCCGAACCTCGGCTAGGAATTCTTCAGAGAGCACGGAGATGTCTGGCTTGTCCAGACCTGCAGCGGCAAAGATGTCCATCACGCCCTCGGATGCGACGGCGCGGGAGATGATCTGACGCACGGCGAGGTCCAATTCCTCCTCCGGGCGCGCCTCCGTAGCAGCGCGCTTCGCTAGAGCCGCCCGCACCGCCTGGAAGAATCCCACATCGTCACGGATGCGCATCGTTTCCGGATGAGGCACGGCCAGCGCGAACGCCTGCGACAGTTCCCGCACGGCTTTCAGGCCCCGCTCCTTGCCATCCTCCTGGGCCAGCACGTGCTCTTGAGCAGCTGGCAGCAGATTCAAGCGTTCCCGCGGGGTGCCCGTAGTCCAACTAGTCCAGTCAAAGCCGTGGAAAAGAGCGCAGCAGACCTCGTGCTTTTCAAGCATGACAGCGACCGCCTCTTCCTGGTCGAGCGCCGTTCGCCCCTTGCCACCACTTGCCGTGTAAGTGGCCAGCGCCTTTTTCAGGTCCATGGCCAGCCCCAGGTAGTCGACGACTAGGCCGCCTGGCTTGTCCTTGAACACCCGGTTCACCCGGGCGATGGCCTGCATCAGACCGTGCCCGCGCATCGGCTTATCCACGTACATGGTGTGCAGACTGGGAGCATCGAAGCCCGTCAGCCACATATCCCGAACCAACACCACTTGGAGCGGATCGCCGGGATCTCGGAAACGCTTGGCCAGCTTCTCCCGCCGGGCCTTGTTTCTGATGTGTGCCTGCCAGTCCAGGGGATCGGAAGCCGATCCGGTCATTACGACCTTAGCAATTCCTCTGCCGTCATCGTCGTCGTGCCAGTCGGGGCGCAGGCGCGTTAGCTCCCTATATAGGTCGATGCAGATGCGCCTGCTCATGCAGACGACCATCGCCTTGCCTTCCATGGCTTCCAGCCGCTGCTCGAAGTGATCGACGATGTCGCCGGCGATCTGCTTTAACCGATTCTCCGCGCCGACGACCGCCTCTAGCCGCGCCCACTTGGTCTTTAGCCTCTCCCTGCGCTCCACCTCCTCACCCTCGGTGGCCTCCTCGAAATCCGGATCAATCCTCGGCCTCTCCTCCCCGTCCAGGACGAGCTTGGCCAAGCGGTTTTCGTAGTAGATGGGAACGGTGGCCTCATCCTCGACGGAGCGCTGTATGTCATAGATGCTTATGTAATCTCCGAACACGGCGCGGGTGTTGGCGTCCTGGAGTTCGATCGGCGTGCCTGTGAAGCCGACAAACGACGCATTGGGCAGCGCGTCGCGCATGTGCCGGGCGAACCCGTCGACAAAGTCGTACTGGCTGCGGTGCGCCTCGTCCGCGATGACGACGATGTTACGTCTGTCAGACAGGGTGGGGTGGCTATCGCCCTTCTCCTCTGGGAAGAATTTCTGGATCGTGGTGAAGACCACGCCGGCGACGTTGACCGACAGCTTGCTCCGAAGGTCGGCGCGGCTCTCCGCCTGGGTCGGAGGCTGACGCAGCAGATCCTGGCAGCGGGAGAAGATGCCGAATAGCTGGTCGTCAAGGTCATTGCGGTCGGTGAGAACGACGATTGTGGGGTTCTCCATGGCCGGTTCGCTTATGACCGCCCCGGTGTAGAAGGCCATCGTCAGGCTCTTTCCCGAGCCCTGGGTGTGCCACACCACCCCTATGCGTCGGTCGCCCAACTCTCCGCCCGGCGATCGCCCCGATTCACTGTGATCCCTTTCCACAGCGACCCGCGCCTCCTCACGCTGCAGCTTCACTGCCCGCAGCGTCTCGTCCACGGCCACACGGACCGCGTGAAACTGGTGATAACCCGCGATCTTCTTTGCCAACGCCCCGCTACCATCGTCCTCGAATACGATGAAATTGCGTATAAGGGCCAGAAATCGCCCCGGCTCTAAGGTGCCCTCCAGCATCACCTGCAGCTCGGTCATGTGCGGGTCTGTTAGTTGCTCTCCGGTAACGGTGCGCCAAGGCTTGAACCACTCCCGTCCTGCCGTCAATGTGCCGACGCGGGCCTGGGTTCCGTCCGAAACCACCAGCGCCTCGTTCATGGAGAACAGGGTGGGCAGCTCGGCCTTGTAGGTCTGAAGCTGCTGCCACGCCGTCCAGATGGTGGCCTCCTCGTCGGCGGGGTTCTTCAACTCTATGATGCCCAGGGGTAGGCCGCTAACGAACAGCACCACGTCCGGCCTGCGGGCGTTCCGGCCCTCGGTGACAGTGAACTGGTTGACGGCCAGCAGGTCGTTGTTGGCGGGGTTTTCGAAGTCGATGACTCGAACCCGGTCTCCGCGCACCCTTCCATCAGAATCCCGATGCTCGATTTCCACGCCATCGACCAGCATCCGGTGAAAGGCACGGTTGCGAGCCTCTAGGGTAGAGCCCTGGGGCCGGGTCAGCTTGCGGAAGGCGTCGTCCATCGCCGACGGGGGCAGGCCAGGGTTCAATTCAGACAGAGCGTCCCCCAGCCGTCGCTCCAATACGACCTGACCGTATTCGTCACGCTCAGAGTTGGGTGTATCCGGGGCAATGCCGGGTCCATGGACCACCCGCCAGCCAAGGCCCGAGAGCCAATCAAGCGTTGCATGTTCGACTTCGGCTTCGGAGAGAGTTGTCATGAAAGCAGATTCCTCAGCCGAGCCGCCTCTTGATGTGTGATTACCTGTGATGCAACCCGCCGCGGCTTGATTGCACTACCAACGATCCACTGTCCATCTATTCGCTGTCTCGCCTCAACCTGGAAGGAGTCGAATTCGATGCGATTGACACTGTTTCGGAAGAGTTTTCCGATTTCGTCCAAGGTGCCGCAGACCTTGTGCCAAGGGCGCAACAGTTGTATGTGTGGCTGGTAGTTTCGCGACCCGAAGCAATTGGTCCAAGCACTGGTGGGCTTTCGATTTCCTATGACTGCCTTAGATTCCAGTCGATAGATTTGCTCTCTCAATTTCTGGATCTGCGGAATCGCGGTGTTGCGCTTCGTCAGACGTATACCTACGGAGTGAGCCCCTGCATCGATGTCGTCATGGGGGTTCTCTCCTCCAGGAACCAGTACCATGAATCTTGTTTCAGCGGTGTCAACGGTGATGTCAAGTGTGTGGGATCCTACTTGCAGTCCCGGAATCGGCACTCTCGCGTGGTACACCGTTAGGTGTAGATCAGAATTAAGTCTATTCTGTTTGACCTCAAAAACATTAGAAAAAAATTGTCTGATTTCGCGCTCAGAGTACTTGGATACTCTGAGCATTGCGTTGATTTCGTAATTATGGCTTCTCGGTCCCAGAGAAGTCACGAATATGACCTCTCATTCTCCTCAAGTATCCCGATCAGCACTTGCACCGTCCCTCGATCAGCTTCGGAAGCAATGCATCCCGCTGTGAAGCAAGAATAGCGGATTCGGCGAGATTTCCAAAAATCCGCTCAAACAATCCCTCAACAAGATTATCGAATTCAATCCTTAATTCAATAGGAGGCACCACGACAACAGTATCTTCAACCACTTTCTTGCTTATATTCTGTTGCGCGGAGCCAACAGCTCGGTTGCCAAGCTCACCCACCTGCAACTTGAGGCTAATCAAGCAAAAGTACCTGTTTCCATTTGTCGGAACAATTGATGTGACCGCTTGATTGGTAGAAAGGGGTTGGATGTTCATGGACACCTGCCCAGCCGTTGCACCGTAGAGCGCTACAAGAATGGAGCGAGCCGGAATCACCTTGGCTGAACTGCGCTCAAGACCTAGTCTCGAAATGGAATTTTGAGTGTCAAGAACGAAAGCCTGTCTAACTTCTCCAGAAGTTAGCCAAGGTATATCTCCCATGCTCCAATAGGAAGGTTCTGACCGCTTCGGGGTTCCTCCATTCTGAATACTCTTGGCCAGATGGCTCACGGTCGCAATCCGCCAACCCTCTGGGATCTCACCCATCTCCGAGGCCACGAGGCGATGGGGGAATAGGTCGTAGAGGTAGGCAGGAAGGCCGGGGAGGGACTCACCCCGACACCACCGGCCGTCCGCCTTGGCCCGCACGGGGTCGAAGTCCACGAACCACAACTTGAACAGCGCCCGCGCCATCGCCTCTAGCGTTTCGTTCATGCGGCGGTTCAGTTCTATCTTGTCGTCCAACGTGCCGACGATGTGGGCAATAGCCTGCTGCTCGGGAAGAGGTGGCAAGGGGATACGTATCGTACGCAGGTAAGTCACAGGTTGCGCAATAGATGGAACTCCCACCTGCGATGTGTTGGCCAAGAGCTGATGTTGTCCCTCAGGCGATCCAAAGTACAACGTGACAAACTCAGGTAGCGCCTTGGACTGATCGCACCGCAGATAAAACTGGCGCTGTGAAATTACGTAGCGATCAAACTGCGAATCCTCGGGAATGTACGCAACTTGCCCAATGTTGCCCGCATGGGTGAATACAATGTCACCTCTATAGACATTGGCGTTCGCGAGCCTCTGGGCATGCTCAGGGCTGATGAATTTGAACCCGGGTGCATCATCAACTCTAAAGCCGCGTAGATGCTGACCGCTGATGACCGGTACACCTTCTGGCACGAATGTCTCGACTTTAATGGACGACCCAAAAGGCCCCATGGCGACCCTCTCGGCAATTTCCTCTACGGCTACCTCTTGCCACTTGCCTGAGGGCATATGCTATGTCCCTTTCCCATTCAAGGGGACGGGCACTCTGTGCGATTCCACAATTCGCTTGAAAGGGCCTCCGATCCTTTCGAGATCCCCGTTATCAAACGTGTAGGGGGCTCTGAATCCTCGAAAGCGTCCTCTAGAGAGTCCAACACCCTGTGGCTCAGCTTGGTCGCGCCCTCCAAGGCCAGACTCAAGTACGAAGAGTCCTTTGTTGACCAGCTGGCGCGGCTTTCGAACGCCCAGGCCTTCACACCCGCAGCAAGATGCTCGCTCAGGATGCTCTGGACAATTGCGAGGTGGTCGGGCCGGATGTCCACCGGGCTAGTCATCGGCTCCTCCGCCCAAAAGCCCATCAACCTCACGGACGAGGGTCTGTAGGCTGGTCTCAACGACATCCCACACCAGCCGATGGTCCAAGTCGGCGTATCCGTGGATCAACACGTTGCGAAAGGCGATGATGCGTTGATGTTGGCTGATTCGTTCAGCCATAGGCGCATCGGCCTTGGCAAGCTTCGTCATCGCCTCTCCGATGATCTCGAATTGACGTTCCACGGCCGATCTCAGCATCGCGTCGCCTTCGTAGTCCGCAAGAGTTTTGCTGTGGGTGAACTCTCTCAGCAGACCAGCGGCGCGCCGGATGTCGTACAGGTACTTACGAGCCTCAAGTCTCATAGACGGAAGTCCTCGTCTGCTCTACCGACTGGAGAAAGTAGGGATTCTTGATGGCAGACGTCACCACGAGGTCCACGGGTCGCCCGAAGAGTTTGCTAAGACCTTCCAGTAAGCCAAAGTAAGCGTCCGCATAAGCATTAAGGGCCACCGGTTGGAATTCGACCAGGAAGTCAAAGTCACTCTCTTCTGGATCGTACAGACCCGTTGTGGCAGAACCGAACAGGTCAAGGCGCCGGACGCCATAAGTGAGGCACAGGTGTTTCAGCTCATCTGCTCGCTCCTCGACCAAGGGGATCATCTCGCATCCTCCTGATTGGCACCGAAACCCAAGTGCTTCAGGTTCTCCTCGATGGCCGTGTCCAGCCGCTGGGCCTTGGCCTGCTGCTCCCGCCACTGGGAGGAAAGACGGGCTATCTTCTCCTCGAAAGGTTCGCTGTCCTCCTCTTGCGGCGGCGCCCCGACGTAGCGGCCGGGGGTGAGAATGTAGCCATGCTTCCGAATCTCGTCCATCGTCGCACTCTTGCAGAAGCCCGGCACGTCGGCGTACCCCTCCATGCCTTCCTTCCCGCGCCAGGCGTGGTAGGCGCCGGCGACCTGGATGATGTCTCCCTGCGAAAGATCGCGGCGCGTACGGTCGAGCATGTGGCCCAGCTTACGGGCGTCGATGAACAGGGTTTCGCCTATCCGGTCTCCGCCATCGCGTCCCCTACGCAGGAACCACAGGCAGGCGGGTATCTGGGTGGAGCGGAAGAGCTGGCCCGGTAGGGCGATGATGCAATCTACAAGCCCGGCTTCGATGATGCTCCTGCGAATCTCGCCCTCGCCGGACTGGTTCGAGGACATGGAGCCGTTGGCTAGGACGAAGCCAGCGATGCCTCGCGGCGCAAGGTGATACAGGAAGTGCTGTACCCACGCATAATTGGCGTTACCCACTGGTGGCACGCCGTATTCCCACCGCTTGTCGTCTCGCAGCCTTTCTCCGCCCCAATCCGAGACGTTGAATGGCGGATTGGCGAGTATGTAATCGGCCCGCAGGTCCGGGTGGCGATCACTGTGGAAGCTGTCTCCGTGCTCAATTTGGCCCTCAATCCCCCTGATGGCGAGGTTCATCCTGGCCATTCGCCATGTCGTGTAGTTGGACTCCTGCCCATAGATGGATATGTCGCCCTTGGCTCTACCCCCGTTTGCGTTGCCGCTGGCGTGGGCGCCAATGAATTCAACCGACTGGACGAACATGCCGGAGGAGCCGCAGCATGGGTCGTATACTCGGCCCTGGTACGGCTCAAGCATCTCCACCAAGAGTCGCACGACCGAGCGCGGCGTGTAGAACTCTCCGCCCTTCCTGCCCTCGGCCAGGGCGAACTGCTCAAGGAAATACTCGTAGACGTTGCCCAGCACGTCCGTGGCGCGGGCTTCGGCGCCGCCGACCTTGATGTTGCTCACCATATCGACCACCTGACCCAACCGGGTCTTGTCCAGGGCGGGCCGGGCGTAATCCTTGGGTAGTACATCCATGAGGGCCGGGTTATCCCGCTCGATTGCGATCATGGCATCGTCGACCATTCGGCCAATAGTGGGCTGGTGCGCCTTTGATTGCAGTCTTGGCCAGCGAGCCTCGGGGGGCACCCAGAAGATGTTTTCGGCGATGTACTCGTCCCGGTCCTCAGCGGCTTCCTTACCCCATTCGGCGAGCGCCTCGGCGTGGCGTTCCTCGAAAGCATCGGAGATGTACTTGAGGAAGATGAGTCCAAGAACTACATGCTTATACTCGGCAGCGTCCATACTGCCCCGCAGCGCGTCGGCCATACGCCAATACTCGGCCTCGTGGCCGGTGTCGACTGGTCGATCTCTTGACTTTCCTCTCCGGGCCGTCGTCACTTCACTTACCTCACTCGACTGATCCTGGCTATCCGCTCGGCGGCCCATGTCCTCGGCATTCTGGCCGCCTGGTCCATATCTGTGGCGGTTCAGAACCTCCCGAATTCCGAACTGTTCAACAGAAATCGATGTGGCACCGGCTGGCTCGTCACGGCCAACCAGAAGGAACATGCAAGCCCCGGCTAAGTCATTTGTACACTACCGCGCCGATTTCTACTCGGCCCATGGTTGGACTCCCAAGAAACGCGTAGTCAAAGTGGAGTCAACCGACTCCAGCATCTCCCTAACAACGGCATATCCCCACTAAGAGAAATGCCCCACTGCACCAGAGGTAATCCCTTCCAAGGCATTACCTCAATAGCTCTCCGATTCCACAGCGGAAACTTCGGCAACTATGGCCGGTGAGACGCAAACGCTGCGGGAGATAGAGCGGACTAACATACAACTATCGTTTGCCGGCGATCGTCACGACGCTCCAGAGACGGTATGCCTACGCCACAGATAGCTAGCAAAGGACGCACACGCGCCCAACATGAACACAGCCTCGTCCATGCCCACATTCGCGTTGGATTGGTCCAATAGGGCGTGACGAATGCCCTGTTCATTCGATGTGTATCCATACAGTTTTGAGAACGCGTCCTTGAGGGCCGGATGAAGCGTTTGGCGCTTCTCGAGGGATTCTAACGCTGGGCCCAACGTCCCGGATGCCTTGGAATCGAGTTGTCTGGCCACGGACTCGACAGCGTGAATGCTCTCTCTGATGCTTCCCGCCCAGTCCTTCAATCTAATGCACTCGACGGCCGATCTAAGGTGGGAGGCACTGCCACCCAAGCCTGCTTCATCAAGCGTTCGGATGGAATCGATCACCGCCTTACCTTCTGCGTCGGTGACAGCTGGGATTATGGTCGGTGGATTCGCCACATCAATCGCATAGGCTAGCCTGGAAAAGGCAAAAGCGGCCTCCAACTCACCGATGAATTCATGTGGGCACTTGGGATGACGGATAACGAATTGGATTAGATCGAACACGCGGTTGAAGGGTAAGCGTTCTATCGAGTTCCGCAGTGCCTGTGCATGATCTTGTAGCCCTTCGCTCCATTCATCCATAGGAAGATTGTCGAAGAACTGGTACTTATCTCGCAGTATCACTCCCCAAACACCGCCGATTATGGGAGTGTGGAAGAAGTCCAACCGACTGCTTGACTTAATGGACGAGTAGAACACATTCCAAATGTGTATCCTCGCCGAAGATGGTAATTCTTCGAGTCTCAAAGGTGTCGGAAGTTCTTCATAGCCCTGGGCTTGCGAAAAAGTCAGCTGTTGCCGATCACGATCGGTGTTCTTCATCTGGATTCCCTCCAAACGAGCCTAATATACGATCGTGGATTTGCGTCCATCGGGATCCAGGCATGCTGGGTACCTGTTAGGCCGACGGTTGAGTAAAGCCGACGAAAGTTGTGAATTGGGAGGTCCCTTTGCAGCGAAAACGTCGCTTCATCCTTTAAGCCGGACTTCACTGTGGCTCAGTGGACTGGACAATGCCTGCAACTTCTAGCAGCCGTTACTCGCCCGTTGCCTGACGAAGCTCGAAGGACCCCTTCCCAGGTCAGGTCCCAGAGCGGATTTCCGCCCTTGACCGTGATCCAGGCAAATGGGGCAATCCTTGCCACATCTCCCGCTCCGAGTCGATGTCGACCGGAGTGTGGAAGTCCGAAAGAGAGTGATCCATAGGCAGCGGCGTCAGAAACATCCTGCCTGAACGGCCCCTAGCGTCACTTAGCACAGTCTAGCAAACGCATTCGAACGCTTTCCATCCCGGCCCGATGGGCTCACCCTCCGAGGACAAACCGCGCTCCTTCGTTCCGGAGCATCTCGAAGGGTGTGACGAACTTGACACCAAGCCCTAAGCAGGCATCGGGGATCTTGATTCTTCGCTTGGACCCTGAGGCCCGCTCATGCGTGACGACCGTATGTTGGCCTGCAAGCGCCTGACCTACGAGGTAGTAGTCTGCCACCTGGAAGAAATTGCTGACCGCCGCCTGATCGTAGCCCTGCCCCATGGCCCATGAACTGGTCGCTTGCAACGCGGGCAGCAGCGTGGCGTCTGGGGAAATGAAAAAGTCCCCCCCTCTATCCTTTGCCCACTCCGCCAACTCATCGTCCCCCGCCAGGACTTCGTCCCCTACCCTCTCAATGCTGTACACATTTCCCGCCTCATTCTCCCTGATGAGCCAGTCCCAAAAGGCGGGACAAAATCGAACCCATAGTGAAGGTCCTTGGCACTAATGAATACGTTGGCATCCAGTAGGTATGCCACTTACGCCCCCATCCCTAAGCTCTTGGCGACGCTTTCGAACGTTGATAGCTTGCGCAAGCCAAGAAGCCTGAACGACTCGGTATATGAGGTTCTGCCCTCCAGGGTGCTAACTACGAGAGCACGAGCCAACTTCTTGCTTACACGAGGCCCCACGTTCTTGATCGCATCCCCACCTCCACGGCTCCCCTGCAGGACCTGCAATCGACCGATCTCATCCTGGTACGCCGATAGGAATTCCTCGCGACTCAGTTCGCCCAGATCATGGATGCGCCTGAGGACCACGAGCGTGCTGACCTTGAATCGGCGGGCCAGCCGACCGGCTTCATACTCGAGGTCCGCGCCAGGAACGAACTCATCTCGCACGACTTCGGCCGGCGCCAGCAGCTCCGCCGCAACTCGGTTACACCAGCGTTCCGTGGTGCCCGTTGGCATGCTAGTGGCCTGCGGGTTCGATACCCCGGACTCGCCCAGCCATAGGTGGGCGATCTCATGGGCAAGCGTGAACATCTGGGCCGCCTTCGTGTCAGCTCCATTGACGAAGACCAGGGGGGCGAGGACATCAGAGAGCACGAAGCCACGAAACTCCTCGGGATCCAGCCTTCGATGGGTGTTGCTACCCACGACGCCGCTAACCATTACAAGGATGCCAAGATCCTCCGCGCTTTCAATGAACTGGCGCAGCGCTTCGCTCCAGGTTGCCAGCCCCCGACGGTGCTCAACGTCGAAGCCTAGAGCGTGCCGCAGGCGTGCTCCCGCGAACGAAATATCCACGGAGGTGTCCAGGCTTCCGACGAAGTCCAGCGGCAGTTCTCCCGAAGTGCGAGCCTCGTCCCGGTACCAATCCTGGCGCTGTTGACACAGGTAGAGCGTATCCAGCAGGTCTGGGGAAGGCCGGCGAACTTCCACGTCTCCGATTGTTCGGAAGTCGCTTATCGGAAGTTCCTCTAAGGGCGGGTCCTTTAGGAACAGGTAGCCGAGCGGAGCGTATGTGGCCCGCGAGAAATCTTCGAGCTGTTTGAGCGTTGGCAGCGCCGAGCCACGCTCCCACGCATCAAGTTTCGGGAATCGCTTCTGAAGGTAGTGATGCCCCCTACCGGACCGTTCGCGCGCCCAGCGAAGGAGCCTAGGCTCGACGCCTACTCTATTCACGCTATCTCCCTCTCCGCCGCAAGTCCCCCCGGTTTCAGCCTCCTAGATGGCGACTGCATCAGTCTGACTGTGCCGCCCATCAGGCCCTTGCGCCCGGCGCGCTCAAGTCAACCATTTCACTTTCCGGTTGCCTGAGGATGGACCGACGCCTTCAGACTCGCGGGTAACGAACAGTCTACTCGGACGCAGCCTGACCCGCGCCGTCCTTGACTACTTCGGAGGGAACCTCCTTGAGCTCGCATCCGCCACGTGGAAGCTCAACGACACCGGCCTGGGACTGACCTCCGTCTCTGGCCGCACTTCCCCGCCCGAGCGACTCAAGGACACCCTCCAGCAGATCTGGGCCACCCCCTAACCGCGGTGGAGGAAGCCTTGAGCGTATCCCGGGCTCGACCCTCCGAGAACGGAGGGACAAGATGCCGGGCCGGGACTCGTCGACAGTTCCGGCCGCGTAGATGGGCACACATAGGCTAGCCCCTAGTTAGGTTGGAGTACAGATCGATCCGCTCAGCCAGAAAACCCAGCCCTACGCCGACTCGCCTGGAAGTCTCATCGTAACTCCCTACCTGACGAGAGATTTGTAGCAGACGGTCGGAGTCTTCAGGTCCCAGGCGGGCATGCTCTACGGAAAGGTACTCACGCCGATTGGGTTCAGAGCCTTCTCTTACGCGGTCGAGTTGCGTTCGAACAATTCGGGCGTTGTCCGCTGCGTATACAGCGGCATGGACAAGCTCGAGTATGTCCCTCGTCTTGTCGAAGCGAGTGACCCCGGTGCCATCCACGCCAGCAGGGGTCTGGCCGTTGAGATAGTCGATGACCTCCGCACCCCGCGCACTCCCGGTCACGAAGCGGCGATACAAGGCCGGCTCCTTTATCTTCATCGCGACCAGAATAGCGAGCAACGCAGGGTGCAGCGGATACTGGCGCTCAAGATCCCTTCCGGCCAAGGAGAGGAGCCGGACACAGTAGTCCATGTCCCTTAACGACAGGCCCATGCTACCCAGGATGACCGACAAATGCTCCTCGAGCATTCGGACCTCGGCGATGCGCTGGTTTGTGCCGTAGCTGTGGCTCAACCTGAGGAAGAACTCCGACAACCGATATTCGTCGAACAAGTACATGCAGAATCGAGCGGGATCAGCGTCCGGAAGGACAAACTCCATGTCGAAAAAGCGCCTGAGGTAGGTGCCCGCATCGATCTCGCCGTAGACTGACTCCAGCGACTTTACTAGCTCGCTCCGGTTGATGCCGAAGACGAAGACGATGTTCCTGACGTCGAATAGGTGTTTGACGCGCTCCAGCAGCTCGATGGCAAAGGTCGGGCGACACCGGTCGAGTTCGTCGATGACGAAGATCAACGGCTGGTTCGTGTCCCGTCGCACCCTAGCGCCGAGTTCTGCCAGTCGCTCCTTGACGGCGCGTTGGGTCGCCTGTTGATCGCGATAGTCTTGGAGCAGACTCTCAGGAGTCAACTCATCTAGCTTCATCCCCACGAGTTGGTTCGAGAGTATGTTCAGCGCCGCGCTGGCGACTCCAGCTGCCACCTCTCGAAACAGTCCCTCACCGAAATGCCCAGAGAGCTGCCCGATAATCGCGAGCAGCGGGTCCTTCGAAAAGTCGTCTTCCCAGGCGTTGAAGTAAATCGCCTGCCACTTCGGGTCTTGATTTCGCAGGTCCTGCACCCAGCGCTTCAGCAGGAACGTCTTTCCCGTGCCCCAGCTCCCGTCGATGCTGATGACGAAGGGCGCCTCCTGACCTCGAACGATACTGGTAAGGCGATCCCCAATATCCCTGCGGCCCAGCATGTCGTCGTCCCACGGGGAGTCGGCGTCGACATGGTGTTCTTCGACCTTGAGCGAAGGCGGCGGCGGTGGAGCCTCGGAGTAGTTGGACTGCTGAGTCAAGCCGCCTGAAAAGCTAGAGGGGCTTAGACGGCCTCGAGCTGCAGCGCGGGAACCTCGATCTCGACCAGGCGGAATGTGGTCGAGATGGTCGGAGCAGCGTCGCGGTATTCTGCCAGCGATTCGTCGCAGGACTCGGCGAGCGCTTCGCTGTGGTGCGCGATTGCATCGTCGATGGACATGGTGGGTTCCGGTAGGGGATCTCCGTCTTCGATCAGCAGTTCGATGTGCACGGTGAGTGCTTCGCGGATCATTGCCAGCATCTCATCCCAGCTTCTGGCAGTACTGACACACCCTGGCACGTCCGGCGCGTAGGCGGCGTAGTTGCCTTGGGTCTGCTCAATGACGACTGCGTAGGTCAGTTTCACCGTGCGCTCCCGCGAAGACCGGCCTGTCTCTGAATGTTGAGCCACGTACCCTTGGGTAGGTCGTCACCCAGGTTGCCGGGAATCGTGACTTTACCCGGCTTCTCGGGGTGGCGAAACTGGCGATGGCTACCTCGCGTCCTAACATGGTACCAGCCGTCTCGCTCCACCATCCGGATGGCGTCCCTCACTTTCGGCACCGCTTACCCAGCCCTGTTAACGCCAGCTCGGGGATTCAACAGCCTTTCTCTAGCTCCTCACGACTTCCGACAGCAGGCCAGCGATCTCCCGTTCAAACTGAGGCACTATCAGGATAGGCACTGCCAGATCCCAATCTCCTACGTTCCAGCGTCGTCGAACGTTAAGTGCTGAGGGTGCGTCCAAATGAGCTGCACAGCCGCTAGTGGCCACACGGTCGGGCACTACCCGTAGCAGACAATCTCGATTCCGTACCTTTCCGCCAGGGGCCTGAGAACCTCGTCGTCCCGCTCGCATACGGCAACGGTTCTGACGGATCTGGGATTGAATACCCGCATCAGCTCCCGGGAAAAGAGCGCCTGCCCGAGGAGGTACATGCCCAGTCGCCCGGTCTTAGTTTGAACCGCGATGATGTCCTTACCGTCTATGATCTGAGAATCGTGCTCGGCGCGTGTCAAGACACGCTTTGGTTCCCCCAGAACTATCACCCCGTCCAAGAGACGGCGCCCTCGGTATTTCGATTCCTTGACTGCCCGAAATTCCAGCATCAGGGTTCCACCGACCGACTTCCAATAGCGGAGCGTTAGCGGAGTCTCGTGTCTACTCACTGCGTGACTGATCTTCGCTCAGACTGAGAATGGTGCCTACGACTACCTCACCTAACCACGAATGCCAGGAGATCAGGTATATGTGGCTCTGGTCCTTTAGCCCGGTCGACCACGATGACGTGACTTCCGTGAAGAATCAACTCTAAGGTCGGGATCCGACCGAAGAGAGACCTCACAGGGAGTTTCGCTTGCCGCACGGGTCAATCGATCTCGAGGCACACTCAGGCAGTGGCGGTGCCGACTATCCACCGGCGCTATGGCCAGGCGCAACCCTGGAGGCGATCAACGTCAATGAAAACGTCAAAAACGTTTTCACTTATCCACGGGGCATGCGACGGTAAGCCCAAGTGGCGGTGAGCGAGCCCAATCGCGGCCTGCCAGCCTCCGCGCGTGACCGGATCCCTACCGGTGACTGTGGTATCGCCCACGAAGTAGACAAAGACTAGAGCTGCATCGACTTTCTTGCATTCCCTCAGGAAGTACAGATGCGCCAGCCTGTTGGCGTACTGGTAGAAGCACCTAGTCCAGTCCTCGTCTGAACGCACCTTGAGGAAGCGCCTGGTTTTGTCGAGCGCTCTCCTTATCTGCTGAAGGGACGCGCCTGATGCCCCCGTGGGGCTGGAGTTGAACTCAGGAAGGTTTGCCTTCGCCTCGATGAGTAGACGGCGACCTTGGCTCGTTTTGGCCAGACCGTCCCACACGGGTCCACCCTTGGGCCAGAAATCCTCAAGGCTCTGGCACAGAGAGTCTAAGCAAAGGCGTTCCAAGAAGTCACAGTCCCTGTATTCGGCGAAACAGTCCGATTCAAGCGGCGAAAGCCACTCAATCGTTTCGCCACTTTTGAGACCGATTGCCTGTGCAATGGTCTCATCTAAGACACCCGGACAGCGGTTCACCACTAGTTGAAGCCAACGTTGGCCACCCCTCAACGCCATGCACGTATTCAAAGCTGTATCCCCTAGTCCGCTATTTTGGCCATGATGCGCTCCCCGCGATGGCGATTTCGGTACCCGCTGCTTACGCCTACCACAAAACCGTGCCCAACGTAACGGCCTGCAAGGGATTACCTTCTAGATTCGCAGCATTCAAAGTGGAATCCTGGGCAACTGTGCCAGGAGACACGAACGCTGCAGAATACTGAGCCTACGAACGTCCAGGCGATCGACCTGATCCGTGACTATGTCAGTGCCTACGCATGGCGCCACGGCCAAGGGCGCACGGCCGAAAGGTTCGGCGTATCTCGCCACACGGTATGGCGCCTCCTCTACCGTGGACACGCCGGGCGCCGGCTGCCCCGTACCGTCTTGAGTTCCCAATTGGCCATCTGTCGCTAGCTGTCATGGGCAAGCGTCCTCGATTCTGAGGATCCAATTCACAAGGTCCGCAATTCCTTAAGTGAGAACTGCATCCTCCCATCTGGAGACATGCTGACGATTGGAGCTAATTTGAGAGTACATTTCTGTGTTTCCAGATGTCTCGCAAAACATGATAGGTACTCTATATGTGGCTCGTGGCTGATATATCTTGCAAGTTCCCTACCAGATGGCGTCAAGATTGTCGCGTCTAGGCTCATCGCGTTCATCTCAGTTCCAGGAGGGCCCTCAATTCTCAATACGTGCCCATAGTATTCCCTATCGTAAAATCCGTTAGTCGATAGTTTGATAGAGGGATATGCGACCATGCTGGAATATGTTAGACCGATATCCACAGCATTAAGGAGCAACGCATCCAATCCTTTGCTAGAAACCTGCTCAGCAAATTTTCCAAGTATGAAATCCGAGATCCGAAATCTCATAAGCTCCGAAAACTGCTTTGCATCAATTTGTGACATATTTCGTAGCATAGAAAGAGTGCGCAATGAGGTTCTGCCGGGCGTTTCCACTTCACCGGCCAAAATCCTCGCCCAAATCATCTGCATGTCCTTTGATGAAACATCTTGAACGCCGTCGAAGAAGCGGGCAGTCCAGTCAGGATCCGGTTCGGAATCGGGAACATCCTTATCGCCAAGTTCATCCGCAGCACTTTGCACAACGGATGCTGTATTTGCCATTCGTTTTCGACCTTGAAACTCGATGGATTGGGTAATGTATTCGGCAGTGATCTCGATTGTGCCGCGCCCTGACACGGTGGTTGTGTCAAGGGACTGTCGAGCCTCGGCTTGCGCCTCGGCAATGATTGCCAGGGCTTGCCCGCGAGATTCCGCTTCGATGCGACGCACTTCCGCCCCGTAGCGAGCGGAGGTGAGCCTAGCCTGACCCTCCTTGGACGCTCTCCAATTGGCAAGCATGGGACCCGCGACTGCTCCTACTCCCGCAGCGGCATAGTCCAAGAGCTTCTTGATTCCAGAAACCTGTAGCTCAAATCCAGGCACCTTCGCCTTCAGATCAGCCATTGTCTGTGTCCTTCCATCTGTTGTGATTCCGTCATGCACTATCTCTCGATCTGAATGCTGTAGTCTCCAAGTTGGCCAAGAGAGCAGCCTCCACGTGCCGTTTGTCGATGGTCGTCACGGTGTTCCTAGCCCAGCGCGCTTGCGTCACAGATAGCTCGCTCGTGACCCGCATGAGCTTGACACGAATACAATCTCGTCCATACCCACTTTCGCACTTGATTGGTCCAATAGAGCGCGACGAACGCCCTGTCCATTCGATTTGTTTCCATATGCCCTTGAGAGTACTCTAATGAGAGGTTGATGAATCGATTGGCGTTTCTCAAGGGACTCCGGCGCCAGACCCAACGTCCCTGGTTCTCTGGGATCGAGTTGCCTCGCCACGGACTCGTCCGACAGGTCGACCTAATGGCCTCGTAGAACACACTATACGATCATTAAATCGCACCCATCTGGACCCTTGTATGTGGGGTACCAAGTACGTTCCAACGATCATGTGCGCTTAGCGCGTGCCAATATCCCTACCAGTTCCTATGCGGTTAGTCTCGCGGCTCAACCAACGACGTCAACTTCCTAGCACAAATTGGCCCCCAGCGTAAGGGCCTGCAAGGGATTACCTTCGAAGTTCGCAGCGTTCAAACTGGAACCCTGGGCACCTGTACCAGGAGACGCGAACGCTGCCAAAGACAACGAACCCACAGCTGATCGGGCTGGTCCAGGAATACCTGAAAGCCTACGCATGGCGCCACGGCCAAGGGCGCACGGCCGAAAGGTTCGGCGTATCGCGCCACACGGTATGGCGCTTCCTCAACCGTGGCCACGCCGGGCGCCGACTGCCCCGTGTCGTGCTGGACGTCTTCGGCGGGGATCTCGGTGCACTCATATCCGCGACGTGGAAGCTCAACGGCGCCAGCCCGAGCCTGGCGCTCGACCGTAACCGTCCTTCCCTGCCGGGGCGGCTCAGCGAAACACTCACGCTACTGTGCGCCACACCCCTTGCCGCGGTGGAGGAGCTATCGAGCCTTGAGCGTGTGCCAGACTCGACCCTCCGCGACCGGCTGGCCAGGCTAACCGAGCGAGGACTCGCCGACTCGATACAGCACCGGCTGAGCGCGCTCGGGCCCCACCCACGGCGCCGGTACTTCCCGACCGAGAAGGGTATCAACACCGCGGCCGCCGAAACGGAGGAACGAGAGGACATGCTGGAGTTGTACCCCGTCTCTCGTCAGTGGCTGAGGCTACTCGCCGAACGGCTCGACGCCGTGGCGGTGCTATACCACGCAGCCGCCATGATCGCGGATGCCGATCCGAGCGGCGATCCCGCGAGGGTGGACCACTACCGCCACGGACCCTATGACCTGCTGATTACCCTGTCGGGGAACCGTTCGATCGGCCTGATCCGCCACGGGCCTGCCCTGCCCAATGCCAACCTTCGCTACCGCCTCAGGAGCAAGGAGCATCTGGGGTACTCCGAGGAGCCCCTCGTCACACTGGTGCTGACCCACTCCACCCAGGCCATGCGCAGGGCGATACGCTCGCTCGGCGACCCACTGGAACACGGGACGACGCTGGTGGCCTGCGAGCAGGAGCTGCTGGCCGGCGGCGCCAGCTCCTACGTATGGCAGCTGTGCGGAACCGGGAGGGACGATGACCCTCCCGACCTCATCAGCCCGGACATTAGGCTTGCGGCCATCGTCAGGTGGTCCGGCTGGCTGGTCGACCGGTCCGACTACCCTGGGTGGGAAAGGCCCGCGGTCGACCCCGAGTCCCTCTATTCTCCCGACCTGCGTGCAACCATGCCCGAGCCGTCAGTCCAGCTCCGGTCAACTCTCGCGGTGCAGCTGACGCGCGCGGAGAAGGATGCGCTCGACCTGATCTCCTCATGGCCTCTGTGCACGCGCAGACAGCTCGCAGGCCTGATGGGAGGAGTCACGCGCCACCGAGTGGGCCAGGTGCTGCGGTCTCTCATGCATCGCTCCCTGGTGAGACCGGACGGACCGCACCACGTTCTCACAGACAAGGGGCTGACTTACCTCGCACGCCGCGACCGCGCTGCGGTCGGCCCGACCCTCGACCGCTGGAGCCCCGAGCCTGACACCGAACGCGCGCTCCCGGGTTCCGGAAGCCTTCCCCCCTACGAGGGCAGTTCGCTCCGGGCTATCGCCAACCAACCGAGTCACCAGACCGGCATCACCGACCTTGCCGCGGCCCTCACCGCCGAGGTCGCCCGCTCACCCGACCACGACCTGTTCGACCTTCAGCCCACGTCGCGTTCATCCGTAGCCTACCGTCACAAGAGGAAACGCTACGTAATTCACCCGGACGCCTCGTTCGTGCTGGAACACCGGGGAGAGCGTCGTCCGTACTTCTTCGAGTTCGAGCGACGCGCAACTACCCCAAAGCGGGTGCCGAAACGCCTCAGGTCCTACCGCCGGTACTTCTCCAGTGGCTGGGCTGAACTCGACCACGACGGCGAACCACCCATCGTGTTGTTCGTGTTCGAATCCGACGACGGTGAGGACGCCTTCCTGGCCGCTGCCGCCAGCGTCCGGCATGCACCGTTCTTTACGTCCAACCTCAAGGTGATCGCCTCACGTGGCGTACTGGGTACCTCATGGAGACTCCCGGCGCCAGACCCGCCTGACCGACTGGATCTGGCCTCCTTGACACAGTTCCCAAATGTCCCCCAAAGCCGTGACCGACGCTTCCTGTAGGGGCCTATGCTAGAAGCGTCCGGATACTCTCTTGCATCGCGTGTTCGACGTGGACTCCATCCGGCTCCCCAGCCCAAATGGCTCATCTTCGGTCGCCGGTGCCGTTTTGTCCCCTTCGTGTCTGCCCCTTTGAGCGCACCCGTGGGGAACTTGTTGCAGTTCTAGGGGCCCGTTTGCCCTTCGCGGGTACCGAGGATTCGGTCCTGTCTTACGGAGCCCGAGTCGTGTGGGGTGCTTGACGTATCGTCGGTAACGCTCTGCGAGGCAAATGGAATACCAGGACTGTCGAGGGGGAGGTGAGGTATCCGTCTGATTACGAAGGCTCAGGCCTGCAATGAGTTCAAGGTGTCTCTGTCCACGTTGGACCGGTGGATTGACGCCGGCCGGGTCCAGGTCAGGAAGGAGCCACACGGCCAGCGCCACAGGGTTTACGTCGTCATGGGAGAGTGCGGGGCTGATGGCGAAGGTGTCCCGGGTGTGAATACTTGTGGCGGAGAGGAGATCATGCCAGGAGGTGCTCCTACCGAAAAAGTCTCGTTGGCTGTTGCCCAGGAGCGGGTGCGGGGCCTCGAGGAGATGGTGGAGCAACTCAAAGCAGAGCGTGAGCGCCTACGCTCGCCTTCTAGACGAGTTTCGGGCGGGTTGCCTTGTCGCGGCGGCAACCAAGAGACAACATCCATGGTGGAGACTCTGGGAGGGATTGAATTGGTGGTAGAATCGCAGCCTTGTCCGTGCTCACAGACACCCCCGCTGCCGGCTGTCCAAACCGGTTCACAAACTCACCAACACCCATCAAACGACTGCATAGAATAGGAGCGACCTAATGTACCACCCTGGAGGAACCATTAGAGAAACGTTACGGTGCATCGAGAGGAACGAATACGTCCTTCCGGCGATCCAGCGAGAATTCGTGTGGAGTCCCGACCAAATATGTGCACTGTTTGACAGCCTCATGCAAGGCTACCCATTTGGGGAATTCCTATTCTGGGAAATTGAAGCGGACCGCGCTGCAGACTACAGATACTACGGTTTTGTCCTCGACTACCATCAGCGAGACAATCCTCACTGCCCTGAAGCACACATCATGCCGGGTAGGCCGATTACAGCCGTGTTGGATGGCCAGCAACGACTGACCGCATTCAATATTGGGCTGCGCGGCTCAATGACGGTCAAGCGACCGTATAAGTGGTGGAGTAGCCCGGATGCCTTTCCTCGCCGAGTTCTGGCATTAGATCTGTTGGCATCTCATGAGGCTGATGAAGAAGGTAATCGATATATTTTCGAGTTCGTAGATGAAGCTCGGATTGGGCGCGACAGGGAGCGCTTGTGGTTTAGAGTGCCCGACATCCTAGCAACGCAATCCGGGCCACCCATGCTTAAGTGGTTGACCGATAGGGACCTTGGCGACGAACAGTTGAATCTTGCTTTTGAACGGCTTGATCGATTGTATCAGGCAGTTCACAATGACCAGACGGTCTGCTACTACGAGGAGAAAACGCAGGACATTGAGCACGTCCTTAATATATTCATTCGTCGGAACAGTGGCGGGACCGTTCTCTCTTACTCAGATCTCCTGCTTAGCATAGCCACGTCTCAGTGGGAGGAGCTAGATGCCCGGAAAGAGGTTCACCAACTGGTTGACGATCTGAATCGTGTTGGACCAGGACTCGGCATAACGAAAGACTTCGTATTGAAAGCGGGCTTGATGTTAACGGACATAGCTAGTGTCGGGTTCCAGGTACGGAATTTCACCCATGCCAATATGGCGGTTCTCGAAAAGAATTGGTCAAAGATTAGTTCAGCCCTGACGGAAACGGTGCAACTAGCGGCAGGTTTCGGCTTTGACAGCAAGAGCATCCGAGCTCATAGCGCCCTCATGCCGATCGCATACTACATATATCAGCAAGGAGCGCCTTCAGATTTTGATGTCCATAGTAGATACGAACACGACCGTCAGGCTATACGAGGCTGGCTCATACGTTCCATTCTGAAGGCGTCCGGTATCTGGGGAAGCGGTTTGGACACCTTGCTCACTGCACTTCGAGACGTTCTCAGAAGGACCGGCAGTGGGCGCTTTCCGGCGGCCGAGCTACGTCGCGTTATGACACAGCGAGGTAAGGGTCTAGAGTTTTCGGAGGAGGAAATCGAGGATCTAGCTGATATGTCTATCAGTGACCGTCGCGCTTTTGCTTTGCTGACATTGCTGTCGCCTTCCATAGATCTGCGTACACATCATTTCCATATCGATCATATTTTCCCCAAGAGCCGCTTTACGAGAGCGCGCTTGCGCAGAGCCGGGGTGGCCGATGAGGAACATGACGTTTATGCAGACTGTGCCAATCGCATAGCAAACTTGCAGCTGCTTGAAGGAATACCAAATGTTGAGAAACGCGCCAAAATGCCAGCAGAATGGATGCACGAGCATTTTGCAGACGAACAGGCCCGCCAGCATTACAAGCAGTTGTACTTCTTGGGCGAAGTTCCGGGACAAATGACCGGCTTCATGACCTTCTATGAGGCACGCCGAGAGAAGTTGCAGAAAAGAATTGAGCAAATGGTGAATTCTGTGTGATATTCCCTGTGTTGATTCAGCTATTCGAGCGCGTCGCTCTCGCTGAGGCATTCAGAGAGCAGACTTGATGCTGATGGGTTACGAGCCATGATTGGGCGAGCCAACTGTACGCCTTAGCCGAAGCTGCCGGGTCGCGCTTTAAGGCCGGTGGTGGCTTCGCTGCACGCTCTGACTCCGTCTGCAGCCATGACCACACGGCTGACCTCACATCCATTGCGGCGATGCGGTCGATCTTATTGGATGCCGACCGAGGAGGAATTGTTGGCCTTGGTGAAAGCTGATCGATGTGCTAGGTGCGACGGCGTGTTTGATGAATCGAATCGCAAACATGTCGATCATACGGTTCCTTTGATTGCTGGAGGACAGCACGGAGGCAATCTTCAGGCTCTCTGTATGCACTGCAATCTGAGGAAGGGCGCGTAGTGTGCTCTCGGTTCGGATCTGGATAGGTGAAGGCTCCGGTTTTGATGGCGGGGCCTTTGCTTGCCCATCGGGCGTGAACGTCAACTCGGAGGTGAGAGTCCCCTACCCATCCTGACGAAGGAGAAGGCGTAGCGAAGCGCAAGGCCGTCGAGGTCGCATCCCTGAGGCCACGGCGGGCATCGGATATCAACAGCTCCAGACCGCTCAGGGCTACGCCGCGCACCGACCGCTGATACTACAGCCAGACGGCTCCATCCCCGCTGGTCTTCTCTCTATGACATCCTCGCCTTTGGGCGGTGTGCCCTTTCTCGCGAGATCTTCAGGTTCATTTAATGGTCCACGGAGAAGTTACACCGCCCGCCCGCTTCCACACCCTTCGAGGCTACATCCGATGTCAATAGTTCCGCCTCTTTTAAGGCCAGGAACACCGACAGCTTACGCTTTAACAGCCTGTCTTCGTTCTCACCCGAGTAGAGTGCCTATGAATACATCCGCAGTGTAGTCACCACATACTACAACACACATCGACGCATTCTGCTCAGTGAACAGACGTGTCCCCACGACTAAGTATTAGAAGACAATCGAGCGAATTTAGTACGCCAGGCTTCTGCCTCTTCACGTCTAGTCAAGTTTGAGATCGCTGTCTCAACTTCCGCTTCGAACTCTCTGAGTGCCTTAAATCGGTGTACGTTTTTTAGAAACCCGTGATAATCTCTAATTCGATACTGAGACTCTAGAATTGCCGAGACATCATAGCCGACAGTAATTTGATGTTTGTGGATCAACCCCAACAATTCGCCAGGCCTTGACCTAATCATTTGCTTGGCCATAATGGCCAGAGCCTCACTGAATTCATTCAAAGACAGTCCCAATCGCCGGCAGTACCTGAAGCCTTGCTTAAATTCTCCTTCTTCGAACAGAGCCGCTATCTCGTGCGCTTCGATGTTCTCGCGCTCGCCTTTTTTTGGTTTGAACTCTCTCAACATGAACGCACACTCCTAAGGCACCTGGATTACGATCAGTCGGTCTCGGGCCCTCGTGAGCGCCACGTACACGTCAATTGCGTGTCCCACCTTGCCAACCCTGTTCCCAATTGGCGGCGTGCAGAGTATTATTGCGTTCCTCTCGTGACCCTTGATCTCCCTAGGCGATGTCATCAAAACGTTTTCCCCTTTTTGCAGATCAAACGAGACCCTTATCCCGAATATCTCGAGTTGGTTTGCGACCCGCCGCATCTGCTCTCGTAGGTGCCCGTTGAAGATCAGTCCTATGTCGCTGTCCTGGTAGTCTCTCTGGAGGGACCTAACCGCCCCTGCAATCCTAACCCCGAGGTCCTCCCTGTGCTTAACCACCTCTGAAACGACCTGCCCTGCTTCGAAAAGAGGCAAGTTCGAGTTCAGCTCACCGGGAAGCACACCGCTGAGGGCACTTCTATAGAAGTCGATGATTTCTCGCGAATTCCTATAATTGATATAGAAAGGCATCCTGTCGATTTTGGGGATAGCGTCCAGACTGGAGTGCCAGGATTCTAACCTACTCTTGAAGCGGGCCGAATCTCCTGCACGGATATTTCCTCCGATCTGGTTGAGGTCAAAGAACAAAGTCATGCCGGTGTTCTTATCCGAAAGTGCCTGACCCAAATAAGAAAACCAAGCGGGAGTAAACTCCTGTCCCTCATCAATGACGATATGCTCGACCTCTTCTGCGAGTTCAACAAGGTCATCTCGCGAGTTGGGCACTAGGAAGTAGCAGTCTGTAGTAGTGCGCTGCACCAGGCGCTCCAGCATATCCTTTGATACCGCAAGAATTCTTTTATTGGCACACACAAAACCAACCGAGTGCCCCAAGGAAGCAAGGTCTCCCAGGCGATGCCAAGCACACACGGTTTTCCCAGTGCCCGCCGAACCTTGAATGGCGACTCTGTGCTGGGCCGGAAGTTCTACTACGTACCTTTGGGAGGGGTGCAGATAGAGTTCCCAGTGTGCTTTGTCGCCTCTCAGCGCGGCCTCAAAGTCTTTGTTGTCATCGTAAACGGTGTACTTTGACCGAGGAATCGTCAACCCGATTGTTTCGTAGAGGGAGAGGGCCAAGCTTTGTATCCTGGTGTCTACCACGTCCAGAGCGTCGACGAATTCATCCTCGTCCGAGACTTCTCTAAAGGCGCCCACCTGATCTTGAGGAAGGCCTAGCGCAACGAGCGCATCGAATACGTGCCTTGCCTGTATTTTGTCATAGACGATGCCGTATAGAACTTCTAGGCTATCGTTTCTATTGATATGGGCAGCATCCGCCAAATCGTGTTTAACGACCCTAAATGCTTGAAACCGTTCTCCTTCGATGGTACACAGCATGCGATAATTCATATCCACTGAAATCGAAATAAATGGAGAAGATTTCAGTCGGTGGACCCGCCAACCTGGCATAGCATCAGCTCTCACGGATCTTGCATCCTGTCTCTGTGCTGTTCGAAGAATCGTTCTGCATTTCCTTTCCAGACCAGATCGCAAGCTGGATAGGTCAGACAGAAAGTCTTCGGAGACACTGACTTCCATTATTGACCTCCGGTCTCTTCGAATAGACTCATCGGCTCCATTTGCTCTTGACCTTTGGCCTTCGCGCAACGTGGAACCTTAACGGATCTCTCCGGCATGTCTAACTGCGACGAATAGTGACGGACTACAACCTTAGCTTGCTGTCGTATTCCCGGGGTTTGTATCACGCTTCCACATCGCCAGAGTCCACGGAAAAATCAGCTGAGGATTCCCAGCTGCCGAAGCCTGTGCTTGCGATCTACCTACCTGCTGCATTGCCGGCCTCTGTCGAATCCTTCGAGCCACCGCCTACCTCATCATCGCAAATCAGGCAGATCTTAGACGAACAGGCCACGACGGCGACTACCACTCCCTGAGCCAAAAGGACTGGATTGTCACTTGGACCGGCGATACAACTGCCTTCTCACTTGCTGGGGCGGGAGAGCTACATGACCACCCTGAACCTGCTAGTGAAGGATGTTGACTCAGTCAGGTCTACTGGAACGGTTCAGGGTACGCCAGCCTCATAGACGAGTTTCGGGCGGATCTAGGGGCGTCATACGGGGGATGGCGCGACAACGCCTTTGGGGATTTGCGCTACTCGTGACACGTCGATCAAGTCGGCTGGGATGTCCTGGTAAGCCCAACGCTGTCAGCCAAGTGGCTTGTATGTCGACGTTACAAAGACCGACCCTCGCCATTGGCATCAGGTGCTTTCGAGCGGCTCCCTACCTCACTACCGGGAAATACCTGGACCTAAGGTAGTTGAGGTAGTCGGCGCCAGCTTGCTGGGAATCCCTGAGCCTCTTGAAAACCTGCTGATACGTAAGCACCCTAAGCCTGACTTCACACCCCACTCGTTCCTCAAACAGGTCGATTTCCCGCCTGTGAGCTACCAGCTCCCCCCCAAACCAGTCGTAATAGATGTAGTAGAGACTGAACTGATCGCCCTTCTGTGTGGCCAGCCCAAGCGCGTGCTTGAGGAGTTGCCATGGGTCTAGGTACTCGAACCGGTGTCTGCCGTCACGCAGATCTTCGGCAAGCTTCTGGCAGGCGGGCAAACCCTTCTCATCCCAGAGATCTCTGGATTCCGGAAAGTACGACGATTTGAAATCGGACTTCCCCGTGGAGGAGAGTTTCAGATGCTCGGTAAACTTGGCCTCGATCGCGTGGACAAAGTGACTGCTGTCGGTTAAGGCCACGTCAAGATGGGGAGGCGTGCCTCCCAGTCCGGTACGGAATTGCGCCTCAAAGTCCAGAGAGCACCCATCTAAGGGATCAATGCCCAATGCCGACAGGAGGGGAGTCTTGTCCCTGCAGGTCCAGTGGTCGAAGAAGTTTACAACCAACGCCGAAGACGAATGTAGCGCCTTCGTGTGCCCGCTCAGTTCCTTCCCAGCTCCTCTTTCGAAAGCTTGTAGCGCACTATCGGAAAGTGGTTGCCACAGGTTGGCCTCAGCCTGTGGCACGTAACCAAGCGAGTCGAATGGGATTCCCATCAACTTCGCCCAATGCTGCTGACCGTTCCTTATCTCATGTTCGGCGCTCATCCTATTGGGGTTCCAGTTGGTTGGCGCCTATGCCTCGAAGATTGACGGGTACCAACGCTAGCGGAGGGTTGTCTGTTTGCAATCTTGATCAGTAGGCGGCAATGGTCGCTTGCGCCCCACTCTTCAGCAGAATTCATGGCCCGGACATTGATGTCCTCGTGAAAGCCGCGGGAGGCGAAGACGTAATCGAGTTGATTGTTGCTTGCCGTCTCGGGGCTTTTGCCGGGTAGGTAGTAGGTGACGACGTTCCGCGAATCCACGGGTTCGCCCGTCGCCGACGTCTCCGCCTGCCGACCATTCGGTACCTGCGGCCCCATGAACTCCAGCCCGATGGCGGTCATCCTTTCGAAAACGGACTGGTATCGCGCCTCCCAATAGGGGTCGCCGCTGTCGCCATAGCCGTGCGCTATGTTGAGGTCGCCGGCGGCCACTATGCGATGGGACCGCGGGTCTTCGTGGCCGATGAAGGCTGAGAGGTCAGAGATGATCCGGTGAACGGAAGAGTCGGCGTATCCAAAGCTCCAGGCCGTCTTGACGCTTGGATGAGTTCCGATCCAACGGCCGTACATCGAGACTGCAATGAATGGTCCGGCCGAGCCGTCACGAGGCGTTATGCGGGCCGCCGCAATGGTCCCGATCCCGCTCACGGCGATCTCGTCTGGCTCTGTCCAGCCTATCGGACTGACTTGCTTGAACCACTCAACTTCGACCCTGTCCGATAGCTTCACCACCATCGGCCAGCGGTCGTACAGCTTCGGGTACCGGTCTTCGAACCAGCGTGAGTTCCAGACGTGCGAGTCCCAGTGCTCCGCGGAGCCGGTATCCACACTGCCGGCCACATCTGACGGTGGGCTGACCGCCTCCTGCAGCAGTGCGACGTCGGCGTCCATCCGCAAGAGCTGTCGCCAGGGCTCTTGGCGTGTAGCGATGTTCCAGCTCACTACCGTTACTGCCATTTCATCCTCCGATGGTCTTGCGATTTGCGTCGACGATTAAGAGCCCAAGGTTGTCATGCACCTCGTGATGGTCCGGTTCTGCCCCTTGGGCGCTCCAATCAGGTTGATCATCAACTTGATGCCACAGCGTGGATGGCCTTTGCAAAACCCGTCTCACGGGACATTAGCAAGTACCGCTGCAACCGCGACAATCGTTTGAGGCCTCGGCTAGGTTACCCGATGACGCCAAGGACACGGCACCTCAGTCCGTACCCTTGGGGACACTAGTCGCGGTTCATGTGATGACAATACTCGGTAGGAACTTTACCGGCTCAGCCGAAGGCTCTAGGAGGAATCGCGAAGTCTGGACCCCGTTTCGAGTCCAGAACGAATGAACAGGCAGCCTTTGTTCATCGAGACGCCCAAGTTGCCGGACACAACCAGACGTTTCATATGAGAACGCCCTTACGAGGGCTTAATGCTGACTGCAAGCACCTACATAGTGGTAGTCACGCCACGAGACAGAAGCCGACTCTATGGCCCTATGGGTCCAAGACGCAAACGAGCGGAGGTGTTGGAAGCATGAAGAACAGGCAAACGAAAACCCTGGGATCCAGAACCCATGAGCGGGCTGGCAAGACACAGATTGTGTCCCCTAACTTGAGTCCCGGAAAAAGGCGCCAAGGACCACGATCGCCGCATGGGCATGCCGGTGCGCGGAATCGCAACCCAGAGCTGGAAACGCGAGCACGCGGCGGCTCCGGCAATGGAAGTCAGTTGGAGAGCACAAAGGCCCTATACCGTTTTGAAAATGAGAGATACTACCGGACCAGCGATCCGGAACTAACCGTGATTGCCAGTCGAGGAACCCTGGCCAAGTGGCGATGCATGGCTATCGGCCCGCCATTCATACGCTTCGGCGGTCGTATCCTCTACTTGGGCAAGGACCTGAACGACTGGCTTGACCAGCATCGCGTCAAGACCTTTCAGAATTGACGATATGGTCGTGAAGACCTTGTGAAGACGGAAGCAAGCGACTGCCCTCCTAGAAGATGAAGCTGCATCTGTCCAGAACTGTCGCATAGGCCGATCGGCTGAGGCGGTGGCTGATAGGGCCGGTGTGGTGTCACCCAAAGGCGCGGCCGGGCTCAATGCATTGATGCGTTAAAGCAAGTGGAGGAGCCTCTTTCCCCCTGAGGGCACTGCCCAAGCCAGCGGTCACGAGTCAACGACACCAACCTGTCCCCGGTCTCCACAATCGAGAGCATCGCAGCTAAGGGTCTCTAGCTAAAGCCTGCTGACATGCCGCCGCGATTCCCCGTCGTATGCAAGCACCCCGGAGACTAGGTCTATGGACTAGCCTCCGCCAAATCCTGCAACTCGATTGGCGGGCCTGGAAGCTAATGGCGAACCAAGGCGGAGAAGGCTATGTCCCTTCCTGACCCTTGTTCCTTCCCACGCGATATCGACCGGCAACGGTCCCAAATTATCTAGCAATCTTGGTTTTTCAGGGCTCGCTTTGTTGACTAATTGTTGACTAATTCGATCAGGCCGATTTCTCCATTCGGCCATTTGACAGTCTATAGACGGAGCCAACGGGCGGACTCGAACCGCCGACCTGCTGTTTACGAAACAGCTGCTCTGCCGACTGAGCTACGTTGGCCCTTAACCGGTGCCTGCACTCGCTGAGGAAGTGAGCGCAGAGGATCCTGCGGCGGACGTCCCACACGGCACCTGTGGTGTCGTATGGCTATCACGGCAGGCCACCCGTACAACGATGCTAGCATGGCCCGGCTGCCCTGACACGCTCTTAAGATTCACATTCCTGTCGGATACCCAATCTGATGTAGAAAGTGCGTCTGTGAGAACAAGCGAATCCTAAATCCGACTTGGACCCATCAGTGGCTAGACGCCGATAGGCGCCTAACGTTCGTTCCTCGGACCCGGAATTGCAGCGGATCCGGCGGAGGTCGCGACCGAACCTTACGTCCCTGTGGATTCGCAGGCCATCTTGAAAAGCACCTCAGTCAATGACGCGCTTTGCGATGATATCCCGCATGATCTCTGAGCTTCCCGCCGCGATCGTCCAGAGCCGATAGTCCCGGGCGAAGCGCTCGACGGGCGTCTCACGCACATAGCCGTAGCCGCCATGTAACTGAACGGCGTCGTACCCAACCGCGACGGCCGCCTCAGTGGCGAATAGCTTGGCCATCGAAACCTCTTTCGCGCACTCCTCGCCGGCGGCGAAACTTGCTGCGGCGTGGTACGTCAGGCCGCGGGCCGCCTCGATGCGCGTCGCCATGTCGGCGACCTTGTATCGGATCCCCTGCATCTCAGCGAGGGGACGTCCGAACGCCTCACGTTGCCTGACATATGCCCTGCTGTCGTCCAGCGCCTGGTCCGCGGCGGATACGCTCATCACGGCCGCCATAAGCCGCTCGCGCTGCAGACCGGACGCGAGTTGGTAAAAGCCCCTGCCCTCCTCCCCCAGCAGGCTGGTCGCAGGCACGCGCACGTCGTCGAAAGCTATCTCGGCCGTGTCCGAGCTCAGCATGCCAGTCTTCTCGAGCTTACCTGCGACCGTTACCCCAGGCGTACTGCGCTCGACCAGGAACTGCGACAGGCCCCTGTGGCGCGGCTCCTCCAGGGAAGTCCGCGCAGCCAGAAAGTAAAGGTCACCATAGACACCGTTGGTTGTGAACGTCTTGGCACCGTTGATAATCCAATCGTCGCCATCCCTGACCGCGCCGGTCGAAATGCCCGCCATATCCGAGCCGGCACCCGGCTCGGTGATCGCAAGGGCGCATACGGTTTCGCCGCTGGCGATGCCCGGCAGGTAACGCTCCTTCTGCTCGTTCGTGCCCAGCGCAACAAGCCACGGCGACGACATGTCCGTGTGGACGATGACGCTGAAGGCAACTCCACCGGCCCGGCACCGCGCCAGCTCCTCGGCAAGCACCACCGACATCCAGAAGTCGCCGCCCCCACCCCCGTACTCGACAGGGAATTCCACGCCCAGAAAGCCGAGCTCGCCCAGCCTGCGAAACAGCGTCCTGGGGATCCTGCCGGCCTCCTCCCAGTCGGTGACGTTCGGCTCGATCTCCTCGCGTACACAGCGACGCGCCGCGTCGCGGAACATGCTGTGATGCTCGCCAAAGGGCACTTCTTCAATCCCCCCTGAGTCGGAGCTCGCTTCGCCTGATCTTGCCGCTCACGGTCTTCGGCAGCTCGGGCACGAACTCGATCTGACGGGGGTACTTGTAAGGGGCTGTGACACTCCGAACGTGCGCCTGAAGCTCAGCAGCCAGCTCATCCGAAACCTTAGTCCCGGGTACCACCACCACGAACGCCTTTACGATCTGGCCACGCACCGGGTCGGGCCTGGCCACCACGGCCGTCTCGGCCACCGCGGGGTGTCCCATCAGCGCGGACTCGACCTCAAAAGGTCCGATTCGGTAGGAAGCGCTGATGATCAGGTCGTCACCACGACCAACGAACCAGAAATAGCCGTCCTCGTCGCGAGTGGCCATATCACCGGTGAAATACCACTCTCCCCTGAAGGCTCTCTCGTTTGCCTCAGCGTCGCGCCAGTAGCCGGGAAACAGTCCTACGGGGCGATCCGGCGATACCCTGATCGCGATCTCGCCCTCCTCTCCGGCAGGCAACTCCTCCCCTTCCTCGCCCACGATCGCCAGCTCAAAGCCGGGGCAGCTGACTCCCATCGACCCCGGCCTGTACTCCATCCCCGGGAATGTCGCCGCCATCAGCGTCGACTCGGTCTGCCCGTATCCCTCCCAGATGTGCAGGCCTGTTCCCTCGCGCCAGGTGTCGATCACCTCGGGGTTCACAGCCTCGCCGGCGCCCACGGTGTGGCGGAGCGCCCTTGGACTGAAGCCGGCCAGGTCCTGCTGCACCATCATGCGGTAGGCGGTCGGAGGCGCAAAGAACGTCGTGATCGGAAACCGCTCCAGCACCTCCAGTGTCAGGCCGCCGTCAAAGCGACCGCGCTGGTCCCACACGAAGATCGCCGCCCCCATGTTCCATGGGCCGAAGAAGCTGGTCCACGCCGCCTGGGCCCAGCCGGTGTCAGAGAGCGTCCAGTGCAGATCGGTCGGTCGGTTGTCGAGCCAGAATTTGCCGGTCGCAACGTGCCCGATCGGGTAGCTGGCATGGGTGTTGGCAACCATCTTGGGATTGCCCGTCGTGCCGGAGGTGAAGTAGATCACCAGCATGTCCGAAGAGGGGTTCCGCGGATTGGGCAGATCGGCCGATGCCGAGCTCAGGAGGCTCTCATATTCCGTCCAGGGACCCTGCTCCCCTACCACGACCACGTCCTTAAGGCCGGGGCACCGGGGCTGAACCTGCTTTACCTTGTCGTAGTTGTCAGCGTCGGTGAAGGCGATCGAAGGCTCGGACGCACCTATGCGGTAGGAGATGTCCCTGGTCGTCAGAAGCGTCGTGGCCGGCACCGACACAAGGCCTGCGCGAATGCATCCGAGCATGATCTCCCACCACTCGATGACCCGGTTGAGCATGATGAAGACCCGGCCGCCCTTCTCGATGCCCAGCCCGGTCAGCGCATTGGCGACGCGTTTTGAGCGCATGGACATCTCCCGGAAGGTGACTTCCCGCACGGTGCTGCCGTCGGGAGCGAGCCATACCATCGCGACCTTGCCGGGATCCTCCGCCCACCGGTCGAACACCTCGAAGGCCCAGTTAAACCGCTCCGGCACGTCCTGTCTGAAGGTCCGGTAGGTCTCAGCGTAATCGCCCACCTGGTACGCTGCCGCACTCCCCTCCGACGTCATCGACTCGCTCCTGCCCCGACGTGCCCGAAGGCGCCGTCCCCGATCATCGATGCGATCTGCCCGGTGTCATACCCGAGCTCGGCAAGCAGCGCCTTGGTGTGCTCGCCGGGGCCCGGGGGTCCGTCCGTCGGCCCCACAGACTCGCCCGAGACCTTGAACGGCTGGGTGAGGAAACGCTGTAGGCCCATGTCGACGAACATGCCCCTTGACCTGAAGTGGACCGAGTCGACAAGGTCGGCGAGCGAAGTCACCCGCGCGGCCGGCACGTCGGCCACCTCCAGGGCCTCCTCCCATTCCCGTGACGTCCGGGACAGGAACGCGTCCTGGACCGCACAGGTCAGCGACTCTCCCCGCTCCACCCTCTCGGCAAATGTCAGGCCGGCCAGGTCGTCCAGTCCCGATGCCCCGCAGAACCTGCGCCAGAAGTGGTCCTCGTCCACGATCCCCAGGCTGAACCAGCTCCCGTCCGAGCACTGGAATATCCCGTAGTGCGGTATGAAGGTCACGTTGGGTCTTCCCCCCGCTTCGTCCGTGCCAAGCCGACCTACCTCCGGCGCAAGCAGGGCGAGGGTGGAGTCGGCCATCGAAAGGTCAATGTACTGGCCGGTGCCCCTTGCGTGGCGCCCCACGACGGCCGCCAGCACCGCCACGGCAGCGTACAGACCGGAGGCCAGGTCGGAGATCAGTATCGGAGGTAGCCATGGCCGCTCGGAGATCTGCATCTGGGCGCTCAGGTGACCGGCAATGGCCGCGAAGTCAACGTCATGGGCCGGCCGGTCGCGCCAGGGCCCGTCCTGGCCGAAGCCGGAGATCGAGCAGTACACGAGCCCGGGGTTGCCTGCCGAGAGGGTCTCGTAGTCGGCACACAGGCGAGCGGCGACGCCCGGCCGCCAACCCTCAAGCACGATGTCTGATCCCCGGACAAGGCGGCAGAGCACCTCCCTGCCCTCGTCAGTCTTAAGGTTGAGCAGGATACTGCGCTTGCCGCGGTTGATCCCCGACCACATGCCCGGGCTCTGGCGCAGCGGGTCCCCGGTGGGAGGCTCTACCTTGATCACGCGGGCCCCCAGGTCGGCGAGTATGGTCGAGCAGAACGGACCGGGTACGTTTACGGTCATATCGACGACGGTGAGGCCCCGCAGAAGGCCCTTGGACATCATTTCACCCAGGTCCCTTCCACTACCCCGAGGGGCCGGACTCGCAAACCTCGCGCTCCCGGTCGGACAGCTCGACCCCGATCGCCGAGACGGCGGCCTCCAGCTGATCGTCCGTCCTCATGCCGACGATCACGGCATCGAGCCTCGGCTGCTCGAGCAGCCAGGCAAGCGAGGTCTGGGTCAGCGTGTGGCCGGCCGCATCGGAGGCGACCTTTAGCCTGTCAACGAACTCGAAGGCCTCCTTGCGCCAGTACAGTCTCCTGTAGTTCATTCCGGTCGCCATCTTGTCGTCTTCACGGAGCTGGCGGCGGTCGAGGAACTTGCCGGCGAGCAGGCCGGCCGCAAGGGCGCCATACGGGTAGATGCTGATGTCATCGTCAACGCAGAACGGAACCACCTCTGCCTCGATGTCGCGCTCAAGCAGGTTGTACCGGGGCTGGATGCACTCGAAGCGGGCCAGTTTCCTTACATCGGCCGTCCACTGCGACCGCGCGATCTGCCACGCCGGGAAATTCGAGCAGCCAAGGTAACGCACCTTGCCCTGCCGGACGATGTCACCAAAGGCCTCCATCGTCTCCTCGACGGGCGTGATGGGATCGGGCTTGTGCGCATAGAGGATGTCGACGTAGTCGGTGCCGAGCCTGCGCAGGGTGCCCTCGATCTCGTGCATGATGTGCTTTCGACTCAGGGTGGCGATGTTGAGGTCGATGGGGCCCGCGCCCACCTTGGAGGCGACGATCGTCTCGTACCGCCGCCCTTTCAGTGCCTTGCCTATGATCTCCTCGGTCCGGCCCTCGTTGTATGAGTTGGCGGTGTCGAGGAAGTTGACCCCGTGCCCGATCGCCCGGTCGATCAGCGCCACCGACTCGCGCTCATCGAGCCTCTGGCCGAACGCAACGCTGCCGACGCAAATGCGGGACACGAACAGGCCGGTGCGGCCCACCCTGCGGTAGTCCATGGTCCCTGCCCCTAACCCTCTCCCCTGCGGCAGACGGGAAGACCAGGGCATGGCTTGCCCGCATGCAGGGGTGCCAAGGTGCACATCCAGGCGTTAGGTATTCGAGTGCAGGTGTCCATCGATTGCAGATCTATCCGAAGGCCAGGGCGCGTGCCGGGTTCCGGACCAGGATCTTATCCAACAGGTCTTCCGAGAAGCCGCGGCTCCTCATGCGCGGAACTATGGACTCCAGGATGTGGGCAAAGCCGGGCCCGCCGTAACGCATGTAGTGGATCAACGAGCAGCGGTCCTGGGCGACCAGCAACTGGTTTTCGTAGCCATGCTCTACAAGGTGCTCCAGCCGCTCGATCCGCTGCTCGTCCGATATCTGCATACCGACGCGCCCAAGATACTCCTGGTTCGTGCTCTCATAACCGAACAGGTCGTGCTGGATGTAGCAGCCGGATGAGGCCAGGTCCCGCAGCACCCCCAGGTCCCTGACCGTCGGCCCGATATGGCCCATGACGACCTGCGTCGCCTCCGCTCCCGCCTCCAGCAGGGTGTCCAGTATCCCGGCCGGGCTCCTGTCCGTAAAGCCAGGATGGATGGTGATCGGAGCGCCGGTCCTGGCCGACGCACGAGCGGACGCCCGCAGGACCCTGGTGATGTTATCGTCGAGCGGGAACATGCATCCGATCTCACCGATCACACCGCAGCGAACGCCGGTGTCGCCGACCCCGATGGTGATGTCCCGGACGATCTCCTCCTCGATCTCGCCCTCCTCGCGCCGGTCCATGTCCGGAGGGTGGAAGAGCGGGATGTAGTAGCTGCCGCCCATGACGACGTTCAAACCGGTGGCACGGGATATGCGCGTGAGCGCGAGCGGGTCGCGTGCAATGCCGATGCTGGTCGTGTCGACCATGGAGTCGCCGCCGGCGTACCGAAAGCGCAGCGCCTCCTCGATGGCCAGCCTCTCGTCGAGCACCCGCAGGTTTGCATGGTTGCGGAACCAGAGCCGCCCCATCGCGCCGAGGATGTCCATCGTCACGGGCACGTCCTCGTGGAAGCGTACCGATGCCTCGTCGGCCTGGACGAAGTAGCCGTCCAGGTCGATCAGCAGGTGCTCGTGGGTCAGCGTGACCCCCATCTCGCCGGGCTCTATAGGCCCGAGCACGGTGAGCACCTTCCCCTTCATTTCGCCGTCCGCCAACTCGATATTCCTCCTCTCAGCCGGGACGAGTTTAACACTCACTCCCCCTTATAATGGGCGCGCTATGCCGACCCGCGAGATGGACGGAAGAGTCGCTCTGGTCACCGGCGCCAGCACCGGAGTGGGCGAGTCGACCGCACGCTCCTTCGCCCGCCGGGGCGCCGCCGTCGTCACCATAGCCCGTCGCCAGACCGAGGGCGAGGGGGTCGCCCGCGGCATCCGCGAAGATGGAGGTCGGGCCCTATTCGTCCAGGGAGACGTTTCAGTCCCGGGGGATGTCGCCGCCGCCGTTTCGCAGGGGGTCGAAAAGTTCGGAAGACTGGACTACGCGGTCAATAACGCCGGCATCACGGGGGAGACGGCCGTCACCGCGGAGGCCACCCTGGAGAATTTCGACGCGGTGATGGCGACCAACCTGCGGGGCGTCTTCCTCTCGATGAAGGCCGAGATACCGGCGATGCTGGAGGCCGGAGGAGGAGCGATAGCAAACGTTTCTTCCGGGGTCGGGGTCTACGCGGTGCCGACCATGCCCGCGTACGTCGCCAGCCGGCATGCCGTCGTCGGCCTGACAAAGGCCGCCGCCCTCGAGTACGCCCCTTCGGGCATCCGGATCAACTGCATTTGCCCGGGAAGCATCGCGACGCCGATGCACTACAAGCTGTGGGACGACGGGCGCGGCCCCGAGGAGACAGACCAGTACATCGGCGACCTGCACCCGGCGGGCCGGGTGGCGAGCCCGGAGGAGATCGCCGACACGTGCGTGTGGCTCTGCTCGGAGGAGGCCTCCTACGTTACCGGCCCGCCCCTGGTAACGACGGGGGCTGGGCATCCCGCTAGCTACCGCCGTCCCGCGCCATCCGGACCTTTCGATCTCCCCGAACTGCTAGCTAGTCACCCCCAGCCGCCACGATGGCCTGCGGGGTCATGGGAAGCTCCCTCAGGCGCGTCCCCGTGGCGTTCTTGATCGCGTTTGCGACCGCGGCGAGCGGGGCCGAGATGCTCGCCTCCCCGACACCCTTGACCCCGTAGGGATGGTTGGGGTTGGGCACCTCGACAAGGACCGTCTCGATCATCGGCAGGTCGAGCGAGGTCGGCATGCGGTAGTCAAGCAGGGAGCTGTTCTGCATCGCCCCGTCGTCATCGAGCCAGTATTCTTCATTGAGCGCCCATCCAATGCCCTGTGCGATGCCTCCCTGGATCTGCCCCTCGACGTAGGAGGGGTGGATCGCCGTGCCGACGTCCTGGAAGGCCGTAGCGCGCAGGATGTCGGTCTTGCCAGTCTCCTGATCGACCCTGACGTCCACGATCAGCGCCGAGTACGATCCTGCCGATCCGCCGGGGTTGAGGTTGGCCCGGCCGACGATCGGTCCGCCGGTGTCGTTGGCCGCGGACGCGATCTCCTTGAAGGTCATCCTTAGCTCGGTGTCCGAAACGTGTCGGACCTCGCCGCCGGCGTACTCGACCTCGCCCGCGTCAACGCCCCAGATATCTGCGGCCCTCTTGATCAACTGGCGCCGTATATCGTGCGCCGCCTCGTAAGCCGCCCATCCGGACTTGTAGGCGACGCCGCTGCCGCCGGTATTTGACGTGTATCCGATCGTCTCGGTGTCGCCGACGGTCGGCAGGACATCCTCGACCGGCAGTGAAAGCACCTCGGCGAACATCTGCGCCACGGCCGTCCTGCTGCCGCCGATGTCCATCGATCCCTCGATCAGCGACACGCGCCCGTCCGCGAGCACGTTGCCGACCGCGCAGGCCGGCCCCGAGTTGTTGCGGCAAAAGCCCAGGCTGACGCCACGCCCCACACCATCACCCTCTATTGGGGCCACGTAGTGGGGATGAGACCTGACCGCCTCCATGGTCTCCAGCGCCCCGATGCGCCCGTTCATCACGCCGTCCGCCCGCCGGTCTCCCTCCGTCGCCGCGTTCAGGACACGAAGGTCCATCGGATCGATGCCAAGATCCTTTGCCAGCTCATCGATCACCGACTCGACCGCAAACGCGACGATCGGGGCGCCGGGTGCGCGGTAAGGGGCGACCTTGGGCTTGTTGTCGACCACGTCATAGGCGTCGATGCGAACGTTATCGATCCTGTATGGAGCGAATACCGCCGCCGCCGCCGCCGTGATCGGAGAGGGCGGGAACGCCCCGGTCTCAAATGCCACAACCGCCTCACCCGCAGTGAAGCGGCCTTCCCTGGTGGCGCCGATCCTGATGCGTACGTGGCTGCCGGAGGTGGGCCCGGTGGCCTCGAGCACCTCGGTGCGGGACATGGTCAGCTTCACCGGTTGGCCGGTTTTCTTGGAGAGCACGGCGGCCAGCGGCTCAAGGTAAATGGGCAGCTTGCCTCCGAAACCGCCCCCGATCTCCATCGGTATTACCTTCACGTCCGAGACCGGCAGGCCGAGGATCGACGCGACCTGGTCGCGGATCCCGAAGTGGCCCTGGCTCGAGCACCAGATCGTGAGCTTGCCGTCCGGGGACCAGCTGGCGGTGCCGTTCTGGGGCTCAATGTAACCCTGGTGGACGGAGTGGGTCCTGAACTCGCGTTCGATAGTCACCTCGGCGGACCCGAATCCGGCCGAAAGGTCTCCAAGGGCGTACAGCTCCCGGCCCACGACGTTGGGCGGAAAACCCTCGACCGGACCCAGGCTGTAGGGCTCCATGTCCTCGTGCAGCACCGGGGCGTCGGGCTTCATCGCCGATTCGACATCCAGCACGGCGGGAAGCGGCTCGTACTCGACATCTACCAGGTCGAGCGCCTCCTGGGCGGCATGCAGGCTGGTCGCAGCCAGCGCCGCGATCGCATGGCCCTTGTAGAGCGCCTTGCCCCGCGCCATGACATTGGACGAGTGGTTGTGTCCGGGCACTATGCCGGTGCCGACCGTGGGACCCGGCACAAGGTCCGCGGAGGTCATCACGGCCCTGACGGCCGGGTGCGCCTCCGCCCTCTTCGTGTCGATCGAGAGAATGCGGGCGTGGGCATGGGGGCTGCGCAGCACCGCCCCGAAGAGCATGCCGGGCAGGCTCACGTCGGCGCCGAAGCGGGCCTTTCCGGTCACCTTGTCGGCGCCGTCGTGTCTGACCGGGCGGGTGCCCACAACCTTGTAATCTGGCTTGGTCTCGGTGGTCATGCTTCCTCTTTCGCTAGTCTATGCTGCGCCAGTCGGCGCCAACCTCATCGTATCGGCGGTGAAGCTCTTTAACCAGTTCCGGGGCAAGCGCGGGCCGTCCGCCGACGAGTTCGATGTTGGATTGCATGTGGGCGGGATTGCGGGTGCCCACGATGGCCGTGTGCACCTCGGGGTGGGCCAGAACGAATCCCAGGGCCGTCTCGATGTGGTTCTCGGGCTCGGCGTCGACCGGGCCCAGGGCCCTCATCTTCTCGGCCCTCTGGCGCAGCCTGCGCGCAACGGTGTTCTCGTAGTGGTCCTCGGGACGGAAGGCCCTGCCCCACATGGCGTTTCCCACCGGACGCTTTGCGATTATCCCCATGTTCGCGGCCGACGCCATCTCGAAGATGCCGTACCTGGCCCTCTGGTCCATTATGTGAAAGGCAGTCTGCAGCGTATCGAAAAGGCCGCTCTCTATCGCCCAGATCGCCTCCTCGTTCTCCTGGCTGTATCCGATGAACCTGGTCTTACCCTGGCGCTTTATGTCCAGCACCGCCTCGATCACGTCGTCAGGCGGCTCTCCGAAAACGTCGTAGGCGTGAACCTGCAGCAGGTCGACGTAGTCCGTCCTTAGCCGCCTGAGGCTGCGCTCGATATTCCTTCGGACGGTATCTCCGGTAAACCGCGGCCAATCCGTGCCGTAGGAGGGATGCCCCGCCTTGGTCGCCAGTATGAACTCGCTGCGCCTGTGGGAGACCGTCTGCCCTATAAGGTCCTCGCTGATGCCATAGCACTCGGCGGTATCCAGGAAGTTGATTCCGCCATCAAGTGCGGTGTTTAGCACGCGGCCCGCTAGCTCGGTCTCGCCCTCGCTGAGCTGGACCCCGATCTCGACGAGCCCTACGCCCAGACGACTTACCCTGAGCCCGGTCTTGCCGAGCGTGACCATCTCCATACATATCTCCCGGCGCCGCCCTTGGCCGGCACACGCCACGGGCGATTTTATATAAGGGCCGCAGCGCCCGGCAAAGTGTCGGCCGCCCGTCGATGGTAGACCTGCGCACGGCCCGATAAGATGCCGGTCATGCGCCCTGTGTCCCTGAGATTCCTCGCCGTGGCCGCAGTGCTGGTCCTGGGCTGCGGCGCGGCGTGCGCCGACCCGTCGGGATCATCGGAGAGCTCGCTCGGGACCGGCGAGCACCTTGGGGGAATCGCCTGGTCGGACGAATTGGCCGATGGGAGCGGGATGACGGCCCTGGCCGTCGGTCCGGACGGATCGGTGTACGCGGCGGGATGGACCACCCTCCCCCTGTCGGAAGGCGCCGGCCAGGGCGGCAGGGATGCCTTCGTTCGGAAATACTCGGCGGCCGGCCAGGTCATCTGGACGCGCCAGTTCGGGGCGCCCGGGGACGACAACGCAGAGGACCTTGCCGTCGACCGCCGTGGCAACGTATACGTTGCCGCGCGAGTTGATGGACCCGTCGGCGCGAACCCGAGCGGCGGCGGAAGGGACGGGTTTGTCGTCGCCTACGATCCCGAAGGTGTCGAGCTGTGGTCGCTGCAGATAGGCACCGACCAGGTCGACTGGGCCGACGCCGTGGCCGTGGCCGAGGGAGGACAGGTCTTTGTATCGGGGTCCACCTCGGGCGTCTTCCCCGGCCAGCGCAACCGGGGCAGCTCGGACAATTTCCTGGCCCGCATCGACCCGGGCGGGGACCTCTCCGCCGTGCTGCAGTTCGGCTCCGAGGAGGGCATGGGAGCAACGGCTCTCTCGGTTTCCGACGGGCGCGTCTACATGGCCGGCTCTACCCTGGGACCGCTGTCCGCCGATCCCGTCGGCGATGAGCACGCCGGCTCTTCAGATCTGTACCTGAAGATATTCGACCTTTCGGGAAGCGAGCTGTGGACGTGGACCTTCGGGTCAAACCATGCCGACAGCACGCTGGACCTCACCGTGGACGCGGGCGGCGCCATCGTCCTCGTGGGCACCACCCGGGCGGTGCTTCCCAACCCGGTCATCGGGATCGGAAGCCGCGTCGGCGGCTTTCTCGACGCGTTCGCGATCGGTCTTAGCGCAGATGGGCAGATAGCGTGGGTGAGGCAGTTCGGGACAGATGACTGGGACGTGGCATCGACCGTCTCGCCGGGCGGGGACGGCAAGCTCTACGTGGCCGGGCGAACCAAGGGCTCGTTTCCCGGGCAGGCCGCCCGGGGCGGATACGACGTGTTTGTTAGCGCCATGGATTCCCAGGGGCGAACCCGGTGGAGCAGGCAGATGGGCTCGGCGGTCGACGACGTCGCCTACTCCGTTGCCGTGGGGCCCGAAGGCGGTCTGTTCCTGGGCGGCTCGGGAGGCCTGGTTGGCGGCGGAACCACGGAGGTCGAGCGAGGCTGGATCATCCACATGACCGCCCCCTCCGAGTAGAGGCCGGCCCGGGGAGCGCTCCGCAAACACCGGAAAATGCGCCGTAAGTTCGCTTGTAGGCCTATTCGCCTCGTGCGCAATATGTTCTCGTGACTGAGGTCGCATCGACACGACCATGAGCGGCAGCTTCACTTTCGCCCGATTCTTCGACCAGCTAATCGCCTGGGAGTCTCTGTTTGCCCTGGCGGTGCTGGCGGCCTTCGCCGTCGGCGCGTTCGTCCTTCGCATCTTCCTGAACGTGGCAGCCGGCCGCCTGGAGAGCCGGGGACCTGACAGCATAGTTCCGGACATGCTGAAGGCCGCCCGCCTTCCGGCGATCCTGTTCGTCCTGATCCTGGGCCTCTACCTTGCCATAATCTCGCTACCGATCGAGGGCTCCGGGTGGCGTAACGTCGCTACGCAGGCGTGGAAGATCGGCATAGTGCTGGTGATGGTGCAGGCAGGCGCCAGCGCCGTCGACTTCTTCGTCAAGTGGTACATCAGGGTGGTTGCCCCGAAGACGGAGACGGCGCTGGACGACGTGCTGCTGCCCCAGGTCCGCCGCTTCCTGCTGGTGGTCGTCTACGGCGTCGGCGGGCTCATCGTACTTGACACCCTGGGCATCACGATCAGCCCCCTGCTCGGCGGCCTTGGGATCACTGGCCTCGCCGTTGCCCTGGCGCTTCAGCCGACGCTGGGAAACTTCTTCGCCGGCACGTACGTCCTGTCAGATGGGGCGCTTAACGTCGGCGACTTCATAGAGCTGTCGGGCGGGCCCTCAGGGTATGTCGTCGAGGTCGGCTGGCGTAGCACCAAGATACAGACGGTCTACAACAACCTTGTAGTCATCCCGAACTCGGTTCTGGCCGACACCATAGTTACCAACTACCAGGCGCCGAGCAACGCCATAAGCGTGCTGGTGCACTGCGGTGTGAGCTATGACAGCGACCTAGAGCAGGTCCATGACATCGCCCTTGAGTGCTCCCGAAAGGCCGTCCGGGAAAGTCCGTCCGCCACGGACTTCGACCCTGTCGTGAACTTCAACAACTTCGGCGATTCCAACATCGACTTCTACGTGTTCGCCCAGGCTAACGACCGCATCGCGGGCTTTGCTCTCAAGAGCGACATCATCAAGGAGATGCACGCGCGCTTTACCGAGGAGGGCATCGAGATCAACTATCCGGTGCGCAAGCTGGTCTACGAGGGTGGCCAGAAGCTCCCGGTCGAGATCACCGGCGTCCGGGGCCCCGGCGAAGGCGCCTAGCTCCCCCGCCTCGATTCCACTCACCGGCCGCCACCAGCCGGAGAGCAATCCCCTACTTGGCCGTCTGGCCTCCGTCCAGGTAGACGATCTGCCCTGTCATGTAGTCGGAGGCGGGACTGGCAAGGTAGACGGCAAGGAGGCCGAGGTCCCGCAGGTTGCCGGGCACGCCCATCGGTATTCGGGCCATCATGCGAGCTCTCTCGTTCGGGTCGTCCCCGCCGAGATCATTCATGCTGGTCCCGAACTCTCCCGGACCTATTGCGTTAACGCGGATGCCATAGGGAGCCCACTCCAGGGCCAGCACGCGGGTCAGCATATTGAGCGCCGCCTTTGAGGAGTTGTATGCCACCTCGTACTCGAATGCCTGATGGGCGTTGTTCGAAGAGATGTTGATGATCTTGCCGTAGCCGCGCTCAAGCATGCCCGGCGCAACGGCCCGGCACCCGTACATTGCGGCGCTCGTGTTCGTCGCAAAGACGACGTCCCATTCCTCATCGGTGAATGGGAGATCAGCGATGCGGCTCACCCGGGGCGGTCCCAGCTCCCTTCCCGGCAGCGGCACCAGAGGAACGCCAATGTGAGCGCCAGCGTTGTTTACGAGGATATCGACCGGACCGAGGCGGTCCGAGGTTACCTCCACCGCACTGTCCACATCGGAGGACCTTGCCACGTCCGTCGGTATGGCCACCGCCCGCCGACCCAGTTCCCGGATCTCCCCGGCCACGTCCTCGATCTCCGAAGCGGTGCGGGCGACCACGGCCAGATCGGCACCGGCCTGCGCCAGGGTCAGGGCGATAGTGCGACCTATGCCCCGGCCTCCGCCGGTGACCAGCGCCACCCGGCCATCAAGTCTCAACTCATCCATCAACGGCCCACCGGTCCCCGGCGCGGGCGCCGAAGCTGCTTACTGATCCCGTCCGATCCCGTCCGGGGTACCTAGCCACCGAGGGCGGCGTCCACCTTGTTCAGGGCCCGGGCCATGGCCCGGGCATGACCCTCGTCCATGTTCATGTGAAAGTTGAAAAGCAGCGTGCGGCCGAGCAGGTCAAGCGTCTGAGGGCACATGTCCCGCTCGTATTCGACTTCGCCCAGGTATGCCGGGTCCTTCCACGGATAGCCGGAGGGATGATGCGAGCGCTTGTTCATGACCGATTCCCAGGCCGTGTAGATGTGCCGGTCCGGTATCCCGTCGTTGAATATGGCTCCGGCATCCACGCCTTCTGCCTTGAGGGCATGGACGTAGCCCCTTGCCAGGGCCCCGTCGGAGACGATGACGCCCGCTGAGACCCCGGTATCTCCCTCCGGGTCGTCCACGTGCTGGAGCCGGTACGCGCGGGGCTCGTCGAGCTCACTTAGAAAGGCGCGTTTTAGCTGCCTCTGGTGGGAGAGGATATCCTCTATCTTGGCCAGTTGGACGCGGGATACCGCGGCGATCAGCTCGCTGGGCCGAAAGCCCGCGCCCGGAAAGCTCTCGGCATCCCAGTCGATCGAGCGGGTGTCCTGTCCCTGCCAGAGCGGCAGGCCCGGATCGGACGCGTAGCCGGCGCGCTCGAACAGTTCGGTGTCGTCGGTGAACACCACACCGCCCTCACCGGCGCTGATCGTCTTGTAGAAGTTGAGGCTCCAGGCGGCGATGTCCGAATAGGTGCCGACGCGCTTTCCCCTGTACTGTCCACCGACGCACTGGCAGCAGTCCTCAATGACCTTGAGGCCGTGCCTACCCGCGACCTCCAGAAGGTCGTCGAGCCTGTTCGGCACCCCCCTCATGTGCACCGGCACTACGGCCCTCGTGTGCGGGGTGATTCGCCGCTCAACGTCGGCGGGATCGAGACCAAGGGACTCGTCTATGTCGGCCATGACCGGAACGGCCCCGGCCCCCACCACGGCACAGGGGGTGGCCATGTAGGTGTAGGAGGGGATGATCACCTCGTCGCCGGGTCCGATGCCGACGGCCTTCATCGCACAGATCAGGGCGCTGGTCCCCGAGTTGACGATGAGGGCGTGCCTCACCCCCAGGAACTCGGCGACCTCCTGCTCGAAAAGGTTGCTCTGGCTGTCCGGGCGGTACCGGAACAGGTTCTGCTCCTCCAGTACGGCCGCGGCCGCTGCAACCTCGTCGGCTCCAAAGACGCTGGGGCCCGACACCCCGTCCGGAATCGGGTCGGTCACTACGGGAGAGCCTCCGTCTATAGCCAGTCTTCCATGATCCATCTCTCGCCTCCCGCTACCTGTCTAAGACGCCCGGATGCAATCCCTGCCGACCCCATCCCGTCGACCGGCTCCCCGCGGGAGCCCGCGGCCTCTAGCGTGATTCCATGGGTCCCGAGCTCGCCTGCTCTACAGTCCGAGCAACGGTTCCCGGGCCTACTCCAGGGTTACGATCCGGTCGCCGCCCTGTACCTGATTGCCGGACTGGACGTGCACCTCTCGAACGATGCCTGCCCACTCCGCACGAAGCGTCTGCTGCATCTTCATCGCCTCGAGCACGCAGACCTCGTCTCCGGGAACAACCTGGTCCCCCTGTTTCACCGCGACCGAGACGATGATGCCCGGCATCGGAGAGCTGAAGACCTTGGTAGGGCCCGCCGGCGGGGCGTGCACAGGCGGCGAGGGAGCTGCCCTTGCCGGGGTATCGGGCCTGGTCTCCCGTCGCTCAACCGCAGGGGCGGGCGCCTTCGCGGGGACCGTCGGTGCGGCCGCGGGCAATTCCGCGACCTCCTGGCCGGCGCTGGGAAACTCCACCTGGACTGGCTCTCCGTCGACGATCACCTCGATGGGGTCGGCGTCGATGTCGAGCACCTCCACGTCGTGCCAGCTATCCCCGATCTTGATGCGCAGCCTTGTACCCATGTGCCGTGCGACCCGCTAGCCGAGCAAACTGATGAACACGCCAGCGACCACCGCCGACCCTATCACACCGGCGACGTTCGGCCCCAGGGCGTGGTGCAGTAGGAAATTGTTCGGGTTCTCCTGCTGTCCCATGTGGTGGGAGATGCGGGCCGCCATCGGCACAGCAGACACCCCGGCCGACCCGATGAGCGGGTTGATCTTCTCCTTGAGGAACAGGTTCATCCCCTTGGCAAACAGGATGCCTCCCATGGTCCCGCAGGCGAAGGCGACCAGCCCCAGCCCCAGTATCAGCAGCGTTTCGATGGAAAAGACAAGTTCCGCCCTGAGTTGCGTACCAACGGTCAGCATCAGGAATATCGTAGCGATGTTGAGAAGCTCGTTGGAGGCGGCCTGCGTCAGCCTGGGCACCACCCCGCTCTCGCGGAACAGGTTGCCGGCCACGAACATCGCAACGAGCGGGGCCGCCCTGGGAACGATGAGCAGGATGATGATCAGCAGGATCACCGGGAACACGAGCTTTTCGGCCTTGGACACCTCCCGGGTGGGCTTCATGACGATCTGGCGTTCCTTCTTGGTCGTCAGGAGCTTCATGAGCGGGGGCTGGATGAACGGCACGGCCGCCATGTACGTGTAGGCGATCACCGCGGTGATGCCCAGGATCTCGGGCGCCAGCTTGGCCGAAAGGAAGATGGTCGTCGGCCCGTCAGCCCCGCCGATGATACCGATCGAGGCGGCCTCCCCCAGAGTGAAGCGCCCCGGGTCCAGCTGCGTTACGCCCAGCGCACCCCAGAATGCGATGAAGATTCCCACCTGCGCGGCGGCCCCGAGCAGGAGCGTCCTGGGGTTGGCGATCAGCGGGCTGAAGTCCGTCAGCGCGCCTATGCCGATGAAGATGATCGGTGGCAGGATGTTCCAGAACGACAGCCCGTAGTGGAATATCACGCCCAGGATGCCGGCGTCCTGGACCCCGGTACCCTCGGTGGGGGTTATCGCGATGCCCGTAAGAGGCAGGTTGACGATCACTATCCCCAGCCCAATGGGCAGCAGCTCGTAGGGCTCCCACTCCTTGAGGACCGCCAGGAATATCAGCACCAGCCCGATGGCCAGCATGACCAGGTTCTGCCAGCTTATGTTGTAGAACCCCGAGGACCTGAGGAAATCGAAGAACTCGGTCAACTCAACGTCTCCCCGGCCCCGCGTCCCCGATCAATTCTCGCCACGCCCGGAGGCCTCTCGCCTGGCCTTCAGCACACCCACCGCTACAACCGCGGCGGTGGCTCTCTGGCGTCGCAGGCGCCCTTTGCGCAGGGCGCGCTCGGCTCGCCAGCCCCGCAGGTAAGCGACGGTTGGTCCCAGGATCGTCAGTATGACGAGCAGAGCGGCCAGGAGGGCAAAGGCGGTGCCCGCACCAATCGCGGTCGTGGTTACGGCCTGCTCCAGAGAGGTCTCTTCGATGGCGTGCCTCCTCGGCGAGGGGTGGAGAATCCACGGTCCGGGCAACTCGCGCGACTCCCGCGTCGCCCGTGCAAAGGCCCGCCGGCGGAGCGGCGCGTGACGGTCGTGATTTTACACCAAGGCCCCCTCTCCAGCCACCGCCGAGCGCCCGCCGCCCGCAGGACAGGCCGATGTCTACCGCTGGTAACACCGGGGTCCGGGACATATAATCGGGGTTCCTTTGGAGGGCTTATGAGCGCTGCCAGCACGCAGGGCCGGGTAGATTTCAACAGCGACATCGGCGAGAGCTTCGGCTCCTACAAGATGGGCCTCGACGAGGAGGTCATAGGCTGCATCAGCTCGGCAAACATCGCCTGCGGCTTTCACGCCGGCGACCCGGGATGGATGCGCCACACGGTCGGCCTGGCCGAGAAAAACGGCGTCGGAATAGGCGCTCACCCGGCCTTCCCCGACCTGCGGGGCTTCGGCAGGCGGAACATGGTCGTCGATCCGCAGGAGGCCCGCGACGATGTCGTCTACCAGATAGGGGCCCTGACCGCCTTTACGAGGGGAAAGCGGCTCCAGCACGTAAAGCCTCATGGCGCCATGTACAACATGGCGGTAAAGGACGAGGCCCTCGCCCGTGCGATCTGCGAGGCTATACTCGAGGTCGATCAGCGGCTGATCCTGCTTGCCCTGTCGGGCTCGCGCTGGATCGAAATCGCAGAGGAGATGGGCCTTCGGGTGGCGCGCGAGGTCTTCGCCGACAGGGCGCTCATGCCCGATGGGGCGCTCGCCCCCCGCTCCCGGCCTGGGGCGGTGCTGCACGACGCGGACCAGATAGCCGAGCGCACTCTCAGGATGGTCACCGAGGGAACCGTCGAGGCGGTCGACGGGTCGGAGGTCGAGGTGGTGGCCGACAGCATCTGCCTGCACGGGGACACGCCCGGCGCCGTCGCGATGGCGCGTGCGGTGCGCGACACGCTCGAGGGCGCGGGCGTGCAGGTCGTGCCGCTTGAGGAGCTGGTGTAGACGGGATGTACGAAGCGCCCCGCTTCTTCGAAGCCGGCGATTGTGCACTGGTCGTCGAGCTGGGCGAGACGATCGACCCGGAGATCAACGACCGCGTCCGCGCGCTCATGCAGGCCATCGAGCGCCTTGAGGCCCGGGGCATCTCCGACATCGTGCCCTCATACAGGTCGCTCATGATCACCTACGATCCCACCCGGACCTGCCGGGACGACCTTGTCGAGATGGTCACACGGGCCGACGGAGACCTGGGCAAGGCCGGGATGGTCGATCGCAGGGTCGTGACCCTGCCGACGCTCTACGGTGGCGAACACGGCCCAGACCTTGACCACGTTGCAGAGCACGCTGGAATCGAGGCCGACCAGGTGGTGTCACTGCACAGCGGGGTCGACTACCGCGTCTACATGATCGGCTTTGCACCCGGCTTCCCCTACCTCGGAGGCCTGCCGCAGCAGCTGGCGACCCCCCGGCTCGCCACGCCCCGCGTGCGCATTCCCGCGGGCTCTGTGGGGATCGCGGAGTCGCAGACCGGGGTCTATCCCGCGGCAAGCCCCGGGGGATGGCGCCTGATCGGCCGCACCCCGGTGCGGCTCTTCGACCCGGAGCGCGATCCCCCCTCCCTGGTCGTCGCCGGGGACTACATAAGGTTTGCGGCCCTCGGATCCGAGGAGGAATACTCAAGGATCGCCGAAGAGGTGGAGGCCGGCGTCTACCGGCCGGACGTGGCGTCGGCCAGGACCCCGACCTCGGTGCCGGCGGGCGCCTGAGCGGATCGGATCCATGAGCCGCCGAGTCATGGAGATACTGGAGCCGGGGCTCCTTACCACCGTACAGGACACCGGCCGGTTCGGCTACCAGCGATTCGGCGTACCGGTCTCGGGAGCCATGGACCTGTTTTCCCTGAGAGCCGCCAACGTGCTGGTCGGCAACGACCAGGGCGCCGCCTGCCTTGAGATGACGGTGGTCGGTCCGCGCATCCGATTTCTGGACGACGCGCTGATCGCGCTTACGGGCGGAGACCTTGCGGTCCGGGTCGACGGCAGATCGGTTCCGAGATGGCAATCTATGCGGGTCAAAAAGGATTCGGTGCTGACCTCCGACAGCATGGTCGACGGCATGCGCGCCTACCTGGCCGTTGCCGGTGGCATTGACGTGCCCGAGGTGTTGGGAAGCCGCTCGACCTACATGGCCAGCCGGATAGGCGGACTGAAAGGTCGGGCGCTAAAGAGCGGCGACGTACTCTCCGCCGCACCCCCGGACCCGGCAAAGCGGCACGAAGAGCGCGGCCTTCCGGAAGACCTCGAGCCGGTGCACTACGGACACTCCCACGTCATCAGGGCCGTCGTCGGTCCCCAGACCCACGCCTTCAGGCGGGATGCCGTCGATACCCTCTTCGATTCGCGCTACGTTGTGTCCATCGACTCCGACCGGGTGGGCTACCGGCTGGAGGGACCGCACCTGAGACACGAGAACGGGGCCGACATCATCTCGGACGGCAGTCCCCCGGGGGCCATCCAGGTGCCCGCCAACGGCATGCCCATCGTACTGATGGCCGACCGCGGCCCAACCGGTGGATACGCAAAGATCGGGACCGTGATATCCACCGATCTCGGGCGTCTGGCGCAGGCCAGACCCGGCGATACGGTCGCGTTTCGGCAGGTCACGGTCGAAGAGGCGGTGGAGGCGCTGCTGGAGCAGGAGGCGCTGCTTTACGCTCTGGACCCGGAGATGCTTTCAGGCGCCCCGGAGCCCGTGGCGCGCGCGCTTACGGCCTCCGGCAGCCCCTTGTCTCCAGCCATTCAGGAGGCGGACATTTCCCGCCTCGAGACCCGGGTGGCCCGCGCCAGCATCGGTGGAGAAACGCTCGCTGTAGAGATCCTGATCGAGCGCGACTGACCCCTTGGGCTGGCTGCACGATTTATCGGAGTGGCTGCTGGGTTTCGCCGAGAGCGGGTGGGCCGTCGGCATCCTCGCGCTGTCGAGCTTTACCGAGTCGATCTTCAACCCCATTCCGCCCGACGCCCTACTGATAGCCGTCGCTATCCCACAGCCTCACAACGCCATCCCGCTGGCCCTGCTGGTCACGGCCTCGTCGGTGGCCGGGGCACTCGTCGGTCACTGGCTGGGAAAGCGCATCGGCCGCCCGATAGCCGACCGGCTCTTCCCGGAAAGCTACATCACGAGGGCCGAGAGACTGTTCGAGCGCTACGGGGTCTGGGCGGTGCTGTTTGCGGCCTTCACTCCCATCCCCTACAAGGTTTTCGCGATCCTGGCGGGCGTGCTCGGGTTCGACCGGAGAATCTTCCTTATCGCATCGCTCATTGGCCGCGGCGCGCGATTTCTCATGATCGGGGTCCTGATCATGATCTTCGGCGCGCGCATAGAGGCCTTCGTGACCGACAACCTCGAGGTCGTGACCTGGTCGGTAGGCGGTGCGGTTATCGGCGTCGTAATCGCCGTCACCGCCTACCGACTCTATCGTCTACGCAGGCCGTCCGCCGAGGGCCGGGCGTCCTAGCGCTCCAGCCAGGAGTTGGCGTAGTAGGGGAAGGCCTTGACCTCGAAGTTCTTGAGGGCAGCCGTAGCCGGGTAGATGCTGTAGAAGATACCCTCGTACAGCGCAGGGACGTTCTTGTAGAACTCTATCTGCAGCTCATCGAGTAACCGCAACTTCTCGGCATCGTCTGTCGCCTGGGCAAACTGCTTCCTCAACTCGTGGAGCTTTTCCACCGGGGGCGGGAACAGCGCGTGCTGCGCCCCTATGGCCTCGTGTTCCAGCGGGCTGGTGCTGTTCCAGTGCACGTCCCAGCTGGTCGCCACGCTGAAGCTCTCGACGTTTCCGAACCTGGTGACGACAGTCGCCCAGTCAAGGGCGGGCATGTCAACGTTCATGCCCATCGCCTCCATCTCGCTCTTTACGACAAAGCCCGTCGGCGTGATGGTCGAGTAGTCGGTCGGGTTCAGAGGATCAGGGTCTCGCCGGCGTAGCCCGCCTCGGCGAGCAGCCGCTTTGCCTCTTCCTTGTCGTTGCGGTTGTAGTACTCGTCCGCTCCCGCGTCGGTCTCCCACCTTGTCCCGCAGTAGAAGATCGCGGGGCACAGCGTCCAAAGCTCCGTCGGCCCGAGCGACGCCATCACGTTGGCGATGTCCAGACCCGTCTGGAAGGCGATGCGCGCGGTGACGTTGTCAAACGGCGGGTTGGCGGGTATGAGCAGGTTGCTCCTGTGGCCCGGCTTGTAGAGCGGCACCGTGAGGTCCGGGTTCTGGTTCACCCGGTCATAGAAGTCCAGGCCCGCTCCGTCGACCACGTCCCACTCACCGGTCTCAAGTCCGGCCAGCTTCGTCTCCTCGTCCGGCACCTCAAGCCAGACCAGCTCGTCGATGTAGGCCTTTACCTCGCCGGTGTACAGGCTCGCCGGCTCGGTCCGCGAAACGAATTCGTCGAAGCGCGCGATCGTTATTCGATCGCCCTGCGACCAGTCGACGAACTTATAGGGGCCTGAGCCGACCCACTCCGCCGCCGCCTCGCTTGCAGGTAGGCCCTCGTCGAGCCGGGTGGGCATGATGCGCGGGCTGCCATAGGGCTTAGCCAGGCTCATGATCACCGATCCGGTGGGCTCATTCAGGATGATCTGGAACGACCTGTCGTCGGTCACCACGAACGAGTCGTCGTCCTGGAACTCCCTCATCAGGCCCGCGAGCGCATACCAGCTGGGCAGCCAGCGCTCGTAGGTGGAGCGCACGTCGTCGGCCGTGACGGGGGTCCCATCGTGGAAGGTAAGCCCGTCACGCAGGGTGAAGCTCCATGTCAGGCCGTCGTCACTCACATCCCAGCTTTCAACCATTACCGGCTGGTCCTCGATGTTGGCATCCCAGCCGAAGAGGGTCTCGTACATGTGGGAGGCGACCGCCGTAGTCACATATGCCCCACTGAAGACCGGGTCCAGCGACGGAATGCTGGCCTGCGAGACCACCCTCAGGGTGCCGCCGAACCTGGCGTCCTCCATGGCATCCATTGCATCGACCACCTCGGTCGGCTCCGGCTCCATGACATCCTCGACCATGGCCTCTGTAGTGGCGGTGGGCTGCGCCTCCATTACCTCCACGGTGGGCGTCGGCGCGACGGGCTCGGGCTCTGCTTCCTCGGAAGGCCCGCAGGCCACAACCGCGAACGAAAGCCCGATGACCAGGGCGAATAGTGCTGCAAAAAAGGTTCTTTTCATGTATGGCTCCTTGCCAACTCGAATCCTAAGCGCCCCGGGTCGCTCCGACTTCCAAGCGCGATACTCCCACCGGGCAGCGGCGGTGTCAACTTCGTGCCGCTGATCACAAACGCCTTGGAGCCCGAAGAGGCCCTGCCGCCGCCGTCATCGACTTGGCCGGCCACGGAAGGCGCATTGAGAGGGGAAAGGACCCCTAAAGGCGCCAGGTAGAACGCAGGCGCGCCAGCACCGAGCGGTCAAGCCGTAGGTGATCGACGCGCGTCCTACCCCACCGAGCCAGCGGCGCAACAGGTACGGGCAATATGTCGACCATCGATTCGAACACGAATTCGGCGATGACGGGCAGTGAGGCAACGTCCTCGGCGTTGTAGCGCACCAGTGTGTCCCGCGCACCGCGGTCGCCGCCCTCCCACATGTACCAAAGGCGCACCGCGTCGGCCCCGGCCAGCCCGGAAAGCTCGCCGCGGTCCAGCCCGAGTCGCCTCTCCACTACCTTCAGGCCACCGCGGTATCCGAGCCTCCTGAGCGGGTACATCAGGTCGATGTGAGGCCTGTGGCCGAACATTGGGCGACCGAAGAAATGCTCGAGGAACGGCAGGTCGAACGCCGCCCCGTTGAATGTCAGGAAAAGGTCATACTCTCTGAGCGCCGATGGTAGTTCGCGCAGGTTCTCGCCGGACACGAAGGCGCGAAAACCGGCCCTGTCCAGCACGCCGACCATCGTGACGTCCGATCGGTAGGGGGACAGACCCGTGGTCTCTATGTCAAGGAACGCGGCGCGGTCGCGAAAGTCCGGATAGAGCCGCCACTTCTCCGAGGGAGGCAGCACCCGATCGAAGTAGGCTGCGTCGCCACTGGCAAGCCGTTCCTGGCTCTCCTGGAGCAGTTCGCACAGTTCTCCGCGCCGGACCTCCACCCTGGCGGGCAGCCCGGGCGAGGAGATGAATTCACTCCAGCACGTAATCCCGGACCGCCAGATCTCCTCCTCGATCGTCCCGCCGACCCGGGCAGGTGTATGAAGGTGGAGGAGAGCATGGAGTCGGGGCGCGGCGCCCTGCAAGGATAAGTGGTCTTGATCGCCGTGTCTCGCCCGCATTGGAAGGGCGCCCGGAGGGGACTCCCCGACGACCGTTACACTACGTGCCTGTCCGACAGTAGCCGCAAAGACCGGATTAAGGAGTTGTCGCGATGACCGAGCGCGGAGTTAAACCGACCGAGGACGAGGTGCTGGGTTGGATGGACAGCCTGAGCAACTGGGGCAGATGGGGACCTGAGGACGAGCTAGGGGCCCTTAATCTGATCACTCCGGAGCGGGTCCGCCGCGCAAGCGCCCTGGTCAGGGAAGGTGTCTCGGTCACCTGCTCCCGGCCGCTCGACACCAACAACGACGCCGAGGTCTATCGGCCCACCGTGCGCCTGATGCTCGAGAGCGGCGAGGGCTGGACCCACCACGAAAAACACACTGACTTCAGGATCCAGGCCGCCCTCGAGTACGTGTCGATGGTCTACCACGGCTACCACATCACCCACCTGGACTCGACCGCCCACTTCTTCTGGAACGGCCAGATGTACAACGGTCGACCATCGTCTCTTGTATCCACCAACCAGGGGGCGACCGTGTGTTCAGTCGACACTGCCCGCAACGGCATAGTCGGCCGCGGCGTGCTGGTGGACGTTCCCCGCGTCCGCGGGATCAATTGGCTCGATCGGTCCGACGGGGTGATGCCCGGGGACATACTCGCCGCCGAGGAAAGCTGCGGCTTTACGATCGAGCCCGGCGACATCCTGTTCATACGCACCGGCCAACTCCGTCGCACCCTGACCGAGGGGCCCTTCAACCCGGTCGTCGATGGATCCACCGCCTGTCAGGCCGCCTGCCTGCCTCTTATGCGCGAACGGGACGTGGCGGTCCTGGGCACCGACACGTCAAACGACATGCTGCCCCCACCCTACCCGACCGTGACCAACCCGATTCACCAGGTGGGCCTGATCCACATGGGGGTCTGGATACTGGACAACGCAAACCTAGAGGACCTGGCGGCCGAGTGCGCGGCGCGCAATCGATGGGAGTTCCTGGTCACGATGGGGCCCCTGCGCATAGTCGGGGGCACCGGCTGCCCGGTAAACCCGATAGCGATCTTCTAGGGCGGAGTTGTGCACCCGGGCGGCGGCGGCAGTCTCATCTCGCCGTCAGCCCACCGTCCACGACCAGATGTGAGCCGGTCACATAGGACGACTCGTCCGAGGCCAGGTAGAGCGCCGCGTACGCAATCTCGGCCGGCTCTGCCAGCCTGCCGAGCGGCACCCTGGCGGTGGACATTGCCCTGCCCTCCTCGCTGGCCAGGTTCTCTGCGATCATCTCCGTCTCTACTGGCCCCGGCACCAGGGTGTTGGCGCGGATGCCGTCGGCGGCGTGCTGGACGGCCGTGTGCCGCGTAAGCGAGAGCAGGGCGGCCTTGGAGGCGCCGTAGGCGCCGCCCCTCTGGCTGCCGACCAGCGCGGTGGTTGAGGCGACGTTCACGATCGAGCCCCCGCCCCGCTCGCGCATCACGGGGACCACGCTCCGGGTCCCCAGAAAAGCGCCGCGGGCATTTACCGCCATAATGCGCGCCCACAGGTCGGCGTCGACGTTCTCTACGGGCTCGGTCTGGTAGATCCCGGCGTTGTTGACCAGCACGTCGATGGACCCGAAACGATCCACCGACTCCCGCACCGCCACCTCCCAGTCCCGCTCTTCCGACACGTCCAGCGGCAGGAACAGGGCGGACCCCCCGCCCGCCGCAATCCCGGACACGACCCCGTGACCCCGCTCCTCCTCAAGGTCTATCACCACCACCCTGGCCCGCTCGCCCGCAAATAGCCTGGCCTGCGCGGACCCGATGTCGCCCGCCCCGCCGGTCAACAGGGCGACCTTGTCGAGCAACCTCAACGCCGCCTCCCGCGCAGATCGATGCGTAAGCGGAACCAGGCGGACCCTGATCCAGGCGTGAAGATCACTGGGCCGAGTAGCCCCCGTCGACCACGTACTCGGAGCCGGTCACGTAGGACGAGTCGTCCGAGGCCAGGAACATGACCACTTTCGCCACCTCCTCGGCGGAACCCATGCGTTTCATCGGCACCCTCGAGAGCACCAGGGGTCCCTGCTCCGGATCCTCCATTATGAAGTCGACCATCTTCGTGTCGATCAGGCCCGGGTGCACCGAGTTGACGCGGATCCCCTCGGCGGCGTAATGGAGGGCGGAGCTCTTTGTGAACAGCCTGACCGCCCCCTTGGAGGCGGTGTAGGCTCCCTCCAGTGTGTTCCCCACCAGGCCGGCGGTGCTGGAGATGTTGATGATCGATCCGCCTCCCGACCGCCGCATGGACGGGACAACCACCTTGGTCCCGAGGAACACGCCCCGGGCGTTTATGGCCATTATGTCGTCCCATTCCTCGACCGGGGTCTCGTGAATGACCGTCGTGCGGAAGACCCCGGCGTTGTTGACGAGCACGTTTACCGGGCCGTAGCGGTCCTCGGCCAGCTCCACCGCCTTTACCCAGTCTTCCTCCCGGGTCACATCGAGGGAACAAGACAGGGCCTGACCTCCGAGATCCTCGATCTCCCTTGCGACCGACTCCCCGCTCACCACGTCCCCGATCACGACCCTGGCACCCTCGGAGGCGAACATCTTCGCCTCTGTAGCGCCCATCGCCCCGGCGCCCCCGCTGATTATGGCTACTTTCCCCTCAAGCCTCATTTCACTACCCTCCTCGTCTCGGCCGCGCCATCTTCGGCGGACGGCCGGGCTCACCTGACCCTAGCTTAGCGTCGCACAGCTGGCCCGCTAAACCCCTGCGCACCCTACCGGGCGGTCCAGCCCCCATCGATAACCAGCTCGGCCCCTGTCATGTAGGACGATTCGTCGGAGGCCAGGAACAGCACGCCGTAGGCGATCTCTTCCGGCTCGGCCATTCGGCCCATTGGGTGCTCGGTGTCGAACCGCTTTACGTGGGCCGGCTGGTATGCCTCCCACAGCATCGGGGTATCGACGGGACCCGGAAAGACCGTGTTGACCCTGATGCACTCTGAGGCGAACTGCATGGCCGCCGAGCGGGCAAGGCTACGCACCGCCCCCTTCGAGGCGTGGTAAGCAGCGGCAAGTTCGCCTGCCGCGATGGCGGAAATCGAAGCAACATTCACGATCGAACCGCCCCCAGCGGCCCTCATCGACGGAACGGCATGCTTCATGCCCAGGAAGACGCCCGCGGCGTTGACGGACATCAGCCGGTCCCACTCCTCGATCGTCGTCTCGGCGATTCGATGGGGCGAGAGGATGCCGGCGTTGTTGACCAGCACATCGAGTGAGCCGAACCTCGATGCGGTAGCCCGAACCGCCTGCTCCCAGTCAGCCTCCCTGCTCACGTCGAGGGGGTAGAACATGGCCGTTCCTCCCCCGTGCTCCTCGTTTATCCCGCCGGCCACGGCCACTCCCTCGCCGGCGAGAGTGTCGCAGACAACCACCTTCGCGCCCTCGCCAGCGAATATCCTCGCCTCGGCCGAGCCCTGTCCTCGCGCCGCGCCGGTTATCAGCGCCACCTTGCCCTTCAGCCTGCCGTATCCACTCACAAAACGCATACTACCGCCGCCACCGACCCTGCTTCAACGATCTCCGTGAGCGAGACGGGCTCAAGCGGTTGACCGAACGAAAGTTCTGTTCTAAACTTGTTCTAATGGAGGGAAGCCAAGTGACGGTCAACCAGCTTCAGATGCCTGGCATTGCGGACCTGACCTACGCCGGCGCTGGCCCCAACGAATTCGAACCCGGTCAGCGGGTTCTGTATCTCGGCAGGGTCAGTGGCGGGCCCAGGTACGGGTCCAAGGGGATCGTCCGCGAGGTGCGGGGACGCAAGGCGGTGGTTGAGATTGAGGGGCGGCGAAGGCGCCGGCGGACGGACGTCTGGCACATACCCTACTACTTCCTGGCCGTGCCCGGCCGGGCCGCGTAGACACCGAAGAGCGGCCCGGGTTCTCGCGGCTCATCGGGTGGTCTCGTGCCCGGCGGAACGCGGGTCGGCCGGCGGCAACTCCCCATCACCCATGCCGGTGCGGCGGTCAATCCTCCTGGCTTCGCTGGGCCTTAAGGAAGTCCTCTAGCTCGGCAACCATGGCCTCCGGGCTGGGCATCGTCCCCTCCCGCCTCCCTGCCGGAGCCTGCCGATCGTAGCGTCGCTCCAGCATCTTCACGTACTGCGCGACGTCCTTTTCGCCTGAGATGGCCCTGTCGACCTCCGTCTCCCAGACCACTCCGCCCTGTCTCAGCTCGCTCAGCTCATCGTCCAGCAACATCGTCGGATCTATCACGTCCCTCAGCCCTGCAAGGAGCGCATGCGTCGCCTTCGGGTTCGGTGAGGTCGTCACGTAATGGGGTGAGTGACCCCACAGGCTCACGTACGGGATCGACCTGCTGGCGCACGCGTCCATGAGGGCGGTGTGGATGCCCGCCGGACCCTCGTAGCCGGACTCGAGTATGCCAAGTTCACCCAGGCGCTCGACATACCCCTGGGTGGTGGCCACCCCGGTGATCTTCGTTTCGCGCGAGTGGGGTACCGCGTCCATCAGTGCCCCGAGGGTCACGATCGCTTCCACGCCGAAGCGCTCGGCCTCCGACAGCAGTATCTCGGTGTAGGATCGCCAGCGCAGGTTTGGCTCCGTCCCCAGAAACAGGAGCAGGTGAGGGTCGCGGCGTTCTGGATCCGAGTAGGAGAACTCGCTCTCGGGCCATGACATTCCCCTTCGCCCCGACTTGTCTACGAAGGTGTGGGGACGCACCTCGGTGAGCACAAAGAACGGGTCGGGGTCGATCTCGGCGTACGCCGTGGCCTCTGTCAGTCGGGCAAGGAACCTGACGGCGTTGGTGGAGGCCTGGGCGGCGTCCGGCCACCCCGCGAAGGACGCCACAAGGAAGCGAGCCTGGTGCCGCGGTCGCTCGTGGACTACTAGACCCTCCATCCCATCACGATAGCACGGTAAGGCGCGGGCCGCCGAAAGCGGAAAGAGGTTACGATGACGCCGCACACAAGGCATCCAGGAGCATCGACCATGGCCGAGCGAACCATTGGAGTAGTAGTAGAGGACGGAACCCCGCAGGGCATCGTTTCGACGATACGGCGATTGGAGGGAGCGGGGGTGCCGGCGGCCTGGATGACCTCGGCCGCAGGGCCCTGCGATGTCCTGACCGTTTACGCCGCGGCAGTCGTTCAGACCGAGCGAATCAGGCTGGGCACATCCGTCGTCCGCAACTGGTCGCGCCACCCGATCACCCTGGCTGAGCAGGCCCGGGCGGTGTGGGACCTCGCCCCGGGCCGCCTTGCACTTGGCGTGGGGCCGGCCCACAAGGCCTCCATGGAGCACGACTTCGGCCAACCATACGACCGGCCCCTGGGACACCTGGAGGAATACGTAAGGGTCCTCAAGGATCTGCTGCAGGGTGGCGAGGTGCACTGGAGGGAAGCTTTTACACGGCCCGGGCCAGCGCGGGAGGCGGGGTCGACATCCCCGTCCACGCATCGGCGCTGAGGCCCAGATCTTTCGAGCTGTGCGGCAGGGCGGCCGATGGGGCCATCACCTGGGTCTGTCCGCTCGATTACGTCCGGGACCAGGCCCTGCCGACCCTTCGCCGGGCCGCGGCTGCCGCCGGGCGCAAGGTCCCTGCGATGATAGTCCATGTGCCCGTATGCCTGACCGAGGACGCAAGCGAGGCGAGGGGCGCTCTCAGGGAGCGGCTGGGCTATTTCCCGGGGTCGACCAACTACTCGCGGATGTTCGATCTGGCCGGCTTTCCCGGCTCGGACAAGACCGGATGGACGGACGAGCTGGCAGATGCCGTCATGGTGCACGGCAGCGCGGCGACCGTCTCCCGCAGGCTCGATGAAGTGTTCGGCTGGGGAGCGGATGAACTGGTCGTAACTGTCCTTGGAGACGGGGACCAGTGGGACCGGACCGCCGCCCTGCTTGCAGAACTGTCGCAGGGATGAGAGGCCGCCGCGGCACCTAGCCCGGGAGATCCAGGACGCCTGCGGCGCCCAGGGTCATGCAGAGCCCCGCTATCGTCTTGGCGTCCCTTATCTCGCCGTCCGCCACCATGGCCCGGGCCTCGGAAGCAGGCACCCTCACCACCTCGGCGATCTCGAATGGATCGGGCGTAAGGGGCGAGGGACGCAGGTCCCTGGCCAGAAACAGGTGCAGGTACTCGGTGAGGAAGCCGGGGGCGGCGTAAAAGCCCCCCAGAGACCTGAGTTCTCCGGCGGCCAGACCGGTCTCCTCGCGAAGCTCCCGCTGTGCCGTTACGGCCGGCTCTTCGCCCCTTTCCATCTTTCCCGCTGGCAGCTCAAGGAGAACGCGCTTTGCCGCGTGCCTGTACTGCCTGACCATCACGACGTTCCCGAACTCATCGACCGGGACGATGGTGACCGCATCCGGGTGCTCGACGACCTCGAACCTCGCCGCAGAACCATCCGGGAGGCGCAGCACATCGACCGTGACGGTCATGATGCTGCCGCCAAAGACCACCTCCCGTGATACGGGATGCGCCGGGTCAGGACCTGTCAACGATTCCCAGGCGACGGGTCAGGCTTGCATAGAAGTCGTGCGGCGGCCTGAGCCTTACGAAACGCGCACAATACGGGCTCCGGCGGATGCTCACGACATCGCCGGGACCGAGCCGGGACACCGGGAAGCCGTCCACGCTCAGGAGCGTGTCGGCCTCGTTGACGACCTTAAGGTCCACGACCGTGTCGCCGGGCAGGACCAGTCCCCTGTTCAGGCACATGTGGGGGGCAACGGGCAGCAGAACGATGTCCTCCAGCCGGGGGCTTACCAGGGGCCCCCCTGCCGCCATCGCGTATCCGGTGCTGCCGCTGGCGGTCGACACCATCACGCCATCGGCCCTGTAGACCGTCAGCTCGGCCTGGTCGACGCTGGCCTCAACGTTGAGAAGCCTCGCGCTCTGTCCGCGGCTGAGCACGACCTCGTTTAAGGCATCGGCGTAGGGGACCGTGGCACCCGAGGTCAGCGTCACCCGGACCCTGACCATCATCCGCTCGTCGATCCAGGCACCCTGCGCTTCGCCGCGTACGTAACACGCTATCCCGGCCTCCGCATCGTCCACGTCCAGCTCGGACATGAAGCCGACCTTGCCCAGGTTGATCGAAAGGATCGGCACCTCGTAGGGAGCGGTGACCCGGACGGTCCTCAGGATGGTGCCGTCGCCGCCCGAGATTACCAGAACGGAGGTCTGCGAGAGCTCTTCCTGCCGCTCGGTGACGCTGTCGGCGGGAGAGGCCCAGGCGATATCGGCTATGTCCAGCGATGCGATGAGGGAGTGGACCAGGTCACGCGCCCTGGGCATCTGTCCGTTGTAGACGAACCCGATGCTGGCCTTGCTGTCGTTCATAGGAGAGGACTGGGTTTCCGCCCCAGATTACATCACTGGTCCGATGCTCAGCACCTCTGCCGCCGTCTTGGCCATGCGGATGAGCGGAGTCGGATAAACTCCGAAGAACAGGAGCGCGGCAACGCTCACCCCGAGGGCCACATGAAGCGGCCTTTCGCCCTTGACCGGGCGTGCCTCAGTCGGCTCGGACAGGTACATCACCTTTATCACACGCATGTAGTAGTAGGCGGAGACGACGCTGTTCAGCGCTCCGGCCAGCACCAGCCACGAAAGGCCGCTGCTGGCCGCGGCGCTGAATATGTTTAGCTTGATCATGAACCCCACGGTAGGTGGAACGCCCGTCAGGGAGATCAGGGCGAAGGCGAGCGCGGCGGCAAGCCATGGCGCGCGCCTGCCCATTCCGGCCATGTCCTTGATGCGGTCGCTCCCGACCCGGTTGGAGATAGCTATCACCGCGGCAAACGCCGCAAGATTGGTGGCCGCGTAGCCGACCAGATAAAACAGCACGCCGGCCGGGCCTTCGGCAGTGCCGCCAGCAGGGTCCCTGGCGGTGACGGCCGCCAGGCCGACCATGATGTAGCCCGCGTGCGCAATGGTCGAGTATGCCAGCAGTCGCTTCATTCCCCGCTGTGCGATCGCGACGAAATTGCCCAGGGTCATCGACATGATCGCCAGCACGGCGAAGATGGCGCTCCATTCGATGCTGACCAGAGAATCGGGAAAAGCCACGTAGAAGACCCGCAGTATCACCGCAAAGCCGGCCGCCTTGCTCGCCACTGACAGGAACGCCGTTACCGGCGTAGGGGCCCCTTCGTACACGTCCGGCACCCACATCTGGAACGGGACGGTGGAGATCTTGAATCCGAATCCGGCGATGATGAACACGATCCCGAGCAGGAGGGCGTACCCGCCTAGTGGCTCTGCGCCGGTGCTTACGCTGAAGATGCCGCGCGCTATCTCGCCCAGGTCTGTACTGCCGGCAAAGCCGTACACCCACACCATGCCGTAAAGCAGCAGGGCCGAGCTCAGGGCGCTCAGGATCAGGAACTTCATGCCCGCCTCGGTGGACCGGCTGCTGCCGGCAAGGGCCACCAGGGCCGCAAGCGGCAGCGCCGTCAACTCCAGGGCGATGTAGATCGTGATCAGTTCCAGTGTCGAGCCGAGCAGCATCATGCCCGCCACCGACAGGAGGATCAGGGAGAAATACTCGGCCCTGAGGGTGTCGAAGCGGCGGACGTACTCGGTGGACATCAGCACGACAACCGCCATTGAGCCGGCGAGAAGGAACTTGATGAACAGGCTGAACTTGTCCACCGAGAGAGTCCCGAATACGCCCGTCACCGCCGGGTCGCCATGGTCCAGGTCGATCCAAAGCGCGGTCGTCAGCGCCAGCGCCGCAACCAGACCGGACACCACCAGGATCGGCAGGACTTTTCGGTCCTTTGCGAGAAAATCGACGAGCAGGATCAAGAGCGCCACGCCGACAAGGCACAGCTCGGGAGATAGCAGGTAGATGTCGTAGGCGGTCACGGCCGGTCCCTCACGGAATGCAGGTCCGCACGCCCTGTAAAGATCCCGGCAATCGCATCATCGAAGAGAACAATCACTGGCGATTCGCCCCTAACGCATTCCGACCTGCGCGCCCGTAACGTCCTGCACGATCGGCTCGATGCCGATTGCGAACACGTCGGATATGAACGCCGGATATATGCCGAACAGGATGATCGGCACGATCAACAAGACCATGGGGATCAGGTCGGTGCGGGTCGCGTCCGGGAGCGTGGACCATCGCTCCATGCGCGGTCCGAACATAGCCCGCTGAATCATCCACAGGATGTAGCCGGCCGTGATGACCACCCCGAAGACCGCGAGCACCGTCGGCCAGCTCCAGACCGGGAAGGTGCCCAAGAAGACCAGGATCTCGGCCGCAAATCCGCTCGTCCCAGGAAGGCCAAGAGAGGCGAATCCGGCGATCAGGAAGCCCACCGCTATCAGCGGCATGCTGCCGGCCAGGCCGCCCAGGTCCGGTATGTACCGGGTGTGTGCGCGGTCATATACCAGACCCACCATCAGGAACATCAGGCCGGTGATAGTGCCGTGGGTGAACATCTGCATCGCCGCACCGGTGAGCCCGATGGCGCCCGTCTCCGCCGAGGCCGCCGCGATCGCCGACAGGCCGATCAGCACGTATCCCATGTGGCTGATGCTGCTGAACGCGACGAGCCGCTTCATATCCGTCTGCCGCAGGGTGACCACCGCACCGTACAGGACGTTTATCACGCCCGCTGTGGCCAGGAGCCAGGACAGGTCCGCCATGGTATCGGGCATCATCGCCGCGGTGACCCGGATCATCCCGTAGCCGCCCATCTTAAGCAGCACGCCGGCGAGCATGACGCTCACCGCCGTGGGCGCGTCGGTGTGGGCATCCGGCAGCCAGGTGTGAACCGGCCAGACCGGAAGCTTTACGGCGAAACCGACGAATAGCAGCCCGAAGATCGCCCCTACGGGCAGCGCGAGCTTTGCGCCACCCTGGATCAGGCCCGGCATTGCGGTCATGTCGAACGTGCCAAAGGTGACGAACAGGGCAAGGATTCCCACAAGCATGAAAGCGCTGCCGATAAAGGTGAACAGCAGGAACTTCATGGCCGAGTACTCTTTGCGGCCACTGCCCCAGGTGGAGATCAGGAAGAACATAGGCACGAGCTCGAGTTCCCAGAAAAGGAAGAACATGAGGAAATCGAGCGCCGTGAACACGCCTAGCACGGCGGTCTGCAGGACCAGCAGCCAGACGAAGTACTCCCTCACCCGGTGCTTGATTCCCCAGGAGGCATACACGGCGGCCATCCCGAGCAGCCCGGTCAGCAGGACCATGGGAGCACTGAGCCCGTCCACGGCCAGGAAGTACTCCACGTTGAAAGAGGCGATGGGCACCCAGTCGGATACCCGGTCCACCATCTGCAGCCCGCCCGCGTCGCGGTCGTAGCTCGCGAATACGACGATGCTGAGCACGAGCTGTGCCAGGGCCACTATCCCCGCGGCCCATTTCACCTGACGGTCACTGCGGGCGAGCAGCGCTATCGCCGCGGCAGCGACCAGCGGAAGGAAGACCAGGCTCGTCAGTAGTCCGTTCACGCCGTCCATATCCCTAGCGGAACAGCAGGTAGATCCCGAATATCACGAGCAGCCCGACGGATATCACCGTCCCGTAGCCCTGGAGCTGTCCCGTCTGCAACTGCGCTATCGCCCGGCCGACGTTGCGGCCGAGCCGGTCAAGCGTCCTGACCACGCCGTCGACCAGGTTCTTATCCAGCCAGTCCAGTGACAGGGCGAAGCGACCGTAAAAAAGCCTGCGGATTATCAGGCCCTCGTATAGCTCGTCCACGTAGTACTTATGGACCAGCGCGCGATGCAGCGGCTCGGCCGGCCCTAGGCCTCCCATCCGCCCCCTGGACCTGAGAACGTGCATCAGGTAGGCCAGCGCGATGCCGCCGACCGCCAGCAGGCTGGTGACCAAGGCCAGACCGCGGCTGAAGTCCTTTACGGCTACGTGGCCGGCGGACAGGGACTCGTGGGGCGGGCCTATGTTGACGAACTCGGCGAACCAGTGCAGGGGAACCACCCGCAGATCGGTCAGCGGATTGACCAGCCAGCCGACCGCGAGCGTGGCGAGGCCGAGCAGGACCAGCGGAAATACCATGCTGGGAGGCGACTCGTGCGGCTCGGCGTCCCCGTGAGCATCGGCCTCGGGGTCGGCCGCGGCACCGCCCCTGTACTCGCCCTCGAAGGTCATGAACAGTGCGCGGAATATGTAGAAGGCGGTCATGAACGCGGCGACCAGGCCCAGCCAGAAGACCACCTCCGCGTCCCAGGTTGTGCCCGCCCGCGCGTAACCCAGAATCTCGTCCTTGCTCCAGAAGCCCGCGGTGGGGGCTATGCCGGCCAGGCTGAGGGCCCCGATGAGGAACGCCACCCAGGTCCACGGCATCCTCCTGCGCAGCCCGCCCATGTAGCGCATGTCGAAGGTTCCCCCGGCAGCATGGCTGACGCTGCCGGCACCCAGGAAGAGCAGGGCCTTAAAGAATGCGTGCGTGAACAGGTGGAAGATCGCCGGACCGTACGCTCCCACGCCGAGCGCCAGCATCATGTAGCCGAGCTGGCTGATGGTCGAGTAGGCGAGAACCCGCTTTATGTCGTTTTGAACCAGTCCGATGCTGGCAGCGAATATGGCGGTCACCCCGCCCACGATCGCGACGGTCCGCATCGCCTCGTCCGAGGCCTCAAACACGGGGAAGAACCGCGCGACCAGGAACACCCCGGCCGCGACCATTGTGGCGGCGTGTATGAGCGCGCTCACCGGAGTTGGGCCCTCCATGGCGTCCGGCAGCCATGTATGGAGCGGCACCTGCCCCGACTTGCCCACGGCCCCGGCGAATATCCCGCCGGCCACCCATCCCGCTACCGCGCTGGTCATCACGCCGCCAACGGCGATCGCCGCGTGAAGGTCGGTCACGTCAAGCGGATTCAGTCCCTGGGCAGTGAAGGAGTCCGCGTTAAAGAACAGGTAGAGGATGGCCAGCAGGAACCCGAAATCGCCGACGCGGGTGACCACGAAGGCCTTCTTGGCCGCCGCCGCGGCGGAGGGCCTGTGGAACCAGAATCCTATGAGGAGGTATGAGCAGGCCCCGACGAGTTCCCAGAACACGAACATCTGGACCAGGTTCGACGACATGACCAGTCCGACCATCGATGCGGTGAACAGGGACATGTAGGCAAAGTAGCGCGCGTAGCCACCGTCGCCCTTCATGTATGCCGTCGAGTAGATCTGGATGAGCAGGCTCACGCTCGTTACCACGAGCAACATAACGGCGGTGAGGCCATCCAGGACTATGCCCACGCTTATGTCCAGGCCCCCCACCGTCAGCCACGTGTGCGGCTCGAACTCCACGGCACCGTGATTGCTCGCCACGCTCGCCAGCGCCCAGATCGCCAGGGCAAGGGACACTGCGATGGCCGAAATGGTCACCCACCCGGCCGCTCGCGCCCCGCTCCCGAGCAGCGGTCGCACGAACAGGCCGATGACCAGGAAAGAGGCCAACGGCAGCAGGAAGATCAGCCAGACGGCAATCTCGCCGATCATCTAGAGCTTCCTGAGTATCTCGTCGGCCACGTGCTCGCGGCCCTTGGGAACCATCACTCTGTACGTAACCCTCTCACCCCAGGTGAGGATGTCGCCTTCCGGCAGGATCTTGGTGGGCAGCCCCTCCGCCTCCAGCGCCTCCTTCCACATCTCGGCCGCCATCAGGTTGGGAGCCTTTCGGTAGTCGGTAAACACGTCTAGTGCTTCATCTCGTTTGCATCGGATACAAAGACCGTCTCGCGGTTGCGAAACAGCGCTATGACTATGGCCAGACCGAGTGCCACCTCTGCGGCGGCCACGGTGATGATGAAGACCGAGAAGACCTGCCCGGTAAGGACCAGCCTTGCCGCCTCCTCGAGCGTCCCGACCGACTCGCCCGTCACCGCCCTGGGCAGGACGTAACGTGAGAGCGCCACAGCCGTGATGTTGACCCCGTTGAACATCAATTCAAGGCACATCAGGACCACGATCGCGTTGCGCTTGGTAAGCGCTCCGAACAGCCCTATGAAGAAGATGATCGCCCCGACCAGGAGCATGCTTTCAAGGCCCATCTATCGCCGCCTCAACAGGGCCAGGGCGCCCACCACTGCCGCCAGGAGAACGACCGAGGCCACCTCGAATGCGAGGACGTAGTCGGTTATCAGAAGGCCGGCTATGCCGGGAATCGTGTTGTCGTATACACGGCCGATCTCATCGGCCGCGGCACCGGATATCTCGCCGCTGGATGACGCCGCCTCGATCAGGACCCAGTCGGTGCTGTAGATGACGAAGGCCACGCAGGCCATGAGGAGACCGGCAATGGCGAGCATCGGGAGCCGCAGGGCATTGAACGGGCTGCCCTCCTCTACATCCCTGGTGGTGACTACGGCAAAGATGATCAGCACAGAGATCGCCCCCACGTAGATCAGCACCTGCACCACGGCCAGGAACTCGGCCCTCATAAGCACGAAAAGGCCGGCTACGCCCAGTAGCGCGACGACCAAGAACAGCGCAGCCCTGAACACGTCCCTGAGGAGCACGACGGCCAGGGCCGCCACGACGGTCGAGGCCGCTATCGCCCAGAAGACGATGTCAATTAAGAGGGATGCCTCGGTTCCTGCCCCTAGCTGCACTACCTGGCTCCGCCCGCCGCAAGGAGGCGGTCACAAACGGTTTCAGCGGTGCGGCCCAGCGCGATTGATCTGCCCTGAGCGATCACCGCTTCGCCCACCTGGCGCGCTGGTCATCCAGGGTCGGCCGCTCGTGTCGCCCCGCCGTGGACCACTCGACCTCGCCGGCCGCCCTGTGAGGGTCATAGCGTGCCGCGGCATGCTGGGGACGGAACCATGTACTTGGTCGCTTTGGCTCCTTTATCAGCCTGTCCTTGCGGATGACCAGGTCGTTCCGCCTGTACTGGCCCTCCTCGAAGCCGCTGCCCATGTGCAGGGCATCGTAAGGGCAGGCCTCAACGCAGAGCCCGCAGAACATGCATCGCCCGATGTCTATATCGAACACATCGAGGTGGTACTTCTGACCCTCCTGAACCTGCTCTCCAGACTCGCTGGTCACGATCTCGATGATTCCCAGGGGGCAGTATTTGGCGCAGCTGGCGCAGCCGGTGCAGCGCTGTTCGTACCAGGTGAATTCCTCTCCCCGAAAGCGCGGATGCTGGGGCAGCCTGTCGGAGACCGTGGCAAGACCGGCCATGGCCTTTAGCGCCTCTCCCGGGCGTTTGACCAGCAGCTGCAGGGGATTGACGCCGTCATGCTTGGCCAGGCCCAGAATGCCCACCCTCCTGTCCGGGTACTGGACCGAGGTCAACCTGCTGGGCAGGATGAGGTTCTTGGCCGTTACGATCAGCCCTTTTGCCATTCCGATTCCGTACATTTCAGTCGACATCCCTTACGGGCGACTCAGCCGGACGGCCGGCGCCGTACATGTTCGCCAGAGGCAGGGCCTGCGGCCGCGGCCTGCGCATCCTGCCCCTGTTCAGCACCCTGGAGAGCACGGCGATCGTCGCAATCGTGCCAGCCCAGTTGATGGCTGCCATTATCCACAGATCATTCCTGCTGAGGGTGCCGGTGACATCGTCGCGCAGGACCTGCACCTCCACGGCGATGGCGAAGATGTTAACTATTGCGAGCGGGAACAGGCCCTTCCAGGCCAGACCCATGATCTGATCCACCCTGAGACGCGGCCATGTCGCCCGAATCCACAGGAAGGCGCAGATCACTATGAAAGTCTTGATCACGAACCAGATGGTGCCCGGAATGGGACCCCATCCGCGCCAGCCGCTCAAGAACAGCGTCGTCACGATGGCCGCGACTATTATCGGAGCCATGAATTCATTCAGCTGGAGGAGTGCGAACTTGATGCCGCTGTACTCGGTGTTGTATCCGGCCCCGAGTTCAGAGTCCGACTCGATCATGTCGAAGGGTGTGCGGCTCATCTCGGCGGTTGCGGCCGTCACGAACACGAAGAATCCAAGTGGCATAACCAGCAGGAACGGCACGTCCTGAGACAGCACAACCCCCGAGAGCGATAGTGTCCCCGCCCCTATCGCGACGGCGACTATGGACAGGCCCATCGGAACCTCGTAGCTGACCAGCATCGCCACCCCGCGCATCGCGCCGAACATCGCGTACTTGTTGCGCGAGGCCCAGCCTGCCATGAAGACGCCAAGGGTATTGACCGAGGTGATGGCCACGATGAAAACCAGCCCCACGTTGAGTTTGCCCACAAAGCTTCCGCCGTGCAGGGGCAATACGGAAAAGACTATGAGGGCGGGAACCAGGAACACGATTGGGGCGATGTTGAAGACCAGTCGGTCCGCCCCATCCGGCACCGTGTCCTCCTTGGAAATCAGCTTGACAAGGTCGGCGATCGGCTGGAGCAGGCCAAACGGACCCCACCGATTGGGCCCCAGCCTCGATTGGAAACGGCCCAGCGCGCGGCGCTCGAACCACGTGTAAAGGGCGGTCGAGAGTATCAGGGCATTGAGCACTACCGCGCCCAGAATCAGCGCCGTAATGACGAAGACCAGCCAATCCAGGTTCTCCGGCATCAGGTCATCGAAGAAACCGTATATGCCCGTGAAGTCGAATCCTGCGCGCGCCACCGGAGCCTCCACTATCGATCAACCTCCCCGAGCACGACATCTATGCTGCCAAATATCACTATCAGGTCGGCGATCTTCCAGCCCACGAGCAATTCTTTAAGCAGGGTGAGGTTGATAAACGACGGTGCCCTGATATGCATGCGATAGGGCGATATACCGCCGTCGCTGACGATATAGAACCCGAGTTCCCCCTTCGGAGATTCGGTGCAATCGTACGCGTCTCCGACCGGCGGCCTGATCACGAAAGGCGCCTCCGTCCTTACCGGGCCGGGTGCGATCTGCTCGACGCACTGCCTGACGATGCGAACGCTCTCCCGCATCTCAAGTACCCTGACCAGGTACCGGTCGTAGGTGTCTCCAACAACCCCGATCGGCACGTCGAACTCCACCCTGTCGTAGATCTCATGCGGCTCTGCCTTGCGCAGGTCCCACTCCACGCCGCTCGCGCGCAGCACGGGGCCGGTCACGGATCCCGCGATGGCCCGCTCGGCGCTGATTATGCCCACGTCGCGAGTGCGGGTGAGGACGATCTCGTTCTCGGTGATCAGGCCCTCGAGTTCGTCCAGATAGCCAGGCATGGTCTCGATGAACTCGTCGAGCCGGGGCCAAAAGTCCTTGGGCGCATCCTGCAGCACCCCGCCGGGCCTCATGTAGCTGACGGTGATGCGAGCCCCACACAGCATCTCGAACATCTCCAGGATGCGCTCGCGCTCCCGGAAGCAGTAGATCAGCGGAGTGTGGAAGGCTCCCAGCTCGTCCAGCAAGAAGCCCGTGGAGATCAGGTGGCTCGCGATGCGCTGGAGCTCGGCCGAGATAACCCGAAGGTACATTGCTCGCTCGGGCACCTCGATCCCGGCAAGCCGCTCAACGGCACGCACGTAGGCGAGGTTGTTGGTCATCGCCGCCACGTAGTCGAGACGGTCGGTGAGCGTCACGATCTGCACGTAGTTGCGCTCTTCGGCCAGTTTCTCAGTGCCCCTGTGCAGGTAGCCGATCACGGGCTCGACGTCGAGGACGACCTCGCCATCGAACGTGACCCTTAGTCTGAATACCCCGTGCGTAGAAGGGTGCTGAGGCCCGAGATTGATCGTTACCGGCTCGGTCTTTAGAGGCATTTCAGAGGGAAGAGAAACCGCTCGCCTGGCAATACGCCTGCGGCTCTCAGCGTATGAAGTCCTTGCGAAGCGGATGACCCGGAAAGCCCTCCCACAGGAGTATCCGCTTGAGGTTGGGATGGTCGGTAAACGATACGCCCATAAGGTCCCAAACTTCCCTTTCCTGAAGGTCCGCGCCGGGCCACACGCCTGTAAGGGAAGGGAAAGAGGGCGATTCCCGGTCATAGCACCGGGCCTTGAGCACGAAGGTCGTATTCAGGCGCAGGGATCGAAAGTGATAGACCAGTTCAAACCACTCCACGTAGTCGACCGCCGAGATCGAGTTGAGCATCTGAAGGTCTATCTGCGGGTCGTCCCTGAGGAGCCTTCCGACGCGGACGAGATCGTCTGGGCGCACCCACACGTCGGTCTGGTTGAACCCGGTCACGACACCGTCCATCTCCGTCTCGATCCTGCCGGCGACCCACTCGCCGGAAAGAGAAATGGACATTAACGGCCGGCGGCCTGGCCCGCGAGTGAATAGCGCTTGATCTTGTCGTGGAGCTGCATGACACCGTACAGGAGGGCGTCAGGCCTGGGCGGGCAACCGGGAACGTAAACGTCCACCGGGACGATGTGGTTTACCCCGGGAACGACGCTGTAGGACTCATAGTACGGCCCGCCGCTGGTGGCGCAGACTCCCATCGAGATCACCCACTTCGGTTCCGCCATCTGCTCGTAGACGCGCTCGATGGCCGGGGCCATCTTCCAGGTCACGGTGCCGGCAACGATCATCAGGTCCGCCTGCCTCGGAGAGGCCCTGAAAGCCTCCATGCCGAAACGTGCGATGTCGAAACGTGACATCGCGCTTGCCATCATCTCGAAGGCACAGCAGGCCAGACCGAACGACAGCGGCCAGACCGCAGACTTGCGCCCCCAGTTGATCAACGCGTCGACGGAGGTCACAGCGAGATTGCGCCGGAGGTCGTCGGGCACCTCTATGAGCGGCTCGGCGATCGGCTCGGTATTGTTCGCCTTGAGGCGATTGATGTAGGCGCCCTCCTCGGCGTCGAGGGCGGCCGTAGCAGCATAGAGCGGAATGCGTCCGCCATCGAGATCGATGCGCCCGGCCTCCGGCCCCATGGTCATTGGACAGCCTCGACGACTAGGTCCATTCCAGGTCTCCCTTGCGAAACGCATAGAGCCAGCCGACGACCAGTATGGCCACGAACACCGCCATCTCAATCAGCACGAAGAGACCGAACTGAGTGGAGAGGAATCCGAAGCTTGCCGCCCAGGGGAACAGGAAGACGACCTCGACATCGAAGATCACGAAGATCAGCGCGAATGTGTAAAAGCGGATGTTGAACCCGCTCCAACGGCCTCCTAGCGTCTCAAAACCGCACTCGTAGATCGCCTTCTTGACCGGGCTGGGCTTATGGGGTCTGATCTTGAGGACGGACAGGGCCCAGGATGCCATGAGCATGCCTGTCGGTACGGCGACCGCCAACGCCGCGATGATGGATATTATTCCGTACTGGCGAAAGTAGTCGTCGAGCATCGGCGTTGAGGGCGCAGGCACGCGCCGCACGCGCGCGGCGCACTATAGCACAGCGCCAAAAAATCTTTCAAGTGAAAAAATACACAAACGGCACGTTCACCGACGGCTGTATTGACACGGTTTTCGGCCCGATGCTACGATCTGGCATCGTAATACTATGTAGTGGTCTCTGAACCCTTCGACACCTGTACAAACGCCTAAACGCCCAACCTACGTGGGCGGTGCAGAGGCCTCCTCGTAAAAGACCTACCTAACGGTGGCAACTTCCGCTGACAGTACCAACGTGACCGCCGCAAAGGCCGACGCAACCAGTCCGCGCGAACTGCCGCCGATCTTCCACCGGTACCGTCAGGACCTTTCGGACGCGATCGAGGCGGGTCTGCGCCGCGGCTATGATGCGCCACCGGCGCATCCTCCGGAACCTATAGACGTGTACGGGGTACTGCGCTATGGGATGGGCCGGGCCGACGCTGCTGGACGGCCCATCGAGGCCGCCACGGGCAAGGCGATGCGGCCGACCCTGTGCCTGTTTGCGTGCGAGGCGACCGGAGGAGACCCTGTCCGGGCCATGCCCGCGGCGGTTGCGCTGGAGTACGTCCACAACTTCTCGCTCATCCACGACGATATCCAGGACGGCGACGAGACCAGGCACCACAGGCCAACCATATGGAAGATGTGGGGCGTGCCCAGGGCGATCGTCGCGGGCAACGTGCTGCGGACCCTGGCCGACATGGCGCTGTCCGATGCCGCGGCACACGGCCTGACCGACGACGACGTCCTCGAGCTCAGCGACACGCTGACCGGGGCCTACCTGGAGATGATCGAGGGGCAATTCCTGGACCTGTCATACGAGAGCCGAGGTGACATCTCCCTCGACGAATACCTGGGCATGATTGCCCGCAAGACGGGCGCCCTCATCCGCTGCTCACTGGAACTGGGGGCCTACGTGGGCTCTCGCAACCCGGAAACGGTGGAGGCCTTCCGCCGGTGCGGTCGTGCACTCGGGCTGGTCTTCCAGGTCAAAGACGACGTCCTCGGCGTCTGGGGAGACTCCGATAGCACCGGCAAGCCAGTCGGAGCGGACGTTCGCCGCAAGAAGAATTCGTTCCCGGTGGTCCACGCCATGGCGAATGCTTCGGGTGCGGACGCCGAGACACTCGAGTACGTCTATGGAAAGGAAGAGCCGAGCGACGAGGATGTCGACGCCGTGCTCGAGGTCATGCAGCGGCTCGGCACTAGAGGTACGGCCGAGGACCTTACGGAGCGTCATGCATTACAGGCCCTGGACGCCCTGGCGCCGGTGGAGATGGCGCCAGCCGCCAAGCACCAGGTCGAGGAGCTGGCCCATTTCCTTCTCGTAAGAGAGCACTGAACGGGGCCCGGTGGGCCCATAGCCGGGGGAGGCTCAGAGAACCCCTCGGCACAGCACTAAACGACAGAGGACGAGGGGAGGACATAACGGATGACAAGACCGATGGAGCTTGCGGTCCGCCTTGGCTGGTATGTGATGAAGAACAAGGCGGCCCGCCGCAAGAAATTCCCCCTGGTGACCATGCTGGAGCCGCTTGAGGCCTGCAATCTGGCCTGCGAGGGGTGCGGACGCATACGCGAGTATGAGTCGGTAATCGACCGCATGCTCACGGTGGAACAGTGCATGCAGGCCGTGGAGGACTCGGGTGCCCCCATAGTTTCGATCGCCGGAGGCGAGCCGACGATGCATCCCCAGATCGACGAGATAGTCGAGCGCATCGTCGCCACCAAGCGATTCGTTTACATGTGTACCAATGCCCTGCTGATGGAACGGGTCATGAAGTCCATCCCCGCTTCCAAGTACTTCTGCTTCGTCGTCCACATGGACGGCATGGAAGAGGCCCACGACCGGTCTGTTTACCGCAAGGGCGTATTCAAGATAGCCGTTCGCGCCATGAAGGCCGCGCTGGAAAAAGGCTACCGGGTAACCACGAACACCACGATCTTTAACGGCGTCGACGAAGACGACATGATCGAGATGTTCAAGATGCTCACCGACATGGGCGTCGAGGGCTGCATGGTATCGCCCGGCTACCAGTTCGATTCGGTGCCCAACCAGGAACTGTTCATATCGCGCCGAAAGGCAAGGGAGGTGTTTACCCGCATTCTGGATCCCAAGCACGGGATCCGGTTCTACAACAACCCCCTTTATCTGGACTTCCTTCGGGGCGAACGGGAGTACCAGTGCACCGCCTGGTCGAACCCTACCTACACCGTGTCCGGCTGGCGCGAGCCATGCTACCTGCTCGGCGACCGCCACACCGAGCAGTTCGACGAACTGATGTCGGACGAGCTCTGGGAGCGCTATGGCGTCGGTAAAGACCCTCGTTGTGCAAACTGCCTTATGCACTGCGGATTCGAGTCGGCCTCAATCTACGACGCCTTTGTCAACCCTGCCGCGGCAGCGAAGATGGTCGTGGGCGGGGCCGTCGGAAACAGCGGGCTGGGCGCCGGCTAGTGATAGGCATCGTGGCCGCCATAGGCAGGGAGATTTCCGACTTTTTGCGGGTCGGGAAGTTCGACCCTGTCAGGGGCCCGGAGGGCGTCCGCTTCTTCGAGTCGGCCCATCTGCCTAACGTCGTGCTCGCAGAGGGCGGTGCGGGACGGGACAGGGCCCAGCGAGCAACCCGGCTCCTGGTAGACGAGTACGACCCCGACCTGATCGTGTCTGCCGGATTTGCGGGCGCGGCCAAGCCCGGGGCCAGACCTGGAGACCTTTACGTCTGCAGCCGGATACTGGCCCTTTGCGGTCCACCCACCACCTGGGGCAAGGAGGGCCCGATGTCGCGGACCCTGATAGACGAGGGCCTGATGACCAGGCTGTCGGAGGCCATCGGCGGAGTCGCTGGCGGCTGCGCCTGGGGCGAGTCCGTGACCGTCGATCAGATCGTCCACAGTCGCGCCCTGAAGCGTTGGATAGGTGAGAGCTTCGGTGCCGACGTCATTGACATGGAGAGCTATTGGGTGAGCGAGGTTGCGGTCGAGCGAGGCCTGCCCCACATGGTCGTCCGCAGCGTAATGGATCCCATGGAGCAGAACCTGCCCACCTTCGTGACGAAGGCGACCGAGCAGGACAAGTCTAGGACGCTCCGGGGCGGAGCCCGTCACATGCTCGGCAACCCCTCGGACCTGATTCCCCTGTTCAGGCTGTGGCACCAGGTGCGCCGCGCTAGTCGCCGGCTAGCCGACGCGCTGGCCGCCGTGGTCACCGCCGAAGCGTGGACCCCGGCCTACAGGCTGGGAACGACCTGAGGCCGCCATGGTGAAGGCAATCGACAAGCCCGCGGCCATCCCCGCGCGTTCCATCGCCGAGAGCGCGAACCTGGACCAGGCTATCTCCCGCACCCAGGACTACCTTTTCGCCGAGCAATACGGGGAAGGCTACTGGTGGGGCGAGCTGGAGTCCAACCCCACCATGGAGGCCGAGTTCCTCCTGCTAGACGAGTTCCTAGGACTCAGGAATCCCGACAGGCAGCGCAAGCTGGCCAACCATATCCTCGGACAGCAGCGCCCTGACGGTACCTGGGGCCAGTACTACGGCGCCCCCGGTGACCTTTCGACCACGGTCGAGTGCTACTTTGCCCTCAAAGTGGCGGGAGTCTCGGCAGAGCAGTCTCTGATGACGAAGGCGAGGGAGTTCATCCTAAGGAAGGGGGGGGTTCCATCCACCCGGGTATTCACGAAGATCTGGCTCTCCCTGTTCGGCCAGTGGCGGTGGGAAGGCGTGCCGGTGATGCCGGCGGAGCTGGTCCTGATGCCTAACTGGCTCCCGGTCAACATATACGAGTTCTCCAGCTGGGCGAGGGCCACCATAGTGCCCCTGCTGATAATGATGGACAGGAAGCCCGTTCGGCAGATTCCGGCCGAAGCGGCGATCCCTGAGCTTTTCCCCCAGGGTCCGGACGATACCGACTACTCCATCAAGAGGCCGTCGCGGGCGATAGGCTGGGAGGGCTTCTTCTACGCCGCCGACTTCCTGCTGCGCCTGGTGGAGAAGTTCCCCGTAAAGCCAGCCAGGTCTATGGCCATTCGAAAGGCCGAGCGCTGGATACTGGACCACCAGGAGGCGGACGGCAGCTGGGGAGGGATACAGCCGCCCTGGGTGTACTCGATCATGGCGCTGGTCACCCTGGGTTACGGTTTGGACCACCCGGTGGTAAAGAAGGCCATCGACGGATTCGAAGGCTTCATGATCGAGGAGGGAGAAAGCCTGCGCGTGCAGGCCTGCGTTTCCCCGATCTGGGACACCGGACTGGCCATGATGGCCCTGCTGGACTCGGACGTCCCGGGGGACCATCCAGTAATTGTCAGTGCCGGCGAGTGGCTCCTCGACCACCAGGTGGCAAGCGGAGGAGACTGGCAGGTCAAGGCGCGTGATGTTCCGACGGGTGGATGGGCTTTCGAATTTGAAAACGACACCTACCCTGACATCGACGACGCGTCCGTAATAGGCACGGCCCTTTACCGCACCAGCCTGCCGGATGAAGAGGGCAAGGTTGACGCATTGTGGCGATGCGTACGTTGGATCGAAGGTATGCAGAGCAGCAACGGTGGCTGGGCGTCGTTCGACAAGGACAACACCCGCACCTTCATCGCCCGCATCCCGTTTTCGGATTTCGGCGAGACCATAGACCCGCCCAGCGTCGACGTCACCGCCCATGTACTTGAGTTTCTGGGCACTCTGGGGCACGACCTAAACAGCGAGCAGGTAAGTCGGGGCCTGGACTACGTGTTGAGGGACCAGGAGCCGGACGGCTCGTGGTTCGGGCGCTGGGGCGTCAACTACCTGTATGGCACGGGCTCCGTCGTACCCGCGCTCAGGGCCATAGGAATGGGTCCCGAAGCGCAGCCGATCAGACGGGCAGTCGAATGGGTGGTCAGACACCAGAACTCCGACGGCGGCTGGGGCGAGACGCCAGCGTCCTACGTCGATCCGACGCTGCGCGGCAGCGGACCCAGCACAGCGTCACAGACGGCCTGGGCCCTGTTGACCCTGCTCGCTGCCGACGAGGGAGACCACCCGGCAACCATCAGGGGTGTGGCCTACCTACTTGAGACGCAGGGAGAGGACGGCACGTGGGACGAGCCTCACTTCACCGGCACCGGATTCCCCGGCTATGGCGTCGGACAGCGACTCGAACGCCTTCCGATCGACGGTGAGCCAGGATTCCAGGGCCGCGAACTGCCGGCCGGCTTCATGATCAATTACCACATGTACCGCATCTACTGGCCGCTGGCGGCTCTGGGACGCTTCAGGCGGTGGAACAGGGAACAGCTCAAAAGGGCTACTAGCCAGTCCATTAACGGTCAAGCGCGCAAAGTCTAATACATAGCCTAACTAGGCACGATCGATTGAGTGCCATGTTTGAGATATGGTAGGGTCAGGCCGACGAGCAGGATCGTGCGCGTTCGCCCGCCGGGAGGTCAGCACATGAGAGTGATCGAGGCGTCGTTTCGTACATGTCTCAGCACGCTTGAGGTCAGGATCTCCCACGCTCCGCAGTTCATCGACATCACCGACCGGGTATCCGAGGTGGTCGCCGATTCCCGGGTCCAAGACGGCATGGTGTGCGTCTTACCAAGCACACGACGCCGGCAACCGCTATCCAGGAGAACGAACCCCTCCTCATGACCGACCTTGCGTCATTCGTTGAGCGCCTCTCGCCGCGGGGTGCCCACTACCCGCACAACGACTTCGGCGTGCCCACGGTCAACATGCGTGAGGATGAATGCCCTAACGGCCACTCCCGCTGCCAGCACCTGGTGCTGGCGGCTTCGCGGACGATGCCGGTCGTCGACGGTCAGATGACCCTGGGACAGTGGCAGCGCATCTTCGCCGTAGAGCGGGATGCCGACAAGGCACTTCAGATCGACAGTCGCCAGGTCGACGTGCAGGTCATGGGAATATAGCGGACGGAATTGCGCGTCCCCGGCGTACGGCCCGGGCGACGACGCTGGCCGCTTTCACCGCGGCGTGGGCGACGCCCTGATAACCTGAATCGCAAACGCCCGAAAATGCATCCAGACATAGTCGACGCCTACGACCACTGCGAGAGGTTGACAAGGGCAGAGGCTAAGAACTTCTACTACGCATTTCGCACCCTTCCCGCCGAGCGCCGGCGGGCGATATACGCCGCCTACGCCTACTGTCGTGTATGCGACGATATCGCAGACGGCGATGCCTCTCCGACCGAGAAGTCCAGGGGATTCGCAGCCCTGCGTGCCGAGCTGGACTCGGCGCTCGGGGGTCGCTCGGACGACCTCGTACTGGCGGCGGTGGCACACTCGGCGGCCAGATTCGGCTTTACCCGAGAGCACCTGCTGGAAGTGATCGAGGGAGTGGAGATGGACCTGGTCAAGACCAGGTTCGCGGATTTCGGGGAGCTGCGCGAGTACTGCTACAAGGTGGCCTCGGTGGTCGGGCTCATAAGCATAGAGATATTTGGCTACAGGGATCCGGCAGCGCGAAAATACGCGGTCGACCTGGGCCTTGCAATGCAATTGACCAACATCATGCGCGATATCCGGGAGGATGCAGACCGTGACCGCATATACATACCGCAGGACGAGATGGAGTCTTTCGGGTACGGCGAAGCGGACCTAAAGGCCGGAGTAATCGATGAGCGCTTCCGGGGGCTCATGAGAGCCCAGGCCGAGCGGGCGCGCGCCTACTTTGATAGCGGCTCACGCCTCTTCATCCTGCTCCGCCCCGAATCCAGGGCCTGCCCGGAGGTGCTCCACGCGCTTTATTCGGCCATTCTCAGCCGCATCGAAGGCTCCGGATTCGACGTGTTCAGCAGGCGGATCGGCCTGTCCACGCCAGAAAAGCTCCTGCTGATGGGCCGCCTCTGGACGATGAGCCTGGCCCGCAGCCTGGTGCCGCGGGGAAGATAGTCAGCTCGAATGGCCGCCACCACCCCACCCCACCCTTCGAGCGCCCTGATCCTGGCGCCGTTTTCGGCCGAAGCACGTACCCGGCTCTCACAGCGCATGGAAATTAAGTACGAGAGCTGGCTGGAGACCCTCAAGATCCACGACCCGGACGAACTGGCCGAACGCATAAACGTCCTTGGGGCCACCGCCCTGATAGTCGAGACGGACTTCGTATTCGCCGAGACCCTCGAGCAGGTCAGCACCCTGCGCTTCGTGGGGGTGTGCCGGGCGGCGCTGAACCATGTTGACGTGGACGCCGCAACCGAGCACGGGGTGCTCGTGGTCAACGCTCCGGCCCGCAATGCCCGCGCCGTGGCCGAGCACGTGCTCGGTCTCATGATCGCGCTGGCCCGCCGGATCCCCGAGGCCGACCGCTACATCAAAGAGGGTTGCTGGAGGAGTCCGGTCGAACCCTACCTCAGCCTCCGCGGCATTGAACTGGGCGGCAGGAGCCTGGGCATAATCGGCCTGGGCGCGATCGGCAGGCACCTGGCCTCCATCGCCAGCGCCATCGGAATGGACGTGCTCGCCTACGATCCATATGTGACCAGGTACGGTGGCGGCGAGCTGACCGATCTCGAATCGCTGCTCGAACGGTCCGATTTCATAGCTACCCTGGCTCCGGTCAACACTGAAACGACGGCGATGCTGAACGCCGAGGCACTGTCCCTGGTAAGGCCGGGTGCGTTCCTGGTTATAGCTTCCGGGATCGCGATCGCCGACCGGGCGGCCTTACTGGAGGCGCTCAGGGCGGGGCCCCTGGCCGGCGCGGCGATAGATGTCTTCGACACGCATCCGGTCGCTCCCGACAGCCCGCTGCTAAGCGCCGAGAATGTGCTCCTCACTCCTCACATCGCCGGCGCCACCGAAGAGACGATACATCGCCACTCCGAGATGGTCGCCGGCGACTTGATCCGATTCCTGGACGGCCTGATGCCGCTAAACGCAATCAACCCCAGGGCAATCGACCTGCCGGTTGCCTGAGATGGGGCAGGAGCGGGCCATTGCCTGAGCAAGCAGTACTGGTCATAGACGCCGGTACGAGCTCCATCCGATGCCACCTGTTCGACGAGCGGGGCGTCGAAGTGGCGACAGAGCAGGCCTCCTGGCCTCCGTCGATAGCCCCGGCAGAGCTCCCACTGGCCCGGGAATTCAGGCCCGATTCGGTCCTGTACGGGGTGCACGAGCTCATCCGTCGCACTATCGATCGGGCCAAAGTAGAGGTAGGGGCAGTCGCGGTCACCAGCATGAGGCAGGGAATTGCACTCCTGGACCACGACGACCAGGCTGTTTACCTGGGCCCCAACGTTGACTTGAGGGCCGTATTCGAGGGCGCCGCGATAGACGAGGCTCACCGGGAATTAGTCTACGCGACGACCGGCCACCTGCCCTCGTTCTTTTTTGCACCGGCAAAGCTCGTCTGGCTCAGGGACAACCGGCCGAGGCTGTTCGACAGGATCAGGACCGCGGTCACTATCCCGGACTGGCTGATCCTCCAGATTACCGGCCTTCTGGCCTCAGAGCCCACTCTGGCCGGCGAGGCCGGTCTTCTCGACATTACCAGCAGAAGGTGGGCCACCCGGCTGGCCGAAACGCTGAACGTTCCGCTGGACGACAGCGTGCCCATGGTGGAGGCGGGGCGGGTCGTCGGTGGGGTAAATCGTCGGACTGCCCAGGAAACGGGGATCGCGGCTCGCACGCCGGTAGTGTCGGCCGGCGCGGACACCCAGTGTGCCGCCCTCGGCATGGGTGCCAACGAACCTGGCCAGGTCGCGGTCGTAGCCGGGTGGAGCGCGCCGGTTCAGCAGGTAACGGAACTGCCTATGCCATCGGCGCGAGGCGCCACGTGGGTGGGCTGCCATCTGGCCGGCCACAGGTGGGTGGCGGAGAGCAGCGCGTGGGACGCGGGCCGGGCGTATTCCTGGATCGCTGAGACGACCGGCCGCTCTTTTGAAGAGCTTGAGGTGGCGGCCGAGGCCGCCGGGCCGGGCGCCGAGGGCATGATCGCCGTACTCGGCCATCCCCGCATGGATATGTCCTCGGTCGGTCTTCGCTGCGGCGGCATGGTATTCCCCGTCCCGGTAACGATGAACGAACGCGGACCCGGCCATCTCGCCCGGGCCGCGCTCGAGTCCATCTGCTACTCGATAAAGGCCAACCTGGAACAGCTCGGAGACGTCACCGGAAGGCCCGCGGAGTCGATCGCTCTGGGCGGTGGACTGGCACGTAGCGGCCTGTTTGGTCACATCCTTGCAAACGTTCTCGACGCCGATATACTGGTACTCAGCCACAAGAGCGCCAGCGCAGCGGGCGCCTTTCTGTGCGCCAAGTTGGCCCTGACCGGATGCGATTCACTCTCGCAGGTGTCCAACCGCTCTGCCGCGGACATGGTTAGGATCCCGCCCGAAGCGCTGCTGGCATCCGAATACCAGGACCACTACTCCCGTTGGCTGCAGGCCTCTTCGGCACTGGCCAGCGTTCAGGTCTAACATCGAATGGGCACGGCGAGGGCGATCTGAAATGGACGGGAAGTTCCTCACAGAGAGGGCCACGGTCGCACGGGCGGCACGGGAGATGGAACGGCTGGACCTAGTCTCAGGCTCCAGCGGGAACGTGAGCATGAGGATCGGCGACGAGGGCCTTATGGCTATCACCCCTATGGGCGTCCCGTACGCAGGTATGGAAGAGTCGGACATAGTCGTCGTCGACCGTGATCTTGAGCCCGTAGAGGGCGACCTGCCGCCCTCGTCCGAATCCCTGCTGCACCTGGACATCTATGCCCGAAGGGAGGATGTCGCGGCGGTGGTTCATACCCATTCGGTGTTCTCGTCCGTCGCAGCAGTCATTGGGCGGGAGATTCCACCCATACTGGACGAAATGGTCGTGTACATCGGGGGTGGCATCAGGGTATCCCGGTACGCCTTTCCCGGCACCCAGGAACTTGCCGAGAACGTCTGCGAAGCGCTGGAGGAAAGGAACGCTGCCCTCATTCGCAACCACGGCGCGGTCGGCGTGGGAAGCACGGTAGAAGAGGCTCTCAGGGTGTGCGCACTGGTGGAAAGAGTCGCAAAGATCCACACCTACGCCGCGTTGTCCGGACGAGTCGACACTCTTCCCTCCGAGATTGTTGAGCGCGAGCAGGCCGTCTACAAAATGAAGAGAGATGCGGCCAGGGTGGACATAGGTCGGGGATCGGCAGGGCCGTGAAAGCACCAGGCGAAGGATTCAACGGAGGATGACGAAAACATGGTGAGCGTTCCTGCTTTCTTGCTCAGGAGACTCTACGTCAAGGGCAGCCTGTCCAGCGCAGAAGATGGCTTCTCCTTCCGGCTGAGGAACAGCCTGGGGTCCGGTTATGCGCACAAGCTGCAGCCCCTGACGGTGGATGGCGGCGAGATTCCGCTCGAGTCGAGCTTCTTCGTCCAGCAGGGCGAGCGCATAGGGTTTTCCGAGGTATCCAGGGACAGGACCTTCGCCCTGGCTATGAACACCGACATTGAGATAAGCGTGGACGGCGTCGCCCTAGGCGATGGTCCGCACAAGATAGGCATGGGATTCGACGTGCCGGGGATGGGCACCCTGCGCTTCGATTTCACGGACGAGATCAAATGAGAATAGCCGTGACCGGTTCGTCCGGATACGTGGGCACAAGCCTGCTGCGACGATTGGCCTGGGCGGACTGGGCCGAGGCGGTATTGGCCGTCGACCTGCGGCTCCCGCACTGCACGTACCCTGACTCGGTCACCTTCGAAAAACACGATGTGCGCGACAGTCTCGATGATCTGTTCCGCGAATTCGAGCCCGACGCGGTTGTCCACCTGGCATTCGTCCTTGAGCCTGGCCGGGACGAGGAGGCCATACGAGAAGTCAACCTGGGTGGTACGACTAATGCCCTGGCGGCGACGGCGGCCGCGGGGGCAAAGCACTTTCTGTACTTTGGCAGCACGACGATATACGGCCCCCATCCCGACAACCCCAGGTGGCTGACCGAGGACTCTCCGCCGCGACCCTTGCCAGGATTCCAGTATGCGGTGGATAAGCTGGGATCGGAGGACCTGATCTCAAAGTTCGCCGAGGCGAACCCCGACATCAGGGTCGGAATCCTGAGGGGCTGCCCGGTCATGGGGCCGAACGCCAGGAACTTCATCTCGCGGGCATTCGCAAAGCCACTGCTAATAGGTCTCCGTGGCTACGACCCCCCGATGCAGTTTCTTCACGAGGACGACCTGGTTGACCTCCTTGAGAAGGGACTTCGCGATCGCCTCTCGGGCGTCTACAACGTGGCCGGTGAGGGCGTAGTCCGCTGGAGCGAAATGGCCCGAATGCTGGGGCGTTCGGTCGTCACTCTTCCCGCATCCGTCCTGTACGCGATGGCCAGCGCCACCTGGAGCCTGAGGCTCCAGTCCGACGCACCGGCGGCGGGCCTTGCCTTCATCCAGCACCGGTGGACGGCCAGCACCGAGAAGATAAAGCGGGAGTTGGGCGTCAGCTTCTCCCACACGTCCTCCGAGGCCTGGTCAGCATATGCCCAGCGGCTGGGAAGACGGGGTGCCCGAGCCGCCTGGCGGGCGTCGGCGTGCGGCCCGTAATAGTCGACACCGATCCAGGAACCGATGATGCCATGGCCATCGCCATGGCCCTCGCATCAGCCGAACTGAAGATACTGGGTCTTGCCACTGTCGCGGGCAATGTCTGTCTGGGCGACTCGACCCGCAACGCCCTGCTGATCCTGGAGGCTCTCGGCAGATCCGAAGTCGGTGTGTGGCCGGGCTCGGAGGGGCCGGCCGGAGGGATTCCCGAGTACGCCTATCACTTCCACGGCGAGACAGGTCTGACCGTAGACCTCGGCGACCCGGTCACTGGCCCACAGGAGGGCTCCGCGGTCGACCTGATCGTAGAGTCGGCACACCTCTACCCGGGCTCGCTCGAGCTCATGGCCATAGGCCCGCTTACCAACATCGCTGACGCTCTTGACGCCGAGCCCGAGCTGCCCTGGCTCGTGCGCCGCCTCTGGATAATGGGAGGCGCGCTCCATTGCCCTGGCAACGTCACCCCCCGCGCCGAGTTCAACTTCTACTCTGACCCACAAGCAGCCAGCCGCGTGCTCAGCAGCGAAATGGCGTCCACCGTGGTAGGACTCGACGTGTGCGGCAAGGTCCAGGTGGGACCGGGCGGACCGCTAACTCCGCCCGTCGGTTCGGTGGGAGCCTCGCTTTCGGGAAGGCTGCTGGCGGAGTGGCTCAGGTCGCACCCGGGAGAGAAGTTCTGGATGTGCGATCCACTCGCCGTCGCGGTGGCCCTGGACCCCTCGGTGGTCAGGACGAGCGCCGGACGGGTATCCGTTGTAGCAGACGGTCGGGAGCGAGGCATGAGCATTGCACGGTATGGAGCCGGCGCAGTGGAGATCGCCCTGGAGGTCGAAGCAGACAGGGCGATCTCCCTGATAGGCGAACTCGCCTTCGGCATGCCACTGGACCCCTGATTGTGCCCTGCACTTCCGCCAATCCGGGCGCCGGGCATCTCGGGCCGATGTTTGACTCCGATTTTGGCCGCCTGTATTATGGACAATACGTTGTTGACCAAGTTGGTCAACAACGATGTATCGAGATCGTCATCGCCGGCGCCCAACCATGGGCGCCGGTATCGCTTAGGGGGCGCTGGGCGCCCGAGCACGCAACGGAGGCCGCATGACTAGCGAGCCGCGCGTGATATCGCGCACATCAGAGATCGAATCCGACTACCGCTGGGGCTTCGTCACCGACATCCAGTCCGAGACACTGCCCAAGGGTCTTTCGGAGGAAACTGTCCGCTTTATCTCAGCCAAAAAGCAAGAACCCGAGTTTCTGCTCGAGTGGCGGCTTAAGGCCTATCGCCATTTCATAAAGCTCCTGGAAGAAGACCGTGAGCCGACCTGGGCCATGATCAACTATCCGAGAATCGACTTTCAGGACATCCATTACTACTCGGCACCGGGGTCACAGGATCGGCCGAGAAGCCTCGATGAGGTCGACCCTGAGCTGCTGGAGGCGTTCGACAAGCTGGGAATCCCTCTGAACGAGCGCAAGAAGCTGGCCGGCGTGGTCGAGGAGACGGGTTCGGACGTCGCGGTGGACGCTGTGTTTGACTCTGTGTCCGTTGCGACTACCTATAAGGACCGGCTCCAAGAGGCCGGTGTGATCTTCTGTTCGGTCAGCGAGGCGGTGCAGGAACACCCCGAGCTGGTCGAAAAGTACCTGGGGTCGGTCGTCCCCTACACCGACAACTTCTACGCCGCGCTCAACTCCGCCGTGTTCAGCGACGGCTCCTTCGTGTACGTACCCAGGGGGGTGCGATGCCCGATTGAGCTGATGACTTACTTCCGCATAAACACCGAGGAGTCGGGCCAGTTCGAGCGCACCCTGATCATCGCTGAGCCGGACAGCTATGTTAGCTACCTGGAGGGCTGCACCGCGCCGATCCGAAAGACCCACCAGCTTCACGCTGCGGTAGTAGAGCTGGTGGCCCTGGACGATGCGGAGATAAAGTACTCAACCCTGCAGAACTGGTACCCGGGCGACAAGGACGGCAGGGGCGGCGTCTATAACTTCGTGACGAAGCGCGGCAAGGCTCTTGGTGCACGCTCCAAGATCTCCTGGACGCAGGTCGAGACCGGCTCGGCCATCACCTGGAAGTACCCCTCGGTGATCCTGCAGGGCGATGAGTCGACCGGCGAATTCTACTCGGTGGCGCTGGTGGCCAACCACCAGCAGGCCGACACCGGGACCAAGATGATCCACGCCGGCAAGAACACCAAGAGCACGATAGTGGCAAAGGGTATCTCGGCCGGCCAGGGTCAGAACACCTACCGCGGCATGGTTCAGATACTGCCGACGGCGGACAACGCCACAAATTTCACCCAGTGCGATTCGCTTCTGGTTGGCGACAGGTGCGGTGCTCACACGGTGCCGTACATCGAGGTCAGGAACCCTACCGCCAGGATGGAGCACGAAGCGTCCACCTCCAAGGTGAGCGACGACAAGCTGTTTTATGCAATGCAGCGCGGCCTCACCGAGGAGGAGGCTCACTACATGATCATCAACGGTTTTTGCCGTGGCATCTTCAAGGAATTGCCATTCGAATTCGCAATGGAGGCCTCCCAGCTTCTGAAGGTCAGCCTGGAGGGCGCCGTCGGCTGAGGCCTTAGACGGCCCGGCAACCCCGGCCCCCGGGTAGCCGGCGGCGACCCGGTCGCGACCCAAGGGCCTGCCCACACCGCCATTCTGAGCGGATCACGCTGATACAGCTTTGCGCAGAAAGAGGAACTAACACGGATATGCTTGAGATAAGAGACCTGCACGCCTCGGTTGCCGACGGCGACGTCGAGATACTGAGGGGAGTGGACCTGAGCGTTGGGTCCGGAGAGGTCCACGCGATTATGGGACCCAACGGCAGCGGGAAGAGCACGCTTGCAAACGTCATCGCGGGCAGGCCCGACTATGTGGTTACCGCCGGTTCCATACATCTTGACGGGGAAGACATGCTGGAGTTCACTCCGGACCAGCGTGCGCTGTCCGGGGTGTTTTTGGCCTTCCAGTACCCGACGGAACTTCCCGGGGTGCGCACCTGGCAATTTCTCAAGGCATCGGTTGACGCGCGCCGCAAGCACATCGGCGAGCCTGAATTGTCGGCCCGAGAGTTCGACAGGTTGTTCAAGGGAGCTGTTGACAGGATGGGCATGAGTCAGGAGCTCATGAGGCGTTCGGTCAATGAGGGCTTTTCCGGCGGTGAGAAGAAGCGCTCGGAGATGGTGCAGATGCTCCTGATAGACCCGAGACTTGCGGTACTTGACGAGACTGACTCCGGGCTGGACATCGACGCCCTGAAGACCGTCGCCCAGGGCGTCAACAGCCACCGCAGCGAATCCAACGCCGTTGTGCTGGTAACCCACTATCAAAGACTCCTCAACTACATAGAGCCCGACCACGTGCACGTCCTGGTCGACGGCAGGATAGCTATCTCCGCAGGCCCTGAACTGGCAAGGGAGTTGGAGGCCAAGGGATACGACTGGGTCAAACAAGACGCGAACGTCGCGTTCGCCGGGACTGCCGGCCAATGACCGTCCGGACCGCGGCCGGGCAAAAATACAGCGCCTATTTCACTCAGCACGAGGAGTTTGATGTAAGCCGGCCGGCCGGCGGTCGTGTGGCCGAATTGCGCGCCGCTGGCATCGCGGCGTTTCAGGACCTGGGCCTACCCACAGCCACCCGTGGCAACGAGGACTGGCGCTTTACAAGCGTCGCCCCCATTGCGAACTCGACATTCGGTCACAGCTCCGGAGCCGCAGCCACCCGCACGAGCCTGGAGACTGTCAAGGACCTGGTGCCCTGGGACGATGCCTGGACGACGCTCGTGTTCGTGGATGGGCGGCTCGAGTACGAGCTGGCCAATGCGGCAGGTCCCGATCGGCCGCTGGTAGCCAACATGCTATCTTCCGAGGCAGCGAACGACGGTCGGGTGGAGACCGAGCTCGGGCGCCATGCGGCACCGGACTCGAACGGCTTTCTGGCGCTCAACTCCGCCTTCCTGGACGATGGTGCGGTCGTTCTGGCCGGGCGGGAGGCCCGCGGTCTGGTACATCTGGTGTTCGTAGCGTCGAACAACGGCGAGCCCCAGGTCACGTACCCGCGATCCCTCGTAGTCGCGGGCCCAAACAGCGAGTTAACCCTGCTTGAGAGCTACGTCGGCATCGGGGAGGGCGTCTACTTCACGGACTCGGTGACCGAACTCGCCCTTGAGGAGGGTGCGCGCGTCTCGCACTATCGCTACTTGCACGAGAGCCCGGAGGCGTTTCACATCGGCTCCACCAGGGTATCTCAGGGCCGGGATTCCACGTTCCGTACAACGTCGTTTTCCCGGGGCTGTCGCGTCGGCAGGAACGACGTGCTGGTACGGCTGCTCAACGAGGGGGCCGAGTGCGACCTGAGGGGCCTGTATTTCACCGATGGCCGCCAACACATCGACAACCACATCAACGTCGACCACATCAGCGGGCACACCTCTAGCGCCCAATACTTCAAGGGAATATTGACCGACCGCTCAAGGGCCGTCTTCAGCGGCACTACGCGGATTCAGAAGGACGCGCAAAAGTCGGCAGCTACTCAGGCCGACAAGAACCTGCTCCTCTCCGAGGGAGCACGGGTCAACACCAAGCCCAGCCTGGTAATCTTCGCCGACGACGTGCAGGCCGCGCACGGTGCCACCGCCGGCGCCATCCCGGATGAGCAAGTCTACTACATGCTCTCCAGAGGTCTCGATCTGGAAGAAGCGACGTCCTTTTTGATCAAGGGCTTTGCCAACGAAATCATAGACGGCATCGGACTTAACCCATTCCGCGATTATCTGGAGAGCTACTTCGAGACGTCGGTGCCCCGGTACCGGTTTGAGGGTTTCGGCAAGGCCAGGGCCTTTGGAGGCCCAGCTCAGCGTGTTGCCTAGCCGGATCTGGCCGCATATCACGACCTGGGGGAGTCTGAGTTGGCCGATTTTGGACTAGACGACCTTTACCAGCAGGTGGTAATGGACCACGGGGCAAGCCCCCGCAACATGCGACAAGTCGCGGGAGCCCAGCGGACCGCGCATGGTTTCAATCCGTTCTGCGGCGACCTAGTCGACGTGGAGGTGAGGATGGATGGAAATACCATCGCTGACGTCGGATTCACCGGCAGGGGGTGCGCCATCTCCAGGGCTTCGGCCTCGCTGATGACCGAAGCGATAATGGGCGTGTCCGAGGTGGATGCAAGGAAGGTGTTCGGCGCATTCCAAGGCATGATCACCGGCGCCGGAAACGGATCCGGCGGTGCTTTCGAGATGGAGGAACTGCTCGGCGATCTCGAGGCTTTGAGCGGTGTTTCCGCCTACCCCACCCGCATCAAGTGCGCGATGCTCGGGTGGCACACTTTGATGGCCGCACTGGACCGGAGGGGCGACCCAAAGACGGTAAGCACCGAGTAGCGGCGACCGCCAAGCTCGGGGCGGAGAGGTGACGAGATGCACGTGCCTATCCAAGTGGACTACGGGGTAAGGGCTCTAATAGACCTTGCCGAACGATACGCTAGCGGAGAGACCCCGGTGCGCACTTCCGCCATCGCTCACCGCCAGGGCGTGCCGGAGCCCTTCCTTGCTCGCGTCATGCTTCGACTGCGCAAGGGAGGCATGGTCGTGAGCGTACGGGGCCCTCAAGGCGGACACGCGCTAGCAAAGGATCCCTCCGAAATCTCGATGGCGATGGTTATGGACTGTCTCGACGGGAGCGCCTCCCTGCTTGCATGCCTAGACGATGAGACCAGCTGCGGCCAGTGGTCCGGTTGTACTCAGAAGGATGTCTGGTCGGTGGTCGAAGAGGCGATGAGACAGGTCCTGGAATCGACGAGCATCAGCGACCTTGTCCGGGGATCGCACTCGGAGCCGGCACGCGTAGGGACAGCCTGAAAGATGGATCGGCGCATGGAGCTACTCGAAGAGCGAGAGAACCGCCTGAATGCGGCCACAAGGTGGCGGCGCAGTCGGCGTGGAAGATTCGAACATAGGACGCACAACGTGGAGGTGAGCTAGATGGCCTTTACCAGGCTCGGCAAGGTTGCCGACATACCAGAGGGCAACGGGACAATGTTCGACCTCGGAGACCGCTGGATCGGCGTTTTCAAGGTGGATGGCAAGCTGTTTGCCATAGACGATATCTGCTCGCACCAGGAGGCCTTCCTTCACGAGGGCATGCTCGAGGGGCACACCATTGAGTGTGACGCGCACGGCGCCCGCTTCGACATACGCAGCGGCAAGGTCGAACAGGGTCCCGCCGTGCTGCCCTTAGACACCTACGGGGTCCGAATTGTGGGCGACGAGTTCGAGGTCGACCTGTAGAAGGACATGAAGGGCAACTTGGACATTGGTCGCATCCGCGACGACTTCCCGATACTCAACAGGCAGGTCTACGGCCTGCCGCTCGCCTACCTGGACAACGCGGCCACATCCCAAAAGCCGCGGAGCGTCATCCAGGCGCTGGTGGACTACTACGAGGGCTACAACTCCAACGTCCACCGTGGCGTTCACGCCCTGAGCATGGAGGCGACCGAGCGGTACGATCAGGCCAGGGCCAAGGTCGCCGGCTTCATCGGCGCCCCGCAGCCGGAAAACATCGTATGGACCAGGGGAACCACCGAATCCATCAACCTCGTCGCCTACACCTGGGCGCGCGAAAACATCTCGACCGGCGACGCCATAGTCGTCTCGCAGATGGAGCACCACTCCAACATCGTCACATGGCAACGGGTGGCAAGGGAGCAGGGCGCAGAGCTCCGCGTAATCCCGCTCACAGAGGCGGGAACCCTGGACATTTCCCGGCTCGACGACTACCTGGACGAGCGGGTCAAGCTGCTGGCGATCTGCCACTCGTCTAACTCCCTGGGTACCATCAACCCGGTAAAGGAGCTGACCGAAGTGGCTCACGCCGTCGGAGCAAGGGTGCTGATAGACGGGGCCCAGAGCGTGCCACACATGCCGGTGAACGTGGCCGAGTTGGACTGCGACTTCCTCGCCTTCTCAGGGCACAAGATGCTCGGTCCAACGGGAATTGGCGCCCTGTACGCAAAGCCAGAGATCCTTGAGGAGACCGAACCCTTCATGCGCGGTGGAGACATGGTCCTGGAGGTCTGGAACGACCGCGCAACCTGGAACGACGTGCCGAACAAATTCGAGGCCGGTACGCCCAACATCGCCGACGCGATCGCAATGGGCGCCGCGGTTGACTACCTGTGCAATCTGGGCATGGACAATGTGCGGGAACACGAAAAGGCGCTCACCGGATACGCGCTTGAGCGCTTCAGGGAGATCGAGGATCTGGACGTGCTGGGTCCACCGGACGTTGAGCAGCGCGGAGGCGTCCTGTCCTTTGACTCGGGAGAGCTTCACCCACACGACCTTGGGACGTTCCTAGACCGGTCCGGCGTGGCGATTCGAACCGGGCACCACTGCACCATGCCTCTGATGCGCTCGCTCGGGATCGTCGCGACGGCCAGGGCCAGCTTCTACCTCTACAACACCGAGGAGGAGATAGACCGGCTCGCAGAGTCCGTGCGCGACGCTCTTCGCTACTTCGGAGATGGCGGGCAATAGGATCGGCGAAGGGCTGGATGAGGTCTACAGCGAGGCGATCCTGGACCATGCCCGCAGCCCTCGCCACAAGGACCAGATAGACCGGCCGGACGGAGCCGGCGATGCTGTAAATCCCTTCTGCGGGGACGAGGCGCACGTCCAGCTTTCAAGTGACGGAGCGGGGATCGTCGACTTGGGCATGCAGACGGTGGGCTGTTCGATCAACCGGGCTGCCGGGTCCATGATCGCCGAGAAGCTCTGCGGCGTCTCTCTCGAGGAGGCCGGCTCCCTTGCCTCCGACTACCGCAGGTTGATGGCCGGGCAGGAGCTGGCGGGCGATCGGAGAGAGGCACTCGGCAAGCTGGTGCTGATGGAGACCGTGCGCCTGTTCCCGGTGCGCATAAAGTGCGCGCTTTTATCGCTGACGGCAGTCGAGGAGGCACTCACCCTCAGGAGGTAGGCGACGGACCTCAGCCGTCCAGCCAGACCGACGCCCAGTGACCGTACTCAAAACCGGCAACGTTTATGTGCAGGTCTTTAACCCATGGCTGGATGGCCCAAACCGTCACGTTCGTCGCGGGCATGAAGCGTGTCGCGGAGCTCAGCATGCGGCGCTGTATGTCAAGGTGCATTGACCTGCGAGACTCCGGATCGTATTCGGCAGCCTGAAACTCGATCAGCGCATCGAGTTCTCCATCCCGAGGCCCTCCATGGTAGTAGGGTCCCCGGCTGTAGACCACGGAGAACAGGAAGGCGTTCGGCGAGGTGACAGGCGGAATCGGACCGACGAACATCTGGTAGTCTCCTCCCTTCCAAACGTCGTCTGCGAAGGCCAAACGGGTCACCTCTTCCACGGTGACGTCAAACCCGACGGCCCTCAGCTCGCCGGCGACTATGTCCGCATGCTGCATGTAAGGTTCGCCGTAACGGCCCACCGTTATCGTGACAGGCTCGGGGCTGGAGCCCGCCAGGATGTTTCGCGCTCTTTCTGGACTTGCGAAACGGTCCAGCCATTCGGCCTTCTCCAGCACCCAGTCCGGCCCAACCAGGGGGAAGCCGAAGGACAGGTAACCGGCACCGAACCACGCCTCTCCGAGCGCCCGGGCAGGGTCCATCGCCGCGAATGCCGCTTGGCGCACCTGGAGATCATCAAATGGAGCCCTGGCAGGGTTGAGTCCGATCTCCATTCCGGATCCGGTGTCGGGAACCAGCACGGCCCGGGCTTCACTCGCACGTTCCCTCAGGGCCTCCCACTCGAAGGGCGTCACCTCCACGACGTCGATCTGGCCAACGGCGAACGCCGCGTCCCTGGTCCGCAGATCGTCGATGACGTGAACCTGCAGAATATCAACGTGGGGCAGATCGTCGGCCCGGTTATCGCGGAAGCTTTCAAAGACGTGAAGACCCGCCCGCCCGGTTGATGTCAGACGCCACGGCCCGGTTCCCACCGTCGGCCCGTCCCGCAGGTCGCCAGCCAGTTCCACCGCCTCTCTCGCCACTATCTTGGATCGTGCGTCGGCGAGTCCCAGCATGAAATCAGCGTCAGGCTCGATCAAACTTATCGAGACGGTCTTCCCACCGGGGGCGGAGATGTTCTCGATAGACCCGAGTAGGGACGCATTGGGGCCCTCGCCCTGCCGCGTGAAGCTGTAGACCAGATCGTCGGCGGTGAGGTGCCTGCCCTGGACCAGCTCTGCATCGTGCCATCCAATGTCGTCCCTCAGGGTAAACTCGAACGTAACCGGATCGATGATGCGCCACGACTCGCACAGGTCGCACGTGACCGCAAGGCTAGGGAGGGAGACGTCGGGGCCGGTCCCGAATCTAAGCAACCGGCTATAGGCTAGGCCGGGACCCCAGGTCGAGAGCGCCGGAGAGGTCTCGAAATGCACGTCCTGGTGCGAGATGTCCGACCGCGTTGTCAGCCTCAGCACTCCCCCCTTCGTGGGCACCGCGGTCGCGGTCGCGCTCTCGACCGGGCGAACCGTCGCCTGGGGTGGCGGCTCGGTGGGCGTTGGGATGATCTCGGCCGGGACGGTCGTCGCCTCGACCGTCGCCTCCACCTCGACGATGGGACTCGGGGTCGGGATTACCGGGGATGGCGTCGAGCCCCTCGGCGTCGGTGGTCGAAGCGTCGGCTCGGCAGTGGGAGACAGGCTCGCGGTGGGCGTGGGGCTGGCGGATTCGACCGTCGGGCTGGCCGACGTTGCGGTGGGTCCGATCTCACGCCCGGGCTCAGAGCAACCGGCCAATACCAGGGCCAGGATCGCTGAGACAGCGAACGCGGCCCGCGCGGCCTCATCTAGCTTCGACACCGGTGCGAATAGACGATCTGGCTGGCGTTGGGCATGGCGTGGCACGGTCTCTCTCCGTGACCTGTCTTATTATGAGGCAATATGAGTCCCAACTCCTCCGCGACGTCTACGGTTCCACTGATCGACTGCCATTCGCACCTGGATGGATTCGGCGACGCCGAGGTTTGCGAGATTCTAGATCGGGCTTCTGCGGCAGGTGTTGGGGCGATCGTAACCGCAGGCACGACGCTTGAAACTACCCGCCGCGCAGTTCAACTGGCGAGCGAGCATCCCCTGCTATTCGCCGCCGCCGGTATACATCCAGCGGATCTCGTCGGACCAGTGCTGGGCGAATCAGAGAATATCCTCGCCGAACTGGCCACCTCTGACCGCGTAGTGGCGATCAGCGAGATCGGTCTCGACTTTCAGGAAACATCGCCGGACCGGGCCGTACAGTTCCAGGCTTTCCGCCGGCAGATCGGGATCGCTAGGGAGCTGGGACTGCCAATAGTCTTCCATAGCCGGGAGGCGAGCCGCGACGCACTGCGCGTTTTGCGCGAAGAGAGAGGCTTTGAGGTCGGCGGTGCTATGCACTACTTCCAGGGCGATCGGCGCACGGCGAAGGAGGCTATCGATCTGGGCTTCTGGATTTCGCTAGCCCGGCCTCTGCTTCGACTTGCAGATCTGCAGTCGGTCGCGGCCGAACTTCCGATGGATTGGATAGTGCTGGAGACCGACGCATATCCCCAGCCCTTCAAGAAGGATCGTCGTCGCTGGACCGAGCCTCGCCACGTGACCGAGATCGCCGGGGCACTGGCGCAACTCAAGGGCATGAGCGTAGCGGATGTGGCCGAGGCGACTACCTCAAATGCCCTCACCATGCTCGGCAGGCGGGGCGCCTTGATTGCTGACCAGGTGAGAGGACGTCGGCCAGCCTCCCCAGCTTGACTCCAGCGCCGGAGTCGTGCCCTGAGGCGGGGGTGGGTCCTCCACCTCGATCGCCGAGGCGGGGAAGAGCACAAGGTTGAGAATCACGAGCCACCCAACTATCCATCCCACCACACCCGGCACGACCGCCTGAAACCAGTTCAGCCGCATCGTTTCCTTGATGGCCTGAGTCCCGATTGCCAGGGTCCAGAGCAGACCGAACAGCCACAGGGCCTGTCCGATCGTCTGTCCGGCAAGAGGAATGTTTAACTCGGAGAATGCCAGCAGCGAGGCCGGGGCGGTTGCTATCCCCAGGGCACGTAGAACCTGAGAGGCGCTCGCCTCTCCGCGGAAGACCCAGCGCCCGAATAGCAGCGCTACCGCCGACCACAGGAGCCAGCCGACGACAATAAAGTCCAGCCGAAAGACGAACCAGAGAATCGGATGCTGGCCCTTGAGCAGGCCTGGCTCCACGGTCCGCTGGCCGATCGCGAACAGCACCCCTATTGCCAGTACCACTCCGATGGACCAGAGCGTTGCACCGCGCTGGTTGCGGATCACCTCGTAAACCGCGGAGTCCATGAAGGCCGCCCGCAGCACCAGCGTGGTGATGTTGGTGGCCTCGTCCGGATCCGGTGACTTCGCGCCCCGTTCCCTCGGAGCGGGCGAAGCGCCCGCCCGGTTGACCCCGCGCGAACGCCTCTTCCGACTCCTAGCCGCCATATGTAACTCTGGTCCGCATCCCCTGGATCCCTAGCATGGCATTATGGCCGACCCGAGCACTCGGCGGCCAGAAGTTCTCCTTGTTGCACCCCCCATGGAGAGCGCCGGTCGCGAAGACTGGATGGCTTCTTCGGGAAAACAGGCGAGGCGGTCCGCCAGTGGCAGCAAGGACCCGAGAACCGAGGCGACCAGCTTCGTGAAATATTTCTCGACTAGACACCTCAAGCGTCGATATAATCGCCCATACGCATGGTGTCCCTTCTCCCCCCCGTCAGTTCGATCGCCCTCAAGGAGTGGGCGATCGCATGCAACGCCCTTCGGGATGGCACGCAGATCGTCATCCTGCGCAAGGGGGGCATTCACAAGGACGATCGCAACTTTTCGGACACTTTCGCCGATCACCCGGAGTTCTTGCTGTTCCCGACCTACGAGCACCAATCGTCTGATCTAGTTAAACCGCAATACCACCGAGAGCTTGAGCTCTCCCTGGCGGAAGACGACGTGCCCGGGCTGACCACCATCTCCGCGTTCGCCCAAGTCACAGACCGGATCCAAGTCGAGGACGCAGGCAAGCTCGAAGCGATCTCGGAGTTTCACATCTGGAGCGACGACTACGTTCATAAGAGGCTCCAGTGGAGACCTCGGCAGCCGCTTACCGTGGCCCTGGTGCGAGTCTATCCGCTAATCCAGCCCCAGGCCCTGCCGCTCTTGGACGAGTACGCCGGCTGCAAGTCCTGGGTAGAGCTGGGTCAGGACGTACCGATGGGCGCTCTTTCGCCCGTACTTTCCGACGCAGACTATCAGCGCACCCGCGTCGATATCGCTCAGCGCCTCTCGTGAAGTACCGAACGCTGGGACGCACGGAGCTGGAGCTCTCCGAAGTCGGATTCGGCGTCTGGACGCTGAGCACGGGCTGGTGGGGCCGCGTGGGCACATCCGAGGCCGTGCGCATGCTGGAAAGGGCTGTCGATCTCGGGGTCAACTTCTTCGACACCGCTGACACCTATGGCCTGGGATACGGTGAGGAGATACTTGCCCAGGCCATAGGCAAGCAGCGTCACGACCTGGTCATTGGCACAAAGTTCGGATACGACTTCTATGAGCACCGCGAGCGGGAAGGCCACGCCGAGCGACCGCAGAAATGGGACCGGGATTTCGTCAGGTACGCCTGCGAGCAGAGCCTTAGGAGGCTCCAGACCGATTACATCGATCTGTATCAGCTGCACAACCCCAAGATGAACGCCCTTGAGGCCGACGAGTTGTTCGCCACGCTCGATGAACTGGTCAGCGAGGGCAAGGTACGCTACTACGCCGCCGCCATAGGTCCGGATATCGGCTGGTTCGAGGAGGGCGAGGCCGCCATGAGAGAGCGGGATCTGGATGCCATCCAGATCATATACAGCATCCTTGAGCAGCAACCCGCCCGTCGGTTCTTCCCCGTGGCGGAGGAATGCGGTGTAGGGCTACTGTCAAGGGTGCCGCACGCGTCGGGTCTGCTTGACGGAACCTACACCAGCGACACGGTGTTCGCTCCTGACGATCATCGCTCGCACCGCAGGCGGGAATGGCTCGAAGCCGGCATCAGGAAACTGGCTGCAATAGAGTTCCTGAGAGAAGCGATGACGTCGACTATAGGACAGGTGGCGATACAGTTCGTACTATCGGAGCCGAGGGTGGCCTCCGTTCTTCCCAACATCCTGAGCATGGAGCAGCTTGAGGAGTTCGCGGCCGCTCCCGAGACCGACGACGTCCCGACCAACCTGATCGAAGAACTCCACGAGGCGTTCGACAACGACTTCGGCCTCAAGGACGACTCCGAAGGCCGGCAGGAAGCCGAAGCGGCTCTCAGATAATCAGCGTCCGGGGCGACTGCGGTCCATCATAAGGACGCTCTGGGACGAACACTCACCGCGTCGCCTTGCCGTCCGACTGATCTCCAGCTGTGCCTTCACCCCGACGCTCGTCCGGTCGGCTCAGGCCCGGATCATCAGGGGGGTGCACGTCCGGACTGGGCTCCTCCTGCGAATCAGGGGCTGGGCTCACAAGCGCGCCGATTGGCAGTTCGTCTCCACCGGGGGACTCAACATCCAGGTCCGGCTCACCGGATTCCCGCCTCTCCGTCCTCTTGCGCCGATCCGTTGCCGACCTTATCCGTTTCATCTCGGCCTCAATGAGGCGAAAGTCCCGCTGCGGCAGCAGGTGCACGCTGTCCATGAAGGCCAGCGGCCAGAGCTCCGGCGCCCAGCGCTTCAGGTACTCGAGTCGCGGCGCCAGAAGCAGCGCGTTGACCGCCTCTTCGTCCTCCAGAACTAGGCGAGGCTCGATCTTCACCCGATAGCGGAAATCCTCGCCCCGCTGGGTGGGATTCCACAGGGGTGACCTGTCTTCAAAGGCCTTGGACCTGATGGTCGCCAACGCGAGCCAACTCTTCGTCTCCCTGACGTAGTACAGGATGTTGTCATTCGGCTGCATACGGTCGGCTCGCCTCCTGTGCCTTGCACCCAAGCCGTGCAGCTTAAATCCCATGCTCTTGGTGATTTCGAAGTTGTCCCGCGACTGGACGAACATCCAGTAGTTCTTGGCCATACAGTCACCTAGGCCGCCGGTCATCTAGCTCGACCAGGGCACGCCCGCCTCGGCTTCCGCCACCAGCCTCGAATCTGCGGCCGCGGGCCCGACCCGACACCGGCCATGTGCCGTACATCGCTTGCAGTACTTCCAGGAGCGATCTCACAGTGTCAGGATAGCGCCTAGACCTGCGGATCAGCACGCAGGTTGACAATACCATCCGGTGCTCGGGACCCAGTGGAACCGTCCGGATCGATCCAATTTCGACCTCACGGCCGAGCGACGATCGTGGCACGAAAGAGATTCCCAAGCCCTTTTCCACCATTCGCTTGGCGGCTTCCACGCCCTCCAGGCGCATCTCGACCCTTGGCACGACCCCGGCCTCCGCGCATACCTGTTCTATCAGGAGAGAGTCGGAAGAATCGGTGTCATAGAGGATGAGAGGTTCGGTTGCTACATCACGTATGGTGACGTCACCACGGGCGGTGAACGGGTGGCCCGGATGGGCGATCAGCACCAGATCCTCGTCAAACAGCCTGCGGGTGTCTACCTGAGGATGCACCAGCCCCCGGGAGAGACCGAGCTGGACCTGTCCGTCGACCACCATCTGAAGTACCTGACTCGGATTGGAAACGGTGACGCTCGCCCTGACGGTTGGATGTTCGTCCCTCAGTCGGCCGAGTATTTCCGGAAGTGTGTGCGTACCCACCTGCCTTGTGGCCGCTATGGTAACTATCCCACCGGCCGCGTTCTGGGCCGTAGCCACCACCTGACGTGCCTCGCCGAGCGACTCCATGGCCCGCCTGGCGTACGGCAGGAAGACACGCCCCATGTCCGTCAACACCACGCCATTTCCACGCCGGTGAAACAGCTCGGCTCCCAGCTCCTTCTCAAGCATTTTGATTCGACTGCTGAGAGAGGGTTGCGAGAGAAACATCGCCTTGGCGGCCTTTCTGAAACTGCCTCGCCGCTCCGCCTCTATGAACGCCTGAACCTGCGCTATGTCCATTTCCGTCCTTCCCGAAGGACTGCAGTCGTAATTCCGGAGCCCTAAAGGAACGATCGATTCCTAGTCGACGGCACCTGAGCTCCGAGGACCGATAGAACGGCCCAAGGGCAATTGTCCCCGCCCCTGTCCCACAATCAAGGCCTGCCTGGTCCCGCTTCTGTGGATCCGCCGTGGACCTTCAGCGGGGCGATCCCGCAAACGCTCGCGTGGCCATGGCTCCATTATGCCTTCAGCGAGCACCAGAGCGGCCCTTGCAGCATGATCATGCCCCATTCCGCGCCGCCTGGCATCGGACTTTATGCCGGTCGACACAAACAGATGGCCGGGCGAGGCAGGGCGTATGCTGCGGGCACTTATGGGAAAGGGCGAATAGCGTTGTATCATCTCGCCATGAAACTGGGTCTGCGGACGTGAGCTCCGCACCGTCCGGGCGGGTGGGCGCAATCGTCGTGGCCGCAGGTTCGTCCACTAGGATGGGCCAGGTCGACAAGGTCTTCGCACCACTGATGGGCCGCCCTCTCTTCTCCTACTCGGTGGATGCACTGGAGCGCTGCCAGTTGATAGAGCGCATAGTGGTCGTGCTCGGCGAGCATGTCATCGAGAAGGGATGGGAGGTCGTGAGGCGTTTCGGCTGGAAGAAGGTGAGCATTGTTGCGGGCGGACCCCGCCGCCAGGACTCGGTGCGCGCCGGCTTGCCGCTGCTGGCCGAGACCGATTGGATCGTTGTTCACGACGGTGCCCGGCCCTGTATGACCTCGCAGATGATCGAAAGGGGTCTCTCTGAGGTAGTCCGTACAGGGGCTGCCGTCGCCGCTGTACCGGTAAAGGACACGGTCAAGGTGGTCAATGTAGACATGACCGTCGTGCAGACCCCGGACAGAGAGCGGCTGTGGCTGGTACAGACTCCGCAGGTGTTTTCTAGGGATCTCCTTGCCAGAGCGCATAGCGAGGTTGCGCAGGATGTGACCGATGACGCCTCCATGGTTGAGCAGGTCGGCGGATCGGTCAGAATCTTTCAGGGCTCTTATGCCAACGTCAAGGTAACGACGCCGGAGGACTTGGAAATCGCCGAGCATCTGTTGTCGCGGGGGATCGTTGGGGAGGATGCCCAGCCACACGGTACGGCGGGCGTATGAGTTACCGAACCGGTCTGGGCGCCGACGTTCACCCCTTGGTCGCCGGACGGCCGTTGGTACTCGGAGGACATGCCGTGCCTCACGACCTGGGACTGGCCGGTCACAGCGACGGCGATGTCCTGACACACGCCGTGATCGACGCTCTGCTCGGAGCCGCCGGGTTGGGAGACATCGGCTCCCTGTTTCCTTCAAGCGACCCGAAACTGGCCGGTGTATCCAGCCTTGCCCTGCTCGATCAGACGGTGCGCAGGGTGTCTGAAGCCGGATGGAGGGCCGCCTACGTCGATGCTACAATCGTCGCCCAGCGTCCGACCCTGGCTCCTCACATCGCGCGGATCAGGGGCGGGCTCGCGGGTGCCCTGTCGCTGGATCTGGCCGATGTGAACGTCAAGGCGACCACGACGGACGCCCTGGGATTCATCGGGAGGGGTGAGGGAATAGCGGCTTTGGCGGTTGCGACCATGACCAGGGTGAATCCCGCGAACTGATTCGATCCGGTGATGTTGGGACCCAACATGATGAAGCTCTATAACACCCTCACCTCGCAGTCCGAACGGCTAACGCCGCAGGGCGATGTAGTCACGATCTACGTCTGCGGCATCACTCCGTATTCCCCCGCTCACGTCGGCCACGCGATGCGCGGGGTGGTATTCGATGTCCTGCGAAGGTATCTGGAGTACAGGGGGCACCGGGTCAGGCACATCGAGAACTTCACCGATATAGACGACAAGATGATCGACGGAGCTGCGAGGGAGGGAGTATCGGTTTCTGACCTCGCCGAGGCGAACATATCGAGCTACCTGACCGAGATGGACCGCCTGAACGTCCTCAGGGCGCACGAATACCCCAGGGCAACCGGTGAGATAGGCAAGATCATCGAGATGATAGAAGGCCTGACCGAAAGAGGTTTTGCCTACCCTGCGGGTGGAGATGTCTATTTCCGCGTCCGGGCGGACGACGATTACGGCAAGCTGAGCCACCGGGACATAGACAAGCTCCTTTCGGGTGCCCGGGTCTCGGTCAGCGAGGACAAGGAGGACGCGCTCGACTTCGCACTCTGGAAGTCGCAAAAGCCCGGAGAGCCCGCCTGGGAGAGCCCTTGGGGGCCGGGGCGGCCCGGCTGGCACATCGAGTGCAGTGCCATGGCCCTGGAGTACCTTGGCGAGACCATCGACATCCACGGCGGCGGCCAGGACCTGATCTTCCCGCACCATGAGAACGAGGTGGCACAGTCGGAATCGTTTACGGGACTGGTTCCGTTTGCCCGCCACTGGGTCCACAACGGCCTAGTCAGGCTGGGCGAGGACAAGATGAGCAAGTCCATGGGCAACATGGTTACCATCGGCCAGGCGCTGACCAGTCACTCGAGCGACGCCCTGCGTCTTTTCTTCCTCAGTTCTCACTACCGAAGCCCCCTGACCTACACCGAAGATAGTGTCGAAGGGCAGGAGCGCGCGGTCGCAAGGCTGCGCAGCGCCGTCTCGACGACCGGGCCGGGAGGCGGGGATGCGCTGGACGCATCCGGGCACAGACGTCGCTTCGAGGAGGCGATGGACGACGACCTCAACACTCCCCAGGCCCTGGCCGCTATCTTCGATCTTGCCCGGGAGATACACCGGGCCCGGGACGGAGGCGGGAAGGTGGCTGAAGCACAGTCAGTCCTCAGAGATCTCACAGGCGTGCTCGGCCTTACGCTGAAAGCGAGACGGGCCACAGGGGATGCGGCACCCTTCATCGATCTGCTGGTCGACGTCCGCCGGCTAATGAGAACGGCAAAGAATTTCGAACTGGCAGACGGCATCCGGGACAGCCTTGCCGAGCTGGGCGTACAGCTCGAGGACGGGCCCGAGGGTACGACCTGGAAACGGCGATGAGGACTGTTCACCTGCTCCGCAGGTCGGGGCCAACTCAACACCTTGAGGGGAGCTGGCGCTGAATGTCGGCATCTGGACGGCGGGCTACCGCGAAATCGGGAACGCTCCCCGGAGCAAAGGGGGATTCAGGGTTGGCCGAACTCTCGCTCAAGGGTAGGTCCGCAATCGTTACGGGGGCCGGCAGGGGGATCGGACGCGCGATAGCTCTGAGTCTCGCGGAGGCCGGCGCAGACGTAGCCCTGGCCGCGCGAACCCTCTCGGAACTAGAGGGACTGGCGGCCGAGATCCGGGCGCTGGGATCGCGCGCCTTCGCCGTCCCGACGGATGTTTCCGACTCGAGCCAGGTCGAATACATGGTCGAAGCCACGCTCAAGAAGTTCGGGAGCATTGACGTTCTGGTAAACAATGCGGGGATAAACCTGAGGCTCCCGCTGGTGCCGCTGCCTGACGGGGTCCCGGACTGGCTCAGGGTCCCACGCCCCCCCGATTCATCGATCACCGATGTTGAGTGGCAGCGAGTACTGTCCGTCAATGTCAGCGGCGTGATGTACGGCTGCCGGGCAGTTGCCCCTCACATGCTTGCGCGCGAGAGTGGAAAGATAATCAACGTCTCCTCGGTCCAAGCGAAGGCGGCGGTGCCATACTATTCCGCCTATGCGGTTTCCAAGGCGGCGGTGAACATGTTGACACGCGTGCTGGCACTAGAGTGGGCGCAGCATGGCATACAGGTGAACGCGCTCTGCCCCGGCTCCTACGACACGGACATGGCGGGTGATCAGTGGAGCGATCCGGCCAAGGCCGAGAGGGCCGCCGCAGTGATACCCATGGGACGACCCGGTGATCTCCGGCAATTGGGGGTGCTGGCGGCCTATCTGGCAAGCCCGGCATCCGATTACATGACGGGCCAGGCCGTCTACATCGACGGTGGCATCGCCGCCCTATAGGGCCTGGGGGCCGAACGACACGCTGACCGGCTCCCCGACATTGACCCCCAGGTCACTGGCCGCGCTTCCCCCGCCAAGGGCGACCTCCAGATAGCCGAAGCTGCCGACCAAAGCCATCAGGCCTTCGGAGTCGGCGAAGGTGCGCGCGGGGCCCTCAACCCGGCGACGGGCGATACTCAAGACCAGTGGCCGCGTGCCCACGGACTCCCCGGCTATGTTGGTCACCAAGTTGCCAAAGGAGTCGACATAGATCACCGCTCCCTCAATCGATTCCGGTAGGATCCTAGGAGGCGTCCCCTGCATGACTGTCAGGACGTCCGTTGGACTTCCCAGGGCGGCTGGCTCGACACCCCTCGCCAGGTGAGCCGCAACCGGACCGAATACGTCCCTCCCGTGAAAGGTATTGCTCACCGGATGGCGCCAAAAGCTCGGCTCGTTTAGCACATATGCCTGGCATCCATCCGGCACGGGCACCAATCCCGGACCCGAAGGGCAAACGTCGGCTTCGCTCTCGTCCCGGAGCGCCCCGACGACCCGCGTCAGGATCCCGTTGTCGGGTGCGACAAAGCGCCCGTAGGGGGTTATCAGGGCTACCGCTCGGCGGTCGGTGCCAACGCCCGGATCGACCACGCACAAGTGCACGGTATCGTTCGGGTAGCTGCGGTGGGACTCACCTATAACGAAGGACCCGTGCACCACGTCCTGCGCCGGCACGTGATGGGACAGGTCCACGATCGTGGCGTTCCTGCAGATCCCCAGGAGGACCCCTTTAACGGCACCAACGTAGTGGTCCCGCCAACCGAAGTCGGTCGTAAGGGTGATGATCGGCGGGCTGGTGGGCATTGACCCCAGATTAGAGTCCGAAGCGGGGCTGTGCCGCCTTCTACACCCTGGCGCTGATCAGAGAGGTAACGATGAAGATCCCTACCAGGGCGATGGTGAACTGGAAGAGGGTCTTTTCGAGCCCCCGGCGAGTACGGAACGAGCTTTCGGCCGAGCCGAAGAGCCCGGAGCCCTGGCCGCGGACCTGCATGAGCACGACCACCACCAAGACCACGGCCACGATTATCTGAATTACGTTGAGAAGAGTGGTGCTCAAGCCTCCCGCCATCCAATCGGCCGCTCTGGGCCGGCAGGGTCATCCTGACCCGCTGCCGCTATAGACGATGGTAGCTATGATACAGCGCCTCGAACTCGCTAGCGAGCGCCTGCAGGCTGCGTTTCTGAGCCCCGGTCCGGCCCACTACGATCGCCCTAGCGGTCTGGAGGCGCTTCCAAGCGCTTCTGGAGGAGGTCTGCGGCTACCTTGGGGTTCGCCTTGCCCCTGGTCACCCTCATCACCTGTCCGACCAGGAACCTAAGGGCAGTCTCCTTGCCGCCGAGATAGTCAGCAACCGCCTTCGGATTGGACTCCACCGCTTGATCGACGGCCGCCTGGACAGCTGCAACATCGCTTATCTGTACCATGCCCAGATCCTTGGCGACCTGCGAGGCCGGCCGCCCACTCTCGAACATCTTTGAGAACACAGCCTTGGCCATGCTCGAGTTGAGGGTCCCGTTGTCGACCAGATCCTGCAAGGCGAGTATCTCTTCAGCCGGGACCCTCACCTCGGAGATCTTGATGCCGACGCTGTTCACCAGGCGAGAGAACTCGCCTAGCAGCCAGTTACTAGCAGACTTTGCCGCCTGTCTCCCTCCATCCTCAGAACCCCGGCCGGCGGCGACCGCACGCTCGAAGTAATCCGCCAACTCTGGGGAGGCGGTCAGCAGACCGGCCTCGTACGGCGAGAGTCCATACGCGTCTTCGAACCGGGCCTTGCGAGCCGCCGGCAACTCAGGCATTCCTCGCTCGATCTCCGAAACCCAGTCCGGGTCTATGGTGAACGGCGGTATGTCGGGTTCCGGGAAGTACCGGTAGTCGTGGGCGTCTTCCTTGCTGCGCTGAGAGAAGGTCAACCCTCGGTCGTCGGCCCAGCCCCTTGTTTCCTGCACTATCCTCCCTCCCGAACGAGCGATCTCAGTCTGCCTGTCCATCTCGAACATCAGGGCACTATGGACCGACTTAAAGCTGTTCATGTTCTTTATTTCGACCTTCGGACCGAACTCCGAGGCGCCCGAAGGCCGCATGCTGACGTTGGCGTCACAGCGAAAACTGCCCTCTTCCATGTTCGCGGTGCTGACCCCGATATAGCGAAGTATGGAGCGGAGCCTAGTCAGATAGTCATGGGCCTCCTCTGCCGTTCGCATGTCGGGCTCGCTGACTATCTCCATCAACGGCACTCCCGAGCGGTTTATATCCAGCAGGCTGTAGATCCCCGACTCGTCTGACCTGTGCAGGAGCTTTGCGACATCCTCTTCCAGGTGCACCCGGTTGATTCCAACCTCGCGCCTTCCGTCGAGCGTCTCCACCACCAGGCTCCCGCCGGAGGCTATCGGGAGGTTGTGCTGGGAGATCTGGTATCCCTTCATAAGGTCCGGGTAAGGATAGTTCTTTCGGTCAAACTTGGACTGTGTCGCGATAGTGCAGCCCAATGCAAGGCCCGTCCTGACGACGTGCTCAACCGCCTCGCGGTTCGGCACTGGAAGCACACCGGGCATGCCCATGCACACCGGGCATACGACGGTGTTCGGCTCCATCTCCTGATAGGCGGAGCTGCAGCCGCAGAACATCTTGCTGGAGGTGTGCAGCTGGGCATGTACCTCCAGGCCGATAACTGCCTCGTATTCCACCTGAACGTAGTTCCTCCGGATCCCTGTCGGCACACCGACCCTGAGCGTTCAGGCCAGAATATGGCACCGCAAACGCGTGCACAATGCCACGCCGGCCGCCACGAGGACCAAGGTATGCGCCCTCCGGGTTCGATTCTCGGCTCAGGTCTCTTCGTCTCTTACGAACAGCTCCAGGTCCGGGTCGTTTTCGTCCCAGGCTCCCTCGCCTATGAGCGGCACGAATCGGCAGCCCCCCAGCGTGTGGATGGATATGTCCTTTTTTCCGCGGATGACACGCATCAGCTCTTGCGCCTCGGGTGACCCGACGGGCACGACCAGTCGGCCTCCTACAGCGAGCTGTTCTATGAGTGCTCTTGGTATCCTGGGGGCTGCGGCGGCAACGATGATGCCCTCGTACGGTGCCCCGGGCCGCCAGCCCAGCTCTCGTCCGGCCAGTTGCAGCTCGACGTTCCCGTAGCCGAGCCGGGCCAGCCGCTCAGCGGCTCCCTCAGACAGTTCCCGTACCCTCTCGACCGAGACCACCCTCCCGGCCAGCTCGGCCAGCACCGCCACCTGGTAGCCGCTTCCCGTACCAACCTCAAGTACGGTGTCGGTTCGTCGGACCATGAGGGCGGAGACCATGAGCGCCACCATGAGCGGCTGGGAAATGGTCTGGCCTTTGCCGATGGGCAGCGCCGAGTTCTCGTACGCCCTGCGCATTTGATTGGCCGGAACGAACTCCTCCCTGGGAACGCGCATCATCGCGCGCAGCACCCTTTCGTCGTCCATCTCGGACCTGATCTCATCTAATAGGCGCTCTTTGGCCCCTCTCAATCACCCCTCCCAAAAGGCCCTTGGGTCGGTCGAAATATGTCCCCAATCGAGGCCAAAAAGGTGCGTACGAAAGGGCCATGGATGGCTTGCCCTCGCCGTTGACCGCATTTTCGGCAACATGTTACGCTATCGACCGCTGACTTGACAGCGGGGATGTATGAGCCAAAGGCGACCTCAAACGCAATCAGAGCTCAGGCGCGGCTCCGACTTGGACCTGCTAGACAGGCAGATTCTCAACATCCTCCAGTCCGAATTCCCTCTCGTTGAGCGTCCTTTCGAGCGTATCGGAGAGACGGTGGGCATCAACGAGGCGGAGACCATAGAGAGAATCGTGTCCCTAAAGCGCCGTAACGTTGTGCGGCAGATAGGAGCGATCTTCGATACACGCAGGCTGGGCTACAAGACCTCGCTCGTGGCCATGAGATTTCACGAAGGCGATCTCGATGCGGCGGCGAGAAGAATCAACGAACATCCCGGTGTGAGTCACAACTACGCCCGGATCGGCCAGTTCAATCTGTGGTTCACCGTGGCGGTACCCCCCTCCGACACGATCGAAGACACTGTGGACAGGATGGCCCGTGATACTGGTGCGCTCGCGGTCCGCGTCATGCCAACGATCAGGTTCTTTAAGATCGGCGTCAACTTCGACATGGTCAGGGAGGAGGGGGCGGCCACGGACTACTTCAGCCCGGACGGGCTGAGCGACAAGATAAACGGCAATACGGATCACACCCTGTGGAATCGAGCCGAGGTCGTCACCGAGCAGGATCGCCGTGCCATACGCGAACTTCAGGAGGATCTGCCCCTTATGGGCAGGCCATTCGCCGATATGGCCGAGCGGCTGGATTTGTCGGAGGCTGAGCTTTTTGCCAAGGCAGCCGAACTGATGCGGAGGGGGCTGATGAGGCGCTACAGCGCGGTGCTTCACCACCGAAGGGCCGGTTTCTCCAGCAACGCTATGGCCGTTTGGAGGGTGCCCGAAGAGCGTGCCGTAGAGGTCGGCAACATAATGGCCGGCTCCAAGTGGGTCACGCACTGCTACCAGCGCCCCACGTTCCCGGACTGGCACTACTCCCACTTCACGATGATCCACGCCACCACCGATGAGCAGTGCGAGCAGGTGGCGCGGGACATCTCGAAAGAGACGGGCATCTCCGACTACAGGCTTCTCTACAGCACGCGTGAGTACAAGAAAACCCGCGTGCGCTACTTCGTTTAGCCGCCGTGCCGTCCCCCGCATATTTCCCCATTTACCTGGACCTGCGGGACCGAAAGGTGGTCGTGGTCGGCGGCGACGGGAACGGCGAGAAGAAGGTCAGGGGACTCCTGCCCACCGGCGCGAGAATCACAGTCATCGCCGAGGGTTTAGAGCCCTACTTGCGGGAGTTGGCTTCGCGGCGTGAGATTTCCCACCTCGCCCGCAGCTACAGGGACGGAGATCTGGAAGGGGCCTTCCTCGTCGTGGTGGCAGACACGTCGGACGAGGAGGTCAACCGGGCGGTTCACGGCGAGGCCAGTCGGCGCAACGTGGTCTGTAACGTGGAGGACGTCACGCACCTGTGCACCTTCATATACCCTTCGGTGGTCAGGCGGGGCGATGTGACCGTCGCGGTTTCTACCGGCGGCGCAAGCCCGGCCCTGGCACGCAAGTTCAGGGAGATGCTCTCTGGAACCAGCCCGGTGACGAACCGGCATTCGGCGATGGAATTCGCCGACCTTGCGCCGATCTTGTCCGACACCCGCTTGGAACTGAGGCGGCGTGGGATCAAGCTCGCGCTGGACCACTTCCAGGCCTGCATCACGGACGAACTGGTGGACCTGGTGCAGGCGGGGCGTGAGGCCGAAGCCAGGGACATGCTGATGACCGACCTGCTCAAGGGCGCCGACTGTGACTGTGACCCGGGCACCTGCAGGATGTGGATCGAGATGGCCGACGCCGAGGCCGCCCGCGTCTAGTAGACGGACGTAAGGACCGACATGAAGGGTACCGGATCCCGGTATCGGACCTTCCGTATCGGCACCAGGTCAAGCCCGCTTGCAAGGGCCCAGGCCGCCGAGGTGGTGGCCGCCATGCGCGCGGCGGGACCGGGGGTCCGACCGGAGATTGTTACGCTCAGCACCAAGGGCGATCGCCACAAGGACGTTCCCCTGTCAAGCATGGAGCGTGGCATGTTTGTGCAGGAGATCAATCGGGCCCTGCTGGACCGGGAGATCGACGCCGCTGTGCATAGCGCCAAGGACCTTCCGGCTCCTACCATTGAGGGCGTATCCATAGCCGCCATTTGCGAGAGAAGGGACCCTCGAGATGTCCTGATAAATCGCTGGGACTCGGCGCTGGCGGCTCTGCCGGCCGGGGCTAGGCTGGGCACCGGAAGCCCTCGCCGCACCGCCCTGTTGGCGAGCATGCGTCCCGACCTAAGGGTCGTTTCCATCCGGGGCAATGTCGGGACCCGAATTGCCAAGGTCGGGACCGGTGAGTACGACGGAGTGGTGGTGGGCGCGGCAGGTCTGCAGCGCCTGGGCTTGACGGCCAGGGCATCTGAATACCTGGACCCCGAGGTTTTCACCCCAGACGTGGGGCAGGGAGCGCTCATCGTGCAGGTGCGGGATGATGATGCTGAAGCCGCGCGGATCGCCTCTCTGGCCGACCATGCACAGACCCGGACCGCAGTGAGCGCAGAACGGGCTTTCCTCCAGACCATCGGCGGAGGGTGCAGCGTGCCGGTTGCGGCCTACGCCATTGTTGCCGAAGGCAGGCTGAGGATGCGTGCGATGGCCTCCACGCCGGACGGGGGCCAGATGTTCCGGCAGAGCCTGGACATGGATGCCTCCGACCCCGTTGCAGGTGGAAGGGCATTGGCAGAAACGCTGATTGATGCGGGCGCCTCCGCCATTCTGCGTGGCGGATAATGGCCCCCAAGGGAACCGTCTACCTAGTGGGTACGGGCCCGGGCGATCCCGAGCTCCTGACGCTGAAGGGCAAGCGGCTGCTCGAGGCGGCGGATGTGGTCGTCTATGACCGTCTAATCGACCCGCGAATCCTCTCGCTCGCCCGTTCCGACGCCGAAATGGTTGACGTCGGTAAGGTGCCGGGCGACCAGACGACCCGCCAAGAAGACATCAGCGAACTCCTCGTGGACAGGGCCACCGTGGCAAGGTCCATAGTCCGACTAAAGGGCGGGGATCCCTTCGTGTTCGGACGCGGGGGCGAAGAAGGACTGGCCCTGAGAAGAGCGGGTGTGCCGTTCGAAGTTGTTCCCGCGGCGACCTCGGCGGTGGCGGCCCCGGCCTATGCGGGCATACCAGTCACACACCGCGGCCTCGCCTCAAGCGTAACGTTCGTGACGGGCAACGAGGATCCGGCAAAGGACGGCTCGTCAATCGACTGGGATGCCGTCGCCGGCACGGGGGGGACGATCGTGGTCTTGATGGGCCGCGACAACCTAGGCGGGATAGCCGGCCGACTGCTGGAGGCCGGCATGTCCCGCGAAACGCCGGCGGCGCTTGTGGGCTGGGGCTCGGTCCCGGCACAGAGGACACTCACGGGCACACTCTACGATATCGCCGCCCGGGCCGACGACGCCGATCTTCCCCCTCCCGTCGTACTGGTGGTGGGTGGTGTGGTGGGACTCAGGCGGCAACTGAAGTGGTTCGAGTCGAGGCCCCTGTTTGGCAAACGGGTGCTCGTCACGCGGACCCGCAGCCAGGCAGGTGCGCTCTCAGCGCGGCTCACTACGCTCGGCGCCATGCCACTCGAGGTGCCGACGGTCGAGATCGAGCCGGTCGACTCGGCTCGCGTGCGCGAGGCCGTCCGCTGCCTGTCCGACTACGACTGGGTCACCTTTACGAGCGCTAACGCGGTGGGGGTACTGTTTGAGCGACTCGCGGACTCCGGACGGGACGCACGGGCGCTGGCGGGCGCCAAGATCGCGGCCATCGGACCGGCGACATCGGCCGCGCTGACACGCCACGGCGTCAGGGCCGACACCATGCCCGAGAACTACCTCGGCGAGGATCTGGCCGAGGCCATAGGTACCAACCAGATCGCCGGGCAGCGGGTTCTCCTGCCAAGGTCTGCGGGGGGGCGAACTGAGATCGTGGTGGCCCTGACTGCGCTGGGCGCGATCGTGGATGACGTGCCGACCTACCGCGTTGTCAGGCCCAGCGGCTCGGGCGAACTGCTCGAGCGACATCTGGCCTCGGGTATAGACATCGCCACCTTCACCAGCTCGTCGACCGTGACCAACCTCCTGGGCCTGATGGGTGACGCGGGCAGGCTGGGGAAAGCGACCATCGCCTGCATCGGGCCCATCACGGCATCGACGGCTAGAGAAGCGGGTCTCAAAGTTGATATAGTGGCTTCTGAGCACACCGTCGATGGTCTGGTGGACGCGCTTTCGTCCCGCTTCAGCCAAACGACCTAACCGACCCAGGAGAGCTCCGCATGGCCGCGTTCCCAGAGGTACGAATGCGCCGGCTCAGGCAAGGCGGCGCGATCCGGCGGATGGTCCAAGAGACCAGGCTGTCAGCAAGCGACTTCATCTACCCAGTCTTCGTTACGCACGGTCGCGACGTGCGCAACGAAATCGGGCCGATGCCCGGAATCTACCAGCTCTCCCTCGACCACTTGATCACCGAAGTGGGAGAGGCTAACGACCTGGGCATACCGGCGGTGCTTCTCTTCGGCATACCCGCCAAAAAGGACCCCCTCGGAAAAGAGGCCTACGAGTCGGCGGGAATCGTGCAAGAGGCGATCAGGATCGTGAAGGAGACTGCCCCCGAAATGGCGGTCATAACCGATGTTTGCCTCTGCGAGTACACAGACCACGGTCACTGCGGCATCGTAGATGGAGATCGAGTAGACAATGACCGTTCGCTCGAGATGCTCTGCAAGGCCGCCGTGTGTCAGGCAAAGGCCGGCGCCGACATTGTCGCTCCGTCGGCGATGATGGACGGTCAGGTCTCGGCAATCCGCTCGGCGCTTGACGAAGAAGGCTACCGCGACACTCCTATCATGGGTTACTCGGCCAAGTACGCGTCCGCTTTCTACGGTCCTTTTCGGGTCGCGGCAGAGTCCGCGCCCCAGTTCGGCGACCGCCGCGGCTACCAGATGGACGGGGCGAACGTCAGGCAGGCGCTTCGGGAGATCGAAACGGACATCGAAGAGGGCGCGGACATCGTCATGGTCAAGCCCGCCCTCGCCTACCTAGACGTGCTCGCGGAGGCCAGAGGCAGGTTCACGGCGCCCATGGCCGCCTACAACGTCAGTGGCGAGTTCAGCATGGTGAAGGCCGCGGCGGAGAATGAGTGGATAGACGAGCAGAGGGTCGCACTGGAGATACTGACCTCGATCAAGCGCGCTGGCGCGGACATGATCATCACCTACCACGCCATGGATGCCGCGCGCTGGCTGTCGGGCAACTCCGCCTGACAGCCAGAACCTCCGGGGCCCTGGCGGCGTGTCTATGAGCGACCCGGCGTAGGCTCTCCTCTCCAGCCTGCGCCTCCGAGGAAACCAAGGGGCCTGTACCTGAGCCACGCCCTGCCCTCGATCCGCTCAATCGCCACGGGGCCGTACGTGCGACTGTCGGTGCTTGAGAGGCGGTTGTCACCGAGGACGAAGGCCTCCCCGTCGCCGACGGTCCACTCTCCTTCCTCGATTCCCGAGGTCCTGGGTCGATCGGCCATGTACGGCTCTTTCAGCTCCAGCCCGTCTATCCAGACCCTGCCCTCGGCGGTGCGCACCCTCTCGCCCGGAAGGCCTATGACTCGCTTGAGTTGCCTTTCGCCGCCCTCCCCCGTCTCCCTAAGCACGACCACGTCGCCCCGGGCCGGCTCGCTCAGAGCGTACGCAAGCCAGTCGACGGCCAAGATTTGACCGTCCGAAAGGCCGGGCAGCATGCTCGTTCCCCGCACAACGACTCTCCCGCTGAGCATCCGGCCTACGACCAGCAGGACCAGACGAGCGATCTTCCTGATCGGCCGACTTGCGGCATGCTCCGGCGAAGGACTAGACATAATGACGCCGGAGTTCTGAGCGGTATCGTCTTCCCAGATCCTCAGCGTTTTGGTCCAGCCAGTCAGACAGGCGCGTCGGGCACGGGGGCTCGCCCCCGGACCTGGATACTAGGAGGTCGGCCGTAAGCCCATCGATTTCTTCTCGAGTCAGTACGACGTCCCTTACCAACAGTCCGACAATCACCGATCCCAGCATCACCAGCGCCGGGGGAACATTGATCAGACGGGCCGAGGAGCCGACCTCAAGGGCGATTAGCCGGACCATCTCCTCGTAGCCGAACACCTCGGGCCCGACAGCGTCCAACTCCACGTCGTCGTCACTCCGCCCGAGGCTCACCGCCAGCTCGGCCAGGTCCTCGACGAACACGGGCTGAACCCCGTATTTCCCCGTCCCGGCTATCGGGTGGATGGGGAATCTCCTCAGCATCCAGGCGATGTTGTTGAGGAGGATATCCTCCCTACCGAAGATGATCGCCGGCCTGAGAATCGCATAAGAGAGGCCCGAATCCCTGACCGCCTGCTCAACCAACGCCTTGCCCCGAAAGTACGGGAGCGGGGAGTCGACCGTGGCATTGGTTATGCTGATGTGAACGATGCGGCGGACGCCGGCCGACCTTGCGGCACCAATGAGCGCAGCCGCATTGCGGACCGCGCGATCATGCGTCACGCCCCCTCGCGGGAAACGTATCCAGTAGGTGTTAAACAGGGTGTCGGCTCCCTCAAGGCTTCGGGCCAGGACGTCTGGATTTTCGAAGCTATAGGGATATGTCTCGATCCTGGAACCGAAGGGGCTCTCGCGGCCCGGACGCCCGGTAAGGGACCTTACGGCGGTGCCTTCAGCAAGCAGGCGACGGGCTATGTATCTTCCGGTATAACCGGAGGCGCCGGTAACGACGTGAGTTGTCGGATCAGGCAGGGCGATTCCTCCTTGCGTTCTGTCGCTGGGCGCGCAGGCATACGTACCTGAGGCTGGCGTACCCGGCGATCTGTGCTGCGGACGATCCGGCCACTGACGGCACGGCCGTCGACCGTCGCATTTTCGGTTGGGGCAGCCGGACATCACTAGATCCGACATTGTGCGTCAATGTCAAATGGCCGCAGCCGCCGCCTGGGTCCGTTAGCATTGCTCGTGGCCCATGGATCAGGTCGACTACCTTTCAGCCATCTTGCCCGACGGAAGCCGCGTCGCATACTCGGTGACAGGCTCCAGGGGAAAACCAATCGTGCTCCTACACGGCGGCACCGGCTCGCGGCGAGATTGGGAGCGCACCGCCTCCCTGCTGTCCGAAAGGCACGTGGTGGTGGCCGTCGACATGATCGGCTTTGGGGACAGCGACAGGCCCCGGGGCAGATATACGTACCGCCGGCTGGCGGACTCGGTGGTCTGCGCCATGGACGATCTGGCCATTGACGGTGCCCACCTGGTCGGCCACTCGCTGGGGGGAAGGGTTGCACTGGACGTCGCTCGGTCGCGACCGGAGAGGACCAGGTGCCTTGTGATGATAGCCCCGATGGGGTTCGGCAGGCTCACGGCGTCAGGCTTCATGCTCGGTCTGGCACACTGGGCGGCCCATCGGTTGACCTTTTCCCGCCTGCCCTACCCGGACCTTGAGGTCGAGATCAACGACCGAGGTCTTCGAAGGTCCGCCGGGGTAACCGCCGATACCAAGGTCATCTGGGGAGCGGGGGACGTGTTTTTCCCGTCCCGCTATGCCGATCGCGTCCTGTCCGCAATACCGGGCGCGTCGGCTGAGATCTTCGAGTCCGCCGGGCACTCGCCTCATCTGGAGTTTCCCGAACGTTTCTCAGACTCCCTGCTCGAGTTTTTGGCCGGACGCTGAAGAGCTCGCCATCCGCTCTGGATCGGCGGGCCTGCTTGGCCGCCCTGCGCGGTCTTGATGGGATGCAAAAGACCCTGATACCGTGGCCCTAGCCAAACAGCGCCGGCCTCGACAGCGCCGGAGGAGGAATACAAAGATGCACCTAGTCTCCCTTGTAAAGCGTGCCCTGACCGTATCTGAGGTGCACGCCCACTGCGATATCCCCTGCGGCATCTACGACCCGATCGCCGCCAAGATCGCCGCACAGACGGTCCAGAAGATGGTCATGCGCATCGAGGCGCTTGACACGGCCTCATGCGATGCATCGTCCGGAAACTCCTTCAGCCGCTACGTGGCGGTAAAGGAGGAGCACGCCCAGCACGTAAAGGACGAGATAAGCCTTCTTTGGTCCGACTACTTTAAGCCCGAGCATGTCGAAAAGTACCCGGACCTTCACGAGAAGGTCTGGAACACCCTAAAGCTCGCCGGCCAGTGCAAGCAGACGGTCGACCTGGACGCATCAAAGCGACTGGTCGGATCCGTTGACGAGGTGGCGGCCATCTTCTGGGCCACGAAGGGAGTCGAGTACTCGGACCCGGTTGCCGACGTTCGCTTCGGGACATAGGAGCACAGGTGCGCCACCTGAGCCGATCCTTACCAGGGTCGGCGCTGCGGCCTTACGCCTAGCCCGGCTCGCGACGATCTAGCGGGACCACCGGGGAGTTTATCGAGCGGGGTTGCCCGGCCTCAGGCCCGTCGTCGCGTAAACGCGATTGCCGCCAGGCTCAGCACCACTCCCAGGCCGGCCAGCACGACCCCTGCCAGGAGCGCGTCCGAAAAGCCCAGGGCGATCGCCCGTTCGGCCGCCTCCGATACGCCCAGGTATGCCCTCTCCCGCACCGCGAAGATGGCACCGGCTACTGCGACTCCGATCGAGAATGACAGCTGGCGGCCCGATGCGATCGACGCCGAGGCGGTCCCGTAGCGGTCCGCGGGCACGGACCCCATTATGGTGGTCGTGTTGGGAGGTTCGTACAGCCCCGAGCCGACACCGGCCAGCAGCAGCGCACCGAGTATCGCCAGTTCAGAGCCTGAATCGGCAAGGACGCTGAGCCAGGCCAGCGACCCCATCATTGCCGCCAGGCCAATGCCGGAGAGCGTCCATGCGCCGATCCGGTGGGTAAGCGCGCCGCTCACCGGCGCCAGGAACACCCTCATGAGGGTGTGGAGCATGATGAACAGGCCCATCTTGGTTGCCGAAAAACCAAGCGCGTCGATGAAGAAGAAGGGTGCCAGCAGCAGGATCGCGCCCAGAGACGTGTAGTGAAAGACAAGCACCCCCAGGCCGAAGCCGTAGCCGGGGCGGCGGAACAGGCCGAAGTCCAGAATTGGCCTTTCGGACCGTAGCTGTGAGGCGATCAATACCGGCACCGACACGATCAGCAGGCCCGCCATCGCCAGGACCAGGGGCGACACCAGCCCGTCCTCGGCCCCGCGGTTGACCATGACCAGGAAGGAGGCAAGGACGGCGAACAGGGCGATAGCCCCCAGCCGGTCGACCGCAAAGTCCCGCTTCCCGTCTCTCTCCTGGCTCTCCAGCACCCACCAGGACAGCCCCGCGGCCACCAGCGAGATGGGCACCCTGGTGTAAAACAGCGCCCGCCAACCCAGTTCGTCCAGCAGCCATCCGCCGGCCAGCGGCCCGGTCGTCAGCCCTATGCCGACCACGGCTCCGGCGATGCCGATCGCCTTGGCACGTTCACGGGGCCCGAACCTGTCGAGGATTATTGCGTTCACGCCCGCGAGAATCATCGCCGAGCCGAGGCCCATGAACACGCGGGCGGCGATGAGCTGCCATAGCTCGGCCGTGATCGCAGACAGCCCGAGCGCCAGCGAGTAGAGCACAAAGCCCAGCGTGTACGACAGGCGTCGTCCTCCGACGTCGCTCAGCCACCCGACCGTCATCACCAAGCCAACGCCGGTCACCCAGAAGGAGACCGAGACCCACAGGACGGTGGAGGTGTCCGTGTCGAAGGCCTCGGCCAGGGCCGGATACGAGACACCCATGATGCCGCTGTCGATGGTCAGCACCAGGTTGCCAAGCGCGGCAACCAGCAGCACGAGCCACTTGCTGCGAAGAGCTGGAGACCTCCCTGCGGCGGCTGAGGAACTCCTAGTCAAAGGGGGCTAATGCAGCTGCGACGTCTCACAGCCACGCCACTACGCCGGGCCTTACCTCAGATTCGGCCCGCGAAATAGTCCAATACCAGCTTCTTGTACTCTTCGCGCGGCGGGCTGAACAGGTCGACCGCAAGGGACCATCCATCGAGGCCCTGCACGCTGTGCTCGACACCTCCGGGAATCACCCAGCCCTCGTTTGGTCCCAGCCTCTTGGTCTGACCGCCTATCGTAAAGTCGAATTCGCCGTGGACCACCATGCCCGCCTGCTCGTGCGGGTGGGAGTGGACGGGAACAATCGCGTACGGGGCCATCTCGATAATGGAGATCATTATCTTCTCGCCCCAGACCAGCTTGACCGTTACACCGGGCGCCAGCTCCTTTCGCCCGATTTCCCTCAGGTCAAAGAAATAAGACATTTCACGCTCCAAATCGGATGCTACGTCAAGGACTCTTGTCCGCCGCACTGCGCCGGGCCTCGCGGGCCCGTCGATCGTATGGCGTAAGACATGCCACTATGAAATCGTTGACCGGCGTCGCGATGCCCGCCTCTCTCCCGGCGGCGGACACGGCGCCGTTGAGTACACCCACCTCGAGGGGATTGCCCGCGGTCAGGTCCAGGTACATAGACGAGGACAGGACCTGGCTGTGCTCATCGAAGAAAGCGAGGTGCTGTTGCTCAACGTCATCGGCGATCGCGATGCCCCTCGTTCGCGCAACAGTGGCGGCTTCGCGCATCACTCGCCTGGTCAGTTCGCGCGTCTCAGGCGTTGCCAGGACCCGCGCCATGGACTCTCGCGTAATGCACAACATCCCGCTCAGGGCACAGATGAACACGAGCTTCGTCCAAAGCGCCGCCTGGACATCGTCGGCCAGTTCAGTCTCTATGCCGGCGTGCCTGAGGGTGGCGTCTACGGCCACCGCTCTGGTGGTCGTCCTGCCACCGGGCTCCCCGAAGACGATCCTGCAGACGCCACCCTGCTCGACCACCACCCCCGGCCCGACCCTCGTGGCCTCCACGTAGGCGGCTCCGAGCAGCACCGCATCCCGGCCGAACGCCATGGCGAGTATGTCGCCGGACCCGACCCCGTTCTGCAGCGTGAGTATGGTGGTGTCCTCGCCGACCGCCGGCCTGATCAGGCCTACCGCCTCCTCATTCGAATACCCCTTCACACAAAAGAGGACCAGGTCAGCCTTAAACGAGCCGTCCGGTCGATCGGTCACCATCGGATCGGAAACAGTGAAATCGCCCGATGTCGTACTCTCGACGACCAGGCCCCGCTGCCGCATGGCCTCGGCGTGCCCTCCCCTGGCGACGAACAGCACCCGGTGTCCGTCCATGGCGAGTAGGCCGCCAAAGTACCCCCCGACGGCCCCGGAGCCCATCACGAGAACGTTCATTTTCGGGCCCCCTCGGCGGCGCGTATGCCAAGTCTATTAGTCAACCTTGAGCGTTCCTAGCTCAGGAGTTCCACCAGGACATTCTTGTAGCGGGTGTCCGTGGTATTGACCACCCTGTGAACGGTGTGCTCACCGTGCCACTGGAGCTTACCGGGCTCCTGCGTCTGCCACGAGGAGGTGCCGTCCTCAAGCTCGAGACGAAGGCCTTCACCCTCAATTGCAATGGTGATGTAGTCGTTCTGGTGAAGATGCCAGTCGCTGGATTCACCCGGGTCGACTATCAGGTTCCAGATGCGCACCCTCTCATTTTCGAAGATCACTCTTGTCGCAATCTCGCCGAGTTCGTCTCTGGGTACTGCCATGTCTGCCTCCTCGGGAAAACTGGCGCCATTATATTGCGTCCCGCGCAGTACCAAGAAAGCCTCTTGGCGTCGGCCTTCCACCGGGCCCTGTGGCCCTGTTTGGGCAGGGCCTGACCTAGTATGTTCGGTCCGGCCGGTGAACGCCGATCCTTCTTGACACCCTCATCGGCGCCAATACAATGGCCCCGCTCCTGCTCTGGGCGAGGGTAAATGCATGATCAACCGCGACCGGCTCGTAAATACGTTCATGGACATCGTTCGGATCGACAGCGTATCGGGGGAGGAGGACGAGATCGCCGAAGACCTGACCCAACGACTTGAGTCTCTGGGCCTGTCTGTCGAGGTTGACGGATACGGAAACCTGATCGCCAACCCTCCCGACTTCGACCCGGACAAAGGCCAGTCGCCGCTGCTGCTGTCTGTTCACATGGATACGGTCGATCCCGGTCGCGGCATACAGCCGCAGGTGGAAGATGATGTCATCCGGTCGGACGGCACCACGATCGTTGGCGGCGATGCCAAGGCTGGAGTGGCGGCCGTACTGGAGGCGATCGAGTCGCTCAAAGAGGACGGAACACCCCACCTTCCGTACCAGATTGCGCTCACCAGGGAGGAGGAGACAGGGCTGCACGGCGCCCGCAACCTGGACTACAGCAAGATCCATGCCAGCGAAGCCGTCGTCTTCGACGGCGAGGGACCGGTAAGCACCGTTACGGTAGCTGCACCCACCTACGTCGGGTTCACCGTGGAGATCACGGGGAGAGCCGCGCATGCCGGGGTCGAACCGGAGAAGGGAATCTCCGCCATCCGGGTGGCCGCAGAGTTGATAACGCGCCTGCCCCAGGGTCGGCTGAGCGCGGACACGACCTTCAACATAGGACTGATAGAGGGCGGAAGCGTGCGCAACACCGTGCCTGAGAACGCCAGGGTTGTCGGTGAGTTCCGCAGCCAGAACCTGGAGGCGATCGACAACATTGGGCTGGAGATAGAACAGGCCCTGAACACCGTCCGCGTCATGTTCCCTGAGGCCGCTCTTGACCAGCACATGCACACCGAGTTCGAGCACTACGAATTCGGCGAAGAAGATCCCACATACCGGCGTGTAGCCCGGGCGCTGGGAGTCATCGGCCTGCAGCCGCAGATGAAGGCATCGGGCGGCGGTACGGACGGCAACATCTTCCGGCAGCGGGGCATCACCTCGGTTGTGGTCGGAATGGCCGACAATGGTATGCACACCGTGCGGGAGCACGTGAAGATATCCGAACTGGTCGAAGCCGCACACTTCTGCGAGGTCCTGCTCAGGGACTAGCGGCGCGTGAGAGTAAGGCTCGCCTACGGCGATGACGGCATCGACGTCGATTTCCCAGACGGCCTGACCACGGTCGTCGAGCCCCGATACATCCCGAGCCTTCCAGACGAGGAAGGTGCCCTGAGGACCGCGATTCGCAATCCTCTGGGCACCAGGCCGCTCCGCCAGCTCGTCTCGGATGGACAGACCGTGGCGATCTCGGTCTGCGATGTGACCAGGCCCGCGCCCACGCGGCTGATGCTGCCCGCCATCCTGCGCGAGCTGAGCCACGTTCCCCGCGATCGCATCACCGTGCTCATCGCCACGGGCACCCATCGGGCCAACACGCGCGACGAGTTGACCTCGATGCTGGGTCCCAGCGTCGTCGACGGCTACCCCGTGGTCAACCACGATGCCTTCGACGAGGACGGACTGGAGATGGTGGGCCGGACAACGGACGGCATACCGATCCTCCTGAACCGCCACTGGGTTCGGGCAGATATCCGAATCACGCTCGGGCTGGTTGAGCCTCATTTCTTCGCGGGCTTTTCGGGAGGACCCAAGATGGTTGCGCCGGGCCTCGCCGGGTTCGGCACCACCATGCACCTTCACAACGCGGCCCGTATCGGCAGTGCGAGGGCGACCTGGGGCATCACGGACGGCAACCCGGTGCACGACTCGGTGCGTGAGATAGCGGCGATGACCGGCGTCGACTTCTCTGTGGATGTCACGATCAACAGGGACATGCGCATCACCGCCGCCTACGCGGGAGAGATGTTCGAGGTCCACGCCGCAGCCTGCGAGGCGGCGCGGAGAACGGTGATGAGGCCAGTGGACAGGCCCTTCGAGGTGGTGGTGACCACCAATTCGGGATATCCCCTCGACCAGAACCTATACCAGGCGGTCAAGGGCATGTCCGCCGCCGCAGAGATTGTGAGAGAGGGCGGCACGATAATCTGCGCCGCCGAGTGCCGCGATGGCGTACCCGACCATGGGGAGTACGGCCGCATCCTTCGCGATGGAGAGTCGCCCGGTCAGCTGCTAAGCAAGATCGAGTCGAAGTCTGAAACGACCCACGACCAGTGGCAGGTGCAGATACAGGCCAAGGTGCAGATGAAGGCCGAGGTGTTCCTGATGTCCTCCTACCTCAGCGCCGAGCAGGTAAAAGCGGCCCACCTGAGGGCCACAGACGACGTTGCCGCGACAGTGGCCAGCGCTCTGAAAGGACACGGCCCGGGATCACGCGTATGCGTGCTGCCGGAGGGCCCTCAAACGGTCCCGTACCTGGCGAGGGAGGCCTAGGCAGACCCGGGCGGCCGGCGCCCCGGTCCGGGCTGCGGCCGCGTTTAAGCAGGGAGATCTCCCTAGGAGACGGTTGCCTTGGCTCCGGCTTCCTCGAGCTTTGCCTTGGCGGCGTCGGCATCGTCTTTGCCGACGGCTTCCTTGACCGCGGCGGGCGCGCTCTCGACGAGTTCCTTGGCCTCCTTGAGACCGAGGGTGGTCAGTTCCCTGACCGCCTTGATCACCTTGATCTTGTTGGGGCCTATCTCGTCCAGCGTGACGTTGAACTCCGTCTGCTCTTCCTCCGCTGCCGCCCCGGCAGCGCCGTCGCCGGCGGCCGCCGGCGCCGCGACTGCGACCGGTGCCGCAGCGCTCACCCCGAAGGTCTCCTCAAGGTCCTTAACGAGCTCGGACAGCTCCAAGACCGACATCTCCTTGATCGCGTCGAGAATCTCTGCTTTCGTCATTTCCGGTTCACCTCCACTCGGTGGTCAATCGCTCCTTGTTTGCGTTTTGCACTATCCCTGACAGGCGCACTACTGCGCTCGTCTAGCTCATGCAGGCTCGCCGCCGCTCGCCTCTACATGTCTCTTGAGCACCGTCGCCAGCCCGGCCACAGGTGCGTTGAGGACGTATGCCAGGCCCGCTATGCTCCCCTGCAGTTGGCCGGCCAACCGCGCGATCATGACGTCCTTCGACGGCAGCCTGCCCAGGGCCTCCACCTGTTCTGCATCCAGCAGGCGTTCGCCCATGACCGCCCCGCGAACCTTCATGACGCTCCGGTTCTCGCGTATAAAGCCGGTAAGGACCTTGGCCGGGTCCACCACCTCGCCGTATCCAAAGGCGATCCCGGTGGGCCCGCTGACGATTTCCTTGAACTGCGGTCTGTTGACGGAATCAGCGGCGATGTAGGTGAGCGTGTTCTTAACGACCCTGAAATCGACGCCCTGACCGCGTAGCGCGCGTCTCAGATCCGTCATGTCTCCTACCGACATGCCGGAGTAGTCCGCGGCGATTGCGATGGTGCTTTCCGATATGTGCTTTCTTAGCGTGGAAACTTCCCGCTCTTTTTTTTCGGTGGGCATGAGTGGTCCCCGTACAGATGTCTGTGGCCTGAAGCAGAAAAGCCCCGAGTCACACCCCGGGGCGTGGTCCGCCCAAGCGGACCGGATCCCTATGCGAAGTGCCTCGGTAGGTGAATTTATCCGCTCCGCCTAAGCGAAGGGAACCGACTGTCTCAGGCCTAGGATTTCGTTTCTCAGTCTAGCTTAAGGTCACTGAGGGCGGCAACGTCCATGGGTACACTCGGTCCCATGGAGGTGGCAAGGAACGCCGACCGTATGAACTGCCCCTTTACTCCGGATGGCCGCGCGCGCATGACGTGATCCATTACAGAGGTCATGTTCTCCAGCAGCTGAGTCTCGTCGAAACTGGCCTTCCCTATCGGCACGTGCATGATCGACGTACGGTCCAGCCTGAATTCCACCCTGCCCTTGCGCGCCTCGTCCACCGCGCGCCCAATGTCCTCAAGAGACACGACCGTGCCGGTCTTGGGGTTGGGCATCAGGCCCTTTCTTCCCAGCACCCTGCCCAGCCTGCTCACCTTGCCCATCATGTCCGGTGTGGCGATCGATACGTCGAACTCGCTCCAGCCCTCTGACTGGATTTTCTTGATCAGGTCCTCGTCGCCGATGTAGTCTGCCCCCGCCTCCTGAGCCCTGGTGATACCCTCGCCCTGGGCGAATACCGTTATCTTCACGGGCTTGCCCGAGCCGTGGGGCAGGGCTGCGACTCCCCGGACCTGCTGATCGGCGTGGCGTGGATCTGCTCCGGTGCGCAGGTGCAGTTCCACCGTTTCGTCGAACTTGGAGGTGGCGGTCTCCTTGACCTTGGCCACCGCGTTCGCAGGGGAATACCGCTCCTCGCGATCGATCACCGCGGCGGCACTCTTGTATCGCTTTCCGTGCCTTTTCAACGTTCCCTCCTAGGTGCGGCTCCAGTCGATCTGGATGCCCATGCTCCTAGCGGTGCCCGCCACTATCTGCATCGCTCCGTCTATGTCTGCGGCATTGAGATCGGGCATCTTCGTCTCGGCGATCTCGCGGACCTTGGAAGCCGGTATGGTGCCGACATTCTCCCGCTTGGGCTCCCCGCTGCCCTTTTCCACTCCCGCCGCCTTGCGCAGCATGTCCGCTGCGGGGGGAGTCTTAAGGACAAAGCTGAATGACCGGTCCTCATAGACGGTCAGATCCACCGGAACGATCGTACCGGCCTTGGAGGAGGTCTTCTCGTTGTACTCCTTGACGAAGGCCATGATGTTGACCCCGTGCTGGCCAAGCGCAGGGCCGATCGGTGGAGCCGGGCTGGCCCGGCCTCCCTCTATCTGGAGCTTTAGTACTGTTCTTACCTTCTTGGCCACCTTATTCTCCGCTCGGCGCTGCTCGCCTTATGGTCCCTTTGCTGCCGGCGATCGTCCGGGAGTCGACGGACTCTCTGCCACGCGCGCCCCCGGGCAGGGCAGGTCTAGGTGCGCTCCACCTGCAGGAAATCGAGCTCGACCGGGGTCTCGCGGCCGAAGAACGAGACCAGCACCTTGACCTTGGCGCGGTCGGCGTACACCTCGTCGACGCTGCCCATGAAGTCCACGAACGGCCCGTCTGTGATCCGCACGACCTGGCCCTTGGAGAAACCCACCCTGACCCGGGGGGTTGCCGACTCCATCTGATCCAGGATGTTCTTAACCTCTTCATCGTCAAGGGGCACCGGCTTTGCGCGCTTTTCGCTCTCGTCCTCTGCCGAGACAAATCCTGTGACACCGGGCGTATTGCGAACGACGTGCCAGCTCTCGTCATCCATGGACATGCGTACCATGATGTAGCCGGGGAAGACCTTTCTCGGCACGGGCACCCGCTGCCCGTCCTTTATCTCGATCTCCTCCTCGGTAGGGACGACGACTTCGAAGATCTTGTCGGACACATCCATCGTCTCGATGCGAAGCTCGAGATTTCTCTTGACCCGCTCTTCCTGGCCCGAGTAGGCATGCACTATGTACCAGCGCGGCGCTGATTCGTCGACCGATTTCGTCTTGCTCTGAGTGCTCATGCCTAGTTTCCGAGAATGACGCCCATTAGCCGGGAGAACCCGATATCCACCAGACCCAGGAAGACTCCCACCGCTGCCGCGACGGCCAACACCATGATGGTCAACCTGGTGGTCTCCTCTCGAGTAGGCCAGGTAACCCGCCTTAGCTCGGAGTAGACCTCTCCGAAGAAACGAAAGCTGAATGCCCTGCGGGTCGATTCGGGATCGACCCTGCGCGGCACGCTCTGGCTTCTCGCCATTACGCTAGCGGACCTCCCTATGAGGGGTATGTCTGCGACAACGCGGACAGAACTTCCTGAGCTCGAGCCGCTGCGGGTCGTTTCGACGATTCTTGCTGGTGTGGTAGGTGCGCTCGCGGCACTCCTCGCAGCCGAGGTTGATCACGCCGCGAGCGTCTCCCTTCTTTGCCATGTAGGTGGCCTTGCCTTACTTGACGATCTTGGTGATGACGCCGGACCCGACCGTCCTACCGCCCTCTCGAACGGCAAAGCGCAGCTGCTCATCCATCGCGACGGGGGTGATCAGCTTTACCTTCATCTCGATGTTGTCCCCGGGCATCACCATCTCGACTCCCTCCGGAAGCCCGATCTCACCGGTGACGTCCGTGGTCCTGATGTAGAACTGAGGCTTGTAGCCGTTAAAGAACGGGGTGTGCCTTCCGCCCTCATCCTTGCTCAGCACGTAGACCTGCGCCTCGGCCTCCAAGTGTGGCATTATGCTGCCCGGCCGTGCCAGGACCTGGCCGCGCTCGACGTCCTCGCGCTCAACCCCCCGCAGCAGCAGACCCACGGCGTCGCCGGGCTCGCCTTCGTCCAGTGTCTTGTGGAACATCTCAACGCCGGTGACGACGGTGGAAGAGGTATCCTTTATGCCGACGATCTCGACGGTTTCACCGGGGGTGATCACGCCCTGCTCGATGCGTCCGGTCACGACCGTTCCCCTGCCCTTGATCCCGAAAACGTCCTCCACGGGCATGAGGAACGGGAGGTCCCGGGGTCTGTCCGGCACCGGGATGTAGGAGTCGACCGCATCCAGGAGTTCCCAGATCTGGCCGCCCCATTCCGAGTCCCGGCCGAGCTGGTCCTCGGGAGCCTCCAGTGCGTTGAGGGCACTGACCCTAACGATGGGAATATCGTCGCCAGGGAAGCCATACTCGCTCAGCATCTCGCGAAGCTCGAGCTCCACGAGCTCAAGCAGCTCCTCGTCCTCCATCGCGTCGACCTTGTTTAAGGCCACTACGATCGCGGGCACCTCCACCTGCCGTGCGAGCAGGATGTGTTCCCGCGTCTGGGGCATCGGCCCGTCAGGCGCGCTGACGACCAGGATGGCGCCGTCCATCTGTGCGGCGCCGGTGATCATGTTCTTGATGTAGTCGGCGTGACCGGGACAGTCGACGTGGGCATAGTGACGGTTGTCCGTCTGGTACTCGACGTGGGTGATCGCGATGGTAACGCCGCGCGCCTTCTCCTCCGGCGCGTTGTCGATCGAATCGAACGCCCGGAAATCAGCGCTCCCGGCGGTGGCAAGCACCCGGGTCATCGCCGCTGTCAGCGTCGTCTTGCCGTGATCGACGTGACCGATTGTGCCCACGTTTACGTGCGGCTTATCCCTAACAAACTTCTGCTTCGCCATTCAGCGATCCTCCGTATCTGGTGAGCCCACAAGCAGACTCGAACTGCTGACCTCGTTCTTACCAAGAACGTGCTCTGCCGACTGAGCTATGTGGGCTCGTGCTGCTAGTAGCTTCGGTGAGCGGGAGTGGAGGGAGTAGGATTCGAACCTACGTAGCCCTTCCGGGCGCCAGATTTACAGTCTGGTGGATTTAACCACTCTCCCATCCCTCCACCACAACGAATCAGTCTAACATGTGGCGGATTTGGGAGCCAAGCCATTCGGCGGCCCGTATCGTCACCCCCCGGAGGGGCTCAAATTAGGAACCTGCGCAAGTGTCCGTCCACGCCTCAAAGCAAGGGCGCTCGGCCGGAGGCGAGGAGAGCATCATCGCAGGGACTCGGGCAGCCCATCGAACGGTCGGCCTGATCTCCACGGCCAGCATGCCTTGCGTCTCGGCCGACCGGACGATCCGGGTGGGCCTCCAAAAGCAAATGGCCTGCGCCGACCGACTTGGCCGACGCGCCGTTCCGCTATGATAGCCGCCCAACTACCGGCTTCCCGGGAGGAGATAAGCAGATGACGGCCACGCGGCAGATGCTCGAAGAGCTGAGGAATTTCGATACTCCCTCCATCACCAACGTGGTGGCGACGTACCCGGACCACCCCCTCTGTCTGGGTCTTTACAATCCGTGGTCGGAAAACTGGTACACGGACCAGTCGATACGGTGCATGTATCCCGAGCTCGGACGCTCGGTCGGTTACGCCGTCACCTGTGTGTTCGGCATGCCGGACCCCGGATACTCTCGCCTCACGTTCATGGACGTCGTCGACGCGCTCGACGCCTCGGAAAAGCCGACGATCCTGGTCCTCGAGCAGCGATTCCCGAAGAAGATCTCTGGAAAGGTCGGCCTTGCCGGCGGCAACATGGTGTCCGCCATGAAGGCGCTGGGGTGTGTGGGCCTGATATCAAACGGTCCCTCAAGGGATCTTGATGAGATCAGGCCCATGAAGTTCCAGTACATGCTGACGGGCGCCACGGCCGGACACGGTGATATGGCGGTCCATGCAGTCAACGTTCCAGTGAGTGTCGGCGGCATGGATGTCGCCCCGGGAGAGGTCATACACATGGACGAGAACGGCGCGTGCAAGTTCCCGGCCGGAAGGATCGGCGAGGTTCTCGGCAACGTCACGGCCCTCCAGAAGGAGGAGGAAGAACGAATGGGGCGGCTGCAGTCTGCCGGGAGCGCAGCCGAAGTAAGGGCTATCTTCGCCGGCCAGTCCTACGCGCGGTCCGAGGAATAACCCGTCGGGGCCGTAGCGGCCTCTCAGGCGGGGGCGAACTCAAGGTCCGCGAGCGCGGGCATTACCTCCTCAGCGAGCAGGGTCATGGAGCGCACCCACTTGTCGCGCGGCTCCCACTCGTGCGAATAGGCCAGAAGTACCCCGAAGCCGCCGATTTCGTCGTGTAGCCTGCGAAGCTTGTCGGCGACCTCATCCGGACTGCCAACTATCCAGATGTTGTCGAGCATGTACTGTAGGTCGATGTCCTCATCCTCCACGGTCGGGGATATCTTCATGTGCTCGAGGAACCCGAGCGTGGCCATCACGTTCCTGAAGTAGACGAGGAAGTCACGGGCCATCACCCCTTCCATGGCGATCTCGTGTGCCTCCTCAGTCGTGTCGGCGACGAAGATATCGCGGCAGATGCGCCACCTTGAGCGGTCTGGGGTGTGGCTGGCCCCCCTTGAGGCCTCGGCGTAAGCCTCCCACTGGGTGATGAGAGTGCGCTCGGGCACGTAGTTTATGGACAGAGGTATCCAGTCCCGCTTGCCGGCCATGATCAACGTGTCCGAGCGGGGCGCAAGGCCCGCGGCGGCGATCGGAGGATGTGGCAACTGGTAAGGCTTCATGTGCACGTAGAATCCGAGATCCTCCATGGGTTCGGGCATCGTGAACTTCCAGAACTCGTTCTCGTATGTACCGGGCTCAAGGCCCTCCCAGATCCTGAATACCATGTCCAGCGTCTCCCATGTCAGGGCACGCTGCCGACCGGTCGCCGGATCTATGCCGAACGCCTTAAAGTCCAGGGGAGTCGCGCCGGAGCCAATGCCCCACATGAATCGACCCTTCGCCTGGTGGTCGATCTGCGCTATGCGATGCGCGAGCTGAAACGGGTTGTGGTTGGGAAGGCAGGTCACACCCGTCCCGAGCCTTATGCTCTTTGTCATCCCGATCGCCTGCGCAATGAACAGCTCGGGCGAGGGTATGTTTTCCCACGCCGCCGTAAAGTGCTCGGCTATCCATGCCTCCACGTACCCGAGCTCGTCCAGGACGACCAGCTGCTCGAGGTCATCGTGAATCGTCCTGGTGAAATCGCTCCCTGCGGGGTGAAGTGGATCGACGAAGTAGCCTAGCTGCATCTCGGTTCGCCTCTCTTGGTATCTAATCTGCACCGGCTCGCCCGGCCGGCGACCGGCAACTGAATCGGCCCCAGACGCTGGCGCGGCGGTTGCAGAACGACTGGACCGCGGAGCCCCGGCCCGGATTCGAACCGGGAACCTGCTGATTACAAATTCGGTCCGAAGCCGTTTTCGCGGGGTTGATTCGGGTTAGCCTGGATTCCATTTAATGCCTGTATACCGGTCTCGATGGACATATCGTGATTAATCTGCTTTAATGAACATATGTTCCGATTTATTGTCGATTTGTTGACTATTTGTTGACTGGTCCTGACTGGGAGGTAACTGGAGTTTGTTGACTGAACGCCGCATCAGAGATGCCAAGCCACGGTCCAAACCATACATTCTTTGGGATTCCAAGGTGAGGGGTCTAGGGTGCAAGATCAACCCGGCGGGATCCAAGTCGTACGTGATCGACTACCGTACGGGAACTCGCCAACGCCGGGCTTCCATCGGCCGCCCCTCGGAGATATCACTGGCTGAGGCTCGAAGTCGGGCGGCCCATGAACTGGACGGCATTCGCAGCAACGACTCCGATCCCCTGGAGAGGAGACGTATATATAAGGAGGCTCCTACCTTCGCAGATGCGGTTGCCAGATTCTTCACGGAGTATACCCCGGATCGCATCAGGGCAGGTCGCATGGTTCGCCGCACCGAGCAGACCTATCGCCACGAGGCCGACAAGTACCTGCTCCCTACCCTGGCACGCCGCAAGGTCAAGGACATCACGCGTGCCGACATCGAGCGGACCGTAAGTCCGCTGCCCCCGACCACCCGCAACCGGGTCCTGGCTTTCGCATCCCGCCTGTTCACGCTGACCGAAGCTTGGGAATGGCGCGACCAGCACACCAACCCCTGCCGCTTCGTTACCCGCGCCCGGCTGGAGGTCCGGGACAGGGTGCTGTCGGCCGACGAGATGGCGAAACTTGCCGGCGCACTAATGGATCTGGAAGGAAGGCACCCCGGGCCCGTCGCCGCCATCAGGTTTGCTGCCGTGACCGGTTTGCGCGCAGGCGAGGTTCTCAGCATCGAGTGGAGTCACGTCGACCTGGAACACGGCATCGTCCATCTACCCAGGACCAAGACCGGCGCAAGGTCGCATCACCTGCCTGCCCCGGCACTGGACATCATCAACTCCCAGCCGGCGATCAACAGATGGGTGTTCACCACAGGCGGCGGTTCCAAGCAGGGACCGGTCTCATACTCTCACCTGCGCAAGGTGTTCGCCGATGCCCGCTCAGCCGCCGGTGTGGAGGACGCCAGGATCCATGACCTCAGGCGTGGGGTGATGCTGGCAGCCGCCGAGGCAGGCGCGAACGCGGCGGTTCTACGGGATCTGCTCGGTCACTCGTCGCTGGCCATGGCAAACAGGTACCTGTCGCGCCTGGGCCAGCCAGTGCGACAGGCCCGAGAGGATGCCGCCGCCAAGGTCGCGGCCATGATGGCCGGAGCGCGAAAGGACTGATGCGACCGTCAAGCATGGCATCTTGGCAATTCCAAGGCGTGTACGGCCGCTAGAGAGATCACATGAATCTGTTACCTGACCGGCAGCCGATCGAGGCTACCAGTTCGATGGCAGGCGCGAGCATCTTTCGTCACAAGGAGTCAGTTGAGGTGCGGGAAACGCACGGGGGATCTCCAGGTCCGCCCCTTGGAAGGGATTGCGGGATGACCGACGTTACGATGAGAGGCGAGTACACCCATGGTGGATGAGCCGACCTTCAGGCGCTGCGTGGAGGAGGTTGGAGATGCCATCGCGCGCTCAAGCGCACTTGGCCTGACCGGAGGCGAGCTCGGAGCCAGCCTCTATTTCACGGAGGCTTACCCGCAGTCGGTACGCGACGGCCTCCTGCAAACCCTCATAGAGGCGTCGCCGAGACAGAAGGATTCGTGGGACGCCGTGACCCTGATAGCGCGGGAGCTGATCAAACAGGGTAAGACCCTGCCTCCGGCGCTCTCGGAATGGACTGTGGACGTCTTGGCCGACCAGCTGTCTAGGAGGGGAGACAAAAGGCGGCCCCGGCCGGCAAGGGGAGGTCACCCAAAGGGCGGGCGGGACCTGATCGTCCGGCTGGAGGTGGCCAGTCTGTGCGAGAAGTCCGGGCTCACTCCCACCCGGAACAAGGCATCTGAGCCCCGGTCCGCATGTGATGCCGTAGCCATTGCCCTAGGAGAGAGCTACGACGTGATCGAAGCCATCTGGCGCAAGCGGTGAGACCGGACAGGCCATCGGCGCCGCAGCTCGATCGTCCGAACCGGAATGCCAAGTCGTTCGGATGCACTGCCCTTGCACCCGCGTTACGGTGTCTTTCGACAGATGAAGGGAGAGATACGTATGAAACAATTCGAAGATGATCGCTTATACCCGACTTCCGCACCCGAGCTACGCGTCCTGTGCTCTCGCGGGACGCTCGCCCAATGGCGACACCGCGGAGTGGGCCCACCGTACATTCGCTTCGGGAACCGGGTCTTGTACAAGGGTCGCGACTTGAACGAGTGGCTTGAGGGAAAGCGCGTCAAGACAGCGGCCTGAGCACCTAAGACCGAATTCCATCGGGGATTTTATTTCTCTGGACTGGGACGCGGCTTCACACCTGGAGGCCCGTCGGATCTGCGAACCGCCTAACGGTCGCAACTGGCGGGCCTCCAGGCATCCCCGCGCGGTAACTTCAAGACCGAAACCCGAACACGCCGGGACGATGGCGAATAGTTGGCTACTGCCGCCCTGCAGCCTGGCAAACACGAGGCTCCCTATGCATCTCCCCGAGACGATACGAGCCGGGCGTCTAGAGAGTTGAGGAAAGTGGGATTCGGCTAAAGCCCGACTACGCCATCGCCCGAATGAACACGCTGCCGCCGACCACGACCTCTACATCCAGGTCATGGCTGTTCAGCAGAGACATGCCCACTAGAGGGTTTACACCAGCAGCTCCGGCCTCGATGAGTCTCGGTTGGCCGTCCCACAACACGGTGATGCCGTAAATGTCAAAGAGAGTCTCGCTACCGTCGGCCAGAACCGCCTCGCCATCACCCACGACAGACAGTCCCAATTCCGACACCAGCAACGGCGGCAAGGTCAAGTAACCGTTGAAGCCAGTGTCAATCACTGCGTCGACTTCCCGCGTACGCCCCTGCGAGTCTCGCAGAGAAAGGGCTATTACGGCTTCGAGTTGGCATTTACGAATCCCCCTATCACCTGGCTCTCCGCAAGGAGCTACCCCCAAAGTGATATAGAGTCCGATGTCCGACCCGCATCAGCCAAACTTGGGCGTCCGGGTGTTGGTCCCGCAGGCTCTCAGAGGCAGATATGGCACTTTCGCCGAGGGCGTAAGTTCCGCTGTCCACGTCAATGGCGACGACCTCTCCAACATGGTCGGCCTCCAGCTTCCGGCGGATGTCGCGCTCGTAGATCTCCTTGCCCAGGCGGGCAATCTCATCCTTAGGGCGGGACCGGGGCTTGGTGGGTCTTGCTGCCTGCGTCGGCAACGGGGTGTCTGCGTCTCGCATGCGTCCCCCTTATCGAGATCTGCTGCTGTACCCGCCATTTTACTTTGCAGTGGATTAAGGCATAGAAGATGGGCCGCAGATCCTGGGGAAGGAGGGTCTCGGCCAGCTTCCGCAGGTCGAGCCATCTGAATGGCGTGTCCTTCAGGGCGCGATAGTAGAGATTGAAGCCATCGATGTAGACATTGGTGTTCAGTCTCTACTCACATACAAAGACAGAGACCGCCTTTCAAGGCGGTCTCGACCCTACCGTCGAATCGATAGGGGTGGTTCGAAAAACATACCGCCAGCGTAGTCGGCTGTCAACGCTCGATGCCTGTGACAGCGCCTGCACGCGTGAGATGCCAATGCCTCCATCGCCGGTTCTCACAGGCCTGTCAGACCCCGCAGTGTCCCTCGCACTCGTTCCCGAACCCGTCCGCCTGTTCGTCCGTCGCCAACTCCACCTCGTCGAGGGCAACGGCCTCCGCCAGGGGCATCCGCAGGGAGTGGAGATATGGCTCTTTGGCGAATGCCAGCCCGCCCCGTAGCCTGGTGTCGGTCGCCACGGCCTCGGCGAACAGCTCTGGCCAGTTTCGCATCGTCTCGATCCACCGACGGCGGGACTGGTATGGACAGGCGACGCAGGCCGATCTCTCCAGGGGTCTGTCGTACCGCGCTTCCCACCATTCCATGCAATCCCGCCGCGACATGCCCGCCTCGATGAGCGGATAGCGGTTGCGGATCCACCGGTCGCGGGAGTCCCTCATTCGCATGGCTTCGTCGGTCGATATTCCAAGCCACAGTTCGACGGTCGTGTCGGCCGGAACCCGCTGCCGCCTCCCGACTCCCAGCAATTCGCGGATCTTGGTCTGGACCGGCCTGATCTTGTAATGCTGCGTGCACTGCCGCCTGCCGATCCCATCTGGTTGGCCGTTGCGTCCCTTCAGGTAGACGGGAATGTCGACGTAGTTGGGAGAGTCCGAGTGGTTTGTGAGGGCCATGGTGTCCTCACGTAGACTCCGTCCGTTGTCAACGACGTAAAGGGGAAAGCTGACCTGTTCGGCGAGTCACCTGACATGGGTGTAGATGCTGGGCGGCTCCCACCTGGTGTCGGCGAAGATAGCGCAGCCCGGAATCCTACCGAATGCACCTTCGCTTGCCATCAGGGCCATGACGGAGGACTGAACGCCACCGCCCAGGCTGATGACGGTCAGGGAAACTGCCTCACCCATCACTCCTCCGATTCACCACTGCCGTCGATGGACGGATCTCTCCGAATCGGACGCCTCTGATCACCGGTCGCAAGCCTGACCGCCAGGTTGAAGAACCGCCACAGCCGATCCTCTGCGTCGGGGCCCGGATTGAAGGTGACCGACCCGACCCGCGGATCAGGTCTCGTCCTGCATCTCCTTGCAGCTTCAGTCCGCCTCTTCGCACCCTGCATGTCGCCGCTCCCTCCTCGTCACCGGCCACGCGGTGCCGGAGCCGACATGCCCCGGACTCACGGAAGAGCCATAGTTCCGTATGGCAAGTGTGTCGTCCCAGAGAACCCCGCGATAAGGTCCCATAGGCCCGTTCACCGATGAACGGTCCACCCGAGGAGAGGTCAACTCTTCGAGAGGGACACACCCGACAGCGGTCTTGGGCAACCGGCGCTGTGGGACCGGCTCTGCGGAAAGGACGTCAGCTCGGAGGCCGCGGAAGGTGCGGCGACCTCAGCCGCCCAGGAGAGGTGGACCTCGGCCGAGGATTCCTACCGGGGACGAACCCTGCGTATCGGAAGCGTGTGTGCCAGCCCCATGCCCTCAGCAAGGTCCAGCAGGGCAAGCAGGTGCGGCCAGTTGGGATGCACCCCTTTCCGCCACCGCCACACCGCCAGCTCGTTGGTCCCGATGAGCCGCGCGATCTCTGCCCACGGCAGGCCGGAGGCCTCCTTGAATCGCACAAGGCTCTCCCCGAACTCCTCGGGGAAGACGTGAGTCAGCTTCCTGTGTGTCCTGCGCTGGCGGGGCATACCGTCAGACCGCCGCGAAGGACGACGCGAATCCCTCGCCCATGATCACGTCCAGGCCGCCCGAAACCTGGGACGCAACCAGGATGATCGCCAGCATCGCACCGCCGCACGGCTCGATGCCCTTGCGCCACCGGCGCATCTGCTTGCTGCTCACCCCGAGGGCGTCGCAGAACTGGTTCCAGCTCAGCCCTGTCATCTCCTTGAGCCTGCACAGACGCTGCGGGAAATCCGCCGGCAGCTGCGCCGTCGCATAGACGAGGAGACGGTCTTCTATCCTGAGGCCGCCGCCACAGGAAGCGGGAGGAAGAAAGCGCCAGCGCCGATTCAACCCGTGCGCTCCAGATCGAACAGGTCGTCGAAGCCTTCGAATCCCAGGACACGCTGCATCCGGCGCCGGATGCGGCCCGACGGCGCGCGCCCTTCGCGCAGCAGTCTCGACAGGTAGCTGGGGCTCACTCCAACCTCGCGGGCCAGCCAGCCCTGGGACCTGTTCATAAGCTCCAAGCGGTCCCACAGGACCCGTCTCTTCAGAAGGACGACCGACCGTCCCGGGCGCGACATGCGTTGACTTTACTCCTCGTGCCACTCTAAGCATGCTTAGAGTGGCATTCTATGATAGAATCATCTGCACATCAAGAACTAACGTGCTAATCCCTTCCCGATGACCACATTCCCAGCCGCGGCCGACCGCCTCCTTTGACCACGAACGCGCCGCAGGACGACGGCTACAGGTGGAAGGACATCGGCACCCGGATCAGGGAGGCCAGGACAAGGGCCGGACTGACCCAGAAGAGGGTCGCCGAACTCCTGGGCGTCAGCAACCATTCCGTGTGGTGCTGGGAGGCCGGCAAGATGAAGCCCAATGCCGACCACCTGCTCGAACTCGCCTACCTGTTCGAAGTCAGCACCGAGTCTCTCTTCGGAATGGACGTCGTCGAAGCGGAGCTTCTGGAGGAGGCTGACGTCTCCTTCAGGGACGCCGTCGCCGGACTGCCCGTCGAGGACCTCGAGGAGATCCAGGAGTTCATACGCTTCGTCAGGGAGCGCCGGCGGAGGAAGAAGCGGGGTGACTGATGAACCGTGCGCAGCGAAGGGCCGTGGAGCTGCGCCGCATGCTCGAACTCCACGGCCGGGTCGACGCCCTGGGAGTGGCCGATATCCTGGGACTGGATATCCGGCAACGTCCCCTACGCAAGCTCAGGGAACTCAAGATCGGCGAATTTGTATGCATAGCGCGGAGACTTGATCCGGAGTGGAAGCGCTGGTGCGTTGCTCATGCGATCGGGCACCTGCTCATGCATCCGGGCAATCACCTCTGGACCCGCAAACACACCGGCCTCGCGCACAGGTACGAGCGGGAGGCTGAGGACTTCGCCCATACGCTGCTGCTGGACGTGCGCGAGGTGGTCGAGAGGGGGCTCACCAACTCGTGGCAGGTCGCAGAGTACTTCGGGGTTCCGGAGGAGGTCCTGAGGCTCCAGGTGCCGATGATGCTGGATTGACGCGTGCGGCGGGCCGGTATAGCCATGGGGGGAACGCGAAAACCGATAGGCGCCCAGCCCCTGCCCTACCCCAGGCTGCCCGCCCGAGATACCTGCCTCGTCAGGGTGCGAGGCGAGTTGCCCTAGTCTCGGCGGGACCTCGGACGACCCCGGCGGCGGCCTTCCTTTAACCAGAAGTAGACGGCGTCCTGCGTTCGCCTGATCTCGATGTCCTGGCCAGACCTGCGGACGGCGTCTCCCAGCCTGCGCCTGACCGTCGAGAGGGTCTCCCCCTCCGCCGGGACTACCTTGCCTGCGGTCCCGGCGGACAGGCCCTTGACGCTCTCAAGGTACGCGGCCAGGTCCTTTTCCCTCTTGCCGCCGCCCGTGAGCCTCTGCGCTTCCTCCAATGTTGTCGTCGTGAACTGTGGCATCTTTGAATGCGACCTCCTATCTTGATACTCAATGTAGCTCTACATTCACGTTTGTAGGTGAATCCAAACATGTCAACCCGGCAACTGAAGATCGATCGGCCTTTCGATCTGGATGCGGTTCTAGACGGCACACAGGACTTTCGCTGGCGCCCATGGAAGGATGGTTGGCATTCCGGTGTGCTGGCAGGGAACCTGATCCATATCAGACAGGTCGGAGGGGGAATCGAATACCAGGCTTCCTCCGATCTTGACGGTCTGCTTACAAGCTACTTCCGGTTGGACGAAGATATCGAGGAAGTTCACGCGGATCTCTCAGTCCGGGACGCGACGATCGCCAGGCTGGTGAAGAAGCACCGCTATCTGCGTGTACTGCGGCAGCCAGATCGCTGGGAGTGCACCGTTTCCTACATCTGCTCCGCCGCTAACAGCGTCAGCCGTATCAGCGCGATTGTCGAGAGCATTGCTGAGACGTTCGGACATCCTGTGAAACTCGAAGGCGACGTGCGCAGCACATTCCCCTCGCCGGCCGCGCTGCTGGATGCTGGCGTGGATCGGCTGGCCCAATTGAGGCTAGGTATGGATCGCCACACAAGGATTATCGCTGCAGCCGAACGGATTCGTGATGGCAGACTTGACCTTGAGTACTTGTCCCAACCCGGAGTGTGCTACGCGGAAGCCAAGCGACGCCTGATCGTCTGTTACGGCATCGGCGAGAAGATTGCCGACTGTATTGCGCTGTTCTCGTTGGATAAGACGGAGGCGTTTCCGGTGGACACCTGGGTCGACAAAGCCATGGCCCACTATTATCCGCACTCGAGACAGTTGTCAGGCGAAGAGTTGGTGATTTGGGCTCAGGATCGATTCGGAAAGCACGCCGGCTACGCAAATCAACTCCTATTCCACGATCAGCGAGACTCACATTTTCGCCATTCTGCGGGAACGTAGGAACGAATCCAGTCGTTCAGTTCTATTCGAGTGGGGAGTTCTTAATCTGCAGCATTGTCAGGGGGCTCGGTCCTGGGGCTACCGGAAATTCAGCAAACACCCGCGCATGGACATTGGTTGAAGACTCTTGATCCTGCAGGAGGTGGGCCAGGCTCCAAGCATTGTCCAGCCTCCTGAGCACGAAAGAGGCTTGGTTGTCTTCTTCAACGGGAACGTCTGACACTGGCCTGGGTGTCACCACGATGAGCTCCGACGTGCGTTGGTCGAGCAATCCGAAACCGCCAAGAGATGTGCCGGATTCTCCAGCTGCCAGTCTGCCAAAATTGACCAAGACGCGGCCGTCATCTAAGCGCTGAATGAGCGCCTTAAGCGATGGCCTTTCTTGAATGCTAGGGATACCACTGTGATCAAAGTCGGCACCACGAAAGTAGCAACCAATGTAATCTTCACCTTGTTCGCCGCTGGCCTGATACAGCTCAGCCATGACAAAGACCTGCAATTCCGGCGGGGCGCACCAAAAGTGATTGGGCGACGGGCAATCCCCATGGTAGGCGCTGATCATCCCCGCCAGCACATCGATGCCATGCTGAGCTAAATCCCGCTTGGAGAGGCGGCCCCAGCTTGAAATGGAGAACGTGTCCCCCTCTTGGTATGGGAATTCAGTCTGCACCTGCTCACAACCTTTCGAAATAAGTCACCTGTTTCCGTCATTTTCGCCACAACTATGGCCACAAGCTAACCGGTTCAGATTAAGCCTTCACCGGTGAGTCTGTTTAGAAGTCCCCGGCAGCTTCATCGTCACAGGTTCGGCAGAGGACGCAGACCGCGCCTTCCAGTCCAATGGAGGCAAAGTTGAATTGATTGCCGACTGCTCGGTATCACCAACCCGCCGGCTTCGTGATGGCACCGATCTCGTCCGCCAGAATTTCGGGGAACTGGCTTTGCCTCAGGTGGCTTTTCCAGAGCCGCCTCACGTATGTAGAGGCCTTCACGAGTTCCCTGGGGCTGGTGTTGCGAGGGTCGGGATTGACCAGCACGACTCGATGTCCGAGTTCGTCCCTTACGTACTGCATCGCCGCTGCGAAGTCCGCGTCGTTAGTCACGATAACAGCCTGGTCATAGTCTCCGTTGAAGCCTTCTACCAGGAGTCTCGTGGCCAGATTGACGTCGGAACCCTTCTCCTCGGAATCCCGAATCATAACCCGGTCTGGTAGACCAGAAACCGGCTCAGCCAGCGGGCGAAGCTTGGTACCCGAACGAAAGACTCCGTAGTAGGGCCTGAAGCCTTCCAGCGTCTCCAAAGCTCGCAGGTATACGAGCTGCCGGCGCGGCTGTCCGGGATTATTCTGACGTGCATCGAGCCGGGCTGTGAAATAGCAGATGCTCTGTATGGTGTCGTCTGGAAAGAGGACCTCAGACAGCTTCCGAAGATTGAGCCATCTATATGGCGTGTCCTTGAGGGCCCGGTAGTAGAGATTGAACCCGTCAACGTAGACGTTGGTCTTCAACCGGGCACTCCTCCACTAAAGACAGAGACCGCCCAGTGAGGCGGTCTCGACCCTACCGGCGAAGCGATAGGGGTGGTGTAAGCAGTATATGCGATGTTCGGCGTTCAAGCCATATCCGCCGCTGCGGTTCAGTCGCACTCTGGGCGTCAGGCTAACACTGCCGCCGATCGACCGGAGTGCGGAGCCCATGATGTCACGGGGGGCGCTCATGCTGCGGGGAGTGCACGGCCGGGCGACCACTCTCCAACCCTACGCCACGCCGGCCCCAGCGGCCCCAGCCTGTGCACCATTTCCCTGTCAGAAACAAGTAAAGGCACAGAGACCCCGACCCTATCCGTCTCCCGACGGGCCACCCTGAGAAAGCCCGCGGCGGCCAGGTCGTCGTCGAACACGACCATGACCGTGGGCCGCACGCCGTGGTCGTCGATGGGACGGCTGGTCGAGTAGTAGCGCAAGTAGGGCGCGAGCCGCGCCGCCATGGTGACCGGCCGCACGGCCCGCCGCTCCCATTCAAGGAAGAACGGCCACGTCTCCGCTCCCCTCCGCAGGATGCCGAACGCATCCGGGTGCACGGACCGCAGGATACGCTCGTGCCGAAAGTACCTGGACGCCCGGGTGGGAGGGTCCAGCTGCACCACCTCCCAGCCGGTTGACCGGGCCTGTGCGGCCAGCGCAGCGACGAAACCGTGCACCGCCGACGTGTGCGCAAGGTTCCTTAACAGCTGCCGGCTCCTGGCCCCGGACACGTTGCGCCAAGAGAGGGGCCCTGCCGGGTCGACGGCCGATATGCTCCAGCGCCTCTTCGCAACGCCCCAGGACGCGCGATCCCTGCGGACCAGCAGCGCGAGGCCGCGATCGGTGAGCGCCAAGCGGCGAGCGGCTTCGGCAGCGGAAGAAACCAGTCCGAGCGACTCCAATGCCGCTACGAGCTGGGACGCCCGAGCCGCCGACACGCCCAGCAGTCCCGCCATGTCCTTCTGCGCAATCCACGGCCAGTCGAACAGGATATCGAGCGTGCGCTTTTCTGCGGACCTCAGCAGCGCGGGCAGGAGGTGGTCGGGAAAGCCATCCCGAATTACGTCGGCATCGATGCCCCCTGGCATGGCGACCCGCGAGGGCCTTTCCTCCTCCGGGAGCGCACCGGCCCTCTTAACCTGCGAGAGCATGCCCCCAAGGTCCATGGCGGCCGCGGTAGAGGGCAGCTTCCACACTTGGCCTCCCGGTCCGGACCCCACTGCGCACCTCTCGAGGGCGACCAGGGAGACCAGGGGCGCGCCGGCGAGCAGCTTCATCGAGTGGCGCAGTCGCATCTCGTCCGGGGCGAGCACCAGTACGCCGCTCATGCGCGGCAGCTCGCGGAGCCGCCAGAGCCGCCTGGCAAACCCCGTCCTATCGGAGGTGTGCCCCTGCCTGACCACCCCGACAGTCCGGCCTCCGGGAAGCGTGATCGCAGCGTCAAGCGGCAGCGCCCGGTACCAGCGCAGCCCTACCGGCCCCTCCTCGCCGGCTATCGCCGCCGCCAGCCTGTATATGACGGCTACGGAATCGAGCCGCCCGAGCAGGGTCCGAAGCCAGGCTCGGGAGACAGAGTATGTCCCGAGCACCTCGTCGACCGAAGTGTCCCGCTCCAGGGCCAGCAGCCCAAGCCCTGCACCGGTCAGATGGAAGCGCCGCACCGGCCTCACGGGGTCAGCGGCGTGTGGAACGTTCGCCGCCAGCCCGATTTGCTCGAGGTCGGCGACGGCCTCGTAGGCCGAGCGCTCCGCCATGCCGCACACCGCGGCCAGCGACGGACAATCCATGAACGGCATCTCTGCCAGCGCCAGCAACGCCCGCAACCGGGTCCCGGTCATGTCTGCCCTCCGACTCTGCCCGGAGATGCCTGGCCCGCCTGCCCGGATCCCGCAGGACCGGCGCCTGTCTTCCCCGCCCTGCCGCGGCTGCGCCGGCGCTTCTTCCTCTTGGTGGTGGCCCCGGCCCCCATCTTCCTGATCTGGGCCTGCTTCTCCCGGAACTCGGTGACCATCTTCTCGGTCTCCTCGTCGAGGACGGCAAGATCGCCGACCGGGGTCGTGTACCCCTCGGTCTCCTCCCGGATGCGGGCTGCCACGCCCGGATCACCCGGCTCAGGCTTTCGCACCATCATCGAGAACGCCGGCATGCGCTCTGCGCCCACCGTCGCCCGCACGTAGCAGTGGTGCACCGGCAGAGATGTGATGTCGTCCTCGGTCATGCGATCTCGGCCCAGCTCCCACACCAGGTCCCGCGCGTCCGCGCCGGCCACCTGGAACACCGCCAGGCACCCCACGTTCGCCAGCACCGTGTCGCGCATAGTCAGGGACAGGTCCCCGAGCTTTGCCAGGCTCTGGGTCGCGAGGATGAAGTTCGCGCCGAACTTTCCGAGCTCGCTCAGCATCGACTCGTAGGCAACGCCCGGCATCGTCTGCATCTCGTCGACGACCACGAGCACGCCCCGGCGCCTCCCGGCAGGCAGGGCACCCTGCTCGCGTATCACGGCGTCCACCAGGTTGAGTAGCGATGCGCCGACCAGGGCCGCAACGTCCCTTCCCGCACTACCCTGCGACGTCGAGACGAAAAGCACGCCACCGTCCAGGATCGTCCGGCGCACGTCGATCGTCGAGCGTTGCTGGCCCAGGATGGCGCGGGCCCGCCTCGAGGACGCGTAGTACGAGAGGCGCGTCTGCACCGGGGCGACCGCCTCTGCCTGCTGCTCCTCGTGCCAGTTGTCGAACGCCCTGTCCCACCAGCGCATCAGGTGCGGGTCATCCACCTTGCCGAGCACCTCGGCCCGGAACACCGCGTCCGTCAGCAGCGGCAGCCCGTCGAGGATCGTGTACTGGTCGCGCTCGTCGAGCTCCTCGTTGGCCTCGTGGAGGCTCTTTACCGTGTGCTCAAGGATCGACTGCATCCGCGGGCCCCACTGCTCCCACAGGCCCTTGGCCACACGCACGACCGAGTCCGCGGTCCGGTCGCGGTCCGCGAATATCCGCGTGTCGAGCAGGTTGATCCCGGGAGCCCTGGCGTCGTCGGCAAGATCGATGAGACGCACGCTGCCCGCCAGGGACTCGGGCACCTGCTCGAGCAGCCCCTCCACCAGGTCCGCATGGGGATCGATCACCACTATGGCGTCGCTATCCCTGCCCTCGGCCTTCTCGCGCATCTTGTGGGCGACGATGTGGTGCATGAGCGTGGACTTGCCCATGCGCGTGCGGGCAACGTACAGGTGGTGGCGCCGCAGGAGGTCTGCGGGAAAGCGGATCTCGCCGGGCGTGCCCGCCGTCGTGTCCCCGACGTGGGCCCCGCCCCTGACGCTGGCGGCGGAGGGGAGCAGCACCTTTGCGCCGGACCTTGTTACCAGCGGCGTCTCGTCGGCCGCACCCGGCGGGTGCCAAAGCGCCGCCGCCTCACGGACGCCCAGTATGCTGCGCCGCCCGAGCAGCCCGGGGCCGGACAGGTAAAGGGAGGCGTCCGGCTGGACCGGCCGTATCCCGGACGCGGTGAACCTCGCTCCGGCCGGGTTGTCGTAGTGGCGGTACGCGGCCTCGATCTTGGCCAGCAGGTCCCTCGCCCGCTGGCGCTGGTCTCCCGCCGGAAGGATGACCACGACCCGGACCTCGGCGTCGAACGCGATGCGCGAGGTCTTCTCCCTGACCTGTAGCGGGTCGCACACCCGGTCCCGCGACCCCTTCCACCGGGCCCATGCCCAGCCGCCGACGGCCAGGACGCCCACTACTCCGAGGCCGAGCAGGACCGCCTTCCAGGTCTCGCCGTCCCGCACCCAGAAGTAGCCCTTCATCGCCGCCAGCCCGCCCAGGCCCAGCACGGCAAACTTGAGGCCCTCTGTCCCGTGGCCGGCCGGCTGCTCGGCGGCAGTTCCCGCACCGGGCTGCGGCGCGCCGCCCTTCTGGGGCGGAGACCTGTGGCCCTCCGCCCAGTCCGGACCCAGGGACCGCAGCAGGAGCCGCGCCACCACGCGCTCTCCCGGGTGCAGCGATGACAGCGCCCCGATGATCGCCATCAGGGGGTCGGAGCCGGGATCGAGCAGGTCGTCGTCGCGAAAGGTGCGCAGCGGGGCCTCGTCGGGACCTGCCGACCGCAGCGTCATGCCCCAGGCCTGCTCGCCGTCGCGGAGCAGGAGCGGATCTTCCTCCGCCGGCACCTCGGTTATGCGGGCCTGCGGGTAGCGAACCGCGATCTGTCCCCGGACCACCTCCCTGTCGATGCACCGGGCCATCAGCGTGACCCCGTCGGCGTCACCGGCCATCTCCAGCGAGAAGGGCTCGGGGATGGCGATCGAGCCGAGCAGGTTCTCAACGCCCAGCAGCGTGCGCTCACCCTTTCGAGGCGGCGTCACCGAGAGCAGCACCGGGGTCCGTCTCCGCCGCTCGCCTCCGAGCAGTATTCTCCGTGGGTCGAGTTTCATGGCTTTACCTCCTCACCGGCCGCATCCGCCTGGTTACCGTGTCTTCCCGGACGCCACTCGACGACGTCCTTCTCCTCGGCCGTCGCCTCGATGCGTATGGGTATGCGGTTGCCGCGGGCCAGCAGCAGCCCGTCCCCGCGGGGGCACGACAGAAGCCAGCGGCCGAGCTCGTCCGGCAGATCGAACGCATCGCACACCGTGCCTATCGCCGCAGCGTCCTGCTGGAGAAGCAGCTTGAAAGCGGCGTTCTGGAGCAGTGCCCTCCCGGAGTGGCCCGTGATCGCCCGGGACGTGTCCTCGCTCAGCAGGTCCTGGACGTCCTGGGTTATGAACTGGAGGCCCAGCCTGTGCTTGCGGGCGCGCTTGGCCATGCTCACCATGAACGCCGCACCCTCGGGGTGCTGCATGATGCTCCACACCTCGTCGACCACCAGCAGCCGGGGGCGCGGATCGCGCGCGGCAGCGGCCCACACCGTCTCGGTGCACACCATCGTGGCCGCGGGCCGAAGCTCCGGCTCCAGCAGCCGAAGGTCGAACACCGTCACCAGCGCCTCACTCTCCAGCAGGTCGTCGCCCCCGTCGGAGAGCAGGTGCCTAAGGCTCCCCGTCGCGAAGGGCCGCAGCAGCATCGCAAGGTCCCGGTCGCCGTCATCGTCCTCCAGGAGGAAGGCATGGAAGTCGCGGAATCCCGTCCTCTCCCTCGGCTGTGCGTAATAAGACGCCAGTGAGTGGTCGAGCGACGCCCTGCGCTCAACGCTGAGACGCTCGCCCACCATCACCTCTATCAGCCGCCGAAGGCTGCCGATGCGCTGGAGCAGCTCCTCCGGGTCGCTCCCGTCGATAACGAACGGGTTCATGCCCTGGCCGGGGACGCCCGGTGACAGCACGCGGCCCCCGGCCGCACGCGCCATGTCCGCGTACTCGCCCTCCGGATCTATCACGTACGCGGTCACCCCCCGGCACAGCCCGCGCAGAACGCCCAGCTTGGTCGAAAATGACTTGCCGCTTCCCGACCTTGCGAGCACCGCCGTGTTGGCATTGAGGTGCGTCCCGTCAAACGGGTCGTAGACCACCGGCGAGCAGGCCCGCAGGTCGATCCCGTACAGCGTACCGCTGCGCGTGTCCATGTCCGGCGGCGAGAACGGGAACAGCCTTGCGACCGATGAGGTATCCAGCGTCCGCCAGGCTCCCACCATGTTCATCCCCAGGGGGAGGCCGGAGACCAGTCCCTCACGCTGGCGGAACGTCAGGGCGTCGAGCTTGCCGAGCGTCGCGCCGAAGTGGGCACGCGCCCGCTGGGTCATCTCATTCAGCGATTGCTGGTCCTTCGCGTGAAGGGTCACCGACAGCGATGCATGGAACAGCCGCTCACGCCCGCGCTGCACCTCGTCCCGCAGGCGCGTCACGTCCTCAAGGGCGATCTCCGCCTCAGGCGACATCGTCTTGCCACGCCGAAGCGACAGGCTCTGGGCCGACTCGAACCGCACCTTCTGCCACTCCAGCGTGCGCGCCGCCTGATCGGCGGGTATCGCCCCCAGGTGTATCGAAAGGTCCATCGGGGCGCCTGCCGCCATCAGGCCCTGCAGGAAGCCGGGGGCGAGAGAGCGCGGCCAGCGCCCCAGGTGCAGCGAGCGGACCAGGCGGTCACCGATGCGCACCTCGGTCCGGCCGCCCTCGATCTCGACGGGCCCCGCCTCGTCCATATCCCGGGGAGAGCCCCCGAGGGCTGAGGCGAGCACCAGCATCCGCAGCTGGCGACCGGCCAGGACGTGCACCGACAGGCCCGCCCTGGCCAGCAGGCCGCGAAGGTCTTCGAGCCGGTCGGCCGGACAAACCGCGTAAAAGCGCCGGTCCAGGATGCCGTCGCGGGTCTCAAGGTCGGTGAGCAGGCCCTGGAGCGACTCTGCCGCCAAACGTGTCCGCTCCGGCAGGGCGGAGGGCTGGGCGGCGCGCAGTCCCTCCCGCATGGCCGTAAGGCCCGGGGGATGTTGGCGCACCAGCAGCTGGAGCGGAAAGTCGAGCGCGTTCAGCGCCCCGGCGAACGCGCCCAGCTTCGGCCCGTCGATCTCCAGGCCCAACACCTCGCAGACGCCCAACTTCACCCCGTCTATACGAACCGGGCCGTCGTGCTCCAGATGCGACAGCAGGAAGAACAGCGGCAGCGCAGCGGGCGGCTTTTCCTGCGGAGCCGGGGGCGCGTGATAGTCTTGCGCAGGTTGATGAGGCCGGGCGCGGGGCGGCCCTGATTCATTTCCGGGCCGCCCCTTTCCTTTTTCGGGGACTGCGGCCCAGGGAAGCCGAAACGGCATCTTCAATCTCATCCTCCTCCCCTACGGGACGGTGCCGACGGCCCTGGTCAGAGCGAACGTCACACCCTTGGCCGACAGCACCAGCACGAGGCCAATGACCGAGCCCATCACGGCGGCTCGGGCCCGGCCCCTGCCACGCTCCTCGGCGCCCTCAGCCATGAGCAGAAATCCCGCCCATACGATCGAGAACAGCGCAAGACCCGCCGCGGCATAGGCCATCGCGGTCAGCACACGGTCGAACGCCGCTATCATCTCCGCATCGCCCGGAGGCTCCGCCGCCATCGACACCAAGGCGGTCACCACGAGCAGCACCAAGGCCGCGAGCCTTCTCAGTGCCATCCCGGCAGGCCCTCCAGCTCGGTGTCCGTCGCACGCCTCTGGTCGGCCGGTCTCACCTCCGGCTCAGGCTCCGGGTAGACCATCACGCGGAACGCCGCGTCCGACGCGAGACTCGCCGAGAGGGCCAGCAACTCTGTCCTGGTGCGCTCGATCGGCGCCCGGGTCTCGACCTCAGCCCGCACGTGCTCCTCGTGTTCGATCGTGAGAGTCACGTTCCTGGTCACAGTCGCGCCGGGTACAGACAGGTACGCCGAGATCGTGTGAGTGGAAGTCGTACCGTCCCCGTGGGAGACGGTCACCGTCCTGCTCACGGTCCTGCCCGTGCCGGGACGCCACAGCCTCACCGACTCGGTCCTCTGCTCCGTCCATGCCGGGTGGTGGGTCAACCGCACCATGTCCGGCATCGGGACCTCGAGCTTGGCCTCAAGGTCCACCGAGATTTCCACATTCCTGACCGACTCGCCGACGGCAACCGGAAGGCTGAACCCCGTCTCCCCGTCCGACACGAACGGCACGGTCAGGGTGTACCACCCGTCGGTCACGGTGACGGTCCCGATGATTTCGGTCACTCTCGACTCGATCACCGCGTCCACGCCGATCAGGTCGTGGCCCACCGCCGTCCACACCTTCACCACCTCGTCGATGCGGGTAACGCACTCGGAGAGGACGATCCCTCTCACCAGCCCGGGCGTCCAACCCAGGGACGTAACCTCGAGCTCACACAGCTCGCCCTCGGCCGACGGCAGCGGGTGCGGGATCTGCTCTCCCCGTATGGTGACGGCGCCGCCCTGCCCTATTCCGTCCTTCCAGGAGAGGGTCAGCGACGGCTCGTCCCCGGCCAGCGGCAGCGAGTATGAGACGGTGCCGCCTTCATCCAGCGCTGCCGCGCTCCAGTACCGTAGCTCCCTTCCCCACAGCCCGCCGAACGCCCTCACCCTGGTCTCAAGGTCCGTCGCCGCGCGCAGCGTCACGTGCGCACGGTCGCCGGCGACCCGCAGCTCCTCGTAGTACAGCCTGCGCCCGGGGACCGGGTCGCGTGGCTCGAAATCTATCTCGCCCTGAAGGTCCCACAGACCGATGTCCTCGAGCTCCGGCTCCTGTCCCGAAACAGGCGCGGTCAACGACATGGCCGCAAGGGCCGCCGCCGAAAGGGCGGCGACCCCCACTGCCAGATACCACCTCCACCAGCGCCTTGCGATCCCAACGTTGAGGCCGTGACCGCTCTGCCTCGCAGGCAGCCGACCGGGCAGCAGCAACCTTCGTACGCCCCGGCTTCCCTCACTTGGCCGCACCGAACGTCCCATCATGCGGTCCCTCCGCCGCCGCCGCCGCCGCTTTCCGAACCACCCGTGAGGGCGGAACGTACGCCGGATTCTCCTACTCCACTTCCTCCGCCGCCTGCGCTCCTCACGCCTGCCCTCAAGGGACGGCGCGTTCTTGGCCGCTACGGGCGGAGCGGGCGGCTCGCTGCGTACCAGGTCGGATACCGGCCCGGCGTAGCGCCGGGGACCGACACCGAACCTGAGGAGGTCCGCGAGCACCACCGGCAGGCGCCGCCCGCCCACCTTCCCCACCACCATCGCGATCCCCAGCAGCGCGAACACCACCGCCAACGCCGTCCGGACCTCGGACGGCCCGATCGGCGCGTAGCGGTACACCCCGTATCCCAGGGCGCAGACCGCGGTCATCGCCACGATCTGCGGGAATGTGAACCACAGGACCACCCGGTCCTCGGCCTGCACATGCGTGGGCACCTCGTGCTCTGTCATACCGCCACCTCCCATCAACCGCTGCTGCTTTCGGGAGTGGGCGTCGCCGGAGCCGGAATCGAATCGATCTCAACCGCCGGGTTGACGACGGCGTTCATCACCAGCTCCACCACCCCGTAACCGACCATCGCCAAGACGATGCCCGCCAGGGCCGTCATCATCGCGCTCTTGCCGCGCTCCATCTGGTGCGGTGCGCCGGAAGCCGTCAAATACAGGTAAGCCCCGTAGATGAAGAAACCGACCCCCACAGCCCCGACAAGACCCAGCAGGATCCCGACTATGTTCGAAATCGTCTGCGTCAAATCACCCATCTTTTCTCTCCTCTCCCCGGGCGGTCTCCCCACCCGGCGTTTCATCGCTTTTCTTCCGTCCGTTCGCGATCTGCCCTAGCTGCACATGGCCTCTCTCCCTTCGCCCCCGAGGTCCGAATTCGCATCGACACGTTTCATTGCGCTCACTCACTCGCGCTCCTTGGGGTCGCCTCACCGCCGGCCCCGTATGACGGGGTCGACATATCGGCCATCGACCGGACCGCGGAGACAGCGCCCGCGGCTATGCCCGTCCCGGCCACGGCAGCCACCCCGGCTCCGCCAGGACCGCCTCCCATGACGCCACCCGCCACGGAGGAGATCGACCTGGCCGACCGCACGATCGAGCCCGGCAGCGACATCCCGAAGTACAGCGTGTGAAGCCACGCATCGAACGTCCCTGGGTTGCCCATCAGCGAGGGCACGCGGGTCGTGAGATAAACAAAGGCGAGCGACAGGAGGAGCTTCCAGACCAGGTCCCGCACCGGCTCGAACGCCTGAATATCGGCAAAGTCCGCAAGGAACCCGAACGCGAACGCCAGCGCTATCAGCTGCACCGCCTGCTGGAACACAGTCGTCATGAACAGCCGCAGCCAGTGCCGGCCCCAGCCAGCCGTGTGCGGAAGGATCCACAGCCCCAGTGCGATAGGCGCCAGCGCCAGCAGCAGATCGATGAGCGCGAGCCGCACCACGAACTGGACCAAGAGGTAAAGGATGAAGAATCCGTACGCGAGGTACAGGAAGGCAAGCAGCAGGGCCATCCCGACGCTGCCGGCGCTCACGGCCGTCACCAGCGTGCCCAGCGACGAGCGCAGAAGATCGCCGGGCGTTATCTCCAGCGTCGCGGCGATGAATCCCGACACCGCGTCCGCGACGTCGATCACCAGCGCGCACCACCACAGCGAGGTCGCCGCCGCCACCAGGCCCAGGGCGAGGCGAGGCACCATCTCCCGCCACCCCGCCTGAGGCCTGCCAAGGTGCTCGGCCACGATGAAATTCAGGCCGATCCAGCCGACGATCACGACAAGCGCGCCGGACGTGATCGCCCAGACGATGGTCCACACCTGCCTGACCAGTTCGTGCTCGTACGTCAGCGTCGCCGGGGTGCCCGTGATGATGTCGCCCAAGCCGGTCAGTTCCCATCGCAGTTGGCGGCGACCGCACCGCTCGCACGCTCCAGCACCGCGCACAGCGTCCCGTGAACGCCCTCGACCACCCACCGGGCGAACGCACGGGCCCACCGGCCCGGGTCCATCGCGCGGATCACGCGCTCCCACAGAGATCCCGGCTCGTATACCGGCACCAGCGCCCGGATCGTCTGCGAGTCTCCCGGCAGCGTCTCGGCGGCGAGCATCACCAGCACGTAGGCGCGGTCCGGCTCCAGGTCCAGCTGCTCGGCCAGCGCCGGGTACTCCCACTCGTACTGCCAGCCGTCGACCAGGGCCGTCTCGCCGCCGATCACCCTGTACACGGCGGTCAGCCAGTCACCGGTCTCCGGGTGTCTTATCCCGTAGAAGAGCCCGTCGAGCCGCCGGTCGAACACGGGCCTGGCAACAAACCGGCCGTCCTTCTTGCGCTCCACCGGTCCGTCGGCGGCGTTGACCAGGACGATCTCGGTCGGCGGGGTCTGGGCATGGGCAACCCCGGCCGCCGGAAAGACCAGCACTGCGGCCAGCGCCAGCGCCGCAGCAAGCGGGGCCAGTCGTCTGGCTCCCCTGCTCTCGGTGATCGTTAAGACCCCGATGGTCGGTCTCAACTGCAATCTCGGCTCCTCCTGCAGAACATATGTGCCCTTTCGGGCAGGTCCGGTGGAGGTCGAGTTTCGTGCGGCGGCGCAGTTCCCGGTAAGGCCCCATGGGGGCTTTCACAGATGAAAGGGCGGCACTTTCAATGCCGCAGGGGTGTACAGGAATCCCGTACTTGCACAGATTGCCGGCTGCGGTCCGGGAAGGCGGCCCTACAGGACTGCAGGGCCCAGTAGTGCCCCCTCGGAGTTCACACCTGTTCTTAAGTCCCGGCCGCGGAGCGGCGTTCCAAGAACCCCCGCTTTTGTCCCACCTGGAACACGCCGGGAAGGCGGGTTGTGTTCCAAATGCCCCGGAAAATGTTCCACGGTGGAACACCCGAGGAAGGGAGGCGGACTCATGGAAACGAAAGCTGGAGAGGTGGACCTTCAGCGCGTGCGGCTGATGGCGCTGCTCAACGAGCTCGTGCGCGAGCACGGGCAGCGGGGGGCAGCAGAAGTGCTGGAGCTCGACAGGAAGACGCTGTGGCGGAGCATGGAGCGCGGGGAGCTGTCGCGACGGCTGACCGATGCGCTGGAGAAGGTGATGCTGGCCGGCGGCGGGTCGGCGGCGGCGATGCAGCGGGAGCGCTTTGCGGCGCTGGAGAAGGGGATGAGGACGCTGGAGGGTCGCGTGGGCTCACTGGAAGAGGAGGTACGAGGCGGGCTCGGGGAGATCCGCGCCGCGGTGGAGCGGGTCGGCCAGGGGCGGGCCGGAGGCGGGCGACTCAGGGAGCTTGCGCGAAGGGTCGCCATGCTGGAGCGCGGCGGCGGCGGGCTGAGGTTGGGTCCGGGCACGGGAACCTCAGGGCGGGAGCGCCGCAGTCACGGCGACGCCAGGCCGGGCCTCGTGACGGAGGAGCCGTACCCGGGCGAGGAGGAGTCCTACGGAGCGGGCATGGCGCTGGTCGCAGAGTGGAGGGAACTCAGGGAACGACGGGGCGAGGGGACAAGGCTGGAGCAGGCGGGCCGCCGGGTGAGGATCATGGAGCTGGAGGTCGCCATGCTGGGCGAACACGACCTCACATTGCCGCCGGAGACGGAGCCGCTGCACCCGTCGAGGCGCGCCGTCCAGCTCGACTGGCGCTTGCGGGAACTTGATGACCTGCGAGCCGGGCGCAGGAGGCTTCAGGTCCTGGACAGTCTGCGGCGGAAAATCACCTTCGGGTTGTGGAGGAGGTAGGGCGTGCGGCGCCGGTGGCGTTTACCAGCTGGTGACTGCCGGACCCTACTGTCCGGTTCCGGCCCGCGAGCGGAACATCCACAGCCCGTTCAGCGCCGCTATCGCTATGGCGGCGGTCCACAGGGCGGTGCCCAGGGTCGGGTCGTGCTGCAGACCGAGCCCCAGTCCGAGGACGAAGAGCGCGAACGCCACCACGAACAGGAGCGCATGGATGGCGGTCTTCATCGTCTTGTCTTCCATCGCCCCTCATCCTAGCAAACCCTGATTGGAGGCCGGTCTCGGCCGCTCATGTACCGCCGCTTAGGGTTCCGTGAAAGTCCCGGTCAACCGGAGTTCATGATAGTGCGGCGGCGGCCCCGAAACTCTTGCATCGCCTCCTTCGGCACCCCAATACTGAGTTCGTTGTTCGGCTTTTCCGGTTTCGCCATCAATGGAATCCGGGGGTCCTGTTCCCGTGCCCGGGAGCGTAAGTAGGGATCGAGCACCGCTCTCCCGAACCGCTTCCAAGGGGAACATCGCCGAAGGGGTGGAGTGATAGTGACCTTCTCCCCCGGCAACGTCCGTTAGGCGGAGTCGACTCTGTCCTTCGCCGACCGGACACCACGGCGTACGCGCACCCCGCGCCTCGCCCCATAGCTGCCGCCGGCTGAGCGCCTGACGCCATCCGGTCGGTTCCCCGTGTCCGCGGTTTGGCTCCCCGAGCTACCCCGCGGGTTCCGCACGCTCCGGCGCCTGACCATCCTGGTTCAGCTGCCGGGCCCTCTCCCCTCACCTTCACCACCGCACCTCGCCCCCGCATGTGGCATCCGTCCGCGGTCGGGGTGTGCTCTTCCCTTATCTATCGATCGACGACCCGGGCTGTGGATGCCGGCTCGGGCTGCACCCATAAGGAGGTACTTATGCACGTACTGAGTCTGGCCCTGAAGTTCCCGTTCTTCATCTGGAGACACAGGAGGTGGGTGACGGTTGCCGTCCTGATTGCACCGCTGGCGCTGACCGGGAGTCTCGAGTTGCTGGCGGTGAACTCACTGGCGATCGGGTTCCTGGGTTTCACGGTCCTGAAGGCTTTGAAAGGCAAGTAGATACGGCGGCTGGTATGGCCGCGAAGGAGGCAAAGATGACGACGATTGCGATGACTAACCAGGCGACGAGTGGCGGCCCACGCAGCCTCGAGGAGCTGGTGGACCGGGTGATGGACGCGGTGCTCGGGCAGGCCTCGCGGGAGGCGCCCCAGGGCGTTGCGCGGAGCATCCACGACGCGAGGCGGCTCCGGCGGTCCGGGGACACGGGCGGCGCGCTGGCGGTGCTCGGGAGAGTCGATGTCCGGGGCGCGACCGAGGGGGAGGTCCGGTGGGCGTACTCCGAGTGGCTCGGGCTCGCGCGAAGGAGGTTCGCCGGCACCGGCGCCCTGCTCTACAGCCAGGGCACGGGCCGCGGCGCCGTGCTGAGGCCCGCTTCGGACGGCATGCTCGAGGTGGCGGCGGCGATCGGGATGCGGTGGCAGCCTGGACACACGGTCTCCCGGCGCTCGGTCCGGGGGCTTCGGCCGCTGGACGGGGGCGGTCGATGACAACGGCGACGGTTGACCTCGCCGCGCTCAAGAGCAGGCATTCCCTCGGCGATACCGTCGTGGCTGCGGGCGTTGAGCTTTCCGGGAGGGGCAGGGTCCGACAGGGCGTCTGCCCCTTCCATACCGAGGCAGAAGGATCGTTCACGGTGTACTCCGATTCCGAGCGTTGGTACTGGTGCGCCGCATAGCGGTGCGATGGATTCCCGTCGCAGACGGGAGGGGCTCGGAAGAAAGGCCCCTGGGTCAACGGCTTACCTAGAGGCGAAAGCCAACGGGGACAACAGCATGCCGCCGAAGCCGGTGCTGTGTGGAAGGTGTGTACCACAGCGACCGGCAAGACCCGCGTGATATGGCGAAAGCTGGATTGCTTGAACCTCAGCCTCCGGGGATGCAAAAGCGCCATCTCCCGATTACCACGCCTCTACAGCGGGATTGCCGACATAGGGTGAAGAGCAGTACGTCACTCGAACCTTCCGGTCGGCAACCGGCGGAGACTGACTCCGCTCAAGGAGACGAACGAGGCGCCTAAGTCACGCTAACACGTCCATTGCATTGGAAATGCGGGATTCCCTACGGGGCGCGAGCCCTAGGGGAACGGAGCCCCCATAGTAGTCCGAGGGCGGGAAAGCCGTCCACATGGCGAAGGGGGGCAGGTGTCTTTGAAACCTAACAGAAGGAGGTGCGCGAGATGCGCAACGCCGAAACTGTCTTGGGAATCATCCAACAACGTGGCAAACAGGGAAAGCCGCTGGAACGCATCTACCGGCACCTGTTCAACAAGGACTTGTATCTCCTAGCCTACGGCAAGCTCTACAAGAACGACGGGGCAATGACCCCCGGCGTGACGGGCAAAACCGTAGACGGGATGAAGATGGAGGACATCGACGCCATCATCGAGGCGCTGCGCTTCGAACGGTATCGGTGGACACCGGTACGGCGGGTGTACATTCCCAAAACCAACGGGAAGAAGCGTCCGCTGGGCATACCCGAATGGTCGGACAAGTTGGTTCAGGAAGTCATCCGGCTCATCCTAGAGGCTTACTACGAACCGCAGTTCTCCGACCGGTCCCACGGCTTTCGGCCTGGGCGAGGGTGCCACTCCGCGCTGACGGAGATCGACCAGGAATGGACGGGAACCAAATGGTTTATCGAAGGGGACATCGCCCAATGTTTCGACCAGCTGGACCATCAGGTCTTGCTGGGCGTGCTGAGGGAGAGACTCCACGACAACCGGTTCCTACGCCTGATCGCGGAACTACTGGAGGCCGGGTACATGGAGGGCTGGCGGTTCAACGCGACGCTGAGCGGCACACCGCAAGGCGGAGTGGTCAGTCCCATCTTGGCCAACATCTACCTTGACCAACTGGACAGGTACGTGGAAACGGCGCTCCAACCGGCGAATACGCGTGGAGCCAAGCGACGGAGGAACAGAACGTACCAAAACCTGTGGAAACAGGCCAAGTACTGGGAAACTAAGGGGCAACACCAGCGGGCCGTGGAACTGCGTCGCCAGATGCAGACCATGCCGTCGGTTGAACCCGACGATCCCAATTACCGACGCCTGCGATACGTAAGGTACGCCGATGACTTCCTGCTGGGCTTCATCGGCCCACGATGCGAAGCCGACGAGGTGAAGCGGCAGATTGGCGAGTTCCTGCGAAACCGGCTGAAACTCGAAATGTCCGAGATCAAGACGCTGGTGACGCATGGACGAACCGGAGCCGCCCGCTTCCTAGGCTACGAAGTGGGTGTCATGCACGCCGACCAGAAACGCGACAAGCGGGGTCGCCGCACTATCAACGGCGGGATTCAACTACGCGTGCCGAAATCGGTGGTGCGCAACAAGTGCTCACTCTACCTAAAGCACGGGAAACCAATGGCTCGCATGGAGCGTAGCCGTGACTCGGTGTTCAGCATCGTGGCACGCTACCAGAACGAGTACCGGGGCCTCGTGTTGTACTACCAATACGCTTCCAACCTGCACGCGTTCGACCGACTGAAGTGGGTCATGGAAACCTCGCTGACCAAGACGCTCGCGATGAAACTTCGCATCAGCGTCACCAAGGTCTACAGGCGGTACAAGACCACCATTCAGACCGACCATGGGCCTCGCCAGGTGCTACAGGTCACGGCTGAACAGGACGGGGGCAAAGCGCCACGGGTAGCACGGTGGGGCGGCATTTCCCTAACGCGTCAGAAAACGGCCAAGCTCGACGACAACCCGGCTCTCGTGTGGAACCAGCGTACTGAAATTGAACAACGGTTGCTGGCCGACACATGCGAGTTGTGCGAGTCGCAAGAGCGTATACATGTCCACCATGTTCGAGCGCTCAAGCACCTCGGACGGAAGGGACGGAAAGACGCTCCTGACTGGGTAAAGCTGATGCTGGCGCGCCAACGCAAAACCCTGGTGGTCTGTCAAAGCTGTCACGTGAATATACACGCGGGTCGGCACCAGACCACTGCCACGCAGAGGACATAAAGACACTGGAGAGCCGGATGACATGAAAGTGTCACGTCCGGTTCGGAGGGGGGTCGACGGAAAAGTGCTCCGTTACGCGGAGTAACTCGCCGGCGGCCTACCCTACCTTCGGCTGCGGTGCCGGGGGTGACGTCTTGGATTTCGTCCAGCGGGTGGAGGACGTCGGCCTGCCCGGGGCGATACGCAGGCTCCAGTCCGGTGGCGGACTCACCGTCCGGTCGGGTGAGGCAACTGAGCGGCGGCCTAGCGCCGCATTCGTTCGTGACCCGGCGGCGCTCACCGCGGCGATGAGGTTCTACGCAGCGCAATTGCGACGCTCTCCGGAGGCTCAGGAGTACCTTGCCTCAAGAGGAGTCGGCGCCGGCGCGGCCGCCCTGATCGGGCTCGGCTACGCGCCGGGCGAGGGCCTGCGGGCCCACCTGGAATCCGCAGGATTCGGCGCCGAGCGTCTCAGCCGCTCGGGCCTGTTCACCCCAAGGGGCGAACGCTTTGCCGGCATGATCGTCGTCCCAGACGGAGCCGGCGGGATCGCGCGCTGGATGGCCGGAAGGGCCATCGACCCTGGCGCCGGACGCCGCTTCCAAGCGTTGCCAGGAAGCAAGCCGGTGCTCGGGCTGGCCCGGCTCGGCGCCGCCCCTCCGTGGGTGGTCGTAGCAGAAGGTCTCTTCGACTGGGTCGCGCTCGCCGGGTGGGGCCTTCCGGCCTGTGCCGCGCTCGGCACACAGGGCGCAGAGCGCATCGCCGCATCCCTGAGGGGCTGCGTCCGCGTCTTCCTGGCGTTCGACGCGGACGAGGCGGGCCACGAGATGGCCGACACGCTCACCGCGCTGCTCGGCCCAAGGGCGGCGTCCGTCACCCTTCCGGGTGGCATATCGGACGCCGCCGAGCTCGCCTCCCGCCCCGGCGGCCGGGCCGCCTTCATGCGCCTGCTCCGCGCAGCCGCCCGCGCCGCCAGGTAGCGGCGCTCCCCCACCCCACAGGTCCCGGCCGCCCGAACACCGGGCGGTGGTGCGGGACCTTCACCTCCTCCATACGTGGACGGCCCCAAGATCCCATCCACAAGTCCGGGGCCCTACTCACTCACGGCTTCCCCTACCGGAAACCGCATCGATCCCTCAAACCCTGCAAATCACCGAAGGAGACAGACATGCTCAACGGAACACGAAGAAACGGCAGCGTGAACGGCGCAGCGAAGAACGGGACCAACGGTGCCGGCGCCGCCAGCGCCGTCGACCCCGACCTTCTCGGGTGGGACGCCCTGCCCCCGGCGGTCACATCGGAGCTGGCCCGCCCCCTTGACTCGGCGCTGGTGTCGCAGCGCAGGGGACGCGGCGGAAAGACGTTCTCATACATCGAGGGCCACGTCGCGATCGCCCAGGCCAACAGCATCTTCGGCTTCGGCGGATGGGGATATGAGCTCGCCGGCGAGGTCACCCTGCGCGAGATCGAGAACGTCGACCGCGGCACCGGCGAGGTGACCCGGACCCCGGCGTACTCCGCGCCCGTCCGGGTGACCGTCCCGGGCGCTCCACCGCGAACCGACATCGGCTTCCACGCAGTGTCCGACGAGACCGCGGACGGCCACGAGACCGCTCTGAAGGGAGCGATCACCGACGGCATGAAGCGGGCGCTCAGGAGCTTCGGCGACCGCTTCGGAAATGGTGCGCCACGGTATGTGGTGATTGTATCCCTGGCTTAGCCAGGACAGACTCGGAAGAACGTCTGTGGGTTAACTGGCTTACCCGCGACCGAAAGGCACAGGGGACCACAGCATGCCAGTGAAGCGGGAGACTATCTGAAAACGCAGACGATACCGTCCCGCAAGACCCGCGCGTCAAGGTAAAGGCTTTACTGCTTGAAACCCAATGCACAGCGGTCCATGAAAGCGACCCACCGGTCAGAGCGTTTTATGACGGTGCCGCATCCGACTGGGGCCATCCGTTGCAACCCCAGTACTTCCGCGATGCGGGCGATGGGCTATGCGTCCATCCAAGGGCATGAATGGGTTACCTAAAGCGCGCTATACGTACATCACCATGAAACGTGGGATCGCCTAAGGGGCGCGAGCCCTATGGTGACGGAGCCCCCATAGTAGTTCGAGGCTGGGAAAGCCAGCCACATGGCGAAGGGGGGCAGGTGACACAGGACACAAGTCAGAAAGGTATGCGAAATGCAGAACGCCGAAACTGTACTGAGTGTCATCCAGGATCGAGGCAGACGAGGATTGCCACTGGAAGGCATCTACCGACAACTTTACAACCCTAATCTGTATCTGCGTGCCTACGCCAGGTTATACCGCAACCCTGGCTCAATGACGCGTGGAACGACGAGGGAAACCGTAGACGGAATGTCAATGGGCAAGATCGACTCCATAATCGAAGCCCTGCGCTTCGAACGGTATCGATGGTCACCCGTACGACGCGTGCAGATTCCCAAATCCAACGGGAAGACACGACCGCTGGGCATTCCGACATGGCCGGACAGACTCCTGCAGGAGGTGATGCGCTCCCTACTGGAAGCGTATTACGAGCCGCAATTCAGCAGGCTCTCGCACGGCTTCCGTCCCAACCACGGCTGTCACACGGCCCTCCAGGCAGTGACACTCGGCTGGACGGGAACGAAGTGGTTCATCGAAGGTGACATCACCCAGTGCTTTGACCGGCTAGACCACGAGGTCCTGCTGTCAGTGCTGGGCGAGAAGCTGCACGACAACCGCCTCCTACGGTTGGTCCGCAACCTGCTCCAGGCGGGTTACATGGAGGATTGGCGGTATGGGCAGACCCTCAGCGGGGCTCCCCAGGGCGGAATCATCAGCCCCCTTCTCTCCAACATCTACCTGGACAGATTGGACAGGTTCGTCGAACAGGTGCTCATTCCAGCAAACACACGGGGTAAGACCCGGCGTTGCAACAACCGCCACGCGGCGCTGATGGTACGCGCACGGTACTGGGCAAGAAAGGGATTTCCCGACAAGGCTCGCTCCCTCCGAAAGGAGTTGCAGCAGATACCTTCCGGGGACCCCGACGACCCCAGTTTCCGGCGCCTCCACTACGTTCGCTACGCGGATGACTTCCTCCTCGGCTACATCGGGAGCAAGGCTGAAGCCAGGGCGATCAAGGGTCAGATCGACGAGTTCATGCAAGAGACCCTCAAGCTTGAACTCTCCTCCGAAAAGACGCTGATCACCCATGCCACCACGCAGCCAGCGCGGTTTCTCGGCTTTGACATCGTCAACCAACAGGCCGACGACAAGCACGACCATCAGGGCGAGCGAAGTCTCAATGGCCGCATCGGTTTACGTGTTCCGGCAGATGTCGTACGAAAACGATGCTCTCTCTACAAGCGTAACGGCCACCCCTCACACCGTCCTGAACTGCTCCAAGATGATGACTTCAGCATCATCAGGCGCTATCAGGCCGAATACCTGGGCGTGGTCAACTACTACCTACCAGCGCAAAACGTGTCATGGCTACACCAATTGTGCTGGGTTATGGAAACCTCCCTACTCAAAACCCTTGCACGAAAGCACAAGACTCCCATCACGACCATCGTGAAAAGGTTTAAGACCAAGGTCCGAACACCGGCTGGAGTCCGCAAGTGCTTCGAGGTGAGAGTGCCCAGGGACGACGGCCAGAAGCCGTTGGTAGCACGCTTCGGGGGCATCCCGCTCAAGCGACAGAAGCTGAACTCCCTCAGAGATGAAGACCCAAGAAAAACTATCCGGTTCGGCCGCAGCGAGTTGCTCCAACGGCTACTCGCAGACGAATGTGAAATGTGTGGCAGCACCGAGCAAGTCGAGGTGCACCACATACGCAAACTCGCCGACCTGAAGAAAAAAGGGCAGCGAGAACGTCCTCTGTGGATACAGAACATGGCCGCCCGCCGGAGAAAGACCTTGGTAGTCTGCCGCAACTGTCACATGGCCATCCATCACGGACGGCTCGGACAACCAACTTCTGGACGTGTCACTGGAGAGCCGGATGCGGTGAAAGCCGCACGTCCGGTTCGGAGGGGGGTTGACGGAAAAGTGCTCCACTCAGAGTAACTCGCCGGCTTCCTACCCTACGCCTGTACGGCGAGCACCCGGTGGCCGCTCTATCGGGCTCGGCCGACTCTCTGGCGCCCTCCCTCCGGGCCACGCTCGTTCGGCTCGGGGTCATGCAGGGCTTTGACGAGGAGCAGGTCCGAGCGGCGGTAAGGGCGAAGACCGGGAGGGACCTCGATGAGGCCACCGCTGCAGAACTCACGCCCCTGGTCGAGGGTGCTGCGGACAAGCTCGGCCAGTCGGGCGACACGGACGCCGCTCAATGACCGCACGCGAAAGACCACGGACTCTCCGGAGCACCACCACCCGGCTGTCCACCGAGCGCGGCAGCCTCTTCGTCACCGTCTGCGTCGACGACGACGGCCGGCCCGTGGAGGTCCTCGGCTCGCTCGGCAAGGCCGGATCGCCCGAGCACGGCATGGTCGAGACCGCCTGCAGGCTCATCTCCCTGCACCTTCGCCGCGGCACGCCGCTTACCGAGATCGTCGGCCAGTGCCGGGGAATCGGCGAGATGCAGCCATGGCCGAACCCGGTGCCCGGCGGCGGGACGGTCATTGTCAGGGGAATCGCCGACGGCATCGCGCACATCCTCAGGGAGTTCATCGAGACCGACGAAGAGCGGGTCGAGCAGGTCCACTCGATCGCAGCATGAACCGCCCTGCTACAGGAAGAAAGGACGAGAGGACATGAACGAAATGGATCGGGGGTACTCCCGCCCCGCTGCACGCATCGACGACGACGGCGGACTAGAGGTGCGGGCGTCTGCTGCCATGGGCTGCCGGAGGGCCCTGTGGTACGCAGCCACCGGACACACCGCAACCAACGAGCCGACCGACGAGTCCGTCACCGTCATGGAGGCGGGGAAGGCACTCGAGCCGGTGGTCCTCGGGGCCATGCAGAGGGCCGGCTGGGAGATCTCCCCAAACGATCCGGCCGATCCCGAGAGAGTCTCGGTGAAGCTGGCCCCCAACCTGACCGTCGCCGGTCACCCGGACGCCACCGGACGCATGCCGGTGTTCGGAGGCGAGGATGCGATCGTCGAGGTCAAGACCCGCGGGCCCGCAGCCTTCAAGCGCTGGCAGGCGATGGGTGCCGAGATCAGCCATCCCGAGTCTGTCGCACAGGTCGCTGTCTACAGCCTCGGGAAATTCAACGAGGCCCGGCATGTGGTCATCGCCACGATGAACACGGGGTCGCGTGACTGGGACTACGAGGTGATTCCAGCTGCACGGGTGACGACGGCGCTGGAGAAGACTCGGGCCTGGCTGGCCCCGCTGGCCGGGCACCTCGTCGCGAGCGGTCCCGACCCCGACGCCCTGCCCGACCGGGACTTCAAGGCCGGCAGCTGGCGCTGCAACGCCTGCCCGTTCCTGGCGGTCTGCCGGCCCGGCGAGGCGGAATCCGAAGTCCAAACCGCCCGGGAAACGGAGGTGACGGATGAGGAGGCGTGCGCCGCGGTCGCCGCATATGCCGAGGCGCAGGCTGCGATGCGGGAACCCGAGCGGGCCAAGCGGGCCGCGCTGGGCACGCTGAAGGACTGGATGCTGGGTCGGCCCGACGGAAAGGAGAGCATCGGCGGCCGGACGGTCAGCCTCGTGCGGACCACCCGGTTCAGCGTCAACCACAGGCGCCTCAGCGCACTGCTGGACCCGGAGACACGGGCCGAGGTGGTTGCGGAAACCACCAGCGAGCACGTGCGGGTCACATAGCCGCTCCGAATCCCGGAGCGCCGTACGGGGCAGCGGCCCCGCCTTCTTTCGATCAGGTGCGGCCCGTCCGCACCGCAAGCTCCTCAAGGAGGAACGAAATGGCAAGGACCATCAACAGGGTAGAGCTACTCGGACGCGTCGGTGTAGAGCCTGAACTGCGATACACCCAGTCCGGAACGGCCGTGGCCCAGCTGAGGCTGGCCACCGACCGCCGACGCCAGAACGGCGACGTCGAAGCCGATTGGCACTCGATCGTCGCTTGGGGCAAGACGGCAGAGGTGGTGAACCAGTATGTCGGCAAGGGCGACCGCGTCTTCGTCGCCGGCCGGATCTCCTACAGCTCCTACGAGGGCTCCGACGGGCAGCGCCGCTTCCGCACCGAGATCCACGCAAGCGAGGTGATCTTCCTCGACTCGCGCGGCAACGGCAACGGAAAGGGCGCCGAGGTCGAGCAGACCGAGACCGAGAGCTCGCCCTTCTAGCAGCCACCCTCACCCTGCCCGGCAGGTCCGGCAACACGGGCCGCTCCCTCATGCCTGGGGGCGGCCCGCCCTTGTTTCAGTCCAGCTAGTTCCTGATACCGGAGTACAGCCATGACCACCGCAACTCACACCGACACCCTGCTCGACGCCCTTCGGCGCAACCTCGACCTGCTCAGCGAACTCTCGATCCGCTACGACGTCGAGACGCTCCCGGAGCGCGAGTCCGACCCCCCGACCGTCTCCTCACCGGAGGACGTCTGCCGGCTCGTCGGACCCGAGATGTCCCAGCTCGCACAGGAGCAGGTCCGCGTCCTGCTCCTCGACCGAAAGAACCACGTCGTCGGACAGCGAACGATCTACCAGGGAAATGCGTATTCCGCGATCGTGAGGCCCGCCGAGGTATTCCGTCCCGCAGTGATCGAGGCCGTGCCACACGTGATTGTGTGTCACAACCACCCGTCGCAGGACCCCACGCCGAGCCCCGAGGACATCGCCGTGACGCAGGACCTCGTCGACGCCGCAAAGCTCCTTCGCATCGACCTGCTGGACCACATCGTCATAGGGAGCGCTGACGACTTCGTCAGCCTCAGGGACCGCGGCCACATACCGGCCTAGGAGGCCGCAGAAACCTTCACCCAGGAGACATCACATGAACGAAAGCTGCGATCCGGTCGGGCCGGACGATCTGCACACCATATCCGCGGCGGGCTTTTCCGCCACCGTCGACGCCTTCGCCCGGGACGAGCGGGACCGGACGCTCTGGTTCCTTTCCATGGTCGGCTCACAGACCGCCCTAAAGGCCATATGGGCCGCGCTGCTCAAGCAGCCGCCCGAGGCCGCGCACCTGGTGCGAGGCGCCGACGGCACGGCGCTGTCCGGCGGCTATCAGCGGTGCATGATCCCACCGCAGACCGTCGGAACATGGACCACGAAGATAGTCCGCCTGCCGGCGACCGGCGGCTACCATGCGCTCGTGTTCACGAAGCTGGCCGAGTTCTCCAACGAGAACGACTCGTTCCTGCTGCTCGCGGGAGACGAGCGTGAGGCGCCCGCCCTGCACCACCGCTTCCTCGACCGCAGGAGTCCCCTGCCCCTCCACCGCTCCTGGGCCGAATGGCTCTGGAACAGGGGCATCGCCACCGGCGAGATCGTCCCCCTCCAATCGGCGGGCACCTCCGCGTTCCGCTGCAATCCCGACGGCGAGAGGCTCAGGGACGACCTGTCGGAGGCGGTCGCCTCCGAAACGCTGACCCTGACCGATGAGGGCGGCGGTGGCAACCATGGATAGAACACTTCGGAAGTCCAAACGCGGGAACAGGCGGCGGCAGGAGCGCAATCTCACCGCATGGCAGGGCTTCTCTCCCGACGGCGACACCTGCCGCTATTGCCGGCACGAGGCCGCCACGCACCTGTGCACCTCCGGACAGCCGCACATCTACCGGCCCGCCACAGACACCGAGAAAGACAGCCGCTCGGTGAGGCTCTACCGGCAGGACACACCGGGGAACGGCCCGGTCCTGCTGAGGCGCATGGTCGTCGCCAGGGGCACCGAACTCATCACCGTCTTCTGCACAAGGTGCGCGGAGGAGATGAACACGAAGCAGGTCGCGTGCTACCAGAGAAACACCGCCGTCGGCGAGGTCGTCGGCATAAGCACCAACGGGAAGGAGAATCCATGACCGGCGCAGAGACAGCCGCAACGACCTGGCAGGACCCGAACAGCGGGCTCCGCAGGCACAAGCTCATGACCAGGGAGATCGGGGACAAGATCCCCGCCCTTTATGCGAACGAGCACGTCCAGAACTACGACTCGGTTCTGGCGCTGGCAAAGCTCTTCTCCCCTTATAACGGCTGGACCTGGTACATCACCGAGTGGCAGGCGGAGACCGGACTGTGCTTCGGCCTCGTCCAGGGGTTTGAGGAGGAGCTGGGATATTTCAGCCTCGACGAGTTGGCGGAGGTCACCGTGTTCGGCGGCGTCCCCGCCGTCGAGCGCGACCTGTACTGGAAGCCGAAGACCCTCGGCGAGATCAGGAGACAGTCGTCGAGGATGGCGGCCTAGAGACCGGACGCACACGGTGGCGGTCGGAGATTGAACAGGAGAAAAGGAGACAAGACATGAGGCTTTCAGCTCAGGCGAAGGGAGGGTTCTACCCGACTCCGCCGAACGTGGTCGACCTTGTCGCCGGACTGGTCCACGTGCCATCCAGCTACTACGGCTGCCGCGAGACCGTCCGCATCCTCGATCCCTGCTGCGGGACCGGGGAGGCGCTCACGCGACTCGCCGATAAGCTCGGCGAACCCGGCGCTGTGCCCGTCGAGACCTTCGGCGTCGAGCTTCACACCGAACGCGCAGAGCAGGCGCGGGAGCGGCTCGACCGCACCCTTGCCGTCGACCTGTTCGGCACCTCCATCGCCAACGGCGCATTCGGGGTGCTGCTCCTTAACCCGCCCTATGATGCGGACGCCGGAGACAAGAAGCGGGTCGAACATCGTTTCTTGGTGCATACCACCCGGTATCTGGCCGAGGACGGCCTGCTCATCCTCATCGTTCCCCGGAAACGCCTCACCGTCTCGGCGCGGTACCTGGCTTCCCAATACCGGAGGATCAGGTGCTGGGCGTTCCCGGAGCCCGAACGCGAGGCCTTCGACCAAGTCGTCCTGATGGCGTACCGGAGGGCCGAGCCGCTCCCCGACCCCCACGCAGAGGAGCAGATCAGGGAGTGGGCAGAGGGAGAGCCCGAGACGCTTGCCGCGTACCGCTACCCCGTCTATACCGCCGCGACCACACCCGCCGGCGACATCCTGTTCGCCACCCGCACCGTCGATCCCGTCGCCGCAGCCGCCGAGGCCCAGCGCTCCGGCCTTTGGGCCAGCCCGGAGATCACCGACTCCCTGTGGCCCACCAGCGATCTCCGCACACGCCCGCTCATGCCCCTTCGGCGCGGGCACATGGCGATGCTTGTCGCCGCCGGATTCCTCGACAACCTGTGCCTCGAGTCCGACGGCCGAAGGATCCTCGTCAAGGGCCGGACTAGCAAGGAGTTTGTCCTCGTAGAGGCCACCGAGGACAAGGAGACCTACCGCGAGAGACTCCGAACCACCGTCGTCTCCCTCGACCTCGGGGACGGACAGATCACAGACATCGCCGCATAGTCGGCCCTTCCCAGGGCCGCAGTCACGGGGCTTCTCCGGTCAGCCGGGGGAGCCTCGCTCTCTTTTTGGCAGCACGAAGCAAGGACTCACCACCTCTTTATAAGGAAGGAACACACCGATGAACCCCAGCACCTGCACGCTCTGCAACCTGCCCATAGGCCCCGGCCAGCCGGCCGCCCACACGACCCCCATCGACGTACGCGACGGGCGGATCGTCACCCTGCCCGCCCGCTCCTACCATACCGGCGGAGCATGCCGGGACGCGTGGCGGGCCAACGGCTACCAGACCGTGACGGCCGCCATCGTCGCCTAGCCGGTCTCTGATCCGTACCTCGGAACCCCGAAGGTCACCCTGACCCGCCGGGTCCCGCACCATCTCAAGGGGATATCTCTCCCTTGGGACACCCAACCTGGAGGACGTATCCAGGACCTGAACCCGCGGAGCAAGCTTGCACCTCGGGGTCATTGAACGAGTCCCTAATACGTCCCAGAGGCGGCCCGGGGTCCGTTCAATGCCCCCCCGGTTCGGGTGGGCGTCCTCGAGGACATCGAGGACAGCACACGATGAACCTGGCAGATTTCATAGACAACTTCCGCGACGCGATCGCCCGACGGGTGGTCGAGTCCTACCCGCCCCTCTACAGGCCGTCCGAAAACGGACACCGCCTGCCGGAGTTCCTGCGCTCACCGCTCGGCGCACAGGCCGACGCCATCAGGGGCGCAGCCCTCTCCCTCAGGGCCACCCGCGGCACCACCGTCGTCGGCGAAATGGGAACGGGTAAAACGTTCATTGCAACCGCGGCCGCGCACATGGCCGGTTTCAGGCGCGTGCTCGTGCTTGTTCCCCCTCACCTGGTGCGCAAGTGGAAGCGCGAGATCGAGGAGACCGTGCCCGGCGCCCATGCCGCCATCGTCACCTCCATCACCGACCTCGAGCGACTGCGCATGATCGGCGACGCACCGCTCTTCGCGGTAATGTCGAGAGAGCGCGCGAAATTGTCGTACCGGTGGCAGCCAGCCATCGTCGAGCGCTGGGCCGCAGCACGCGGCAGGCTCTTCCGTGACGATGCGTCCGGCGAGCCCTTCCGGGTGCCGTGCTGTCCAGACTGCCACGCCATGGTCCTGGACAGGGACGGCGTGCCCCTCACCGAACGCGACCTCTCGCGCAGGCGGCGCACCTGCAACGTCTGCGGCTCCGCCCTCTGGCAGGCCGACAACTCCGGGCCACGCCGCTACCCATTGGCTGACTACATCAAGCACAGGATGGCAGGCTTTTTCGACCTGCTGATAGCTGACGAAGTGCACGAACACAAGAGCCGCGGCTCCGCGCAGGGCATCGCCGCCGGCATCCTCGCCGACGTCTGCGGCAGGACGCTCAGCCTGAGTGGCACGCTCTCAGGCGGATACGCAAGCACGCTCTTTCACCTGCTCTACAGGTTCTCACCCCAGATACGCAGCGAGTTCGAGCGCTCGGACGAGCACCGCTGGGTCGAGCGCTACGGCTTCGTCGAGCACACCATCGGAAAGCCATCCGACCGCCACGACGAGGACGGACGGGCCAGCCGAAGGCGGCGTTACCGCAAGGTCGTCCGCGAGCGACCGGGACTCGCACCGGCTGCGTTGTTCCACCTCATCGGCCAGTCGATTTTCCTGCGGCTCTCAGACGTCGCGTCTGGCCTGCCTGCCTACACAGAGGAGGTGCTGGTCTCTGGAATGGACGCCGAGCCAGACTCCACCGGCCTGTCCCAGCGGTCAGCGTACGAGGCGCTGTTCGAGACCCTCAGGGCCGCACTCGCAGACGTCCTCGCAAGGGGATCGAGACGCCTGCTAGCCGCGTACCTTCAGACCCTGCTCGCGTTCCCGGACGGGTGCACGCGGGGCGAAACGGTGTTCGACCCCGAGACCGGAGAGGTGCTCGCGCAGGTGCCTCCTCTCTCGGAGGAGAGGCTGTACCCGAAGGAGCGGGCGCTGATCGACCTCGTCGCGGCCGAAAGGCTCGAGGGCCGCAGGGTGCTCGTCTACGTCACCCATACAGGAACGCGCGACATCACCGGACGGATGGACGACATCCTCACCCGGCACGGTTTCCGCGTCGCGGTCATGAAGGCCGACGCCGTGGCACCCGACCGAAGGGAGGCGTGGGTCGCCGACAGGGTGGAAGAGGGCATCGATGTCCTGATCTGCCACCCGCGGCTGGTGCAGACCGGCCTCGATCTCGTGGCATTCCCGACAATAGCTTGGTTCGAAACCGATTACTCCGTGTACACGATGAGGCAGGCATCGCGCAGGTCCTGGCGCATCGGCCAGACGCAGCCCGTCAGGGTCGTGTTCATGAGCTATCGGAGCACCCTGCAGGCTGACGCCCTGAAGCTGGTGGCCAAGAAGCTGCAGAGTTCCCTCGCGGTCGAGGGAGAGCTTCCCGAGGACGGATTGGCCGCATTCGGGGACGATGGCGACGACCTGATGATGGAGCTGGCGAGAAAGATCGTCAGCGGCGAACAGGACGATGCGGCGACTGTGGAGGAGGTCTTCACACAGGCCAAACACGCCGAGAGCGAGGCCGAGGAACTGCTGGTGGACGCGGACTGGAGACCGGTCGAGGTCAACGGGAACGGCCACGGCGCGAACGGCAACGGGCATCACGATGCCCTGGGGCCGACGGTAGAACGCGTCGCGGTAAACGGAAATAACGGCAACGGGCACCATGAAGAGTCCCCGGAGTCCCAGCGGTCCCTGTTCTCGTGGACCGAGTTCATCGCTGCGGAGCCGGTCAAACCCAGGCGGCGCAACGGGAAGCCACAGCCCGCCTCCATGTCCATGTTCGAGTGGGCGTTTGAGCAGGAGCGGGAGCGCACGGCCGTGGCCGAGCTGGTCGGCGCGGGACGCTAGATAGCAGAGGTAAGGGGGAGGTCGTCAGACATGAGTCGGCGACCTCCCCTACCCATCAACATATGCGGCCCTTTTCGCATTTCAGGACTTAGAAAGGCATTGAGAAGGCGAATGGAAACCACAAGAGACAGGAATCCTGAGACGGGATCGGATACCGAAGGGAGATGCGAGTTGATAGAGATGCACCTGGTCGACGCTGACGCCAAGCAAGAGGAAGCTCTCTGCGGAGCCGACACCTCAGCCGACTGCCTAAGAAGCGTGGGCGGGTACATGGAAGACCGGCTGGACGAGATTACGGTCGGCACCGTCTGCGAGGGGTGAAAGAGACGGGCTGTACCGTTCGCCGTGAACCTGGCCCGCAACCTGGAGGACGAAGACCTAGTGAACGAGGCGCAGAAATATCGCGAGCTTGCCGAGAAGCTTCCGAGGGAGACGGGTCAGGACCAGAGCGGCGACTAGGGAGCAGGGCACGGCACTTCCATATGTGGGCGATTCTTGCGTTCTGTCCACGTGGGGCCCAACCGCTGGTTGCCACACTACACTGCCTTCTGCCGCTCCACTGCATCAGCTATCCGACAATCCACACATGCAAACTCACCGCCAGGATGGCAGTAACGAACATACACCCCGTCCCGACCACAGAATGTGCAGTATCCCAGCCTCTGTGTCCACTCCCAAACGTGTCGGTGCCTCTCACGACCGTCGACCAGCCGCCTGACCCAAGACCACATCAGTCCCTACCCAGCACCTGTACACCGACGCTGCGTACCCACCGGTCCTGTAGGCCCCAAAGCCGCCAACTACCAGTGCGTGGCAGCCGCATACTGTGGCCGCCTGCCCTCCGCCATGTAGCCAGATTGATCCTATTTCTCATCCGCAAGCAACGTTTGCAGACGTGGATTCAGCGTGCCGACCAAGCGGTTGAGGTGATCCCGCATCCACACAACAGCGTCTCTGAAATCTTCGCTTTCTTCTCCATGCACCAAGAAAGCTAGATCGACCTGTCGGCGGAAGCCTATTCTGGGACGGCCAGCGGCATTCTCCCAATGCTTCAAATCACCAGCCACCTCATCCTGCAGTTCGTCAAGGGAAGCAACTATCGACTCGAAGATGCGAACTTCGCGCGGGTGATCCCTTCGTGCTGTCAGGAAACAGCCAATCTCGCCCGCCCTACGGTGCAAATATCCATCGAAACATAGCGCCCAGCCTCCGAATCCAGAACCTTGTACTGTGATGTACAGAGTCGAGTCAGTGGTGGCGACGGGAACCTCGACGCTGGTATCCGCGAAGGAGAAATCCTTGACCACCGCGCTCCAGAATTGGAGATTCTGTTGATCCTGGTCCGACAGGGTCTCCTCTTGATCGTGCAAGCTGTTCTCAACGATATTGCCGACGAGGTCTCCGTCAACGACGAAACGCCGCACGATTTCGGTGCGAGCCAGTATTCGAGGTTGCACGATGAGGGTGTCCGCCGAATCCCGATAAAGTGCGGCCTCCACCATGGCAAGGTTGAAATGCAGGCCGCTGTAGCGCTGGACGAAATCTACGATGTCGGCGGCATCCTCCCGGATCCCGTCGCCGACGATCATTAGAAGAAATTCGCCTCGCTTCAAGTGGCGCACTACGTTGTCGACGAACTCCGCTTCTTCCACTTCGGGGTGGTGTTTCCTCACCGAGTCATAGGGCACGTTGCCACTCTTACCGGTGGCCAGAGATACCTGTCTCTGCAGGTCGTCGTATCCCCATCCTGCCAAGTCCTTGGCGTAGTCGAGGATTTGACCGATCACCTCACGCCGGGCCTGGGGATTTCGCCAGAGCTTGAATTCGCTCACCGTGAGCCGGCCAAATTGGTTGCAGTACAAAGCGTCGGCATAGCCAGCAGGGAGACGCAATTCCTTGCAGACCGGCACGGCCCCGGCATATGCGGGGTCAATATCAGAGATGGGGAGCGTCTGGGGAAAACTGAACAGAAGGTCTTGCAGCGTCGCTTCGTCAATGCCGCCCGATGTCACGTTGGACGCCAGCGGCACGCGCCTTAGAACTTCTGGCGCGCGATTCACGTCAGCGTCGACGCGTACTAGGTCTCCATAGGTCTGTCTCATTCGATTCCCTTTTCAAGAGTCAATTGCACGGCTGCAGGATACAGAGCTTCCCGGGAAGCAGGGAATCTATGACCCCTCATGGCGAGATGCCGACAGGATCGATCGCCGAGAGGAGAACACTATGCACCTCTTCGACGCTGAAACCAGAGAGGAAATAGCCCCCTCCGGCCAGATGAGTTGGATGATGGCCGATGAGGTCCATTAGAGGGGACGAACGGGGCACCTCCGGCCGCGCTAGGACGCCTTATGCTGATGACACAAGGGACAAAGCCCGGTCTGGGCGTAGCGTAAGGTCACAGCAGCGTCAAAGAGCCGAGAGTTTGCTCGCCCTAATGCTGCGATGTCGTCCAAGCGAATGGGGCGGGATTTCCTGACCTTGTATTCAGCCCACTGCTTTGCACCCAGCATCCTGATCCTAACCCACTTGTACGCCATCCAGAGGAATGGAGCTGCCTACAGACTCGCGAGGAGGGATGCCAGCACCGTTGTTATCTGGTCTTCAGATATGCAATTCAGTTCCAAGTCTCCTCCAAAGCCTCTAGGGCATGCCTACAGGGACGGATCGCAAGCCACGTCCCCTAAGTCGACGGAGCGGGGAACTGCCCACGGGCGCACGCCCGCGGACCTTGCGTGTTGATCTGGGCCGGGTACGGCCCCATGCATGGCGAAGGAGGGTGGCTTACTTGATGGAAGTGTCCTCAACAGCATTTCCAAGGCATCATCCCATTAGACTCCGTGTCCATCCCATTGAGTCCCCGGTCCGTACCCGATTACATGACCAATTCGACTTCTCAGTCTTTCGCGAAGATCGAGCGGATCTTTCCACACAATATGGTTGTAGTGACTCGTATCGAAATGCAAGCTGTCGAATGAGTTCTGGCTACATGTGAAAATGACAGGCAGATTCAGCCCGTGTGCAAATCCTGCCTCATAGTAGACACTCCCTCTAGCTCCTTCCTCCCCGTGCGTAAAATCCGCCACCACGAACCTGGAGCGGCGAATTTCCGCTATCACCCTGTCCTCAATTTTATCGATGTGTTCATCCTCATTGATAATATACGGAACATAACCGGCGTCTCTAATGCCGGGTTCCAACCCGTCTGTGAATATGTTCGTCATACTGGCGTCAAACCACATCGCAACAAATGCTCGATAGGGGTCACTAGCGGTCTCCTCTTCCTCGACTTTGTTGTAACCCCTCATAGTGATCTTGACACGTTGCACAAGTCCTTGCGCTTCCATGACTTTCGTATGAAGAATACAGCCATCTTCCCTTAGATGGTCCAATAGGTACAACACATCTGTATAGTCTACGGATGCTGAATGGGCATAAGCCGAGTGCGTATTCTCATCCAATTTCACATCACCACTTAGAGACTGCATCTGTGCTACCAGAAATCTAAGCAGTCTCCGTGCTCTTATATGCGCTGGAAGCGGAGGACTTGACTTGACTCGATCGACTATACCCCTTGTTATGTTGGGCCGAAGGTCACCCTGACTCCGCTGATCAATAAGCCAGGTCGTAAGTCGTACCTTTTCTCTCTCATCAAGTTGCCTTAGCCAAGGAGTGATACCGCGATTAAATGTATATCCTCCATCAGTACGCCCAGAATGCTCAACTACGACGGTATTTGCATCGTAGTCATGTGTTCCCGTTGCTCGATAGCTGGCACCCCAGATTTGACAAGTCTGAATTGGATCTGTCATGAATCTAAAAGTCTCCGTTAGGACTTGGCATGATTTCCTGCAGGTGCAGTGGACGCGGTTTGGCTAAGAAGCAATCCGTTGCCCCGTTGTCGAAACTATATTGGACCGCACTGTTGTAACGCATGGTATAGGGAGGGGAACTTTTACCAACTGGTGGACGTATGGGCCAGATGCCAGTTCGCCACGTCCAGCATCTAGTCGCAGCGGCTCCTCACCTCTTCGGTACTGAGATCTTTGCTAAAGCAGACCACAGCCCGGATGCTGTGGGTGACAGCTTGAGCGACCGATGCGGACCTGCCCTCCCTCCCCATGCCAGTGGCCCCGTTCGGACGTACGAACCTCTCTCCGGATCTGCCAAGGTTGACTGACAGAACGGGCGTTCTATATCATCCGCCGTCCCGGCATTCCCCCGCGAGGCTGTTCCTTCTAAGAACGCGCGGAACGACCTCCGGTGCCGGCAATGCCACCGATGACGGACGCCTACGTCGAGCTTCACGCCAAGAGCTTCTACTCCTTCGGAGTCGGGGCTTCACATGCCCATGAGCTGCTTGCCCAGGCGAGGCAGTTCGGATGTCCGGCCCTAGCCCTGACCGACACGAACCTGTGCGGTGCGCTGGAGTTCGCAAGACTCGCCAACAGCCTGCGCGTAAGGCCCATCACGGGCGGAGAGCTGACCCTGACCGACGGCTCTCGCCTGACGCTGCTGGCTGGCACCCGGCAGGGTTACTCCAACATTTCCCGGCTCCTGACAATCGCCAATGCCGCGGACAGGAGGGAGCCGAGACTGGATCCCTCGCACCTGCCCCATCACCCCGAGGGCGTCGTCCTGCTGACGGGAGGGCGAGACGGGCCGCTCTCCCGGCTGGCGGCGGAGGGCCGCATCAGCCAGGCACGAGAACTCCTCGGGCGGTACCTTGACTGGTACGGACACGGCTCGGTCTACGTCGAGCTCCAGCAGAACCTCCTGCGGGGAGACACGGGTCGCAACGGACTACTGGCCAGGCTCGCCGCGGAGGTAGGCGTCCCCGTCGTTGCCACCAACGACGTCCACTACCATGTCCCTGAGCGCAGCAGGCTGCAGAACGCCCTGGTCGCCGCAGGGCTCAACACCACGATCGACGGTGCCCTGCCCCATCTCCTGCCCAACCATCACCTCCACCTCAAGACCCCGGCAGAGATGAAGCGGCTCTTCGCCGAATATCCGCAGGCCGTGTCCAACACCCTTAGCGTGGCAGAGCGGTGCGGCTTCAACCTCGCCTCCGATCTCGACTATACCCTGCCCGACCCCGCCGTGCCGGAGGGGTACACACCCGAGAGCTACCTGCGGCGTCTATGCCACGAGGCCGCGACGCGGCGCTACGGCTCGGTGCCGGAGAGAGTGGAGCGGCGTCTCGGGGAGGAGTTCCGGCTGATCGAGCGTCTCAACCTGTCCGGCTTCCTTCTCCTCTACAGGGAGATTGCACTCCTGGCCCGGCGCATCATGGAGGAGCGCGGACTGGTCGGCCCCGAGACGCCGGTGGAGGCGAGACCACCCGGCAGGGGGCGCGGCTCGTCCGTCGCGCTGCTGGCCGGGTACCTCATCGGCATAAGCCACGTCGACCCCCTCGATTGGGACCTGACCCTTGAGCGCTTCATCTCCGAGGACATGACCACGCTGCCGGACATCGACCTGGACTTTCCCAGGGGCCTGAGGGACGAGCTCATCGAGCGGGTGCACCGCCACTTCGGTCCCGAGTACGCCGTCCTGACCGGGGCCATCACCACCTACAGGGTAAGGGGCATCATCCAGGACCTGGGGAAGGCCCTTGGGCTTCCGCGTGAGGACCTATCCCTGCTCTCGGGGCGACTTCACTCACACGACGCCGCGGACCTGCGCGGCGAGATGGAGCAGCTTCCCGAGTTCAGGCACAGGCTCAGCACACCCGGCTGGCGGGACCTGCTCGACCTCGCCCCGCAGCTAATGGATGCCCCGAGGGGGCTTGGCCAGCACGTCGGTGGCATGGTCCTGAGCAGCTCTCCCATCCCGGACATGGTTCCCACGCGGGCCGGGGCCACCGACGGGCGATACATCATGGACTGGAACAAGGACAGTGTGGCCGACGCAGGGTTCGCCAAGATCGACATCCTTTCCCTGCCCGTCCTCGACCAGCTGGAGGAGGCGCTCGACCTGGTGGAGGCGCGGGGGTTCGGGCGGCCCGACCTGGGCGGGATAGACCCGAAGGACCCCGACGTATACGACATGATAAACGCAGGTCTGTCCAAGGGGGTCTTCCTGCTCCAGTCCCCCGCTCAGCTCAAGATTGCCCAGCGCCTGCGGTCGCGCAACCTACTCGACCTCGCATACCAGGTCGCCCTCGTCCGGCCCGGCGTCGGCCTCCAGGGCAGCGCCGTCTCCCGGTTCGTAAAGCGCTATCGGCACGGGGAGAAGTGGGAGTACGACCACCCCCTGGAGAGGCGGGCCCTCGAGCGCGGCTGCGGAATCATCGTCTGGCAGGAGCAGGTCGTCCAACTCATCGAGGACGTGGCCGGCATGACCGCGGCGGAGGCCGACGAGGTGCGCCGCTCGTTCGCAAGGCCCAACAGCGAGCACCTCGTCGCCATGCACTGGGAGAGGTTCGCCGAGGGCGCCCGACGCAACGGTGTCCCCGAGGAGACGGCAGGGAGGATTTTCTCAAAGATCAACGGCCACTACATGTTCCCCGAGTCACACTCCCACGCCTTCGCTGTCACGGCCTACCAGGCGGCCTGGCTGAAGCGCCACCACCCGCTGGAGTTCTTCACCGCGCTCATCAACAACCAGCCGATGGGCTTTTACCCCGTGGAGACGCTTAAACAGGACGCGCGGCGTTTCGGCGTGCCCTTCCTGAACCCCTGCGTCAACCGGAGCCAGGCCGCCTGCGCTCCCGAAGACGGCTCGGTTCGGCTCGGCCTTGAGCTCATAAAGGAAATCGGGACGGAGTCGGCCGGGCTCATCGTGGACGAGAGGGAACGGCACGGCCCCTACGTGACCGCCGGAGACCTGGTGCGCCGGACGGGCCTGAAACCGCAGGCGGTCCTGTCGCTAGTGATGGCGGGGGCGTTCGACACCATCGCTCCCAACCGCAGGCAGGCCCTGTGGGAGGCGGAACTGCACACCCGGCCCCACCGGAGCGGCCAGGCCGCCCTGCCCGTTTCCATGGAGGACGCGGTGCCCCGGCTCCCCGATCTCACGCAGCGCGAGAAGATGATGGGAGAGTACCGTGCGATGGGCATCTACCCCGGGGGCCACCTGATGGAGTTCGTGAGACGGGACCTCGGTCCCGGCGTGCTCCCGGCGGGGGACGTCGAGGGTCGCGGCGAGGACGAACGGGTCACGGTCGCCGGCTGGCCGGTGGCCAGGCAGCACCCGCGCGGACGAAACGGCACCGTCTTCGTGACCATCGAGGACGAGACGGGCGACGTGCAGGTCATAGTGTGGCGGGATCTGTTCGCCAGGCGTCGAAGGGAGCTGGGCAGCCAGGTAGTCGAAATCACCGGGCGCGTGTCGAGGTGGGACGGGACCACGAACGTGATCGCGACCGACCTGCGCGCAGTAAGGTCGGGTGTGGCCATGCCCCCGGCCCACGACTGGCATTGAGGAGCGCTTGGGGAACCAGGATTGCACGGACGCCGGCCGTCGGCCCATCATGTGGACACCATGTGCGGCAGATACAGCCTGATAGCCGATATCGGAGAGCTCGCGCGGCGGTTCGAGTTCGATGGCGATCGTGTAGACCCTGGGCCGAGGTACAACATCGCCCCAACCCAGATGGTCCTGGCCATAGTGGGCGGCGAGATCAGGCGCGGTGGGCTGATGCGGTGGGGGCTGATTCCGCACTGGGCGAAGAGCGCCTCCATCGGCAGCCGGATGATCAACGCGCGGGCCGAAACGGTCGCCGAAAAGCCCAGCTTCCGCACGGCGCTCAGGCGGAGACGCTGCCTGGTCCTGGCCGACGGGTTCTACGAATGGCGCCGCACCCACGCAGGCAAACGTCCCATGCGCATCACGATGGCGACGGGAGAGCCCTTTGCGTTCGCGGGCCTGTGGGACACCTGGCGCGATCCGCAGGACGAAACCGTCACCTCCTGCACGATCATCACCACCATGGCCAACGACTTACTGCGTCCCATCCATGACCGTATGCCCGTGATCCTGCAGCGTGACCAGGAGGATCTCTGGCTCGACCGTGACGTCCGGGAACCCGACGTCCTGCGCGAGGTGCTTATCCCATATAACCCTGGCGCCATGGAGGCCTACGAGGTCTCCACTCTCGTCAACTCCAACTCCAACGACGGGCCGGAGGTCATTGCACGCATTGGGAAGGGTTACGATGGCAATTGACTCCCAAGGCTGCTGGTGGACGAAGTCTGGAAGACGGTCGAGGTGGAACCGACCGCGACGGCCATTTCCGCGCCTTGGGACCGACAGTCGAACTGGTCTCTGACAACGGGCGCCGTTTTGGAAGCCAACGAGCCGGCATGGAAGTTCGGCGCCACTGAGACAGGAGGGCGCGCATTCCCATGTGTGACCTCTCACTTGGCGCGGGTTTGCCCCGCTGCTGGCCGGAGAGGTCGTCTCGGTCACGCCCCTTTCGGCGATGCTCGTTGGGACCTCTGCTCGCAGTCGATCTTCTGGAGACTATCAAGGATGATGCGATTCATCTCGGGAAATTCACTTGCGGCGAAATCGGACAGCCGCGCGTTCACCTTCACACTCCAAGTCGAGCGGTCTCCATTGATGAAGTCGTCCTCCGAAAGGAAGGGGGCCGACGAGTACAGGCGGATGGTTGACGTCCCGTATGAGCCTCCCCTTTCATCACCCCGGTGGTCGAAGATCGCAGGATGTCGCCCCTGAGTCATCTCGTACAGTGACTTCCTAATATTTTCTCTTGTCCCGCCCATGATCGTCAGGTTCAATTTGACAGTTCCGTAGTTTCTGAAGTCGAAGTCCAGCAGCAGCAGATCGGACGGATCCGTCCCCGTCTCGAACACGTCGAATCTTCGCCAACTGGGTTCGGTGAAGCCGAGTAACTTCCCTCCGTTCCGCTTGCCGATTGTCTCCCAGTTGCCGACACGCTCAATTGCCTGACCACAGATTCGCCTGAGCTCATCGATGTGGCTCTCCCTTTCCCTGATGATCAGATCGATGGCCTCACTATGCTGAAGGTATATCCTGTTCGCTAGGCGCCTCAAATCGGAATCCGGCACTATTCCTCTCCTCAGGGTCGTCGCGTATTGCTTGAGGAAGGCGACTATTTCGTCGTCTCCCCTCTTCTTCCCACGTCCAATGGCCTTCTCGACCAGCCGCAATATCGTCCCGTAGTCCACCGGCGTCCAGCACCTTCGTTCCTCTGCTCGGATAGGGACTGTGCCATCTCGAGTTACGAACAAGTGCGTTCTCTTGAACCCTCCGAATTCACGACACAGTGCCTCCCTGTACCGTTTCAACTGATCGCTGTGCTCGCCCGAGAACACCTTGTTCTCAATTGCGCAGACGAAGTTTGAATCCGGGTTGACTACCAGGATGTCCAGGAATCCGATCTTTCCATCCACCTCGTTGGGCCATTCCCGTCGCACTAGGGTCTCGGCCCAGTCCTGGTCTCGAATGTCTTCGTCCGCCGCCGTCTCGAGAAGGAATTCCTTTAGGAAAAAATCTCCCATCGCGTGTTGCTCGCCGGGATCCAGAAGCCATGCCAGAATGTTGGAGTGCGTCTCCTCCTTCCGGGACACGCCGAGGAAGGTGAGTGCGTCGAACTGGCCTAGCATGCACTCCAGGCGCTCTAGACACGGATCAGCCTTAAGTTCCTTGAGGACCTCTTCCTTGGATGAGGGGGGCGTTTCCATCGTGCAGTCGCCATTCCCAAGCCGAGCCTGTGAGCAGCCGTGAATTCTGACATAGCCCAAGTCTTGGTGGACCAGACAAGGACGCAGAGGGGGAGCCCATCAGACTCAAGCAAGCGATATGTGTCGATCGCCAGGAACTATAGACCACTTCGCCAGATGTGAGGCCACCCTGGTAGCCGCGATGGCGATCATTGCCGCCGACCAAGCGGTCAGACCAGGCGTCTGGTTGCCGGTGCGCCGTGCGGGTCAGCCCCGCTTTGGGTCAGGAGTCAAATGGCGGCGCGTTGACCTGTCAATAGAGCAGATGGCGTTCTATGTAAACCATTGCTAGCCTCCTTCAGGCGACCGAAGGAAGAGTGAGCGACCAACGCCCGCCTCAATTGGGAGCTGTCTTGCAGTTGCAATGAGGCTGTATACGGAGCCGTTTCCGCCCTAGTAGGGTGGAGGCGCAGTATTCTGAGGCCGCTGATAAAGGCTGGTTATCGTCGAGATGACAGAGGATTTGGATTGCTGCCACGGTGCAGACGAGGAGATGGAATGTGCACTCGCAAGGGGATCTACAGGTATCGGGGTGAGGTCTTCGAAATCATTCAGACCTAGGCGGACTCGGCAAAGCTCGGCCTGAATTGTGGCAAGCATGAGCACCGGGACTTCATCATTGGGCTCTTGGAGGCCGAGACTGGATGGGCCGTCGGGAGAAAGGAGAGCGGACACCGTACGGGAGATTCGTTCGCTAAGGCAGTTGAACACGGAGCCACCATGCTCCTGGAGGAGTGCAAGGCGATCGCGCAGATCGACGATTTCTTCGAAGGGCATGTGGACACGATAAAGGAGCGTCTGGAGGCGCTGGCCGCCTTCCTGCCCGATTTCGAGTCACCCGGCTTCGAATTCGGCCACATGGACAAGGCACCCGGAGGCATGCCCTACTACAATCTCAGCCCCGTCGCATCCCGGTTCGTGCACACCTGCTACAAGATGGGGTGGGTTCTGAATTTCGACTGGGTCCAGTGGAAGGATTCTCCAGAGGCAACCGAGCTGCTGAGGAACCCGGAGGCGATGGAGGCGGCCACACCGGACCAGCTGGGCCGCCTGCTGACGGCCATTATCCGCCAGGACCGTTTCGCCGAGGGAGCCCTGGGCGCCGCCTTCGACTCCGGCCTCCTCACGGCGATCATTCGCAGGATCGCCGTCCTGGCTGCAGATCACAACTAGACCAAGGCGATAGGCGACGAACTTGCGGAAGAGCGATCCGGACCTATTGCTTAGGGTTGACCAATGAACGCCACCGAACAGCAGGATGTTCCCCACCCCTCCCCCAACAGCTACTGGGTCATTGAAGGTCGATTCGCCGCCGGAGAATACCCCGGAGACCTTGACCCCATCCGTGCTGAGAGCAAGGTCAAGGGATTGCTGGACGGCGGCATCAACCACTTCATCGACCTCACTGAGGAACAAGAACTTGAGCCCTACGCGGACATTGCGGAGGAACGGGGGCTTCGCATCGGCCGTGATGTCTGTTGGGAGCGACATCCAATCCTTGACGTATCCGTTCCGGACAGACCTCAGCAGATGACGGCGATCTTGGATGCCATTGATACCGCACTGGACGAGGGCAGGACAGTCTACGTCCACTGCTGGGGTGGAGTCGGCAGGACGGGCACCGTCGTCGGGTGCTGGCTGGTGCGGCATGGCTGCACGGGAAAAGAGGCGCTTTGCCAAGTTGAAGAACTGTGGCGGAGCATGGCGAAGGCGCAGCCATACCGGGACTCGCCCGAGACCCTCGAGCAGAAGCTATTCGTGTTGAACTGGGGTGAGGCCGGCCAATGAGCCATGTAACGACCAGGGACCGCTTCCGGGGATGCCTGGTAGGTCTGGCGGCGGGCGATGCGTTGGGTACCACCCTGGAATTCACGCCGCGCAGCGAGGTCGTCCCGATCGATGACATGGTCGGCGGCGGGCCGTTCAACCTGGAGCCGGGCCAGTGGACCGACGATACCTCGATGGCGCTCTGTCTGGCGACCAGCCTGATCGAAAGAGGCGGGTTCGATGCCAGGGACCAGATGGAGCGCTATGTCCGCTGGCGGGATGACGGCTACCTGTCATCCAAGGGGTATTGCTTCGACATTGGAATCACCACGGACGATGCCCTGTCGCGCTTCAGAAACACTGGTGACCCCTATTCCGGCTTCGACGACGAGGGCACTGCCGGGAACGGCTCGCTTATGAGACTCGCCCCGGTGCCCATGTACTTTGCGGACAACCCTGCCGAGGCGATAGCCAGGAGCGCGGAGAGCTCCAAGACAACCCACGGGGCGAGGGAGGCGGTTGATGCATGCCGCTATTTCGGCGGTCTATTAGTCGGCGCGCTGGGTGGAGTTGACAGGGAAACACTCCTGAGCCCTAGCTACTGCCCGGTGGACGGGCTCTGGAGTGAAAGTCCGCTGGCAGACAAGATCAAGGAAATCGCCGACGGATCCTACAAGGAGAAGGACTGTACCGAGATCAGGAGCGGCGGCTACGTGGTGGAAACGTTGGAGGCGGTCCTGTGGGCCTTCCACAATACCGACAGTTTCGTGGAGGGCGCCCTATTGGTTGTCAACCTCGGGGACGACGCCGATACTACCGGTGCGATCTACGGGCAGATCGCGGGGGCACACTACGGCGTCAAGGCAATCCCGCCCCGATGGCGCGCGCAGCTTACTATGAACACTGAAATCACCCGGATGGCAGATCGCCTATACGAGAGAGCCCGGCCGGCCTTCGGGGAGTAAACAGGGCATCCACTCAGCGCGGCAGGATTCGCGAATCCAATTCAGAAACCGGCAGGTCAGTACCGCCTTGGATGTGGAGGGTGCCCGCCCGATAACAAGGGTCAAAGGAGGGACCGCATGACAAAGCAATCTGAGGACGAGCGCGGAGAGAAGAGAAGGGTCCATTCACGGTGGACCGACAATCCGTTCCGCGACCCCAACGCAACGCCGGAACAGCTTGAGTGGCTTCGTAAGCGTGATGAGGCCCTGAGAATCTATCGGGAGACCGGCGATGAGACAATGGCTATCGAAATCGGACTGTTCCCGGCCCCCGAAGAGGAAGCGCGGGCACCTAACGAAATGCGGGAGAATGCAGGCGACCCGAAGGATATCGGCGACGGTTAGACGTGCAGAATCAAATGCCCGCGGCGACCGATTGTTCAATTTCGTCAATAGCGCCAGCCCCGAGGCTTCTTCATTCTCGGAACCCGGTTCGGTCAGTTACCGATCTATCACCGTCCGGGAGTTCTTCACTGGTGGGTTCTCGGGCAGGCTCAACCGCGGAATTGGGTCTGTTCATGCTCGTCTGTATGCCTCGCCCTGCCGGGGGCGCTTGGACCAGGCAGCCCCGCGGGGGATGCTAAGGTGAGTCGCCCCGTCGCCCACTCATGGCACCACCCTGCTAGATGAGGTAGGGGTCGAATCGGTCCTCAGTGGTTCGGCAGAGTAGGACCCAGTTGCCCACCACAACCAATTGGGGGAGTGAAAATGTCTAACATCGTGTACGTCCTCACGAATCCCGCAATGCCCGGTATCGTCAAGATCGGCATGACAGACAGGGATGACGTTCAACTGCGAATGGCCGAACTCTACTCGACGGGAGTTCCCCTTCCATTCGAGTGTATTGCGGCGCTGGAGGTTGCAGGTCAACAGGCGTCGAGAGTGGAGGACGCACTGCACTCGGCCTTTGGCCCGCACAGAATCAATACCTCCAGGGAGTTCTTCAGGATCGATCCCAATCAGGTCGAAGCCTTGCTAGAGATACTGCCCGGCAGGGATGTGACGCCTAGGATCAGCGAGGAGGCCTCCGGCGGCCTCAAGCCTGAGGACCGCGCGGCGGTGTCCAAATACAACCGAACCACCGAGTCGGAGTTCCTAGAATCGTTTAGTGAGAACGGCAAGGCTTTGTACGCACGCGTGTTGGCCGTTGGGAAGCGGGGAGGGATGCATATCAGGTGGGGCAAGACGGGATTTTCTCTGAACGTCGCCACGCGTCGGCCCCTGGTTGCGGTTTGCTTTGGATGGCCGCCGTCGGTCTCCAACCCGTCCTCTCTCTACACGGCATTCGCCTACATCAGGAAGAAATCCAATGTGCCTCCAAGCGTGATCGAAACGCTCAGAGAAGAGGCCCTGGAGACTGGTCTCTTCGTCCCGATAGGAAGGGCTGACGACCTGGCCTGGCGAACAGACCAAGAACTCGACGGCGACCAGATGGACAGTCTTATCGAATGGCTGGAAAAGGTCGTGGCGACTGTTCTGAAGTTCGAGTCGGCAGAAACTGAGAGATCTTGAGTGAGACGCTTGGGTGGACTCGTCTGGTTCCGGGCTCTGAAGCCCCGATGTCGTGACCTGCCCCCGAATTCTGATCCAGCCGTAATGTTAATGAGCTGGACCAGCAAAGGGGGTATAGATGGCGAGACGCAAGCACAGTCCGGAGCAGGTGATAAACAAGTTGCGGCAGGCGGAGGTGGCGATATCAGAGGGATGCACGGTGGCCGAGGCCTCCCGCCAGATAGGGGTCACACAGCAGGCCTTCTACCGGTGGCGATCTGAGTACGGGGGCCTGAGGATCGACCAGGCCCGGCGGCTAGAGCAGCTCGAGGACGAGAACACACGTCTGAAGAGGGCAGTCGCGGACCTGACCGTGGACAACCAGATCCTCAAAGAGGCCGCTGAGGGAAACTTCCAGGCCCTTCCCGTCGACGCCAGTGTGCCGACCATGTCATCAAGACCCTGGGTGTCTCGGAGCGCCGAGTCTGCAGGGTTCTCGGTCATCCCAGGTCCACCCAGCGCTACGAGCCGGCGCCCTCGGACCACGAGCAGAACCTGACCGCGGACATCGTGGAGCTGGCGACCCGGTTCGGGCGGTACGGCTATCGCAGGATCACTGCTCTGCTCAGGGAGCGTGGATGGGCGGTGAACCACAGGCGTGTCGAGAGGATCTGGCGACGGGAGGGGCTGAAGGTGCCCCACAGATAACCGAAGCGGGCGAGGCTGTGGCTCAATGACGGGTCATGTGTACGCCTGAGGCCGCTCAGGCCCAACCATGTGTGGGCCTATGACTTCGTCGCCACCAGGACGCACGACGGCAGAGGAGCCAGGCTGCTGACGATCATGGACGAGTACACCAGGGAGTGCCTTGCGATCAGGGCTGAGCGGAGCATCAGGTCCCCGGATGTGATCGAGACGCTGACCGAGTTGATGACGACGAGGGGAGTGCCAGGACACATCCGCTCTGACAACGGACCGGAGTTCACGGCCAGGGCCATCAGGGGGGTGGCTGGAGGATGTGGGCGCAAAGACCCTGTACATAGAACCCGGATCCCCCTGGGAGAACGGCTACATAGAGAGTTTCAACGGCAAGCTGAGGGATGAGCTGTTGGACGGGGAGATCTTCCACACGATGGCGGAGGTGAAGGTGTTAACGGCTCAATACAGGCAGATATACAACCAGGTCAGGCCGCACAGCTCCCTCGGCTATCGGCCACCGGCACCGGAAACAATCCTGCCCACAGGATCATTTCCGGTGCCGGTGCCTCTAACATAGCGACTCGTACAAGGAATGGGGGCAGGCCACCCCGGACGAGACATCCGGCGATCAGGGGCCGCCGCGGCCAGGACCGCCCCCGAGAAGGAACAACGACGATCCGGAGTGCAACGCGGCTGGCGCCCAAGACAGTTCGTCGGCGCGGACAACCTAACCTAGAGGCAAGTAGCGATGGCTAACGCGGGATATTCGGCATCTGGTTCGGTTCAAGTCACAATCCGACCCGCCCACGAATGGGCCGAGAAGATGGCTGTTGTCAAGAAGGCCGGCAACGACGCTGCGACGCGTATGCGAGCGGCCGGGCGCAAGTTTGATGTGGAGCTGCTGGCTCCTACGGAGGTACGAGAGCAGGACAAAGTTCCACACAGTGCGGTCTTTCTCTACCCGGACTGGAGAATTGCCATAAGACGGGAAATGGTCGAACCGGCGAGAAAGTTGATTGGCCAAGCCTATACCATTGGCTCCCTTGATCCGGCTTTGCCGACAGTCCTTTCAGCGGTCATCCAGGGCAAGAGCCTTTACGAATACGGCATTGGGGAGTTCTTTGAACTGTTCGGCGAGTTCCAAGGCAGGTACGAACTGGCCGACCAAGAAGAGATAAGAGACAAGATGACGGCTTTGGTAAATGGTGACCGACGGTACCTGAAGAACTACACGAGAAAGGGCAAGACTAGACTCCATCCCTTGCCACTTGCGGTCCGGAACACTTTGGCCCATCCCGAAAACAAGGCGAACACTCTTGATCGGGAAGGCAAGGAGTTGAGAACGTCCATAGAGTTGCTCCGGTCGTGGCTGGCTCTTGAGAAATAGATCTCAGAAACTGATGGATTGGCCACCCGTAGTTTGCACCAACGCGATGGCCCGACCGAGCGGCCGACTGGCCCGACCTCCGTGTGGTGCCAGTCAGGCTGTAGGTGAATGGCTGGGGTCGTGGGCGCTGGAGCGAATCGGTGAGGGCACTAGCTACGCTCTCGACAATTGATCGCGCCGGTTCTCTTGTGTCACCTCATCGGTAAGCTTCAAAACCTGGCTGGCCATTTCCACTCCGTCCTCCACCGATTGAGTGCCCGCGATGACGCTCCGAACGTTCTGTAGAATCTTCTCCTCTATACGAGTTGTCATCATGGTTGCGTGGACACCATAAGACTTGTCAAAGTCTTTCATCTCATCTGCGTCTAGCAGCCCGTGCACTAGGGCAAGCGCGATCTGATCATGGCGCCATTCAGGCGAGCGGCTGCCATGAGCAATGTCTCCGAATAGGACAATCAGATGTAGTACTAGAGTGCGATATCCGTTACAGAGAGCGTATATCTTCTCACCAACGAAGGGCCGCTCATCGGAAAGAGTTTTGTTGTCAAAAGCCTCATTGATTGACTCGGAGTAGGATGGCTGCAAATCGTAGTTTCTCAAAAATGTCTTGTATTCGTCGGAGTCGTCAGCCATGTCCAGCACACCCAAGTGACCACTCGCTCGACTTCGCAGTCTTTGAACATCGCACCACACTGCGTCGAGGGCTTTGAGACGTCGCTCTGCACTCAGTCTCTGTGTTTCGACTAGGACAGCATTTGCAGTCGATTGCAACGCAAGGTGCTGAGACGTTTGTTTTCCGATATCGTTCTTGAATTGTTCCAATCCGATATTGAATTTATGGCCGATGGACTGCCGAATTCTCTCCGCGATTCTCACCCTGAGAAGCCACACTACGTAACCGGCAATAGCCAAGACAACTGGAGCGCCAATCGCGGACACTAGTAGGTCTGCCCAAGCCGGAGTCATAGAAGGCCCCCAAATTCAACACGCTTTGGTCTCTCCAGAATCCGGCCGCTGGGCTAGACCGCTGCCAATTGCCAGCGACATACACGACCGGCACATTCAGATAGATCGGCAAGTTAGTCATTGGTACAGGAATGGTAACAACCCCGACTCTCAAAGTCGTGTTTAGCAGTCTATGATGCAATGGAGAGTTGCTGGCTCCTGGAACCATCGGCAATCGCCGGGACTGTGTGAAGGTGTTATGTTGAGCCGGCAGGTAAACCACTGAGGGGAAATCCGGTGAGCCGTCAGGCCGGATGCCCGGCGCTTTCACCCGTTTGACTACGGTGTCGGCCAGCGCGTGAGGTAGCCTCATCGAGCAAAAGGCGCTTGATTAGTTCTCCGACCATGCACTCGTGAGCAGGAAAGGATAGATTTGGAGGCAACATGCCAATCCATGCTCAGGAATGGTTTAGGAAAGAAGCGGAAAGGAACATCACCGCAGAGATCCTGCGCTGCGGGGCCGGCTACGAGGCCAAGGCCACAAGGTACTTGGAACGTGACGGCCGGACGGTCGAATGCACGGTCTACTGTTCGACCGATCTAGGCTGGCATCCCCCTCCCCATCTACGCGAGCGCTGGTGGGAATTGCGTACGGAGGCAGGCGATCCTTCAGGCCGATTCGTGTATCTGGTGCCGCCGCGCCATTACGACAGCACAATTGACTACTGGATCGGCCTGGAAGATTAGAAACGGGGGAGAAGAGAGCTTCCTCAATCTCGGCAGGCTGCGAGCGTGCCTCTTCAAACCATCTCCGGAGTCTTCCCGCCGTTCGCCGAGATGCCGGGTCTGAGGATCGCCGCGTGGCAATGACTCCAATCGGGCAAACAGCCGTGGAGCCTCATCCCCTGAAGAGCACCCCTCCTAGTCGGAATCTAATGTCCTCCAGGATCTCGCTCCCCGACAGGAGCAAGTCGTCGATGCGACTGCCTGCCGTTCGGCGCCAATGGCGGAGGAATTGCAGCGGACCTGGGCCCCCGAACGTCACGATCTCCGCTGCTTGCTCAATATCATCGTCGGTGCCCGGATGCCCCAGGCGTATTTCTGCGCCCACCAGGACTCGCCGCCCTGCTTGCGTCCCTACAAGCACCGGTCCCTCAATTCCGAGGTGCCGGACGGCGTAGTCCGCCATGTCAGCCCAATCCGTTAGCTCAATGTCAAGCGGAAGTATGAGTTCCGTCGATTCCATACCAAGGCTACGTGCATATTCATGCAGCGAGGATGCGATCTCATCCCAGGTGGGAGCACTGAGGAGTACAGGCGGTCGATCCGCAGCATCCGGCGCGGCTACTTCGCAGCCTCCGAGCATGGTCACAACATGGATCGTTCCAGCTTGCATGATCCTTAACCCTGGGAATCGGTCTTCAACTGGTCCGTAGGGAGCGGCCGCGTCCCGTCGCTCGATCGCCGTTGACCGTCTCTACACCTTGAGCCAAGTCCATATGCCGGGCCCGGCCAAATTGACCGTTTGGGCGAGCCTATCAATCACTAGAACCTCCGACGAGACAATCGCAGTGGATCTCCAAGGCCTGCGGGGCAACGGGGAATCTATAGTGACATGGCGAAAGGTGTGGAGCCGCCTTGCAGTCCAGGTGTATGCCCTCACGAGATAGTGCCCGGCTTACCTCCGTGCATTCCCACTGGGGATCCTTGGTGGTCAAATCCGCCTCTTTAACCGTAAGCACGGGCGTGCTCCCCGGTTTGAACTCTACGTAGATGGTGAATTCGGTCTCAAGGCTCCTATCTGTACCTCTCCCCTCCCCCATGAATCTATACCGCTTTATGTAGACTCTCCGCCGCCCATATCGACCCAGACGACTGCCCTGAAGTGCGGCAGCCTGTTTATCGCCCTTGCCAGCTCCGACGGACTTACGTCATCGGTCACCTTGAACTGCTGCTGCACTACCCCTATCCCCTGTTCGTTCACCGGGCTGAACCGCAGCTGGGGCCGGCGTCATACATTCCGCTCCCCTTCCTGGCCGCCGCCTCCGAATCCGGTAGACCCAGGTCTCAATTGCCTCACGCCTGGTTGACTTGGTGCGGCATGCAGCTCTCATTCAGAACTATGCGGGATTCATTCCTAAGCTCGCGGAACCTCTCCATGTAGTGGAACATCAGCTTCTTCCTGGACTCGGACAGGTCTATCTCCTTCCCGCCCTCTGGTCTCTGACTTGCGTAGTCGGTCATCTCGGCGTCTTCAAGTACCGGCTTAACAATTCTCTGAACGTCTTCCCTGTCGATTGTCCTGCAAAACGCCGCGAACTGCTCCTCCTTGCCCCGGATCGCCCTGGATCTGTGGACGGGCCATGTGGGACTGTAGTGCAGTATCCTTTCGACCCGTTCGCACAGGCCCTTCCCCTTTAGGAAGCCAGCCACCTGCGTCCCAATGGCGATCACCCGGGTCCTGCCCGGCTTGTTCAAGAGGGAGAGTTCATCCTGTAGGTGCGGATACCACCTCTCATACCTGCGGTCTCGTGTTCTCCTGGCGTCATCGACTTTCATACCGCCCTTCGCAAGGTCGGTAAGGTGATAGCTCCTTTGCCCATCGCAGCTGAGCCACTTCCTCACGCAATAGTGGAGGATGAAGTCTTCTACCGACCAGGAGAAATTCCTTTCTACCTGTGAGCGTTCCTCGGAAACCTTGCCGGGCACTCCGGTTGACGGCTCCATGGCGATCAACACGTAGTCGACAGGCTCCCTGGGAATGAAGTTCGGCACATACTCGCTATCCAGGGACAGCTTCCTGTTGTCACTTGCAACCTGCTCTCGGAACCTGCGTTCCAGCTCTTCGTATTGTTGTGTGAATGTCATTAGCTCAACCTCTTAAATGTCCGGAAAGAATATGCCTGCCCCAAAACAGCCACAGACGTGATCTCCGACAGGACACCGGATACCCGGGCGTATCTGGGGCGACGCCGAAGGGCGTCTAGAGGCGATGTGCTCTACCTACCCTTTTGTCCCTGCAAGCGGCCGCTCGGGCATCAGGGCGGGGATTGGATGCCGGCCTTGAACGCCGGGAGTGTCAGCGTCGGCCAGCCCATTCGCCCCAGTGAGTCGGCCAGAAACGACCTCAGATAGGGCCAGGTGTTGACGGGGAGGTTCACATCCTGGAACACGGTGAACAGATCCTCTGACATGGCCTGCTCGGATTTGAACTCCAGCCCGAACGTAGCGCTTATGCCTGCAGCTTTGGAATCATTCACTTCTATCTTCACGTCGTACGCGTGAAATGCGACGAATCCATCCTCCGCAGGCTCCCAGTGAGCACTGGCAGCGACGTCTACGCTGCCTTCTGAAGGATTGCCGGGGCCAGCGGAGTTTTCTACCGATGAAGAAGCCAGCCAGATCGAAGAGAGCTCAATCTGGCCGATGAACGCTCCGTAAATCGCCGGATCGATGGGCTCCTCTGCCGGGCGACCCAGAGACTGATTGCCGTTCCCTGCCGTCATGCTGCAAGGGCCCTTAACTGTTGGGTCGAATAGCGGCGACGCTGTACACGGGGTTCGGCAGGATTGCAAGGAAGGCGATAGGAGGATTTGTTCCGGTCAACTACTACGGGCGTTGTAGCCAAAGCATTCCGCTGCTCCTTCAACTGCACGAGAGTGTTCCCACTCGAGAGCAGCATGATCACATACTGATTGAGGCTGACACCGTCCTGGGAGGCGGCATCCACAAGCGCACGGTGCAAAGATTTCGGTATTCGCACGTTGAACCTGCCGCTGTACTCCTGATGAGAGGGTTCGGGAATGTTTCGTCCCTCTCCGTACTCCGTCTCGATCCACCCCGCCCGTGCGTCCTCAGCCATGGTGGGGATTTCATCAAGGGTCTCAGCCTGCGAGATACAGCCCGGTAGATCCGGATAAACGATGACGTATCCCCCATCCGGGTCCGCGTGAACCACGAACGGGTACTGAAGGCTCAAGTAGTCCTCTAGCGGCTTGCGGGCAGTAGATTCAACCATTTCACTCATCCAATCCTAGGCGTTCGATGATCCGGTCCAAGATGTAGCGTTTCACGAAGCGGCCACTCACCAACGGGACGGTCTGGGTCCTTTCACCTGGCTTGGTGAAATGGGCGTGGCTTCCCTTCAGGGGTTTGAGGACCCAACCATAAGCTTCAAGGAGACGTTTGACGTCGCTGTAGCTCGCTTCTGGAGGCCGTGCCCGTATTCTTTCGATCAGTTTGTCGTGTCGGGTCACGGCCTTTCCTTTACATAGTACTGCATACAGTACCATGCTTGCTGGCCCGCGCCCAAGTACTGGCCCAGCCGGGGGGTCTCTGATTCCGGGATCCGCCTATAGAAAAGAGGACGATCTCGTCGGAACCGAGTTTAGGCGGTGCCAAGATGTACTGGGGCCTTGGAGAGCTCGTAACCGGCGAGGGGAAGTTATTGTATGCCAGTAAGTGCAGGAGTCGGGCTCTGCAGGTATGGCGTCGCCGGTGGGTTTCGGCTCCATACCTGGAACCTGTGGACATCTGCAGGAGGCGGTCGAGCATGACCGGAACCGGATGGCGGCCTTGCAGGGCTGCCCTAAACGGCACTGCCGCACCTGCGAGGGACCAGCCTTGTCGACTCGCCTCTCTCTGTGCATAGCAATTTCCGGGGGCGTCACCCGCAGAGAGTCGGGCCATCGAGGGCACGGTGAACGCCGCCTTAGAGTCTGCGAGTACTCTTGCGATACGAGCCCCGCGTCAGCTGCCGGGTGCCGAAGGGGGAGGTTGCTCAAAGGGAGGGAATGAGACGGTGACGGTTCGCTTGAAGCGTCTATCCACGATAGCGATGCTGGCTGTGGTGCTTGTGTCGACAGTTGCCTGTGGGTCAGGCGGGCCTACGGGATCTGTCATCGGCGAGGTGCGCTTTGCGCGCGAGGTCGCGTTGCCAGAGGGGGCTGTCGTCACCGTGAGGCTGCTGGACACCACGCTGGCCGATGCTTCGTCGGTGGAACTGGGGAGCGACTTGATCGAGAACGCCGACCGACTGCCGGTCGGCTTCCGCATCGAGTACGACCGCGATCTCGTCTCCGAGAGTCAGGAGTATTCCCTGAGCGCCGAAGTCCGACACGGCGATGACCTGCTGTACGTCAACGACACCGTCCACCCCGTGCTGACCCGGGGCGCACCGGGGAACTCCGATGTCGTGGTTGTCTCCACCAATCCTCTCGACACATGCGTTGCGCCCCTGCCGGGACAGATTCACTCAGGCACGGGTGATGAAGACCTGCCCCGCCGCGTCGTACTCAACGTTCGTCTGATTGACGTTACCGATCCCGAAGAGCGGCTGTTGGTCACGGAGACGACCCTGAGCGACCCGGACGGGTTCCCGATCGAGTTCGAACTCCCCCACGAGGGCGTACAGATCAGTCGCCATCGAAGGTACGAGGTGGAGGCCGAGATCGTTGTCGGCGACGAGGTCCTCTACCGGATTTTCCCCGGAGCTGAATGGCGCCGGATATGGCTCCCGCACTGCCCGAATGCGGACCTTCAGATCGTGAGCAGCGTGTTCCCTGCCGGCGAGTTCCCGCAGGAGTAGTCGCGGGTCTGCCGAAGGGGACCGACTCTCGGTCCGCCGGACCAGTTGACAGGGTCGTCGTGAGCAGGTGGGATCGGCCTCCACGTCAGTCGCCGGGAGAATATGTGCCCATCGGGCCGGAACATCACGATGAGGGGGTCGATCGGATCCGGGGCATTCCGGGGGTCATCGACGAGAAGGCCGTGCTGATACCGGCACAGTAAGATCTGGACGGACGCGACGGATCACGCGAGAGGAGATGAATCTCGATGACGATCAGTTCCATTCCCTTAGCGGATGGGGAAGAAGTGCAATGCCGCTGAAGCTGGTCAACTGGAACGTCGAATGGGCCACGCCCCGTTCGCGAAAATCTGCGGAGATCATCAGGCGCATAGAGCTTCAAGATCCCGAGATCGTGTGCCTGACCGAAACGGACGTCGGGTTGCTATCGGGATCCGGCCACGTGATCTCCTCCCAGGAGGACTACGGGTATCGGCTGAAGCGGGGCCGAAGGAAGGTCGTCCTGTGGTCGAGGCGGCCCTGGATGAAGGTTGATGATCTCGGGGCGTCGTCCCTGCCTCCGGGACGGTTCGTTTCCGGCATGACGGAGACATCGCTGGGCCGGGTCGCAGTCGCCGGCATCTGCATCCCGTGGTCGGGATCGCGCGTCAAGTGGGCGGCCGAGAAGCGCCGGAGGTGGGAGGACCACCGGGAGTATCTTGAGGGCCTTGGTGGCGTGCTGGAAAGCATCTCCACAAGGCCCCTGATCGTGGTGGGGGACTTCAACCAGAGAATCGGGCAGGGCCGCGCAGTCCCGGATGACCTGCGGACGGCTCTTCAGAAGGCCATGCCGCCCGGGATGACGATCGCCACCTCCGGGCTAGGCCTCAGGGGCCTGAGGAGCATCGATCACATCGCGATCAGCGATGAACTGGCCGCAGAGTCGACTGGACTGATCGACAACATCGACGGGCAGCGAGAGCTGTCGGACCATTTCGGGGTATATGCCCATCTGTCCGCAAAGGGCCGTACACGTGCCCCGGAAGCCGTCGACTGACGTACGTTGAGGCGCAGGCGGTCGGCCACGGGACATCTCCCAGGTGGGCCGGGGACTGCGGCACCGCGCTTGCGCTCTCCTCCCTGCCCTGTCTCAGTCCGCCAATGCCCGGATCATGGAGCAGTTCCGCCGTCACGATTGTCCCATCCGATCTGCGACCCGTATCCGTGCCAGGGCGCACCGCGCACACTAGGGCCAGGTCGCACAGGACGATATTCCGGGATGAGGCCGTGCGGCTCGAGGAGTAAAGCACCAGGGTGTCCTGGCCACCGCCGCCGTCGTGGCTTGCGGCCCGGCGCTGCAAGTAAGTGGCGCGTCTGAAGATCTCCTCTTTCGGAGGTGGATCGCCGGGTGCCGCCCGAGTGTAATCCGAAGGGAATCTTGCTCATGCGATCCCGGTTCCGCTTCTCTGCAGTTGCAACGGGCAGAGTCTTGATATGTAAGGAAAGCTGGCAAAAGGCTTGCCCTATTGCGCAGGGCATTATTGCTAATTGCAGTGTAAGGACACAGTCGCACGGTGACATGACGGTGACATGGAGGAGTGATGGCCATTTTCGAATCCAGCATAACCACCAAGGGACAGACTGCGCTGCCCAAGGCCGTCAGAGACTCATTGGCGATCAAGGTAGGGGACAAGGTCCGCTATGTCATCGTGGACGATGGGGTGCTGTTAATTCCGGTGCGCCCCACCAGTCGTCTCTTTCGCAGCCTAGCGTATGAGGGGCCGCCTGTGAGCCTGGAAGGGATGGACAGTGCCGCAGCAGAGGGAGCGATCGAGAGATGGAAGCACTCGACGCAAACGTGATCCTGCGGTATCTGGTGGGAGATGACCCTGAACAGGAAACTGCGGCGCGCGACCTCATTGACCGATTGACGCCCGGCAATCCGGGCTTCATCTGACGGGAGGTCGTTAGCGAGATTGCCTGTGTACTGGAGAGGAGCTACCGCTCTACGCGATCACGGATCGCCGAGGCATTGATGGACCTGACGGCTTCGGACAGCCTCGCCGTGGAGAATTCGGACGATGTGGCCACCGCCGCGCACCGGTACCGCCAGGGAGGCATTGGCCTGTCGGACCTGATGATCCTTTCGGCAGCTCAGCGAGAAGGAGCCATGCCACTGCACACCTTCGACAGCAGGCTTGCCCGCATGAAAGGGGCAGTGCTGGCAGGACACCGGGCAGGTTGAGATTCACCATGAAAGTCTGGCAACCTCAGTTTTGCGGGAAGCCTGTCGAAGACCTGGAGTCAACGTCTGCGCATCAAAGGCAAGCCCAAGAAATATTGGGCTGAGACCCTTTCCTCTCATCACGCTCGCGCAGACCCGGGACGTGGCGATTGAGAACGTCAGGGCAGTCCAACTAGGCCGCGAACCTCGCTCGGCCACCAATAGCGCCGTGCCAACCTTCGCCTGGGCCTAGACGCGGTAATCGATCTGCACTCGGCCAACTCGCGTGACCGCGGCCGCTCAGAGAAACAATGGCGCGTCAGCATGGAGACTTACACACTGCCAAGGCTGGGCCGCAAACCAGTCGACGATACACCCAGCGCGGATGTCCTGGCCGTCCTGCTGCCAATCTGGAAGGAGAAGTGCGAGACGGTAAGGCGGGTCCGGCAGCGAATATCGGCCACCATGAAGTGGGCAATCGCCCAGGCGCATCGCCAGGGATTAGCGTTCTGGAACAGGCCAGCAGCGGGAGCTCGCAGAGCACCTGCTGGCCCACGCGGTCAAAGGGGCTGAGGGCGCTTACCAGAGCAGCGATCTGTCCAACCGCAGGCAGGCGCTCCTAGCCGACTGGACCGACCATGTCACGCCGGACGAAGGTGAACTCTAATCGGGCCAGCTACAAACCACAGAAGAATAATAGGCCATCCGACACACCACGGTCGGCCAAGAACTGTATCGATGGTAATGCCTTGCTACGGACTGCCGACCTGATCACGTTCAGACAAGCCTCGACCTGATCGACTTCGCTAGAATGGCTCGGACCGAGACGTGACCCCAAAGACTACTTGGGAAGTGAGCAGGCGGAAGTGACGAGTACCAAGAGCGTCCCAGCCTATACGAGGTTCCATTGGGCGAAATCTCAACCACGTGTCGATTACCCAAAGCGCATACACCTGCTAGAGCATCACCTTGCCGATGTAGGCGCGTGCTTCGAGGCTCTAGTGGCCCAACCGACAATTCGTGCTCGCCTAGCAGCCGCTGGCGGACTCAAGTTCCTTGACGAGTCCACTGCGGCGCGGCTTGCCCTTTTCGCTGCCCTGCACGATATAGGCAAGGTCAACTTGGGCTTTCAGACGCAGATTTGGGAAACCAAGGATTTTCGGGGAGGCACCCGAATCTGCCCCGCCGGACACACCCTGGACCTAACTCCGGTTCTCAGCGGAGAAGACGATGCCACGTCCAGCTGGTTTTTTGACGCTCTTGGTTGGTGGGATGAGGCCACGTCCTGGGACGACAGGGACGGCGAGACCGTTTGCGCCTTGCTCGTAGCCACCCTCTCTCATCATGGGCTGCCCCTTCAGTTGGAAGGGCTACGGGCCCCCAATCCTAGAATCTGGCGCCGTCATTACGGTTTGGACCCCGAGAGATGCGTGAGGCTCGTGGGTCGACTGGTCCGCCGGTGGTTCGAGGCCGCTTGGAAGCTCGATGCCCCGCCCCTTCCATCGGAGCCGGCGTTTCAGCACATGTTCTTGGGGCTTTGCACCTTGGCCGACTGGATTGGCTCCAATGAAGAGTGGTTTCCATTTTGCGCGTACCGGGACGGAAACTACATCAGCACGGCTCGAAAGCGGGCCGGAGCCGCCGTTTCAAGGATCGGACTGGACGTATCGCTTCAACGAGACTCGATGCGAAGTCGACGCCCTAAGTTCACCCGACTCTTCAAGTTTGAACCCAATCCTGTTCAGCAACGGGCGGCTATGGACATGTCGCTGGATGAACGTCTGGTAATCATGGAGTCTGAGACCGGCTCCGGCAAGACAGAGGCGGCCCTGTGGCGATTCGCCAACATGTACAACGAGCGGCTGGTCGATGGACTGTACTTCGCGCTGCCAACTCGTGCGGCAGCGTCACAGCTACACTGCCGTGTGGCCCAATTTGCCGATCGGATGTTCCCAGAAGAGCATCGCCCCGAGGTCGTATTGGCGGTCCCCGGATACCTTAAAGCCGGAGCAATTGCTGGACGTCACCTCCCGGAATACGAGGTGCAGTGGGACGACCACCCGGACGACGCCACGCGGGGACGGCGCTGGGCGGCCGAGACCGCCAAGCGTTATCTCGCTGCGCAAATCGCCGTGGGCACAGTGGACCAGGCCATGCTGGCAGCGCTCAAGGTCAAGCACGCTCACATGCGAGCTGCCTGTCTGGCTCGCAACCTGCTGGTCGTGGACGAGGTTCACGCCTCGGACGTGTTCATGCGTCGCGTACTCAGGTCTCTGCTCGAAGCCCATCTAGAGTCCGGGGGTTATGCGATGTTGATGTCGGCCACGCTGGGCTCCGACGCGCGAATGGAGTGGTTATCGGCGGGACACTCGTGCCCTAAGGACAGCATGCCGCTGGATGAGGCCGTCGACTTTCCCTTTCCGGCCTTCAGCACGACTGTATCCGGCACTAAGGGGGTCGCAGGAAACAACGCAGAAAAGACTGTCGATATCAAGTCTGAGCCGCTGATGCACAACTTTGATCGGGTGGCGAGAATTGCGTTGCAGGCAGCGCAGGCCGGGGCAAAGGTGCTAATAGTTCGCAACACGGTCAACTACGCCGTTGAAACTCAGCGGGCGGTGGACCGAGCCGCAGTGGGCAGCGACCGCAGCCTGCTGTTTAACTGTCGCGGCAAACCTACGCTGCATCATGGGCGGTTCACCGCAGCTGACCGCCGACTGCTGGATGACGAGGTGCAAAGGCTGCTCGGCAAGGATCGCGATTCAAATGCGATCATCGTGGTCGGGACGCAGACCTTGGAGCAATCCCTAGACATCGATGCCGATCTGTTGATTACAGACCTGTGCCCAGCGGACGTGTTGCTACAGCGCATTGGCCGTCTGCACAGACACCAGCGGACCGATAGGCCCAAAGACTATGAAGTGCCCCGCAGCGTCGTATTGATGCCGGAGGAAGAAGACCTTTCGACGCTGCTGAACAGTGGCCAATATCCGAACGGACTCGGCCCACACGGCCACGTATATGAGGATCTGCGCATTCTGGAAGCCACCCGGCGTTTGATTGCCGAGTCTGGTAGCTGGACCATCCCCCAGGATAACCGCTACTTGGTAGAACGGGCCACCCACCCGGAGGCGTTGGAGAACATTGTGGCAGACAAGGGAGACGAGTGGCGAAGTCACGCAAACGCGGTAACAGGTGGCGGCTTGGCCGAGGGCCTGACCGCCCGGAACTCCATTATCCGGCGGGACAAGTCCTTCTTTACCCAGAACGACGAGGTGGTTTTTGGTGATATGGAGGAGCGTATCCGTACACGACTGGGTGACGAGGGCATTGACGTGGACTTCGCACCCTCGCCGCCAAGTCCATTCCCGCCGGGCGAACCCGTCGAGACTATTGCCGTCCCGGCCAGATGGCTGGGAGGCATAGACGTCGAGGGCCCCATCGCGCCCGACATAACTGATCAGGGCTTTAGCTTCCTGATCGGCGACCGCTCATTCTTCTACGACGAATTGGGCCTGCGGCGAGCATAGGCGGGCCAGATTCCAGGCCTCACTTTTGATCTGTATCCCCGCGTGTGCGGGGGAACTCAGGAATAGCGCTCTGCGCTATAAGTCGGGCTATCCCCCAACGGGGGACGTTGTACAAATTGGCTCTTGACATCCGATCACTAGGGCAATAGGTTTAATACTTACCTCGCAAAGCGATATACATTACTTTACCAAAAGTCTCATTAGAATGTTCAACCTGCTAACCGAGCCTCTCATCCGTCTCTATCGGCCCGGTGGGGACCAATTGGTGGCATCCCTGCCCGATGTCTATGCCGCCCTAATGAACGAGGACGTCGAGTCATTCCCAGCACGACGTCCCCACCAACGCCACGCCTGGCACGCATTCCTGGTCCAGCTTGGCGCAATGGCGATATGCCAGGCGGGCAGAAACGGTCCGCCAGAAGACGCGGACGAGTGGAGCCTTTTAATTCGAGGCCTCACGCCGGACTATCCGGACGACGAACCATGGCATCTGATAGTGGAAGACATTACCCAACCAGCATTCCTACAACCCCCCGGCTGCTCAGGGGAAGAGGAAAAGGAATACAGGGACGTGGTCTCCACTCCCGACGAATTGGACATGCTGGTCACTTCCAAGAACCACGACCTCAAGTCGGCGGTGGCGCTCCAGGCAAGCCCCGACGACTGGGTCTTCGCACTCATCACACTTCAGACAATGGAGGGGTTCGGAGGGGCCGGCAACTACGGCATCTCCCGGATGAACAGCGGCCTCGGGAACCGGCCCGCATTCTCCCTCGCCCCGGCCGATGGAGGCATTGGCGCCCACGTAAAGCGCGACATCAATGCGTTACTGGAGCGCATGCCGGTGCTGCTTACTGAACTTGAGATGCCCGAGGACGGGCATAAGCTGCTATGGATCCTGCCTTGGGGTGGGGCTCCGGCCGAATCGTTGCTGGTGAATCGAGTTCATCCTCTATATATAGAGGTCTGCCGCCGTATCCGCCTGCGGTCCGGGGATGGCGGCCGCATACATGGAATACGGACAACATCCAAGGCGGCCCGCATGGATGGTAAGGCCCTCAAGGGTAGGACAGGCGACCCGTGGACGCCCATCGATAAGAAACGGGACGGTCTACCGCTGACTCTGGGCCCCGGAGGATTCAACTACAAGCGGGTCGCCGATTACCTGACCAACTGGGAACACCCTGCCCTGCTCAGGCCGACCAGCTCAGAACAGAGATCCGGCGAAACGATGCATTTGGTGGCCCGTGCGATGGTACGGGGGCAGGGTAAGACGGAAGGCTACCATGAGCGCGTCATTCCCATCAGGAAAACGCTCCGGTCCGCCATGCTGCGTCGTAACGCATCTCCGGAACCCGGCCAGATCGCCCAGACACGAATCGAATGCGTCAGTGTCGTCCAGCGCATCCTGAGCCACGCAATACAGGTCTTCGCTGCTCGCGGCGATCACGACAAAGTCAGTCCCGAGCACCGGACTATGGCCCGTGTATGGCTCAATCGGCTCGACGAAATAGTGGATGCCCGGTTCTTCGAGGATCTCCAGCGGGAGTTGGAGGCTGGATCCAGCGAACGCCAGCGCATCAGGAACAACTGGTTGATGAACGGCAGCGATGGAGTGATCGACCACGCCCGTGTGCTGCTCGATGACGCAGAGTCTACCCTGCCCTGCCCGTCGATACACCGCTACAAGGCTCGTGTCGCCGCCGAAGGGCTTTTTGAGGGACGGATACGCGGGAAAAGCGGCCTGCCGTTCCTCTTTGACCAAGCGACTCAGGAGAACGATGGATGAGCACTATCCAAGAGGTGGCGTCGCCCGACACTCCCGTCCAGCAGGGGGAGTCCCGGCCCTGGGGAGACATCGCCGTCAGTTTGTCAGGGCAAATAGCCCGTGCCGACTTTCGCCGGGGCGATCTGGCCGAACTGCGACGCATGAACCCGGACGGTCCCAACGCGGCAGCCTTCTGGAAACTGTTGGCTCCGTACGGCCTGCTGGGCAGCAACACCCTGGAGTGTAAGTGGGCGCTCATCCTTCACGGCATTTCGCTTATGACGCCCACGGGAGACGGTAATGCCCGCACAGCCCACGACGGCCACAACCCCGTCGGACGGGCGCTGTACCTCGGCGGAGATTCGCAGCGTACATCGCCCCTATACAGCGAGACTCGGCTTAACAGGCTCCTGATGGCGCAGGGGCCCATGCTGCGAACGCTGCTGGCACGGACGTTCCGGATGCTCGCCGCCGCCAACGTGTCCTTCAACTGGCGGGAGATGGCCACGTTCATCTTGAACGAAGGCTATGACCAACAGGCAGCCGAACAGGGCCGCCGCCGCATTGCCCGTGCCTACTACGACACGGCGCGACGCAGCTCACTGACCCCCGCGGGCGAGCACGAATAGCATCAGACAGAGGAGTTCGACCATGACGACACCCAGATTCCTGCAGATCCACACGCTGCACTCCTACCCGGCAGCACTGCTGAACCGTGACGACAGCGGCCTGGCCAAGCGCATGCCCTTCGGCGGAGCCGTCCGTACCCGCATTTCGTCCCAGTGCCTCAAGCGCCACTGGCGCGTCGCCCAGGACGAGTTCGCCATACACAGCATCCCTGGTGCCGAGGGCGCTGTCCGATCGCGCAACGTTGTCGAGCGAATGATCATTGAGCCGCTGCGCGAGAGCGGCCAGTACGGCGAAGAAATTGTCGATGCAGTGCGGGACGCGTTCAATGTCGGGGTGTACGGTAAAAGCGGGGCGACTGAATCCGGGCGCCAACCCCTGTTGCTGGGACACCCAGAAGTGGAACATCTGAAGGCGCTTGCCACCTCCATCTGCGCCGAACATTCCGCAGACGCCAAGGCGGCTCGAGACGCGGCAACCAAACTCTTCAACACCCGCCAGGGCGAAGGCAGGAACTTCCGAGCCCTCCTAAACGGGGCTCGGCTCCCCGCCGGGCTCGAGGGGGCGCTGTTCGGGCGAATGGTCACATCTGACCCCGGATCCAACATCGACGCCGCCATCCATGTGGCACACGCCTTCACCGTGCACAGTGAGGAGAGCGAGAGCGACTACTTCTCCGTGGTCGACGATTTACAGAGCCTTGAAGAGGACTCAGGCGCCGCCCATATCGGCGACATGGAGCTCACCGCCGGCCTGTTCTATGGCTACGTAGTGGTTGACGTGCCAAGCCTGGTCTCCAATCTGGAGGGCTGCCCCGCAGGCGACTGGGAGTGCGCCGATCGAAGCCTGGCCGCCAGGGTCGTGGACCACCTGGCGCACCTCATAGCCACCGTCTCTCCCGGCGCGAAGCTGGGCTCCACCGCGCCCTACGGCTATGCCGATCTGATGTTCATTGAGGCCGGGTCCCGTCAGCCTCGCAGCCTCGCCAACGCCTACCGCACCGCCATCGAGGCGCAGACTGGCACGGCCACAACCGCCATGTCCGGATACCTGCAAAAGCTCGATGCAGCCTACGGCTCGCGCGAGGTGCGCCGCGTGATGTCGGTCGAGGACTGCGAGATGCCCGCCTCCCAGCGGCTATCCCTGGACGACCTCGCATCCTGGGCCGCAGATTCGGTCCGTAATGGCCTGGCCGAATAGACCATGCGGCATCTCATCGTGAACTTGGAGTCTCCCCTTATGGCCTTCGGTGGCGAGGCAGTCGACAGCTACGGCGTCATCAGGTCCTTCCCGGCGACGTCGATGCTCACCGGCCTGTTGGCCAACGCCCTGGGCTGGCGGCGCGTCGACCGAGAACGGCACCAAGGGCTTGAGGGCAGATTGATCTTTGCCGCCCGCATCGACCGGGAACCACATGGAGGCGCCAGCATGCGGGACTTTCAGAGCGCGGCCATTAACAACACCGAACAGGGCTGGACGACGCGAGGATATCCTGAAGGCCGCGGCGGCGGGACATACCAGAATCACCTGCGCTACCGCGACTACTTCGCAGACATGATCGTAACCGTGGCCCTGCGCCTCGATCCTGTAGACGGAGAACCGACGCTGGAAGGCCTGGCAGAGGCCCTGCGGGAACCGGGCCGTCCCCTTTTCATCGGCCGCAAGCCATGCCTACCCTCGGCCCCGCTTTTCGCGGGATTCATCGATGCCGACACCGCGCTGGCCGCCTTGGGGAACTGGCCGATCGCCAAGGAAACCGGCAGCGCCTCGCCTGTAAGGGCTCTGTGGCCCGAAGGAGAGGGCATGGCGGATATCGACCCCACCCACCGCTACATGCTTACCGACCAGCGCAATTGGGTGTCCGGACTGCACGGCGGTGGGCGGGCGGTCTTCGAGGGATTCTTGGGCCGTGATCAGTTCCCGTCGGTCCCGACGGCCACCGCGCCGCAAGAAGAGAGCGCGGCGGCATGATCACGACACCTGAACCAACAATCGAACCGGACGTTCTGCAGATGATCCGCGCGGAGGTCAACGTCAGGGAGCTCTACAGGTGGATGGGCGTCAGGCGCCTTGCAGACCCAGACCACGCCATGCACTGCCTGCTTACCGAGTGCTTCGGAGACCTGGCTCCCAGGCCCTTTCGGCTTATTGTGCCACGCGGCGGGTCCACCGGTGTCCTATACGGGTACGGTGGCTCCGGCACCGACGCCCTGCGCGAAGCGTCTGCCATCTGCGCAGACCCGCTTCAGTGCCGGGTCATACCCGCCGAAAAACTCGACAGCAAGGAGATGCCCACGCAATGGAGGGTCGGCAAACGCCTCGGTTTCGAAACACGTGTGCGCCCGATAGTGCGGCGCTCCCGACGCTCCGAAAACCGCCCGTCGGGAGAATGCGATGCCTTCCTATGGGAAGCCCTGCAGCAGCCAGAGAGCGGCATGAAGCGCAGCAGAGAGGAAGTTTATGCGGGATGGCTTTCGGACCAATTCAACAGAATCGGCGGGGCGAGACTGGACATTGAGCACATCAAGCTGGTGTCGTTTCAACGTAGCCGCGCCATCCGCAGGCTGCGCGCCCGACACACCGAAGGGCCGGACGCATTGATGCGCGGCATGCTTACGATCATCGACCCCGCCGGCTTCCGGCGTCTACTGGCCCGAGGCGTCGGGCGGCACCGTGCCTATGGCTATGGAATGCTGCTCCTCCGCCCGGCCAGCGGATGACCGTCGGTTACGCACCTTACCAAACCAATAGCACGCTCCCATTTGCCCCGCACACGCGGGGAAAGCGAGTGTAGACACGATGCTTAAGGGCCGCCTGGGACTGGAAACCGCCAGGATTCCCCATGCCGATCGTCACGGCCTGTTGTGGCTGTCACGTGGCGCCCTGACGGTGCGGGACGGCACACTCCGGTTCCAGCGCAATGACGAAAGAGACGACGCCAGTCCCTTGGAAGGCGGCGAGTACGGCATACCCTTTCAGACCCTGTCAATGATCTTGCTGGGACCGGGTTCGACGGTCAGCCACGACGCCCTGCGCCTCATGGGACGCCACGGCACCGCGCTGGTCGCCGTGGGCCAAGATGGCGTCAGATGTTACACGGCCCCGCCACTAATGCCTGATACCTCTGATATGGCTCGTCGACAAATGCGCGCTTGGGGCGACCCCGAGGGAAGCCGAATCAAAATAGCCCGCAAAATGTACGCTCTACGCCTTGGAGAGGTTCTCCCTCACCAGAGTCTTAGCGCCCTTCGCGGAATCGAAGGCGCGCGCGCGAAACGCACCTATCAAATCCTGGCGCAGCGCTATGGGATAACATGGCGTGGTCGCCGTTACGACCGATCGAACCCGCTGGCTGCGGACATTCCGAATCAGGCCATCAATCACGCCTCGGTTGCCGTGACCTCCGCGGCCGTGATCGCCGTGACAGCCATTGGCGCAATTCCGCAGCTTGGCTTCATTCATGAACACAGCGGCGACGCCTTCGCCCTAGACATAGCTGACCTGTTCCGAGACACAGTCCTTCTGCCCGCCGCGTTCAAATCTGCAAAGGCTGTGACCGACAACCCCACGCTGAACATCGAACGGCACACTAGGCGCATCACAGGAGAGATGCTCCGGACAGAGCTAGTGATTTCAAGGATGATTGACCGCATAAAGACGCTATTCGATGATGTTGCCGTCCCCCGAGGTGATCTGGCGGCCCCGGAAGGTGAACTGTCTCAGGAGCCAGGGGCAGTTCCGTGACAGTGGTCGTCACCGTCAACGTAGAGGCCCGCTATCGAGGGTATCTCGCATCGGCGATGCTGGAAATAGCTCCCGGCGTCTACACATCTCCGCAAATGACCGGCGGTATCAGGGATAGGATCTGGGAAGTGCTGTCCCATTGGTATTACCAGCTAGGACAGGGCTCTATAGTGATGACGTGGCGCGATACCAGCTCCGTAGGCGAACAGCGAATTCGTACCCTAGGGGACGCTCCCAAGGAGATCGTCGATGCCGACGGCGTCTACTTGGTCAAATACCGCTAGTCACATCGGCTGACAGATTATCACGAATTGCTATATATACTATCGCAGTAAAAGGGGTTTCCCCGTAGGCGCGGGGATAGACCTAGATACCTTCTCTGTGGCACCCACTACACTCTGGTTTCCCCGTAGGCGCGGGGATAGACCCGACGAGGGGCCGAAATATCGGATTGCGGCACAGGTTTCCCCGTAGGCGCGGGGATAGACCTGGGTGTTCCGGTGTTGTGATGAGAAACCATCCGGTTTCCCCGTAGGCGCGGGGATAGACCTCCCGCATCCAGCGTTCCACGGTCAGACCATAGGGTTTCCCCGTAGGCGCGGGGATAGACCTATCTGGTTTTCCGTGATCCTGGCCGTGGTGTTGGTTTCCCCGTAGGCGCGGGGATAGACCCAAGGCGAGGAGTAAGCGTGGACGGCGATCAGGGGTTTCCCCGTAGGCGCGGGGATAGACCCGCCCACATGCAGGCGCTCGTGGAAGCGTACTGGGTTTCCCCGTAGGCGCGGGGATAGACCGGACCCGACCGCCGGGAAGGATGTCGGGGAGCTGGTTTCCCCGTAGGCGCGGGGATAGACCCGGAGCTAGCGGTGCCTCTGGCTCAGGAACAGCGGTTTCCCCGTAGGCGCGGGGATAGACCGGCTCACGACTTCGGCGCGACTGGCTACACGGCGGTTTCCCCGTAGGCGCGGGGATAGACCTATGCGGACTGGCTCGCGGAGCCCCCGCCCACCGGTTTCCCCGTAGGCGCGGGGATAGACCGGACACGACCGATCAGGTCGAGGGGCTGGCAATGGTTTCCCCGTAGGCGCGGGGATAGACCGCTGTCGGCGTCGATCTGCGCCCCTTCATCGACGGTTTCCCCGTAGGCGCGGGGATAGACCCGGTTACGTCGGTGACCCCCTTGATTCGGGGTAGGTTTCCCCGTAGGCGCGGGGATAGACCCGTTGTCCCGAGGATCCGCTGCGCCGTGGCCTTGGTTTCCCCGTAGGCGCGGGGATAGACCCCTCGCATTCAGTACACAGGAGCCGACAATGCCGGTTTCCCCGTAGGCGCGGGGATAGACCCTACGACACCGATGTCAGAGGCCGCGTGGTCGGGGTTTCCCCGTAGGCGCGGGGATAGACCTTTGAGCGGGCGGCCGAGACCTCCCTGGGGGTCGTCCGGTTTCCCCGTAGGCGCGGGGATAGACCGGGGTGAGGCTGATCTTCCCATAAGCCGGTTCGGGTTTCCCCGTAGGCGCGGGGATAGACCGTGGCCACCGGGACAGTCGTCGCCGTAGTAGTGGGTTTCCCCGTAGGCGCGGGGATAGACCTGTGCCAGTCGGGATAATCGGCCCTCAGGGCCGGGTTTCCCCGTAGGCGCGGGGATAGACCGACTCTTGCCTATACCGCCCGGCGTCGTGAGCTGGTTTCCCCGTAGGCGCGGGGATAGACCCTGAAGGTCCAGGCCCAACGGGACCGCCTGATCGGTTTCCCCGTAGGCGCGGGGATAGACCTGCCCGTTTGATTTCGCGGGGGGTGAGGCGAAGGGTTTCCCCGTAGGCGCGGGGATAGACCTGGCACTAACTGGATTAAAGGGGGAACTTTTAAGGTTTCCCCGTAGGCGCGGGGATAGACCGGTCTTACGCCTTTTCACCGCCCGCAGTTTCACGGTTTCCCCGTAGGCGCGGGGATAGACCTATCGGACCGGTGAGAATCGAAGGATTGGGATTGGTTTCCCCGTAGGCGCGGGGATAGACCGGCCCGTCAGCACCGTCACTATGAGGTCGGGCGGGTTTCCCCGTAGGCGCGGGGATAGACCGCGCATGGCAACTGAGACGATGCGTTCCAGCGCGGTTTCCCCGTAGGCGCGGGGATAGACCGCCCGCGTAGTACGCCTGCCCGACGGTATCGAAGGTTTCCCCGTAGGCGCGGGGATAGACCGATACTGTCACCACCCGTGTGTATACACTTACTGGTTTCCCCGTAGGCGCGGGGATAGACCCGACCTGTCCGACCACTTCATGCAGGTGACGATGGTTTCCCCGTAGGCGCGGGGATAGACCCGGCAGCATGGCCACCGTATACAGTGCCGACGAGGTTTCCCCGTAGGCGCGGGGATAGACCCGGCGTGATCGTCACGCGCATCTCGTCGTAGTAGGTTTCCCCGTAGGCGCGGGGATAGACCCGCCTCGCGGTAGGGTTTGGTCAATGCCACCTGGGTTTCCCCGTAGGCGCGGGGATAGACCGATTTGGCAGAAGACCATAGAGGCCCAAACCCAGGTTTCCCCGTAGGCGCGGGGATAGACCTGGTTCCACGGCCCGTCTATACAGCAAGGCTGAGGTTTCCCCGTAGGCGCGGGGATAGACCCATGATCGTGATGCACCCCAATGACTGGGCGGCGGTTTCCCCGTAGGCGCGGGGATAGACCCCGAACTCCTCCGTGACGAGCGCGACCAATTCAGGTTTCCCCGTAGGCGCGGGGATAGACCCCACGCTTTGCGTCTCCGTTTCCAGCTAGCTGCGGTTTCCCCGTAGGCGCGGGGATAGACCGTGCCATTCGACGCTACATAGGTAACTGATCCAGGTTTCCCCGTAGGCGCGGGGATAGACCCAGGTCATTCTGCGGCCTGGCGGACGATTGGGGGGGTTCCCCGTAGGCGCGGAGATAGACCCTGAATCCCCATTTCTGCGAGAGCCTGTTCCGCGGTTTCCCCGTAGGCGCGGGGATAGACCTCGGCCAGAGCATCGCCCAGGGTTTTGGAATCGAGAACCGACCGAGGTTTCCCCGTAGGCGCGGGGATGGACCTCATACAGCAGACGGACCAAACCAAGTGTGCGAGGTTTCCCCGTAGGCGCGGGTGACCTGGCTCAGGCCTATCGCACTAGAGGCGAGCGGCAGGTCCTTAAAGTGGCCGCGATTGCAGCCGATGTCGCTCTTGACGATGTACTTGATCTCGGACGCAAGCTTGATGCAGACCCGCTCCTTAGAGAAGTCTTCTACCGCCAGTATCCGAATGTAGACCTCGAATCTCTCGCGGGTGCCTCGGACGAACGGCTTGATGGCCTGGCGAACGGAGTGAAGGGCAAGTATTTCGAAATGCTCGTGTGCGACCGACTAAATGCCGGAGAGCGGCTGGGGGAACTGCGGCTTGATCCCGGCCAGAACGCCCATCTAGCCGAGTCGTCTACGCAGCCCGGATGGGACCTGCGAATTGAGAATGAGGATGGTTCCTTCAACTCAAGGCCACCGAATCGATGGGATATGTGAAAGAGGCCGTGGTCGAATATCCCGACATACGAGTGGTCGTGCCCCCGGAAGTCGACGCCGGTGCCGATTACGTCCTGGGTACCGACATCTCTAACGAGTAGTTGGACGACTTCGTTGTGACCCAGATCAGTGAATTGGCGGACAGAGCGGTTGATGATCTCTTGGATCAAGCCGCTGAGACGGCCTTCGATGCCATCACATTCGCGTCGATGATTGTCACCGGTGTTATCGAAGGAGGCAGATACCTGACCGGACGTTCGACCCTCCGGCAAGCCCTCCGTAAAGGGGCAAGACGCATGGGAAGAGTGAGTGTGTACAACGCGTTAGGAGTGATCCTGGGCCCAACTGGAGTGGGCGTTCCACTGGTGATGGGAATGCGATTTGCTGAAGGCAGGCTAACGGGCAGGATTGACCTTGCAGCTCTTCTGGAATCGAGGGCGCTGGAGATTAGGCGATTGACTATATCGGGTGCCTGAGTGAGAGGGGATCGAAGCACACGATTCAGGAGAAGAGAACGAGGGCCTCTGCATCGATCGCACGCCCTCCATCTGCCCTCCACCAGTTCAACACCGCGTCCGCGGCGCCATGGGCAAAATTGAAGAAACGCATTGAACGACTCTACATTAGCAGCGCTCACCGTCATCCACGTAGCCAGCGACAATTCGCTATGATGCATCGCAGTTGGCGTCAAGCCGAATGTCCAAGCTCATGCGATCCGCATTCGGAATTCCCGTCTTCTAAGTCGTAGGCCGCGGAGGTACAGCAAAAGTGAGTGGCGAACCACAGCTATACAAGATCAACCCCTCGACACGGGAATCGGTGGCGCTGCGCGAAGTCGAATTCGCGCGATTGGGCTTGCAGGAGCGGTCGGACATACAAGAGTGGGTTGCGGCCAATCCCGGCATCATAGGCGAGGACCTACTTGTGATCTCCAAGGAGTTCAGCGGCTTCGACCGCACCAGCGAGAGGCTCGACCTGCTAGCTGTTGATGCCAATGGCCGACTCATCGTCATCGAGTTGAAACGCGATGACTCGGGGGCGGACGCCTATTGGCAGGCCATCAAGTATGCAAGCTATATTCGCCGGGCCAGCGCGGATCAGATCATTAGCATGCTTGCCAGTCATGCGGAGGTCTCGGAGGAGGAGGCTGGCACCATGCTGTTGAATCATCTGGACTCGGACGGTCTCGATTCGCTCAACAACGATCAGCGCATCATCCTCGCAAGCCACAGATTTGCTCCGGAAGTAACTTCTGCGGCTCTGTGGCTCAACGAGAAAGCCCCTGATGAGAACTTGATTACTTGCATCCAACTGACTCCATACCGCGATGAAGAAACCAATTCCCTATACGTCCAAGCGAACACCATCATCCCGGTACCTGGCGAGGAAGACTATCAAATCCAAATCGGTAGCAGGCAGCTGCAGGCGGGTGCCAGCGGATTCGCGCAGAATCTCCAAAAGACTTACGACCGCAACCAAAGGGACGAAGTCACCCGCTTCCTGAGAAGAGCTGCAGACCTTGCATTGGGCTCCCTCACTAAGGGCAAGAGACCAGACAAACGAAGCAGATGGGCCGGAGGTTGGGCTGGTGGAGCCTACGACCATCGCTACTACAGGGTTTGGTATTCGCACGCTCCCTGGAGCAATTGGGGAATGTCCTACAGGATGAATCTGTATCGCCTAGACGGCGAAACTAACCCGTGGAAGGTGAACGTCGAATTTGGCCACTTCTCTGACGAACTTGGGAGCAGGATCGCGAAACTGCAGATTCATGAAAGCCAAGAGATTGAAGACGATCGCATCGTGGTGACCCACACCAGCGAAGACTTGGACGACGCGTTTTCTCATAGGTTAGGCGATACGCTCAGGCGTTTCATCGAAGCAATTACGCCTCTAGTCGACGGGTTCGACGGAGACGAGAATCAAGAAGAGTCTCTGCCGGCCGGTATCCCATGAAGTTAAGCGCCGTTGCAGGGAAGTAGCCGTGGAACCCTCATGCAATCTCATTGCAGGTCTCAACTATCGCCGCCTCCTTTCTCGTGCATGGTTCTCAACTGGACTGCGCCTTCCTTGACCACCGTCGCACTCCAATCTCGAGCTTTCGCTCATGCCCGATAGGGATGACGTGGTGGTCTTTGCAAATGCAGACTCTCTGAATACACCAAGTGCTGGGGCTCCACCGAACCCGCCCAAAAGCTACGTCCACTGAGCGCGCTTGGGACGTTCCTGTTAGGGCATAACAAACGAGAAAGCTATTCGCACTAACCGCGATTGCGACGTTAGGGCTGGTGGGATGCGTGGACGCTGGGACTGGTGCCGAGATGGATGCAACGGTCGAAGCGTCTCTATCCGTTGAACGGGCAACAGACGCTCAGACTGAGGCGACCAAACAAGTCCTAGATCTCGCCACCACCATTCCAAAGCCTATTTTCCCGGCCCTGCCCTCGCAAGCTCAATCGCCCAGCCCCACAACCACAACCACCCTGACACCGGCAACTAACAAGGACCACTATGACACCACTTCCCGGCCTGTGGAGCTAGCCGTCGAGGTTCCGCCGACTGGACAATTCACATCCGTCAGCGCGGGTTCCTCTCACGCCGCACGCGTGAGAGCCGACGGCAGCGTCGCCTGCTGGGGCGTTGACATCCATGGCCGCACTTCGCCGCCCAAGGGACAGTTAAACTCCGTCAGCGCCGGGTGGTCTCACACCTGTGGGCTGAGGGCCGACGGCGTCGTAGATTGCTGGGGCTGGGACGAATACGGCCAGGCCTCGCCGCCGCAAGGGCAATTTGCCGCCGTAAGCGCCGGGTACGATCACACCTGCGGGGTCGAGGTTGACGGTGCCATGTCCTGCTGGGCGAACAATCTGAACGGACAAGCCTGGCCGCCCACTGGCGAATACGCCACCGTCAGCGCCGGGGAAAGTCTCACCTGCGGGGTGAGGACCGACGGCACCGTCGCCTGCTGGGGATCGGGTGACTTCGGCCAAGCCGCTTCGCATGGAGGGTAGTTTGCCGCCGTCAGCGCCGGGTATTATCACACCTGCGGGGTGAGGACCGATGGCACCGTCGCCTGTTGGGGGTCGGACAATTCAGGCCAAGCCGCTCGGACCGGCGGGATTCGAAGAATCAGCGAGAGGTAGGCATTTGAGCGGGCGCCGCCCAACCTTGTGGCTAACCCTCCATTGCCTCCCTGATCCGGGCGTCGATCGCCGACCGGGCATCTTCATGAGCCACAAGGATCAGCAGGGCCCGGGCCCTGGACAATCCCACGTATAGCAGTGACTGGACCATCTGATCTTCCACGTCCTCTATGTCGACTACGATTACCACCCTGCTCTCAAGTCCCTTGAACGAGTGGATCGTCGAGAACCTCAGGCAGTCCGCGGGAGCGTCCAGTGACCGCGAGCAGTCGACGAGCGGGATACCGTTGAGCCTTTCGAACGGGGCAAGGGCGGAGTTCTCAAGCCGCCGGGGCGACAGGACGATCACCTCGTCCGCGCCTACTCCGCCCCTTGCCAGTCGGTCGATGGTCTCCCCGAGGGCCTTCTCCAGCCCGGACCTGGTCCGCCAGTAGCGGCGCTCGACCGGCAGCCCTGCCTCATGGCCAAGTCTGAACGGCGGCCTATTGAATCCCCCGAAGATAGCCGCCTCTTCGGCGATGGCCCGCGTGTTGCGGCAGTTGAGTGTCAGCCTCGCCCTGACGAAGTGCTCGCAGTAGTCCGAGAGGTCTACGGCGGACTCGGAGGCGGCGCCGTAGAGGACCTGTCCGGTAAAGTCCCCGAAGATCCCCCACGTCCCTCCGGCCAGGCCTCCCCGTATTGCCCGGTTCGCAAGGTCGAGCGTGGTGCGGCGGAACAGATCTTGCGCCTCGTCCATCACCAGCACGTCGAACGGTCTATCCATCTCCTCCAGGGCGATCTCGCCGTAGAACGGATACAGCTCGTCAAAGAGCCCGGTAAAGTCGTCTCCTTCTATGGCATGGCGCTCGTGCTCGAGGAACTCCTCCCCCACGCTGCTGGCGGTCACTATCCCCCTGAGGGTCCTGTGCCAGGATCCTGCCGCTATCCCGGTGCCCTCCGTCTGTCTGGCCAGCCAGTCCCCGAGGAGGCGATTGAAGCAGACGAAGAGCACCTTTTGTCCCGCCCTGTCCGCCCGCCGGGCGTACTCCAGGGCCAGCAGCGTCTTGCCGGTGCCGGCGGCCCCCTCGAAGAGGCACCTCGGGTTGGCCGCAAGCTCATCGAGGCGATCGTACTGCTCGCCGGTCAGGCTCAGGAGCCTTTCCTCGGTTCTTCCCAGCGAGACGGACCTTGCGACCACAAGATCGAAACTGGGCCTGAGGTAGCCGACCAGCGACCTGATCTGGGATGTGGTCGGAAGAGACTCGCCGCTGCGCTGCTGGAACTGCCTCAGCCGACTTTCGACGACCCGCTTGATGGACGAGGAGACAGGTCGCCGAAGGTCCTCGGCGTCGATCACGTCGCTTCGCTCGAATTCCGGACTGTCCGGCGGACAGGCAACGTCGGGGAACACGACCGCGAACCCGATCGGACAGGTCGCCTCGGGGGAGGCCCGACCGAAATGGTCTGCGATCGCCCTGCGCAGGGCGAACATGGACTCCCTGGCCTGGGCGAACGGGCTCTTCTTGAGGTCTGTGGACCGCCCGTACCGATCCATCGTGCGCCAGATCCCGTCCCGGCACGAGACCCGTCCGCCCTTTACCTCAAGGCAGACGACTCCCTCGCCCGGGACGATTACGACGAAGTCTATCTCCCCGTAAGGGCCCGTCGGCCTGCGCGCCAGCCCGAGAGAGTGAATGACCGTCCATCCCGCTGTGTCCGGGTCGTGCTCGAGCAGGTCGAAGATCCGCCTCTCGGCAGAGCTCTCGACCGCCTCGTCGATCTGTGCAGGGATCATTCTGGACATGTTCTGGTCATCGCAAGCGCATGGAACTTCCGACCCGCGGCAGAGGACCTACGCAGGTGCCGGAGAGCCGGCAGGCAATGCCATCAATCGGCCGCCGGCAATCCCGTCAGCTTTCGCGGGTCGGTCCCAGTACCATACTGGCTGGCTGCGAAACAGTGGAGTCGAGGTCAGCTCTTTGGCTATCAAGGTGGTCTCCTGGAACATAGGCGGCAAGGTGGAGCCCTGGCACAGTCTGCTCGGGATGGACGCGGACGTCGCCCTGCTGCAGGAGGCCGGCCGGCCGCCCGGGGACCTGGCCAGTCCGATCGCAGTCGATCCCGCGCCGTGGAGGACCGCGGGCTGGACCGGATGGCCCCGCCGGACGGCAGTTGCCAGGCTCTCGGAACGCGTCGAGATGGAGTGGGTCGCTGCACGACCCCTCGAGGAGGCTCGTGCGGGGGACCTCGCCGTCAGCCGCCCCGGGACGGTCACGGCCGCACACGTCTGTGCTCCCGGTGTGGACCCGTTCATTGCCGTCTCGATGTACTCGCTCTGGGAGAGCCCCCACGCCTCGACCAATAGCGGCTGGATAGTCTCGGATGCCTCCGCACACCGGGTCGTCTCAGACCTGTCCGCGTTCATCGGGACTCAGCACGGTCACCGCATCCTGGCCGCGGGCGATCTGAACATCCTCCGCGGCCAGGGAGAGGGCGGGAGCTGGTACTGGGCAGGGCGCTATCAAACGGTGTTCGACAGGATGGAGGCGCTGGGGCTGAAGTTCGTGGGCCCGCAGGCGCCCGACGGGCGGCAGGCGGACCCATGGCCGGCCGAGCTGCCCCCCGGCAGCGGGAACGTCCCCACGTACTACCCGAGAGGCGGGAGTCCGGCAACGGCCACCCGCCAGTTGGACTTCGTGTTCGCGTCCAGTGCAATGGCCGATTGTGTTCGCGTGCGTGCCCTTAACGACCCGGACGACTGGGGTTCCAGCGACCACTGCCGCGTGGAGATCGATATCACATAGAGCCAGTCGCAGTAGCGAGTAGATTAGTAACCGAAGTCAGACTTCCCTATCCGACCGACCATTCCGGCCGGAGTTGGAATCGGTTGATGGTCCGGTTATCGCCCGGAAGCTCGTAGGTTCGCTCAGACCAATTTGCTGCTCTGATTCACCTGCCGAATGTTGTCACTATCCGGGATGTCAAAGCATGGCGATGGAGTTTGAATGACCGCGCAGACAAGGTGCCAAAGTCCCTGCGGTTGACATATGATTTGCCCTCCCAAGTCCAGTGTAGGAGGCTGCCAGAACTATGCCACAGTTCACCACTACGTCCGTTGATGAGGCCCGGAGGAGGTCACGTCCCGTCAAGTGGTGTATTAGGGCGTCATCCTGTTGATGATGTTCACGCAGCAGTTGGCTGTGGAAGCATCGCCTCCGGCGATGCTTCCAGTTCCTGATCAATGCCCGGAGATGTAAGCGTCAGGTAGCGGCGCCCGATAGCCCACTCGTCGTGCTGCTCTGCCAGCACCGCTCCCACCAGCCGGCGTGCAGCAGGCCGGTTCGGGAAGATACCGACCACATCCGTCCGTCTGCGGATCTCCTTGTTGAGCCGTTCCAGCGGGTTGTTCGACCAGATCTGCCTCCAGTGAGGTACAGGGAACGCCGTGAAGGCCAGGACGTCAGGACCCGCCTCGGACAGCATCGAGGCGGCCTGCGGGAACCGGTCCTCGAGCTGGTCTATCACCCTGTGCAGCTGCGCATGCACCTCCTCGGCCGACGGCTGCTGGTAGACGGTCCTTACCATCGTCGCCACCGCCGGCTGCGCTCGCCTGGGCACACGGGTCAGCAGGTTGGTCATGAAGTGGGTGCGGCAGCGCTGCCAGCTCGCTCCCGCGAAGACCGTCGCGATCGCATCCCTCAGACCGCGGTGAGCATCGGATACCACCAGCTCCACACCATCCAGGCCTCGGTCGACCACAGAGCGCAGAAACGCCAGCCAGAAGGCACCGTCCTCGCTGGTCCCCACGTCCATGCCGACGATCTCGCGCTTGCCCTCGCCGTTGACCGCTGTCGCCACCACCACGCTCACGTTCACTATCCTGCCCGACTCCCTCACCTTCTGCGTCAGCGCATCCAGCCATACGTACCGGTAGGGACCTCCGTCCAGCGGCCGGCCCAGGAAGCTGTCGACCACCTCGTCGAGCTCTGAGCAGATACGTGAGACCTGGCTCTTTGAGATGCCCTCGCATCCCAGGGCCTTTACCAGGTCGTCCACCCGCCTCGTCGACACACCCTCCACGTATGCCTGCTGAATGACGCCCAACAGGGCTCGCTCGCTGCGCCGCCGCGGCTCCAGAAGGCTCGGGAAGTAGCTCCCCTCCCTCAGCCTGGGGATCCGAAGGTCCATCGTCCCAACACGTGTATCCCACTGCCTGGACCTGTACCCGTTGCGCTGGGTCACACGCTCCGTGCTGCGCTCCCTGTAGCCCGCACCGGTCCTGGCTGAGACCTCGGCATCCATGATCCCTTCCACCAGGACCACCAGCGCCTCGCGCAGGAAATCCACGTCTCCGTCCGCACCACGCTTGCGCAATATCCCCAGCAGTAGGGTAGGCCGCCGGCGAGTTACTCCGGTTGGAGCACTTTTCCGTCGGCCCCCCTCCGAACCGTGCATGAACTTTTCAGTCTCACACGGCTCTCCAGTGACACTCGTCCAGGTTCTCAACCCGGATGGCACGGAAAGTGGTTTCGGCGTTACGCATTCCGCGCACCTCCCCACTCTCCGCACCGGTGCCGCCTGCCCCCCTTCGCCATGTACCGGGCTTTCCCCGGCTCGGACTACTACGAGGGCTCCGTGACCATAGGGCTCTCGCCCCGTAGGCCATCCCGCGTTACGGTGACACAGGACGTCCGAGCGCGACTGTAGGTGCCCCGTTCATCCCCTTGTATGGCCTCATTGGTCATCGTCCGCTCGGCGGAGTTGCATCGGTCTGGACCTGTTACCGGTGCAACGAGCGGCGCCGGGTTACAAGCGTTCTACCGGCGGGTGAAAGGAACACCTTCCGGGAACTGGGGTTCAGGCAATCCAGCTTTCACCGTATCGCGCGGGTCTTGCGGAACCGGCCCTACAACGCCTTCAGGCCGTAGCCGCTTTACCGACATGCTGTTTTCCCCATTGGCTTTCACCGCAAGGTAGGTCGGTTGACCCAAGAACTTTCTCCGAGTTCTTCCCGATTGAGTCGGGTATCCTATGCCGCGTCACGCGGCGCACGGTCCATCCTTTCCTTGACCACCGTCGCCCTCCTTGAGTTTTGTTGTTAGTCCTCTAAGGATGACGCGGTGGTCTCTCTTTATATAGATCCTCCTAATACACCACGTGCTGGGACGTTACTCCGGAGGATCACAGGAGGAGGAAAGCGGCAGCTGGTACTGGCCGCGTATCTGGAGAGCATAAATGGTCTGTCCCGCGGGGTCGCCGGCAAGGTGGTCGCCTCCGAAGGAGAATCTCTCTCGACGGACAGGCGAAGGCTCGGAGACGCAGTCCGCCTGTCAGGAAGAGACATCGAAATAGTCCGCACCGACGATGCCATCTACTTCTGGCTGAGCGAACGTCGGCGAAGGGGCCGCCCGAGGACTGGCCGGGCCTAGGACGCGCGCGCGGAAACGCTAGGTCTGACGTCCGTCTGTTGTCGAGCCAACATGCGGTGATTTCTCCCGTGCGCCGGCGTTGCGCAGTTACGTGAGCGCGACGCGATAGGACGTCAGGATTTCCTCGACGTAGACACGACCAGCGCCGTCGCTGAGACTCCGGTTGTCGGGCGGGACGGGTAAAGGTCCGCCTTCAACTTCTTCGAAACAACCGGCTGGACAGCGGTCGCCAAAGAAGACGTAGGCGTATCCCTCGGGCTCTTGGTGCGAACGCCAGGTCAGGCCTTCAGCCCAGGGCGACCAGTTTCTAGTCGCCGAGCACCAGCGGCGTGTCATCGCGTAGTCGCTGGCGTCCGAAGCGGTCAGCCAGGTGTCCTGACCGACTGCTGCAAGATCTTTGCCTGAGCGGAGGCTAATCAATTCCAGGTCGCGCGTCGTGCGCAGCCAGCCGATTCTCCGCCTCGCGAGGCTGGCGCGCGGTAGCAGACGTGCACCTCGTTCGTCGATTGGAATGTCACGCAGCAGCACTTCGGCCACGGTGGTGCAGTCGTCCCCGGCAGCGTAGAGGAAAGGGTACTCATCGCCGGGCGTTGCATCGAATCGGCCACCCCTGAGGCCGCTATTTGCCACGGTTGGATTGAACTGGAGTGCACCGAAAGCTGTGCTGTGGATGCGGGTTAGTGTAGTTCCTGCTGGCAGCAGGAGGCGGACCGGTGAGCCATCGTAGATTAAAGGGGGTTGGTGGATGGGCGACAATCCCGGCTACCCGACCAGCTCGGTAGCCACCTCGGCCACTGCGACGAGGTCGTCTGATCGATCGGTTCCGACAAGCTCAACAGGTCGAGCACTCAGACGGGCGTGAGTTGAGAACCACCAGGACGCTACCGCCCAGGGATCAGCCGCGCCCTCGAGCAACTCGTTCACCGTGCGCACCTCGTGAAAGATGCTGCGTCGCTGAGGATCGAACTGGAATGCCGGATACACATAGCCTCGGCCCAGGGGCAGGCCGAGGAGCCACGAACGTTCGCGGAGCTGCCTGACCTTCTCGCGGTTCGTTTCTTTGGCTCCCAGTGCGACTGCGACATGCCTTGGCTGGAGCATTGGTTCACGCCAGATGGTGTGGATCGCCTCACCCTGCAGCCTAGCCTGTGCCATCACGGTTTGCCCGACCTCATCGAGTACTTGACGCGGAGTGCCTCCAAGCTGCCGGACGAGGTCACTCCTCTGTGCGAGCAATACCAGCCAGCTACGGAGCAGGGTCTCATCGCCTTCCAAGGCGTGATGCCGAGCTGCAATAGATGCCGCGGCATCCAGCAGATCCGATTCCGGTCCGACCCAAACGGCGGCAAGACGATCCAGTAACTCGGCTGTGCCGTGCCGCCGATGTGACACATGCCTCAGGAGCGCTTCCACAAGCTTCGCATCACCGTGATCGCGCTCAAGATCCCGTAGTTGCTCTTCGAGTCGGCTCGTCATCATGTTTCCTAGCCTGACAGTAGCATCATAATGTCATCACCAACACTAACGTCAGTAGGGGGTACTGGCCTACATTGCTAAGTTGGATTTCGCCGACGGACTCTTCGACGCTGTCTGGGTTGACTGGCCGCAGCTCGGACGGCCTCAAGTTCGCGCTCCTCTACGCCCTCGATCAGAAAATCCACTTCCAGCGGCCACTCAGCCAATCCTGCTGCCATCGCGGGAGTCGTGAGGTTGCCCAGACTGCCGTGGGGCTGGCAGAAGTTGTACCAGGTCATGTATTGGGCCATCGCGTACCAGTGGTGCTGGATCTTCTTGGAGATCCCTTTCGTCAGCTGGGTGAATCTCCTCATGCTCATCCGCATGGTCAGGTTGTGCCGCTCCACGTAGCTAGTGCTGATCTGGGCCTCGTCGGGTGATCCTGTGACCGTCGCCTTGGTTAGCCCGTAAATTGGCTCAGGCGAATACTTCCGCTTGTCCTCTTCGATCTCCTAGACCTCTCCCGTACAGCTTGACGATCTGGCCGTAGTCCACGCTCCGGCCGAACGTTGCCAGCACCGCCTCCGGGTAGACCCACAGTCCATCCGTGGAGAGCCGAGTCGGACCGGACAGCCTGCTGGCCAGATCACACATGAAGGTCACGTCGGCGTGACGGTTGCGCCCACCCACAACCCACGAGACGATCAGCCTCGATAGCGGTCCAGGCCCAGACGTCCCCCGCCCACTCCGGATCGCCCATGATGTACGGGACTGTCAGCCACTTCGAGTAGCAGAACGACCTGATCTCATCTCGTGGTACAGTCACGCCACCGTACCGGCGTGAACAAGGAGTCTCGACACGGTCGTCGGGCTGCATCCAACGACCCTGGAGGTCAATCTCATCGAGGCTCCCTCGACGAGCATCAGGAGGATCTGCCTACGCTTCTCCTAGGGAAGGCGATTCACCCATGGATTCTATAGAACGGGTGTTTCCAGGACAAGTGGTTTCCGGCTGTATTTAGGGCCGGATGCGCAGTTCCTCTTCCGTCAACTGGCCGGTGGCGATCTTCATGAGGGTGACGGCGCAGGCGTTTGCATCCCGCGGACGCTTCTGTCCTTTTGGTCCAGTGGGCATCAGTTCACATGCTTCTCAAGGCCGCGTCGATCTCGTCGTCGGTAAAGCCCTTCTTGCTCAACTGGTTCACGACGTCTATCAACTCCACTTGCCCATCGTAGTATCTGACAAGAATCGTATGCGTGGGCTTACCGCTCAGCCGGAAAACGTCAAAGTCCAAGCGTTTCTTCTTGGCCTCGTAGCCTAGCTCTGCCAACAGCCCTCGAACGAACTCCCGATCAGCCGGATACTGGAACACGCAGTTCCCCGTTGAGACTGTGCTCACGGCGGACGGGCTCAGCGGTCAGCTCGATGAGTTGGTGTAGCGTGCCCGGAGAGGCCTGAGCCAGACTCTCGAACAGGTCCTCGTACAGCCCCGGGCTGAAGGTCTGAATCTCAGGCTTCTCATTCAACTTGTACTTCACTCCATGGAAGTCGAAGTACTGCTTCATGGCCCCGACCGCGTCGGGATATTCGGAGAACGACTCCAACAGCACGCCTACCGACTCGTCCAGATTGGCCACCGCTTCCTTCTCACTGTCCCCATAGGCCACGATCCCCAGATCGCTAGCCACTACAGCCCAGTACTCGCGCTGACCGGCTCGCTGCTGAATCTCAAGGTCGAGCTTCAGATCGACCTTGTACGCATGACACTCCATCGTCATCTCGCCCTCCTCTCACCCTTGACGTCAGGCGGACGCTTCCTCTGATCTACCGTCATGGTACCACCCATGAGGCTCTGTCCGAGGATGGCAATCCCACCCTGGTAACGCCGCTGAAGGTGACAGGCGCGCTGGGGCTGCGTCTGCGCCTTGAGGCCGTCGACGAGCCGGAAGGCGTCCTGCAGCGGGGGTCTGAGGCTGCAGGAGTCCCGTCCTAGAGCTTGCGGTCGAGGCAAGCCAATTCCGCTACAGGTCGCCAAGGAGAGTTGAGGATTCGCATCGGCCTTGAGCGGCAGGATGACGCATAAGGCTGGTGCTCGACGGCTGGTCAGAGAGGAAAACCGCATACGTCTCTGGCCCGCCGCTATGCTGTTCAATACCTTGAGCCTTGCTTGTCGTTGTCCTGAGGGATGTCACTCTTTCGGAGAAGTCCGTCGCATACGTTTCCTTAAGTGACTATGCAGGTCACCACTCCGCCCTAGAGAATCTCACCCCGGTGTCTTTGAGGCGCAGGTGGCCATTGATGCCTGGCGGGCTTTAGCGTCGAGTCGGAGTACCTTAAGTCGCTCGAAAGTCGCGGGTGTAACTTGAGAGGAGAGGGGATTGAACACTCGGGTGGTGGAACGAAGTGTTCTGTATTACACGAACAGGGAGCGGAGCAAGCGAGGTCTGAGGAAGCTCAGCGGCCACCGGTCGCTCAAGCGGGCGGCCCGCCATCACAGCCGGTGGATGTCGAGGAGTTCGAGGTATTCCCATAGCGGAGTTCATGGAAGTAGACCGTGGGAGAGAGCGAAGTGGGCAGGCTATCCGAGCCAGCGTGTAGGGGAGAACATCTGGACGGTGAGCTCCGGCTCTGGCGGCACCTGGCGGAGCAGGTTCAAGTGGAGATCGGACTGGCAGCTGGGGAAGGCGGCGGTTATAAGTTGGATGAACAGCAAGGGACACAGGAGAAACTTGCTAAATCCCGATTGGAACCATCTGGGAGTTGGGGTGGCGAGGAACAGGAGTGGGCGGGTGTATCTGACCCAGAACTTCGGCGGAGCCACTGTCCTCGACTCTCCGCTGATGAAGCCCGTCGTGTGGCTGGCGGGTCTTGGGCTTATGTTCCTGATGAGCGGGGGGCTCTGTTGGGCCGTCCGCTAGCGGCATCTGAAACCAGTTCACTGAGAAACGGCCTGTAACAGGGCGGGACGACGTCGGATGTTGTCAATCGATCCAGTTCCATCCGGCTAAGGGATGGCCTCCCGCAGATCAGGATCAGGGCGTCACCTCGTACTCCACCTCCGCGACTTTGCGGTCACCCGAGTACACGTAGACGAGATAACGTCCGGGCGCCCACTTTAGTGGAGGTGATTGCCCCACGGAAAACCAGGCGGTTCCCCCGGTGTACCCGGCCTCTGCACCAAGCGAATAGCTTCTGCGGCTGAACTCAAACCCGTCCTCGAAGTACTCCACTATCTCCACCGGGACCTCTTGCTTGCCACTCGACAGGGAGTATGAGTACTCCAACGTCAGGTATACCCAGTCATCGATGTCCTCCGCCGAAAAGACGGAAACGGCTGGGCCACCAGTGCTCGTATTGACAAAGGCCTGCTCGATGCGACCGTCGATGCCGCTGAGGCGCGGATCGACGGCGCTGGGATCGAGTCGAGTCGGGTTAAAGGATACCGTTCCCGCATACCATCGGGCGATGATCGAGTTCACCCTACCGTCGTCCGAGCCAAATGCCCTCCTAACGTCGTCGATGCCAACCGATGTCCCTCGAATGTCATCTGCATCGTCCTCGATCGCCGACGTTGCATAAAGCTCGCGGAACCCCTGACGAAAACGGTCGTCTCCCAATACGCGATACAGATCCACGAACAGGCGCTCCCCCAGCGAATAATTGCATTCGAATTCAAGATCGCCTCTGGAGACCCTAAGGGTCTCCAGCTCGGCGATGCTGCGGGCATATCCACAGGGAGCATGGATGATGCCTATTGGCTGTCCGGTTCGCATGCCGTCAATCGCAGACGCCATGAATTCCGCCGCGCCCTCGTCCACCCAATCCGCATTGCCGCTCCAGTAATAGTGCGCCACTTCATGTGCCTTGCTACGGCCCGCGAACGATGCTTCATTACTGCCGTCGTCGACGTCGAATTCTGGACGGATGGCGATGTGGGTGCCAGAGTTTGCCCCCACGTTAGAGCCGTGGACCGCGTTCTCGTACAGCAGGACGACGTGTCCAGTCGGAAAAGGCACCCCCATGAACTCCTCCGCACCACGGACAGAGAGCTCCAACAGGTCCATTGATCTCGCGGCGCCTTGAGCCGTTCGGACGATGTCAAGGATGACATCGCCCGAAAGCTGCAGCCTGATGATGCGCCGCTCCAAGAAAACTCTCGATGGATCAAGCAGCGCGCGGATCAGTTCAGGGTTCGTTTGAGCAACGCCTTTCAGTGTCGCCACTATTGGGACCATGTCGTCCGTTATGCCATCTCGAACCGCCGGGTGGGACACCACACCTTCGCACTCCCTCGGTCTGAAGGAACAGAGATCCGAAAGTGCTCTTACGGCCGACAGGTCGGGCGGCTCCACTGACTCAAGAAACGGCATGTCGACTATCTTCATGGCATGCACTAGATGTCCGTTGGAGAGATAGGAAAGCTCTTCGATCAACTGGCTCTCCAAGCCTGTGATCCCGTCGCCTACCCAGCTGAGCCCGACAACCGATGCAGCGATACTCGGACTGGCGAAATTGCTTATCCACCTGATGGTGTCCGCCTCCAGAGAGCCGATGTCGTCCTGCATCCAGTCGAGAGAAACAAGGGACTTTGAAGTTGCAAAGTCTTTATTGGCGATGTAGGACAGGTATTCGATGGCCTTGACCTCTGTCTCGTCGATGCCGTCACCTAGCCAATCCAGGGAAACGACTGCTGATGCGACACCCGCACGCCTTGTATTGCTCAGCCAGCTAATCGCCTCGGCTTCGACATCGTTGACACCGTCCTCTACCCAGCGGAGCGCAACGAGCGACGAAGCAACCGAGCGGCTTGTCGCTGCGATGTAGATCAAGCCTTGGATAGCTTTGGACTCGGTTCCGTCGACACCGTCTTTTGTCCATTCCAGTTCTTTGATAGAGGATGCCAGCCGGCCGTCTTGCTGCTCCAGCCAACGGCCGTTCGTGAATCCACTGAGAGAGAACGAAACTGTAGTTGCCGTTCCCGCATGTTGGTCTTGGTTGCCAGACTGGAGGAATATCAGTGAAAGCACGGTAGCTATCCCTACAGCGACGAGAAGACCGGGCAGAGAGAAAATCTTCTTGGCCCACCCTCCCGTGCCTACGAGAGCTGCCGAGCACTTCTCGCAGATCCGGCCGCCCTCAGAGACAGCGAAGTCGATAACGAGTGCAGGGGCCTCTCGCTCTTGTCGACTACGGCCGCTCCCAAGAACCTTTAGGGGACCGCCTAACCGAAGACCGCATAGCGTGGCGAGAGATCGTTCGTCTGCGTAGTGATAGGTGGCTGATTTTGGGCTCAAATTGCGAAGCCCTGACATTCGATGAGGCGGTTTTCAGCAGCCATATACGACCGTCAATTGGCGTGATCCAGGGAGGGATGCGGCATAGCCAAAGCTGTAACTGCACGGATGATCATAACGGGTCACCGCCGTGAAGGGAGATGGAGCGTCAACGAGTCCGGTTTGCCCAGCTGGTGCAGCAGATAAGGACTGTCCGGGCGATTCGTGACACCGATATCGGGCCAGATATGTTGAGTGGGCTCGAAGGCGCTGTCCCTTCGCCCTCCGATGGACGAACGTCCCTGTGACCTCCCGATCTCGTTGTTGTTGGGAACTCGCCCAATCGGCCCGTTCGGCCACGGGCTCGCTCTGCCCAACCCCAACCTGCGCTGTCGCCTGAGGAGCAGGGAGCGACTGGGCTAGTTCGGTGAACCTCTCGTCAGGCTGGAGTTGACCCGTTCCGGCCAGTCTAGGCGCAGGTCGATAGTCAGCTCTTCAACCGTCACCGAATCAAGGTACCCAACAACCCTCTACAACTCGGCCGGAACCTCATCCAGCACCAGCCTGAAGCTGCCCCGATCAAGGAAATCCTGCATGGTGGTCTCGAAAGAGTCGTCATCGACCGCTCCCTCCTCATCCTGGGCCTTTACCGCCTCCAGGATGGAGCCTTGACCGATGTTCTGAAGGGAACGGCGAAGGGGACCCTGCTCGAGGGTTCTGACGGTGTGCCCCTGGAGGAAAGCCGCGTAGGCTAGGAGTTGCGAGACAATATCACTCCGGGCCTGAGGGTTGCTGGCGAGCCTGACCTCGATCACCGCGGGGCGACCGGAGGGCTCGATTGCCAGGATGTCCGCGTAGAGCCCGTGCCCAACTGGACCTCTGAGCCATGGGAGCCAGTGGGAGGTCGCTGAAGTGACTGGAGCTGGAATCGCAGCTCGCATCCGGACCGGTCAGCCGCTCATCCTCTGTCCTCATTCTCCAACACGCGGACTGGGCAAGAGGCCATGACCGGGACGTCTGACGTCGCAGGTGAAGCTCAGTCGGTGGTGCCGGGCAGGATGCCTGGACGACCTCATGAGAGGGCGCGCACGTGTGCCCGCCCCTACAGGCTCCGCCGATACGGAGGAGTGACCTCGCAGTGGGCGGTCTATAGGGGCAAGGGCTATGTAGTGCAGTGGGGCAATTGATTCACTTCGTAGTTTGAGCAGGCGGTAAAGCACCCTACGCAGAGGAAGAAGTGACCACTATACTGCGGCGTGCGAGTTACCGACCATCATCGTTCTCCGCAGCCCTCCTCTTCTTCTCCTGGTAGGCGTAGATGGCTATTGGCCCGCCCGAAGCGGCCCCGGCAACAAAGAAAAGTTGACCGAAAACGTCGTTGTTGAGTAACTGCGACAGCTGACTGTTCGTTGCTTGGCCTTCTGGCGACTGCTCTAGCAAGATCATGATTATCACTATGACAAGGTAGGGTACGAACCCGGCTACCGCTCCAATGACCATTCCCAAAACAGCGACAAGAACCACCATTCGGTATGACCAAGCGAAAACAACAATGGGGATCCCCACAGCGAAAACTACAAGTAATGCAATCAGAGTGCTCAGATTGGTGTCCTGAAGCGACCACCATAACTCCATCGCTGCGTAGACAAGCGCGAGGACAATACCTAAGCCGAATGCAACAAGTGCAACACGAGGTAACCAATTCTTCGACCACTTGACCACAACTTGGACTAGTCGCCCGAAATCAGGCATATCGCCTCGTCCTCAACTCATTGCGTGATATAGCGATCTTCTCATAAGGCCGGTCAGTTTGAGACCGGTCCTGGGAACAGGGAACAGAGCAACCGCAATTGAATTGCAATGTCCGTATCCTCCCTGCGAATGTAGAAAGTCGATGCACTAGGGACGCACGCGGGTCACGTCCCGTCAAATGGTGTATTAAGGCGTCATCCTGTTGATGTCGTTTACGCAGCAGTTGGCTGTGGAAGCATCGCCTGAGGCGATGCTTCCAGTTCCTGATCAATGCCCGGAGATGTAAGCGTCAGGTAGCGGCGCCCGATAGCCCACTCGTCGTGCTGCTCAGCCAGCACCGCTCCCACCAGCCGGCGCGCAGCAGGCCGGTTCGGGAAGATACCGACCACATCCGTCCGTCTGCGGATCTCCTTGTTGAGCCGTTCCAGCGGGTTGTTCGACCAGATCTGCCTCCAGTGAGGCACCGGGAACGCCGTGAAGGCCAGGACGTCAGGACCCGCCTCGGACAGCATCGAGGCGGCCTGCGGGAACCGGTCCTCGAGTTGGTCGATCACCCTGTGCAGTTGAGCATGCACCTCCTCGGCCGACGGCTGCTGGTAGACGGTGCGCACCATCGTCGCCACCGCAGGCTGCGCACGCCTGGGCACACGCGTCAGCAGGTTGGTCATGAAGTGCGTGCGGCAGCGCTGCCAGCTCGCTCCCGCGAAGACCGACGCGATCGCATCCCTCAGACCGCGGTGAGCATCGGATACCACCAGCTCCACACCATCCAGGCCACGGTCGGCCACCGAGCGCAGAAACGCCAGCCAGAAGGCACCGTCCTCACTGGTGCCCACGTCCATGCCGACGATCTCGCGCTTGCCCTCGCCGTTGACCGCCGTCGCCACCACCACGCTCACGTTCACTATCCTGCCCGACTCCCTCACCTTCTGCGTCAGCGCATCAAGCCATACGTACCGGTAAGGACCTCCGTCCAGCGGCCTGCGCAGGAAGCTGTCGACCACCTCGTCGAGCTCTGAGCAGATACGTGAGACCTGGCTCTTGGAGATGCCCTCGCATCCCAACGCCTTCACCAGGTCGTCCACCCGCCTCGTCGACACACCCTCCACGTATGCCTGCTGAATGACGCCCAGCAGGGCTCGCTCGCTGCGTCTTCGCGGCTCCAGCAGGCTCGGGAAGTAGCTCCCCTCCCTCAGCCTGGGGATCCGAAGGTCCATCGTCCCCACGCGTGTGTCCCACTGCCTGGACCTGTAACCGTTGCGCTGGGTCACACGCTCCGTGCTGCGCTCCCTGTAGCCCGCACCGGTCCTTGCGGACACCTCGGCATCCATGATCCCTTCCACCAGGACCACCAGCGCCTCGCGCAGGAAATCCACGTCTCCGTCCGCACCACGCTTGCGCAATATCCCCAGCAAGTCCATCCTTTCCTTGACCACCGTCGCCCTCCTTGAGTTTTGTTGTTAGTCCTCTAAGGATGACGCGGTGGTCTCTCTTTATGTAGATCCTCCTAATACACCACGTGCTGGGACGTTACTCGTCAAGGGTTGGCCCCACAGTTTGCGAAGGACTTTATGGTGCCATGCGATCTTGAACCCGAAGGTCCACCCGCTGAATGTAATTTGTGCCAAGGATACGGGTGAGCCGAAGCGCCCACTGAACGAGAAGGAGCGCAGCGAAGTCACGACCATTGTCAGTGCATCGCCATGGCGTTTGAGGCCGCAGGAAGTCCGAGAAGTAATTGACCGTACCGAAAAACCGCCATGGGAGTTAGGGATGGGTTAGCCATTGAGCGGCAAACTCGGCATCGAGCCGCCTTAACCGCCTAGCCTAGTCGATTCTCTGCCGCCAGTACTCGGTTCGCCACCAGCAGCAGGTCCGCTGAGTAAGGCCTACTTGGCGGTAGGCCATGGCGGCCGTAAGGCCGTCCGCTATCGCCGCCCTGGCCTACCGTAACTTGTTTATCACCTGCTCAGGACTGTGCTTGCGTCTCGCCATCTGTACCCCTTTCCCTGGTCCAACGTACTAACATTCGCGTTGGACCAGAATTCGGAGGGCAGGTCACTGGAGGTAGGTGTCCAGCGCTTTCTTGAAGCCTTCGAGCTCACTCACCTTCCAAGTGCGAAGCAGTTCCCTTGCGCAGGCCTGGCGGCTGAAGGTCCTGTGCGCAGAAACCCTGACGGTTCCGCTCTTGTACCTTCGGACGTTCATCAGGCGCGTCAGGCCGCAGTAGACGTGCACCTGCGTGCCAATGACGAGGTGCACGTCGAGATTCAGGCCCGCGACCTTCCTGTCCTTGAGGCCGGTCAGTGGAGCCAGAAACCCTCCCTCCGCAAGGAGTGCCATGAGATCCGGCGAGGCGGCCCGTTCGTACGAGGAGTTGTCCTTGCCCAAGTGACCTGCCCCCAAGCCTTCATTGCATAGCCGCCCCGCTATCGGCCCCATCGGCTGCCCGGGGATGGAGCCGGATGTCCTGTCGGTCACTCGCCTCCTGACGTCAACCGTCGGCGGGCCATCCAGCTCCTCAGCCCCTTCATGAATTGATCGACCTGATCGCTGTCTCGAAAGACTCCGGCCAGTCCTGCGGCGCTCTGCCTCTCCTCGTCCGAACTGCCAGCCCAGTTGCTCACAGATCTCTCAACCGCATCGTCGGGCAACCACTCTGACAGCTCCTGCATATCAACTCCCATCAGTTTGCCAATGCGGGTTGCATGCACGACGAAAGGTAGACCTCCGTTGTCGTCGGCGTAGGCGCGAACTAGCAGCACGGTGCGCATGCTTCCGGCGTCGTCCCTGATGGTGTATCCGACCGACTCGCGCGCGACCGCGCTCGCCGAAAGGATGCCACGAACGCCTTCCCTAACTTGACCGTACAGTTCGCCAACACCGTTTTCTATCGCCAGGGTCTGGAGACCGGACAGCGACCGGGATTGCCGCCTCCTTGAGGTGGACCGCGATCTGGCCTCCACCTCTTCCGGCTCTACCAAGTACACTCTCGCCAGCATTTCACGGCCGCCGCTGTCCTCGAAGTGATGTATCGTGACCACATTGATCGGTACGTCTAGCTCTGACAGATATGTGACGATCCTCTCGGTCCTCGCGTCCACCGATGTGGCGACTATCAGCGATCTATGGCCAAGATTCAGTTCCTCGGGGAGACGCCTGTCGAACCTCCGCTCGAAGGCATCGCGCAAGGAGTCCGCGCTCCCAAGATAACTTTCGGCTATATCCCTCAGTTCCTTCTCGGTCAGGTTCTGCGCGCACGACGCATAGTCGAGCGTCTGGGCGGTCACATCCCTGGGGGTCTGACCTCTCTTGAGCTCGATGACGACCGTATCGCCTGCGCTGTCCAGGCACAAAAGGTCTATCTTCCCGCCCAGACCAGTTGATACCTGCCTTCCTATGACCAGCAGATCCTGTTCCAGCACCGAGATATCCTTTTCCAACCAGCCCTCCAGCCGTTCCTCGAAATCGATGGACGTAGAACTCATCTTGACCAGCTCCCCTTCCCGACTGACCTCCCAAATGCGTACCTCCTTCATGAATTCGCCCCCTTTAGCTCCCGATGTACCGGGATGACTTTGCAGCTTGAACTGTGGACTCCAGACCACCCGGCGGTGGACTCAAACTACGTCGACTCCAGGTGACATGACCTGCCCGAATTGCTTGCACCAGCCACTCCCTTGGGGCCACCAGCGCCGAACCTGCCCGATGTTCAGTTCCCTCGGACCCCAACATCAATATCGCTCATTTGATGCGAATCTCCGCCGGGTCATCCTCATCGGTCACGTTGATGGTAACCACGATGCTGTCCTTGGCACCGAGCGGGTCGGTGGCGGTCACCACAACGGTGTAGATGCTCTTGGCCTCGTAGTCCACATCGGCCTTCGTCTCTAGCTGGCCACTCTTCCTCGATATCTTGAAGGATCGAGCGTCTTCGCCGCCAATGGTGTATATGAGCAGGTCGCCGTCTGCGTCATGGGCGAAGACCGGGTCTCCGATGTTCTGCCCTTTCTCCGTGTTCTCGGGCACCTGCCGGCTCGTCGCGTCAGACTGGTCCCCTTCGGTGGTGAAGTCCTGGTCGGGGAACACCGGCGCGGCATTCACGCTCGGCAATATCGGCGCAGGACCAGTTGTCTTGCGCCCCCTCACAGGGGCTTCCAACAGTCCCGTCACATGTTGTTCAGCCTCATCTACGTCGTCCGTGTAGACCACCGCAGCTCGCAGACACCTGCCCACGTCGGCCGACTGAGGCGCGTAGATCTCTGAAGATGCGCCGTCTATCGGAGTCCAGACAGCATCTTCACCGATGTCCCGGCACCTGGCCGATGGGGAATCGACCTCCGCGGACCGCTCCCACACCCACCGGGTGATGGCAACGCCACCGTCCGGGTCACTGAGCGTGGCCATCACCTCGATCCCTACGTGCGGCTGCCTCTGGGACAGGAGCACCTCCCCACCATCGTGCGTATTCACCACCTCGATGGCCACATCCAGTCTTGTCGTAAGCCTCCGGGGTCCCTCACCTGAGCGGGCCTCGATGACTATCGAGTAAGAGATCTTCTCCTCGAAGTCGGGCTCGCGACCCGCCCTGAAGCTGAGGACTCCATCGCTGTCGAACTCAAACTGGCTGCGGTCGTCACCGGACACCCTGTAGGTATATGGGGGGGTATCCTCTCCGTCCTGGTCGGTTACAGTGTAGGTCCCGGCATCCACGGGGGTCTCTCCATCCCCGAGCGTGATGACCGGCTCGTCTTCGGGGTTCTCCCTGACTCTCAACACCGTCGGGGCGTCCTCATCGAAGGCGGGGGCTTCGTTCACCTCGGTCACCTTGACGACCACGTTCACCGTTGCCGAGGCGGTCGAGGGATCACTCGCCCTGATCCTCAGGACGTACTCGCTGTTATCGCCCTGGCCGGCATCCTCCCCGGGGGGCAGCGCGGGCGCGCCGGACAGGACCGTCGAATCCTCGTCCACGCGCTCGCCGGCGTCAGCGCCCAGCTCCTCGCCGACTCTGAGCTGGCCAGTTGCGCTGTCGATGGTGAACCGCACGTGACCGTCCTCGTCCTCAAGGTCGGGGGTGTCCAGGAGTTCGTAGAAAAGCACGTCCTCGTCCGTGTCGGTCGCCGTCAGGGGCTCCCCTATGTCCCTGCCCACGGCTGTGTTCTCGGGGACGGACCGGGAGACGTCGATGTAGATGGTGTCTTCATCCTCGTCCAGATCGGCGAAGGATGGAGCGGCATTGAACAGCGTCCTGGCCTCCACGCGGTTGGCGCTGACCGCCGAGGCGCTCTTGCGCGGGCCGAACCTGTCGGCATAGGTGACCGTAGCACGCAGGTACATGTCCACATCGGCCGGAACCGGTCTGCGAGCCGGCGATGTAGCCCCCTCTATGTCCGTCCAGATCTTTCCGTCCTCGGACCTTGCCCACTGCCACCTTTCATCTGTCACTCCCTCATCCTCTTCCAGAAGGCCGGCAGAGAGGGGCCGGTCGACCTGCGGCTGCAGCCTGTCGATGCCCACCGATCCCGGCTCGTCAACGTCCGTCACCACAACGGCCACGTCGTGCGTGCCTCCGGCGCCTTCGACCGTAACCCTGTACACGTTCCTCTCCGCCATCGGCACTCCCTCAACGGAGGACCTCGGCTCCTCGTAGTCGGGGGGCTCCCTGAAGGCCAGCACCCCGCGTCGGATGGTGAACAGTTCGCCATCACGACCACCCAGGGACCACCTGATGGGATCGCCGTCCTGGTCGTGGGCGCTGAGCGAGGTAACCGGATCCTTATCGTTCTCCGGGAAGGTTAACGAGCTAATGCCGGTTATCTCGGCGGGTTCATCCACGTCGTTGACCCTGATGGACACCACTATGCTCTCGGATGCACCCGACGGATCGGTGGCGGTCACGATCACCTCGTGCCTCCTGCTGGCCTCGTAGTCCAGCGGAGCCTTCGTCTTCAACTGGCCGTTGTTCCTGGAGATCGCAAACGACGCGGCGTCCTCACCACCCAGGGTATACATCACTAGGTCGCCGTCGTCGTCGTGGGCGCTCACCGGCGTTCCGATATCGTGCCCGGGCCCCCTGTCCTCGTCCACCCTCCGGCTGGTCCTGGCCGCATTGCCAACGAAATGCGGGGCGTCATTTGCGGGTCTCCTGATCTGCACGGGAGCCTCCGTCACGCCCGTCACCTGCTCGTCACCCGCATCCGCCGGGTTGTCTACGTTGTCCGTGTAGGTCGCCGTCGCCCGAAGACACCTGCCCGCGTCGGCATGCCTCGGCGTGTACGACGCCGACCGTGCCCCATCTATGGGGATCCAGTCTCCAACCGGGCCGATGCCGGAGGTACCCGGGTCGTCACGGCATTCGGCAGACGGCGTACCGCCCTCATCGACGGTGATCTCGGCGGACCGTTCCCACAACCAGCTAGTGATCCTCACCCCGCCGTCCGGGTCGTCGGCCGTGGCAAGTACCGTTGTGCCCACCTGCGGCTCCCTCTGGGACAGAACCACCTCCCCCGCGTCCTCTCCATCCAGCACCTCTACGGTCACATCAAGGGTGGCGGTCAGCCTGCGGGTTCCCTCGCCGGAGCGGGCTTCGATTACTATCGAGTACGAGGCCTGCTCCTCGTAGTCGATCTCGTGGCCCTGCCTGAAGCTCAGCACGTCGTCAGCATTGAAGGCTAGGACATCGCTGTCGGCACCGGACACCGAGTACGTGTATGAGGTGTCGTCGTAGGGGTGAGGACCGGTGAAGGTGCCGTCCTCGTCGGTCACGGCATAGGTTGCGGCATCCACCGGGGTCTCACCGTCCTCACGTGTGATGACCGGTGGATCCGCTCCCTCCCTGACCCTGAGGACCGTCGGAGGGTCCTCATCGACAAAGTCAGGGGCCTCGTTCACATCGGCGAACGTAACTATCACGTTCACCGCTGCCGAGGCGGTCGAGGGATCGCTCACCTTCACCCTCAGGACATACTCGCCGTTTCCGGCGTCGCCTGCATCTTCATCCTGGGGCAGAGCGGGATCACCGGTCAGGGCCGTCGAGTCCTCGTCCTCCCGCTCGCCCGTGTCGGCCCCCAGTACCTTGCCGACCCTTATCTGGCCGGAGAGGCTGTCCATGGTGAACCGCACCTGGCCGTCGTCATCGGCAAGGTCAGGCGTGTCCAGAAGTTCGTAGAACAGCAAGTCCCCGTCGGCGTCAGTAGCCGACACCGTCCCGCCTATGGCCGTTCCCACGGGCGTGTTCTCGGGGACGGACAGAAACACCGTCGCAACATCATCTCCATTGCGGTCGACGAAGCGAGGGGCGGCGTTGGCCAGGGTCCTGGCCTCGACACGGTACGCAGTCACAGCCGAAGCAATCTTTCCCGGGCCGAACCCATCGGAATAGGAGACGGTCGCCCGCAGGTACATGTCCACATCGGCCGGCTGCGGGCTCCGCCTCGGTGCCGTCGCCCCCACAATGTCCGTCCAGTTCTTCCCGTCCGCAGACCTCGCCCACTGCCACCTCTGGCCCGTCACCCCCTCATCCTCTTCCAAGAGGCTGGCCTCGAGTGGCCGATCGACCTGTGGCTGGGGCCTGTCGATGCTCGCCGTCCCGGCCTCGTCCACATCCGTGACCGTTACGGAAACATCGTGCGTGGTGAGCCCGACTGCGATGGTGACCCTGTACAGGTTGCTCCCCGCCTGCGATTGCGGGTCCTCGTAGTCGGGGGGAGCCTTGAATGCCAGCGCGCCGCCATCGATGCTGAACAGGTCGGCATCAGGGCCGTTGAGGGACCACTCGATGGGATCTCCGTCCTGGTCATGCGCCCTGAAGGTGCCGACCGGGGTCGTGCCGTTCTCGGCGTAGTCCAGCAGGGAGTCGGCCGTCTGAGCGTATGCCCGATGTCCCGGGGGACCGCCCGTCACTAGGTCCACGATCACCATGCCTGCGAGCACGATGACCAGTGCGATGGCTGGGGGTTTCACGTACAGGGGCATCCTCGGGCTCGGTTGACGGGCGGGGCGGCGGCGCCATTACCGGGTCCTTCGGGGCCGGCAAGCCTGCGGCCCCTCATCGGAGCAGGCGGGCCATCGCCTTTTCGCAAAGGGCTAAGGCAACGTGAAGTCCTCCCCTAGCATACCCATGCATGCGTCCTCTCTTGGATTTCAAAGTGGCTGCCGGTCCGTGTGTGCGGGCCCCTCTTGCTGTGCGGAAGCAGGGAAGAACGACTCCCCCAACGCTCAGCTTCCCGATTCGTCGTGATGCCAGCCGGAGCCGAACACCAGCCCGTCATGCTCGACCAGCCAGAAGTGCTTGTCCTCAACCTCCCCCGTGACGGGGTTAACGTCCTCACGACCCACCCACACCCCCTCCTCGGTTGCCCTGAAGGACCCGTCGTCGAGCATTGCCTGCAGGTTCTCTGCGAATCCGTCGGCGTTGTAGTGGCCCAGGACTTCGCCTCCGGGCGTTGCGATGAACACGTACCACTGCGAATCGACGCTGTCGGGGCTGCTGTAGTAGGCCAGGGTGGCGTCCAATCCGTCGGCGTGATATCTGGCGATGGCCTCGTCCACGACGAATTTGGTGTATTCGTCGGCTGAGATGTGCCAGCCGGAGGCGAACAGCAGCCCATCATGCCGAACCACCCAGACGTGCTTGTACTCCAGCGCTCCGGCGTGGTCGTCTCCTATACCTCCGCTCTCCGGATTCTGGTAGACGTAGGAGACCCACTTGCCCTCCTCCGTAGCAGAGAGCATGTCCGGCCCAAAGTTGTACCCGGTGGCATCAATGCTCACCCAACCCTTCAGGTCCAGGCCGAGGCGGTGGGCGTCGGGATGCGCTATGACAAGATCGTTCTCGTCGATGATGAACACGTACCACTGACCGTCGACGCTCTGCTCACGGTTGTAGTGGGCGAGGGTAGCTTCCAGGCCCTGGGTCTCGTAGCGGGCGATGGCGCTCTCGACGAAGAACTTGGTGTACTCGGCGGGGGCCGACCTGGGCGGGATGGACGCCACGACACCGCGGGCTATCTGTTCAGCCTCGGCAGGGGTAAGGCCTGGCTGTGGCTCCGCGATGGCCGCTATAGCGGCACTGACGATCTCTTCTACCTCTCTCTTGGATAGTCCAGCGTCCGGCTCAGGCATCTCTGTCATCGCCCTGCGGACGGCCTCCTCCACGTCTGCCGCCGTCAGTCCGGGTTCAGGCTGAGGCGGCGTGGGGACCTCTGCCATCCCCGCTCGGACTATCTCCTCAACCTCGGCTCGGGACAGCCCCGAGTCTCCATCTCTACAGGCAACCAGAGACAAGACGACAAGAACTGTGATTGCTAGAAGAGCCATTGAGACCGCGCTCCGGTCATTCAACCTGCTTGCCAAATGCCGCATTCGGGACTCCTGCTAGAGTCCGCCCAATACCACCGCCGAGGTTCCTGCGCTGGTCAACGTCTCCTCGTTGCCCCCATCGTCGGTGAAGGTGACCCGAACCTTGATGACCTTGCCGTTGTCCGATGCCTGGACCGTGTAGGTGGAACTCGTCGCCCCGTCGATCTCCGTGTCGTCTGCCAGCCACTGGTAGGTGTAGCTAACGTTCTCCAAGCCATCGGGGTCGGAGATATCGGACGTGTCGGCCGTGAGGGTCTGTCCCACCTGGGCGGTACCGCTGATGACGGGGGCGGGGGCCACCGTAATTCGGGACAAGGAGGACTGGCAGTTGTCCGTCGTGTTCGACTCATTCGTTACCGTGTCCACGCACACGCCGTAGTAGTACCTGCCCGCCGTGGACGGAGCGGTCAGATCGATCGACTGTGCGCTGATGCTCCCCCCCGCTATGGCCCCGACCGAGTCGGTGCCTTCCTCCGTGTCCGAAGACGTGATCGTAGAATCAGTGGAGCGGTAGTACCGCAGGGTTGTGGCCGGGGATTCCCCGGAACCCCTGTTGAGCACGCGCGTCGACAGGGTGAAGGTTTCCCCCGCTACAGGGTTGTAGTTACTTGCCCTGGGGCGATGTACCGTCAGGTTTATGCTACCGGGCTCCGATACTACAATTGATACATAGCCCGAACAGTTGTTGGTTGTGTCTGACTCCCCTGACACCGAATCCACGCACGAGCCGTAGTAGTAGGTGCCGGACGACGACGGGGCGGTCAGATCGATCCAGTGAGTGGCGTGGTCCCCCGATGCCAGCGCGTCGACCGAGTCGGTGCCCACCTCCGTGTCTGATGTAGAGATCGTGGTATCCGTGGACCGATAGTAGCGCAGGGTCGTGGCCGGGGCTCCTCCGTAACCGTCGTTCTCCGGGCGTGCCGTCAGTGTGAAAGTCCCCCCCGGAAGGAGGGGAACGTTGTGATACATGCCGCCCTTGTTACGCAGGTCCGGCCGGGCCTTGACTGTCACCGTCACCGCCGCCGAGCAGTTGTCCGTCGTGTCCGATTCCCCGGTCACAGAATCCACGCACGCGCCGTAGTAGTAGGTACCCGTCGTAGAGGGCGCGGTTAGATCAATGGACTGATCGCTGGTGCCCGCCGCCGCAAGCGCCCCGACCGCATCGGTGCCCAGCTCCGTGTCTGACGTTGCGATCGTTGCGTCCGTCGATCGGTAGTAGCGGAGCGTCGTCGCGGTAGACTCGCCATCGCCAGAGTTGGTCACCGTGGCTGACAGGGTGAACGACGCACCTGTATAGGGGCTCGTGTCGTCCACTGAAGGCGTCCCCACTGCCAAATCTGGTGCAGAGTTGGCGTGGACGGGAGTATTCGAGGTCATCACTACCGCTGCCAGCGCCAGCGCTGCCCCAAGCGTGATGGCCGTCCCCAAGAGCCCGAGCCGCCTGGCAGCGGTCATCTCATGGCCCTCTCTTCACTTAGAGTTCGGTGGGCAACAACCACAATGGGGCACCTACAACCCTCCCATGGTCACCGCCGACGTGCCCACGCTGATCAGGGACTCCTCGTTGTCCTCATCATCCGTGAAGGTCACCCGCACCTTGATGACCTTGCCGTTCTCGGTTGACTGGAGCGTGTAGGTGGAGCTCGTCGCCCCGTCGATCTCCGTGTCGTTGGCAAGCCACTGGTAGCTGTACGACACGCCCGTCAGCCCGTCGGCATCGGAGATTCCGGACGTGCTGGCCGTCAGGGTCTGGCCAACCTGCTTCGTGCCGCTGATGGTCGGGGCGCCCGTCGCCGGGTTATTCGTGGTAGCGCTCTCATCTTCAGACGTAGACCCGTCGCCGACGGAGTTGGTTGCGAATATGCGGACAGTGTACTCGGTCCCGTCACTGAGGCCCGTGATGGTGTATGAGTTCTCCGTCGAGGTATCCGTCGTCGTTGCCTCCGATACGTCCGCTTCCGTGTCCCAGCTGTCCGAGTCCTCCTTCCACTGGACCGTGTAGCCCGTTATCTCCGCGCCTCCGTCCGATTCGGGTTGCACCCATTCAACATCAAGCTCGCCCGCTGCCCCCGGTTCGACCCGTACGGCGCGGGGCTCGCTGGGAAGCGCCGCCGCCACCGTCCCTAATTCCAGGGTTCCGGACTCAAAGTTGCCCAGATCGTCATCGAACTGCCATTTCACCGTGAGTTCCCTGCCCACATACCAGCGTTCGATCGTCCACCGACTTGTGGAGCCCGGCCTGTTCAAGAAGCTCGTTCCAAGCCAGATGCCGCCACTTGTATCGTCGTCGTAGTCCAGGACCCAGTGGAAGTTCCAGTAGGCATCGTCCCTCCCGTCCGCATCGCTTATGCCGGAAACATCCACGGTCAACTCCCCGCCCACCTCGACCGTGCCGGTAAAGGTGACGGTCCCCTGAGCAGCGTTGTTCTCCGCAGCAACCGTAGCGGGATCTACAACCGAGGTCGGAGCGCTGAACATCGTCTCCTCATTTCCCGCATCATCGGTGAAGGTCACCTTAACCTTCAGCCTCTCTCCTTCGTCCGCGTCCATCAGGAGGTAGCTCTCGCCGGTGGCGTCAGATATGTCGGTGAAGGTGTCCCCATCCCCTCTCATCCACTGGTAGGCAAACGTAGCGTTGTCGAGTCCGTTCTCATCCTCGATGCTGTTTCTGCTGTAACCGGAAATGGCGGTGGTCCTGGCCAGTAGGGTATCTCCCACCTCGATCCCGTAGTGCACCTCTCCGTAAGAGCCGCTCGAATAGCGGTAAAGGATCCGGGGCGCTCCGGACGCCGGGCTGTTGGTACTATCGGCCGCCACCGCAACAGACGTAGGAGCGCTCTCCACAGCCTCGCTGTAGTTGTCGTCGTCTTTGAAGCTCAGCACGTACGTTATCCTCTTGCCGACATCGGCGGACCGGACCGTGTATCGGCTGCCCGTCGCGCCATCGACCGCCGTACCGTCCACATACCACTGGGTGGTATCGGTGCGATAGAGGTTGTCATCCGTCCCGTTCCTGTCATAGAAACCACCAAAAGACCTCCTTAGTTCCACACCCACCTTCGGGATCCCGCTCAGATAGGGCGCGCCCCTCGCGGGATAGTCGGGATAGACAATGGGCCCGACGGTTTCGCTCACGACCGTCTCAGAATTGCCGCCGTCGTCGGTGAACGAGACGGACACCTTGACGGTTTCCCCACGTATCCAGCGATTGGGAGTCAGGGACTCTCGGGTGGAGCACGTGTATTCCCGACTGCCATCGTTGCAGAGCCAGGAATAGCTGAACCCAGAGTCGGGCATGCCGTTCTCGTCGTCGACGCCGGACATGTCGACCGTCATGGAATGGTCCGATTTGATATGGGGTTCCCCCACGATGACCGGCTGTCCTGTCGCCGCCACGTTGGTTTCCTCCGCAACGGCATCGGTCGCGTCGCTTATCACGATCTCGTGGTTGCCCTCGTCATCTTCGAACTTGACCAGCACCTTGATCTCCCTGTCCAGGTCCGATGCGTCGATCTCATACGTGGACGAGGTTGCGTCATCTATGTCCTCGTCGGTCGTGCCGTCGCTGGAGATCCACTGGTACTCGAAAGTGGGGTTGGTGAGTCCGTCGTCGTCCGCAATGTCCGACGTGGACGCGGTGAGGGTCCGGCCCACCGTCGTCGTGCCGCTTATGCTGGGCTGACCGGATGCCAGATTGTTGTCATCATCCGCATTTGGCAGGGTCAGGGGATCGCCACGACTGATGACGATGCCGTTGCCCCAGGTCATATCGAACTCAGCCGAGACCACCCTGACCGAGGCGGCTCCATCTCCGTCGCGAGTCACCGTCGTCCCATCGGTGCTGGTGCCGCCGGCCGACAATGTGACTTCTGTTGAGGCCAGCGAGCCTCCATAGGCTTCGAGGGTCAGGGAGATGTCGAAGGGCGTTGCGTTAGACACGTTGACCACGACATCGCCGTCGTCGTTCCGGGTCAACGTCAGACCGAATGCGAACGGGGCTCCCGGGTTATCCTCCAACGACAGCCGCTCCAGGGAGGTCCAGCCGTCAAAGAGTCCATCGGGAAGCTCGTCCAGTTGATTTTCGTTGAGGTAGAGGCTCTCCAGGCCGCTGAGGTCGTCGAAGACTTCGTCCGGGAGGTCGTCCAGTTCATTTTTGCCGAGACCGAGACTCACCAAGGAGCTGAGCTCACTGAAGATGTCGTCCGGAAGATCCTCCAGACTGTTGTTCCAAAAGCTCAGGTCCTCCAGGTTGTCCAGTTCGGAAAATAGGTCTGCGGAGAGGGAGCTCAGGCTGTTGCCTGTCAAGTACAGACGCTCGAGACTGTCCAGCTCGTCGAATATCTCATCTGGAAGGCCAGTCAAACCGTTCGAATTGAGATTCAGCTCCTCCAGCTCAGACTGGTTGTCCAGCAACCCCGACGGGAGAGAGGTCAAATCGTTGTACGACAGGTCTAGGACTTCCAACACGAGCAGGGAGTCAAACACGTCCTCCGGGAGGGATGAAATGGCGTTACGGTTCAGCTTGAGGTCCGTCAGCAGCGTCAGGGGGTCGAATACATCGCTCCCCAGCGTCGCCAGGTGGTTCTGATAGACCTGCAATTCGGTCAACCCGGAAAGGCCGGTAAAGACTCCATTCGGCAACTCGGTTATGCGGGTCTTCCGGATTTCCAGAGACGGGACATTGGAGAGGCCCGCAAAGTCACCCGCTTTGAAGGAGTCGATTCTGGGTGCGGGGGGGATGCGGTTGGCCAGGTCCCCAACAAACAGGAACCAACCAGTGATTTCCGAAAGATGTGCGTCAGTTACGAAACCGCAATCCCTAACGTCCGGGTACCACAGGATCTCTTCCTGTACTACAGGTGTCCGCGAGCAGATGCCGGCGTCCTCAGCGACCACCGCCACCGTCGCCGGGCTGGTCAGGGATTCTGCATTGCCCAGATCATCGGTGAAGGAGACCCGGACCTTGATGGTCTTTCCCTCGTCGGACGCCTGCAACGTGTACTTTTGACCCGTTGCACCGTCGATGTCCGTATCCGTGGTGCCGTCGTTCGAAATCCACTGGTAGGAGAAGGTGACATTCTCCATGCCATCCTCGTCCTCGATGAGCCAGTTGCGGGACTGGAGCTGTCGCGTCACCCGGGGCTCCACGGAACCAGGCAACGGATCTCCGATTCTAGGCTCGCCCGTCGCGGGCGTATTCGTTTCGCGGGTCACCGTCACGGTGTAGGTCTGGGTGGCCTGGCCGTCTTCGGCGGTCACCTCCACGGTGATGGTGTTGCTTCCCACACTCAGCGAGACAGTGCCGTCTGAGTCCTCGACACCACCGAGCTTGATGACGTAGCCCGCCCCGGAATGGTTGACCGTGGGCGTGACGGTCGTCTCCGAGACGCTCCTGTACACGCTCGCCGTGTAAGAGGTCGTGCCGGATGCGAATGTGCCGAAGTCCACGTTGCTCAGCGTCAGGGCGCTGAGGGTGGCGTCGGTGCTCTGGGTCTGGGCCAGGGCCGTCGGAGTCAGACCCGTTGCTGCCAGTGCCAGCGCAACCGAAAGTATGAGCGCCGCTCTAGAGCGTCCCGGCCTGACCGCGACCCATGCCAGCCTCGATCTGAGGATTGTCACTGCCCTTGTCACGTCGTACCTCCGAGGCCGTCACTCATGCGTCTGCAACATGGTCACGAATTGTACCAAATGCGTGCAGTCTCACACCTGTACAGACGGTACTTGGACGGCAGCGAATCAACCCATGCCTAAGGGGGCCACGAGTGCAATGATCGGCGAAACCGCCACTGGTCATATCCCTATGGCTCATACATTCAATGCGCCGATTTCCATCAGCCCTCGGATCGCGAACTGTCATTGTTTACGGTCCTCTTGCTGCGACCTAGTCTTAGTCCACTAAGTGTAGATCGAAAGCGTCTGTTTCGCCGAGATGTTCTGCAACTATTGTCCTCCTGCTGATGTCGCAAGACTCTACCCGCGACCCTTCCATTTGTGGCACTCGCTGTCAAAGCACCCTCCCCGGAAACCCACTGTGCAAACGGGAACAAATGTGCTGGGTGGTCCGCTACCAATCAGTTCAAACAAAAGTATGCCGGCCAGGTTCGCTCACACCCGACGCCGGGCCAACCTTCATTCCGGCATTCCGGGAGCCAACGTCAACCCGGGGAAGTAGCTGTGGAATTCGCTGACAATAGCAGGGCGCGAATCCGAGGATCCAGGCGCTCCAAAGGCTGTCTTAAGGCCATCTAGCACGATCAGTATTGGACGTGCCAAGCCCGGGCGCGTCACGACCTGTTGGCTTCCGGGCGGGCCGTCTCCTGCTCCACCCGCTTGCCACCTTGGCACGGTATCAGCCATTCGCCCACCGGCGGCTACCTGTTCGTCTAGACTCAGACTGACCTCCGTGTCCGCGACCACGGCTCGGTCGGTGTCTCTAGGCGTTTATGAAGGTGTAGGCCTACCAAAGCGATCTACGACACCTTGCATTTCCTCAAAGCAGGCATTGCTCGAAGCTCAAGTTCCCACTTTACTTGTTAGATTCACATACAACCAAGACTATCGCTATCACATCGATCCGGGTTACCTCGAGGCACGGCAGTCCAAACAGCGTTTGGAATTCCTCACATCAAATCGATCATCTGGCCTAAGCATCCATTTAGCCAATAGCGCCTTTTTCCTTATGCCCACTATGATACCTTGACTACGTGATGTACCACCTGCAATAGCTCCGTGAGTCGGTGTTGTGACTAGATCAGATGAATTCACGTGGTGACTCTTCTCTTGTGCCTGGGCAGTCAATCAGCAAATTTTCAAGGAGTGCTCCAATGATTTCTATGATTTGCTGTCGGACATTGTGAATCATGCGGAGATGGTTTGCGAATGATCCCCTTTGGTGGTGCTGGTCTCGCATGGTCCTTCTCGTGGCCAGCCCAGCTCTTTCGTCTAAGGCGTGTATAAGAGCAGTTATACGCGCCTTATCGCCTTGGAACCCCCTGGGTGCGAATGTCCAAGACTGCCGCATGGCAAACCATCACTAGCAGGCGACCCTAACCGGGCGCAGACCAGAGTTCCCAAGGTCGCAGACAACTCCATCGCGGGTCGCCCTGTATGCGATCCTCTCAGGGAGCTGGGCGGTGATGGCCATAGAACTGGGCAACCGCACCCTTGCCGGCGGTCTCGTTACGGATGTAGTGCGCCGGCATCCTGGAAGTACGCCAGCGTCCGGCGGTCATCAGGCTGGGCAGTTCGATTCCAGCCCTGGCCAGGTCGCGAGCCATTCCAACCCGTGGCGAGTGGCCGCTGAATCCGTCTCCAAGCCCAGCCACCTGTGCTGCCATCTTGATTCGCTTGGCGATTTGATTGGGCCGCAATCCAAACACGGTGTCGTCATCAGACGCCTCATTTCGGATTGAACATAGCGCCGCCATTGTCGCTGTGGAAACGAAGGCGACGGCGCCCTCGCCTTCGGCGTCAGTCTTGGAACGTCGAATCAGGAGTCGCCCCGTGCCGTCGGCTGCCGAAGCAATGTCCCTCCAGATCAGCACGGCCGCTTCGGATACCCTCAGCATGGCGTCCCTCATGAGGCTGATCATCGCAACGTCAAGGTTGCCCCGGGCTCTGGCGGTCTGAGGACTCTCAAGTCTACCGCCTCGACCGCGCCGCGGCTTACAGGCGGTGGAACGTATAGCGGCCAGGGCCTCGGCCGTCAGACCCTCCGCCTGCTTCTGGGACCTTCCCGCCATGCGAGTCGCGCTCCTGAGCATCCTCCTAACCTCGGGACCTGCACAAGGATCCTCGATCCCCGCGGTCCTGTGGGCGAAGGCGATTGCTGCTGCGGCCACTCGCAGCGTCGCCGGCCTGTGCCCCAGCTCTTCTATGCGCTCGGCAAGATACGCGGCGACATGCACCGGATCGGCAGGCAACGGCTGCACACCCTTGACCATTGCCCACATGCAGAAACTTCGCCACTGGACATCGTAGTTTGCAATCGTAGTGCGTGAGACTTCATGATCGAGTATCGCGTTAAGGTTGCCTATATCGGATTCTGAGAGATCCTTTATTGGACTCTGAGGCGCAGCAGGCAGGGACTTATAGACACCTGTTTGATTGATGCAAACGCCGTTAGATTCCAAGCCATAGTTAGTCCCTTTGCGCGCACCTTCTTTGTAAGATTCATCTGCGGCCGCAGAGGTTTGATCAGCCTTCGCAATTGAGGTGTGAGTCTCTATCGCTTCGAGACTGGAGTTCCCTGACTCCAATTCCGAAATGAGACGACGAGCTAGGCTATGGCCAACTCCTTTACTCATTGGATGGTGGTCGATCGGGAGGTGGCTCGTGTGCACGCTGTGGAAGACTTTCGGCCTGTGGCGCGCCATAAATCTCCTTGGCTCTTTGATAACCTGTCTGCCAAGGCGCGTATAACTGCTCTTATACACGCTTTAGGCTCAGGTGCTGAGAAGACCTCCCGTTCGGTTGTGGTTTGGCTCGGTTACCTTCGGCTACCGACTCCTTCTCTTGCAGGGCAACGACCCCACCTTCCTATAGCGCCCGTTTGCGTTGCCTGAGTTCACGTCCATTGCCTTGCGTTTAGATATATAACGAATCGAGAGTTGGGACGTTGCGACCGGATGCCTGCATATGGCGGCGACGGGGCCTCGAGATGAAACTCTCCGAGCGGCCCGCGACATTGACCGTCCGCACCTGCATGGCCAAGGAGTTCTCATTTTCCGGCCTCGAGGGGGTGACTCGAAGTCAGTAGGCGGATGAGTGCAAGGAGACTCGTTCCCCGCGGGGTATGTCGACCGCGGTGCCTGGTCGCGGCGCGAGATACCGGCGATGGGCTGGGTCTTCGATTGGGAAGGCTATCCCGGATCGACGGGGGCTGGTTCAAGCCGATTGGTCAGCCCTGGATTGCACTTGGAGAATACAGGCTCGCCGCCGGGGCGACCTGAGGTACCGATCAGCTGGGGACGATACCCTGGCGGAGAGTCCTAGGCCCGTGTTGGTCCGCCGTTACGGCCCCGGCCTGTCAGCTACGGCTCTTGTGGAAACCACCCCTGGTGGGCCCGGCCAGCGCCGCGCTGATCCTGGCTAGCTTGCTCTGCGCGGCCGTGCGCCTTGCATCCATCGATTTGCGGACCAAGGTCGGCAGATTCCCGACCTGCGAGCTGAGCTCAGCTTCACGCTGGAGGTGCATCAGGCGCACCCTGTAGAGTTCGGACAGGTCCGATCCGGTGTGACCCGGCCGACCGCAAAGAATGCACCGGTGCTCGCCGTCCGTCGATACCACCAGCCCGCGGCAATGCGGCCGGGGGCAGTCAAAGCTCTGGCCCTCTCCACATACAGTCATACGAGTGCCGCGGCCAAACAGCCTCCGATAGGCTGATTAGCGACCAGCGGCCCGGGTTCATGGGCGTCACGGTTCAAGCTCCGGTCCACCGGGACCACGAATATAGTGCGCCACTCCATGTCGGCTCCGTTGCCGCTACGCTTGAATCCGCTGGCTGCTCCCCCTGCGTTGCCATCTCGTCTCCGGAGGGGGTCGGGACCGTGTCCTCGGACTGATCCTTGGCGGTACCGCCGAACACATTGTCAGGAATCTCATCGCCTACCTGCGTGTTGCGGCGGATGATGTCGGCAAGCGTGGTCGCACGCACCTCGGCCATCAACTCTTCGTTAGACAGGAAGTACGGGTCGTTCTCGAACCAGTATCTGTCTCCGTCGCGAAGGCGGAGAAACTGGTCCGCAATGATCGTGTGGAAGGTCTCGCCGACCATCGCGCCGGCCACGTGATCCTCGGCAAGTCCACCTGTCCAGATGTCGAGATCCTCTATCCCCGCATATGCCAGGCCCAACGCCTCCTGCACCGCGGGATCAGAGGTGACGTCGGCAAACGACTCGGCAGGCGGCAGTCCATAGGCACTTCGAATCACGTTGTAGCTCGGCAGGCCGTGATCGCGGCCCCGCTGTATGTTCAGTGCCGCAAGATCACGCACCGGTCCCCCGGGGGCGCCGAATAGCAGATTGCGGACCTCGTCGACCAGCTTCGCATCGACCTTCTGGGCTGCCTGCCTGGCCAGGCCCCGCAGAAGTCCCGATATACCCTGCTCGGAAATGAGGGACGGGTTGAAGAATGCGTCCCGCAGCGAGAGAGGCTGCTCTGCTCCCAGCGAGTCGACGCGAAGCAGGCTCGGGGAGAGCATCGTGTGGCCGAACCTATATGCAGCCGTGGAGAACTCGTTTGCGATGGTGGGATCGACCCGGGGATCGTAGCCGCCGTATGGCCCGATCGCCCCGCGACCGAGCAGCAGGGGGAGGAACTCCGAATAGGTGATGACCTGCATCTGCGCCCCGACTATCTTTCGGGCCAGCTCGAAGATCTCGTGGCCGCTGAGGTCCGGGTCTTGCGAGGCGATGGTCTCGGCCAAACGGTTGTGCTCCCTGACAAACAGCGTGTGCAGGGCGGTGAGGCCAACCTGCTCATTGGCTCTGATGTCGCCCGCCAGGAACAGATCTGTGCGGTCGCTGCCTCCCTCATTGTCCAATCCCGCCTCGTTGTACGGCAGGAACTTGCCATCTCCGGAGGTGAGCAGCATGCCGGTGCCGTCATCGGCTCTGAGCGCTCGGCTCCTGCATGCGTCCGAGCCGTACACGTTGGACCCGTCGATGAAGGCGCTGATCGTGTTGATCTGCTGCCTAGGGGCACCGGGGCCCATGCCTGTTTCCGGGTCGTACGCCGAGCGGCTAAAGTCGATGGTCTCAAGGCCGGTCCCCATCGGGTCGAAGAGCGTATCCCCGGCGGGAACTGGTATTGGCAGTGCCTCTCTGGGGTCCGCCTCTGGCGTCAGGCTTATGTCGTGGTCGAGGAACTGCCCCCACTGCCAGACCATGTCCGTAGCCTCGGCAACGTTTGCGATCGGCCAGGTTTGCGAGGAGACGAAATTGCTTATCAGGCGGCCATTCGGAAGGCCCGCGGGGATCCTCGCGGCAATCGCATACTCAAAGGGCACTGCGGCCCGCCTGGCAAGGTTGGTGTTGGCCATTCCACGTTCGGGGTGAGCGCGGTTGTTACTCCATCCGTCTATCGAGCGGGGCTCGAACGCAGGAGGGAACTCCCGCAGGCCGATGACAGACTCAGCTCCAACGGTCCAGTCCAGATCGACCCCGGACCAGACGAACTGGCGCCCGTTCCCCCTGGCGTCGGAAAAGTTCAGCCACTGACCACCCACGTGCAGCGCCAGACACTCGATACCCTCGCTGAGCACAGGCGAGATGTCGATGATCACGCTCCAGTCATCGGCCTCAACCTCCGAACTGTTGTAGAAGACGTTCGTGACGGTATATGTCGTGCCCAGCCAGGAGAAGGCATCGGAGGTAAGGGTGCCCACGGTACGCCCCGAGGACGAGCCATAACCCAGGAGTCCCTCATAACCCCCAACCTCGATCAGGGCGTACCACACGCCCCTATCGGGAGCCCTGTAGGGGACAGTGTCTGGATCACCCTCAGCGTGGGCCACCCCGGGCAGACCGATCGCACAGGCCAGAAGACAAATGCATGCAAGTAGCGAAGTACGCCGAGGGCGAAGGATAAGCTTGCTCAGTACATTCGCTCCTGCAATTCGAGATCGGAACTGGACTCCCTGGTGGACGCTGCCTCGACAAGCGGGACCGACCTTCCATGAGGGCCGAGCAGGCCAGCCGTGGCACCAGCAGTGTTACCCAGCAGGCAATCGCTACTCTCCGAGGATGGTCCCACTGGTGCGGCTCCTTTTCGGTGTCCCCGTGGACGGGTGATGTCCGGTCCATGTGCTCGCCTATCGATCGTCAAAGGCTTCATCTCATCGCCGACGGTCAATCTGGCATACAATCTACAGGCGTCTTGTTAGGTCGATATTAGTATTGGACCAATTAGTTATTAGTAGTTGTTGGCTTGCGTCGAATTTACACAGGCATTGAGTCCACCCAGACAATCGCCACTGGATGAGGACGCCCCTTGAGGGCGGCCGTTTCAGGGACCATTTACATCTCGGTCAAGGAGAGCAATTGGTACAAATCACTGAACTGGTACGAGAGAACGAAGATCTGCGTGACAGGCTCCTGAGCCTCAGCGAGGCGAGCCTGCGCATAAACGAGAGCCTTGAACTCGACGACGTGCTGCAGAGAGTCCTGGACTCCGCACGTGCCCTGACAAGCGCCCGCTACGGGGTGCTGACCACGGTGAATCACCTCGGGCGGGTAAAGGACTTCCTCACCTCCGGCATGACTCATCAGGAGCGCCGGAGATTGGAGGGCGCACCCGGTCGCAGGCAGTTCTTCGATTACTCCATGGATCTCGCCGAGCCGGTCAGGGTGCCGGACTTTCGGAGCTACTTCAGTTCTGTCGGCCTCAACTACTCCTGCCCCCTAGCGGTCAGGGCGTTCCTTACGGCTCCCATCAGGCACTGCGGAAAGAGCGTCGGTTACATCCTCCTCGGCAAGAAGGTGAAGGGAGAGGAGTTCAGCCCCGACGACGAGCGGACACTGACCATGTTCGCATCACAGGCCGCCATGGTCATCGCCAACGCCCGAAGGTACCAGGACGAGCAGAGAGCCAGGGCGGACCTGGAGACGCTGATTGATACCTCACCGGTGGGCGTGGTGGTCTTCGACACCAGGACGAATTCCCCGGTGTGCATCAACCGCGAGATGAACAGGATCGTCGAGGTGCTGCGCAACCCGGGCCAGTCGGACGAGCAACTCCTGGCGACCATAACCTGCCAGCGCTCCGACGGCCGAGAGATATCGCTCGAGGATTATTCCCTGTCGCAGGTGCTGTGCACCGGCGAGACGGTCCGCGCAGAGGAGATCGTCCTCAAGGTCCCCGGGGATCGTAGCGTCAGCGTGATCATGAACGCCACGCCCATACGCCCGGCGGGCGGCGACGTGGAGTCCGTGGTGGTGACCCTTCAGGACATGACCCCGCTGGAGGACCTGGAGCGGATGCGCGCAGAGTTCCTTGCAGTGGTCAGCCACGAGCTCAGGGAGCCACTGACCTCCATAAAGGGTTCGATAACGACCCTGCTGGACAGCTCCGCTGCCCTGAATCCGGCGGAGACGCTCCAGTTCCACAAGATCATCGACTCGCAGTCCGACCGGCTGCGCGAGCTGATAAGCGACCTGCTGGACGTGGCGCGCATCGAGATGGGAATGTTGTCGGTCAGCCCGGAACCGTCGAGCCTTACGGTCCTAATCGACCAGGCCAGGAACATCTTCCTCAGCGCGACGGGCAGGGACAACGTGGGCATCAAGCTGGCGCCCGACTTGCCCTGGGTCATGGTTGACAGGCTCCGCATCGTGCAGGTCCTCAGCAACCTGCTATCCAACGCGGCGAGGCACTCGCCCGAGTCGGCGAAAATCCGAATAGACGCCGTCAGGGACGGCGTCTATGTGGCGGTCTCGGTGTCCGACTCGGGGAGCGGCCTGTCGGCAGACCGCATGCAGCACCTCTTCAGGAAATTTTCGCGCATCGACGGCGACGGGAAGGGACGGGGCGTCGCCGGCTCCGGCCTGGGCCTTGCCATCTGCAAGGGCATCATCGAGGCCCACGGAGGTCGCATCTGGGCCGAGAGCGATGGGCCGGGCATGGGCTCGCAGTTCACCTTCACGATCCCCGTGGAGGAAGAGTCCGTAAACACCCTGACCTCGGGAGTACCAGAGCCGTCCGCCCTTGCCTCACGGCAAAAGGCAAACGGCCGCACGCGCATACTCGTCGTCGATGACGACCCCCAGACCCTGCGCTACGTCCGGGACATCCTGACGAAGTCAGGCTACGAGGCGATCGTGACCGGCGACCCGGAAGACGCTTTACGCATCACGGTTGAAGAAACGCCCCATATGGCCGTGCTGGACCTGATGCTGCCCGGTACGGACGGCATAGGGCTGATGAAGACGATCCGCGAGGCCAGCGACATCCCCGTGATGTTCCTGTCCGCCTACGGACAGGAACAGATCATCGCCACGGCCTTTGACATGGGCGCTGCCGACTACGTCGTAAAGCCCTTCTCGCCCACCGAGCTTTCGGCCCGGATCAGGGCCGCCCTCCGCAAGAGGGTTGCACCAGAGCCGTCACGTCCCTACCTGCACCAGGGTCTCGCCATCGACTACCAGACACGCGAGGTCAGGCTCGGCGATCATCATGTACAGCTGACGGCCATAGAGTTCAGGATGCTCGCGGAACTCTCGGCGAACGCAGGGCGGGTGCTCACCTATGAACATCTCCTGAGGCGAGTGTATGGCCTGGGGCATAACGGGGATCTGCGCCCAATGCGCACGGTGGTATGCAATCTGCGTCGTAAGCTGGGCGACAGCGCCGATGAGCCCAGGTTCATCTTCACCGAGCCACGCGTCGGCTATCGCATGCCCCGGGGTGCCGAATCCTGACGCTGCGGTCCTGCAACTGGCTTGCCGCAAGTCGTTTAGCAGATCGCCTGGACCAGAAGTCAGGGAGCGAGTCAAGGTCCGTTCGTTGCGAGTGAGAATCTCGGTCGGGACTTCAACGGTAGGACGGAGCCCTGGCTCTATCTGATCTCGATGGACTCCGATGTCGCTCTCCTGCAGGAGGCCGGCCAGCCGCCGGTTGGCCCATAGCTAGATCTCCCACCACCATGACGATGTGTAGATCCTCATGTCTCCAATTTCTTCGGCCGTTGATGCAGTCCACATATCCTCCCCGTCGTCCCCCAACCTGGAGTTGTCGTCAAGTTGTCGGTACACATTGGCGGTGATTTGCGTAGGCGGCCCTGCCCGGGAGGAGAGCTTGGCAGCGTAGTTTGCTGCTCGGCCGACCCACACAAGGTCGTTGGCACCCCGTACGCCAGTACGCGCCACGAGGAGTCTGCTTGCGTCTATGCCGACGACTTGCTTGACTGAATAGCGACTCGCTCGATAGTGGGCGCGTATGGCTGGATTGATGATCTCCTTTACCGCGAAGTTGATCTTGAGAGCGGCCCGCACCGCGCTGCTGTTCCTCTTCCTGCCAATGAAAACCGCCATGATGCGGTCGCCATCGTACGCGGTGATCGCTCCACGCTCGCGGCCAATGATCCGAGCGGCGCACACTAGGTAGGACTACTCCGTCTACACGATGAGGCAGGCCTCGCGCAGGTCCTGGCGCATCGGCCAGACACAGCCCGTCAGGCTCGTGTTCATGTCCTACCGCGACACCCTGCAGGCCGACGCCCTGAAGCTGGTGGCAAAGAAGCTTCAGTCGTCGTTGGCCGTCGAGGGCGAACTGCCGGAGGACGGGCTCGCCGCGTTTGGCGACGACGGCGACGACCTGATGATGGCGCTGGCCCGCAAGATCGTCAGCGGCGAGCGGGACGAGCCTGAGACGGTGGAGGAGGTCTTCGCTACGGCGCAGGACGCCGCGAGCGAGGCCGAGGAGCTGCTGGTGGACAAGGACTGGAGGCCGGTCGAGGTCGAGCCGGAGAACATCTCGGTCAACGGCAACGGCCATCACGAGGGCTTCGGCATCGGGCCGACGGTCGAGGTGGCCCCGGTCAATGGTCGCAACGGCAATGGTCACCACGACGGTGCCGACGAGCCGCCGCAGTCGCTGTTCTCGTGGGCGGAGTTCATGGCGGCAGAGCCAACCAGGCCGAAGGGCCGCAGGAGCAAGCCTCAGCCCGCCTCCATGTCCATGTTCGAGTGGGCGTTCGAGCAGGAGCGGGAGCGCAAGGCCGAGGCGGAGTTGGTCGAAGCGGGAGGATAGGACGTGACACAAGGGTGAGGATGCCGCTTGGCGGCATCCTCACCCGCCCGTACCCCCATATGCGGCCTTTTTCGCGTTTCAGGACAGGAGAAAAAACCATGACCCCGCCTACCGACATAACGAAGCGACTCACCGACCCATTACAGGAGGAGACGATGCACCTGTTCGACGCCGATGCCAGGGAAGAGAAGGCTCTCTGCGGAGCCGACGTCTCCGCCGAAGACCTGATGACCGTCCAATACTGCCTGGCGCAGCTTATCCGTGGCGTTCCCGTCGGGAATGTCTGCAGGGCATGCATTCGTTTCGCGGCGTGTTGGGCCGAGGAGCACTGCCGGAAGCTGGAAGCCGAAACCATGCTCCTGCGGGCCAACGCGCAAAGGCTGCATGAGAGGAACGCGACGCGCTATCGAAACAGCTTGGAGGAGGCGGACCTTGAGGCCGACCGCCTGCTCGAACGGGCCCGCCGACTCGCCGACACGCTTTAGATGGAAACCGGGCCAAGCCCGCTAGGCGATCGGACCGGGAAATAAGCCCCTCCTCCATACGTGGGCGTTTTTTCACTTGTGGTAGGCCGGAGACATGCTGATCGTTGAGGACGGTCAGCCGGGCCTGAAGCTCTCCCGGTGCAAGGACTGCCCTGAACGCCGGCGAGGGGCCGCGCCTGTAGAGTGACGAGTCGCCGGTCGAGAAGCTTTACCCCAGGTCAGTGAGTAGGCAGTTGCCGGCCAATGACCTGGCAGCGGTTCAAAAGGGCAAGTCGTCAGGACTCCGGTTTGCCCTTGCTTCCTCGAACTGCCGCCTCATCTCGGCAGCTTCGGCGTCAGACGGTTCGCGATGGCACAGCACGAAGCCGGCTCCGAAGTGAACCAACTCTACATCTGGAGGCATCACCCGTGCCAATGGGCGATTGTCCTCACCTTGTGGCTCGGAAGCCCCGACAACTGACGAAGCCGGGTTGTATGCCACCATCGCCTTACCATCAGACCGCAGATAATGGCCAACAGGCTTGGGGGAGTAATCGCCATCTGTGCGGGCACCTGCATATTGACTGACGACTGAGCGCACGTCTGACTGCTGAGGGCCAGCCTGCCAAGTCACATGAATGGATGCTCCTTCCGCATAGCGACTGGACCTGACAGAGAACTTGACATCCGGGAAGTTCTCCTTGAGCGAATACCGGACTAGCCTAGCTACCTCAACAACGTCAATGTATCGGGGACGTCTGTCAGTCATTGTCCCTCCTGGGGTGTCAGCGAAGCTCCCTGATGGCGAATGACGGCAACAGCCACTTGAGTTGTCGATGCTTTGCGAATCGAGCATACAGGGTCCGGGGTGGCCGTGCTAGAAGCGACACGGTTCTCTCGTCTATCGGTTGACGGTTCAACGACTTTCCCTGACTCAGTCCAACCACATAGTCAGTGCACAAGCTCTATCATCCAACCATCTGAGGATGCGGATCTTGACTCCGGGGGTATTCCCGAGTTGTCGCAGCAACTCGGCCTGTTCATGTCGGCCGGTGAGATTGGCACGCCGGTCGCCCACACCTTCGCCCAGTTCCGCAGGACAGTGCGGGCGCGTGGTGTCGTCTAGGTGCTGAAGGAAGTGAGAGCTGAGGGCGTAACGAAGCGGACCAGGGTCACCCAAGCCAGCTGGTGCCACGCTGTATGAGACGTACTGCGCAAGGAGGCTAGCAACGACGTTTACGGAGAGCGGAGCCACATTCTGATTGGCCGGGACATCTGAGCGACCAGCACCCGCGAGGTACTCCGGGTCGGCAAGGAGACCGTCCCTATCGGGGATAACCTCACCGAGGTCGATTTGTCGGTTGCAGCTCATACAAGGTCTCATGGGTCGGATGACATGGGAACGCCAAGTCGCATTTCGCATCCTTCCGTCTTTGAAGGTATCGATGCCAATGCCCCCGTCGATCACGGGAATGAAGTCGGAGTAAGCCAGGGCATTGAGGACTGCTCGCGGCCAGGGGCGGTCAACACAGGAGAATATGAGATCATGGTCCAGCGCCAACCGCAGTCCCTCGGGTTCGCATATGGATAGATCGGACACCTCGATCTTGGCATTCTCCGCCGTGGAGGCATCGGCCCCTTCCCTCTGGGCCACGAACGTCTTCGGTCGCAGCAGCCTGGCGTCGCGAGGTTTGGCTCCGATGAGCCTGTCGAGGTTGTGGTACTGGACTATGTCGAAGTCCATGACTGTTATGTTGCACAGCCCCGACGCGGCCAAGCGCAGGACGACGTCAAGCCCTACACTCCCGGCGCCCACGACGAGGACCCTGCGCCGGGCGAGGTCTGCTTGGCATTCCTCCCCCCAAGCGCTTACAGTGCGCAACTGCCCCTCAGTTGGTCGCGGCGGCGGGCTGAGGAGTTCATTCCACGAAACGGCAAGTCGGTCACCGACTACCCGCACATTGGTGGAGTCAGTGCAGGCAATCTGCCTACCGACCTCGATGTTCCAAAAGCGAGCCGACCAGGTGTGGTTACCCGTCGCGAGGGTCATTCCCACCAATGGCAGCGCTGTCAGCTCTCGGACGAGGTTGGCGTAACTGGATTCGGTGTCGCGGTCAGGTTCACTCATGAACTGCCAGCTGTCGGCCTTGGGGTGACTGTGGAGCAGGACCAGGCCGGACTCACTTCTCTGGGCTACCTGGGCACCCCGCAGTATGTATTGGCCAGTCACAGTCACGTTGCCATCCACGGTTCGGTCCTCCGACTCGGGCGGTACTACCGAAGTAATCAGTGCACTGACGCGGCTCTTCCCCGTAGAGAGGCGATAAGTTGCCAGGCAGGCATCTTCTTGACCGTCGGATCGGACCAGTAGACTCAACAGCGCCTTCTCGGTGGCGGCGGTCATTGCAACCGAGGTGGTTTTCGAGGTCATGAGGTTGCCTCACCAAGGACAGCGCGGACATGGCTAGTCCAACAGACTCCCGGTGAGGCATCACCCCATCCGATGACGTTGCGGCTGTGCTTCAGCCAGTCGGCCTTCGTTGAGGATCGGCTGTTCGTTTCCGAGAAGCTGACGCCGGCAGGCAGGTGAATCCAATGGGGAGGTGCTTGTGGCCAGGGGCTGAGTTCGCCAACGCTCACGCCGGTTACGACCGCCGTACCTGCGTGGGCACCGTCAATGGGTTGGATACGGTAGACTACGAGCCCATCCTCGACCTCGGGATTGAAACCCAGGTCCGTCAAGGCGTCGATGAACCCTTGAACCCCGTGGTCCATTATGCCATGGGCCCCTTCTGGCGGATCGCTACGAATCTGGCATCCTTCGTGATTTCGACGACTTCGTCATCATCGAAGTGCTTGGTCTCGGGTCGGTCCTTGCCTATGAGTTCGCCGAGGTCGTAATTGGCCGGGTCCAGTCCAGCCAGACGAAGAAGTGCCGAGGCCTTCTGGCTGATGTCGTCTGTCGTGAATGGTTGGCCGTCAATGGTGAATGGGATTGAGCGCCGAGCTGAGTCGGTCATTCCTGATCCTCCTGTCCCGATGTACTTTTCCTTTCCATGCGTCATGTTATCCACACCCTTCTGGGCTCTCAGGCCGCCATATTTGTTGACTGCGACGGTCGTCCGCCAAACAGCCTCTTGATACAATGATGACGGCGGATCCCCGAAACCTGCACGGAAGCGCTCCCGTCTCCGCGTGCAGGTTTCGGCCGCGGCTCGCCGTTATCTCCATCAAGAGATGGTAGTGATGGAGGCCCACGAAAAGTTCACCCTTCCACCTGACGTCCAGGCGGAGCTTGCGGCCCTTCCAGAACCGACCGCACCCGGCTACCTCGACAGCTTGGAACGAGCGCCTCTTGAGGTGGTGGTAATCGCACGTCGCTTTGCGACGGACCAGAGACTCCGAGACCAGATTGACTCGATCCTGGTCAGTCGCTTAACGCCAGTCATCCGGGCTGCCGTTCATCGGCATGGGCGAGTGTCTAGAACGGAGCTCAAAGACGCCGAGCAAGAGGCGATGGCTCTGTTCTGGGAGGCGATTCTGAGTGAGTCCTTCTTCGAAGTGCGGTTCAACCAGGCTATGCGGTTTCTTGCTAAGCAGGCTGGGAGGAAGATACGGGGAGGCAAGCAGAGGGAGTTCGAAAGTTCCGCCCTACGTGCCGGGACCGAGGATTCTGAGAATCCAGACGGCCGAGATAGTCCCGTAGACGTCCCAGACCGTGTTGACGAATATTCTCGGTCCGAGGACCGGAACCTCATCAATTTAGGGCTGGCTTCACTTCCCGAGGAGCAAGCGAGGGCGATAGTCCTTCGCTACAGAATGGACCTGCAAATCTACAGCCATGATCCCGCAGTGCGCACGGTCGCTTCGGTACTTGGCTGCGGGGAGCGAAAGGCCCGTAAGCTGATCGCGGACGGTAGGGCGGGCTTGCGGCGTGCCATTGGTCAGGAGGACGACTATGAGTCGCGTTAACAGAGGCAACGGGGTGCAGAAGTTCTGGGAAGCGCGTGCCAGCGGCGCGGAAGTCGAGGTGAAGGCAATCCTTGAAGAGCATCCAGATGAAGCGTTGGAGCTTGCAGATGCAATCCGAGAGGCCGCGAGGCAGGAAGATTCGGCGGCTCGGGAGCGCATGTGGCTTGCGCGAGCACATGTGCTCAACCAGTCGGGTGGAGATATGAGTCTGGGAGACCTGCTCCGCAGCTCGCGGGAAGAAGCGGGCTTGAGCACGACCGCCCTTAGCCAAAGAGCTCAGGGACGCGGAGTAAGTCTAATCGCAACGGCGATCCAGCAATTGGAAGCTGACAGGGCGAAGGTCACAAACTTAAGGACTCCCGGTCTGTGGTCGACACTTGCGGAGATTTTGCAGATTGACCCCCACAGACTCGTGGCGACGATTCGACTCGCCGTCTCTGGTTCCCCCACAGCACAGCGCTTCACGCGGATGGAGCGGGGGTCGACAGCTGCAAACCGTCAACGACTTATGACTAGCGGGTTGCCATTAGATGCGGGAGATGACATGGCAGACTATATCGATTGGGTCAGGGAGGAATTGGGCCTACCGCCTTCGCCGACCGATGCGACTCAATAGCCGGTGCTGCTCGAGGGCGATGAAGATGACGTCCTGCGACACCTGGTATCGTCTTGCAACGTCAGCCGGCATCAATCCAGCATCAACATCTTTGCGAAGCCATCGAGGTGGCACTAGCAACACACTGCTGAAGTAGTCCGCTTCGCGTTCAAGTTCCTTTTCCGGGTCCGCCGAGTACAGCGCGCTCTCAGGGTCCTCGTGTGGGGAGAATACGAAGCCGTCCGGGTGCATTAGATAGTGGCCTATCTCATGCCCGATCGAGAACCGCTGTCCGGTTTCAGACTCAGAGGCATTCACGTGAATCTGTCCGTGTTCAAGCAGTGCGCGACCGCCGTGTTCGCCCGTGTCGGAATAGACTATGTGGAGAAACAGGGATGCAGCGAGGTGCTTCACATCAACCGGCGGGAGGCTAACCCCGGCGTCTTTGAGGAGGTCCTCAGCCTTGATCCTACATAGATGAGTTCGTACTGGCATCAGTAGCGGTCTCGTCGTTGGTCGATTCGTTCAGCGAAACGGTCCGTCAAGCCTGCTCCGTGGTCTCGTAGGGTGTCCAGGTAATTGGCGAACCAGCGGACGGCGATTGCAGCGTCCCCTCGGCCAACAGAGCGCTTCTCCATGGCCTTGCGGAGTTCAGTAGCAGCCTCGGCCACATCATCCGCGTCGAGTTCATCTTCAAATACCCAGTTCAGATCGTACAAACCTAGCTCTTCCAACGCATCACTCATGTCGTCGGTGCTGACGCCGCAATAGTCGACATTCAACCAGGGACACTTGATGTTCTGTTGTCGAGCAACACAGGTCCGGATCCCCTGGACAGGGTTTTCGGGACGGCATGGTACCGGGTCAGGCCAAATGAGCGGTCGCTCCATGTGACATCACCCTCCCCTCTTGACCAACACTGGTGTATTGGGACTTCCAACTCGCCCTCTTGGTAGCGTGGCCGCCCTGCGTCGTTGACCGGATTCGTTGATGGTCACGCCTACTCCATCGACCTGAGGAACTCCTGGGCGAGGCCGACCACATCCGCTTGTATTTCATCGTCGGTCCCCAGGGTCAAGAACTGTGCCGCCCCTATAGGGCCGAGGCCGTCGTGGCTGCAGAAGTCCCTAGCAACTATGGACAGTGCGTCGTCAATGTAGGCGCTCGGCTGGAGGGAAGCCAGGCTCTCTACGACTTTGGGGACTCCCAGCCCTCTCCATACATAGAAAAGGTCGTACGCGTCTTTGTTTTCCGCCCTGTTGCCAAAGGCAAGAGCTTTGAGGATCGTAAAGGCGCCTGGACCGCACACGGGAATGCTGCGAGTCGCCCACGCACCGGAAGGGGTGCGGGCTGACAGCTCTTTCCACTGCCGGTCCCTGAAGGCCAGTTCGAGACCTGGTGTGACTATAGCGGCCAGATCAGATTCGATGTGGAGGAGTGCACCTCCTTGATCTGCCTCATCGGTGGGAGGAATCAGGAAGTCCACCCGTACAGAATAAGGAGCGATCGTAGTCCAGGTCTGTAATCTCATGTTGCTCTGCTCATTCACTTCGGGCTCGAATCCTGCGTCTCGCAACCTGTCGCCCAGCTCTCGATAGCGCTCGCGATTCAGCATGGCCAACGCCAAGCCCATGTCCAGATCCATTGTTCCCGCGTGAGGGTCTAGACCCGGCGGCAGGTCTCCTTGGTCGACAAGCAGATAGGGAACCAGCCCGCCCACAACAACGACCTCATCAAGCAGATCTCCCAACTTAGTTGCCATGTGAAGACATGTGCTCTGGACAAAGCCCAGCTGCTCGATGCCGTAGCCGCCACCGCTTGGTGGCTTAGAGGTCATCGTTGTCTCCCAAGAGGAGCCGCTTCCGCAGCTCTTCTGCGGCTTCTGTCGCCCTTTCGGGGTGACTCTTCAGATCGAGATAGGCCTGCACAGGATGGACGCACCGTATGCCATCAACAACCTCGGCTCCATCGAAGACGCCCTCGTCGTTGGGTGTAACCAGCCAAGTGTTCGCCCCTTTAGGCTCTTCCCTGAAGCCGAGGTCGCTCTTGACCCCCACCGATGGGGGACGTGAGAGATACACGGTGGAAAGACGGAATCCGGCGTGTCGTGTCAACAGCCACGCTGCGGCGAGCCCCGTCACTGCGTACGATACGTCCGTGCTAGAGAGGACTTCTGCGATTGACCGGGTTAGCGAATCGCCTCCCGAAGTTGAAATGTGACCCCGGATCACGTGGTGTCGGTCGAACCTGTAGTCTTCCCTCCATGCGTCGAGCAGTGTCCCCCTGTCAGTGACACGGATGCCATCATCGCCTCGTTGCACGAGACCGGCCTCGAGGAGCTTGCCTATGACGCGGCTTGCATGTCCCTCATTTAGACCGACGCTGGAGGCTATCGCGCGCTGAGTTTTTGGCTTGGAAGGCTCAATGAGCAATTGCCTTGCTATTCGAGAGCCCTTAGTTCCGAACGGGCTCTCTGGCCTTCCGGGCCTGCGGAACAGATTGGGATTCCCTAGGTTCTGGTAGAAGATGCCGGGCACGATGATTCTAGCGTTGCCTGAGAGGTCCAGCCATGGAAGTTGGGCTTCCTCGCAACGTTCCTGGCCTGCTTCGCCCATGTAAGGGACTGCTAGGGCTGGAGTTACCCTTTGAGGGAAGCTGCTCGGGGCCGTCCTCAATTTGCGAATTGCCTCAGTGATATGGCCAAGGGACCCCGATCGCTTCCATTCCAAGACGAAGGACTGATCTAGATTGGTGAAGACGGCGTCCCAGACGCAATCGTCATCGGTGCGCACATTGAAGCTGGCGTCTTCAGTCAAGTCGGCGACGCCAAAGATGTCGGCGAGACGATCGACTGCTTGCCGAATTGCCATGGACTCACGTGGGATCTGCATAAGTGCTTTTATACCATGCTTTGCGCATTTGCGCAACCCATGCTGTTTAAGCAACTTAGGACTGCGTTACCGGCGACTTGGGGACGCCACTGTCCGTGGTTCTGCGCGGCTACCCCTCGCTAGAGAAATCCAAAGGCTTGTCCGTCACGACGTCAAGAGGTATGCCGGTGTTTGGGCACGCCGCCGCCCAGACGCGTCGGCCGCCCACGATCAGCTCCTCGGAGTCCGACCCAGGCGTATCGCTGTCGCCAGCCATCGGGACCGTATAGCGAACTACGGCCTTGCTTGGCATGACCACGATCTCCCTTCTGTACTCACCGGTTCCCGGCGAGTCGCCCGCCTCGCCCGTCCACGCGAGCGGTTGCACACTCTACCGCGCCGTGATGCTGACGCTGAACGTCCCGTCGGCATGACACCCCCCTTACACACCGCCGCCGCATGATTCAATCGCTTCCCCAACAATAGGTGCCTGCGTCGCACGCGCCGCGAGTTCGTCTCTCTCGCTCTGCATCACCCTGACCCCTTCAGGCCGTATGGCACTCAGGAGAACAAGTGGCGCACCCGTCAACTTGTCGGAATATGCGCCGCAACTGCCCCGCGCTGCCCGCGCGTGCGAAAGACAAGGGTTTCAATCCGCTGCCTCAACGTCTCACGGTGAGGGGACGTTCCCGTAGTACCATCGGGCGATTACCTCATCCGCGGCCTCGCCGAAAGCCTTTCCGATGTCCCATTTGGACCGCGTCCTGTACCAATCCCTTAGCCGGGAAATCATGTTCGACACCGTGGTCCCTAGGCCTACCTTCTAGCCTATGTATGAATCTTGCAGCTTTAGACTATCGTAAGAGGACAGGGCGGTAGTTCCGGCCACCACCGTTTCGGATACAGGTACTTGTCGCCTTCTGCATCGTCGGGCGTCTCGTATTCGGGGACATAGCTTTCCCCGATCCCATCCAGCCAATCCCAGTCGACGACATTGTTAGCGTATTGAATCGCTCGGTTGATACGGTTCACTTCCCTTAGCATTGACCCGCTACGTGGGCCAGCCGGTAGCACCTTCACCAAGACATACTTGAACATCATCAGAACAGACTGTAGTTCGATTCGGCTAACGGTCCTGTTGCCGACCATGTATTGCTGGACACGCCGCTCCGGCTCTTGCACCAGACGCCTCCCGTACGGTTCCGGCATCCACACGGCCCTTCTCTCTTGTGACTCTTCAAACTTCGGGAAGTCTTCGGAGAGTACGATCTGGCAAGCCGGACAATCTTCGTTCAGACTCCAAGAATTGGCATCTTCAGTCTCCTCGTCCTCCCTGACATGCCAAACGGCGGAGAGACACTCGTCGCAAAAGGGAACCTGTCCACATTTACCATCTCCCCGGTGGGCGTAAATGTACGAGACAGAATATCCGTCGCCCGAGTCACTGAATGGCCTGTCACAGCGTACGCAGCGCAAATTGCCCCCGGCGACATCCCTGCGCTGCTGCTCGAATTCTTTCCAGAGAGCCTCGCGCTCCTTACGCTGTCTGTATGGACTGCGAAAGTCCTCCCTTATGCCGACTATCGGATCGTTGAGCGTTGCCAAGTGTTGCCAGAGATCAGCGAGGCGCTGGCGCCGGCGGTTACGACAGTTACGATTGGAGATATGGCCCCTCATGACCGAGCTATCAGTCGGTCGCTGGCTACCATCCAACTCAAAAATGTCGATCCCGTGGGCAGCGCAGTAGGCCAGCTTGGCTGCCGAAGGAGGGCTGGTATGTGTGATTTCGAGCCATATCGGTGGCTTGCCGCTCCTCTCCAAGAGAATGTCCGGGCGAAAGCCACCGTAGTCGGCCTCACGTCTTACGGCACTGACTTCCGTCATGATGTTCTCCACGAACCCGCCGCCCTCGCAACTCCCACAACAATCCCTGAAGAACATCCAGAATCCCTGCTGCCGTTTGCGACACCGCTCCAACTGTTGGGCCAGCATAGCTGTATTGGTCCAATGCGGGACACCTTCCGGATATCCAGGTGTGCCCATGTTCATCTCATTTACCTTGTCGATTCCTGGGCCTTGTCTGTGTAGCTATGCCCGTCGGCCGCAGCGACGCGGCTACATGACTTCCCGTTCGTTGTTCTGCCAAGCTCCGTACTGGCTGCCCATATCAGGAGCCAGCAAATCTGCTTCAGCGGCTGGTGACACCAGCATAGCAACTGGCCCTAGCAATAGGGGCAGGTCCCTATCTGGTGACCTAGAACTGGCTTCGGCCAATCTCCGCTAAGAATTGGTCCACAACTTGAGCGCCATGCGCTGCGGATCACTTAGGATGAGGTTCCCTCTTTTGATCTTGGCGTGGAGTCGAAGACGTAGCACCCTGCCTGGGTTGGTCCGTATGTTCTCTTCGGCGATTCTAGTTAACACGGCATTGTCAGAGACTGCTTCAAGGAACTTTGCGACAGGCCAGCCCTACTGGCCGAAGGCCTAGACTACGCCTCTTCTGAGGGCTCGGTCCCGGCCCGATCCGTGGCGACGAATTAGCCGCTGGAATACCCGGCAGCGCCCTGGGAAGACGCGTTTCAATGTCCATTTGGTCTGCACTAACTCACAGCTAGCATGAAACGTTGAACCGGTCGACTTTCAAGGAAATTGGAGGGGGGTCTGGTCTTGGGGGTGCCTTCAAACCGGCCGGACCAGCATCCTGGGAGACACGTGGATGGGAAGCGGGCTATGACCGAAGTACGCCAATTCCATAGGCGCATGGTGGCAAACCTTCCGCCTGGCACAGTTATGCGAAACCTCGGCGGTGGGATCACCACCATCAAGAGTTACTCGGCCGGCAAAGTCTCGTACGTGAGGGGAAAGTCTACGTTTCGAGTGGCGATCAGCGACCTGTTCTCGGCCTACTCCCGCTTTAGGGGCGCTCAGGTGAGGTCCCGTGACCTGAGGCTGCATGCGCCAGAGGTGTTCGATTCTTCGGCTCGACCAGCCGGTCATTCATGCAACTGCACTTTCTTGTTCATGGTGCTTCGACGGCTTGGTATGGCGAGCGGAGTCGAAGGCCGGGGAACCCGTTCTGATCCCTTCAGCACAACTTTCTTGTAGCGCGCGCTCCTTCGGAGATTCCTCCATGTTGCTGCAGGAGGTCGTCAGCGGCGAGCAGGACGCTATAGTGACCAAGGCACAGAGCACGAGAGGACGTACATTTTCGAACTCTCTGAGCCTGCGTTTCTTTTGACGGCCAGCTTCGAATACCGTTATGTGACGCGGTAGGAGGCATCAATGGAACTAGTGAGGCGCATCGCTTGGTTCTTGGCGTTCGGTGGATTGGCCCTGGTAGTGTTTGCCCTCGGAGCTTGCGGATGGTCGTGCGCAGATCGCCGGTGGTGCCGATTCGGAGATGGGCTCGGCGGCGACGGCTTGGTCACTTGGGGCGATAGTGTTCTGGCTTGGAGCGGCTAAGTTCGGGGCAGGGGTAGTGTTACAGCTGCTCTACCGGGCCATCTCAGGCCGTTAAAGGTTGCTGCAGGCTTTAAGCTGAATTCTCGCCCTTTTGCCTGTGGCGGACGCTCACATACTGAGCGATTGTCTGATTCGCCCCGTGCCCTGCCACCTGTGTATGTCAATCCCAGATGGCGTCACGAGAGCATCCCCGAACGGACGATAGGCCTGCGTTTCGGAGACAGGGATACGGAAACGGGAGTAGCCTAATACGTCGAATCCCATCGGTCGGGAGCATTCCCGCAGATCGCGGCGCAGGTTCTTGACCAAGTAGCGGACCAGCCAAGACTCACCCTATCTACCCGGGTTCCAGACCCAATCCAACTGCTGAAACAGGGCAGCGCCCGCCCGGAGGTCGCCCAGAGCCAGTGTAGTATCTCGTACACGGTGACGGCTAGATGCATGGAACGCCTGTCACCCGGCGCTCGGCATATTCGAAGCGCAGGCACCCAAAAGGCTGGGTAGCAGCAGGGCGTTCCATCCGAAGACTGCCCGTCTCCTCAGTGTGGTACTGATCCTTGCCGCCATTGAAATCGCTCTCTATTCCCGAGGGAGGTTTTCAAGTACGCCTCTACGGGTGTCTCGACAGATGTTCTCCATAGTATCTCGGGCACTTGTGCCTGCATGTTGGGCAGCGGCGATTATCGCGGCTACCGCTATTTTTGACGCGAGTGCCTCCGCCGTCCGCAAATCGTGTTCCTCCGCCTCCTCGTTTACAGCTTTTGAGACTGAGGTGGATATTTTCGCGGTTCTTCGTTCCGACTTTTCCTGCGGCCTCTTGCGGCGATATATGAAGGATGCTATTTGTCGTCCTCGGGTAGTGTAGGTGGGAATCCTGTCTATTTCGAGGTATTCCCGCTCCAGAAGGTCGAAGAAATTTGCCTCGGCGTTGGCGCCGTTTCTCTCCTCCCCTATGTAGACAAACCACTTCCCGGTAAATGCCTTCAGGACTTGTTCGGCCATTCGGTCCCTTATTGGAGGCCAAATCAGGAGAAGGGCTCGGCCTTCTTGATTGACGTAAGAGTGATCGTCAGGCCTGTTCTTCCGAACACGATGGTGTAGGTGTTTCGTCTTAGGGAAGTATTTGTTTTCATCTTGGTCAGGCGGAGCGGCATCGTAACACAGTACATCGGCCCCGTATTGTTTCATAAGTTCGGCGTTGTGACCCGTTCCAGCGCCGGCTTCCACGAACTCTGGACCGTACCGGAGAATTTCCCTTATGGTCTCCGGGGTTAAGTCTACGAAGTGGTCATGCCTGTTGACGTGCGAGCTGCTGAATATCCCAAGCGGCCGCGTGTCCAACCCTGCTGGTTCTACTTCCTTTGTCATTCTACTTCTCCCTTGCCGCTGTCACCCGGGACTGGGGTAGTTCTATGTTGCCATTCGCCATCCACTGTCTCACTGTTCCAATTGGCTCAGGTGTAAGGCAGTGCATGAAGAGTTGGACATAGCGCGGCAGCTCATCCACCTCCAGTCAAACAGCCATTCAGGCAGTTCGCCGACTGGCCCTGACCGACTATTCCGGGCGCTTCACACGCATCGGCTTCAGCAGCGCCTTACGCAACATCCATTAGTGGTGGCGATGTCTACGATATGGATAAGAGGCAGTATTCCGTTGTTGAATCAAAAGCAGGCTACTATAAGCAGTTGGTCAATGAGTTAAGGGCTCCTTACATAATAGCTCTGAAGGATAAAAGGTGTGGGTCTGGTACACCATCACGCATTCGGTTCGGCGACAGAACGCTCTTACTAGAAATTGCATATTCCGGAGATGTGGTGGGAAGAGGCGTTTAGAACATTTGGGATGGGCCAGAGGACGGAGTATCTGTGCCTGGGATTTTCGGCGATGACCGGAATGCTCACGTTTCTGGGTTGATTTATGCGATGGAGACTGCTCGCCCCGCACTCTGGACCAACCCGTTTGCCTCAATGGTAATTCCCGACGAAATGTCTACTCTAATTCAATGTGTGACCAAGGATATTCAGAAGCAAATTGCATCCTAGCCGTTGGTCATGTCACCACTGCAATCCCGGCTAACTTCGTATATAAGTCCCAATCCAATCCACGCTTGAGTCCAGAACGCCTTTGAGACCGATTCACAAAGCAGAACGAAGGTGAAGGCGCTTTCCGCCACTGCTCTTGATTGCCTAGGTGGGCAGTTCACGTCGAGGTAAGTACCTCGTGGTCAGCCGCCCGGGGGCGTAATCCTCTTCTGATAAGAGGGTGGTGGTTCTGTTCCTCGTCGGCTGGGAAGAACGGCACCGTAATCGAGCAGAACTGGGCCGAGGGTCTGCAGGAATAGGCTGCTCCTATGCAAGGTAATATGCGCGTTGACGACCACCTCAGCCGCATAGTTCAGTGATGACCGTATTCCATAAGGCGAAGTGTTTCCTGAACCTGTGGGACTGGCGGTTGTTCGTATTCATTCTGCTGTTCCTCGGCCTGCCCAACGTCTACCAACTCTATCGGGTACACCTCATAGGGAATGAGCTGCCTGACCCGGGTAGCCTCGCCATCGTCTCTCAATGGCAATTCATCAGCCTTGTCGTGGAGGTCTTTCAGGAAGCCACGGTCTTGGCGATCTTCTTCTTCCTCGGCTCTCAGATTCGTAGCACCGCCACTTTGCAGCTTGAAAGGGCGAAGAGCGTCCTTTCGTTCATCTTCATCGCCTCCATTGCTTTCTCCGCGGGGGTCTTCCTCTTCCGCGACGCGTTCATCACCCTCATCGGGACCTCCGAAGCGATACAGGCACAGACGAGTGCTTTCCTGGGCGTAAGCATATTCAGCGTCCCCTTCACCATCCTGGCGGCCGCCGTCATCGTCCTCTTCGAGGCACTGGGGCTGCGGCGTCTAGTCCTCATCATGGCCCTAGTGAACGTGACGTTGCGCTTCGCCTTGGACAGCGTGTTCTTTGGCGGACATGGGTTCTCCCTGGAAGCCGACGTGGTTGGTGTGGCTTGGTCGACACTTCTGGCCAGCGTAGGTTTCCTCACAGTCGGCCTTCTGCTGCTGGTTCGAGCAAAAGGGCTTCCGCCCGGCTTTCTCACGACCCGTCCCACGTTCGCCAATATGGGGGATTACCTGCGTGTGGGACTAGGAAGTGGGATGGACAGCCTCGTCCGCAACGTCGCGTACTTCTTCATGATCCTACGGATCGTCAATACCATTGGCGCTGCCGAGATTGGCGGCTACTACATCGCCATACAGATCCTCTGGAGCTTCATGCTGGTCCCGGTCCTCGCCCTCGCAGACTCGGCGAAGGCGCTCATCGCCAACGCTTCCTCCAATGTCAGGAGAGTAAGGTCTCTCTGGCAAGCTTCCATGGTTATCACCGGGGGGATGATGGCTGTGTGGATAGCCTTGGTCCCGGCCTTCCCCAGTTTTGCAGGGGCCTTGACCGACGACGAGGAGACGGTGCGGTGGGCGGTGACCGCGTTCGGTATCCTGTTCGTTCCCTACGTGCTTTTCGCATTCAACACCGTCACCGACAGCGTCTTCTACGGCTTAGGGAAAACGAAGTATCTGGCCTACCAGTCCATCCTCACCAACGGCACCGTCTACGTGGTCGGCTTTCTTCTCTACGCTCTAGGAGCGTGGAGTCCGACCTTCGAGGACGTCATGGTGCTGTTCTCTCTGGGAATATTGATCGACACTTTCCTGACGATGTTCTTCCTCATCAAGGCGATTTACATGGATCCTAGTAGCCGACAGGCCGAGCGGCCCACACCGTGAGCAGCTAGCGTGGCGCGTGCCCTGTGCTAGCCGCGCCGGGATTGGTCCCCACTGGCCGGATACCAAAGCCACACTATGCTCGCGCTGCCCGTTTCGTTCGAAGAGTCTGCTGCGACCGAACCGGAAAGGTCTCCGTTGCCGTAGTCAACCACCGTTGGCTCCACCGACCACACCTGGGTCGCCCAACCGCCGCATCCCGCCGTCCATTAGTCTTGGGATCCGAGAGAGGAGCCAGCAACCGGCCTGTCGACACAGCATTCCCAGAGGCCCAGGTCAACTCCCAGGATGCGCTCCGGTACATCCACCTGGAGAGTCAGCGATCTATCTATGCCGTAGTGAAGTTCGATATATGTAGTGCCCATCGGGAGCCGCAGGATAAGGTCTGCCGAGACCGGCCCGAACCCGTCATCCAGGGCAAGCTCAACTGCTCGCGACAATGCTGTGGAGCCTCGCAGTCGGCTACTAACCGTTGATCGCTGTCAACTGGGCTTGTGCCCTTGTTCAGCAGGATCCCGGTAATCTGCACGTCTGCCGTGCCACCCGACCAGTACCCGACAAGCGTTGGCTGGGCGGACAAGACCAGCCTTGTGGCCGGCCCAGGAGGCAACTCACTCGTCGGCGTATCGACGAGGGTCGCCAACTCCTCCGGCCGGTCTCCTCCTTCGGTTTGAAGGAAGAAGATCAGCGCAATGACAGCCGCCGCCACGATCACGACTACCAGGCCAGCCAATGCGGAGATTCCCTTGTCCGAGCCCCCTGCCCAGGGCCGGCTTGAAACTTCCTCCTCCTGCTGGCGCTGCTGACGCGAACCATGAACGAAGGCCGCCGAGCAGTATTCGCAGAGTTGGCCGCCGACCGGGACAGAGCCCCCGACCTCAACGAAGAGCAGAGGAGCTTCTCGCCTTCCCCTGCCCAGGGTTCTCCGCGGGTTCTTGGGCAGACCGCACAGCGTGGCACGAGACCGCTCAAGCGCGTAGTGATAGATGACCGGGTTTGGATTCAACCTGCTGCGATCTGGAGATGCTTGACCGTTTGGCCCGGGCTTTAGGCGCTATTGGGTATGAAGGCGGATATACGAGCCATGGGGAGCAGGATCACCGGTTCACTGCCGCTCCCGTGCCCTTTGCTCTAAGCCCTTACCACTGAGATCAACATAGTTGACGTGCTGCAATCCCATCGCGTCCATCGCATTCCGCACCCTGCGATCCATAACCTGCTCCCGCGTGAGTGGTCTGATGTCTCTCGATGGCCCGGCCATGTGACCACGATCCTTGCCGACTATGATCAACATGGTGTCCTTGCAACCATGTACCTCCCTAGGGGGTCGCAAGACGTTTACTATTCCCTGCCACTTGATCTTGTACTTTTCGAGCAGGCTCGGCCTATGATCCCACCAGATGCTCACTACCTCTCGCCCCACACGCGTCTCCATTCGCTGCGGGAATTCAGGCAATATCGGCAACAACTCCGGATCATCTATAGCAAAGTTAAAGTGGCGTGGACCCAGTCCGCCGCACGCCGCACAAACTCCCCGAAAGTGAACGAGGTCGCCAATCCTCGGCAACCTTTGCTCTGGTCTCATCTCTGCCAGCGCCCCCTTTCCGTCATCCATCTTGCTTGTGTATCCGTCCGGACGTCAGGCCAGTGACCGTCGCGATTGCAGGCCCCAACGTTATTCTTGGCTGCCATCCAGCTACACGGTAGCAACAAGCCTCAGGGAGCGGCCACGCAGCTTCAGGTCCCCATTACAAACGATACGATCGACCTCGAGCCGACATCGAGAGCCGTCCAGGTCCAGGCGTCGCAAGCCCATCCGGGCGGTGACCTGGCCGCTTTGGCGTTGGCTTGCCTGGCATAGCAGAAGGACCAGATCTCATCGCATTGAACCTGCCTGGCACGGACGCCGAACACGGTTGACCGGACATTTTCCCCGAACAACGACACACCCTTGGTGCACTGTTGGCCCGGCCGGGGGGAAGGCCGACCACGGCGGCAGTTCAATGTCAGAAGGTGTGAGAGTTCAGATTGCATGTGGTCTTCGGTAGCCTCCGTAGGTGCCGGCGGAATCGAGGCCTTGACCACCCGACTTTCCCAACACCAACATCGTTTGTCCCGAAAGGCCTAACATCGAGAAGCCAAGACGAAACTAGATTCGCTTCTCACACAATTCGACATCAGGCGGCCATGGCCGGCCGGCAGAGGTGGTGACCAGCATGAAATCCGAGTGCGACTACCTGTTACGCCGCTACCACGGCGTCGATAACGTCGACCGCAGGCCTCCCAAAGGGAGCAGGATCACGCAGCACGACTACCTGGCGATCCCGATTCCCCCCAACCTTCCCGTTCCGGTGGCCGGTAGCTGCCTGATCTGGCGCTGGGCGCCGAATCGGGATGGCTATGGGGTCATCGGCAATGGAGGAGAACAGAGGCTGACCCACAGGACGGCATACGAGCAGGCCCACACATATCTCCCTGACGACGCCCTTGTGCTGCACCTTTGCCATCGACCCTACTGCATACAACCGGCTCACCTATATCTCGGTACCACCAGGGAAAACGTGGAAAACCGTGAGGCCAGATTAGGCAAGCTGGACCCGGATATCCTCGGCCCAATGCCCCCGGGCGGAATCCGGGCATTGGCCGACAGGATCCGGGAGACCGGAGGGGATCTGCTCGAATATGCAAGCGCGAGGTGGGAAGAGGCCAGCTATTCTGCCAACGCGGTCTGGCCCGATCCCGATAACTCTCCGGTGCAACTGAAGCTGGGCCCCGTTTCGACAGATGAGTGTCCCGGTCACCGCTTTTGCATCCCCGCAGGGGACGTCAACTTGTGTGCGGTCTGCCAGGCTCCCGACCGCGGGCCGTGGGCCCAGGCTGCGCTCGAGGCTGATCGAGACGTCACCGACACGTCCGATCCGGCCCGATAGAGTTGCGGTCGGGCCAGAATTCGGGGACAGGTCAACCCGTCCATGAAAGAAAGATCCAGCCGGCTAGGCAGCAAGAATTTTGGCCCGAATCAATTGAAGTAGGAAGAACCTCGCGTGCTTTTCCGCCTTGGTCGGCTTTCCCTTCCAGAGGACGAGCCGGGCTGTGACGGCGTAGCCATAGAAGTGGGCTTATCGGGCTGTCGTTTGGCGGGCGGCCTGGTCCGACCGGGAGCTTTCCGTTATGGGCCCGCCCCTGCGGGGAACGCCGCTCCTGTAGCCGCAGGTGGGGAAGCTGGAACACCAACGGCCGTTGCGAGCCCTGATCTAGAGCCTCTTCGTCCCCTGCCCTCCCTGCGCCAAGCGCGACTCGTCGACGGTCCCATCGCTGGTTTGACGTTCCGGTCCATCTCGGGCCGGTGCGCCATTTCAGCTTGAATTGCCCATCTCCAGCTTCGCCGTCGCGGTAAGTGGCCCCAGCCGCAGGCTTGCTCGTATCTCTACCAACTGGCGCTGCACATCCGAGGCCACCTCGGCGACCTCCTTTGCAACGCGGGACTCCTCGCCCATCTCCTGCCGCAGGGCCGTTACCAGGGGTAGCAGCAACCCGGCCGTCCCCGATGCCTCGATCAGGTCGAGCGCCGGGCCGGCACCGGCGACCGCGCTAAAGCGCGTCAGTGCGTGGACGCTGCCAGGCTTCACGCTGTCGATCAGTGAGATGCATGACAGCAGGGCTGCGACCTCGGATTCTGTAAGCGTTTGATCGGGCATCGTCCCCTTGAGCGACAGGGCCGAGGCGGCCGCACTGGCAAGTTCTTGTCGCGGTGCAAGAACAAACGCGTCGGTGATCCTGTCCAATGACGCCACCGCTTCGGACGTTCTGTTGGCTGCATTGAGCGCTGTTGCATGCACGAGCATCGCCATGCCCTCGAATGGAGGCCTGTAGGCGATGGGCACAAGTTCAACATGGGACATGGCCAACTCAGATATCTGGAGCGCCCCTGGCACGTCCTGCCGCTCCATCAGCACCATCGTCTTGATAACTAGCGCCAGGGTTGTGCATCCGGCCATTTCGGGAACTTCATGGCCTCCAAATCGATCAAGCATTTCGTCGCAGATCCCCATCACCTCGTCGTGCCTGCCGAGTCTGACCAGCAAGTCCCACTTGCCAATGAGTGAAAGTGCGATCAGGTGCGCAGCCTCACTCCCTCCATCTGCATCCAGTCGCCGGATGATCGCGTCGTAGACTTCCAGTGCCCCATCAAGCCGGTCGGCCCGTGCGAGCGCATCGGCCTGGTCCATCATGGATTGCACCAAGAGCTGAGTGACCTCAAGGGGCATTCCCGGAGCGACTGACGCATTCTGATGGAGAACCCGCTTTACCTCGTCCCACAGATCCCAGGGGGAATACATGCCGACCATGAATTCGACAAGCTCCCTTACCACCCTGCTCTTACCTCCCCCACTGCGAAGGAGGTAGTACACGTTGTGGAGGCGCTCGGCGAGGTAGTATCGGCGTCGCCGCGGCGTTCCACCTTCGATTGCCACGGCACCGCGCTCAACAAGCCGCCTGAGTAGTGCGCTGCATACGTTCGTGCTCAGCCTAACCTCGCCCGCGACATCTTTTGCCGTAGCAGGCTTCCAGAGCCTGGCCAGTGCCAGGTAGACGCGCCGTTCCTGGGCCGGAAGCGCCTCGAGATGCCCCTTGAAGTACTCGGTGTGGTCGTCTATCAATTCCACCAGCCTGGTCATCAATTCCGTAAAGGACATGCCCGCGCCGATGCAGGAGATCATCACGACCAGCCTGGTGTTTCCTCCGGTGAGGATCTCCAGCGGCCTGATCTCCTCGTGGCCCCGGGACACCGGGGCGCTGCCGGCTATTGCCTGCCACATCGCCGCGCAGTCTTCAGTGCCCAGGGGGTGCAGGGTTATCACGCGAAACAGCTCGTACAGAGCGTGGTCCGGGCGGTCTATCTCGTCAAAGCGGCTGGTGGCACTGCCGAGCAGAACTATCCGCGGCTCGGTCTGCAGCGTGTGCCGCAGCCGCCATCCGGCCTCGGGATCGGCCATGTCGGAAAAGAGCATGTTCAGGTTTTCTACGAACAGCACCATCCGTTTCCCATGGCGGTTGGCAAAATCCAGGATCGAGGCAAGGCACCGATCGGCCAGATCCCGGTCGTCTCCGGTCGACCGCAGGTCGTCGCGGGACCTTCGCAGTTCGTCCTTCTCTCCATCCGGCGCGAGACCGGCCAGGCGGCCCAGGCACTCGAGCCAGAACTCCCCGACCGTGGAGACCTCGTAGCTCTCCTCGGAGAATACGATCGGGAGGAACCCGGAAAGGTCAGGACTGCGGCGTATCTCAGCCGCCGCCCTCAGGAGCAGGTGGGTCTTGCCGGTGCCCCGGGACCCTATAACCAAGGTATGGACGTTGGAACTGCCGGTGCTGTCCCGCAGTGACTCGAGGATGGACCCGAGCTCGGCTTGCCTCACGCAAAACGAGGCCACTATCTCATCGTCGGTGAGAAACCCCGGGTTGAACTTCCTGATGCCTGTCGCCATCACAAGACTCCGAGCCGGCCTACCGCCGGACTATCGAAGTAAATCGCTGCCCGTGCCTGGCACGCCACCAGTCCTCAAGGAGACCCGAGACGAACCTGTATCCTCCCGTGCACTCCTCCAGATACCCGTCGTGCTCCAGGACATACAGCACATCCTCGGTCCTGCTTCCCTCGCCGCCACCAGCCGACCGGCGGTAGAGCTCGATCACGGCGCGCTCGAGCAATCCATCATTAACTGCCGCCTCCGAAAGCAGGCTCAGCGCGTTGGTGTAGCCCTCATCGCCCAGGACCATCCGCAGCCTCTCCTCGTAGTGGACGAGGTCGATCTGCCCTCTCACGCTGAGAAGATCGCCCTGGTAGACGTGCTCGACGTCATCGAGAGTAGCCTCACGGCGCCGGTCGCGGAGTAGATGTTCATACAGATGGTGAAAGAATCGCTGTACATGGTGCGGCACGCAGCAGCGAAGCTGCCGGCACATCTCGTCCCGGACCTCATCGGGGATTCCCACACCATGTCCCCGCGCCAGCGCCTCCAGACACTGCGCCGCGGTCTCCGGCGGCCAGGGCCGAAGGTCGAAGGGCACATAGACATTCGCGTGAGCACTGAGCCCCGCCTGCCTGAGGACCGGACCCAGGCCCACACTGCCGGAAACGATCAGGGTCACCCTGTCCTGATGGGCCTGGCAATTCCTGCGGAGCCAGGCCATGAAAGCGTCCGTGACCTCTCGTCGCTCGGGAGTAATGCGGAACTCGTTCCCCTTAAGCAGGCGGTTGACCATGATAGGCAGTTCGTCGATGGCCACCACCACGGGGCGGTCGCCGGCTGCCAGAGCCTCGAAGATCTGGTCGCCGGTCCGCTGCCAGTTCCCGGCATCTAGCCCGGCGCGCAGCCTGATCCTGATCTCGGATACGGCCAGTTCCTCGATGTTTTCCCGAACATCCCTGATGGTCCCGCCGAGCCAGGACACGATCCTGCGGCTTACGCTCGTGACCGCTCGAGCATGAGTAGCAATCTCGGCCACGGCGTCTGCGGCGTCCATCGCGCCCTCAAGGTCGACGAACACCGTGGCGAATTCCCCCTCCGAATTCAACTGGCGGAGCAGCTCGCGCACCAAGCTTGTCTTCCCCATGCGTCGCTGGGCGGTCAGCAGCGTGTGTGTGCCGTTTGCCACCCGCTCCCTGAGCAACAGGAGTTCAGCCTCGCGGTCGAAGAACCTTTCCCCGTCCACCCAGTTGCTGCTCATTCGTAGTTTCTTCACTGAAGTGCCAACCTGTCGGTCCTTGAGCTATGACCACATCATAGTATGCCAACACCTCTGTTGGCAACATAATTGTTGGCATTATCAATAACACCTTTGCCGGAATCGGGCGCCAGCCGAAAGAGGCCGAACCGGTGCTGACAATGCCCTCCTCCCCCGAGCCAGTGCCAAACCCCCCTGGGCTTGCCCCGGCAGGAGAGAAATCCAGGGGAAATGGCGGTCGCAGGAGGTGGGAACTCACCCCACCATCGGCAATCGCCGGGACAGTGTGAAGGTGCTATGTTGAGCCGGCAGGTAAACCACTGAGGGGAAATCCGGTGAGCCGTCAGGCCGGGATCCCGGCGCTTTCATCCGGTTTAACTACGGTGTCGGCCAGCGCGTAAGGTAGCCTCATCGAGCAAAAGGCGCTTGATGAGTTCTCCGGCCATGCACTCATGAGCAGGAAAGGATAGATTTGGAGGCAACATGCCAATCCATGCTCAGGAATGGTTTAGGAAAGAAGCGGAAAGGAACATCACCGCAGAGATCCTGCGCTGCGGGGCCGGCTACGAGGCCAAGGCCCCTGACCTGCCCCTCGCCTGTCGCTGCAGCCCGGATAGCGCACAGCCGCAAGATGAGTCCCCTCTGATACCGGAGGCCGGGTCGACTCCGTGACTTGTCCCTCGAAAGGCGCGCCGTACGCGCAGACTTTTCCAACAGCCCGTTTACTCCGGCGTTGACAGTTGGCTCAATCCCACGTGGCGCCATTAGTGAAGTCACCGCCTTCTGTTGGATACCGGAGTTGGCCAGCTCATTTGTCGGCTATTCCCTTCGCCAGTGGTATTGCTAAGACTCCCCGCTCTGGAGTCTACTGGGCCCAGTACTCTGATCGATCCAACTGATTCTCTTGGCAAACCTTTCTCTCTCCTAGACGGGCGCTAGCAATTCCGATTGGTCCACTCGGCTTGGACCTGAACCGCTTGCCAGGTAGGCTGCCATTGGTGCTGGCTGCCATGGCGGCCATCGGGCTTTTGGGTGCGTGGATGAGGGGTCGAGCGTTGCACTCGATGCGACCCTAGAAGCCCGTCAGTCGGTCGAGCAGGAAATAGATGCCCGGGTCGAGGCGACCGTTCAGGCCCTGACCATCCGTCCAACCATCACTGCCGAGCCCTCTCCCACGTCCTCACCGACGCCTACCGCCACGCCCTCACCGAGGCCCTCCCCGACGGCTACCCCAACTCCCCTTCCTCGACCAACGTCGACGGCGGTGCCGTCGCCTACGCCAACTCCCCGCCAGGAGAGCGAGCCCACTCTTGAGCGGATCGTCGAGCGAGTGAGGCCGTCGGTCGTCAGGATTTCGTCGGGCGAAGGGTCCGGGTCAGGGTTCTTCGTCGACGATGGTGAATGGGTCGTGACCAATGCCCATGTGGTCGGATATGCAGATAGAGTCATCGTTTACGGGGATGGGAGGGTGCCCCTGTACGGAACCGTGGTTGGCCGCAGTGAAACACTCGACCTGGCCGCCATCAGGCTGGATTCTAAGGTGTCGGTTTCGGGGCTGAGGCTGGCAGACTCCAGGAGGGTCAAAGTCCTCCAGGAAGTTGCGGCGTTGGGCTTTCCCGCCACCTCGCTTCAACCGAACCCCTTTACGGCTACGAAGGGCGTCGTGTCGGCAAAGTTGAAACACGACGAGGTGGACCTGTTGCAGACGGACGCGGCCATCAATCCCGGCAACAGCGGTGGCCCACTCATCAACACCGCCGGGGAGGTAATCGGTGTGAATGCAAGCCGCATCGAGCTACTTGATGACGGTCGGCCGGCAGAGAACATAGGCTTTGCAATCGCATCCAACACGGTCAGAAGATTCCTGCCCTACCTAAAGTCGGGTCTGCAGGAACTGACACGCACCCTGCGCATTCCAGCCGGTCAGGTCGGCGAGGTTTCCCTTCAGGTCATGGGCAACGCCGAGATCACGTACTGGTTTACCGCGGGGGATGCGCCCCTCGACGTCGCCCTCCGCATTGTCGGCCCATCGGGCGAGCTGCTGGTAGAGAGAGAGCCGGAGACAAATGGTGAAGGCAGCCTCACGGCACGCAAAGCGGGTCGCTACACCATGGAATTCGACAACAGCTTCTCGGTACTTACCCCCAAGACTGTGACCCTCCGGTACCAGATCATACCGCCGTCCCTACAATGAAATGACGATCACACCCGTTCTCGGGCCAACGCAGAGAACCTGCCCTCCGTTCGGACGCTGCTTTCGCGCGAAGGGGTGACCCGAACCACCCACCTGGGCACGTTGACCTGCCCCCTTTCTTGCACCAGCGGCAGTTGGACAAGTCGCAAACCAGCATTCAGTCTGGATCAGAATTCGGGAGCAGATCGGGCTACGGTGACCCACGCCACCTGACGACCCTCGCCGACCAGGAACCTGTCTACTCCCTTTCTCTATTCGAGCGCTCGAGCTCTCAACCTCGGTGTAAGCGGGAATCAGTGGTCCCCTGAAGTCCGCCACACCAGCCAGCCGTGGATCCCGTCTCGAGTTGTGCCCACCTGACGACGGATCCCGGCCTCCATGCCGCCGGGCCGACCGGCTTTGTGCTTGACCCAAAAGTCTCCTATAGGAGACTATATGCACGTGGAGGTCGTCTATACCGAAGTCTTTGAGGCGTGGCTCAAGGCCCTCAGCGATCAGCGGGCTAGGGCATCGATCGCAGCTCGACTTCGCCGGGTGCAGGAAGGCAGCTTCGGCGACCACGGGTCCGTCGGCGGCGGTGTGAGCGAACTACGAGTCAACGTCGGCCAGGGCTACCGCGTCTACTAAACGGTCCGCCAGACCACGATGGTCGCTCTGCTCTGCGGTGGCAGAAAGTCGAGCCAGCAGCGAGATGTAAGGCGCGCGCGCCAGATCGTGGCAGAGTTTTAGGAGGAGGATATGAGACTCAAGAAATTCGACGTTATCGACTTCCTCGATAGCGATGAAATGATAGTCGAGTACCTGAATGCCGCCCTGGCAGAAAACGACCCGGGGTTCTTCGCCAAGGCCATCGGAGACGTGGCGCGCGCCAAGGGGATGACATCCATCTCCGAAGCAACCGGCCTTGGGCGACAATCCCTCTACAAGGCGCTCTCCGGGGGAGGCAATCCTCGGACCGATACCTTGTTCAGGGTCCTTGAGACCCTCAACATTCGGCTTGCAGTCACAGGGCTGGGTAAGGGCTGATGCCCGCGCGCCCTCTCCCCTCTCGGTCCTCTATGTGATCTCTGCCGCGTTCGGGTCGGTAACAGGGAAAGCCCGGGCCTGGCTACAGGCCGAGTCTGTAGCTTTCACTCATGACACCAGCGATGATGCTGGCCCATATCAAAATGCCAATGAGAGCCAGGATGACCTCAACAACGCCGAACGGGGCTGAGGCGGAGTTGTCTTGGACGTGACTCCAGTAGCGATTGAGATTGCGCTGCACCCAGACGAGCAGCAAAGCGACAATAGCTACCGAGACCAACGCCAGAACCGCATTCACCTGCGCCTCCAATTGCGTATTGGGCCCACTCCACCCTCCAACAGACCGCAAGATGACTGAAGCCAAGACGGCGACGACGGCCCATCCGGGGGAAATGGTCGTCACCAGGTTCTGCGCGGACATCGCCTCGCTGTAGACACGCATGTGAGCATGGGTTCTGAATAGGTTGTAGATTGGGACGAAGAGCGTCAGCGCATGCCAGACCGGGTATGCCTTCATGCCGGTGCTGTCACGGTATTGTCTCCAGGTCAGGTAGAACCAATAGAGTAGATAGAGCCCGGCCGAAACCACTGACATGATCAGCACGCGCCAGAGTGGCACGTGGCAGCGGTCATGCCGACGCTTCGGCCTGTCGCCGAGTACCTCCCAGCCGACGCCTTCGATCGGCAGGCCGCATTGATAACAGTTTGTCGACCCAGGCTCGTTGGTGGTGCGACACCTTGGACAGTTCAAACCAGCCGCCCGTCTTGAGGGTCAACCGATTCGAACTCTTGGATGGTGGCCGTAACCTTCTGCAGCCCTGCTTCAGGCGTGTTGTTTTGTCCTCTAAGGATGACGCGGTGGTCTCTCTCTATGTCGATCCTCCTAATGCACCAAGTGCTGGGACTCTACCTTGATCCAGTCGCGTTCCTCAGCGCATCGACAAACCTGTCCACCTCCGCGATGCTCTGGAAGGTACCCGCCAAGCCGCGTGCGCCCCTTCTCTCCTCCTCTGTACTGCCGGCCCATCCCGATAGATCCCGTTCATGCGAGTTTTCAGGCAGCCACGTCCGAAGCTCATCAAAATCTATACGCAAAAGGCGCTCAAAGCGGGCCGCGTGCACGCTGAATCCCATCCCACCGTTCTCGCTGTCGGGCTCCGCGCTGACGATGAGGACAGTGCGCATGCCACCGTCATCTCCCCGCAGCCTGTACCAGACCCTGTCCGTGTAGGGCTGGGCCGAGAGGATGCCCCGGACGCCATCTTTCATCCGAGAGTAGAGCTCGCCCATGCCACTGGCGTTGGCCATTTCCAGAAGGCCGCTTACCGTCTGGCGAGATGTCCTCCTGGACGCGGAACGGGATTTGGCCTCGGCCTCTTCGGGCTCTATGAGGTAAACCTGGGCCAGGAGGCTCCTGTCATTCCTGTCCAGAAAGTGCTGGACCGTTGCCACATTGATGGGCACGTTCAGGCTGGACAGGTAACGAACGATTCTCTCGGTGCTGGCGTCCATCGACTCGGCGACTATCAGGGACCGATGATCGAGGTTGAGCTCGTCAGGCAACGGTTTTTCGAACTGCTCCTGGAAGGCCGCATCGAGTGAGTCCGATTCTCCAAAGTGCTCGTCGGCTATGTCTGCCAAACGCTCGCGGGATAAGCCCCTCACCCAGGAGGCGTAGTCCAGCGCCTGAGCGGTCACCTCTCTGGGGGTCCGGCCCTTTTTCAGTTCGACAACCACGGTATCGCCGGCGCTGTCGAGGCAAAGCAGGTCCATCACCCCCCCGAAGTCGGTGCGGACCTGTTTGCCGATCACCAGCAGATCGGGGTCGAGCGCAGAGATGTCGCTCGCCAGCCAGCCCTCCAATCTCTCCTCTAGACTGATCCCTTTGCCCGGTATCTCCTGAAGCTCACTATCGGAAATCACTTCCCAGAGTCGGATCTTTTGCAAGGCAACCTCCCGTTCGGCCAGGTTCGCATCCATGGGTTCTGCCGGTCCACCAAGCTTGACAAAGTCAAAGAACCTTCTCACTGACTTTCAAGCTGGAGGTGTAGCTGGTTCGAGCCTAAGGCTTTCGTCAAGTTGAAAGCCAGCCAGAACGGAGGTGGAGGGGTGGCAATGCTTAGCGAGGTAGTTCCGTCCGGCTTGCAAAAGAGCGTTCGTCCGGCCATGGGCATTGCCTTGATCATCGGGATAGTTGCTACATCTGCGGTGAGGTGTTCCGAGGGTCCGGGAAGCCCAGGCAGCTTCCCAGGAGCGACGACCACGAGTATCCCTACGCTACCGGCAACTGCCGGTCGAAACCGATGTAGAAGAACCCCCACGCCTCGATCACCTTCACCGTGTACGTCACCCCGTCTATGTCGAACGTCGTCGTCGTCAGCGATCCGTTCCGAAAGCCGGGGTAATCGCTGTATCCATGGTCCACGTACAGAGGGGCCGTGATCATCGTCGCCGCCCAGATGGCACCACGGGCCACCGTCTCCGTCGCTGCGCTCGTGAGCTCCTCCGCGTTGTCCTCATCGTCCGCAAACCTCACGCGCACCCTGATCGCCTTGCCCTGGTCGGCCGACACCAGCGTGTACGTCGATCCCGTGGCGTCACTGATGTCGGTGTCAACCGTGCCGTCATTCCTCACCCACCGGTAGCTGTAGGTCGCGCTGGCCAGCCCATCTGCGTCCCTGATCGCCGACGTGTCCACAGCCAGGATCTTGACCTGCCCCCACTCCTTGTACCAGTCGCTACGCTAGAGGCATCAGCACCGGAGATGTACGTGCCGCTGGCCCATCCTCCCGGGCACGCCCGGTGCGACTTCGGCCAGGCTCGAGCGGTGATCGGCGGAGTGGAGCAGGTCATCCACTACTTGGTGCTGGACCTTCCCCAAGGCGACGGGTGCTACGTTAAGGCATACCCGGCGGAGACCACCGAGGCGTTCCGTGAAGGATCCGTCTCGGCCTTCTCGTTCCTCGGGGAAGTACCACGGAGCATCGCGTACGACAACACGAAGCTGGCTGTGGTCAGGATCATGGGAGATGGCCGTCGCCAGAGGACCCACCGGAGGACCCGGGTGTTTGCCGAGATGCAATCGCACCACCTGTTCGAGGACCGTTTCGGACGTCCCGGCAAGGGAAACGACAAGGACAAGGTGGAGGGCCTGGTGGGATATGCGCGTCGCAACTTCCTGGCGATCGACACTTGCCGGTCTGACGTCCACGACGGCTATGGCAATCGGCGCGGGGACGCTTTTGAAGTCACTCTTTCCGCTTACCAGGGGATTGAAGCCACATTGGGAGCGGCCTCTATTGCATCAGCGCCTCTGCCGTGCGCTCCTCAGTTCGCTCCAATTCCTGTTCGGTCAGGCATTCCAGCGTATTGAGTCCGCCCTCGGCGATCTCAAGGAACCCGGCTTGAGACAGCGCCGACGTATCCTCCGGATCGGAGGCCAGCAGCGTCAGGTAGGTCGGATGCTCCTGGGCGTAGGCCGCCAGGCATGCTGCGGACTCGGCGCCCAATCCGCCCACGACGCCGTCGGCGGCGGCAACGAAGAACCGGGAGAGAGTGTCCGGGGAGAGGCAATCCGCCGCCTGCTGGCCGATCCTCACTGAATGCAGGGGCGTCGCGCTGAGCAGCATGGTCAACTGTTCGTCCGAAAGCCTTTCACGAACACAGGCAGCCTCGGACTCCGGGAGGAGGGATACCAGGTCGCCCCCCTCTAATGGAGAGGTCTTGTCGAGAGCGTCAAAGAGCCGCACGAGGAAGTCACCATTCTCAACCTCCGCCATACAGTTGTAGAAGGCCAGGATGAATTCATGGGTCTGACTCGCGTGGCTTGTCTGCTGTTCATCCCATTCCAGGCCGAGGCGGAGATAGATCACCTCCGGGTGCTCTAGCGAGAGGTCGACAATACACGTCCGAGTGCGCTCGGAGCGCCCCCCGGCCTGGGCATCGATGAAAGCCGCGCCCAGCAGCGCAACGTTGGCCTGCTCCAGGCAATTGAACAGCGGCGCGGCGGCAGCGGCGTCGCCCCCGCCTGCATCAGCTGCAAGGTCAGAATTACCGCGTAGACGGCTTCCCCGAACGCGCTTTGAATGCAGTCGGTTTCGGCCATGGAGAGCCTGTCCATCACATCCTTCCCCGTCGTCTCGGGCGTGATGACGAAGTCCATCAGCGAACCAACGGCCGCATCGGAAACGGGGGTGGGCGTGACGGTTGGAACGGGTGCCGGGGTCGCAGTCGCAGTCGGCGCAGGGGTCGGTTCAGAGCCGCAGGCGGTGGCGAGAGCGACCGGCGCGAGCGTCACGGCTACGGTGGCGAGACGGCAATGTACGGTGAGATTAGGCGCTATCGTCACAACTCCCCCGGCAAAACGGGGCAGGGATGTGTGCGTCCTTCGGCTGGCAAACGCAAGCTTCCCGATTTTGGGTTAGTTGTCCACCAGCTAGCTCTCGCCTATGAACAGTCAGTGGAAATACGCTGCGATTTCGATGAAGTAGCTGTGAATTTTCGGGCGGTTAAGGCTAGAATTGGCCCTGCATGGGCCTCCGTTGCCCCGCTGCCGGGCTCCAAGGACGTCCCGCCGCGCCACAGCCTCAGCCGGACGCCCAACTGCCATTCTCATGAGGTGGTGACATGGACCAGCTAGACAATTCTGTTCGCGAGGAGTCTTCGGCCGAGGAACGACTATCCCGGCTCTCCGAGGCGATGCTGCGCATAAACGAGAGCCTGGACATGGACGAGGTGCTTCAGGCGATTCTTGACTCGGCCCGGGCCCTGACTGGGGCGCGCTACAGCGTGATCATCCTGAGGTACGCGGCCGGGGGGATCAGGGAGTTCCTCGGCTCCGGCATGACGCAGGAAGAGGGGCGCGCGTTCTGGAGCCAGCCGGACCGGATGATGTTCTATGAATACATAAGCACCATCGAAACCCCGCTGCGACTCGATGACTTCCACAGCCAGGCCAGGATGATCGGCCTCCCGGAGCTTCCACGGACCTTGACGGAGGGGCCCTTTCTTGCTGTTCCGGTGCGCTATAGGGGCGAGCACATGGGCGCCATCTACGTTGATGAGAAGGATGGAGAGTTCACCCGGGAAGATGAGGAGACGCTGGTGATGTTCGCCGCCCAGGCTGCCCTGGTCATTGCCAACTCCAAGAGATATAAGGATGAGCTACAGGAGAGGACTGCGCTCGCGACCCTGATAGACACATCCCCCGTCGGCGTGGCGGTCTTCGATGCCAGCACCGGAGAGCCCATCTCCTTCAACCGGGAGGCGCTCCGAATAATGCAGCATGTGCTGTTGCCGGGCCGGAGGCCGGAGCAACTCCTGGAGGTGCTGCACGTGCGTCGGGCCGACGGCCGGGAGTTCCTGCTGTCGGAGCTCCCCTTCTCCCAGCTACTGGGGGAGGGCGAGACGGTGCGGGCCGAGGAGATGACTCTGAGCGTGCCGGACGGGCGATCCGTCACGGTCCTGGTCAACATCACGCCGATGCACTCGGAGTATGGGGCGGTGGAGTCGACGGTGGTGACCATCCAGGACATGTCGTCGTTGGAGGAGCTGGAGAAGCTGAGGGCCGAGTTCCTGGCCATGGTGAGCCACGAGCTCAGGGCGCCGTTGACCTCGATCAAGGGTTCCACCGACACCCTGCTGGAGTCGTTCAACTCCCTGGACCCGGCCGAGGCGATACAGTTCCTGCGCATTGTCAAGTCCCAGGCCGAGCGCATGCGCGACTTGATCACTGAGCTTATGGACGTTGCCCGCATCGAGTCGGGAACCCTGTCGGTCAACCCGGCGCCGATAGAGGTGGCTGCCCTGGTGGACGAGGCACGGAACAACTTCCAGAGCGGCGGCGGCCGGGACCAGGTTGCCCTGGACCTGCAGCCGGACCTGCCGCTGGTAATGGCCGACAGGCGCCGCGTCGTACAGGTGCTTGGAAACCTCCTGACCAATGCGGCGCGATATTCCCAGGAGGAGTCCCCTATCCGGGTGAATGCCTCCCTGGAAGGCAACCATGTTGCGGTCTCCATTGCCGACAGTGGACGCGGGGTTGCACCGGATCAGTTGCCCTTCCTGTTCTTAAAGTTCTCTCGCATCGAAGACGATGGGGAGCGGCGAATCACGGACACCGGGCTTGGGCTGGCGATCTGCAAGGGCATCGTGGAGGCTCACGGCGGGCGCATCTGGGCAGAGAGCGACGGTCTCGGCCTGGGAGCCAAGTTCACCTTCACCCTGCCGGTGGCCGATGGGGTGGGACCGATCCCCAACGCGCCGGCGACCAGCACCTCCGGCAGTTCCCGCCGGGCCTCAAGAGAGCAGGCGCGGATTCTGGTGGTGGACGATGACCCTATGGCATTGCGGTACATGCGCGACGCGCTCGTGCGGGCAGGCTTCGTTCCGATAGTCACCGCCGACCCGGACGAGGCGCTGCGAGCGGCTGAGACGGAGCGGCCTCGCCTGGCGTTGCTCGACCTGATGCTGCCGAACAGCGACGGCATCGAGTTGATGAAGCAGATCCTGGATATAGTGGACGTGCCGGTAATATTCGTGTCGGCATACGGCCGGGACGAGATCATCGCCAGGGCCATCGAGACCGGAGCGGTCGACTACATCGTCAAGCCCTTCTCGGCGACGGAGCTCGTGGCCAGGGTGCGGGGCGCTCTGCGCAGGGGTCTGGGTTCTTCGCGGGGCGGTCTGACGGAGCCCTTCACGCTGGGTGACCTGGCCATTGACTACGCGGAACGGCGAGTCAGCGTGGCAGGCGCTCCAGTCCAGATGACGCCCACCGAGTACGAGCTGCTTGTCGAGCTGTCGGTGAACGCGGGACAAGTATTGACCTTCGACACCCTGCTGGACCGTGTCTGGGGGATGGGCCACTCGGGTGATAAGGCAAGCGTCCGCACATACGTGAAACGGCTGCGTCGCAAGCTGGGCGATAGCGCCGAAGACCCGAGATACATCTTCGCCGAGCCGCGTATCGGCTACCGGATGGAGAAGGGGGAAGGAAGGGTGGAGACATAGGCGAGGTGTGACCTAATACACCACGTGCTGGGACGTTACTCGACAGGCGGGCACATGAGCTGTTCTGACAACCCTGCCGGCGACCTTAGACCGACTCCCGGGCCCACTGCAAAAGGACTGGACGGAACAAACGCACTCCCCTGAGCGTCCTACCTGTTGGAGGCGGAGAGCGAAATCACAGTGCAGATGGGGATTCAGTTCATGCTGTCTGTAAATTCACAACGCTTTGGGATTGGACCGGCGGCCACGGCGGCGGCAACCGTCGACAGCTCGATGGGCATCCCCAGGGCCCCGGGGAACCTGGAGCCGACTTATGCGGGCATTTGTGGGTGGACGGGAAGTGGACTGTTGTCGTCCTGGTGGTTGCGGCGACGTTGCCTGCGGCTCGGCACGCCAAGATACCTGCGAGCGAGGCGCCGGTAGGCCCCGGCCTTCGTCCCGCAGCATCTTTCATCCCCCGCCCCACTCCACCGTCGCAGTAGGGACCAGACCAAGGAAGGAGGACCGAGATCACCGTAACAGCCGCGGCTCCAGACCTGGCAATGGCCCCGGCCCGCAGGCGATACCAGCGATCTTCGCTGCGGGTTCGTGGCGGCGACCTTTCCCGCCGTGCGGTGGCGGACGTGACTGGCCGAAACGTCGACGTTGAGCCTGCATCCCGGTCCAGTTGGCAGATCTCCAGCTCCCATCAGGGCAGGCGGGGGTCGCAGCAATTCCCACCAACCCTCGGACTGATCGCCATGAATCGTCTGGCTGGAATGCTGTCTCGGTCCCATGCTTCCCAGATCGACATCACCTTGTTGAAGGCGGCCGCTCCCGGAGGATTCTTCAACACCGAGGCGGGCGGCGGATCGATGGTCAACCGTTCCCGCGCTGATGTCGCTGGGAACGCCCGCAGACCACGCGAACGGGACCAACAGGCCTAATACCTTGCAGCAGTCGCTTACTTGCATCAGGGGATTGGGCCTGTCGGGCGAGCTAAACAGGCACACAGTTGTGCCAGTGCCTCTACCCTCGGCGCCCGGCGCTGCGGTGGGGGCGCCCTCGACTATCTGGCTACGTCCCGGTGTCCGTAAGACCGTCCTGCCCAACTCGATGATCGCAATCGCCGCGATCATGCCGGTCACCCCGCAGGTCGGTGCGCCCGGGGAGACTGTGAGGACCCACAGTCCCCGGGGGGCGTCCTCTGGGCATCCCGACCCTGATCTGCCCGATGGCGGGCTCGGTGCTTGCGTTCAACTGGTGCAGGACTCCGCCATCGGGTCTGTCGATTCGGCGGTCGCCGCCACGCGAAGCTGCCGGGCGGACGGGCCATTCCGGGAGGACGACATCCGATCGTCCGCAGCGCCCGGCCCTGCTGGCAAGGCAGGTGCTACGAAGTACGGGCAGGTCAGGCTGATTGCTTTGGCCTTTCCGGTTGAGGACCGGCACACCAATAGATCGAGTCAGTCGCATTGATGTAATCCAGTTGGAGGCTGAAAGCATGTTGATAGAAGTGCGGGGAAAGTTGCCACATCAGGTCACGGTCTGCCTGGCGATTGTCTCCTCCCTTGCGATTGCCATTGCCTGCGGTGAGCCTCAGCCCGCTGAACTCGACGAGGCGCGAATCGTCGAGGTGGTCAGGGAGGTCGAGGTACCCGTCGAGGTCGAACGAATCGTCGAGGTGGTCAAGGAGGTCGAGGTACCCGTCGAGGTCGAGGGCGAACGAGTCGTAGTCGAGGTGGTCAGGGAGGTCGAGGTGCCCGTCGAGGTCGAGGTGGTCAGGGAGGTCGAGGTGGTCAGGGAGGTCGAGGTACCCGTCGAGGTCGAGGTGGTCAGGGAGGTCGAGGTGCCCGTCGAGGTCGAGGTGGTCAGGGAGGTCGAGGTGCCCGTCGAGGTCGAGGTGGTCAGGGAGGTCGAGGTGCCCGTCGAGGTCGAGGTGGTCAGGGAGGTCGAGGTACCCGTCGAAGCGGAGCCGTCCGGTCCTCCGTCGCCCGGCCTGTGGGCCGGAGATATGATTGCCGATCCGGGGCAGACGGGACCCTCTCCGGCGTGGCTGGCTCTTCGAATCAGGCCGGGCGAGGATCCGTACCGGGATCCATGGAGGCTGGAGGTCGGGCCTTCGCCCGGATTCCTTCCGCCGGCATTTGAATGTGACCTGCGACGGATACAGGACGGGTGGGAGCTGTCCTCGTGCAAGGGGCTGGTCCGTGTGGACCTGCACATATTCGCTCCCGAAGGGGAGCGAGGTTTGAAGGCCACTCTCTCCTCCGACAGTTTTGTCACCAAGGGAACCCTCACGCGGATCGAGGCCCGGGACGAGCCTCAGTCCAGCGACAACGTCGAACTTTTGTGGCACCAGCCGGGAGGGTACGTGCGCACAGACATCTGGGCCGAGGACGGACTCGTCTTCGCTCCCACATTTAATGGCACGGTCGAGATCATAGACGCCGACAGCGGGAACATCCTCGGACACGCAACGGTCGGGCACTTCGTGCTTGACGTAAAGGCCAGAGACGGGGTCCTCTTTGCGGCCACCGCGTTTAACGGTCTTTACATCATCGATGTCTCCGACCCGGTCAGGCCACAGACCATCGGCCAGTTCTTGGCGCCGGCTACCAGCGGCTTTTATGCCGGCTTTACGAATTTTCACAACATCTTCCTGTCCCCGAGCGGTCAGCTTGTGTACGCCATCAACCAATCGGGTTACCCGGAGACCGACTTGCTGGTCATAGACGTGTCCGATCCAGAAAATGCAGTTGAGGCCGGCCGGTTCAGCCTGGATACCGACACGGTCTCGGCGTTCAACTTCCACGACACCCACGATGTCAATGTCATGGAGGTCGACGGCAGGCTGATCGCCTTCCTCAACTACCAGGACGCAGGCCTGTGGATACTGGACGTTACGGACCCGCGGGACATATTCGCCGTGGGCTCAATCACCTGGGAGGGCATCTTCAGCCACAGCGGGTGGCCCTTCAGGATTGGGGGAAGGCTCTACTACGCCCACAACAAAGAGGGCTTCAACGCCCACATGACGATTCTTGATGTGACCGACCTTGCTAATCCCACGGTCGTCTCGCGCTTCGCCACCCGGGAGGGCATATCCATACACAACGTTCAGGTTGTGGACGGCATCGCCTACATCGCCTACTACCTGGACGGGCTCCGCGTGGTCGATCTGAGGAACCCGAGCGCTCCGAGGGAGATTGCCCACTTTCATACCTTGCCCGCGGGAAACGAACGGGACATCCTCCAGGGGGCATGGGGCGTAAGAGTGCTCGATGGGATCGTGTACGTCTCCGATATGGAGCAGGGGATATACGCCTTCAGGGTGGACGTGAAGTGACACCCACAGGTAGTGTCTCAGTTCGGGGTGGAGGAAATTGCGGGGCGGAGCCCACCGTCACCTGGCCAAAACTGTCTCAGTCTTGAACCCCCGGCGGGACTCGACACCGCGACCTTCGCGTTCGACGGCGCCGCCCGGGTCACGCTGAGCACCCGGTTTCGGGTGACTGGCGGCAAACCGGCAACGGTCCTCTCAAGGTCGTGGAGGTCGAACAGGACGGCATTGAGAGGACCCATCGCCTAAAGGATTGGTTTTGTCCGTAGCCGGTGGTGCTCGACCGTCGAAGCACTCATCTTTCCGATGGCCAATCTGTGCGGAACGTGTTCACTGAAGCAGCGGTCAAACGCCTGGCCAACTGTGATGGCCTACCGTCGTTCCCGTCGTGCCTGCAAAGGGTCTATTCCTTAAGGTCGCGTGCCATCGAGAACAGCGGCTGCCAGGTTTCTTGCATCGGCCAGTGTCTTGCCCCGCCCACCCGATGGTCGCGCGCCTCCGCCTTCCGTTGACCCGATAGTCGATCACGAACGCCTTGGCTCCCCTTGGAGTCACCCGAAGGTCGGGGCCCTTCACCCGTCCATCCCAGACGATGGCGGTCTCCGAACCGGGCCTGGCATCTCTAATCTTCCGTTCCGTCAGACTCATCCTTAACCCCCTCTGCCTTGGCTGACTTTGTATGCACGTACCGAACTGGACCTAAGCCCGTCGGCATTGACGCAAGCAGACACAAACATATGTCCTCATGCGATTGGCCACCTCAGAACCGTTAGCAGGTTCGGAAACGGCGTCCATCGCCCTCGGCAGCGAACCCTCTGGCCACCAGGGACATGGCGCGGGACGTTCCCTGAGGCTACGAGACTATGGGCAACGGCGATGCCGGGGCGGATGACGGTGAAAAGCAACGGTCAGGATTCTCCGCGACTCGAGGTAGGGCGGAAGGATTGAACCTTCCACCCTACTGCGTTTTGAGGCCAGATCACCTCGGAGGATGGGGCGGCTCTAGTGTCGGTCAGGCTGAACGGCTCATCGGCCGGGAATCGGGCTATTGACTTGATGCGGCAATTGGCCACGTGACTGGTTCGCGCCTTCACCAGCGGCTCCGGACGTACGCATTCAGCGCTAAGGTGGTTTCAAATCACCAAGTGCTGACCCTTGACGGCCTGTTCTCTAACTCAGAACATAGACAGTGTGCGTGAGGGTCTACGAATCGAGTGGGGTACACGGGCGATCAGGGACATGCGCCGCCTCGCCGCGCGGGATAGGGAGCGGATCATCTCCAAGATTGAGCAATATGCCGACAACCCAGCATCGCTTGCCAGACAGGTGACCTCGCTGTCTGACAGCGACTACCGAAGATTGAGAGTCGGCCAACACCGCGTTATCTTCTCGACCCAGCATGGCAAGCCCTCAACTCTGACAGTCCTGAGAGTTCGACACAGGAGGGAGGCTTATGAGTAGCGAAGAGACCATTACCATAACCCGTAACGAGTACGAGGCTCTCGTCGAGCGCAATAGCCAGCTTGAGGATTTGCTGGCTGCCCAAGTTGCTGACGACGACGTGCGAGTCCCCCACGAGGTCGCTCTCGACATTATGCGCGGCAAGGGGCCCATCCTGGCGTTTCGAAACCACCTGGGCATCACCCTAAGGGAGCTGTCCGAGAAGACGGGCGTTGCTGCAGGGTACATATCCGAGATTGAGCGTGGGCGAAAACCGGGCTCGCCCTCGGCTTTGTCGCGCATTGCCAGCGCGCTTGGTACTAAGATCGACGTCCTGGTAAATGAATAGAGGTCGAGGGAATTCCAGCCACCCTATCTCAGGATATTCGGCAAATATCGAAGGCTCTGGAGCAAGACTGAAGCTCAAGACCTAGAACCGCAGGGAGGGTCGCAATTCGGGTCTGGAAGGGGCAGTTGGTTGCACGGCCCCTCCCATCGAAAAGGTCTCGCCCACCCGGGCCGTCCCGCCGATCGTCGGCACGCCGGTGACCGCCGAGTTAGGCCTGGCCGCCACCGAGGCCGTGGGCCCACTGGTCAGGGTCTCTGCGTGGCCACGATCGTCCGCAAACCTCACGCGCACCCTGATCGCCTTGCCCGCGTCCGCCTCCACCAGCGTGTACGTCGACCCTGTGGCGTCCTCAATATCACTGTCAATGCCGCCGTCCACCCTCACCCACTGGTAGCTGTAGATCACGCTGACCAGCCCATCTGCGTCCCCGATACCCGAATTGTCGACTGTCAAAGTCTCATCAACCTGCAGTGTCCCGCTGATCGTCGGCGTTCCGGTTGCCTCCCTGTTCGGCCTGGCCGCCACCGTAGCCGTGGGGCCACTGATCAGGGTCTCTGCGTTACCACGGTCGTCGGTGAAGCTCACACGCACCCTGACCGTCTTGACCTCGCGCCACAAGACACGGTGTGACCCGGATTACAGGCGCCACTCCGTCACGCTGAATCTATAGGCCGCCTTCACTCCATGACGGTAATGCCGGTCCATCCCTCGTCTATCGTACTCACCACCCCCACGGCATCAATGGGTATCCCCAGCAGCGGCAGCAGCTCGGGTAGTGCTTCAACCACCACGCTGGCGTCCAACGCGTGAATCCCCACGGTATCTCGCAGCGTCGAGGCGTCTCCATAGACCGCGAGATCCAGGTCGTCGAGCGGGAACAAATTCTCCAGGTGATCGTATTTCTTGTTCGCACGCACTCCGGCATACACAATGCCTATGGTGTTGGAGGGCGACAGCACGAAACGACGCAGGATAGTGGCCCATCTCCACATCTCCCCGTAGTCATACTTGACCGGGACGAACTCGAACTCTATGGATATTTGGGATCGGTCTAAACCCAGCTTTCGCATCAGGGCCTGCCGCCCTTCCTCGTCCGTCGGCAGCAGCGTCTCCTTGATCTGGATGTAGGAACGGAACTTGTTCTCCCCAGGCCGCTTGTCCAGATTCCTGTGACCCCCGGCTATGCCGCTGTCCGGGTGCAGCTTCCAATGCCTGCAACCAGAGCCGCTTACCTCGACCTCGCAGTCGGGCTCGGGGATGTTTCCCCTGTCGATGTCCGACACGTCGAATCGGGCCCCGGAACCCGGATCGTGCTTGAGCGCCGTAGACGTGTCCGGCCACAGCTGTGTCCACGAGGCCCACCCCGGCTGGGACCTCACCGCCTTCAGTCCACCGACGTGAAGAAACGCCTGGTCGTAGCCCTCCATGGATGGAGGAACCATGAGTCCCCGAAGCTCCCCTCCGCCCACCATGTCCCAACGGAATGCCAGGGCGGACAGGCTTTCCAGGCGGTCGGAGAGTAACCCGGAGGCCTTCCTCCTGAACAGGGATGTGAGCTCGTCGTCCAGGGGAGCGCTGCGGGCGAGGAAGACGTGGAGGACGTCGTTCGGTGCCTCGTATATCGCGACCACCTCGATCGCTCCCTGCCTCTGCGCCTCCTCGAGCACGTGGCAATGCACACCGTGCTCCGGTAGCGCTCCGTCCCAGCAGCCTCCCGGCGGCTCGCTGCCCGCACCGGACGACGGCGTCGCCGTGGGTGCCACCTGCTCGCCACCGGTCTCTTCGTCTCCCGGCGACGCCGCCGGCGCGCAGCCCCCGCTCAGTAGCGCCGCCGTAACCACGAGCAACAGGATCAGGGATCCCCTGCGTACCAAATCAATCATCTCCCATAAACTCCCGCCCCGAGGTCTTGACCACGCTCCACAAGACACGGTGGAAACCGGCAGGTGGCCCGTCTTGCAAGCGTCTCTCCTGGACGTAAAACCTCCCGCCGCCTTTACTCAGGAACGGTAAGCCCGGTCCATTCCTCGTCTATCGTGCTCACCACTCCAACGGCGTCGACGGGAATTCCCAGCAGCGGCAGCAACTCGGGCAGCGCTTCCACCACCACCCTGGCATCCAAAGCGTCGATCCCCACCGTGTCGCGCAGCGTCGAGGCGTCTCCATAGACCGCGACATCCAGGTCGTCCAGCGGGAACACGTTCTCCAGGTAATCGTATTTCTTGTTCGGACGCACGTCGGCACCCACGATGCCGATGGTGTTGGAGGGCGACAGCACGAAACGACGCAGGATCGTCGCCCATCTCCACATCTCGCCGTAGTCATACCTGACCGGGATAAACTCTAACTCCACGTGAGTTTGGATCGGTCTAAACCCAGCTTTCGCATCAGGGCCTGCCGCCCTTCCTCGTCCGTCGGCAGCAGCGTCTCCTTGATCTGGAGGTAGGCACGTTTCTTGTTCTCCCCAGGCCGCCTGTCCGGATTCCTGTGGTACCCGGCTATGCCGCTGTCCGGGTACAGCTTCCAATCTTCGCAACCAGAGCCGCTTACCTCGACCTCGCAGTCGGGCTCGGGGATGTTTCCCCTGTCGATGTCCGACACGTCGAATCGGGCCCCGGAACCCGGATCGTGCTTGAGCGCCGTAGACGTCTCCGGCCACAGCTGCGTCCACGAGGCCCATCCCGGCTGGGACGCCACCGCCTTCAGTCCACCGACGTGAAGAAACGCCTGGTCGTAGCCCTCCATGGATGGAGGAACCAGGAGCCCCCGAAGCTCCCCGCCTCGCACGCTGGTCCAATGGAATTCCAGGGCGAGCAGGCTTTCCCCTCGCTCGGCGAGGAACGCGGAGGCCTTCCTCCTGAACAGGGATGTGAGCTCGCCGTCCAGGGGAGCGCTGCGGGCGAGGAAGACGTGGAGGACGGCGTTCGGTGCCTCGTAGATCGCGACCACCTTGATCGCTCCCTGCCTCTGCGCCTCTTCGAACACGTAGCAGTGGACGCCGTTCTCGGCGAGAACCCCGTCCCAGCAGTCGCCGGGAGGGGTCTGGGGTACCTCGGTCGCCGTCGGAACGGGCACCGCGGTCGCCGTGACCGTAGACGTCGGAGAAAAGGTGGGCTCGGAAATGGGACCCGGTTCGGTGCCGCACCCCGCCGTCGCCAGGACAGCCAGCGCCACCGCCAGCAGCATGGCCGGCATGAGGCCTGCGCGGCTCGGATCGGGGATATGCATGCTCATCCGGCGATTACTGTCCTGGCCTGCTCAGCGATTCGTCTGCAGGGTATGACGCTCGGAGTCCGGCGTTTGTTCCAGGGGCTCCGGAGTCATTTCTGTTTCTGGCAATTGCTGGCTGGTTCGGCGGTCTTGCATGTGCCAGCAAGCGTCGGATTCCTCTCCTCGCGTGGCAAGGTTCGATTGAACCCAATTCGCCTGGGGCATTTGCCCTAATGAGCGGTGTTGACACTCATCCGGTCCACGATGCAGGCTCGGCACACCCGCCTGCTCGACACGATCCTTCAGGAAAGGCACGCCATTGACCACGCGCCACAAGGCACGGTGGAAACCGGCAGGTGGCCCGTCTTGCAAGCGTCTCCCCTGGACGTAAAACCTCCCGCCGCCTTTACTCAGGAACGGTAAGCCCGGTCCATCCCTCGTCTATCGTGCTCACCACGCCAACGGCATCGACGGGGATCCCAAGCAGCGGCAGCAGCTCGGGCAGCGCCTCTACCACCACGCTGGCGTCCAACGCGTGAATCCCCACGGTATCTCGCAGCGTCGATGCGTCTCCATAGACCGCGACATCCAGGTCGTCAAGCGGGAACAAATTCTCCAGGTGATCGTATTTCTTGTTCGGACGCACTCCGGCATACACAATGCCGATGGTATTGGAGGGCGACAGCGCGAATCGACGCAGGATCGTCGCCCATCTCCACAGCTCTCCGTAGTCGTACTTGACCGGGACGAACTCCAACTCCTCGTGTGTTTGGTATCGGTCGTATTCGAACCTGCGCAGCAGAGCCTGCCGCCCTTCTTCGTCCGTCGGCAGCAGCGACTCCTTGATCTGGAGGTAGGAACGGAACTTGTTCTCACCAGGCCGCCTGTCCGGATCCCTGTGGTACCCGGCTATGCCGCTGTCCGGGTGCAGCTTCCACCGCCTGCAGGCAGTGTCGCCGACCTCGACCTCGCAGTCGGGCTCGGGGATGTTTCCCCTGTCGATGTCCGACACGTCGAATCGGGCCCCGGAACCCGGGTCGTGCTTGAGCGCCGTAGACGTCTCCGGCCACAGCTGCGTCCAGGAGGCCCATCCGGGCTGGGACGCCACCGCCTTCAGTCCACCGACGTGAAGAAACGCCTGGTCGTAGCCCTCCATGGATGGAGGAACCAGGAGTCCTCGAAGCTCCCCGCCTCGCACGCTGGTCCAATGGAATTCCAGGGCGAGCAGGCTTTCCCCTCGCTCTGCGAGGAACGCGGAGGCCTTCCTCCTGAACAGGGACGTGAGCTCGTCGTCCAGGGGAGCGCTGCGGGCGAGGAAGACGTGGAGGACGTCGTTCGGTGCCTCGTAGATCGCCACCACCTCGATCGCCTCCACCCTTGCCGCGTGCTCGAGCACGTGGCAATGGACGCCGTTCTCCGGAAGCGCTCCGTACCAGCAGTCTCCCGGCGGCTCGCTATCGGAACTGGACGAAGTCGGCGCCTGGGAGTCCTCCTCGTCGGTGTCCCCCGGGTCGTCGGGCGTGCCGCTGTCCGAAGTGGCCGCCGTCGGTGCCGCCTGCTCGCCATCGGCCTCATCGTCACCGGGCGCCGCGGCCGGCGCGCAGCCCGCGCTCAGTAGCGCCGCCGTAACCACGAGCAACAGGACCAGGGATCCCCTGCGTACCAAATCAATCATCTCCCATAAACTCCCGCCCCGAGGTCTTGACCACGCTCCACAAGACACGGTGGAAACCGGCAGGTGGCCCGTCTTGCAAGCGCCTCCCCTGGACGTAAAGCCCCCCGCCGCCTTTACTCAGGAACGGTAAGCCCGGTCCATCCCTCGTCTATCGTCCTCACCACTCCCACGGCATCAATGGGGATCCCAAGCAGCGGCAGCAGCTCCGGCAGCGCCTCCACCACCGCCCTTGCGTCCAACGCATCGATGCCCACCGTGTCGCGCAGCGTCGACGCGTCTCCGTAGACCGCGAGATCCAGGTCGTCAAGCGGGAACACGTTCTCCAGGGCGGGTTGGTAGTTCTTGTTCGGACGCACGTTGGCATCCACTATGCCTATGGTGTTGGAGGGCGACAGCGCGAATCGACGCAGGATCGTCGCCCATCTCCACAACTCCCCGTAGTCATACTTGACCGGGACGAACTCGAACTCTATGGATATTTGGGATCGGTCTAAACCCAGCTTTCGCATCAGGGCCTGCCGCCCTTCCTCGTCCGTCGGCAGCAGCGACTCCTTGATCTGGATGTAGGAACGTTTCTTGTTCTCCCCAGGCCGCTTGTCCGGATTCTTGTGACCCCCGGCTATGCCGCTGTCCGGGTACAGCTTCCAATCTTCGCAACCGGAGCCATCTGCGTCGACTCCGCAGTCGGGCTCGGGGATGTTTCCCCTGTCGATGTCCGACACGTCGAATCGGGCCCCGGAACCCGGGTCGTGCTTGAGCGCCGTAGACGTCTCCGGCCACAGCTGCCTCCACGAGGCCCACCCCGGCTGGGACCTCACCGCCTTCAGCCCGCCGACATGAAGAAACGCCTGGTCGTAGCCCTCCATGGGTGGAGGAACCAATTCTCCCCGAAACTCCCCGCCTGGCACGGTGGTCCAATGGAATTCCAGGATGTACAGGCTTTCCCCACGCTCTGCGAGGAACGCGGAGGCCTTCTTCCTGAACAGGGACGTGAGCTCGTCGTCCAGGGGAGCGCTGCGGGCAAGGAAGACGTGGAGGACGTCGTTCGGCGCCTCGTAGATCGCCACCACCTTGATCGCTCCCTGCCTCTGCGCCTCCTCGAACACGTAGCAGTGGACGCCGTTCTCGGCGAGAACCCCGTCCCAGCAGTCGCCGGGAGGGGTCTGGGGTACCTCGGTCGCCGTCGGAACGGGCACCGCGGTCGCCGTGACCGTAGACGTCGGAGAAAAGGTGGGCTCGGAAATGGGACCCGGTTCGGTGCCGCACCCCGCCGTCGCCAGGACAGCCAGCGCCACCGCCGGCAGCATGGCCGGCATGAGGCCTGCGCGGCTCGGATCGGGGATATGCATGCTCATCCGGCGACTGCTGTCCTGGCCTGCTCAGCGATTCGTCTGCAGGGTATGACGCTCGGAGTCCGGCGTTTGTTCCAGGGGCTCCGGAGTCATTTCTGTTTCTGGCAATTGCTGGCTGGTTCGGCGGTCTTGCATGTGCCAGCAAGCGTCGGATTCCTCTCCTCGCGTGGCAAGGTTCGATTGAACCCAATTCGCCTGGGGCATTTGCCCTAATGAGCGGTGTTGACACTCATCCGGTCCACGATGCAGGCTCGGCACACCCGCCTGCTCGACACGATCCTTCAGGAAAGGCACGCCATTGACCACGCGCCACAAGGCACGGTGGAAACCGGCAGGTGGCCCGTCTTGCAAGCGTCTCTCCTGGACGTAAAACCTCCCGCCGCCTTTACTCAGGAACGGTAAGCCCGGTCCATCCCTCGTCTATCGTGCTCACCACCCCCACGGCATCAATGGGTATCCCCAGCAGCGGCAGCAGCTCGGGCAGCGCTTCCACCACCACCCTGGCGTCCAACGCGTGAATCCCCACGGTATCTCGCAGCGTCGAGGCGTCTCCATAGACCGCGACATCCAGGTCGTCCAGCGGGAACAGATTCTCCAGGTGATCGTATTTCTTGTTCGCACGCACTCCGGCATACACAATGCCTATGGTGTTGGAGGGCGACAGCGCGAATCGACGCAGGATCGTCGCCCATCTCCACAGCTCCCCGTAGTCATACTTGACCGGGACGAACTCGAACTCTATGGATATTTGGGATCGGTCTAAACCCAGCTTTCGCATCAGGGCCTGCCGCCCTTCCTCGTCCGTCGGCAGCAGCGACTCCTTGATCTGGATGTAGGAACGTTTCTTGTTCTCACCAGGCCGCTTGTCCGGATTCTTGTGACCCCCGGCTATGCCGCTGTCCGGGTGCAGCTTCCAATGCCTGCAACCAGAGCCGCTTACCTCGACCTCGCAGTCGGGCTCGGGGATGTTTCCCCTGTCGATGTCCGACACGTCGAATCGGGCCCCGGAACCCGGATCGTGCTTGAGCGCCGTAGACGTGTCCGGCCACAGCTGCGTCCAGGAGGCCCATCCGGGCTGGGACGCCACCGCCTTCAGTCCACCGACGTGAAGAAACGCCTGGTCGTAGCCCTCCATGGATGGAGGAACCAGGAGCCCCCGAAGCTCCCCTCCTCGCACGCTGGTCCAATGGAATTCCAGGGCGAGCAGGCTTTCCCCTCGCTCGGCGAGGAACGCGGAGGCCTTCCTCCTGAACAGGGATGTGAGCTCGTCGTCCAGGGGAGCGCTGCGGGCAAGGAAGACGTGGAGGACGTCGTTCGGTGCCTCGTAGATCGCCACCACCTCGATCGCTTCCACCATTGCCGCGTGCTCGAGCACGTGGCAATGCACACCGTGCTCCGGAAGCGCGCCGTCCCAGCAGCCTCCCGGCGGCTCGCTGTCCGCACCGGACGACGGCGTCGCCGTGGGTGCCACCTGCTCGCCATCGGTCTCTTCGTCTCCCGGAGCCGCCGCCGGCGCGCAGCCCGCGCTCAGTAGCGCCGCCGTAACCACGAGCAACAGGATCAGGGACCCCCTGCGTACCAAATCAATCATCTCCCATAAACTCCCGCCCCGAGGTCTTGGACCCGGGTAGGATGAATCGCTTGCCATCCTGCCCTCCTTTCCCCCTCTCACCCGGAGCCCTGGCTCCCGCGGTACATGGCAAGGTCCACGCTCTGCCCGTCGTCCCAGTCCAGTCCCGTCTCCTGCCACGTGTATGTGTTCCCGTAGCTGTACGACTCGAACCTCGCATCCCCCGACTCCAGTCGTGTCCCATCCACCTCCAGCGTGAACGCTACCGGCAACTGCCGGTCGAAACCGATGTAGAAGAACCCCCACGCCTCGATCACCTTCACCGTGTACGTCACCCCGTCTATAACGAACGTATTCATCGTGAGGGAACCGTACTGGAAGCCCGGGTAGTCGCTGTATCCGTGGTCGACGTAGAGCGGGGCGGTGATCATCGTCGCCGTCCAGATGGCACCGCGGGCCACCGTCTCCGTCGCTGCGCTCGTGAGCTCCTCCGCGTTGTCCTCATCGTCCGCAAACCTCACACGCACCCTGATCGCCTTGCCCTGGTCGGCCGACACCAGCGTGTACGTCGAGCCCGTCGCGTCATCAATGTCGGTCTCGGTCGCACCGTCCACCCTCACCCACCGGTAGCTGTAGCTCACGCTGGTCAGCCCGTCGATGTCCGCTATACCCGACGTGCCCGCCGTAAGCGTCTGGCCCACCTGCAACCTCCCGCTGATCGTCGGCACGCCGGTAGCCGCGGTGTTGTTGCTCTCGGCCACCGCCGCCGTAACCGCACTGGTCAGGGTCTCGGCGTGGCCACGGTCGTCGGTAAAGCTCACCCGGACCCTGACCGTCCTGCCCTCGTCTGCCGACACCAGCGTGTACGTCGAGCCCGTGGCTCCACCGATGTCGGTGTCAGCCGTGCCGTCGTTACTCACCCACTGGTAGCTGTAGGTGACGTTGGTCAGGCCGTCGTCATCGGCTATCCCGGACGTGTCAGCCGTCAGGATCTTGTCCACCCGCGCCGTCCCCCTGATCGTCGGAGCGCCGGTCGCCGGCACGTTCGGCCTGGCCGCCACCGTAGCCGTTGCGGCGCTGGTCAAGGTCTCTCCGTTCCCACGGTCGTCGGTGAAGCTCACGCGCACCCTGACGGTCTTGCCCGCGTCTGCCTCCAACAGCGTGTACGTAGATCCCGTGGCTCCACCGATGTCGGTGTCAGCCGTGCCGTCGTTACTCACCCACTGGTAGGAGTAGGTGACGCCGGTCACCCCGTCCTCGTCCTCTATATCCGACGTCTCTGCCGTCAGGGTCTCTCCCACCTGGGCCGTCCCGCTGACCGTCGGCGAACCGGTGGCCTCCCTGTTCGGCCTGGCCGCCACAGTAGCCGTGGCCGGGCTGGTCAGGGTCTCTGCATGGCCACGATCATCTGTGAAGCTCACGCGCACCCTGACCGTCTTGCCCGCGTCCGCCTCCACCAGCGTGTACGTCGATCCCGTCTCGTCATCAATGTCGGTCTCGGTCGCACCGTCCACCCTCACCCACCGGTAGCTGTAGCTCACGCCGGCCAGCCCATCTGCGTCCCTGATGCCCGACGTGTCGGCTGTCAAAGTCTCATCAACCTGCGGTGTCCCTCCGATCGCCGGCGTACCGGTTGCCCCCCTGTTCGGCCTGGCCGCCACCGTAGCCGTGGGTGCACTGGTCAGGGTCTCTCCGTTCCCACGGTCGTCGGTGAAGCTCACGCGCACCCTGACGGTCTTGCCCGCGTCCGCCTCCACCAGCGTGTACGTCGATCCCGTCGCGTCATCAATGTCGGTCTCGGTCGCACCGTCCACCCTCATCCACCGGTAGCTGTAACTCACGCTGACCAGCCCATCTGCGTCCCTGATCCCCGACGTGTCCACAGCCAGGACCTCGCCCACCTGAACGGTCCCGCTGATCGTGGGAGATCCGGTGGCCTCCCTGTTCGGCCTGGCCGCCACCGTAGCCGTGGCCTCACTGGCCAGTTCCTCCGCATTGCCCCCATCGTCCACGAAGCCCACGCGTACCCTGATCGCCCTTCCCTCATCGTCATCGACCAGCGTGTACGTCGATCCCGTCGCGTCATCGATGTCGGTCTCGGTCGCACCGTCCACCCTCACCCACCGGTAGCCGTAGGTCACGCCGGACAGACCATCTGCGTCCCTGATCCCCGACGTGTCCGCGGCCAGGACCTCGCCCACCTGAACGGTCCCGCGTATCACGGGCACGCCGGTGGCCGCGTTGTTCGCTCTCGCCGTCACCGATCCCGTGGCCACACTGGTCAACGTCTCTGCGTTTCCAAGCTCGTCGGTAAAGCTCACACGCACCCTGACCGTCTTGCCCTCGTCAGCCTCCACCAGCGTGTACGTTGACGAATTCGCGCCTCCTATATCCGTGTCCCCCGTACCGTCGTCGCTCACCCACTGGTAGCTGTAGCTCACGTTACCAAGGCCGTCTGCATCCGCTATCCCGGACGTGTCCGCCGCCAGGGTCTGGCCCACCTGCGGCGTCCCGCTTATCGTGGGAGCCCCGGTGGCCCCATTGTTCGCCCTCGACGCCACCGGGCCCGCCATCTCGCTGATCTTCGTCTCGTCATTGCCATGATCGTCGGTAAAGCTCACGCGCACCCTGATCCTCTTGCCGGTGTCCGCAGACACCAACCTGTACGCCGAACCGGTGGCCCCCGCTATGTCACTGTCCGTGCCTCCGTCCACCCTCACCCACTGGTAGCTGAATGCCACGTTGCTCAGACCGTCTGCATCCGTTATCCACGCAGCAATCGCCCTCAGCGTCTCGCCTACCTGCAATGTTCCGCTCATCACCAGCACGCCACCGGCCTCCGTATTGGGCCTGGCCGCCACCACCTCCGTCACCGCGCTGGTAAGCTCCTCGTCATTGCCCTCATCGTCCGCAAAGCTCACGCGCACCCTGACGGCCTTGCCTTCGTCCGCAGACACCAGCCTGTAGGTCGAACCGGTGGCGCCCGCTATGTCACTGTCCGTGCCACCGTCCACCCTCACCCACTGGTAGCTGTAGGTCACGTCGGTCAGCCCATCGGCGTCCGTTATCCGCGACGTGTCAACCGTCAGGCGCCTGCCCACCTGCAGGGACCCGCCTATCGTCGGCAAGCCGCCGGCCACTGCGTTGACCCTGACCACAGTCACGTTCTGGCTATCCGTCGCTTCAGCAGCGCCGCCGCTCAGAAGCTTCGCCGTCACCTCGCCGATCGCCCCATCGCATCCGTACAGGGTCAGTGCCGTCCTGTGTGACGTACTCCCCGGTGACACCGTTACGTCCACCTGGCGGTCACCGCACGAATCGTCGAATCCGATGTCAATGCTGTCCGTGCTCACGCGTATCGTGTAGCTGCTCTGCGAATCCAGGTCCGACGCGTCCACCGTGAACCTGTCGCTGTCCTCCTCCTCCAGCTCCGATGCAAGGCCCGTGATCACTATCGACCGCTCGGACGGCTCGGCGACCACCACCTCCCTCGTTGCCTTCCCTCGCGTCATACCGTCGCTGACAAGAATGGCCTTCACCGCACCGCCGGGGGCTGTACAGCCGTTCAGTCGAATGGTCCTTTCAAAACTCCGGAAACCGGAGGGCACATGGATCTCCCTTGAGCTTGAACTGCATGACGTTCCGAACCTGATGCCACCCTCCGTGGACAGGCGCACCCTGTATACCCTCAGAGCACTCAGGTTCTCCACCCTGACCTGGAACCTGTGGTTCTGTCCGGGAGCCAGCGAGTCGACCAGGTTCCTGATGAGCACCCTTTGCCCGGACGGAGCGCCGGTCACCGTCACATCCCGGGTCGCAGTTGCAACGGTGTCCTCGCCCGACAGCAGCGCCACTGTGACAGTGCCTCCCGGCGTACCGCAGGCCAGCAGCCTGACGCTGGTCCTGTACGAGGTGCTGCCGGCGGGCACGGCGATATCGTGCCCATCGTTGCTGCAGCCGTGATCGATGCCCAGGCTCCCGTTGTCCGTCGACACTCTGATCCTGTAGCTGCTCTCCCAGTCCAGGTTCGACACGCTGATCGTCAGGTAGTCGTCGAGATCCTCGACGATCGATTCCTCGAGGCCTGATACCTGCACCTCGGGGTCGGCGGCGCAGTCCTCCAGCCCGAGCGTGGCCAGGTCGTTGGTCGCAATGTCCTCGAGCCCTGGCGCGATGCACCCCGTCAGCCGGTTCCCGCTCAAACGCACCGTCGCAAGCTCGGTCAGGTCTCCCAGCTCCTCGGGGATGCCGCCGTTCAGGCCCTTCGAGCGCAGGTCGAGACCGGTCACGCGCTCCGGGGTCCCGCTCACGGTTACGCCCTCCCAGTCGGACACCGGCGTCTGCCCGTTCCAGTCGAGCGTCCCGGTTCCGGCGAGGGCATCCCGGGCCTCAAGCAGCACCTCGCAGTCGCCCACCAGGCCAGCATTGGAGTCGGGGCCTGGAACCGAGATGCCGTTCGAACAGGGCTCTGCAACCGTGATCAGCACCGTGGCCCTGTCCACCTGCCCTTCCTCCTCACCGGCGTCCGCGGCAGGAGGCGTCGACCTGAGAGCGGAATTGCTCTCCCCCACGACCACGATGCTGGCCGTCACAATCAACTGGTACGAACCGGGCTCAGGCTCCTCCGCAATGGTGATCGCGCAGGTGGAAGCATCGATCGCGAAATATCCGTCGCCGTTGCCCTCGGAGATCCGGCACTTGAGCGAACCCTCCTCGGGTGCCCTGGTAACCAGCCTGCCGACCACGGTGCCCCGGGCAGCGGATGGAAGCACCTGGAATTCGAACCTGGAGGCGCCGATCAACTGCAGGACACTGGCTGCCTCTACCAGTGCGATCTGCCCTCCGTCCGGGCCGAACCCGCCACAGTTGCCCGCGTCCGATCCCGAAGGCTCCATGCAGGCCCTGAGTCTGACAATGTACCGGTCTCCTGGCGACGGGTAGATCTTGTCGAAGGACACGATCAACTCTTTCGATTCCTCACTAACCAGTTCCCGTACATCGGCACAATCGTTCCTGTCCGGGTAGCCCAGCCTCCCGGATCGGTCCGAGCGGGAGAAGGAACAGCCCAGGTCTGTCAGCTCAACCCATGCCTCGGGTCCAGTGCCGACCGCTCGCCACTGGAACACCGAGGCCTCGTAGTAGAGCAAAGGGCTCACGTCCTGGATTTCGAAGTGCGCCTCGATGACCCTGGCCCGCTTCCCGTCCCGACTCCCCGTCGCTTCCTTGATATCGATCTCGTCAGGCACGGGTATGGGCCTTAGGACAGCCGGCTCCCAGTCGTACCCCTGGCTAAGGGCGTCCGCATACACCCTGTCTATGGGGATGAACGCGCCACCGGCCTTCCCGACGTTTGGTAAGCCGGCGAAATGGACCCCGACCAGTGTGACCAGGGAGCTGCCGCCTTCCATGGAGAACACCGGTGCCCCGCTGTCCCCGCCGTCCGACTCGTAGCTGGTATGGGTCAGGCACTCGAGGTAGTAGCGAACATGGTCGTCGTTTTCATCTTCTTCATCGCTTTCGGTTCTCGACCTCGCATTATCGAATCTGTTGCCGATTACATTCCCCGGACAGGTGGGATCCGGGTTAAGCTCTGGATCGCTGACCTCCCCGGACGTCCAGCCGGTGGTCCTGCCCACCTTGTGAACGATCTCCCCGTTCCTGGGAGGCCTTGCGCCCTTGATCGTGAACACGCCACCTGGGGACAGGGCGAAGTGGTCCAGCACCAGGTCCGTGCTCGTATCGGCCTGATCGGAACCGGCCCGGTTCTCAGTTTGCGGCCTGAATATCCCGTCATTGTCGAACACCAGGTTGTTGTCTTGCGGCCATGGACTCGCGGGCACCTCGGCGTAGGCATGGTCTCCCCTGCGGCATGGCTTACCGGCGGTCTCAGTCTCCGTCCCGCAATGCTCTTCTTCACCCTTGCTGAGTATCACCGGTCCCAGCCTTGTACGTGATGACACCCTGATGGTCTCGGCTTCGTCACCGGATAGGTCCCCCATGTGCCAGCCCACCACGGGCAGACCGGTCGAGGCCGGGGAAGAGGCAGGTGGAGGCTCAGCACAATGGCCGGTCGTTGAGACCGCCTGCGACACCGCATCGGTGGACAGTTTCCTCAAGCCCAGCGCAAAACTCGCCGTGCAGGGCTGGTCTCCCCCTGATCGCAGGGCCGTCACCTGGAGTCCACCCACAACGGGCATGCGGTTGCCGGCGCTGATCAGGGTCCCGGGTCGGTGCCACAGGGTGACGGCGTTTGACGGCCAGGCCAACGTGGGCAGGAGTAGCTTCTGCGGTAGCCGGGGCGTGCCGAGGAACTTGACGGCGTCCAGTGTGGCGAACACGTCTACCCTGTCGCCGCCCCCAAGGGCCAACCCCCGACATACCGTGGAAACGGGGAAGGGCCCATTTGCACCGACTCCAAGGTCCGTTACCGACGTGCGGGCCGTGACCGCATTGGGCGAGCCGACCTTCCGGCAATCGATGGTCAGGTAGCTCTTGGCTCTCCCCTGGCCATCCAGGGAATCGTCCATCCTGCCTGAGCTGTTATGAACCCTCAGGCCTTCTATGTCAACCAGTTGGGCGCTCGGGGAGACCGTGGGCTTGCTTGCGAAGGCGAAATCCGGCCTGGTCAATATGACCTCGTACACGTTAGGTCCCGTCGGTGCCGGGCTGGGCTCGAACGAGACCTCGCGAGCGGCTCCATTCGCCGAGTCCTGGTTCTCCACCCATACGAACTGGAAGGTTCCGTACCTGGTGTCAGGATGTTTGCGAATGAAGATTCCCTGCCCGATGCTGACATAGTCAACTGCGGGTACCGGGGGGCCACTTGTTACCGGAGCGCCGCCAACGATTCCATCCACGGGATCGTCCCTGGGAGCATCCTTGGTGGGACCACTTCGGACCTCGGCTACGTAGGCGCGGCCATTGTCGACACCGTTGAGTCGGAGCCAGATGGTCGAACCTCCATCGGCATCGTTTCCGTGGATATCCCCGATGATTACATAACCGTTGTCACCGATATCAGGCACCTCTAACCAGTCCCTGATAATCAGCTCCACCCTGTCATCCGTGGGTGAGACAAGATAGTCCTCGTCCCCAACGGTATCCTCAGTGACCCTTATGACGATCCTGTCGTCTGTCTCGTTGCCATCATTATGTCTAGAAATGAGACGGAATGTTCCCGAAAGGTCTCCGCCTTTTATGGTTGCAGTCGTAAGACCCACAAATTCCTCATGTCTGGGAATCTTGGTGTCGGGATTCACATTGTTTTTGTAGACGCCGTATTCGATGGTCAGTTCAGCTGTAGGTGCGGGATCTGCCGTGAGGGTTATGGTGAGGGTATCGCCTTCCTCGACCACGGCGGCATTGGCGGAGATGGAGATGACGGGTGTGTCTGCCTCATGGATTTCGAACTCCACGGTAGCCCACGTCTTGTCCTCGCCGGCCAGGACCTCCTCCAGACTTACCGTGGCATCGGTGTCCGCCACGCATGCCAGGAGTTCGACACCTTCGTCCTCCGTCACGTCAGTTACCGTTCCTTCGCCGTTCGCCCTGCTGGATTCGTCGGGGCACTCGTCCCGTGCGGATAGGGATGGCCGCTCATAGACGAGCTTGTAGGTGCCGGTGTCCGACAGGTTGGAGGCGGTCGCCGTGACGGTGTCGCCCACCCTGACGTTGTCGGTTGGAACGACGCTGAGTGCTGGTCCCTCGACCGTTAACTGGAGGCTGGCCAGCTCCGCGCCGCTGTCCCGTGTCACAAGGGTGACCGTCACCGTACCTAGCCTGCACGCGAGGAGGCTGACCGAGGCGGTACCGCCGGACTGTTCGGAGGGTGAGATGAGCGCGGGTGCGGAGCTCTGGAGGCCGCTCGGGCAGGAGGTCCCGCCCGTCAGCCGGCTGCCGTTTCCCACCCTGAACCTGACCTGCAGGTTCGACGGTTCAAGGTCGTATGCCGTCAGCGTGACCTGATCGCCCAGGTCTACCTTCACCGGCTCGGCCCTGAGGCTGCCCCTGCCCTCATCCACCTGTATTGAAGCGGTGTCCAGCTCGACATTCTGCCCGTCGACCAGCGTGACGGCCTTGACCTCAGCCGTCCCCGCCCTGCACGCCCTGAACGTTGCGGTCCTGGGGCCGACTTGATTACTCGTCTGCGACCAGGCGGCACCTGACGACTTGGTGGTGGTGCTCGGGCAGGTGCCCCCATCCTCCAGGTGATCGCTGTAGTCGAACCAGTACGCAAGGTCGGCCGGGTAAACGTCCGAGGTCGTAACGCTCACCGTCTCGTCGACGATTACGGAATCCGGCTCCGCGGCAAGTACGAGCCTTCCGGGCAGGACCTTTATGGAGACGGTTGCCAGCTCGACGTTCTGGCGGTCGATGAGCGTGACGGCGGTGACGGTGGCGGTTCCCGCGGTGCAGGCCTTGAAGGTGGCGGTCCTGGGTCCGACGTAGTTGCCGGTCTGTGACCATTCGGCGCCGGAGGACTTGGTGGCGGAGCTGGGACAGGTGCTGCCGTCGTCGAGGTGATCGTCGTGCCGGAACCAGTACACAAGGTCGGACGGGTAGACCTCCGAGGTCGAGATGCGGACCGTCTCGCCCCTGACGACCGAGTCGGGCGCCTGGAGGGTGAGCCTCGCCTGCTCGACGGTTATGGAGGCGGTGGCCAGCTCGAAGTTCTGACCGTCGACCGACGTGACGGCCGTGACCGTCGCCGTTCCCGCCCTGCACGCCTTGAACGTGGCGGTCCTGGGGCCGACATAGTTGCCCGTCTGTGACCAGACGGCCCCTGGCGACTTGGCGGCGGCGCTCGGACAGGTACTCCCGTCCTCGAGGTGGCCCGAGTGCCGGAACCAATACACGAGGTCGGACGGGTAGACGTCCGAGGTCGTCACCTGCACCGTCTCGCCCCTGGCGATCGAGTCCGGCGCCTCAAGGGTGACGCTGGGCTCCCGGACCCGTATGGGGACGGTGGCCAGCTCTACGCTCTGGCCGTCGATCGACGTGACGGCGGTGACCGTGGCGGTTCCCGTCCCGCAGGCCTTGAAGGTGACGGTCCTGGGGCCGACGTAGTTGCCCGTCTGGGACCAGGCGGCCCCCGACGACTTGGCGGCGGCGCTCGGACACGTTCGCCCGTCCTCCAGGTGGCCCGAGTGGCGGAACCAGTACACAAGGTCCGACGGGTACACGCTCGAGGTGGTCACGCGCACCGTCCCGCCCCTTACGATCGAGTCGGGCGCGTCCAGGATGACCCTTGCCTCCTGGACCGTTATCGACACATAGGCCAGCTCGACGTTCTGGCGGTTGATGGATGCCATCAGCTTGACGATTCCCGGACCCGACGCGCACCCCCTGAAGCTGACGGTCCTGGGGCCGGCGTAGGTGGGCGTCTGGAACCAGGCCGCGCCCGAGGACTTCGTGGCAGTGCCCGGGCACGTGCTCCCGTCCTCCAGTTCGTTCGTGTGGCTGAGCCAGTACACCAGGTCCGACGGGTAGACATCCGAGCTCGTAACGCGCACCGTCTCGCCCACGACGATGGAGGTCGAAGACGCAACAAGGCGGGCCCTGGGCTCCTGGACCGCAATCGTCAGGCTGTCAAGCTCGACGCCGCCGTCAGCCGTCTGGAGGGTGACCCTCGCCGGCCCCCCGCTGCAGCCCAGCAGGCTGATCGACGAGGTCCCTCCCGACTGTTCGGAAGGAGACAGGAGCGCGGATGAAGCCGCCTGGTCAGCGCCCGGACAGGTGGACCCGTTTGTCAGCTTGCGATTGTCGTCGACCCTGAACCTGACCTGAAGGCCCGACGGGGCGAGGTTGTATGCGGTCACCTTCACGCTGTCGCCCTGTAGCACGGTAGAGGACTCTGCCCTCAGGCTGCCCCTCGCCTCGGTCACATCTATCGACACGGTGGCCAGCTCGACGTCCTGGCGGTTGATGGACGCCATCAGCTTGACCTTCTCCTGTCCCACCCTGCACCCCTTGAAGCTGACCGTCCTCGGGCCCGCGTAGGTCGTCGTCTGGGACCAGACCGCACCGGACGACCTTAGGTTGGCGCTCGGGCACGTGCTCCCCTCCTGCAGCCCGGCCGTGTGACTCAGCCGGTACACCAGGTTCGACGGGAAGACCTCCGAGCTCGTGACTCGCACCGTCTCTCCCCTGAGGATCGAGGTCGAAGAAGCGGTGAGCCGGGCCCTGGGCTCCTGGATCGTGATCGTCACACCGGCCAGGACCTCGCCGCCGTCGGCGTTGACCAGATTGACCGTCACCGATCCGGCGCTGCACGCCAGCAGGCTGACCGACACGGTCCTGCCCGACTGGTTCGCCGGTGAGATGTAGGCCCCGGAGAACCTCCGCGTCGTCGCGCAGTAGCTTCCGCTGGTGAGCCGGGGCGTGCCGTCGATCCTGAAGGCCACCTCCAGGTCGGCTGGGTGGAGATTGTAAGCCGTCAGCTTCACGCGAGAGCCCCGGACCACGGTCATCGAGTTTGCTCTCAGGCTTCCGCTGGGGGCGGCCTCTTCAGACGGGTCCGGCGTTGGCGTCGGCGTGACCGTATCCGTCTCGGTCGGGTCCGGGTCGGTCGGGTCCTGCGTCGATGTGTCCGGGCCGGTCGGGTCCTGCGTGGATGCCTCCGGGTCGTTCGGGTCGGGCGTTGGTGTGGCGGTATCTGAGGGCTTGGGTGTGGCGGTCGCAGGTATGCAACCAAAGTCGGCGGCGCTCTTGCACACTGGAGCCTCGGGGGTTGGCGTTGCGGTGTCGGACGGGTTGGGGGTGGGCGTGGCGGTGGCAGGCGTGCAGTTGAACAGGGCACCGCTCTTGCATACCGGTGCCGCCGGGATGCCGGGCGTGACGGTGGGTCTCGGCGTATTCGTAGCCGTGGGCCTTGGCGTGGGCGTGGCGGTGGCAGGCGTGCAGTTGAACAGGGCGCCGCTCTTGCACACCGGTGCCGGCGGGATGCCGGGCGTGACGGTGGGTCTCGGCGTATTCGTAGCCGTGGGCCTTGGCGTGGGCGTGGCGGTGGCAGGCGTGCAGTTGAACAGGGCGCCGCTCTTGCATACCGGTGCCGGCGGGATGCCGGGCGTGACGGTGGGTCTCGGCGTATTCGTGGCCGTGGGCCTCGGCGTGGGCGTAGCCGTAGGCCTCGGCGTGTTCGTGGCCGTGGGTCTCGGCGTGGGCGTCGCGGTCGCCTTTGGACCGCAGCCGAGCCAGAAACACTTCTGTGCCGTCGGCTCCGCTTCACCGCCCGAATCCTCCGATGGATCCTGCGCGGACACTACGCCGGCCACCGCCAGCACCAGAATCCCCGATGCCAGGGCAAGTACCAGCGCGATCAGCGTTCTGTCCTGTCCGCCGGACGCCGGCATCGCCGAAGACTAGATCCTCAACGTCAGATCAGGATCGTGTGGCGTACCGCGACGGCATCCCTGGCCGGCGAGACCGACGGCCTCGATCCGGCAGACGCAGAACAACGGGCTGAATCCGGCCGCTGCATTCGCGGCGCACCGGGGAGGACCACCTTGCCCGCAGCGAGCCTGCATGTCGCCAGCGCTCACCGGCCACATGGAGGCAGACCCGAACATGACCCATCACGTGAGCCGCAAGCCCGCCTCGAGCCCGGCCTGGGGTGGACGCGGCCATTGCGATTGCCTCGGCGGAGCCGCCCCGCTTCGCATGTGTCCATCCGCCCTCCTGTTGTCGCGGTGTCGTCCGCGATCCGCGCCCGCGAGGACGAAACTGGCGGAGCCAGCCCGCTTGCGGGCCGCCGGGAACGTTAATCCTGACTCGATGCGGTACGTCCGATCAGACTCGGGCTGACGGCGGACCCCTCACGCGTCGAACCCCGGACTCATGGCTTTCTCGATCTCCGAGGTGTCCTCTTGGTACACCGGCCCGGACCGTTCCCGGTACTTGCGTATGGCAGCCAACCTACCACCCTGCAATGAACATTCAGTGGACAAAGGGCCACGATTAGATGAAATAGCTGTGGATATTTCCAGGTAATGACAAATGATCGGGCCGGAGGGGCGTATCTCACCTCGATGCCGTCTCCCAGGCCCATCCCGGCCCGCCCTGGCCCTGTGCGGTCGTCCAACCCCTAGGCCTGCAAGGCGGGGCATATGGACCAGGCCGACGATGCAGGTCCCGTCTCTTCGGGGCCATCCTGCGTACCAAGAGAACCTCCAGCTGGACAGCCTCCTGCGGGAGGCGGCCGCTACGACCCGTGCCCTGGTCGAAGCGCTGGACGGGGAGGGATGGACCGAGAGTGGTGTGCGTACGGATAGATGGCGACCCGCTGGCAGCGCCGGCCTACCATCCCCGTGCGTTGCCGGGCGTGTGGCTGGGCGGATTAATGACGGGGGTGCGCACGTCCCGCAGGCTGGAGACGGCCCGCCGCGACCAGATACCTCATCTGTGGCTGGCCGGGCGCCAGCATCCTGACCACAACTCGCTGCGGCGGTTCTACGAAGCGCACCGTCCCGGCATGAGGAATCTGTTCGAGCGCACGGTGTGCATGGCTGTGACGATGGGACCGGTGGACCTGCCGGTTCAGGCCGTGGATGGGACGAAGGTGGTCGCCACGCCTCCAGGGACAGTAGCCACGATGCCGAGGGGTTGGCTGGACTTCTGGAGCGGCTGGGCGGTGCGATAGCCGAGCTCAAGGCCCGGAATGAATCAGGGCTGGACGCGACTGCCGCAAACCTGCCGGGGGGAGCTGGCCGACGAACAGTTCCTCAGACGTCAGGTCAGGCGGGCGATGGAAGAGCCTTCGGACCGGGGCCGCCGCGAGCGCATCAACTCGACTGACAGGGACGCCGTGCCGATGAGGAACAGCCAGGGCATCGTGCCCTGCCACAACGCCCGGGCCAGGCACGCATCGAGGCGGAGAACCCGGCTGATTGAACCTGTCCTCGGCATCGCAGAGGAGCAACAGGGGGCGCGCCTGCTGCGGGGACCGGCAAACGTGGCCGCCTGGTGGGTCGAGCTCGCCGCAGCCCTCAACCCGCGGACGCCCCGGCGCATATGGCGCCCACGTACCCCTGCCCTTCCGCCTCGCAGGCCGGCACCTCAACCCGAGTTCTGAACTATGGATAAGGCACCTGCGCCAACCCCGGCTCGTCCAGGCACAATCTCGCCAACTCGCCAGGACAGGGCATTCACACCCGGAGCCTTCGACCCTACCGACCTCTCGATATTCCTGCCCATTTGCTCCGGCGGACATCACCTGCTGAGACACGCTCGCGCTGGGGCGTTACCGAAAGGGGAGGGCGTACGAGGACTCCGGAGGCAGTTCGTTCGGCCTTGAATATCCCGGCGATCCGGGTCTGCCTGACCCGATGTACTGCGCTCTGGGCGCCCAGGAGATCCTCGATCCGTTCACGCATCTCATTCAGAACGAGTAGGCAAAGGCGACCGGGCGGTCCTGCTGTCGGCTCTGCGCCGCGTACCTTCACCGGGGCATTGTCGACCTGGCGATTCGCGACTCTGCCGAGGCCCTGGAGAGAGCCGGGGCTGCCGGGACCGCAAAGGATGCCGGGTCAGGCGAGGACCTGCGGCGGAACCGCACAACAGGGGCATCCCGGCCGACCCAGGTCCGTCGCCTCGCCGGGTGCCCTCCGGCCGATCCGCAACGGGTAGTTCCCGGTACCCTCGAGCCGACTCCAACCCGGTCAGGGATGAAACTGGTGTCAGCAGGAACAGTACGCGGGGTCCTTCCTCCTAACCCTCGCTCTTTCCCATCCGGTAGCCGACGCGCGGCTCGGCGAAGATGTATCTCGGGTCTTCGGCGCTATCGCCCAGCTTGCGACGCAGCCGCTTGACGTAGGTACGGACGCTCCCCCTTTCACCTGTGTGGCCCATTCCCCAGACGCGGTCCAGCAGGGTGTCGAAGGTCAATACTCGACCCGCGTTCACCGACAGCTCGAAAAGCAGCTCGTACTCGGTGGGTGTCAACTGGACGGGAGCGCCTGCCACGCTGACTCTCCTCTCGGCGTAGTCGATGGTCAGGTCACCCAGGGTGAAGGGCTCCGTCAGATCGGCCCGCGAAGAACCCAGACCCCTGCGCAGAGCGCCCCGCACCCTGGCCACGAGCTCAGTCGCCGAGAAGGGCTTGACGATGTAGTCGACCGCCCCGGTCTCGATGGCCCTGGCGATGACCTCGTCCCGGCCGTAGGCCGACACGAATATTACCGGCACGTCCACTATATCCAGGATCTGCTTCATCAACTCGATGCCGTCGCTGTTCGGCAGCATCAGGTCGAGCAACGCCAGCCGGGGTCGCTCTGACTCCGCCACTCGCAGCGCCTCCTCAGGGTCGGCGGTGACTATCGGAACGAAACCTGCCCGCTCGAGAGCGTCGCGCATGTACCTCAGGGCCGTCGGGTCATCGTCCACCACCAGGATCCGCGCCTGCTCTCTTGAGGCCCGGCGGGAACTGCCGGAGGTGCTGGTCGCCGGCGCGTTGGGGATCGGTCCCACCCCATCGGCCACCGGCAGGGTGAAGGTGAACTTGGCTCCCAGGCCGAGACCGTCGCTCTCCGCCCAGATGCGCCCGCCGTGAGCCTCCACGATGCCCTTGCAGATCGCCAGCCCCAGCCCGGTGTCGGCAATCCGCCGCTCCCCATCGTCTTCGAGGCGAGAGAATTTCATGAACAGGAAGGGCAATTGATCCGGTGAAACCCCGCGCCCATTGTCGGCGACGGAGAACACAACATGGTTTCCCTCCAGGGAGGCATTCACCCGAATGGCTGAGTTCTCCTGTGAATACCGCGCCGCATTGGTCAGGAGATTTCCGAGCACCTGTACGACGCGGCGCCTGTCGGCCATTACCAGGGGGAGGTCCGGCTGCAGGTCCAGGGCAACCTGGTCCCGGCCGCCGCCGCTCTGGAAGTTGTTCCGTGCCTCGTCCACCAGGGCAGCCACCTCTATCGGCGCCGGGTTGACCGACAGGGTTCCCGACTCGATGCGGGCAACGTCCATAAGCTCAGTGATCAAGTCGCGCATGCGCTCGGCCTGGGACTTGACAATGCGCAGGAACTGTATCGCCTCGGCCGGGTCCAGGGAGTTGAACGACTCCAGCAGGGTGTCGGTGGAACCCTTGATCGAGGTCAACGGCGCCCTGAGCTCGTGGCTCACCATGGCCAGGAACTCGGCCCTCAGCTTCTCCAGCTCCTCCAACGAGGACATGTCCTGGATGGTCACCACCGTCGACTCCACCGCCCCATACTCCGAGTGCATCGGGGTGATGTTGACCAGGACCGTGACGGATCGCCCGTCCGGCACGCTCAGAGTCATCTCCTCGGCCCGCACCGTCTCGCCCTCCCCCAGTAGCTGGGAGAAGGGGAGCTCCGACAGCAGGAACTCCCGGCCGTCGGCCCGACGCACATGCAGCACCTCCAGGAGTTGCTCCGGCCTCCGGCCCGGCAACAGCACATGCTGCATTATCCGGAGCGCCTCCCGGTTGAAAGAGATGGGCTCTCCGGTGCTGGCATCGAAGACCGCCACACCCACGGGGGACGTGTTGATCAGGGTCTCTAGGTGCGCCCTGCTCCGCTGCTCTTCCTGGTGCCTGTGGGCGTTCGCAATGACCAGGGCAGCCTGGGCGGCGAACATCACCAGGATTTCCTCGTCCTCCTGGCTGAACGAGCCTGTGGCCTCCTTCTCCGCCAGGTAGATGTTTCCGGCGCTCTTGCCTCCGTACAGCAGTGGTACCGCCAGAAATGAGAACTGCTCACCCACCCTCATGGGGAGCTGCAGATCGGGAAAGCCCAGAGAACGAGCGAAACCCAGGAAGTCCCGTATCCGGATCGGTTCCGGCAACTCGATGAAGTGTTTGAAGAGAGCGTGCCCTTCGGGCAGTTCCAAAAACTGACGCTGCTCTTCCCGGTTGAACCCGGACGTGAGAAAGCTCTGGAGCTCGCCAAACTCGTTGATGACGGCCATCCCACCATAGCGCGCACCAATCAGGGTACGTGCACTATCGACCACCTCCTGCAGGACAGTGTCCAGGTCGAGGTTTTCGTTGATGCGAAGGATGGCCTCGGACAGCCGGGACAGGCGGCCCTCGGCCGAATTCTCCGCGCGATCTGAATTGCCTGGCTGGTCCATATCTCCACCCCTTGGGAACGGCGGTTGGGCGAACCGTTGAGGCCACGTCGCTCCGGGATGACCATTGGAGCCGGCAGCGAGCCGACGGAGGCCCATACGGCTCCGATTATAGTCTAACCGCCCGAGAGTTCACAGCTGTTTCATCGTAATCGCGGGTTATTTCCACTGACTGTTCATAGGCGAGTGCTAGGCTGGCCGACGACTGACCCATAATTGGGAGGCTTGCGCTTGCCAGCTGAAGGACGCACACACATCCCTGCCCCGTTTTGCCGGGGGAGTTGTGACGATAGCGCCTAATCTCACCGTACATTGCCGTCTCGCCACCGTAGCCGTGACGCTCGCGGTGGTCGATCTCGCCGTTGCCTGCGGCTCCGAATCGACTCCCACGCCGACAGCGACGGCAACTCCGGAGCCTGTCCCAACCGCCGCGCCCACGCCCGTTTCCGATGCGGCCGCTGGTTCGCTGAGAGATCTGATCATCACGCCCGAGACGACGGGGAAGGATGTGATGGACAGGCTCTCCATGGCCGAAACCGACTGCATTCAAACCGCGTTCGGGGAGGCGGCCTACGCATTGATTCTCACCTTGCCTCTGATGCAGGCGGGATGCGACGCCGCCACCGCCGCGCCGCTGTTCAATTGCCTCGATGAGGCCAACGCTGCGCTGCTGGGCGCGGCTTTCATCGATGCCCAGGCGGGCGGGCGCTCCCAGGCAACCAGGACCTGTATTGCCGACCTTTCCCTGAAGCACCCGGAGGTGATTTACGTTCGCCTCGGGCTGGAGTTGGATGAACAGCAGACAAGCCACGCGAGTCAGGCCCATGAGATCTTCCTGGATTTCTACAACTGCATGACGGACGTGGAGAAGGGGGATTTCCTCGTGCGGCTCTTCGACTCCCTCGACAGGGCGTCCGCGCTGACGGGGGGCGACCTGGTAGCCCTCCTCACGGAGTCCGAGGCCGCCTGCGTCCGCGAACGGCTCCCGGCCGAGCAGGTGACAATGATGCTCGGCGCAACGCCCCTGCAAACCGTGAGGATCGGCCAGGAGGCCGCGGACTGCCTCTCCCCGGACACTCTCTTCCGGTTATTCGTTGCCGCCGCCGACGGCGTCGCGGGCGGTTTGAGCGCGGGGTCCACGGAGTGCATAGCCTCCTACGCCCGCGAGCATCCCACCTACCTGACGTTGCTGGCCTCCGACCCGGAGGATACGGCGGCCCTGTCTCAAGCCGAGTTCCTTGAGATCGCCGAGGGCGGACTCAATACGCTGGAGTGCTTGACCACCGAGGAACTGGAACGAACGCAGGAGCGCACGGGAGAGGCGCTGATGCAATGACGGCCGCGCTCGAATCGAGCTCGTACCAGGTGCTCGGCAAGCCGGGCGGGCCGACCGGCGACGGGCATCGCATGAGAACTTCGCATCTCAACTCGCAGGAAGCTGCCCGGTGACGAGGAACGGAGGACAAGACGATTGAGCCGCTCATGAGCCCGCTCTCGTCGGCATCCGCAATCGCCCCGCTGGTATCGACGCTCGAGCGACTCGCCAGGGGGCGAATGCCGAGCAGGGCCCAACTCCGGGCCCTGCTCGTGTCGGCTATTTCCGCCGCCGTGCTCGTCATGGCGGGGCCTGCGCCGGTCTCGGGTCAGCAGGGCGACGCGCCCGGCAGGCCCACCAACCTCACCGGCGCCGTCGCCCACGATGCCGTCACCCTGACTTGGGACGCGCCTGAGGACTCCACCGTGACCGGCTACCAGATCCTGCGACTCAACAGGGCCGAACACGCCCTCGGCGATTTCCAGGTGCACGTGGACGACACCGGCAGCGCCGACACAACCTACACCGACACCGACGTTGAGCCCGAGGCCCGCTACGTCTACCGCGTCAAGGCCCGAAACGGCGACACCCTCGGCCCGCAGAGCAGCTACTTCGACGCCGACCTGCCGGCCCCCCCTGTCCCGGCCTGGCCCACCGGTCTGGTCGGGACGGTCACCCACGATGCCGTGACTCTCACGTGGGATGACCCGCAGGACGACTTGATAACCGGCTACCAGATCTTGCGTCGCAACCCGGCGGAACACGCCGTCGGCGACTTCAACATCCACGTGGAGGACACCGGCAGTCCCGCCAGCACCTACACGGACACGGACGTGGAGGCCGGGGCCCGTTACGTCTACCGTATCAAGGCCCGCAACTCCGCCGGACTCAGCCCCCAAAGCGGCTACTTCAACGCCGATGTGCCGCAGCCGCCGGAGCTGGTGGTGTCCTTCCAGGAGGCGACGTATGCCGTCGATGAGGGAGAGAGCGTTGTGGTCGCGGTCATATTGGACCGCGACCCGGAGCGGGAGGTGGTCATAGACATCATTCCCGTCGGCCAGGGTGGAGCGTCGGATGCAGACTATACGGTGGCGGCGGACAGCGTGACGTTCAACGCAGGCGAGACACGCAAGGAATTTACGGTGACGGCAGCGGACGATACCGAGGACGATGACGGCGAGAGCGTACTCCTGCAGTTCGAGGCCGACCTCCCGGTCCGGGTGACATCGGGAAGCGTCGACGAGACAACGATAAGCATCACCGACGATGATGAAGCCAACGAGGGCGGCATAAGATCCCCCGACGCCCCGACCGGACTGACAGGTACGGCGACACGGTGGGGGGTGTCCCTCTCCTGGGACGATCCGGAGGACGCCGGCATCACCGGCTACCAGATCCTAAGACGGGACCGGTTAATCCAGGGTGCTGATGAGTTCGACGTGCTTGTGAATGACACCAAAGGGCCTGGCACATCGTATCGCGACTGCGGAGTTAGGCCACACCGCAGATACGTCTACCGTGTAAAGGCCCACAGTGAAGGCGGCATCAGCCCGGCGAGCGGCTCTTTCGAAGCGACTGTTCCGGCAAAGACGACCACCACCGTTGTACCCGGTGCCGTCCCGGTCGAGGTTGATGCCGTCCCTATCGTCGTTGAGTCGACGCCTGCCGACTACTTCGTCTTGTACTTCAAACAAGACGTCAATGGCACGGAAATGGAGTTGCCCGTTCTGGTCAAACTGGGCGAGTCCGGCACAACCACGCTGTCAGAAAACGTTGCGGCCTCGCCGAAGGAGCGTTACCGGGTTGAAAAACACTCCGTCTCAAACCCCTCAGACATCGATGGCGACTGCACCGATGACATCACAGAACTCAATTCTCCAACGATGAGTCCCTTTAGCGGGGGCAACTCCATCACCACGACCGACGGGGTGGTTGGAGCATTGGAGATTTCCGCCCATGCAGCATTCGAGCAATTGTCCGTCCGACGCGACGCGGACAAAGGCAAATACCTGAAATTCACGATCCTAGACCTAGACACGGATCGCCCACGCCTGTACTTCCAGCACACCCGGCTGCACCCGTTTCACAACTCATTTCTGCACGAATACTTCGCTGGGAGCGAGATATCCGGGGGAGGGGTCTTCAGAGGAAACCTAATGTACAGACCTAGCATCACAGCACCAGACGGCAGCAGCGGTGTCTATGTTATGGACACGGCCGAAAGGTTCTATCCCTTAAGCAAGGTCGAGCGTGCCTATGCTGTGCTGGCGGCCAGGATGCCGATAGTCAACGACAATCTGAACTATTGGATTCCGAATCGGTGGATATCATCCTATCGTGTAGATCTGGGGCGGTACGAGTCATCTCGCATAAATCTCTTGTTCGACGAGGACATCTTTGGCGAGGTCGACTACATCGCCATGAACGAGGCGACGGGATACGGCCTGCTCACAGAGTGGGATGCGGACGAACGGCCAAATCCCCGCGAGGTGGTGATCTTGGAGGCGGTTCCCAACGAGTTGTCCCGCGTCGCCGGCATCATCTCCGCAGTTCCGCAGGCGCAGCTATCTCACGTAAACCTGCGGGCCGTACAGAACGGCATCCCCAATGCCTTTATCCGGGATGCGCTCGACAACCCGGAGATCGCAGATCTGATCGGCAGCTACGTCCGCTTCGTGGTAAGCCACGACGGGTACACCATCAGAGCCGCCAGCAAGGCCGAGGTGGACGCCCATTACGCGGCGTTCCGGCCTGCTGAGTCCCAGACACCGGAGCGTGACCTGTCTGTGACTGAGATTACCAGACTCAGTGAAATCGAATTCGATGACTGGAGAGCCTTCGGAGTCAAGGCTGCCAACGTGGCGGTGTTGGGGTCGTTCGACTTCGCGGATGGAACGGTCCCAGACGGTTACGCCATCCCGTTCTATTTCTATGACAGGTTCATGAGAGAGACGACCCTAGGGGAGGAGAAGGTGCTAGGGAAAAAGAGCGCCCCGGCAGAGGACAAGATCACCCTCGAGGCCGACACGACGCTGATCGAGGCCGTCGAGGCGATGCTGGCCCATTCGAGGTTCCAAGAGGACTTTGAAATCCAGGAAGAGATGCTGGATGACCTTCGCGACGCGATTGAAGACGCGGAGGCGCCCGACTGGATCGTCGAGGCAATCAAGGAGATGAACGAGGGGTTCGATGAGGGGATCAACCGGCGCTATCGGTCCAGCGCCAACAGCGAGGATCTACCCGGTTTCAACGGCGCGGGGCTGTACGACTCCAAGTCCCAGAAGCCTTCCGAGGACGAAAAGGACCTGGCCAAATCTCTCAAGGAAGTGTACGCGAGCCTGTGGACCTTCCGCGCCTTCGCGGAGCGTGAGTTCCATCGTGTTGACCATATGGCGGCCGCGATGGGCGTCCTCGTGCATCCCAGCTATCAGGACGAACTCGTCAACGGCGTTGCGGTCAGCTTCGATCCCATTCAAGGTGGAGGGGAGAACTACTACGTAAACAGCCAGGTGGGTGAAGACCGGGTGACCAATCCGGAGGCGAACTCGACGCCAGAAGAGATACTGCTCAGGCCCGAAGGCAAATATACGGTTCTCGCCTTCTCCAACCTGGTGGATACCGGGCAACCCTTGATGAGCGACGCACAGATGGCATTGCTGAGGCAATATCTCGAAGCGATACACGAAGGGTTCGAGAAACTGTATGAACCCGCTTCCGACAATCCGTTCGCCATGGAGATCGAGTTTAAGATCACGAGCGAAAACAATCTCGCCGTCAAGCAGGCACGCCCCTGGGTCTATGGGCCATCTCTTAGATGGTACGGGCCGGCAAGTGTGAGCAACCTGGATCAGCGTTCCAGGACTAGGCCCCAGAGCATCACCCATCTCGGAAAGAGCATTGCAACTGACTTCACGACTGGTTATGCCAGCCACAGGTGGGTACTGAACGGGGTCAGGTTGGACATCGGAGACTGGACGACGAGGTCGACACCGACGGTTGCACTCTACAGGGCCGGCAGCGACGGCCCCGGAGAGCTCATCACGACATTGACCAATCCTCCAAAGGAGGCGGGAATTCAGTACTTCCGGGCACCGGACGGTACATTGTTGACCGCTGGAGCCACCTATACGATCGAGGTGAGCAGCGACATCAAATGGCCGGACAACTTCACGGTGTGGACCACCAGAGCGGACGACGAGGACGATTCAAGCGCCGCGGGCTGGTGGATAGGCAATAACTCATGGATCAGTTCAGGCGGCGACCTTGCACGGTCTCATTACCACGGTCAAAGCCTCAAGATGGAAATTGATTCCAGTGGCATCTCAAGGAAAGAGTTGTCCTTGTCTTCAACATCATTGAGCGTGCCTGAGAACGGTAGTGCCACCTACAGCGTTGCCCTGAAATCTCGACCCGCGGCGAAGGTCACCGTCACGGTCATCCCACCGCCTGATTCAGGTATCACCGTCAACTCCGACACCCTCAACTTCACCGCTGGTGACTGGGATGTCGAGCAGACGGTGACCGTCTCTTACTCCCCCGTAGGCGAAGCTACGGATCGAAACGTGGGATCCATCTTGCATTTGGTCAGTTCCGACGATGACGACTACAGCGGCATCAACTCAAGTTCTATTGCCGTGACTACGGAAACCGTGGTAGCTGAATCGAACGCCGCCGCAACCGGTGCGCCCAAGATAAGCGGGATCGCAGGTGTGGGTGAGACATTGACGGCGCACACGTCCGGGATAGCGGATGAGGACGGACTAAGTGGAGCGTCCTTTAACTACCAATGGCTCCGCAACGACTCGGACATCTTGGGGGCCACCGGTTCCACTTACACCCTCACCGATGAAGACAGGGGCAAGACCGTCAAAGTGCGTGTAAGCTTCACCGACGATGCCGGCTACGACGAGGAGTTGATCAGCGCGGCAACAGGTGAGGTAGCTGCCAGGACCAAAACCGGCTCGATTTGGTCGGCGACGATGACAGCTGCTCCGCTGTACGTCGACCACGGATACAGCGATTTCGATGGATTCCAAAACGGCTCTCTCTCCACCAGGACGTTTGAAGTAGATGGCGTGACGTACACCGTGAAGGTGATCGAAGCGTCGGGATGGTTCTACATCGGCTTCGACCTGGAAGTCTCGGCGGCCTTCACCTTGGACGTGGGAGGGACGCGGTTGGCGTCGAGCGACGCGTCATTCGAATCGTACAGCTACGGGAAGATCTATCGGTGGCAGGACACAGGCATTGACTGGAACGACGGTGACGAGGTGAAGATTGCCATGTCCCAGGCGGACGCGGACTCCGACTGAGCGGCACGATTTGGAAGGCACAGGCATACCTTCGTCTGCGCGCGCTCCGGCCTGAAGTGCGGATCATGCCCACCCCATGCTACGTTGCGCTCAAGCTTCCCGCGCCGAACGGCGCAGTCACGGCTCCCACTCCACCGCCTACTTGAGCTTCGAGAGGTCTACGGGCTGGCGCTTGCCTTACTGGCGCTCCCGCCTGACCGGCTCCTCGGCCACGAACCCGGTCCAGGAGTAGAGCGATTGTCGCGGCCCTAGAAATTCAGGGTCCGGCTGGACCAGGACGGTCCGGGACCTCCTCTCCGGGGATTCCTCCCGCACCATCACCGGCCATCCGGGGAGGGCGCTGCTACAGAACGCCGCCTTCAAGTCGCCGCTCCAGCAGGACGCCGCCGCCATCTCCACCGTGGGCGACGCCTTCGACCTGCCCGAAGACCTCCAGAGACGGCTCCTGTCCCGCCCGCGCGGAGACGGGCTGCTTCTCGCCAGGGGCAACCGCTTGCCCCCCGCATCGAGGCTACGCCGGAGCAGACGGAGGTCATCGAGTGGAGACCCGGACGCCGCTGGAGAAAGGACCTTTCGACCCATGAAGCTGAACCCGGGGAGCATCCGGTTCGGAGACAAACCCGACTCCAACTCGGGTTCGCGTTGCTGTCGTCGTTCGCCGGCCTCGTGACCGCCAGCCCCGTGGGAGCAGGGACCGGGATGCAGATTTCAAGACTTGATTGCACCGACGAAGGATCACCGTAACGCGTGGAGCAAGGATGCCCGTCTCCCCTGGCGCTCATAGGTCGTGTCGCACTCCAGCCCCGTGGCCTTGTAGCTCGTGCCGGTGTGGTGGTGACTATCTGGGTCCAACTGCCTGAGCCTATGTGCCTGTTCAGCCGGTACGCTGCGGCATTCGTCACTCCGGTCCAACTAAGGTCGGCTTCGCTGTCCTTGGTCCTCGGTACCAGCAGTCCCTTGGGGGCCGTGGCCGTGGGACAACTGATCGTGCTCCCGTTTGTGCTGGACTTTGTGCCCCACCCGAAACACGTGATCCAGCCTCCATTGATCCTGACCGTGAGGTTGTAGTCAGTTTCGCACTTCAGGCTCTTGACCGTGCAGGAAGTGGACGTGGTCTCCACAGTGGCAGTGGACCGGGGCGGGCCGTCCGCCTCTCCCCTATATGCCATTTCGTACTTGCTAACCCCGGAGATGGCAGTCCAACTCACCGTGATCTGTGCCTGATCTTCCTCGGTGACCCTGAAGTCGGAGGGCGCAGGTGGCTCCGTGCATTCTTGGACACCTGTCCTCTCCCTCTCCCGGGTTGTTGGGGAGCCGAATCCTCGCTTGGGTCAGTCGGATCTTCGGACTCCGTACCGCCTGCATCTCCCTGGGCGGCAATCCATGGTTACAGGTCCCGACGGACGCTGCCGCTTCCCGAACGTCCGGGGATCGGTCGAGGAAGACCGCACCCTCGACTTAAGTCTCGAACGCATTGGAGAGCATCACGTACGCGGGCCGAGGCGAACGTCTAGTCTACGATCGTCGGCCCACCCCCAGGTGGATCACCATCAAAGCCTATCTGCTCGATGCACGATACGGGGGAAATGAGGTGGAATTCCATGTCAATCCCGAATTCGGCAGCAGCCAGGAGGCCGCTCTGGCGCAAGTCGAGACCCACGCCCATGCCCTCGGACAGATTCCGGCGGTCCCGCTGTCCGACATTAGAAACATCGACATTGGCGACGGCGAGGGGGTGTGATCAGCCAATAGAGGTAGAGGGCAGATCCATATTCACACGGATTGGGAGTCCGGTTGCATGGAGGGAACATTCGTCCATTAAGGCACGCATGTCACGCTGGACCCGGCGTAGGCGGACACCCCTCCCCGCTCACCGGGCAGTGCCGACTACTCAGCAATGCCGCATTTCACAGGGGGTTCACGGGGTAGAACGAGTCAGGGGCGCCCCTTGCGGGACGCCCCTTTCCCTGTTCCACCGGTGTTTGCCAAGTGTCCCAGACTCCACTTTGGCTCCCACCGGCTAACGACGCCTGCCTCGGCTGCAGCGAGGCCGCTCTCAGCTACGTCATCTGGGATAACTAGGAATCGTCGTCGTCATCCTCTATCAGCACCCGTGGCCCGTACACCTCGTACGTTTCGTCGCTGCCCCGGTTGGAGAAGGTGAACACCAGCCTTGTCCAGTAGTTGATCTCGTCCGAGTCCTGGCTCGCAGTGAGGGTCACGGTTGTCCCCCCGCCGGCCCCCAGCCCGGTGTCCCATATCAGCCTCGTTGGCGATATGCTCAGCTTGCTCCCCGGGTACCCGCTCACGGCGATCTCGGTCCAGCTCTCTACATTTTCGGACAGCGACACCGTGAAGGTGCTTTCTGACCCCTCGTCCATCGTTATTTCGTCCACGCTGACCACCGGGTCGACCGCCCAGTCGGGGCGGGACGGACCCGGGCTGTCGATTTCCTGCGTGGAGTTGTTGGTCGCCGTGGTCTCGCCGAAGTTCTGCAGCGCGTTGCTGGCCCCGTCCCTGAACAGCCCCACGGCATCCGCCGCGAAGACGTTGTCGTAGGAGACCTTTACCGCCTGGTCATTGTCGATGTCGTATGGGAGATTCATCACGATGGTGGACCCGCTCACGGACCCGGTTTTCCCGTCCACCTGCTCTCCGTCCACCGTTACGTCCATCACCGCCCAGATGAACCGGCCTTCGGGGATGCTCAACCCTCTGGCAATCGTCCTGACCGTTGAAGGCATGCTGATGCTCTCGCTGAACGTCAGCGTCAGCTGATTGCCGCTGCTGTTTACGGCGGCAGAGTCCAACGTGGGCGCGGTGGTGTCCGCAGTCGGCGTTGGAGTTGGCGCAGGGGTGGCTGTCGGAACAGGCGTCGGCGTCGGTGTCGGGGTCGGGGTGGCTGCCGCCCTGTCATCGTCGATGATGTTGATCTGCGGCCCTCGCGCTTCCGTGATGGTATCCCACCTCGTTCCCGACCCAGATGGCACCACTCGCCGGAGCGTATACGTCAGCCACCCCCTATTATTCCAATCGTCGTCGTCCTCCTTCGCCGTCACCGTCCCCGGTCGCGCATTGGTCCAGACGCCGTCCGTAAAATACCTGTCGGCAACTGCGGCTTCGGCACTCAGGCGACCCGGATGTGTGACTCCGAATATCACAGATATTTCCGCATCGGTTGGCGCCGGCCCGCCCAGCTGGAAGGTAAACGAGACCGATTCGCCTTCGGTCACAGTCAATTCCGTATCGCTGAAAGTCAGGATCTTCCATCCCTGGCCGTCAGGGACCGGCGTGGGTGTCGGCGTCGGCGTCGGTGTCGGCGTCGGCGTGGGTGTCGGCGTCGGTGTGGGTGTTGGAGTCGGTGTCGGCGTCGGCGTCGGCGTGGGTGTCGGCGTCGGCGTGGGTGTACTCAAGTTGTCCTGCGACCCGTCCACCTTGTGCTGGTCCCCGGCCGAATAGCTCGGGATGAAGTCATGCGCAGTTGTCCAAGGTTCTCCAGGCGTATAACTTGCGCCGACGTAGATTGCGGAAAGACCATGCGGGAACGCCCTGGTTCTGTCTTCCGGGACGCTTATTCCATCGGAGTCTCTATCGGAGGCCACGACGGTGTATGCAAACTCCAGCGACTGCGAAGGGCTGCCGGTCGTGTAATACGCTTTCCTGGTCTTCGACCCGACCCTGAAATTGAAGTACAGGTCAGATGATCCACCCACCCGTACCGTCAACGGAAACTCCACCACGAACGTCAATGTCTCGCCCACGCCATAGGTGTCCCCGACGGCCGGCGTCGAGGTCAGGTAGACGGCTGTGGCCTGCACCTCTCCCGACACCAGGTGCTCCGGGTCCTTTTCCAGGCCCGGGATATAACCGCTTACCGCATTCTCCGTTCCGGCCGCGTAGATGCCCCCCGTCCCCCCAAATCCACCCGTGGTCTTCCCCGGCAACACCACACCGTCCCGGTCCAGGTCGTCGGACTGCACCTCGTAGTCGAACACCAGCTGGTTGCTGCCGGACCCGCTCTTGTAGGTTGCTGTTCTGGTGTCCCCCGCACGCAAGTAGCCCACGTCAATCTCTATCGTCGGCGACTCCGATACGTCCACGTTCTGGTCGAACGTCAGCGTCACCTCGATGGTCTCGCCCGCGAAGTAGTACGAAGTGCCGCTCGTTGCCGGGCTGGACGTTATCTCCGCCGACTGTACGTGCGGCCGGGAATTCACTACGTGACCGGCCTGGTCCTCGACTCCATCGTAGGCCAGGTTTACCGTTGAATGGCTGTCTTCGGGCGTGATGCTTCCGGTACCCCCCCAGCCTACTTTCCCTTCCCCACTCCCGGACGCAGCCTGGATGGAAATGCCGTCTTCATCCACATCGCCCGACTGCACTGTGTAGCTGAAGACCAGCGTGCTCGACCCCGACCCGCTGTCGTACGTGGCAGCCCTCACGTTGTCGCCCACTTCCAGGTTGATGTGCACGTTTCCCGAGACCTCAACATCTTCGGAGAACTCGACCGAGACCTCGATCTCATCGCCTAGGCGATAGGCGTCCCCCGTCTCGGGCGTGGAATCGATGCTCACGGACGGACGCCCATCGACCGCCTGGTCCTCCGAAGCTTCCACCCCTCGATAGCTGGTGTTCATTGTTGGCCGGGAGACCAATGTCGTTCCGTTTGAATCGACCCAGTCGCCCGTCGACCCTAGCGAGCCGCCGGTGGCGTAACTGCTCTCCTTGACCTCGAAGCCATCCGCGTCAAAGTCGTCTGCCTGCACCGTATACTCGTAGGTGGCGGTTCGGGCAATTGTCGAGTCATCGTCTTTGTATTTCGCCACCCGCTCGTTGTCACCAACCTGAATCTTCAGGCCTGGCCTTCCTGTCCTTGAGTAACCGGTGGTGAAATTTTGCTTGATCACTATTGTCTCGCCCATGCGGTACGCAACGCCGTCCGCCGGTTCGGAGTCTATCCACGTCTCGTATGCCCCTGGCCCGTCATCATCCCGGATAGTAATTCTGCAGGACTGGTCATCTGCCGATGGATCTTCCGAGGCGTTTTCGTACCGGAGCGTGTAGTCTTCGTCAAACTCCGAAAACTCATCCTCGGTGGTGCTTAGGGTCCGGCCCATGACGCCGTCATTAGTCTGGGATGCGTTGGACGCCTGTCCCTCCCTGTTGTATGCCTGGTAGTCGTTTTCATCCGCGCTGCCGGCATCCGTGTACCAGTAGACCTTGATCGTAAGCCCAACGTTAAAGTAACCTTCTTTCATTCGCACCTCCACCCTGTAGCTGTCCCCCTCGTCCACGTCCACCGTTTTCGCCGTGCCATCGTCGTCACACTTCAGCCATACGCTACCTTCATAGGTCTCAATGGCCGACGAAACCGGCGGGAACATCAGCGCTGCCACCAGCGCCGCCACGGCCGCCACGGCCGCCACGGCCGCCGCAAGGACCAGCCACCTGGTAGAAAGGTTCATACTGCTCAACCTTGTCATCGCAGTTCTCCTGTTCCTCTACGTCGGCCTGTCCGCCTCAATTGGGCCCGCGCAGAATGCATGGTCAAATGTCTTTCAATTCCCGTGAGAGCCACCCTCTATCCCCCCTCTTCTTCCTCGCAGGTGAGCGCGGCGGCCAGCAGGCGGAACGCCGCGTCCTCCGCCGCAGCCTCATCGGTGGGGTCCACGTCCAGCAGGACTGCAACCTCCTCCGGCCCCCCAAGCACCCTCTCCATGCACCGCAGCACCGATGGCGGCGGCAGGTCGTCCTCCCCGCCCGTGGCCAGCGCCGCAGCCTCCTCATCCGTGAGGCACATCTGCATCTGAAGGGCCCTGCCAAAGACGGCCGCCGGAACTTCCGGCTCTTCCCCTATGCCCAGCAGGAACGGCGACTCCGACGCCACCCCCCGCACACAGCCCCTGGATGAATCGCTCAGCCCCCCGGCCTCCCAGTCCAGGAACGCCACCCCCAGGTCCACGGCGTTTTCGTCCGCCAGGCAGTCCAGGGGGATCTGTCCCGCACCCTCGGGGACGCTCGCCAGCGGCACTTCCTGCATCGCCGCCAGCGCCCCGGCCCCGAACCTCTCCTCGATGCACGTCCGCTCGGAGTCCGACAGCAGCCCAACCAGCTCCCCGACGGTCGTCCCGTCGGTAATGCGCAGCTCTGCCAGAGTCACCGGGGTTGGCGTGGGGGTCGGGAGGGGGGCGGCGGTGGGCTCCGGGGCGGGTGTCGGGTCATCCGCACACGCCGCCGCTGCGGCCAGGAGCAGCAGGAGGCACATGGCCGCCGCCGCAGGCATGATTACAGGCCGCATTCTCCCTGTCCTCTCGAAAGAGGACCCGGTCCCCATTCCGTCTCTATTCCCGGCAGCATCTGGCGCCAAGCACAACCCTCCCGCTTCGGGCTATGCCTGACAATCTAACCGCCAGCTATGAACTTATGGTGAACCTAAGCCTGCTTTTGGATGAACTTACTGTGTATTTTGAGGAACATGGGACTTAGCCTGGCCCGAATGGACCTCCCTGGCCGCAAAGTCAGCGCCCCGTCCCAACCCTCAACGGAGCCGTTTTCGCGGGCCGCCGACGAATTCAGCGCCCCTATTCACGCAGCCTTATGACCGCCGGGTCGTCCTCGTCGGTGACGTTTATGGTCACCCGGATGCTGTCCGAAGCGCCTATGCCGTCGGTTGCCGTGACGACCACCGTGTAGACGTTCCGCTCCTCGAAGTTCAGCTCCGACCTCGTCGTGAGCTGTCCCGTGTTCCTCGCTATACGGAAGTGCCGGGCATCGGGGCCCCCCAGCGTGTAGACCAGAAGGTCGCCGTCGGCGTCGGTGGCCGTCACCGGGTTCCCGATGCTCTGCCTGGACTCCGTGTTCTCCGGTACGCTCCGGCTCGTGCTGTCGGACTGGTCTCCTTCGGTGAGAAAGTCCTGGTCGGGAAACACCGGCGCAGCATTGACCGTTGGTATCGGACCGACGCCGTGTACCTGCAGCCTCTCCACCGGCACCTCCAGCGACCCCACCGCCTGGTGCAACTGTTCGCCCAGGCTGTCCGTGTAGGTAACCCTCGCCCGTATGCACCTGCCCAGGTCCTCCACCCTAGGGGCGTAGACGTCCGACAGCGCTCCGGCTATGGGAACCCACCCGCCGACGACGTCGGTACCGTCGCGATCCCCCTCGCACTCCTCGGTCGGCTCCCCATTGGCATCCACGGCAACCAGTTCCGACCTCTCCCACTGCCAGCTGATGATGGACACGCCGCCGTCGGGGTCGCTGGCCGTCGCCTGTAAATCTATGCCCACGTGCGGCTGCCTGTGGGACAGTTCCACCTCTCCCTCGTCCTCCGTATCTATTACATTTATAGTCACGTCCAGCCTTGCGGTCAGCTTCCGCTCGCCCTCCCCGGAGCTGGCCTCAATGGTTATCGCATAGGAACTTTGCTCTTCGAAGTCTGGCTCACGGCCTGCCCTGAAGCTCAGGGTGCCCATGTCGTCGACCTCGAAGAGATCGTCATCTTCTCCCGTCACCGTGTAGCTGTAATCGGTGTCGTCATAGCCGTCCTCTCCGGATACGATGCCGTCCTCGTCGGTCACGGCGAAGGCCCCGTCATTCACCTCCCTCGCTCCGTCCTCGAGGGTCAAGACCGGCGGGTCCTCGTTCTCCCTTACCCTGAGCAGAGTTGGCACGCCATCGGCGAAGGCAGGGGGCTCGTTCACCTCCGTGACCCTGACGATCACGTTGACCGTATCGGAGGCCGTAGACGGGTCGATCGCCCTTACCCTAAGAACGTATTCGCTGTTGCTGGCATCGTCGGCATCATCATCATCAGGCAGCGCGGGCCCGCCGGTAAGGCTGGTCGAGTCTTCGTCCACCCGTTGCTCGCCATCCGCACCCAGCTCCTCCCCCATCCTTATCTGCCCCGAGAGACTGTCGATCGTGAATCGCACGTTTCCGTCTTCATCCGCAAGGTCCGGCGTGTCCAACAGTTCGTAGAACAGCGTGTCCTCATCGGCGTCCGCCGCCGTTACGGGATCGCCAATGGGCGCCCCCGCGGGCGTGTTCTCTCTAACCGATCGGCTGACCTCGACGTAGGCTGTCTCTTCATCACCGTCCAGCCCGGCGAAGGACGGAGCGGTGTTGGCCAGCGTCCTTGCCTCCACGCGGTTGGCGCTCACCCCCGACGCCCTCTTCCCCGAGCCGAACCTGTCGGAGTAGGTCACCGTGGCCCGCAGGTACATGCCGACGTCGTCCGGCAAGGGGCTCCGCATCGCGGAGGTCGCCCCCCGGATGTCCGTCCAGGTCGATCCATCCCGGGATCTGGCCCACTGCCATCCCTCGGCCGTCACTCCGCCGTCTTCATCGAATAGCGTGACGCCAAGAGGCCTCTCGGCCTGGGGCTGTGGCCGGTCTACGCTCACGGTTCCCGTCTCGTCGACGTCCGTGACCGTCACCTGGACGTCCTGAGCACCGCCGGACGCCTCGAGCGTCAACCGGTACACGTTCCGCTCCTCCAGGGACGCGCCCTCCAGTGCCGAGCGCGGCCTCTCGTAGTCGGGGGGCTGCCTGAAGTACAGCACGCCTCCATCGATGCTGAACAGGTCGGCATCACGCCCGCTCAGCAGCCATATGATCGCGTCCTCGTCCTCGTCAGTGGCCTCGAATCTGCCAACCTCGCCAGACGCGTTCTCCGCGAAGCTTGTGAACCGTTTGCCCACTATCTGCGCCGGTTCGTCCTCGTCATTGACCCTTATCGAAACCGTTATGGCTGCGGAGGCCCCCGACGGGTCGGTGGCAACTACCTCCACCGAATACCTGCCCTTGGCCTCGTGGTCCAGGGCGGACTTGGTCTTGAGCTGGCCATTGTTGCCGGATATGTCGAAGGATGCTGCGTCGGGGCCGCCCAGGGTGTAGACCAGCAGGTCACCGTCATCGTCGTGGGCGGTTACCGGCGCACCGATGTCCTGCCCAGGCGCGGTGTTCTCATCCACCCTGCGGCTCGTCCCGTCCGAGTCCCCCACGAAGTGCGGCGCGGTATTGGCCGGGTTGCTGGCCTGCACTGGCGCCTCCGTTGCCCCGGCTGCCTGCTCGTCCGCGGCGCCGGCCGGGTTCTCAAGGCTGTCCGTGTAGGTCGCGGTGGCCCGCAGACACCTGCCCACGTCACCCGGACGCGCGGTGTACGCCGCCGAAGCTGCCCCAACTATCTCTGTCCAGCCGCCGACAACGCTGATAGCCGACGTGCCCGAGTCGTCCCGACATACGGCGGACGGGGTTCCCTCACCGTCCACGGTGATCTCTTCGGACCGTTCCCAGGACCACTCGCTGACCCTTACGCCCCCGTCCTCATCGCTGACGGAGGCATGTACAACCTTGCCAACCTGCGGCTCCCTCTGGGACAGGAGCACCATCCCGGGGTCCTCGTCGTTCACCACTTCCACGGTCACGTCCAGGGAGGCAGACAGCCTGCGGAGGCCTTTCCCCGAGCCTGCCACGACGGTTATCAGGTACGAGCTCTGCTCCTCGTAGTCGAGCGGGCGGCCCAGCGTGAAGCCCCTGCTGTAGTCGCTCTCATCAACGGGTATGAAGTGAAGCTTCTCTAGGTCGTCGCCCCTCAGCGAATACACGATGTGCGGATCTCGGGGGTCGAAGGGGAGGCCGGGCTTGTCGACACAGTCCTGGTCGATGACGGCGAAGGTGCCGGGGTCCACGATCGCACCGATGTCTTCCGGTTCCGCATTCTCCCTGACCCTCACCACCGTCGGCGCGCTTTCAACAAAGCGAGGAGGCTCGTTGACGTCTGTGACCGTGACGATCACGGTCACCGTGGCAGCGGCCGTCGACGGGTCGCTTGCCCTCACCCGCAGGACATACCTGCCGTCGCCTTGCGCGCGGGGGTCCTCACCCCCGGGCAGCGTAGGGACACCCGAGAGCGTCGTCGAGTTCTCGTCCTCGTGCTCACCCGTATCGTCCTGGCCATCGCAGGAGTCGGCGCCCAGCACCTTGCCGACCCTTATCTGGCCCGAAAGGCCGTCAATCGCAAACCTGGCCCGGCCCCTGTCATCCTCCAGGTCCGGCGTGTCCAGCAGTTCGTAGAACAGTATGTCGTCGTCCGCATCCGTCGCCGACACCGTCCTTCCCACGGTCCTACCCACCTCCGTGTTCTCGGCTACGGACCTGCTGACCTCTATTTGCGAAGTGCTATCGTCTTCGTCCTGGCCGGCGAAGGATGGAGCGGCGTTGGCCAGGGTCCTGGCCTCCACCCTGTTGTCGCTCACCGCGGAGGCCGTCTTGCCCGACCCGAACTTGTCGGAGTATGTAACCGTCGCCCGCAGGTACATGCCCTCATCATCCGGGTCCGGGCTCCGCCTCTGAGATGTCGCCCCCCGAATTGCGGTCCACGTCGTGCCGTCCCCGGACCTCTCCCACTGCCATCTCTCTTCCGTCACCCCGTCATCCTCATCCGAGAGGCTGGCCCCGAGCGGCCGGCTCACCTGGGGCTGCGGTCTGTCAATCCTGGCGACTCCCTCCTCGTCAACGTCCGTAACCGTCACCTCCACATCGTGTGTCCCACCGGCGACGGTGATCGTCACCCGGTAAACGTTACGCTCCCCCGGCGGCCCGCCCGACGCCCTGGTTCGCGGGTTCTCGTAGTCCGGCGGAGCCCGGAACGCAAGCACGCCTCCATCGCTGATGGTGAACCGCTCTGAGTCGGGGCCGCTCAGATTCCACCTGATCGCGTCCCCGTCCTGGTCGGTGGCGTTGAATGATGCCACGGGGGCGGTGCCGTTCTCGGCGTACTCGATTGAGGAGTCGGCTGCGTGGGCATAGGCCGTATGGCCCGAATGCCAACCGGCCATTGTGCCCGCAACCAGCAGGCCGGCCAGAGCGATGACTGGCGTAACTACCCAGGGTTTCCCGCACTGGGGCCTGTTCATAGGCAGGTGACTGCCAAACTGCAACGGTCCCCACATCGCCCAGCAAGCTGGTGCGCCCCGCGCCACAGCCCCGATACGGTCCCAACACCACCGCCGGCCTCCCCGCACCGGTCAGCGACTCCTCGCTTCCAGCGGAGCCGGAGAAGCCGGACCCGCTCGCAGTCAGTGTCTGGCTCGCTCACCCCGTGCCACCGACCGCCGGCGCTCCCGTTGGCGGAGCGTGGTCGGCGACAACAGGATCCTCCTTTCGTCTCCGCAGTCCCTCGTCATCAACAGCCGAGTAGCCGGTCACCTCCTCCGTGTGGCCACCGCTTGCCAGCGCCCTCCCTATCCCGATCTTCCTCGCGATGAACCTGCGGTCCGAGTAGGCGTCGGTCCATCGCATAAGGCCCGCCTGCAGCACGACCGGAATGTCCCGTCCATCCCGGTCCCATGTTGCGCACTGCCGTCGGCACCGTTCGCAACTGGTTGTCCCCGGGCCCCACGAGGCGGACCCGTGGCCCCTTTCCGCTCGCGTCCGGCCAACCCTTCGTTCCCGGTCGCCAGGACCCGATTGCGAGCCAGCTTTCAGCCAGCATGCCATTCATCTATGAATATTCGATGCAAATTGACCCGCTTTGCGATGAACTTGCTGTGTACCTTTGGAGGATTGAGCCATAATCAGGGCCGCACGGACCTCCTTTTTCTGGATGTCGGCTCCCGAAGCCAACCCGGAGCGGAGGATCTCCCGTAAGTCATCAAACCTTCCCGGGCCGCAGGAGCGTCATACGGACCAGGCACTCAATCCCAATCCCGAAGAGACCAGGCCCGAGGACCGAGTGTCCCCGCTCTCGCAGGCCGTCCTGCCCATCGACGCGCAGCCCGGCTTCGATGGAGTCCCGGGGAAAGGGCCGCACGTGTAGGCGAAAACTTACGGCGAAAACGTCCGGGATAGGGGACGCGCCGACGGGCCGACCAATGTCTACTACAGCTACCGGTGGGTGCGGACCGACGGCACAGACGACCCGGGCATCCCAGGAGCCGCCGGCGGCACCTGCGCTTTGCGTGATGACGACGAGGAGATGACCATCAGGGTGCGGGTCAGCTTCACCGACGATGCGGGCGACGACGAGGGGTTGTTAAGCACGGAGGCAGACGGGGTAGCTGCCAGGACCAGCACCGGTTCATTCTGGTCGGCGACGATGACAGCCGCCGAACTCCTCAGTGGCCACGGGCACGGCAACCCTGCCGGTTCTCCCGGGGGTCCATTGTCGTCGAGATCCTTCGAGGTCGATGGTGTCACCCGACCGCCAAGCTGGTCGAAGCCTCGGACCGGCCCTACATCGTCCTCGACAGGGAAGCGCCCGTCGAATTCACCCTGGATGTCGACGGGACCCGTCAGAAGTCGATCGACGCCAGCTTCGAGTCCCATAACCACGGCAAGGTATATCGCTGGGAGGGCGCCCGGACCAGCTGGTCTGAGGGAGGTTCCGTTGAACTCAACCTGCAAAGGTAAGTCAGGAATAAGAGCCGGCATCCAGGCGGTATGCCCGTCAAGCAGAAGACGGGCATACCACGGCCGGTCTCCTTCGAAACCGCGTCGGCGAGCCGGCGGTAGCGCCCGGCCTCGTCCGGCAGACCAATGACCCCGTGGTTGAGTGCAAAGTCCGAGGCGAACAGCACCGCCCGGTCCCTGCAGCCCTCGCACGCTGCGCCAATCCTGGCGGCGCAGAAGCGGTCCTCCGATCGAGCCAATATCGGACCGGGATGACACCGGAGCCGGCAGCGAGGCGAAACAGGCCCATGCGGGTCCGACTTTAGCCAAACTGCCCAACAGTTCATAGCTATTTCATCAAATGCGCGGCGTATTTCCACTGACTGTTCATAGGCGAGTGCTAGGCTGGTCGACAACTAACCCGAAATTGGGAGGTTTTTGCTTGCCACTTGAGGCTGACACTGAACCGAACGGTCACGGGTCCTCGCGAGAGGGCCCGTGACCCGCTGCGTGGAGAGCGAATTCACGGCTGCCCGGGGGGCGGAAACAAGGCAGCCGACGCTCCTGTTCTCACAGCTCCTTGAGCTCGTCAAGGAGGCGTCCTGTCTGTCGTGGGCCGAGTTGGCACGAGGTCTTGGGACCTATCCCGACACCTTAGGGCGATGGCGAGCCGGGTTCCGCCCAGGCGCGCGGCACCTTATGGCGACTTTTGACCTGGCCGAGGCGCACGGTCTCAGGCATCTACTCACCGGCCGGAGGGGCGAGTGTGGCGAAGGGGTGTCTTGCAGGTGCACCGGCGCCGCAGCCGCGCCCCGCCACCATCGGCCAGTCCACTCGTCCGGCGGCGAAAACCGCGCGAGCACTCCTGGTCTCGACCCGCAGGCTGTTGTCCGGTGATGAGGAACGGGGGCGAGAATGCTGAGCGGGGGGGAATGATCTCGCCACTGCCGGCACTTGGGCAGGCTCCTCCCACCAGGAGGCGAATGCCGAGCCGGGGCGGTTTCAGGGCCCTGGCCGTGTTGACTGTTTCCGCCGCTGTGCTCGTCATGGCGGGGCCTGCGCCGGTCTCGGGTCAGCAGAGCGACGCGCCCGGCAGGCCCACCAACCTCACCGGCAACGTCGCCCACGATGCCGTCAAGCTCTCGTGGGACGCCCCTGAGGATTCCACCGTCACCGGCTACCAGGTCCTGCGCCGCGACCGGGCCGTTCACGCCCTCGGCGACTTCCAGGTCCACGTGGACGACACCGGCAGCGCCGATACCTCCTACACCGACACCGACGTTGAGCCCGAGGCCCGCTACGTCTACCGCGTCAAGGCCCGAAACGGCGACACCCTCGGCCCGCAGAGCAGCTACTTTGACGCCGACCTGCCGGCCCCGCCCCTCCCCGCCGCACCCACGGGGCTGACGGGGAACGTCACCGCCGATCAGGTATCCCTGTCCTGGGACGACCCCCAGGACGACACCATCACCGGTTACCAGATCCTGAGGCTCCGGCGCGGCGTCGACCAACTCGGGGACTTCAACATCCACGTGGACGACACCGGCAGCGCCGCTACCTCCTACACCGACACCGACGTCGAGCCCGAGGCCCGCTACGTCTACCGCATCAAGGCGCGCAACTCCGCCGGACTCAGCCCCCAGAGCGGCTACTTCGACGCCGAGGTTCCGGAGGGCGGCTCCGGCGTCACCAAGCAGAGCCCACCCCAGGTCGCCGTGACGGTCAGCTTTAAGGAGACCTCTTACGACGTGACCGAGGGCGCCACCGCCACGGTCACCGTCGTCCTGGACAAGGCCCCGGGCCGCGACCTCACCATCGAGTTGACCAGTGAGTACGCCGGCGGCGCGTCGGACGATGACGTCTCGGGAACGGTGCCGACGTCCGTGTCTTTTGCCGGCACCGAGACGGAGAAGGCCTTCACCTTCACCGTCGCCGCGGACGCCGAGGACGAGGACGGCGAGGGCATCACCTTCGGCTTCGACGACACGAATCTGCCCACCGCCGTAACCGTGGGCGACCCGGAAGAGACCACCGTCAACTTCATCGACAGGGCCATCATCTTCAGCCGCGCCGCGATGAACATCTTCGAGGATGCCAATAGAAGCTACACGGTACGGCTCTCCGCCGCTCCCTCGGGAGACGTCACCGTCGCCATCACCTGGCCTGCCAACGACCTCTTCAGTCTCCACCCGACGTCCCTCACCTTCACGACGGATGACTGGGACACGGAGCAGACGGTGAACGTCGGCCACGCCCCGGACGAGGACACGATCCACGAGTCCCTCACGCTAACCCACACGGCAAGCGGCGGAGGCTACAACGGCGTAACGGCCGACCTCCTCGTCAATCTCGTCGACGAATCGAACTCACTGACTCTGAACACCGAGTCGATCACCATCGAGGAAGGTTCCAGCGCGGGCAAGCTGATCGGGATCGTTGCCAATGGCCGCCGGCGCAACGAACCCGTAACCATCACGGTAACGGGCATGGAGGGCACGGACCTGCACGTGTATCCGACGGAGCTCGCCGAGGACGGTGAGGTGAGGGTCTCGGCGCCCCCCGACGCGGACACCGAGGACGAGCAGATCGACCTCTGGATACACGTAGATGGCGGCGCCTTCGAAGGCTCCCCGTCGTGGCCCGTGCGGGTGACCGTCAGGGACCTGGGCGCCGACCCTGGACCGGGCATCTTCGTCTCCCCTCTGGACATAGACAGCCAGGAGGGCGAACCCGTCACCTACAACGTCGTCCTCACCAGCGAGCCCACCGCGGACGTGACGATCACCCCGCGGCGGCCCCTGTTCTGGCTCGACTCCGGCCCCATCACGTTCACCCCGGAGAACTGGCGCCAGCCCCAGCCCATCACCATCACCTCCGTGGACACCGCCGACACCGGCAACCACGTCACCGCGACGATCACCCACACCGTGTCCGGCGGCAACTACGGCGCCAACGACGTCGTCGCCGCTCCCGTCGTCATCGACGTCACCGACGAGCAGTTCGGCGAGTTCTACGTAACGGTCTCCCCGGCCGTGGTCCCGGAGCACGGCGGCCCCGTGGTCGTAACCCTTCGCTCCATCTGGCACTCGGCCTTCCCTCCTACGCGGGTCCACACGGTGGCGCTCGAAGTAGAGGCTTCCCTCTCTGGCGGACGATATCTCACCGGCCCTGGCACCGGCACCCGTCGCTACGTGAACCTTCTCCCCAACGCCTCCTCATCCCTTGATTACACCATTCGCAGTGAAATAGTCGGCTTCCCGCCCGCCGACTACGCCCGGCCCGACCCAGATCAACCCCGCTACGAGGCCACCCGGATCTTCAGCGTCACGATCAGGGACGACGACGTCTACGAGAACAATGAAGATTTTGCAGTAGGCCTTCAAAACACTCCCGGTTGGTATTTGCCCAGCCTCGTCGATCACTTCTTCGACGAGCTCATCCCCGGTCTCGCCTCCCGGGTCGTCATCGTCGACAACGACCCGTCGGGCATCATCATCGGCCCCGGCTCGCTGGAGATCACGGAGGAAGACCCGGACGGCGGCGCCTACACCCTGGAGATGGTCTCCAGACCCGCCGAGGACGTCTACGTCACCATCGCCGGCGGCGAAGGCACGGACCTCACCATCACGCCAGGCGTGGTGACCTTCACCCCGGAGAACTGGGACGAACCCAAGCGGGTCACCGTCACCGCCGTCGCCGACGACGACACCGTGGACGACGTCGTGGAGCTCACCCACTCGGCCACCGGCCCCACGCCTCCCCCCAACTACCTCCCGCGCAATCTCTACGACAACCACGAACTGGGCAAGGTGAAGGTGCGCGTCCGGGAGACCGTGAAGGGCATCAACCTGAGCCCGTCCTCCCTGGACCTGCTGGAGGGCGATGCCGACGGCGCCTCCTACGCCGTCCGGCTCAACACGCGCCCCAGCGGCCCTGTCACCGTCGCCATATCCGGCACGGACGACACAGACCTGACACTCGACCGCTCGTCCCTCACCTTCACCCGGGACAACTGGAACGTCCCCCAGCGCGTCAAGGTCACCGCGGCTGCCGATACGGACGGCAGCGACGACATGGCAACGCTGACCCACACGCCTTCCGGCTCCGACTACGCGACCGTCGACCCTGCCACGCTGCCCGTGACGGTTCGCGAGCCCAGGGGCGTCATCATCGAGCCCACCGTCCTGCGCATCGTCAACGGCGACCTCGCCGGCGCCACCTACGGCGTCAGGCTGGAGCACCCGCCCGCCGCCAACGTCACCATCACCGTGACGAAGACCGGCAACCCCGACGTGACCGCCGAACCGGCTACGCTCGTCTTCACCCCCGGGAACTGGGACACCGAGCAGCGTGTCAAGGTCGTCTCGCCCACCCGCGACGCACGACCGGACCCCGCCACGCTCTCGCACTCCGCCACGGGCGGCGGCTACGAGGACGTGCCCATCGACGATGTCCGCGTCGTGGTTGCCGCCTACCAGAACATCGACTTCGGACTGGTCGTCCACCCCACCTCGCTGGGCATCGCCGAGGGCCTCTCCAGCCGCTACGACGTGTACCTGAACACCCCGCCCGCCACCGGCCGCTCCGTAACGGTCGAGATAACCGGCGCGTCCGGGACCGATGTCTCGGTCTCGCCATCCACCCTCACCTTCACCGAAGACGACTGGGACGATCCCCAGACCGTGACCGTCTCCACGACGGCCGACGCCGATGAGGAAGACGACCACGTCACGCTGACCAACACCGCCAACGGCGGAGGCTTCGACGATGTGACGGCCACCGTCGCGGTGACGGTCCTCGAGGACGACGACCGGGGCATCACCGTTCAGCCGTCATCCCTCACCATAGACGAAGGCAGCGACGACACCTACACCGTGGTGCTGGACGAACTGCCCCTGGGCGACGTGCGTGTGGACCTCGAGGTCCCCGACGCGGCGGGGTTCACGGTGCGGCCCGCCTACCTGACCTTCACCACCGCGAACTGGGACACCGCGCAGACCGTCACGGTGACGGGGCCCCATGACGATGACGCCGACAACGAGCAGGCCGCCATCACCCACGTCGCCACGCGCGGCGGCTACTCGGGCGCGCCCACCGCGGAGGTGGACGTCACCATCACCGACGACGACGAGCCCGGCGTTACCGTCAACCCCACCAAGCTCGAGGTCGACGAGGGCGGCAGCGAGACCTACACCCTGGTGCTCGACACCAAGCCGGACGCCGGCGTGACGGTCACCGTCACCCCGCCCGCAAGCAGCGACATCACCGTCGACAAGGCCACCCTCACATTCACCACCGACAACTGGAACGTCGAGCAGACGGTGCGGGTCAGCGCCGCCCACGACAACGACCCCCTCGACGACACCGGGAACATCACCCACGCCGTGACCTCGACCGACACCGCCTACGACGGCATCACGACTGACCCGGTGGAGGTAACCGTCCTCGACGACGAAATCATCGTGCTGGTCAGCTACGGACAGGCCGCCTACACCGTCGCCGAGTCCGACAACACCTCGACGACCGACGTCCAGGAGAACAGGGTGACGGTCACGGTCAAGCTCGACGTCGACCCGCAGCGGACGATAACCATACCGATCACCGCGGCGGGGCAGAACGGGGCCGACGACGACGACTACACTGGGGTCCCCGACGAGCTCGTCTTCAATGAAGGAGAGACCGAGAAGACCTTCGTGTTCATGGCCCGCCATGACACCGAGGACGACGACGGGGAGTCCGTCCTGCTGGGATTCGATACCTCCGACCTGCCCGACAACGTCTCGGTCGGCGGCACGCCCACCGCCACCGTCAACATCGCCGATGACGACGACCCCCAGGTCACCGTCCGCTTCGACAAGGCCTCCTACACCGTCCCGGAGAGCGACGATTCCTCGACCACCGAGGTGGCAGAGAACAAGGTCGAGGTCAAGGTGGTCCTCAGCGCAGACCCCGAGCGCAAGGTCACCATACCCCTGGTCAGGACCAACCAGGGCGGCGCCACCGACCAGGACGACCCCAACCCCGACTACTCCGGCCTCCCCGACGAGGTCGTCTTCAACGAGGGAGAGACCCAGAAGACCTTCACCTTCACCGCAGAGCACGACACCGTCGACGACGACGGAGAGAGCGTTAAGCTCGCCTTCGGCAGCCTGCCCGACCGCGTGAGCCAGGGAACACCCGGCGAGACCGTCGTAAGCATCGCCGACGACGACAGGCCCTCCAGCCTGACCGTCGAGTTCGAGCAGGACAGCCACACCGTGGCGGAGGGAGACACCGTCACCGTCAGGGTCACCCTCAGTGATGACCCGGAGACGGACGTCACCATCCCGATCACCAGGACCAACCAGGATGGGGCCACGGACCAGGACGACCCCAACCCCGACTACTCCGGCGTGCCCGACGAGGTCGTCTTCACCGCAGGCGTCACCGAGAAGACCTTCATCTTCACCGCCGTCAACGACACCGTGGACGACGACGATGAAAGCGTCAAGATCGCCTTCGGCAGCCTGCCGACAACCCCCATCGCCATCTCGGCCGGGGACACCGACGAGTCCGTCGTCAACATCACCGACGACGACGATCCCGCCGTCACCGTCCGGTTCGAACAGGACAGCTACACCGTGGCGGAGGGTGACGGCGTCACCATCAAGGTCATCCTCAGCGCCGACCCCGAGCGCACCGTGACCATCGAGCTGAACAGGGCCAACCAGGGCGGCGCCACCGACCAGGACGACACCGGCGCGGACTACTCCGGAGTCCCCGACGAGGTCGTCTTCAGCAAGGGAGAGACCCAGAAGCAGTTCACCTTCACCGCCGCCGACGACACGGTGGACGACGACGGCGAGAAGGTCAGCCTCACCTTCAAGAGCCTGCCCGACCGCGTGAGCCAGGGAACACCCAACGAGGCCGTCGTCAACATCACCGACGACGACAGGCCCGCCAGCCTCACGGTCGAGTTCGAGCAGGACAGCCACACCGTGGCGGAAGGCGGGACCGTAACCGTGAAGGTCATCCTGAGCGATGACCCTGAGACGGACGTCACCATCCCGCTCACCAGGTCCAACCAGGGAGGGGCCACCGACCAGGACAGCGCCGACCCCGACTACTCCGGCGTCCCCGAAACCGTCACCTTCAGCGCCGGCGTCACCGAGAAGACCTTCACCTTCAGGGCCGTCAACGACACCGTGGACGACGACGACGAGAGCGTCAAGATCGCCTTCGGCAGCCTGCCGACGACCCCCATCGCCATCTCGGCCGGGACCACCGACGAGACCGTCGTCAGCATCACCGACGACGACGATCCCGCCGTCACCGTCCGGTTCGAACGAGACAGCTACACCGTGGCGGAGGGCGACGACGCAACCATCAAGGTCATCCTCAGCGCCGACCCCGAGCGCACCGTCACCATCCAGCTGAACAGGGCCAACCAGGGCGGCGCCACGGACCAGGACGACACCGGCGCGGACTACTCCGGCGTCCCCGACAACGTCGTCTTCAACAAGGGAGAGACCCAGAAGACCTTCACCTTCACAGCAGCGAACGACACCATCGACGACGACGACGAGAACGTGAAGCTCACCTTCCGGAACCTGCCTGCCCGCGTGAGCCGGGGCTCCCCCGGCGAGGCAATCGTCAACATCGACGACGACGACAAGCCCACCAGCCTGACGGTCGAATTCGAGCAGGACAGCTACACCGTGGCGGAGGGGAGCAACATCACCGTCAAGGTCATCCTCTCGGACGACCCGGAGCAAAACGTCACCATTCCCCTCACCCCGACCAACCAGGACGGCGCGACCGATGCGGACTACTCCGGCGTTCCGGATGAGGTCGTCTTTACCAGCGGCCAGACGGAGAAGACCTTCACCTTCACCGCGATCAACGACACCGTGGACGACGACGAGGAAAGCGTGAAGATCGTCTTCGGCACCCTGCCCACGACCCCGGTCGCCGTCACGGCCGGAGACCCCGACGAGACCGTCGTCAACATCACGGACGACGACGTTCCCGCCGTCACGGTCAGCTTCGAGCAGGGCTCCTACACCGTGGCCGAGAGCGACGACGACGGCACCACGGATGCGGAAGAGAACAAGGTCACCGTCAAGGTCGTCCTCAGCGCAGACCCCGAGCGCACCGTCACCATCCAGCTGGACAGGGCCAACCAGGGCGGCGCCACCGACCAGGACGACACCGGCGCGGACTACTCCGGAGTCCCCGACAGCGTCGTCTTCAGCAAGGGAGAGACCCAGAAGACCTTCGTCTTTACGGCAGCGGACGACACCATCGACGACGACGACGAGAAGGTGAAGCTCACCTTCCGCAACCTGCCCACCCGGGTCAGCGAAGGCTCCGTCAAGGAAACGGTGGTGAACATCACCGACGACGACGATCCCGAAATCAGCGTCAGCTTCGAGCAGGGCTCATACACCGTGGCGGAAAGCGACGATGCCGGCACCACGGACGTGCAGGAGAACAGGGTCACCGTCAAGGTCGTCCTCAGCGCAGACCCTGAGCGTACCGTCACGATAGACATTGACAGGGCCAACCAGGGCGGGGCCACCGACCAGGACGACACCGGCGCGGACTACTCCGGCGTCCCCGACGACGTCGTCTTCAACAAGGGAGAGACCCAGAAGACCTTCGTCTTCATGGCCGAGCACGACACGGTGGACGACGACGGCGAGAACGTGAAGCTCACCTTCGTGGGCCTGCCCGACCGCGTCAGCGGGGGCTCAACGGACGAGACCGTTGTCCACATCACCGACGACGACGATCCCGAGATCAGCGTCAGCTTCGAGCAGAGCTCCTACACCGTGGCCGAAAGCGACAACGCTGCCACCACGGAGGTGCAGGAGAACAAGGTCACCGTCAAGGTCGTCCTCAGCGCAGACCCTGAGCGCAAGGTCACCATCCTCATCGACCCGGTCAACCAGGACGGCGCCACCTCCGCCGACTACTCCGGCGTCCCGGACAGCGTCGTCTTCAACAGGGGAGAGACCCAGAAGACCTTTGAGTTCATGGCCAGGCCCGACACCGTGGACGACGACGACGAAAGCGTCAAGCTCACCTTCCGGGACCTGCCCGACCGCGTGAGCCAGGGCTCAACGGACGAGACAGTCGTCCACATCACCGACGACGACGACCCCGAGGTCAGCGTCAGCTTCGAGCAGAGCTCCCACTCCGTCGCCGAGAGCGACGACACCGGCACCACGGAGGTGCGGGAAGACAGGGTCACCGTGAGAGTCGTCCTCAGCGCAGACCCCGAGCGCACCGTCTCGATAGACATCGACAGGTCCAACCGGGACGGGGCCACCGACCAGGACGATACCGGCGCAGACTACTCCGGCGTCCCGGACAGCGTGACATTCACCAGGGGGGAAACCGTCAAGTCCTTCGTCTTCATGGCCGAGCACGACACGGTGGACGACGACGGCGAAAACGTGAAGCTCGCCTTCGTGGGCCTGCCCGCACGCGTCAGCCGGGGTTCGACGGACGAGACCGTCGTCCACATCACCGACGACGACGATCCCGAGGTCACGGTGAGCTTCGGAGCGCCCTCCTACACCGTGGCCGAAGGCGACGCCGTGGAAGTAACGGTCACCCTCAGCGCCGACCCCGAACGCACCGTCGTCATCGACATCGACCCGGTCAACCAGGACGGGGCCGAGGACGCCGACTACTCCGGCATCCCCGAAAGCCTCACCTTCCAGGCCGGTGAGACCGAGAAGTCGTTCACAGTCAACGGCTTCCAGGACGACGTGGATGATGACGACGAGTCGGTGAAGCTGACCTTCGTGAACCTGCCTCATCGCGTCACCGGTGGCCCAACGGACGAGGCCGTCGTGAACATCACCGATGATGACTGGCCATTCATCAAGGTCGACTTCGTGGAGGCCATGGGTTCGGTGCAGGAGGGATACAACCTGCGCATCAAGGTGGTGCTCGACGCGGACCCCGAACGCGACATCACCATTCGCATCATACCGTCCGAGTACGACGGCGCGACCCACCACGACTACAGCGTCCCCGGCAGCGTGACCTTCAAAAAGGGCGAGACCGAAGCCTATCCAGTCTTCAATGCCATCGACGACAGCATCGACGAGGAGGACGAGCGGGTGACCCTCATGTTCGGGACGCCCCTGCCCGACCGGGTCACCGTCGGCAACCCCGGCATAACCGAGGTCACCATCACGGACGACGATGGGGACGGCTCTCCGGTGGTGGTCGAGTTCGTGTCGAACGTGGTCGAGATCAATGAGGGCGAGGAGGTGGAGGTCTCAATCAGGTTCAGCAAGCCGGCAAACGACGATGTGAGTATTCCCCTGAAGGTCTTGCACTACCAGGGTCTCACCGATACCGACTATTCTGGAGTGCCCGGCAGCGTGCTGGTGCCTCGTGGTGACACCGAGGCCCATTTCACCTTTGCCAGCATCCAGGATGATGTCGTCGAGAACGACGAGACGGCCTGGATCGAGTTCAAGAACCTGCCCGCAGCAGTCCAGCAGGGATACAACAAATTCACCGCCATCCTCGTAAAGGACGACGATAAAGTCGTACAGGCATTCAGGACGGACTGCCCTTCCGACAGCGGAGAGCGGATCATCCTGGAAAGGGTGGGGAATATCGGCCAGTCCGGCGAGAGGGACTTCTGGCGGGTGGAACTGGACCCGTACCGGGTCTACGTCATCGAGGTGCTTGGAGCCGACGGTGGCATTGACCTGATGGGAGACGACACTCACCAGGGAGACCTCACCCTCGCCGACCCGGATCTCATCGCCGTGTGGAATGCAGACCGGACCATCCGGCTTTCACGCTACAGCCTGGATGTCCATGATGCCGGGAGAGGCCGCAACAGCGTAACCGTTGAACGGCAGAGCGTGCCGGGCCCCTTCTACATCGAGATCGCCTCCGGCGACGGCGGCACGGGGACCTACCAGATCAAGGTGCGGGTCAACAACGTTTGCGAAGGCGGGCGGTATCACTGGTTCGGTGGGCCGGACGGCTATGTGTTGGACGACGCTGCGGACACGAGCACGGATCGCACGCTGATCGTGAACCCTGCGTCGGACAGTCACCCGCAGGCCCAGGGCGGATTCCTCGGCGACAGCTGGGACTGGTACTGGACTGAAGGAAAGGCGGACGAGAGCCCGGACGAGGACTGGTACGGGGTCGAGCTCACGCAAGGCTACGAGTACACCGTGGAGCTTTGGACTGACTCCGCCTACCCGTTGGAACATCAGGCCACGGAGCTCAAGGTGCTGGGAATCTACGACAGCAACGGCGATCTGGTGGACGGGACGGCCAGCCCCGGCAGCGGCAGGAGCGTCAGCGTGACCTTCAGGCCCGCAGACTCGGGACGCTACTACGTAGCCGTCGGCTCGGCGGGGAATGACCGTACCGGCGTGTACGAAATCCGCGTCGTGGGCAGACAGATCGAGTAGCGCGAGAACCGGCCGGAGCGTCCGGGATTCCCGGTTCGTCCCAGGTGGACATGCATCCGTACGGGAAAGGGACTGCGCACATGCGGCGGCGTCCCTCCAATGGCAGGAGGCGCATGGCGCGCATGAACCGGCGCGGGTCCGGCCGGGTACGGGCCGCGATGCGGGAAGGGCTCGGCCCTCCCCCGGAGGAGAACTGCCGTCAAATTGAATGTAACAGTCGAGCGACCCATGCCGCGACAACGCATTCGATACAGCGGGGACAACCTTGTGCTCCCCGACGACTTCCCGGAACGGCTGAAGCGGTTCCAGCGGGAGTCGGGGCTGTCGTGGTCGGAGATCGCCCGTCGCCTCGGCACCTATCGCAACACCGTCTGGCGCTGGAAGGAGGGCCGCGCCCTGCCCGACAGGCACCACCTGAGGGCGCTGCTTGAACTGGCGGCCGGCCTGGGCCTCGCCCACCTGTTCACCGGCTGAATCGGCGCGCGCCGGGACGGCCTTGCAACCGGCAACGAGTCAAAGCAGCCCCACGCGGGTCCGATTATAGGCTGGGCGCCCGAATGTTCACAGCTACTTAATCGACTCGGCGTGTATTTCCACTGGATGTTCATAGACGAGCGCTATGCTGGTCGACAACTAACCCAAACTGGGAGGGCTTTTGCTTGCTGCATCTGGTCGCCGCAACACAACTCGCAGTGAATCGCGGATTCAGTCATCTGCCAACCGGGCGGAGGGCAACGTGAGGACACCAGCCGGGATGGTATCACTTAGATGGGTATTCTGAATCCGGTCCGCGCCCGGGGCGTGAGGTGGCTGCTGCTTGTGGCTGCGCTCGTGTGCGCCTCGCTGCTGCAGTTCGACCCGCCGGCCGTCGGTGCGTCTGACGCCGACAAAGAGATAAGCGGCCTCACGCTGTCCAGCGACTCGCCGGGCGCTCTGACGGTGAGCTGGGACGCGCCGGCCAGCGCGCCCGACGACTACCGCGTCAACTGGGGCAAGACCAGCAAGGGCTTCGCCCCGCACGGCGACAGCGACGGCAACGCCTATCCGGAGTCGAACTCCCACACCATCACCGGGCTGGACGAGGGCGAGGAGTACAAGGTTCACGTGCGCGCCCGGTACTCCGGCGAGAGTCCGGGCCCCTGGAGCGACACGGTCACACTCGTCGTCGCCAGCCAGCCGGCCCAGATCGAGGAAGAGGAGCAGATCGAGGAAGAGGAGCAGCAGGCTGCCGACAAAGAGATAGGCGGTCTGACGCTGTCCAGCGACTCCCCCGGAACGCTTCAGGTCTCCTGGGACGAGGCGAATCCGGCGCCCGACGACTACCGCGTCAATTGGGGGAAGACCAGCGAGGGCTTCGCCGAGCACGGCGACAGGAACGGCAACGCCTATCCGGAGTCGAGCTCCCACACCATCACCGGGCTGGACGAGGGCGAGGAGTACAAGGTTCACGTGCGCGCCCGGTACTCCGGCGAGAGTCCGGGCCCCTGGAGCGACACGGTCACACTCGTCGTCGCCAGCCAGCCGGCCCAGGCCGAGGAAGAGCAGCAGACCGGCGACGAGTCCCCCACGACCGTGCCCGCGAGACCCACCGGGCTGGCGGCGTCGGCGACCTCGGAGGCCGTGACGCTGACCTGGGACGACCCCGGCGACCCGTCGATCACCGGGTACCTCGTATACAAGCGCAAGCCCGACAACCCGTACTGGCGCGGCGGATTCGCCGTCGTCGGCAAGGCCGCCCCCGACGCGTTCGCCTACACCGACCTCCGGGTGTCGCCGGGCGAGCGGATCGTGTACCGGGTACAGGCCGAGAACGCGAAGGGCGAGTCCACCTGGAGCACCTGGGCCGAGGCCAACATCCCCCACCCCGAACCCGAACAGGACCCCGAACCCGACGCCGAACCACCCGGACCGGACCGCGAACCGGAGTTCATCCTGGTCGGACCGGACAAGAAATCGGGCGAAGGACAAGGCGACGGCGGCCTCCGATTCTCCCCAAGCGTCGTGAACGACCCCGTGACGCTGTTGAGCACCTTCGACCTGCCCCATGAATCTAATTTTGTAACCGTGTCCGGGGTTGTCTCGGGGCAGGGTTTCACGACAGGACCGAGTGAGGCCACGCTGAACAGCGTCACCCTGCGCTTCGAGGACATCCATTCGAGTGTGGTCGACAGCGAGGTGACCGTCACCATCCGGCGACGGTCCGGCAGCACCTTCTCCTCCACCCCGCTGTACACGCTCGAAACCCCCGACTTCGACGGCGCCGGGCGGGCCCCGGGCCGCTACACGTTCGCCGTCCCCGACGGCGTCGACGCAGTCCTCGACGTGAACACCGCCTACTACGTCGTCATCGAAGTCGACAACGACGAAGAACTGCGAATCAGCACCACTTTGACCAGAGGCTCCACCGGCGAGCCCGGCTGGACCACCGACTTCGAAATCAGATACTTCGAGGACGGCACTCAGAAAAACGAGCCCGAGGGTCAGTTTCTGATGGCGCTGTCGGGCACGTCCGCGCCCCCGCTGGTGTCCAACCTCGACCAACCGCCCGGGTCCGCCTTCTTGGTCGACAAGGATATTCTTAGGGGTCAGGGGTTCGAGACGGGCCGGAGGGCGTCGATTCTCGAGGGCGTCACCCTGCGCCTGGAGGACATCCATTCGGGTGTGTCGGACGGCGACGTGACCGTCACCATCAGACCGCGGGTCGCCACCGTAATCGACGGGACCCTGACAGATCACTTCGCCGGGGAACCGCTGTACACGCTGGAAACGCCCGACATCGAAACGAGCAGGGCCGACGGGGACTACACCTTCACCGTCCCCGGCAATGTAGACGCCGTCCTCGAACCGGACACCGACTACTACGTGGTCGTCGCGGTCGACGACTTTCCAGGCCTGCGTGTGGAAACGACCCTGAGCAGCGGCGAGGACGGCGCGGGCGCGCCCGGTTGGACCATCCACAACAGAGGCCTGGGCGATGAGGATTCGACCGGGGTTGACCCTGTACTGTCAACCTCCGCCGCCCTGCGGGTGGCCCTGTACGGCACTGTCGTTCCCGACTTCCCCGTCCCCACGCCCGTGCTGACGGCCAACATCGACCAACCCCCCGACAGGCTCACACTGATCACGGATGGGTTTTTAAGGGGTCAGGGGTTCGCGACCGGCCCGGAGTGGGCCGTTCTGGACAGCGTCACCCTGCCCCTGTCCCGCATCGATCCGGGGGTGTCGGACGGCGACGTGACGGTCACCATCCGCGAGAAGTCCGACGACGGCTTCTCCCAGGCCGCGCTGTACACCCTGAGAACACCCGACATCGACGGCGCCAGGGTCAGAGCCGCCGGGAACTACACGTTCACCGTCCGCGACGGCGAATCGGGCCTCCTCGAACCTGACGCCGACTACTACGTGGTCGTCGAAGTCGACGATAGCCGCGGCCTGCGGGTGGGAATGACCTCGAGCCCCGACGAGGACGGCGCGGGCGCGCCCGGCTGGACCATCCACAACGGAAGCAGGTCCGGACAGTTCAGGAGTGGTGATGTCCTTGAACAGGAAGAGGACGGCATGACCACCATGCGGGTGGCCCTGTCGGGCAGGGCCCTTTCCGACAGCCCGCCCCCCGCCGCCACGCTGGTGACGAACCTCGACCAGGCCGCCGCGGCGGACGGTCAAACAGTCAGCACCTTCGTTACCCGGGGTATGGGGTTCACCACGGGGCCGAAGCCGGCCGTGCTGCACAGCGTCACCCTGCCCTTGGAAGACATCAATGGGTTGTTGCAGGTCCACGACGTGACCGTCACCATCCGCGAGCAGGTCGTCGTCCTGATCGGCGACACCCCGTCAGGTGTCTTCTCTCCGTCCCCGCTGTACACGCTGGAGACGCCCGACTTCGACAGCATCGGACGAGACGACGGGGACTACACGTTCACCGTCCCCGCCAATGCAACCGCTTTGCTCGCGCCGAACACCGCCTACTACGTGGTAATCGAGACCGACTTTACCCCCGCCCTGAGGGTCGGCGACACGTTGAGCGACGGCGAAGCCGGCGAGCCCGGCTGGACCATCCACAACCGTCATACGTGGGAGAGCGGAGGTGTATATACGCGAGACGGCGAACACAAGCTTCGGATGTCGCTCTCAGGCTCGGTGTACGAATTCAGCGCGCAGCCCCGCCTCCGAGGCGCCAGCTACAAGGTCGGCTCGACGTGTCCGGAGGGCGACCGGCGACACGGCAACGTGTGCGGGATCGGGGCCGGCGGCGCCGACTACTTCGACTACGTCTACCTCGGCTACTTCTACAACCACTGCTCGCTGGGCAAGAGCAGCGCCGACGACCGCTGCCGTGTGCGCACGCAGTTGAGCGGGCGGCACTACGGGAGCGACTGGGTCGCGCTGTTCCGCATCGAGCGGTCGACCGACGGCGAGAACTGGTCGGAGCTGACCACCACCTCCAACCTGTGGGAGTTCAAAGACGGCTACGAAGGCGTCCACAGCGATCTCGGCCGTCCCGACCCGTCCACCAGCGGCACCCCTCCCAGGGGCGACCTGTGGTACCGGATCACCGCCATCGACAACCACGGCCGCCACAGCCCACCGTCGGACCCGGTCAAGGTGACCGTCGGAGGCGCCGGCGCGTATTGGGCCGTGATGAGAGCCGCCCTGTCCCCCGTCGACACGCCCGCCACGCTGGTGACAAACCAAGACCAAACATACAACGTTATCCAGAGCGTCAACGATGACAGCGGCTTAGATTACGGATACTCCTGGGCCCAGGGGTTCGAGACAGGCCCGGTGCCGGCCGTCCTGCACAGCGTTATCCTGAGGCTGTCCAGCATCGATTCGGGGGTGGATGACAGCGAGGTGACCGTAACCATCCGCGAGCAGTCCGGCAACAGCTTCGCCGCGACCGCGCTGTACACGCTGGAAACGCCCGACATCGACGGCGCCAGAGCTGACGGCAACTACATGTTCACCGTCGCCGACGGCGTCATCGCCTACCTCGAACCGGACACCGTCTACTACGTGCACATCGCCGTCGACGACGCCGAAGGCCTGGGTGTCGCCCTCACTGGGAGCGACACCGAGACCGGCGAGCCAGGCTGGTCCATCCACGACATAGCCAAGCGAGTCGAACTCGACGGAAATACCTCCACCCTGGCTAACAGCGCGCAGTCGTTGTGGATGTCGCTTTCGGGTGAGTTTGCATCCGCCGGCTACTGCGCCCGCAATCCTCACGCCTGGGCGCCCCTGGAAGACCAGGGCAGGTGCTGGAACCGCAGCCAGTTCGGGGACGACCCGTTCGGGCACCTGGGATTCAAACGCCAGGACCACAGCGGCGCCGACGTGCTGGTGGAGTACACCTTCTTCAGAATCGGCCCGTCAGAGTACCGGATCAGGGCCCTCGTGTGGGACGGCGGCGCCGGAGAGCTCTACCTCGCTTTGAACAAGAGCCTCCCCGCCGGCCACAGGGAGCTGCTGGTTCTGCACACCGGCGACCGCCGCTACAGGCTCAAAGACGCGACGGCGGTCGGCGGGGGGGTGTACCGGTGGACGGCGAACGCGCCGCCGTTTTCGATCGGCGGTCGGACCATCGTGGAGCTGTCCTACTAGCGCTATGTAGTCGACTCGAAGGGTATACCTCCACGGTGGTGGTGACCGCCTGGACCTCGCCGGGAGCCTGGGTCTCCGCAAGATCTTCACCGGCTGAGGCGGCTGGACGGTGGGGGACCGCCGGCCGCATTGCAGCTGGCGTCGTCTACGGAACCGTACAGGAGTAGAAATCATGGACAAGGAAAAGGGACCGGCGACTGGTGCACTACGGCGGCAACCACGGCGTAGCGGGCCGGATGATGCACATCAACCGGCTCCCGGTCGGCGACCTGGATCTGTTCACGGTCGGGATCCGCATCACGGACCGGCCCGGCGAGAAGTGGACCCGGCGCTTCAACCGGTTCAAGTACGGCGAACCTGCCGCCGCCAGGGCGGCCACCCGCACGTTCTGCGCGGCGTTCGAAGACTTCCTCCCCCCGGGAACCCGCGCGTCGTCGTCGTCTCCTCGGTCTCTTCAGGGCAGAACATCGTGCAAAGCGACACGCCGGCGTCGACACCTGCGTCCGCGCTTGCACGATCCCGCGGATGGGAGTGGCTTCCGCATCACGTCACCAAGGACCGGCATCCCAGGATCAGCGGCCTCGCCTCCGCGGCCGAGCGGGACGCCACCGTGGACGGGGTGTACCTGGCTACCCCCATCGGAGGCGAGCCCGGCCTCGTGATCGTCGTCGACGACTTCTGCACCCGGGGAGCGACGCTCGCGGACATCGCCCGCGCGATCCGGGAGTCCAACCCCGGATGGAAGGTCCAGGCGGCCAGCCTCGCCAAGGCCGAGCGCGCCGCCTACGCCTACTGGAAGGGCGGGCTGACCAACGCACACATCCCCGACGTGCTGGATGCCGTCTGGCGTGGGGACCCGGAGGCCGCGTCGCCCTTCTATTGAAACGCAAAAAGGGCTGCATACATGGCCTTCTGCCCCCGGCCCCATCAATTTGGGTCTCCCCCACATGCTGGTCGATTGAGCACGGAGGTTGCCGGCGACGGCGAACGTCGGCGGCCTGAAACATACAGGGGGCGGCAGTAGAGCATGTCCTGGAAGAGACATGCCGGCGGCGCGGCGGTGCGAAGCCCGCAGCCTGCCGTCCCCCCGGATGAACCGGTCATGTCTCGACTACTTCACATTGGTTGGCAACCGCTCCCTGGGACTCCGCCAGGTGGGAGGCCCTTGGCGCTGGCGATCGTTTTCGTCCTCACCGTACTGGTCGCGAGCGCGGTCCCGGGTCCGTGCGTGGCGCTTGCGCAGGTTGCCGGCTCCTCCATCGAGTACCCCGAGAACGGTACGTCCTCCGTGGGAACCTTCGTTGCCTACGACCAGGACGGGGACGCCATCGAGTGGTCTCTGAGCGGTCCCGATGCGGGCCTGTTCACCATCCACGGCGGCGCGCTGGCCTTCAGGCGGTCCCCGGACTACGAGGCCCCTCAGTCGGCGGCAGGGGGAAACGTGTACAGGGTGACCATCGAGGCCAACGGCGGCACGCACGATGTGGACGTAACGGTATTGGACTTGGACGAGCCCGGCGCCGTGAGCATCGATAGGCCGCAGCCGCAGGCGTCCCGGCCGCTCGGGGCAAGCCTGTCGGACGAGGACGAGGGCGTGACGGTCCAGGCGTGGCAGTGGGCACGGTCGCAGGATGGAGCGACCTGGACTGACATAGAAGGCGCCACGTCGCCGAGCCGCAGCCCGTCGCCTGACGACGTGGGCATGTACATCCGTGCAGCGGCCACCTACTCCGACAAGTTCGGTACGGGCAAGACGGCCTCGGCGGTGAGCGCCCACCCCGTGGAGGCAAAGACCCTGTCAAACGCCGCTCCCTCGTTTGCCGAGCAGGACGAGATTGAGGCCACCCCCTACGTCGACATCACCCGGTCCGTCGAGGAGAACACGGCCGCGGGCACAGCCGCAGAGCCGTATCAGCGTTGGACTCAGACGGCGATGTCCTGTTGTATGAACTGCTGGACACCCCCGACCTGGAGGATGACGACGACCGGGCCCGGTTCACCATCGACAGCCTCACCGGCCAGGTAAGGGCCGGCAAGGTGCTGGGAGCGGACTCCTCCTGCAATGGCCAGGGCGATGCCGGCGAGCACGAGGACGAGGACTCGAGGGATTCGCCGGTCCTTTCGGATATTCCCGAGCTGGCTGGGGGTGAGGATCCCCGCGCGGGAGGGGACGGCAGGTACGTCCTGCGGGTCAGGGTGAGCGACCCGTCGACGGCCACCGCCACGGTGAACGTGATTATCACGGTCACCGATGTCAACGAGCCGCCTCGCGTTGTCGGAAGCGCGCCGACGGTGGTTAGAGCCAGGGAGAACGCAGACCCACCAGCCATCACGTTCGGAGACACCGACGCCGCCTTGAGTCCCGAGACATTCGCCATAATCGAACAGGACTGCGCCGACCCTCCTGGGTCGTACTCGTACTCGGTGACGGGTGACGACCTCGAGAAGCTTGACTTCAGGCCGAGTCTACATCAGGGCTTCGAGGTGGGCCGCCGGCTCGACTACGAAGAGCAGAGCTCCTACTCGCTAACCGTGGTGGCCAGCTCAGGCGAAGGTCCCCGCCGTTTGACGACCACCCTGGACGTGACCCTGGAAGTGGTGGACGAGGAGGACCCTGGAGAGGTGTCCCTGTCCCAGAGGGAGCCGCAGATAGGCAGGGAGGTATACGCCACTGTCACCGACCCCGACGGCGGCGTGAGGGTCAGCAGGTGGGCATGGGAGCGGTCGGCTGAGGTCGACTTGGACGGGGACGGGAACCCCTTGCAGGAGTGCCGAGATGACACGACTACTCCCGACGTCGGCGGCTGGGTCCCGATAGAAGAGGCCACGTCGTCGGCCTACACCCCGACGCCGGCTGACGTGGGAAGATGCCTGCGCGCCACCGCGACCTACACGGACGGCATCGAAGGGCACGGGCCGGCAGAACACGACCAGGATGCGAACGAGGATGGGCTCCAGGTCTCGCTGGCATCCGAGAAGCCGGTGCAGCTCGACAACCCCGCAAACACCGCGCCGCACTTCGTGGTTGAATCCGACAGGACGAGCCGCAGGGTAGACGAGAACACGGAAGCCGGGGAGGACATCGGAAGCCCGGTCAGCGCCCATGACGAGGACGGCGACCTGCTGGTCTACACCCTCGGAGGTGCGGACGCAGCGTCCTTCGGCATAGCGAGGAATAACGGCCAGCTCAAGGCGAAGGCGCCCTTGGACTACGAGGCCAGGAGGAGGTACACCGTGCAGGTGACGGCCACCGATCCGTCGGGCGCCTCGGAGAGCATTCCGGTCACCGTCAGCATCATCAACGAGGACGAACCGGCGCAGATCAGTGGACTCAGTTCAATAGACTTTGCCGAGAACGCGACGGGCCCGGTCACGTCCCTCTCCGCCCAGGACCCCGAGAGGCGGTCGATCAGGTGGTCCCTGGGTGGACGCGACGCCGGCCTGTTCACCGTCAGCCGGGGCACGCTGCGGTTCAGGACCCGCCCGGACTACGAGCAGCCACACTCGGCGCTGGAAGGAGGGCCGCGCCCTGCCCAACGGGCACCACCTGAGGGCGCTGCTTGAACTGGCGGCCGGCCTGGGCCTCGCCCACCTGTTGACCGGCTGAATCGGCGCGCGCCAGTGTCCTTTGCGAGCGCAGGGTGCCAGGACGCGAAAAGGGCTGCATACATGGATGGGCGTCATGCCTATCCGGTCTTCCGTGCCAAGCCCGTCTCTCTGGCCAATTCTTCGGCCAGCCGGAGTTGGCAGAGTCCGGGAGGAGTTGTGAGCGCCGGGACGGCCTTGCAACCGGCACCGAGTCAACGGAGGCCCATACGGCTCCGATTATAGCCTGGCCGCCCGTAAGGTCACAGCTATTTCATAGGAATCGGGGTGTGCTTCCACTGAATATTCATAGACGAGTGCTAGGCTGGTCGACAACTAACCCAAAATTGGGAGGGCTTTCTGTTGCTGCATTTGGTCGCCGCAACACAACTTGCAGTGAATCTCGGATTCAGTCATCTGCCAACCAGGCGGAGGGAAACGGCTGCGTCCTTCGACGGGAATCATATGAGCGCTCGCAATCTCAACCCTCAGGCGGTTGTCCGGTAACGAGGAACGAAGGACACAACGATTGATCGGTGCATGAGCTCGCTCTTGTCGGCATCCGCAATCGCCCCGCTGATGTCGACGGTCGAGCGGTTCACCAGAGGGCGATTGCCGAGCAAGACCCGACTCCGGGCCCTGCTCGTGTTGACTACTTCCGCCGCTGTGCTCGTCATGGCGGGGCCTGCGCCGGTCTCGGGTCAGCAGAGCGACACGCCCGGCAGGCCCGCTGCGTCTACCGCGTCAAGGCTGGAAACGGCAACGCCCTCAGCGGCGTGAGCAACTTCTTTGACGCTAATCTGCAACCAACACCACCCCGTCCCGGCCACGCCGGTGGGCCTGGCCGGGACAGTCACGCACCATGCCGTGACTCTTACATGGGATGACCCGCAGGACGACACCATCACCCACTACAGGGTCCTTCGCGGAATTGCGGACCGGCATGAAGAACGCCAATTCACGGTAGTCAGCCCGGACACCGGCTCGGCCCCGAACAGGCACGTCGACCATCCCGTCGAAATCAATACTCGCCATGTCTACCGGATCATCGCGGCCAACCAGCACGGGGAGAGAAGGCTATCAAGCCCCGCCGAGGCGGACACCTACCTGATCGCAAAAGTACCGTTCCCCGGCGTTGACGACACATCGGAGGGGCTTAGACGATGCCCCGTGGGCCCCGGCTTGCAGCCCGAGGCAATATTGGCCGCCGTTTGTGACCGGGCCGGGAAAGTTGAGGCGAGGGCTATCCCTCGCCCGGGTTGGCGCAGTACAACCGGTCTGATGGCAGGGGGGCAAACTGGACGCACGATAACGACTATTGACAGGAGTCCGCGGCGCATCTACTCGATGTTGACCGCGGCGGTCGTACTGGCGCCCGGTGCGGCTGCACTGCCGGTCAGGGCCCTGGAGCCCCGACCGCGCAGAGGAGAGCGCGTGGATGCTGATGGAGCTGCTGCAGCGCCCTTTGCAGAAAACGGTCCTCCTACGCTGGCTCAGCCCTGCAGTTTCGCGGGGCTTTGGTGGAGCCAGTCCCCGGGTCGGATGACCAAGGGCACAAGGCCGCTGAGGAACAACCGCGCGTTTCCCGGATGGAGACGAGCCTTCGTTCACGGGTTGGCGGTAGGGAGGTCGCGCTCGGTCTTTTCCACCTTGCGCGCTCGTCCACCGCTCTGCCTCGATTCACGGCAATATTTCGGCTCGGCTCGGTCGGACACTGCGCGTCGCGCCGGGACCCGTCGGCCCAGGCGGTGGCATAGGACCGTGGTCAGATCGCGGCCCTGCCACGCGGCCTGTGTCGGAACCTAGCCATGTCGCGGCTACCCCGACCGGCTCTTCGTCCGTGTCTCAAGGCTCGCCCATGCGGGAAGTATCGGCTTGGTACCCTGGCTGCCGTACTCGCCGGCACGCTGCTTGCGAGTGTCATGCAGGCGGGTCCCCCGGGCCATCCGGCACTTGCTGAGGCGGCCGGCTCATCCATTTCGTTCGCCGAGAACGGGGAGGACCCGGTCGGCACGTTCAGGGCCCAGGACCAGGACGGTGATTCCATCACCTGGTCCCTGAGCGGTCCCGATGCGGACCTGATGTCCATCGATGATGGCGTGCTGAGCTTCAGGGAGCCCCCTGACTTCGAGAATCCGCAGTCTGCGGCGGCGGGCGGGCCGGCGACTGGCAGAAACGTCTACAGGGTGACCATCGAGGCCAGCGGCGGCACGCACGGGGTGACTGTGACGGTTACGGATGTGGACGAGACGGGAGAGGTGAGCATCAGCAGGCTGCAGCCGCAGGTATCCCGGCCGCTATCGGCAGTCCTGTCGGACGTCGACGACGGGGTGGCGGACGAGCGGTGGCAGTGGGCGAGGTCAGTTGACCGGAATACCTGGACGGACATAGCGGGAGCGACAAACCGGAACAGGAGCCCGGCGCCGGCCGATGTGGGCATGTATCTTCGTGCGACGGTTACCTACTCCGACAAGTTCGGTCCGGACAAGAGCGCCTCTGCGGTGAGCGCCAACCGGGTGGAGGCAAGGACCCTGTCCAATGCCGCTCCTTCTTTTGCCGGACAGGACATGAATGACGACACCCCCTACATCGATATCATGAGGTCGGTCCGAGAGAACACGGCCGTGGGCAGGAACGTGGGCAGGGCCATATCGGCGACGGACGCCGATGAGGACATACTTTTCTACGAGCTGGTCGACACCCCCGACCTTGAGGATGACGAAGGCGAGGCGCGCTTCACCATCGACAGCCGTTCCGGCCAGATAAGGGTCGGCAAGGAGCTGGGTGCAGATGAAGAGAAGGGAGATCTGCCAGCTGAACCGGAGGACGAGGACTCGAGGAGCCCAAACCTGTCCGGTGCCCCCGCGTTGCCTGCTGACGAGGATGCCGGCGTTGCCGGCAACAGCGAGTACGTCCTGCGGGTGAGGGCATCGGACCCTTCGACCGCCTCGGCCACGGTCAACGTGATCGTCAGGGTCACCGACGTTAATGAGGCCCCTGTCTTCGATGAAGATGCACCGACGGAACTGTGGGCAGAGGAGCGGCCGGATCCGCCACTCCTCTCGCTCCAGGGCGACGCCCCGCCGGACCGCATAGATGCCGGGACCTACACCGTGACCGACCAGGACAGTGCCGACACCAGGATTACCTACGCCGTGACCGGCGACGACAGGGAGGTGTTCGAGTTCGACAGCTCCAACGTCCTGCGCTTTAAGGCGGACCACATCCCCGACTTCGAAGACAAGAACTCCTACTCCATAGCCGTAGAGGCTCGCTCCGGCACGGGCTCGCGAAGGCGGACCGCCACCCTGGACGTGACCATCAACGTGGGGAACTTGCAGGACGCCGGAGAGGTGGTCCTCTCCCAGAGGGAGCCGCGGGTGGGTACTGCCGTGCATGCGACGGTCAACGACCCTGACGGCGGCCCGAGCGCCAGGAGTTGGATGTGGGCATGGTCCGACGCGATCGCCGAGGAGGGGGACGGCACGCCGGCCGAGTGCGAGCAGGACCCTGTCACGACCGGTACAGGAGTCGATGGCCGCTGGAACCTGATTGAAGGCGCGTCCTCGCCGACCTATACACCGCAGGAGGTTGACGTGGGAAGGTGCCTGCGGGCCATCGTCGTCTACAGGGACGACCTGCACAGGGAAATTGTCTCCATTTCCCGTGGCTCCGATCTGGCGACCGGCGAGATCGAAGGTTGCGTTACCGATGACCAGCAGATCGGCGAGCTGACATGCACGGTGGAGCCGGATGCGACAGGTTTCTACTTATATGTGACACGGGCGACCGCAACGCCGAAAGTCCCTGTGCAGCGCAGCAGTCCCGCCAACTCCGCCCCTAGGTTCGTGGACCAGGACTTAAGTGCCGCAGGGGATCAGTCGGCCAGGACCAGCCGCAAGGTGGCCGAGAACACCAGGCCAGGTCAGGGCATCGGATCGCCGGTCAGCGCCAGTGACGAGGATGGCGAGCTTCTCATCTACTCCCTCGGCGGCGCTGACGCCGGGTTCTTCGACATATCCAGGACCACCGGCCAGCTCATGACCAAGGCGGCCCTTAACTACGAGGCCAGGAGAGGCTACACGGTGACCGTGATCGCCACAGACCCCTCTGGGGCGACGGACAGCATACAGGTGACCATCAACGTCACCGACGTGCACGACCCCGTGAACATAACGGGGGTCCGCTCTGTGCGCTATGCCGAGAACGGTACCGACCCGGTTGCCACATACAGCGCGTTTGACGACGAGGGCCATGCCATCGACTGGTCCCTCGGCGGAGATGACGACGACCTGTTCGCCATCGATGGCGGCGTGCTGAGCTTCAGGCGGCCCCCCAACTACGAGCACCCGCAATCCGCAGACGCAGATAACGTCTACCGGGTGACCATCAGGGCCGCGGGCGGCACCCGCAGTGTGACCGTGACCGTTACGGACGTGGATGAAGCCGGGACGGTGAGCATAGACAGGCCGCAGCCGCAGGTCGACAGGCCGCTTTCGGCCAGCCTGTTGGACGAGGACAACGGGGTGACGGATGAGAGGTGGCAGTGGGCGAGGTCACTTGACGGGCGGACCTGGACGGACATAGAGGGGGCGATATCGGCGGCGCGCACCCCGACGGAGGTTGATGTGGGCATGTACCTGCGCGCCTCGGTCACCTACTCGGACAGCTTCGGCTCAGGCAAGACCGCCTCTGCGGTCAGCGCCAACCGGGTGGAGGCAAGAACCCTGTTCAATGACGCACCCTCCTTCGCCGACCAGGATGAAGATGAAGGCACCTCGTATATCGAAGTCTCCCGGTCCGTGCCCGAGAACACGGCCGTAGGCACGCCGATAGGCGAGCCTGTATCGGCTTCGGACGAGAACGAGGACGTGCTGTTCTACGAGCTGCTGGAGACCCCCGACCTTGAGGATGGCGACAGGCGAGCGCGGTTCACGATCGACGGCCTCACAGGTCAGCTCAGGGTCGGCAAGGTATTGGGTGCGGACGGCGCGCTAGGGGATTTGCCAACCGAGCGGGAGGATAAGGCCTCAACAGCCGATCTGGGTGAGCCCGCGCTGCCTACCGGCGAGGATGCAGGTGAGGAAGACAACAGCAAGTACGTCCTGCGGGTGAGGGCGACCGACCCGTCGACCGCAGCCGACACCGTCAACGTGATCGTAACGGTCACCGAGGTTAACGAGGCTCCCCACTTCGATGAGGACGCACCTACGCTCCTGAGTGTCACCGAGGTCACGGAGGACGGGGAGCCGCCGGTCATCAGGATCGGGCACGGTAACGCCCGGGTGGATGCCGACACCTACGCCGTTACCGACCAGGACGGCAGCGTCAGCGGCGCCGACGGGTATGACGACACCAACTACACGTACTCGGTGTCCGGTCCCGACAGCGATGACCTTGCCTTTGACGCCGGCGTCCTCAGCTTCCTGGAGGACCATGAACCTGACTTTGAAGACCGGAGCTCGTACTCGATAACCGTCGAGGCCCACTCAGGTGAGGGCGACCGCCGCCTGATCTCCACACTGGACGTGACCATTGAGGTGGTCGATGCGGAGGACCCCGGAGGGGTCGTTCTGTCCCAGAGGCAGCCGCAGGTGGGCATCGCGATACATGCAGTGGCCGGAGACGAGGACGGTGGCGTGGTCATCAAGAGGTGGCGGTGGGAACGGTCCGACGAGGTCACCGTGAGCGAGCGGGGCATTCCGTTGTTCGAGTGCGAGAACGACCCGGCGACACCGGGAATTGACGGCGTTGGCGGCTGGACCGCGATATCCGGAGCCACGGCGGCCGTCTACACCCCGACGCAGGCCGACGCCGGCAGATGCCTGAGGGCTACGGCGATCTACACGGACAACATTGGCAACCGCAACGATGAGGCCACAGGCATCCTGGAGGTTCCTGCCCGAGTCGGCCATTCCGATGACACCGATCGGCAGGCCGACAGCGGCTTTGTCAATGTCGCCCCCGTGTTCCCGGACCAGGACTTCCTTACCGAGGGGGACCAGTCCGAGACCACCACCCGGGAAGTGGCCGAGAACACCGAGGCCGAGCGGAGCATCGGACAAGCTGTCAGCGCCCGCGACGATGACGATGACCTGCTGATCTACACCCTGGGCGGTGCCGACGCCGCCTCCTTCAGCATATCCAGGAACACCGGCCAGCTCATGACGAAGGCCGACCTGGACTACGAGGACAGGAGCAGTTACACGGTGGTCGTGACCGTCACCGACCCGTTTGGCGCCACGGACAGCATCGTGGTGACCATCAACGTTACGGACGAAGACGACCCGGCGGTGATACGGGTGCTAGACGAGTAGGACTAAGGTATGGCCCCAGGAGAATTGTGGACTCACAGGGTGAATCTCGTTGAGGCGGAGGGGCGGTTCTTCGTCGGGTTCGATCTGGAGATACCGGTAGCGTTCAGGCTCGTCGTGGATGGACTTGTTCCGGCGCAGCGCCTGTTAACCGGTAATGGTAGGGCCCTGGAGGGTGAGGGTGACGCCGTCATAGGTTGTTGAGGCGGGAGCGCAGCCGCGCCACCGGCAGGGCTGAGGATTGCGCATTCTGACTTCTGCCGCATTGACCGACCCGCAGAGTATGCGAACCGTGCCGCGCGGCCAACGCTGCTCGACTAGCCAAGCCTCGCGACCGAATCATCCCAGAACATCCCTCCCAGTTTCACCGGCGAGAGTACGGTCCGCGTGCCTTACGGAGCATCTCATACCTCCGAACTGGGGAAGTATTTCAGCCAAGGCGAGTCCAAACCAAGCGGTCTTGGCTAAGAATGTACGCGATTCCGGAAAGGATATGGAGGTGGTCGTGGGGGCATTCATAAGAGTATCCATGTTTCCGATGATGACCTGCGCGAGCCGGAAGGCGGTGCAGCAAGGTCACGGCAAGTTAAGCGGGACCCAAGGGAATGAGCATTCTAGAAATCGAGAACAGGTCAGAAAACTGGAAGACGGCACAGCATTTCACCCCTCTTCGTGAAGGGGCTTGTGACCTGGCGAGAGTGAATCTTGTAAAGCGGCTTAGCAAGATTGCTAGACCTCCATTTGGTCAAGTCAGACTGGAGCTGTTCTGGCGAGGCATGCGGGATTACATACACGGCAAACCCAGGAGTCGAGAGTGTTGGGAAGAGGATCTTGCCCAGCGCTATGATCGCCTGTTCCCCAACCTGCGGCAGCACATAGGGGACTTCAATAGGGCATCTCGCTTTGCACCGTTAAGACCTCGAAACTACGATGCAAGTTGTCCGCAACATAAGCGAGCGCTCTATAGCAACCTGAGGAACACCGAGATCGACGTAGTGCTGGAGTCTCCCGGTCACCTGTTCATTGGTGAAGCCAAACACGAGAGCATCCTTAAAGGGAACGGCCGCAATGTGCTGGTGCACCAGCTTATTCGCCAATATGTAATGGCGAGTATCCTTGTTGAGCTTTTCACCGAGAGCCATCAGGACAGAACGGCCATTCGGGTGGTCCCCTTCATCGTTGCCGACAAGGAAAACCTCCAAAGGGTCAGAGGTCGCACGCAAGTTAGCTTCATGATCCACGAGGGATGGCTCGATAGCGAGAACATCCTGTCATGGCAAGACATCGAAATGGTCTGAGCACAAGGTGGGCCTCAAGTCAGGATAGGTCCGAAGCCAAGTCAAGTCTCAACCCTGCCACATTGGAGTCGCCGGATGACCAGATTGCTGAGGAAGTCAGCACGTACCTAGTCGCAAAGGAGGCGTCGTGGAGCCGCTAGTCGCTCTTGTGGCAGAGCATTAGCTATTGGTGGGGCAATTGTGCCTGGCGTTCACAAACCCAGGATTTGTCTCTTAGCGGCGTCGAATTCTGTCTGTGAGAGAATGCCTTTGTCCAGAAGGTCAGCCAGCTTGGAGATTTCGTCAGCGGTGGAGACGTCAGACTGAGGCGACGAGGGGGGTGCAGCTTCCTTGTCCACGGACAGCACCCACTCGAACGACCTGACAGCTTCCTCGGTGGATAGCTCCTCGAGGCGATCCCCAATGTCGCCCCCGACTTCATCGCACGCGGCCGCGTACTACTCTAGGTCATTTGCGGACGATCGACCTCGCCGCAGGCACCATTCATCGCGAAGGCCGCCACGGTCAGGATCATCGATACCCTAGGCACAGCCTCACCCGCTGTGACGGATTCGGGAGGCCGTCATTTGGACCGTCGGGGCCAATGACCCGCCCCCAGGCGCATCGACAGATTCACCGGATCCTCTCTCACACGCCTGCAGCTTCAGTGTCAGCACCGATGCAACTGCAACTGCCGATTCCAATTGCGTCAATCGCCCTTGAGACAATGGAGCCGTCCTCATTATCCCGCTCTCTGAAAGACAGAATCGTCAGTGGGATGACGCTCCCCTACAGCGGTTTGCCGATCGTGTCCGCGCCCCTTAACAACTGCCAGTATGACCTGTAGGCGCAGCGTTCGGCCATCAGGATATCGAGGGTTTCCGGGCTCAGGTTCGATCTCGCCTGTTCTGCCTCCTCCTCCAACGCTTCCGCCTGCTCCTTGAATCTCGCTCGGGATTCCTCCATCTTCTCCACCACGGCGACAAAGTTCGCTTCCAGCCTGGCCATCTCCACTTCGGACACGTCCTCCCTCTGCATGGACTCATCGATCTCGGCAAAGACATCTACCGCGGTGGACACATCAGAACCCTTAAAGAACAAAAGGGTGACCTCGATTTGATCCACCAGCAATCGATGGACGCTCTGCAGTTCCTCCGGTGGACTCAGCTTCCCCAGTTCAGTCCATATATCTTCCGCATCGTTGACAAATCTACGTACGTCCTCATAACCAGTCACGTCCTGGAGTTCGAACTCAGCCTGTACAAATTCCACCAGTTCACCACATGCCCGGGCATACTCCCTGACAGTCAGGGGTTCGCTGGCTTGACCTTCACCACAGGCCATAACGACAGCCAGGACAGCGACAATAAGCAGACTAGGCGTTGTTGCCACTGTCACTAGCTTCGTGAAGGCCGGCATGATGCTTCTCGATCGATCAGGGGCTCGCCTGGTCCATTGGTCCGCAACCTGACCTGCCCCCATTCCTTGTACCAGTTGCTATGCTAGAGGCACCGGCACCGGAAAGTAACGTCCCAGCACGCGGTGTATTAGGAGGATCTGACCTGCACCCCAGATTCCGGTCCAACTAGAGAGTTAGTCCGCTGGACCGTTGCGCTTGCCCCATTTTCTTACCAGGTGGAATGCAGTTGGAGTCGCGGCCTCCTTGACTTGCCACCAAAGGAAATCTGCCGAAGCAAACGACTCGGTGGAGAAGGACGACGGTCTCTGCATCGATTGTGTGCCTACGAATTGCTCTCCACCAGTTTGCCTCCCGGTCCGTGGCACTGTGGCCTAAAGTGATACGACGTTTTGAAAGGTACTGCCTTCAGTGACCAATGGCCCACCACCCGGCACAGTAGATAGCGCCGAGCCGTTCAGAGCCATCTTCTCGGCGCTCATGCCGGGTACGAGGCTGTCCTCCGGCATTGGCACCGTCCCGCGCATCAGGGCGTTATCGGACGTGACGACGGTCTCCTTGACGAAGGACTCGATGAAAGTCCTGCGCTCGGTCAGACCGCTCTTCTTGAAGAACCTGCTCATGTCCCGGCCGAGGCTCGCTTTCGCCTCCACCTCCGCCGCTTCAAGGCGCTCCTGCTGCTCCCGGTGGTCGCGTATGCGGGGCCTGGAGTCGTAGATATAGATTCCTGAACTCTTTGGTCAGGGGGGGCCATCAGTATCTTGTTGGGAAGTCCGCACCTGTCTTCCGAGAATCGTCAACCGGTATCTCTGCGTCCTGCTTCTCGGACTGTGCGGGATCGTCATCTCGACTAGGCCCGCTTCGATGCTGGGCTGCAGGTAGGTCCTGGCAAAGTGTCTGCGGTCCGTCAAGCTCAGAGCATCCATGAGCTCTGCCCGGCTCATCTCCCCTTCCAGGGCTGCAAGGAGCCGTTCCACATGGGGAGGCACATGGGGTGTTACATGAGGGGTCACATGGGGGGCAACTGCCGCCTTTTGGCGCGGGAAGGTCACCGTCAGCCAATCGGGGGACACCTGTATGGCCGGATCTCCGACGCCATATTCCAGGCAGGCATCGTGAATACGCCGGATGCCACTGCCAATCTGTTCCACCAGCTTCATCCGGTAGAGCGTACTGAAGAGCAAGGGGTTTCGGGGGACGCTCTTGCTGCCCAAGTCTTCCTCACGCATACCGGCAGGTAGTCCCCCCGGCGTCACGATCTCCACCCTGTCTTGGAAGATGTAGACCTGCACGTTGGCCGTACTTCGATAGTCGCGATGAGCGATGGCGTTCACCAATGCCTCCCGCAGGGCACTCTCGGGCAACTCCAACCGCTCGTCTCGTCCCTGGGCGTTTGGAATGAGCGCGGAGTTCAGTTTGGCTTGAAAGTAAGCCATTACCTCCTGGTAGATGGCGTACAGGTTTCCTCGAAATTCTTTGCGGTCGAGGATATGGGTCTTGGCGTTGCCGCGGAAGACGGCGCAGGTAACTCCGGCCTGAAGGGTGAAGCGGGTAATGTCGTCGGCCAGCAGCCAAGCGCCAGCGTGGGTTATACCAGCGTCCCTGACCAGGTGCAGATTCTCCAACACTGTCATCGGGTCCAACCCAGGGTCTATACCGGCGCGCTCCGCAAACTCAGCCCAACGCGCCGTCGTAATCTCGACGGACGGGTCGAAGGTGTTGCAGGGAGTCTCATCCAGACGGATGAGGCCTTCCTCGAAGAAGAAGTCCCGAATCTCATCGCGGGACATCTGCTGGCAGGTCGCGCCCTCCCGGATGTAGAACCTGCCCCCGAAGGAGTAGGGCTTGCCGTGCTGGTTCGGAATCGTGACGCACAATACGTCTCCCGCGCTGTCAACCTCAACCGCTATGGGAGGGTCCACAGAACGAGAGATGCTCTGGATCTGGGACTTCAGCCGGTTGTGGTCCCCCACCCCGACCACGGTTCCGGCGTCATCAACCCCGATCAGGACCACTCCGCCGGTGGCGTTGGCGAAGGCGCATATCTCCCGGCCGAGGTCGGAAGGCATGGACCGTTTGAACTCGGTAGTGAATCCTTCTCCGAGGGCGATGAGATTGGCAAGGGCTGGCATACTTGATTGATTCCGCATTAAAGGTGGTCGATTACGGGGCGTCCTTGAGGCAGGGTTCCCGCGACTACCTCTATTGTCGTGCGCGTCTCCTCTTCACGGCAGCCTGGTTCTGTCTCACTACACCAGTGACGTCCAGTCGATACTGGGCCATCCTTTCACTTACACCGTACTTCTTGGCGATGTCTCTTGCGTCTGATCCCCTACGCACCTCCGCCAGGAGCAACGAGCGTGGTAGGAGGAGGCACCCGGACAGCCAAGCGGCCTCTTCCTCCTGAGTGGGATCACAAGACCGGTTCGGATGCACGGGGACCCTAGCGTAGTTCCGACAGCGCGATCGCTCAACGACCTGAGATGGCCCGGTAGAGTAGTTGCAACACCACGCTTGCCCCGAACATCGCTGCTCCAAGCCAGAACATCACCGCTCCCGCTGACCATGCAGAGGCGGCTGAGCCCATCTGCGGCTCGGCACCACCGGCGATCTGCGCGCACGACCAACCGCACGCACCTAAGCCGACGACGACCAGCGCCAATCCACCGTTGCCTCCTACCGCTCCTCGCAGAAGTATTCAAAGCCCCCTGCGGTAGTAAAAAACTCGCGTTCTGGGAACTCGAAGATATGAGTCCCTTCGTGGCCAGTTTCAAGATAGAGCGTGGTGCGTTTTTTCCAGTAGCCGTTGCCATCGACTGTTGCGGCAAGTTCGATAGTTGCGGGTCCGCGGTTGTTTCGCACAGTGTGGTGAAGATCGCCTCCTGCGAAGAGCAGCACCGCCTGAATCCCTTGTCGAACCTGTGCCACTTTCAGCGTAATGGTTAGCTTGAACCCGTTGCCTGCGCGGGTCAGTTCCATGAACTGCGGCGCACTTGCCCCCCTTGCTGATGAATCATCAAACACCCAAAGTGACTAGAGCGAGGACGGCTGTTACGAGGAGCGAGATAAGAGTCGCTCTAACTAGTTGTTGCAAGGTGGTCTGTACCGGCTTCTAATGTCTGATTCCTCCGTTTGTCTCCTCACTACGCCCCCCACATTGGTCCGAGCGTGGATATGCGTCATGCCGTTCCGTATTGCGCAATTGTAAGCGTGGTGTGACACAAGAGAGTTCAAACGGTCTCTGAGGCTACCTGTTTCACCGACGTAAATGGCTACCCAGCCGTTCATGGTCCACTTCGTGAAGACGTAATTGCCAGGCACATCATTCCAATTGGATTCTAAGGAGTAGACTCCGTACTCATAGGCGGCCCCCGATGAACCGTACCAAGTAACGGTTTGCTGCGTAGTCGTCATTGCAAGCCCCCTTTTGTTGACGTTCTATCCCGCAGGTTCTCGATAAACTCCTTGGCAGCAGCAACGTATTGGCGGGCGTCTACGGGATCTATGTTTCGCCCGACTTCGTGCGCCGCTAGATTTCTGACTTTCTGCATCCTCGCGATCGTGCGGAATTCTTGGTCGCTTATGAGACCCGCCTTTAGGGCCTGCCTAGGTATGGATTGGACTCGTCGCGTAGCGTCTGCTGCAATTCCAAGAGCCGACAGCCCCCGAACAATTTCCAACTCTAGATTGCGCCAAGATTCGATCACAGCAAAGTGTTCGTAGCCATCCCAGACGAAGTCTGCCATAGGCCCTGTTTGCGGGGCGACGTCACTAGCTTGTTGAGGAGCGAGTTCCTCCGTCTCCAGTTGTAGCTCTATCTCCCTTTCGATTTGCTTTTCATCGCTGGAGGCACCGGCATCGATAGATATGTCAAGAAAGTCACCCCGAAGTTTCAGGCGTGTAATCCGGTCTATCAACTGGGCTAGCTGCCCTCTAAACAGAAACAAGAACAGCCCAACAAGCAATAAAACAACTAACGGCCAGTCGAAAATATCAGCAAGAGCTACCCAAATACAAGTGGTATCGTTCAACAACGGTCCTCTAGCGCTTGTCTCGCGTCAATGATACGCGTGTCATATCCTATATTCCAACAACGCAGGCTCTGATACGAAACTAAACGGCCGCGTCGGGCCTTGGTCTCTTGGTACGCTTATTTCTTTTCCGCCTTAATGGTTATGAGCTAGCCTCCCTGTATTTTATCCGAGTTTTCGGGCATCGACTGTTTGTTACAGACCATCGGCACATCTGCTTTGAAATGATGGCTGCTGGACCTGAAACGTCGTTCGAGCTCAAAGCCGGAATGACGACTAGTCCTAAACCCATCATTACAAAAGTGTTGAGGTACCAGTACCAGGGGTATCGTCAAACTATAGATAGACCGAAATGGGTAGAGTGCGGAAGGAGGGAGGTATGGCAACGCACGGGTGCCACGATATGACGGCGACGTTTTGGAGCGGTTGTGACCACATTTGTCCGCAGGAGAGGGCCAGAGAGGCCGACCAACCCTAAACAGACGGCGGTTTATCGACGCGGCTGGATTCTGCGCAGCGTGGCCTCGTAGGGCAATTCGCCCCCGGGACTACGGAAAGAAATAGAGTTCGGCTCGAAGTCGAAGACCAGATTGTGCGTCTTGTCGGCCTGTTCCTCGGTCTTGCTAACCATCTGGAGCGGTGCATCGATGAACTGAAAAAACGGAACCAGTATAAGAGGGTGCCCCTTATGCGATTTGTGTAATCCTCTAGTTTGGCCAGGGCTCGTCCTAGCCGATCACGTTGAAGTCTTCTCGAGCGTGCTAGTGAGGTCGAGTTGGCAGCAGATGCAAGTCGATTATGGTCCTTGGGTTACTGGCCCGCGATCAATGCTGCACGCACTGAATGTGGAAGCCGAGAACCTCCCCGCATTCGGCATTTGTGCGGTCTATGTTTCGTTATCTGGACCACAGTAATGCGCTCATACATCACATTAGTGAATTGGAGAACATGATTGCCTAAGGCCACGATCAATATCGTTGACAACGCTGCGAACGACAACAGTAGAGAAGCGTCCTCGAAATATTCGCGGAGGCTTATGATGAAGGATGCTATGAGCCACGATGCTGCCATGAAGCAAAACATCATGTACCAGAGGTGGCTACGCATGCGGGACAGCACAGCCACCTGTTCCGTCATAGCTTCGACTTTGTATTCGCCACTCGCATACGCCGTAACGATATCCACCAACGACATAGCCACTTTGCGCTCAACATGCTCGTAGTGGCGAAGGCGCCAAGACTTCCTTAGCATATCTTTCACCTGCTATCGGACTGAAGGCAGCATACTACTACACTCCGTTGCTCGACCAATTCTCGCGGCGCGGTAAAAACCGCCGATTCCCCGGAGGCATTTGGCATGAGTTATGGATCACGGCGAAAAATGACCTGTTCGTATCCGATTCTGCTACAGAGACCCTTCAGGTACGGAAAATAATGATGTCCCTTTCGTAAGGGAGAAACACAGTAAACATATGGCCCATACCCTAGTTGCTCATTCTAATTCGCTTTCGATTATTAGTTTCGCAAACGCGTCAACTAGGCCCGATGCGATAAACGTAAGACGGGAATTGACTGGCGGATAACCACTTATGCAGAGGTTCTGCCACGTTGGAGAATTTGGAATTGCCTTTACCTGTCGGTGCGGCCATGCGTTTAGCGTAAAGCTTGTCGATCCTTGTTCTAATCCGCGCTTCCCTTGACCTCGCCCCTTCTGCCTCACCATGACCTACGGGTCTGACGACTTTACGAAGCTCCCGTTGCTTATGAGTCAAGCCCGTATGGAGGCCAGACGTGCGGCTTGCGATTCCGTGCATAGCATTACCTTGACCTGAATGAAATGCCACGGTTGCACAGTGACGTGAAGGAGAGATTGCCATGTTCGAATCCGGCATCACCAACAGGGGCCAGACAACGCTGCCCAAGGCCGTCAGGGACGCACTGGCGGTCAAGGCGGGGGACAGGGTTCGCTATGTCATCGTGGACGAGGGGGTGCTGATATTGCTGGTACGGCCCACCAGCCGTCTGTTCCGCAGCCTGAAGTACGACGGATCCCCTATGAGCCTGGAAGCGATGGTCTGTGCCGCCGCAGAGGGAGCAGTCGAAAGATGGAAACAGTCGACGCAAACGTGATCCTGCGGTATCTGGTGGGTGACTACCCTGAACAGGAAGCTGCGGCCCGCAACCTCATCGATGGACCTGACGGTCTCGGACATCCTTATAGTCGAGAATTCGGATGATGTGGCCGCCGCCGCGCTCCGCTACCGCCGGGGAGGCATTGGCCTGCCGACCTCCTTCGCAGCGGTGCTCTTGTCGGCCCTGCGGTCCTCGCCCGCAGGGCAGCCTGACGGATGTAGGAGTACCTGCGATGTTGTTCCCGGGCCATTGGCTACGGCCCTCTTCAAGGTAGTCAGGTTAAGGTGTCTAAGCGTGTGCAGGAGTAGGGGTCTCAGACCGCACGCGCCTTTGCCATGAACCTGCAGTGCAATCCGGGCGACGACGCTGAGAACCCCGCCTGCACCTTCAAGGAGTCCCGCGTCGGCCGCCGGGTGCCGAAGGGGGAGGTTGCTCAAAGGGAGGGAATGAGACGGTGACGGTTCGCTTGAAGCGTCTACTGGCGATAGCGGTGCTGGCTGCGGCTGTTGTGCCGACGGTTGCCTGTGGGCCAGGCGGGCCTACAGGATCTGTCACCGGCGAGGTGCGCTTTGCGCGCGAGGTCGCGTTGCCAGAAGGGGCGGTCGTCACCGTCAAGCTGCTGGACACCACGCTGGCCGATGCTTCATCCGTGGAATTGGGGAGCGATGTTATTGAGAACGCCGATCGGCTTCCGGTAAGCTTCCGCATCGAGTACGACCGCGACCTCGTCTCAGAGAGCCAGGAGTATTCCCTGAGCGCCGACGTCCGACACGGCGATGACCTGCTGTACGTCAACGACACTGTCCACCCCGTGCTGACCCGGGGCGCTCCGGGTAACTCCGATGTCGTGGTTGTCTCCACCAATCCTCTCGACACATGCGTTGAGCCCCTGCCGGGACGGATTCACTCGGGCATGGGTGATGAAGACCTGCCCCGCGACGCCGTACTCAACGTTCGTCTGATCGACGTTACCGATCCCGAAGAGAGGCTGTTGGTCACGGAGACGACCCTGGGCGACCCGGACAGATTCCCGATCGAGTTCGAACTTCCCTACGAGGGCGTACAGATCAGTCGCCATCACAGATATGAGCTAGAGGCCGAGATCGTCGTAGGCGACAAGGTCCTCTACCAGGTTTTCCCCGGAGACGAGTGGCGCCGGATATGGCTCCCGCACTGCCCGAATGCGGACCTTCAGATCGTGAGCAGCGTGTTCCCTGCCGGCGAGTTCCCGGAGGAGTAGTCGCGGGTCTGCCGACGTTGGCCGGCTCGCGGTCCGCCGGACGAGTTGACAGGGTCGTCGTGAGCAGGTGGGATGGGCCTCAACGTCGGTCGCCGGGATATGATCCGCCCATCGGCCCGGAACCGACCGATGAGGCGGTCGATCGGATCCGGAGCATTCTTGAGGTCATCGACAAATGGACCGTGCCGACAGCGGCACAGTAAGATCTGGACGAACCCGACGGATCACGGGAGAGGAGATGAAGTCGAGCGAGACGTGAGCGTCGTCCTCTCGACTGTCCGCGGTATGTCTTCACAGAGGAACGGCTGCGATAGTGACCCCGGAATCTCGTCGCACCGCTGCCGGTTCGAGTTGCAGCGCATGACAAAATGGAAGAGCCTCCAAAGCCTGGCAGGCCGAAGGCTCGTGGGGGCCAATCCGGGGGCCTGAATACGGGCAAACAGCATGTTCATCAGTTCAGGAACCAGCCCATGAGGATCAATCTCAGTAGTCAGTTTAAGTCTATTGCAACTCTCACCTCCGAGAATCTCCCTGACCTCGCTGTCCTCATAGGACGTAACGGCGCGGGAAAGTCCCAACTCCTAGAAGCCCTCGGGGAAGGACAGGCAGTGATTTCCGGTATAAGGCAGAGCGAAATCCAACTGTACGATATGGTTTCCTTTCGCGCGCCAAACGCTGGTGGGGGTGGTCGTCACTCCAACCGATTCGCTCGGGATACCGCTGAGGCCTACTTGTCCCCTCCAGCTGGCCAGCCACCTATCGAGGCCGCAGCATCATTATTCGACCAGTTCGTCAGCGACACCGAACGCGACATAGGAGTCCAAGCGCGCCGCGACCTCGAGAGCACCTTGAGGGATGAAGTCCAGAGAGTACGCGATTTCGCCGTGTTTGCGGCCCGCGACCAAGAAACTCCTTACAAAAAGGCACTCTATGAGCAAGTTCTAGCACCCCTCATCCCGGAGAACAAGAAACGTCAGAGCAGGAGGTCATCAAGTCAACCTATTGCCAGCTTCGACGGCAATCAAGCAGCGCTGATTAGTGCCGCTATGAAGCTAACCGCCAAGCTTCCCCACGAGTTGAGCTACGACGATATCATGCGGGCTTCACACTACGAGGGCAATTTGCTTTCGAACGCTGTCAGCGCGGTCTTTGCAGCCTATAAGGTCGACCAGTTTATCTGGGCCCATAAACGGGTCGAGGAAGTGCACGTTCCATTTGATGAACTCATTGCGGAGTACCGAACCAATTACCCGCCACCGTGGGAGACCCTACGTAGAATACTTTCCGAGATGCAGGAGGCAGCAGGAGACGACGGACTCTTCGACTTCGATTTCTCCGATCCCGAGGATTACAAACTTGATATGGGCAATTATGAAGGCTTCACCTTCAAAGCCGAGATGACGAACCGGACCACTGGTGCCCAATACGAACTCGATTCCTTGTCTTCCGGGGAACAAGTTCTCATGGCACTATGTCTCGCCTCTTTCAACCAGCACCTCGGCCGGCGTCTCCCGAAACTCCTCCTACTTGATGAACTTGATGCTGTTCTCCACCCTTCCATGATTGCCGTCTTGGTTAGAACCTTGAAGGCTCTGTTCGTCCCGCAGTGCACAAAGATTCTGATGACCTCTCACTCACCTATGACCGTGGCGGCCTTAGACGAAGCCGACATCTTCCGGATCGTTAGGTCAGGCAGTCACGTCAATATCTCCCGTACCACGAAGTCGGAGGCTATCGACGAACTGTCCGAAGGTCTCGCCTCGATAGACGTGGGTCTCAAGATCGCGGCTTACGACGAAGCAAAAGTCACGATCTTGACTGAAGGACACAATGCCAAGCATCTCAAGAGATGGGTGGAGCTCAATTTCCCAGAGGATGTTCGTGTCTTCAACGAGCTTGAGCAACACAGTAATGATACCCAGTTGCTTGCGTACGGCCGACTGCTCGCAAGGGTCAATACCAATACGCACTTTGTAGTTGTGTGGGACTGTGATGCCGCCGGCAAGGCTGAAGCTCTACGCCAGGACCTGACCAGAGACACCAAGATTACCCCCTACGCGTTCCCAAAGCGCTTGGACAACAGGATCGCTGATAAGGGCATCGAGAACAATTACGATGAGGAGATATTGGAACCATACGCTACCACAACGACTGATAGTGACGGCACGTTATTGCGTCGCGGTTTCCAGAACAGTCGAAAGACTGAATTTGCTGACCATGTCCTGCAATGTGGTACATCTCAGTACTTCACCAATTTCCAAGGCCTTCACGACATTGTCAGTGAGATACTGGAACCACCTTGCGGACTTCCTATCTAAGTTGCACCGGAGCGTTAGTAGACCTCGCCAGTTCTATTTGCTTCACTTCAGGCCAGGAGAGCATGGGGCAGGTGGCTGAACCAGCCTCAAAACCTTGCAGGCCGAGGACTCGTGGCCCATAACTAAGCTGGGGCACTGGCTCTTACCAACTTAGAGTAAGTTTTCCCACCGAAAAGTTTGCAGTACGGTCCCTTCTGGGCATGCGGCAAGGCCGAGCGCGAGGGCGATGTGTGTCTTGCCCGTCCCATTTTTTGCCCATGGCGATCACGTTCTCGCGCCGGTCCACGTACTCGCAGCGTGCCAGCATCATGACCATGGGCTTGTTGACAGACGGGATAGCCAGGAAGTCGAAGGTGTCCAGGCTCTTGGTGGATGGGAAGGGAGCCTCCCTTATCCGCCGGTCCACCATGCGATGGTGTCGGTCAATCAGATCTAGCTCTGAGAGCCTGAGCAGGTAGCCGGGATGGTCGACTCCCTCTGCTGCACACTGGCCCGCCACCTTGCCGTACTCCCTGAGAAACGTGCGCAGGCGCAGTTCCCTCAGATGATGCTCCAGAAACTCGGCGGACTCATCGCTCATGACCTGCTGCCCGACAGGTGAGTTTCACCGGCATCGAACCAAGTTTGAGCCCTCGTAGACTACTTATGGCCTCCGGCCGATCGCTCTCCGCCAGTCTAACACCGCAAGAATAGCTGTTGACGCCTATACTGAGGCTTCATGTTGAAACGTTCGTAATACAGTCCCCTTAACTCCACCGAAGGGGATTCGAACCAAATTTCAAAGCCGGTACCAGCGATCGCGGGCACTAGGACAAGCTTGCTCGGCCGACGCTAGCGGAGTCTGGTCGTTTTCCCGCGAATAACGCAACTTGTACTGTCGATTAGATCCCGACCGTCCGGATCACCAACTCGAAAGTTCGCAATTCGGTCTCGCCGAGGGAAACCCGCAGGGACTCGAACTTGGACGGTGGCAGTTTTTGAGACTTACCGCAGCACCTGCCCAGCCCCTATTTCAAGGAGGCCACGGCGACAGTCTGGAGCTTCTCTTGTTCAGCATTTTCGGCGGCGTAGAGCCAAGGTGACTATCCCTAGCATCGAGGCAACCGATTAGAGATCGGATGCTCCCGTTACGCAGCCGCTGGAGACTGGCGCAGGTGCGGGACTTGGATCTGGTAGCGGTGCGGGCGCTGCGGTCACCAATATGGTGAGTGTCTCTTCGGGAAACGGCATCTTGGGAGCGTCGGCTGATGGCACCAGAGGACCTTCAGGGAATAGCTCGTCCAGGGCTTTGGCGTATACCAGACGAGAGTAGGAGGCCACTGTACAGCTACTAATGAGGCCGCGCGATAGATCGGTGAATATCAGCACTTCGCCATGCGGAGAGTCCCACAGGACTCCGAGAGGAAAGTTCTCGACCGTCAGGTAGACGGTCCGGTAGACCGGTCCCTTGTAGACACCCGTGACATCCAGCTTGTAGATCCGCGATTTGGAATCCTTGAGGCGCCAAACGTTTGCAATCTCGGCGGCAAACACGGAGCGATTTTGTCCATACTTGCGAAGGATGGTTTCCTTCCCGCTCTCCCCGTCTAGCACTCCCCGTTGACTGCCGCCGAGCTCGCACTGGTCGGCCCGACTGGCCTCCGGGGTCGCCAAGAAGCCGACAATCAGTAGCGGGATGAAGAGGAGCAGGAGCTTGACTCTCATGCTAAATGACCTTGTCCCTGAATCTGTAGCTCGACTGCGACCCGTGGGTATCCACTAGAACCCGTGCTTCCTCGATAGCCCGGATGACAACCTCGTATCGTTCCCGTAAGAACTGGCCTACGCTTGGATCATATCCGCTGACCTGGTATCGGTGAGCGCGTCTAACGCCATATGTAGGGGCGACTCCAACATTCGTCGACCGCAGTGGCGTCTGAGTTGAGACTGGTTCCCCTGGCGTGGAATCGCCACCGGCCACTCCATCCTGTCGCAAGCCGGTCTTCGCACCGCCATGGAGCGGTTCTACAGTGCTGAATTGCCTGAACCCCAGTTTCCAGACGGTGCATCCACACATCCGTCGGTAGAACGCTTGTAACCCGGTGCCGCCCGTTGCATCGGTTAACCGTCGAGACCGACGCACCTTCGATGGGCGGACGATGACCAGTGATGTCATGCAAGGGAACGAACGGGGCACCTAAGTCGCGCTCGGACGCCCTTTGCCACCGTAACGCGGGATGGCCTACGGGGGGAGACCCCTACAGTCACGGAGCCCTCGTAGTAGTCCGAGCCGGGGAAAGCCCGGTACGTGGCGAAGGAGGACAGGAGGCACCGGTGCGGAGAGCGGGGAGGTGCGCGGGATGCGTAGCGCCGAAACCAATTTCCGTGCCATCCGCGTTGGGAACCTGGACGAGTGTCACTGGAGAGCCGTGTGAGGCCGAAAGGCTCATGCACGGTTCGGAGGGGGCCGACGGAAAAGTGCTTCGGGTAAGCCGGGGTAACTCGCCGGCGGCCTACCCTGCTGCTGGGGATGTTGCGCAAGCGTGGAGCTGACGGAGACGTGGATTTCCTTCGTGAGGCACTGGTGGTCCGACCATGGATGCCGAGGTCTCAGCCAGGACCGGTGCCGGCTACAGGGAGCGCAGCACGGAGCGTGTGACCCAGCGCAACGGGTACAGGTCCAGGCAGTGGGATACACGTGTTGGGACGATGGACCTTCGTATCCCCAGGCTGAGGGAGGGGAGCTACTTCCCGAGCCTGCTGGAGCCGCGGCGGTGAAGCGAGCGAGTCCTGCTGGGCGTCATCCAGCAGGAATTCGTGGGGTGTGTGTCAAAGAGGTGGGTGGTCGACCTGGTGAAGGCGTTGGGATGCGAGGGCATCTCCAAGAGCCTGGTCTCGCGCATCTGCTCAGAGCCCGACGAGGTGGTCGACCGAGGCCTGGATGGTGTGGAGGCTGGTGGTATCCGATGCTCACCGCGGTCTGAGGGATGCGATCGCGACGGTCTTCGCGGGAGCGAGTTGGCAGCGCTGCCGCACCCACTTCATGACCGACCTGCTGACGCGTGTGCCCAGGAGAGCTCGGCCGGCGGTGGCGACGATGGTGCGCGCCGTCTACCGGCAGCCGCCGGCCGAGGAGGTGCATGCACAGCTGCACAGGGTGATCGACCAGCTCAAGGACCGGTCCCCGCAGGCCGCCTCGATGCTGGCCGAGGCCGGTTCGGACGTCCTGGCCTCCACGGCGTTCCCGGTGCCTCACTGCAGGCAGATCTGTTCGAACAACCCGCTGGAACGGCTCAACAAGGAGATCCGCAGACGGACGGACGTGGTGGGTATCTTCCCGAACCGGCCTGCTGCGCGCCGGCTGGTGGGAGCGGTGCTGGCAGAGCAGCACGACGAGTGGGCTATAGGGCGCCGCTACCTGACGCTTGCTTCTCCGGAAATCAACCAGGAACTGGAAGCATCGCCGAAGGCCATGCTTCCACAGCCAACAGCCCCGTGAACGACATCAACAGGATGACGCCTCAATACACCACTCGCGTGGACGTGATCCCCGGTTACTTTTCATGACTCCATATGTTCACGGAAAGTTCACCAGAAAAGAGGTCCAATTCCACTGTAAGTTCACAGTAGGCAGTTAGATTGCTAGGGACTACCCGTCCCAGGGGGGCGTCCCCTGGTACCCGAGGCAGCCTGCATACGAGCACGAAATCAAATAGGAACCGGGCTCCCGTTCGAGAGGGCAGGGAGAACACGGCGGGATAAGAGGCCCGGGGCGGGCGGCGACGCGGAATCGGGGCTGCCGGGGCCGCGAACCCGAACAGGTGGCGAATTTCGGCGTGGGATCTAAGGCTCATGTCCTTGCCAATGATGCTGGCCGTTGCAGCGGCGTGTGCGGAGGACCCCGCCGATCCCGGTGACCCTTGCAGAGCTGCGCATTTCCGACGGGACGACTGTCGGGGAGTTGGTTGGGCTGTTGTCGGATTCAGAGCGGATGTGCATCGAGGAGAGGTTCGGAGCCGGGGCGCCGGCAGCCATTCAGGAAGTCCCGCTGGCGAGTCTCCCCGAGGACGCAGGGGCAGGTCCCGTTGGACTGCCTGACAGACGAAAATCCCGTCGATTTAGGAGTGGCGTTCCTGCATTGGGAAGCCGGAGCCTGGGCGATTCATCCGGGGTCTGTGCAAGAGCGGTGGAGTCGGAGTCCCCGTCCCCGGTGGGCATCGGGGCCGCCGGACGTTCCTGCTGCCCCCCCTGGCAACTCCCTGCCGTTGCATCTGTGCCTCACTTATGAGGAGGCCGATGCGCTCGCCTCGGGCGGGGAAGATAACCTGCCGCCGCCATAGATGCTGCGCTGCATCGAGAGGGTGCTTGGTGGGCATGAGCAAGTTGCCGTCCTGTTTGACGTGGAAGCTTGCGATGAGGCTGCGTACGTGCTGCGTGTGGATTCTAGGGCCATATCGCTACCCGGCGCATCGCCTCGTGGCAACCGATCGCTGTATTCACCGTGTCAGGAGTTCCAGGGCTTCAGGTGAGTCGATATGTCCATTGGTTTCCGCCGCATGACCGCCCGTTCCCCTTGGCGGATGGGGATCGGGCTGTGGGTGGGCGCCGGCCTGACCCTGGCCTTAGTGATACTGGTGCTGTCTACCGGACCGCTTGCGGCTCAGGAAGGGGGTTCGGAAGGCACGGACGAGACCCCTGCCGCGACGCCAACTCCGGAGTCAGATGACGCCGAGCCGATCATGGTGACGGTGGAGACATGTTTAGAGGATCCTGAGAGCGGCGAGGTGACATGTACGGAGTCGACCAGACCTGCAGGCGAGAGGGTGATTCTCGCAACGCCGACTGAGGGCGAGAAAGAAGACCCGGATGGGGTTCCACGCGGGTGCATACCCGCACCAGGGGGGTTTCTCCTCTGCACGGAGGAGATCGACATTGACGAGTTGGCCTCGGAGATCCAGCCTGGATCAAGCGACGAATTCAGCGTCAAAGGTCTATTCCTCACCGGAGGTCGCAGTTACAAGCTGCGAGTGAGTCGCCCCTCAGGCAATTCCAACATTGGCTTCAATCAACTGTGCTCTGCAAGGAGTGTCACCCTCACTGTGCCTGCTGAAGATGCCGGTGTTGTATTCATGCACAGCGAGAGCTTCACCGTCTATGCCTGCAGCAGTCCCGGCGCAGAATTGACGGCAGATGTGCTCCGGGACGACTCTTCGGTGGCCAGTGAGTCTCAGACCATAACAGTTCCGAACAGGTCCCCCACCTTGACGGGAGATAGATTCAGGAACTATGCGGAGAACGGTACCGGCACTGTGGGGACATACACCGTCGGTGATCCGGATGGCGACACCGTCACATTGTCGCTGAGCGGCACCGACGCCCTTGATTTCGACATCGACGGCAGTGGACGCCTCACCTTCGACAGTTCCCCGGACTACGAGAATCCGCAGGATTCTGGTCGAAACAACATCTACAACCTGAACGTGGTGGCAACGGACGATGGCTCTCCTGTCGAGACGACATCACTTGCGGTGACCGTTGTCGTTGGCAACGTCAACGAGTGGGCACCGGTGATCTCCGGTCTTTCTTCAATCACATACGCTGAGAATTCCACCGGCACCGTGGCGACCTACAGTGCCACCGACGCCGATGCCGACACGACGATCACCTGGTCGCTGAGCGGCACCGACGCCCTCGATTTCGACATCGACAGCAGTGGACGCCTCACCTTCGACAGTCCCCCGGACTTCGAGAATCCGGGGGATTCTGGTCGGAACAATATCTACAACCTGAACGTGGTGGCAACGGACAACGGCTCTCCCAATACGAAGAGCGATACACACACGGTGACCGTGACAGTCTCCAACGTAAACGAGGCGGCACCGGTGATTTCCGGCCTTTCGTCGATCACGTACGCTGAGAACTCCACCGGAATCGTGGCGACCTACAGCGCCGCCGACGCCGATGCCGACACGGTAATCACCTGGTCGCTGAGCGGCACCGACGCCCTCGATTTCGACATCGACAGCAGTGGACGCCTCACCTTCGACAGTCCCCCGGACTTCGAGAATCCGGGGGATTCTGGTCGGAACAATATCTACAACCTGAACGTGGTGGCAACGGACAACGGCTCTCCCAATACGAAGAGCGATACACACACGGTGACCGTGACAGTCTCCAACGTAAACGAGGCGGCACCGGTGATTTCCGGCCTTTCGTCGATCACGTACGCTGAGAACTCCACCGGAATCGTGGCGACCTACAGCGCCGCCGACGCCGATGCCGACACGGTAATCACCTGGTCGCTGAGCGGCACTGACGACGTTGACTTCAAGATCAACGTTGATGGCGAGCTAGCGTTCAAGACCCCCCCGGACTACGAGGGTCCGAATGGCAACGTCTACAACCTGAACGTGGTGGCAACGGACAACGGCTCTCCCAATACGAAGAGCGATACGCATCCCGTGACCGTGACGGTCTCCGATGTCAACGAGGCACCGGTGATTTCCGGCCTTTCGTCGATCACGTACGCTGAGAATTCCACCGCAACCGTGGCCACCTACACCGCAATTGATCCCGATGCCGACACCACGATCACTTGGTCGGTGAGCGGCACCGACGCCGGTGATTTCGACATCGACAGCAGCGGACGCCTCACCTTCGACAGTGCTCCGGACTTCGAGAATCCGGGGGACTCTGGTCGGAACAACGTCTACAACCTGAACGTGGTGGCAACGGACAACGGCTCTCCCAATACGAAGAGCGATACGCACACGGTGACCGTGACAGTCTCCAACGTAAACGAGGCGGCGCCGGTGATTTCCGGCCTTTCGTCGATCACGTACGCTGAGAATTCCACCGGAATAGTGGCCACCTACAGCGCCACCGATGCCGATGCCGACACCACGATTACCTGGTCGCTGAGCGGCTCCGACGCCCTCGATTTCGACATCGACAGCAGTGGACGCCTCACCTTCGATAGTCCCCCGGACTACGAGAATCCGCAGGATGCCGGTCGGAACAACGTCTACAACCTGACCGTGGAGGCAACGGACAACGGCTCACCCACTACGAAGAGCGATACGCACACGGTGACCGTGACGGTTTCCAACGGTAACGAGGCGGCACCGGTGATTTCCGGTCTCTCGTCGATCACCTACGCTGAGAATTCCACCGGAATCGTGGCCACCTACAACGCCACCGATGCCGATGCCGACACGGTAATCGCCTGGTCGGTGAGCGGCACCGACGCCGGTGACTTCGAAATCAACGTTGACGGCGAGCTGAGGTTCAAGAACCCCCCGGACTACGAGAATCCGGGGGACTCTGGTCGGAACAACGTCTACAACCTGAACGTGGTGGCAACGGACAACGGCCAACCCAACACGAAGAGCGATACGCATCTGGTGACCGTGACGGTCTCCGATGTCAACGAGGCACCGGAGATTTCCGGTCTTTCGTCGATCACGTACGCTGAGAATTCCACCGGCACCGTGGCCACCTACACCGCCACTGACCCCGATGCCGGAGACTCCGTCACATTGTCCTTGGAGGGAGACGACGCCGATCACTTCGAGCTCAACAAGACCACTACGCCTACGACTCTCTACAGCCTTGCATTCAAGAGTTCCCCGGACTACGAGAATCCAGACGACGATGACGGCAGAAACACATACGAGGTCACTCTGAGAGCCAAAGATAGCGCTTCTCCCACATCCAACGTGACCCGGTTGGAAGTCACCGTCACCGTCGCCAACGTTGACGAGCAGGAAATAGTTATCACGGGTCTTGACAGCGAGATCTATATCGACGCGAGCGACGCGTTCCAGGTGAAGGCTAGCGACCTAGACCCTGACGAAACATATACCATCACCGTTAGTACCAACGGCCTTGTCGGCTTTGGGTCGGCAGTGCTCTGTCGCATGTCCGACAGCACATCCAACCTCACGGGAACACAAGTAACAGTGAACCTCACGCTGTATGGCTGCACGGCCGGTCAGGGCAGCGTGACAGCCAACGTCAGCGGCGGCGATGTTAACGTGTCCACATCCGTTGATATCGAGGTAGTTCCGCCGGTGCCGGCCGCACCGACAAATGTCACTGCCACGACCGGTGACGGAACGATAACCCTGAGCTGGGACGCAGTTGACTACGCCACCGAATACAGGGTGTACCAATTCGATCAGAGCACTAGCTGGCCCCTCCTACCATTCGGCCAATTCACTCTGACCAAGGTCAGTGCCACCTCCGTCAAAATCAGTGGACTCACTAACGGCTCTACCTACTTTCACAGGGTCTCAAGCGTGAACAGTTCGGGCGAGTCCAACTACACTCAAGGGTCTACGGATCTGCCCGTGCTTGTGCCCGAGATTGACGTGGTGCCCCTTCCCAGACGCAAGGCAAAAGCGAGTTTGAACCTACCGATGGCAAATCCAACGGGAACCCAATATGAACTGGAAGTCATTTCCCCCGGCGGCGACAGAGAATCGGCGCCGACTACAGACGAACTTGACCTTGATAACCTGGTCAACAACGTCGGACTGGCCGAGGATGGTCCGTTCAAGATACAGCTAAAGGCGACTGCATCAGGCACCGCCACATATGGTCAGGTGGTGACGATTATCGACAGTCCCATTACATCTATCACCGGCGACGATGCTTCGGCGCTAGTGAAGTGGACCAGCCAGCAGGACGCAACAAGCTACTCGCTCCGCTGGCGTAAATTGGAGGGCAGTCATTCGGAGCGAGATTGGACTCTGGACGGGAACTTGCCCGGACTCTTCGAACCAGCCAACAAGGTAGTGAACATCTCACTCAATAGCACACAATCTACTATCACGAGTCTTGAAGCCCGCAAGCTATATGCGGTGCAGCTTTTCTACGAGACAAACGGTGGCAGAGTCTTTTCGGTGCGGGACGCATACTACTGGGCTTCCTCTACTAAGCCTAGGGCAGGCGAACGAGTAGCGGGATATCCGTTCTTCGGACACTATCAAGAGAATGCCGGTGGCAAGCACGAATACAAGTACAGGATCTGCGAAGACACCTTCGAGGGGCCCAATCAGGAAGACTGGATCGATCTCATAACCGACGCTCTTGAGGAGTGGGAAGATGCACTGCCCGATCTGATTGAAATAACTCCCGAGTACAAGAACAATGCGAAGGCGCAGGGCTTTGAGAGTTGTACCGACCTGGACTTGCTGGGTTCCCTCCTTCAGCTAATACCACCACTGCCTTTTGGAATTGGACCTGACGATCCCTTTGCGGAGGACGCGAGGTTGAGCGAAATCAGGATGCTTGAGCTTCCTGATGTGGAGGATGTATTCGTACTAGGCTCAAGTGTGGGCGAGATGATACTAGACCCGTTCAAGCTATGCCTTCTCGATCCAGGGGTAGTAGCCTGCGTGACTTCGCCCTTGTATGCCTCCCTAGGTAGGGAGGCTGGCGATGAGATTATCAGCGCAGATATCTCCTTCAGCAAGGACTATCTGGATGCTAGAAATGTGGTCCCGACGGCTCCGGATAAGGTCGAGTTCAACATGTGCTTTGAGGGCGATACTCCACATGAGGAAGACAGCGGATCGGCACACAAGTTCTTTGCATATGCTTTGGTAGTGCACGAGGCTGGACACGCGCTTGGTCTTTCAGACTGGACTCCTCGAGTGTTCAACGATCCGGCTACAGGTGCCATAAACTGGATCCTGGACCGCATTGATTCCCTCGTGGAGCTGTTCGCCGGTGACTTGGAGATTTCTAACATTCCGGACATTGTGATAGGTGATCCAAGTTTGGACTCAGACGCCATCTACTTGGCGTCCCACCCTAGGACCGTGGAGTCGGTTATGAACTACGACGACAGGACGGGAATAGCGGAGGAGGAACCTGACTGTTCTCCCTATCCTTTGGATATAGCAGTTATACGAAGTCTATATCACACGGACTAGATGAGCCTTGGAGTGACGTGGGAGTGGTAAGCGGACGTTCAATCTAGGTCAATTGAAATGTCTAGCACTCTGATTAAAGGCCTGAGGATTGGATGTTTGGTGCTGGCGGGTTTGGTGCTGACGCTGGTGGCGTTGGTATTTGCGGCGTTGGCTTTTGGAGACATCAGGTGCTATACCGGACATGGAATACTTTTCGAATTACCCAGGCGCGAGACACCCCCTGTGTGGTCCAAGGATGGCAGGCTCATCGTGTTTTCGCAGGGACCGAATGGAATCGTAGTCGTCAGTGCCGATGGGACAAGTATGTGGAGGCTGCCCGCTGGTGCGGGAGTCGGTACTCGTTACGAGCCTGGCAGCTACTCCCCAGCCCTTTCCCCCGATGGTTTCAAGGTCGCATTTGCCGTGGTAGAGCCCGATGACTTCTATCCCTCTAAAGTCGATATTGCCGTCTCTGCCCTGGATGGGAGCGGGTTTCTGCAGTTGACCGACAGCGATGACAGGGACTCTCATCCCGCCTGGTCGCCTGACGGGAAAAGGATTGCCTTCATTTCGAACAGATCGCCGGAGCCGGGATTCCACCTGCATGTAATGGATGCTGACGGAGGCAATCAGCGGATACTGGTTTCTTCGATCAACACGACAGAGGAAGCGCCGCTATGGTCTCCGAACGGACTGCACATAGCGTTCGTGGCCCGGCAGGTGCGTGACCGCTGGGCCTACATCGTTTACACCATCACGGCGGATGGGTCGCGATTGACAAAGCTCGGCGCTGCGGCAAGCAGGCCCGCATGGTCTCCCGATGGGACGCGAATCGCCTTCATAAGGGAAGGCGATATGAAGCGCGAACTCCATGTGATGGATCCCGATGGCCGTAATCAGATCCTGCTGCTATCGCTCGAGAGGCCCGGGCACCCCAGCTATTGGGATGAGGGTCTGTCATGGTCCCCAGACGGTTCGGAGATTCTGTATGGTCCGTCCCGCGGCAGCAGTAATTCCCCGGTGGTGATGGTAAAGGTTGACGGTTCAGGGTCGAGGTTCCTTTTCAAGGAGAAATGGCCCTGGGGAACGGCATTAGCCGGATGGTCTCCTGACGGGTCAAGGATCGCAATTCACAATGACGATCCAGCGGGTGAATCGTGGGTCGCTCTCTACACGGCAGCGCGCGACGGCTCGGACATACGAGTGGTGGTCCGGAGAGTCGGAGACCGTATGGTTGCCGAGAACTCGGATTGGAACGACCTGTCAGGTGACATTGACGCATGCTCGTCTGGTCATCTGGTGGATGATCCCCAGGAGAACACGGGTCTGGTGGGGGACTGTGAGGCACTCCTGCGCATCCGAGATCAATTGGAGGGCGATGCAGTCCTCAACTGGAGCGCTGATCTGCCAATGAAGGAGTGGATTGGGGTAACGATTGAAGGCTCTCCCGGGCGCGTCACAGTGCTGGATCTAATCGCACGACCTTCCTTGAACGGCGTCATTCCACCGGAGATGAGTCAACTCACTTCGTTAAGAGAGTTACGGCTCAATGGCAACCGACTATTTGGAGGGTTCCCGCAGGAATTGGGGAGTCTGGACAACCTAAGCGTGCTCGACTTGGCCAGCAATCTGCACTTGGAGGGCTGTGTGCCAGCTCAATTAGCCAGTCAGTTGACGGAATTTCGGGGTGACCCCATAGGGTACTGCTGAGGAGTGTAGGGCAGGTCCTTGGTTTCGGGGAATTGAGGATGATGAGTTTATGAGGTCTCTTGGAAGGATCGCGCCTGCTGGCTGGATTCTCTTTTGCCTGGTGCTTTTGCTGGGTGTCACAGGCTGCGGAGAACACTCGAGCGAGGGGGGGTCTTTAGCCGCCGAACTGGAAGAGGCTTTGGCGACATGGTCCATCGAGGACAGCCGATTGCCCTGCGCCAGCGCTGGGGAATGCGAGCCGCAGGACGTCAGCAGGCTTGATGTGACCAGGTCCGACTTGCTGGCATCAAACCAGGCAGGCGCTGCCTACCATGTAGATGAGACGATTCCGACGGTGGAGGAACTGCTGGAAAAGGGTTTGCGGCTGATGGGAGCGTCGCCAGCCCACGTGGTTGTCCGCGGCACGGCGACCGAAGGGACGGTCAGGTGCGAATGGCGGGGCGTTGCGAGGACATTGGAGCAGAGGGAGACCGCCATCCGGCTCTGGCTAGAGCTTGACCAAAACGATGACCTGCCGTCCGCGCAGGAGGCGGAGAGGCAATTCATGGAGAAGCTTGATAGCCCCCTCATCGCCTTTCCTGAGTCCGCCAAGGCTAACTTCAGGTCTCTGGCGCTAGGAGGTCTGAGGACCGACTACCAGTTCCTGACCTGCTATGCAGACTACGATGTACACGAGTACATAGTGGGGTCGGGGTTAGCGAGTCTTACCGTGGCCTACGACCAGATGGCAGATGCCAAGTCGTACGCACTGTACAGTAGTGCACACGCGGCCGATGAGTTCGGCCCATCGTCATCGACGCCACTGCTGACGGAAGCTGAGTATGAAGCTGCCCTGCAGGAGGCGGTCAGGGATGTCGAGGCTCTGTTGAGAGCCATATTTGAGGGTCGAGAGGCTGTGGTGTTCCTGGCGCCCATGGGCGCCCATCACGCGATATCGGTGGAGGTGTGGCAGGTGGTGTCGCAGTGGGACCTACAGACCGACGATCACGGCGCGGTTAATGCCTTGCGATACGGTGTTCCATCCGATGACGCTGAGTACACCCAGACGCTGGCGAACCTGAAGAGCCGAGTGACGGCGGCGGCAGCGAGCGACGCGTTTGCCGACGTCCGGACGTCGAATCTGACCCAGTACTACCGAGACATAGGGGCGTACGGTGACATCACGCCTGACGACGGTAGCACGGCGACCTTCACGCCTTCTCAGCCGCCGCCGGTCTACGCGCCCGCGCCAACTGGATTAACCGTGGCGGCGTCGGGCATTCATGGCGCCAACCTGACGTGGAACTCGGTGACCGGCAAGTCCGGTTACCGGGTCCAGCACCGGATCGGCGGCGATGAGGACTGGACGACGCTGGCAGATATCGCAACCGGTGAGAGCTATGCGGCGACCCTTCTGCTGTGCGACACGGCGCACGAGTTCAGGGTGGGCGCATACGGCGATGGAGCGACGTACAACACCAGGGTGGGCCTGTGGTCGGGTGCGGTCACGCTTAGGACGGCGGCGTGCGGGCCGCAGGCGCCGGTGTTCGTCGATACGCCCTACTCGCTTCAGATCGACGAGGACGCGGCTGTTGGAGACGCGGTGGGCGAGGTGTCGGCCGTGGATGTAAACGGCGATTCGGTCACGTATTCGATCACAGCCGGCAATAGTGCCGGCAAGTTTGCGATCGGGGGCAGCAGCGGCGAGGTCACCGTGGCCGGTGCCCTGGACTATGAGACTACGGCCAGCTACACGCTTACGGTGACGGCATCGGACGGAAGCGGCGGCACGGCGACAGCGACGGTGAGCATAGGCGTGGGCGACGTTCCCGAGGATCCTCCTCCGGCGCCGCAGGACCTGGAGGTATCACTGTCGGCGGGCGATTTCACGATCGGCTGGACGGCTGTGAGCGGAGCGTCGGAGTATGAGATCCAGTACCGAACGGACCCGCAGTCATCCTGGACGGCGCTGCCTACGGTTACGACTAGCAGCGTGACGTACAGTCCCGCCGGCGGACCCCCGTGCGATGCGACATACGAGTTCAGGGTGCGGGCGTACGGGGACGGAGACGAGTACGTAACCGACTGGGGCACAGAATCCCCGCAGGTGACGCAGGAGACCGAGCCGTGCAACCTAGATCCGGAGTTCGACTCGCCGGGCTACAGCTTCACGGTGGCCGAGGACGCGTCGGTGGGGGCCGATGTGGGGACGGTATCGGCGACGGACGAGGACACGGGCGATGAGCTCGGCTATGAGATCACGGCAGGCAATGACGACGGCACGTTCGAGATAGACGCCGAGACGGGTGAGATCACCGCTGAGGATGAGCTGAGCCACGCGGTCTCGCCGACCCATACCCTGACCGTGGAGGTGGACGATGGAAACGGCGGTACCGATACGGCGACGGTGACGGTGACGGTGACGTCGGTGTGCCTGAACGGTGTGGTGATCCCCAGCCCGGACGCCAATCCCGACCTGGTCGGCGACTGCCAGGTCCTGTACGCGGCCCGCGGAGCACTGGCGGGGAGCGGCGGCTCGCTGGACTGGGACGGAGAAACCTCCCTCGGCAGCTGGGAGGGGGTCACGATTCTCGGGACTCCCGGCCGCGTGTGGAGACTGCAGCTGGCCAATAAGGGTCTGGACGGGAGCATCCCGGCGGCCCTGGGGAGCCTTGGAGCCCTGCGTCGCATCGACCTGGACGACAACAGCCTGACGGGGCAGATACCCGCAGAGCTCGGGAACCTGGCAAGGCTCACGCACCTTTACCTGTTCGACAACGGCCTGACGGGACGGATTCCCGCCGAGCTCGGGAACCTGTCCAACCTCCAGGTGCTCTACCTTGAGGGCAACCAGCTGAGCGGCACGATACCGGCGGCACTGGGTAACCTGGACAGGCTCACCCAACTGGTGCTGGACGACAACCGGCTCAGTGGGAGCATCCCGGCGGAACTGGGTGACATGGACAGCCTGTCCGAGCTGTTCCTGCGGGACAACAGTCTGACCGGCAGGATACCCATCAGCCTGGGACGGCTTGAGCTCGAGCGCGTGTACCTGACCGGAAACTCGTTCAGCGGCTGCTTCCCCCACAATTTCCGTGACGTGGCCAACCACGACCTGGATCACCCAGACCTGGATGATCTCCACGACTGCCCCAACCGGGCTCCGGTGTTCGAGGAGAGCTCGTACTCGTTCACTGTTTCAAGGGACGCGACGGAGGGTCATGCGGTAGGGAACGTGGCTGCCGAGGACCCGGACGGCAGGACCGTGACGTATGCGATCAGCGAGGGGAACGACGACGACAGGTTTGGGATTGGCGCCGGTACCGGCCGGATCACGGTGGCGGGCACGCTGGGCCCTGAAGATGCTACCTCCCACAGACTGACGGTGCAGGCGCAGGACGCCGAGGGGACCACGTCGGACGTCGGCGTCACGGTGAACGTCAGGGCCGGGACTCCAGCTGGCGGAACACCGACGATCGGCGGTACGGTGCAGGTGGGCCAGACGCTGACCGCCGATACGTCCGGGATCATCGACCCAGACGGTCTGACAAACGTGACCTACAGCTACCAGTGGGTGCGCGTGGACGATGGCACCGACAGCGACATAACGGACGCGACGGGATCTACGTACACGCTGGTGGATGCAGACAAGGGCAAGACCATCAAGGTGCGAGTCAGCTTCACCGACGATGATGGCAATGCCGAGACGCTGACGAGTGCTGCGACCGCAGCGGTCGCCGCCGGTCCGAACAGGGCTGCGAGCGGGTCTCCGACGATCAGCGGTACGGTGCAGGTTGGACAGGTGCTGACGGCGGTCACGTCCAGGATCTCCGACCCGGACGGCCTGGCCAACGTGACCTACAGCTACCAGTGGGTGCGGGTTGATGAGGGCACCGACAGCGACATAGCCGGCGCGACGTCATCGACGTATACGCTCGTGGAGGCGGATGAGGACAAGACGGTCAAGGTGCGCGTCAGCTTCACCGACGACGATGGCAATGCCGAGACGCTGACCAGTGCGGCGACCGCAGCGGTCGCCGCCGGTCCGAACAGGCCTGCGACCGGAGCACCGACGATCAGCGGTACTGGACAGGTTGGCCAGGTACTGACCGCCGATACGTCCGGGATCACCGACCCGGACAGTCTGACCAACGTGACCTACAGCTACCAGTGGGTGCGCGTGGACGATGGCTCCGATAGTGACATAGCGGGCGCAACGTCATCGACGTACACCCTGGTGGAGGCGGATGAGGACAAGACCATCAAGGTGCGGGTCAGCTTCACCGACGACCGCGGCCATGCCGAGACGCTGGCGAGCGCCCCGACGGCTGCGGTCGCTGCCAGGCCTAACAGGGCTGCGAGCGGGTCTCCGACGATCACCGGGACTGTGCATGTGGGCCAGGTGCTGACCGCCGATACGTCCGGGATCACAGACGCGGACGGCCTGGCCAATGTCACCTACAGCTTCCAGTGGGTGAGGGTGGACGGTGGTACAGATAGCGACATAACCGGGGCGACCTCATCGACATACGCGCTCGTGGAGATGGACGAGGACAAGACCATCAAGGTGCGGGTCAGCTTCACCGACGACCGTGGCCATGCCGAGACGCTCTCGAGCACCCCGACGGCTGCGGTCGCCGCCAGGCCTAACAGGGCTGCGACCGGAGCGCCGACGATCAGCGGTACTGTGCAGGTGGGCCAGGTGCTGACCGCCGATACGTCCGGGATAACCGACGCAGACGGCCTCACCAACGTGACCTACAGCTACCAGTGGGTGAGGGTGGACGATGGCTCCGACAGCGACATAACGGACGCGACGGGATCGACGTACGCGCTCGTGGAGGCGGACGAGGACAAGACTGTCAAGGTGCGGGTCAGCTTCACCGACGACCGTGGCCATGCCGAGACGCTCACGAGCGCCCCAACTGCTGCGGTCGCAGCCGCGCCGGTGTGGTCCGTGGAAATGACCGTCGTGAACTTCGGCGGCGGCGACAAGGGCGCGACCAGCGCCGAGCAGTTCTCGAACGAGACGGGCAGCTACCACATACAGTGGCTCTGGTACAGCAGGTCGTCCCGGCAGCTCCATCTGTCATTCATGGAGGCTGTTGCCGATGCTGACGACCTGACACTGATGGTCGGCGATCTGTCACTTGCCTTCCCGGAGAGGAGTTCCAACAATTCAGGCTTCACCTTCAGTGACGTCGACTTATCCTGGTCGGCTGGCCAAAAGGTCATGGTGAGCCTGCTCCGATAGTCGCCCACCGCCAGCGCGCATGACCGACGCGGGAACGGCGGATTGAGGGTGGCCGTATGGACCGTCGACTAGTGCATCAAGCGATTTCGGACATCGGATCAGCTTGAAGCCAGTTTGAACCCCTGGAAGGGCATAGTCACCGCTTTTCTGGGCATGAACGCCCTCGTGGTTCTGGCTTTCATGCTCTGGCTACACCTGGGTATCTCGATCGTCCTGGCCCAGTCTTCGCCATTGATTCTTACCGCCCTTGTATCTCTCGTGCTAACAGCGTATGTCCAAGGGATCCAACAGCCTGTCGACTAAGCGCGACTGTTCCGTAGAGATGACAACGTTCTCAGAGGCGGGTTAGGAATGGTCTGAGCCAGTCTATTGAGCGCAGCACGCTCAGATACGGAATCCCGACAGATAAGGGAGTTAGTCCCGTTGGGGTCGGAAGGGTGAGGCCATTTCAAGCGAGCAACGACCTGTGAAGATGTACCTATTCCGAAATCAACTCGCCCACGGGAGGAGATGACCCTACCAGCGTGTACGACATCCACGTGACCCCGCGCCGATTGCTATAGCAATCGATCTGTACCAGAGCGTATTCGAGGGATGTGAAGAGTCGGGCAGAGGGGTCGAGGAGGAGCCCGCCTATGCTAGAACTGAGACTTTACATGACTTGTGAGACCCTCCAAATGAGGAATACGCCCGTTTGCTGCTAGCAGCCGGATCCCCGCTTCGGACGATGCTGAAATGCCGCTGGCCCAGGCGGCGATGGCTCTGTCAACGGGGCTGGTGCGTGGACGCCTTCCGCAGACTGCTGGCGGGCAGAAGAGAGATGCGTACCCTCTTCGAAGGAGATGGCATGCAGATGTGGAAGACGGACCACCGAAGGCCCTGACCGGACCCGTCATGCGCCAGTTTGGCCTCGTGGAGGTACGTCAGCAATGCGGTCAGCCATAGCTTTGTTCGCCGTCGGCTTGATATTGCTGACTCTCATAGCGCTCTACAGCGTGTTCGCCCCGGGAACCGACTATGACAGCGCCGAGGTCGTCGTCGTGTTCGCCTTGGCAACGGCGATTGCGACTGCACTGGTTTGGCTGGCGCTTGGCAGGTGCACGCTGAAGAATCCTCAAGGCGTGAGATTGGCAACTTTGTTGGCCATCTCTCTGGTGACGTTCGCGATCGGTATGCTTGCAGCCGGATTCCCCCTCGCTGCGCTGTTGCTTGGGGTAATCGCAGCACCCATGTTGGTTCACATGCTGGGGAAGACGATAGTACGTGGCCCTCCGACTGCCTGGGCGATTCTCACGCTGGCCTCCCTAACGATGCTAGGCATGGCGGTCCCGTTCTTGTTGACCTTCGGGGTCTTTGCCGCCCCGATCGGCTTCGCGCTGCTGTTCTACTCAGTGGTCAGGTTCGCCAGGAGCTCAATCGCCAGCCGGCAGTAGTTCGAATTGGCGGCAACGAATCCGGCAAGCGTCGTTCGTAGGCGCCACACGAGAATCTCGCCAGTGCGCTACCCGGTGTCTAGCTGACATGACCCCCGAATTTCTGGTCCAGCTGCTGAGTTAGTCTTCTTTACCGCAAGCTTGCATTCAGAGGAGATCTGACCAGCACACGACCTGAGGCAAACAACGACGGCCTCTGCTTGAATTGCCCCTCCTCCAATCGCTTTCCACCCGTTCACCACCCGACCCGTGACGCTTTCAGACAAAGTTATACAAAGTATGGCAAGGTCCTACTTTTGGTCGCCAATGGCCACCAGACTTGGGAAAAATCGACAACCTTCAGCGTGACCTTCAAGGTGGCACTGTAGCGTGTCCTTAGCACTAGGTTTGCCACTCTGCCATCAGACACATGGGCGACGCCGTGGAAGTATAAGCCAATGACCCGCTATTACGCCCCGACTTGTTTTGCTAATGCAGAGGAAGGTGTCAAGGGTTGGCACCACAGTTTGCGAAGGGCCTTACGGTGCCATGCGATCTTGAACCCGAAGGTCCACCCGCTGAATGTAATTCGTGCCAAGGATACGGGTGAGCCGAAGCGCCCACTGAACGAGAAGGAGCGCAGCGAAGTCACCACCATTATCAGTGCATCGCCATGGCGTTTGACGCCGCAGGAAGTCCGAGAAGTAATTGGCCGTACCGAAAAACCGCCATGGGAGTTAGGGATAGGTTAACCAATGGGCGGCAATTTCGGCATCGAGCCGCCTTAACCGCCTAGCCTAGTCGATCCTCGGGCCCCCGTACTCAGATCGCCACCGGTAGAAGGTCTGCTGAGTCACGCCCGTCTGGCGGGAGGCCTCGGCCACCGTGCATCCCTCCGCTATCGCCACCTCGGCCTGCCGCAACTTGTTAATCACCTGCTCCAGACTGTCCTTGCGTCTCGCCATCTGTCCCCCTTTCCCTAGTCCAGCCTACTAACTTTCCCGCTGGACCAGAATTTGGGGCGCACGTCATCCGAGCCGATCCGGATACCGGACTTCCGCGCTCTCGCCCGCTCCCTGCGCTTTCCCGACCTGCGGCTCCCGATGCGCGTGGGCGAGCTGTTCTCGTTCCTGACAGTGCCCCTCCTCTACGCAGGGGAGAGCCGCGGCAACATCTACCTTGCGGAGAAGGAGGGCGGCGGCGAGTACAACCGGGAGGACGGGGAGACCCTGTCGATGTTCGCCGCCCAGGCGACCCTAGTCATTGCCAACGCCCGGCGCTACCGCGACGAGAAGAAGGCGAGGGCCGCGCTGGAGACGCTCATCGACACCTCACCCGTGGGTGTGACGGTCTTCGACGCCAGGACAGGAGCCCCGGTGTCCATCGACAGGGAGGCGGTGCGGATCATGCAGCAGGTGCAGCTGCCGGACCGCCCGCCGGAGGAACTGCTGGGAATGTCGACCATCCGCCGCACCGACGGGCGGGAGTTCTCCCTGGCCGAGCTACCCTTTGCCCAGCTGCTGGTCGAGGGCGGCCACCGCGGGCTTGAGCTTCGATGACAGCCGGACGACCACGTCGACGTCGCAGTCCCCGCCCAGGCTCGTGTCGTTCTTGTAGGAACCCTGGAGAAAGACCTCGTACTTGAACTTCGACATTCCCTGGTGGGCATCCAGGGCCTCACGGATGGGCACGTGGGCCTCCTTGAAGTCTGTGCCAGCCTCGTGATGGCTCCACCTGGACAGCGTGCGCTCGGTTATGGACATCTCTACGACTCTCACTCCTTCAGGCGGAAATTCCTCCGCAACTCCGATACGTACCTTCTCCCAAGGCCGCCCCATTCCCTGCCAGCCAGTCGCCGAGCCTGGTCGTGTCAGTCGGCTCGGAGTTGGACGTCAGCAACCCGGCCATAAGCCCGATCACCTCGTCGCCCAGGAGCCCATTGGCGGCGAGGCTTCTTGGCCAATGTCTAATTACTACGAGTCATCTTGATCAATGCCAATCTCTCTTGACGGCGAGTGAAGGTCTAGGACTGCCTTCGCTGACGTGTCAAGTCCAGGGAAGAGGGTTTCCTGTGTAATGTTCATAAGGCTCAAGTCTTTCATAATCTCGCGCTTTTCTTGTATTGCTAGTCTATAGTGAGCATAGACGGGAATCCTTTCATTCCATTGCAGGATGCTATCGCGCTCGAATCGTTCGTGAAACGCTGACGTGAGAAATGCTCCTGACTGCGCGCGGATTCTCTCGAGAGACTGCTGCGGCTCAATTACGAAGACCCTATACAAATCTCGTGGGTTGATTCGTTCTTGAAAATTGGGCCTCTCTGCTTTTAGCAGCTGATATAAGTGCCGTAGGGCCGACTGGTATTCGAGAGATGTGAACTCGTGCGCTGGGTTGTGGCATGAGCAAGTCTCTTTGCCGAGGAGAGCATCCTGCTGCGCTCGTGATAACTTGGCGAAGTTGGCTATCAAGGTGACCGTGTCGCTGTTAAAGGGCTTAATAAGCGCCTTCGGCACCGCGAATACGTGAACTCGGCCTTCTTCTACTCCATCCTCACAGGCGGAATAGAGCGCGACTAGTGGATTGCGTGTGATGTCAAGAAATCGGGTCCGTAACCCATGATGTTGAGCCAGCACCCATTGGGCAAGAGCCGTGTTCGCTCCACTGAACTCCTCCGGCCGCCGTGTCATGAGGTCCATCAGCATCTCGCTCTCGGATGGCCGGATGCCACTTCTCATTACAGAAGGCGCCAACTTCCATTGGCACTCAGCTTCTCCCCGAAAATACAGGGTGGCTGTGCTGTGCAGCCTTTGTAATCTTCGGATTTCGCCTAGCAGATCTTCTATACACCTCAATGGTTCCGGTTGTTCTTCACGCTGTGGGGGAGTAAGGCTGGTCTCGCGGAAGAGGACGGCTTTCCACGGCGTTGCGGCGGTCAAATAGGCGTTGTCTAATTGGGCACGTTCCATTTCCGTTTTCTTGAGATTGGCACCTTGGAGATCAGTTCTGTTAAGAGTGGCACCTCCAAGATTGGCACCTGTGAGGTTGGCGTTTACCAGTGTGCTCTGGGTAAGGTCGGCCCCGAAGACATACGCGTTACAGAGGTCGGCTTCGTCGAGGCATGAGTTCCTTAAGTTGGTATGGCGCAAGCGCGAGTCGCCAAGTTTCGCCGACTTTAGGGAGGCTCCTTCTAGGTTGGCGCGACTTAGGTTCGCACCTCTAAGATCAGCCTTTTCGAAGATTGCTCTTTCTGCTGTGGAATAACTTAGGTTCGCCTCTCTTAGGCTTGCTAGCCCCAACTCGGCGTCAAGTAGTACAGCCCATTGTAGATCGGCGTGGTCTAGAACCGCGTCCCATAGGCCAACGATTTCGAGATTCGCTCCACGTAGTTGGACTCCCTTCATTCGGGCGCCGCTTAGATTCCCATTCCTGAGCTGAGTGCCACATAGATCCGCTCCCTCCACGTTGGCCCGTCTTGCGGTTACCCGTTCTAGGTTGGCACCATGCAGATTTATCCCTGGTAGGGGGATCATTCCTTGGGCGTCGAGCTTCCCAGCCTTCTGGAATTCTTCATCGAGATCCACTCCTGACAAGTCTGGAGTGAACTGGTCCTCTTGGCGTCGGTTGTTCCAGGAGTCAGGGCCTTCCAGAATCCATCTCACATGTTCAGGGTTGGCCATTAGGTGCCCCCTGCGATTTCGCTACACTGTTCTTGCTGTGTATGCATGCCTTCCTCATGATGAACTCAGCGACGGCTTGAGTGCAATGCGCGGCTACGAGGCCGCAATGGATAGGCCGATCATGGGGTGCCGTCATCGTCCTCGACCGCCGCCCATTCCAGACGAGACCCTGCGGCGTGAGCAGCCAGTAAAGTAGGTGGAGAATCACCGTGTCCCAGCCGATCCCGGTGGCTGCCCCTCCGGCTTGGGCATCTTGTAGGCGACGCGCGGCTCAGTGAAGATGTAAGTGGGATCGTTGGCGTCGTCATTCAGCTTTCGCCACAGCTTGCTGATGACCGTGCGCATGGGCCGCACGTCGCCGTTATTGTCGTCGCCCCACACCCGTTGAAGCAGGTGATCGTAGGTAAGCACACGTCCCGGCCTGGCCGAGAGCTCCACCAGCATCCTGTACTCGATGGCAGTGACCTGCACCGGATTGCCTGCAAGGGTCACAAGCCGTTCCTCGTAGTTGATCACGAGGTCGCCGACCACATAGGGCACCGGCGGCTCGACGGTCTCGCGTCTGCGGAGTGCTGCCCTGATCCTTGCGACGAGCTCGCTGGGCGAGAAGGGCTTGACGACGTAGTCCGCGGCCCCCATCTCGAAGGCCCGTACGACCAGCTGGTCTTGGCCGTAGGCCGACACAAAGATCACCGGCACATCCCTCTCCTCCACGAGGTCCTTCATCAGCTCTATTCCATTGAATCCAGGGAGCATGAGGTCCAGCAGGATGAGGTGGGGCCTCTGCTCCTCCACCAGCGTGAGGGCCTCGTTGGGGTCGGCGGTGGCGATGGGCGCGTACCCCGCCTTGGCCAGAGCATCTCTGATGTACCTGAGCGCCTGGGGGTCGTCGTCCACCGTCAGGATGCGCACCTGTTCCGCCGACTGGCGGCGGACGGAGCTGGTGGAGACCTGCGGGGTCGCCGGGGAGACGTATCCTGCCTCCTCCACCGTGGGAAGCGTGAAGGTGAAGCGCGCGCCGAGGCCCGGACCGTCGCTCTCGGCCCAAATGCGCCCGCCGTGCGCTTCAACTATGCCCTTGCAGACGGCAAGGCCCAGGCCGGTGTCGCCGCCCTGCTCCTCGGCGGCTATCCGGGAGAACCTTCGAAACAGGTGCGGCAGGCTCTCCGCGGGGATTCCCCGGCCCTCGTCCGATACCGACACCGCGATGTGAAGCTCTGTCCGCACCGCGCTCACCCTGACTGCAGAGGACTCCGGTGAGTGCCTGGCCGCATTGGTGAGCAGGTCGCCCAGCACATGGACCATGCGGGATCGGTCTGCCATGACCCAGGGGAGGTCCGACCCGAGGTCGACCTGGAGGTTGTGCTTGTGCCCGCCGCTCAGGAAGGCCGTCCTGGCCTCGTCCATCGGGACCGCCAGGTCCGTGGGTTCCGGGGACACCGACAGCATGCCCGTCTCGATGCGCGCCAGGTCCAGCAGGTCTGCGATCAGCCCTCTCATCCGGTCGGTCTGGTCCAGGATGATCCGGTGGAACTGGCGCATCTCGGCGGGGTGCAGGGCGGAGGCATCGTCCAGAAGGGCGGTGGCTGAGGAGACGGCGGCATGGACGGCGACTCTGACCGTGGAGGTGCGGAACAGCGACATCGGCTATTCGGGCATTGCCCATCCCACCATCATCCATCGGCGCCCTGTCGGAGACCACGTTCGAGGTGGACGGCGCGACCCGCACCGTCTACTACGTCCTGCTCAAGGACGGCGAACTGAACTTCGGCCGCCGACCAGGCGGGGCAGACGCTGACGGCGGACACGTCGGGCATCACCGACGCCGACGGGCCGACCAACGCCGACTTCAGCTACCAGTGGATCGCCAACGACGGCAACGCCGACTCCGACATCCAAGACGTGACGGACCCAACCTACAAGGTCACGGACGACGATGTCGGCAAGACCATCAAGGTCAGGGTGAGTTTCACCAACGACGCAAACAACGACGAGGCCCTGACCAACGCGGCCACGGTTGCGGTCGCCGCGACCGTGCCGGGCGCGCCGGAGCACCTGACCCCCCCCCCACGAAGCGGGGGCCTTGGACCTGTCCTGGCAGGCGCCGGACAGCGACGGCGGCTCCGACATCACCGGCTACACGGTGCAATACAGGGAGGCCACAGGCAGCTGGGACACCCCGGCGGACGTGTCAGAAGAGACGGTCACCGGCATTACCCACACCCTGACCGGGCTGACCGGCGGTGTGGAGTACACGCTGCGGGTCATCGCCGTCAACGGGGTGGGTGACGGGCCGCCCTCGGCCGACGTGTCGGCGACGCCCAAGCAGGAGGAGAAGCCCACATGGTCGGCGACGCTGACCGCGGGCACCCTCAGCGACGGCCACGGGTACGACATCGTCTTCAATGACCCGCCCGTGGGCTCACTCTCCGAGACCACCATCGATCTCGAAGATGACACGTACACCGTGAAGACGATCGCGGCCGGCTGGTTCTTCTACATCGGGCTGGACAAGGAGTTGCCTTTCGATTTCGGCTTCACGATCCAGGTCGACGGGGTGGAGCTGGATTCAGGCGATGCGACGCTCACATCCTTCAGCTGGGGCCACGTCTACAAGTGGGAGGAGGCGGAGATCGAGTGGCAGGACGGGGACACCGTAGAGCTTCGCCTCCTCCCGGCGGACTGAGAATCCCAATTATGTGAGCAAACGACGTGGATCTGAGTGATGGGAGACCGCCCCGGCCATCCCCGTCCCCGCATTGGGCTGGTCATGGCGTGACGCGGGAGCAGCTTTCGTCGACAGTAGCCGTCGGACGACTGGCCAGGGCGCTCCACCTCAGGGGATTCGAACCAAATTGCATCCTTGGCGAGGACCGGAAACTGATCCAAGCGAAGTACCAGCCAAGTTGACTCTTGACGACGTTTAGTGTCGGCCACCACAAAAATGGGAATGGCTGTGCACTTGCCCAAGTGAGGCATCCAAGCACGCCCGATGCCCAAATCGGCCACCGCGATTGTTCAACCCGAGATCTACACCTGCTAGTCGCGCGGCGTTTTGAAGAGATGACAGGCGACCTCAGATCGAACTGGATCTCAACATTTCGTTCCGGCCGTCCGGCGAAGCCACAACGCTTAGGCGCTGCTGGCGTGTCCTACTGCCTCGGCTGACCCCACTCCAGTCGATAGAAAGCGGGCGATTCCTCTAGACAGACCCATCTATGCACAATCCCGTTAAGGGGAGGACCCACAAGGTGCCGCTGCAGGCGCGTATCGCTAGGATAGTTCCAGTGGGGGGTGAGCTACCCAAATCCTAGTCGTTCTATGTAGCCCTAGCTCAAGACACCGCGTTCGAGAGCCCTGCGACCCTCGGTGTAGGCACCGCCGACGCGTACCCTAGGCCTGTTAACTTGTTTACTATTTGTTGACTGGTTTGCAATCGAGGAAAGCCAGCTTTTCCATTTATCCCTGTATAGACTGAGCCCCGGCCCGGATTCGAACCGGGAACCTGCTGATTACAAATCAGCTGCGCTGCCAGTTGCGCCACCGGGGCCACGACACAGGGTACACCTTGGGACCGATTTGCCGGTCAGCGGTTCGTATCCGCCTCTTCGGGAGATTCCAACGCGGCCCGCCTAGCCAGCTCCATGACCCGTCGCAGCGGCACCTTCTTCTCAAGCGCAATACCTCTTGCCGCCTCGTATTCCGCGGCTGCGTCGACTACCCTGCCATTCAATCGCTTGACCTTGACGGGCACGCGTCCAAGTGGGGTGTCAACTACAACCTGCTCCCTGCCTGCCTCGTGTCGACGAACCGTGCTCGCTCTTACGCCAAGGGTCGTCGTCTCATTCAAGATCAGCTCCGTGGCCCGCGCCTCCTGATCCTGATCGACCAGGGCGCTGAGAACGACCCCGGTTCTGCCCTTCTTCATCTGCGCCGCGGTCAGCCAGGCGTCGCGTGCACCAAGTGCCAGGAGTCGCTCAACCGAGTGGGCCAGAACCTGAGGACTCTCGTCATCGATGTTCGTCTCCAGCAGCACCAACGACCGCGCAGCACTGGTCTCGCGGCCAAGCCACAGACCGAGTGCGTTCGGGTAGGCGTGGGGATCGCGCGAGCCCAAGCCGTACCCGGCAACTTCGATGGTCATGGAGGGCTGGCCGAATGTGGCCAGAGTAGTCAAGATCGCCGCCCCGGTGGGAGTAACCATTTCACCTGAATCGGCAACGCCTCCCGGAGGCGGTACGGTCCGCGCCTTCGCATCCGCCAGCAGAGCCAGGGTAGCCGGTGCGGGGATCGGCGTTTGGCCGTGATCGGTAGCTATGAGCCCGGCGCCGGTCGGGATAGGTGAGCTGTACAGCGCCTCGACCCCGAGTTCGGCCAGCCCGGCAACGGCACACGTCACGTCGATCACCGTGTCCACGCTGCCCAGTTCGTGCAGGTGAACCTGGTCGGCTTCTACACCGTGAACACTTGCCTCTGCCTGCTCCAGGCTGCGGAGAATCGAGGTCGACTCTGCTACCACGCAGCCGGGAAGACCCGAGTCCTGGACCATGTCCACAAACTCGGATATCGACCTGCGTCCATCTAGCTCACGGTCGATACGGACCGTTACCCGGGTCCCGAATGCACCCTGCCTGCTGCCTCGCTCGGCGGCCAGATCCACGCCGCGTATCCCGAGGGCGGAAACTACGGCGCGCAGGCTGCTTACGGGCAGGCCACAGTCGACGAGCGCCCCGAGGACCATATCCCCGCTCGCGCCGCCAAGGCACTGGAAGTAGCCGACTCTCCTTGACATGGAGTTAACCGCCCGACCTGACTGTTAGGGAATCGCGGAATGGCAGCTTCGCCGGGCTGGGGTCCCGGGTTCTGCCGACGCTTCGGTGATCTAGTGCTGGCCCGCGCCCGCCGCTATTGCCGGCTAGCTCGAAGCCATGGGGACCGGCGACTGCGAGGTAACCAGCAGGCTGCCCCCTTCATCTCCGTCCTGGTCCTCCACGTCGACCACCGCCGTGTCGCCCGGGCTGAGTTCGCCGCCCAGTATCGCGTCGGACAGCTTGTCCTCCACGTGATCCTGTATGACCCTCCGAAGGGGACGTGCGCCGAACTGGGGGTCAAAGCCCTTTTCCACCAGCCACTGCTTGGCCTTGTCGGTAACCTCCATGTTGATGCCCTTCTGCAGCAGTTCGCTGGCCACTGTAAAGAGCATCAGGTCGACGATCTGCGTCATTTGTTCCCGCGACAGGGAGTGGAAAACAAGCTGCGCGTCAACCCTGTTCAGGAACTCCGGACGGAAGAAGCGCTTGACCTCGTCGAGCACGTTCTGCTTCATCCGCGTGTAGCGACGTTCTTCCTCTTCTTCTCCCTCCGTCTTGAGCGAGAAGCCGATCGACTTGTCCTGGCGGATCAGGTCCGAGCCGATATTGGAGGTCATGACGATGATCGTGTTGCGGAAGTCGACCCGCCTTCCCTTCGCATCGGTGAGGTGACCGTCGTCGAAGATCTGGAGCAGGATGTTGAAGACCTCCTGATGCGCCTTCTCGATCTCGTCCAGCAGTATCACGCTGTACGACTTTCGCCGCACGGCCTCGGTCAGCTGGCCCCCCTCGTCGTAGCCGATGTATCCGGGAGGAGCGCCGACCAGCCTTGCCACGGCGTGGCGCTCCATAAACTCGGACATGTCTACCCGAACTACCGCCTCTTCGCTGCCGAAGAGAAACTCGGCCAGTTTCTGTACAAGGTAAGTCTTTCCGACGCCGGTGGGCCCCAGAAACATGAAAGTGCCCACGGGCCTCTTCGGGTTCTTCAGGCCGGCGCGGGCGCGCCTCACGGCCTTGGAGACGATAGTGATCGCCTCGTCCTGGCCGACCACCTGCTCCCTGAGGTTGCCCTCCATGTTGACCAGGCGCTCGGTCTCCGTGGAGGTTAGGCGTGTAACCGGTATGCCGGTCCACATGCTCACGACTTCCGAGACGTTGTCGGGCGAGACGACGGGCTTATCGGCGCCGCGCTCGCTCTCCCATTCCTTCTCGAGGCCCTCGAGCTTTTCGGTGAGCTCGGCCTCGTGCTCACGCTTTTCGGCGGCGAGCTCGTACTCGCGATTGGAGATCGCCTCGTCCTTTGCCTTGCGGACCTTGTCCAGGAGAGACCTTGCCTCCTTGACCGATATCGGTGGCGAGTCATAGCTGATTCGGACCCTAGAGGCCGCCTCGTCGATCAGGTCTATCGCCTTGTCAGGCAGGAACCTGTCGGCTATGTAGCGCGAGGCGAGCTGGGAGGCAACGTCGAGGGCCTCGTCACTGATCTTAAGGCCATGGTGCTCCTCGTACGCACCCCTTATACCCTGGAGTATCTCGACCGTTTCCTCAGAGCTTGGCTGCTCTACCTTCACCGGCTGGAACCGGCGCTCAAGGGCCGGATCCCGTTCTATGTACTTGCGATAGTCGTCAGGGGTGGTGGCGCCGATTGCCTGAAGCTCTCCCCTTGCCAGCGAGGGCTTAAGGATGTTGGCGGCGTCGACGGCCCCTTCCGCGGCCCCCGCCCCGACCATCGTGTGCACCTCGTCGATGAAGAGCACGCAGTTAGAGGCGCCCCTGATCTCCTCAATGACCTTCTTTAGCCTCTCCTCGAACTCGCCCCGATACTTTGTGCCCGCCACCAGGGCGCCCATATCCAGCGTGACCAGTCGCTTCCCGTGCAGCGTGCTGGGCACATCGTCCTTTGCGATTCGCTGTGCCAGGGCCTCGACGATGGCCGTCTTTCCGACCCCGGGCTCACCGACGAGGACCGGGTTGTTCTTCGTGCGTCTGCTAAGGATCTGAGTGACCCGCTGGATTTCCTGATCCCGGCCCACCGTAGGATCGAGCTTCCCGGAGCGCGCGGCCGCGGTCAGGTCGACTCCAAGCTGGTCCAGCGTTGGGGTACGGGTGCCTGTCCGCGCGCCGGCGGACGAGCTGGCCCCGGCTCCGGTGGAGACCCTCTGCTGTGCGCTCTGGGTAAGAATGCGGTTCGTTTCGCCGCGCACCTTGTCGAGGTTGACTCCCAGGCTCTCCAGCACGCCTGCCGCCACCCCCTCGCCCTCGCGCATCAGCCCGATGAGTAGATGCTCAGTGCCGATGTAGTGATGGTTGAGACGCCGTGCTTCGTCCACCGCCAGCTCGATGACCTTCTTGGCCCTGGGGGTAAGGCCAATGTCGCCGCCGGATGCCCGTTCGCCCCGGCCGATTATGAACTCGACGGCGGACCTGACCTTGTTGAGCTCCACGCCCAGGCTGGACAGGACCTTGGCGGCCACGCCGTCGGTCTCCCTGACCAATCCAAGGAGGATGTGCTCGGTACCGATGTAGTTGTGGTTGAAGCGCTGGGCCTCTTCCTGAGCCAGCGAAAGCACCCTACGGGCACGCTCTGAGAACTTTTCGAACCTGCTCGGCATAAGTTGTCTAGCCCCTGAACTTGAGCGTATGCTCGCCGCCCGACGTCCCCGCCGTCACGGCCACACTAAGAGCCCTGCCAGCCGGTGCTGAACAGGTCGTCGTCGGCCTGCTTGAGGCTCAGCCCCAGCCGGCGACGCTCCGGCTCTATCCGAAGCACCTTAAGCCTCACCTTATCACCTTCCCTGACCACTTCTCTCGGATGCTGCACGACTCGGTCGGTCAGCTCGGAGATGTGCACCAGCCCCTCGACGGAGCCCTCCACCCTGGCGAAGGCTCCGAAATTGGTCAGCTTCGTGATCGTGGCGTCGACCACATCGTGGACCGCCAGCTTCTCGTGTATCGTCTTCCACGGCTCGGGCCGCAGCCGCTTCAGGCTGAGCGCTATCTTCTTGTTCTCAGGGTCCACCCTGAGCACGTATACGTCCAACTCCTGCCCGAGGGACACTACCTGGTCCGGCCTATCCACCTGGCCCCACGACATCTCGGAGACATGGACAAGGCCGTCGGCTCCACCCATGTCCACGAAGGCCCCGAAGCTGCTTATCCCGGTCACGCGGCCCCGGCGGACCTCTCCCTCCTTGAGCTCCTCGATCAGCTTCGCTTTGCGTTCGTTCCTGATCTGTTCAACGTACTGGCGTTCCGAGAAGATAGCCCTGTTCCTGCTTCGGTTTATCTCGAGCACCTTGAGGTCGAGCACCTTGCCGATGTCCGTGTTGGGTTCGGGCCTCGGGCTCTCGGGTTGTTCGGACGAGTCAGTCCCCTCCGCGGACTCGGCGGCCTTGCCCTCTTCTTCCGCGCTGGGGGCCACCGGCTCCTGCCTGCGTTCCTCGCGGCGGTCGTCGCTCTGGTCCCGGAACCTGTCCCTTGAGATGCTGACCAGCTGGGAGGCCGGGACAAAGCCGTGCACGCCCTCGACCTCCACGATCGCGCCACCGCGGTTAAAGCCCAGGACCCTGCCCTTTACGCTCTCGCGCGTCTCGACGTACTTGGCCAGCACCCGCCAGCCCTTTTCACCCACCGCTCTGTCCAGTGACAGGATCGCGGGCTGCTCGCCGGACTCGGTTCTGATCACGACGGTGACGATGCTGTCACCCACCTTGGGAAGGCCGTCCTCGTTGGACCTGGCGGTCCGCATCTCGCGCGTGGGGACGAATCCCTCGGATTTGTGACCAAAGTTGACGTGTAGGCCGTCGGACTCCACGCTCATCACCACGCCCTCGACCACGTCGCCGCGTCGGATGGGCTTCATGGCGTCCACCGACTCGAGCAGCTGGCCCATGTCTTCGACGCTGCCTCCCTCGCGATTGGGGGAGTCGGGGTCTAAAGGTGAGGTCATTGGGCTTTACTTTCGGTACGGCACGAACAAGCTGCCGGGGGTGGCGCGCTGATTATACAGCCGCTCCCGGAACCTGTAAATGCGGCCGTAGACGCAAAAAAACCCCCTGGCAGTGACCTATTTTCCCACACCCTTGCGGGTGCAGTATCGTCGGCGCTGAGACGTTTCACTACCGTGTTCGGGATGGAAACGGGTGGGGCCGTCTCGCAATAACCACCAGGGGACTTTTGCGATTTTGCGGTAGTCGCGCCGTGGCGCGACTACCAGAAAAGTTTAAGCCGTAGTCTATTGGCCGGTCAATAGACTAGGCCCGGGCGGCCCCATGGCTGTCCTTCTCGTTGACCGGCCAAATGCCCCGGTGCTACCATCGAGCCGGGTGCCTTGGGCCGCAAGGCTCCCGAAAGGCCCCTTAGGATACAGCCCTGGCGAGGTGAGCACTTGACCACCGATACCCCTCTGATCGAGGTGACCGACCTGGCAGCCCGCAAGCTGGGAGAGGTGCTTTCCGAGCACGATAAGCCCGGCAACATGCTCAGGGTCATGGTAATGCCGGGACCCGGTGGCGGCCTGCAGTACATGCTTGGGGTGGAAGAGGCGGCACGCGACGACGACATCGTCATCGAGACCGATTCCGTGAGCATGCTCGTGGACGCCGACAGCGCTCCACTAATCGACGGGGCCAGTATCGACTACGTAGAGGGCCTTATGCGCAGCGGTTTCGTCATCAGCAACCCCAATGCCCCTGTGGCCGGCTGCGCGTGCGGCGGCGGAGGCTGCGGATGCGGCGGCGGCGGCCACGGGGATGCGGGAGGCCATGGCGGCGGGGGCGGCTGCGGAGGTGGTGGCGGAGGCTGCGGGTGCGGCGGGGCCTAGAGCGCCTGTTCTTCTCTTGACCTTTGTCGGGCGGAGCGCTGGGCTCCGCCCCTCTCATTCCCTGTAGTATCCTCGGGCTCTCTCAGAGATGACCAAACTCGCACTGATAGGAGCGGACGTGCTGGGCACCTCCATCGCCCTGGCCCTGAAGAAGGCAAGGCCCGGGCAGTTCGAGGTCGCCGCAGCAGCGGCCGACCCAGACACGCTCGGCAGAGTCCGGAAGATGGGAGCCGCAGACAGCACGCACGACAGCGCGCGGCGGGCCGCAGAGGGAGCGGAAGTCGTCGTCCTGGACACCCCGCTGATCCACACCCGGGACCTTCTGGAGGCCCTGGGCACCGAGCTCGAGACCGGTACCGTCGTAACCGACACCGGTCCCATCAAGACCCCGGTCATCGAGTGGGCAAGCACCCTGCTTCCCAGGGGCGTTCACTTCGTTGCGGGCAGGCCCGTACCCAGGTTGGATCTGGGCGGCGTCGGGGACGCGTCGGCCGACGTGCTGAAGGGTGCCGAGTACTGCGTGGTTACGGATACGGGCAGCGACTCCGAGGCGGTACGGACGGTGGTGAGCCTCGCCGAAATCTGCGGTGCGCTGCCCTTCTTTCTCGATGCACGCGAGCACGACACCTACAGCGCCGCGATGGGGTCCCTGCCGACGGTCATATCCGCGGCACTGATGGAGACCGCCTCATCCTCCAATTCCTGGGCGGAGATGTCCCGCCTGGCTTCCGGCCAGTTCCGGGACATGACCCGACTGGCCGACCGCGACCCTGAGGAGAGCCACGCCGCCAGCATGATCAACCCCGACGACCTGGTTCACTGGATAGACCAGCTGATCACCAGCCTCTACGGGTACCGCAACCAGATCAGGGAGGGCAAGGAGGACCTTTTCACTTCGTACATCAACGCATGGGAGCAGAGGGCCAAGTGGCAGGCCAGGGCCGTGCATCCCGACGACGTGCGGGGCGACAAAGGCCAGGGCTCCGGGGAGGCGATGGCCGAGATGATGTTCGGGACCCTCCTTATGGACAGGTACCGCAAGATGACCGGCAAGTCGCGCAAGCAGTGGGAATACTTCAGGAAAGGGTAGTATCCGGGGAGTGATAAAGACGGTGGAAAGAGCCGAGCGCGTGGAGGGAAGCCCAACGCTGCCCGGCGACAAATCGATCTCCCACAGGGCGGTGCTCCTCAACTCCCTGGCCTCGGGCTCTGCCCACGTTTCAAACTTCTGCGAGGGCGACGACCGCACCGCCATGCTAGGCTGCCTGCGCGGCCTGGGGGTCTCGATCAAGAGGGTCCGCCACACCGACGGACGGTCCTGCACCGACTGCTTCTACGTGCGGGGACGGGGCCCGAGCGGGCTGCGGGAACCCGACCACGTCCTGAACGCCGGCAACAGCGGGACGACCATGCGACTGGTCGCCGGTCTGCTGGCAGCCCAGCCTTTTTTCAGCGTTATCTCCGGGGACCGATCTCTAAGGTCCAGGCCGATGGACCGCATCGTAAGGCCCCTGGCCAGGATGGGAGCAAGGATCATGGGGCGTGGACAGGATGCCCTCGCGCCTCTGGCCATCCGGGGCGGGTCGCTAAAGGGCATCGAGTACCCGCTCCCCGTCGCCAGCGCACAGCTAAAGTCGGCGCTGCTTATAGCCGGCCTCTACGCAAAGGGCCACACGACGGTCATCGAGCCAAGTCCGTCCCGGGACCACACGGAGCGCATGCTGGGGGCGATGGGTGTGGACGTCGTATCGGACGGCCCGGCAATTTCGGTGGGCCGGTCGGACCTTTACGCCATGGACGTTCACGTGCCCGGAGACATCAGCGGCGCCGCCTTCTGGATGGTGCTTGCAGCCTGCCACCCCGACGCAAGGCTGCGCATCAGCCGGGTCGGCATCAACCCCACCCGCACCGGGGTGCTCGACGTGCTAGAGGCGATGGGCGCCCGCCTGACGCTGGACAACATCCACGAGGACGCGGGGGAGCCCTCGGCCGACGTGGTGGTCGAATCGAGTGAACTCAAGGCCCTGGAGATCGGGGGCGACCTGATACCAAGGGTGATCGACGAGATACCGATCCTGGCGCTCGCCGCGGTTTGCGCCGAGGGCCGAACCGTCATCCGCGATGCCCACGAGCTCAGGGTGAAGGAATCGGACCGGATCGCTGCCACCGTAGAGGGCCTGCGGCGCATGGGAGCCAGTGTTGAGGAAAGGACCGACGGCATGGTCATCACGGGCGGTGCGGCCCTCACGGGCACCGACGTGCTGGGCCACGGCGACCACCGGATCGCAATGACCATGGGTATTGCGGGCGCGATCGCAGCCGGAAGGACCGCCGTCGCGGGCGCCGAGGCCGCCTCCGTTTCCTATCCGGGGTTCTGGGATGAGCTGTCCGCGGTCACCGGCGGTGCCGTATCCGAGGACGAGGCGGCTTGAGCGGGGCGGCGGGAGCGGACGAGATCCCGGACTCCAGGGGGACCGGCGATGCCGGCCCACCCATGCTGATCATCATGTCCGGTCCATCCGGCGTGGGCAAGGACGCGGTGCTCAAGCGAATGCGCGAGTCCGGCCTGCCGTTCCATTTCACCGTTACGGCAACGACCCGGCCAAAGCGCGCGATGGAGACGGACGGCGTGGACTACATCTTCCTTACCAAGAGGGAGTTCGTGCTCAGGGCGCTACGGCACGAATTCCTCGAGCAGGCCGAGGTGTACGGCAACTTTTACGGGGTCCCGAGGCAGCAGGTCCGCGATGCGATGTCCGCGGGCAAGGACGTCATCATCAAGGCCGATGTCCAGGGGGCCCGCACCATCCGCAAGGAAGCGCCCGAGGCGCTCGCCATCTTTCTTGCCCCGACGGGTATCCAGGACCTTGAGCGCAGGCTAACCGATCGGCTGACCGAGTCCCCGGAGGCGCTGGCCCTGAGGCTACAGACGGCGGCGGACGAGATGAAAGAGGCGGAGGACTTCGACCACGTCGTCTACAACCCGGAAGGCCAACTTGACCAGGCCGTTGAGCAGATAGTGCGGCTGGTCGAGACGGAAAAGCGGCGTGTTCCGCACCGAAGGGTGGACCTTTAGACCATCCATGTTCGGACCGGCATCATCTGACGCTTCAGGATCTGCGGACGTGAGGCTGCCCGCGGTGGCGGTGCCGAACGCCTATGACCTGCGGCTCACCCCTGACCTGTCAAGCTTTACCTTCGAAGGCGAGCTGGCCATCTCGATTGAGCTGTGCGCCCCGACCCGCGAGATCACGCTCAATGCCATAGAGCTCGAGATCAAGTACGCCGTCCTGCGCCGCAGGGACGGAGAGCCCGTTTCGGGCAGTCCGTCCTACGACCCGGCGGCGGAGACCGTGACGATCACCTTCCCGGGCGAGCTTAGGCCCGGCGATGTCACGCTCTCGATGTCCTTTACCGGCATCCTCAACGACCGGCTAAGGGGCTTTTATCGGAGCGCCTACGTGGACAGTGACGGAAGGGAACGCCACCTGGCATCGACGCAGTTCGAGCCGACCGACGCGCGGCGTGCGTTTCCCTGCTGGGACGAGCCGGCGCTAAAGGCCAGGTTCTCTGTGACGATGGTGGTTCCAGAGCACCTTGCCGCCATCTCGAACATGCCGGAGGAGTCGGTCGCAACCGAGGACGGCAAGAAGATCGTTCGCTTCGCGGAAACCCCCCCGATGTCGACATATCTCGTAGCGTTCGCGGTGGGAGACTTTAGCTGCGTTTCGGAGCGCTCTCGCTCGGGCACACTGATGCGCGTCTGGACAACGAGTGGAAACGAGGACCGGGGCAGGTTCGCCCTGGACGTTTCGCTGCGCCTCCTGGACTACTTTGACGACTACTTCGGAATCCCCTACCCGCTTCCCAAGCTCGACCACGTGGCCATACCCGACTTTGCGGCCGGGGCAATGGAGAACTGGGGATGCATCACGTACCGGGAGCCGGCTCTTCTGGTTGACGCAGAGTCCAGTTCCTCCGGCACCCGCCAACTCGTGGCCGAGATCGTCGCCCACGAGATGGCCCACATGTGGTTCGGAGACCTTGTGACGATGTCGTGGTGGAACGACCTGTGGCTGAACGAGAGCTTCGCCTCGTGGATGGGCGATAAGGCCGTCGATGCTTTATATCCTGAGTGGGCGAAGTGGAACCAGTTCCTCGTTCAGGAGACCTCGACGGCGCTGAGACTCGACGGGCTAAGGAACTCGCATCCAATCGAGCAGGAGGTCGGTGACCCGGCCGAGATCGGCCAGCTGTTCGACTCCATCAGCTACAGCAAGGGGGCCTCCGTGATCCGCATGCTGGAGGCTTACCTGGGCGAGGGACCCTTCAGGGACGGCATCAACCTCTACCTGAGAAGGCACGAGCTGGCGAACGCTACCACCGCCGACCTGTGGGAGGCGCTGGCCGAAGCCTCCGGACAACCGGTGGGCGATGTCATGGACAGCTGGACCAGGCAGACCGGCTACCCGTACCTCAAGGTCGAGGCCGACCGGGGCAAGGACGGTGCGACCGTGTCTATGACCCAGCGCCGATTTGCCTACGAGGCCATCCTCGAAGAGAACCGCGAGGACGAAACACTCTGGCGAATACCGGTCTCGGTTGCCGCAGAGGACGGCCCCCAGGCATCCGAACTGATGACGGGGCGCCAGGCCGAGATCTCAACGCCGGCCGGTGCGGGCTGGCTCAAGGTGAACCCCGGCCACACTGGCTTTTACCGCGTGATGTACGAGAGCGAGGAGCTCGGGCGCCTTGCGGACGCGGTCGAGAGAGGCGGGCTATCGCCCGCGGACCGGCTAGGCATCGCAGACGATGCCTTCGCCCTGTGCCGGGCGGGCATGCTCGGTGCCCAGGATTTCCTAGACCTTGCCACAAGGTACAAGGGCGAGACCGACCAGTCAGTCTGGGCCAACCTTACGGGCAGCCTTGGGAGCCTGGACAGCCTCATCGAGGGCGAGGACTGCCACGAGCAGTTCAGGGCCTTTGCGAGGGATCTCCTCGGCCCCATCTATGCCGAGGTCGGCTGGACGCCGGCCGCGGGAGAGGGACACCTTGCCGCCCTGCTGCGGGCCAACGTGCTGTCGGCTCTGGGCACATTTGGCGACCAGGAGGTCCTTGCCGAGGCGCGCGGGCAGTTTGAGCGGTACCTTGAGCGCCCGTCCAGTGTTCCCGCGGACCTGAGGAGCGTGATGCTTCGTGCTTACGGCAAGAGCCGGGGACGAGCGCACCTACGAGACCATGTGGGACCTTCAGGCGGCAGAGCAGCTCCAGGAGGAGAAGGTAAGGCTGCTTTCAGCCCTGACGCAGTTTCCAGAAGCCGAACTTGTCGACGAGACGCTGAGCCGCTCATTTACCGATCGGGTGAGGTCGCACGAGGCAATCGGAGTGATCGTGCGCACCGCGGGTACCAGGATGGGCAGGGATCTAGCCTGGCAGTTCCTCAGGGATAACTGGCAGGAGGTGGACCGGCGCTACGGTGAGGGTGGCTTCGGGTTGATGTACATAGTCGAGATAACGTCGGGATTTTCCTCGGAGGAACGCCGCGCTGAGGTGGAACAGTTCTTTACGGACAATCCGACCCCCGCCGCCGAGCGCACCGTTCGCCAGTGCCTTGAGAAAATTCGCCTCAACATGGCCTGGCTGGAAGGAAATCGCCCGGGCCTATCGGAGTGGCTTAAGCAGCCCTGAAATCGGCAGGTCCGCCAGGGCGTGGGCCGGGACGGACCGCGACATCAGCCTAGAGCGGCGGGGCACTTTCGCCTTTTGATTCAGACGGCGTTAAAGTTGAGCAGATCCCATGAAGATAGTCATAGCGCCACAGGCCTTTAAGGGAAGCATCTCCGCCCTGGGTGCCGCCCGCGCCATGGAGGACGGGGTAAGGCGCGTCATCCCCGATGTCGAGACCGTCCTGGTACCGATCGCCGACGGTGGTGACGGCACCCTGGAGACGATGGTCGAGGTGTCCGGTGGGAGAGTCGAGACCGCAAAAGTCACAGGCCCCATGGGAAAGAAGGTGGAGGCCGAGTGGGGGGCGATGGGCGATGGCAGGACCGCGGTCATAGAGATGGCCCGCGCCTCCGGCCTTGCGCTCCTGGACCGCAACAAGCTCGATGCGCGCAAGGCCACGACATATGGTCTGGGCGAGGCCATCCTGGCGGCCCTGGAAGCCGGCTACAGGCGCTTCATCATAGGCATCGGCGGCAGCGCGACCAACGACGCGGGCGCCGGCATGGCTCAAGCCCTCGGGGTGAGGCTCCTCAACGCGTCCAAGGCAGAGGTAGGCCGCGGTGGAGCCGCCCTCGCAAAGCTCGACCGCATAGACGCTGCAGGGCTTGACCCCCGGGCGAGGGAGTCGACCTTCGAGGTCGCCTGCGACGTGAGCAATCCACTTTGCGGCCCCGAGGGGGCGTCGGCCGTCTACGGTCCGCAAAAGGGCGCCACCCCAGAGCATGTGAGGGAGCTGGACCGTGCGCTGCGCCACTTTGCACACGTCGTCAGGCGTGACATCGACATAGAAATCAACCATATGCCCGGAGGAGGAGCCGCCGGCGGTCTGGGAGCGGGCATGGTGGCCTTCCTCGGCGGAAGGCTGCGACCGGGAGTCGACATAGTCATGGAGGCCGTCGGGCTCGAGGCACAGATGGAGGGGGCGGACCTGGTTCTGACCGGCGAGGGCCAGATCGATTTTCAGACCGTCTTTTCCAAGGCTCCAATCGGCGTTTCCAGACTGGCCCGCAACCGCGGGATACCGGTCGTAGCCATCTGTGGATCTCTCGGCAACGATTTCCGCAAGGTGCACGAACAGGGTATCGACGCCGCATTTTCCATCACGACCGAGCCGATGTCGCTTGACGATGCACTGGTCAAAGCCGACAGGCTGATTGCGACCACTACGGAAGAGGCGATGAGGGCTCTGCGGGCTGGCTCTCAGCTAGAGAGTTTCTAGTCTGTCAAGTCGCCGAGTAGACAGGTCGTTTGAAGCCTTGGTGAAACAGGCGTCATGCGAGACCGCCACGTAGAGGGTCGTACCCTTAGCCTGCATAACTCACGTTTGCCCATCTAGGGGCACCGATGGTCCGTTTCCGGGTCCCAAAGCCATCGCAAGCTAGGGGAAACAAGTTAGGCGGGATATCCTCAAGATTCTGCGCTCAAACCTCGGGGTGGACATATTGGTCCCGCCTGTTCGCCTTCGCCGGGCATTGGCGCCAAACGGCCGTACACGAAGCTAGCCCAGCAAGACTAGGTGAACCTCGCCCGGCCCATGCACACCAGTCACAAGGGTGTACTCAATGTCCGCCGAACGACTGGGTCCTGAGATGATGTTGACGTAGCTCGTCCAATTCTCGCGCCCGTAGTCACGACGGAGCAGGGTAAACAACTCGTCCAGCCCCGGCAGCACCGAGCCTCTCTCGACGACGGCGACATGAACCGGAGGCACCAGCGACACTATGCGACTGACACCCTGCCCCGCCGTCAGCACGACCGACCCTGTCTCGGCGACGGCGTAGTCGGCGCCGGTCAAGCCCATACCGGACTCTATGGCAACCTCCCTCATTGCGCTGCCCGATTCCTCCACGGGGACAGCCGAGCGATCGTCTTGAGAGTTGGAGACTATCTCTTGGGAACCTCCGGAGGCCATGGCCGTCACCTCGATTCCCTCCTTCGCTAGCGGCCCGTCGACTCCCAGCGTCCGCAGCACATCGTGGTCCGACCGGACCATCGTCTCAACACCAAGGCCGCGGGCAATATCCACGACTCTACCGAGGGCATCCTCAGGATTTGCAGCTCGATGAACGATCCAGCCGCCCGCCTGAGCCGAAGAAGCTAGCTGCTCGATCAACTCCCCGGCCCGCCCGGCGGCGTCATGTTCGACGGCGGCCGCCCTTGCCAGCACCTCCTCTTCGCCGTCGAACGGCCATGCATCCGACATTTCGGACCGCCCAGGGCTCGCGCCCAGCGCTCTTCTCAGACCGCTAAAGAACTGCCTGCGGTCGGTGGTCACTCTTCGTCCCTCAGGTAGGAACTCCAACGGCTTCTGAACGGCCGGGCCGGCAGCGGCCGGAGAGTGCGGTGCCGCGTCCATCCAGACAGCGGGGAAGGCAGCCAGCGTATCGAACCGCCTCGCATGAGCGGCATCTGCATCAGCCGGCCGATTCGCAGCGCCAGGCCAAGTAGCCGGTTATCGCCGAACAGCCACCTCCACAGCCTGAATGCCGCTCGCTCTAGCAAGGGAGCCGATCGACGGTCCGTATAGTCTGAACCCTCCGCAAGGTCGCGCCGAAGCGTAAGCAGCATGCGAGGGATGTTGATCTTGACCGGGCAAGCCTCCCGGCAGGCCCCGCAGAGACTCGATGCATAGGGCAGATCCTTCGCATCGCCGAGGCCGGTGAGCATCGGGGTGACGATTGCGCCGATCGGGCCAGGGTAGACGTAGCCGTATGAGTGACCGCCCACCTTCCGGTAGACCGGGCAGGCGTTAAGGCATGCCCCGCATCGGATGCAGTTAAGCGCCTCTCGGAGCTCGGGGTCGGCCAGCAGGCGGGATCGGCCATTGTCAACGATGACGATGTGGAACTCCTCCGGACCGTCCTCATCGGAGGGCCGCCGCACTCCGTTTACCAGCGTGACGTAGCTGCTGATCCGCTGGCCCGTGGCCGACCGTATCAGCAGCCTGAGGAACATTCCCATGTCCTCCATCGTGGGAACCACCCGCTCCATCCCGGCAAGGGCGACGTGGATGCGGGGCATCGAGGTCGACATGCGACCGTTGCCCTCATTTGTCACAAGCACCAGGGTACCGGTCTCGGCCACCATGAAATTGGCCCCGGTTATCCCCATGTCGGCGATGATGAACTTGTCCCTGAGCTGGCGGCGCGTCTGCCTGCCCAGCTCCTGAATGTCCTCGATGCGCTCTGTCCCAAGCCTTCGGTGAAACAGCTCGGACACGTCGTGGCGGTCCTTGTGGATGGCCGGGGCGACGATGTGGAAGGGCGCCTCTTCGGCAAGCTGGATCACGTACTCGCCGAGGTCTGTCTCGACCGACTCGATACCGGCCTCGCCCAACCGCTCGTTCAGCCCCATCTCCTCTGAGACCATCGACTTGCTCTTTACGACTGTGCGGACGCCCCTCTCCCTGGCAAGGTCCAGGACGTATCGATTGGCCGCCTCTGCGTCGGCGGCAAAGCGGACTATGCCGCCCATCTCGGTAACGCGCTCCTCGAAAAGCTCAAGGTAGCGGTCCAGGTTTTCGATGGTATGCGTCTTTACCCGGCTGGCACGCTCCCGCAACTCCTCCCAGCCGGGGTGTCGGCCGCGGCCGCCTCGCGCGACTTGTGAAAGCCCTCATAAAGGCCCAGGAGGCTACGCTGGATCTTCTCGTCGCCGATGGCGACCGCAGCGCCCCTGTTGAACTCCCTGGTGTTCGGCTTCAAGCGAGCCTCATCCCATGGCGGACTCGCCCAGGCGGGCAATCAGGACTTTCCGGCAGCGACATCATCCCGACCACGGGGCGGGCTCCCCGTCCCGTTCGCCGGCCGTAAGCTGCTCGTCAAGCAACTGCGCAAGGTGCATCGCGCGAACGCCCTTTCCAGCCTTCTCGAGCCCTCCCGAGATATGCATGAGACAGCTGGCGTCACAGGCGGTTACAACATCTGCGCCGCTCGCCTCGATGCGCTCAACCTTGTCGCGTAGCATCGCGCCCGAGATGTCCGCGTACTTGACCGCAAACGTCCCCCCGAAACCGCAACAAACCTCGGCCTGGTCCATCTCGATCAGGTCCACCCCGGATAGCGACCTGACCAGCGAGCGGGCCTGGGTTGTCGCACCGAGCTCGCGCCTGAGGTGACAGGCCTCATGGTAGGTCACCTTTCTCGCCTTGCCGGAACGAGCCAGTGCCTTCGTCCGGTGCGCACCGACCACGTCGACCAGGTATTCCGAGAGCTCGAAAACGCGAGGTCCAAGGGCCCTGGCGGCAGCGAGTTCCTCAGGGTCTTCGTGGAACAGCTCCGGGTAGAACACGCGGATCATGCTCGCGCACGAGCCGGACGGCACCACCACCTGCTCGCTGTCGGAAAAGAGCCGGAGCAGGCTTCGGGCCAGAGGCTTTGCCTCCGACCAGTAGCCGGAGTTAAAGGCCGGCTGCCCGCAGCAGGTCTGATCCTCCCGGAAACGCACGTCAACCCCGAAGGACCTGAGGACCCGGACCGTGCTCTCACCCACCTCGGGGCAGAACCGGTCAACGACGCAGGTTACGAACAGGTCTACCGGGATGGGACAGCCCTAGAATGCCCAGCCGCGGACCACGACGCCGAGCATCCACGTTACCAGCAGCGCCGGGCCGGTCGCGGACAGGCGGGTCTCTGTGCCCGGCCGGGCGGGTCCATGGAGGCCGAGGTAAACCAGGTACCCCAGCAGCCCTATAGCCACGGGCCAGACGGATGCCGCCGTCGCCCCGACCCCGAAGCCGAGGAAAAAGCCGACGAGCCCCCAGGAGAGCGGGCTGTCCAGCAGGCGCATTAGCTGCTCATTAGTCACGGCGAAACAAGCATAACGGTACGTTTTGCGGGGGCGCAATCGAACCCGCACTCACTGGATGACCGGCCCGGCTACCGTCTCGTCAGCTACCCTTCCTTATCGCCCGTCCCGGCAGCGCGCCGGTGTGCCTTCCCTGGTCTATGACCACCTCGCCGTTGACCACAACGTATTCCACCCCGGTCGAGAGTTCCTTGGGCCTCCGGCGCGTGGCGTGAGCACGTATCTCGTCGGCATCGAAGATCACCAGATCGGCCTTCAGGCCATCCCTTATCAGGCCCCGGTCGCGGATGCCGACCCTCAGGGCGGGATAGGACGTCATCTTCCGGATCGCCTCGGTGAGCGACAGCCTGCCCTGCTCGCGCACTATCTCCGAGAGGATCACAGGAAAGCAGCCGTAGCCCATCGGCGGCGGAAAGTCGCCGATGAGCAGGGCGTCGCTTCCAACCATGTATAGCGGGTGCGCCACAAGGTCCGGGATGGTGCGGGCGTCGACGGCGTCGGCGAAGTATGAGACCCGGAGATCCTCCTCAAGTAGCAGGTCGCACAGGGCGTCCACCGGGTGCTGCTTGCGCATCTCGGCCACCATCTCGACCGACCGGCTCTCATAGACCTTGTTGGCCGGGTTCTTAAAGTAGGTGAGCCACATCTCGTCCCAGCCCTGGCTGCGGGGAGCGATCTCCCTGCGAAGCCTTTCCCTGCCCTCCTCGGAGGCCAGGACCTGCTTGAGCTTTTCCGGTCCGCCGTCGTGCGCCCAGTCGGGAAACACGATGAGGATGCGCGTTCCCCCGTACTGGTAGGGAAAGCAATCGAAGGTGACGTCCATCCCCTCGCCCCGCGCCGACTCCACAAGGTCGAGTATCTGATCCAGCCCTCCCGGGTTGGTGTTGCGGCGGAACAGGTGGGTAACGTGGATAGGGATCCCCGACCGCCGACCTATCTCAATCGCCTCCCTGAACGGGTCAAGATACCCGTCCCCGAGACGGTAGCGCACGTGTGTGTGGTAAAAGCCGCCGAGCCGGGCAGCCTCCCTGGAGAGCTCGACCAGTTCGTCGGTGTCGGCGTAGTTTCCCGGCGCGTAGTCAAGGCCGGTCGATATGCCGAACGCCCCCTCGCTCATGGCCTCCCGGAGGATCGCCTTCTGGTCTTCCATCTGCTTTCGGTCGGCGGCCCGATTTTCCCAACCCATCGCTCCGACCCGCAGGGGCGAATTGCCCACGATATAGGCGATGTTGACCGCAACCGACCCGTCGAACATGTCCAGATACTCGGACACTGTGCTCCAGCGCCCCGGCAGTTCCGGGTCGCCTTCAAGGCCCGAGTTCAACCGGATCATCCGATCGAGATCCTCCGGATCCCGGAACGGGGCGTAGGAGTTCCCATCGATGCCGATCAACTCGGTAGTCACACCCTGGTGCACCTTTGGCATGTGCTCCGGATTTGCAAGTATGGTCAGGGCCGAGTGCGCGTGCACATCGATAAAGCCGGGGCACACCACCTTCCCGGACGCGTCTATGGTCCGGGCCGACTCGATATCGGAAACGTCGCCGCGAAGCACCTCGATCGAGTTGTCGCGCACGCCCACGGTCACGTACTGGCCGGGGTTGCCGGCTCCGTCGAGCACCAGGCCGCCCTTGATCAGAAGATCGAACATGGCTGAAGACCCCCCTGCCCCTAAATGTCGAACGGGCAGTCAGGTTACTGGCGGGTAGTACTTCGGTCAATAACTCCTTGGCCCTTCCCGCAGCGCACGAGGGACCGAACCAGAGCGTCCCCGCGACCGGGCAAACGATGCCGTTCGCCTATGCCGGAAAACTGTCGTATCTTCGTTCTTGGGACGATGCGGCTGTTTGACGAGAACTTTGGTCGCCGCAGGGGCAGCTACCTGCTTCAGACGGGGCTGGTGGCACTAACGCTGTTCGCGCTGCTTGCGGTCGAGAGAGTGGTGATTCCCGGTGCCGTCATAGTGACGATAGCCTCAACGGCGTTCATCGTCTTTGCGATTCCCCACAGCGTTGCCGCCCAGACCCGGAGGGTTGTCGGCGGCCATATCGTCGGCGTGCTGGCCGGGGCGGCCTTCGTGGGATTCGCGGCCATACCGGGCCTAGACGGCGCGGTCGACCAGAGCAGGCTTATCTGGGCCCTGGTCGCCTGCGGCGCCGTCGGGCTCGGGACCTTCGTCATGGTCGTAACCGACACCGAGCACCCGCCGGCAGCGGCGACCTGCCTGGCACTCGCGCTGGGAGGCTGGAGCTGGTCATCAGTGGCCTTCATCCTTATCGGCGCGGCGTGCTTTTCGATCATCCGCCTGTTCCTTCGGCGCCGGCTGATCAACCTGATCTGAGAATGCGATCGACCCTTGGCGACGCCCTGCCCGTCCGAGCTCTCAGGGTCACCAGCTTGCCCGCCTAAGGCTGCGGCCCCGCGGAAGCGCAAGGCCCCGCAGTCTCCTCGGGTTGCCATGCTATATTTCCGCCAACCCTAGGCAGGAGGCATCCCTTGAAGGCTGGGCTGATGCTCATGGGAAATCACCCACCCGAGCGCTCCAAGCTTGACGCTCACCGATGGGATCTTGGCGCCATCGAGCTGGGCGAAGAGCTGGGCTATGTCGAGGCCTGGATCGGCGAGCACTTCGCCTCGGAGTGGGAGCCGCTGCCCACGGCCGAGATGATCATCGCCCAGGCCCTTCAGCGGACGGAGAAGATCAGGCTCGGCACCGGGGTCTACCTGCTGCCCTTTCACCACCCGGTGGACCTGGCCCACCGCGCGGCGTATCTGGACCACCTCGCGCAGGGTCGGTTCATGGTGGGCGTGGGCTCCGGCGGTCTGCCCAGCGACGTCGCCCTCTTCGACGTCGACTACGACGGAGGTGAGCACCGCGAGATGTTCCGCGAGGCCCTGGACATCATGCTCATGCTCTGGCGAACCGAGGGACCCGAGGAGTTCCGCGGCAGGTTCTGGAACGTACGGGTACCCGGCCCCGAGGAACTCTCCTGGGCGAAGCTGAAGATCAACTGCGCGCCTTTCACAAAGCCCCACCCCCCTATCGCGGTCGCAGCAGGCAGCCCCCGGTCGGCAACGCTGAAGATGGCGGGAGAGCGGGGATACATACCCCTTACGCTCGGCCTCGGGGCAGCCTATCTCGCATCCCAGTGGGAGGTGATGGCCGAGGGCGCCGCCAAGGCCGGCCGGGCGCCGCCGCCGCGCGCGGAGTGGAGGGTGGTGCGGGATGTCTGGATAGCGGACACGGATGAGGAGGCCCGCAGGCAGGCGCGGGAGGGCATGCTGTGGCGCGCCTGGGAAGAGTACCTATACCCGTTCTGGTCCTCCGGCCCACAGCCGATCGTAGCCAGCATGAAACACGACGAGTCGGTGCCGGACGATGCGGTGACCATGGACTACATCCTCGATCACTCGTGGCTCGTGGGCTCTCCGGACACCGTTGCGGCAAAGATAAGGGAGCTGCACGAAATCTCCGGAGGCTTCGGGGTACTGCTGGCGATGGTGCTGGACCATACCGACGACCCCGAGGGCTTTCGCCGAACCCTGACGCTGCTTAAGACCGAGGTGATGCCCCAGCTGGACGACCTGACCCCGTGACACCTTCCCAATCGCCGCGGGCGCAAGACTACGAGAGCAGGAAGGAGCCTGATGACATGGCGGACCCACTGATCATAGACACTCACATGCACCTTTATCCCACCAAGGCCGAGGGCCGAAAGTACGTCGAGATGTACGACGGGTGGGAGTTCAAGGCCGGCGGCAGGCTCCCAAAGTACGGCAAGTACGGGGGAGACCCCGAGGATGGCATCGCGGCGCTGGACGAGGCAGGTGCCGACCGGGCCATCTTCGTCCACTTCGAGCCGTCGCTACTATTTCGCCAGGACCGGATAGCCGCCCTGCCCGAAGGCCTTTCGGAAAGCGAGCGCAGCAGGCAAATAGGCGCCATCAACGCCGAGAGCGCCGCCAGCCTGAGAAAATCGAACATGTGGGCATGCGGGGTGGGCAGGGACCATCCGAGGCTGCTCCCCTACGTCAACATAGATCCCGCTGTGATGACGCCCGGGGAAAACGTTGCGCACCTCCGCGACCTCGTGGAAGGGCACGGGGCCCGCGGCATCAAGCTCCACTCGGTCATCCAGGGCTTTTTCATGGGAGACCCGCGTATGCGGCCCGTGTACGAGGCATGCCTGGAGATGGGCCTCGGGATCGTCGCCCACTCAGGAAGCTCGCACGTAATGGACCAGTACGGCGATCCCTGGGCGTTCGCCCCGGTCTACGAACGATATCCAGATCTGCGACTGATCATGGCTCACATGGGCAACGGATCCTGGCATCAGACCAGGCTCTTTGCCGAGGCCTACCCCCAGGCCATGTACGACGTCTGCGAGCTGATGGAGTGGATCGACATCGGCAAGGGCCCAACCGCAGAGCAGTTCGCCCGGCTGATCAGGGACATAGGCTCCGACAGGGTCATGCTCGGCACCGATTTTCCCTGGTGGGACCCGGTCGACTGCGTCCAGAAGGTGATGGACCTTCCGCTGCTGTCCCGGGAGGAAAAGGAGGCCATCCTGGGCCAGAACGCCGTCCGCCTGCTGGGAATCTGACGATCCCGATCACTCCGGCGCCCGGGGATAGCTAGGGCACAGCCCTTCCGGCAAGGACCCCCGTCGGCCGGCCTTTCTCCACGGCGAGCTGGCCGTTTACGACCACGTGTGAAATGCCGACCGGGTACTGGCGGGGATCGTCATACGTGGCCGTGTCGATCACCTGCTCGGGATCGAACACGACAAGGTCCGCATGCGCCCCCTCGCGAATCACGCCTCGGTCCTTCAGTCCGAAGCGTGCGGCCGGACGGGCGGTCATGCGCTGCACGACCTGCTCGACCGCGAGGTCTCCGAACTGGCGCCTCAGGCGCCCGAGGATGCGCGGGAAGGCGCCGTAGCAGCGCGGATGGGGCATCGACCCGGCGGGCGTGTGGTCGGAGCAGACCATGTAGTCCTCCCGCGCCAGCAGGGTCATGCAGTCGCGGCTGACCTGGCGCCAAAGGCCGGCGCTGCGGGGCGGGGCGATGAGCCACCCGATCGCCAGATCGGTCTCCGCGAGCAGGTCGCAGATCGCGCGGGCCGGCGATTGACCCCGCATGGCGGCTATATCGCCAAAGGTAAGGCCCTCAAGGCCGGGAGCGCCGCGGACGAACGTCAAGACTCCGTCCTCAAGCACCGCGGGCATCTCCGATCCGCCCTCGATGTGCTCTACGATCCGGTCCCTCGGCCCAGGGTTCCTGAGGCGCTCGACGATCTCGTCGGGGCCGCCCTCCTGGGCCCACGCCGGAAGGAAGCTGACCGGTATCGAGGCCCCGGTCGGATAGGGATAGATGTCGAGCGTAATGTCGACACCCTGGGCCTTTGCACGGTCCACAGGCTCCATCAGTTCGTCGACGCGCCCGGCGTTTTCCGCCGAGGTGCGAAAGTGCGCAAGGTGGAGCTTTGCGCCCGACCGCCTGGCGATTTCGATGGCCTCCTCCACGCCGCCGCCCCCGAACGCCCTTGCCGGGTTGGCGCGGCGCGGCTCGCACATGAAGACCGCGTCATGCTCGGCCACGACCTCGCAGAGCTCGACCAGTTCCTCTGTCGTGTACCACGGTCCGGGATAGTACGCCCCTCCCATCGACAGGCCCACGGCTCCCTGACCAAGGCCCTCTGCCACCAGGCGCCTAGCGGTGGCCATCGACTCGCCGGAAAGCGGCACGTCGCGAAAGCCTACCGCCTCGAGGCGGGCCGTCGCCGCCGGCACGAGGTAGCCCGTGTTCACGGCCACCCGGCGATCGTAGTGACTCCTGAACGCGGTGACCGTGCTCATGTCAAGGTCCTCGGGAGGATGGCCAAGCAGTCCGCCGAGCCACCTCCTGTAGGCTCGATAGTTCTCCGGCGAGAGCGGCGCGTAGGACATCCCGTCTATGCCCAAAAGCTCGGTGGTGATCCCCTGAAGGATGCCGTAGGAATGCTGCGGGTCGGTCAGCAGATCACCCTCCGAGTGGGTGTGGGTGTCGATGAAGCCGGGACAGACGGTCAGACCGTCCGCCTCGAGTCGGCGCCTGGACCCGGCCCCGGCCAGATCGCCGACGGCGACGATGCGGCCTCTCGATACGCCAACGTCGGCCCGAAATCCCTCGCTCCCGGTCCCGTCGACTACGGTTCCCCCGGCGATTGCAAGGTCGAACATGGCTGATACATTACACCCCTTACCTGCGGCGCTTTCCTGAGCCCCGGAAGATCCCGGAGGAATATCCGCAAAGGGGGTTGTGATCCCGGCAATGGACCGGCCCGAACTTGCCCGTAGCGAAACCGCGCTCGATTTCGTCGAGCGGATCAACCGGCGCTCTCCCGACGCGATCGCAGAGCTCATGACGGATGACCATGTCTTCGTCGACTCTCTCGGCCGGATGCGTTCGGGCAGAGAGCAGATGCGAACGAGCTGGGCGCGCTACCTTGCGATGTTCCCGGACTACGCCGTGGAGGTGGATCTGACATTTACGGATGGCCGCGTGGTGGTGCTCCTCGGGCGGGCCCGGGGTACGTATGCGCCCGACGGCGTCCCGAGCGAGGAGAACAGGTGGGAGATGCCCGCCGCGTGGCGCGCGGTAATACGAGGCGGCCTGGTCGCCGAGTGGCAGGTCTACGCTGACAACTCGCCCGTGGCAAAGATCATCGGGCGGACCAGCGGTCGGGCCGGGCCGAACTAGGCTGCACGCCCGGCCCGGCGGCTACCCTGCTAGCGGAAGGCCGGCAAGACTTCCTCTGCGAACAGCCGAATGGACGAGACCACCTTCTCGTGCGGGATCGTATCGAGCTGCATCAATAGCAACACCTGGTCCTCTCCGGCCTCCTGGTGACGCCTTACACCCTCTATGCAGGCCTTCGGGTCGCCGGCTATCACGACGCCGCGGGAGCACAGGGTTTCCGCGTCGAACTCTTCGAAAGCGGACCGCTCGACCGAGAACTCGCCCCCGCCGACGTCCGCCTGCTCGGCGAGCACCCACTTGAACTGGTTCTCAAGGTGGTCCGGTATGCCGCCCCAGCCCTTGACCAGCTGCTTGTACACCTCGTTCTGGCCCTGGGTGTACGGTCTGTCGGGTCCGAAAAAGGACTTCATGGCGCTTACCGCCAGGTCTTGCGACTCCGCCCTGTCGGCCCCGCAGTGCGTGACCGCCAGGTGTGCCCAGTGATCGTTGACGGCGGCCCCCAGCGGGTCGGCACTCTTGATCCGCTCCTTGTACTCGGCGATGTACGGTGCCATCTCCGACGGGGCCCCGGTCGAAAGGGACAGCATCCCCAGGCCCCTGTCGGCCGCTATGCGGTACGAGGAGGGCTGCATGCCGGCGAGCCACATGGGCGGATGGGGTTTTTGCAGCGGCTTGGGAATGACCTTGCGAGGCGGGACGCTCCAGTGCTTGCCCTCCCAGGAGAACTCCTCCTCGCCCCACATGCGGGGGATCATCTGCATCGCCTCGTCCCACATGGACCTTGTATCCCTGGGATCGACCTCAAAGCCGGTCTGCTCGTATGCGCCCCCCCTGCCGGTGCCGAAATCGACCCTGCCGTCCGAGAGCTGGTCGACCATGGCCACCTTCTCGGCGACCCTTATCGGATGGTGCTGGGGAAGCACCACGACTCCGAAGCCCAGCCGTATGCGCCTAGTGAGCCTGCTGGCGGCCCCGAACAGTATGTCCGGGCTCGATGACACCGAGAAGGTGTCAAGGAAGTGGTGCTCTACCAGCCATATGTAGTCGTAGCCCAGCTCGTCGGCGAGCACCCACTGCTCGAGGGTCTCTTCGATGAGGGCTTTCTCGTCGACCCCTCCGTCGTCCGACGGACGCTGCGTTTCGTACATCAATCCGAATTTCAAGGCTCGCTCCGGCGAATATTGTCCGGCAAAAGCTTAACCGCTGCGTCCGACCGCCCGAAAGCTGGGTCATTGACCGTGGTAGGCGACCCGGATAGGCTGGCGCGGTGCGATTGAAGGGAAAAGTGGCGATTATCACGGGCGGGGCCACCGGCCTGATAGGCGAGATCAGGGGAATCGGCGGCGCCGCCGCCTGGGCCTTTGTCCGGGAGGGAGCCACGGTATACATAGCCGACATCGACGACGAGATGGGCGAGCGCACGGCCGAGCAGATCCGCCAGTCGGGGGGAGCGGCCCACTTCGTCCACCTGGACGTTACGGTCGAAGACCTGTGGCGTTCGGCCATCGGCCACATTGCAGAAGATGAAGGCGGCCTGGACGTGCTCGTAAACAACGCCGGTATCGGGATCCCGGACTACGGCGGTGACTTTTCCGACCCTTCAGGGCCCAGCAGCGCCGAAGAGGCACTCAAGGTCGAGTTCACCACGGTCGAGGGCCTTGAGCGCGAGTTGCGCGTGCACGCTCGGGGCACCCTGCTGGGCATGAAGCACTCCATCCCACAAATGAGGCGGCGCGGGGCCGGCTCGATCATCAACATATCCTCGATCCATGGGATCGTCGGGGCGAACACAGTGACGTCCTACCAGACCGCAAAGGGAGCTATCCGGCAGATATCCAAGGCGGCTGCGATCCAGTACGCGGGCGAGGGCATTCGCGTCAACTCCGTACACCCGGGCTTTACCAAGACGCCCCTTACCACGCCCCTGTTCACCGATCCGGAGCTATTCGCGGATCGCACCTCGCAGGTCCCCCTCGGCCGGTTCGCAGAACCGGAAGAGATCGCCGAGGGCATCCTGTTCCTGGCCTCGGATGAAGCCTCCTACATCACGGGGGCGGAGCTTGTTATTGACGGCGGAGTGATCGCCCAGTAGCTGCAAACCCCGGTCCGGTCTACCGGACCGAAATACGGTGTCGGCCCGCATCAGTGGCGGGAGCGGGAGGGAGTCGAACCCACCGCCCCGACCGAAGGGCCGGGGCCATTGGTTTTGAAGACCACGGAGCCCACCGGGACCCATCCGCCCCCGAGAGTCTTCAGCCCGATCAACGGAGGAAGCCGGATGCCCTCAGACGCTCCGGCGCCCGTCGGCAGAGCCTACGCGCCGTTGGCCTTTTCGAGGGCGTTGTCCACCCTGCCCTTTAGCACGTTCTTTGGAACCGCGCCGACCAGCTGGTCAACGGGCTGCCCGCCGTGGAAGATCAGCAGCGTGGGGATGCCGCGGACGCCATACTTGGCGGCCGTCTCGGGGCTGTCGTCTACATTCAGCTTGACGAACTTGAACTTGCCGTTGTACTCGTTCGACAGGTCCTCGACGATGGGCGCGATCATCTTGCAGGGCGCGCACCACTCGGCCCAAAAGTCGACCAGAACGGGCTCCTGAACCGATAGGACCTCGGTGTCGAAGGTGCTGTCAGTGACGTTACTTGTTGCCATCCGCCGTCTCTCCTTGGTGGTTGCCCGGGCTCATCCTACGCGCTGCAGCATGGCCCGGAACCCATCCCGCGGCTGCCCCGGCGACTGACCTCGCGGGGAGGACTCTGGCCGGCGGCGCACCTTACGAGCGCAGCTCTCATTCTATCCGAAACCCTGCCCACGTGACGGCGGCGGGATGACCCGGCCCGCCGACTAGAACCTGCCGATAATGTCGTCGGCGGCCTTCCACCAGAGGGTGTCCAGATCCAGGCCAACCGGCACCTCAAAGAATATCCAGCCCGAGGACTGGAACCCTCGCTCCAGCTCGAAATCGTCCCACAAGAGCGGTGAGAACGACTCTCCTTCGGGGATCTCCCCCGTGTAGGTATCGGCTCTCTGGAACGGCGCAATCGCCCCGTGGCGTTCACCGATCCGGCCGTTACCTATAAGGACCGAATCCGTCCCCACCCGGAGCTTGGTGATGTTTATCTGGCGGTTTATTACCGTCACCTTCACCGCGGCGATTCGGGTGCTCGGATCGGGGACCTCGATCTTGTAGGAGATGCCAGCGTTGGTGAAGAACACCCTCTTGGCGACTACCGGTCTCTCAAAGACTAACTCCATGGTCCGGCCGCGCACCGCAAAGGCGTCGGGATCAGAGCCGCCGCACGCGGCGGCGACAATGACGAGCAGCAGCCCCAGCAGGGTCGGCGCCAGCAGCCGTTGCCTCAGCAATTCATTCCACCGTGGCCAGAGACGGCATTGCTCGGAGCCTTGAGACCAGTTCGGGCAGTGTGTCAAGAAGGGCATCTACATCCTCATCGGTGTTTTGGTGACCCAGCGTTATCCTGAGGCTCCCCTGGGCCAGGTCGGCGCCAAGGCCGATCGCCAGCAGCACGTGCGATGGCTCAAGCGACGCCGATGAGCAGGCGCTTCCGCTGGAGGCGCATATCCCGGCGAAATCCAGGCCCAGCAGGATCGGTTCGCCCTCCACCGACTCGAAGGCCACGCTGACGTTGTTGGCGAGCCTCTCGGTTGGATGCCCGTTCAACCGCACGTTTTCGACCTGCTCCATCAGGCCCTCGATGACCCGGTCCCGCAATCTCCTGATCTCCTGCAAGCCTGTGCGGCGGCGCTGCTCAGCCAGCTCAAGGGCGGCCGCAAGGCCCACTATGCCCGGGACGTTCTCGGTGCCGGACCGCCTGTGCCTTTCCTGACCGCCTCCGACCAGTTGCGGCTCGAACGGCGTGCCTCTCCTGACGTACAGGGCACCTACCCCCTTGGGCCCGTAGAACTTGTGCGCCGACAGGCTGAGCATGTCGACCCCGTGTGCCCGGACGTCAAGATCGAGGTAACCCACACCCTGTACGGCGTCCGTGTGTACGACGATGGTTCGACCCTCGCGGTCAGCCCTCGCCTTGACCAGCCCGGCAATCTCGGCCACCGGCTGGATGGTGCCTATCTCGTTATTGGCAAGCATCACGCTAACCAGGACGGTCCTCTCGTTCACGGCACTTTCGACATCGGCCGCCGATACCACCCCCTCGCGGTCAACCTGTACGAAGGTGACCTCGAACCCATACTGCTCGAGCTGCTCGCAGGCGTGCAGAACCGCATGGTGCTCGATGCTCGAGGTAACGATGTGATTTCCGGCTCCCCGCAGCGCGAGCGCCGCGCCCTTGATAGCCAGGTTGTCCGACTCCGTGCCGCCGCTGGTGAACACCACCTCACTCGCCCTGGCCCCCAGCACACCGGCAACGCTCCGGCGCGCGTCGTCGATCGCCTTGCGCGCCTGCTGGGCCGGTCCGTAGATGCTCGACGGGTTGCCGAAGCTCTCGGCGAAGTACGGGATCATCGCCTCCAGAACGCGGGGATCGACGGGCGTTGTGGCCGCGTGGTCCATGTAAATGACGTCCGGCGAGGAATCGAAAGCCGGTACGTAAGAGCCACTCATGGATTAGATTCTAGCACGCCGACCGGCGGACCATGCCGGCGCGCGCGCCGCGACGCATAGGGGTCTATGGCTCAAACGAGCGCATACCCGATGAGCTTGTAGACCAGCTTTGCGGCCGTGTACGAGCAGGCCTCCGGCCCCTCGCCAGGGGCCAGTTCCGAAACGTCGAAGCCGACGATCCTGCGTTCTTTCGCCACCGCCCTGAGCAGGGACAAGAGCTCATACCACTGCATGCCGCCCGGCTCGGGCGTGCCCACAGCGGACATCACCGAGGTGTCTAAGACGTCGAGATCGATGGAGACGTACACGGTCTCTCCCAGATGCGAGAGGACCTTTTCGGCCACGTCCATCTCCTCTCGGGGCGGCCAGGTTACCACCGGAACCTCACGGGAACGCATCCGGTCCCACTCTTCCCGCTCTGCACTCCTGACCCCTACCTGGACCAGGTCGCAGATCTCGTCGATCCTGCGGGCCGTGCACGCATGGCTGTATCGGCTGCCCTGGTACTCGTCCCGCATGTCGGCATGGGCGTCGAGAAAGAGCACAGATAGACCTTCGAACCTGGACGACATGGCCCGGACGGCTCCGACGGCGACGGTGTGCTCTCCCCCCAGCACCCCGACCAGGACACCCGGCCTGGCCCGTGTCGAGACCGCCTTCTGCACCTCATCGACCAGAGACTCGGGACCGGCCTCGCCGGGGTCGATCGGGGCTGCCGTGTATATGCCCAGCTCCGAGGGATCGCAGCCCAGCTCCAGGTCGTAATCCTCTAGCTGTCGGGACGCCTCGATGATCGCGGCCGGACCGAGGCGGGCCCCCTTCCGATACGAGGCGGTAGCGTCATAGGGAACCGGCAGGAGGACGGCCCGCGCCGAATCGGGCTCCACCTCTCCGGGCGCGTAGCCCAGGAAATTTGCCGGACTCTCCATCACTGGCAGGGCCGGGGCACTGGAGCGGGTCTTCGGGCCCGGCTCAGGCCTTCCGCCTCCCCTCCCTGAGACCTACTCGCTCCCTCACCATCGTCCCGTACATCGCCCGCGGACTGTCATGGTCCACGCCGCGGTCCATGAGCCAGACCCTCACCTCGCTGGCCGCGAAGCGGCACCTTACGTCATCTTCGGCCAAACCGCGGTCGAAGTCCTTGCATGAGAAAATGTCGACGCTCATGTATCCGCGCTCGGGGAAGGTGTGAACGGAGATGTGGCTCTCGGCGATTATCACGAAGCCGGAAACGCCCCAGTCCCTGGGCTCCTTCCCCCTGTACGTATAGACCTGCGGAGCCATGATCTTGGTCATGCCTATGGTCCCGGGACAGCTGTCAAGGAAATCGGCTATCAGCACCTCGTCGGCAAGGGTCTCGGCGTCGACTCCGTAGGCATCAATGGCCAGATGCAAAGACAGATCCTCCTATTTGAACGGTCCAAGCTGTTAGTATAAAATCCCGTCCGGCCGCGAGGGCAGGCTGTGCCGCCCTTGGACGCGGCATCGGACCGAAGCTCGAATCCCGCCAACATACCTGAACGTAACCTATGGGGAGGCAGTTCGTTTATTAGGACGGCTCCAGACCGATGATTGAGCTCGACTCCGTCACAAAGTACTACGGCAGCTTTCCTGCCATCACCGATATCAGCTTCCGCGTTGAGCAGGGCGAGGTGCTCGGATTCCTGGGCCCCAACGGTGCGGGCAAGTCGACCACGATGAAGATCATCACCGGCTTCGTGCCGCCCACGCACGGCAGATGCACGGTGGCCGGTCATGACATCGTGACCGAGTCGCTGGAGGCGCGGCGCCACATCGGCTACCTTCCCGAAACCGTGCCCCTGTACAGCGACATGTCCGTGGAGGACTACCTTGCGTTCATGGGCCGTATCCGGGGCATGGCACCCGAGAACCTGAACCGTCGCATCGACGACGTCATCGAGATCTGCCGGCTCCAGGAGTACTTCACCACCTATATATACAAGCTCTCCAAGGGCTTTCGGCAGAGGGTTGGCGTAGCCCAGGCGATCCTGCACGAGCCCGAGGTGCTCATACTCGATGAGCCCACCATTGGAATCGATCCAATCCAGGTCGTCGAGACCAGGGAGCTGATCAGGGACCTGGGCGGCGACCGAACCGTGATCGTAAGCACCCACATTCTTCCTGAAGTCAGCACTATCTGCGAGCGGGTCATAATCATCCACGAGGGCCAGATCGTCGCCATCGACCGCCCGGAGAACCTGGCCACCCGCCTCAGGGGCGTCGAGCGGATCGAGGTGGACGTGCTCGGTCCCACAAGGGAGGTCGTAAAGGCCGTTGGCAGGGTCGACGGCGTTACCTCCGTGCAGCGCAAGCCCCCGACCGCGGGAGAACCCTACGGAAGCTATGAGATCGAGGCCGCCCAGGGCGCCGACATCAGGGCCGACCTTGCGAGCGCCCTCGTCGACGGTGGCTGGGGCCTGCTGAGGCTCGAGTCCATCGGCATGTCGCTTGAGGAGATCTTCCTTCGGCTGACCACCACGGACGAGGCGGCCGAGCTGGTCGCCGAAGAAGCAAGCGGGGCCGGGCAGAGTTGAACAACATCGTCACCTCGTGGAACAACCTGGCGGCGATCGCCTGGAAGGAACTCCGCATCTATTTTCAGACCCCCACCGCGTACGTAGTTGGCGCGATGTTCGTCCTGCACGCGGGGATCTGGTTCGTACTCGACGTGCTCAGCCCCACGCCGGAGGCGGCGGTACGCGCCTTCGCGGGGCCTTCGACAACGTTCTTCATCCTGCTTGCCCCCGTCCTCACGATGAGGCTGCTGGCCGAGGAGCAAAAGCTCGGGACCATGGAGCTTTTGCTCACGGCGCCGGTGCGGGACTGGGAAGTGGTGCTGGGCAAGTACCTGGCCAGCGTGGTGCTCCTGATCGCGACGCTTGCTATGACGCTCTACTACGTCCTGATGATCTACGCCTTCGGTGAGCCCGACAGCGGTCCGGTGATGGCGGCCTACCTTGGCATGGTGCTGTACGGGTCCGCCGCGCTGGCGGTCGGGATGCTCGCCTCGTCGCTTACCAACAACCAGATCGTTGCGGCGGTGCTCGGGATCGGCAGCCTGTCGGTTCTGACCTTCATCGACCTGCTTGGCCTTCGCCTCGAGGGGGTCGCCGTCGACGTCGTACAAAGAATATCGATCCAGGCCCACTTCGATGACTTCGCCAGGGGCGTGGTGGACACCAGCAACGTCGTCTACTACCTGAGCATGATCGCGGTGTTCCTGTTCCTTTCCGTCCGGGCGATAGAGACCCGGAGGTGGCGCTAGTGCTTGACGATCCTTCCAAGCTCGCGCCCGCAGAGGAGACCCTGGGCCAAGCGCTCAAGTCCCAGATAAGATCAACCTCGTTCTGGAGCACGGTGGCGGCCATCGTGGGCGTGGTGGCCGTGGTTGCCGGCGGGATCCTCTACCTGTCGATCGAGGACATAGAGGGATTCTCCCTGACCGTCCTGATAATAGGCGCGGCCCTCCTTTTCGGCGCCCTTGTGCTCTCTCCCCGCGGCGTCGCAATCTTTCTGGTCGGCCGACAGGCAAGGTACGGCACCAACATACTGATAATGGCGGTGGCATTCTTCGCCATCATCGTCCTTGTCAACTTCCTGTTCTTCAGGAACTTTCAGCGTTTCGACGTTACGGCAACCCGCTTTTTCACCCTGGCGCCCCAGACGGTGCAGATACTCAACAATCTTGAGGTGCCCATAAGGGCGAATGCGTTCTTTGTCGAGGGCGACATACGCCGGCAACAGGTGGGGGACATCCTCAACGAGTTTGCCCGCAACAGCAACAACTTCGAATATCGGTTCGTAGATCCGGAGCTGCGCCGGGCGATCGCCCTGAATTACAACGTCACCCAGTTTCCCGCCATCGTCATAGAGAACCTGGAGGTGGGCACCTTCCAGCAGGTGTTTCCGGCCACCGAGCAGCAGCTTGTGACCGGTGTCCTCGTGGTCACCGGCGTGGAACGCAAGAAGGTGTACATACTTACCGGTCACAAGGAGCGGTCGGCCACGCGTGACATCGCGACCGGGGATATCGAGGCGATCGGATTCGACCTGGCGCTGGAGGGCCTCCTCAGGGACAACTACGCCGTGCAGGCGCTCAATCTCCTTCAGGTCAGATCGGTGCCGCCCGACGCGGCCGCGGTGGTTGTTGCCGGACCCGAGCAGGATCTGGATCCCGAAGAGTATGCCGCCCTGGATGGCTACCTGAAGGCTGGGGGCAGGATGGTCATGCTGCTGGATCCCAACAGCCCGCCGTCCTTCCGAGCCCTGCTCGCCGAGTGGGGTATACGGGTCAGCGTGGAGACCCTGGCCGACGCCGGAAGCTCGATAGCCGGCCGGTTGCTGACCCCTCTGGTGCAGCGGGCGAACGGCCAGTACGTGAGCACCGAACTGTCGGGCGTCGGCATCACCGCCCAGATCGACGTCACATTCTTCCCCGATGCGACGGCCGTAGGCCCGACGCTGCCCGCCGAGGACATCCCCCCGCATACACGCTATGTGCCGCTTGCCCTCACCACGCAGGCCAGCTGGCTTGAGAACGACGTGGACAACCCGCGTCCCGACCCGACCGTGGACATCCCCGGTCCATATCCCATCGCCTCGGTCGTGGAGGCCTGCGCCAAGATCGGCGATCCGCCCATAAGATGCCTTTCTTCCATGCCCCTGACGAAACTGGTCGCCTTCGGAGATTCCGATTTCGTCTCCAACGAGTTCTTCACGAGCCGGGACAATGCCGACTTTTTCCTCAATTCCGTCAACTACGTGACCGACGACATCGACCTGATATCCATCAGGCCAAAGATCTTCCCGGTCAGAGAACTCGTACTTACAAGTAACGAGCGCGACTTCATCCAGTGGTCCAGCTGGTTTCTGCCCCCGGCCCTGCTCGTCCTCCTGGGGGCCTGGGTCTGGTGGAGAAGACGCTAGCGGGGAGTCCGGTTGAACTTACGGGTCACCATCTTCTTGATCGCCGTGGGCGTTGCCATCGGCGTAGTGGTCTGGATAAACCCCTTCAGGTCGACTCCGGAGGAGGAGCCTGATGCGCCCTGGTTCTACCAGGTCTCCGAATCCGACATCGACATCATCGATGTCAGGCACCGCGGCGAGAGGGTAAGGTTCCTTCGCGACGAGGAGCGCAACTGGCAGTTCGAGGGCCTGCCCGGTGTGGCACCCCGGCGCGAGCGCTGGGGCGGGATGGTGCTCATACTCACCGGTCCCCGGTCCCGGAGGCTGTTGCAGGAGCAGATCGACAACCCCGCCCAGTACGGGCTCTCCACCCCGGGGACGGAGGTGAGGGTGAAGCTGTCGGACGGCCGCGACATCAACGTGCTGCTGGGCGACCTGACAACGGACGGAAAGCACCACTACGGGCAGGTCGAGGGATTCAACCAGCTGTTTCTGATCACCTCGACCTGGGGAGAGGTACTGTCGCGGCTGGTGAGAGAGCCACCGTTGCCCAAGTGGTTCGTTCAGCGAGATCCCGACGACATACTGGAACTCAGCATCATAAAGGGCGAGCACCACGGGGGCGACAGCTCCTGGCTGCAGTTCAAGATCCGCAAAGGCGAATGGACGGTCCAGCGCCACGGCGTGGACACGAAGTGGGTCGGCCTGCAGATGGACCGCTGGCAGGCGGAAGGCGTGCCCCTGCTCGAAGGACCCATCGGGCAGGTGGTGCTCAGAAACCACGTGGACGACTTCACCCCGTTTGGCATCTTCGAGAAATCGACCGCCATCCACCTTCGATTCGCCGGCCTGACATCACGGGGTACCGAGTACGACGACGGCGTGATCTACCGCATCGGGGAGCTGAACGAGGACGGCACCGGATACTACGCCCGAACCGAGGAGGGAGAGCTCTCGCAGCCCCTGCTGCTGCTCCCGGCGGACTGGGTGGACTCGGTCTTCGCCCTTGACCTCGACCCCCTCTACATCGAGGTGCCGCCCCGTCGGGAGGACTACGACCTGCCCGAGGACGGCTAGCCGGTCCGGGCACAGGTTCCGCGCCGGCCAGTGAAGGCCGGGCCGCGGCGGGCTACATGGTGAGCTTGCGGTACAGGTACAGCAGCCTGTGCGGGAGGCTGTAGATGTCGTCCAGGACCTCGTAGCCCATGTCCTGGGTCATCGTCTTCAGGTAGTCGTGGCCGTTCCGGTCCACCGTCAGGCAGAAGGCGCTTACGGCCTTTGCGCGGGCCTCGTCCAGGGCCATGCGGGTGTCATGGACCGCGTATTCCTTCTCCACGCCCTCCCTGCTGTAGCCCCTGTCCTGGGGCCTCCCGTCGCTTATCAGGAACAGGAGCTTTGTCCGCGCGTCCTGTTCCTCGAGCTTTGCGGTCGCGTGACGGATCGCGGGGCCCATCCTGGTGGCGTGGAGCGGTGAAATGCGATCGATGCGGCGCCGAATCTTTTCCGAGAACAGCTCATCGACGTCCTTGATCGTGTAGAACTCCACGTTCTCCCGGCCGTAGCCGCTGAAGCCGTAGATGCCATAGGTATCCCCGATGGCCTCAAGGGCGTTGATCAAGAGCACCAGCGCCTCTTTCTCGAGATCAATGATCCGCTTGTACGAGCGCTTTGCGCCCTCCCCCCTTCGCGACCGCAGCCAGAGCATGTACTCGACGGGGTCGTCGGGCGCGCCCCACTCGTCGGCCGAACGCTTCGAGTCGTCGATCGCCTCGGCCGTTGACGCACTTGTGTCCAGAAGGAACACGACGGCGACGTCACGCTGCACCTTGTTGCGCCTCCAGTAGAGCTTTTCCGATGGACTGGAGCCTGTGTTGATATCGACCATCGCCTCGATCACGTCGTCGATGTCGATGTCCTCTCCGTCCTGGAGGCGGCGCTCCTTGCGCATCATCTCCGGAACCATCAGCTCGAACTGGCGCCGGACCTGCTGGACGAGCGATCCGTAGTGTCCGAGCACCGAGCTGTAGTACGTGGCGTCGCCCTCCGGCATGTTCTTCTGCCGCACGACGCACCACCTGGGCTTGTAGTCCTCGGCCCGAAAGTCCCATTCGTCGTACACGAACGTCTCGGGCTCATCGGCCTCGAGCTCGCCGCCAGACTCATCCACGTGCACCAGGGGGCCCTGGCCGCCCTCGGCCGAGTCGGGCTTCTGGAGCCCGACCTCCTTGAGCATGTTCTCGGTCATCTCGTCGGTGAGCGACCGCGCCTCGCCTTCGGCTGAGTCCTGTGCCACCTCCACGCTGCTCTCAAGCAGCCGCTCAAGCATCTCCTGGGTGATCGCATCGCCCTGCTCGTCGCCTTCCTCTCCCTGGCCCTGGTTGCGAAGTCGCTCCAGGAACTGCGTCAGCTCGGGCTTAAAGTCCCCGCGGTAGTCGACGGGCTTGGGGGAATCGTATTCTTCCTCCGACTGCTCGGCGTTCGGATCGGATCCGGCGCCCATCTGCTCCAGAAGCGAGTTCATCGCGTCCGGGTCGGCCAGGCTCTCCGACTCCGGCTCCTCCTCGACATCCAGGGGGTCCCAGTCGTCGCGGTCGACCTCCTCGTTAGCAACCTGCGCCAGGAGCGCGTATATGCGGAGGGTGGCCTCCGCCGTGTCCTCGACGGTCGCCTGGTCCCTCATGGCCTCGCGGGCGATGCCGGCGATCTGGCGCGCGGTAGCTTTATGCTCCGACGGGACGTATATGGTCCCCTCGCCGGAAAGGCTGACGCGGACCAGGAACTCCACCAGCGCCTCGCGGGCGGGCAGATCGCGTATCTCCGTCCTGGACTCAAGGGAGTCCCCCTGGACCCTTTCGTACGGCCTTCTTATGCCCCTGTACTCGACCTTTACCTTGGCGTCCACGCGCCCGTCCTCCACAACCGAGAACACGTCCAGGGCCAGCTGGCGGTCGTCGAACAGATCGAAGAACCTCTGAAGGTCCGTCGCGCTCGGCAGCCGGCCGTCGGCGCCCTTGCGGCGTGCCTCCTCGAACTCGAAGCGCATGTTCTCGAGGTGAGCGGCGGGCCGCTCAAACTCGAACCTGAAGCTCCCGAACTCCATGCGGGCGACCTGGTGGGTGGCCACCACCTTGAACCAGAGGAAGTTCTCGTCCTTTGAGGGGTAGCGGTCCACAAGGGACGGCAGGTAGACAGTGGATCCCTCGGTGGTGGGAGACTCCGAGGAGACCCAGCCTATGTTCTTGTCGACGAGGTCCTGCGTATCGGCCAGGTCCACCTCCTGGCCCGCCAGGGCACGGCAGTACATCTCGACGATCGTCTGGATCCGGGAAAACTCGATCCCTGACGAGATCTCCTCAAGGAACGTCTCAGAGTGGGCGGACTCGATCTTGAAGAACGCCAGCCCGCCGTCCTGGTTCTGATGCAGGACTCGCTTGCCCTCCTCGCACCAGACCGACAGCTGGTACAGGGACAGCCTGTCCAGCACCCTCGGGGTGCTCTTTACGAACTCCGGCATCGCCGTCGGCAGTATGTCCATCACGGGTTCGGCCATGTCCAGAACCTGGCCGTGGCTCCGCGGATCGATATCGTGCATGGCCTGGGATATCTCCAGCATGGTGCTGGGCATGTTGGTTGCCCCGGAGATGAGGAGCGCCTCGGACATTCTCAGAAAGCGCAGGCGCTGGCTCTTCTCAACCCGCGGAAGGGCCTTGGCGCTCGCCTCGAAGAAGGCCTTTACCTGCCTCCATCCCGTGTCGACCAGTGTGAGCGAGAGGGATATGAACGCGTCCTTGTCCTCCCCGACGATCGGGAAGAGCCGCTGGCCCAGGGCAAGGCACTCTGCCGCAAGGTCGTAGGAGTGACGCGAGAGTATGTCCAGAAAGCCGACGAAGCGCTGGAACTGCTCGAAGGTGAGCTGGTCGAGAAGGTCCGGGCTGCTCTCAAAGAACCTGTTGGCCAGGGTGCTCGACTTCCAGGTTCCCTTGTAGAGGCCTCTTCCGAGATCGGTCCAGGCCTCGATGTGCCGGGATCCCAGGATGGCCATCGTTCGCGGGCCGGCCGCGAAGTAGGACGAGCCCAGCGTTGGTGAATCGACCGAGAGCGACAGGCCGCATTCCATCCACTTCATGAAGTAGTTCGGCGGCATCGAGGCGATTACGCCAGGACTTGCGCGGAAGAACTGGGCCGCCGCATCCCAGGAGTGAGCGCTCTGGCCGGCTATCTGTATGCCCGTCTCGAACCACCGGCCGACCTGCTCGGGGCTCAGCTCGGTGTCCATCACCGGCCGGGCGCGCTCATATTCCGCGCACAGTCCGTCGGGGAACTCGGCGAGAGCGGCAAGGGCCTTTTCTCGGGCGATCATCAGGACGTCCTATTCATGGGCTGGTCTCGGGGTGGCGCCATCGGGGCCAACCGGCATGATACCCTGCCCCGGCCCGCCGGTCGAAAGTACGTCGAGCAGGCGGTCCAGGATCCGCGCCGTCGCCCCGAATATCAGGCTGCCATCGTAGGCAAAGGATGGAAGGACCACCAGGTCTCCGTCCACAACCCTGACATCATCCCTGACGCTTCGCCGGTCCAGGAGAGCGCCTAGGGGCACCTCCACCAGTCTTTCGACCTCGTCCCTGTTCACCCTGAATTCGTAGGGATGGTCGATGGCTCCCACAAAGCAGCTTATCTCGTAGTCGGTTACGGTGGTGAATCGCCCCAGCTCCCCGAGAACCTCCACATCCTCCGGGCTTACGCCTACCTCCTCGTTTGCCTCACGAAGCGCGGTATCCATAAGGGAGCGATCACCCGCCTCGCATCGTCCCCCCGGAAAGGATATCTCCCCGGGGTGCCTTGCCAGCGCCTCGCTGCGCTTGCTCAGCAGGACCACGCTCTCGTCGCCCCGCCCATACAGTAGCGCCAGAACGCCGGCGGGCTGAAGCCCCGTGTCCTCGACAGCGGGTCTGTCAAGTTCGGCCAGCGCGCGCCGGACCACCTGCCTGGCGGACCCGTCCATTACCCTGGCGGGGAGGCCATCACTCGAATATGGAGGCGGTGACCTCCTCAATGCTGCGCTGCACCGAGTGGTCATCGGTCACCGCCCAGTTGACGGCCACCTGGCAGGCCCGCCGGGGCTCGATTCCGGCCGATATCAGCTTGCCCGCGTAGATCAGGAGCCTCGTGCTGGCGCCCTCGGCCAGACCATGCTCCCTCAGGTTGCGCACCTTCTCGCCGAGCTTGGCCAGCTGCATGGCGGTGTCGGCGTCTACTCCCGACTCGTGCTCGACGATCTGGGCCTCGATCTCGCGGGGAGGCGGGTTGAACTCGATGGCCACGAATCGCTGGCGCGTGCTGTGCTTCAGGTCCTTAAGGGCGCTCTGGTAGCCGGGGTTGTACGAGAGCACCAGCAGGAAACCGTCGGCGGCCTCGAGGAGCTCCCCGCGCTTTTCGACGGGCAGCAGCCTCCTGTGGTCGGTCAGGGGATGGATGAGCACGGTCGTGTCCTTGCGCGCCTCGACGATCTCGTCCAGGTAGCAGATCCCCCCGACCTTGACCGCCCTGGTCAGAGGCCCGTCGATCCACACCGTGCTGTCACCCTCCAGCAGATAACGGCCGACCAGGTCGCTGGCGGTCAGGTCCTCGTGGCAGGCTATCGTGACGAGCGGCAGGTTCGTGCCATTCTCCGCCCCCTTCGCATCGTCCTTTGAGCCCTGCCGGATCCTCGTCAGTGGTCTTCCCAGACGATAGGACATGTACTCGACAAACCTTGTCTTGCCCACGCCGGTAGGCCCCTTAAAGAGTATGGGGATGCGCTCTGCGTAGGCCGCCTCGAAGAGCTCGACCTCGTCCCCGATCGGGACGTAGTAGGGCTCGTCCTCAAGGTGGTACTCCTCGATTATGTAGCTTCGGTAAAGGGTCTTTGTCGACTTCTCGGTGGTGGTCATCTGTCGCTAGTTCGCTCCCGCGCCGACTCAATCCGCGTGTTGTACACCCGCTCGACCAGTCTCTTCAGCCGATCGATGGAGCCGTCGTTCAGTATTGTCACATCTGCCGCCTCTCGGCGGTCCTCCTGCGTCATCTGCGCCCCCACCCGCACCTGTATTGCCCGTTCGTCTCCACCGAAACGAGGCCTCAGCCGGGTCACCACGGCCTCCCAGGGAGCCTCGACCACCCAGACCTCGTCAACCATGTCCTCCCACCCGGCCTCGAGCAGGACCGCAGCCTCAAGGACGACCACCTCCGCGCCGGACCCCCGCAGGGCGGTGAGCCTTTCGCGGACAGCCTTGCGAATTCTGGGGTGTACCAGGGAATTCAGCCCGGCCAGGGCCCCTGGGTCTTCGAACACGACCTTTCCCAGAGCGGCCCGGTCTATCTCGCCGTCGGCTCCGACGACGCCCGGCCCAAACCTATCTAGTACGGCGCTGTGTCCCTCGGTACCCTTCCTGTAGACGTCGTGACCGACGACATCCGCATCTATCACCGAGGCGCCAAGCCCTGCTAGAACGCTTGTCACCTCGGACTTGCCCGTGCCTATGCCGCCGGTGAGTCCTATAACAATCATGGGTGCCGACAGCCGGGTTGCAATTCTAGCAACTGCCGTTCTGAGGGGTCAATTTGAGCGGGCCGCCGACGGACAGGGAAGCGGCGCTTCGAATCGACATATGCCGGGCGACCTCAGCCGAAGGCGCCCGCCCGCGATTGCTCTATAATCCATTGGCACCGGCGAGCCGGTCTACATCCACATCGGAGGCTGTGCCCGGAGTGAGTTCCAATCTGCGAGGCCTGCCGAGCGTCGACAGGGTGCTGATGGACGAGCGGGTGCGGTCCCTCGCCGACGACCTGTCCCACGATGCCGTCGTCGCGCTGGTGCGCGACTGCCTGGGGCGTGCGCGGGCCAGGGTCGCCGGGGGCGATCCCGCACCCGAGACCCACGCACTGGCGGCCGAGGTTATCGCCGACGCGGCCGCCTGGAGGTCGTGGCCGACGCGGATCATCAACGCGACGGGGGTCGTGCTGCACACCAACCTCGGTCGTGCCCCGCTCAGCCAGTCCGCTTCGGCGGCGGCCTCCAGGGCCGCCGCGGGCTTTACCGACCTGGAGTACGAGTTGGGAACCGGCAAGAGGGGCTCTCGCCAGGCCGTGGTGGAGGACCTGGTCCGACGGGTCACGGGGGCACAGGCCGCCCTGACCGTAAACAACAACGCATCGGCCCTGCTGCTCGGCCTGATGGCCATTGCCCCGGGCAAGGAGGTCATCGTCTCGCGGGGAGAGGCGGTCGAGATCGGGGGGGGATTTCGCATACCCGACGTACTTCGCAGCAGTGGCGCCAGGCTGGTGGAGGTCGGGACGACGAATCGAACCTACGTCGCGGACTACGAGTCCGCGATTTCGAGCGAGACGGGGGCGATCCTCGCGGTCCATGCGAGCAACTTTCGCACGGTGGGCTTCACGCACGCCCCGTCACTCCCCGAGCTCGTGGAATTGGGACGGCGCCACGGCCTGCCGGTGCTCCACGATCTGGGCAGCGGCTGCCTGCTCGAAACGTCCGAATACGGCCTGGCACACGAGCCCATGCCCCAGGAGAGCCTCGCCGCCGAAGTCGACCTCGCTTTCTTTTCCGGAGACAAGCTGCTGGGAGGACCCCAGAGCGGCCTGATAGCCGGAAGGAAACAGGCGGTAGATCGCCTGGCCAGGCACCCGGTGGCGCGGGCCGTCAGGGCAGACAAGATGAGCCTTGCCGCCCTGGCAGCCACACTTCTGCACTACCTGCGCGGGGAGGCGGCCGAGAAGATACCCGTCTGGAAGATGATCTCCGCCTCGCCGGACGGGATCGCGAGGCGCGCGAGGCGATGGCAGGACACTGCCCCCGGCATCACCGATGTCGTCGAGAGCAGGTCGACCATAGGGGGAGGAAGCCTGCCTGGCGAGACGCTTCCGTCCTGGTCGCTCTCGATCGATCCGGGCGACGACGGTCCGGCCGCCCTTGCCTCCCGCCTGCGTGACATGCCCTTGCCGATCGTTGGCCGGATAGAGGACGGCCGGGTGCTCCTCGATCCCCGCACCGTGCTGCCCGAGGAGGATGCGGGGATGGTAGCGGGACTGAGGTCGCTCGTTGACGTCACGTGACCTGCGGCCTCCCCAGATGGACCTGTTTACGCAGCAGGGCGACAGGACGCTAGAGAGCAAGGCACCTCTCGCGGCGAGGATGCGGCCCAGGTCCTTCGAGGAGTTCTTCGGCCAGGAGCACCTTGTCGGACCCGGACACGTGCTCAGGAGCTCCATCGAGTCGGACCAGGTGCCGTCCATGATCCTGTGGGGGCCTCCGGGATCCGGAAAGACCACTCTCGCCCTGCTCATCGCGGGTTTGACCGAGGCCCACTTCGAGCCGATAAGCGCGGTGGGAGCGGGCGTGGCGGACCTTCGCAGGGTCATCGGCCAGGCGCGCGAAAGACTCGGAATGGAACAGAGGCCCACGCTGCTGTTCGTCGACGAGATCCACCGCTTCAACAAGTCCCAGCAGGACGTTGTGCTGCCGCACGTCGAGTCCGGAGTGGTCACACTCATCGGCGCCACGACCGAGAACCCTTCCTTCGAAGTGATCGGCCCCCTGTTATCCCGAACGCGGGTGTTCACGCTGAGGCCCCTGACCGACGAGCAGATCGGAACCATTCTCGCCAGGGCCGCGTCGGACCCGGAGCGCGGGATAGGGGCCCTTGCTCCACGCTTTGATGCCGACGCCAAAAGGGCTCTTGTGGCGTTTTCGGGCGGGGATGCGCGGGTGGCCCTGAACGCTCTGGAACTGTCGGTCACCTCGGCCCCCGTGGACGAGGATGGGGTCAGGCACGTAACGCTCGAGATCGTCGAGCAGACGATGCAGCGCCGCTCGCCGCGCTACGACAAGGCGGGAGATCAGCACTACGACACGATCTCGGCGTTCATAAAGTCCGTCAGGGGCTCGGACCCTGACGCGGCGGTCTACTGGCTGGCAAGGATGATAGAGGCGGGCGAGGACCCGATGTTCATCGCCAGGCGAATCGTCATCCTTGCGGCCGAAGATATCGGCCTCGCCGATCCGCAGGCTCTGTCCGTCGCGGTGGCGGCGCAGCAGGCCGTGCACTTCGTGGGCATGCCCGAGGGGAGAATCCCGCTCGCAGAGGCTACCGTCTACCTTGCCACCGCCCCCAAGTCCAACTCCGCCTACATGGCAATCGACGAGGCGCTCAAGGATGCGGGAAAGACACCCAACGAGCCGGTACCACTGCACCTGCGCAACCCCGTCAGCAGCCTCATGAAGGCCGAAGGGTATGGCGAGGGCTACAGGTACTCACACGACTATGAGGACCACTTCAGCCCGATGGAGAACCTTCCCCCTAAACTGAGGGGGCGGAGCTACTACCATCCCTCAGAGCAGGGGGCCGAGAAGGAGGCCGGACGGCGGCACAGGTCCCGCTGGGAGGGGCCGGGAGACCGCGAACCTAGCGGTTGACCACCCCTGACATGAAGCGCTCCATCGACTCGAGGAGCTGCGCCGGGCGCTCGCCGGGGAAGGTCCAGAAGACGTTGCTTACGCCCGCCTCCTCGAAGCGACTGATATCGTCCGCTATCTGCCCATCGGTGCCGGTGAATGCCTTTCGCTCACCGCCGGCTATCATCTCAGCCTCGCGCCGGTCGTAGACACCCGCGTGGTAGGTGATCTCAATATCGGATGGATTCCTGCCCGCCTCCAGCGCCAGGGCATGGAGCCGGTCAAGGGACGCCCTGAAGGCCTTAAGGGTGTGCATCGGGTACGCGGTGCGATAACTGATCGGGTACCAGCCGTCGCCGTGTCTCGCCGCCCGCCTGACCGCGGGTGGACTCTCTCCACCGATCCATATGGGCGGATGGGGCACCTGCACCGGCTTTGGCTCAAAGGCTATGTCCGAGAAGGCCACGTAGTCTCCCCGGAACTCGGGGTCCTCAGCCCTCCACAGTTCCCTGAAGACTGCCAGATACTCGTCGGTCACCCGCCCCCGCTCGGCGAACGGCGGCGCACCGAGGGCCTCGAACTCCTCCTTCATCCACCCGACGCCGACGCCGACCGTCAGGCGGCCGCCCGACAGCACGTCTATGGTCGAGAGAACCTTGGCCGTGTGCACGGCGGCCCTGTAGGGCACCACCATTACCGAGGAGACCAGGCGAACCCTGGAGGTGACGCCGGCGAGAAAGCTGAGGGTCGTCAGTAGCTCAAGGAAGCTATCGCCGAACGGGGCAGAGCCATCGGGCGTGTAGGGATACGCCGAGGCAATGGAGGTGGGCACGACTATGTGATCGGAGGTATAGGCGTGGGAAAATCCCATCTCTTCACCGCCCCGGGCTATGACGCCGATCGAGTCGGGATCGGCCATCGGTCCGGTGACGGGGACGTCGAATCCGAAATTCACTCGATCTGTCCTTCCCTCCTGACCCCCTCGGTCCCCGGTTCCTTCGCCCTGCTCCGACCCCGGATGTGCCGGTCAGTCGCTTCCGGCAAGGGGCTAAAAGGCGGCGAATTCCCTGAACGTGTCGTCGATAACGTCCAGGGCGTGGTCGATGTCGTCGGAGGTTATGCCGTAGTGGGTGACGAATCTCCAGCCCGCTGGCAGCGACAGGGCCCTTACTCCCCTCTCATCCAGCTTGTTCAGGATCTCGGTCGGGTTCTTGGCCGAGACGTGGCAGAAAACCAGGTTGGTGGGGTTGGCGTCAGGGTCACATTCGACGCCGTCTATCCCGCTGAGCCCCACGGCCAGCTTGCGCGCGTTGGCGTGGTCTTCGGCCATCCTTTCCACCATCGAATCGAGGGCGACCACCCCGGCGGCGGCGATCACTCCGACCTGCCTCATGCCGCCGCCAAGGGCCTTTCGCCACTTGCGTACCTTCTCTATGTCCTCGTGGCCGCCTACAACCACGGAACCTATCGGGCACGAGAGGCCCTTTGACAGGCAGAAGGATGTCGTGTCGGCTTCCCTGACCAGCTCTGCCACCGGCGTCTCCAGGGCGACGGCCGCGTTGAAGATGCGCGCACCGTCGACGTGGAACTTTATGCCGTGCTCCCTGGCGACCGCCGCAACGCTTCCGACCTCCTCGGGGGTGAGTGCGGTGCCGCCGGCCTGGTTGTGGGTGTTCTCCATGCCGATGAGCCTGGTCGGCGGGTAGTGGATGTTATCCGGCCTGATCTTCGCCCTCACCTCGTCGGGGTCGATCATCCCCCGCTCGTCGTTTCGCACGGTCTGAACGGCGATCCCCCCGAAGGCAGAGTGGGCGCCGGCCTCGGCGTTGAACATGTGGGACTTGTCGCCCACTATCATCTCGTCGCCGCGGGTGCAGTGAGCCATCCCCGCCGCGACGTTACCCATCGTCCCGCTGGCCACGAATGTGGCGTCCTCCTTGCCAAATATCTCGGCCGCCATGGCCTCAAGCCGGTTGACGGTGGGATCCTCCCCGAACACGTCGTCGCCCAGCTCGGCTTCGAACATGGCACGCTTCATTTCGGGGCTAGGATGCGTGACCGTATCGCTGCGTAGGTCGACGACCCTGGCGCCGTCGCCCGGACCTTCATTGGCCTGTCCGGTGCTCGAGGAGTATCCGCCGCGCATGCCGTTCCTCTCCTGTATAGTGGGATAGATCGGAAGTCGGCCCATTCTAGCAACCCCCCCAATCAAATGCTATAGTGGCCGTTGCCATGCGGCAGACGGCCATCCAGTTCTACAGCAAAGGGATGGCGGTCGAGGGCGTGCTTTCAATGCCCGAGCGGGGCACTTCGGACCCCGGAATCGTCGTGGCGTGCCACCCGCATCCGATGCTGGGCGGAGACATGGACAACCGGGTCGTGGTTGCGGTGTGTCGAGCCGTCGACGGGTACGGCCTTGCCTCACTGAGATTCAACTTCCGGGGCGTCAAGGGATCGGAGGGCAGGTTCAGCAACGGCCCGGGAGAGCGGGATGACCTGGTGGCGGCCGTTGGCGCCATGAGACGCTGGCCCGGAGTGAACGGTGGACGGATGGCGGTGGCGGGCTATTCCTTCGGGGCGGGGGTCGCGCTCGCGGCGATGGGCCAACTCAAGGCTGTCAAGGCCTTCGCGGCGATAGCTCCGCCCGTCTCATCCGTGCGCTCGATCGCCGGCTCGAAGATGAAAAGGTCCACCATGTTCGTTGCGGGCTCGCAGGATCGCATCGCGCCCCCCCTGGAACTGCAGCGCGAGCTCGACGGCGTCAGGGGACCGGTGAACTACGCAGAGCTATCGGGCGCCGACCACTCCCTCACCGGCCGGGAAGGTGAGGCCGCCGACCTGGTGGCGAGATTCCTGGCCGACACGCTCGCCTAGGACAGCAAAGCTGATCGCAAGCTCCAGGAGGAAGATTTGAGCGCCGAGACCAGGACCGAGAGAGATTCGATGGGTACCTTCGAGGTACCGGCCGACGCCTACTACGGCGCCAACACCATGAGGGCGGTCGTCAACTTCCCCATCAGCGACCTGCGCTTTCCCCGATCGTTCATACGGGCAATCGGAGAGATCAAGAGGGCGGCAGCCCGGGTCAACGTCGATCTGGGCCTGCTCGATCCCGCCCTGGCCGAGGCGATCATCGCGGCCGCCGACGATGTCATAGCCGGCGACCTGGACGACCAGTTCGTGGTCGACATCTTTCAGACGGGCTCGGGCACATCGACCAACATGAACGCGAACGAGGTCATCTCCAACCGGGCGATCGAGCGGCTCGGCGGAGTTCTCGGCTCGCGAGACCCGGTCCATCCAAATGACCACGTGAACCTTGGTCAATCCTCCAACGACGTCGTTCCCACTGCGATCCACGTCGCGGCCCTAAAGGCGGTTGCCGACGACCTGATCCCGGCGCTCGAGCACCTTCAGGCAGCCCTGCACGGCAAGTCGCTCCAATTCATGGACGTGGTCAAGACCGGCCGCACTCACCTGCAGGACGCTACGCCCGTGCGCCTGGGACAGGAGTTTCTGGGCCATGCCGGAATGGTAGAGCGCGGCGTCCGTCGGGTGCGGGCGGCGACGGTGGGCCTGACGGAGGTGGCGCTGGGCGGCACCGCTGTGGGCACCGGGGTCAATACGCATCCCGAATTCGCCCGGAGGGTCTGTGCCCGGCTGTCGGAGTCGATGGGAATCGAGGTTGTCGAGTCCGACAATCACTTCCAGGCTCAGAGCACTCTCGACGGTGTGGTCGAGATGAGCGGGGCCCTCAGGTCAGTCGCTGTGAGCCTGACGAAGATCGCCAACGATGTTCGGTGGCTGGGATCGGGTCCACGCGCAGGTATCGGGGAGATCGAGCTGCCGGAGGTGCAGCCCGGAAGCTCGATCATGCCGGGAAAGGTGAACCCCGTGATCGCAGAGTCGGTCTGCATGGCGGCCGCGCAGGTGATGGGCAACGACGCCACCGTGATGATCGCCGGGCAGTCGGGCAACTTTCAGCTCAACGTCATGATGCCGGTGGCCGCCCACAACCTCCTTCAGTCCATCGAGCTCCTGGCCGCTTCGGCGCGCAACTTCAGCGCCCAGTGCGTGGAGGGATTGATCGCCACTAGGAAGGGTCCGGACATGGTCGAGCGTGGACTGGCCATCGTGACCACTCTGGTGCCCGTCATCGGCTACGACGCGGCGGCGGCGATCGCAAAGGAGGCGCAAAGAACCGGGAGGACGGTGCGAGAGGTCGCAAGGGAGCAGACCGACCTGGCGGAGGCCGACCTTGACAGGATCCTGGATCCGTCGCGCATGACCGAGCCCACTTCCGGCTAGCGGATCGACGGAAGAGGCGGGACGAACTACGAGCGACTAATTCTCGAGAGGACCAACCGTCTCTCTTCGTCCAGGCTTGTGACCTCTCCATCCAGCCGGGCGTAGAGTAGTTCCCTTAGCAATCGCCCGACGGCGGGCCCCTCGGGCACTCCCATCCCCAGAAGATCCTTGCCCGTAAGTTCCGGGGCCGTGTCCGCAAGAGACTCCAGATAGTTGGCCATGGTCTCCCGGTGCACGCCGTCCGGCGTCACGGCGGCGCACGCCCTGATCGAGGCCCTGGACCTTGGGGAAAGGAGCGCGTAGACCTCGCTGGGTCTGGCAGGAGCCGTTCCGGCAGGCCAATCCATGCTCTTGATCGCCTCCACGTCCACAACGACCCTGGTTGCCCGGGAGCCCAGGTTCAGCCTCTCTGCCAGCGCCCGAGCCCGCCCCGGTGGCAACGAGCAGGCGATAAGTCCGATCCATTCGTCCCATCCCCAGGTTCCTTCAGGGAAGCGGGCCGAAGAGAAGATGCCGGGGTCGGCCCCCATGTCGGGGAACACCGCCTCCAACACGCCCAGACGACCCGCAAGTTCCAGTACGCGGCCGGCCTCCGCCTCGTCGAAGATGCGCTCGAGCTCGTGTCGGACCCTGTCGCCGGAAAGCCTGTCCACGTATACCAGCGCTTCCCCCATCAGGCTGGCCGTTCTCTCCTCGATCGCGAAACCCAGCCGAGTCGCATATCTAACGGCGCGGAAAATGCGTGTGGGATCGTCTATGAAGCTCCCGGGATGAAGGACCCGCACGAGCCCGCGCTCGATGTCGCCCCTGCCGCAGAACGGGTCTATCAGGTCGCCCCAGGACAGGGCGGATCCCGCAGGTGGCGCCATGACCATGCACATTGCCCCGATCGAAAAGTCCCGTCTCGCCAGGTCTTGATCGAGCGTCCCGGGCCTTGTCTGCGGCAGTGCGCCGGGTTCGCTGTAGGTCTCCGATCGGGAGGTGACCAGATCGATCTCCATTGCCGGCCCGCGGTCGGAGCCGGTGGCGGGCACAAGCAACTTGAAGGTTCCAAACAGAGAGCTGGCGACGAATCGACCGCCGAGCTCCCCTGCCAGCCGGGCGGCAAAGCGTCGGTCAACCCGTGGCCCGGCCATGTCCAGGTCGGGATCGGGACCGAGTCGGCCCATTATCAGGTCCCGAACGGCCCCGCCGACCAGATACAGATCAACTCCCCCGCGGCACGCTACGTCCGCACAGGTTCGAAGAACCCGCATCCGGTCTTGATGCAGCAGGGACTCAAGTCCGGACGCCAGGCTCGTCATGGCAGGAGCGCTATTCGGGCCCGGAAATCAAAGAGAGCGCCGAGCCTGTGAAACGGCTGGACCCTAGGTCGAAGAGGCCGCCTTGACCCTGTCCAAGTATGCCTGCGCACCGGCCATTAGCCAGGGCGTCCAGGAGACGCTGAGGAATCTGGCGCCCAACCCTATGTAGTGATCCACCGTCGAGTCGCTCACCAGTGTCCCGGCGACCCGGCCCGCCTCGCTGATCTGCCTGAGTGAGTGCTCCACGGTGGCCACGACCTCGGGATGATCGTATTCCCCGGCGTATCCCATGCTCTGGGCCAGATCCCCGGGAGCCACGAAGAACACGTCGATGTGATCGACCTCGAGTATCTCCGGCAGGTTTCGCACCGAGACAATGTCCTCGACGAGCACCACGACCATCGTCTCTTCATTGGCCTTCTTCACGTAGTCGGCAACGCCTATGCCCTGGCGACTGGTGAACATGCCGCGGTGCCCGATGGGACCGAACTTGGCGGCGTCGACCACCGCCCTTGCCTCCTCGGCGGTGTTTACATGCGGGACCGCCACTCCCATCGCCCCCGAGTCGAACGTCCTGTAGATGACGCCCGGGTTTATCTGATTCACCCGGACTATCGAGGTCCTGCCCCAGAGATCGCACGCCCGGGTCAGGTCGGGTATGTCGGCAAAGTCGACCGGCCCATGCTCGGCCTCGAGCCAGATGGCATCAAACTCCAGCTGGCAGAGGTGCTCTATCAGATCGGCATTGATCGGGCCGAGGGCCACCGAGACGATTCCGCCCTGCTCCAGCTTTCGCTTTGCCCGATTGGGCCTCAGTTCCGCCACTTTGATCAGCCTCGCTGCCCGCAAAATCGCCCCAGCCGGTGCCGGGGCACTAGGGCGGCGCAATTATACTCAACGCATGACCCACCCGCGAGCCGATGTGAACTACTGCCAGACGTGTGGCGCGGAGTTGTCGAAAAGGCTTGTAGAGGGCATCGAGCGGCCCTTCTGCGAGCCGTGCGGTCGCACATACTTTCTGGACCCCAAGGTCGCCGTGGTGGTCGTCACCTCCGAGAAGGACATGGTGCTGATGGTCCGTCGCGGCGTCCAGCCGGCGCTCGGTGAATGGAGCTTTCCATCCGGCTACGTGGACCGCGGCGAGGCGGTGGAGGACGCGGCGAGGCGGGAGGTACTTGAGGAGACGGGCCTGGAGGTCCAGCTGACCAGGCTGGTCGGCGTCTACTCGCGCGCGGGGAGCCCGATCATCCTGGTCGTCTTCGACGGAGTCATCACCGGGGGTGTGCCAAGGCCCGGGCACGACGTCCAAGAGGTGCGTCGATTCCACAAGTACGGGCTTCCAGGACTGCCCTTCCCGCACGATGTCAGCATACTGGCCGACTGGAGCGCGGGCCTGGGGCGCGACCTCTGACCTGTCCACCTTCCATGGAGCTGGACCAGGCGAATGAGGAGTTATGATATAAGGTATCGCTTGAGGCTCCCACATCTTGCATATCTCCCGTGGATGGATAGAAGCCAGACGCCCGGCCCCGGAGGGGAGCCGGGATGTTAAGACGTCGTCAGGACGGCCTGGCGGAGGAGGTGATCCCAAATGACGGGGAGACGGGAGCTGGCTATATTCCTGGTGCCCGCAGCGGTTCTCATCCTCGTAGTAGTCGGCGTCGTCGCCTTACTGATCGTCCGATCGGGTGAAGCGGCCCAGCCCACGGTAGGTTTGACAGCCGCGGCCACCCTGGAATCACCGGCCGGCGAGTACATGGGAACCGTCACGTTCCGGCAGGCCGCCTCCGGGGTCTTGATCATGGCCGACGTGAAGGGACTGGCCCCGGGCGGCCACGCATTCATAATCCACGAGACCGGCTCGTGCACGCCTCACTTCAGTGCCGCCGGCGACCACTTCAACCCGGGTGATACTGAGCATGGCTTTGTCCATTCGAGCTGGAAGCGCGGCGAATCGGGTCAGGGACACAGCGGCGACCTGCCCAATATCTACGCCGCCTCTGACGGTTCTGCTCGAGCCGACTTTTTTACCTCTGGTATCACCTTGGAGATGGGCCCGGGCCATTCCGTATTCGACGATGACGGGTCGGCCATCATCGTGCACGAGAATCCGGATGCATACGGTGAAGAGGAGTCGGATACCGGTATCCGCCTGGCCTGTGGGGTCATCAAGGGCACCTAGAAGTTCCCGCGGCGTCGGACGGAGTGGGAAGCGATAGGGCCCCCGGATGGGGAAAGGGCAACGACAGGCGCTTTGAGGCCACGGGCTGCCCATCGCAGAGCACCCGCGGCGAATGGGCAGGGGTCAGCCGTGCCCGGCTACCGACGCACCTCAGAGGCAACCGGTAGCCGCCCAGGCCGACACCCGCGCCGGCACAAGCCTGATCACGAGGGCGTCATCCCCGAGTAGGGTCCGGTACTGCTCGTATTTCGCGCGGAGGGCCCGCACTGCGCGCATTCGCTCGTCCTCACCCTCCACGACCGAGGCAGTAGCCCGTACCAGCAGGTAGGACAGGTTGTCCCACTCCTCCTCGTAGTGATCTATCAGCAGCGCAACCTGCGGGTTCTGAGATATGTTCCTTACCCGCCGGAGCCTGGCGGGGGACGCAGCCTTGGGCTTAAGGTCGATCGCCGTGTAGAAGCTGCCCTGCTCGTATGCGAAGCAGACCGGCACTATGTGCGGGCGCCCGCGTTCGTCAGCCGTGGCCAGCCGTGCCACCCTGGCACGTGCTAGGTATCGTTCCTGCTCGGGTGTGATAGTCATCTCGGTTTGCCATCGGGGCCCTGTGGCCGATCTATCCGCAGGGAATTAACAGTGAGGGCATGTCCGTCTCGGCGGTTGCCTCGGGGCGGCGCTCGGTGGACGGTCCTGGAAGGGCTGAACGGCGGCGTTCCAAGATGCGACTGCTGGGTTACACCCGCCCGCACCGGTAACACGGGCCTCCGAGCCAATGGGCGGGCCCGGGCTGTTAGCGCTAAGCCGGCTGCCAGATGCGCCGGCCGTCCGAGCGCACGAACGAGCCGTACCCCGGGGCCGGGAAGTGACCGGACTGCACGAGCACGGCTCCTTCCTCCAGCTCGTCGAGTACCTTGTGCCGGGTCGTGCGAGCCAGGTCGGGATCGACGTCGAAGGCGGGGCTCCAGTTCGCGTAGTGCGCCTGCGCGGGGCTGTGAGCCACATCTCCAAGCACAAAGCCTCGCTGTCCCTTCGAGGAGATCGAGACAGAGATGTGGCCCGGCGTGTGACCGGGCGTGGGGACGGTCTTGAGCTCCGGTGTCACATCGTATTCGCCATCGATAAGGTCGAGCACGCGCGCCTCGTCGAGCGGAACGACGCTCTCGGTGACGTGGGGGGCATTCTCGATCACCCCGGGGCTGGTCCAGTATTCCCAGTCACTTCTGGGTACCAGATATCGAGCATTTGGAAACGTGGGGCTCCCGTTGGTGAGGTTCCAGCCCACGTGATCAGGGTGCAGGTGCGTGGTCACGACCAGATCGACGGCTTCCCGATCTATTCCCTTAGCCGCCATGTCGCCGAGCAGGGCTCCGTCGGGGCCGTTCATTCCCGTGTCGATGACCACCAGCCTGCCCGAGGAGCGAAGCGCCACCGAACCGAAGCGGGGATGTATAAGGTCGCCGTCGAGCAGTTCGGGGTACTCCGACCTCCAGATGTCGATCGCACTTGCCGGAAAGACGTCGGTGGCCACACCCTCCCCCTGACCGTCGGTCAGCGAGACCATCTCCACGTCTCCCACTTTGGCCCGGTAATCGCCCATTTGACCCCTCCGATGGGGCGTCCATTCTATACTGGTCTCCGATGTCCGTCGACGCGGACGGCGAACCCTAGCACAGGAGCAACAAGACTCGCATGCATCCCTTCGGAGACGGCGCTGTCCGGCTCACAAGCCTGGCCTCATGCGCTGGTTGAGCGTCCAAGTTCAGTCCTGAAGACCTGGCGCAGGTGCTGCGCCAGCTGCCACCGGTAAGCGATCCCGACCTGCTTGTAGGCTTGTCGACGAGCGACGACGCCGCCGTCTATCGCCTGCGGCCGGACCTGGCCCTGGTCCAGACCATCGACTTTTTCCCGCCCATAGTCGACGATCCGTTTTCCTTCGGGGAGATAGCGGCGGCCAACGCCCTCAGCGACGTGTACGCGATGGGAGGCACTCCCCTCCTCGGACTTAACGTGGTCGCGTTCCCGGCCGACCATCCCAAGCAGGTGCTGTCCGAGATACTCAGGGGCGGCGCATCCAAGGCCGGAGAGGCCGGGGTGCTGATCGTGGGCGGGCACACGGTAGACGACAAGGAACCCAAGTACGGCCTGGCGGTGACGGGCACGGTGACGCCGGGCCGACAGATCACCAATGCCGGGGCCCGGCCGGGTGATGTCCTTATTCTCACAAAGCCCATCGGCACCGGCGTCATAACGACCGCCGGCAAGGCCGAGGCAGTCGACGCCTCGGTACTTTCCGGTGCCGTGGACACCATGAGAGCGCTAAACGCCGGCGCCTCCCGGGCGATGGTCGCATCGCGCGCGCATGCATGCTCTGACGTGACCGGCTTCGGCCTCGTCGGACACCTTCGTGAGGTGGCGCAGGCCAGTGGCCTCACGGGATGCATCGAATCGGGGAACGTGCCCCTGCTTGCCGGGGCCAGGGAGCTCGCTGAAGCCGGGTACGCGCCCGGCGGCTCGCGCCGCAACCTGGAGTCGGTCGACGCCTCGACCGCGTGGGCCGACGCGGTCGACCCCACGATGAGGCAGCTGCTCGCCGACGCGCAGACCTCCGGAGGACTGCTGATTGCGATCGCGCCGGCGGACCTGGACGAGCTGGCGGCCAACCTCGAGAGAGAAGGCGTGGCCGGGTGGGCGGCGATAGGTGAGTTAGTCGACCACGACGACGGGGACCCGTGGGTGATCGTGAATTGACCCTCTCCCTTGCACCGGCAAGGTACGTCGCCCGGCCCCGGATCAAATGGCCCAATGACTAGCCCTGGCGGAGGATCAGCCCCCGTGCTCGTCCGAGACCGAATAGCGGGGCTGGTGACCGCGGCCCTTAAGCAGGCGCAGGCGGATGGCGAACTGCCCGCGCAGCCTGCGGCCGATCCGGCAGTGGTGGTCTTGGAGCGACCCCAGAAGTCGGAGCACGGCGACTATGCGTCCAATGTTGCCCTGCGCATGGCAAAGCGGTTGGGCGTACCGCCCATGGCAATCGCGTCGGCAATAGCTTCGCGAGTCGCCGAGCCCGGCCTGATCGCCTCGGCCTCGGTGGCCAAGCCCGGCTTTGTCAACCTGGCGCTGGAACCGACCTGGCTGACCTCGCAGGTCGATCAGATACGGGCCGCCGGCGACTCCTTTGGCCGGGTCGATACCGGCGGGGGCCGCCGGGTGCAGGTCGAGTTCGTGAGCGTAAATCCCACCGGACCTCTTCACATCGGCCACGCCCGGGGGGCCGTCATCGGGAGCGGTCTGGCGGCCATACTCGAGGCTGCCGGCTACCATGTCGACCGCGAATACTACGTCAACGACGCGGGAAGCCAGATGGACCTTTTCGCCCGGAGCGTCTACTCGCGGTACATGCAGGGACTCGGCAGGGACGTGCCCGTACCTGCTGACGGCTACAGGGGCGAGTACGTTGACGACGTGGCCGGCGAGATCGCCGCCGAGCACGGCGACCGCCTTGGTGACATGGATGCCGAGCTGGTTATAGCCCGGGTGCGCCATCTCGGCCTGGAGAAGATGCTGAGGTCCATCCGAGAGGACCTCGATTCGGTGCGCGTGTCGATGGACGTGTGGTTCAGCGAGACATCCCTGTATGAGGACGGCAGCTACGAGAGGGTAAAGGGGATGCTCGCGGACAGGGGCCTCCTATCGAGACGGGACGGCGCGCTGTGGTTCACATCCACTGCTCTCGGGGAAGACAAGGACAACGTGGTCGAACGGTCCAGCGGCGAGCCCACCTACTTCGCCTCGGACATCGCCTACCACTACGACAAATTCGTTCGGCGGGGCTTTGACTCGGTGGTGGACGTGTGGGGCGCCGACCATCAGGGCCACATACCCCGCATGAAGGCCGTGGTCTCTGCACTGGACATCGATCCGGCACGCCTCCAGTTCATGATCACCCAGATGGTCAAGCTCAGGCGAGGCACCGAGGCCGTCAAGGTCTCCAAGCGCTCGGGCGAGCTCATAACCCTGCGCGAGTTCGTCAACGAAGTCGGAGCGGACGCGTGCCGGTTCTTCTTCCTGTCCCGCTCCCCCGACAGTCAGATGGAGTTCGACATCGAACTGGCCAAGCGCGAGTCCTCCGACAACCCCGTCTACTACGTCCAATATGCGCACGCCCGTATCTCAGGCATCCTTCGATTGGCTGGCGAGAGGGGGATCGAGTACGCGGACGGGGACATCTCCTTGCTCGGGCACGAGTCCGAACTTGCGCTCATCCGCAAGATTCTGGAGCTACCCGAGCTCGTGGACCTGATGGCGGCGCGCCTGGAGCCGCACCACCTTCCGCACTACGCGGGCGAGCTGGCGACGGCGTTTCACTGGTTCTACCAGCAGTGCAGGGTTGTCTCCCCGGAGCCCGGGTCCGAAGGGACGACCAAGGCACGCCTCAAGCTGGTCGATGCTTCCCGGATCGCACTGGCCCGGTGCCTGGCCCTGATGGGCGTCGACGCGCCGGAACGGATGTAGCAGGGGCTATCGGAGCCTTTGCCCCTCCCCGGCAGAGGCAGGTCCTAGGTCGGCTGTGGTGTACCCAGGCCCTCGGCCCGGTACATGGCGGTATTGCGGACGTATATGTCTCGGTAGCCGCGTATGCGGGCCACATCGTCGTCCCGGACCTCGCGCCTGACGCGGGCGGGAAGACCGGTGACCACCGACCGCGGCGGTATGTCCATCCCATCGACAACCATTGCGCCGGAGGCCACCAGACTGTCTTCGCCAACCAGCACGCCGTCGTTGACGATGCACCCGTTGCCAAGCAGCACGCGGTCTCCGATCACGCGCCCGTGGCAAAGGACCCGGTGGCCGATCACGACATCGTCACCGATCTCAACGTCGGCGTCTCCATGGACCACCGAGTTGTCCTGGATGCAGGTATTCTTTCCGATCACGACCGTGCCCGAATCGCCCCTTATCACGGTGCCCGGCCACACGCTCGATCCCTCGCCTATCACCACGTCGCCAACCACGTAGGCGAATTCGCTGACGAAGGCCCCGGGGTGGATCCTGGGCGTCTTTCCGTTGATGCTACGAATCATCTGTCGTGTTCCTGCGCTCGCATTGCATTTCCCTGAGACCGCGCGGCAGATCCGGTGCCAACGGACGGACCGCGGAGGCAGCCGTCAGCGGCCTGAATTGAACGTCCGCAGCCCTTCATTGTCAATGCCCCGCCCACCTGTTCCGCACCCGGCGCGTCACCTGTATACATGCCGACAGTGACTAATCGGCTGCGCCGCTCGGGGGATCGGCCGTGCTATTCTGAATCATGGGCCCGTGCCAGGTGCGAAAGCGGCCGCGTGCTGCGGGACCCTTGAGCATCGTGGTGACTACTTCGCCCTCCCATCCAAGGTCGACCCCGGCCCTTCGATTTTTCCTTGCAGCGCTTGTCGTCCTGGCGGCGCTGCTCGCCGCGCTTACCGCGGCATGCTCTGACGGGTCAACCGACGCCACCGTTGCGGAAACACCGACGGCGGCCCCCGTCGATGCGGACCCCTCACCAGTCGCGGCCGAGACGCCCGCGGACTCCGGAGAGGCGGACGTTGATGGCGGGCTCGAGGGCGAAGATGAGACGGCCGTCGTCGCCGAGGAGGACGAAGGGCCGGCTGTGGACGTCCTATTCGACTACCTGCAGGCTGTGGGCCTGCTCAACGCAGGTATGTACAAGGAGGCGGTGGGTCGCTACAACGTCGTCCTGCGCATTCACCCGGACCTGTACCTTGCCTACCGCGGCCGGGCGCTCGCCTACTACAACGAGGACCTGTTCGACCTAGCGCTCGAGGACTTTGACAGAGCGATCGAGATAAAGCCCGACTACGCCGAGGCGCTGCGAGACCGGGGCGTGATGATGGCCAACCAGGGCCGCCACAGGGAGGCCCGCAGGGATCTCGAGAGGGCGGTGGAAATCTACCGCGAAAAGGGTGACCTGGTCGGGATGTCAGAGGCCCTGACACAGCTTCAGCGCCTGCCGGGCGGCTAACTCTCGACAGCCTCTTTCTGGCTGTCGGCGTGGGGCAGGCAGGGCCGAGAGAATTCTCCCTATCGGTCAGGGCCCGCGGCGGCCGATCAACTGCGCGACGCGCTCGTAGTCCTGAGCCGCCCCCTCCCTGTCTCCCAGGGCCCACCTGGCCATCGCGCGGTGGTTGTACGCGAACCAGTATCCAGGGTCGATCTCGATTGCCCTTGTGAAATCGGCGACGGCGGCCTCGTAGTCGTAGGCATCGGACCGCGTCATCCCGCGGTTGTTAAAGGCCTCCCGGTAACCGGGGGACAGCTCGATGGCCCTGTCAAAGTCGGCAATGGCTTCCTCCGGCCGCTGGAGCCTGCGGTAGGCTACACCCCGGTTGTTGTAGGCCATGGCGTCGGACGGCTCCAGCTCGATCGCAATCGTCAGGTCCCGAACCGCCTCCTCGAAGTTGCCTCCGTCAAGATAGTGGCTTCCGCGCATCATGTAGGCCCGTCTATCCCTCGGGTCTCTTTCTATGGCGGCCGTCATCTCCAGGACCACGTTCGATACGTAGTCGCGGTCACTGATGCGGCTCTTGTTGACGTCGTCGATCTCGTTCAAGGTCACTCCTGTAAGATGTTACCGAATCAAGCAAGGGGGCTATCCGATGGTCAACCCGGTCGATCCCAACAGGATTCTGCTGACTGGCGAGAATTCATTCATACGACTGAAGGAAGGGGAGGCGGGCCCCGATACGACGCGCGCCAGCCACTGGCGGATACTCAGGTCCCCCGGGGGTCCCGGCCACGTCCTGTTCCTGCAGAGCGATCTCATCGACGGCGAGGTGCGCATCTACACCGACAACATCGCCATGACCCGCTGGCTGCAGTCGGAGATCGAGTCGGTGCTCTTCCCGGCCTTCGCGGACGAATCTATCCCGGTGGTCGACTCCGAGTTCGGCAAGTCGGGCGATGGAGTCAACTGGTGGACCGAATCTGTGGACTCCCTGGAGGAATCGCTGGTGCTGACCTGGTACGACATCGGCGAACCGTTCATGCTGAGCGTGGCCCCGGGAGGGATGGAAGGTAACCCCCACGGGGTCTACTCGTGCCTCATTCCCTGCTCGCGCGCGCAACTCACCCTCAACGGTGAGGCCGCGGCGGGCAGTCCATTCCCCGAGATGCTCGGCAGCCTCCAGACCAGCACAGCCTGCCTCGCCTGGTCCGAGACCTGGACCCACCCGCGCTGATGCACTGAAGGAGGGGCGGCATCCCTCCGCCCCGCAAGGCCCGGGTTGCGGTAGTGCACTTCGCCCGGGGACGGCCGTCTCCCGTCGGGGGAGCCGCCGACAGGTCGGCTGCGCTCTGGATCACTTCTGGAAGACGGCTATCTCCGCCTTGTAGCCAATGTCCAGCGAGCCCGCGCTCTCTGAGTCGGGCAGCGGCTCCAGAGAGGCGAGGGCAACGAAATAGGCCCCTCCGGGAGTTCCGATCGTGGGATCGACCTGGTCGCCCTGTAGTGTGAGGGACAGTTCCCCGACGTCCTGACCGAACCAGGCGATGTGGACCTTGATGGTCGCCTGGCCGGCGGTCGGGCACTCCGCATCGAGCGGACAGCGCGAGTCCTCAACCACCTCAAGGAAGGTGACGGTCAATCCATCGCCCTTTGACGGGCTCGCCATGCGCTCGCCCACCTCCAGGCGCACAAGGGTGCCCAGGGATGCGACCGTGACCTCCTCGCCATCCACCGCGTCGATGACCTCTCCGGAGAATGCGAACTGCGATGCGTCCCTGCCGCTGGTTCGAGAGCCGCCGACAGGGGTTGGCGTGGCCTGCTCTTCGGCGACGGCCTCGGCCGGCTCTACTCCCACCAGGGTCGATTCGGAGCCGCGGACACCGGTTGCGCACGCGCCTTCAGACGCAAAGGCGCCGTGGGTAAAGACCTCCGCGTTGATGGTCACGCTGTCCGTGCTCTGACCACCCACGATCAGGACACTACCATCGGCAAGGACCGTTGCGGTATGCCTGTAGCGCGTCTCCTCCATCGAGCCGGCGTCGTACCAGGTGTCGGTGGCGGGATCGTAGATCTCCGCGGTGGCCTTGTTTCCCAGGCTACCGATCACCAGGACTCGCCCGTCGGCAAGCACCGTGGCCGTGTGCTCGGCCCTGCCCTCGGCCATCTCGCCGGCGGGCGACCACTCCCCGGTCTGGGGGTCATAGATCTCGGCCGTCTGGCGGAGCTGGGAGTCGACGTCCGGGACCGGCTCACCCTTCCCGCCGACCACGAGTACCCGGCCATCGGACAGGAGCGTCGCCGTGTGAAGGATGCGGGGAAGGCGCATCGAGCCGACCTGCGTCCATGTGTCCGCCAAGGGGTCGTAGACCTCGGCGGTGGCCAGGAACGGTCCCTCGGGCTTGCCACCCCCTGCGACCAGCACCCTCCCGTCCTGGAGGAGAGTGGCTGTGTGAATCGAGCGGGCCTGGCTCATCGGCGCGGCCTCCGTCCACTCGCCGCTGGCCGGATCGAATATCTCCGTGGAGCTCTGCTCACGCAGGTTCTTGTTCTTGCCGCCCGTGTACAGAACGCGGCCGTCGCTCAGCAGCACCGCCGCACCGCGCTCCCTGCCGGTCGACATCTTGCCTGTCGCCGACCACTCGCCCGTCTCCGGGTCGCGTACCTCCGTCGCCTTGGGAGGCTCCAGCTGCACGTCCGTTCCACCTGCCGCCAGGATGCTGCCATCGCCGAGGCTGATAAGAGTGAAGAACTCTCGCTCCTGACCCATGTCCCCGGACGGGCTCCACTGGCCGGTCGACGGATCGTAGATCTCGGAATGCGGGAACAGCCGCGGCCAGCGGGCTCCTCCCTTACCCCTTCCACCGACTACCAGCACCTTGCCATCCTCGAGCATCAGGGCCGAATGCGATGATCTCTCGTTCGCCATGATCGTCTCGAGCCGGGCAAATTCCCCGAATGTCTCGCAGTCCGTCTGCTCGACCACCTGCTCAATCTGGCCACCGGCATCACCGGGCGGCCGGTCCTCGGCGGCCGGCTGGTTGGAGCAAGCGGCGACCAGGGCCGCCGCCGCGGCAATGACAAGAGCTATGGTTCCCTTCAAATCTTCCCCCAGGTCTATCTCGAGTCGGTCGTCACGTTGAGAAGCGCCCTCAAGGTGTCGCCGGTTTCCGGCCGAGAAGGATATCAGCAGCCACGGTATGAACGCCCCCCATCACGCGAAGGCCTCACCGACCACGTTGGGAAATGCCAGCGGGGTGCCAAATCGAATGCTGAAGCGCTCCACCGTGAGGGCGGTGAATCCGGCCTGTCTCACCGCCGCCTCAACGTCCCGGTCCAGGTGGCATCCGGCCACGAGACGCTTCCACACCGGGTTGAGACCGGCCTGAAGGGCCCTTCCCGCACTTCCCCTGGCAACCACATGCTCGTAGAACACGAACCTGCCGCCGGGCCGCAGCACGCGCCTTATTTCGGCGGCGACCGCGTCCAGATCGGCGACCGAGCACAGCACCAGCGTTGTAAGCACCGTGTCGAAGCTCCCATCCGGGAACGGCATCTGCTCCCCGGATTCCTCAACGACGTCGATTGGACGGCCCAGCTTGGTGGCACGGCGCCGCAGGCGACGCGCCATGTGGGGGTTCGGCTCCAGGAATGTCAGCCTCGCCTGCGGAGGGAAGAAGGGCAGATTCGAGCCCGTTCCGCCACCGACCTCGAGCACCTGACCACTGACAGTGCCCGCCGTGGCCCGCCTGTAGCGAGCTATCCGCCACTCCACCGACGCGTTTAAGAGATCGTAGCCTGCGGCAAACAGCCACTGCTGAAAGGACATCGAACAAGTTTATCCGGTGCCGGCAGTCCCCGGCCCGGAGGCAGGCGGCGGCCGAACGTCGCAGGCGATACAATCAAGGTGTAGGGATCTCGGTCCTGCTCGGGAGACAAGATGGTATGAGTGCCAATCAGGAAACGTTTGACGTAGTCATCGGGGGACAGGGTGCGGCGGCCTTCTCAGCCGGAATGTATGCGGCCCGTTACCAGATAAGGCCCCTGATAGTCGGATCTCAGTTCGGGGGGGAGACGGCCACCGGTGGCCTGATCGAAAACTACCCCGGGTACCCCGAGATAGACGGCTTCGAACTGATGCTCAAGTTCCGTGAGCATGTCGAAAAGTACGGGGTTCCCATCGTTGACGACAAGCTCGTCGAGGCGAGAAGGACCTCCGACGGCTTCGAGGTCCTGGGCGAATCGGGAGTTTCGTACAGGGGAAGGTCGCTGATCCTGGCGATCGGTCGCGAGCGGCGCTCCCTTTGGCTTGAGCACGAGGCGGAATGGACCGGGCGGGGCGTCTCCTACTGCTCGACCTGTGATGCGCCACTTCACCGGGGCAATACCGTCGCCGTCGTAGGGGGCGGGGATTCCGCCGTTAAGGGCGCGGTACTGATCAGCAAGTACGCCGAGAAGGTCTTCATCATCTACCGCCGCGACCGTTTCACCCGTCCGGAAGCAGTCAACCTCAGCCAGCTAGACGAGGCCGATAACGTAGAGCGGGTCTTTGAGACCAATGTCGTGGAGCTGATCGGCAGCGACGAGACCGGCCTTCAGGCCATTCGGCTCGACCGGCCCCACCACGGAAGCGACGTCCTCGAGGTGGACGGCCTGTTCATCGAGATCGGCGCGGACCCCCGCAAGGACCTTGCGGTCCAGCTGGGCGCCAGCATCAATGACCTGGACGAGGTCATTGTCGACAAGTACATGCAGACCAACGTGCCCGGGCTGCTCGCGGCCGGCGACCTGACCGACGCTTCGGGCGACCTCAAGCAGACCATAACCGCCGCCGCACAGGGCTCGCTTGCGGCAACGGCCGCTTACGAGTATGTCTCGCGGCTAAAGGCGGCCGCGCTAACCACCTAGCCCAACCCGGTCGCTGTGGGAGCCCGGGTTCATCGGGCGGGCCGACGGGCTCAGCCCGCCGATCAGTTGTGGCAGCCCCGGCCCGGTATCGAGATAACCTGCTCTACGACGCCGTCTCGCACGGCGATGTAGTTGTCGTAACGGTTGACGGTCAGGTCCTGCTGGGGGCTTCTGAGCTGGAACTGGTCTCCTACACCGAGGGGCATTTCGCCGTCTGAAACGAGGGTGCAAAGCTCATCGTGCATCTCCCCGAACGTTACGCCCTGGGGACCGCCCTCGATGGCAGGGGCGCCCCGGCCGATCATGCATCCCATCGCCCGCATCCCGACATCCCCTATCGCAACTCCGGGCCTGGGGGTGCTAACCACCGTTCCCAGCACCTTGGCGGCGTAGCGGAAGTGGCCCTCCATGTAGGGCAGGATCGTGCTCATGAGGGCGTACATGCCTCCCTCAACGTCGGTGATGCCAGGCACCTCCGGGGCCATGTCGTACGAGTACGTCTCTCCCGATGAGACCATCTCCACATCTATGCCCTCCGCCCTGATGGCATCGGCCAGATCCATCGTCTGCCTGTAGTACTTGAGGGCCTCGGATCGGCGCTCATTCTCGTCCCTGGGAGGGGTTCGCATGGCCGAGTGGCTCATCACGCCCCTGAATTGAACGCCGGGGAGACCGCTCGCCACCTTGGCCAGGTGGACTCCGGCCTCCACGCTGCGAACCCCGGCCCGGCCCATATTGGTGTCCACCTCGATCGCCACTCCCACCGTGGCGTTCTCCCCGGCGGCCACCCGGGAGATGTCACGAAGGTTCTCCTCCGAGTCGATGCAGATCGTTACCTGCGCCCGCTTGCACAGCGCGGCGACCCGCCTGATCTTGTCGGCGGTCACGATCTGATTGGGTATCAGCACGTCGCCAATGCCGCCCTCCACCATCACCTCGGCCTCTGCGACTTTGGCGGAGCACACGCCCCCCATCGACCCGCCGATCCGCATCTGCATGTGTGCGACGAGCGGGCTCTTTACGTTCTTGGTGTGTTCCCTGAGCTTTACGTCCGTGTCACGGTAGACGTCGGCTATGCGCCGAAAGTTGTGCTCGAGGGCCTCCAGGTCCAGGAGCAGGCACGGCGTGTCGAGATCGTCTATGCGGGTGCCGATCGGTGGTCTGTAAAGGTCCACGTTGCCTCCTGTTGCCCCTAGCGGTACCTGCCGCGGGCGGCGACCTCGAAAATCCCCTCGAGGCGGCCGTTCCTCGCGGCCATGATGTAGTCGAAGTGGTTGGCGGTCACCCCTATCTCGTATGGCACGAACCAGACCTTGTCGCCGATCCCGACCTCCGCGGTCGAGTCGGTCAGGTCAAGGTTAAAGTGCTCGGCGCTCAGGTAGGTCACCGTGGCCCCAGGCACGTTAGCGGGCCTGGGCAGCCCCGTGTCGTTGCCATTGGTCTTCATGCCGGCGTCACCCACCGCCACACCCTCCACCGGGGTACTGACAACCGTCCCCAGCACCATCGCCGCCGGCTCGATGTCCCCCCGGATCCCCTCGTACTTAACGTCGCCCAGCGCATATGTCCCGGCAACGACCTCGGTGACGCCTTCCGCCCGCCCCGCGGCCTCGTAGTCCGCCGTCGATCCGACGGCAACCGTTGCGGTCGAAAGACCCGCAACCGCCAACGCCTCGCGCGCCTCGTGGACCCGCTCAAGGGCGGCTGCGCCGTCTTTGCCCGCCGGGCTCGGACCCCCGTAGGACGTTAGTCCCTTCAGCTGCACTCCGGGCAGCTCGGATATCCCCTTGGCCAGGCCGACGGCGGCGTCACTCGACGCCACACCGGTCAAGCCCAGCCCGGTATCGAGTTCTACCAGGAGGCCGACCTCGACGCCCCTCGCGGCGGCGGCCGTGGAGATTTCGGCAACGTTGTCCTCGCTGTCGACCGCGATCGATACGGTCGCGCGGCCGGCCAGCGCACACAGCGCTGCGATCTTTGCTGCAGTCACCGCCTTGCCGGTGATCATCACATCCCATACGCCGGCATCCACGAAGGCCTCGGCCTGACCCACCGTGCCCACGGCCACTCCACCGGCATGTCCTTCTACCGCGAGCTGGTGGTGGGCCAGGGTGGGACACCTGTGGGTGCCGACGAACGGGCGGACCTTGGCCCTGCGGCCCTCGAAAAAGGAGTGCACCGCCTCGACATTGGCCTGGAACCTGTCCAGATCGACGACGAGAGCGGGCGTGTCGAGTTCTTCCACTGGGGTGCCGATGGGCTTGAGTATGGGACGTTCCATGCCTGTCTCCGTCGGGTTTCACGGAGATTAACATACGGGCCACCGTGGTACCATCGTGCCCTATGGGACGCGAAGGACGGTCCATCTTTCCAGGCAGGCAGGCCCCCGGAAAGGGAGACCTTTCGGAAGGCGATTACGTTGCTGCCGTAGAGGCCGGTCTTGTCGACCGCAAGCGGGTCCTGGCGTCCCTGGATTTGCGCCGGGGGATCCAGAGCAACGGGAGCGTGGGCCCGGAATCCCTGGTGCTGACCGAGTCCCACATAATCCACGTCTCGGTGGACACCCGGCAGAGGAGTGCCTCGATGGTGTCCGTGAGGGACGTGTCGGTGGCAAGGGTCGAGTCGGAGCGGCGCGGGCCCGGCGAGTACGTATGGGGGGCGCTGGCGGTCGTCCTGGGGTTCCTGCTCTGGCGCGTGATCGAGCACCCCGTCGCCTCCATCGCGGTCGGCATCGCAGTCGCCGCCATGGGGGTTTACCTGATTGCGGACAAGATGTTTAGGCCCGCCACCGGCGTAGTGGTCCTGCTATCGGAAGACAGCCAGCAGCTTCGATATGACCTGCGAGGCGGCAGGGCAACGGCGGACGTTTACGAGTTCATATCCCGAATCTACGAACGCAAGGCCGAGATCACCAGCTCCGGCCAGTTCCCCGCCGGGTCCAGGCGCAGGGGCGAGGGCCGGGGCAGGTACTCCAACAGGGTCACACGCTCCTGACGCGCGAGGCTCCCACGGCGAGACCGGGGATGACGTCCATGTCCCATTCCTGGATTTTGGCCCCATCCTGCCTCTCGCCTTCCGTGGAGTAGAAGGCCGCCGCCGCGATCATCGCCCCGTTGTCCGTGCAAAGTGACGGTCGCGGCATCAGCACGGGCAGGCTTGCTCGCGAGGTCATTTCCTTCCTCAGCGCCGCGTTAGCGGCAACCCCTCCGCACACTATGATCCCCCTTGCTCCGAACTCGTCGGCGGCGGCGATGGTGCGATCTACCAGCGAGTCGACCACAGCCTCCTGAAAGGCGGCCGCGATCTCCCGCACGATGCTCTCGCGCTCCGATGTGATGCTCTCGGGGTCTCCGTCGACGACGCCGCGCTTTCTGGCGCGGTGCAGGACCGCCGTCTTGAGCCCGCTGTAGCTAAAGTCGCGGGAGCCCTTCAGCCTCGGACGCGTAAAGGGCTCTTCGGTGCCCTGAGCCTGAGCAGCAACCGCCTGTATGGCCGGTCCCCCCGGATATCCCAGTCCCAGCAGCCTCGCCGCCTTGTCGAAGGCCTCTCCGGCCGCATCGTCACGTGTTCGCCCGACCAGCTCAAAGCGCCCGTGGCCGGACATCAGAGCCAGATCCGTGTGGCCTCCGGAGACGATCAGGCACATCAGGGGAAATCCGGGATCGGCGGCGGGATCGCGTTCCTCCAGCCAGGTGGCATAGACGTGCCCCTCCAGGTGGTTCATTCCCCACAGGGGGAGGTCGGCAGCGAGGGCCAGCCCCTTTGCCGCGTTGACCCCGACCAGCAGGGATCCCGCAAGCCCGGGCCCGCATGTCACCCCGATTCCGTCGACGTTCCCCAGCTCCACCCCCGCATCCTCGAGCGCCTTTCTCACGACCCCCGTGATGGCGATTATGTGCTGACGGGAGGCGACCTCCGGGACGATTCCACCGAAACGGGCATGCAGTTCGACCTGGGAGGCAACCACGTTGGAGCGGACAATCCTCCCGGATTCCACGACGGCCACCGCCGTCTCGTCACACGAAGTCTCTATACCCAGGATCTTCATCGGTCCTTCCCCGTGCCTTCTCCGGCTTCGCATCCCTGCCCGGCCGCTCCTAGCCTTGCACTACCCAATCCTATATCCTCCGCCCGGCTCGCCATGCGCCCGCCGGCGGATAACATACCCGAAGGGACTGAAGATTGAAGATCTCCATATTCATCGGATCGGGTTCCCCGACACCGGGCCTCGAGGGACTCATCGAGACCTCGGTGCGAGCCGAATCGGACGGTTTCGACGGGGCGTGGTACGCACAGCTTTTCATGGAAGACGCCCTGACCGCCATAAGTGTTGTGGGCGGAAGGACCAACCGAATCGAACTGGGGACAGCGGTTGTGCCGAGCTTTACCAGGCATCCGTGGACCATGGCCCAGCAGGCCCTGACGACCCAGGTTGCAACGGGCGGGCGGCTTGCCCTCGGTATCGGCCCGTCCCACAGGGTGACGATCGAGGGTAATTTCGGGCTGCGGTTTGAACGAATCGCCGAGCACACCGAGGAGTACGTCTCGGTCGTGCGACAGCTCGTCGACAACGGTTCGGCGGAATTTGTCGGCAAGCACTATCGGGTGCGTGGCGAGCTGGAGGTTGCCGGAGCAGCCCGTTTTCCGATCCTGATCTCGGCGCTGGGTCCCAGGATGCTCGACGTGGCCGGCAGGCTGGCGGACGGCACCGTGACCTGGATGGTCGGCAGGAGGGCCCTGGAGCGCCACATAGTCGCGCGAATCCACTCCGCGGCCGAGGGATACGGAAGGCCGGCTCCCAGGATCTGCGTCGGCGTTCCGATAGCCGTCACCGACGACAGGGAAAAGGCGATCGAGCAGGCCGGCAGGCGGTTCGCCGGATTTTCGCGGCTGCCGAGTTACCGAAAAATGCTCGACATCGAGGGGGCAGACGGCCCCGCCGACGTGGCGGTGGTCGGCAACGAGGCCGAGGTGGAGCGCCAGCTGCGCGAGTACGCCGAGGCCGGAGCCACCGACATTCTCGCAATGATCTTCCCCGTAGGGCGCAGCCACGAGGCGTCCCGTGAGCGTACATGGTCCCTGCTCAGGTCCCTCATCGGACGCATCTAGCCGGCTGGTCTCCGGGCCGATTTCACAAGGGTTAGGCGGTGCGATTTCCGGAGCAGGCGCCTAGCCGAGCCGGAGTCCGCTTGACGGGGCCCGGGCTATCGGACAGCCGACCTGATGGCGCCGATCCCTGCCGCTACGCCCGACGGGTGATTGAACACGGCAGATCCTGCAACCATCACAGTTGCGCCGGCCCTGCAGATATCAGGCGCGTTCGACGCCGATATCCCTCCGTCCACCTCCAGCTCGGCCCGTGATCCAGCCTCGTCCAGTTCACGCCTTGCACGCCTTATCTTGTCGAGCGAACCGGCTATGAACTCCTGGCCCCCGAAGCCGGGGTTGACGCTCATGACGAGCAGCAGATCGACGTCGGAAACCAGCTCCGCCACGGCCGAGAACGGCGTGGCTGGATTGAGCGCAACACCCGCCCTGGCACCGAGATCCTTTATCTGGGCGACCGTTCGGTGAAGGTGCACCACCGCCTCGGCATGGACAGTGACGTAGTCCGCTCCCGCGTCGACGAGAGCGGGAACGAGCGATCCTGGATCCTGCGCCATCACGTGGACGTCGAACGGGATGTCGGTAAAGGACCTGAGGGCCTCTATCACAGGCGGTCCGAACGTCAGGTTGGGAACGAAACGTCCATCCATCACGTCAAGGTGGATCCAGTCGGCCCCTCCACGGGCCGCCTCGGCGACCTGCTCTCCCAGCCGGCCGAAGTCGGCCGACAGGACCGAAGGGGCGACCTTGACCGCCGTCACGAATCTCGACCCGCAGGGCCCATCGACCTGAACCTGCGAAGGTAGGCATCAATCTCCCCGGAAAGCCTGCCGCCAACGGCTGAGGTTGACTCCTCCACTCCTGCTTCAATGGACGTGCGTGCGGCCACTATGGCCCCCTCCACCTGGGGCCGAGCGGTGCCCCCCTCGACCCTGCGGTCATTTATGGACGAGTCGGCATCGAGACCGAGCACATCCTCTTCGAACAGGTCGGAGTAGCCCTTGAGTTCCTCGAGGGTCAGATCCTTGATGGACCGGCCAGAAGAGGCGGCGTCGCTGGCCATTGCGGCCATTATTCCGTGCGCCTGCCTGAAAGGCATCCGCTTTCCTACCAGGTAATCTGCAAAGTCCGTCGCGAGCAGACTCCCCGTCTCCGCCGCGGCCCTCATGGCTCCGCGGTCGACCGTCATCGTTGCGACCATCTCGGCGGACACCTCGAGACAGGCCAGCAGCGTGTCGACGCTGTCGAACAGTCCCTCCTTGTCCTCCTGGAGATCGCGGTTGTAGGTCAGGGGTAGCCCCTTGAGGGTGGTGAGTAGCGCCATCAAATTGCCGTATACCCTGCCCGTCCGCCCGCGGGTCAGCTCGGCATAGTCGGGGTTGCGTTTCTGCGGCATCATGCTGCTGCCCGTAGTGTGGGCATCGGCCAGCCGCACGAAGCCGAACTCCTCCGATGACCAGAGGATTAGCTCCTCGCTGAGGCGTGACAGGTGCATCATGCAGGTTGCGGATGCGGCCAGAACGTCGACGACAAAGTCCCTGTCCGACACGGCGTCCATGCTGTTGGCGGAGATCCGGCTGAAGCCGAGCTCGCTCGCCACCGAGCGCCGATCGAGCGGGTAAGGGGACCCCCCTATCGCACCGCTGCCCAGCGGCATCGAGTCCGCCATTTCGGCCGCCTGCCCAAACCGCTGGACATCCCTGCCCAGCATCTCAAAGTAGGCGAGCAGGTGGTGGGCGAGGAGTACGGGCTGGCCTCGCTGAAGGTGCGTGTAACCCGGGAGAACCACGTCGACATTCGCCTCTGCCGCGTCCACGATGATCTCCCTGAACCCGTGAAGGCCGCCGAGTATTCTGGCGATCGCCTGCCGAGCGTACATCCGCATGTCCAGGGCGATCTGGTCGTTGCGAGATCTGGCGGTGTGCAGCTTGCCGGCGGCCGACCCGATCTTCTCTGCCAGCCGGCTCTCGATATTCATGTGAAGATCCTCGAGCCCGGGCTTCCAGGGGAATTCGCCCGACGAGATCTCCTCCCTTATCTGCATCAACCCGTCCACGATCTGCCCCATTTCCTCCTCATCGATGATGCCCTGCCGGGCCAGCATTCGGACGTGCGCCATCGACCCGGCGATATCGTGCTCGTAGAGCCGCCGGTCGTAGTGGATCGACACCGTAAAGTCGGACGGTCCCTCTACCATGGCTGGCCGGACCTCACCCCGCGTCCTGCCTGGCGGGTACCAGGAACTTGCGCCTGAGGGTGAGCACGGTCTCGCCCCGCTGGTTAATCCCGCGCGACTCCATGTAGACGATGCCCCTGTCCGCCCGGCTTGTGAGCGTCGTCTCAAGGATCCTGCTCTCGGCGTATATCGTGTCCCCGATGAACACGGGGGCATCGTGCCTGACCGACTCGTACTCGAGGTTTGCCACGGCCCTTCCCGACGTATCGGGCACGCTCATGCCGACAACCAGGCTCATCACCAGTGGTCCGACGACCAGGATTCGCCCGTGCTGGTGCTCCGACATGTAGTTCTCATCGATGTGCAGCGGGTTGGTGTTCATCGTCAGCAGCGAGAACATGTGGTTGTCGGCCTCGGTAATGGTCTTGCCGGGCCAATGGCGGTAGACGTCGCCCGGGGAGAAATCCTCGAAGTACCCGCCGAACGAGTCCCTCCCGTCCATGATCTTTCCCGCGCTCACGGCTCCGGCCTCGCTTCCGGCGGCCGAACGGGGACCCGGCTGAGGCCAATTCGAAGGGAATTCATAACTTATACCTGTCCAGTAAACGTCGGGCGATGAGCAGCCTGAGCACCTCGTTGGTGCCCTCTCCCAGGATCATGAGGGGGGCGTCCCGGTAGTACCTTTCGATCGGCAGGTCCTTGATGTAGCCGTAGCCGCCATGGATCCGCATAGCGTCCATGGTCACCTGCGAGCAGATCTCGCTGGAATAGTACTTGGCCATCCCGGACTCAAGGTCCGCCCGCTCGCCGCGGTCCTTCTTCTCCGCCGCGCTGTGGGTGAGGAGTCTGGCGGCCTGTATCTTCGTTCCCATGTCCGCGAGCGCAAGCTGGATGGCCTGATGCTCGGATATCGGCTTTCCAAATGTCTCGCGCTGTCGGCTGTAGCGGGCGGCGGCGTCAAACGCCGCCTGTGCAACCCCCACGGCGCGGGCCGCCACGTTGATCCTTCCACTCTCGAGGGCCGACATGACCTGCCCGAAGCCCTTGCCTTCTGTGCCTCCTACCAAATTGGCGGCGGGCACCCGGGCTCGGTCGAAAATGAGCTCGCAGGTGTCGACGCCCCTGTAACCGAGCTTGTCGAGCTTGCGACCGACCGAAAAGCCCCGGGTCGGCTTTTCCACGATCAGGCAGCTCATGCCCCGGTACGGGGGATCGGCGGAAGGGTCGGTTTTGGCCAGTACCGCAAATCCACCTCCGTGTTGACCGTTCGTGATGAACATCTTGGAGCCGGTGACGATATAGTCATCGCCGTCGCGCTTCGCTATCGTCTGCAGCGCCTGCACGTCTGAGCCGCCGCCCGGCTCGGTCAGCGCCAACCCGCCCCGCAGCTCGCCGGCGGCCATCGCGGGCAGCCACCGAGCCTTCTGCTCGCCGGTGCCGTAATCGGCGATGACCTGAGCCATTACGTGGTGCGTGCCAATGGGGCCGGTCAGACTCATCCAGGCCTTGGCCAACTCCTCGAATATGATGGCGAAGGTCGTGTGATCCAGGCCCATGCCGCCGTAGCGCTCGGGAATGGTGATGCCGAACAGTCCGAGCGCCGCCATGCGGTCGACCAGCTCGGCGGGATACTCGTCGTCGGGCTCAAGCCGTGCCGCCACCTGCTCGACCTCGCGCCTGGCGAAGTCACGCACAAGCGCAACGATCTGGGCCCTGGTATCCACCGATGCGGCCGCCTTCACCGGATTGCTACCTCCTTCCGGCGAGGGGGAACTGCCTGCTGCCGTAGTTCTTGGCAGCGACGCCATGCACCCTCAGGAATCCCTCGGCATCCAGGTGGTCGTAGTCCCCCTCCGCCTCCATGGACGAGTCATCGGTGTAAAGGGAGTGGGCCACGTCGCCGGCAGACTCGAATGAGACGGCTCCCTTGTACAGCCCCACCGTGATCTCTCCCGTGGCCAGTCGCGTCATCGGCTCCAGGGCGGCGAGCGCAGAGGTCGTCGCCACGTCGAACCAGTACCCTTCGTATATCTGGGTCGAGATCGTGGCCGACAGATGCTCGTACAGAAGGCGCGCCCGCCGGTCCAGGACCATCTGGAGAAGATACTCGTAGCAGCGGCCCAGAAGCTCCATCCCCGGCGATTCGTAGATGCCCCTGGACTTGACTCCGACGAACCGGTTCTCCACGGTGTGAATTCCGATGCCCACCCCGTGCCGGCCACCCAGGTTGTTGGCCTGGGCGATTATCTCGGCAAGGCCCATCCTCCTGCCGCCTATGGCCACCGGCCTGCCTTCCTCCCAGCGGACGCGGACCGACTCGGCGACATCCGGCGCGCTCGAGGCGAACACGCCCATGCCCGGCTCGACAAAGGTCGGGGGAATGGACACGTCCTCCAGGTCCCCCGCCTCGTGGGTGAGCCCCAGGAAGTTGGCGTCCGTCGAGTACCGCGACTCGCTCCTCGGCCTTATCGGCAGGGCGTTCTCCTCGCAGTAGTCGAGCATCTGCCGCCTACCCGGGAAGGCCTCGACGAACTCGGGATCGCGCCATGGAGCGTAGACCTGCAAACCTGGCGCCAGCATGTTTGCGCCGATCTGAAAGCGCACCTGGTCGTTGCCCCGGCCGGTCGCCCCGTGGAACAGGACGCCGATGTCCCTTTCCCTGAGCTCCGGCACGATGGCGGCGACGGTGACCGGTCGGGCAATCCCCGTGGTGTTCCAGTACCCCCCTTCATACCGCGCCTGGGCCTGCAACACCTTGAGCCCGGCCTCCGCCAGGGCCTCCCTACCGTCGATCACGTCGGCCCTGGACGCCCCGCAGGCCAGCATTCGATCCGCCACGGCGGATAGATGCTCCTCGTCCGGCTGTCCCAGATCGACCGTAAAGGCCTGCACGTCAACGCCACGCTCGCTCAGCCAGTGGGTTACGGTGCAGCTGTCCAGACCGCCAGAGACCGCTCCTCCAAAGACCGTGATCCCGCGGTCGGCCAGTTCCCTCCAGTTCATTGCATCTCAGGCCTTCGACGCGTCGAGCGCCCGCTCGAACCTGTCGACCGCCTCGTCGACCTCCTCCCTGGTCACGGTCAGGGGAGGAAGCCACCGGACCAGGTTGGGCCGGGTCACGTTCAGCAGCAGGCCCTCCTCGTTGCAGGACGGCAGCAGGGCGGCTGCGATGTCGGCCGAGAACTCTACGCCGACCAGGCAGCCCATGCCCCTGACATTGGAGATTATCTCGTGCTTGGAACGCAGCCCATCGAGCCTGGACATCAGGTAGCTGCCCACCTCAGCCGCGTTCTCTGAAACGTTGTTGTCGATCAGGTAGCGGGTCGAGGCGTTGGCGGCGGCGCATGTAAGGGCGTTGCCTCCAAATGTCGAACCGTGATCGCCCGGCTCGAGAACATCGGCCCGCTCGTTGCAAAGAAATGCGCCGATGGGCACACCGCCACCCAGCCCCTTGGCCAGCGTTACGACGTCGGGCGCTACATCGAAGGCCTCGTATCCAAACAGCTTGCCCAGCCTGCCCAGCCCGGTTGTTACCTCGTCCAGGATCAGCAAAAGGTCCTTCTCATCGCACCAGGCCCGCACCCCGCTGAGGTAGTCCTGCTCGGGTATATTGACGCCTCCCTCACTCTGGACGGGCTCCAGCATCACGGCGACCGTGTCTTCGCCTGTGGCCGCCTTGATCTGGTCAAGGTCCCCAAAATCCACGTGCACGAATCCAACCGGCACCGGCGCCCACGCCTCCTGGTACTTTGGCTGAGCGGTCGCCGCCACCATGTTCATCGTTCGCCCGTGGAAAGAGTTATATGCCGTGATTATCTCTCCCGGGCCGTTCTTGTTTACACGACCCCACTTTCGCGCCAGCTTGACCGCGCCCTCGTTCGCCTCGGCCCCGCTGTTGCAGAAAAAGACCTTGTCCAGGACGCTGTTCTCTATCAGCACCTCGGCCAGCTCAAGCTGCGGAACGGTGAAGAACTGGTTCGAGGTCTGAAGCAGGGTACGCGCCTGGGAGGCAATCGCCTCAGCCATGGCACTGTTGGCGTGGCCGACGTTGTTGACCGCCCAGCCTGCAGTAAAGTCAAGATATTCCTTGCCCTGATCGTCCCACACGCGTGTCCCCTCCCCGCGCACGATCACCACGGGCTGCCTGTTGACGACATGCATGTAGTACCTGGACTCCATGGCCCTGTAGTCGGTCATTTGTTCACACTCCAGATCGCAATTTGAACGCAAGTATATTCCCGCACGGTTACGTGGGTGTCGATTCCCCGCCGCGCGGTTCGCACCGGCAGGGGGGCGGACCTAGCCTACACGGGTGCCGATTGAGCGTCGGCCCTGTCGATCGCCTTCGGTCCAGGCGCTGTCGAGCAGCACGTGCGGTATCCGGCCGTCGACGATGTGGGCCGTGGACACGGTCCTGAGGGCCGCAAGGCAGGCCTCGAGCTTGGGGATCATGCCCCCGGCTACGATGCGCGAGTCCATCAGTCCCCTGGCCTGCCTCTCCGTCAGCCTGGGTATCAGCCGCCTGGAGGAATCGAGTACGCCCGGCACGTCGGTCAGCATGATGAGCCGGTCGGCCCCGAGCGCGGCGGCGATCGCTCCGGCCGCAAGGTCCGCGTTGACGTTCAGCATGCCTGGCCCGGAATCACCCGCGTTGAGCGCAACTGGAGCTACGACCGGGATGAGGCCGGCCGAGGCGAGATCGACGACGGTAGATGGGTCGACGGCGATCACCCTGCCTACGTGCCCCAGCTCGGGCGCGTCGTTTTCGGCACGCAGGATGCCACCGTCGACACCCGAAAGGCCGACGGCCCTTCCCCCGAGCGAGAGGATGTCTCCCACAATGGACTTATTGACCAGGCCCGTCAGGACCGCCACCACGACGTCCAGAGTCCGTTCGTCGGTAACCCTGAGCCCACGTATGAACCTGGGCCTGATCCCCTGCCGCTCAAGCCACTCGGTGATTACCTTGCCGCCGCCGTGCACGATCACCGTCCTGACCCCCCGCCGCTGAAGGTCCACTATGTCGGCAAGGGTGGTGTCATTGGTCCCCAGCGTACTTCCGCCAATCTTAACGACCACCATGGGGCCGGACCCCGATCCAGCCTTCGGACCTGACCTGACGGGATCGGCGCCGGCGTGCACGTGCGCGTCGTCGGAGGCTCCGGAGGAGAGAGAAAGTGACAACCTGTGCTGCATCTCAGGTCGTGTACGCCGAGTTGAAGATCACGTACTCCTCGGTCAGGTCGCAGCCCCAGGCCCTCGCGGTCTCATCACCCAGGTTGAGGTCAATGCCCAGCTGCACTTCCGGGGCGCCCATCGCGCTGACCACCGCATCCTTGAAGAACGAGATAGCCATGCCCTGATGCACGATCTGTATCTCGTTTATGAACATGTCGATCCTGGACTCGTCTATGGCTGCGCCGCTCTTTCCCAGGGCCATCATCATCCTGCCCCAGTTGGGATCCCTGCCGTGAAGCATCGCCTTTACGAGCATCGAGCCGGCGATCTCCCTGGCCGCCAGGCGCGCATCCTTCAGGGAGCCCGCCCCCCGCACTACTACCTCCATCAGCCGCTGCGCCCCCTCGGCATCCCGGACCAGCTCCTTGGCCAGCTCCGTGCAAACGTGACCCAGCGCGGCCCTGAAGTCATCTGCATCCGCAGTCCCTTCCGCGATCTCCGGGCCCCCCGCCACCCCGTTGGCCATGAGCAGCACCGTGTCGTTGGTGCTCTGGTCGCCGTCAACGTCGATCATGTTGAAGGAGGCATCCACCGCGGCCCCGAGCGACTCCTGCAGGAACGCCTGCTGCACCGGGGCATCCGTGGACACAAAGCAGAGCATGGTCGCCATGTTGGGGTGGATCATACCGACGCCCTTGGCCGCGCCCCCCACGGTTATCCTCCGCCCGCCGGAACCGCCCGACTCAAATGACACGGCGATCTCCTTGGATCGCGTGTCCGTCGTCATTATTGCCCGCGCAAAATCCCCGCCGCCGCCCGCGCCAAGTTCAATGTTGCCGATGTTCTGGCGGATCAGCGCCATTGGCAATTCGACGCCGATCACGCCGGTGCTGCACACCATCACCTGACCGGCATCGACGCCGACGTGACCGGCGGCCAGGGCGGCCATCTCGGTCGCGTCGGCCAACCCCTGCTCTCCAACGCAGCAGTTTGCACAGCCGCTGTTAGCAACCACCGCTCGGGCCCTCCCGGACTTCGCCCGCGACCTGCTCAGGGTCACCGACGGAGAAACGACGGAATTGGTGGTGAAGGTCGCAGCAAGGGCGGCGGGCCGCTCCGAAAAGAGTATGCCGAGATCGAGCACCCCCTCTTCCGGCGTCTTGAGGCCGGCATAGGTTCCGCCCGCAAGAAAGCCCATTGCGGAGGTCACTCCACCTCCCGGTATCAACTTAATTGTCGCCGTCACACAAGGGTCTCCAATTTGGCCTAAAGCAGTCTACATCCACACGGACGCAAAGACCGAGTATAGCATAGCGGGTCGCAGATCGAATACTCTGAGGCCGAGCCTGTTGGCGCGAAATCAGGACGGTGGCATGGCGAGCGGCTCGAGCGAGCGCACCCCGGTCTGCTCAGGGCAGGTCGACTTCGTAGAGCGCGGCGGCGTTGCGATAGGACACGTTGCGTGCCACCGACTCGGCCTGGACAGTCGACAGGCCGTCGGCCAACCACCCGTCTAGCACCCTGCCCAGGGCACGCCGATGCACGACGCCGGCCAGCCAGAAAAAGTCCGGGAGGCCCGGCGCATCTGATCCGTACAGGACCTTCGTTGAGGGGGCTATGCTCAGAGCGTCCTCGTAGACCCTGTAAGCGTAGTGACCCGACACGGGCACGGTGTAGGAAAGATCGAAATAGGCGTTGCCGTAGACGTGTGCCAGGTAGGCCGCCTCCCGGATGAAGGGAAAGCAGTGCAGCATCACGATGGGGGCGCCGCCAAAGGCGGCATCCTCGAGCACCGGACGCAGCTGAAGCGGATTCGCGGCGATCATGTCGGCGTCGGTGTCTCCGAACGCGGTGTGGAACTGCACCGGTATTCCCTGCTCCGACGCCATCTTGAGCGCGATGAGCGTCAGGTAGTCCTCCAGCGGCTTGTTCTCGATCCGGTAGCTCCCTCCCTTTGCCTCGTGGGCCCTCTTGTCCTCCTCGAACGCCGCGGCGGCCCGGTGGCGGGAGGTGGGCTGGATTGCAAGCCCGCTTCTATATGCCGATACGCTCTTCAGGCCGTACACCCTCTTCGAACGCAGATCGGAGAGCTCGCCGGTCAGGCTGTCGACGACCTGACCGAGACTGTCCGAACTGGTAACGAGGCGCTCGAAGATCAGTTCAAGGCGCCAGACCCGCCGCATCTGGCAGCCGGTGCCGGACAGCACGGCCTCCGTCTCGTCATAGCTCAGGGCCGCATCCACCGGGAAGCCGTGGTCCATGATCACGGCACCGGTGTTGCTGCGGTCGAGCGCCAGGCGGGTTATCCCCTCGAGCCCGAGTTCTGAACGCGCCGACAGAATCTCGTCCTCCGGGCTTTCGGATGGGATGCCCAGTAGCTCGGTCATCAGGCGAAGCGACGCCATGTAGCCGGCTGCGTGCTGGACGTGTCCGGCCATCATCGCCGGATCAGAGCTCTCGCTGTAGTAGCTGCGGTATGCCTCCGGCCCCAGGTCCTGCTCCCTGTGCATGGGATGGCAGTGGTTGTCGATCAGGGGTAATTCGTCGAGTCTCATGTTCCTTTCGCCTTGTCTCCAGCATCGCCCGGCCCCGATGGCGTGGGAGCAGAGTCCGGGATGAGGCCCTCCGACTTCAGCTCCGACCACAGATCCGCCGGTATGGGAAGATCCACCATCTCTGCGTTCTCGATCGCCTCCCGGCGGCTGCGCGCGCCGGGCACCGTCGCCGCGACAGCCGGATGGGCCGTGCCGAACTGGAGCGCTGCCGCCTTGAGGGGCACCCCATGCCGGTCACACACGGCCTTTATCCTCCGCGCACGCCCGAGGACGTCCGCCGGTGCGTCTTCGTAGCCGTACTTGGCGCCGGGGGCCAGCTCATCGCCCAGCCCGGCGGCCAGGATTCCGCTGTTGTAGGGACCGGCAAGGGTGAGGAAGACGCCTGCTTCCTGGCACATTGGGAGCAGGTCGTCGAGGGCGGAGGTTTCAAGGAGCGTGTACCTGCCGGCGAGCATGAACAGGTCGAACTCGGCGCCAATCCGGAGGAACTCGACCAGCGGGCCGACGAAGTCGATCCCCACGCCGACGGCCCTGACGGCGCCCTCGTCCTTCAGCTCGCGCACGACCGGGTACGCGGTGGTCAGCACTTCGTCGTATGACTCGGGGAACATGTGGATGTAGAGAACATCCACCCGGTCCAGCTTGAGCCTTTCCAGGCTGTCTTCCAGAGAACGGAGGACTCCGTCTCGGCTGAAGTCCCAGTGGAAGGTGTTGGGCGCGGGATTGAGGAAGAACTTGTCCTCCCTGGCCACGGCCGGATCGATCGGGTCCAGAACCCGACCTATCTTGGTGGAGACCACGTAGCGGTCCGGGGGCACATCGGAAAGGGCGGTGGAAAGGTACATCTCCGCCCGGCCGTATCCGTACAGAGGGGCGGTATCAATGTAGTTGCACCCCGCCTCCAGCGCCGCGTGCACCGCGCCGACGGCCATCTCCTCGGTGACCACGGAATACAGACCGCCATGCGGCGCGGTCCCTATCCCCAGCTCGGTCAGCTCCACGCCCGTATCGCCTATCGCGGTGGTCCGCATCAGTCCGCGTCCATCCCGGGTGGATGCAAGAGATGCCAGTCAGTCGCCTTCTGATAGGCATCGGCCAGAGCTATTATCGAGTGCTCGTCAAAGTGGCGTCCTATGAGCTGCAGGCTGATCGGAAGTCCATCGGTCGACAGGCCACAGGGCACTGAAACTGTGGGGTTCTTCGAGAAGTTAAATGGAATGGAAAAGCGGTACCACGGACCCATTCCTTCCCAGAGACCGAACCCATCTTCTCCTACGGGGACAGGGAGGACGGCCAGCGAGGGACATGCGATAACGTCCACTCGCTCGTAGACGCGGCGAAGCAGACCGGAAAATCTCCTCCCGCGCTCCCTTGCCATCGCGTAGTCTTCCGGTCTCGTCGCCCTTGCGCGCTCAAGCAGTTCAGCGAACGGTCCGTAGTCCTCGGTCCGGTCGGCATAAAGGTCCCGGTGCGCGTGGAGGGCGTCCACGGACGTTATGGTGGTCCAGGTCTCCTCTTCACCCTCCAGGATCGGCATCTCGACCTCCACGAGTTCGGCACCGAGCTCGCCGAGGGTATCTATGGCGGCCAGCACCGCTCGGCTCACCTCTGGATCGGAATCGCATTGGATGTAACACGCGTCCACGCCGATCCTTATCCCACGCACATCACCGCCGACGGCGGCCCGGTAGTTTCCGGCCAGGCCGGGCACCGAGTCCGCGTCGGCATCGTCGAACCCCGCCATCGCATCGAGCATGATGGCAGCGTCTTCCACGCTTCTGGCCATCGGACCGACGGTGTCGAACGAAGAGGCAAGCGGGAATACCCCGTGCCTGCTTACGACCCCGAAGGTTGGCTTAATCCCGGTGACCCCGCAGCAGGCGGAAGGAAGGCGAATCGATCCGCCCGTATCGGACCCTATCCCCGCCATCGCCAGACCGGCCGCCACCGCCACCCCGGTGCCCGAGGAGGACGCCCCCGCCCACCTGTCTTCGGCCCAGGGGTTCTTCGGTATGGGCATCTTCGGGTGATACCAGCCCATCGCGAACTCGGTCATGTTTAGCTTGCCGAGGATCACCGCACCAGCCTCTTCCAGGCGGCGCACCACGGTGGCGTCTCGACCGGGCGTCCATTCGTACAGCGCCCTGGACCCGACGGTCGTGCGGGTGCCGGCCATCTCAAGGAGATCCTTTACGGCGATGGGCATTCCGTGGAGCCGCCCCCTGTAGTCGCCCGATGCGATCTCCCGTTCCGCCCGTCTCGCCCTCTCCAGGGCCCGGTCGCCCTGGACCGAGATGTAGCTGTTCAGCCGCAGGTCGAGCGTATCGATGCGGGAAAGCAATTCGCGGGTGGCCTCGACTGGCGAGAGCCGGCCGCCCTCGATCAGGGCCGCAGCCTCAGCAAGCGTCTTCATATTGTCGCGGAGCATACGGCAACCTGCCGAGCGGCGCCACCTCGTCGGAATTGAGCGATGCCCCGCAGCATGTCCCCGGCCAGGGGCAATAGCAAAAGGCCCCGGGACTGTATCCCGGGGCCTTTTGACCTTCGATTGGTTGCGGGGGCAGGACTCGAACCTGCGACCTTTGGGTTATGAGCCCAACGAGCTGCCGCTGCTCCACCCCGCGCCGCTTAACCGAATCCCGTCAACCGCCGCCTCCCGTCCCGACGTCCGGAAGACGCTCCTCCGGGAATGAGCTTCGCCCAGACCCGGAGTCAATTTGCCAAACCAATAGATGCGCCCCAATGTGGGTCAAGTCCTCGGCCGATTAGTACCGCTCAGCTGAAACCGTTACCGGCCTTACACCTGCGGCCTATCAACCCGGTAGTCTACCGGGGGCCTTACCCCGAAATTAATCGGGTGGGAGATCTAATCTTGGAGTTGGCTTCGCGCTTAGATGCTTTCAGCGCTTATCACATCCAGACCTAGCTACCCGGCGATGCTCCTGGCGGAACAACCGGTACACCAGCGGTCTGTCCCTCCCGGTCCTCTCGTACTAGGGAGAGCTCTCCTCAAATCTCCTACGCCCACGACGGATAGAGACCGAACTGTCTCACGACGTTCTGAACCCAGCTCGCGTGCCGCTTTCACCGGCGAACAGACGGACCCTTGGGACCTTCTTCAGCCCCAGGATGCGACGAGCCGACATCGAGGTGCCAAACCTCGCCGTCGATGTGAACTCTTGGGCGAGATCAGCCTGTTATCCCCGGGGTAGCTTTTATCCGTTAAGCCACGGCCCTTCCACTCGGTACCGTAGGATCACTTTGCCCGACTTTCGTCTCTGCTCGACTTGTAGGTCTCACAGTCAAGCTCCCTTATGCCAATGCACTCTACAGGTGATTTCCATCCACCCTGAGGGAACCTTTGGACGCCTCCGTTACATTTTAGGAGGCGACCGCCCCAGTCAAACTGCCCACCAGGCACGGTCCCTCGAATTCATCGAGGTTAGGGTCAAGACCACAGAAGAGCGGTATTTCAAGGACGACTCCTCCCCAACTGGCGCCAGGGATTCTCTGTCTCCCGCCTATCCTACACATCTGCAACCCCGATCCAGTGCCAAGCTACAGTAAAGCTCCACGGGGTCTTTTTGTCCTGTCGCGGGTAGCCGGCATCTTCACCGGCCATGCAATTTCACCGAGCCCCTCGTTGAGACAACGCTCAGGTCGTTACGCCATTCGTGCGGGTCGGAACTTACCCGACAAGGGATTTCGCTACCTTAGGACCGTTATAGTTACGGCCGCCGTTCACCGGGGCTTCGGTTCCCAGCTTCTCCTGACCGAAGTCGGGATAACCGGTCCCCTTAACCTTCCGGCACTGGGCAGGCGTCAGCCCCTATACATCGCCTTTCGGCTTAGCAGAGACCTGTGTTTTTGGTAAACAGTCGCCTGAGCCTCTTCACTGCGGCCCGCAAAGGCATCCGCCCGGCGTGCGGGCTTCACCTCACGGGCACCCCTTATCCCGAAGTTACGGGGTTAACTTGTCGAATTCCTTAACGAGGGTTATCTCGTTCACCTTGGGACACTTACCCCAGCCTACCTGTGTCGGTTTGCGGTACGGGCACCACTGTCTCTTGCAACGAGGCTTTTCTTGACGGCCTAGGATCAACAGAGTTCCCCGGGGCGTAAGCCCTGAAGTTCTCGCCGCCCTCAGCTCTTAGCGCTGGAACGGATTTGCCTGTCCCAGCATGGCCTTCAACGGCAAACGCACCATGTCCGATGGGCACGCTCTGCCTACCTGTCCGTGTCCCCCCTTTGCTTTGTAACGAGACTGCGGTGGTACGGGAATCTTGACCCGTTGTCCATCGCCTTCGCTGCTGCGCTACGGCTTAGGCCCGACTTACCCTACGTCGATCAGCGTTGCGTAGGAAACCTTGGGCTTTCGGTGTCCTGGATTCTCACCAGGATTGTCGCTACTCATGCCGGCATTCTCACTTCCCAGCGCTCCACCGGACCTCGCGATCCGGCTTCACCGCCCTGGCAACGCTCCCCTACCGACCTTCACGGAATAGTGAAGGTCCCGCGGCTTCGGTGGCGTGTTTTAGCCCCGTTACATTTTCGGCGCGGGAATCCTCGACTAGTGAGCTATTACGCACTCTTTAAAGGGTGGCTGCCTCTAAGCCAACCTCCTAGCTGTTTTAGCATTCCCACTTCCTTTAACACTTAACACGCACTTGGGGACCTTAGCCTGCGATCTGGGCTGTTTCCCTCTCGACAATGGAGCTTATCCCCCACTGTCTCACTCCCCAGGACCATTACAGGGCATTCGTGGTTTGGTTGAGTTCGGTAAGCTTACGCCCCCTAGCTCATCCAGTGCCCTACCTCCCTGTAACTACCTGAAGGCTGCACCTAAATGCATTTCGGGGAGAACCAGCTATCTCCGGGTTCGTTTGGCATTTCACCCCTACCCACAGCTCATCCCAGCCTTTTGCACCAGACACGGGTTCGGTCCTCCACCTCGATATTATCGGGGCTTCAACCTGGCCATGGGTAGCTCACCCGGTTTCGGGTCTAATCCAGACAACACATCACGCATGTTGGAGACTCGGCCACCGTCCTTGATCCCTCACCCGCGGACCATCCCCGAGGGGATAACCGTTGGGATCGGGAGCGCGGACAGCGGACTCGTCTCCGCGAGACTCTCGCCCTGTTCGGACTCGCTTTCGCTGCGGCTCCGGAACTTCTATTCCTTAACCTAGCTGCCTAAATTAACTCGCCGGCTCATTCTTCAATAGGCACGCAGTCAGCCCCCGTAGAGGCCTCCTACGGCTTGTAGGTCCACGGTTTCAGGTCTATTTCACTCCCCTCCCGGGGTTCTTTTCACCTTTCCCTCACGGTACTGGTTCACTATCGGTGGCCAAGGATATTTAGCCTTGGAGGGTGGTCCCCCCAGATTCCCACAAGATTTCACGTGTCCCGTGGTACTCAACAGCCCGCCACGAGTCCATTCCCTTTCGCATACGGGACTATCACCCTCTGCGGTAGTCCTTTCCAGGTTCTTTCTGCTAGGAAACGGATTTGTGACTCGCCGCCCCCTGCTGAGGCTGGGGCGAGCGGGTGTTACAACACCCGTCAGACATAGATCCTCAGATCGTTAAGCCTGACGGGTTTGGGCTCTTCCCCGTTCGTTCGCCACTACTAGGGGAATCTCGGTTGATTTCTATTCCTCGGGCTACTTAGATGTTTCAGTTCGCCCACTTACCCTCCCGTTTACAACGGGATGTCCCGGTATGACCCGGAACGGGTTTCCCCATTCGGGAATCCCCGACTAAGCCTGCTAGACGGCTGATCGAGGCTTTTCGCAGTCTTGCCACGCCCTTCTTCGGTCCTTGGCCCCAAGGCATCCACCGTAGACCCTTACTAACTTGACCCACATTGGGGCCCATCTATCAGTTAGCAGCATATTAATGCTCGGTTTGACAGGATTCGGTTGTTAAGGTGCAAAAAAAGACGGCTGGGTGCTCCCAGCCGTCGTGCTGAGAAGACAGGTTCGTATGTTACGTTCGCGTATCTCGCACCGGTCTCTCCAATCAGGGAATTATATTTTCAGGCTGCGGGCCAGTCAAGGAACATTTGTCCATCCGGCACGGTGCGTATCGGGCCCGCAGCCGGGCAGCTAGGCGCCGACGATGGCGCGTGCGATCTCCGCGGCCAGCTCCCTGGTGCAGGCGGCGATCAGCCACGGCACCCTCTCCGATGAGCGTTCCGGCTCAAAGCGGTAATCGGTCAGCTCTCCCGTATCGGACGCGGAGAAGACACCCAACGCGCAGGCACTGGCGAATCCCAGGCCCGGATCGATCTCGGTGCGGGGTTCGTCGTACATGACATATGCGTGAGTCAGACCCCTGGCCAGCCAGGGATAGCTGCAGGCCCCGCCGTCGGTCCACAGCCTGGCCCGAGGGCTTTCCTCCTCCAGGATCGTCAGCAGTCCTGCCGAGCGGCCCGTCCAGTACCTGACGTAACTCGGGCTCATCAGGTAGGCCGCAATGATCGACTCGTCGGATAGCGTCCTTGCAGTTGAGGGACGAACATCCCTGACCTCGCCGCTGTACAGGGACTCGACGGTCACGGCCGAATCGGTGGCCATGTACAGCTCCCTGCGGTTTATGTCAACCGCCCCTGCCATCACCGGAGAGGGGGACCCCTCGGCCGCGCTCCATACCGTAAGCACACTCCACCACTCGGCGGGCAGCCCGCGCATGAAGTGACCGGAACCGTCGAACGGGTCGCAGGTGATAAGGAAGGGGGCGGGACCACGGCCTCCGATCCTCCGCCGACTGTGCTCGGAGTACAGCTCTACATCTACACCGCATTCCTCAAGCCAACGCTGCAGAAGGTCCTCCGAATAGCGGTCCAGCCCGATCTCCACATCCTCTACCTCGGTCCGTCCCGCCACCGGTCCGAGCACGGCGCGCCCCTCGCCTCCGCTGAGGCGGGGCACTTCCTGCGCCAGCTGTCTGAGGTAGCCGTCAATCGCCCTGCGGAACCCACCCAGCTCGCCAGCACTCATCACCGGGCCGACCTATCGGTTTCGGGCTCACATGCCATACTGACCGCAGGTGCGCTGCGGGAAGCTCCCCTCCATCCAGCCACTCCGTAGCCGGCGACATCGGCCAGACGGCTCAAGCTGATCGATCCCCCTTCACTGGCTGATGGCAGGTCCGGCGTAGCGCATTCGCTCGGGCAGGTCCTCGATTACGCCCAGTGCCACGGCCGTGCGATGAGCAACAAAGTCGACAACCTCCTCGGTCGTCTGCTGTCGCAGGTAGAAGGCTGGCTCAGGCGGAATTATCGTGGCGCCTGCGGCCGCGAGGTCAGCAAGATTCCTGAGGTGAATCACGCTTAGGGGCGTCTCCCTTGGCACCACCACCAGCGGCCTGCCCTCCTTGATCGTAACGTCGGCCGCCCGGCGCAGAAGGTTGTCCGCATGCCCGTGCGCGATCGCGGCGGCCGTTGCCATGCTACACGGCACAACCGCCATACCGGCCGTGGGAAAGGTTCCCGAAGCGATCGAGGCGCGCATGTCTCCTATTGCGCAGTGGGTGAAGTCTCCCATGCCGGCCCATCGCTCGATCGCCTCGCCGAAAGACTCGTCCATCTCCTCAGTCCAGACCATGCGAGCCGCCGGAGAGGCCGTTGACACCACGGGCACGCCCCGAGACAGCAGCAGCTCGACGGTCGCCCTTGCCAGTACCGACCCGCTGGCGCCACTCATGCCGACAACCACGGGCCTCGAATCGATTCGCGGAGACATCAGACGAACACCGCCGCGGCGGTGCCTGCCAGGACCGTGGAAGCAACGAGGGCGTTGATTCGGAAGAAGGCCATCCCCATTCGCGACATGTCGCCAGGAGACACCAGTAGGTACTTGTATGACAGGCCGGCCACCGCGGCCGTCCAGCCCAGATAGAAGGGCCATGAAAGCCCCATGGCCAGACCCAGGGCCAACAGGGAACCGGAGGCCGCAACGTCCATCGCCCTTGCGACAGTGAACGCACGGCGGACACCGAACCGTCCTGCCACCGAGTGCAGACCACTGGCCCTGTGAAACTCTTCGTCCTGTGCGTGATAGATGATGTCGAAGCTGCCCGCCCACATGGCGACTGCCACCGACAGCACCACAGGTTCCCAGCTCAGAGAACCGCGCACACCTATCCATGCCGCTGCGGGAGCGATCGCCAACGCCCAACCCAGCAGCGGGTTTGCCAGATACGTGAAGCGCTTGGTCAAAGGGTAGAGGGTGAGATATGCGGCGGCGGCGGGAACCAACGCGAGAGCCAGCGTGTTGAGACGCCAGGCCGCCACGGTCAGCACCGCCAGCCCGATCAGGGCCAGTGCCGCCATGTCGGAGGCGCGAAGGCGGCCGGTGGGAAGGTGCCGGCCGGCGGCGCGGGGGTTGCGCGCATCTATATGCCGGTCTATCAGCCGGTTTGCCGCCATTCCCAGGGTTCTGGCGCCAACCATAGCGACGGTGATCCACAGGAACTGGGCCAACGTGGGCAGACCGTCAGCCGCAAGAAACATGCCTGTGTAGGCAAACGGCAGTGCGAACAAGCTCTCATGGATCTTGATCGCGTCCGGGAGGTGCCGAAGTCGTCTTGACAGTGGTTCGGGACTGCCTACCACCCGGGGCGAGAGCGCGGTCAAAGCCCGTACTCCTCCCATCGCCTGTCGACCATGCGACGAACCTCTGCGGTCATCACCACATCGTCCGGCCACTGTCTGGGGAACCCGTCCATCGCACCCTTGGCCGTGGCATCAATGCCCATCTTGCTCCCATGCCGGTAGGTCGGCGTGGACACGTCCAGATCATCCAGGGGGCCCTCCACGAGCAGTAGGTCCGTCTCCGGATTGATGTTGGCCGTTACCCTCCAGGCGACCTCCGAAAGGTCGTGAACGTCTACGTCATGGTCGACCACGATGATGGTCTTTGCGAGCGCCAGAAGGCCAAGGCCCCACAGTGCATGCATGACCTTGCGTGCGTGTCCACGATACTCCTTCCTGATGGACACGATGACCAGATTGTGAAACACGCCCTCTGCCGGCATGTTGACGTCGACCACCTCGGGCAGCGTTAGCCGCAGGGCGGGCAGGAGGATGCGCTCGGCCGCCTTTCCCATGTAGAAGTCTTCCATCGGCGGTCTTCCAACCACCGTGGCGGGGTAGATGGGGTCTTTTCTGTGAGTCACTGCGGTCACATGGAAGACGGGGTACTTCTCGGGCAGGGAGTAGTAGCCGGTATGGTCTCCAAACGGCCCTTCCGTCCTGTACTCACCCGGTACGACGTAGCCCTCAAGTACGATCTCCGCCTCCGCCGGCACCTCCAGCGAGACCGTCTTGCAGCGCACCAGTTCTACAGGCAAGCCCCGGATGAACCCGGATACCGCGAATTCGTCGACGTCCGGTGGCAGGGGCAGAGAGCCCGTCCATATGGTCGCGGGGTCTCCCCCCAGCGCCACCGCTACCTCCAGTCGCTCGTCGTTTCGCCTCTCCCCGGAGCGAAAGTGCCTGGCGCCCACCTTGTGGCTTTGCCAGTGCATGCCGGCGGTATTGCGGTCGTAGACCTGCATCCGGTAGGTTCCGACGTTCCGGCGCCCGGACTCAGGATCCAGGCTGATCACCAGCGGCAGCGTGATGAAGCGGCCCGCATCTCCGGGCCAGCACTTCAGAACCGGCAGGGCGCCCAGATCGACCTGTTGTCCCGTGACAACGACCTCCTGGCATGGACCTGAGGCGACGATCTTGGGCTGTGATCTGGCCAGACCCAGCAGCCGCCCGGCTGCCGCGACCTTGTCCATCAGCCCGGCCGGAGGGTTCTGGGCCATTTGAAGCAGGTCGCGGACCCGGTCGGCGATCTCCTCGACATCGTCTACCCCCAGGCCCCAGGCCATCCTCTGGTGGGTGCCGAAGAGGTTGATGGCCACCGGCATGTCATGACCGCTCACGTTCTCGAACATGACGGCCGGTCCACCAGCACGCACCGTGCGGTCGACGATCTCCGTGATCTCCAGGTCGGCACTTACCGCGGCGGTCACACGCCGCAGTTCCCCCCTCTCCTCAAGGAATGAGAGAAAGTCACGAAGATTCCGAAAGCTCACCTGGCCTCTCGCTCCAAGCCCGCGCGAATGACCGAGGACGACATGTCCCATCGGAAAACGGATTCAGGCATCTGTTCGAACAGTTCCCCAACGTCGCCGGGCACATCCAGGTCATCGAGGGATCGAAACTCGCCGTCGACTTCCCTGCCGGCAACCAGGAACCGGCATCCAGCCGCCCGCACTCTGTCGAGCGCCCGTGAGAGTTCTTCCCCGTCTCCGCCGTAATACGAGGCGTCTACAATCCGGGCGGCCGTGTCGTAACCGACCACGAAGGTTTTCCCCGGGAAGAGCCTGGCCTTTTGACTGAATCTGCTCGCCCTTGTGAGGACCACCGCAGATCCTCCCCGGAGAGTTTCCAGCCTGGCTTCGACCTCTCCCCTGGCCAGCGTGGGCTTATCCACATTTGAGATGGACAGCTCAAAGGTGACATTCATACCCAGCACGCTCTGGGCCGCTCCCCTCAGCTCGATGTGCCCGCGATGAAGCGGATTGAATGAGCCCGGCATGAGAGCGCCCTCGATCCCGCGCTCGCAGACCATAGCGCCGTCTTCAGACACGTGCACCCAGTCTACTGCACCGGACAACAGCAGATCGATCGGATGATCGGCGACCTGGGGCCGGCGTTCCACCACAAGCTGCTCGGCGGGTGAGAGCCGCAAGTCGACGCGCCTGTCTAGGCCAGCGGCGAGCGCGACAGCACGGAGCAGCATGAGGCTGGCGAGCCCTTCCTCGCCTGCGCGGTCCCTGAGCCCCTTCTCCATTACCACCCCCAGCGATGTCCGACCATCCTCGGTGCGGACCGCCACATGCGCGCGGTGGGAACCACGCCTGGGACGATCTGAGAGTATCGCGCCCGCACATGACAGGCCGGCCACCGGGTATTCTCCGTCGCGCAAGGCCAGCGCCCTAGCGTAGGCTGCATCCGCCATCTGAGCAGCCGCGTCGGGCGAAGCCAGTCTCGCCGGCAGGCGCCCCAGCAGGTCCGCGAGAGCGGACCTCGAGTAGGGAACGATAGCCTCAAGCAAGGTGCGCGATGCTCCCGGCGCGCCCAGCAGGCTCGACAGCGCCTCCGAGCCCGCCCCGGCCACTATGACCACGCATCGAAGTGGCGATCCGTGTATTTCACCGACTAGGTCACGGACTTCTGCGTCAATCGCAGAGCGATCCGAGGTGAGCTGCATCGGAAAAGACTATCATCGCCCGACGTAGACTCTGCAACCGTGGCCTAGCCCCTGTCGCCCGACGCACGGCCTCCGGCGGACGGGCGAACGACCCCCGAAAGGAGGCGCAAACAGTCACCTTGCTCCCTTTCCGCAGGGATGACGCCGCACAGCACGCACGCCCAGCATCTTCGTCGGTCCAGGGTGCCGGACAGGCGCGGTGGAGAAACCGGCCCTGACCACCGATGGGGGGATGCAGCGTTGATTTCTTCCTTGGCGCTGAGGCTGCAACGTGCGTCTGACCTACGATCTAAACTGACCGGCAAAGGGTTCGCACGCGTTGACATGGGTGGATTTGACGACCTAGAATCCGGGAGCCGAGGACGCCGTGTTACAGGCGCGTATCGGCCGTTACACAGCCCGCAACCATTCTCAGGCATACCCGCCATAAAAGACCGTTCCGAAGACGAAAGGGAGGCTCGCCCTACAGGCGAATATCGCCGGCGGGGATGGTCACCTAGACGAAAGGGTCGGGACGACCGGCATCCTCGGTCTGAGGAGATAGGTCCGGTCAGGGTCACCGTTGCCAAGGCCAGGGTCCAGTCCCGGCTGTTCGGCTCCCCCCTTGTTCTCCTCTACATCTTTGCCGCCCTGATCGCGCTGGGGACGGCGCTGCTCATACCCCCCTTCGCCCACCACGGGAAGGGCACGACTCCGTTCATGACCGCTCTGTTTACGTCGACCTCGGCCGTGACCGTAACTGGCCTGGTTGTCCAGGAAACCAGCACCTACTGGACCCTCTACGGCAAGGCGATCATAACCGCCCTGATGTTCATCGGAGGCCTCGGGATAATGACCCTGGCGGCCTTCCTGATCGTGTTTTTCGGGCGGAGAGTCTCGCTGTTTCAGAGGCTGTTGATGAAGGAAAGCCTGGGAATACTTCCCGTTAACGAACTCGGGGGACTGGTTGGATTGGCCATTCGAATAGTTGCCGTCGCCGTCGCCATTCAGCTGCTCGGATTCATCGTATTGACGCTCCGATTCCTCGCAATTATGGAACCCCTCGATGCGGTCGGGCACGGGCTGTTCACGGCCGTTTCCGGCTTCAACGGAGCGGGATTTACCGCCCTGCCCGGCAGTTCGAGTCTATCGGCGTACCAGACCGACGTTATCGTGATCATAGCCGTAGGCTCGCTGATCTTTCTTGGCGCCATCAGCCTGTGGGTAATGGCCGACATCGTCGCGCTGCGAAGATTCTCCCTGCTTAGCCTGAATACCAAGATGGTGCTCGTCGGTACCGCCGCTCTGATACTGCTCGGGGCGGTGACCTTCTTTGCATTCGAATACAGCAGACCGCCCACCCTTCAGGCCCTGTCGGTTCCTCACAAGGTGCTGGTTTCCGTGTTCGAGTCGATCAGCGGGCGGACGGCGGGCTTTACGACCGTGGACTACGGCAACACCGCCCAGCACACGAATTTCCTGTTCATCGGACTCATGTTCATCGGAGGGGCATCGGCATCTGTCGCCGGCGGCATAAAGATCAACACCTTCCTGGTAGTGCTGGTGGCCGTGGTCTCAACCTTGGAAGGACGCAGGCACGCCAGTGTGTTCGGCCGGGAGATCCCGGCAACCATCGTCCAGCAAGCGATGGTGATCGGCGCGGTGGGATCGGCCGTTGTCTTCTTCTTTGCGTTTCTGCTCACAGCCGTCGAGAGCGGCTTCGACTTCATAGCTCTTCTGTTCGAAAGCGTGTCGGCCTTCGGCACTGTCGGGCTATCGACCGGTGTGACAGGTGACCTGTCGACGTGGGGGCAGTTGATACTGGTGGTTGCGATGATCGTGGGTCGGATCGGTCCGCTCGCGCTGGGTCTCGCCATGACCCGATACGCGAAGGGGGAGAACTACAGGTACCCTCGGGAGCAGGTTACAATAGGCTAGGCTATTCGCCCCCGGGAGCCGCACACAAGCCAAGGGCGGCCCGGGCGGGACGGGCATGAAAAAGCAGGTAGTCGTCATAGGTTTGGGCAGGTTCGGCACGCACCTGGCGACATCCCTATACAACATCGGCCATGACGTGCTGGCCATGGACACCAACGAGGAGAGGGTCCAGCGCATGATGGGCCGGGTCACATATCCGGTAGCCGGAAACGCCACGAACGAGGTGGTCCTCAAGGAGTTGGGTATCGCCGACTACGATGCCGCAGTGGTGGCCATAGGCACGGATATCGTCTCCAGCATCATGACTTCCGTCCTTCTCAAGACCCTGGGCATCCCTTACATCGTATCGAGGGCGCGTAACGAGATTCACGGGAACACGCTGGAGCGCATCGGGGTGGACAAGGTCATCCACGCCGAGGCGGAGATGGGTACGCGGATGGCACACAACCTGTTCAATCCCAACGTTCAGGAATACCTTGAGGTGGCGCCGAGCTTCGGGCTCAGCCGACTGAAGATCCCCAACCACTTTGACAACATGACCCTCCACGACCTGGGCTTTTCAGGGGCCCGGGATGGCAATGGCCTGGTAGTTCTGGCCATTCGACGGGGAGACGACGTCACCCTCAACCCCGACGGAGAGGACCGACTGCAGGCGGGCGATCAGGTTGTTATCGCCGGCCGCGACGAACTACTGGACGAGCTGGAATCCTAGGTTCGGATGCAGCCCGGTCGTCGGCCTTGGCCACGCATGCGGGCAAATGCTCGGATGAAGATGCCGCATGGCAGGCGCCCTCGTCCCCCGATCAATGGGCCCCGCTTACCGAATTTGCGAGCCGACGTTGTCCCTGAAGGACAAACCCGTCGGGTTGAAGGAGACGCCCAGCTGATGGCCGGAAGAGTGTCGGATTGGTAACGGGTTCCTCAGACCCCAGGATCGACCTTTCAAAGGTCGGATACCTGGGACCGGCGGGCTCGTTCACCGAGGAGGCAACAATCGCCTTCAAACCTCGGGCCGAACACGTGCCGTTTCCCTCGATAACCGCGGTGGCGCAGGCGGTGGAAGCGGGTGAAGTGGAGGGCGGAATAGTCCCCATCGAAAACAGCCTCGAAGGGGCGGTGACCAACACCCTGGACCTTCTGATCCATGGCTCGTGCCTTTACATCCACGACGAACTGGTGCTGCCAATACACCACAACCTGCTGACCTCTCCGGGCACCTCGATCGAGCAGATAAGGGTGATCTACTCCCATCCCCAGGCGCTGGCGCAGTGCCGCAGATACCTGGAGGAGCGGCTGCCCGGCGCCGAGCCAGTCGCCGCCCTGAGCACTTCCGCGGCCGTCGCCCACCTTTCTGAGGAACCGGGCTCAGGCGCCGTCGGGACACTCAGGGCAGCGCAGATCTACGGAGCCGAAATCCTGGATCGGGCCATCGAGGACAGCCCGAACAATGCGACCAGGTTCGTATTGCTGGCCAATCGTGACCACGCCCCGATAGGGCGGGACAAGACCTCGGTGTGCTTTACGTTCGATCAGGACGCTCCCGGCCTCCTGCACTCGGTGCTTGAGTGCGTGCTGGCAGAGGGGATAAACATGGCCAAGATCGAGTCGCGGCCAAACAAGCTGCAACTGGGGCGCTACTTCTTCCTTCTCGACCTGGACGGACACCGTCTGGATGCGAACGTGGCGCGCGCGCTGGAGTGCATACGCGCGCGGGTGACCAGCCTAAAGGTGCTCGGCTCGTACCCACGCCACCGACCTTAGGGCTCGGAGGCGCCGACGGCCGCAGGGGCTAAATCTTGTCGCTTGAACCCTTGGGCGCGCCTAGGAGCGGGGATCGTCCTTGGTCCCGGCACCGGCCATCTGCTCGATGACCGGCGCCACGGCCTCTCGGATGGATTCCACCGACGGCCCCATCCGCTCCCTAACGCGGGCCGCGGCCTCCTCGGCTCGCTCACGCACGACCTCTCCGTAGTCCGCCAGGTCGGCTCTGGTCTCAGCACCCGGCTTTGGTGCCAACAACAAGCCGACTACGGCCCCTACGACGAAGCCGACCAAAAAGGATCCGGCGTTTCCTTTACCAGCCATGTCACTTTCTCCGATGGGACAGGCTCAGCCGAATTACCGATCTCTGCGGTCCGACTCCCCCAAGAACGCCGTTGCCGCCCTCGATATACCGGCCAGAAAACCCGCTCCGGCCCCGGCCGGACCGACGGTAGATGCGATGGTGGAGGTGACGTCCTCGACTCCCCTGACGATGCGCTTGATGGAATCGACCAGCGAGGTGACCTTGGCGAACACGACGAGCACCGCAAATGTGGCGACCAACGTGAGCACGATGATCGCTATGTCCCTGACTACTGCTACGGTCTCAGTCCACGCCATGTAACGCGATTCCGTAATCCAGATGTGGACCCGACCGGCTTCGGGCCCTGACGCTCATGTTAGCACCACCGGCGCCTCAGGGGCGGATGAGCATGCGCAGGGAGCCGTTCTCATCCCGGCGCTGAGTCAAGACCGTGTGGTTTCCCCTCTCGGTCCACACGATGACGTCGTAGGTGTTCAGCACGTCGGGTATGATCACCTCCACGAACGACTGCGGAGCGGTGGTAACGTGCTCCTGAAGGGCCGCCAGGATCCCGGCGCAGGTCTTTCCCGTCCCGTCGATGACGACCCATCCATCCGAACCGTTGGTTCCCTGAATGCCGACCGCGCCGTCGTGGACGATCACCTGGCCAGACTTTCGAAGATCCACCTGCCGCTTGAATTCGGCCACGGACTCCCAGTGGACTCCCTCCACCCGGTCTCCCTTGGCACAGACTGCGCCACGCACGCCCACGATGTCGGGATTCACCCTCGCCAGTTCATCCAGATCTGACATCTTCAGGTGTCCTGACAGGGCGGTACTCATCCCGTCGCGCTTGCCCTCATACACCATCTCCGTAAGCTCATCCTCTGGAAGAAAATCGAACAGGTTACGCCCATCCTTGGTCAGGGTGTCTATGAGCCAGCCATCGCAGTCCCCGTCCCTGGCCAGGCGTGGCATAAGATGAGGATCGAGACCTGCCTCATAGAGGACGTTGTCGGCGAAAAGTGAGCCGATCAATTTGGTCTCAGTTCCCTCAAGAGCCTCCTTGGAGGCGAGCAGCACCTCGACCGCCTTGTCGTAGTCGGCCTGCATGAAGCCCACCTTCACCGAGGTGGCATTCATCTGTCCGGCGGCCCAAGTTGCCATCGCCACGGTTCCCTCCTGATTGGGAACAACTCCGAGAGTCAGGCTCGCATGGATCTCATTCGGGACAGCTTCACGCACCGCCTTAAAGACGCCCGGCTTGGCGGAACCGACCAACGCCTCCTGCAGATTCTTGACATCGATAATGTCCGCACCGCCCCGCATCGCCTCGTGGGCCTCGGGCAGATTCTGGACGCTAACCATCAACATCATCGGCTCAGGTCTCCTGCTGCTGCATTTCGGGCTCTATCCCACAGGCACGCCGGCCATTTCGCCTAGCCGGCACGCACCCTGGCGACATCTTCGGAGAGTTCGGACTTCTCGTCCCCGGTCAGATCGGACAGGGGAGCCCTGACGTGTCCTCCGGCCATGCCCATGACCTCGCCCCAGTGCTTGACCATCGGCACCGGCAGCGCTCCCTTCTGCTTTTCGACGGTACGCTGCCACCACCTGTCGGACAGTTCCTTGACGGGCCGGATGTGGGTGTCATAGTAGTCGCCATCCACGTTCCCGGCCATTGCCCTCTCGATGAAAGTCACGTAATGGTTGGCCTCGGCCGTGTCGAATCGCCAGTCCGACGTGTTGGCAAACATGACCCGCTGCTCAAACCCCAACTCCGGCCCCTTGAACAGGACCCATTCGTCCGGGGTGGAGATAATCGCCGTCTCGCCCAGGGTCCGATGGGCGGCGATGGAGATCTCCGGATTGAAGCTTGCCTCCTTGACGCCGACTACATTGGATATCCCGCATATCCGTCCCAGACCGTCGGCGCTCATCACGATGCCGAACTGCGGGGAGTTGTAAAACATGATCGCAAGATCCGTGGCATCGGCGACCGCGCGGACGAACTCGACCACCTGATCCTCAGTCTTTGTGACGAAGTAGGGAGCCGCGAGCACCAGGAGATCGAATCCCGCGCCCTCCGCGTGATCGGCCAGGGCCAGCACCTCCTTGACCGAGGTGTGACTCACGTGGGCCGCTATCGGCCATTGCCCTCCGGCCTCGTCGGCGACGACGTCGTAGACGGTGAGTCTCTCTTCCCGGGTCAGGGACCAGAATTCTCCCATGCCCCAGGTGCAGCCGGCGCCGCGCGTTCCCAGGGCCCGGATATGTCGGACGTTCGACCGCAGGCCCTCTTCGTCTAGCTCATCGCCTTCAGTGAATGGAGTAACGAGGGTGGACCACTGACCCCGCAGGTTTTCCCGCGCCCAGTCCGCCGCCTCGTGCTTGGTGTAGTCGGCCATCGGAATCCGATGATATCGGGACGCGAAATAGGGTGTCAATTCCATGACACCCGCGTAAACGAGCCCGTGACGTGTGCCCTCTCGACCGTCCGATCACCTCAGCCTCCGCCGGTCACAGAGGCGCTCAGAAGCTCCCTGAGCCGCCTTCCCAGCGCGGCATGCTCCGGCTCGTCCATGCCGGGATCGGATTCGAGCATGCGATCAGCTTCACGCCGCGCCTTCGAGGCAGTTGCAGTGTCAATGATGCTGGCCACCCGCAGGTCGGGCAGGCCGCTCTGGCGCGTGCCCAGAAAGTCCCCCGGGCCCCGGATGCGCAGGTCCTCCTCTGCCAGCCGAAAGCCATCGGTAACCGCCTCCAACACCTTGAGCCTCTCCACCGCATCTGGCGTCTCGGAGTCGGACAGCAGCAGGCAATAGCTCTGCTCGCTCCCACGACCTACCCTGCCTCGAAACTGATGCAGCTGGGCCAGCCCAAAGCGGTCCGCACCGTCGATTACCATGACCGTGGCGTTCGGGAAGTCGATCCCCACTTCGATCACGGACGTCGCGACCAAGACCTCGATCTCGCGTTCTGAGAAGCGTTGCAAGACCGCCTCCCTGTCACGAGGCTTCATGCGGCCGTGAAGCAGCCCCAGGCGGTAGGAGGCGAATACGTCCCGCGACAGCCTTTCGTGCTCCTCGGTGGCGGCGCGAGCCTGCACCGCCTCCGACCCCTCGACCAGGGGAAAGACGATGAACGCCTGGTGGCCCTTGTCCAGTTCGGTCTTGACGAACTCGTATGCCGCGGACCTCTGGGCGGCGGCGACGCGACGGGTCTTGACAGGTTTCCTGCCGGGAGGGAGCTCGTCCAAGAGGGAAACATCCAGATCGCCGAACACGGTCATCGACAGTGACCGTGGTATCGGGGTCGCCGACATGGCCAGCAGATGAGGCCTGGACCCACCGGAGCCAAGGGCCGCTCGTTGCATGACCCCGAAGCGATGCTGCTCGTCGACGACGCCCACGGCCAGGTTGGGCACATCAACCGAGTCCTGGATGAGGACGTGGGTGCCTATGACAATGTCGATCTCGCCCTCGGCGATGTCTTGAAGCAGGCGATCGCGGACCGCCTTGCGCGTGCTGCCGGTGAGGAGGGCGACCGTTACCTGTCTGCCTGCCGACAGTTCAATCCGCGCACGGGCACCGTCTTGGTCGAGATCCGGTGCGCCCCGTGCAAGGAGGCGGCACACTGTCAGGTAGTGCTGCTCTGCAAGGATCTCCGTCGGTGCCATGAAGGCACCCTGTCGGCCAGAATCGACAGCGAACAGTAGAGCAGCCACAGCCACGACGGTCTTGCCGCTGCCGACATCACCCTGGAGGAGCCTGACCATGGGCCGGACCTGGACAAGATCCTGGGTTATCTCTTCGATGGCCCGCTGCTGGGCCCCCGTAAGTTCGAACGGAAGCGACGCCAGGAACGAGTCGGTGTAGCCGCCACCCCTGCGACGGGACACCAGGGGAACGCCGTCCTCCACCTCCCTCCACGCCCTGCGCCGCGACAGCACGGCCAGCTGAAGCAGGAGCATCTCCTCGAATGCCAGACGCCTCCGGGACGCTTCAAGGTCAGCCCGACTATCCGGGTAGTGGATCTGGGATATGGCGTCGGGCAGGCTCACCAGACCCTCCCTCTGCCGCAGGCCGGCGGGAAGGGTTTCCGCCACGTCCTTGAGCCCGGCCTTGAGTGCGGCGCGAACGATCCGGCGGATGGTTCGCTGGGGCAGGCCCTCGGTAGTCGGATAGACGGGCACCAGCCTGCCCGTGTGAACAAGTTCCTCCTGGCCGGTCAGCAGCTCGTACTCAGGGGACTCGAAGACATGTCGGCCCTTGAAGGTCTTGACAGGCCCACTTATGACCACCGATGTTCCCGTCTTGAGGGTCCTTGCCAGGAAGCCCTGGCCAAACCATATGGCACGCACATTCCCGGTTTCGTCACCGAGCACGGCCTGTGTGGAGGCGCGGCGCGCACCGCGCTTGGTCTCGGTCGCTTCCCAGACGGTTGCCACAATGGTCTGCTCTTTGCCGTGCTCGAGTTCGCGGACCTTGCTTATGCGGGAGAAATCGTTATGGCGATGTGGGAAGTGATGGATCGCATCACCGATCTTCCGGATGCCCAGCCGATGCAGGCGGGCAACGTGTCGACCGACTCCGCCGGCGATCTTCAGGCTGGCAATCGAATCGGCATCCCCTTGCTTGGACCTTGTCCGGGGAGATCGGTCAGGGATAGTCGTCGACTCCACACCCAGCGCACTGATGCGATCCAGAATCTCCGAGGCCCAGCCGCGGCGCTCGGCGGGGGTTAGGACCGAGTAGGGCCTGATCTCACCGAGGGAGGATCGCAGTTGGTCGGCATGTCTGTTGAGGAAGCGGTCCAGGCCCCCAATGACCGCGCGATCCTCGTATCCGCCCTCGTCCTCCTTCGCCAGGATCTTGCGAAGTACCGTCAGGCCAACATACTGGTCTCCACTGCGCGCAGCTGTCCGGCTCGAAGGGTCGCGGGTCATCCGGTCAGGGTCTGTTCGAACTGAGCACCCCTATTCCCAGGGCTCCCGGTCCTACATACGTCCCAAGACCCGGGCCGTAGCGACAGATCATGGGATCGACCCCAAGCAGGACACCCAATCGTTCGGCGAGCTCGGCCGCCTCATCCGGGGTTGTCGAATACAGGACGGCCACCTGATCGACGGGAGCCAACGCCTGGGCGCGGTCCATCAGCCGGGCGATTCCCTTCTTCCTGCTGCGCGGGCGGGCGTATGGATGTACAACTCCATCGACGACCTCGATCATCGGCTTGAAGTTGAGCAGCGTACCCACCAGCGCCTGCGCCTTGCCGATGCGGCCTCCCTTTTGCAGGTACTCCAGCGTGTCGAGCAGGGTATTGCACGTAACGCGGGAAAGCGTCTCCTGTACCCGCTCAAGGACGGCTGGCAGGTCCTGACCCTCCTGAGCAGCCGCGGCTGCCGCCAGCGCGGGAATGCCGATGCCCATGGAGGCCTGAAGCGTGTCCACAACCTCTATGGGGCAATCCAGACTCGCTGACTTGGAGGCCTGGACAGCGGCGTTGTAGGTGCCGCTGACCTTCGACGACACGTGGATGGATATTATTCCGTCGGCACCAACCCCCACGCTCTCGTATATCTCCACGAACTCGCCCACGGCGGGGACGGCGGTCGAGGGAAATTCGTCCCCGGCCTGCAGGCGCAGATAGAATTCCTCCGGCGTAAGGTCTACCCCATCCTTGAACTCGGCGGCGCCGAACCGGACGGTCAGGGGCACTACTTCAATTCCATGGCGCGCAACAGTCTCGACCGGCAGATCGGCGAGGCTGTCTACTACGACTCTAACGGCCATCAGGGGTTCCTCCTACCGACGCGGGGTTCATTCGATCGAGATCAGGTAGTGGTAGTGCGGCTGGCCACCTTCCACCAGTTCGAACTCCGCGTCCTCAAATCGAGACTGCAGCCTGCTGATCTCGGCCCCCGACTCAGACTCGGAGACCTGTTCGCCTGGGAACAGGGTCACGAGGTCGTCGCCACTAACCCCGGCGGCGATCATCAGAGCATCGAGGACCCCGGAAAGAGAATCTCCGGACGCTGCGAGCTCTCCGTCCAGCATGCCGATGTAGCCGCCCTCCTCTGCCCTGACACCGTGCAGGGTTACGTCGCGGGTAGCGATGGTCACCCCCCCGCTCCTCACCTCTCCGGGCGCCTCACCCATCGCCGCCGAATTCGCCGCCAGGTCTGCCGAGGCGTCGAAGGCCAGGGCGGCCGCAACTCCCTGTTGAACGCTGGTTGTAGGTACGACAAGCACGTCCTTGGAGGATACCTCCGCCGCCTGATCGGCCGTCGCTATGACGTTTCCCTCGTTCGGCAACACGACCACGGCATCCGCCGGAGCCCTATCAATTGCCTCGGCGATGTCCTTGACGCTCGGGTTCATCGTGGGTCCGCCGGACACGACCTCGGTGCAGCCAAGTTCGGCAAACACCTGGGCAAAGCCGGCTCCCAGGGCAACAACGACCAACGAAACGTTCTCCTGCTGCGCAGAGCCGACCCGATGTGCCGTCGCAAACTCTGACCGCTGCTCGTCCATGTCCTGAACGTTGCGTTCTATGACCTCCCCAACGGTCTGGGCAAAGGCGACCATCGAGTCGGGCTCCTCGGTATGGACATGTATCTTCACCAGATCGGCATCGCCGACCACAACGACCGAGGAAGCCATTTCCCCGGCCCTGCGCCTGATCTCGTCCAGATCGGGCTCGACTCCTTCCTCGCAGTCGGCGCGCACCAGAAGCTGGGTGCAATAGCCGAAGCCGATATGCTCGGTCCGATCGAGAAAGGCCTGATTGAGCGCGATCGAAGAACCCAGAGTCCCGCCTCCGGGCACCGGCACCTCCACCCCGCTCACCGAACCACCGCCCAGCCGAATCGCCATTCCTCGCAGTATCAGCTGAATTCCGAAGCCGCCGGAGTCGACCACGCCCGCCTCGGTAAGGACAGGGAGCATGCCTTCCGTGGCCTCGACGGTCTCCTCGACCACATCGCATACACGGTCCATGGTTTCGAGGATCGGCAGTCCCGCATCGACGGATCGACGCGCCTCGCGGCCTGCAGCGGAGATCACCGTGAGCATGGTGCCTTCCACCGGTTCCCCAACCGCTCCATACGAGCGATCGGTGGCGGCCTCCAGCGCTCCGGCCAGGTGGCCGGCGTCAAAGCGGTCTCTGCCTGAAAGACCCTCGGAAAGGCCGCGGAAAAACTGCGAGAGGATCACCCCGCTATTTCCCCTGGCCTCCATAAGCGCCCGTCTGGCCATCGCCCTGGCAACCGATTCGGCCTGTGGCTCTGTCTCGGCCTGCTCGCGAGCAGACTCGGCCACCGCTCTCATGGTAAGAGACATGTTGGTACCGGTGTCGCCATCCGGCACAGGGAACACGTTCAGGGCATTAACGATGTGGCTGTGGGACTCCAGCAGCTCAAGTCCCCCAACGACCATGTCCGCCAGATCGCGCCCGTCCACCCAGCGGGAAGGAGAGTGAGAAGAACCCGCTGCCGTGGTCTGATTACAGGTGTCCAAGGGTCCCATCCCGCGGACAACACCCATTGCCGACCATCGCCCCCTATGGTATCTTCGTTAAAGATTTCACGGATGCCCGTCCCCCGGTACGATGCGGGAAACGGGCTTCCGGACGCGCCCATATTACCCATCTGACAGCATAAGGCAAACCATGGCTCGTTGTGATATCTGCAGCAGGACCCGGATGTCTGGCAACAACGTCAGCCATTCCAAGAGGCGGACCAGGCGCCGCTGGGGTACCAACGTTCACAAGGCGACCATTGGCGTGGACGGCCGACGCAAGCAGGTCAAGATGTGCACGCGTTGCCTGCGGACCCACTACAAGACCCGGGCTCGCGCCTGAGCGGCAGCCCGGCGGGGCCGGCCCGATACCGGTTGCCGAGCCGGGTTTCCTTCGGCCTAGCCTGCGAGTAGATTCAGGGCGGAGCCGGACCTAAACCATTCGATCTGGGCCTCGCCGAAAGAGTGCCCCAGTTGAATCTCATCGCTTGTTCCATCGTCGTGGTGAACGACACAGCGGACCGGCTCGCCGGGCCGCAGGTCGGCCAGGCCGAGCAGGCTGATGCGGTCCGACTCACGCACCAACTCGTAATCTGAAGAATGAGCGAAGGTAAGGGCCAGCAGCCCCTGCTTTTTCAGGTTCGACTCGTGGATCCTGGCGAAGCTGCGGGCGATTACCGCCGCACCCCCCAGCAACCTCGGTGAGAGGGCAGCGTGCTCGCGGCTGCTTCCCTCGCCATAGTTGTGATCGCCGACGACGATCCAGCGCAGGCCGGCGGCCTTGTAGGAGCGGGCGACCTGTGCGACTGAGCGGCCGGATTCCCCGGTGAGTTGGTCCAGGGTGGTCCCGGCCTCGCCACTGTACGCGTTGACCGCACCCATGAACATGTTGTCGCTGAACTTCTCCAGGTGGCCCCTGTACCTAAGCCACGGGCCCGCCGGTGAGATGTGATCGGTGGTGGTCTTGCCACGGGTCTTCAGCAAGACCGGGAGCTCCACATAATCCTGGCCATCCCAGGGCTCCCAAGGCGTGAGCACCTGAAGGCGCTCGCTGTCTTCGTCAACGGTGATCTCGACGTCAGCTCCGTCCTCGAGGGGAGCGGAGTAGTACTGCCTACCCCGCGCGAAGTCGGCCGAAGGAACCTCAGGGGCGGGCTTGGGGGGCTCGAGGGAGAACCGGTCGCCGTCCTCACCGACAAGGGTGTCGGTAAGAGGGTTGAAGCTGAGACGACCGCCCAGCGAGAGGGCGACGACGATCTCAGGACTTGCAATGAAGTTCATGGTCTCAGAGCGGCCGTCGTTTCGCCTTGGGAAGTTGCGGTTATAGGAGGTCACGATGGTGTTGGACACCCCGTCGAGTAGCCTTTCCCGTCGCCACTGTCCAATGCACGGACCGCATGCGTTGGCAAGGGTTGTGACACCGATCTTGGACAGTGACTCGAGCTGTCCGTCCCTTTCGATGGTGGCCCTGACCTGCTCGGAGCCCGGGGTGACCATCAACTCGATGTCGCACCTGGCGCCGCGGGCGCTGGCCTGCTCGGCCACGTCCGCGACCCGGCTCATGTCCTCATAGGACGAGTTGGTACAGCTGCCGATGAGAGCGGTGTCGATCTCGTCGACAAAGCCGTTGGCCGGATCGGCCACCTCGGCCGCCAGCTTCGAGATAGGCCTTGCGCGGTCCGGCGAGTGGGGCCCCGACACGTGTGGCTCGAGCCTGGCGAGGTCGATCTCGATCACCTGGTCGAAGAACTCTTCGGGGCGGTCCTCCACCTCCCTGTCCGCCCTGAGGATCTCGCGGTTTTCGTGAGCCAGGCTGGCGAGTTCGCCCCTGCCAGTCGCCGAAAGGTAGGTCGCCATGCGCTCGTCGTAGGGAAATATCGAGGTGGTGGCACCAAGCTCGGCTCCCATGTTGGTGATGGTGGCCTTGCCCGTGCAACTGATCGATCGGGCGCCCGGACCAAAGTACTCGATAATCGAGTTCGTCCCGCCTGCGACTGTCAACTCCCCGGCGAGATAGAGAATCACGTCCTTGGGAGCAGTCCACCCATTCATGGAGCCGGTAAGTCTGACCCCTATATGTTTTGGATACAGCAACTCCCAGGGCAGCCCGGCCATCACCTCCACGGCATCGGCACCGCCCACTCCCACCGCGCACGAGCCGAGCCCGCCGGCGTTGGGTGTGTGCGAGTCGGTCCCGATCATCAAAGCCCCCGGGAAAGCGTAATTCTCCAGGACCACCTGGTGGATAATCCCTGCGCCCGGTGCCCAGAAGCCGACCCCGAACTTGGCCGAGGCGTCACGCAGGAAATCGTAGACTTCGCCGTTTTCCTCCCTGGACTGGAGAAGGTCAGACGCTCCCTCAACGCGCGCCTGTATCAGATGGTCGCAATGCACCGTGGTCGGCACGGCAACTCTGTCCCTGCGCGTCTGCATGAAGTTGAGCATGACCGTCTGGCCCAGCACGTCTTGCAGCGCAACCCGGTCCGGCCGAAGCAGGAGGTAGCTTTCCCCGGGTACGAGGTCGGCCGCCTCCGGGTCGTCAAGGTGCGAGAACAGGACCTTGTCAGACAAGGTAAGGGGCCTTGCCACCCTTCGACGCACAGTCGAAAGGCGGTCCCTCATCCTGCCGTATGTTTCGCTTACGAACTCTGGTGTGGACTCGATCTGAACCATCTTTGACCTCGAATCGCCCTTTGGGACGGGCGTGCTGCGACCCGCAAGGCGGGCAGCGAAGTGGTGGGAAAGCCACCGGCGCCATGGCCAAATTCGGCCATAGCCGGAAGGCTGGCTTTACTAGCGTGACTGACCGAAATACTCGTAGTTGAGGTCGGTGTACTTGTCCTGGTCCTCAGGTACGTCCTCTTCGGCAAAGATAGCCACCACTGGACATACCGGCTCGCAGGCAGCGCAGTCTATGCACTCTTCGGGACTTATCAGCAGCATCCTGTGCTCCGGAGCCTCATAAATGCAGTCCACCGGGCAAACATCGACGCACGCCCGGTCGAGAACGTCCACGCAAGGCTCGGTGATGATGTATGTCATTCTGACCCTAAACTCCTAATCTGGTCCGCTCATCGCCGGAATCGTGTTGGTGAAGTTCCCAGCCTCGCGGCAGAGACATTCCCCTCTGCGATTATATCGCTCCGGCTCCGTCCTCCCTCAATAGCGAGGAAAGCTGCCTTGGGCCCGAGTTGACTTTTGCCCGGGTGGACTTTTAACTGTCGCTCGGCAGGAGCCATGGGCCCAGCCGGAATCGGAGAAAGCCGAGGATAAGCCAATGGGTCAGCTCGACGGCAAGGTCGCCCTTATCACCGGAGGGGGGACGGGCATCGGAAAGGGCATCGGGAGGGCGTTCTCCAGAGAGGGTGCGCACCTGGTGATCGCTTCGAGACGTGAGGAGCATCTCACCACCGCCGCCGCCGAGTTCAGGGAGTTGGGCGCGGAGGTCGAGGCCGTGCCCACCGACGTTACCGTCGAGGCGCAGGTCGAGGCGCTTTTCGAAGCGGTGACCGGCCGTTTCGGGAGGCTCGACATCCTCGTTAACAACTCGGGTATCGCTGAAAGCGGACCGCTGGAGGAGTTGTCCCTTGATGCCTGGCGAAAGGTGATCGACGTCAACCTCACCGGGGTTTTCCTCTGCACGAGGGCGGCAATGGCGATCATGAAGCGCCAGGGCGGCGGCAGGATCATCAATATAGGCAGCATCTCGGCCCAGATGCCGCGGATGAACTCTGCCCCCTACACCACCTCCAAGCACGGACTGGTCGGGCTCACCAAGTCAACGGCGCTCGAAGGGCGGGCTTTCGGCATCTCGGCTGGCTGCCTTCACCCTGGCAACACGCTGACCGAGATGGGACGATCACTCCCTGATCAGGAGCCGTTGATGTCTGTTGACGACCTGGCGGGCATCGCCCTGGCGATGGCCGCCCTGCCCGCCAACGCCACTGCTCTTGAGGCCATAGTGCTGCCTTACCAGCAAGACTATCTGGGGAGAGGCTAGCAGCCTCTGAGGAGTGGAGACTCCCTGGGTTCCTTGGAAGGCTGCCTCAGAAGGGCGTGGAGCGTTTCTGGCGCTCGAAGGCGGCCCTCAGTTCCTCGGCGTCCCTACTGCCGCGGCCCGCGAAGGACACGCGCACGTCCTTGCCCCTGAAGCGGACGAATAGCAGCGATGTGTGAGGTTTAACGCGGATAAGGCTAGTGAGTATGAGGTAGCCGGCGGCACCGATGCCGACCGCCCAGGCAACGAACAAGAGGGTGTTGACTATATTGACCGCTTTGGGGACGCTTGCTGGATCTATGAGGAACGTGTCTATCGGCACCTGTATAGCTGCCAGTGTCGCTCCGATGGCCAAGGCCTTTAGACCCGCTTCTAGCCGGCTCTCCTGCCCGCCCTCAAGCTTGCGAACCCCGTCAACGTCCTTGACCGTAACCACGTCCCTGGCTCGGCCGCCCGACCAGTTCGCCATTAGCCGAAGGTTTGTGAGGACGACGTCTTCGCGCTCGAAGACGACCTCTTCGTCGTCAAGCAGGTCTATGCATCGATCGGCGGTCCCAATTTGTGTACGCTCCATGCCTATACAGCCCCGCATCCGAGTCTACATCAACGCAAGATCCTCCAAGCGGTGTCGCAGCCACTGCGGTCCCACGCTGCACCCGTGCCAGTGAACATAGCCATAGACGGCCCCGTCGCATCCGGCAAGACGGTTGTCGGCCGTGCCTTGGCGCGCCGCCTGGGTCTGCGCTTTCTGGACACGGGCACCATGTACAGGGCTGTGACCTGGGCAGCGGTGGAGCGTGGACTCGACATGAGCGACGTTAAGGCGCTCAGCGACCTGGCCGAAGGCATGGATATCCGCGTAGAACTCCGGGAGGGCGAGCAACGGATCGTGGTAGAGGGCACCGACGTCACTGACCTGATGCGATCGCAGCAGGTGGAGCTGAACGTGTCGGATGTCTCGGCAATTTCCGGTGTCCGCAGGGCCCTTGTGAGTCAGCAGAGGCGAATCGCGGCCCAGGGCCCCTTGGGGATCGTTGTGGTGGGGCGCGACATCGGAACGGTCGTCCTGCCCGATGCCCCGGTCAAGGTGTTTCTTGAGGCATCCTTGCACATCAGGGTGAGGCGTCGATACGACGAGTTCAGGAGAAAGGGCGACGTTCGTGACATGGAGCGACTGACGGCCGAGATCCAGATGCGTGATAAGATTGACTCCGAGCGCGCGGACTCCCCTCTCCGGCCCGCCATAGACGCCGTAAGGATCGAAACCGACGGCCTCCGGATAGATCAGGTAGTCGGGAGGATTCAGGAGTTAATCGCGGCCTCCTGATCTCTCGAATGGAAATTCTCTACCCGATCTGCGATTTCCTTCAGCGAAGGGCGGTAAGCGCCCTATCCGACTGGGCGGTCACCGGCATGGAGAACGTGCCGCCCTGGGGACCGCTCATAATCGTCTCCAATCACCTGTCCCAGTCCGATCCCTCGTTCATAGGCGCGGCTATCCCCAGGCGACCCAGGTTCCTGGCCAAGAAGGAACTGTTCTCCAATCCGATAGCGGGACCGCTCATAAGAAGCTACGGCGGCTTTCCCCTCAACCGCCAAGGGGGGGACCTGGCGGCCTACCGCTGGGCGATGAGACTGCTTGAGCACGACGGGACGCTAGTCCTGTTCCCGGAGGGCACGCGCAGTCCGAAGGGTTTACGCATGGCGCGAGACGGGGCAACCCGCATCGCCCTGGCCTCGCAGGCCCCGCTGCTACCCGTCGGAATAACGGGTACCGAGAAATTCGGTACCTGGGCCAGGGTGTTCTTCCCAAACGCCCGGATCAGGGTGAACATAGGCAGACCCTTTACCCTGCCCTACGTGGAAGGGAAACCCAGCAGAGAGGTTCTTGGCTCCCTGACCGAAATGGTGATGCTGCGCATAGCGATGCTGCTGCCACCCGAATACCGCGGGGTGTACGGAGCAGCGCCGGCGGGAAGCCCGGCCACCAACTGAAATGTGCGGGATCTTCGGCTATACGGGCTATCGATCGGCCACTCCGCTGCTGCTGGACGGTCTGGCATCTCTGGAGTACCGGGGCTATGACAGCGCGGGCATCTGCCTTGCGCCTACCAACGGACGAGACGGGATCCATGTCGTCCGGGCGGCCGGCAAGCTCTCGGCGCTGCGGAAACGTGTGGACGTCGTCAGCCCTACGGGTTCGACCGGCATAGGCCACACGCGGTGGGCTACTCACGGGGCTCCGACCGAGGCGAATGCCCATCCCCACCGCAGCAGGAGTGGCAGGGTTGTTGCTGTCCAAAATGGAATCGTCGAAAACTACGCCGAGCTTCGCCGCGAACTTTCCCAATGCGGGTTTTCCTTCACGTCGGAGACGGACGCCGAGTGCATACCCCACCTGATCGAGTTCTACATGTCCCAGGGGATGGACCTGGCAGACGCTGTCCGGACGGCCGGCGGCCGCCTGCGCGGAGCCAATGCCGTGGTTGCCATGTCCGCAGACGAGCCCGACTGCTTGGTGGCACTCAGGCTTGGCCACGCCGGAGGACTCGTGATCGGTACGGGAGACGGAGAGGCTCTCGTGGCCTCCGACCTCGCGGCCATTTCACCCCACACCAGGTCGGTCTATTACCTGGGGACGGGCGAGGTTGCAGTTATCACCACCGGCGGCGTGACCTTTACCGACCTGGGCGGTTCGGCGGTCTCCAGAGCGGCAACCCGCGCACCCGAGGACAAGGTGTCGGCGGCCCGTGGCTCCTACAAGCACTTCATGCTCAAGGAGATAAACGAACAGCCCCAGGCGCTCGTAAACACCCTGTACGGCCGCGTGTCCTTCGACGAGGGCATCGTCCGCCTCGAGGAACTACCTGTCTCGGACGAGTACCTGCGATCGGTGCGAAGGGTTGTATTGATCGGCATGGGGACCAGTCTGCACGCTGCGATGGTCGGACGCAGGTGGATAGAGACGCTGGCGAGGCTTCCTGCGGAGGTGGACAACTCCTCCGAGTTCCGTTACCGACAACCGATCATAGACAGGGACACGCTGGTGATCTCCGTCTGCCAGTCAGGCGAGACCGCCGACACACTGGCGGCCATGGAAGAGGCGAGGGCGAAGGGGGCCACCCTGATAACCCTGACGAATACGGAGGGGTCGCACTCGACCAGGATCGCCGACGGCACTCTTCTGATCCGCGCGGGGACCGAGGTGGGCGTCGCGGCCACCAAGACCTTCGTTTGCTCGCTCACCGGCCTGTACCTGACCGCCCTTCACATCGCACGTGCCAGAGGTCTTGCGGATAACGGTGCGGGCCCGCAGACGGTGACGGACCTTGCCCACCTTCCGAGGTTGATCGGAGAGGTCCTCGAGCAGCAGGATCGATATGAGGCCCTTGCAGAACGCTATTGCGACTACGATGACTTTCTGTACCTTGGCCGCGGTATCAACTTTCCGCTAGCGATGGAGGGAGCCCTCAAGCTAAAGGAAATCAGCTACATCCATGCCGAGGGCTACCCTGCCGGTGAGATGAAGCATGGCCCGATATCGCTGGTCGACGGACGCATGCCAGTAGTGGCCCTAATGCCAACCGACGAGCTATTCGACAAGATGGTCAGCAATGTCTACGAGGTGTCCGCCCGCGGTGGACGCGTGCTGGCCGTAACGACGGAAGACGCCCCCGGACTGGACGATGCGGCGAGTGACGTTGTTACGCTTCCTCCCTTGCCAGCTGCGCTGAGCCCGATGGTCATGGCGGTGCCGATGCAGCTGCTGGCTTACCACATCGGCGTTCGACGGGGGTGTGACGTCGATCAGCCACGCAACCTTGCAAAGTCAGTCACGGTCGAGTAGCCGGGCCTTTTGACCCGGCAGTCGGCACATCCAACCGGCGAGGCTGACTCCTCCGAGCAGGGGGCCTGGACCCGGTCGAAGATACCCCCGGCCCTGAGGTATCGTCCTTACCGACGCTACTGGGCCGGTGCGGTCACATCGGTCGCCGGATACAACCTGGTCTACTTCGCGCAGCTCTGGCTGGCGTACGAGCTCTCCACCTCGCCCCTGTTCCTTGGCCTCATCGGAGTTGCCAACGCCGGTCCTGCGTTTGTCTTCACCCTTCTGGGGGGCGTTTACGCCGACCGTGTGAACCGCAAGGGGATCATACTCGGCTCTCAGCTGATCCTGGCGGGTCTGGCGGCGATAATGGCCTTGCTCGACGCTACGGGCTCGGTGCGCGTGTGGCATGTACTCCTCATCGCCGTCGCCGCAGGATCGGTCAGCGCATTCGACATTCCGGCCCGGCAGGCATTCTATCCGGGCCTCGTGGAACGCAGGGCGCTAACGAGCGCGGTTGCCCTGAACGCCTCGGTGTGGCAGGGCGTTCGGATAGGGGCACCCGCAGCAGCCGGCTTCCTCATTGCCCTCGTGAACACGTCGACGGTGTTCGTCATAGGCGCGGTGGGGTTCGGAATAATGGCGTCCCTGCTGATGGGGGTGCGACCCCTGCGGGACTCGGAGACCGGTCCCGAAGCCGACCCGGCTAGCGCTGCGGGACAGCTGGCCGAGGGAATCGGCTACGTTCGCAAACGGCCCGATTTCAGGTTCCTGATTGGCATGGTTATGTTCTCGAGCTTCTTCGGGGGAGGCTACCTGATACTGATGCCGGTGTTCGCAGTCGACATTCTGGACGTCGGCGCCCAGGGCCAGGGGGTCCTGCTCGCTGCCGCAGGGATCGGAAGCCTGTCGGCGACGCTCTGGATCTCGACCCGCGGTCGCCTGCGTGGCTCTGGCGCCCTGCTGGTGGGCGGTGCGGCCGTGAGCGGGATATCGCTGGCAGCCTTCGCGCTCACCGCACGCTACGTCGGCTCGTATCCGCTCGCCATAGCGCTGATGTTCACCACAGGCCTTTTCACCTCGACATTCCTGATCACGGCGATGGCCTCCCTTCAGGCCATTGTCCCCGATCGGCTTCGAGGGCGGATCATGGCCCTCTACGGCATCAGCTGGAGCGTGATGCTCCTCGGGGGCCTTCAGGCCGGCCTGATCGCCAACTTCATCGGGGCACCGCTCGCGGTGACGATAGGCGGAGCGCTGGTTACCGCCTTTGCACTGGGACCTGCTCTGGCAAGGCGTGGAATGCTGACCATCGATTCGGAGGGCACGCGATCGTATACACTCGGCCGGAAGGCCGCCGGCCCGCCCGGCAACTGACGCCCTCGCCCGGACCAGACAGCGCCCAACCCTAATCCCTAAGATGACCGAGTCCGCAGCAGACACCGACAAATTCGGCCTCGCCGGGCTCTATCAGGCTGCGCGGCGCCAGGGAGTGCCGTTCGGGACAGAGGCAGTTCCCACCGGAGGCCTTGTCGATTCAGGCGGCCTTAGACTGCACTACGCGGACTGGGGCAAACCCGCCAGTCCGTCCGTTCTCCTGCTCCACGGTTTCGCCCAGAGCGGACGCAGCTTCGACTTCGTATCGCTGGCGCTATGCGACCGATTCCGGGTCGTCGCGCTGGACCTGAGGGGCCACGGGGACTCGGACTGGTCCCCGAGCGCAGACTACAGGCGCAGTTCCCACGTCGCGGACGTAGAGGCGGTGATAGAAGAATTGGGACTGGCGCCGGTGGCCATAGTTGGACTGTCCCTCGGGGGCACGATCGGCTACATCCTCGCCGCATCCCGCCCGCAGCTGGTTCGCGCACTCGTGATCGTGGATATCGCGCCAAGGGTGGAACCGGCCGGCGCCAGCCGAGTGAGGGGATTCGTTGAGGCCAGGGACTCGTTCGGGTCGCTCGAAGAGATGGTTAGCTCCGTACGATCATTCAGGCCCGGCCGCACCGACGAACAGCTGTTGGGCAGCGTGCTACGAAACGCTAGGCGCCAGGCCGACGGGACCTATACCTGGAAATACGACTCTGCGATGCGACGCCCCGAAGCCCGGCCCAAGGCGGGGCCGGAGGAAGAGGCGCTGCTATGGGACGCGCTAAAGGCCATTGGCTGCCCCACGCTCATCGTCAGAGGAGCTGATAGCGACATCGTCAGCACAGCTTCAATGGCGAAGATGATTCGGAGCATTCCGAATGCCAGAGGAGTAGAGGTTCCCGGCGCGGGTCACCTCGTTCCCGGCGACAATCCTGCCGGCTTCATAGAGGCGATCGGGCCATTCCTCTCGGGGACCTGCCCGACCTAGGCCGGTGCGGCAATAGCCGCCGGCAACTAGCCCTGCAGGGTCAGGGTCAGAGCAATCACGGCCGCCACGGCCGAGCCGATCAACAGGCAGGCCGGCAGCGAGAGCGGCCGGCCCCGGCCATGCCTGTGGCTGCGCGATGCGAATCCAGTCATCCGCATGCGTCTGACCCGAGACGTCTCAATAACATGCTCATGCGCCGGGTTAGTGTGGACTAAGGGCTCTCCTTAGTCAAGACTTATTCCGGCAATTCGTGGCTGCTCTTGGCCCTACCGCCGGTCGAAATCTCATAACCTGCATAAGAGTCCATCGAAAAGGCTACGAAGGGCACAGACCTTGTCGGCACAAGGTCCACAAGCGTGCCCCTGGCCAGGTCCGAGTAAGGGCCCTGGCGGCATCTCACGGTCGCACCCGAGCCAAGTTCGACTACAAGGATCACCGCATCGCCACGGTATTCCCGGGCCAAGACCTTTGATCCACCCCGGGGATTGGGGAGCACCAGGAAGTCATCGGGACGAACCAGAACCATCACCTCATCCCCTTCACCCGCGCCGGTCTGCGGGCCGACGGGACCGGGCCCCGGTTCTGTCAACTGCAGGCGGCCGACCTCCGTGATCGCCCGTCCCCCGGCGATCCGGCCGGTGAGAAAGTCGGCCGCACCCGTGATCCGTGCAACGAAAGGGGTGGCGGGCGACCGAAAGATGGCTCCCGGTCGGTCGATCTGCTCGATCCGACCGAGATTCATAACAGCAACCCTGTCGGCCAGAGAAAATGCCTCCTCCCTGTCATGCGTGACGATCACGGTGGCCACCCCCCTATCGCGAAGTATCTCTCCCACCTCAGTCCGCACTCCGGCACGCATTCCTGCATCAAGGTTGCTGAAGGGCTCATCCAACAGCACGGCGAACGGCTGAGGGGCGAGGGTGCGACCAACCGCAACTCTCTGCTGCTGACCGCCCGAGAGCTGGTGCGGATAACGATCTCCCAATCCGGTCAGGCCCACGAGCCTCAAGATCTCATCGACGCGCAGACCCTTATCAACTCGAGACTTGCCGCCCAGGCCAAAGCCTATGTTTCCTGCCACGGTGAGGTGGGGGAAGAGGGCGTAGTCCTGGAACACCATGCCCACTCGCCGTCCCTCCGGCGGAACGTGAAACCGGGGGCTTGAAACAAGTTCTCCGGCGACGGTGATCGTTCCGGAGTCGGTGCCCTCAAGGCCGGCGATCAGCCGGAGCAAGGTCGTCTTGCCACATCCACTTGGGCCGAGCACGGCGATGATCTCTCCAGCACTTACGACCAGTGAGGCCGCATCCACGGCAACGGTTTCTCCGAAGCACTTGGACACCCCTTCGCAGCCAATGGCCGGCACCGGGTCTACCATCGCCTCGGTCCCCCATAGCGCAGTACCAGCACGGCTGTCGGGACGGCGGAAAGCAAGATCAGGAGGAGCGCGGGCGCGGCAGCCCGGGCGAAAAACGCCTCCGAAGACGCCGACCACACCTCCGTCGCAAGTGTGTCAAAGTCGAGCGGCCCCAATATCAACGTGGCTGGTAACTCCTTCATGGTCACCAGGAAGACGAGGGCAGCGCCGGCGACCAGACCTGACCTCACCAGCGGTAAGGTCACCGACCAGGTTGTACGCAGTGCCGAGCGACCGAGCGACCGAGAAGCCTCCTCCAGCGAAGGACTGACCTGTGCGACGGACGAGCGGACCGAGCCGAGCGCGATCGGGAAGAAGAGCACGACGTAGGCGAATATGAGCAGCCAAGGCGTCAGGTATACGGGCCGAGCATAGTTTGCCCCGAAGAACACCAGAGCCAGCGCCACTACGACCCCGGGCAGCGCGTACCCGACAAAGCTGACACTCTCCACGGCGCGGGAGATCACGCCGGGGTGCCGGACTGACAGGGTGGCCACGGGCAGCGCAAGCATCACCGCGAGCAGCGCAGCCAGGCCAGAGCCGTAGAGCGAGTTGCGGGCCGGGGCCCACAGACTGCCGATGGTCTCGGAGGCCTCGATGCCGCGGACCAGCCAGAACATCAGTACCGAGGCCGGCAACGCGAGTGCCAGAGCCACCAGCGCGCCGCAGAGAAAGACCGCCGGCCAGCGCCATCCGCCCAGTCGCACCACACTGGCGGTACGAGCCGCGCCCGCGCCGGTGCGATGGTAGCGAATCCGGCCCCGGCTCCACTGCTCCAAGACAAGCACCGCGACCGCAAAGCACACGAGCACCAGGGATAGCACGGCGGCTATCGAGCGGTCGAATGCGCCCTGGTACTGCTGATAGATCGACCATGTGAACGTCTCGTACCGCATGAGGGAGACCGCGCCAAAATCGCTCAGGACGTAGAGGGCGACCAGCAGCGAGCCGGCTGCAATCGCTGGCCGTAGCATCGGCACCGTGACTGTCAAGAGGGTCCTGATCGGTCCCTTGCCGAGACTGCGCGCCGATTCCTCCATGGACGGGTCCATGTTCACGATCGACGACCTTACGACGAGGAGCACGTACGGATAGCTCAAGAGCACCAGGGTCATCGTGGCACCCGGCAACCCGTAGATCTCCGGCAGCCTGTCCACTCCAAGGGGAACCTCCAGAATGTTCTGGAGCAGTCCCTTGGGGCCCAGAGCCGAGGCGAACAAGTACGCCCCAACATAGGTCGGTATCACCAAGGGCAGGGCGGTCAGGAGGGTCCACACCTTGCGTAAGGGCAGGTCGGTCCTTGTGGTAAGCCAGGCCACCGGCACCGAGATCAATACGGAAAAACCGGTCACGGTGACGACGAGAAGGGCGGTGCGGCCCAAGGTGGCTGCGGTCCGCGACCGAAACAGCAGGTCCCACGCCTCGTCTGAGGCGCCCACGCTGCGGACCAGAAGATAGGCAACCGGGACAAGCATCGCCGCTCCCACCAGCAGGGCGGGAGCGAGAAGGGAGGGCGGGGGCAGGGCCAGCCCGCGGCCCACCCTCGACGCCAGGGGGGCGGGGCCCCGACCCTCGGGGAAACGCAGCGAGGGGCTGACTACCATCGGCTCCTATGCCGCTAGGGGGTGATCCCAAGATCCCGCAGCATGGCCTGAGTACCAGCGAGGTCGACCAGGTCGGCCATGTCTATCTCCGGGATGTTGATCTCGGCCGCGGAAGTGATCAGGCGGCTGATGGTCACGCCCTCGACCAACGGATACTCGTGGGTCTGACCTGCGAAGTACTGCTGTGCGACCGTCGACAGCATGAATTCAAGGAACAGCTCGGCGTTGTTCTCGTTGGCTGCATCGTTCAAGATGGCCGCACCGGCCACCATGACCATGGAGCCCGGTCCGCCGCCACCGAGGTGGTGGTTGCGCGCAGTGAAGCTCTCGCCTTCTTCGGCCAAGAAGCGGTGTAGATAGTAGTGGTTGACGAATCCCACGTGGACCTCACCGGCGGCGGTGGCGGCAACGATGGGGGTATTGCTGGGATAGACCTTAGCCTCGTTGGACTGTATTCCAATAAGCCAGTCCCTTGTCCTAGCCTCGCCCCATTTGACCCGCATCGCCGTCACCATGGCCTGGAACGACCCGTTGGTCGGCGCCCAGCCGATGCGACCACTCCAGACCGGGTCGGTAAATCCTTCAAGCGTGGCGGGCATCTCGGAAGGATCTACATTCTCGGTGTTGTAGACGACGGTCCGTGCACGGCCTGATATCCCCACCCACAGGCCATCGGGCGATCGGGCCCAGTCCGGCACCCCGTCAATTATGGAGTCGTCCAGTACAGCCAGAATCCCTGCTTGTGCGACGGCTCCCAGACCGGCGGGATCCTGGGCAAAAAAGACGTCCGCCGGCGTGTTGCGACCCTCTTCGACAAGGGTCGCGGCGATCTCTCCGGTACTGCCGTACTTGACCGAGACAGCCACGCCGGTGGCCTTCTCGAATTGATCGATTATTGGGCCAACCAAAGACTCGCTGCGACCCGAGTAGATGACCAATTCACCAGGATCGCGGCCTGCCTCTTCGTTCGCGCTTGTGGGCGCATTTCCGCCGTCGGAAGCGCCCTGCGCGCAGGATGCTCCCAGCGTCAGCATGACCACCAAGATCGCATACGGGACGATCCTCAGCGTCGATCGCCTGGGAGACCCCACGGCACGGTCAAAACAAAATGCTAAATGCATATTAAGCCGGCAGATGATTATCGGCTAAGTGTCTGACTTGATCAACTTGAAGCGTGCAACTACGCAGCGCTGCAAAGGCATGGCCAGCCCGAAGGGCGCTGGTCTAAGCCTACGGGGCCGGGGATATGCCTATAGGTCGGTCAGGGGATCTTCAGGGTGCTGGCCGGTCTCCTTGCCCCACAGGTCGCGGGGGTTCCGATCTCCCGTTGCGGCCTTGATGAAGGCGTCGGTACCGGCCATGAAGCCACCGTCGACGGGTAGCGTGACGCCGTTTACGAATGATGCCTCCGGGGAGGCCAGGTACAGCGCCGCATTCGCGATGTCGATCGGCCGGCCCAGACGCCTGACGGGATAGAGCTCTGCCAGTCGCTTCACCATCTGCGGGTCGGACTCAACGATCGGCTTCCAAAAGTCAGTAAGGGTCGTCCCGGGGGCTATGACGTTTGATCTCACACCCTCTGGCCCATACCTGATCGCAAGGTTCTGGGTGAACATCACCACGCCCGCCTTCGCGGCGGCATAGGCTGGCAAACCTATCGCCGTGATGCCGTTTACGGACGACAGGTTGACTATCGCCGCGTCGGGACGAGTCTCGGTCCGCTTGAGCAACTCGGGAAGTGCCGCCCGGGTGCAAAAATAGGTGGACTTGAGGCAAAAATCAAAGTTCCAATCCCAGGTCTCCTCGTCGAGTTCCCCGATCAGATCATCTCCCTTTCCACCGCCGACATTGTTGACCAGGATGTCCACGTGGCCGAACTCGGACACGGCCTTGGCCACCATGTCCGCTGCGTTGCTCTCGCGGCGGACATCCAGCCTCGCGTAGGCGGCTCTGCCCCCCGCCGACTCGATCTCCCTGATGATGCCGGCAGAGCGGTCGGCGTCAAGGTCTGCAACTAGTACCGACGCCCCCTCCTGCGCAAATCGGACCGCACATGCTCCTCCGATCCCAGAGCCTCCACCGGTCACAATCGCGACCTCTCCCTGTAGTCTGCCCGCCATAACCTTTTCCTCCGTCACAAAAAGCGGCGGGAGGCCCGAAAGGGTCTCCCGCCGCTTGCCAAACTATCGGACTCTCGGCCCGCCGGTCAGCTCCTAGAGCTGAGCTCGGCCTTGCGCCTATCGTAACTCGCCTGCGCCTGGTCGAGCGATTGAACCCGCAGTCCGTTGAGGAACTCACGGCTCTCGGAGTACCACTTCTGCGAGTCCTCGACACCGGTCAACTGCCCCTTGAACCTGGGCATGACGTAGCGGGCGATGAGCTCGTAGCTGTGTCGCACCTGCTCCCTGGTACCCCACTCGGTCGCCTGGATCAGGAAGCCCCCGAACCCGCCCGTCTGCTCGTCGAGGCGGTAGATCGTCTCGATCACGTCGTCCGGTGTGCCCACGGCCCAGACCCCTTCTGCGGTCAACTTGTCGACGAGTTTCTCCTTGGGCAGATCCGGGAAGGGCGCCTCCACGCCCAGGGTGTTCTCAAAGTAGTCGCGCTGATACCAGCCGGCTCGCTCACGGGCCTGCTCGATCGCCTCTTTCCGTGTCTCCGCCACGTGGGTGTGAACCACCACACGCCAGTTCTCACGGTTCATCGTTTGTCCGTGCTCTTCGGCGGTCTCCTCGGCGATCTTCCAGAAATCGCCAAGGGTCTTGTTCTGCGTCTTTGGACCCTTGCCGCGGTCGGCAACCACGTTCAAAGAGAGCACGGACAGTCCGTGTCTACCCGCGGTAACCATCCCGGATGGCGACTGCACCGCGGCCACCGCAATCTCGGGATGGGGATGAGTGTAGGGCCGGAGGTGCAGGCGGGCCTCCCTAAGAACGAACCAGTCCGACTCGTAGGTGATCGGCTCAGTCTCTGTCCAGAGGCGCTTGATTATCCCCACGGCCTCCTGCATCCGGGGGCGCTGGGTAGGTGCATCTATGCCCATCATGTAGGCATCGCCGGTCAGTGCCCCCGGGCCGCAGCCCAGCATCACCCTCCCCCGGCTCTGGTGATCCAGCTGGATGAACCTGTTGGCCACCATCAGGGGGTGGTGATACGGCAGGCTGGTCACCCCGCTGCCGAGCCGCAGGGTCCTGGTGCGCTCAAGGGCCGCAGCTATGAACACCTCGGGGCTGGGTATGGTCTCCCAGCCGGCACTGTGGTGCTCACCGATCCAGGCCTCATCATAGCCAAGGTAGTCGAGCCACTCCATCAGCTCTAGGTCCCTGTGATACGACAGGTTCGGATTCTCCCCGAGTGCGTGGAAGGGAGCCATGAATATTCCGAATTTCATTCTGGCTGGCAATGCCATATCGGATGCCTTTCTCTAGAGAAGTTCGGCGATTTTAGCACAGGGCAACAGGCCCCACCAGTGACGAAAGCCACGTTTATAGACGGCTAAACGCCCTTTTCGAGGAGCATTGTCTTGACCCGGTCTACCGCCTCTGCATCGGGGACAGTAATGGGATGCTCCTGATCGCGCGACTTGATCTCTACAACCCCCTGTTTGATGTTGCGAGGGCTGACTACGACCCGCACGGGTAGGCCGATCAGGTCGGCGTCGGTCAGCTTTACCCCAGCCGATTCCGAGCGGTCGTCGTGCAGGACCTCCACTCCCGCCGACTCCAAACGCGCCTCCAAGTCGTCGGCCGCCGATGCAACCTCGGAGCGGTTTGAGTTCAGCGCAGTGAGATGGACCTGATAAGGGGCAATCGATGCGGGAAAGATGATGCCGTGTTCATCGTGGTGCTGCTCGATGGCGGCAGCGAGCAGCCGCCCCAGGCCGATGCCATAGCATCCCATGGTCACGGGTACCTGCCCGCCTTCTTCGGTCGAAAACAGCGCGTTCAGAGCCTCGCCATACTGAGTGCCCAGCTTGAAGACGTGGCCCACCTCAATCCCCCTGCGCTGGACCATCTGCCGGCCCTGGCACATGAGGCACTCGTACCCCTCCCGGGCCAGCGAGATGTCCGCCACCACGTCCACGCCAAAGTCCCGCGGAAAGTTGACATTTAAGAGATGGTGGTCATGCCTGTTGGCGCCGGCCACGAAGTTTCTGCCCAATCCGATCGAGTCGTCGGCTATCACCCTGCACCCCTTGAGCCCAACGGGAGACGCCGACCCGCTACCAGCCCCGCCTCCTTGACCTCTTCGGGAGTAGCCAGTCTGATGTCTGCCCTCCCGAGCACCCTGCCGAGCTTGACCTCGTTGACCTCAAGGTCGCCGCGAATTACGACGACGAGAACCTCGCCCGCGCAGGAGTAGAAGACAGCCTTTATCGTCTTGACCTCCGGAAGTGACAGGAAACCGGTCACCTCTTCGATGGTCCGCGCGCCCGGTGTGTGGACCTCCTTGAGCTCGGCCATCTCCTCGTCGGCGTTTGGAAACTTGCGGAAGACGGCTCTTTCGGTGTTCGCCGCGTAACCGCATCCCTCGCAGAGCATGATCGTGTCCTCTCCCGCGTCGGCCAGCAGGATGAACTCGTGCGAGTCCTTACCGCCGATCGCCCCGCTATCGGCCTCTGCCTGGACCACGTCCATCCCGGCCCTGCGATATATGGCCTTATATGCATCGACCATGCGATCGTAGCTCCGGGCCAGCCCCTCCTCGTCCACGTCGAAGCTGTAGGCGTCCTTCATGTCGAACTCTCGGACGCGGATCAGCCCTCCTCGAGGCCTGGGCTCGTCGCGGAACTTGGTATGTATCTGGTACAGGAGCTTTGGGAGGTCGCGATAGGAGGCGGCATTGGACCGGACCATGGTGGCCAGCTCTTCCTCATGGGTGGGTGCCACCACTAGCGTGCGGTCCCGCCTGTCCTGCAGGGTGAACAGGTCATCCCCAAAGGCCTCGGTGCGGCCGGTCGCATCCCACAGTTCGCGTGGCTGGAGGACGGAAAGGCGCATCTCCTGTCCCCCTGCCGCGTCCATTTCCTCGCGGATTATCTGCTCGATCTTCCTGAGCGAGCGCCAGGCCAGTGGCAGATAACCGTATATGCCGGATCCGACCTGGTGAATCATGCCCGCACGGAGCATGAGCTTGTGGCTCGCGAGTTCGGCCTCAGCCGGTTCCTCGCGGAGGGTCTTGCCGAAGAGCTTTGAAAGGCGCACTGGCTCGCGGAGGCCAGGCTAGACCTGCGCTAGCTCCTTTTCGACCTCGCGGATCTCGTCCATGAGCGCTCCGAGCATCTCGGACTCTTCAACTATCTTCGATTTCTTTCCCTTTCGAAAGATGATCGCGCGTCCGACGCCTGCCGCTATGCCCACGTCGGCATCCTTGGCCTCGCCCGGTCCATTGACCTCACAGCCCATGACGGCCACCTTCACGGGCGTCTTGGTCTTGCGGAGTAGTTCCTCGACATCGTTGGCCAAACCGCGAATGTCGACGTCCGCCCGTCCGCATGAAGGGCATGCGACCAGCGTCGCACCCTCCTTGCGCAGGTTCAGCGACTTGAGGATCTCTATGCCGGTGTAGATCTCCTCGGCCGGCTCGTCGGAGAGCGAAACCCTTATGGTGTCTCCAATACCCTCGTACAGAAGTGCACCCAGGCCGATGGCGCTCCGGATGCTTCCAGCCTTGGCCGTGCCCGCCTCCGTGATCCCGAGGTGCAGGGGATATGGCACCAAGGTCGCCATGCGGCGGTAGGCCTCGATGGTGGTATCGATGTCGAAGGCCTTGAGGGAGATCTTGATCAGGTCGAAGTCAAGGTTCTCAAGTATGCCAATCTCCCACAGGCCGGTCTCGACCATGTGGTCGACCACGGTGTACTGGCCGATTTCCGCCTCGCCGGCCTTGGGGAGCTCGTTTACCCGGTCGGTGTGGCGCGACACCCCCCGGGTCGCCCCTATGCCCCCCACGGGGGGAAGGCTGCCGAAGTTGACGCCTATCCGGATGGGCACCCGCCGCTCTTTGGCCGCCCGGACGATCGTCTCGACCTTCTCACGATCGCGGATGTTGCCCGGGTTCAGCCGCAGGCAGTCCACACCGCTTTCCAGAGCAATCAGGGCCAGTTGATAGTGGAAATGGATGTCTGCGACGACCGGCACGCGCGAACGCCTGACGATCTCCGACAGGCCCTCGGCTGCCTGCCTGTCCGGCACGGCGCAACGGACTATGTCACAGCCAGCCTCGGTGGCCTCCTCGATCTGCCGCACGGTCGCGTCGATGTCGCGGGTGTCGGTCTTGGTCATGGTCTGAACCGAAATAGGGGCGTCCCCACCTACCTTGACACCGCCGACGAATATGGCCTTCGAGACTCTGCGCTTCATGCTGCCCCACGCTACCGCAGGATACTGCCCCCGTTCAAGACGCGCAGCACGTCGAAATAGCTGATTACAACGATCAGGCCGATCAGGACCGCAAATCCCATCATGTGCGTAAGGCCCTCGTGCCTGGGTGAGATACGCTTGCCCCCGCGGGCCCACTCGATCGCGACGAACAGGAGGCGACCGCCGTCAAGGGCGGGAATGGGCAGAATATTCATGATCCCCAGCGATACGCTGAGCAGCGCCGTGAGCTGGAACACCCACGAAAAGCCCAGTTCATCCACTACCTCCCCGGTGGCCTGGGCTATGCCTATGGGGCCGGCGACACCCGGGTTCCGTCCGGAGGACAGGCCCTGGGTGATCCCGTCCTTGGTCACCACCAGGATGTCCCAGATGGTTACAAACGACATCGGAACGGCTCGCCAGATAGGCTCGGTTGCAGGTCGGACTATCGGGTTGGCCAGCACGATTGAAACGCCGATGGCACCCTGGGTAAGGGTGTCACCCTCCTCCAGGGATGGGTTATAGCGCCGGGCGTCCCTGAGGGAGACCTCGGTCACCGGATCGTTAACGGTCTCAACCACGGTCAGCTCTGGTGGATCCAGTCTGGGGGTCAGGACCACCGCGTCGGTCACGGCCAATTCCGGAGACGAGCCAAGGCCGGAGACCAGAGATCCTCTCCTCACCACGAGTTCTACCGGACTTCCCCTCCTGCCGTGAACGATGTCGATCAGGTGCTTTGGCTCCGTAACCCGCTGGCCGTCGACCTGAAGGATCGTGTCCCCTCCCCGCAGACCAGCTTCCTGGGCCGGCGAACCCGGTGCGACACCGGAGATGAACACCTCGCTGCTCACGAGCTTGTCGTGGGGCAGCATGAACAGCACGGTGAAGATGACGACCGGCACAACCAGATTCATGAAGGACCCGGCGACCAGGACGATCGCCCGTTTCCAGCGGTGCTGCCGAGCGAAGCTGTGGGGATCGGAGGGGTCCTCTTCACCCACCATCTTGACGAAACCGCCCAGGGGGATGAGGTTGAGGGTGTACACCGTGTCCCCGTAGCGGACGCCGAGGATACGGGGTGGAAATCCGAATCCGAACTCCGTGACCCTGATCCCGAACCACTTGGCGGTCGCAAAGTGACCCAGCTCGTGGACGAAAATCAGGAATCCGAGAACGGGAATTATGAGGAGCCACGAAGGTATGTCGAACATTGCGCGCTAGGCCTTCAGTGTGCTCCGGGGCTTCCGGCAGGGTGGGTCAACTGAGTTTCCTATGCCCTCTTCGGGCGAGCGGATTTCCGGGCTTCTGGGAGTAGATCGGCGACCCTGTCTCGAGCCCAGCGCGCCGCCTCAAGTGCGTCCTCTGCCGTTGGCTCGTCGATCGCCCGGTGATCCACCAGTGCCTTCTCGATCACGCTGGGGATGTCGGTGAAGGCGATGTCCCCGGACAGGAATCTGTCCACCGCCATCTCGTCCGCCCCGCACAGGGCGGCCGGCCATGTACCCCCTCGGCGCCCGTAATCCATCGCGAGGGCGAAGCACGGATAGCGACTGCCATCCAGCTTCTCGAATGTCAGCGCACCGGTGGCCACCGGGTCGAACCTGCATATCTCGGCGTTTTCCAGCCGCTCGGGATGCAGCAGCGCATACTGGATCGGCAGTCTCATGTCTGGCGGACTGATCTGGGCCTTCACCGAGCCGTCGTCGAATTCGACCATCGAATGGATCATGCTTTGAGGATGGATCACCACCTCTATTCGCTCCCAGGGCACATCAAACAGCCACCTGGCCTCGATTACCTCAAATGCCTTGTTCATCAGAGTGGCGGAGTCGATCGTGATCTTCGGGCCCATCACCCAGGTCGGGTGTCGCAACGCCTGCTCGGGTGTGACCCGGGCGAGCTGCTCCTGCGTGGCATGGCGCATCGCCCCGCCCGAGGCGGTGATTATCAGGCGTGAGACGGTGCGATCCTCACCGCGCAGGCACTGCCAGATGGCGTTGGGTTCGCTGTCAATGGGCAGTAGCGCACCGCCGTGCTCAGCCGCCAGTCTGGTGAGGAGATCGCCGGCCATAACGATCGACTCCTTGTTAGCCAGGGCGACCGTCTTGCCGGCCCTCAGTGCCGCCAAGGTCGGGGAAAGCGCAATGTCCCCCACGGTGGCGGTGACCACCAGGTCGACCTCCTCGTCAACAGCCATCTCCTCAAGGGTGCAAGGAACACCTCCTCCCTCCAGTAGCGCCGCCCGCTCACGATCGTCCCCCTCGCAGTACACGAGCCTGGGACCAAACTCTCGAACCTGGCTTCCCAGCAGGCCCAGCGAGCGCCTCGCCGCAAGGCCCACCACCTTTAGCCGGTCAGGAAAGCGACGGACGACATCCAGTGTCTGGGTTCCGATCGAGCCGGTAGACCCAAGCAGGGCGATTCCCTTACGTCCCTTACTCATGCTCCCAGTCCTGCTCGCGCGCGACCGGTCATTCACCCGGCCACCCACCGCACAAAGCAGTAGCAAAGCACCAGATTAAGGACTATCGAGTCGAGCCGATCAAACAGGCCACCGTGGCCAGGAATCAGGCTACCCGAATCCTTCACCCCGGCGCGCCGCTTGAGCCCGGACTCCACCAGATCCCCGGCAAGGGCGCCACCCCACATCAGCACCCCCAACCCGGCCGCCACCGCCACCGATACGGCCAGCCCGAATCCGGCCGCCAGGGCTACGGCCACCCCTACGGCCGCCGCCAGGCCTGCAATGGCTCCCTCCCAGCTCTTGCCAGGAGATATCGACGGCACCAGCTTGTGCCGACCGTAATGCGATCCGACCGCATATGCGCCCACGTCGGCAGCCGCGATTATCAGCAGCATCGCGATCGCCCACTCGGCACCGTCGCCCAGACCTCTCAAGAGCGCGCCGAACCCGAGCAGTCCACCGGCGAACAGGGCGGACCCGGAGGTGGCCAGATAATCGCGTCGCCAATTGGCGAGACCGCGACCCAGTCCCACGGCCACCAGCGAGACCAGTGCTCCTCCGGCAATCGCCGGCACGACGGTCACCATGAGCGGGTGCCCGACAGCATGAAGATGCGTAGCGACAACCAGGCCGACAGACCATGTCAGCGACACCTGGAGCACCGGCCTGGATCCGAGCCCGGCGGCCATGCGTGTCAACTCGTAAGTGCCGACGGCGGCTGCGGCGCTGAGCAGCGCGGCGAGCCAGTTGCCCCCTCCCCATACTGCCGCCAACACGATCGGCAGCAGCACGACCGAAGCGGCCACGCGCCGTGCCAGCTGGCTTCGCAACAGGTCCGGGCTGATGACTTCGCCGAACGGCCCGGCACCGGCCCGATTGCCAGACACCGTAATCACCCTCTAGGGTGCCGCCGCTTCGATACGACCAAAACGCCTCTGCCTACGTTCGTATTCCTCGAGCGCCAACTCCAAATCGGCCTCGTCGAAATCCGGCCACAGCGTCGACGTGGAATAATACTCGGCGTAGGCCGACTGCCAGAGCAGGAAATTGCTGAGACGCATCTCCCCTGCTGTCCGGATTATCAGGTCCGGATCTGGCATGCCCGCCGTGTACAGTTCGGCCGCCAGCATCTGCTCGGTTAGGTCGCGGGCATCGATGCCCGATTCGATCAGCCGGCGAGCGGCCCCGACAATCTCTTCCCGACCACCGTAGTCGAAGGCCACGCTCAGGTTTATGGTGGTGTTGTGGCGGGTCAGCTCAACGCTCCGCTCAACGGCTGCCTGCAACGACTCGGGCAGCCTGTCAAGCCTGCCCAGATGCCGGATCCTTACACCTTCGGCGTGCAGGACTGACGTCTCCGACTCTATCGTCCTTCCCAGCAGTTCCATCAGCGAGTGAACCTCATGGGCAGGCCTGTCCCAATTCTCCGTGGAAAAGGCATAGATCGTGACGTAGCCGACCCCGCGCTTGGCCAGAGCTCGCACGACCCGACGCACGTTCTCTGTGCCTAGGCGGTGGCCTTTTGAACGGCTCCAACCTCGCTCTTTGGCCCAGCGGCCGTTGCCGTCCATGATGATCGCGACATGTCCTGGCACCTCTCCGCTCATGCCCCATTCACCGGCCCAAAGACATCGCGGCTCATCGCCCCGCTATACCTCAAGCACCTCGGACTCTTTGTCCTTCCTCAGTCCGTCCATCTCGCCAATGTAGCTGTCGGTTATCTTCTGGACCTGGTCCTGCGCTCGACGGCACTCGTCCTGGCCGATCTCGCCGTCCTTTTCCAGCTTTCGAAGTCCCTCTATGGAGGCCCTCCTGATATTGCGGACAGCGACATGGCCATCCTCAGTCTTGCGGGCCACGACCTTTACAAGTTCCCTTCGACGCTCCTCGGTGAGTACCGGAAGCGTGATCCTGATGACCTCACCGTCGCTGTTTGGAGTCAGGCCCAGGTCGGAGGCCAGAATGGCCTTTTCCACGTCGGTGACCGCTCCACGGTCCCAGACCTGAATGAGCAAGACCCTCGCCTCCGGCACGGTGATGGTGGCCAGCTGGTTGAGCGGGGTCAAGGTGCCGTAGTAGTTGACCTGGATCGAGTCCAATAGACGAGGACTGGCCCGGCCGGTTCTGATGATGGCCAGTTCCCGCCTCAGGGCCTCTACCGACTTGCCCATGCGATCGTGAGCGTCCTTGACGACGTCTTCGATAGCCATCTTCCAGGCTCCTCTCGAGTTGATTGGACTGGCGGCTCCCCCAGACAGTTTACGTCGGGGTCAGTCAATACGGGTATCAGACACCAGAGAACCGATAGGCTCTCCGGCGATGATCCGGATGAGATTCTCCTCCAGAGTGATGTCAAACACTCTGATCGGCAGCCTGTTTTCCATGCACAGGGACAGGGCTGTGGCATCCATTACCCCGAGCCTCCGTTCCAGCGCCTCTTGGTATGTCACAAACTCATGCCTCTCGGCCTGAGGATCAAGGTTGGGATCGGTCCCGTACACGCCGTCAACGGAATACTTGGCCATGAGCAGCACATTGGCCTCGATCTCGACCGCGCGAAGGGCCGCCGCGGTGTCCGTAGTCATGTAGGGGTTGCCGGTCCCCGCAGCGAAAATGACCACCCTTCCCTTCTCCAGGTGCCTGACCGCGCGCCGACGTATATAGGGCTCGGCGATCTGCTGGACGTTGATGCCAGTCTGGGTTCTGGTGTCCACTCCTCGGAGCCTCTCCAGGGAGTCCTGGAGAGACAGCGCATTGACGATCGTGGCCAGCATCCCCGCGTAGTCGGCGGCCACGCGGTCCATGCCCTCATACTCGGCCTCTGCGCCGCGCCATATGTTGCCACCGCCGACAACGACGCCCACCTGCACGCCCATCTCGTGTATCGATTGGATCTGACCGGCGATCAGATTGACAGCCTCAGGGTCGATACCGTAGCCGCGCTCGCCCTTGAAGGACTCTCCGCTGAGCTTGAGAAGGACCCGCCTGTAGGCGGACTTATGCGAGGCCATCCCCGCTCCCGACGCTATTCGCCCAGTGCGAACCGGGAGAACCTCTTTACCTTGATGTTCTCTCCCAGCTTGCCTGCGACCTCCAGCACGAGGTCCCTTATGGACAGGGAGGCATCTCTGATGTACGGCTGTGCCATGAGCGCGACTTCCGCCGGGTCACCTGCCTCGTCGTCGGGGATATCGGACTCCTCAATGTACTTGGGTGACATGGCGGCGATTTGCATGGCCAGGTTGTGCGCGAGTTCCTTGTAGTCATCGGTGCGCGCGACAAAGTCGGTTTCGCAGTTCACCTCGACTAGAACGCCCACCCTGCCGGCACCATGGATGTACGCTTCGACCAGACCTTCTTTGGCGCTTCTGTTGGCCTTTTTGGCGGCAGCGGCGACTCCGCGCTGCCTCAGCAGTTCGCGGGCCCTGTCCACGTCGCCCCCGGTCTCTTCCAGCGCCCTCTTGGCGTCCATGACGCCGGCACCCATCTCCTCCCTGAGCGCCTTTATCGTTGCAACACTGATCTCCAAGTCAGCCCCCGTTCATTCGTGAGTTGCGACGGCGGCCTCGGCGCCGCCTTCATCCGGCCCCGCTGGTTGAGCCTCCTCCGGCTGAGCCTCCTCCGAAGGACTCCCGGGCACCTCCGCAGACTCCGGGTCCAGTTCCACTTCGTCCCGGGCGGCCTGCTCCAGCGCAATCGCGGCGGCAGCCCTCATTGCCTCGGCGTCGTCGTCACTGGAGGAGTCACGCAGATCTTCCTCCATCGATTCCCGCCTGTTGCGGCCCTCTAGCACCGCGTCGGCCATCTGGCCCGTTACAAGCCTGATCGAACGAATTGCATCGTCATTGCCCGGAATTACGTGGTCGACCTTGGTCGGATCGCAGTCCGAGTCGACAAGGGCCACCACGGGAACCCCGACGCGCTCAGCCTCGGCGACCGCAAGTGATTCCTTGCCGATGTCGACCACGAAAAGCGCCCCCGGCATTTCAACCATCTCCTTGATGCCACCCAGGTAGCGGTTCAGCCTCTTAATCGAGTCCTCAAGCTTCTGAGCTTCCTTCTTTGGCCGACGCTCAAACTCCCCGGCCGCTTTGCGCTCTTCGAGCTTGACCAGGTAGTCCATGCGGGTCTGGATGGTCTTGAAGTTGGTCAGGGTGCCACCGAGCCACCTCGTCGACACGTAGAAGGCACCGCACCGCTGTGCCTCGTTGGTGATGGTCTCGTGCGCCTGGCGCTTGGTGCCGACGAAGACGACACGCTTGCCTTGGGCCGAGACGTCGGCGATGAACTCCTTGGCCTTTTCGAGCAGTCTTAGGGTCTGCTGCAGATCGATGATGTGGATCCCGTTGCGGGCCGAGAAGATGTACTGCCTCATCTTTGGGTTCCATCGCCTCTTTTGGTGTCCGAAGTGGACCCCTGCCTCCAAGAGGGACTTCATCGTTACCGCGCTCCCCTGCTCGGGCATTTCTCTAGTCAGGGGTTGCGTTGGAGCTTGCTCAATCAATGTGTGACGCCGCCTCCAGTGCATTTGACCGGTCCCGTAGTTGGCGGGGCGAGAATTTCGCCGGCCAAAAGGCACGCGGCGATCCGCCGAGACCGAATCATACTCGTCGCGCCAGTATATCACGCCGGACATGCGCAGGTACGCACCGACGCCTAAGTACTCGGGCGCATGGCCCGGCGATCGACTGTCCCTGCGGTACCGTATATGCTAGTATGCGAGTCTGTATGGCTGGGCCAACCGCGTCGCTCCAACATTCGGGGCAGTCGGAGATGGCCCTATCCCCTGCAACGCTGACCCTCAAGGAAACATGTACTTAGACACAGAACGAAAGAGAGAGATTCGGGAACAGTACCGGAACCACGAAAGTGACTCCGGTTCAACCGAGGTGCAGGTCGCGCAACTGACGGACAGGATCGTGACACTCACCGACCATCTGAGAACCCACAATCACGACGAATCGACCCGTCGGGGTCTCCTCAAGCTGGTAGGCCGACGCAGAAGGTTGCTCAGATACCTCAACCGCAAGGACGTCGACCGCTATCGCTCGCTTATCGGAAGGCTGGGTCTGCGAAAATAGAGCCCTCCGGTTGCGATCCTCCCCAAGCACCTCCACCCCCAGTCAGCACCCCCGACACACCTAGCACAGTTACTCACGCTCCAAACACCCATCCCAATCAGCTATCCCACTCAGGCGGGCGGCGCGCGGCCGCCCGCAGGCCCCGGCCCAAAATCAACTCGCAGGTCCCGGGCGGCAGGTAGGAAGAGAAGAAGAGAGGAACGTTTTGTCTACATTTGAACTGGAGTTGGGCGGCCGCAAGCTCTCGGTTGAAACCGGAAAGCTCGCCCAACAGGCCGGAGGATCGGCCGTCCTAAGGTACGGCGATTCCGTGCTGCTCGTTACGGCCACGATGTCCAAGCCGAGGGAGGGGATAGACTTTTTCCCCCTTACCATCGATTTCGAGGAGCGCATGTATGCGCGGGGCAAGATACCGGGCAGCTTCTTTCGACGGGAGGGTCGCCCGAGCACCGATGCGATCCTGATCTGCCGACTGACCGACAGGCCGCTACGGCCCCTGTTCCCGAAGGGCTTTCGCAACGAGGTGCAGGTGATAACCACACCGCTCTCAGTGGACCTGGAGAACCCCCTGGACATAATCTCCATCAACGGCGCATCCCTGGCGGTAACGCTATCGGACATACCGTTTGGGGGACCGCTCGGGGCGACAAGGGTAGGCCACGTCGACGGCGAGTTGGTCATCAACCCGACCTTTGAGGAGATCGAGCGCAGCAGGCTGGACCTGATCGTCGCTGGCTCCAGGGACGGGGTGATGATGATCGAGGCCGGGGCCAGCGAACTCGACGAGGCCTCTATCTTCCGCGCCCTCGAACTGGGCCAAGAACAGAACCTGCGTCTGGTAGAACTGCAGGAACAGATCGCAGCTCAGCTCGGCAAGCAAAAGTCCGAGTTCAACTCACCAGCCGCGCCAGAGGGTCTGGTCGAGAAGATCGCATCGATGGTCGACGGCCGGCTGGGCCAGGCGATCGAGCACTCCATATCGCCGGACAAGGACACCTCCCGGATAAGCGAACTCCGGGAAGAACTGATCGCCGAACTGGCCGACGATTTCGAGCCGCGTGACGTCAAGGATTCCTTCGAGTCGCTGGTGGACGGCGAGTTTCGACGAAGGATGCTTCAGGGCGTAAGGCCCGACGGACGCAACCCGACCGAGATCCGACCCCTCTCGGCGGAGGTCGGGCTGCTGCCCCGTACCCATGGAACGGGCCTGTTCCAGAGAGGAGAAACTCAGGCCCTTGGAATCGTGACTCTGGGCTCGGTGGGGGACGCTCAAAAGCTCGACAACATCAACCCACGCGAGAGCAAGCGCTTTATGCTGCACTACAACTTCCCACCCTACTCGACTGGCGAGACCAAGAGGGTGGGTTCGCCGGGCCGCCGGGAGATCGGGCACGGAGCCCTGGCCGAGAGAGCCATCGTCCCCGTACTGCCAACCGAGGAGGAATTCCCCTACACGGTTCGAGTGGTGTCGGAGATCCTGGGAAGCAACGGCAGTTCCTCGATGGCGTCCGTCTGCGCGGCGACACTGTCGCTAATGGACGCGGGCGTTCCCATCAGGGCTCCGGTTGCAGGCATATCGATCGGACTGATTACAGGGGAAGAGGATAGATGGCTGGCCCTGACCGACATACAGGGCAAGGAAGACCACATCGGTGACATGGACTTTAAGGTCGCCGGCACATGTGAGGGGATCACCGCCATCCAGCTCGACATGAAGGTAAAGGGGATCGGGTTTGACGTGATCCAGTCTGCCCTTAGCCAGGCGAGAGACGCCAGGCTGCGCATTCTAGACGCGATGGCCGAGGCGATCGCCGAGCCCAGAACAGAGGTCAGCCCATTTGCTCCGCGCATCACCCGGGTGAGCATCCGGTCGACAAGATCGGCGCGGTGATCGGACCCGGTGGCAAGGTAATCAGGGGAATTATCGAGGAGACTGGGGCCTCGGTCGACGTGCAGGACGACGGCGAGATCCTCATCGGCGCGGTTAACGAGGAGTCGGCGCAAAAGGCCGTCAAGATGATAGAGGCGCTTACCAGGGACGCCCAGGTGGGAGAGGTATACACGGGCAAGGTTGTAAAAACGCTCGATTTTGGTGCCTTCGTGGAAATACTTCCCGGCAAGGACGGTATGGTCCACATAAGTGAACTCGCCGATTACCGGGTTCCCAGCGTCGAGGACGTGGTCTCTGTGGGAGACGAGATCACCGTGATCGTAAAGGACGTCGACTCCACGGGTCGCATCAGCCTGTCTCGCAGGGCTCTACTAACCGGAGATGGCGTGGGCCTGGAGGGCAACGGCAGCGAGAACGGCGGCCAAGGTGGGCACTTTGACCGGGGCAACGAGCGACGTGGAGGAGGCGGCGGCTACCGGGGAGGAGCCGACAGGAGAGGCGGCAGGGGTCGCGGAGGCAGGCCAGGTGGCGGCTACCGCGGCGGTGGAGGTGGAGGTGGACGCGGACCGCGGCGCGGCTAGCCCAACCGACCGATGAGCCCGAATGTCCCCATCCGGGTAGTGGTCCAGGGGGCTCTGGGGCGCATGGGCGGCCAGATCCTGGACGCGCTGGCAAGTGAGGCCGACACCCGTCCCATAGGGGCCGCCGACCTGGCCGCGGACGGCGAGAGCTTGATCCTGCCAGGTGGCGGGGACCGCATTCCACTGGCCAGATCGCTGTCCGACGTGATCGGTGACGCAGACGTAATCGTCGACGTGACCACGGCCGACGGGGCGCTGGCCGCGATCAGAACTGCTGCGCCACGGGGTGTTGGCGTGGTCATCGGTTCGTCGGGCGTGCCAGACTCCACCGTCGACGAAGCCCGTGTTCTGGCTGAGCGACACTCGGTTGCCATAGTCGTGGTACCCAACTTTGCAGTCGGAGCGGTCCTGATGACGCACCTTGCTCGGGTCGCCGCACGATTTTTCGAGTACGCCGACCTGATTGAAACGCACCACGAGAAGAAGATCGACGCTCCATCGGGCACGGCCATGGCCATAGCGAGGGCAGTGGTCGAAGGGAGAGGCGGGCCCATGAAGGCCCCGGTCCCGGACAAGGAGACGATACCGGGCACAAGAGGAGGGGAAATCGGCGGCGTAACCATACACAGTGCCCGGCTGCCGGGCCGAGTGGCCAACCACGAACTCGTACTTGCCGCTCCGGGCCAGACGCTTACCATGCGCCACGAGTCGATCGACCGCACCAGCTTCATGCCGGGCGTAATCGCTGCTGTGCGGGCAGCGGTGAAAGGCCCCGGACTGACAGTTGGCTTGGAACAGGTACTGGGCCTTCGCGAGTCGGCCGAAACGGTCCCTGAGCCTGGAGGCTAAGTCGCGTGGCCGCATTCAACGTAGCCGTGATAGGCGCAACCGGCGCCGTCGGCCGCGTCTTCTTGACGATGATCAGCGAGCGCGGCTTCCCGGTAGGCAGGTTGCGGCTGTGCGCCTCTCCCCGTTCGACGGGTCTCGACGTACTGGTCAACGGACAGTCTCACGCCGTCGAACCTGTCAGCGACGAGGTGCTTGAGACCTCCGACTTCGTGTTCGTTTCCGCAACCACCGAGGTCAGCAGGAGGGTCGCAGCTCGGGCGGCCGAGCTGGGCGCGGTGGCCATAGACGACAGTTCGGCTTTTCGCATGGAGCCGAACGTGCCCCTGGTTGTGCCCGAGGTCAACGCTGCCGACTTGGATTCACATGAGGGTATCGTCTCGATACCCAACTGCTCTACGACCCCCCTCGTGATGATCCTTGACGCCCTGGGCAAGCTCAGCCGGATCGAGCGCGTCGTGGTCTCTACTTACCAGTCTGTGTCAGGAACCGGCGCGGCCGCCCTGGAGGAACTGCGGGCGCAAAGCGAAGCGGTGCTGGCCGGAGACGAGGCGGAACCCGTCGTCTATCCACACCAGATCGCCTTCAACGCGCTTCCCCACATAGACGACTTCGGAGCGGACGGCTACACGCGCGAGGAGCGCAAGATGCTCGAGGAGACACGCAAGATCCTTCATCGGCCGGACCTGCCCGTTTCCGCCACCTGCGTGAGGGTGCCTGTGAGGATCGGCCATTCCGAGGCCGTACAGGTCGAAACGGCCGAGACCGTCGATCCGGCCGAGGCCCGGGAATGCCTTGCCGCATATCCAGGGGTCAGGGTCGTGGACGACCCGGGTGGGCGCAGCTATCCTACGCCGGTGCTGTCGGCAGGTGAGGATGATGTCCTTGTGGGCCGCATCAGGGCCGACGCTTCACATCCGCAGGGCTTGGCCCTGTGGCTGTCCAGCGATAATCTGCGTAAGGGAGCTGCCCTCAACGCAATTCAGATTGCAGAGGAGATGATTCGCCGGGAGATGGTCAGGCCGCGGAACCAGATCCGGGGCGATGGACGAGCCACCCAGGAGCGAATCGAAAGGACACGATGACCGAGCTTGGACGAGTGATCACGGCGATGATCACGCCCTTCGACGACGAGGGACAGGTTGACTACGAAGAGTCCGCCCTTCTGGCCAAGGCACTGGTGGGCTCCGGCAGCGAGGGGCTGGTGGTCACCGGCACAACCGGGGAATCACCTACCCTGACCCCCGAAGAGCGCCTGGGGCTATACCGAGCGGTCAAGGCCGCCGTCGGCGATAGTGCGGCGGTGATCGCCGGGACCGGCACCAACAACACGGCCGAGAGCATAGCGAACAGCCGGGACGCCGAACGGGCGGGCGCGGACGCAGTCCTGCTCGTGGTGCCTTCCTACAACAAGCCACCTCAAGAGGGCCTGTATCAGCACTTTCGCGCGGTGGCTGAGGCGGTTTCCATTCCTTGCATCCTCTACAACGTGCCCGGCCGCACCAGCCTGAACATGTCAGCAGAAACGACCATCCGGCTTAGCGAGATCGACAACGTAGTCGGCGTCAAGGAGGCCGGAGGGGATCTCGGACAGATCACCCGGATCATCAAGTCCGCTCGAGGCGACTTTAGGGTCTGGAGCGGCAACGACGACGAGACCTTTTACATAGTGGCGGCCGGAGGCTACGGCGTGGTCTCGGTCGCCTCCCACCTGGTGGGCGGGCAGATAAAGGGCATGATCGGCATGCTCCTGGAGGGCGATATCGAAGCAGCGGCGGCAGAGCACCGCCGGCTGCTCGAACTGAACAAGGTGATCTTCACGGTTTCCAACCCAATCCCCATCAAGCACGCAGTTGCCAGACGCGGCTATCGAGTGGGTCGGCCCAGGCTGCCGCTGGTGTCTCTGACGAGGGAAGAGGCCGCTCGAATCGAAGAGGTTGTCGACCGCTACAGCATCGACCTTCCTGCTCGCTAGGTCGTTCCGGAGCCATCGGCTGGGGACGGCCGGCTAGACGATCGGACGCACCGTTATCGCCTCCTCGCGGCGGGGTCCGGTTGAAATGATGTCGATCGGGCTTCCGATCAACTCTTCCAATCTATCGACGTAGGCCGTTGCCTGCGGCGGGAGGTCCCCGTACCTGGTGGCACTGGCCGTAGGCTGGTCCCACCCAGGGTGCTCCTCGTAAATCGGCCTGCATCTCTCAAGGGCGTTTTGTCCGCCGGGTGGCTCGTCGATGATTTCGCCTTCCAGTTCGTAGGCTGTACAGACACGGATCGAATCAAAGCTGTCGAGCACGTCAAGTCGAGTGAGCACGTTCGAAGTGTAGCCATTTACCCGGCTGGAGTAGCGAGCAAGCACCGCATCGAACCATCCCACCCGCCTGGCCCTGCCGGTTGTGGTGCCAAATTCCTGCGCCAGCGAGCGTATGCGTTCTCCCGTTTCGCCGGTCAACTCTGTTGGGAACGGCCCGGACCCAACCCTGGTGCAATAGGCCTTGAACACCCCGACCACGCCGGTGATCTGCTTGGGATGCAAGCCAAGTCCTACACAGGCTCCACCGATGGTCGGGTTAGACGAGGTGACGTAAGGATATGTGCCGTGATCCAGATCGAGCAGGGCGCCCTGGGCACCCTCCAATACCACTACGCCGCCATGGTCTAGCGTCTCATGCAGCGTGTGCTCTACGGGCCCGATGTACGGAGTCAGGGATTGGCTCCACTCCTTGCAGCGCTCGAAGACCGCGCCAAAAGATAGTGGGCTTCCCCCGTAGACACGCGTGATCAGCGCGTTTGCGTGCTCCAAAACTCCGGCAAGCCTCGGCTCAAGCCCGACCAGATCCAGCAGATCCGCCGTCCGGAGCCCGTTTCGGGAAGCCTTGTCGGAATAGGCCGGTCCGATCCCACGGCCCGTGGTCCCGATGGCCTTGTGACCCTTGGCCGCCTCGGACAGCTGATCAATTGCAATGTGGTGCGGCATGATCAGATGTGCCCGCTCGCTCACATACAGGCGACCGTCCACATCCACGCCCCGCTCCTTGAGTGAGGCGATCTCCTCAAGAAGCGTATCCGGATTGACCACCACGCCGCTGCCCATGACACTGAGTGTCTGGGGCCAGAAGATGCCTGACGGCACCTGGTGCAGGCTGAAGTGTCCCTGATCGTTGATGACCGTGTGGCCCGCGTTGTTGCCGCCTGCGAAACGGGCCACAACGTCTGCCCGCCGGGAGAGGAAGTCGACGATCTTCCCTTTACCCTCATCACCCCACTGGGCGCCCAAAACGGCGTAGGCCGGCACGATAGTCCTTCCGTTCCTTGACGGGTCAGGCGGCGGCGGCCAGTTCCGACTCCAACTCGGACAAGGCGGAGTCGACGGCCGCGACTATCCGGTCAATCTCGTCGCGGGTAACGCACAGAGGCGGCGCCATTTGGATCACCTGGGAACCGAGCATCCGGAGCAAAAGGCCGCGTCTACGGAATTTTTCGGTCATACGGTCGGCCACCTTCAGGTGCTCGGGAAAGCCGGCCTTTGTCTGCCTGTCGCTGACTATTTCCAGGCCCAATAGCAAGCCTATGCCCCGCACGTCACCGACCAGGACGTGAGATCTGCCCACATCCCTGAGAAGGTCGAGAAAGTAACTTCCGAGTTGGGCCGATCGCTCCACCAACCCCTCCCGCTCAATGATATCGATGTTCACCAGTGCCGCTGCGGTCGCCACAGGATGACCCCCTGCCGTCAGCGCCGCATGGAACACGTTACCCTCACCGACAAACGCGTCCGCCACCTCGCGCGTGACAACCACCGAGCCGATCGGCACATAGCTGCTGCCAAGTCCCTTGGCCATCGTCATGAGGTCCGGCACCACCCCGAAGTGATCGATGCCGAACATGCTGCCGGTCCGGCCGAATCCGCAAACCACCTCGTCGATAATAAGCAAAACGCCGTACCTGTCGCAGATCGACCGCACCATGGGCCAGTATTCGTCACCGGGTACTATCGATCCCATGGAACTGGTAATCGGTTCCCCTATCAGCGCGGCGACCGTTTCCGGGCCCTCTGCCAAGATTATCCGCTCGATTGCCTCAGCACAGAGCTTTGCGCATTCGGAGGGCGTCGTCCCTCCATACTCGCAGCGATAGGGATCTGGTTGAGGCGCGTAGACGAGGCCAGCGGGTGCAGGCTCGTAGTCGCCCAGGGGCCCTCCAGCCTTGGACCGTCCCAGCCAAGCCACTCCGGCCGTGGCTCCGTGGTAGGAGCCGCGCCGGCTAATGATCTTGTACCTGTCTCTTGCACCCCGCCGGGCATGGAACGCTCTGGCCATCTTGATCGCCGTCTCGTTGGCCTCCGATCCTCCCGATACCAGCCAAGACCTCTCCAGATCGCCGGGAGCAAGCTGGCCGATCCTTTCGGCAAGACGCACGGCAGGGGGGGGTCACGGTTTGTTCCGGATAGTAGGCAAGCTCACTCATCTGCCTCAGTACCTCATCGGCGATCTCGGTACGGCCATAGCCGACGGTGACTGAAGCGTAGCCACCATTAACGTCCAGCCAACTTCGGCCATCCGTATCGATTATCAGTAAGACCCCGAGCCTCCGAGACGATGATGGGTTCACCCCCCTCCGCCATGTCGATCCAGCCCCCCGCCTGCATCCAGAGATGGCGAAGTGCAGCCTGTCTCAGATCCTGACTGACCGTCATGTCAGCCTTCCTATTCCCATCTCACCCTCAAACTCCCACAGCCCAAGGTCGACGGCGTGGACGATTTCATCGGCGTCTTGTCGGGTCAGGCACAGAGGGGGCGCGAAGTGAAGCAGATTTCCCCTGGCTCTGAAGATGAGTCCGTGCTTTCGAAACTTTTCCGTTAGTCGTTCTCCCACCTCCTTGTCCGACGGGAAGGACGCCTTGGTTGAGCGATCCGACACGAGTTCAACCGCCACAAACATCCCGATGCCGCGAACATCCCCGACCAGGGGATGATCAATGATTAGGCTCTCCATCTGCTCCCTTGAGATAGGAACCCACCTGCTCGGCATTTTCCACCAGACCTTCTGTCTCGATGATCTCGATGTTCTTTAGCGCCGCAGCGGCGGCAACAGGATGGCCGCTGTTGGTCAGCACGTGCCTCAGGACATCTTCACCACCGCCGAAGCGGTCGGCTATCGAATCGCTGACCACTGTGGCCGCCAAAGGCATGTAAGCGCTTATGATTCCCTTGGCCACGGTCATAACGTCCGGGACCACCCCAAATCGTTCCATGCCGAACATTCTGCCCGTTCGGCCGAATCCACAGACCACCTCGTCGACAATCATCACCACGCCGTAGCGACTGCAAATCTCCCGCACCATCGGCCAGTACTCGCTGCCAGGAACAGGCGCCCCCTGAGGTATGGCTACCGGCTCACCGATGAATGCCGCGATGGTGTCAGGACCATGGTGCAAGATCGCATCTTCAACGGCTTTCGCGCAGAGCACCGCGCACTCGGAGGGGGTGGTACCACCCAACTCGCAGCGGTAAGGGTTGGGCTGCGGCACATGCACCATGCCAGGGTAGGCGGGGCCAAAATCTGATTTGGGCGACGACGGACCATCGCCCGCCCACAGGACTCCGGCGGTCATGCCATGATAGGAACCCTTCCGGCTGATAACACGATAGCGGCCGGGCTCGCCCTGGCGCCTGTGGTAGGCCCGGGCGATCTTGATCGCCGTTTCGTTCGCCTCGGAGCCTCCGGAAACCGGGAACACGCGATTCAGGTCACCGGGGGCGAGCTGCGCAAGCTTCGCTGCCAATTCTATTACGGGTTCGGCCGTCGTACCAATCGGGCAGAAGTTGGCCTTTAGCATCTGGGCGTGCGCCGCTTCGGCTATCTCCACTCTTCCGTAGCCTATGTTTACGCAGCTGTATCCGCCGTTGACATCGATCCAAGTTCTGCCTTCAGAGTCGGTAACCCGCACACCCTCCCCAGAGACAATGACCGGCGGTCCGCCCGACTCGGCCATCTCGACCCAATCGCGATTGTGCACCCACAAATAACGCAGTGCCGACTGCCTGAGCGCCTCGCTATCAGTAACTGCTATCAAATCGCGTCTCCTGCACAGCTACAGCAATGCACAGTTCAATGAAATCGGCCAAAACACATACGCTGAAGGCCGTCCAAAATTCCCGGCAAAAGTATACGACCGGGCGGTCTGCTCAACAAGCGTTTCCGCGCTTACGTCCGGCCGCAGGTGTCATCAAACAGCTTTGACACTACCCCTGCCGTGCACTATTATTTTGGTACAAGAAATGGCCGCGGCAACGTAGCTCAGCAGGCAGAGCGGGCGCTTCATAAGCGCCAGGTCACAGGTTCGAGCCCTCGCCGCCTAGCGCAACATATTGTGTAAGTTTCGCTCCTGCCGGTCTTTGTTTCCCCTGACTGGGTTTGCGGCCCGTCCCACCTTCAATCGCCCAGCCTGCTAGCGTGCCGACTGGAGCAGAAACTGGGCGACAGGTCACTCGTGTACACGGGCTCTTGCAAGGTTGATCGTCCAGTCGACGACACTCTGTTCTCTGATAGTCAGGATGAACGGCACCCAGACCTCGTACGTCCTACCCTCAACCTCCAGCCAGACGTGGGCGATCACCTCCTTCTGAACGTCGTCACCTTCTCGCTGTGGTCCATCCCATATCCACACAACGTTGTCCCTCACCCATTCCGTCAAGACGCCCCTATACTCGCTCCTGACGGTGGGCTTGTTCCGGATGAAGAAACCGACTATCTGTTCAGCCAATGCCTCCGCCTGCTCGACCGTCCAAGCTTCCGCAACATCGCTCGTGGCTTCCCCGGGGTTCTCAGGAGCCAACGCGCTGAACTCCTCTCCCACGGCCCAAAGGGCACCCGAGCAAGCCGGCGATATCTCTTCCAGCCCTCCATGCTCCATGGCCTGCTGATAGGAGAGGTCGAAGGCGCTGAAGATGACCTCGTCTCCGACCCGTGCGACGATGCGCCCGGTTGCGTCCACTATTCCAACGTCCCCGTCCTCCACGCTCAGCGAAAATGCGCTCGGCCAGATGAGGAGAAAAGATACCGGCCCGTAGGTGCGATCCCTGAGGCGAAGGGGAGAATCGACATTCAGGCATTTTCCGTCCAGAACCAGCTCCCCTGAATAGCGCTCTGCCTCCTGATCCTCAGTCAGGGTCCCATCCTGCCTGGGGAAGTAGACCTCGACATCCGGCAGCACTTTGATCTGGTTGGCAACAAACACTTCTCCGGAACAGGCGCCGTCATCAAGGGTGCGGTACCCTCCCCCTGCGGCTATTTCATCTCCAACCGTAGCGATGACCAGCCCCGCCCCGTTGCGGACCTGGACCACCCCGCGGTCGACATGAGGTGTGAACCCCGCGGGCCAGATTATCGTGGTGGAACTGTCTCCCAGGCGAAGGCACGGCCCGTCCAGGACCAGCTCTCCGAGGCCTAGCGCCTTCATGCGGGCAGGGAACCCCTTTACGGTCCTCTCCCTTATAAGCAGGACATCGGGGTCTGACAGCCGCAGCTCGATCGCTTCGGTCTTGGGATCGAAGGCGGTGACCTCATCACCTACCAAGAGATAGGGCCCCGCGCAGTCATCGGACACCCCCTCCACCAATCCCTGGTCCATGGCCTCCTGATAGGTCACGGCGGCCCGGCTGATTCGAACATGGTCTCCGACGTGCGCAGCGATCCTGCCAAGCTCGTCGACTATCCGAACCGACCCGGATTCGGCTTCGATGATGAACGCGCCCGGCCAGATGAGCAAAAAGGATGCTCGGGGGTTGGCAGCATCGTTCGAAGGCGCTTCAGCGCGTACACACCCTTCACTGATGACAAGCTGTCCGGCGAAGTATTCTCCTCCCGTGTCGGTTCCCAGCGGTGCGACATGGCGCGGAAAGACCACTGGAGCGGCCGGGCCGTCCGTCGCCTGCGGTGTGGACATTTCTAGACCTGTCGCAGAAGTCTTAAGGCTATCGTCGCCGTCGTTGCCACAGGCCATACCGGAAGCAAGCAACAGCACTACGACCATAGCCGCAACGGACGCTGGCTTAGGTTTCACCTTTGTTCTCCTCGATAGACTGGTAAGTCTTGGAGCCATTCCACTCATTGCAGAGACGCTGGACCGCACGGCAAAGTTCCCAGACGGGACCGATAGCGGAGCACTGCTTCCAGGAGGGTCCGTGTTCGATGTTCGACATCTGGTGCCGGACCACCGAACGAGACTCGAGCCACACGTCGAAGAAGTGAAACCGAAGGGCGATTTGCCCCCGAATTCTGATCTAGGCGGTCACGCTGTTTATAAATACTACGGATGAACCAGCCTCCCCTGTCACGCGCATAGACAAGGGCCTGGTCGCTTCTACGGGCGCACGGGCTCGCGGTCCTTCAACGTTGGCAGAGACCTGATGCCGTTTCCTGCCTTCTTCTCGGCAAGGCGCAACTCGTAGAGCTTTTGCAGGTTCAGCCAAAACTCTGCGCTGGTGTCGAAGAAATGAGCCAGCCTCAGGGCCGTGTCGCCCGTAATAGCGCGCCGCCCGTTGAGGATTGCGGTGATGCGGTTGGTGGGCACGTCAAGCTGCCGCGCAAGTGACGCGGCGCTCATGTTGAGCTCTCTCAACTCCTCCGCCAGGTGCTCCCCCGGATGGATTGTGGGTATCGTCATCGCTGTCCTCCTAGTGATAGTCCGCGATTTCTACATTTGCAGGGCCCGGGTACGAGTCGGGCCACTCGAAGCATATCCGCCACCGGTCATTGACGCGGATGCTGTACTGACCTTTTCGATCACCTTTCAGGGCTTCAAAACGGTTGCCCGGCAGTGCAGCCAGATCCTTGAGTGAAGAGGCCGCCTCCAATCTGTCGACCTTCAGCCGCGCGGAGCGCTCAATGCCCGTGAAGGCTCCGACCCGCTTCCCGGCTACAAAGTCTCTGGTCCGTTTGTCGCGGCAACTGACTATCATCGCCGGTCATAGATGGCGTTATCCATTACGTCACGCGTCATCCATCGTATCGCATAACAGTCGGATACAAAATGGCTCCACGAAATAATGGCTGATAGCGTCTATCGGACCAACGCAGGCGCTCGCAAATTGCCCTCCACCAGTTCACCACCGGGTCCGTGGCACATGAGCTAAAGTGATACGACGTATTGAAAGGTTCTACCTTCAGTCACCGATGGCCACCATAGCTAGCAAGGTTAAACTTCACCGAGGCAGATCGGATCGCCCGCGCCGCGGCCGCATCCATCCCACCGAGGTCCTCTCCCGCCGACTACACTAGGTTCTTCGTTGGCGAGGCCATCAGGCGCGGGCGCTTCCGAACAGCCGGCAGCCGGTCACGCCCAGCACGATGGGCATCAGCGCGTCTATGACGACCCAGAACTGCCCGTCGGGCTCGTTGTTAGGCGACAGCAGACTGAACCAGTTCCAGAAGTACAGCAGGAACAAGGCGACTGCGGCGTAGAAGACGACGTTGGCCCCGATGTAGCGCCTGATGTCCGCCGAGCCATCACCGTCGACGCGGCGCTTGTCCACGTAGCTGGCGGCCAGCGCGATCACCATGCCGACAGCCATGAACCAGTTGAGAATCTCCCACACGGTGAACGGCTCATCTCCGCCAGGGTGGTACAGAGGCGTGATGATGAAGTTGATGGCGACGGCTGCGGCAAGCAGTACGAGATAGGTCGCCGCCGCTCGAATCAGGATCGACATTGCCTCCTCCTTTGATCCTAAGTTGGGTCGCTTCGCAGGGCCGTCAGTGTATCCGGCATTGGCCCTGCGCCGACAGCTCCATTGGTGCTCGATACGATCCCTGCGGAGCCGGCTGAGTCCAGGTGCCGCAGGCTCTAGCCGCAGCCCTCAACAGCATCCCTGTTCGGGCGAGCACTGACCCTTGAGCAGCAGCGCGGGGCCGCGTTGGCCGGAGCGGGGCGGTAGGACGCAACACACGGGTGAGGATGCCGCATAGCTGCATCCTCACCCGCCCGAATCCGTATGTCTGGTATTTCTTGCGTCTCCGGACTGGAAGGGAAACTGGGGCGCATCCAAGTCGAGGGAATCGATCTCTTCGGCCGCTGCGAAAACAGCGTTGAGGCTGTACCAGACCTGAGTCATTTCCCCTTCAGGGATGTTCAGTTTGGCTGCGTCGACGACGGACACAAACTCTTTCTTTGTCAGCCTATTCAACTTGAAACTCTCCACTTCCGGCCGAAACTCTACGCCTATGGATATCCGTCGTCGGCCGAAAGGCTCCTTTCCTAAATGGGTGATTTCCGAAGGTGCCATGCGGTCGCCCGCTGGTAGGCGTCTGCCACCCGCAGCACCATCGATTCATCGCCTGGCTTGCCAGCAATTTGCATGGCCAGTGGCAAATCAGCGCCTCCATGGCTGGCGAAACCACAACAGATCGACAGTGCTGGGCCGCCTACCAGGCTGAACAGCGCCCTTAGGTTGTCGCCCATCAGCTCAGAGGCCGCCTCCTGTTCACTGTCGAAGGATGGCCTGGGTTCCAGTTTCGCCGCGGCATTCGCCATCGTTGGCGTCAACAGCACATCGACCTCTTCAAGGGCATTCAGCGTCTGTGCCCGGACCATTGACTGCAGCTTCTGTGCAGTGCAGTAGACGCTCGCGGGCAGCAGCTCAGCTGCCAGAAGTTGCACCCTGTTATATGGATCAAAGTCGTCTGCTCGATCGCGCAGCCACCCTGACACCAGACTGGCGCATTCAACGGCGATGATCACGTGACTTGCGAATCCGGCGTGCTTTGCCAGCGGAAGGGAAACCTCCCTTACCTCTGCACCCAGATCGGATAACACCCTTGTCGCTGTGGCAATGCCGTCCAGCACTTCAGTGCTGGCACCCGACCCTTCGGCCTCAAGCATTTCCCGTACCAGACCAATTCTCACCCCCGCTGCATCTCCTGTCAGCGACGCCAGATAGTCAGGCACGGGAGTATTCCAGGAGTACGGATCTCTGGGGTCGTGGCCCGCGACCACGCCAATTGTCGCCGCACAGTCCGCGGCAGTACGGGCGATCGGACCAATGGTGTCCATGAACCTGGATGCGCCAATGAGACCATATCTGCTAACTCTGCCCCACGACGGCCGAAGGCCGGTGAGGCCGCAGTTTGCCGAGGGATTCCTGATTGACCCGCCGGTATCGGCACCGAGCGAGGTGGGGCACATGAGAGCGGCCGTGACTGCTCCCGAACCCGAACTGGATACCCCCGGCGTGCGCGTTAGATCCCAGAGGTTGCGCGTCAACCCGGATGACGATTTCGCAACGTTGCCGAAGGCGAGTTCACTCATGGTGGTCTTGCCGACTATGATCGCCCCCGCCCGTTTGAGGTTGCGAACCACCGTGGCATCCTCGCCCGGCACACGATCGTCCCAGAGGGCAGAACCACCTGTGGTCCGGACGCCCGACATGTGAATTTGGTCTTTGATCGCCACGGGAACGCCGTGAAGAGGTGATCGAACCGTGCCGTTGCCGAGTTCCCTGTCCGCACGGCGTGACGACTCCAATGCCTGATCGTCAAGCACGGTGACAAAGGCATTCAGCCTGGGCTCCACGCTCTCGATGCGGTCCAGATGTGCTCTCGTCACCTCGACAGACGAGACCTCGCGCCGGCGGAGGAGACCACCCAGTTCGATCGCGGAGAGTTGAATGATCTCCTGCTTATCCAACGGCCCGTTCCTGAACGATCACGACCTTAAGGAGTTACTGTGAGGTGAATGCATGACCGGAGAATCGGGCCACCTGACGGCCTCAGCAAGCGGAATCGTCACAGGATGCGGCAACGGTCCAATTGGTCCGCTAACTGCGTTACGCGGACACGATGGGCTGGCACCAGCCCCGCTGCTGCATAGGGTCTAAACCAGTGTGCCTGGAAACAGGCGGTTACTTGTCCTTGGAAGCCAGTTGCTGAATGACCTCGGTGATGAGGAATGCGACAAAGGACATGCCCAAAGGTATGACTATCGTCGCCAAGCCCGCCCATCCTATTGCCTCGGCTCCGCTTGCTGAGTGCATGGCCTTTGCCGCGAGCGCCAGAGCTATACAGAATAGGGCGGCGCTCATCGCATAGCCGAGCATGAGCCTGTCTAGATTGATTTCAAACTGCATTTCTGCCTCCTCCATATGGATGGCGTGGATGGGTTAATCGGCGATTGTCTCGCCACCCCTGATCTTTCATTCCATTGATGGCTGCATCTTGCTGTCACTGGCCGAGTCGATTGATCAACTCCCCGAATCCTGTTCCAGTCTGAATTCTAGTTCTGCGGGAAGTCGCGCTTGCCCCTGCTATCCACAGTCCCCACAGCCTACAGCCATGTCATATGGCTCGCATATCAAACGGCGATAATCTCGCATGAATCACTGTATGGTTCTTCACACACTGGATAGCTGGATCCCCGGGCTGGGACCAAGCGGTCAAATGGCCCGTGCGCTATAGCAGGGCCGCAAATGGTCGGTGAATGGCGATGCAGTGAACGCGGACCACGATTCGACTGGATGGCCAACCCGTACGGGTATGTAGATTCGCCGACTCTTTCTGCAGAGCCTCTCGAGAATGCAACCGGAACGTTGGCATAGAGATTTAAGCGACTGCCCCATTTTCTGTACCAGCTGGAATGATAGTTCTGCGACTTATCCGACAACCGCCGGTGTCTCCGACGCAAAGGTCTCCGGGGTGACGGACTATTTCGCTAAACGGTTGACCGGACACTTTCCCTGAACGGAGACTCAGGTCACCATGGCCGGCTGACGATCACGGGGACCGGGGAGGAATTCCAACTCCCCGGCGTGCCTGCCACCTGTCGGGGAATCCTCCGGCATCGGAATCGTTTAGCGGGTCGCCGTCTCTGACAGCTATTGCCGCATCGCCTCGCGGGACAGATCCTGGCAGATCAGCCGGGCTATGGCCGTCGCAGTCCCGTCATCTTCAAATATGCTGAGGGCCTGATCCACCATCTCCAGCGACGGGCGATCGCCAGCAATATCCTCGTTGTCCGCATAGCAAGCTGCCAGAGTCGCTATCGCATCAGCCCGTTCGGCGGTGGGAGATTCTATTTCTCTCGGCTCCATTCCCGCCGTGCCGCATGCCATGTACGTCATCGTCACCAGCTCGGCGTCGTTGACCGTGCGCTCTGCGTTGAGCCGGTAGTTTTCGAGAACCAGCTCTTGCATCTGCTCCGGCATTCCCTGGTCCCGAAGGTCCAGGCAACTGGCTCCCGCTTCAATGACCGTCTTCTGGTCGGTGGTGGCGCCCTCCAGGGTGAAACGCGGCTCCCGCTGCAGGAGCCTTTCCCGTTCCAAACCCATTTCCTGCAACATCTGCTCGTCGGTGAGCCTCATGCGGACCGTATTGCCGGCGCCACTTTCCCCGGTGAGCAGGGCCATAACCAGAGAGCGAGTCTCCGCGTTCAATGCCTCGTTGGCATCGCGCTCGGCTTCAGCCCGCTCAAGGGCCTGCTCCAGGGCGGACAGCCGTTCGGCAATTTCCGCTCTCTCGCCTGCAGCAGTCTCCCGGCCCTCGCGCTCCCGCACCTCGGCGCGGCTCAGGCCTTCCTCCAGTGCGGTGATTCGGCCATCGTCGCTGCTGCTGTTGCAGCCCGCCATCGCCACGGTGGCAACGAGCAATAGCAGTATCGTCAGGATTCTCGCCGGGTCGTGCATATCTGTCTCTCGTCTCTCAAGGCTCAACTGGGACTGGTGACGCGGACGATGCGGCCCCATTCCTCTATTCCGCTGTCATGGGGGAACATTCCAGCCTGCAAGATGTGCCGCCGCCCACTGCTTCACCACTGGGAAGACTCTTCAGAATACATGTGGTCGGGCAGCCTGTAGCTGATCCCCGTCTCTTCCAGCACAGAGGCCCCCAGCAGCGACGTAAACCTGGTGAAGTTCGAGTTCTCCACACTCCTTCGGCCCAGCCTGGCCAGAAGGCGCTGGTACCTCCCCTGCATCCGAAATATGAACAAGGCCCCAAAGCTGTGGTCGGGAGGGTACATCAACTGGTCGGCCAGCGTGTTGCCGATCAGGGCGCGGGAGAGCTTGAACACGTAGCCTGCCATCTTGCGGCGTTCCGATGGGTCGGTAACGTCAATCACCAGCGGGGCGGAGTTGACCAGCGCGTTCGCCATCACGATCGACTCCATGGAGGGCGGGGGCTCGCACATAGAGCCGATTTGGAGCAGGTGCCGGGCATCTTCCTCGTCCCGGAAAAGTATGGAGGAAGGAATGCCCATGACGTGTCCTGTGTACCGCCAGACGGACATGAGGCTCTTGCGCTCCTCGTCGGTGTACTCAGCCCCCAGGCGCTTCATGTGATCCAGGAGCCTGGCAGAAAATGCCGTGATGGCGTAGCCCAGATGGGCCGAGCTTATGGGCAGGCCCCACGCTTCGTGGTCCCATTCATCGGCGGTCCCGAGCAACCGTCTGAGCTGGGCGTGCACCAGTCTGATGCGCACCGACAGCCTCCAGCCGTCTCCGTCCCTGGTCAAGCCGTCGGGCATGAATATCTCGATCATGTGCCGGTTGTTCTGCCTCAGCCTACGCACTCCCTGGTCCCGCAACCTCCCGCTGATGAAGAAAGACTTGCTAATGTTGGTGGCGAACCCTTCCACGAGCGTGCCCCCGACAAATGCGCCCAGGATGAGATGGGAGTTTCGATGGAACATGCGGATTCCCGGGATGAATGAATCAAAATCCACCCGGTCCGGCACTTTCTCGGCGTCTTCGAAGAATTCCCTAGCCGACGAAGGAGCGTCATCCAGGCTCTTCCAGTCCTGCTCCTGCAACGCCGCCTGAAACAGCAGCGCTTGCTCCTGCCTTGAGACGCTGGACAGGTCTTCCATCATGGCGTCGGCCAGAGGATCTCCAATCAGCGTGTGAGAGACATAATTGGCGGCCGTCTCCGGCGCCAATTGGCGCGCCTTCTCGTACCCGGCCCGGTAGTCGGTGGGTATGGTCGCTGGGAGTTCGTCTTCAATCGCTGCCATGAGGTTCCGCAGCATCGGATACTCACTATTGGTGCCGAAGTCCCGGGGTTTGTCCGCCGTGCCGTCGCCGGTTGCTCCACGTTCCAGTTGGCGTAGATGCCGGCATAGCCAGTGGGTGTACGGGGCTACGTGACAGTGTTGCCCGGCAGCCGGATGACCTCGGCGTCGTCAACAACGTTGTTGCTTCGGGCGTCGGTGACCCGGTCGCGATCGTGGTTGCCGACGCCGAAGACCAGGTGGCCGCTGATGGTCTTGTCGCTCAATGTCGTTGACATGCCTGAAGAACTCTGTGGCAGATGCAAAGTACCATACAATATCGCAAATGCAAAACACGCGCACGGACTGCAGGGGCCGCTTCCACTTCGGGGGACGATGCTCTCTATGCCTGGAAACCACCTCACCACTTGTGAGGACCTGGCGGAACCCGGATGACTGAAGTGAACCCGACTGGCGCCGACATTGACGAGCGCGTCCACGCCGTTCTCTCCGAGTTCAAGCTCCTCAGCCCGTTCTCCGCCGGATATCCGGTCAACCAGAGGTTCGACTACTCCAGGCTCTACCCGCTCCTGGACTACTGCGGTAATAACATCGGCGACCCCTTTGGCCACTCCCGGTACCAGTCCAACACCCACGAGGTCGAGCGAGAGGTCGTGCTGGCCATGGCGAGGCTGGCCCGGTTGCAGGCCTCAGAGGCCTGGGGATACGTCACCTCCGGCGGTACCGAGGGGAACATGTACGGCATCTACGTGGGCCGGGAGGTCCTGGGCGACCCTGTCGCCTACTTCTCCGAGGACACCCACTACTCGGTCCACAAGATTCTCCACGTACTGAGGGTCCGCAGCTGCATGGTCCACAGCCAGGACAACGGCGAGATGGACTACGACGATCTGCGGACCGCGATCCTTCGCAACCAGGCGCATCCGGCGCTGATCATCGCCAACATCGGCTCGACCATGAAGGGAGCGGTGGACGACCTGGGCCGCATCCGGGCCATCATCGAGGAGACTGCTCCACCCCGGGCATACATCCATGCCGACGCCGCGCTCAGCGGCATGATCCTGCCCTTCGTGAACGATCCCCAGCCGTTCGGGTTCGATAGCGGCATCGACAGTTTCGCCGTCTCCGGGCACAAGATGATCGGCTCCCCCCTGCCCTGCGGTATCGTCCTGACCCGGCGGGCCTATGCCACGCAGATCAGCGGCGCAGCGGAATATGTCGGGGTGATGGACACCACCTTGCTCGGCTCCCGGAGCGCATTTGCGCCCATGATCATCTGGTACGGCCTGAACAGGTTCGGGTCCGACGGCTACCGGAAGATCGTGGCTGGCATGCTGGACACCGCGGAGTATGCCGTGGAACGGTTCAAATCCAGCGGGATACCCGCCTGGCGAACCAGGAACAGCCCCATAGTCGTCTTCCCCAGGCCATCCCCATACGTTCTCTTCCAGTGGCAACTGGCTCCCCTGGGAGACATCACACACCTGGTCACCATGCCGCACGTGACCCGGGATATCATCGAACAGGTGGTGGCCGATTGCCTGGAGTGGCCCGCCGCCACGCCGTAAGGTAGCTCATTGGCCGCTCGTATTGCACAATGCCGGAGATCATCATTGCACGGGCGGCACGCGCGTTAGGGGGTCGCTGTGTTCAAGTCTCTAGCGGCGCTGCTGTTCTTGTTCGCCGCAGCCTGCTCGCCCGGCGATGTCCCGTCCGAATCGTGCACGGAGGGAGACCGGACCCTGGCGGTAGGCTTCTACGCCTTCTTCGATCCCGTGAGCCACAGCGCCGACCCTGACCCGGCCTCAGATGGGTTCAACACCCACCTGGGGTACGAGGCCGACCTGCTCACCGCCCTTGAAGCGATGGAGGGTGCCGGGCTGTCTTTCACCCGGCGCGGTATAGCTCCCTGGGACGACATCTGGCTGCAATCCGCAGGTCCCGAGTATGACATCGTGGGCGGCGGCATCACCATTCTCGACTCACGCACCCGCAACGCAGCCGGCGAGGAGGTCGTCTCATTCACGTCGGGCCACGTGAAATTTCGACAGTCCCTGCTGGTCCGGACCGAGGATGCGGGGCGGATAGCCTCCCATTCCGATCTGACCGGCGACACGCGGGTGGGAGTGCTCGCGGACACAACGGGAGAGCGACGCCTGCTGGAACTGACCGGCCTGGTGGATGCCGACGGGGTGTTTGCCGCGGGCACGCGCATCGAGACCGATGCCGGAACCCTGACGGCCGATGGCAGCACCGACTACACCATCGACTTCGCCGCCGAGTCCCCCGGTCTGAAGGGTCGGCGTCACCTGTACCCGCCGTCGGAAGACATGCCCGAGGTGGTCTATCTCGGCGACGAGACCGGAGAGTCCGAGCTTCTCGCAGCGTTGCGGGCAGGTGAAGTAGACGCGCTGGCAAGAGGCGAAGTCGGCAACCTGGAGGCGGCCAGAGAGTCGGACGGCGCGTTCGCCGTCACCGCCCTGGACGATGCGGTCGAGCTGGGCGGCTTTACGCTGGCGATTGAAGACGCCCAACTGCGTTCCTGTCTCGACGAGAAGATCAACTACCTGACCGACGACCGGCGCATAGGCTATGCCGAGTGGGTGGCGGACCCGGAGGTGTTCATACGTCGCGCCGGCGAAATGCGCTTGCAGGTAGCTGACTGAGGCCCACGGCATTAGCTGGCTACTCCGGCGGGCGCTGCTCCCTCAGTTCCGCCAGCTCCTCTCGCATGACCCTGACCTCCTCGACCAGGACGGCGACGGCGGCCGGGCCGATGTCTCTCCTCCTGACCAGGATGGACGCAAAGTTAGCCGTGAGAGCGCCGAAGATCCCGATCCCGCCGATCATCAGCACGTAGGCGAAGGCCCGACCCACCTGGGTCACGGGCACCACGTCGCCATATCCCACCGTCGTCACCGTTCCGATGGACCACCAGAGGGCGTCGGGGAATGAGTCCAAATCCGGGTTGTGTCCCCGCTCCGCCGACATGACGAGGGTCGCCACGATCAGGACGAGGCCAATGGCATACACGACCAGGGAGTCGACGTAGGCCAGACGCACGGCCCCCCGGTAGGACCTGGAGCCGAACACGATGAGCCGCAGAATCCGCAGGGGACGCGCAACAGGAAACAGCACGACCAGCACTTCGAGCCAGTGTCTCCTGACGTACTCGACCCGCCGGGGGGCGACGGCCAGCTTGACCGCCAGGTCCGTTGCAAAGAGCGCCCAGATGAGCGTGTCGAGAGCGAAGGTCACCGCCTTGGACGTCGGGCCCAGGTCCCAGAAGAGGGGCGCCGCCAGCAGGGGAACCATGGCAAAGGCGAGGACCAACAGCGGCAGCTCGGTCATCCGTTCGATCCTGTCCAGCAAGGCCTCGCGGTGGTCCTGCTTGGGAGAATCGGTCTCAGGCGTATCGGCGAGTCCGTTCACGTTCCTTTCCTCCTTCTCAATCGGAGCGTCAGCTTCTCAATCCGCTGCCGCCGTTCCTGGGCGCGCGGACGCATCCCTCGCATACGTTCGCATTACCCAATCAACTGCTGCGGTGCTACATTCATGCCTGAATATGCACAGTGGACAAACACAGCCGGAGGAGACGGTGATGCGCGATACCAGCGAGGCCATGGAACACGACGAGGAGATACTTCCCGCCCTCGGGTACCTGGCGGCCGGCATGACGGCCATGCTGGCGAGGCTGTCCAGGGAGGCGCTGGCTCCCTTCGGCATTACGCCCGTGCAGACCGCCATCCTCATGCACTGCTCGCAAAACCAGGCGAACACGACCGAGGGGTTGGTTGAAGCAATACACCTGGACCAGGCCACCATAAGCCGCCACGTAGCCAAGCTGGTCGGCAAGGGCCTGCTCCAGAGGACGCGCCCATGCAACGACCGGCGCGTCGTGCATTTGGAGCTATCGGAGGAGGGATGGACCTTCATGCCCCGGCTGATCGAGTCCCACCAGGATCTCAACGCCCTTATCAACGTCGGAATTGACGAGGAAGAGAAGAGGGTCTTTCTGGACGTCACCAGGAAGATACACGGGAACCTGAAGACGGGACTGCAGGAACTCAGAGAAGCTGCGGCGCGTGAACTCCGGGATGGAGCTGAATAGCAGTAACTGAGGCGCTCCCCGCGCCGGCCCCCGGCGGCTGTGCCGGGCTACGGTGCCGAACCTATCGCCGAAGCCACGGATGACCGTGGGCCCGGCTGCCTCGCCGGCCCCCTCTCTCAGCAGGCTGAATTCACCGCAGCACCCCGATCTTCCCCGGCCGCAGACCCGACGGCTGCAGAGCCCGCGGTCTCCCTTCTCATCATCCCTGGAGAAAACGCACTCGTACTCGCGTTGCATATGTTTTGCATCTGCAATATAGTGCCCGGCGCAGAATAGCAGACTTGCGGCGAAGTCACGCGCCCGGGAAAGCAAGAACTCTCGAGCTCAAGTATCTCTAGAGCATGTCGCGGGGAACATGAGCGCCCCCTGAGAAAGGATGTGCCGGCGTGTCCAAGGTCCCTGGCGCACTGAGCTGGATGGTCACCATCGAATCCGGCGCGGGCGGTGCAGAGCGCAGCAGCCCCTCCCCGGCCACCGTCTCCGAGGAGACACCCCAGGCCGTCGGCCCGCAGATGATGCGGTTGATGACCCCGGCCCTGCACAAAGCACATCAGTCAGGCCCGCACACAGGGGCGAAGGTCCGGTGGCATACCCGGCTGCAAATGTCGGCCCAGCCCCGCCGAGGGCCTCCATTTCCAGATCGGATGGAGAAGGTCAGTACATGACGAACAGCACACTCGGGACAGCGGTTACAGCCTTGGTCCTGCTCAGCGTGGTCCTTCTGGCAGCCTGTGGAGGCGACGATAAGGGTCTGTCCCGCATGGATGTCGAGGAGACGGTGCGCTCCGAGCTGGCTGCGGCTCAGGAACGGCAGCTAGAGGCCGCCCCTCCTAGGTACATGCCGGAGGAGTACACCAAGTTCCTGGTAAGGGAGGCCATTGGCCGGTACGAGTCGGACGGCCGTGACGCCACCCTTGCCCACTACAACTCTGAGGAAAGCGTCGACGGTCAGTGGTACGTGTTCATCGGTGAACCGGACGGTGTATTCCTCGCTCATGCCGCCAACCCGGACCTGGTGAACCGCCCAGTCTCGGATGCCGTGGGGCCGAACGAATACCCTGTAGGGGAAGCCGTGACCGCAGTCGCCGACGAGGACGGCGAGTGGTTCAGCTACACCTTCCCGAACCCCGCCACCGGCGCTGTCGAGACCAAGCACTCCTGGATGGTGAGCCGCCACGGACTGGTTTTCGGCTCGGGGTGGTATGAGCGGGGACCCAGGAAGTCGGACCCTGCGGCTTACACCCAGGCCTTCGTGCGGCAGGCGCTGAACCTCTACGAGGCTGTGGGTCTGGAGGACACCCTGTCCTACTACAACAGTAGTGGGAGCGTCGACGGGCAATGGTACGTGTTCATCGGCGACCGGGATGACCTGCTGGTGGCCCACGCCTTCAACCCGGACCTGGTGGGCCTTCACGCCTCGGAGGTCGTGGGGCCAAACAGCTATCCCTCTGGCCTTGCGGTCCTGGCGGTGGCGGACCAGGACGGCGAATGGTTCAGCTACACCTACCCGAACCCCGCCACGGGCGCCATTGAGACCAAGCACTCCTGGATCGTCGCACATGACGGCCTTGTCTTCGGCTCCGGCTGGTATGAGGCTGGCCCCCCCAAATCCGACGCTCCCGCCTACACCCGGGCCCTCGTCCAGCAGGCCCTGAACCTCTACGACGCCCTGGGGCTGGAGGACACCGTTACCTACTACAGCTCCGAGGTCAATGTGGACGGTCCGTGGTATGTGTTCGTCATCGGCGAGGACGGCCGCATAATCGCCCACTACGACCCGGAGCGCAGGGGGCTGGACGCCGGCTCTCTGACCGATTCTGCGGGACGTCTGTACGGCCCTGAGCTGGTGGGAGCCACGGAGGAAGGCAACTGGGTGGACTACGTAAAGCTCAACCCGGAGACGGGCCAGGAACAGCAGAAGCACTCATGGGTGGTGCGACATGACGGCCTGGTCTTCGGGTCCGGCTGGTACGAACGCTGAAGATGATCCAGCTGACCGACCGCTTCCGCCTTGCCGGGCCGTACGGTAACTGGGCGAGAGCCCGCCTACCTTACTGCCTTGCGGGCTAGGTTAGACCTCATCGACGTGCACCTACAGGCACTCCTCCAAGCACCGACGTATGGAAATGGAGATGGAGGGTCCCGCGCCCTGCGGAGACGTGGTCGTCGCTCCGTGGGAACCGGGCAAGACAGCAGGGCGAGGACAGGCGAACCTGGAAACCTGCCTCGACGGAAGGGTGGCCTCGGTGATGGGTCCGCTGGGTGCAGCTATGGGTTCGGACTTCGCCGACATGTTTGACCTCTCCGAGTCTTTAGATGACATACCTACGAGATGTACGGCAGGAGACCAAGACGGCGCGCTTACGATCTGGGCAGTCGGCAAGATGCTCGGCCGTAGGACAGTTGACCTCAGGTAGCGGCCCGTATGCGGCGCAGAGACCCGTACGATTCGGATGGCGAGGACACTCCGTTTTGGCCTGGAGTCATAGGGTTGGTGGTGCTGGCGGCGGCGATGATCGGTCTCGTGCTCACACTCTCTAGAGGGTGCCACTCGAGTTGAAGATTAGGGCCTACTACTCCACCCTGCGCATCGTCTACCACACCCACGACGACTGCGAAGAGGGAAGGCGGATTCCCGAGAAGAACCTGAAGCGGGGCAAGGGTGGCAGGTCACTCTGCAACGACTGCAGGGCGCTGAATCAGAGGCGAGTCCCCAGGCCCAACGACGATGCGATCGACTGACCGCAAGTGGGTCACGGTCATTGTGCTGTCGGTGTCAGCCGGTGCGGCGTTTGCACTCACCATCATCTTCGTCGGGTAAGGATTGGATCGCTAGCGGCTGGATGCGGAATGCTCAAGTCGGTGATGCTTGCCGAAGCCGCCTACGAACCAGGTAAGGCGAGCTGCCAGGCCGATGGGCTCGGTCTTGAGAATTTGGCGCAGGTCGAGTTAGAGGTAGCCTCAAAAGGTGTGTAAACGATCAGGCAGTTTAACCTCTCTCTGAAACACAGACGGGCCTTAATGCCCGAGAGCAACTGTCTTTAATTTCAAGCGGAGCGACCGACGAGTGCGGGGGTCCTGGCGCGCAAAGCGCGCGAGGTGGAGCGCCGCTTGAGCATGGAATTAAGTATGACGAGCAGCTTGCGCATGCAGGCGGTCAGAGCCACCTTCCTCGGCTTGCCAGACGACAGCAGACGCAGGTAGAAGGCCCGGATCACGGGGTTGTACCGACTGGCAGCCAGCGCTCCCATGTACGAGACGGCGCGGATCCTGGCCCGACCACTCCACACATGCCTTTTCCCCCGCATGATGCCGCTGTCTCCGTCGAACGGCGCCACGCCGACCGGCGCCGCGACTTGCCGGCGGTCCAGCGTTCCCAACTCCGGGGGTTGAGCCAGCAGGGTGAGGGAGAGCTGCTCCCCCACGCCGGGAACCGAGCGCAGGATCTCGTCCTTCTCCCGCCAGACCGCACTGCTGCGCAGTGCCTGACGCAGGCCCTCGTCGATGTCGCTCAGCTCCTGCTCGCGCCAGACGATGTGGGCCTCGATTCGGGGCCGGACGGCGCTGATCGCGCTGCCAAGTCGGTTCCTTTCCGCCACTAAGAACGTCATCGCATGATGCGGGCTCCATTGGCCCAGGCAACTTGTATGTTGAATTAGCTCAGCGAATTGGCCGATTTGCTGGGTAGGTGAGAGGGGCGCGGGGTGACGAGCCGTGGGTTACCAACATGAGGACCAACGAGCACTGGCAGTCTCAGTTCGACGACAGGCGCGTCCCCCATGGGTGGGAAAGGAATGTGGCCTCACCCAGGAATGCAAACTCCGTGCCAGGTATGCCCAACCCGATGTTCGAGGCCGAGTCCCCCTGTAGCATTGACATGGCTACCTGTGCAGAGGTCGGTGGACCCCCCGGCCCTGGCTGCCAGAGACAAACTAGAGGGCTAGCGTATGTTCACAAAGGTATTGGTTCCGCTGGACGGCAGTGAAATCTCAAAAGGCATCCTGCCCTTCGTCACCGAGATCGCCCGTGAGATGGAGATCGGAGTGGTGCTGGCGAGGGCTATGGACTTTGACCACCTGGAGGAAGGGGTCGTCGACTCTGACCTGGGCAGACTCTTAAGGAGCTTGAGGGAGGCTGGAGCGAATGTGCCCTCCGGCCATGCAACCGAAGCTGAGCCCTGGGCATCGAATCTGGTGGCGAGAATCGAACGAGCAGTAAAGGCCCCTCTGGACGATCTCGCCGCAGAGCTGGCACATGAAGGAATCACTGCAGAGACCGCCATAAGCTATGGGCCGGCGTCGGATGCCATAATCGGGATGGCCCAGGAGACCGAATGCGATTTGATCGCGATGTCCACGCGAGGAAGGAGTCTGCTAGCGAGCGGGATTCTGGGCAGCGTGACCTACAAGGTACTTCACGAATCACCTCTACCCGTGCTGGCCATCACGCCGGAGCGGGCCAGCTTGTATACGGAGAGCGATTATGCCCTCTCCCGCATGATCGTTCCTCTGGACGGCTCCGAACTCGCGGAAACAGTGCTCCCCTACGCAACCACACTCGCCGGCAGGATGAATCTGGAATTGACTCTCGTCAGGGTTGTACATGATGGCGGCGACCAATTCGACGATGGCATGCTCACCCTGGACCTATTGGCCAGCATCGACGAGAAGGCGGCGACGAAAGCAGCTAACTATCTTCTGGCAGTGCAACGGCGCCTGATGCGTTCAGGAAGTGAAGTCGATAGAGAGCTGCTTCGCGGCAAGATCTCATCGGAAATTGCCGCTTATGCGCACAGGACGGAGCACTGCATGATTGCCCTCACAACGCACGGGCGGTCGGGGGTGAGCCGGATGCTCCTGGGCAGCGTCGCAGAAGCAGTTGTCAGGGAATCCGGCGTCCCGGTCCTCGTGGTTCGGGCCGACACCTCTTTTCACTAGCGATTGTTGGAAGAGAAAGTGCTGACAGCAGGGGGACCTAGGGCGGCTTGCTTCAAGTCGGCCTCTGGTAGTTCAAGCGGCGGGAGCATCGTGTTTCCCTGGCATGTAGTAAACATGGAGTGCGAGGAGGAGCCAGACCTCACCTGAGGGAGCCATGCAGTACAAGAGCTACGAATCTCAAAAAGAGCAGGTGTGGCTACTCGTCGAGCTGGTCCTTCGGGCCGTCGATCCCAAAGCCACAGACGAACAAATAGCCAGCACCCTGAAGACCATTCAGCTAATGGAACAGATCGAGAACATGGTGGAGCGGATCGTTCGGGCACATGCAGGCCGCTAGCACCCCTTCCCCAAGCAAGCTTCTCGTTCAACATCTCAGACCAGCCGAGCAGACGACTTATGCACGAATACAGAGTCAGACGCGCCAATGTAGAAGAGCTGGATAGGCTTGAACACAACCTGAACGCGCTGGCGGCTGAAGGATTCAAGGTGATTCACGCCGCTTCCTATCCCGGGGACATCTCGGACACGGCCCGATTGGAATCGAGCCTAGTTGTGCTGCTGAAAAGGATGAGGAAAGCAGTTACGGCGATGCCAACCACGACCTAGACTGCGTTCTTTTCTCGGCCGGATCAGATCGGGCCGGTTTTCCTCCCGATTCTGATGCAGTCGGAAAGTCATCCCGTCGGACCGCTAGACCTGGGGGCAAGTCAATGCGGAAAGGCCCGCTGAAAACCACTGCAAATGCCGTATGCGGTAACATACTGAATTGGTGCTACAGTGCCCATACGCATGATGACTGCCGGAAGACGCCCTTTATCAGTGTGGAATGGGCCGTTGCGACGCAGATCCGTGCGGACTGACCGTTCGACGATCTCAATGTAATACGATCGTTCAGCTACTGCGGAAGCAACATGTCCTGTGGAAGCGTCAAGAAGCGAAGGCCTGGGGCTTGCCGCCCGCCCGGGCAGGAGTCCGCAGACGAATGCACTGCGAACTAGGGTAGCTATCTGTCCGCTACGTTGGGCAAACGACATCGGCCCCACGTGAAGATGACATTGACGCCATGTCCGTCTCTAGGGAACACCCTGTCTGGCACCTTCCGTCTCCATTTGACCGATCTTTACAGCATTCCGTGCCGGACAGAGATATGCTGCCGTCAGGGGGCGGAAGCCTAGGCGGGCACATGGCATCGAGATAGTGCACCGAGGTCAGAACTGATGACTGTGTCAAAGGGTGAAACGAAGATGCAACCGCTCAGCTTGACTGAAGAGCTCCTCCTTATGCTCCTCAACGAGGAGAGCGGTTATTTCCACCAGGTGCCCGGGTGGGACCTTAACTGCGCCGTTGTCGGCGCCGTACTGGCGGAACTTTCACTCAGGTCTCGAATTGACACAGATCTTGAATCACTTTTTGTCGTTGACGAGACGGAAACGGGTAGACCCACACTGGACTCCATCCTGAAGGAGATCGCGGCCGAACCGGTCCAAAGGACCACTCAGTACTGGATCGAGAGGCTGGCGCCCCGTGCGGAATCAATCATCGATTGGACCCTGGACCACCTGGTTGACCTGAAGATTCTGGAACACCACGACGGGGAGTTCTGGACGCTGTCCCGTACTACATGGCAGGCGGGGATGTTCGGCAACTCGGCGGAGGGGACCGCAGTCCAGTTTGTAAAGACCCGTATCAGCAACGCGATCTTCAATAACGAGATCCCTGACCCGAGGGATGTCATCATCATCTGCCTGATCAACACGTGCGACGTCTTCCGCTTCATGTTTCAGCTTGATGACGAGGCGGAGGAGCGTATTCAGTTCATCTGCAAGATGGACCTGATCGGCCGTTCCATAGCCGAGGCGGTGGCCCACAATCTGGCGGGCCCGCTGTTCCGACGTTCGGCCCTGACCAAGAAGATCCCTACCGCTTCCCTGCGCAGGATCCTGCTGAATCCTCACATCCGCAAGGGCAACATACCGGCACTGTTCGCGGACCTTGCGCACGAGTATGGCCCGGTGTTTCAGCTCCGGCCTCCGTTTACCGAGCCCATGATCGTCTTGGCCGGCACCGACACAAATCAGTGGGTCCATCGCCGAGGTCGAATGTACCTGCGAGCCAGGGACTATTTCGCGGACTTTGAGAAGGTCTATGGCGCCGCCGGGGTGTTGCCCGCCCTTGACGGCGCGGACCATTTCCGACTGCGCAAGTCCTTATCGGCGGCCTATTCCCGCAAGAGACTGGCGGGGCAGATAGACGACCTGTACGGACGTGCGCGCAGGCACATGGCGCAGTGGACAGTTGGGGATGTCTACCCGGCGACCGGCATGAGCCGGCAAATGATCAACGCTCAAATCTCGCCATTCATGGTGGGAGTTGAGACTCAGGACATCATAGACGACCTGCTCAAGTTCAAGGAACGCGCGCTCAGCGTTCACATCATGAAGATAATGCCGAAGTTCATGCTGAAGACTCCCGGCATGAGGCGCCGGGCAGGAATCATCGAAACGTTGCTTGAGCGCGTCTACAGCGTGCATACCCCCGCCCAGCGAGCCGGGCGGCCCCTAGACCTGGTGGACGACTACTTGAGCCTGCATGCGAGCGACCCGCAGTTCATACCCGAATCCAACCTCAGGTTCGCCTTTACCGCGGCGCTGGTGGCCAGCGCATACCTCGGCGATGCGTTTAGCTTCACCCTGTATGCCATGGCCTCACAGCCGGAGGTCCACGCGAGAATCCAGGCCGAGGCCGACGCCCTGTTTGGCAACGGCGATCCGAAACCCGAGGACTTCAGCCCGTCCACGATTGATGTCACGCACCGCTTCATGATGGAGTGCATGCGCATGTACCCGGTCGTTCCGATGTCCATCCGAAACGTGATGAATTCCTGTGTGGTGGAGGACTACGAACTGCCGGTGGGTTCGAAGGTCGTCATCGCCCAGACGGCCACACATTTCATGGAGGATGTCTTTCCGGATCCCTTCAAGTTCGATATCGACCGCTATCTGCCCCCGCGCAATGAGCAGCTCAGCCCCGGATACGCACCCTACGGGCTGGGCACCCACACATGCCTCGGCTCCCGGTGGATGGAGTTGCAACTGGCCGTCAACGTGCTGATGGTGGCGCATTACTTCAAGCTCGAGGTGCTGCCGAAGAACTTCGAGTTCCGGTTTAACCCCATACCGTCGATGAAACCGAGCAGCAGGCTGAAGTTCCGCATCGCCGGGCAAAGGCGCGAGCTGAGCGTTTAACGCACCAGCCGATCGCGCCCGAGAGGCTGCTAGAGAGAGGGACTAGGCCTGAGGTTTGCGCGCCAGGAAACAGTAAAGTGGCGTGAAGATCCCGGCCCTCCCGCCCGCGACATAGGCCCTTGCAGTCCGGTCCAGCAGCCTGACTACGTCCGCAGAGCCCTTGGGAAACACGCCCAGCACCTCGGCCAGACTGCATGCCCCGACAAAGGCCTTGCGGCCCAGCGGAATCCTGTAAAGGGCGCCGCGCAGTGTTCCGTCCGGGGCTTCCATGGGCCGATACCACGGCGTGATCGAACTGCTCTCCCCGACGGCACGGTCAATCCCCTCGATGACCTCGAACCCCGCCGTTACGAGCGACCGGTTCACCTCTTCGGTCGTCGCGATATCCTTGAGCGCTATGCCGTGCATCAGGTCCTGCTTGATGGCCAGATGCCTGCCATCGCCGGGGTCGAACCTGTCCGTCATGCACATCTCCTGACCCCAGAAGAGGGCTCCGGGCCTGAGCACACGATAGATCTCGGCGAACGCTCCGACCTTGTCCGGGGCATGGCATGTCGATTCGATCGCGTAGCCGCGGTCGAACGTGTCGTCCGCGATCGCGCCCATGTCCATGAAGCTGGACTCAAGATAGTCGACCATGTGGTCAATCCCCGCCTCGGCGTTCAACGATCTCGCCCTGTCAAGCTGGATCTTATTGTTGTTGACCCCGACGACCCTGGCGCCGGCCTCGCGGACTACACGGCGCATGGGGCCGCCTATCCCGCAACCGACATCGATCACCGTCATGCCCTCGCGCATCTCCAGCTTGTCGATCATCAGTCGCTGATGTCTGAGCTTGGACTCCTCCAGGCTCTCCCCGGGCGATAGCGGCGCGAAGTGAAGGGATTCACCCCAGCCGAACACCATGAACTCGCCGCAAAGGTCGTAGTATTCCTTGACGGTTGCTGCGTGGTCATAGCCCGGCGCGCCAACTCCCCGCGCGGAGGCCCTGTCGAGCCATCCATCAAATCGTTGCACGCGACGGGCAACGGGGGATCCCAGGTACGCGGCCTCCAACCCTTTGCGTAGTTCGCGGAGTTGCATGAGTTCCTTTCAGAACAGCTGGACCGAACGGACTGCTCGCCTGCGACGGGGGGTACCCTCGCGGGAGGTTGCCACTCTGGCTGCTGTCATGGTGTAGCTGCCCCAACACAGTAGTGGAGGAACGGTCATGTTTGTGCAGGGAGATTCTATCGAATTACAGGTAAGGCCAGGCGGATCTGCGCGGGTTGAACCAGTCTACCCGCCCTTCACCCCCACTGCATGCGCCCTCGCGATTGACAGGTAGGCGTCAGGATGATTTGCCCATTCGCGGATGCCGTTGACCATCGACTCTAGCTCGGCGTCGGTGGTCAGGCCCAGTTCAATGGACTCCTGGAACAGCGGGATGTTCTCAATCCACGCGATGTAGGTCTCAGCCGACGCGCCCGCGGCGTCCCGCCCCAGCACGTGGGACATATTTGTCTCGAACTCGATGACGTCGAAACCAGCCTCGCGCATGTGGGACCTCAGGAAGCGCCCTTGGTTCAGAGATCCGCCGATGCGGTTGAAGCCGCCCTCGAACAGCTCGAAGAACCTGCTCAGCTCAGGACACTCCGGCACGATGAACGGGAACGACCAGTCGGTGCGAGCGACCGCTCCGACGCCGCCGGGTTTAGTGACCCTGAGTATCTCCCTCAGCGCACGGACGGGATCGGACAGATGCTCGGTGACCGCGCTGGAAAACACGACGTCGAACTCGCCGTCCTCGTATGGCAGGTCGTAGATGTCCGCTACTCGGAACTCGAGGTTCTCCAGTTCGCTGTCGGCCGCTAGCTGCGTGGCCTGGGCGATCATTGCTGGCTCGATGTCGATTCCCACGACCCGACCGGGTGCCACGATCTCCGCGAAACTGAGCGTGATCGGCCCCGGCCCGCAGCCGCAGTCCAGGACGCTCTTACCCGCAGACAGGTGCGGAACCAGGAAGTCGGCGAGCCGGACTGTGTCGCGGTTGGCGTAGCCCCGCTGAACGCCGGCCGAGTCGTATCCATAGAATGGCCTGCCTCCGAACTGCGGATTCTGTGGTACGTGTGCCGTCATAATCGTGGTCCTATTGCCGCCTCACGGCTTCTCGTAATTCAATGCGGTGCCTGTCGGATCCGGTCTCGGTGGTACGCAAACGAGCCCTGAATGCAACCACAGATTCGAAGATACTTCCCGCCACCGCAAGTACCAGCATGCAGCGTGAACGGAAGACTTCCCCGACACCGGGCCGAGGGGACGTCGACCCCGTGGGTACGAATGTACGAAGTGCATTCACTGGTGACACGTTTGCATACAATTCGGATTCTCGGTGCGCCCGCCTGACTGATGCTACCCTGATACGGGCTGATTTGGAGGGTAGGTTCTTCGATAGGTCGAGTTACGGCGTGCTCATGGACAACATGGGCGGTGTCTGACTCATTGGCGGGTGGAGGTACGATCGGTGGTGCACGCTAATCGCGGATGCCGCTTGAGCATCCCCAAGAAAGTGCTGTTCCCGCTGCTGGTCGGGACTATCGTCGTTATCCTGTCCTGCGCCGGCGAGCCTGGCAGTTCCTCGACACAACTGACCATGGTTCCGTCCATCACCCCGGTCCCCACAGTCCCCAAAGATGTTCAGGGGTGCGCCGTAGGTCCGGATGCGGAATGTCCGGGCGCCATCTTCGATGGGCAGGACTTCAGCGAGATTCCCTCAGTCCAGGGAGGTGGCTCAAGGGGCCGGGAAGCGGCCGATTTCTCCGGGTCTACCCTGGAGGGAGCGAGCTTTGTGGGCTCCAATCTCGAAGGGGTGTTCTTTGAGGGGGCGAACCTGCGCGGCGTGGATTTCCAGGATGCCAACCTCAGAGGAGCCTCCTTCTATCAGGCTGACCTATCTGGGTCCGACTTCACCGGTGCCGATCTCGAGAACGCTGACCTGGAGGATGCGATATTGGAGGGAGTCATTTACTGTCGCACCAAGACCAGTGATGGCTCCATCAGTGACAGGGATTGTCCCTAGGCTCCCTGGAGCGTGAATGAGAGAACGGATGAACGACCATGAGCAACCTCTGGCGGAGGCAAGAGCTGCACAGCCAGGTTTGGCTCAGGCGATGCCGACGGATTAACGGGCAAGGCCACAGCCAGCGCACAGGTGTCCTCGTCGATGCTCGGGGAATCCATGCGGCTGGGAGTTCTGCGGAAGTGAACCCCTGCATGAGAGAATGCGGGCCAAATGCTTGGCTCAGAGTGTGGGTACTCCAGAGGTTGGAGATGAAGATCACGGTTCTTTCCTTGATGGCGGTGGGTCTAGCCGTGCTGGCGATGGCAGCGTGTGGAACGGAGGAATCTGGCCCAAGGACGCTATACGACTTTTATCAACACGAAAGAGAATCCAATCCCACCCGACTGGCCGCGCGAGTCGCGGCCGAAGAGATGCGCAGGTTCTCGGGCCACGTAACGAATATTGACGGCCCGAGGGTTCAATTCCACCCTGACGATCGGCTATCGCAACGGGATCGGTACATTGAGTGCCGGTTCGCGGAGTTGGAATCCGTTTCGAGCTTGGATACGGGTCAGTATGTCACCTTGTACGGGAAACTCGTTCGAGCCGACCGCATAGTCGTCTTCGATGATTGCACTGTCGCTCAGTGACGGATTTGCGACCCTTCGGTTGATACAGACACGAACCGGCGCGAGCGACCCCGAGTCGATCGTTGGCGGCGAGCCTAACTGACCATTTCGCGACCCGACGATTTCCTGATGCCAGGCACATCGCTGGATTCGTCGGCCAAGCGGCCCAGCCTGAGCATCAGCGACCCGCCACCGGGTCAGGGATGGTGAAGGCAATGGCTGATCGTCAGCTGGTATGGAAACTATCAACGCCACCTGTTACCCTCGCTGCTCAGCAACGAGCATGGTGAAGGACACAAAAAGGTCGTGTTGCGCACCCTGACTGGCAGACCGAGACTGTTTGCCCTGGCCACGTGCTTTTCCTTGGCCGCCCTGCTCGCCGGCTGTGGAGGGGAAACGTCCGGGACAGAGGTTCCTACCTCCCGGCCGATCTCCACACCTGCAGTCACAAACACCTCGGAGGAAGCCCAACAGCCCGAGGCAACGGCCGTTCCAACGACTCCGCCTACCCAGATGGCGCTGGAGGTCGGACATAAGGCGGGACAGAAAGCCCCGGACTTCATGCTGACCACCGTCGAAGGTGAGCAGGTCAGCCTGGACAGCTTTAGCGGCCGCCCGCTACTCCTCTACTTCTACACCACCTGGTGACCAACCTGCCGTGCCTCGTTGAGGCACCTTAAGGAAGTTCAACCCGAATACGCGGACCGCCTGGGTATTCTTGCGGTGAACATAGACCCGCTCGAGACCGCCGAACAGATCCTGGCCTATAAGCAGTCCGAAGGGTTCCTGTGGCCGATGACCGTGGCTGATGTGCAGGTTGTAAGGAACTACAACGTCACCCGCCAGGCCGCCTACGTGACTCTCGATTCTGACGGCGTCGTCGTGTCCAGCGTCACCTACGGCAGCGAGACCGCGGAGGATTGGCGAGAGCTTTTCGAAGCCCTGCTGGATTCCTGACACCGCTTGCCCCGCGCAGCCAGGGCGCGCCTTAGGCCCGCTTTACGGTGTCACAGGGGTTATTGCCAGGACTAGGGACGAAGATTCGGGCTGGCGATCCCGGCTGACAGCACCCTTAAATGCTGCGGCACGAAGAGTGTCAGCCAGACCCTTTCATTCCCTCGCAACGCCCGTCCCGCACGGCCCGGGACCACAATCAGGCGGCCGGGGCGTCGGAATCACGGGGGTCGGGGTAGAACTGGGCACAGTAAGCTCGAAATGGCATCAGCTCACCGTCGGAACGGCTCAGGCGAGGGCGAGACTGATATCGCTTGCGACTCCAGATGAGCACGTCCTGTAGCACATCGTGTTCTTGCTGAGAGGCCATGATCTTGTTCATGATGGGCGCGCGCAGCCCTACCGGGAGAAATCCGAGGCCCAATATCCACCGCCTGGGGTTACGAATCTCCCGCACCTGCCCTACCAAAGACAAGTCGATGAGCGTGCCGTCGACGGGCGTCGCCAGTATCCACAGGCGTAAGTCCATGCCGATGGAATGCTCGCGGATCTCCACGTACGAGTAGCCCAGTCCGTAGATTCGCGTTCTCGCTGAAACATCAAACGTCAGGCTCGCTATGCCGGCGATCGTCCGGGTTCTGGTGAAGTCGAAATTGCTTTCGAGAAGGTGACCGTCCACGGACACGGGGTCGACGCGGTTTACGCTGTCGTACCCGTGCACATAGCGCAGGTGCGCCAGGTCAACCGAGTTCTCCGTCGTCTCCTGAGGATGCCCGGGAAAACGGATGGTCTTGATATCAAGATCGCTCCAACCAGTTTGGTCAGGCGACTCTGCGGGCAGGCTCCACTGGGGCGGCCGTCCCCGGATTCCCCACCACGCGAAGATCAACCCGGCTATTTCCCGTGTCTCGAAGACCCGCAGCCTTGCGAATTTCGGTGGTGGGGAAAAGGGAGTGGCAACGCATTGGCCCGTGGCATCGAACTCATAGCCATGAAAGGGACATACGAGCCGGCCATCGCACACTCTCCCCCCTGCCGCAGGCCCCAGATCGGCACCAAGGTGAGGGCAAAAGGCCCCAGATACGCAGACTCGCCCGTTTTCATCGCACCAGACTATGATGCTCTCGCCCATCCAGGTCATTTGGATGAGCTTCTCCCTTGAGATGGCCCGACGACTTGTAACGAAATACCAGCCCTCAGGAAAAGGGGAAGCCAGCGGGGCGTCAGCGGGCGCCTTATAACGGGTAGCTATCGTTCAACACTCCTCATGCGCCTATCAGGGTAGCGCATAGCAGGTCAGACTCGGCCGCCGCGGGCAGGGCGCAACTGGCGTTTGCTCAAGTGACGAAGGTCGCAAGCCCGTCGATCTACGGAGTGCTCGGCTGATCCTGACCGTGCCGCCGGTGCACGTCCTCAATGGCCTCGTCAAGGTCGCTCCACATACGCTCGACCATGGAGCGCAGCCGCATGTTCTGGTACGCGCCCCAGACGACCATCGCGGGCAGCACAACCAGGATGGAGACTATGAGGGAATAGGCGATAGTGATGGTCGCCGTGATACCGAACTGCTGTGACGCAAGCAGGGGCGAGGCTATCAGCACACCGAATCCGAACGCCGTCGTAAGCGCCGAGCCCATCAGCGCCGAGCCTGTGGTAGCCAGGGTCCGGACCGCCGCCTGCTCCGGATTTCGAAGGCGGGAGAACTCCTCCCGGTAGCGGTGAATCACATGGATGGTGTAGTCCACCCCGATTCCGATCGACAGAGCCGTGATGATAGAGGTGACCAGCGTGTAGGGGATGTCCAGCAGCGCCATCGTACCCAGCACGCTGATGAGGACGAGCACGATCGGCCCCACCGCAACCAGACCGAGCATGGGCTGGCGCAGCGCCACCCAGAAGAAGATGGTGAGGATGCCTAGTGCCACGGCGATGGTGACACTGATCGACTCCGTCTGCCGGCCCGTGATCTGGTCCGTGACGGCGATGGCGACGATGCTGCCCGAGGTCGCCGTGATAGCGCTGTCGTCCCCGGACCAGAGCGACTCTATCTCCTCCTGTATCATTCCAATTCCCCCGGGATCGCCCTGGTAGGTCGGGAACTGCAGCAGCAGCGTATCGACTCCCTCTGGATCGTTAACGAGGAAGCGCTCCAGGTGCGGTTCTCGGTCGAAGAGCCTGTCGATGACCTCCTGCATCAGTTCCCGATCGAGGTCCACCCCAACGGAAGCTTCTCGGAAGAGGGCCGCAAGCTCGGGGTCGTAGTTGTCTCCGGGCTCCCCGGTGTCTTCGACCCAGTCGCTCAGTGCCGTGTAGTACGAGGCCTGGATCGGTCCTGCCGCCTGCGGCGGACGACGCGACTCGTCCTCAAAGGCGGCCGTCAGGTCCTGAAGATTGAGGAGCGTGCGTGTATCGGTTGCCTCGGCCTTGACGACCACGCTGGTGAGCTCCGTCGAGCCTCCGACGGATGCTTCGAGCGTTTCCATGTCCTGTAGCACGTTCCCATTTCGGGGCAGGATGTCGCGGATGCTGAATTCGGACTTCAGTCCCGTTGCGGCGAACCCGAGCGCGATGGTCACCGCGATGACGACGACCAGGTAGGGCGCGGGCCAGCGTGTAACCGATCGCCCCAGCCGCTCGGCCAACAGCGGGATGCCGGGCAATGCGTTAGAGATCGGGCGGGCGGGCGGCAGGGTGCCTCGGGCCTCGCGCCGCCGGTCGATGATAATGCGGCCAGCCGGGATCAGAGTCAGCATCACTATCAGGCTCAGTCCCACGCCCAGACCCGCGACGATGCCGAAGTCGCCAATCACCCCGATCGGGGAGAACAGGCCCGCCAGCAGGCTCACGATGGTCGTGACGGCGGCCAGCGTCAGCGGGACCGTGACATTGCGCAGCCCCGTTCGGACGGCTGTCACCACGGGCTCGCCGGCGGTTCGCCGCTCGCGGTAGTGGGACACGGCCTGGATGGCATAGTCCACCGTGAGGCTGATGAGTATCACGGGCACCATGGCGGTGAGCGAACTGGGAGGGCCGATCGCTCCCAGCCCCTCCGGCCCGAGCCAGCCCTCCGCCCCGAGAACCCAGATTATCGAGACTATCAGGCCTAGCAGCGTCAGGAGCGTATCTGAAAGGGCGCGCGTGAAGAGCAGAAGCAGAGCTGCGATCAGGAGTAGCGCCAGGCCTATGAGCGGTGCCATCCCCGACTCGGTGGCCGCCTTGTACTCGTCCTCGATGATCACAGGGGATAGGCTGCTCACGTCAACGAGACCCTCATCCGCCGACGCGAGGTCGCCGATCTTTCGTTCAGCGTCCTCGATTCGCTCGTCGCCCGTGTCGATCAGGCTTATGGTGGCGATCGCAACCGGCGTGCCGTCCTCATCTGTTCCGGTGAGCGCGGAGAATGCCTCCTGCAGCTGCGGCGCGCCGAGCGCGGAGTCGATGTCCGCCTGGGTGACCGAATCGAAGCCGTCCACCCCGAGCACGGACTTGATCAGCGACGTCGGTGCGAAGACCGGATCCCCTGCCACCAGTAACTCACGAACGCTCTGGTCGCCTTCGATCTCATCGAGCAGGGCGTCCATCTGGGAGAGCCCGTCCGGAGTGAGCACCTCTCCGCGGAACACGAGCGTTGCAACACTTACTTCGCCCGAGTCGGCGAAGAACAACTCTATCTCCTCAGTTGCCTCAGCAACGGCGTGCCCGGGCGGAAGGAACGCCAGATCGGCCCCTTCCGTGGGCGGGGCGCGCATCGTCACGCCCGCGGCAAGCAAAACGGTTACGGCGAGGAGGACTAAGAGTGTGACGTACGGGCGGACCGTGATCAGCCAGCTCAACCTGTCGAGTACCTGGCTCATGGCGCACTATTCTATATGAGTAGACTCCGGCGGCCAGAACAGAGGGATGCGGGAGTGCGCGACGGGTCTGGGGGCCGCCAGGCCTGACCTCCGGCGGCCGTGATCCGCCCTCCACATCTTCTTTGAGGCTAAGGTGGTGACGAAGCTGATGGGGGAGATTAGCCGTTCAGCCAACATCCGGCGCCTGATGGCCAGATGAGGACATCTGACCTGGGTCCGGGTGAACTGCGATCCATCCACCTCTGGTTGCCCTCGGCGAGATTCCGATATATCTCAGCGTGCTGGCGAGGCCGGCGGGAGGGTGACGATGGTCAGCCAGAAATCCTCGATGGTATTGACCACCTTGACGAACTGGTCAAGGTCCAGTGGTTTTGTGATGTAGCAGTTGGCGTGCAGGTCATAGGTGCCAAGAACATCGTCTTCGGCCTGCGAGCTCGTGAGGACCACCACAGGTATGCGCTTCAGCCCTTCGTCGCTCTTCATCTGGGCCAGGACTTCCCTCCCGTGCTTTTTCGGCAGATTGAGATCCAGCAAGACCAGGTCGGGCAGCCTTTCGGCAGCGGTCAATATCTCCATAGCCCGCTCTCCGTCGGTCGCCACCACCATGTCGTTGCGGACCTTGGCATCGCGCAACGCCTCTTTGGCAAGGCGGACGTCGCCCGGATTGTCCTCGACCATCAGTATGTGGATGGGTCTTCCGAACCGGGAATCACTCAAGCTGCAGTCCTCCATAACCGTCGACCGAGACTGGCATCGTGAACCAGAATGTGGAGCCCAGGCCGGGCTGAGAATCGGCCCAGATTTTTCCCCCGTGCCTCTCCACGATCTTCTTCGCAATCGCAAGACCTATCCCGGTGCCCGGGTATTCGCTCCTCGTCTGAAGCCGTTGGAACACTCCGAATATCCTGTCCGCAAACTTCTGCTCAAATCCAATCCCGTTGTCCTTTACCCCGAATAGCCAGTGCCCTTCCTGGGCCACCACCGACACCGAGACCTCCGGGCGATCCTCGCCCCGGTACTTGATGGCATTGCCGATCAGGTTCTGAAAGACGAGCTCGAGCTGCCCCGGATCGGCATTTACTTCGGGCATATCTCCAAAGATGACGCGGGCATCCGTCTCGTCGATCAGGACCTGAAGGTTCTCGAGCGCTCTCGTGAGCGCGGCTCGGCTGTCCGTGGGAACAAGCTCACCGCCCCGGGTGCCGACGCGGGAAAAGGCCAGCAGGTCCTGGATGAGCTGCCTCATCCTCTCCGCGCCGTCGACGGCGAAATGAATGAAATCGTCTGCATCGGCGTCCAGGCGGCCCCGGTACCTGCGCTCAAGCAGCGTCACGTAGCTGGAGACCATCCTCAGGGGCTCTTGCAGGTCGTGCGAGGCCACGTAGGCGAACTGCTCAAGATCAGCATTAGAGCGCATGAGTTCATCATGGGTTCTCTGCAGCTCGGTCACCAGCAGGCTGGTAGCCACCGCCCCGGCAACGTGGTCTCCGACCAGACAGAGAAACTGCAGATCTTCCTCCGAGTACGCGCTTTCATCCTTGGACGCGACGGTCAGAAACGCCACCGCCTTGTGCATGGACAGCAGGGGAACGGTAATTATGGATCGGAATCCGGCTTCCATGCTCTCCAGCTCCCCGGGCAGGACGCCGGATTGCACGATTTCGTCGGTCAGGCTCCAGACGCCTGCCCCGCCGAGCAGGGCCTGCTCCTCGGTGGTGCCCTTCATGGGCATGTCCTGCCATGAGCCCCAGCTCCCCGGAATGTCCTCTCCGCTCAGGTATGCGACACGGATGGTGTCCCCGGATCCTCCAAGGACGGTGACGTTGATTCTGTCCACCGCAACCCTCTCGGCCACCGCGGCCGCGAACTGCCTGTAAACATCGTCCATGTCGGGGGTGGAGGTCACGATCCTGCCGATGCGGGCCAGCAGATCCCTTTCCCTCACCATCTCGCCGAGTCGGGAGACCATCGCCGAGTTGTAGAGCGCGCCCGAGATCTGGTTACCCACCTCCGTCGCCGATCGAAGATGATCCTCGGTGTAGGCGTTCAGAGATCTCGACCGCAGCGTGAGGACCCCAATGACCTCTCCCCCGTAGAGCAGGGGAACCGAGATCTTTGATCTGAACCCGGCGCTGTAGTGCAGAGCCTCGACGCTGTACTCACCCGCCAGCCTCTCGTATTCATCTCCGCATGCGACCAGACCCCTTTCCGATCTGGCCACGAGGAGCGCGGTCGTATCGTCCAGACGTCTGGTGGCGGCTCCATCCAGCGCCTGAGGTCCTGCGCCGGCTACGTGGGAGTTGATCACCTCGTTGGACTCAAGGTCCAGGGTGGAGATGCTTATCCTGTCAAACGGGATCAGCCGGGCCACCGTGGAGTCGAACTGCTGGTAGACATCGCCGATGTCAGATGTCGACGTAACTATCTGGCCGATCCTGGCCAGCTCCGCGTATGCGACCCCGGAACTCACCTGACCGGAGCCCGGACTGTCGGTACCCGGTCTCTCGTTCGGCCCTTGGGTGTGGGCCATGACTAGCGGACCATGCCTATCCGAAGGGCCACCACCAGCGCCTTCTGGGAGCGGCGGGCGATTCGGTAACCGAAACCTCAGAGGGCTGTTCGGCCTCCCTCTCCGAATAGGACCGTATAGTCGTCATCGTCACGTCGAAGCGGGCGACGTTGACTGGCTTTCTCATGAAACGGGAGGGCGAAATCCCGTACGACTGGAGCATGCTGCCCTCGGCGGAAGTGCCGGTCAGCACGACGACAGGTATGTGGCGCAGTCCCTCGTCCTTGCTGATCTCGGCCAGGACCTCTAGGCCAGATCGCTTGGGCAGCTGCAGGTCGAGGAGAATCAGCTCGGGAGATAGCGCGTCGGCGAACTCGCCCTCCTTGCGGAGGCGTGCCAGGGCGATCTCACCGTCCTCGGCGACGTTGACGCTCACCTCATACTTGGAGTCCTTCAGTGCTTCCTGGGTGAGTCGAGCGTCACCAGGGTTGTCCTCGACAAGAAGCACCTCGACTGTTCCCTCTTGTTCCTCCATTGCAATCCAACTCCTTCCAGGGGACCGTTTGGGGTCAAGCGCGTTCCCCCGACGAACAATCTAATGACAAGTTTTTTTGTTGTCAACTTAGTTACAAGAGTCACAATGAACCGGGTATTCGACTGGTCATCTGTTTCCCCCATATTAGCTTATAGACTAGTCGCCTATAGTGCGGGAAGCATGTGCACCAACGTCCGTTCCGTTGACCGACCTATGTAACTTTGTTACATTGAACTATCCCATCTTGCGTAGAGGTTGAGATGCCGGTTATACGTATAAGCGAAGATACTTGGCAGCGACTGAAACGTTGGGCATCACCTCTCGAGGACACGCCGGATTCGACCATCGGGAAGCTGCTCGACCAGGTCGACAAGGACCTGGATTCCCCCGGCAAAAGGACCGCCAAGCAGGCCGGGAGCACCCGCCTGCCCAGGGGAAGAAAGACCGCCGAACGAGAGTTCGAGAGACCACTGCTTGAAGCGCTGTTCGAGCTTGGCGGCACGGGCGTCATGTACGAGGTCCTACCGGTCGTTGAAGAGAAGATGCGTCCGATCCTAAAGGATGTGGACTACGAGCGATTGCCTTCGACGGGTGTCGCCCGATGGCGCAGCACCGCCCAGTGGACCAGGCACCGGCTGACCGAGCGTGGACTCATCAAGAGGGGACCGACGAGAGGAATCTGGGAGCTGACCGAATACGGCGCGAAGACCGTCGGCCAGTGGATTGAGGAAACCACTCTCTAGAAAGGGAGGTCCGTAATGATCAATGTGGACGCATTCTCGCACCTTCGAGCCGATCAGGTGGACCGCATCCTCGGCTTGGGCGAGCGCCGGATGGTGTCGGCGGGAACCCTCCTCGGGCACACAGACGAGCCGGTGACCTCCTTTTACATCATCCTCAGCGGGCAGGCCGAGTTGTCATACGGGCCGCAGTCTTGGGAGATGGCGATCCGCCTGGCCGGCCCGGGCGAGACTTTTCCCTGGGCGGGTCTCGGGAGCACCGGCAACCTCGTTACGAACTGCAGGGCCAGGATCGACATGGAGGTCCTGGACATTCCCATCGACGAGTTGACGGCTCTGTTTCATCGTGATCCTGAAATCGGGATGGGCTTTTATCGCGGAGTCATGGAGCTGTTTGCCGGACAGTACAGGCGGACCCTGGCGATGCTGGCCGCAAACGTGGAGCGCGAGCTGACCGGGATGCGCTAGAGGCAGGCGATGCCTGCTAACCCCGAGCGGCCGCACACGCTGGCAGTCACCGATGCCCAGAACGGCGTAGCTCGATCGGCGGGGCGGGGCGTGAGATCGCCCAACTAGCCGTACTGCTCGTGGACTGATTGTCGCTGGCTGGACCGATGTAGTGGCGCCGGGAAGACCAGTACGGCGACCATGCAGCGTAGGTACTGGCGGCGGCGGCCAACAAAGCTCTGGCACCCCTAAGACACCGTGAGTTTATCCCGGGTCGCGGCTTCTCGCAGACCATGGATGCGGCTGGCGACTATCCGCATATCCGACCCGGACCTGCCTGGCCAAGGTCAAACGGGTTAGTCCGGAATGGACGGTAGTCCAGCAGCCTCGGCCAACTCTTTCACTACCCCGGCAAGCATCCGCAGGGTCACCTCATCGCCTACGTTGCCGCTCGCGTCCACCAACCCGGCAACTTCGCAAACTGGATGAGAGCCACCTATCACGCTTGCCTCAGCACTGCTGAGCACCGTGATCGTGGTTTCCTGAGCCCATTTGGCGCCGAAGCGGGAGGGGCTTGCGCCGACCACCGCCACTGGCTTGCCTGAGAAGGCCGACTGACCATAGGGGCGAGACGCCCAATCGATCAGGTTCTTGAGTACACCCGGGATGCTGCTGTTGTATTCGGGGGATGCGATCAGTATGGCGTCGGCCGCGCGAATTCTCCTTCGCAGCTTCAGCACCGGTAGAGGAGTCAGGTCGCCTTCGAAGTCCTGGTTGAACAGCGGTATGCTTGGCCCATCCTCGTAGATGTCGACTTCCACTCGCTCAGGAGCCAGTCGCCTCGCCGCCTCGAGAAGGGCCCTGTTGTACGAATCCTTCCTGAGGCTGCCGGGTATCGCCAGTATTGCCATGCGCACTTCATCCAGTCCTGAACCCTCCGCCAAATCGTCATCTCCCTTCAGCGAAATCTGGTGGCCAGCAAGGATCTGGCCTCGGCTTCCCCAACGTAAAGCAGTCTCCTATCTGGCACGGCCGCGGAAATGGGGACCGAACGCTAAGGTACCAGAGTGCGCCCAGGGAGCCCTCTCCTTTTGTTGCTTCAGGGTGTGAAGTGAGGCGGGGCTTCGCCTGCGGGCCTAGCCCGTGACATCCGGGTTACACGGCAAAACCAATGGGAGGCCGTGGTTGAGTGGAAGGGCGGCCACTTCGCAACTAAGACCGGCAATGCGACAGCCATGGTCGGAGTCTGTCCAGATCGCGGCCCGCCGGGCGGCAGCGCCCGTAGCGGGCGGTCTCCTATGAACTGTCACCCCAGGTCTGGTGTCTCGGTTTGCTTCTATGGCGCCGCCAGGGCCCGGGCGGTCGGTTATCATCCAAGCGATGCCCAGCACAACGGACCGGGGCATCCATTCAGATGACGCAAGACCGCTACGCTCGTTCCCGACAACTGTTTGAGGAGGCCCAGGGGCTGGTCGCCGGCGGCGTCTCCAGCCAGCTCAGGCGAAGTGAGCAGCCCGTGCCCCTTTTCTTTGCCGGGGCGAAACACGGGCGCATGTGGGACGTGGACGGCAATGAATACGTCGACTACGTGCAGGGCATGGGACCCAACATATTTGGTCACTCACCCGACTTCCTGACAGAAGCGGTCGCGCGGGCGATGAGGGATGGCCTAGTCTACACCGGGCAATTCGGGCGTGAACTGGATGTCGCCCGCCTGGTGCGGCAAGCGGTCCCGCTAAAGGGCACCGTGCGTTTCGCCAGCTCCGGCACCGAGATCGATCAACTCGTCATACGCCTGGCCCGCGGGTACACGGGCCGCAGGAAATTCATCAAGTTCGAAGGGCACTACCACGGCTGGACGGACTCGGTGAACTACAGCGTTCATCCGCCTCTGGACAAGGCGGGCCCTATTGAGGCTCCCCTGCCCGTCGGAGAGTCCGCAGGCATGGATCCCGCCAGCGCTGAGAACATCGTCGTGTGTCGCTGGAACGACATCGACGCACTGTCCCGCGCCTTCGAACGGCACCGCGACGAGATCTCAGGGGTCATCATGGAGCCGATTCTCATCAACACCAACTTCATTGCGCCCAGGGAAGGATACCTGGAGGAGGTAAGGGACCTGTGCGCAGCCCATGGAGCGCTGCTGATATTTGATGAGGTGATAACGGGCTTTCGAATCGCGCTGGGCGGAGCGCAGGAGCTTACGGGAGTCGTGCCCGACCTTGCTACCTATGCAAAGTCCATGGCCGGGGGTTTCCCGCTGGCCATGCTGGTCGGTCGTCCGGACGTGATGCAAATCCTGGGCGACGGCACAGTCCAACACGGCGGGAGCTTCAACTCGAACGTCGTGTCAATCGAGGCCGCCCATGCCTCGCTTAACCACATTCTGGAGAACAGCGACCGGTTCTATGAGGACCTCAACAGGCGGGGCATGCGGCTCATCGACGGTCTAAGGGATGCTGCCAAAGAGACCGAGTCGGATCTGAGAGTGCATGGCCTCGGCTCGGTCTTCTCTACATCGTTCACGACCAGCACGGAGATCGACGACTACCGCGAGCACGCCCTGTACTGCGACGAGGCAAAGTACCAGAGATTCCGTGCCGCAATGCTCGATCGAGGAGTCCGCCTGTCGGTGAATGGCCGGTGGCACATGGCCTCCACTCACACAGATGAGGACGTCGACGAGACCATCGCCGCCACAAGGCACGTCCTGCATTCGATGTGACGGCAGTTGCCAACAGGTCCGGCGGCTGAGAGCCCTGCAGCTAACTCGAGCCAATCAACCGCGCTGGGCCATGTGCCATCCACGCTGACCAATCTGCGCACCGGCGTCCCGACACATCCCTCAGACCATGCGCCCTGTAGAGACGCAAAGCATCGCCTGGGGTTAACGAGGTGCGATCGGACGACCGTTTCTAGGTGGCGGAAACCTCCTTAAGACTCCCCTCGGCGCAGTCGTAGACGAAGCCGCGGACATCGTCCTTGTCCGGAATGTACGGACTTGCCTGTATTCGCGCTATCGAGTGGCGTACGTCTTCATCCAGGTCGCCGAACGCCTCCAGAGCGAAGGGCGGCCGAAGGCCCGTATCAGCCTTGATCGAGTCCTTTACGTCATCGTCCCGAAAGGTCAGCATCCCGCAATCCGTGTGGTGGATTAGCATGATCGATTGGGTGCCCAGCAGGCGCTGGGAGATCGTCAGGGATCGGATCGCGTCGTCGGTTACCACTCCTCCCGCGTTTCTGATGACGTGCGCGTCGCCTTCCTCGAGGCCAAGCAGCGCATGAGTATCGAGCCGTGCATCCATGCACGCCAAAACCGCCAGCCCTCGGCCTGGTGGCAAGGGCAGATCACCCTTAGTGAATGTCTCCGCATATCGGGCGTTGTTCCCGACCAGTTCATCAATGACGGACATAAAGACACTCCTTCGCAACGCTCAGCGCGTGCCGATCAGATTGCCCAGGCCGCAGGACGCGGACCGGGATGAGCGCCAAATTGTGACATTGTCGGTCAGCCACAAACAAGGCCCGGCCCGAAAAAAGGGCCGCCCTCTGCCTTCCGTGTGGAGCGACCGGCCACCTAGAGACAGGTGACTCTGCCGACGCCCCTTGGCAGATGAGCGGTCGGCATCCAACGGTTCGACAGTGGTGCCGGGCGGCCTGGAGTTCACGCGTGGAGCGCAAACCAGAACGAAGATAAGAGGGCAAATCCGCCTCCCATGCCGGACGGGCGACCATCTTTCGGGGACCAGAGGCAGTGGCAGCCGGGCTTGCCCCAGGTCGGCTAATCACTGTCGAGTGCGACAGCCTTGGCCAGCCGATGGACCTGCTTTAGCAGCCCGATATCCTGAAGCGGTTTCTGGCGATCAGCCTGTAGAGCGGGACACCGATGAGATGGAGTCCGGGCAGCCACATCAGCAGGCCCAGGGGCAAGAGAACCGGCAGCGCCATTAGCAGTCTTCGAACAGCGAAATATCCTTCAAGAATGTCTCCCCGGGCATCCTCGACATAAGCCGATCTCTCCAGATCATCGCGAGTCAGGCCCTGCGGCAGGCAGGGCATCTCCTGCCAGGGCCGCCAGGAAACTCTCTTGCGCCAGTCGAGCGGACTCAGGCATCTCACGCATGCGGTGCAGAATCCGCAATCGCCGTCATAGTAGAAGATCAAGGCATTTGCAGCGGGCGGCAGACGACCAGACATCGAACAGGCTGCGCCTTCTACCCCCTTAGTCGTTGACCGGCAGGTGTCCAGTGGGCCGAAGGCGGAAATCCCATGGGCTGCCCTTCAATTAGCACATCCTGGAAGGCGGGTAGCGGTTGGTGATGAGAAGCGAGGTGCATGCGGTAGTTCGCCAGGACCACGAACGCCTTGGGCGTCATCGGTCGACGGGGACCGGCCTGTCATCGGTGCCGAGTAACCTCCGACTCGAGCCGAGCATCACGCCTGCTCAAGGTTGAAGTCGAGGCACCAGCGCGGGTACTTTTTCCTGAGAAGGGGCATCAACACCAGTGGCGAAGTGGTCATTCCTGCAAGCAGCCCATCAGCGATCGAGCTGGGTACTATCAGAAAGAGTCGAAAGAGAGTGCTCACCCGGCCGACTCCCTGTTGTGGGCCTTCGGCATCGTAGGTAAGTGGATAAGAGCTCATCGGTTCTGGTGCCATACTCGCCCTCTTGGGCCCGCAACCTGGTCGGAAGGCCCGACTCACACCACCTCTTCCCTCCCCTTGCTGGCGCCGAGGATACCACGGCGCAGCGGCGCTTCCGGCGGCCGGTCTCTCCCGGGCATGATGCAGTTCCGGGAGGGTCGCCGGATGTTAGAAATGCTCTTTGAAGACGGGTCGTCAGGTAACACGAGTGGCCCGGTTGTCCTGGGGGATTTCGTACCCGCCGGCCCGCGGCTCCCAGCCCCTGCACTGTTTGGGCTCGGCAGGTACATTAGATCTCTCCCAGGCAACGCAGCCCGCTTTACCTGGTGACGCACGTTTAGGTCGATGCCCGTGACTTTCCTCAGGCCCATCCGGATCACCGACGGTTTGTACCAGGTGCGAGCGATTGGAGCCCGCGTAACCGTCCTGGTGAAGGACGATGCGGTCCTGCTTGTGGACGCAGGCTCGCTGGGGAGTGCGGGCCTCATAGTACGGGGTCTGGGTGCACTGGGTCTTTCTGCTGGTCACGTGGAACGCGTGGTCGTTACCCATGCCCACCCTGACCACTGTGGCGGGTTGAGTGGGTTGATCAAAGGAAGAGCGATTGCCGTCGCAGCACATACCCTGGATGCCGACTTCATAGACGGAACGGCGAGTCCCCCGAGCCCGGTGCAAAACGTGATCCTTGGCAGGCTGACCCACCCGGTCTATAACGCACTGATGGGCAGGCCCGTGCCCGTTGCGGACAGGCTCGAGGACGGTGACCTGGTTGACTTCGGGCTGGAGGTCCGGGTGGTCCACCTTCCCGGACACACCGACGGGAGCATCGCACTTTACGTACCGGCAAAACGTGCGGTGATCGTCGGCGATACCCTGCAGTACAGGTTCGCCCGAAAGCTAGGACCACCGGCCAGGTGGGTGACCAGGCGGCCGGAAGTGGCAATACGCTCGCTCGAAAAGCTCCTGAATCTGGATTTCGATGTCATATGCTTCAGTCACTTCCCGCCCCTGCGCGAGGAACCCCACAAAGCCATCCGGAGGCTGATCGATCAACACTCTGTCCGACCGTCGCCCACTTGAACGCGACCGTGGTCGCAGTCGCCATGAGGCATAGCGCGCGGGCCTGCCCGGGATCTCGTACCGTGTGATGGCCAGAAGCGATGCAGGAGTGAACCATGCCGCCTAGCGGAACATCCGAGCACCCGACGGGTGAAACCGTCATCGACTTCGTTCGCGCGGCGACCGACAGGTACGGTCCGCGCGACTCCCTCCTCATAAAGCCGGCATTCAGATACATGCGCTGGACCTACTCGCAGGTCTGGGCACAATCTGGCCAGGTCGCCACGCTCCTACAGCAAAGGGGCGTGGAAAAGGGAGACCGGGTCATTCTCTGGGGACCTAACTCACCGCACTGGGTAATCTTCTTCTTCGGCTGCCTGAGGGCCGGAGCCGCAGTCGTTCCACTCGATGTTCGCAGCGCGCCGGACTACGTGTCCCGCGTGCTGGCGCAGACAGAACCCAAACTGGCCTTCACGTCGCGCCTCACCCCAAAGGGCGAGCTTGACCTGGCTGTCCCGGAGATCGCGCTCGAGGATCTCGAGGCGGCGATAGCCGGCCTACCCGATCCGGAAGACGTGAACGTAGAGCCGCATGACCTTGCCGAGATCATGTTCACGTCCGGCACGACGGGGGATCCAAAGGGCGTTATGCTCACCCACCGAAACCTTCGGGCGAACATTGAGGGCATTTCCCGCTACATCTCCTGCGAGCCCTCAAGCCGACTGCTGTCCATCCTGCCCCTGAGCCACATGTACGAGCAGATGGGAGGGCTGTTCATAGCCATGTACTACGGGGCCAGCATCACCTACCCGACCAGCCGTCAGCCCACGGTGCTCGCACGAACGATGCGCGAGCGCAGGATCACGATAATGCTGCTCGTCCCCCAGGGCCTGGAGCTTCTGATGAACGGAATAGAGCGGGAGATCGGTCGCCAGGGCAAGGAGGCCCTCTGGAACCTCCTCCTGAGGGTCGCCGGGCGGACGCCCTTCCGGTTGCGACGGCACTTGTTCGGCCGGGTGCACAGGCAGTTTGGAGGCAAGCTTGAACTAATAGTCTCGGGCGGGGCGGCGCTCGATCCCGATCTGGGGAACAAGTGGGAGCTTATCGGGGTGAAGATCCTGCAGGGTTACGGGGCCACCGAGGCCTCTCCCGTGATCAGCAACCATGCCCTCGATGAAAGGCGGCTTGACTCGGCCGGTCGCCCCCTGCCGAACCTGGAGGTCAAGATAAGCGGCGCAGGCGAGATCTGGGTCCGTGGGGAGAACGTAACTCCGGGCTATTGGCGAGCGCCCGAGCAGACCGCGGATGTCTTCGAAGGTGACTGGTACAAGACGGGCGACCTGGGATATCTGGACGACGAGGGCTTCCTGCACATTCAGGGACGGGTGAAGGACATGATCGTTCTACCAAGTGGTCAGAACGTGTTCCCTGAGGATATCGAGGCGGTCTTGGACAAACATCCCCGAGTCAAGGATGCGACCGTCGTGGGGATCAGCAGGGGCTCTTCCGTCGAGGTCCACGCGGTGCTGATCCTGGAGGACGCGGCGGAGGCGCAGCAGGTCGTCTCGTGGACCAACGACCGGCTGGCAGAACACCAGAGGATTAGAGGCTCGACCGTATGGCGGGGCGAGGACTTCCCGCGCACCCACACCCTGAAGGTGAAAAAGCAATTGGTGATCGACTCTGTACTCGCGGGCACAGAACCGGTGGGCCCGGCGGCCGCCGTCTCGGCCGGCGGTCGAGGGGGTGGCGCACGAGGCCTTGCTCAGATCCTGTGTGAGGTCGCCAGGATCGACCCAGGGCAGGTAGACGACGACCTGAGGCTTGGCGACGACCTCGACCTGGACTCCCTTGGCAGGGTGGAGCTTCTGTCGACGATTGAAGCGGAGTTGGGCGTTTACATCGACGAGGGTCAACTGGGCCCGGATACGACCGTTGCACGCTTGGCGAGCCTCGTCGAGGAGGGCTCAAAGAGCCCTCCAATGCTCAGTTTTCCGGTCTGGGGTATGCGGTGGTGGTGCCGGATGCTCCGCGGCCTGCTCCAGAGAACGCTGGTATTTCCATTCCTCACCCTCACCTACAGCCTCAAGGTCAGCGGTGGCGACAACCTGGACGGGCTCGTTGGGCCCGCACTGCTGGCATCCAATCACCATCTGGGAATGGACCACATCCTGATAACGAAGGCCGTGCCGCTCAAGTGGCGCCGCCGCATGGCTATTGCCGCCGCCGCAGGGCTGTGGAGAAATCCCGTGCGCTGGGTATTGAACCCACTGCTTGGCAACGGCTTTCCCCTGGCAAGGGAAGGCCCCGTCCGTCCCAGCCTGGAGAACATGGGCAGGATCATGGACGACGGATGGTCGGTCCTCATATTCCCGGAGGGAGAACTCACCTACGGAGGACCCATGAAGCCCTTCATGACCGGCACCGGCCTTGTGGCGGTAGAGGGGCGCATCCCGGTTGTTCCCATGCGCCTACACATCCACCGGCCGGGTTTCCCGAGCCGGTTCCCCTTCGTCAGGAGAGGTAGTGTCGAGATCCGGTTCGGAAAGCCTCTTAGCTTTTCGCCCGGTACCGACTATCAGGATGCAACAGCGGCGGTCGAGCAGGCTGTAGGGTCACTCTAGTTCCGGGTCTCCGGACCGGAGATCCTCTTTGGGGCCGAGTCAGCCCGCCCGACGCCGCGGCTGCATGCGCCACGCCTGGAAGCGAACTGGCTGACCTTCTCAGTACATGTATGGATGCACTGAGGCGGCGACTGAGAGCTCAATGTCCTCGATCGCCTGGGACATTGCCTGGCCTATGAGATCCAGTTTGCGCACCTGCTCAATCCTGGCAGAGGCTCTGGCCAGCTCACTCTTTGACAACAGCCGTCCAAAGATGCCGCATGCGTCGGCCAGGCAGATTATCACCACATCGCGGGGGTATGGGATCTCGTCGCTGAAAAGGACTCCCATGACCCGGAGCTTGACATCCCTCTCTGCCTTTTCGTCAACCGCCGGATAGCGCTTGGAACGAAACACCCACAGGAAGCGGTCATCCCTGGACTCCAGGATTCCCTGGGAGATCAGGCGAGACAGTGCCTCCTCGCGGATCTCATCGGCTCGGCCCGCCGTTTGCTCCACCCAGAATCGGGCATCGTGCTTTTCGGCTCGGGATATTTCGGCCAATGTCGGGTCGAGGAGGCCGTCGTCAACGGGCGTAGGATCCACCAGGATCAGGCTTTCCAGATCGGTGTCGATCCGGTTCTCAAGCGCCAGATCCATCAGGACGCCGCCAGCAAGAGCATGGTTGACGGACCAATCCGGTACGTTGGCAAACCTGCCCTCGTCGTCGAGCAGAAGCAGGAGGATCTCTTCGGCGAATCTCAGCATGGCGCTCACTCTACCCTTAGGCTAAAAGAACCCGTGTCGGGACCAACCGGCGCGTCTGTGAACGGCACCGATACCAAGTCTATCTTAGCCTAGCTTGTGACTACCCCAACGCCGGATTTGCCAGAGGTGCGCCGGGCATGGGAAATCCCGGGCCCATCGCATCCTGCCCCGGTTAGGTGACTGGCTCGTCGACGGTCGAGCGGGCCCCATGGTGGAGTGCCCTTTATGGCAACCAGGTTTCGTTACTCTACCTCCCCGAGACCCCGGCCGGCTGAAACCGTCCGATCGGAGAGAGTGGCTCGCGGCCGGATTCTACCCCGCCGCCCTCAACCCCCGCATGCCCAGATGAGCAGGCATTGATACGGAAAGTTGGCACGTGCCATCTTGTTTATCGCGCGTTGTGGCGTATTATCTTTGTTTGTGGCTCGGTTCCATCACCCTTGACCGGGGCAGCAAAATAGTTCCCGTGTCAAAATGGTGGATGGTAGTTGGCAAGTGGCGTTAACCTATGTGTTCCGTCACGGCCGCATGCAAGTCGGGCCGGAAACGGCAAGGTCCAGATACGAGAAGGTAAAAATACCCGGCTGGCGGCGGCCTCCAACATGGAGCCGGGCAGGCATCTACTTCAGACTTGGAGCATGAGTCGAACCTGTATGAACAACCGACTGCAGTCCCCCTATGGAAGGTGGGCGGCGGGGGCCTGCCAACTACGCTGAGCCGATCCGGCAGCGGAATCGATTGGATTGCCGAACCTAGCAGAAGCGACAATCAACGAGACATTGGAACCGGAGCATTCGGCGCCTGACAGGGCCGGCATCGACGCTCGATGCCAACCCCAGGGAGCACACACCGGCCAAGTCTCTTCGGAGGAGATCGGGAAAGGAGATCGGACCTATGGGAATTAGCACCGAGAGGGAGGGCGCGACCCTGATTGCGAGGACCGAGGGTCGCGTTGACGGCGCCAACGCCCGCGAGTTCCAGGACGCCCTGGAGGAGGCGATCGACCCGGCCGATCGCGCGGTGATCCTGGACCTTGAGCACTTGTCTTACATCAGTAGTGCTGGCCTGCGTGTGATCCTGCTGACCGCCAAGACTCTCCGAAAGCAGAATGCAAGTCTGTCGGTCTGCTCGCTTTCGGAGCCGATCAGACAGGTCTTTGAGATCAGCGGCTTTGACAAGATTATCCCCATCCACGCCTCCCAGGCCGAGGCCGTCGCAGCCGTCAGCAGCTAGCGGACCTACCGGTTCGTCCTTGGAAGCGGCACAAAGTGACTTTGAAACGGAGATAGACACGGGGAGATAAGCACGGAATGAAGGCGCCCTACAAGATCCTCGTCGTCGACGACGAAGTTGACCTCGAGCCTCTTGTGCTGCAGCGCATGCGGCGCAAGATCCGGTCAGGAACGTACACCTTTGTCTTTGCGCACAACGGTGTAGAGGCTCTGGAAAAGCTGCAGGAAGACCGCGAGATCGACATGGTGCTCTCCGACATCAACATGCCTCTCATGGACGGTCTGACCCTGCTCGAACAGATCCCCAAGGTCGATCCCAACATTCGAGCGGTCATCGTGTCCGCATACGGCGACATGGAAAACATACGCACGGCGATGAACCGTGGTGCGTTCGACTTCGTCACCAAGCCACTGGATTTTGGAGACCTTCAGGTGACCATCGACCGCACGCTAAAGCACATGGCCGAGTGGCGAGAGGCCCTGCAATCGAGGGACAAGCTCGTCGCCCTTGAGAACGAACTCAATGTGGCCAGCAACATACAGCAGTCGATCCTGCCGACTCACTTCCCTCAGGGAGTCGACTACCAGGTCTTCGGAAACATGGAGCCCGCCCGGAGCGTGGGGGGCGACTTTTACGACGTCTATCGCCTGGAGAATGGCAAGGTCGGACTTGCGATCGCGGATGTCTCTGACAAGGGTGTGCCCGCCTCACTGTTCATGATGTCCACAAGGACACTGCTCAAGGGATCATCCATAGGCAGGTCCCAACCGGGCGACGTTCTGCGCGAGGTCAATAACCTTCTGAACGAGGACAATGACGCCTCGATGTTCGTCACGGTGCTCTACGGCGTGTACGACCCGGAAACCGGGCAGTTCACCTACGCCAACGGCGGGCACAATTCGCCCCTCGTGGTCCGCCCCGACGGATCCTCGGAACTGCTGCCCCTCACCGATGGGGTGGCGCTCGGCCTGTTACCGGATCTCGAATACCTGGAGCACACCGTAACGCTCACACCCGGCGACACGGTTGTCCTGTACACGGACGGGGTCACAGAGGCAATGGACAGCCAGGACAACGAGTTCGGAAACGACAGACTCCTTGAGATCTTCTCCGGGCGGCCGCCCGAGGGATGCAAGGAGGCCAACGAATCGATTTTCCAGGCGGTTAGCGACTTTGCCGGAGACACTCCGCAATCCGACGACATCACCTGCCTGGCACTGCGCCGGGGGGACCCGGAGACGTGATGGCAGGGCTGCGAGAGAGCCCCTGAATTCCCACGCCGCGAGCTTGGTACGTGAGCGAGACACTGTCACTTAAGATCGATTGCAGGCCGGACGAGCTGGACCGCATCGCCTCCGAGGTCAACGACCTGGGCGAGAGGGAGGGATGGCCTGACGCGATGACCTATCGCGTCCATCTGGTGCTTGAGGAACTGGGCCTGAACATCATGAACTACGGGTACGAAGATGGCGACAGGGACAAACACCAGATCGAAATAACCCTGACCTCGGTCCCCGACTCTTTGACCATAGACATAGTGGACGACGGCCGACCGTTCGACCCGTTAAGCGATGCCCCTATACCAGACACGGGAGCCACCATGGAGGACCGGCCCATCGGTGGCCTTGGGGTGCACCTGGTGAAGACGCTGATGGATGAGATGCACTATCGGCGAGAGAAGGGCAGGAACCGCCTGACGCTGGTCACTCACAGGTCTGGATGAAGCAGGAGCCGCCTGCGCCGTTGAATCGGCCACCGCAGGCATGGCGGGGGTTGGCCGCAGCCCTCATTCTGTCCGCCGGTCTGTCAGTTGGACTCGCGTGTTCGCAACCGGATAGTCCTCCAGACCCAACACCGGATTCGACCGGCGACGGAGCAGGCGTTGATGGGCCCGCCTCCTACCCCGGCGTCTCAGACGATCGCATCCTGTTCGGGCAGTCGGCCGCATTCAGTGGCCCGGCCCAGGAGCTGGGTCTGAATATGCGACTTGGTATCGAGGCGGCTTTCCACGAAGTCAACGGGCAACGGGGCGGCGTCTACGGAAGGCGCCTGGAGCTGACGTCCCGCGACGACGCCTACGAGCCAGAGGCGGCCATAACCAACACGATTCAGCTAATCGAGGAGGAGGACGTCTTCGCCCTGATCGGGGCGGTCGGCACCCCGACTTCTCGCTCGGCGACTCCGGTCGCCGCGGCCGCGGGAGTCCCCTACATCGCACCCTTTACCGGCGCCGAGTTTCTCCGCGACCCGGAATGGGACAACATCCTCAACCTTCGTTCCTCCTACTACCAGGAGACCGAGGAGATGGTCGCCCGCCTCACCGAGGACCTTGGTATCGACCGGATCGCCATCATGTACCAGGACGACTCGTTCGGGCGTGCCGGCTACCGGGGCGTGCGGCTGGCCCTTGAGTACCGGAGCATGGAGCCGGTATCGATCGGTCTCTACCCGCGCAACACCACGGCCATAAAGACGGCCCTGCTGGACCTTCGCCGGGGAGAGCCCGAGGCCGTGATAATGATCGGCGCCTACCAGCCGGTAGCAGCCCTGATCGCATGGGCGCGGCACACCGGCCTGGATCCAATATTTATGACCGTCTCGTTCGTGGGAAGCAACGCCCTGGCCCAGGAACTGGGGCCGTACGGAACAGGGGTGTACGTTACCCAGGTGGTGCCCTTTCCCACCGACGACTCCCTTCCGATCACCGCCCAGTACCTTGAGGCACTGGCGGCCTACGCGCCTGATGCCGTCCCGGGCTTTGTGTCCTTCGAGGGCTATCTGGCGGGCCGCCTCGCAATAGCCGGGCTGGAGGGCTGTGGCCGCGACGTGGACCGCAACTGTTTCCTGAATAGTCTCCGCAGAGCCGCGAGAGTCGAAATTGGCGGCTTTGAACTGCGATACGGCGAGGGAGACAATCAGGGCTCCGACAAGGTCTTTCTGACCAGGATAGGCTCGGACGGGCATTACTATCCGGTCGAAACGCTGCGCGACACGGTGCCATGAACGCCCGCCTAAAGAAGGTTCTGGAGGCCCGGTACCGCATCTCAACCCAGCTCTACGTGGGTATCGGCGGGGCGGTCCTTCTTACCGTCGCGGCGAGCCTGGTTGGCTGGTTCTCCTTCAACTGCGTGGGCGAGGTCCAGAACCGGGTCAATGAGGGTAGTGTGCCCGAGCTGGTCGCGGCCTTCGGGGTCGCCCAGCACAGCGGCACCCTCGTGGTCGCCGCCCCCCGCCTTACCACCGCCTCAACTCCGGATGAACTGAGCGTTGTGGCCAGAGAGATCACCGAGGCCCACGAGGCGCTTGAAGAGCAGCTCGCGATCCTCGAAACGAAAGGAGGGGGCGGAGAGCACTTCGACGGAATCCAGGACGATGCCACTTCTCTGCTGTCAAACATAAGGGCGATAGAGAGCGAGCGGCACGAGATCTTCGACCTGGCAGAGCGTAGTGGCGAGCTAAGGATCGAGCTCGGGGATCTGCGCGAACGGCTTTCCGACATCATGGCCCCCGCCGTCGACGATGAACTGTTCTTCATGATCACCGGATACCGCGAACTCGGAGCGTCGCCCGCCGACCGGCGAGAGCATTTCTCAGAGACGCAGTTGAACCAGTACCGGTACCTTGCGGACCTTGAGGCAGACGCAAGAATTGCGAACCATCTTCTAGAAAGTGCCTTTAGCGTTTCGCAGGCTCCCCTGCTTGAGCCGCTTAAGGAGCGGTTTGAATCGTCTGCAGGCCGCATCGAGCGTACCCTGGCCGCGCTGGAAGTATCCGAATTGCGGGACGAGATAGCCCCGATTCTGGAGAGGCTAATAGAGCTTGGAATCGGCCAGGAGGGCGGATTCAATCTGCTCGAGCGGGAGCTGAACCTGATCGAGCGACAGGGCGAGCTCTTGGGGCTCAATCGCAATATCGCCGTCGATCTCGTGGCCGAGGTGGACGGCCTGGTGAACTCGGCAAACGCGAACGCCCAGGAGGCTACGCGCGCCTCCACCCAGGCGGTCTTCACGGGCCGAACGCTCCTGTTGGCGATCAGCGGGGTGAGCGTCGGCGGCGCCCTGATGATTGCGTGGCTCTTCGTGGGCCGTGTGCTGCTGAGGCGTCTTCAGATGCTCTCGGAGTGGATGAGGCGTATGGCGGGAGGAGACCTTGAGGCGAAGGTGGCGATCGGGGGTCGAGATGAGGTGGCGGACATGGCGGCGGCCCTTGAGGTCTTCCGGCGGCACGCGCTGGAGGTCCAGCGCCTCAACCTGGTCGAGAAGCTGGCCGAGGAGCTTCAGGGAAAGAACGAGGAGCTGGAAAGCACGCTCAACGCCCTCAACCGCGCGCAGGACCAGATCGTGATGCGGGAGAAACTGGCGGCACTGGGCGAACTGACCGCAGGGGTGGCCCACGAGATCAGGAATCCACTGAACTTCGTCAAGAACTTCTCCGAAGTCTCCGGAGAGCTCATAGTCGAGCTGCGCGAGGTCCTGGAAGAGGGTGAGGAGAAGATCACTGACGATCAGCGGGACCTGATCCAGGAGATCTCCTCGGACCTGTCAAGCAACCTCGAGCGCATCAGGTCCCACGGCGACCGCGCCAACCGCATTGTGCACGACATGCTGATGATGGGTCGAGGCTCGGCGGTCTGGCAGTCGACCGAGATAAACATGCTGCTCGATGAATACGCCCGGCTTGCCTACCACAGCGCCCGGGCAACCGATCCGGACTTCCAGCTCGACCTGCAGCAAGATCTTGACCCCGAGGCCGGCGAACTCGAGGTGATTCCCCAGGATCTGGGTCGGGTCTTTTTGAACATGGTGGGCAACGCCTGCTATGCGACCGACGAGAAGCGGAAGGCCGCCGCTGAGGCGGGCGGCGAGCGGTACATGCCGACCGTCTCGCTCAAGACCAGGCGACACGAGGACAAGCTCGAGGTCAGTATCCGGGACAACGGCAGCGGGATGCCTCCCGAGGTTGTGGAGAAGATGTTCAATCCGTTCTTTACCACCAAGCCCACCGGCCAGGGCACCGGCCTCGGGCTTGCGATGTCCAGCGATATCGTCCGTGAGCATGGCGGAAGCATCCGGGTCGAAACCGAGCCAGGCGAATTCACGGAGATGATCATCGACCTTCCGCTGGTGCCGCCTGCCAGGGGCGTAGAGGGCGACAACGGCGACGGCGCATCTGCAGGAGAAGATACGACATGATCTTCCCCTCCCCCACTTCGCGACCCCTATGCAATACGCCAGCTGCGGGCATTGATGGAGGAAGCTGCCGTGGAATTTGATGCCTACGAGCTGGACCCGTTGGTCTACGACGAGGTGTTCGGACCGGATGGCGCTCCACGAGATCACTGCGTGCCTCTGCACGAGACGCTCAGCCGGCTTTCCGGTGAGGAACTGGCAAGCATCCAGGAGCGGGTCACACGCTCGTTCTCGAACGAGGGCATCACCTTTACGGTCTACGGGGACGAGGAGGCCGAGGAGCGGATAATACCCGTCGATTGCCTTCCACGCGTGCTGTCAGGGGCGGATTGGCATCACCTTGAGACGGGTCTCGAGCAGCGACTTAAGGCGATCAACCTTTTCCTGAGCGACGTGTACGGAGAGGGTCGCATCATAGCCGACGGCGTCATCCCCGCTGATGTCGTACGCGGCTGCCCGCAGTACAGGGTCGAGATGCGGGGCTTTTCGCCCCCTTACGGCACCTGGGTAGCCATCTGCGGAACCGACCTTGTTCGGACCAACGACGGTTTCCGCGTGCTCGAAGACAATCTGAGGGTCCCGTCGGGCGTGTCCTACATGATCGCGAACCGCAAGGCGGTCAAGGCGAGCCTGAGACGCCTCTACCGGAGCTACCGCGTGCGAGAGATCGAGCAGTACGGAAGCCTCTTGAGGCAGACCCTGTGCGATCTGGCGCCGAAGGGACGGCTCAACCCCACGATTGCGCTGCTCACCCCGGGGGTGTACAACTCCGCGTTCTACGAGCACATCTTCCTGGCCAGCGAGATAGGGGCGGAGCTTGTGGAGGGACGGGACCTTCTCGTGGACGATGGCTTCGTTTATATCCGAACCACGGCGGGTCTGCGGCGCATCGACGTAATCTATCGCCGCGTCGACGATGACTTCATCGATCCTCTGGTCTTTCGCCCGGACTCCCTGCTGGGGGTGCCCGGGCTGATGCACGCCTACAAGCTCGGCAACGTCACCCTGGTCAACGCCCCCGGCACGGGCGTGGCGGACGACAAGAGCGTGTATGCCTACGTACCCGACATGATCCGGTATTACCTGGGAGAGGAGCCGATCCTGTCCAACGTGGAGACCTACCTGTGCCGCAGGCCGGAGGATCTTGAGTACACCCTGGACAACCTGGATAAGCTCGTGGTCAAGCGGGTTGGAGGTTCGGGTGGATACGGCATGCTGGTAGGGCCTCACTCCACGCCCGAGGAACGCGACCTGTACGCGGAGGAGATGCGGGCCGATCCGGCCGACTTCGTCTCCCAGCCGACCCTGGCCCTTTCGCGTTCGCCCTGCCTGATCGAGGGCCGCTTCGAGCCGCGGCACGTGGACCTGCGGCCCTTCGTCCTGCACGGAAGCAAGACGCGCCTTGTGCCGGGGGCCTTCTGCAGGGTGGCGCTGCGGCGCGGGAGCCTGGTAGTCAATTCCAGCCAGGGTGGAGGAGGAAAGGACCTGTGGGTCTTGGACGAGTGATCAGCGCGCCGGCGGCGCCAGGGTCACATCATGCGTAAAGGAGAACGGATTTGAAGGCCTTAACGAGTGTACTGCTAAACCGTCGTCCCGCCGCCATCTTAGCGGTGACGGGGATAGTTACGCTGGGATTTCTGTTCGCACGGCCTGCCGTGGCGCATGCGGCGGGCGTCGACAGTGAATCACTGTTCGTCTTTAACACCTTCTCGTTCCTGGTGTGGGGCGTTCTGGTCATGTGGATGTGCGCGGGTTTCACCATGCTCGAATCGGGCTCGGTGCGGACCAAGAATGCCTCCATGATCTGCCTTAAGAATATCGGCCTGTACTCGATAGCCGGCCTCGCCTACTTCATCATCGGCTACAGCCTGATGTACGGGGAGATCGCCGGAGGCTTCATCGGCTGGAACGGTTTCCTGTACGGGGCGTCGGACGCCGAGCTCGCCCTGCTGGATGGGCAGGAGGGTGCCGCGGCGGCCCTGCTCGAAGAGGCCACCTATTCGACGATGTCGGACTGGTTCTTCCAGATGGTCTTTGTGGCGACCGCCGCCTCGATCGTCTCCGGCGCCCTTGCCGAGCGGGTGAAGATGTGGTCGTTCTTCGTGTTCACCATCGCCCTCACGGCGATCATATACCCGATCGTCGGCGCCTGGACCTGGGGTGGCGGGTGGCTGGCCGAAATGGGCTTTCAGGACTTCGCAGGCTCAACCATAGTGCACAGCACGGGTGGTTGGGCCGCGCTCGCGGGGATACTGGTGGTTGGCCCGAGGCTCGGAAAGTTCCGCCGGGACGGCTCGGCCAGGGCCACGCCGCCCTCGAACATCCTCGTTGTGACGCTGGGCGTGTTCATCCTCTGGCTGGGCTGGTTCGGCTTTAACGGTGGATCTCAGCTGTCCCTGGGGAGCGCCGGGGATGCCGTGGCCATGAGCCACGTGCTGGTCAATACGAACCTCGCGGCCGCCGCGGGTGTAATGGCGGCTCTGATAGTCTCGCGTCCCATCCTCGGACGCATGGACCTGTTCGCCGGACTCAACGGAGCGATAGCGGGGCTGGTGTCGATAACAGCCGGGCCCGACATCATCGACCACTACTGGGCCATGGTGATCGGCGCAATAGGCGGCGCCCTGTGCGTAGGCGGGCTCAAGCTGATGGAGAAGCTAAAGCTCGACGACGTCGTGGGTGCGGTACCCGCCCACCTGTTCGCGGGAGTATGGGGAACCCTGGCGGTTTGCATAGCTGCCGGTGGCCAATTCCACGTCCAGCTGGTCGGCATCCTGGCGATCGGCGCGTTCGTGTTCGCGGTCTCCCTCCTGCTCTGGAAGGCGCTGGAGATGACCTTGAAGGTCCGCATATCTCGCAGCGCCGAGGAACTCGGCCAGGACGCCGCTGAACTGGGGATGGAGTCGTATCCGGAATTCGTCCTCATGCCGGAGATAGTGGACGACGAGGACGAGGAGGAGAACTGAAGCCGATGCTTGCACGCAGCGCTCAGGGTCTCTACTGGATGAGCCGCTACCTGGAGCGGGCGGAGCACCTGTGCCGCATGCTGCGGATGCAGACGGAGATCCTGGTGGATCGACCGCTCAGGGAGATCCACTTCGGATGGATTCGAATCTACGGCAGCATCGGCCGCCAGCCGCCTTCGGGCGACATCGAGCTGCTTGAGGATGGCGACTACTCGCTCGCGGATTCCTACGCCCTTGCAGATTCGTATGCGCTCGCCGACGACCTCACTTTTGAGCGCTCTAATCCGACTTCGGTCTGGAGCTGTTTCGCCCTCGGCCGCGAGAACGCGCGCCAGATGCGCCAGTGCATCAGCGCCGAGATGTGGACCCGCCTGAACCTTGCCTACCTGCGAATCCAGAAGCTGGACATGAAGCAGATATGGAAGGTCTCTCCAGAGAGCTTCTACGCCGAGATCGCAGCGGAGATCGACACTTTCGCCGGTGTGGCAGCCGCCACCATGTATCGCGACGAGGGCTGGCGCTTCATGCAGCTCGGGCGCGCCGTCGAGCGTGCCCAGCTGACCGCCACGCTCCTGCTCTCCCAGATCGCAATAGACAAGATGAGCGAGGAGTCCTCGGAGGCAGATTGGACCAGTCTTCTGCGCCTTTACCACGCGTTCGACGCCTACAGCCGACGCTATAGCGTCGAGGTCGAGCCAGGCCAGGTGCTCGACCTGCTGGCCACCGATCCGCTGCTTCCCGGCTCCCTTTGCAGGTCGCTTGACAACGCAGCCGGCGAGCTCGCTGCGATCGGGCCAGGCCCGGACAGCCACTCAAGCGCCGCGGCCAGCCGGCTGGCCGGCCGGCTGACCTCCCTGACCCACTACGACTGGCCGGACCGCGACGACAGTTCCGACCTGCTAAGGCAGGTGAATATCTACTGCAGAGACCTACACGAACTGGTTACGAATACCTATTTCGACTACCCGGTGGAAGACCTGCCGACTCGCTGAGTACATCGCTGGTGCTTTGGGAGGCGGGAGAGTCTAGCTTCTCGCGGTCAAGCTTCCGCTTGACCGAATGGTGGCTCGATCGCCGCCGTGAATGCGCTGCCGCCAGTTTGCAAGCGTTCAACCGCTGCCGGGAGATGGGCGGCGCTCCCATATACTTCATCTCACGCCACATGGTGTTTCCGCATCTGCGGTGAGTACGCTGGGGCGTCGGGACAACTGGCCATAGGGGTGTTGCGAAGTCAATCGCCGATCATGGGAGAATCACGATTGCAGCTAGCCAGAGTTAATGGGCGGTAATCTCTTGGGCGCAACCTTCTTGGCCCAGATCGCCTACCGCACTAAGGAGGCTGTTCGAGATCGTAATGGCAAGCATAGTGGTCGCAAGCAAGTTCGAGTTGCGGGACGCCGGTGCCGGCATTAGGGGAGTAATCTCTTGACCGAGTACCTCGCGCGGATATGTGGGCAAAGGCCGCTGGCGACGATCGGCGTTTGGATCGCTCTAGCGGCGGCGGGAATCGCGCTGATCATTAATCTCCTACCCAGCGCCACCACCACGGAGCTGAAGCTAACGGGCGGTGCCGAGTCGCAAAGGGCCGCGAACCTGGTGGAGGAGAGGCTGGACCAAACTGAACCGGTCATCGAGATAATCGTCGTAAGCTCCGATTCTCTGACGGTGGACGATCCCCTGTTCCGGGCCAAGGTCGAAGGCGTGTTTGACCGCGTCGTCGCTCTCGGAGAGGAGAAGGTTTCCCAGGCGTTTAACTTCTATCGTCTGCCCGACCCGTCATGGGTATCTTCAGACCGCAAGACCACCATGATGCCCGTGATCCTTTCCGGCACCATCAAGGAGGCCACCGAGAACGTAGAAGAGGTCGTCCACATAGTCGAGGAGGAGGACGCATCTGACGAGTTTCGAGTTCTGATTGGGGGGACGGCCAGCATTGCCGCCGAGGCCAACGAGATCGCTCAGAGCGACCTTGAACAGGGAGAACGATTCGGGGTCGTCGTGGCGCTGGCCATCCTTCTCGTCTTGTTTGGCACGCTGATAGCCGCCCTGGTGCCGATACTGTTGGCCATTCTTGCGATCATCGTGGCCCTGGGTATTGCCTCGGTGATAGGCCAGGCTTTCGAGCTGGTGTTCTTCGTCCAGATGATGATCACCATGATCGGCCTCGCCGTCGGCATCGACTATGCGCTCTTCATAATCTCGCGCTTCAGGGAGGAGCTTGCAAAGGGACTTGACAAACTCGAGGCGGTGGAGAGGGCCGGCGCGTCGGCGGGGCGCACGGTGCTGTTCAGCGGCGTTACCGTGATCATCGCCCTGTGCGGGATGCTTCTCATACCGTCCTCGTTCTTCCAGTCGATCGGCATAGGAGCAATACTCGTGGTCGCCGTCACGCTTGCGGCCACGCTCACGCTGGTGCCGGCGGTTCTGGCACTGATCGGCTCGGGTGTGAACCGCCTTCGGATTCCACTCATAGGAAGGACCAAGACGCAGGGATTTGAGGAGGGCCAGGAGGGGGTCTGGGAGTGGATCACGCGCGCGGTAACCAGGTTCCCCCTGCTCAGCATAGTCGCCATTGGCGCCCCCATGATCCTCGCCACGTATTTCTACTTCGACATCCAGACGGGCCTGAATGGTGTGGACACCCTGCCGGAGTCTGCCAAGACCAGGGAGGCCTTCTTCGTCATTGAAGAGGAGTTCTCCTTCGGTCTCGTTAACCCCACCACCGTGGTCATCGACGCGGATCCGGAGGACCCCCAGGTGAAGGAGGCGATACTGGCCCTGCAGACATCGCTCGATGCCGACGAGTCGATTCGGCGCATACCGGGCCTGCAAGAAGAGCACCCAGAAGAAAACCTGGCGATAGTTACGGTTGAGATCTCCGGAGAGCCCAGGAGCCAGGCGGCCGTTGACAGGATCGCCGCGCTCCGCGAGGAGCACATACCCGCGGCATTCGACGGCGTTCCCGCCAGGGTGTACGTTGGCGGCACGAGCGCGGTGACGGCGGACCTGTTCGGCATCGTCGACAGGTACACGCCAATCGTCTTTGCGTTCGTCCTCGGCTTTAGCTTTCTGATCCTGATGCTGGTCTTCAGATCGATCGTCATCCCGATCAAGGCCGTAATCATGAACCTTCTCTCCGTCGGCACCGCGTACGGTCTGTTGGTGCTGGTTTTCCAGAAGGGGCCGGAAACAGGCCTGCTTGGCTTTAGCCATTCGGAGGTCATAGACGCCTGGATACCGCTCTTTCTGTTCACGGTCCTGTTCGGGCTGTCGATGGACTACCACGTATTCCTGCTGAGCCGCATCCGAGAGCGCTATGACCAGACCGGGGACAACGCCGGTGCCGTGGCCTATGGGCTGCGGTCGACCGCCGGAATCATCACGGGAGCCGCCCTCATCATGGTCGCGGTGTTCGGTGGATTCGCCGCAGGCGACTACATCCTGAACCAGCAGGTGGGATTCGGGCTTGCCGTCGCCATACTCCTCGACGCCACGCTGGTGCGCTCGGTCCTGGTTCCGGCCAGCATGGAGGTGCTGGGCAGGCGCAACTGGTACCTGCCTTCGGCGCTGAGCTGGCTACCGGACCTGCGGGTGGAGCCGGCCGAAGAAGGCCCTCCGTAGATGAAGATCCCGACTGACTACGGGCCGGGCTACGAGAGGGCACGCGCCCTCGAGCCTGAGATCGCCTCAAACTACATAGCCCATACGGCTATCGGAGACCCCGAGGCCGACGCCGTGGTGCAAGAGCTCTTCAAGCTGGACCCCGGGCAGTCCGGGCGTTTCATTCAGGCCGCCATGGACGGCGACGAGGAGACGCTGGCCCATGCACCGCCGTCGCTGCTGGACTTTTTTGAGCGCATCGCATCTCCGCCCGACTGGGTGGATTTCCCTTCCTTCATCCCTGGCATAAGGATGTTTCACAGGAACTCGAGGCTGGTCCTGGGTGCCTTCGTTGGGGGCGTCCTGGTCGAGGGCTTCTCGACCAATATCAGCAAGTCCTTCTTCACCACCGGCAGGCTTCGAGACCAGGGGGTCAGGCGCCTGAAGCAGAACAACCGTCACATGATCGAGATATTCATGCCCGGAGGACTTAGAAGGGAAGCCGACGGATGGAAGCTCTCGGTCCGGGTTAGGCTCATCCACGCCCAGGTAAGGCACCTTCTAAACGAGTCCGGTGAGTGGGACCACGAGGCTTGGGGTGAGCCGATAAGCGCTGCGCACGTTGGCTTTGCAATCACCGCGTTCTCGGCGAGGCTGCTGATGCACCTGAGGAGCCTCGGCGCCGTATTCGACGACGAGGAGAGAAAGAGCTTCATGGCCATCTGGCGGTATTCGGGCTACCTGATGGGCATCCCGGAGACGATTCTCTACGAACATGAGGAGGAGGCACTCAGGCTGTTCGACATAGGCAAGATGTGCGAACCGGCCGGCCAGCTGGAGTCCATAGCCATGGCCAACTCGCTCATCAACTCCGCACCGCTGGTCGTCGGAATAGACGATCCTGTCGAACGCCGCACACTGTCAAAGTACGTGTTCACCGTGTCCAGGGCGCTCATCGGAAAACAACTTGCCGACGAGTTGAACTATCCAACCAGTCTGACGGTGGGTGTGCTGGCCTGGTTTCGCCTGCAGGAGCGCTACCAGCGCACCCTGGGCAGGCTGCTCCCCAAGCTCTCGACCAGCAACAACTTCACCCAGTTCACTTCCCTGCTCGAGGCATCGATGTTCGATGAGGCGGGCATCAGCTACAGGCTGCCCGATCACGTATACGCAGAGGAGTCCTCAAGGTGGTAGATCGAAAGGTCATTCCCGGAATTCTCGCCTGCGCCGAAGGAGCCAACTGACGGCACGCTGGGTTTCCGCCCTCCCCCCGGGCGCTTTGGGGGAGTCATCCGAGTGGCCTCGGGTGTGATGCCAGGCCCGGGTTGACCAGGGCGACCCCGGAATCTCCCGGGGCCGGGGCACGGCGAGACGGACGGGTTTGCCGACCGCCTGCGAGGCGGGCTAGTGGGTGAGGATCTGGTCGAGGAACAGCCTGGTGCGGGGCTCTTTGGGATTGCTGAAGAACTCGTCCGGCGTGGCGACCTCAACTATCTCCCCCTCGTCCATGAAGATAACCCTGTCCGCCACGTTCCTGGCAAAGCCCATCTCGTGCGTAACGCATATCATCGTCATGCCGTCCGCAGCCAGTTCTCCCATGACATTCAGGACCTCGTTGATCATCTCCGGATCGAGCGCCGAGGTCGGCTCGTCGAACATCATCACCTTGGGGTTCTTGGCCATAGAGCGCGCTATGGCGACGCGCTGCTGCTGGCCTCCCGAGAGCTGGCCGGGGTACTTGTCGGCCTGCTCGGGTATCCCAACGCGTTCCAGGAGACGCAGCGCAAGCTCTTCCGCTTCCCTCTGCGGCATGTGGCGCACCTTCTGCGGGGCGAGCGATATGTTGCGCAGGACGGTCAGGTGCGGGAACAGGTTGAACGACTGAAAGACCATGCCCGTTTCCGCCCTTATCATGGCCAGGCTCCGCGAGTCGTCTGTGAGTTCGATGCCGTCGACGACGATCCGGCCGGAATCGTGTTTCTCGAGCTGGTTTATCGTCCTGAGCATCGTTGATTTGCCGGATCCCGAGGGCCCGATGATGACCACAACCTCACCCTCAGAAATCGAAACGTCGACCCCGTTTAGCGCGGTGAAATCGCCGAACCGCTTGACCACCTTCTCGAGGCGGACGATCTCTTTAGCGTTCTGAACTTTCATGTGTCGATCCTTCCCGCTGCAGCGCCCGCTACCGCCTGCCTACGCCCAATCGGGCCTCCGCCGCGCCCCCGAGACGGGAGAGCACGTACGACACCAGCCAGTATATGAGCGCTACGATGATGTATATCTCGAAGAAGGCGCCATCCGCTATGTCCGTCTGGCCTCCGAGTATCTTCTTGGCCTTTTCGAGCGTGTTGACCAGGGATATCGCAGCGAGCAGCGCCGTGTCCTTCCACAGGGCTATAAACCGACCGATGATGGCCGGGATGACGGCCTTGATCGCCTGCGGAAGGATGATATAGACATACTTTTGAGTCGCCGACAGTCCTATGGCATCAGCCGCCTCATGCTGGCCCCGGGGTATGGACTGCAGGCCGCCTCGCACCACCTCGGCGATGTATGCCCCGCCAAACAGGGCGAAGACTATCATGACCCGGTAGGCCAGATCGATGCTGCTGAACACCTCCCCTACGGGCCCCAGCTCGTCGTCAAGGAACGTGGCAAACAGCAGCCACACCAGAAGCGGGGCGGCGCGCACAACTTCTATGTAACCGACGGCGGAATAGCGTATGGCCCTGAACGGAGAGACCCTGCTCAGCGCGAGTCCGATGCCAATGAAGAAGGAGAAAAAGCCGCCTACCGTGAAGACCAGCAGATCGAGGAACGAGCTTTCCCAGTGGCCGCTTGAGACCCCGATCTGCAGAAGGAAAATGAAGGGGATCAGAAGCACCCAGGCGGCACCGATCGCCTGGAGCGTTATCGGATTGGTTTTCCACCGGGACAGGAACTGCTTGGCTGCCCAGGCAACTCCCCCCATAAACGCGAACAGCGCTGCCAGCAGGATCCACGAGGCGCCGAACGGCACAGCCAGCCCCAGCGAGAGAGCGTAGAGCCAGGACGGCGCCCAGCCACGGTCCGCTACCAGATCTCTCTCGATGCCGGTGATCACGGAGACTTCGCCGTCCGCAGACGTGATCTCCTCGGTGTAGTCCCGCTCGACAATGGAGTGCTCCGCCCCCAGGCCGAGTGTGAGGATCAGGACGGCCACTACCCCTATGACCACCAGGTACGGCCTCAGCCTCCCCACCCATATGCCGTAGGTCAGGGCGATCAGGGCCGCGGTGACATAGACCGAGATCCAGATGCGGAAAGTGTCCGCTGCGGGGTAAGAGCCAATGAAAAACAGCTTGCGGTTGATCGCCACGAGGTCCCAGTTGGCCTGAAACAGGACGAACCTGACCAGAACGAACGCGATGGCGATTCCGATCACGATGGCCAGTAGGCTCAGGACGGAATTCCGCCACGAGTTGAACAGGTTCTCCCGCGCCCAGTCCACGCCCCTAGATATGGTTGTGTAGTGTGCGGCGGACGCCATCACTTGATCTGGACGTTACGGTTGATCGTGTTCATGATCAGCGAGATCACGAGGTTGGTCACGATGAATACGAAGAAGATGAACAGGTAGGTCTGCAGCAGGTTGCCGGAATTGTTGACGATCCTGTTGGAGATCAAGACTATCTCGCCGTAGGCGATGGCGTGGGCCAGCGTGGAGTCCTTGTTGGCATTCTGGTACTCGTTGTTCAGAGAGGGGATCATCGTGCGCAGGGCCTGAGGCAGGATGATCAGGGTGAACTGCTGGTAGGCAGTCAACCCCATGGATGCAGCGGCCTCCGTCTGTCCCCGCGGAACAGACTGTATGGAACCGCGGACGATCTCCGCCATGAACGCGCTGAAATACAGTGTGAGGGACACCAGGGCGCTCAGGTAGCCGAGCCCGAGCAGATTGCCGCCCGTGTATCCGAAGAACCCGGACGCCGACTGTGTCACCTCCGGGAGGCTCACGCGCACCGGCGCCAGCAGCGCGGCGTATGAGCCGACCCCTATCACCAGGAATATCGCGACGGCCCACGTGTTCGGCCGCAGCGTCTCACCGGTCAGGTCCTCCCTGCGCATGCGGACCCTTCTTACCAGGATCGCAGCGACCGCGCCCACAACCACCAGCACGAGCCACAGCCACCAGAGGGAGTGGGTCGTCTCGGGCCACGGGATGGCCAGTCCACGGTTGCTTATGTGCAGGACCCCGTCCCATCCCGTCTTCTCCTCTATCCTCGGCAGCGACCTGAAGACAGCGAAGGCGAAAAAGAACATGATCAACAGCAGAGGCAGGTTCCTGAACAGCTCTACGTAGACCCCGCCCAGTCTTGTGACCATGGGGTTGGTAGACAGCCTTGCCACGCCGACGGCAAGGCCCAGCAGGGAGGACAGGATTATGGCGAAGAACACCACCGATATGGTGTTCCCGGCACCCTTGAGAATCCCCACCCATCTCGCGTCGCTCGCCTCAACATCGAGCTGCACGAAGATCGAGCTCCTGTCCGGGCTCCCGTAGGGGCCGAACAGGAAATCAAAGTCAAATAGGTTGACCGCTATCGAATAGACAAAGTAGCCGACGACGATTCCGGCTACCGCCCCAACGATCAGGTTGACCGCGAGACTGCGGGAGCGATTCCTAAACCAGATGTTCTTTAGGATCTGCTTCAACGCGGATCAATTTCGCAATGCATGCAAGGCGCAAGCACCGCAGGGGCGGGAGTTAGTCCCCGCCCCTGCGGATAGCCCTGCAACTTGTAGGGGACGCCTAGCGCATCGGCGGTGAGTAGATGAGACCGCCGTCAACGTAAGACGCGTTAAGAGAACCCTCCCGCGTAAGTCCCACGCGGGCCAGCGTCCGCTCGTATGCCTCGCCGTAGTTCCCAACCGCGGCGATCACGTCCTGCATGAACGTGCTGTCTATCTTGCCGTGACCTATCTCCAGGTCGCTCGGCGCTCCGCCATCGAAGCCAACACCCAGAAGTCGTGCCACGGTGTTGTTCGGCGGGTTGGCCGCCATCTGACTTACGTTCGCCTGGGTCACGCCCTGCTCCTCGGCGATGATCATGCCGTTGACCACCCAGCGCACGACGTCTTCCCATTCAGAGTCGTTGTCCCTGACGCTGGGGCCAAGAGGCTCCTTGGACAGCGTCTCGGGCAGAACGATCGCGTCGATGTTGTCGTCCGCCTTAAGGGTGAACTGGTGACCGCCGAGCTGGGACTTGTCCGAGGACCAGGCATCGCACTGGTCGGCTATGAAGGCCGCACGAAGCTCTGGGTTGGCCTGGAACGTCAACTCTTCGTACGTGATTCCCTGCTCTGCAAAGAAGTCAGAGACCGCGCCCTGCGTGCTGGTGCCGTCAAGGATGCAGATCGTGGCCCCTCCGAGCTCTGTGACGCTGCTGATCCCGGCTCCCGCCTTGACCATGATTCCGGCACCGTCGTAGAAGGTCGTCGGCGCGAACGCCACATTCAGGGCCGCATCACGGCTGGCCGTCCAGGTCGTCGTGCGGATCAGCACGTCGATCTCCTCGGCGGCGAGCAGCTCAAATCTGTTGGCCGACGTGGCCTCCTTGAATTCAACCTTGCTGCTGTCCCCGAAAATTGCCGCAGCAAGTGCGTGGCAGTATTCCACGTCGTTGCCCTCGGCCGTACCGTCCGGGTTCAGCACCCCGAAGCCGGGTGTGTCGGCCTTGATGCCGCAGATCATGACCCCTCGATCAAGAATGACGTCCAGGGTGCTCTCCTGAGCGCCCTCATCGTCTCCACCGCACGCAGCCAGTGCCATAAGACCGACTGCCGCCACGGCGATGACAGGGATCAATCGCCTGAATAGATCCATACTTACCTCCCTACAACAAGCCTGGGCGAGAACGCACCATCCCGTATGATGCCCTACATGATGCACCACCCCGGCCGAAAGTGCACCTGTTTTTCCACCGGTGCCTGTGGCTCTTACACGAGTCTTGGTCTCAAAATCCTGCCTTCTACTGCCGAGTCGATCCTTGAAAGAGCGGGTAAGTGTTGATGGGCCCTGTTAGGTGCCGGGAAAAGCAACACAGAAGATGGACGGGATGACCCGGAAAAACCCGCTTCTGCTGCTACGCGTGAAGGTCCAAGGGTGAGCGTCCAGGAACTCGGCGAGTTCGGCCTCATAGACAGGCTTAGACACGTTTTCGAGGCCAATTACTCCCCCCGGGGAGAGCGGGATGACCCGTTCCGGCTCCTTGTCGAAAACGGCGATGACGCCGCGGCTTGGGACGGTCCCGCCGGCACAACCGTCCTTACCTGCGATGCGATGGCTGCCGGGACGCACTTTGATCTTGCCTACTCAAGCCCGGAGGACGTCGGCTGGCGGGCGATGGTCAGCTGCCAGAGCGACATCGCTGCGATGGGATTCCTGCCCGCCTATTCGACGGTCACCGTTGCGCTTACCGGCAGGGAGAAAGTCGAAACGGTAGAGCGCATGTACGTCGGCATGGCGCAGGCCTGCTCGCGCTACGGCGGGAGGATCGTCGGGGGGGACGTGGTGAGGGCGGTCGGAGTATTCCTCTCAGTCGCCATGATAGGGGCCGATCCGTCAGTTGCCACCGGCGGGGCGACGGGGCCCATGACGCGCTCCGCGGCGCGGGCGGGCGACGTTATAGCCGTCACGGGCCCGGTGGGAGGCTCCGCCGGAGGGCTCAAGATCTTAAAGGAAGGTAAGGACGCGCGGGGACCCGATGCGCAGGCGCTTGTCCGGGCTCACCTGCGGCCACGGCCAAGGGTCTTGACGGCAATTCGCCTGGCGGCCGCCGGCGTGCGGTGCGCCGTGGACATCAGCGACGGGCTGCTGGCCGACCTGATGCGGGTCTGTGAGCCGAGCGGAATGGGCGCGGTGGTGAGGATGGCCGACCTGCCGGTCCAGCCGGAGCTCAAGGCGGTCTTCCCGGACGACTGGAGAGAAATGGCCCTCTCGGGGGGGGAAGGCTACCAGCTGCTTTTTACCGCTCCGGGAGAGCTGGTAGACGGTGCGCGCGAGATGGACCCGGATATAGTTTCGATCGGAGAGGTGCTGGACGGCCAAGAAGGGGTGAGCGTGGTGGCTGAAGATGGCTCGACGGTCGAGGGCCGAAGCGGCTTCGATCATTTCGCGCCGTGAAGACCGTCGAGGTCAGCTTCGAGGGGGGCGGCGAGTTCAGGCCCAGCGAGATAGTTGCCGATCTTCGCACCGCCGCCGAGACGCTCTATTACCCGATGCGCCTGTGCGGCTTCTGGGACCGCACCAATGACCTTCACCTGTGCCCCCAGTCCGAGCGGAGGCTGCCCTGTCCCCACCTTCTCGACCCGGGCGATCCGGGCCGAGAAGAGTACTCGTACACCCTGCAGAGAGAGAGGCAGGCCGTTCTGGAGGTCTCCTTTACCCACGCCGGAATAAGCATCTTCCTGGGCTAGAGGCCACGATGCTGCAGCACGTCCTGCGGCATCGCTATTCTGGTACGATCCGGGGCGGCGGCGCTGGCGCCGCCGCAGCCACAGCGAGGGAACAGACTATGGGGCAGCACTACGACCGGGCGTCCATGCCAGCCGAACTGAGACGCGATTACGACGTGTACGAACGCATCGCCGAACTCGGGATCGATCTGGGGTCCTTCGAGGAGGATATCGTTTCACTGGCGGGCGCCGGCATCGCAAAGGCGGTAGTACAGGAGAGCGGGCTGGTCTACCTGTCGGGCACGATCGGGGGTGACTACCCCATGAACGACGATGCGGACCGGCTCAGGCACGGCTACGAGGGTGGACAGTTCGCCGCAGACGTTCACATAAGAGCCCTGCACTGGGCGCTGAGCTGCGGGGGAGAGGGCGATCTCAACGACGTCCTCTACACGGTCAAGGCCCTGGGCATGGTGGTCTCGCCCGGCGGCGGAGCGTTCGCGGGCGCCCCGCAGGTCACCAACGGGTACTCGTTCCGGTGGCAATCGGTGTTCGGCGGCGGCATGGGATCTTACGCAAGCGACGGTATCGACGCGGGTGGATTTGCCGGCGTGCACGCCAGGAGCGCGATGGGCGGCTTCGACGGACGCTTTTCGATCGAGCCGGAGATGATAGTGGCCATACCCCGGTCGCTTGCAACCGAGATCATAGGCAACCGTGGATGGGTCTTCCCCCTGCCCCCTCCCATGCTCGACAAGGTCCGGTTGGCCCGCGGCTAGCACACGCTCCACAGGGAACCGACGGTTGCTAGTTGACCTGTACCAGCTGACGATGGCGCAGGCCTACTGGCGGAGCGGCCACACCTCACAAGCCACCTTCAGCCTCTACTTCAGGACCCTTCCGCCCTGCCGGGGATTTCAGATCTTTGCGGGCCTTGAGGACGTGCTCGATTTTCTCGATGGCTTCGCGATTGACCCGGCCGACCTTGACTACCTGGAGAGTCGCGGCGATTTCGACCCGGCCTTCCTGCAGTTCCTCTGCGAGATCGGTTTCACGGGCTCGGTCAGGGCCATGCCGGAGGGTACCCCGTGCTTTGCGCAAGAGCCGGTCCTTGAGGTGACCGGACCGGTCATCGAGGCGCAGCTCGTCGAGACGTACCTCCTAAACCAGGTCAACCTGCAGACGACCCTGGCCACCAAGGCCTACCGGGTGGTGGCCGCGGCGCGCCCCGCCTCGGTGATCGACTTCGGGGCCCGCAGGGCGCAGGGTACAGACGCGGCGATGAAGATGGTACGGGCGGGTTACATGGCGGGCTTTTCGGGGACGAGCAACATCGAGGCGGCCGCGCGTTACGGCATTCCGGCCGCGGGAACGATGGCCCACTCGTTCATAACGACATTCGATGAGGAGACAGAGGCCTTCAGGGCCTTCGTTAAGGCCTTTCCCCGATCGGCCACCCTCCTGGTGGACACGTATGACACGCTGGAGGGCGTTGCCGCGGCGGTCAGGGTGGCGCGGGAAGCGGAGGATTTCGGGGGCCGGATTGAAGCGATCCGGCTGGACTCAGGAGACCTCAGCGCACTTGCTCACCGGTCGCGTCGATTGCTCGACGGCGCCGGGCTGGCAGATGTGAAGATCGTTGCAAGCGGCGGTCTGGATGAGCATTCAATCGGCCGACTTGCCTCCGGTGGTGCCCCGATTGACGTGTACGGGGTCGGGACCAGGGTGGTCGTCTCGGCCGACGCGCCGTCTACGGACTGCGTGTACAAGATGGTCGAATACGACGGAGAGCCGGTGATCAAGCTCAGCTCCGGGAAGGAGAACGTGCCGGGTCCCAAGCAGGTCTATCGTCTTGCCGAAGACGGCCGGTACGTCCGAGACCGCATCCAGGCCCTCACCGAGGCTGCTCCGCCGGGCGACGGATGGTACCCCCTCCTCAGGCAGGTGATGCGCGGAGGGCGGCGGACAATGAGCCCCGCCTCGCTGGCGGACCTGCGGCAGCGGGTATCCGAGGAGACGGAGCGACTGCCCCGGGGACTGAAGGACCTCGATGGCCCCGACACCTACCCCGTGGAGACCTCCGGGCACCTTGCGGCCATGGCGCGGGCCATGGAGGAGCGGCGAAGCGGATCGGGCGGCCAGGCCGGTTGACCCGGCCAGATAGTTCTCAGGACCGGCTCCGCCTTTGCCAACACGTCTCGCATAGCTCGATACCATTCAGGCGACCCCCTTTGATCTTCCGGCGCTCGCAGCGCCGGGCCCCAATCCGGCGGCTGAACGGATGGATGCTTCCCTGTGGGCTGCGGTGCGGAACGTCTTCCTTGAGATATGACGCAGCTGCCACCAGGAGAAAAAGGCTCTACGTTTCCATGGCGGCGACGTGCCGGCATGCTGCCTCAGGGCCCCTGCAGGATGTACGATCAATAGCCGGGGGTTTGATTTGGCGAGAGTCCCATATGTGAAGCGAGAATGCCTGCCGGCCGAAAAGGTCGGCATATATGACCGAATCGCCTCCACGCGCGGATCGGTACAGAACGTGTTTGCTGCCCTGATGAACAGCCCCGATGCCGCGGAGGTGGTGACGGCTGTGGGTGAGTATCTGCGATACCGCTGCCCGCTCGACCCTGCCATAAGGGAGACTGCGATTCTGGCCACGGCCCGTGAGATGGGCAACCGCTACGAGTGGGCACAGCACGAGCCGGTGGCAAGGCAGGTGGGCGTCCGGGACGATGTCATCGAGGCGGTGCGCTCCGGCAGGGCGCCAATGGGCCTGCCGCCAAAGGAGGGCGTGTTCGCCCAGGGAGCACGGGAGCTGGTCCGAAACGGGGAGCTCTCGGGCGAGACCTTCGAGGCGATCGAGCACCTTCTGGGAACGGCAAGGACGGTAGACTTTGTGGTCCTGGTCGGCTACTACTCGATGGTCGCCAGGATCATTTCCACACTGAAGGTCGACTTCGACGACTGGCTCGAGCAGGAAACAGGCTTTTAGCGGCAACGGAGAATCGATGAGCGAACAGGGAAGCTACGTAATCGAGGCCGACGGCGTGCAGAAGGTGTACAGCACCGGGCGCGTCAGGGTCGAGGCCCTTCGGTCGGTCTCACTGAATGTCAGGCGGGGCGAGATGGTGGCCGTAATGGGTCCGAGCGGCTGCGGGAAGACGACCCTCCTTAACTGCCTTTCGGGCCTCGACGACCTGACGGCTGGGAGCGTGAAGATCAACGGCACCGAGCTGTCGGAGATGTCCGACAGGGTCAAGACCAGGTACAGGGCGCAGCGCATGGGGTACGTGTTCCAGGCCTTTAACCTGTTGCCGGTGCTCACCGCCAGGGAGAACGTCGAGATGCCGCTCCTGGTGTCGGGCACCTCCTCCAAACAGGCACGCACGGCGGCAGAGGAAGCGCTGGAGATGGTCGGGCTTGCGGAGGCGCGCGACCAGTACCCGTCCGAACTTTCCGGAGGCCAGCAGCAGCGGGTAACGATCGCTCGCTCGCTCGTGAACCAGCCCGAGATCGTCTGGGCCGACGAGCCAACTGGCAACCTGGACAGCGAGAACGCCGCCCAGGTCATGGACCTGCTCACCGGCCTCAACTCGCAGAACGATCAGACCTTCGTCATCGTCACCCACTCTGATGATGTGGCCGCCACGACACATCGAACGATCCGCATGAGGGACGGCCGCATCGAATCGGACGGTAACAGTCAGCCGTCCGATGATTCCTCCTAGCCGGGGCCAGGTATGGACGAACTCTTCGGTCTTCCCGTAGCAGGCTACGCTCTCACCCTTGCGGTGATCTTTGCCATCCTTGCCGGGCTCCTCATATACATCGCGGCGCGCAACACAATCCTCGTAAAGATGGCCCTGCGCAACGTTGTGCGCAGACCTGCCCGGGGCGTGCTGATCGTCACCGGCCTGATGCTGGCGACGGCGATAATCTCGATCGCCTTTACGACCGGCGACTCGGTAACGTTCAGCATCAAGAACCAGGTCACCGAGTCGCTGAGGGAACTCGACGAGTTCGTCGGCGTCGATGAGGACTCCGATGTCTGGGACGGGCAGGCGGTCCCGGATACCTTCCCGGAGAGCCTGTACGGGCAAATCGGGCCCGTCCTCGAGGCCGACCCGGACATTGACGCAACACTACCTGTCCACGTCGAGTCGGTCGCCGTGGCCAACCTCAAGGGCCAGCGCTTTGAGGTCAACGCGATGTTCCAGGGGCTCAGGGCCGACAGGGTGGCCGCCTTCGAGGCGCTTGCCGACACCGACGGCCGGCCCGTCGACATCGCGAGCCTTGCTCCCGATGAGGTGTACATAGATGCCGAGGGAGCCGAGGCCCTCGGGGCCGCCGCCGGTGACGAGATTCAGGTGGTGCTCGGCGAGGGGCTGTTCGTTCCGTTCACGGTCCGTGGAATCACGGACGGTTACTACTGGAAGGGTGACGACACCAATGTCGTGGTGATGACCACGCTGGAGCGATCCCAGCAGCTGCTCGGGGCCGAGGGACAGCTCAGCAGCATCCTGGTGACCAACAGGGGCGGCCCGTTCGAAGGCGAGGTTTACTCCGACGGCATCCTTGAGCGTCTGGCCGACACGCCCGCCATCACCGACAACGGCCTGGAGCTCGCGCCCATCAAGTCGAACCTGGTGGACCTGGCAAACGAGGCGGGCAGCCTCTTCGTCTCCTTCTTCACCACGTTCGGACTTTTCTCGATCGCCGTAGGGCTGCTGCTGATCTTCCTGATCTTCTCGATGCTGGCAGCAGAGCGAAAGAGCGAGATGGGGATAGCCCGGGCGGTTGGAATGCAGCGTCGTCACCTGACCCGGATGTTCCTGACAGAGGGCGCCATATACGGCCTGGGATCTGCCGTCATCGGGACGCTGATCGGCGTCGGTTTGGGCTACCTGCTCGTGATAGCGGCCTCGGGCCTGTTCAGTTCAACCGGCAACGAGGACTTTGCCCTGAGCGGGCACGCCTCGCCGCTGAGCGCGCTGACCTCGTTCCTGCTGGGAGCGGTAATTACCCTGCTCACCATCTACTTCGCGTCCAGGCGGATCAGCGGGCTCAACATCGTGCGCGCCATCCGCGACATACCGGATCCCCCCGGGTTCGGCAGGCGCCGCCGCAACCTGCTGTGGGGAATAGTGGTGACCGCGGTCGGACTGCTCATAGCCGTCGTGGGCGCTGGCGGCGCACAGCTGCCCGCCATGCTGTTTGGAATAGCACTGGTGCCGCTCGGCGCGTCCCTGATACTGCGCTGGGCCGGGATTCCGAAGCACGTGGCGCTGTCTCTGGCGGGGCTGGTGCTCGTCATCGTATTCGTGCTCCCCGCCTCATTCTGGGACATCGTCAGGGACGACTGGACCGACAATTTCGCGAGCTTTTTCATCACGGGCGCCTTCCTTGTGACCGGCGCTGTGATGCTGGTGATGAACAACTCGCGGGTCATCCTGGCGGCCATGGTCAACACGGTGGGCCTGTACCGACGTCTGACCCCGGTGGTCAAGTCGGCCGTCGCCTACCCGCTCCGGTTCGGCTTCCGCACCGGCCTCTCGGTCGCCATGTTCGCGGTGGTGGTGTATTCGGTGGTCGTGATGTCCGTCCTGATCGAGGGCTTCAACGACCTGTTCGACAACCAGGAGCGGCTCGCGGGCGGCTATGACGTGTACGGGTTCGCCCAGAGCGACCTCAACCCGGTCACCGACCTTCGAAGCACGGTACAGGACCGTGAGGACCTGTCATTCGTCTCCAGAATAGACGGACGGCCCGCGGTGGGTACGTTTCGAACCGTTTTCGCGGCCGAGGGTGTGCTGCCTGACAACGCGCCTGTCGTCGGGGAAGTCGATTACCAGCGCACCAATGTAACGGGCATAGACGCCGACTTCTTCGAGACCAACAGCTTCGGGATCGAGCTTGCGACGGCGGAGTATCTGGTGGATGGGGAGTTCGACTCGCGCAGGCTGTGGGAGGATCTGGCGGCCAACCCAGGGCTCTCGGTCGTAGACGCCCAGATGGTCCCGACGAGGAACAACTTCCAGTTCGACCTGGCCTTCGAGCGCCTGATGCTGGAGGCGGAGGGACTGTACATAGAGAACGAGACGATGGACCCGGTGAGGGTTACGGTTCGAGACCTGGAGAGCGGCTCGCAGTTCGATCTGACCGTCGTCGGGGTGCTGGACGCGCTGGCATCGACGGGACCGGTGCCCCTGGGCCTGTACACGTCGTCCGAGTTCCTCGCGGAGGCGACCGGCCGCGACCTGGACGCAACGCAGTTTTTCTTCAAGGTCGAGCCGGACACCGACGATCCCGGCGGCAGGCTCGAGACCGCCCTGTTCGAACACGGTGTGGAGACACTGGACATCGCTGAGACCCTGCAGGAATTCCAGGGTTCGCAGCGCTCCTTCTTCGACCTGCTCCTGGCCTTCATGCTGCTCGGGCTGGTAGTCGGCATAGCGGCGCTGGGAGTGATCAGCGCACGCGCCGTGGTCGAGCGGCGGCATGCCATCGGCGTGATGCGGGCGGTGGGCTTTTCCAGACCTGCGGTGTTGCTAATCTTCCTTGCGGAGTCCTCCTTCATCGCCCTGCTCGGCATCGCCATCGGCCTGGCGCTCGGCATCCTCACAGGCGTCAACATCATCGCCGACGTAAGGGCCCAGGAACCCGACATACAGCTGCTCTTCCCCTGGTCCAGGCTCGTGCTGATAGTGGCATGCGCATATCTTTTCTCGCTTCTGACGACCCTGCTTCCCGCAAGGCAGGCATCCCGGATCGCCCCTGCCGAGGCGCTGCGGTACGAATAGGGCCGGCGTTGGACTTGATGCGACGCGTATGCCACGATGGACGCCGGGGACGCTTAGTCAAAGCACCGCCTGACCGGATAGCTCAATGCCCAAGGCAAAGATTCTGGTGGTCGAGGACGAGGAGAACATCCTCGAGGCCGTCCGCTACAGCCTGGAAGGCCAGGACTATGAAGCACTCACGGCGACCGACGGCGTAGCGGGTCTCTCGCTCGCCCGCACCGAGCGTCCCGATCTGGTCATACTCGACGTGATGCTGCCGGGCATGGACGGTCTCGAGGTCTGCCGGGCCATCAGGCGCGAGCAGGATATGCCCGTCCTCATCCTGACGGCCAAGGCCGAAGAGATCGATCGGATCGTCGGGCTCGAACTCGGGGCCGACGACTACATTACCAAGCCCTTCAGCATGCGCGAGCTGATGGCCAGGGTAAAGGCGCACATCCGGCGTTACCGAAAGAGCGAAAGGGGTGCCGCCACCGATACGGGAGACGGAATTCTCGTATCCGGAAACCTGGAGGTCGACATCGCCGGACACAGGGTTCGGCTGAACGGCCGCGAACTGGACCTGCGTCCGCGTGAATTCAGGCTGCTCACCCTGTTCATGCAGCGGATCGGTCGGGCGCTCACCAGGGATCAGGTTCTTGAGACCCTCTGGAGTCAGGACTACATCGGGGATGCCCGCACCGTGGACGTACACGTACGGTGGCTCAGGGAAAAGATCGAGGATGATCCAGGGCGTCCCACCCGGATCGTGACCGTGCGAGGGGTAGGCTACCGGTTCGAAGGGTGAGGGTCCCCAGGTCTCTCCACTGGCGCATCGCCGCCGCCTACACCGCCCTGATCTTCGTGACCATGGGCGCGGTGAGCATATTCCTGATCAACTTCGTAAATGACCGGTTCGTCGAGGACCTGGAGGACCGCCTCTTAAGAGAGGCGAACCTGATCGGCCAGACGCCGGGCATCTTCGATGCGGATGAGGCCACAAATGCCGCCGTCGACAGGTTCGGCCGCTCGATTGGGGGCCATGTGACCGTCTTTGACGCCGGGGGCGCAGTTGTGGCCGATTCCGCAGGACCTTCCGGCCCCGGTGTGCCCGTTGAGCCCGAGATCACCGAGGCCCTCGGCGGACGAGCCACCAGCGCCGTAAGGAGCGCCGAGGCTTTCGGCGGGGATGAGTTGCGGTATTCGACGGTCCCTGTGGAGGTCGGTGGATCCCTGGCAGGCGTCGTTCGGGTTGGAGTCCCCACCTCAACGGTTACCGCCCGTGTCAACACGATCATCATCACCGTCGTTGCCGCCGCCGCCGCGGTTGCAGTGCTGTCTATCGTGCTGGGCTGGTATGTGGCAAGAAGGACCACGCGCTCAATGCTTGCGGTGACCGCCGGGGCGAGGCAGCTGGCCGCAGGTAACCTTGACCACAGGGTGCCAGCCCTGGGGACCGACGAATCCCGGAAGCTGGCGGTGGCCTTTAACCGGATGGCACGCACCATCCGATCCACCGTCACCGCCCTTGAGGGCGAGCGATCGAAGCTCTCGGCGGTCCTGGACACCATGGACGACGGCGTGATAGTGGCCGGTGCGGATGGCGAGGTTACGCTTGTCAACCCTGCGGCCGAGAGCCTGCTCGGCGAGTCTGCACAAGGAGAAATAGGTAGCAGGCTCTCGGGCGCCGTGTGGGACCACGACCTGATCCATCTGGTGCGGGAGGCGATCCGGACCGGCGAGCCCTGCTACGGTGAGGTAGACCTGTCCTTCAGCAAGAGGACGGTAAGCGCGGTCGCAACCCCGGTAAAGCAAAGGGACGCAGATGGCGTGCTCCTCACGCTCCACGACCTGACCAGGCGCAGGATCGTAGACACGACCCGGCGGGAGTTCGTCAGCAACGTTTCCCATGAATTGCGCAGCCCGCTCGCTTCTATGAAGGCGATGGTGGAGACCCTGCAGTCGGGTGCCAGTGGCGATGCCGACAAGGCCTCCGAGTTCCTGCGACGGATCAACGGCGAGATCGACAGGATGACTGCTCTCGTGACCGAACTGCTGGAGCTGTCACGGCTGGAGAGCGGACAGATCGCCATGGACACCAGGCCTTTCGAGCTCGGACCCGTCGTCTCGGAGGTGGTGGACAGGCTCCGCCAGCGTGCCCAGGCGGGGGGAGTAACGGTCGAGACCGGGATTCCTCCCGGCCTGCCAAACCTGGCCGGGGAGAGCTCGAAGATCTCCCAGGTCCTGTTCAACCTGGTCGACAACGCGCTCAGATTCACCCCCGAGTCGGGAACGGTCGAGATAGCCGCCGAGAGGGTGGATGGCTTCGTTGCCGTAAGGGTGGCCGACACAGGGCCCGGGATCTCACAGGAGCATCTGCCCCACCTGTTCGAGCGCTTCTACAAGGTCGACAGATCAAGGCGGGAGGGTGGAATCGGGCTCGGGCTGGCCATAGTCAGGCACATCGTTCTGGCGCACGGCGGCGAGGTGAGCGTGGAAAGCGAGATCGGGCGGGGCGCCTGCTTCAGGTTCACCTTACCCGTCGCATGACCCGCTCGATCGGAAACTGTCCGTTAAAGTCACGTTAACCGTCTCTTAACGGGCCGTTGTCGGAGGCCGCGTACCCTTTTCCTGTGACCGAATCCCCCTGCGTCCCCGCCGCGGGCCCGACCGGATGTGGCGTCGAACCGGCCGAGGCGCCACCTGAAAGCGAGTCTTGGACCTCCCGATAGATCCCGACAGAGCCACGTTCCGCGCCGACCGCGCAGACGGGCGCTCTGCGATGTTCAAGCGGAACCGCGACCGCGACGATGTCGCGGGCAAGGCCGTGCGCTGGCTGCTGCTTCTGTGTGCGCTCCTGTCGATCGCCACTACCGTGGGAATAGTGGTCACGCTCCTGGTGCAGGCGTGGAGCTTCTTTTACGAGGTGACTCCCTGGTCCTTTGTAACCGGCACCCGCTGGTCGCCGATCCTGAAACCAACCTCGTTCGGTGTCCTGCCGCTGGTCGGCGGGACGATGCTCGTATCGCTCATCGCAGCCGCGGTGGCCGTGCCCGTCGGCCTGGGCGCAGCGATCTTTCTATCGGAATACGCCCCGGACAGGGTGCGCCGGGTCATCAAGCCGGTGCTCGAGGTCCTCGCCGGCGTGCCGACGGTCGTTTACGGTTACTTCGCGCTCACGTTCGTCACCCCTCAGCTGCAGGGGGTGATACCCGACCTGCTCGTCTTCAATGCGCTGAGCGCGGGGCTGGTCATGGGAGTGATGATCATCCCCATGGTTTCCTCGCTCAGCGAGGACGCTATGGTGGCTGTGCCCAGATCCCTCAGGCACGGGGCCTATGCGCTGGGCGCCACCAAGTTCGAGGTCGCCCTCAAGGTGGTCGTGCCGGCCGCGCTGTCGGGAATCGTGGCCTCGTTCATCCTGGGGATCTCAAGGGCCATAGGCGAGACGATGCTGGTGACCATCGCAGCAGGCGCCACACCAAACCTTACGTTCAATCCGATCGAGAGCATTCAGACGATGACCGCCTACATCGTTCAGCTCAGCCTCGGCGAGGCGCCGCACGGGTCGATCGAGTTCAACACCATCTTCGCGGTGGGTCTGCTGCTGTTCCTGATCACGCTTGTTATGAACCTGCTCGGGCACTGGGCGGTTAGCCGCTGGCGCCAGAAGTACGAATGATCGGCGACACCATACATCCGAAGGACTTTGATCCCAGGCTGCAGTTTCGCAAGCAGATCGGGGTGTTCATCTACTTTGCCCTGCTGGCCGCCGTGCTGGTGGGAATCGTGGGGCTGGTCATCCTGCTGGTGCAGGTCCTGGTCGAGGGCGTTCCCTGGCTCAGCTGGGGCTTTGTAGACAATTTCCCCTCCCGTCATCCGGAGCAGGCCGGGCTTCGGTCGGCCCTTTTCGGCACGATCTGGATAATCGGAATGACCGCCCTGTTCACCGTGCCGATCGGGGTGGGCGCCGCAGTCTACCTGGAGGAGTACGCGCCGAAGAACCGGCTGACCTCCCTGATCGAGATAAACATCTCCAACCTGGCGGGCGTACCTTCGATCGTCTACGGGCTTCTGGGCCTGGCCCTGTTCGTTCAGTGGATGGCCCTGGGCCGCAGCGTCGTGGCAGGGGCGCTCACGATGACGTTGCTGGTGCTGCCGATCGTGATACTCGCGGCCCGCGAGGCGGTTCGGGCGGTGCCCGATTCCTACCGGCAGGCCGCCTACGCCATGGGGGCCACCCAGTGGCAGGTTGAGCGGCTGGTGGTGCTGCCGGCGGCGCTGCCGGGCATACTCACCGGCGTGATACTGGCCCTGTCCCGCGCCGTCGGAGAGGCCGCACCGATGATCGCCATCAGCGCCCTGGTGTTCCTGACGTTCTCTCCAACCGACCCGCTGGACCGCTTTACCGTGATGCCCATACAGATCTTCAACTGGGTCTCCAGGCCCCAGGATGACTTCCGCGGGCTGGCGGCAGCCGGCATCATCATATTGCTGATCATCCTCCTGAGCATGAACTCGATAGCGGTCTTTCTCCGCAACCGTTACCAGGTGAGGTCCGAGGAATAGGACTATGACCCAGACGACAGTCAGAACCGAGGTGGCCGAGGGCCTGGTCCGGGCCGAAGACAACCGCGAGGACTTGCTGCTGCAGGTCCGGAACGTCGATGTCTACTACAGCAAGTTCCGGGCCATCAAGGACGTATCGATGGACGTGGTGCGGCACCGGGTGCTGGCGCTTATCGGCCCGTCGGGCTGCGGCAAGTCCACGCTGCTGCGGTGCTTTAACCGCATGAACGACCTGATCCCCGGCACACGGATCACGGGTTCCATCCTCTACGACGGGCGGGACCTTTACGGGCCGAACACGGACGCCACCGAGATCCGCTCGCGAATCGGGATGGTATTCCAGAAGCCGAATCCGTTCCCCAAGTCGATCTACGAGAACGTTGCGTTTGGCCTTAAGGTGAACGGCTACAGGGGCGAGATTGCAGAGGCCGTGGAACTCTCGCTGCGAAAGGCGGCGCTGTGGGACGAGGTCAAGGACCGCCTCAAGCAGAGCGCGCTCGCCCTGTCGGGTGGCCAGCAGCAGCGGCTCTGCATCGCCCGCGCGCTCGCGGTCGAGCCGGACGTGGTGCTCATGGATGAGCCCTGCTCGGCCCTCGACCCGATAGCCACGCTGGCCATAGAGGAATTGATCCGCGAGCTGGTGGCCAATTACACGATCATCATAGTCACCCACAACATGCAGCAGGCCGCCAGGGTTTCGGACGAGACGGCGTTCCTGATGGTGGACGAGGACCGGGCCGGGTACCTGGTCGAGCTGGACAACACACAGACGATCTTCACCAATCCAAAGAACGAGCGAACCGAGGCGTACATTACCGGCCGGTTCAGCTAGGCCGGGCCTTAATCGGATAGAGGGAACTTAGTCGAACCGGGCGGCAGGGCCAACCGCCGCCCCGCACGCAAGGAGAACAAGTGGCGCGCACCGATTTCGACAGAGACCTTAAGCTGCTCGAGGACGACCTGATGTACATGGGCAGCATGGTGGAAAAGTCCATTGGCCGTTCGCTCCAGGCCCTAGAGCGCCGTGACATCGACCTTTCGCGGAAGGTCATCGAAGACGACGACCTGATAGATGCCAAGGCCTCGGAGATCGAGGACAAGTGCATCGACCTGATCGCAACGCAGCAGCCGCTGGCGGGCGACCTGAGAATCCTGATCACGGTGCTCCAGGTCTCCGTTGAGCTCGAGCGTATGGGCGACTACGCCGAGGGAATCGGCAAGATCGGGGTGGCGATCGGCGACGATCCCCTCCTAAAGCCCCTGATCGACCTGCCCAGGATGGGCGAGCTGGCCGGACGCATGCTCAGGCGCAGCCTGGAGGCCCTGGTCAGCCGGAACGTCGACGACGCCCTCGAGGTGATAAAGAGCGACGACGCGGTGGATCTTCTCTACGAGCAGGTATACCGCGAGCTGCTGCTGTTCATGATCGAGGACCCGAGCACCGTCAAGCGGGCCACCTACCTCCTGTGGGTATCCCATGACCTTGAGAGAATCGCCGACAGGGCCACAAACGTCGCAGAGCGGGCCATTTTCCTTGTAACCGGCAGCATGCCGGAGGAAGAGGGGTCAAACTACTAGGACCGGCTCGTTCGTCTAACGAATGCCGAACCGGGCGAGCAACCGCTTGATCAGAGCAAGTATTTCTGCCCTGCCCCGGTGGTCGGCGGCAGCCCGCCGGGCCTCGGCGCAGGTCACGCAGGTGCATGCCGGCGGGTGATTCCCGTAGTGCCAGTTGGCACGCCCCACGCCGTCACTGCCCCTCAGGCAAAAGGCACAGTCAACCGGGCTGCACCGTGTGCGGATGCGGGTCTAGGTCTGCGGAGCATCGGGATGCCCGGAACTGGCCATCTGTCCGTAACGCTGCGCCTGGCCGACGATGTCCATTCCCACGCGCTCGGACCAGGCGGCCAGCAGTTGCTGTGTAACGGGGCCGGGTTTGCCGTCCCCGACCGGCCGGCGGTCGACGGTCGTCATGGGCAGAACGCAGGGCCCGGTGAATGCCAGGAAAGCCTCATCGGCCGTGTACAGGTCGTAGGGCTGAAGATCTTCCTCCAGCACGGGTATCCCCAGCTGTTCGGCCAGGTCCCGGACGGTCCAGCGCGACAGGCTCTGGAGTATTGCGGTGTCGGTCGGGCACTTAAGGACCCCGCCGGAGACCAGGAACACCGAGTTGATCGTCCCCTCGGTGAGATTGCCGTCAAGGTCGAGCATGACCGGATATGCACCCTCGTCGATGTCCCAGGCCTCCATCTCGGCCAGGTTCATGTTCATCCGGCTCTGGTGCTTGATCTTGGCGTCCACCTGATCGCTGGACAGGCTTCGCGCCTTGGGTATGGCCCCCTTAACGCCCTGGTCGAACCACTCGGCCCACCTGCCAAAGTACAGAGGATAGGCCTCGCAGGCCACGGTCGGAGGACCGGATGCCGGGGCGGGATGACCCATGCCCCTGGTGACAAACGGGTATATGTAAAAGTCGCCCGCACCTGGCAGCAGGTGCCTGTTCCTGTCGACGGACTCGAGCATCACCGCTTCCCATTCGTCGGTGGTAAGTCCGGAGTCGATGCGGGCGTACTTAAGGGACCGCATCAGCCTTTCGGCGTGCAGGCGCGAGTTGAAGATGTCCCCATCGAACGTGCGCGCCGTGTCGAAGACGACATCACCCGTGCGAAAGCCCCGGTCCTTTCGGTCGATCCTGAGTTCGTCTGAGTCGACCCACTCGCCGTTCAAATAGGCCACGTATTCGGACATCTGACCCTCCCTGGTCTCGTTTCCGGTGCTCCGGATCGCCTGAGACTAACCCCTGGAAAGGGCGTCGGCAACCCGGCGGGGGAGCGGCCCGGGGTGGCGGCGGGATCCGGTCGCGCCTTGAGTACAATGGGTCCGCCATGTCGACGACCTCAGCGTACAACCGCCCGCCAAGCTGGCGGCTCGCATGGGTCCTGCTCGTGCTGTTGCTTGCGGGACTGGCCGCGAGCGGGGGCTGCTCGTCAGAACCCGCACAGGAGCCCTCGGCGGCAGCGCCCGCAGAGGTACCTGCGGAAGATACGCCTGCGCCGACAAAAGGCGAAGGGTCGTTCGCCGCCACCGGAGCCATGGGCAACGACCGCCAGTACCACACGATGGTGACCCTCCCCGACGGCAGGGTGCTGACGGCGGGGGGCAGGGGCAAAGGCGTCGGCGGCCACCGCGCCCTCGTCCACACCTCGGCCGAGATATACGACCCTTCGACCGGAGAGTGGGCCTACACAGGCGACCTTGCCGAGGGCCGCCGAAAACACCTGCTCGCCGTCCTTCCAGGTGGGTCCGTGCTGGCCGCGGGCGGCACCGACCTCAGCGGGTTCGAGGCCATACGCACGGCTGAGATCTGGGACCCGGTCTCGGGCACGTGGAGCGCCACCGGATCGATAGACGTGGCGCGGGAGAAGGCGGCGTGGGCGGCGCTCTCCGACGGGCGCGTCCTGCTGACGGGGGGCGTGGATACAAAGCGCCTTAAGAGACTCAGCTCGGTGGAGATCTACGACCCTGGCACCGGGGAGTGGGGGCCGGCGGCCCCGATGAGCGTGGAGCGGACCCTGCACACGGCCACGACCCTGTTGGATGGGCGAGTTCTTGTATCCGGAGGTGGGAAGCTTGACGGTCCACACCTGGACTCGGCCGAGGTGTACGACCCGGCGACCGACGAGTGGACCGACGCGGGAAGCATGGCGGAGGGCAGGGTGCTTCACACGGCGACGGTGCTCAGCGACGGCAGGGTGCTGGTCGTCGGCGGCACCGGCAAAAAGAGGTCGGCGGAGATCTGGGATCCGGAAAGCTCTTCGTGGACCCCGGCCGGCGAGACCGGGCAGCCTCGGGCAGAGCATGTGGCGATCCTGCTGGCCGACGGACGAGTCCTGGTCACAGGCGGACTGGGCGTGAAGGGCTCGGCAGAGATCTTCGATCCGGCCACGATGTCCTGGTCACAGGCGCCCGACATGGTCGAGGCAAGGTACCGTCACGCGGCGGCCCTGCTGCCCGACGGCAGGGTGCTGCTAGCCGGGGGCAACGGAGAAGAAGAGGCACTTTCAGAGAGCGAGCTGTTCTCGCCCTGACCCGGCGGGCGGAGCGACGATCGAGCACCAACGCCTCCGGCCTGATGGGTGCCCGAAGTCCCGCCTGGCGGTCGATTCCGCGGCCCTGGCGTCCCTCCCCTAGCCTTTTCGGTCACACCCGGCGCGCCGGTCGCACTCCAGCCCGGACAAGGTGGCCGGGCCCGGAACGAAGGTACGCAATCGCCTGGCACCCGATGGCTCTTCCCCGATCACCGACCCCAGACTTGAACTGCGGTCAGCCGATTTCTTGGAATCTGGCAATACCCGGGTCAAATTAAACTTCGCTTAACAATTCGGTCATAACTAGTTAATCTTCCGCTGCTAACGTGATTGGATAGCCTGAGCGCCCGGGAGAAGACGCGAGCTAATGACAATAAGTGCTGATCTTCATGTTCACTCCAAGGTGTGCAAGGACAGCACCTTCAGCCTCCAGCATTTCGAGTCAACCGTAGAAAGGGCAAGGCACGTGGGCCTTTCCGGTTTTGCCCTGACCGAGCATATGCATGCGCCCGGCTACTGGAACACCCTTGATGAGCTGGTGCGAAGGTACGGCTACCGCGAAGGGCACTTCGCTCTGGCGGATGGCTTTAACGTCCTTACCGGAGCGGAACTGACGGTCGAAGAGAGCGTGGATGTCATCCTGATCGGAGGCATCGACCAGATCGGCCTTTTCGATCGGTCGTTCGTTGCCATGCCCAGCCAGGGCTACCTGCCACGGCTGGACGACGTGTTCGGCCCGGCCAGGGAGGCAGGCCTTGTAGTGATCGCCGCCCACCCTACCCGGCAGGGCAAGAGCACGGTCGAGACAGGCTGGCAGCACCTCGGACGCTTCGACGCCCTGGAGATTAACGGCAAGGATGTGGCCCTTCGCAGGGTCGAGCCGGAGATACGCCGTCTTGCAGCCCGCTTCGATCTGCCCGTCGTGGGCGGATCCGACGCCCATGTCTGGCCGCAGGTCGGGGTGCAGAGCACCGTTCTTGAACTCGGCGAACTGACCCAGCAGGGACTGAGATTTTGCCTTGCACAGCGGGCGGCCTCAACGGAGACGGCACCCGGGATCGATTCCCTGGTCCGGATCAGCAAGGCCCACAAGTCGATCGTCAAGCAGCGCCTGTCAGCCGTCCGCAATCTGCGCCCTGCCGCCGCCCATAGCGGGCGTGGTCGGCTCATCAGCGCTCCCGCGCCGGTCTAGGAACGATGGCAGGTGCCAAGCTCAAGAAGATTCTGAGCCCGGAGAAGGCCGCAGAGAGCATCAGCTCCATCGCCCTGGGTCTCGCCACGGGCAAGATCAAGTTCGGCAAGGACTTTTCCACGAGGCCGAAGAGGGCGGTAAAGCTCGAGGTCACGGGCAAGGAATCCGGCGGCGCCGGCAAGCTCACCATCGAGGTCTCATGGGAGGCGGACGACGACAAGAACGGGTCGAGGCCCGTCTAGGTCTCCCACCCGCCGGCCATTCTCAGACCGGGCCGGAGACGCCGGGCATAGGGGCTCAGTGGCACCCCCGGCGCGACTCGAACGCGCGACACCCGGTTTAGGAAACCGGTGCTCTATCCTCTGAGCTACGGGGGCCCCACCCGGCTATCTTACCTAACGTAGGCAACGTCAGGCTCAACCCTGGGGACCGGGACTCCCTCCTGCTCGAGGCGGGTTGCAGGCGTGTTGAGGGGAGTACCCCCGGCGGGACTCGAACCCACGCACCTGGCTCCGGAGGCCAGTGCTCTATCCGCTGAGCTACGGGGGCGCGCAACCGGCAGCATAGCAGGGGCACTGCGGCGCCTCAACACAGGCACGTCGTATGGCCGCTTCCGGACCCTGCAGGCCACACAGCCCCTCAGTCGATCTCCCTGATCTCCTCCTCGAACGAGTCCCTCAGGCCGATGATCAGGTCCCTTAGTTTCTGACCGCCTTCGGTGGATGAAAGGCTCTCGTAGAACGGCTGCAGGAAATCCGCGGCCCCCTCGGTGAGGGCGTCCAGAACCAGCGGTTCTACGGAGATCCTCTCGGAGTGGATGACAAGGCGGTAGCGGCTCTGCCCCACCGGGGACGTGCTCAGGCTGACCACCCCGTGGTCGGATCTGTAGTCATGTGAGGATTGGGCGCCGAGTCGGCCGCCCACGCTCAGGTGGGCGAAACCGATGCGGGTCATGTACGTGTAGAAGGCCTCCTGGAACATCTTTCGCCCGGCCGTGTCGACGACTACCTCGTAAGTGTCGCTCATTCGTTCAATCCCTTTGGTGACTCATCCGGAGCCTGCAGGTCGTCGGATGTGCTCGACTGCGGGGCGGCGCGGTACCCGCTCCTTCCAGATCTGAACGAGCGGGCGAGGATGACGGGCGCCGCGACCGTGGTGATGATCGTCATGATAATCGAAACGCCGAACAGGTCGGGACCGATGATGCCCTCGGCAACCGCAACTCCACCCATGATGAGCGCAACCTCGCCCCGGGGCATCATGCCCACGCCTATGCGCCAGGCCCCGATACCGTTGAATCGAAGACCGAGAGCCGGCCCTCCCGATCCCAGCACCTTGCCCACCACCGCGGCCGCACTTAGGACCAGGCCGAACTGCCAGACTCCGCCGAGCTGGGTAACGTCGACCATCATCCCCATAACGACGAAGAAGACCGGAACGAGGGCGTTGTACACCCCCTGCAGAGGGTCCTCAAGTCGACGGGCAAGCTTCGTGCCTGACAGGGCAAGGCCGATCGAGAAGGCCCCGACGATCATGGCCAGACCGAAGCTCTCGGCCAGGGCTGCGGCAAAGAATGCCAGGGCGAGCGCAAGGACCAGGGCCGCTCCTGCCACACTGAACCTGTCGAAGAACCGTGAAATGTGCCTGGACAGGGCCACGCCGACGCCGGTCAGCACGAGCCAGAATCCAATCGTCTTGCCCGCCACCGCCGCGGCGGAACCGGCAGAAAAGCCCCCCGTAACGTGGATCCCTATCACCACGGTGAGCACGAGGATGCCCAGGATGTCATCAAGGACGGCGGCGGCCAGGGTCGTGATGCCCTCCGGGGTATCCAGACGGCGCAGGTCTCCCAGCACGCGCACGGTGATCCCTATCGAGGTGGCCGTTAGGATCGCACCCATGAATAGCGCCTTTGGATCCGTATAGCCGTCGGCGAATCCAAACGCCACCGTGAGCCCCACCCCGGCCGCGAACGGAACTACGACTCCCCCGATAGCCACTATGGTCGCCGGCCCGGCATAGCGGAGGAACTGCCGCAGATCGGTCTCCAGACCGGCCGCGAACAGCAGGACGATCGAGCCGACCTGCGCTATCGACCACAGGCTCTCTGAGAACGGGATGGCCACCTCGCCCGCATGACCCGCGATCTCGGGGAACAGCGTCCAGCCTGCTACCTCCAGCCCCCCCAGGGCGAAGGGGCCGATCAATATGCCGGCGGCCAGCTCGCCCAGCACGGAGGGGATCCGAAGGTACCTTTCGAATATCTCCCCGCCAACCTTCGCCGCCGCCAGGATGGCGGCGAGTTGGAACATCAGTCTTATGATTTCGTCGTGCATGCGGGGAGGGCCAGGACGGCGTAAACGCCGGTGACACCGGCGCAGTGCCATATTATATCATGGCGCTCCGGCTATCCATGTTGTGCCAGTAGGACGGCCAGACAGGACCTCGGATCAACGTGTTCAGCAGGTACTTCAGGTCGTAAAATGGAGGCCCTCAGCGCCGCATTATTGGGCGTCGGAGGGCCTTACTTTGATTTCAGTCCGGCGGTCCAAAAAGGGTTGACATCAATGGATGGCGATTACTATGATGATGCCGCCGCAAGGCGTCTCCGAACGGTTAAACCGGCGGTGCGCAACGCAGCGGCAGGCCGAAAAAGGGCCGACCCGGCTAGTCGTGTTGCTTGCGCAACGCGACTATTGGATTGTCTAGAGTTTTTTGGGATCAGGGGGTCAAATGATAAAGCTGATTAGAGGGAAGGGCCGCGTTCTCGCCCTGATACTTTCTGTCTTGGCGATCGCCGCCGTTGCGGCCTGTGCCGGGCCAGAGGGTCCCGCAGGACCCGCCGGTGCGGACGGCGCGGCCGGGCCCCCTGGACCCACCGGTCCCGCAGGGCCCGCCGGTGCAGACGGCTCCGATGGCGATCGAGGGCCCGTGGGCGCAACCGGCGCACAGGGTCCTGAAGGTCCCGCCGGACCCACCGGACCCGCCGGACCCGCCGGTGAGGATGGTGATGCCGGTAGAGCCGGTCTACCGGGTCGAGTAGGCCCCGAGGGTCCTGCTGGTGCTGACGGAGCCGACGGCGCCGATGGTGCTGACGCCGTCAATCCCGCAGCAGACCTGGCATCGACGGCCACGGACGAAAATGGTTTCGCCACCGTCCTGGGCTCTGGCTTCGGCGCGGGCGAGACGGTATCGATCGTGATCGCTTCCGATGTCGGAACAACCGCCGTCGACTCGGCAGAGGCCAACGGAGGCGGCGCATTCGTGGTCACCATTGAGGTCGACATGGAGGATGGCGTCTACAGCCTGTGGGCGATCGGTGACCAGGGCACCGAGGCATCGACCCCGCTGCAGGTAGGCGATATCAAGTAGCGGATCCTTCTATCTAGGTATCAAGCGAAGAGGCCCCCGCAGCTTGCGGGGGCCTCTTCTTTTTCGGGGATATCCGGAAAAAGGGCGCCCAAACTCCCCTTCTAATACACGGTCCGCCCCCTCTAGATTAGACCCTGGAGGTGAGCGGGATGGCGTCAGCGCTCTGGTCTAGGTTCTCTGAATGGCCGCGCATTGCGGCAGTTGCACTGATTGCGGCGGCGCTGATCGGCGCGGCGTGCTCAGGCCCTCAGGGCGAGCAGGGACCCGCGGGTTCCCAGGGCGAACCCGGCCGCGAAGGACCGTCCGGACCAAAGGGAGATACGGGTCCGGCGGGTCCGTCTGGCGGACGCGGTCCAAGCGGGGTCACCGGCCCTGCAGGGGAGGCCGGTCCGCAGGGACCCGCGGCACCCCAGCCCCAGGCCAGGATAACGACAAGCCTGGACACCGTGACCCTCGATGAGGATTTTGAGATCTGGGGGTCGGGATTTGCGTCCGGGGAGAGCGTGATCATCTCCCTTGCGATCGACGAGTTCCTTGAGCAGGTGGTGGGCGACACGACCGCGAGTGCCGCCGGATCTTTCCGCGTCCTGGTCAGCGGCATCGGCGGCGATGCCAGGGTGCGCTCTCGGGTCAGCGGGGGACAGATATACACGCTGATCGCCCTGGGGTCGGCGGGCACGCTTGCCAGCTCCCCGGTGAACGTGATCCTGGCGAGGCCTACGCCTACCCCCCTGCCAACACCGACCCCTGCTCCCACACCGGAACCGCCGGCACCCGATGCATCGACCACCACCCTGGTAGCCGAGATAGCCGTGACAGGTGAGCTAAACACCTTCTGGGCGGCCGGCTTTGCGCCCGGCGAGACCATCCTGTTGAGCATCCTGGGCGGGCCCGAAATACTCGTTGCCAGGGACGCGAACGAGTCGGGTGCCGTGATGTTCGAGGCCAAGATTGATCTTGGGCCGGGGGTTTACACGGCCATCGCGACCGGCGAAATCAGTGGTCGGGCCACCTGGCCCCTGATAGTGGTCGAAGAAAAGTAAGGGTCTGCCTACCCGGAGGTCACCCTGCGCGTAACGCGCAGTCGCCTGAGGCGGCGGCCAGAGGTCGAGACGACCTGTATGCTGGCGCCATCGTGGTCCACGGTGTCGCCACGGCCCGGTATGCGGCCCAGGCGGTCGAGCACGAAACCTCCGAGGGTGTCAAAGCCCTCTCCCCTTATCTCGAGGCCGGTCAATTCGGCGACCTGGTCAACGCCGATCCGCGCGTCTATCAGCAGATCGATCTGCGGGTCCCCTTCTCCTCCCCGGCTCAGGTCGACCACCTCGGGCTCGTCGATGTCGAACTCGTCCTCGATCTCCCCGACAATCTCCTCGAGGAGGTCCTCGACTGTGACGAGACCAGACACGCCCCCGTATTCGTCGACCACGATCGCCATCTGAACCCTCTGATCCTGGAACTCCCTTAGCAGACCCTCGAGGGTCTTGGACTCGGGAATCAGCAGCGGGGGGCGCAGAATCTCCTGAAGGGTGGCCTCTTCCCTGTCGCCGGTTGCAAGGACCCTTATGAGATCCATCGAGTAGACGAATCCGGCTATGTCATCGGGCGAGTCACGGTAGACCGGAAGCTTGCTGTGGCCCGACTCGATCATCGTCTCGGCCACCTGGGAGATCGGCGTCGATATCTCCACCGCCGACATGTCGACCCTGGGAACCATGATCTCCCTTGAGACGGTCTTGTCCTGGCGCACAACAGCCCGGATCATGCGGACCTCGCGCTCATCCAGAGGCTCTCCCTCGAAACCCAGGGGCGCAGCGCCGTCGTAACGAAGGTCCGACCCTGCTTCCTGAGACAAGCCGCTGCGCACCAGGCGCACCATGATCGCCCTTGCGATCAGGCGCTCGACGACCAGCCAGGGAGCAAAGAACAGGGCGATCGAGCGAACCACCACCGCGCCGTGGCGCTCGACGAGGCCGGACGACAGGTGCGTAAAGGCCCGGGCCGCGCTGCCCAGACCGGTAAGTACCCCGAGGGCAACTGCCGATGCCAGGCCGATCCAGGGCCAGGACAGGCCCGCCACCGAGACCGCCACCGCCACGGCCGTTACAAGCGAGGCGGCGAACATGGCGGCCCTTAGGAGCCGCAGGGATTCTACGGAGGACGAGATGCGCTGTCGCTCGGCATCGTCCGGGATCCGGCCCGGCGACTTGGCGGATCCGACCAGCATCTGGTTGTTCCGCCAGGCCACGAACCCGCCTTCGATGATAGATACGGCGAAGTAGCCTGCCATGGATACGGCAAGCAGGACCACGGAAAGAATGTTATCTAGGTCCACTTCGCCCCCAAACGCCCCGCCCGAAACGCGGTGGACCCGCTATGGCTAACAACTCCCGATCTACTCCTCCTCCGTGTCCCTGTCCCGCCGCAGTGAGCGCGCCGGCGCCCCGACCACAAGGTCGCCGGCGGGGATGTCCCGGGTCACCACGCTTCCGGCTCCTATCGAGGCCCCGGCGCCGACCTCCACGGGGGCTACGAGCATCGTATCGGAGCCTATGAAGGCGCCGTCTCCTATCTTGGTCCGGCCCTTTTGCTTGCCATCGAAGTTGCAGGTTATAGTGCCGGCCCCCACGTTTACGTCCGAGCCCACGTCGGCGTCGCCGATGTAGCTAAGGTGCAGGGCCCGCGTACCTGCCCCGAGGCGGCTCTGCTTGGTCTCGGTGAAGTTGCCCACCCTGGCGCCAGACTCCAGCACCGTCCCTTCGCGAACGTTGCTGAACGGTCCCACGGCCACCCCCTCGGACAGTCTGGAGCCGGAAACGAACGAGGAGACGACCTGGCAGCGGTCGGCAAGTACGCTGTCGGTGACGACCGAGTTCGGACCTATCCGGCAGCCGCGTCCCACCTTCGTTGCACCGAGAATGTGGGTGTTGGGGAGGATCACGCTGTCCTCGCCCACCGATGCGGCGGCGTCTATATAGACGGTGCCTGGGTCGGGGATCGTAACCCCGGCCAGCATCCAGCGCTCCCGGATGCGGGACCGAAGGGCGGTCTCCGCCCTGGCGAGCTGGGTTCGATCGTTTATCCCAATGACCTCCACCTCGCCGGAAGCGCTGACATCGAGCACCGGACCGCCGGCCCGGGCCGCGGCGGCCACAAGGTCGGTCAGGTAGAGTTCCCCTGATCTGGAAGGAGACAGGCCCGACAGGCCCTCCCACAGCCACTGTGCGTCGAACAGGTAGATCCCGGCGTTTATCTCGTCGAGCGCCAGGGTCCGCTCATCGGCATCCGCCTCCTCCACCACCGCCGAAACGCCGCCATCCGGTCCCCTGACCACCCTGCCAAGACCGGAGGGACTGCTGACCCTTGCCGTAAGCAGGGTCACCTTCGCCCCGGCCTCCGCGTGGACGGTCTGCATCCGGAGCAGTGACTCGGTGCGCACCAGCGGCACGTCGCCGCACAGTACGGCTACGGTTCCGGTGGCCGGAAGCGAGGCGCGAGCGCTCAGCACCGCATCGGCCCCGCCGAGCGGACTGCGCTGGACGGCATAGGCTGCCGAGTCGCCCAGCGCCCCGGTTATCGCGACGCCGTCGGGCGGCACGACCACGACGATCGACCCGAACCCGGCGTCGCGGGCCGCTGAGACCACGTGGGAGATCATCGGCTGACCGCACAGGGGATGCAGGACCTTCGGCAGGCGGGAGCGCATCCTGGTGCCCCTGCCGGCGGCGAGCACGACGGCGGCCGAAGGAGTCATCAAAGGGGGGCTTGGTCAGGACTCTCGATCAGCAAGAGCCCGTCACGCGAGTGGTAGCGTCGGGGGCGGTGCCGGGCGGGCTTTACGCGTGTACGCAACTGTCGCGCCATGCTAGCAATCGCATCGTTACGGTGTCAAGACGGCATCCGGCGCCGTCTGGACAAGGGTAGGGGCCCAATCTATTCTAGTGCCCTGCGGGTCCGGCCAGAGCCGACGCTTCCCTGCCCCATCCCCATCCAGAGGTCGCCGATGCCCACCTACAAAGTCGTAACTCAAAAGTCCCCCGAAGGCACATTCGACGTGGCGGGCGGCACTTTCACCCTGGAGATGGAGGCCCTGGGGCCAGTGGGCGTGGAGATCGTGGAGACGGCCGCCGGATCGGAGGACGAGTTCATAGCCGCGGCCCGGGACGCCGACGCGATCATGGCGAGGGGCCGGCAGATGACGGCGAAGATCATCAACTCGCTTGAGCGCTGCAGGGTGATCGCGCTGGGCAGCGTCGGAGCCGACTCGGTGGACGTGGACGCCGCAACGGCCAGGGGCATACCGGTAACGAACGTTCCTGACATATTCATCGAGGAGGTTGCCGACCACGCGATGATGCTCATCCTGGCAACCTTCCGGAGGGTGCTGGTGCAGGACCGCATGGCCCGGGACGGCAGGTGGGACCAGGGCCGGCCTGCCCTGTCCCAGATACCGAGGCTGATGGGTCAGACGCTGGGATTTGTCTCCTTCGGGCACGTGGCCAGGCTCACCGCCAGGAGGGCGGCTCCGTTCGGAGTCCGAATGCTCGCCTACGACCCCTACATAGAGGAGCTGGTGATGTCCGACCACGGGGTCGAGCCGGTGGGCCTGACCGAGCTGCTGCAGCGCTCGGACATCGTCTCGATGCATGCGCCGTCGACCACGGAGGCCCACCACATGCTCACCGACGAGCACTTTCGGCTCATGAAGCCCGGTGCGCTGTTCGTCAACACCGGGCGGGGCCCGACGGTGGACGAGGCGGCCCTGATACGGGCCCTTGAGGAGGGATGGATCGGCGGGGCCGGTCTCGACGTCCTTGAGACCGAGCCGCCGGACCTTGAGAACCCCCTGCTTGCGATGGACAAGGTGATCATAACCCCGCACGTTGCTTCCGCCTCCACGAGGATGACGCCTGAGGCGCGGCGAAGAGTCGGCCAGGAGATCGCCCTGGTCCTGTCCGGGCGGTGGCCCAGGACGTGCGTGAACCCGGACGTTCTCGCCCGCACGGACCTTCGGCGATGGCAGCCCTACTCCATGGAGAGGGGCCCGGGCTCGGGTTGAACGCGGAGAACCTTCCATCCGGCCGGCCGCAGTCTGGACCGGAAGGCGGGAGAGGCCCCCTTGCGGGCGTGCGCGTACTGGACCTTACCCAGGTCCAGGCGGGCCCTTCCTCCACCCAGCTCTTGGCCTGGCTCGGCGCCGACGTGATCAAGATCGAGGAGCCGGGAAAGGGAGATCGCACCCGCTGGGAGATGGCCGACAGGCCGGGGGTGGACAGCTACTACTACCTGGTCTTTAACGCCAACAAGCGGGCCATAACGCTCAACCTTAAGTCCGACGAGGGCCTGGCGCTTTTCAAGCGGCTTGCCGCCATTTCGGACGTCGTGGTCGAGAACTACGCACCGGGCCGCATGGCCTCGTTCGGGATAGCGCCGGAAGACCTGTCGGCCGAGTTCAAACACCTTGTCGTCGCCTCGATCAAGGGCTTCGGGTCATACGGGCCGAACGCGGGGCTAAAGAGCTTTGAGAACGTCGCCCAGGCGTCGGCGGGGGCGATGAGCACCAATGGGTACGCCGATCGCCCTCCCCTGTTCGCTTCGGCCGGCATAGGCGACTCGGGCTCGGGGCTGCACTGCGCGATAGGAGTACTCGCCGCCCTGCGGCAGAGGGACCAGACCGGGACCGCACCCAGGGTGGAGGTGTCGATGCAGGACGCGGTCCTTAACCTGATGCGGGTCAGGTACGTTGAGACCTTCTCGACCGGGGAGCCCGTACCCCGCACGGGAAACCGCGTCTGGGGGAGCCCTGACATGGTCTTCCCGTGCGCTCCCGGCGGGACGAACGACTACGTGACCATGGTGATCGGCGGCGACGCCTGGGACAGCCTTCTCGCCCTTGCCGGGCGCTCCGACCTGATCGGCGACGAGCGTTACGCGACGGAGGAGGCGAGGGACAAAAGGCCGGACGAAGTCGAGCAGATAATCTCGTCGTGGACGCGGAAGCTGACAAAGGACGAGGTCACGGCGATTCTTTCCGACCTGGGCATACCGTGCAGTCCCATACGGGATACCGCAGACCTGCTATCCGACCCGCACCTTTCGGCAAGGGAGATGATGGTCCCGGTAAGGGACGCCGCCCGGGGGGACTTCACAGCGATAGGCTGTCCGATAAAGGTTCACGGCAATGTGGTGAAGGTGACCGCGCCTCCGCTGCTCTCAGAGCACACAGAGCAGGTGTTTTCCGAGCTGCTCGGGATGGACGCTGAGCAGGTCGGCGCCCTGCGGGACAAGGGGGTCGTCTAGCGGCCGATCGGGCGCGCCTCCCGTGCCACAGGCGGGCACATGCCAAGCGGCGCGGCTGGCCGGCCTTGTCCGGATTTCGGCACGCCTGATAACATGCCTAGGTGTCCAACGGAAGCATAAACGTCGCCATCATCGGCGTGGGCAACTGCGCATCCTCGCTGGTCCAGGGCGTCACAAAGTACGCCGACGTGTCGACAGACGGCGATGTGCCGGGCCTCATGCACCCGGTGCTGGGCGAGTACGGCGTTGCGGACATAAACTTCGTCGCCGCCTTCGACGTCGACGCGAGCAAGGTCGGCCTCGACATAGCCGACGCCATACACGCCGGGCCCAACAACACCATAAGGTTCGCCGACGTCGCCCCGACGGGCGTGACGGTCCAGCGGGGCATGACCCACGACGGCATCGGAAAGTACCTGTCGGACGTGGTCACCAAGGCCGACGGGCCGACCGACGAGGTGGCAAGGACGCTCAGGGAGCGCGAGGTAGACGTGGTGATCAACTACCTGCCCGTCGGCTCCGAGCAGGCGACCAAGTGGTACGTTGAGCAGGTGCTTCAGGCCGGCTGCGCGTTCATCAACTGCGTGCCGGTGTTCATAGCCAGCGGCGCTGGCGAGTACTGGCAGGACCGCTTCCGCAAGGCCGGGGTGCCCATAATCGGCGACGACATAAAGTCGCAGGTCGGGGCGACCATCGTCCACAGGGTCCTGACCAGGCTGATGATGGACCGGGGCGTAAGGCTCAACGACTCCTACCAGCTCAACTTCGGGGGCAACACCGACTTTCTGAACATGCTCGAGCGTGAGCGGCTGACGTCCAAGAAGGTCTCAAAAACGCAGTCGGTCACCTCCCAGCTCGACCACGAACTCGACCGCGACGACATACACATCGGCCCGAGCGACCACGTGCCCTGGCTCAAGGACCGCAAGTGGTGCTACATCCGGATGGAGGGTAGCGGCTTCGGGGACGCACCCATAAACATCGAGCTGAAGCTCGAGGTCTGGGACAGCCCCAACTCCGCCGGGGTGGTGATAGACGCGGTTCGCTGCGCCAAGATCGCCCTGGACAGGGGGCTTTCGGGCCCGGTCACGGGCCCTTCGGCCTACTTCATGAAGTCGCCGCCCTCCCAGTACACCGACTCTGAGGCGCGCCAGATGGTCGAGGATTTCATCGCAGGGACCGAGTAGGCTGCGGCCTGCCGCATCGACCTTCGGATATTGGCCCGTACGCCTCCTCTCATAGACCCGGACCGCCCGATGAAGATCGGGCTTCTATCGGCCTACGATCACGCCGCCCACGGCGGCGTCCGTGAGCACGTCGTAAACCTGGCCGACCAGTTCCGCAGCCGCGGCCACAGCGTGCGCGTGATCGCGCCGTGCTCCAACAGGGACGGGCTCGACGACCGGGACTTCATACCGATGGACCGGCCCATAGTCATACCCACGGGGGTTCATGGGCCAGGATCTCGATGTCCGTATGGAACAGGCGCCGGACCAAGGCGATGCTCGATGCCCAGGGCTTTGACGTGCTCCACCTCCACGAGCCGTTCGCCGGCTTCCTGACCCTGGCGGCGCTCAGCCAGTCGGAGGCGCTGAACGTGGGAACCTTCCACACCTACGGCGGCCACAGGATCTACCAGATGGGGCTCAGCTGGCTCGGTGTCCCGTACTTTCGCAAGCTGCACGGGCGCATCGCGGTCTCAGAGCCCGCAAGGCAGTTCATCAGCCGGCACTACCCGGGCGACTACCGGATAATCCCGAACGGGGTAAAGGTAGATACATTCGCCGGCGCGCGCCCGTTCGAGCGACTGCGCGACGGGCGCATCAACCTGCTGTGGGTGGGCAGGATGGACAAGCGAAAGGGCCTTCGCTACCTGCTCGGGGCCTACGGACGTTTAAAGTGGGACTGGCCCCAACTCAGGCTGATCATCGTTGGACCCGGGAGCCCTGACACCGACTCTTACAGGATCATGAGCGAGCGCAACCTCAAGGACATCGAATTCGTCGGATCGGTATCCGAGGCCGACAAGGCCCGGTACTACAAGTCCGCGGACATCTACTGCAGCCCGGCGACGGGCAGGGAGAGCTTCGGCATAGTGCTGCTGGAGGCGATGGCCGCCGGCCGGCCCGTGGTGGCAACCTCCATCGCCGGGTACGCCAGTGTGATGACGGACGGGCGCGAGGGACTGCTGGTCCCGCCCAAGGACGATGAGGCCCTGGCGGACGCCATCGCCCGGTTGCTCAGGGACCCCTCCCTGCGCCGCCGCCTGGGCGAGGGCGGCATAGAGACGGTCCAGCAGTACCGATGGGAGGTCGTCTCCGACAGCGTGCTTAAGTACTACGCCGAGTGCGCCGAGCTCGCGCGGGCGGGCGGGGGCGACCGGGCCGTGCAGGCCTCGCCGGCGGTGCAGGCCTAGAAGGCCTTTCGGGCGGGACCGCACCGGGCGATCAGGTGAACCGAGAGACGGCGCGAGCCGCCATGGCCCGCTACTTCGAGACCCCCACCGCGCGTTTGCTCTGCGCGGCGGGCGTCTCGCCCAACATGCTCACGGCGGCGGGGCTTGCGGTCGCCGGGGCGGCGGCGTACCTGGTCACCGAGAAGATGCTGCTGGCCGCCGGCATCGTGCTCCTCGCCTCCGGCCTGTTCGACATGCTCGACGGAGCGGTGGCAAGGCTCAGCGGCCGAGAATCGCCCTTCGGGGCGCTGCTCGACTCGACCGCCGACAGGGTCGCCGAGATCGGAATGTTCGCCGCGCTGGCGATACTGTTTGTGCGGGAGGGGGAGACGATCGGCACAGCGCTCTGCTTTGCCGCCATGGGCGGCTCGATGACCGTAAGCTACCTTCGCGCCCGGGGAGAGGGGCTCGGGGTCAGCGCAAGGGGCGGGGTGATGACCCGGCCGGAGCGCGTGCTGAACCTTGCCGGAGGGCTCATAGTGGCCCAGTGGTGGCTCCCCTTCGCGGTGATAGTCGCAGGGGTCATCGCCGGGCTGACCATCCTCACGTCGGTCCAGCGGCTCATCCAGATCGGCCAGGGGCTCAATGAACGCGGCTAGGCGCAGTACCCGGATGCACACGAAACGGACCCTCGCCCCGCTCGCCGCGGCCGGACGCTGGCTTCTGGTCGCTGCGGCAGTCCCGGCGGCGATGCTCCTTGCCGGCAGCGCGGCGGCCCAGGAGCCCGAGACCGGGCCGATAGAGTTGCTCTCAGCATCGGCGGTCAGCGAGTTCCCGACCGGCATACGCTTCCGGGCAACGGTGAGCAGCGAGGCGGAGGTCACCTCGATGGCGGTAAGGTTCCGCGTGGGACTGCAGGAGCGGGGGGTCTACGAGTACCTAGACTACGTCCAGGGCGATGTGACGAGAGGAGAGCTGTTCTGGCGCACCGCCAGGGCGGGCGGATACATACCCCCTGAGACGATAATCACCTACGTGTTCGAGGTCGAGGACGCCGATGGCAACCTGTTCGCCACCGAGCCCGCCGAGCTGATCTTCGAGGACGTTCGCTTTACCTGGGAGCGCGTATCCGAGGGCCCGGTGAGCGTGGCCTATCACGGACCGGTGATCACCCGGGCGGAGGCGGTCCTTAAGGCCATCATCGACACGCTCGAGAACATGGGCCCGGTCCTCGGCGCCGGAATCGACGACCCCATAAGGGTGATCCTCTACAACAACCAGAAAGAGATGCTCGAGGCGCTGCCGCCCCGCAGCGCGACGGTCGGCCGCGAGCTTATAACAGAGGGCCAGGCCTTCAACGAGATCGGGACACTGCTGGTCCTGGCCGGGGGGAGGCTCGCCCTTGGGACCGCATCGCACGAGGTCACCCACATCCTCAACTACCGGGCCGGCCACAGCGTGTTCCGCAGGCTTCCCTCGTGGCTGCACGAGGGCCTGGCCGAGTACGGCAACGTTGACCCGGGCTTTTCCTACGACGTGGCGCTGGAGTTCGCGGTGGCGACCAACAGGCTGCTGCCCCACCTCTTCATGCAGACGCTCCCGGGCGATCCCGAGGACGTGATCATCTTCTACGGGCAGTCAAAGAGCACCGTAAGGTTCATGATCGAACTTGAGGGCGAGGAGGGCATGAGGCGTCTCCTGTCGATTCTAAAGGGCGGCGCTGACATGGACACGGCGCTCACGGAGGTCTACGGGCTCGACAGGCTCGCGCTGACAAACGCCTGGCGGGCCTCCATCGAGGCCGAGCCCTACGTGCCGCCGGAGATCGCAGAGGCCCGTCCGACGCCGGTGACATATGCGACCGTGCAGGCCTTCACGCTGACCCCGCAGGCGGGCGGCAGAGCGGTCGGCGACACGGCGGCGGATCCCACGCCGACGGCAGACGCAGAGCCAACCGCACCAGTGGAAGAGCCGGAGCCGTCACCCACTGCCGCGCCCTCCCCTACCCCGACACCGAGCGGAGGCGCGTGCGGCGCGGGGACAGGCGGAGCCGACGCCGGCATGGTGGCGATGGTCGTGCTCGTCGCGGGGCTGGGGGCCGGCGCCGCCTCGCGGAGGCGGCGCTAGCGGGTCCTGGGGTTGAGGACGTCGCTCAGGGCGTCGCCGAGCAGGTTCCAGGCCAGAACCATCAGGAAGGCCGCCGTACCGGGAGCGAGGAGCTGCCAGGGAGTCTCCCTCAGGGTGCCTATGTTGCCGGCGGTAAGGAGCATCGTCCCTAGGCTGGGCCGTGGCGGCTGGATCCCGAGCCCGAGCCAGCTGAGCACTATCTCAGTGCCCGTGAGCGCGCCCATGCCCATCGTCACGGTGACGACGATGATGCTTATCGAGTTGGGCAGAAGGTGCACGAAGAGGATTCGCCTCGTGGATGCGCCGATCGCCCTGGCCGCCTCTACGTGGTCGGTCTCCCTCAGCGATAGGACCTGCGCTCGCACGAGCCGGGCCATGCCCACCCACCCGAAGGCGACCAGCGCCACCGTGACCACGAAGTAGTCCACGATGCCCGTGCGCACCAGGCCGTCCAGCGCCGAGTTGTCCTCGAGCCAGCGCACGGCGTCCAGGATCCTAGGCCGAAGGGTCGCCGCAAGGATGATGACCAGCAGTATGTCGGGGAACGAGGCGAAGACCTCGCCGACCCGCATGATCACCGCGTCGGCCCGGCCGCCAAGGTAACCGGAGACCAATCCGAGCGTGACGCCGAGCACGATGCCGCCGGTGACCATGGCCACCACCGTCAGGATGACGGTGTTCTGTATGCCCCACAGGGTGCGGGTGAGCACATCCCTGCCCGTCCTGTCCGTGCCTGCCCAGTGGTCGGCGTCGGGTCCCTGGAGGATGACGGTATAGTCCTGCTGGTCGTACCCGTACGGGCTTATCCACTCGGCGAAGATGCCGCCGGTGTAGACGATAACGAGTATCGCGATACAGGCGACGGCGATCTTCTTGCGAACGAGCCGCCTGAGGGCACGCGAAAGGTGGCTTGAGCCGGCTGCGCTTGCCTGCCTCTCGGTGGTCATTTCTGCCGCTTCGGTTGCCAAGGCCGCCCTACCTGAACCTGATCCTGGGGTCGATGAAGGCGTAGGAAAGGTCCGCAAGCAGGTTGGCGATGACGAATGCCCCGGCCCCCACCAGGGTTATCGCCATGATCACCGGGTAGTCGCGGTCGAATATCGAGTCGACCGCAAAGCGCCCGATTCCCGGGATCCCGAGGATCGTCTCGGTGATGAACGCTCCGCCGATCAGGCCCGCGAGCGAGAACGCCAGGATCGTCACTATCGGGAGCATGGCGTTCTGGAACACGTGGCGCGAGCTCACCGACCACTCTGACAGCCCCTTTGCGCGCGCCGTGCGGATGAAGTCCTGGCCGAGAACGTCCAGGGTGCTTGCGCGCATGAGGCGGGTCATGCCGGCAATCCCGGGGACGCCGAGGACGATCGCCGGGACGATGATGCGCGTGTCGAAAAAGCCCCCCCACCCGGAGCACGGCACCCAGCCGAGCTTAAGACACCCGATCCATAAAAGGCCCGGTGCGGTCACCATCACCGGCACGGACATAACAAACAGGGATGTGGCGACCGCCGCCGGGTCGACCCAGTGGCCCTGGCGCGTGGCTATGAAAAAGCCGAGCGGAAGCCCGGCGCCCACGCTTATGATCAGCGCCGCTATCGCCAGCTGGGCAGACACCCACATCTTGGGGCCGATCAGCTCTCGGACCGGGCGCCCCCTGAAGCGCAGGCTCTCGCCGAAGTCCCCCCTTACGAACCCCCACATGTAGTCCCCGTACTGGACGACGATGTTGCGGTTGAGGCCAAGCTGCTCGCGGAGGCGGGTTCCGGCCTCCTCGGTGTAGCGCGCGCCGAGCATGACGACGACCGGGTCGCCCGGGCCGAAGCGGCCGAGCGCGAAGGTGACCGCGGAGACGGCGAACAGCAGGAACGGAAGCCAGGCCAGCCGGCGGGCTATGTAGATCCACATCGCTAGGAAAGGCCCGGCAAGCTTATGCGCGGTGCCCGCCCGGCGCAACGTGCCCCGGCCCTGGGGCCGGGGCGGTCGGTCACTACTCGATCCTCACCAGCGTCAGCTTGGGGACGATCATGGGCGTGAGGCGGTAATCCTTTACCTGCGGCTTTATGAGCACGTGGCGCTCCCCCTGGTACCAGAGCGGCACCCAGGCGGCGGCCTGCACTATCATCTCCTCCGCCTGGCGGTAGAGGGCTATCCGCCTTGCCGCGTCAGGCTCCACCCTGGCCTCCTCGAGCACCGCGTCTATCTCCAGGTCCGAGAACGCGCCGTGGTTGAGGCCGCTCTCGGTGTGGAACAGGATGTCGAGAAAGTCCTGCGGGTCCGGGTAGTCCGCCGACCATCCGAGCCCGGCATAGGCCTGGTATTTCTGCTTGTTGAGGTCCTCAAGGTAGGTGGCCCACTCTACCTGCTGGATCTCGACCTCGACCCCGAGCACCTGCTGCCACATTTGGAGGATGACCTCGAGATCAAGGCCGATCGTGCCGCCCCTGCCGGGCACGGTCACGACTATCCTGGGCCTGGTCGCGGGATCGGCGTAGTCCGACTGCTCCAGCAGCTGCTTTGCGAGCTCGGGATCGAAGGTGAGCCCCTCTAGCTCAGGGTTATATCCCGGAAAGCCCGGGGGCAGGATGCCGTAGGCGGGAGTGAGGAGTTCTGAGAGGACCTCGGTCGCAATCAGCTCCTTGTCGATCGCGTGGTTGAGGGCCTTCCTGAAGTTGGCATCGTCGAATGGAGCCATCTGGGCGTTAAAGCCGATGTACGAGATGCTGAAATCCGGGGGCGCTACGACCAGCTCCCTGTTGAGGGGTTCTGACGGATCGAGCACGCGCTCTAGGTCGTAAAGGCCGACTCCGGTAAAGTCGATCTCGTCGTTTTCGTACATCGCCATGTTCTGGCCGCCGGCCAGGTTCATCAGGATGGTGCTTACGCCGGGCTGGCCACGGGTGTAGTTCTCAAAGCGCTCAAGGACGATGCGCTCACCGATCCTGTACTCCTTCAGCCTGAAGGGACCGGTCCCGTTCGGCGTGTCGGTCCAGGTCGAGCCCCCGGCCTCTACGTTCTCGCGGTCGAGCACGTAGGCGGTCGGGTAGGTCAGCTTCGCAAGGAAGTACGCCTTGGGCGAGTCGATGGTGAACTGGATCGTCAGGTCGTCTATGACGCTTATTCCGCTGATCTCCATCGCGCGGCCTTCGAACACGTCCTCGACACCGACGATGTCATTTAGGTAGATGTCTGCAACGGGCGATGCGGTGCGGGGGTCCGCCGCGCGCTCGATGGACCACTTAAAGTCGTGCGCGGTGACGGGCTTGCCGTCGTGGAAGGTGGCGTCGGGCCTGATCTTGAAGGTGTAGATCGTGCCGTCCGGGCTGATCTCCCAGCTCTCGGCAAGGTCCGGCACGAGCACAAGGTCGGTGTCCAGGGCGACCAGGCCGCTGAATACCTCAACGACCACCCCTGACGAGGTGGTGTCGGTAACTAGTGCCGGGTCCAGGGTCGGCGGGTCGGACCACACCCTGCGAAACACGCCGCCGGACGGTGCCTCGGTGATGCCGTCCTCCACGACCTCGGGCACCGTCATCTCCGACTGTGAGTCGGTATCCTGCTGGGCCGCGGGGTCCTCGGTCGGGGCCGCGGTTGCGTCGGGGACGGCGACCGACGGTCCGCCGCCGCATGCCGCGGCGACCGCAAGTAATGTCAGGAGCGTTGCTAGCGCGAGGGTTCTCATGGGCTCTCCCGAGGCCGGCCGCTGCGGGCCCGGCCGATGCTGGTTCTACGACTCTAAGATGCTAAACGGACTCCGGCCTGTGAAGGTTGGCTTTCTTACCTAATTTGCCGCGCCGACCGTCGAGGTCAGGTACGAGCGGATGAACGGGTCAAGATCTCCGTCAAGCACGCCCTCGGCGTCCGAGGTCTCGTGCCCGGTCCGGTGATCCTTGACCATCTTGTACGGGTGAAGGACATAGCTCCTTATCTGGTTGCCCCACTCTGCAGAGACGTGGTCGCCCTTTATCTCGGCCAGTTCCTTGTCTCTCTTCCTGCGCTCGACCTCTGCGAGGCGCGAGAGCAGGATGCGCATGGCGATCGTCCGGTTCTGGTACTGCGACCGCTCGTTCTGGCAAACGACCTTTATGCCGGTGGGAAGGTGGGTGATCCGCACCGCGGTCGAGTTCTTCTGCACGCTCTGCCCCCCGTGGCCGCCCGCCCTGAAGGCCTCGATGTTGATGTCGTCGTCGCTCACGGTGACGTCCACCCCGTCCTCCACCTCGGGCATCACCTCGACCAGCGCGAACGATGTGTGCCTTGCGTGGTCGGCATCGAATGGCGAGAGCCTGACCAGCCTGTGCACGCCACGCTCTGACCTAAGGTACCCGTAGGCGTTGTCGCCCGTCACCTGCAGCGTCGCGCGCTTTACCCCTCCCTCGTCGCCTGGCGAGGCATCGAGCAGTTCCGCCTTCATGCCGGAGGATTCCGCCCACCTGCTGTACATCCGGGTCAGCATGCCGGCCCAGTCCTGCGAATCGATGCCGCCTGCGCCCGCGTGAAGGGCGATGAAGGCGCTGCGCCCGTCGTACTCGCCCGAAAGGGTGAGTCCGAGCTCGAGCCGCTCAAGCGTGTCGACTATCTCGACTAACTCTGCGGCAGAGGACTCGGCGAGCGAATCGTCGCCCTCCTCGATGGCCAGTTCGAGTATCTCCGCAAGGTTGGCGGACCGCTCGTCCAGGCCCCGCCACTCCTCAAGCTGCCTTGTGAGGCCCGACAGGCGTTGCATCTTGCCCTGCGCGGTGCCGGGATCGTCCCAGAAGCCCTCCGCTGCCGCCTCTTTCTCCAGGTCTGCTATCTGTCGCTGCTTGGAAGCGAGGTCAAAGACGCACCATCAGGTCTGAGATGCGGTCCCTGGTTTGCCTGAGCCTTTCGGCGATTTCCTGCACTCGTGGCCTCTCTGAGCGCACCGGCGCCTCATCGGAAAACGGGTCGGGTGCGTCGTGGTTAGTCTGTTGGGCGTAGGCTTGGTGCCCTTGGCCTCGAATCCGATTATAGCAATGGCGATCCAGTACGAGGCCTCCAGAAAATCCTGTTGTCTTATAAGTGGGGCTCATAGTGATACTAATACATGAGTGACCTACTGGACCGTTGCGGCCTGACCGGGTGGCTACAAAATCTAGCGCTTACCTGAGACCAGGTTGACGGACTGATGGCGGGCCGCCGATCATCCTTGCCGTTCATAACCCGCCTCTATACGGCAGGCTTTGCCGCATGACCTTCGCTACATCCAGAAGGAAACCGTATCACCAAGCCATTGACTGTCTTTAGCTAATAAGCTAAACTTTCAGCGGACTACGGCTAAGCCAGAGGAGAGGGACAGGTCATGCCAGAGCGATTTGGATATACCCTCAGAAGGACCCGGCAAAAGGCTGAAAAGACTCTGGGGGACGTGGCGAGGCTGTTAGATGTCTCTGTGGTCTACGTATCAGACGTGGAGCGCGGCAACCGCAGGCCGTTCAGCAACGAGCGTATCCTCAAAGTCGCGAGGTTACTTAAGGCTGACCCAGCACCGCTGATTGCTGCGGCGGATGTCGAGAAGGGTGTCATCGAGTACGACATCTCCAAGGCCAAACCGCTGGAGGCCAGAGTCGTTGGAGATCTTGTCAGCGGTCTGGCCCGTGGCGGCGTCACGGAAGACCAGCTCGAGAGGATCAGAAACATCCTGGAGGATTCCGAGAAGACACAATGACGATACTACAGGGACTTTCAGGAATACGCGCAGATCGCGGCTACAGCTACTGCAAACTCGAGAAGATCGCCTCACATGTTCGCGACCAGCTCAATTGTTCGCCAACAGAGGCGATCAACGCACTGCGGCTGTTCGATGGCCTAGACATCACGGTGCGTGCCCAGACCGGGCGGAAAATCCCCGTCTGGGGCAGCGTGATTGAACTCAACGATTCTGAAGGGTATGCGAAGTACGACAGAGACCGCCAAATCATAGAGATTCTGGCGTCACCCGATACCTACGACTGGTTGGAGGAGGGTTATCCGCGTGGCGGCTATTTCGTTGCGCACGAACTTGGCCACTGCCTGCTACATACTGACCAACTTGTGCGCCTGGCGCAGATGCCAAAGGCGCAGCAGGCGGCACTCTATCGGGGCGGGCAAGTTGCTAGACACAAGACCTATCGAGACACTGAGTGGCAGGCCAATGCGTTCGCCAGTGCCCTTCTTATGCCCGCCCGTGGATTACTGGCGCTGGAGCAGCAGCATGATGAACTCTCTCCGGTCATCGTTGCCGAGCACTTCAGCGTATCCCACCAAGCTGCGGGCTATCGGATAGAACTGTACAACGACAGGAAGGAGCAGTTGCTCTAGCTGCAACCTCCAGGGCGGCCCACGAGACCAGCTACCCTGCCCAGCCCAAGCTGAGTTGGCGGTCCGTGACCGATCCTGTGGCGAGACACCACGGTTGCAACGCGGACGACGGGCAGTTCCATCTGCCGGGACCGGCTTTTCGCCCTGGCAGGACCGGGAACGGAATCAACACGCCCTCACCGGTTGGCCTCTGCCACGCCCGTTAACGCCCCTCCTCCTGATCGGCGCTGAGGTCGACCTGAGACACTCGGAAGGGTGGCGAGTCAACCGACGCACCATGCAGGAGAAATCGGTTGACGGTTCTCTCCCGCGCAGGACCTTGACAGCAACTTAGCGCATTAGCTAAACTGCTAACTGCGGTCTCCAACCGGAAGGTCGCCGATTCCAAATCAAACCCCTATTTCAGTCAAAGGAGGCTGATTCATGGTAGCAGAAGATCAGAAGCCCGTCCCCATCGATGTGGAGGACCACAAGACGACCACGATCATCGTCGAGGGTACTCCCCACAAGTGGCCCGAGGAGTACATCACCTACGACCAGGTGGTCACCCTCGAAGTGCCCGACTACGCCCTGAACCCGCAGATCACCTACACGGTGATCTACAAGCGAGGCCCCCGCAACAAGCCCGAAGGCACCCTCTCCAAGGGCGGGACCGTCAAGGTCGTCGAGGGAATGGTGTTCAATGTTACACCGACTGGCCAGTCATAACGACGACCTCCGGCGTCTGCTCGAAAAGGGCTACGCCGTAGCCGTCGACAGCAATCACCTCGTCGTCCGCGACATTCCGTACCTGGACGGCGAGGGCGGGTTGCAGTGGGGCGCCATCGTGGCGAAGCTGGAGTTCATCGACAAGGTGCGCGTCACCCAGGACGACCACCAGGTGTATTTCGCCGGGTCGGTGCCCCACGGCTTGGACGGCAATCCCATACCGAACCTGGCCGGGGGTCCCACGAACATCGCCCTGAGCGAGGCCTGTAGCGACGTGGTCGTCCAGCGGTCGTTCTCCAACAAGCCCAAGGCCACTGGCAGGTTCGAAGACTTCTTCCACAAAATCGAGAGCTACGTCGCCATCATCTCGGGGCCGGCGATGGAGGCCCACGGCGCCAACCCCCACACGTTCCGCTCGGTGGAGGAGGCCCCGACCGACTCGGCGTTCAAGTTCCACGACACCCTAACCACCCGGGCGGAGATCTCGGACCTGGCCGCGAAGTTCAAGGATGATGTGATCGCCATCATCGGCCTGGGCGGCACGGGCGCGTACGTGCTGGACTTCCTGGCAAAGACGCCCGTCCGGGAGATTCGGGCGTTCGACCTGGACCCCTACCACGTACACAACGCTTTCCGGTCCCCCGGCCGGCTTGAGGAATCCGAGCTGGGTAAGTCAAAGGCGGCGGTCTACGGCGGCCGCTACGAGAACTTCCGCACGGGCCTGTCCGTGACGCCCGCGTTCATCGACGCGTCCTGCCATGACGAGGTGGACGGGGTCACCTTCGCCTTCGTCTGCGTCGACAAGGGTTCGTCCAGGGCGGGCATCTTCGACCTGCTTATCTCCAAGGGCATCCCTTTCATCGACGTGGGGATGGGGCTGAACCGCAAGAGAGGTCCCATAAGCGGCCTGCTCCGCACCGACTACTACTCGGCGAAGCACGGGAAAAAGGTCAGGGAGAAGGAACTGGCCCCGCTGACGGATGACCTGGATGACATCTACCGGACGAACATCCAGATCAGCGAACTGAACGCCCTCAACGCATGCCTGGCGGTCGTCAGGTTCAAGCAGATCAGGGGCTTCTACTTCGAGGACGCTCCCTACTACCACCTGGTCATGGACGTCAGCGACCTCAAGACGGCGGGGGAGTGTGACCTTGACGAAGATTAGGCTGGAACTAGTCCACTACATGCCGCAGGACCTGACTCCCGGGGTGCTCTACGTCTCGGAGGAATTCGGGGCCGCGGCACACCTGTGCGCCTGCGGATGCGGCACAAAGGTCAGGACGCCACTCGCTCCCACCGAATGGTCCGTGAGGGAGACCTACAACGGGCCGACCCTTCGCCCGTCGGTCGGCAACTGGCAGCAAGCCTGCCAGTCGCACTATCTGATCACGGACGGTGAGGTGGTCTGGGCCGAGCAATGGACCGCCGAAGAGATCGCCGAGGGGCGGCGCCGTGAGGAGAAACGTAGGCGCAAGCACTACGACTCTTTCGTGCGCAGGCTGTGGTGGTGGATTAGAGGCCTGTTCAGACGCTAAGGGCGCAGCAGCCGATTGGGAACGAAAGAAAGACCAAGGGAGACGGAACCTGACAGATGAGCTACCGGATTTGGGAAATACAGTACGCCGGGTCGCCCAAGGTCCTGTGGAGTGGGCACAAGCCCACGCCAGAGCAACTGGCTATCGCCGACCGGCTGGGTATTCAGGTGTCCCCCGACGACACGTTCGGAGCGGTCGCCTCCGCCATCCTAGAAGGGGTCGCCGATGCGATTGGCTGCCCTTCCCGTGTCGTGTCGGAACGCCAACGGGAGCTGGCGGATGAGCTGGAGATCGACGTCACTGACTGCGCCTCCTCGTGGAGCGCGTTCATGAGAATCCAGGAGGCGATCCAACTCTCCAACTTGGACGCAGTGAGGCGAGTGGGTCTGAAACCCGGCGACATAGTCTACAAGCCGGATGACCCCTTGGAACAGCGCCTGAAGGAAACGATGGGGGAGCGGTGGGAGTCCATCGCCGGAGAATTCCCCAGGGAGTACGAGGTTTCCAGCATCCGGGAGGACGGCCAGGTCTACTTCAAGGGCGGTAAAGGGCAAGCGCCCGCCCGCTACCTGGGGAAGCGCACCACTCCCGAAGAGGCCGACCAGCCTGACGCGCGGACAGATCAATCGGAAGGAAGGTAGACCCAGATGCCATCGCAACAGCACGAACAGTGGAAACAGGACCTCTTCGACCACCTGGACCGCAAGCTGAGCGGGTGTATCTCGTGTGAGTTTGGAGAGGATAGGGGCAGCCACGCCCCCACACATCGCGGGAGGCACCGCGAGCCTTCCCAACAGGTCCTGTGGTCGTGCGAGCGTATGCACCCTCACAGCTATGACCTGCTCCGGGGCGCCGGGTACGTGGTGATGGAGCGGGAGCAGTCCGCGCCACTAAGCGGCCGGTGCCGCCCGGACCTCACCATCCTGGACACCCATCGGCAGCCCTTGGCGTTCATCGAGGTCGTCCGCTCCAACCGCCCCAGCAACTCCCTACGCGTCGCGGAGGAGCTGGGCATACCGCTATTCACGATTCTCGCTCCGCACAGGCGGTCCCTCGTTCCTGGGCTTCGGCCCTCCCGGCCCTGGTGGGACTTTGACCCCAACCTGCCGGAGGACGACAAGCAGCAGATGTACTTCATGGAAAAGGTCGCGGACGAGCTGATGGGCCGCAATGGAGATGGCGACTCCACGTGGGCCAATCTCGACATGATGCTGGATGACGACGGGAAACTGGTCTTCGCGAGCTTCCGCGGCTCTCCGCCCGACTTGGCGGGCCCCACGTTTCCCAGGGCGGGCGACCTGATTGTCGCGGAGCTGTGCTCATGGGACTGCGACAAGGTAATGGAGGTGCTCGGGCGCGAGCATCTCATGGACCAACAGAACTCCATGGTCTCCATGCAAGAGACGCTGGAGCAGGACCTAGGGAGGATCCTGCTGGGAGCGATTCGAGGCACGAAGGATGGGACGCGCCGGTTCGTCGTACCGGTTGGGTCGGAGGAGGTCCACGTTGAGATGGGCCTGAAGCCTCTCCGCTCATACGTGAGGGCTAGCGACCCCGTAGTCCTCAACCTGATGGCCCAAGTCGCCGAGGCAGCAGACAAGGTTCGGACCCGCCGTAGGCGAAAAACTGCAGTCTCCGTTTCGACCGAGCGTGAGATCACAACCCTGACGGAGATGAGTGGCCCTCAAGCCGAGGGCTGGGTCGGGATCTGAGAAGAGACGGCGGAGGACTCAGGTGGCAACAACAAGGATTGACTTGGAACGAATCAAGAAGGAGTGGTCTTTCCATTGGCTCCGCTTTTACCGGTTCATACATTGTCGACTCAGTAAGGTTTTCTTCTTCGTGACAGCTTGCTGTGCGGCCGTCACCGCGCTCATCTGGTACTTTGCTCTATTCGACGACCTGCAGGTCCGTGTCTTCATGAGCGCAGTGATTGTCCTAGTGCCAATGTTCGACTTCCAGCCTCCACCTAGAACCTGGGCATCGAGAGAGGAGATGGTCTGGGTCTCGTCATTTCTTGCCCTAACTGTGCTGATCGTGGCGAGCGACAAGTTTGACTGGACTGGAATTGGAATCCATGCTGTCTTATTGCTCGTGGCGCTTCCTTACGGGTGGGTGGTCTGGAAGCTGATGCGCCGCAACTGGCTGTTGCTGACCGGATTGATACTGCCACTGGCCGCGATGATGATTTACTGGGTGGCAGCGTTGGTCGGTGAGCAGGGATCCCTAGATGTGGTGCTCTTGCCTCTCGTGGTGGTGCTCTTCTTTGGGGTTGTCTGGACACCGGTGGCGTGGCAGGCATTGGAGCTTGCCCAACGATGGAAGAACCGTAGAGTCGGCGGCCCTGGTATACGAGCAGTCGCAATGGCCATCCTGTTCTTCCCTGTAATCCTGGTTGCGATGGCCGTACCCGGCATGGTCGGTCTCAGTGCAACCTGGTCGGACGTATCCCTGTTGCTCGTAGGATTTCTGCTGAGTACGGTGATCTCCGATCCATTGAGACGTTTTCTGCTGGAATGGGGAAACCTAATGCCAGATAGGGAACCGGTCTCCGAAGACTAGGGCAGAAGAAGCGTAAGGCTCTCTGGCATTCTGCTCAGACAGGACCATGACTAGGTGTGGCAAGAGTCTTACTTTATGCGGAGATACCGATGACCACGAACTCGCCTGAAGCAAAACTAGTGGGATGCAGATCCGACCGAATGTCAGCCAACAAGCTTTATACAATCCTCTAGAGTGCGTGATGGAGATAGCTCAAGCAGTCAAGGGTCAGGCTAGTATGTGGCAGCCAGGAACGACAACGGAGTCTAAGGTTGGTTCGCCACTGGTGGTATCAACGGCCAGAAGGATTTCAACATCAATTGGGAAAATCCTACTTGACGGAAGCCGATCGCTGTTGAAGTTGTGTGTAGTCGAACCGAATATCCACCCCTTGCGGCCGCCCGACCCCTGCGGTCCAATGCATTTCGTCCGCCACGTTGCCCTCCCTGCAATGTTATACATTTCAGGATGCCTCATTCGCTCTTCGATTTTAGACGCCCTGACAGGACGTGCACGTGCGTATACCTTCACGACCACACATCCACATCAACGCATGGTCACAGGTGCACCTTGGCACCTGAAAGTTCGTTAACTACGTAGTCATCCACTCTTCCTTACCAGCGCCATCATGATGTCTTTGCCATCTTTCCCGAATGCGGCCAGGCCGTCCTCCAGCAGCTCGCCCTCGATGGCTAGGGAGCGCTGGACCCTTTTGCCACAACTACTTGGGCATCGTCGTGCAGGTTGCCGAGGTAGATCATGAAAACAACGCTCTCTGGCTCGGGCTGGCTGATGCGCCATGACCAGCCCGAGGCACTGCCTCATGGTGTAGAGAGGATAGCCTCGGTTGGCAAGGCGGACCCCCGGCGAGGCACCTCGGCCGGAACCATAGAACCCTTACCAAGCGATCAAAGTGTGACTAAACCTGTTTATGAGGGTGCGATAGTAAAGGCGGGCGTCTCGCTCAGCCAGCTATCCGGAGCCACACCGTTGCCGGGTCTGCTCCGAATTCGGCGAGCAACTTCATAGTGCTTGACCTGCAGGATGCTGCATTGCGATGAGCCTCCAACATCAACGGCGTGTTTGGAACTGCCCTTGATACCCTAAACGGAGTTCCATCTGGATGAACCGATTCAACGTTGATCAGATAGCGCTTTGCACTACTGGAAACTGGAATATATTGGTTGGTGTTCCTGTTCCTCGACCACAGCCATTCGGTTGTGTGAAGCAATATGTCGTACCAATGCGACAAAGCACGAATCTGACCATCCGGTAATCGCATCTCCGTCGGCGGGGCAGTTCCCGTCGGTGGATCGTAGTCTGGCAGTGATACCCATTCCGCGCCAAGCTTTTGCGAAATCGATCTTTGACCAGAAGATGACACATCCGGCACATCTGCTTGCGGAGTCGCTGCTTGGACTTCGGAGCTCAGTATTGGCTTACTGGCCGCTATGAGGCGGCCACTGGCGAGGTTTGGGCGCCAAAGGAGAAGGAGTTCCAAGGCACATTCGTAGGGAGAACGCTCACCGATGCTTAGCTCCAAGAGACGGCGTTCATCGAGGGGTGCAGGACTAAATACGTCATACAACTCCCAGCGGTTACCGTCCGTCAGCCCGGCGTATTTGATGCCCGATGCATTCGAGTAATTCAGCATTTGCATGCGGTGCTGCTGCAGAGGCTCGTCCAGCTTCTTGGCCTCAATACAGGCTGCTGGCTTGCCGTCCGGCCCCAAGAGAGCGTAGTCGGCACGGCCTCCTCCGCTGGCGGCAAACTCTGCGATAACGACGCCCGGGTCTGCGGTATCCCAGCCCAACACGGCTAACAAAGGGTCAACAAGAACCATCCGCGTCCTAGTTTCGTTGCCCTGAAGCCCTGCACGGTGCAATTTTAGGCGCGACTGCAAAGTCTCCACCGCGCCAATTAGGTCATCTAGCGGCATGTCTTTCCCTTTGCCCCATTCGAACTCTGCCGACTGATTGGTCGACTATGCAGCTTACGACATTTGGTTGGCTTCAACCTTCGAATCCATATGGAATCGACCTGAAACGTGAGGAGATCCTAATCTCTCAGTGGACTTCGAGGGGATTGCCGAAGGTGCCGTGAGGCAAATTGAACTTATCCACCCCTGTATCAGATCAGGTGATGCTACAGCCATCCAGCCACATGGGCTACCGGGCCATGAGGCGAAAGAGTCCGCACACATGCCCGTGGCGAGTGAGGACGCCGGGATTCGGTGTCCTCACTCGGTTGTGGAACGTCTTGTGTCTCGCGCTGCCCAGTACCGGTTCCCTTTCCTTCTCAAGGCTGATTGCCCACTCAAAGAAGGTAGCGACTGCCGACCGTGCCGAATTCCTACCAACGTCACGAATTACGAGGGAATTGTGGTTAAAGCACGTCCACTAAGGTCTTCCGACGCCCAAAGAGAATGGGTAGTGCAGGATTGGGGAAAGTGCTTTCGAACGCCACAAGGCCCTGCGTCTCTCCTAATCCGAGCGGTACCCGTCCTTCAAGCATCTTGCCGAATGATGTGGCAATTTACTCCACCGATTGCCATTCCTGTGAATCGACCCAGAGACGTGGTCACTAAAGGATATGGGACCAATGTACGATCCTGCACCAAGAAATCGATACAGCAGTCTATAGAGGAATGAAGGCTCATCTCAAGGTTTGATGATGCTCACACTGAGAGAGGCGCGAGGCAGAACACAGAGAGTCCCTGAAAGACACTAACGAGTCGACCTGTCGCTGGTCGATGCAGTCAAGTTTTCCTCAGACGAAATGGCCACTGTGATCAAGGTTAGGCCTACCCGCAAGCCGGCTTCGTTCCGGTGCAACTCCTGCAGGAAGGACTTCTCGGTCGAAAGCAGAACGGTGATGTAGAGGCCCAACCTGCCCCTAGGTAGGTGGGCCTTGGCAGCAAAGTTGATGACGACGAATCTCAAGGGTGTGTCCAGCATGAAGCTGCACCGTGATCTCGGAGTCACCCACAAGATTGCCTGGCATCTGGCCCATCGGATGCGAAGCTTAGGAGGAGGATTCAGAACTGTTCGGCGACCCCGTGAAGGTCGATGAGGCCCGTTATGAGAGGGAAGGAACACAAGCAGGCCGGCAAGAAATTCCATACCGGTCCTGCAGCTGGCAAAAGTAGTGTGGTAGGCAGGAAAACGGCGACAGTGACAAGGTCGTAACCGAGATAGTAAGCCGTACGAATACCGACGCGCTACAGGGATTCATCGAGCCCAATGCGAAGATCTACACCGAACAGGCCAAGGCCTATCAGGGACTCGCAAACCATGAGACGGCCAAGCATTAGGTTGGTGAATACTTACACGAGCAGGCGCATTCCAACGACGCTGAGTCCTCCGAGTCAATGATCAAGCTCGGCTATGGCGGCTATGTTGATACCTACACCGCCACTTGAGGATCAAACACCTTGACCGCCATGTCGCTGGGTTCAATGGGCGCCACAATGAGAGGACCTCCCGCACCATCGACCAGTTAAGGCTCCTTGTTCGGGGCATGAAAGGCAAGAGGCTCGGATATGAGGATCTCACGGCCTAAGGAGAGTGAGAATGCTCTATAGGCAACCCCACCAAATGGATGGATGGCCGATCTAGATGTTCGGTAGAGGTGGTGTTTGAGTCGCTCGGCCAGGTCGTGGAGCGCGACGTGGAAGATTTGAACGAACCGACCTCTGAGTTGCGAGTCGACTCCATCTTTGCGGCCAACGCGAACGGCGATGCCACCAGGCCGAAGCTGGAGGTATACCGCTCTCCAGAAAGTGACCCGATCAAGATGGAACGACTTGCGTCACTCGAGCAAGATAGGTCTCGTATCAAGGTGATGGGCCAGAAAAAGAGCGGGGACCTGCTGGGCATGCCTCGCTGGTCGGACCAGGCAGAGTCTTGCCTGCTCGTTTTCAACGAAAGCCAGCTGAAGGCCTAGGAGCAGCGTCGGGAAGTGCTTGAGCCCCTGTTCTTTAACGACTTCGTCGCAGGAACTGGCATTGAATTCTTGTCCGCTACCCGACGTCACCTTCGCATTGAGGCCATATCAAGTCGCAAAGCCGTGATGCCCTCCTAGATGTCGATGAACCGTGTGCCTGGTTCCATTAACACGAAGAACTTGCAGATGAACTCAGCCTCTTTGGCTTTGAGGTAAAGGTAAGGTCAGGCATGTGAGGTTCCTGGCGACCGGACGCAAACATTCCTCCTCCTGCGGACCGTCGCGTTCATCGTTGGTCAGACAGGCATAGGCCCTCTGGAGCAGACGGTCGATGGAGCCGCACAGGAGTCCTTGCCGATTTCAGACAGTACGCGGCTCGCCAAGGTCACCGCTGTGGCCAGGCGGATGGCCACGAAGCGGTACTGGATCGCTACCCTCCAAGCTCTGAAACGGTAGCGTTCCCATAGTCGTCGACTCCCAGCATCTCTCTCCGCTCGCCTCCGAAGACGATCAGACCGATCCAGACTAGCGCCCAAATGCCTACTGTGGGGATGCAAAGCAGTAGGTGGAGAAGGTGATTAATCGGCTTTCCTCGCACCAGGACGGCCGACACGGCAGTCTGCGACTCGACTCGACGATTACCGAGGGCGAGTTGGGTGGAAACGAGTCTGGCCAGCGCCTGCGCCCGCTCCTCGGTGGTGACACGTTGGATCTGAGATGGGCTTTGCGCTTCGACTTCGTCGGACATTGGAACCCCCTTGTGGCTCAGGACAGAGACTTACTTGTCACAGCAGCCGATCAGCCCGTGGCAAACCAGCAAGGGGGCACGATGGCCCCTATCCGTTGCCGATATGGGTTTACCAGGCGAGCCTAGCTGCTGTGACGGGTACGATTGTCAGAGATTCGGTGAGGGGGCGTCAAGCCATGGGAGAAGGCAAGAAGCCGCACGGCAGACCCGTCGAAAAGAAGGTCGAGCCTATATCCGAAAACTTCGAGAACGTGATTAAGTCGCTGGTGGCACCGAGGAAAGGCGAGGGCGACTCATCAAGTAAGGAGAGCAAGGCCTGATGCTGAAGCTGTTACGTGACAAGGGCTATTGGCTCCCGGCGACTATGGCCGCAATAGCATTCGCCATTCCGATGGGGGTACCAACCACAGAAAGCAATCCTACGTCTCATGCAGGGTCTTTCGCTGCAATAATAGCGTTCTGTACAGCACTAATGCTGGTTTTTGAAGCTTTGAGAGAAGAATCTCTAAAGTTCCGCCGCTGGCCGAGCGTCTTTATTAGGAGTTGGCGGATTGCTCAGCTCCTATCTGTGGATGGCGGCGGAAGCTAATACACATCCAACTGAGTTCTCAGTATCGCTGCCCTTGGTACTACTGTTGGTTATGGCCGGCTTATGGTTTCTCCTCTTGTTGCCCTTTGCTGCGGCCAATGACAAATCATGAAAATCCGAGTCTCCCTGGAGCCACTCGAGAATCCCGTCAGCTATAAGTGTGGGCCGCACCGCATATAAGTCCCAAGATAGCTTCAGCCAGTCGCTCCATGCTTCTCCTGAGCGAGTCACAGAACTAACCAACCCACAAGGTGCTCAATCAGCCGTGACCTATGTATTCCAGAAGTGATCTCACCTCCTCGATTAACTCGCGAGTAACGCGTCTTGAAGGAGGAGTGAGACTGTTCATTCCATCCATTAAATCCACTGTCGATCTAGCTATTGACCGTGCTTGATTTACATTTCCGGCTAGCAACTGCTTATGAGCATCCATTCCTAGCTCGTATAACCAACCTACCTCTTCCTTTATAAAACTCAACACTACGGGGAGAGCGATCAACTCCACGGGCGTCCCGCGGGCTGAACTAACTATCTCCATGATCCGAGAAGGAGATATCGATCGTCGCTTTTCCGTCATTTGACTTTGTTGTAACATGCGATCAATACTGTAGAGTAGCCTCTCTTCGATACCTCTCACGTCCTTATCTGTTAATCGTACACTCCTATCGAGGGTACTTCTCTCTTCCATATCCGCCAGAATACTTCTAATTCCCGAGATTTCCGAAAGCAGATCTGCCAGCGATCTCTGTTCTGGATTTCCACTCTGCCTCAAGTGCTGTAAATCCAGAGAAACAGAAATGGGCGTCTCTAGGTTTGACGAATCTTCTTCTAGCACTCGTATCTGCTTTTCAATATCAGACCTAGCTTGCGCCACGTTATCCAGATCATGATGATCAACAAAGATCGTTCGCGTTACCGCCACATCAAATGGAAGAGTTTCGCCTTCATTAATGATTTGAACAAAGGGTTTTCGGATAGCATGTCGAACTGCTAATTCGTAGAACACATTTGGATTGCGCTCAGTTAGATCAGCTACAACGAGATCGGCATCGACGACACGTTGAATAACCTGGCTAGTTATTATGCCTGGTTCCTGAATTTCGTCAGCTCGGACGGCCTCATAGCCACAGGATTTCGCTGCAGGACGTATGATGTGTCTCAAAATTTGATCTGATCTTTTGCGAATATCCGAGTCTATATCACCAATTGGTGCAATCACGAAGCAAGTCTTTTTTGCATTGTCAGTCAACGTCATTTTCCTCTAGTCTAAGGCTTGCGGTAATCTTGCACAGGTGTTTTGGACTACACTCTACATGGCAGAATGGTTTCGCCTGAACAGGGCCGCCATCCCACGAATACTTCCGACTAAGGGGAGTTGATCGTCGACCATGCTGACCAAGGAGGCAAAGATCTTGGATAGCCTCTCCTCCGCTTCGATTCCGAGGGCTGGGTCGGTGTCAACGACCCCTGTTTCTATGGAATTCCTACCAGATCCTCGTGGTCGTCCCCTCTTTTCCTATCGGTCCTTGTCTTCCATTTGCTCAGTTGGAGCGGCGCTCCCCAAAACAACTGGTGTCACGGGTTCTGTAGATGGGCCGCTGACTGGGAGGGGAGAGCACTTGTGTCAGCAACTATGCCCGACTTTACTCTCATAGATGTGGGACGGGACCGACACCGACACACCGTCAATGCGATTGAAGCCGAGCCAAGAAGGGTCGTTTCCGCTAACCTGGCTGAATATCCGCCTAAAATGCACGTAGTCCCAGTAATCTCAAAGAATCGCGGCACAAGGCCAGTCTGGGAAGGCAAACGGCATTGTTTTATCAATCAGCCTCGCATTTGGAGTTTAAGTCTTCGCCCAACCTGTAGAAGCCTTTGGAGTTACCACACAGATCGGTATTATGTCACCACTGTAGTTGAAGGAGTACTCAAACATGTATCTTTACTTGGAATTGTGGAGCGCCCGCGAGCCCTGGCTCAAGATGTCCAAGGGTGAGCGCCAGGCGTTCTTCAAGAACGTGGAGAGCGTGGTTGCCGAGATGGGCGAATCTGGTTCGGAGATGATCGCCGTCGCTCTAAACGACGGCGACACTGACCGCCGCGCCGACTACGAGTATCTGGCCCTTTGGCGCATGCCGAACAAGGAGACGGCCCTGGAGTTCGAGCGGATCATTGGAGGGCTGGGCTGGTACGAGCTATTCCACCAAGAGAACATGCGGGGCGCGGATATCCCTGCCGAAGACTGCCTGGCTCACATGATCGACCGCTGACCGGTCCAAAGCTGACCCAAGGCGATGCCTAGATCCCGGGGAAGGTCGGTTGGGGAGGAGGGTCGGTTGGCGGCTGCAGCGGCAGCACTATGCACGACGGGCGCTCAGAGTCATGGTATATGGACTGCACCGCCGTAACGTACGAGCGGTCCAGCCCGAGCGGGCCGCCCGTGTTCGGGTTGACGTCGAACCGCGGGAAGTTGCTCGAGGATATGTCCACCCTGATCCTGTGCCCCGCCCTGAACAGGTTCGAGGTCGGGAATAGCTCGAACTCCAGCAGGTAGACCTCGCCGGGCTCCATGAGTTCCTCTTCCTCCCACCCGTTCCGGAAGCGGGCGCGGATGATCGAGTCGGTGATGTTGATGGCAAGGCCGTCAGGGTAGCTGTCCGTCGGCGGGAGCACCTCGATCAGCTTTGCCGTAAAGTCGGTGTCGACCGCGGTCGAGGAGACCCACAGCCTGACCGTGATCGGACCGGTGGCCTCGACGTCCTCGGCGAGCTCAGGGGTCTGGAAGGTCAGCACGTCCGGCCGGGTGCCAAGGGCGACCCCGTCCTTTGAGCCGATGAATCTGGGACCTCCCCTCTGGTCGTAGGCGCCGGGGTTCATCCAGGGATTGGCGGCCGAGATCGACCCGCCGATCGTCGGCACGGGATTGGCGGGGTCGAACGTGAACCTGCTCGGAGAGATGTCCGGGCTCGCAGGTCTCTCTGTCGAAAGACCTCCGCCGGCATGTAAGTAGTGCTCGGTCGGGCGGGTTCCCTCCGGGGGCCAGGTGTCCGAAGAGCGCCAGTACCCTCCCCTGCTGAGTCTGCCCGATATGCTGACCGAATTGTCACCGGTGCCCATCGTGAAGTACCGCACCGCCGGCCAGCGCGAGGCCTCGGTGTCCATGCCCTTGAGGTAGTGGTCGAACCAGCTGAGTCGCAGGTCCTCGTAGTCGATGTGCGATTCTGTGCCGAAGTCCGAGTCGCCCGAGTTGGTGATCTCGTACTGGCCGTGGGTCCACGGGCCCATCAACAGCCGCTGGTCGGATCTCTTGGCTCTCGTGTAGTCCAGGAAATTCTGGATGGTGTTGCGAGGGTAGGTGTCGTACCAGCCGCCGAGGTAGAGAGTCGGCACGTCCGCGTGCTCATCGACGTACTCCCCGGGAGCATAGCCGCGCTGTTTCCAGTACTCGCCGAACGTGCCGTGCGTCAGTATGTCGATCGCCCAGCGCTCATAGGTGGGAAGACGGCGCAGCACGGTCGCACCCTCCTTCAGCGGGAACGACTCGATGATCCTGGCGAGCGGCAGGCGGTCCCTGCTCTCGTGGGTCGGGAAGGCCCCGATGTCCCCGAGTACGCTCGGCCAGTAGCGCTCGAGCTCTGCGCGCAGGGCCGGGTCCGCGGACGCCTCCTTGCTGTCCGCCGCCATCCTGAATGCGTAGATCAGGAAGCGCTGCTCGAGCGCGCCGTTCTGCCTCATCGACGAATGGAAGTAGTTGGACGCACCGACCGCAACGATCATCGTCGAAAGGTGGGGAGGGTCGAGCGTGGCAAGGGCCGACTGGACGCTCCCCGGGTACGAGTCTCCCATCGTGCCCACCTTGCCGTCCGACCAGGTTTGTGACGCCAGCCACTCGACCGCGTCGTACCCGTCCGGCGCCTCAAGCGCGAACGCGTACCACTCGCCCTCGGACCTAAAGCGACCCCTGACGTCCTGGATCGCGCACACGTAGCCTCGACGGGCAAAGTACTTGGCCTTAGAGACATTGGCCGCGGACGCCTTGTTGTAGGGTGTCCGCTCCAGGATCGTCGGGAACGGCCCCGGGCAGGCCGCCCCGTCGATGGCAGGCATGTAGATGTCCGTCGCAAGGCCCACCCCGTCCCGCGTAGGGACCATGACGTTGGAATCGCAGTGGACCCCGTACTGCTGGTGCGAGCCTTCGTATCTGTCGGGCATTTCGCCTAAACCTCTTTGGTTGGATGGAGTGTCTGCATAGTGCGAGCGCAGGCCCTTACGGCTCGAGGGCTGTAGTCCATGGGGACCATGTCTACCTCGCTCCAGATGGGCACCTGGTCGGCGTAGTGCGGGCTCCCGGGATGGCCCGAGGCCCCGAGCGGCACCGCCCAGCGCGAGCGGTCCCAGTCCGACGGGTCGAACAGGTAGCGGGCGACTGACATGGACATCATGACGAAAGGCTCTGCCGGATCGAAGAATCCCGCCTGCGGCGTGTCGCCATCCCCGCCCATCGGCACGGACGGCGGATCGAGCAGGCCCGAAAGCTCCGGGTACGACGCGGACAGCGTGTGGACTGGCCTTGTCGCGTGGACCGAGCCCCAGGTCCAACTGTCCATGTCGTCGCCAAGGCGGCCGGCAAGATAGCCGAGTCCCTCCTCCAGCCCGTCGCCGAGCGCGGTAAGCCAGTCGAGCCCCTCGGGAAGGAGCGATGTATCCCCGGCCTCGGCGTGGGCTACGAACAGCGCCTCGAGCTGGCGAAGGTGCGCCGGTATTCCCCTCCCCGCCGCATCCATCGCCTCGCCCGCGAGCTCTCCCAGGCAGTGCACCGCCAGCCGCCGGTTAAGGCACAGGCGCATCGCCGAGTAGATCGTGGGCTCAGGCCGGTCGCGGTCCATCGAGCAGTCCCAGGCGGTGAGCATCTCCCGCGCCCGGTCGAACCGCCCTCCCCGCCCAGGAGCACCGGCCAGCAGCCGGCAGTAGACCGTGGCCGGGACGGACACGCGCTCGGCGTGGACCGACGCGGCCTCCTCGGGGTCGACCCTGTCCATGGCGGAGAGTCGGTCGTAGATCCTGCGCGCACGGTACCCGGGTGCGTAGTCGAGAGAGAGAAGGTGCGGGAAATCCGGGCCGACGATCTTCTGATTAGCGGTAACGATCCGACCGTCCGGCGGGTTCACGATTCGGGGCAGGTCCTCGTGGGCAATGAACCCATCCCACTCATGCTCACCGCTCCAGCCCGGCACCGGCAGCCAGTAATTGGCCTCCGGACGCACTGGCACCCGGCCTCGGTTAAGGTACCTCACCTCGCCGTCGACATCGGCGAACACGAAGTTGTTGCAGGGATCGACCCAGTCGCGCATCGCCTCGTCCATCTCTGCGGCCGACCGTACGGTGAGCATCGCAAGGAGTGAGCCCGCGAACGGGTTCGGTCCGTCCAATGCCGTGTAGCGCATCGCGACCGCAGTTCCGCCGCGGCGCTCTCCGGCGACAACCGGGCCGTGCATGGTCTCAACCGCCTCGATCGTCACGTCCTCGCCGCCCCGGACCCGGATGGTTTCCTCGGTGACCTGCGCGGTCAGCCACTTTCCCCGGTGCTCGTACAGGTCCGGGCGCTCCGGGTCGAACCTCTCTATATAGAGGTCCTGGTAGTCGGACATGGCGTGGGTCACGCACCAGGCCACGTGCTCGTTGTGGCCGAAGTGGGGAAAGCCCGGGCAACCTGGGAAGGAAAGGCCGATAACGTCGAACTCGGGGCAGGTCACGTGGTTCTGGTAGTAGACGTTGGGCACGTCAAGGCCCCTGTGTGGGTCGCCCGCGATCAGCGGGGCCCCCGTGGTGGTCCTTCCGGGACCGAGGGCCCAGCTGTTGGAACCGGCGTCGGGCTCCGTGAGCGTTGCGACCGCGTCCGCAAGCTCGGCGAAGACCGCTCTCCCGTCAGCGTAGTCGCCCGAGTACGGTTCTCCCGGCGGGACGACCAGGAGGTGTCCGGGCTGGTAGCCGCGGTAAAGCTCCGCCGCCCTCTCCGGACCGAGGACGCTCACCAGCCGGGCCCGCCACAGCTTGCCCTCGAACCCGCCCATCATCACGTGGCGGATCTTGTAGACCGCAAGGCAGTCCCACGGGCTCCAGGGCTCCGGTCCGGCACCCACCAGCTCGTACTCTGCCGGCAGGCGCTCGGCGGTCCTGATGAACTCGTTCACGCCGGCGGCGTACGAGTCGAGCATCCGCCTCGCCGGCTCCCCGAGCGCCTCGTAGTCGCGCACGACCGTAGCGCGGATCCTGAGCCGCCTCACCAGGAGGTCGTTCTTAAGGCCGGGCTCTCCGGCTAGCTCGGCCCACCGGCCGTACGCCCTCATCCGGTCGTAGTCCATGTGCCAGAGCCGGTCCTGCGCCGTCGCAAACCCCTGGCCGAAGAACGCGTCAGCCGACGTCGCGGCGTCGATGTGAGGTATGCCGTACCCGTCGCGCCTGATGATTATCGGTGCGCCCGGCCCTTCCACCGCAACGTTCGAGCCGACGTCCGGAACGGCCGCCCTGAGATCGGATTCGGTGATGCGGTGCGTACCGGCCATCGTTACTTGAGCCTAAGGGCCCGCGCGGGGTTCTCGACGAGCATGGCGTCGATATCGTCTGCGCCAAAGCCGCGGGCACGCAACCTCGGCACCACGCTGGCGAGTATGTGACCGTAGCCCGTCCCGCCGAACCGCACGAACCGCCAGCGGTGGCACACGTCGTGCGCGATCACCACCTGCTCGCGGTGCCCGAGCCCGACCAGGTACTCAAGCAGATCCATCCGGCCGGCATCGCTCGGCATGGGTATGGCCTTCGGGTCTCCGCCGTAGCCGCCGTGCTCTATGCCGAACGTGTCGAACTCCAGGAACGTCCCGGCACTAGCCAGCTCACGAAGGATCCCGCGGTCCCTGATGCGGGCGTCGAGATGGCCGAGCACGACGTTGGAGGGATCGGCCCCGGACTCCACCAGGACATCGAGTATCTCGGCCGGAGCTGACTGGCCGTGCCCGGGATGGATGAGTATCGGCGCTCCTGTCCGCACCTGGGCCCGGGCGGCTGCACGAACGACCTTGAGGACATTTGCGGAAAGCGGAAAGACGCATCCGATCTCGCCTATGATGCCCGCCCTTACGCCGGTCTCGCCGACGCCTTCGGTCACGTCCCGAACGATCTCCTCGGCGATGTCGTCCTCGGACATATCGTCCATTCCCTCCGGGTGGGAGACGGGAACGTAGTAGCCGGCTCCCATCACGACGCTGAGACCCGTGGCCCGCGAGATTCGCGCAAGGGCCAGGGGGTCGCGGGCGATGCCTATGGAGGTGGCGTCCACGATCGTGCCGCCGCCCTCGAGCCTCCACGCCATTGCCTCCTCTATGGCCACACGCTCATCGAGCAGGTTCATCGAGTCGCGGTGTGTCTGCCAGACCGAGGGCAGGCTTCCGAGGATGTCCATTGTGATCGGCCGGTCTACCAGCCAGCGCCCCGAGGCCTCATCGGGCATCGAAAAGTAGCACTCAAGGCTCAGCAACAGGTGCTCGTGCATGGACGTCGGACCGAGCGATGCCGGATCGACCGGCCCGAGCACGGTCTGGACCTGGCCGCGAGTTGCGCGGGGCTGTGTAACGAAAGAGGACATGGCTACGCCCCCTTAGGCCGGGGGCGACCTGATCTTATGGCCGGTCCATCAGGCCGTCAACGAGCGGACAGCAGGGCCAACGGCAGGCTCATCGTCCAGGGCGCAAGACCGAAGTGGAAGAACGCGAACCCGAGGCGGTGCTGCTGCGCGGGGACGAAAAGGAGCGCTATTAACGGGGCAGCCGGACGGCTCCCGCGTTCCAGCTGATAGCGCCCTTTGCCACCAGCATCAGGCCCGCCGCGCCAAGGAAACAAAGGGCGCGGCCAGGCGCCCCTAAAGCGTCCTGAAGATGTTGTACAGGTGCAAGAAGAGCTTAAAGCCCTCGCTCAAAAGGCCGGTCGCTCCGACCTGCTCGGTCGGATCGACGTGCGAAAAGAACGAGAACTCCGTGTAGTAGGTGTCCCCGCGGTCGCGGACCACGTCGTAAAGGCGCCTGGACTCATACGAGGGCACCAGGTCATCCTCACGGTCATGCATGATGAGCAGCCGGGCCTTGAGGCGCTCGATCCCGGTAATTGGAGAAATGCCCCTGAGCGAGGCGAGCGTGGCCTCGGGCAGCGCCGCAACGAGGGCTTCGGCCTCGGCCCTATCGGAGCCCATGAGCACGTTGAACACGGCGGCCGCCTCGGTCGACAGTGCGTCCACCTCCGTCCTGGTCACGCTCTCCCCCCTGAGGAAGGCGCGCTCGAGCACGTCCCGCTCATCCGGGTCCGCGACACCGTCGATCAGGTGGATCCGGACCACCTCGGTCGAGAGGCTGGCGGGCTCCCAGGGCTCGACCTGGCCGCCGTACGTCCTGGACCTGGTGGCGACCGAGACTACGAGCTTTTCCGCATCGAAATAGCCGCCGAAGAAGTTGACGTACCGGACGCGGTCGGCGATCCGTGGGTCCTGCGCTGCGACGGTCGCGAGCGATGCCCCGACGCAGAATCCCGCCATGCCGACCTGGTCCGGGTCGACGAACTCGAGGGCGGATAGGTACTCGAAGGCGCTGACAAGGTTGTCCGCCTCGCCGGCCACTATGCGCTTTGCGACCATGTCCTCCGACCACGGCACCATCACCACCTTGCCGGTCCTTGCGAGGCCGCCTGCAAGGTTTACGACCCGGCTGTCGTCCCTGCCGGCGGGATTTACGCCGAGGAACAGCAGGATTGCCCCGAACGGCCCGTCCCCTGCGGGAACGTAGACATCGGCCTCCACCTTGCCACCGGGCCCATCGAACTCGGTCTGCATGCGCTCCGGATCGCCGGTGAACCAGGCAAGGGGCTTGATCGGGACGGCAGGTATCACCTGCATGACGAACATGACGGCGCTCACGCCGGTCCGTCCCTGGGGCGTTACGGCGATCAGCACCACCGCGAGCACAAGGAGGATCAGCACGGTCTTGGCGGCGATCTTCGCCGCCCTACCTGCTATTGCAAGGCCGCGAGCCATTAGCAAAGATAATACTCAGAAAATGAAGGGGTTGGGGCATTGGAACTCTTCTGGCAACAGACACGTAAGGGACAGCGGCTGGTTCTGGACCTCGGGGCCGAGGGCCAGGCCGAGATAGGCGGCGTCAGGGAAACCAAGAGGGGCTTTGACGCCTTTGCGCAGACTTTTGGATACGACCCCGGCCGGGCCCAGAAGGGCATAGCCTCCATGGACGAGGCCAAGGCCTTCGTGGAATCGTTTCGGCCCTGGGAGCTTTATCGAGGCGCCCACGGGCTCAGCGTCCAGTCCGAGGTGAGGACTTCCGAGGGCTGACCGGCCTATGGACGCCCGGGTATCGGTATCGTCCTAAGCAGTCTATAGACTGTGCTAGGAGGCCCGACCGGGTTTGACCGGGTTAGAATGCGCTGCTAAAATCTCGCAATCTGTGGCGGCCGCAAAGGCCGGGGAGACCACCGGAAGCGACCCGGCCTGCAGCCATCCGCATAGCTTGAGATTGGGAGGTCTGTATGGACCGGTTTCGGCTCTTGATTCCTCTGTTCGTCCTGATCGCCGTCTTGCTGGTCGCGGCGGCCTGCGGGGGCGGCGGTGGCGATGGCGGTGGTGGCGAAACCGCCGTGGTGGGCACGGAGGAGAAGGTATCTGAGGTCGAGGGTCTGGTTCAGGCTCCTGGCAGCAAGTCCGCCGAGGACGAGCAGGCCAGGCTTGCCGCCAGGCTTCCGGGCAGGCTGATCGAGCCGCGAATCTACCACACCGCTACCCGCATGAACGACGGGCGAGTGCTGGTGACCGGCGGCCGCGGGCGAAGCGGCGCCGGAGGCGGCTACACCACGCCGCCCGGCGACACCGCCGAGATCTTCGACCCGGAGACCGGGGACTGGACCGCGACGGCCCCGCTTCCGTCTGCGCGCGAAGAGCACCGGGCGGTGCTCCTCGAGGACGGCAGGGTTCTCGTCACCGGCGGCGAAGGCCTGGTCTCCAATCCCGTTTCTACGGTCCTGTTCGACCCGGGCACCGAGACCTGGGCGGAGGCCGCCGACATGAACAGCGGCCGTTACTCACACACCGCCACGGTCCTCCAGGACGGGCGCGTGCTGGTAGCAGGCGGCAAGGTCGCCTTCTACCTGGAAGCGACCGAGATCTACGACCCGGAACTGGTCGAGTGGAGCGACGCGGGCAATATGGCGGCCAAGAAGGCCTGGCACCGGGCGACACTGCTCAACGACGGGCGGGTCCTTATCACCGGAGGTAAGAGGGCCGGGACCCCGGCCGTCGCCGAGGTGGAGATATACGACCCGGCTTCCGGCGAGTGGTCAACTGCGGCCAGCATGGCCACCGCGCGCAACTCCCACACGGCCAGTCTCCTGCTCGACGGACGGGTGCTGGTCGTCGGCGGGTACGGGGACGACAAGAACCCGGTCAACACCGCGGAGATCTTCGATCCTGCGACCGGCACCTGGTCCAGCGCGGGCACCCTTCAGGAGCCCCGGGCCGACCATACCGCCACGGCGCTTGAAAGCGGCAACATAGTGGTTGCAGGCGGGCTGGGCGAATTCACGCTCGCCGAGATGTTCGACATCGCCGCCGGCACCTGGTCCGAGGCCGGGAATACGAACCTGGCGCGCTACCACCACACGGCCGAGCTGCTACCGGACGGTACGATCATGATCACCGGCGGATTCGAGGGTGGTCAGGACGGCCGCAGGTCTGACTCGGTTGAGGTCTACAACCCGGACACCGGTGAGTGGCTCACCGTGGGCCCGTCCACGGTCGAAGAGGAGGGCGAACAGCCATAGCCCTGACGGCCTGAAAGCGCCCCTGCAGACATTCGCAAGAGAGAGGCCTTGATGACGCCAAGCCCAGTCCGGCTCATCCTGGCGAGTGTGGTGATCGCAGCCGCCGCGCTGGCCTGCTCTACGGCCGGAGATACAGACGAGGGCCCCTTAGAGGTGGTCCAGGGTCCGGGCTCAAAGTCCGCCGAGGACGAGCAGGCCCGAATCGAAGCGCGACTCCCGGGTCGCCTGACCGAGGCCCGCGTCTTTCATACAGGCACCGTGCTCGCCGACGGTCGGGTCCTTATCACCGGGGGCAAGGGGCTGGTAATAAGGGGCGCCCCCACCGAGGCCGTCGAGATATTCGACCCGGAGACGCGCGACTGGACGATGATCGCCGAGCTGCCGCTCGCAAGGGAGAACCACCGCGCGACCCTGCTTAACGACGGGCGCGTTCTAATCACCGGCGGCCGCGGCTCGAACTCGAACCCCATGTCTGGTGTGCTCTTCGATCCCGACAGCGAGACCTGGTCAAAGGGCGCCTCGATGGACACCGGGCGTCAAAACCACACCGCAACCGTTCTTTCCGACGGCCGGGTTATGGTTGCCGGCGGCAAGGTGGCGGTCTACCTGGATTCGTCAGAGATCTACGATCCCTCGGCCGACGCCTGGAGTCCCGCGGGGGCGATGTCCGCAAAGAAGGCCTGGCACCGCGCAACGCTCCTGTCCGACGGTCGGGTCCTTATCACCGGGGGCAAGCGGGCCGGGATCGCGGCCGTAGCCGAGGTGGAGATATTCGACCCGGCTACGGGAGAGTGGACCTCGGGGCCACAGATGGCCACCGCCCGGAGCTCTCACTCGGCCAGCCTGCTGGCCGACGGAAGGGTGCTCGTGGTTGGGGGATACGGGGCCGACAAGGACCCGGTCAACACCTCTGAGATATACGACCCCGAAGCTGGCTCGTGGTCTTCGGCCGGAACGCTCGCTGAGCCCAGGGCCGACCACACCGCCACCGTGCTGCCAAGCGGCCAGGTGCTCGTGGTGGGCGGGCTCGGCGAACACATCCTCACGGAGATCTACGACCCGGGCAGCGGCTCCTGGACCGCCGGCGGCGACCTCAATGCCGCGCGCTACCAGCACACCGCGGCTGCCCTGGGGGACGGCACGGTGATGATCACCGGCGGTCTGGAGGGAGGCCAGGACGGCGGGCGCTCCAACACCTCTGAGATATACGACCCGGAGACCGACACCTGGCTGGCCGTCGGGCCCCTGCCCGAAGAGGAGCAGGACCAGCAGCCGTAGCCCAACGGGCCGGGCCCGCCTCCCTACCCTTTACCGGTCAGGGTTCGGCGGGCCTGAATTCGGTCGGTCCGGCCCACCAGACTTGATAGGATCAAGAGCCTTTACTATGAAGCTCGTGCTCAGCCTGTAGGGCAGGAGTTCATCCGTCGGACACAGGCCAGGCGGGAATGCTAGACGACAGCGTGCCCCATGACAGCCTCGCGGTCATCTGGCCACCTTCTGGCCTTCCGTAGCCTACTCTCCATAGCCCACGCGCCTTCCGCCGCAACCACAGTCGAAGAAGGGGATTCGAAGGCATCCTTAGCACACGATACTTGTTCCGCCGTCGGAGGCGCGCTTGAGATAGGCACCATGGCAACCGGTGCCAGTATGTAGACAGACTCAGGAGCATAGAAATGACAAGAAGACCGCCGCGTCGCGAGAGCCATCCCTACCATATGCACGACTGCATACATGACCAGCCGAATGCGATTGCCCGGATACTGGACAGTCAGTACACGGCCGCAGATGAGCTTGCCAGACTGGCATCGGGTGCGAGGCGGGTGCATGTGTGCGGCATAGGAACCTCCTGGCACGCGGCGCTGGTCGGTGAGTACTTACTTAGGACTGCGGGCCTGGTCGACGCGAGAGCATGGCACTCTTTTGAGTTCACTTCCTACTCGCCGCCCCTTTCTGAAGATGACCTGGTGATCGTGATGGCGCACAGCGGGACCAAGCACTACTCAGGGAAGGCACTGGCGCTGGCGAAGGATTCGGGAGCTTCGACGGCCCTAGTGACTTGTCTGACTTCGGAGGCCAGGCTCGATCAGGCGGACGTGGTACTCAGAACAACCTACCGGGACCGGTCGGCGGCGTTCACGATAAGCCACACTGGCGCGATGACTGCCCTTGCGTTGACGGCTTCGAGGATTTCGGGAGGCAGGTGGTTGGAGAAGGAGTTGAGCGGGCTCTCGGATTTCGTGGCTACGGCTTTAAAGACTGAGAATGCCGTCAAGTCACTCGTTGAGAAGGTAAGGGACTATGGATGGTATTGCTTCGCGGGTTGGGGGCCGAATGCCTCCACGGCTTATGAGGTTGCCCTGAAGATCAACGAAGCTGCGTACGACGTCACCTCGGCCTTCCAACTGGAGCAGTTCCTGCATGGCCCGTTCGTGGCCACGGACGCTCGTGGTTTCGTTACCCTGATCGCCCCGCCGGGGCCCGGTTACAGTAGAGCCGTGGACATTGGGAAGGCAGTTAAGGCCACCGGGGCGGGACTGGCAGCGTTGGTGGCGGAGGGTGACGAGGAGATGACTTCGGTGGCGGACGCCACAGTGGCTGTACCGAGGGTGTCGGAGGCGCTTTCGCCGATAGTCTACGTCGTGCCGCTGCAGCTATTCACGTACTGGCTGGCACTGCGCAGAGGTCGCAACCCGGATACGTTTCGCTTGGACGATCCTTCTCATTTGGCAGCGAGGGAGCACTATTCGTTGTAGGAGCCGAGGGCATCGAGGTGCACCAGGTCGGCGACGCGCAGGGTCGCAACAGCATTCGCAATGCGATTCACACAGGCGCGTTCCTCGGGAGGGCGCTGTAGTTTTGCCGCCGTCAGCGGCAGCGGAGGGTTAGCGGCATGCGCGTTGCAGTTCTTGGCGGGAGCGGATTCATCGGGCTGCGGGTCATGCGGCGGCTGGTGGAGCACGGGCACGAGGTCCACTGCATGGACATCGCCCCGGAAGCTCCGGCGCTCGACCCGCTGCGTGACCGCGTCCAGATCACGCGGGGTGACATCACGCTCATGGACGATGTAGTCGAGGCGCTCACGCTGAGCAGGCCGGACCGGGTCCTGAACCTCGCCTATGCGATTGGGGTGGACGAGAGTGACCCGCATCCGCAGGTTCGGCTGAACATTCTCGGGATGGACAACTGCTTCGAGGCGGCCCGCATCCTCGGGATTCGGCGGGTGGTGTACGCGAGCTCGCTGGCCGTCTACGGGCCGCAGCGACTGCACGGCGAGCGCGAGGTGACCGAGGACGACCTCTGCCTGGGCACGGGCATCTACGGCGTCTCGAAGATTTTCAACGAACACCAGGCGGAGTGGTACAACCGCGCGTTCGACATGGCCATCACTGGCGTGCGACCGGCGAACATTACGGGGCCGGACAAGGTTCGCGGATCGATGGACCACGTGCAGTGCCAGGTCCTGCCGGCGCGGGGCGAGTCCGTAAGCTTCCCCCACCGGGACGCGATGACGCTTCCGCTCCACGTGGAGGACATCGCGGAGGTGTTCCTGCGGGTGACGCTGGCCGAAGAGACGGCCTATCCGATCTACAACTCGGGCGGGAACTCGACTAGCTTGGGCGAGCTCGCGAGCATCGTGCGGGAGTTCCTGCCGGACGCGGAGATTACGTTCGACGCGGACGAGGGCGGGCGTGAGTCGTCGGGGCTCTTCCTGATGGACAACTCCCGTCTTGTGGAGGAGTTCGAGGTGGAGTACGCCCCGTTCCGGCAGCGCGTGCTCGAGACCCTGAACGAAGTCAGGCGCGGCGAGGGGCTCCCGCCGATCAGCTAGAGCGTCGCCGCCCTGGTAGAAGATTCCGGGACGTAAGGCGCCCGCGGGAGCTTCCCGTGCTGACCGACCTCGACGACACCTTCCTCCACCGGGCCCCGCTCCCGTTCGCGTTCGTTGGCTCGAGCGACCACGGTTCTATGACCGCTACTGGTTCGAGGCGGTTGCACCGGACGGGTCGGCGGGCGTGCTCGTGAATTCGTGCCCGCCGACTGGATCGGGTCGACAGAGTAGCCTGACTGCACCGGCACTTCACTCCAGCCTCGAGCCCCGCGGCATCGATTCCAAATACCGGGGAGAGACTAGCTCCAGCGTGCACGTTCACCGCTCCCTTCGATCTATGCGGCAGGCCTTCCTCGGCTGTGTAGCGACAGGGCCATCTCAACCCCGCATGAACGAAGGCCCCGGTGTTGATGCAACGGGGCCTTTGCCTAGCCTAGCCGGGCCAGACTCAAGCTCGCCTCACCCAGCGGCGTTGACCGAGGTTTGCTGTACGTGGGCAAAGCACTCCACCACCCCCAGCGAATTGCGTGCCCTCTGAAGGGTCTGGGCACGGCCTCCCAAGGGTGGCCGTTTTGGTCGCTGAGGATTTGTGACGAAGTCACTAACTCACTACAATATTCCTGACACCCGCTTCTGCGGTGGCGAGCCAGAGCGAAGGAGACGCAACATGGCCGTAGATCAACAGGACAAGTACCGAGCGATGGTGATTCGGGGCAAGTACCAAGAACTCTACTACTACCTGACCGGCCTGCAAGTGCAGGAGTGGAGGACCTCATTCGACGAGGTCGAGGCGGTCATCGGATTCGAGCTGCCTTCGTCCGCGCGGCTGCACCGGCCCTGGTGGGGGAATCAGCGAGGCGGGAGCGGCCACAGCCACGCCCTCGCCTGGAGTGTCGCCGGATGGGAGACGTCGAAGGTGGACATGGACGCCGAGACGTTGGTGTTCCGGCGAACGCACCCCAGGCACGTACCCAGGCTTCCCCTCGACGAGGTTTGGCCTGCCCACCCAACCGCGGTATGGCCGCAGGGCCTGAGTCTCAGGCGAGAGGACCTCTACGAGGAGAGGGTCTAATCCCGCGATGTTCATAGACACCAACGTGTTGGTGAAGTCCCGCATCGCCGGCGCGCCGGACCACGAAGCGGCCAGGTCCAGCCTTGAACGCGCGTTTCGAGACCCAGAACCGCTGCGGATCAGCCGTCAGGTGATACGCGAGTACCTGTCGGTCGTCACCCGTCCACAAACCTGGCCGGTAGCAATCTCCCGTGAGGAAGCTCTCGATGACGTGAGCAGGCTGGCCGGCAGCTTCGAGATACTCGAGGACGGCCCCGTGGTGACCGACTTGCTGGTGACGCTGTGCCGCGAGGTTCCCGCAGGGGGCCGGCAGATTCACGACGCCAACATCGTGGCGACCATGCTGGCGCGTGGTGAGCGCAGACTGCTCACGTTCAACACCGCAGACTTTCAGCGCTATGGCGACCGCATCGAGTTGGTGAGTAGCTAAGCGGCTGAATTCAAGTACGCCGCTCTCTTCGATCGATGCGGCAGGCCTTCCGAGACTGTGGGGCCTCCGAGTCATCTCAACGACGGCCGGCATCCCTTGACTACCTCAAGTGGCTCGCAAGGCAAATGATGTTATCAAAGCGGCCAAACCCCACCGTTCCTATTAGGATGTTGGTCTTGCTAGTGTTACTGATGCCATCCGTAATCTGTAAGTTGAAGATCGGATGGATTAGACGTGGGTAAGATTGCATAGAAGTCCTAGGAGATTCATTATGGCCAAGTATCTATACCAGGCGAATTACACACCAACAGGAATGCAGGGACTGCTGCAGGAAGGCGGTAGTTCGCGGCGGAAGGTCTTCGAAGAGATGGGGAGGGAGCAAGGTGGGCAGCTGGAGGCGTTCTACTTTGCCTTCGGCGGTGCGGACCTATACATCATCTTTGACCTGCCCGATGCGGCGACGGCAGCTGCGATCTCCCTTGCCATCACGGCGGGAGGCGCGCTCAGCCTAAGTACGGTTCAGTTGATCACCCCAGAGGAGATAGACTCGGCTGCTCAGAAAACGGTGAACTACCGCCCTCCGGGCGCTTGACATCCAATCGAGGCGTCAAAGCCTCTTGAACTGAAGACCCGAACCACATCTCGAAGATTGTTCTCGCTACCGTCAACTTAGGCCCATCCAGCTAGACAAAACCGAGAACTCTCATGTTCAGGCTGGCCTGTAGATCGTTCCTGCTCGTCGAACAATCAGGAATCTGCCTGTCGCAATTGGCAAGACGCACCAATCGATGTCGGCCTTGCCGTGTAACTACAACTATGCGGTAGCGACCGAGGGCGCATCGCCTTAGCGTGCATGTTCGCCGCTCCCTTCCATCCATGCGGCGGGAATTCCATGCTGTGGGGCCACTGACCCATGTCGACGACAGTCGGCGTTACCCGACTACGCCGCCGTCCCCAAAGCCGCGCCTAGCTGGCGCCCGACAAACTCCCGTCGATTACCGGCGCCAGAGCACCGGCGGGGATTGAAATAAACCGGTGCCGAACTTATCCTGAACGCGCCGCTTCGCACCGAGGCGCAGGAAGGTATTGGCCGGTTACGTTTAGTCCTGCAAACGGAGGTGGAGACGATGGCATCCAACGGCAAGAACCGCTCGCTGGTAGTCGTTCAACTCAGCGGAGGCAACGACGCCCTCAACACGGTCATTCCGTACAGCGATGGGCTCTACTACGACTTCCGTCCCTCGGTACACGTCGAGGCCGAACAGGTGCTGCCCCTGGACGATCAGATAGGGCTGCATCCGAGCATGAAGCCCATTAAGGATCTGTGGGACAGGGGCAAGGTGGCCGTCATAAACGGCATCGGCTACGAAAACCCCAACCGCTCCCACTTTCGCTCCATGGACATCTGGCACACCGCCGAGCCCGACAAGATCGCCTCGGAGGGCTGGCTGGGCCGGGTGATCCGTGAAATGGACCCGGCGCGTGAGAACGTGCTCACGGGCGTCAACTTCGGCCGCGGCCTGCCCAGGTCCCTGGGCTGCGAGGGCGTGCCGGTCGCCTCCGTCGGCGACCTGGCCTCCTACGGCCTGTTTCCCGACGTGGAGGACGAGGCGCTGCGTGTCTACGCGCTGGAGGCCTTCTCCAGGATGTACGGGAGGGCCGAGACCGGCGAGGCCGTGATGCAGCACCTGGGCCGGACCGGCAACAACGCCCTAAAGGGCGCCGACATACTGAGGACCGCCCCCGAAAAGTACACCTCGAGCGTCGAGTACGCCGCCAACCCCATCGCCCAGAGCCTCAAGAGCGCCGCCCAGGTGCTGTGCGCGGACCTGGGCACACGCGTCTACTACACGCAGCACGGCAGCTTCGACACGCACGCGGCGGAACTTACCTCCCACGGCCAGCTGTGGAACGAGGTATCCGGAGCGGTCGCCGACTTCTACGACGACCTTGCCGAGCACGGCCGCGAGGACGAGGTGGTCATCCTGATGTTCTCCGAGTTCGGGCGCCGCATCCAGGACAACGGATCGGGCACCGATCACGGGTCCGGCGGGGTCTCCTTCGTGATCGGCGGCCAGGTAAACGGCGGCCTGTACGGCGAGTACCCGTCCCTGCGGGAGAGAGACCAGCTCGAGGGCGACCTGCACGCCAACAACGACTTTCGGAGCACCTACAGCACGATACTCGAGGGCTGGCTCGGCATGGATCCGGTGCCGATCGTCAACGGCCACTTCGAGCAGTTCGAGTTCATCTCCAACTAGCCGCAGGGCGCGGGCGCTCCGCCAGGCCGGACCCGATCCGGCCCGGCCGTCGCCCCGAAGCAATTGGCCAGGAGACCAGCCAGATGAGCAGCCAGGACATCGCACTCATAGCGCACCTGATGCGGCGAGCGGGATTCGGCGCCACGAGGGAAGAGCTCGAACGCTACGCGCGCAAGGGCTACGAGGCCACGGTGGAGGAGCTGCTCGACTTCTCCGACGCCCGGATGATGCCGCAGGACCTGATCAGGCGCTACCACCACGACCACTCCGCCCAGTTCGAGCCCGCAGGCTCCGGGGCGAGCTGGCTCTACAGGCTGATCTCCACCAGCGCTCCGCTGCAGGAGAAGCTGGCGCTGTTCTGGCACGGCGTGTTCGCCACCGCCTACTCCAAGGTGACCCAGGGCAAGGTCCTGATGGACCAGATAAGGATGTTCCGCAGCCACGGAGCGGGCAGCCTCCGCGACCTGCTGCTGGAGCTTTCGCGGGACCCGGCGATGATCCTGTGGCTCGACAACAACGACAACCACAGCGGGGCCATAAACGAGAACTACGCAAGGGAGCTGCTCGAGCTGTTCTCGATGGGCGTGGGCAACTACTCCGAGCAGGACATCAAGGAGTGCGCCCGGGCATTCACCGGGTGGACGCTGGCCAACGCCCGGTACACGGAGGTCCTGGCACGCAGGAACTCGATCTGGCCCTACGGCAAGTTAGCCTGGCGCTTCGAGTACAGGCCCGACGACCACGACGACGGCGAGAAGGAGTTTCTGGGCGAGAGGGGACGCTTCGGCGGCGAGGACATCGTAGAGATCATCTGCCGCCAGCCCGCCTCCGCCCGCTTCATCTCAAGGCACCTTTATAACTTCTTCGTCGCAGACGAACCGCCCGTTCCCCAGTGGCCATACACGCCGCCGCGCGACCCGGAGGCGATCGAGGTGCTGGTCGGGGCCTATTTCGACAGCGGCTACGACATCCGGGAGATGCTCAGGGTGCTGTTCAACTCCGAGTTCTTCCGCGCCGAGAGCTCGTGGTACGCCAAGATCAAAAGCCCGGCCGACCTGGTCGCCGGGGTGCTCAGGCTGAGCGGGGAGTTCCCCCATCCCGGACGCGAGATCCTGGACCGCAATTCACAGATGCGCTACATGGGCCAGGAGCTCCTGAACCCTCCGACGGTCGAGGGCTGGCACCAGGGCCTTGAGTGGATCGACACCGGGACGCTGGTCGAGCGACTCAACTTCGCGGCGGAACAGCTCGGCAACCGGGACAACCCGGGCGTGGCGGGCATGGTCGAGCGGATCACCGACAACGGCTACGAGATCGAGTCCGCCGCCGACCTCGTCGACGCCTGTCTCGATCAGCTCGGGGCCATTACGCTCTCTGAGCCGACGCGCTCTGCGCTGGTCGCCTTCGTGGAGAAAAAGGGCGGGCTCGCCGCTGCCCAGGCCGCGCCCGGGGACGAGGTTCGCCAGCGGGTTGCGGACGTGTTCAAGGTCGTTGCGACCTCGCCGGAGTTCCAGCGGGCCTAGGCCGGCCCGGGCCAGCAGGGAGCGGCGATGGATCAGGCAGGCGCCACAGCCCGATCGCGGTCCCTTCACTACGACCGCACGATTGGCCTTGCCACCATGGAGGGCCGCGGCTTCTTTTTCCCATCCGATACGGCCCTGGGAAAAAACGGTCGCATCTTCACCGTCAGCCGCGGCATCGACATAGACGGCAGGACCGTCAGGATCACCGTCTACGACCTTGAAAGCGAGTTCTTCGGCACCTTCGGCGGCATAGGGGAAGGCGACGGCCAGTTCACCTCGCCCACCTCCCTGGCCACAGACAGCACCGGCAGGGTATACGTCGCAGACGAGTACACCCACCGGATCGTGGTCTTTGAGCCCGACGGCGACTTCGTTGCCGACTGGGGCGTTCACGGGACGGGCCCGGGACAGCTCGACAGCCCATCGGGCCTCGCCTTTGACCAGGAGGACAACCTTTACGTCACAGACCACCGCAACCAGCGGATACAGAAGTTCACCCGCGACGGACAGTACCTGTCCGGCTTCGGCTCGGCGGGATCGGGCGAGGGGGAGCTGAACCTGCCGTGGGGACTGACCGTCGATTCCCGGGGCGAGGTCTACGTTGCGGACTGGGGCAACGACCGGGTCCAGAGATTTACGGCCGAGGGAGACCACGTGGCAACGTACGGTCGACCCGGCAGGGGCGACGGCGAGCTTCGCAGGCCGGCCGACGTCGCGGTCGACGGCGAGGGCTACGTCCACGTGGCGGACTGGGGCAACGAGCGGGTCCAGGTTTTCGACCCCGGGGGCGGATTCGTGGCCAAGCTGAGGGGCAGTGCAACCCTGTCGCCGTGGGCACAGGAGTTCCTGAGCGCCAACGTCGAGGAGTCACAGGCACGGGCCACGGCAAACCTGGAACCTGATGCGGAGCAGTTCGGGGGCGACCCTCACGAAGAATCGGCGCACATAGAAAAGCTCTTCTGGGCACCCGTCTCGGTAAAGGTAGACCAGGACGGAAGGCTCTACGTCACGGAGAGCAACCGCCACAGGGTCCAGGTCTACCGGTGGAGCTAGCGGCGGCCTGAGGCCCCGGGCTAGATCCGCCACCACTATCCGGCTCCCACCGGTTCGGCAGATAGCTTGGCGAGGCGCCTATTGAAGGTAGGGTTCATCGGCCTCGGGAACATGGGCGCCCCCATGTGCGGCTGGCTGCTAGAGGCCGGGTACCCGCTGGTGGTATTCGATCTCCGCAGGCAGGCCGCCGCCGGTCTGGTGGACAGGGGCGCTGAGTGGGCGGATTCGCCGGCACTCGTGGCAGAACAGTGCGATGTTGTGGCCACGTGCGTACCTGGTCCGGCCGAGATGGAGGAGGCGGCCCTTGGTCCTGGCGGTATCGTTGCGGGGGTGCGGCCCGGGGCGATCTACATCGACCACACGACCAACTCCCCGCACGTGGTCCGGCGGGTCGGGGCCGCCATGGGTGACCGGAAAGCACAGATGCTGGATGCACCGGTGGACGGCGGCAAAGAGGGGGCCATGGCCGGAACCCTGACGCTTTTCGCCGGAGGAGACGAGCGGGCCCTTGAGCGTGCTCGCCCCGTCCTCGAGTCTTACTCGGATAGCATCGTCTGGACCGGCGGGCCGGGCACGGGTGCCGCGACGAAGATAGCCCACAATGCCCTGGCCATGAGCATCGACCTGCTGGTGACCGAGTGCCTGACCCTCGGGGCCCGGGCCGGGGTGGAATTGCCCCGTCTGATTGAGGCCTTCCGCAGTGGATGCGTCGTGGGGGGAAACGCCATGTTCAACGAGCGGCTCCCAGCCACGCTGTTTCAGGGCGACTTTTCACCGAGGTTCGCGCTCAGGCTAGCGCTAAAGGACTATCGACTGGCGGCAGCCCTTGCCTCCGAGCACGGGGTGCCGACCAGGATCGTTGAGCTTTGCGCGGCAGAGCTGGCCGAGGCGATGGACAGGGGCTGGGGGGAAAGGGACCGCACCATCGCTTCGGTGCTCCAGGAAGAGCGCGCCAACGTCATGCTCCGGCTGGACCAAACGGACGAGTAGGGTCCCCGGGCAGGGTCCACCGTCAGGGGTGCATCCAATCCTCGTAGGGGTGTTCGGCCTCAAGGTGCTCGCCGTCTGCGAAACGGCCCATGCGGAAGGGGCGAATCGGGTGCCGACCGCTCTCTCCGTGCAACACGAGCTCTGCCACCATGCGTCCGACCACCGGTGACAGCTTGAATCCGTGCCCGCTGAACCCGACCGCCCAGTAAAGGCCCCCGACCACCCCGGATGCATCCAGCACCGGGTTTCCGTCCGGGGTCATATCGTAGAGCGCAGCGTACCCGCCCAGAGGAGTTGCCGCCGCAAAGTCGGGGAATCTCAGCTTCGCCCGGTTCCAGAACCGCGCGACGGTCTCGTGGTCGGCGGTCATGCTGAAGTCATCCGGGTCCGAGACCTCGCTGAAATCTTCCGGCGCCTCCCCGCCGACCAGGGTGTTAAACCCTTCACCGGCCCGGATATATCCGCCGGTGAGGCCGTCGGCCACGGCGATCGTAAGAGACTCGAGAGCCGGGGGGCGCCTCATGTGCACCATCTGCACCCTTACGGGCGTGACGGGGAGGATCTCGCCTAGCGGTGCGGCCAGCCCGTTGACCCAGGGCCCGGTCGCGGCCACGACGGCGTCGGCCTCTATAAGCCCGTCCCGTGTCTCCACGCCGACCACGCGTCCGCCGGAGACCCTGATGCCCGTGACCTCGCACCCTGTCAGCACCCCGGCGCCGTGGGCCCGCGCCCGCTCGGCATACGCGTAGGTCGTGGCCACCGGGTCGGCGTGACCGGAGTTCGGCTCATACACGGCGAGGGCGACGCCGTCGGTACATGCCTGCGGGATGATCTCCGAGATCTCGGACGGGGTGAGCGCGCTGACCACGACCCCGAGTTTGCGGTTCATCGCGACATTCGCCCGAACCGTCTCGGCGTCGCGTTCCGGAAACAGCAGGAGTCGCCCGGTCTCGACGAAGCGTGCGTCCCCACCCACGACGTCACCGAAGTTGTGGAACACGTCGCTGGCCTCCATCGCCATCCTCACCAGCGCAGGATGCTGGTAGTGCTCGCGGACCATGGCGCCCGACCTCCCGCTCGCACCCCCGGCAAGGTGACCCCTCTCGAGTACAAGGACCTTTCCGGCTCCCATCACCGCCAGGTGCATGGCGATGCTTGTCCCGTTTACGCCGCCACCGATGACGACCACGTCTGCGGACCTGTCCACGTAGCGCTACCTGATCGAGAACGCCGCCCGGACGTTCAGGCTGAGCCGCAGCTCACCGCCGCTGACGGAGGTCGCCTGATCGAAGGCGGCCCTGGCCATGAGCGCCTCGCTCTCAAAGCCTCCGGCCAGCGGCACACCTGCCCCCGCCTCGCCGATGAAGATCAGGTCGCCGACGGCTACGCCCGTAAGGCTGGCCAGATGCTCGGCCCTGGCCAGCGCATCCTTGACGGCATCTTCGCGGAGCTGTGACATGAACGGCATCGGGTCCTCTATGCTGAAGTCGATACCGCTTATCCGCGTCGCGTCGCCGCCCGCGGCGGCAACATCGTCGATGATCTCGCCGACCGCATCGACGTCGCGGATCTTTATCCTGGCCGCGTTATTTACCGTGTAACCGACGAGCACCTGTCTCCTCGTCCGCACCTCTCCGCTGGTCACCTCCGGGAACTCGTACTGCGGCCAGATGTTAAACGACTGGGTCTGAACGTCCTGTTCGCTCAGGCCCCGGGCCTTGACGGCCTCTATGATCGCGTCCATCGCGCCCGCGGCCTCGGCGCGGGCCTCTGCGACCGTCTCGCCCATCGTCTCCACCCCCACGGTCAGCAGGACTAGGTCGGGCTCGACGGTAACGCTGGCCTGGCCGGTGACCCATATGCCCGAGCCGGGCCCGGTCGCCTGCAAAGCGGCGGCGGCCATCACCTCCGGCTGCGTCTGGCCGACGACGTCGCTCTCCTCGGCCTCGCCCGCCTGTGTCCCGTCGCCGCAGGCCGCCGCCGCGGCAAGCAGGACGATCGCTCCCAGAATCACGGCGACTTTTGCGCTGGCATGCATCCTTAAGCTCCCTTCCGTTTGTCGGGCTCGTTTCGCCTCGCCCGGACGATCGGCCTCACCACTTTAGCCACAGGAGACGGCTCAGCAGAGCACCGATGTCCTGGAACTGTCCCGCCCACCCGGCCGGGGACCGCCCTCGACCAGTGAAACGAGGACCGGGGCCTTAAGGTTACAGCCCTACTTCAGGGCCCTGCCCGCTGGCTAGCCCAGCACCTCGAGGGCCGCTTTCACGACGTCGTCCGTGCGCGGCACGTAGCGCTCTTCGAGCGCGGGGCTGTAGGGCACCGAGGCGTGCGGCGGGCTAACCCTGCCGGGCGGAGCGTCCAGGAAATCGAACGCCCTCTCGATCGCAAGCGCCGCGATGTCCGAGGCCACAGAGCACCGCGGGTAGTCCTCGTCGGTTACGACGACCTTTCGAGTTTTCCTTATGGAATCGAGCACCGTCTCCTCGTCCAGAGGCGACAGCGACAGAAGGTCGACCACCTCGGCCGAGTGGCCCAGCCTCTCCAGCTCCGCTGCGGCCATGAGGGAGACCTGGGTGGAAAAGCCGATGCCCACGAGCGTGACGTCGGTGCCCTCCCGGACCACGCGGGCCCTTCCTATCGGCACCTCGTAGGGATCTTCGGGAACGTGCTGGTCGAAGCTGAGTCCCATCAGCCGCATGCACTGGAAGATGATCACCGGATCGTCGTCGCGCATGGCCGCCAGCTGGATGCCCTTGGCCGTGTAGGGATCGGACGGCACCACGCACTTAAGGCCCGGGAAGTGCGTGAACACCGACCACAGGGTCTCTGAGTGCTGGGCGGCCCACCCCTGCCCTGCTCCCGTCTGGGTCTGCACGGTGACCGGGAGCCTGACCTTGCCTCCGAACATGTAGTGCATCTTCGCCATGTTGTTCAGCAACTGGTCGGCGCACACGCCGAAAAAGCCCACAACCTTGATGTCGATCAGGGGCCTGAGGCCGGCTGCTGCTGCGCCCACTCCGGCACCGACGAAGCCGGCCTCTGATATGGGGGTATCCCGAACGCGCTCAGGCCCGAATTCCTGGATGAGGCGCTTTGTCATGCCGAAAGAGCCACCGAAGTGATCGATGAACCCCTGGTCGGCCCTGCCCGCCGCGCCGGCGATGTCCTCGCCCATCACGATCACGCCCGGGTCCTCGCGCATCATCGTCCTGATGGCCTCGTTCACGGCCTGAACGAATGATAGTGGCCTGTGCATGTCCTCTGTCACGGTGACCCTGAGGGGGACTCGGCGGCCGGGGTCTGAGCGTGGTCGGGGTGGCCGGATTTGAACCGGCGACCACCTGCACCCCATGCAGGTGCGCTACCAAGCTGCGCCACACCCCGGACCGGTCTGGGAAGGATAGCACAGGGCGGCACGCCGCCACCGGTCCGCAGCCGAGCCCTACGCCGGACCGACCATGCCTGCCAGTATGGCTGCAGCGGCGGCCTTGTCCAGGGGGCGGTTGTTGGATCCGCACTTGGGGGAATGGATGCAGCCGGGGCAGCCCGACTCGCACCGGCACCCTGAGATCGCCTCGGCCGTGACGCGCCACAGGTCGGCGATCACCTCGTAGCCGTGCTCAGCTATGCCTACCCCGCCGGGAACTCCGTCATGGATGAAGATCTGTGGCCTTCCGGTGTCGGGATGCAGCGGCGTGGAGATGCCTCCTATGTCGCCCCGGTCGCACATCGCGAACAGTGGCAGAACCCCGATGGCCGCGTGCTCGATGGCGTGCAGCGCACCGGCCAGGTCGAGTCCGCCGTCGCGGGCGGCCGCGAGGGTGTCCGGGGGCACCCCGAACCACAGCCCGACGGTTGCGAACCTGCGGGGCGGAAGCTCCACGTACTCCTCGCCGAGCGTCTCCCCGCTGAGCGGGGCGATCCTGCGAAACCCGCTCACCGTGGTCGTGACCTCCACCTCGCCCAGGCACACATCGGTACGCCCGCACGTTTTTCGCCGAATCTGCCGCAGGATCCGGGTCTCGGTGACCGAGCTCGGCTGGGTGTAGTGCTCCACGTCGCTGAGCACTGCCCTGGCCGTCCTGGTATCGAGGTCAAGATCGGTTACGACGTAGGTCTCGCCCTTGTGCAGGTAGACCGCCCCGGGGTGTAGCTGGAGCATAGCCGAAGCCTCCTCCACGGTCTCCAGTATCGCCCCGCTGTCGCGTTCCACCAGGATGAAAGAGTGCGCGGAGGTCGAGCGGATGTTTACCGACTCCGCCGGGTAACTGACCTCGGGCTCAAGATGCCATCTCCCGCCCGTCCCGTGCATGAATCCTTCGCCTACGAGCCTGCCCGCCTCGCTCGAGATGTCGGTCTCGAAGACCTCTGAGTCCCCCGGCTCGAGCGGGGCCTCGTAGGCCGCGCACAGCAGATGGGGCCCGAGCACGTGCGGGTTGTTGGGCGATATGCGCACCGTCTCCGTCGGCCGTCCGAACAGGGCGTCCGGCCTGCGCATCAGGTACTGGTCCAGCGGGTCGTCCTGTGCGACCAGCACGCTCAGGGCACGGCGGTCCCGCCGCCCGCTCCGGCCTGCCTGCTGCCAGGTGGATGCGCGGCTGCCCGGGTACCCGGTGAGGATCGTCGCCTCAAGGTCCCCCACGTCTACGCCGAGTTCCATCGCGGTGGTGGAGGTCAGGCCGAGCAGCCGGCCGGACAGGAGGTCCTTTTCGACGGCCCTCCTGTCCTCCGGCAGGTAGCTCGCCCGGTAGGGCGCAAGCCTGCCGGAAAGCTCGGGCGCCACCTCCCTCAGCTGATCGCGCACGTAGACGAAGAGGAGCTCGGCCATGCGGCGGCTTCGGACGAAGGTCAGGGTTCTTACCCTGCGCCTGAGCAGTTCGGTCATCAGTATTGAGGCGTCGGTGTTGGTAGCGCGGCGGCGATTCCCATTAGCCATGTCCAGCTGGGGAGGGTTCCACAGGACGAAGTCCTTGCCGCCGTAGGGCGCGCCGCTGTCATCGACCGTCGTGACGGGCAGGCCGATCAGGCGCCGGGCGTGCTGACCGGGATTGGCGATTGTGGCAGAACAGAGGATGAACGTGGGCGCGGAGCCGAAACGCAGACACAGACGGCGGAGGCGGCGCACGACGTTGGCCACGTGTGAGCCGAACACCCCGCGGTACACATGCGCCTCGTCGATGACCACGTAACGCAGGTTGCGAAGGAGCCGGTACCAGGAGCGGTGGTTGGGAAGGATGCCCATGTGCAGCATGTCCGGGTTGGTGACCAGCAGCCGGGCGCTCCTTCGCATCTGGCCACGCGAATCGTAGGGGGTGTCGCCATCGAAGATTCCTCGCCCGATCCGCGCGCCTTCGGGCACCAGCCGGTCAAGGCTGGCCATCTGGTCCTGCGCGAGCGCCTTGGTCGGGAAAAGGTAGATCGCGGTGGCGGCGCGGTCGTCCATCATGGCCTCGAGCACCGGGAGGTGATAGCACAGGCTCTTGCCGCTGGCCGCCGGAGTGGCTACTACCACGCTCAGGCCGTCCCGGGCGGTGTCCACCGCCTGTGCCTGGTGGGAGTAGAGCCCACTCACCCCCAGTTCGCTGAGGCGTTCATCCAGCTCCGGGCGGAGGGGGCGGGCCAGCGTTCCCGGCGTGGAACCGCTGGGGGGGATATCTTCTACATGGGTGATCTGGTCCCTGTACCAGCGCAGGGACCGGACGTGGTCAAGGAAGGCTCCGGTGTCCAAGGGCGGCCTAGAGAACGGACAGGTTCTCGAGTCCCCGGTCGACCACCTCGTACTCCGCCGAGGACGAATCGACGAACGCCATCACCTTGCGAGCGACCTCCTCGGCATGTGACGCCGACCCGCTCACGCAGCAGAAACCGACGGTTGCACTCTGCCATGCCCCCTGACCGGCCACCTCGGCGATGGACACGCCGAAGCGCGTCCTGATCCGTTCGACGAGCGACCGGACGACGCGCCGCTTGGACTTTAGGCTTCGGCTCTCAGGTATGTGGATGGTGACGCTGGCGACGGCTACGTACATGAGTAGAACGTTTGTGCATTATATGGCCGGAGATGCAGGCGGCGGGAGATATAATCAGAGCATGAGCGAGATTCAACGAGACTGGATGCGCGCTGTGGAGCAGACCTGGGTAGTCAGGTACCCGAAGCAGGCTCTCGCCACGTTCGGAACCACCAACATCTCATACTACGTTGTGACCGAGCCTATCTACAGCGAGCTCACCCCGGCCGCCACCGAAGGCGTCGTCAGGAAGGGCCGCGTCATCGCAGAAAAGCCGGCGATCGTAACGCCCACCTACGCGATGAACCTGGAGGGTTTCAGCGCGGAGGCCTACGAGTACATGAGGCACGCGGCGATGGCGTACGGTCCCAACCATCCCGGCATCCTTTACCGATACAAGAACCGCGCCGAGAACTTCGACATCGTGAGCGGAGAGGCGTCGGAGATCGCGCACAACATATCGGACGACCTCGAGCAGCGGAAGGACAATCTGTCGGTCGTCATGGTCGGGGTCGACGAGTGGTGGGACGTGGCCCTGCTGAAGTTCATCTACGAATTCACCTCCAGCTCGGCGCAGCGAAACTTCGGCGAGATGTCCGCCCGGGGCCTGCTAGATCCGCAGACCGCCTTCGGCGGCGCGCCTCGGGCGGCGATTAACGACATCGAGCGGCTGTTCCGTGCGGCCGAGCGCGGCGGCGATCGGGACCGGCTGAAGAACGAACTTGACCGCTGGGGCCTGTTCGACCACTACCAGGACCGTTTCCTGGCGCTCTATAGGAGCCGCTAGCCCGGGCCGGGGCGACCGGGCAGCCTCACTCCCGGGCCACGCTCGCCGGCAGGCCTGTTCTGACCGACTCGTAGGCGGCCATCACAACGTTGAGGTCCCGAAGCGCCTCCTCACCGCTCATCAGCGGCTCGCGGTCCTCGGCGACGGCGTCGCGGAACTCCTCGAAGATCCCCACCATTCCCTTGCGGTGCTCGCCGGTATCGATCACCCGGGTGCCCTCGGGCGTGTCCAGCACGAGCTGGTCGCCGAACGTCGGAAAGCTGAGCATGCCGGAAGAGCCCGTGACCCAGACGTTGTCGCGGTAGCCGGTGATGGGCGTTGCGAACGAGAACTGAATCAGGCCAAGGGCGCCGTCCGGCATCATCGCCGTAAGGACCATCCCGTCCTCTTGATGGCGCTTGGCGCGCTCGGAGTCGGCGGCCGGAACGACGGCGTAGACGCGCTCGGGTAGACCGCCGAGGTTGACCATCGCGTCGATGTCGTGGATACCTGCGTCCTGAAACAGGCCCCCTCCCGACTTTTCCGGATCGTTGCGCCACTGATCCTCGGCGAAGGTTTCCGCAGAGCCGAAGAACTCCCCGGTGAAGATGTTCAGCTCTCGCTGGACCTGAACGAGGCGGACGTCCCCTATCGCGCCGCTCCCGATCAGCTCCTTGGCCTTTAGGACCGTTGGCACGAACCTGAAGTTTTCGGCCACCATCAGTTTCAGTCCCGCCCGGCGGACGACGTCGATCAGTTCCCTGGCCTCATCCGGATATCGGCCGATGGGCTTTTCCATCAGCACGTGCTTTCCATGCCTTGCCGCAAGGCGCGCTCCCTCAAGGTGCAGGTGATGTGGGGTCAGGAAATACATGGCGTCGACCGCCGGGTCGGCGGCGGCGGCCTCGTAGTCGCCGAAGTGACCCGCGCCGCCGTAGCGCTCCCTGAAGCCGAGGGCCTTTTCCTCGCTCCGGCTGGCGAAGTAAAGCTCGATGTCGTCGACGACGGGCCCCCCGGGCTTTCCCGCGTCGAGCTGGTCGAGCACGTCCCTGGCATAATCGCCGCATCCCACAAAGCAGATAGATAGAGCCACCTTTACGCACTCCTTGCCGCCGGCCGCCTCAGCGCTGCAGGCTCTCTTTTGGGCGGTCCAGCGTATAAATTAGAAGGTGATGGACATGCAGAGCCAGCCCGATTCTAGCACCGTCCGGGCCGTCGCCCGGACCGACCTGCCCCTGCCTCCCGAGGCTCTCAGCCGAGGCCCATCCCTCAGGGCGAGGGTGCTTGCCTTCGGAGCAAGGACTGCCCTCGCGCTGACGCTCGTGGCCAGTCTCGTCTTCACGTCCGACGGACTCAACCTGAACCCCGCGCAGCGCGCGGCCTCTCCGCACCTCTACAGCCTGGTGCAGTGGGAGGCGGCGAACTTCCTCGACAAGTGGCTGCACCGCGCCTCATCGGTGCTGCCGTGGAACTCGATCTCTCCGGCAGAGCGCGACGAGATGATCGGCGACTACTTTGCGCTGTCGGCGGCGCGCGCCGAGATCTCAGAGCGTCTCGAAACCGCGGTGCCCAGGGGAGCGACAACGTCGGAGATAGCCGTACTCGAGGCCCAGCTGGCGGCGCTGGACCGCAGCCGGGAGCGAATACGGGCCGACGTGGAGGAGGCGCTGGAAGCGGCGATAAGCTCGGTCCTGATAGAGGCCGGCCTGTCGTCGGTCGGCGGGCTGATCTTCCCGCCGGTCGACTTTCGCCTCACACAGACTCCACACGTACTTGTGACCTCTCCCAGGGATCGCATCGAGCGAGGATACGAGGCGCTCATAAGGCCCGGGATAACGATCTCCGACAGCCTGGCCATAGAGCGTGAGCTGCTGGACCAACGGAATCTGTCGGCCCTCGTTATACGGATAGGAGGCCTGGCCAGCTACCCGGCCTCGGTTTTCGGCGGCGGGCAGCTCAGGTGGACGCTGCAGATCGCAGCGCACGAGTGGCTGCACCACCACCTGTTCTTCAGGCCGCTGGGATTCGGAATGATGACATCGGATGAGATGCGGACAATCAACGAGACGGTGGCAAACGTCGCGGGCAGGGAGATAGGTGACCTGGCATTCGTTAGGCTCGGGGGTGAGATCCCCAAACCGGAGCACTCCGCCCTCTTGGACCCGGCGGCATCCGACCCTCACTTTGTGGACGCGGCAGGTGAAGGGGGCTTTGACTTTCGGGCGGAGATGCACGTTACGCGGCTGCACGTCGACGAACTGCTCGCCGAGGGCAGAATCGGGGCGGCGGAGGCGTACATGGACAGGCGCCGGCTCCAGTTCGTCGACAACGGCTACAACATACGCAAGCTCAACCAGGCCTACTTCGCCTTCCACGGCACGTACGCCGACAGCGCCGCGTCGGTGAGTCCCATCGGAGACCAGGTCCAGGAGTACAGGAATCTCTCCCCGGACCTGGGGTCCTTCATCTCGGGGATGTCCTCGTTCTACAGCTACGAGGATTTCCTGGCCGACCTGGCGAGGCTGCGAGCGGCGGCCGGCTGATGCCATTGCTGACGCAGCCGTACCGGTGGGCCCTTGTGATAACATCGATTGTCGCGGCTTCCGACAGATTCGGCGGCCCGACTGCGAGCCAGTGGAGACCGGCGTGCCTTGTTGGAGGCCACCGGTCCTTTATGAATGAACCCCAACCGACAAGACGAGCCCGAGATTAATTTCGATCAGGTGACCGAGCGACTGCGGTCGGTCTTCGGCAGCCGGGGCGGCGGTCGCGGGATACGCGACCGCGGTCTGGGCATGTTCGTGTTCGCGGTCTTCGGCCTGGCGTTAATCATCTGGCTTTCGACCGGCTTTTACTCCGTGCAGCCCGGTGAGCAGGCAGCCCTGCGCAGGTTCGGCGTATACCAGATCGGCGACCCGAGTTCGTTCGTTGGCGGCACCGAGCCGGGACTGCACTGGTATTTCCCCGCTCCAATAGGCACCCGCAGCGTCGTGCAGGTCGATGAGATTCGGCGCCTGGAGCTCGGTTTCAGGGGTAACACGCCCATACCGGTCGAATCGCTGATGATCAGTGGCGACACCAACATCGTCGATGTTCAGCTCCTCGTCCAGTACAACATCAAGGACGTTGAGAACTTCCTCTTCCAGGTCGTCGACCCGGGAGGCGCCGTGATTAAGGGCGCGGCCGAATCGGCCCTGCGGCAGGTGGTCGGTCAGCGCAACATCGACGACGTGCTTACGACCGAGAAGGAGGCCGTACAGGCGGACACCGCCCTTGAGCTTCAGCGCCTGCTGGACCTGTATGAGACCGGCATAAACGTAACCGAGGTCAAGCTGCAGAACGTCCGTCCACCCTCCCAGGTGCAGGACGCGTTCGACGACGTCGTAAGGGCCCGTGAGGACAAGGACCGCATCGTCAACCTTGCCCAGGCCTACGAAGCAGATGTGCTGCCGCGTGCCCTGGGAGAGGCCCAGCGTGTGCTGGAGCTTGCCGAGGCATTCAAGCAGCAGAAGGTCGCCGACGCGACCGGTCAGTCCGAGCGGTTCCTTGCGGTGCTGGCCGAGTACGAAAAGTCCCGTGACGTCACCAGGCAGCGGCTCTACCTCGAGGCAATGGAGCAGATCCTGCCCGGCATCTCCAAGTACATCATCGCCGAGGAATCCGGCGGCAGCCTGCTCCAGTTCCTGCCACTGACGAGCGATGGGACCGACGCTACGGGCGGCCGGCTGGGTCCCCTGGAGCCCTAGACCATGACTCTGAACAGGGCAGCAATAATCTTCATCGTGCTGGTGATCCTTACCGGGATCCTGGGACCGCAGTCGTTCTTCTCCGTGGACGAAACCCAGCTCGCCATAGTCACCCGGTTCGGCGACGTCAAACAGTCCATAACCGAGCCCGGCCTCCACACAAAGACGCCGTTCGTGGACACGGTCACGTACTTTGAGAAACGCCGCACGCTGTTTGACGCCAACCCGGACGCGCTGATAACGGCCGACAAGAAACGCCTCGTGATCGACGCGTACGCCATCGGGCGCATAACCGATCCGCTCCTGTTCAGGCAGACCGTTCAGACCTCGCAGCGAGCCGTCACACGAGGCAACGACATCGTCGCCTCCGAGCTGCGCCGGCAAATCGCCAACGACGATCAGATCGACATCATCCGCAACAACCGCGAGCAGATCATGGAGCAGGTCCGTGACGCCGTCGAGCCCAAGCTCAAGGACTTCGGAATCGAGACCGTCGATATCCGCATCAAGCGCGCCGACTTCCCCAACGAGATCGCGACGGCCGTCTACGCCCGCATGCAGGCGGAGCGAAAGAGGATCGCCGACGCCGAAAGGGCCGATGGCGCCAAGCAGGATCTGGAGATTCGATCGAACGTCGACAGGCAGGCCACTATCATCCGCGCAGAGGCAGAGCGGGACGCGAACATCCTGCGCGGCGAGGGTGAGGCCGAGGCGGTTTCCATCTTTGCCGGCGCCCTTGAGCGGGACCCCGAGTTCTACAGGTTCCAGCGCAGCCTGGAGGCATATCGTAATTTCCTGACCCAGAACGCGACCGTCGTGCTGCCCGCCGACAGCGACCTGTTCGCGTTCCTCCAGTCCCCCGGCGCCGCGCCCGACGAGGCGGAGCCGGCGGATGTGAACGGAACGCTCAACGGCGAGGGGCTCGATCTGGGTCCCGAGGCGTTCGCTGCCGCAGATGCGGCCAGGGCAGACCTTGCGGCCAGACTCGACATCGACGCAGAGGAGCCGGAGCTGGTCGGGCTTATGCCCGGCGAGTGGGGCGACACCTCGCTGGGTTGCCCCGCCGAGGACACGGCCTATGCGCAGGTCGTTACCTCCGGCTACGCTGTGATGCTCGATCACATGGGGACCGAGTACGAGTACCATGTGAGCTCCGACGGCGCGATCGTGGTTCTCTGCGAATAGAGAACTAGAGCCCCGCGCAGGTCCCGTAAGAGACCCCGCAGCGACCAGCGGGCGCTCCCCGCTTCCGCCCCCGGGCAGGCCGGTTGAAGAGGTGGTGTACGCTCCATTCCGGTGGCCGGCGGAGAGATCCTGCCCCGTCTGTTGACCCTGGATCTTGGGCGTGGGCCAGCCTTAGCTCTAGTCGGGCGCGCCCCGCGAACCCGACGGGCTGCCCGGGCAAAGGCCCAGCCCGCCTTGATGGCCCAGGGCCCAGGGCCCAGGGATCTCGCGCGGGTCCATGCGGGCCTTGCTCGCAGAGTCGCCAGAGCGACGATGGCAGCGACGTCCCTCTCCCGGGCATGTCGGTCCCTGACCGCCGGCCCGGCGGGCCTCCCGGCACCGGGTCTTCGCGGGAATATAATAGTCCCCGTCCAAACCCGAGGCGGTCGCCGCAGGTCACGGACCTGTCGGCCGCTTCCCGAGGCGGAGCCTGCCCATCAGACCGATCGAAGTCCTCGTCCATCCCGCCGGGCCGGGATCCGTCTCAGTCCCGTGGCTGGCAAGGATCGCAGACTCAGCGCTCGCGGCGCTTGAGCTGCCCGTCGACGCCTCCGTCGAGGTGGTTGTCACGGACGACGAGACGGTCCGCGAGCTGAACATGCGCCACCGGGGACTCGACGAGACCACCGACGTCCTGTCCTTTCCCGCAGCGCCGAAGGAAGCCGACGGCTTCGTACTGCCCGCCGATGAGGATATTGCCGGGTCCATAGGAGAGATCGTCGTCTCGTGGCCGCAGGCGGTCAGACAGGCGGAGTCGGCGGGGCGTGGCCGAGAGGACGAGGTCGCGTTCCTGCTGGCTCACGGCATACTGCACCTGGTCGGGCACGACCACGAGGAGCCGACCGAGCGCGCTCTGATGGAGGATGAGCACAGGCGGCTGCTGTCGGCCATGCTAGGGCCCAGGGCCTCCGACATCACGGTGAGCTACCCGTCATGAGCCAGGTGCTCTACAGGAAGTGGAGGCCCAGGGCCTTCGGAGACGTGGTAGGTCAGCCAACCACAACCCAGACGCTACAGCGGGCCGTAGAGTCGGACCGCGTCGCACACGCCTACCTTTTCTGCGGACCGCGCGGCACCGGAAAGACGAGCACGGCGCGCATCCTGGCGAAGGCCATCAACTGCCTCTCGCCCAGGGGCGGGGAGCCGGACAACGCGTGCTCGATGTGTACCTCCATTGACGAGGGCCGTGCCATGGACCTGGTCGAGATCGACGCGGCGAGCAACCGCGGAATAGACGACATCCGGAACCTTCGCGAGCGGGTCCAGTACACCCCTGCGGAGGCGAGCGTAAAGGTCTACATAATTGACGAGGCCCACATGCTCACCGAGCAGGCCTTTAACGCCCTTCTTAAGACCCTCGAGGAGCCCCCGGCGCACGTCGCATTCGTGCTCGCCACCACCGAGGCCCACAAGATCCCGCCCACGATCGCCTCGCGCTGCCAGCGCTTCGACTTCCGCAGGATAAGGCGGCAGGACACGGCCGGCCGACTTTCAGACATCTGCGCAGGAGAGGGAGTTGAGGCGGAAATGCCCGCACTCGACCTGATATCCAGGACGGCGGGCGGGGGGCTGAGGGACGCTGTGAACCTGCTGGAGCAGGCGATCGTCTCGTACGATCCCCCGATCACCGAGGCCAATGTCCGCGACCTGCTCGACATGGGAGGAGACGAGGCCTCCCTGACGCTCGCGGTACAGATCCTCGAGGGCCGCACAGCCGACGCTCTGCGCACGGTGAACGAGGTGGCGGCCCAGGGCAGTGACCTGCGCCAGCTGCACCGCGGCCTCATCGACCGCCTGCGCGCGACTCTGCTGGTCAGCAGCGGTGCGGACCTGGATATGGGGTACACAGAGGAAGAATCCGCGCAGATCGGCCGGCTGGCGAAGGCAGCCGAGACGGTTGATATTGTCAGGGCGGTCAGGCTGATGACCGCGGCCGACATGCGCCTCGATCCCTCCTCGACCCTGACCCTGGAACTTGCGATCGTCGAGGCCGGCCTGAAGCCGGATTCCCCGGCACCGGCCAGCGGGAAGCCGGCTGCCAGGCCACGTCGCCAAACGAAAACGGCTGAAGGGCGCGAGGACGCCGGGACCGCACAGCAGGCCCCGCCGGCAAGGCGAGTTCAGCAACGTCCGCCTGCCCCTGCCCCTGTTGCCCGCCAGCAGCAGCCGGACGCCAGGACGCAGCGACGAACGCCGGAGCCGGTCGCAGAGGGCGCCCTGCCCTCCGATCCGGCGGAGCGCCTGGAGGCTCAGTGGGAGGCACTCACACAGTCGCTGCGCTACGAAAAGGGCGACAGGTTCAACCTCAAGGCGCTGCTGGTTGCCAGCAACGGGCGGGAGGTGTCGGAAGATTCGATTACGCTCAGGTTCCCCCACCCTTCCCACCAGGAGAGGATGCAGCACGAGCTGGGTATACCCGACAGCCGCAAGAGGCTGAAAGACGCTTTTGCCCGGGTAATGGGCAGGGCTTATGATGTACGGGTCGAGGCGGCGGAGCGCGCCGGACCGGGCGGCGGACGCATCGGCGGCCGGGGCAGCCAGTTGGTGCGAGCAGCCCAGAAGATGGGAGCCGAGATCGTCGCCGAGACGGCCGTGGACAGTGAGGACAGCGAGGCCCAGAAGTGAACAAGAAGTTTCTCAAACAGGCCCAGCAACTGCAAAGGCAGATGGCACGCGTACAGGAGGATCTTGAGGCCGCCACCGTCGAGGGCAGTGCTGGCGGAGGCGTGGTCAGGGCTGTCGTTACCGGCAAGATGCGCCTCGAATCGATTCACATAGACCCGGAGGCCGCCGCCGAGGATGTCGCGATGCTGGAGGACCTGGTCGCAGCAGCCGTCAATGACGCCCTGGAGCGTGCGCAGGAGATGGCCGCGGCCAGGATGGGAGCGCTTACCGGGGGCCTTAACATCCCGGGCCTGACTTAGGAGCGTGTGACGCAGGGCGGACAAAGAGAGGCTGGTCCGGTAAGCAGGCTCATCGACGAGTTCCACAAGCTGCCGGGCATCGGTCCCAAGACCGCTCAGAGGCTGGCCTATCACCTCATACGCATGCCGGCCGACGAGGCACGTGGACTGGCCGAGGCGATCGGCGCGGTAAAGGACCGGATCGTCCTGTGCGGCCAGTGCTTTGACATAACCGAGTCGGACCCCTGCTCGATCTGCATTGACGAGGGCAGGGACCGCGCCCGGCTGTGCGTGGTCGAAGAGCCGCTGGACGTCCGGGCGCTCGAGCGAACCCGCTCCTACAACGGCCTGTACCACGTATTGCACGGGGTAATATCGCCCATCAACGGCATCGGACCGGAGGACCTGAAGATAAAGGGACTGCTGGAGAGGCTTCGGACCGACGGGGTGGAGGAGATCGTGATCGCCACCAACCCGAACGTCGAGGGTGAGGCGACCGCACTGTACCTGCAGCGCCTGCTGGCGGCGCTGGGGGTGAGCATAACCCGCCCCGCGCGTGGCCTGCCCGTGGGCGGCGACCTGGAGTACGCGGACGAGGTTACCCTCGGCCGAGCGATAGAAGGCCGCCAGCCTTTCTGAGGGCCCCCGGCCAGGGTAGTGAGGGGTGGACCTGGCGACGAGGCAGATGGCGAGACCGAGAGTCTACAAGACGGAGGCGGTCGTGGTCAGGCAATCGCCCATGGGCGAGGCTGACCGGGTCGTTACCCTGCTCTCGCCGGAGCGCGGACAGATACGAGCCGTTGCCAAGGGCGTGCGCCGCGCCGGGGGAAGGCTAACCGGACACCTGGAGCTGCTTAACCGGGTGCAGGTCTCCGTAGCCGAGGGGCGCAACCTTGACATCGTGGTCGAGGCCCAATGCCTGGACGGATTCCCGGCACTGCGCAACGATCTCGGCAAGGTGGCCGCGGGGATGTACGTGGCCGAGATAGCCGACGCCTTCTCGGTACCGCAGGAAGACGATCACCGGGACTCTGACGCGCGGAAGGTCTACGAACTGGTCGCCGAGGCTCTTCGCCTACTGGAGGCTGGAGGTCCGGTCGATGAGTTGCTGGCCTGCTTTAAGGTCCGACTCCTGGCGCTGGCGGGCCTTGCGCCGGAGATGTCGGCCTGCGTCGAATGCGGTCTCACTCTGGCGCGGAGGGACCACGCCTACAGCGCAGCCGCCGGGGGCATGGTCTGCCCGGACTGCATCACCGGCGCCCCGGGACCCTTTATTCCCGTGTCTGTCAACACCATAAAGACGCTGCGCTACTACATGTCGCAGGGCCTCGCCGGAGCAGCATCTCTCAAGGTGCCACCCGCGGTGCGCGGAGACGCCGGCAGGCTCCTGGACACGCACCTTCGCTACCATCTGGACCGGGAGCCGAGATCCGCCGGCTTTCTCCAATCGATAGGCAGGGGGAAGACCGGCCCCTAGAGCACCGCGGCAGGCTACATGGAGGTCCTTGCGACCATGCCCTGCAGCAGGCGGTCGGGAAGGAGCCTGGCCGCGTAAACCCCTACGTGGGCCTCGAATCCCACCGGATACCTCAGCTTGGGGCGTGGCGAGACGATAATCCTCTCTATCAGCTTTGCGATCTTTATCGGGTCGTGTGTAAGCAGCCTGAAGCGGCCATGCTTTCTGCGATAGGCCGCTATATGGGGTCCGTAGGGAAGTTCCTGCGATTCGGCCCTCTCGCCATCCACGGTGTTGTTCTGAAACTCGGTGCCGAAAAGGCCCGGTTCGATCAGGGAAACCTTGATGCCGAAGGGCCAGAGCTCCATGCGCAGGGCCTGTGTCTGCGCCTCCAGGGCGAACTTGCTGGACGCGTAGGCACCGTTAAAGGGCGTTACCACCCACCCTGCGACCGAGCTGATATTGATTATGCGTCCCGCCCCTTTGCTTCTCATGGACGGAATCACCAGATTGGCGAGCCTGAAAGGAGCAAACACGTTGGTCCTGAACTGGTCGACCATCTGCTCGACGGTCATCCCCTCCAGGGGGCCCCAGAGCGCGTACCCGGCGTTGTTGACCAGAACATCTATCGCTCCGTGGTTGGACACGACGCCCGGCAGGACCTCCTCGACGCATCCGGGATGCCCGCCGTCGAGGTTGATGTCGAGTTCGAGTGGCACGAATGTCCCGGAGGCGGCCTCGGCCTCGGCCAGCACCGGCTCTAGCCTGTCGATCGAGCGGCTCGTGCCAATCACCGTGTAGCCCTTGCCGACCAGATGCAGCGAGGCCACCTTGCCTATTCCGGAAGAAGCCCCGGTAATCAGTACGTTCTTTAGTCCGTGTGCTGGCATCAGGACTCCGGGGGCAAGCCGAAGACGCCTGCCGAACTGGGAATCCGATTATATGATAGGAACTCACATGATCATCGCAGTCATAGGTTCATCTACGGCCGGGGACTCTCTGGCCGGGATCGCCGAGGAGGTGGGTCGCGAACTCGCATCGCGCGGGGCGAAGGTCGTCTGTGGCGGCCTCGGCGGTGTCATGGAGGCGGTCTGCAGGGGAGCCAAGTCGGCGGGCGGAACGACCATAGGAGTCCTGCCGGGCAGCGACCCGACGGTGGCCAACCAGTACGTAGACATTCCGATCTGCACCGGCATCGGGTACGCTCGGAACGTGATCGTCGTCAAGACAGGCCGGGCGGTTATAGCGATCGGGGGAGCGTTCGGCACGCTCTCGGAGATCGGGCATGCACTGGCCGACGGGATACCCGTCGTGGGGCTGGGCACCTGGACCCTATCCCAGCCCGGGATACCCGCCGACTCGATACAGGTGGCGGCCGATCCTGCCGACGCCGTCGACCGGGCCATGACCGCGGCGGGCGCCCGTCCTCAGGGCCTTACCGCAACGGCGGAGGAACTGCGCGGTTGAGCCTCATCACCATCACCTCGGTCTCGGCGCGCGAGATCCTTGATTCTCGAGGCGGTCCCACGGTCGAGGCGGACGTGCTGCTGTCCGACGGGTCCATGGGGCGCGCATCGGTTCCCTCCGGGGCCAGCACGGGCTCACTGGAGGCCATAGAGCTGCGGGACGGAGACCCGAGACGCTATGGCGGGCTGGGCGTGCTCAGGGCCGTTGCAAACGTCAACGGCGAGATCGCCTCCGCCATAACGGGCCATCCCCTGACCGATCAGCGTGCACTCGACGAGCGGCTGATAGAGCTTGACGGCACCGCGAACAAGGCCCGCCTCGGTGCCAACGCCATCCTCGCCGTGTCGATGGCGTACGCCCGTGCCTCTGCGGCCAACCGGGGCGAGAGTCTCTACGGCTACATCGGTAACGAGTACACCGGGACCAAGCCCCAGAGCGGCTACACGATCCCGGTACCTATGTTCAACATCATCAACGGGGGAAAGCACGCTTTCGAGTCCACCGACTTTCAGGAGTTCATGGTGGTTCCCGCCGGATTCGACACCTATCAGGAGGCCATGCGGGCGGGCTCGGAGGTATATCACGCGCTCAAGGACCTGCTGCAGGAGCGCGGCAAGTCCACCATCGTCGGCGATGAGGGCGGGTTCGCACCGAGCCTGAAGAACAACCGGCAGGCGGTAGAGTGGCTTCTGCGCGCGATCGAGCAGGCCGGCTACCGGCCCGGCGACCAGTGCTTCGTGGCGATCGACGTGGCCGCCTCCGAGCTGCGCCGGGTAAACGGCGATGTCCTCGCCCGACCGGCCGAAGGCGCCTACTACGACCTTACGAGCCTCGACACCACCCTCACCTCCGAGCAACTCATCGCCGTGTACGAGGACTGGGTTACCAAATATCCCGTGATAAGTATCGAGGACGGAATGGCCGAGGACGACTGGTCGGGCTGGACGGAGATGACCCGCAGGCTCGGCTCCCGGGCACATCTAATCGGAGACGACCTGTACGCGACCAACAGCGGGATAATCAGGCGCGGGATCGAACGCGGGGCGAGCAACGGCGTCCTCATAAAGCCCAACCAGATCGGCACCCTCACCGAGACGCTCGATGCGGTCGCGCTGACCCGCGACGCGGGCTGGAGGACCATCATCAGCCATCGCTCGGCCGAGACGGAGGACACCACCATCGCGGACCTGGCCATCGGGACCGGCGCTCGCCAGATAAAGGCAGGGGCACCGGCGCGCAGTGAGCGCACCGCCAAGTACAACCGGCTGCTGCACATCGAGCTCGAGCTGGGCGGCCAGGCCACGTACGCTGGCCGCGCGGCATACGAGGCCGTCATCGGGGCCCCGATATAATCCGGCTCGGACCGGTCGGTTCGCCGGCAAGCAACAAAGGCAAGGATTCAGAGGTGCACTACGGATGACGGCCACGCGGATAGGCATAAACGGTTTCGGCAGGATAGGCAGGCAGGTCCTTAAGGCGGTGCTGGAGCGACACGGCAGCGAGCTCGACGTCGTGGCCATCAACGATCTGACCGACACCAAGACCAACGCCCACATGTTCAAGTACGACACGAACTACGGGGTGTCGACCTCCAGCGTCGAGGCGTCAGACGAGGCGATAATCATCGACGGTAAGCCGATCACGGTGCTCGCGGAGCGAGACCCGGCTGCCCTGAGATGGGGCGATCACGGCGTGGACATCGTGGTCGAGTCGACGGGCTTTTTCACGGACGCGGCTAAGGCCGCGGGCCACATCGAAGGCGGTGCCAAGAGGGTCATAATCTCCGCGCCGGCCAGCGGCGAGGACATAACGGTGGTGATGGGCGTGAACGAGAACGGATACGATCCGGACGCTCACCGGATAGTCTCGAACGCATCGTGCACCACCAACTGCATCGCCCCGATGGTGAAGGTCCTCGACGACGCATTCGGCGTCGAGCACGGCCTGATGAGCACCATCCACGCCTACACGAACGACCAGAAGATCCTCGACCAGGTCCACTCGGACCTTCGGCGCGCGAGGGCGGCGGCGATGAACGTGATCCCCACCTCAACGGGTGCGGCCAAGGCCGTGGGCCTGGTGCTTCCGCACCTGAACGGCAAGATCCACGGCATGGCCTACCGGGTGCCCACATCGACCGTTTCTGTCACGGACTTTACGGCCAAGCTCAGAGGATCCACGACGGCAGAGGAGATAAACGAGGCTTACAGGGAGGCGGCGTCGGACGGCCTGAGCGGCATCCTCGAATACACCGATGAGCCGCTGGTAAGCAGCGACTTCAGGCAGAATCCCCACAGCGCCATAATCGACGGCCTCTCGACCATCTGCATGGACGGGGACTTTGTAAAGGTCCTGGGCTGGTACGACAACGAGTGGGGCTACAGCTGCCGCACCTCGGACCTGGCGGCCTATCTGGCGAGGCGAGGCGTCTAGCCCGGAGAAACGCTCTCCACGCTGAGCGGCCGCGGGCCGCACTTTCAGCAACCTTGCGCCTCGTGTCAGATCGTGTCTGTCAGCGTCGGCGTAGCCCGCAAAAGGGCCCTCTCGCCTCACCCACAACGCGCGGTTATAATGGCCACAGAGTCGAGGAGTGCGTGACCCAGTGGACGGTAAGACGATCAGGCTGTTGCCGGACAGGCGTCCATCTTGTTAGTCACTAGGTAATCATCGGCCCTTGGGGCCGTACGGAGGCAGATCAATGGCTACTGAGACCAAGATAGAGTCCGGCGCCGCGCAGACAGCCACCTGGCGAGTCAAGAGCGGGCTGGCCCAGATGCTCAAGGGCGGCGTGATAATGGACGTCGTCACCGCCGAGCAGGCCAAGATAGCCGAGGATGCAGGCGCTGTGGCCGTTATGGCCCTGGAGCGCGTCCCCTCCGACATCCGCAGCGCGGGTGGCGTTGCCAGGATGTCCGACCCTACCAAGATCAGGGAGATCATCGACGCGGTAACCATCCCCGTGATGGCCAAGGCCAGGATCGGCCACTTCGTAGAGGCACAGGTCCTTGAGGCCCTGGGCGTGGACTACATCGACGAGTCTGAGGTGCTGACACCCGCCGACGAGAACAACCACGTGGACAAGCACCAGTTCAAGGTGCCGTTCGTTTGCGGATGCCGGGACCTGGGCGAGGCACTTCGCCGCATAGGCGAAGGGGCGGCGATGATCCGCACCAAGGGCGAGGCAGGCACGGGCGACATAGTCGAGGCGGTCCGTCACGCCCGTTCGGTCCTGGGAGAAATCCGGCGGATACAGGGCATGGACGAGGCCGAGCTGATGGCGACTGCCCGCGATCTGAAGGCCCCGTTCGAGCTCGTCCAGGAGATCCACGAGACCGGTAAGCTCCCGGTCGTTAACTTCGCTGCCGGTGGCATAGCCACTCCGGCGGACGCAGCGCTCATGATGCAGATCGGTGTCGAGGGCGTCTTCGTCGGCTCCGGCATATTCAAGTCCTCCAACCCGTCCCTGATGGCCTCGGCCATCGTCAAGGCGACCACGCACTACGAGGACGCGGAGATTATTGCCGAGGTCTCGACCGGGCTCGGCGACGCCATGCCGGGACTCTCCGTCCGCAAAATGCCCGTAGAGGAGCATCTGGCCGTTCGCGGATGGTAGGGGTGTAGACAGCACTCTATATGGCGCGAATCGGCGTCCTGGCCATACAGGGCGACTTCATCGAGCACCGTCACGCCCTGGAGAGAGTGGGGGTCGAGTCGTGCGAGGTGCGGCTTCCGGACCAGCTGGACGGGGTCGACGGGCTGATAATCCCCGGCGGTGAGAGCACAACGATAGTGCAGCTCATCGACATATACGGGTTCAGGCCCGCCCTGGAGGATGCCGCAGGAAAGGGACTACCGATCTGGGGTACCTGCGCCGGCATGATCGTGATGGCCAGAGAGCTCACCGACCGGAGGCCGGAACCCCTGAAGCTGATGGACATCGTGGTCTCCCGCAACGCCTTCGGCAGGCAGGTGGACAGCTTCGAGGCCGACCTTGAGATCACGGGGCTCGACCATACACCCTTCAGGGCGGTCTTCATCAGGGCCCCCGTGGTCGACGAGATTGGCCCGGATGTGCAGGTACTGGCCGAACTGGACGACGGTCGTCCCGTGGCGGTTCGCCAGGGCGCACTGCTGGCCACGGCGTTTCACCCAGAGCTGACCTTCGACTCGCGCATGCACCGGTTGTTCGCCGAGATGGCGGGGGGATCGGCGAACGAGGCCCGATGATCCGGGCGTTCCAGTTCTCTGACCTGCCCCGCTGCCTTCTCATGGGGTTGGGAGAGACCCAGAACCGCGTCTACTCGCGCACCGATCCAGGCCGATCGACGCCGGAGTGGATTTCGCTACCCATCGATGCGATGCGCGGCATGTCTGGCTCGACCGGCTCCATTGTGACGGTCTGGATCGACGGTGCGCGCATCCTCTGCCTGGCGGTGGCCTCCCGCATGGCCGGCCCGCAGAGCTGGGAGCTGAGCAGGCTGCAGGTTGGCGCCGGTGCCGAAGACTGCGTCGCCGGCGTGCTGACGGCCGCGTTCGCGACCGCCCAGAAGCGGTCGGCGACGCATATGTCGGCGCGCGTGCTGGCCGGGGATCCCGTGGGAAGTGAGCTCAGCAGGGCGGGACTGCTCCCGGCGCACGCCGAAACGCTATACCGGGGCAGGGGCTCCGGCGCCCGCATCGATCCCCCGCTGGGTATCAGGCCCAGAGAGGACGAGGACGAGCACGGCATATTCCGCCTCTACAGTGCCTGCACACCCGCCGAGGTGAGGGCCCTTGAGGGGATGACGCTCGAGCAGTGGTCAGCATCTCGCTGGGACGGTCCGGGACGGGCGGACGAGTACGTGCTGGAGTCCGGGGACCGCATCACGGGCTGGCTGAGAGTGCTCGACCTCAGCACGGCAACCGACCTTTCGATCATGGTCAACCCCGAGTCCCCGGACCAGGACGCCGCCGCGCTCACGGACCTCGGCCTGGCGCTGGCCCCATCCGGCGGTCCCGTCGTAACGCTGATCCCCGGCTACCAGCCGGCGGTGGGCCGGGCGGCAGGCAGGGCCGGCCTACAGGCAGAGGCCGAGTTCGAAGTCCACGCCCGGTCGGTTCGCGCGACCGAGAAGATCTTCCAGGAGGTTGGAGCCTACGAAGTCGTCTCTTCCTGAGCCTCATCCCGTCGGGGACCGAGAGATGTCGGACCTGGACCTTTTGATCGGGGTCCTTCCCGGCCACATTAAGGACGCCCTGGCCGCAAGGGGCGACCTGGCCGGTCTGCTGGAGGTCGTAATCGACCTCGGCCGGCTACCCGAGGCCCGATTCGCCAGCGACGCCGCCCCGCTCGGCGACAGGGAGGTCACCGAGGCAGACATCTCGCACATCACCGGCCGGGTCGGCGAGTTCGGCGAGGACAACAGGGCGGGCATAGAGAGAACCCTCCATCGCATCTCCGCAATCCGCAACAGGAGTGGCCGCGTGGTCGGCCTCACCCTGAGGGTTGGGCGGGCCGTGTTCGGCACCATCAGGATCATCGAGGACCTGATCCTGACCGAAAAGAGCACGCTCCTGCTCGGTCGGCCCGGAGTGGGCAAGACCACCATGCTCAGGGAGGTTGCACGTGTGCTGGCCGACTCGGCCCGCAAGCGAGTGGTGATCGTCGACACCTCTAACGAGATCGCCGGAGACGGCGACATCCCGCACCCGAGCATAGGCAGTGCACGGCGCATGCAGGTGGGAAGGCCTGCATATCAGCACGCGGTGATGATCGAAGCGGTCGAAAACCACATGCCGCAGGTGATAGTTATCGACGAGATCGGGACCGAACTGGAGGCGACCGCGGCCAGGACGATCGCGGAGCGGGGCGTCCAGCTGGTGGCCACCGCACACGGCAACACGCTCGAGAATCTGGCCAGGAATCCGACGCTTTCGGACCTGATCGGTGGCATCCAGACCGTGACCCTGGGGGACGAGGAGGCGCGCAGAAGGAGGACCCAGAAGACGGTGCTGGAGCGAAGGGCGCCTCCGACCTTCGATGTCCTTGTGGAGATCCAGAACTGGAACACCGTCGCGGTGCACGACGATGTGGCCTCAGTGGTCGACCGTATGCTGCGGGGCGTGCAGGTCGCACCCGAGATTCGCACCCTTGACGAGCGCGGCAACGTGTCGCGCAACCGGCCGACCGGCCTGGCCACGGGCGGGCCTGCCGGGCGCCGCACGGAGCGGTTCGAACCTCTCGCCGAGGCTGATGTCGACCATTCCTCGACGGCGGGCGCCTCAGCAGGAGTCGAATCCGGCGGGGGGCTGGACCAATCTGCCCTGTCGCGTCCAACCCACATCATGCCGTATGGCGTAAACAAGGGCAGGCTACAGCAGGTGGTGGCCTCGTCCGGGCTGGCCATAGAGATCGTGGAGGACATCAGGAGCGCCGATCTGCTACTGACGACCAAGAACTACTACCGCAGGCGCACCGCCGCACTGCGGTCGGCTGAGCAGCAGGGAAAGCCCGTCTACGTGCTCAGGCGTAACACCCTTTCCCAGATCGAGCAGTTCATAAGGGCCATTGCCCGGCAAAACGGGCGCAGCCAGCAGAGCACGGCCGTTCTCAGCGCGCTTTCGGAGGCCGAGCAGGCGATCCAGAGCGTCAGGACGGGCGACCAGGACGAGATAGAGCTTACCCCCCAGGGTGCTTACGTCCGCCATCTCCAGCACGCGATCGCCGAAAAGTACGGGCTATCGTCCACCAGCACCGGGCGCGACCCCCGGCGCAAGGTGGTCATCTACCGCTAGCCCGGCGGGCGGGCCGGGACGCGCAAGATGTCGGTGCTAATTACGTTCGAGGGCGGGGACGGATCGGGGAAATCGACGCAGGCAGACCTGCTCAGGCGGCGACTCTCGGAAGATGGCCTTCCCGTGCTGCTGGTGCAAGAGCCAGGCGGAACACCGCTGGGGGAGTCGATCCGCAGGCTGGTAAAGAGTCAGTCCATGTCGAAGAGGGAATCGCTCAGCCCGATCTCGGAGCTGTACCTGTTCCTGGCGGCACGAGCGCAGCTCGTCACGAGCGTGATCAAGCCCGCGCTCAGCCGCCCGGGAGCGGTTGTGATCTGCGACCGCTACATGGACTCTACCGTGGCATACCAGGGCTACGGGCGCAGGCTGAGTGTGGGCATGGTCCGGTCCGCCAATGAGGTCGCGGTCGACGGTGTCGTTCCCGACCTCACGTTCTTCTTGGACCTTCCGCCCGCCGTCGCCGAGAGGCGTGCAGAGGCCCAGGTCCGGCTGGAGGGAGCGACGGACACCGGCGCGCCGAGGCTGGAGCCGGAGGGAATGCGCCGCTTCGAGGAGGAGACGGCCGCCTTCCACGGGCGCGTCTATGATGGATACCTGAAGATGGCGGCCGGGGAGCCTCAGAGGTGGCGAAGGATAGACGCTACGAAACCCGAGCAGGATATTGCCGGCGAGGTGCGCCGCCTGGCAGAGGAGGTGCTGGCGGGATTGGCCCCTACCGCCTCAATGACCGGAGACGATGACGAAAGGGAGGGGTGCGGGCAGCCGTCGCTCTTCTAACGGGAGGGTAGGACAACCATGGACGATCGAGAAAAGATCGCAGAATTTCTGGCCGGACGCGAACTCGCCGATCTGGTGACGCTGATGGCCGACGGTTCACCCCACGTGGCCCCGGTCTGGTACAAGTTCGACGGCGAGCGCTACGTGGTGCTCGCAGAGCCCTCCACCGTCAAGGTCCGCAACATCCGGCGGGACCCCAGGGTCGCGGTCTCAATCGCAAGTCGCGACAGGCCCTACGGGTATGTTCTCATCCAGGGAAAGGCGGAGATATCCGAGGGGGATACTGACCCGCTCCTTTACGAGATGTCGTACAGGTATCTGGGCAGGACCGAGGGGCACGAGTACGCCGTCACGACCAGACAGCAGTCCTCGTTCGTGTTCATCACCATCACGGCCGAAAAGACGATCACGTACTTCGACCTCTAGCCGGCCGGCGCGGAGCTACCAGACCTCTGCGCGCATGGGCTCGACCGGTCGGGGCCTGCCAACTATCACGTCCCGGTCCTCGACGATCGACCTTGGAACCTCGCTAACCAGCCTTTCGGCCTCCTCTGCGCCAATCAGTTTCGCGGCCGCGGCGAGGCCGGGACCCAGCGCGGGCGTTCTGGGCCCATCGGGCCGGTGACAGTCCGAGGCCATCACGTGGGCCAGGCCGCTCCGGACAAGATCCTCGGTGAATCGGCGCACACTGGCACCGAAGTGGCCCAGCAAGCTACCGGCCGTGATCTGCGAGAGCATTCCCTCCTCTATGAAATCGACCAGAATGTTTGGCCTTCGCTGCACTACCTCGATCCGCTCCGGGTGGGCCAGCACGGGCGTGACACCGAGCGACTGGACCCGTGACAACGTCGATTCCAGGTAGTCGGGATGGCCGAAGAAGGGCATCTCGATCAGCGCATACCTGCTGTTGCCTATTGGAAGGGCCCTTCCGTCAGCGAACATGTCAGCCAGTCCCGGGACGACGTGGTTCTCCATTCCCATTACCACCCCGAGAGGGATTCCACGGTCGCGGAGCATGGAGTCCAGGTGGGAGCCAAGCTCGATCGCCCTTCCCGGAGAGGACAGCTCGTTCACGTCCTTCATGTGGGGCGTGGCAGCAATCAGGGTGGTCCCGGAACGGGCGGCAACCGATGCCATGGCGAGCGCCTCCGCCTCCGTCCGGGCGCCGTCGTCCAATGAGGGAAGAATGTGTGCGTGCAGGTCGTACAAGGCTCTTTGTTCCCTGCGGAATGGTAGGCCGGGCCTTGGTCTCCGGCAAGGCGCTCGAGTTGTGAGCGGGCCAGCGTCGTAGGCGCCGCACGCTTGATTGTTGCCACGGGTCCGCTCTGCTAAAATCCCTTGGCTTCGGCAGACCCGCCTTGCGCATGCCCACCGCTCAGACCTCCAATTCAGGACCCTAGCCCGGGTGCCGCAGAACGCATCAATAAAAACCTTCGACTGGTCCGACCTCCCGGAGTGGACCGCGCTTGTAAACGACCTTGACGGGACGAGCGACGCCGGAATCGAGACCCCCGCAGACTACAAGAGGCTGTTTCTGTCCCAGCCGTCGGTCGACGCGGAGGAGAACTGCTTTGTGGCGGAGGTCTCCGACGAGTGCGCCGGCATGGCACGCGTCTCGCCTGAGCCGCTCATCGGCCGTGCGGTCGCCGAGATCGCGGTGCTACCCAAGCACCGCAGGCGGGGGATTGGACGCCAGCTGCTGGACAGGGTCATGGAAAGGGTCAGCGTACTTGGCCTTCCCCTCCTGCACATCCAGGTCCCTGTGCACAGCAGGGGCGGCCGTTTTCTCCTCGAGGACTCGGGCTTTTACGCCGTGAGGAGGTACTGGCGCCTGACGGCCGAATCGGACGGGATCGAGATGCCGCCGATGCCGCCCCCCTACTCCATCAGGCCGTTTGAGCTCGACCGCGACGAGGAGACACTTACCGAACTGCAGAACGAAGCATTCGGGCAGAGCTGGGGATTCTCACCCAACACGGTTGAGCAGATAGCGGCAAGAGTCAGGCTGAGGCCCTGGGAAGCGGACGGCATTCTGCTGCTCCACAGCGGGGACGAGGTATGCGGGTACAACTGGACCCACAGGCCCCGCGAGTCGAACTCCCCCAGCGGGGTGATAGGCATGACCGGAGTGCACCCGGACCACAGGCGAAGGGGTCTGGGCCGTGTCATCGTCACGGCGGGCATGGCCTACCTGCGCGAAAAGGGCGCCAGCGTGGTAAGGCTTGAGGTCGACCACAGCAACAAGCCCGCGAGGGAGCTGTATCTCTCCCTGGGCTTTAACCTGGCGGACGAAACGGTCTGGTACGAACTTAACCTGGAAGACTAGGGGGCGGTCGGCGGGTCCGGATTCTCAGGAAGGTTGTCGCCTCTCAGGATCGGCGGGATCGTGCCGCCGGAAAAGACCGTCTTCATCGCCTCTTCAACCGAGATGTCGGTGTCGATGATCTCCTCTTCCACCACGAACGCCAGATTGCCCGATGTGGGGTTGGGCACCGTCGGCACGTAGACGATCACCCACGTCGGATGGTCGTCGGTGGCCGGAATGTAGCCCGTGACAAAGCCCAGGGCTCTGTAGCCGGGCCTGGGCCACTCGATGAACACGACCCGGTTGATCTGCCGCTCCATGGGCGTAGATAGGGCATCCGTCGCCTGCCGTGCCACACCGTAGACGGACTTGATGACCGGCACCCTGGCCAGTACGGCGTGCTGCACGTCGAAGGCCTTGCGCCCGAGCCTGGCGGAGACTGCGGCCCCGATCAGATAAAGGGCGATCAGGATCACGACGAGGCCTATGCCGGGAAAGTCCAGCGGGGTGTTGGCGAACCTGGGGCGGAGGATATCGTCCAGGTACGTTACGACGAACCTGAACACCAGGAATGTCAGGGCCAGTGGTACGACGACCAGGAAACCGGATACGACACGGCGCCACACGTGGCGCTCGACCCTGGTCAGGAAATTGACCCTGACCTCTCCGGCCTCAGGCTTGAAATCCCCCGATCGGGGCGTCCCTTGCCGTCCAATTCTCACGCTCCGCCCGCCCCCACCAGGGCAACGGACCTGCCTATGAGCGAATTGTAGAAATCCATCAGTCGGGACGACACCCGGCTCCAACCCATTCCCCGAGCTGCGATCAAAGCGGCATCACCCATCGCCCGGCGAAGCGACGGGTTGGCCAGGATCATCTCTATCTGCTGGGAGAACGGGTCCGAGCACCGCCAGGGCACCAGATAGCCGCTCTCGCCGTTTCTAACGAAGGTCTTAAGCCCCCCTACCCTCGAAACCACCACCGGCGTCCCACAGGCCATGGCCTCAAGGGCCACCATCCCGAAGCTCTCGTAGTGCGAGGGCAACACAAGGACGTCGGCTGCACTGTAGTACCAGGGCAAATCCCGCTGTGGGACCGATCCCGCAAAGGTCACCCTCCCGGCAACCCCCACCGAACGTGCAAGAGCCTCGAGCTCGCCGACCAGCTCATCAGAATCCGGGTCTCCCCCCACCACAAGCAGTCGGGTGGCGTCCGCCATCGCCAGGTCCGCCACCGCCCTCACGAGTATGTCCAGCCCCTTCAGGGGCTCGAGTCTGCCCACGTACAGGACCACGCCGGGCTCGTTAACGCCGAGCCTCTCCCGTGCTAGCGCCCTGTCTCTGGGCCAGAACACGTCCAGATCGACGCCCGGGGCGATCACCGCCACGCGGCCTGGATACACCCCGTACAGTCTGGTTATCTCCTCCGCCTCGGCGCGGGTCGAGACCACGACACCGTCCACCGACCGAAGGAGGGTGGTCTCCCCGTCTATTCGAACCGCCGGCTCGCTCTCACCGGGGCGGGCCTGCAGCTTGAGCTTGCCCAGGGTATGGAATGTGGCGACGTGCGGGACGCCCAGCGCCTGCGACAGCTGCATGCCGGCCAGCCCGGAGAGCCAGTAGTGTGAGTGGAGGAGATCGTAGCGCGCCCCGCAGAGCCTCACGTAGTCCCGTAGATTGGCCACGAACTCCGGGACCGCCTCGTGAAGGTTCTCCTTGCGTTCCCCGGTACTTCCCGCGCGAATATGTACCACCCTTGCGTTTTCGCCGATGCTAATGACCTGCGGATCTGCCGGGTCGTGGTGACGGGTGAAGATGTCGACCCTGACACCGGCGCGCCCGAGCTGTCTGGCGACCTGCAGCAGGTACACATTCATGCCGCCCGTGTCGCGGCGTCCCGGGCGCGCCGCCGGACAGCTGTGCAGGCTGAGGAGAGCTAGGCGGTCCATCATGCCTACCGGGTTACGACGATTCGATATATGGCCCTGTCCTGTCCGCCCAGACTGTACTTGTAGCGCTCGGCGCCCTTCAGAAAGTCGAATCGGCGCCGTCCGGACTCGATCGCCTCGCGGATCGCGTAGGCCTTGCTTATCAGGCCGACGCTCAGGTCGGCTCTGGCAGGATCGTAGCCGCTGTTATAGAGCATGTAGGCACCGGCGAAATCGAAGATCAAACATGTCGCCGTCCGCTGGCCGTCGATCTCAAGGAACGACAACCGCAGTGCCCCGCGCGACGCCGCCTCCCGGGCGAGCAGATGGAAAAAGCGGCGCCGATCCGGTGTCAGGAAGGCAGCCTTATCGTCGTTGGTGGCACTCATCAGCCGGAGGAAATCCTCCACCTCGGATCCCAGCCCGTCCTCGTCCGCGAACGTAACCTGCCGTACCTGACCGCTTGCCTCCAGCCTCCTGATCTTTCGGCGCAGTTCGTGCCTGTGCTTTTTTGGCAGGGAACTTACGTACTCCTCCCAGGATCCGGGCAAATCGACGACCGGGGCGACCCCGACCTGATGCCTTTCGACGGTAAAGCCCCTGCTGTGCGCGGCGGCGGTCAGCGCCTCGTTCGTGGGGGAGTCGACCCGGGTTGACGGGAGCTCAAGCGATCGCCAGGGAATCGGGCCGTACCGTCGACCCTCAAGGAAATCGAGAAGAGCACCGGTAAGCTCCAGCTCCCGCCCCTTAACCAGAACGAGGTCCTGGTAATCGAACAGGTCCGGGTCGCCGGCAAGAAGGAGTCTGTCACCGTCGCTGATCAGCGGAGCGATCCCCACCAGGTCGCAGGCGTCCCTGACCTCGATGATCCTGGCGGCCTCGCCGTCGACAAAGACCTGGTGCCAGGCCGATATCCACCAGGGGGCCGAGAAAACGGTGGGGCATGCAGTCCTACCCAGCAGGGTTTCACAGGCGCCGGATTGAGACCCGAAGGGGTTATCTCCATCTGCCGCCAATTCGGTGAGCGTAAGGCTCGCTATGCTCTTCCTCCCTCTGGCCCGGCTGTTCGACAGGACCATCTCCGGGCACCCCTGTCGGGCGTAGCCAAGGGCAGCCCGACCCTCACCGTGCCCGGCGGAACGGCCCCGGTGCCCCGGGGCCAAGCTATCACAGCACCGTTGTACCGACAAGCCAAAGATTGACCATGGACGCCTTGTCCACGGCGTTAATCGCCCTTGTATCAACCTCCGTGCCGACCGTAGAATGGAGTTCTTATGGACCCGGAACACCAGACACAGGATCCGCACCTGACGATCCACACGCGCAACATGCGCCTGGACGAAAGGACCGAGCGCTACGCCCGCCGCAAGTTCGGGCGGCTGGCCCGGCACCTTCGCACAATGTCGACCGCCGAGCTGGAGATTTCCCAGACCTCGGCAAGGTCAGTCGACGAGCGCATTGTCGCGCAGCTGACGATCACCACCAATGGGAGGTCTCTGAGAGGCCAGGAGCGAGGTGCCACCGCCCAGCAGGCCGTCGACCTGGTGACGGATGTCCTCGACCGGCAGATCCGTCGATACAAGACACGGTTCTACCGGACCTCCGCGGCCCGCAGGTCTGCCAGGTCCACCCTGGAAGACGAGCCGGCCCAAACCGAAGCCGACCCGGTGGCGGAGTCCGTCGCCGTCGACGACTCCCCGCCCGGTAAGGTGATCCGCACCAAGCGCTTTGCCATGGCGCCCATGCGAGTAGAGGACGCGATTGAGGAGATGGAGATGCTCAGTCACGCCTTCTTCCTGTTCTACAACCTGGAATCGCAGGCCTACAGCGTGGTCTACCGGCGCCGCGACGGGGACTATGGACTGCTCGAGCCTCAGCTCCTAGACTGACTGCCCCCATCGTCCCCCTGATACGAGTATCCGCGGACCGCGGCAGGTCCACAGGCCTTCCCTACCGCCATACCGGAGATATCACTTGACCTCCCTAACCACCTGCGACCCCGAGCTTGCCAGCGCCATCGCCGAGGAAAGCAGGCGACAGCAGCAAAGCATCAACCTCATCGCCTCTGAGAACTACGCCAGCAGGGCGGTGCGGGAGGCGCAGGGGTCGGTCCTGACCAACAAGTACGCCGAGGGCTATCCGGGACGCCGCTACTATGGCGGCTGCGAGTTCGTGGACGTAGCCGAGAACCTGGCGATAGCCCGGGCCAAGCGCCTGTTCGGCGCCGAGCATGTCAACGTCCAGCCACACTCTGGCGCGCAGGCGAACATGGCCGTTTACCACTCGCAGCTGCAACCAGGCGACACGGTGATGGGACTCAGGCTGGACCAGGGCGGCCACCTGACCCACGGCAGTCCGGTCAACTTCTCGGGCAGGCACTACAATTTCGTCTCGTACGGCGTGGACCGCGAGTCAGAGCTGATAGACATGGACGTGGTGGCCCGGCTGGCCGAAGAGCACAGGCCCAAGATCCTGGTCACCGGGGCCACCGCGTATCCGCGATTCTTTGACTTTCGCCGCTTCAGGCAGATAGCTGACGACGTCGGAGCGCTGCTCATGGTCGACATGGCTCATTTCTCCGGGCTTGTGGCGGGCTGGAGCCACCCGTCGCCGGTCAGGCATGCGCACGTGGTGACCTCAACCACGCACAAGACGCTCCGGGGCCCACGGGGGGGGATGATCCTGGCCACCGAGGAGCTGGCGAAGTCGATCGACCGAGGGGTTTTCCCCAACGTACAGGGGGGTCCGCTCATGCACTCGGTTGCCGCCAAGGCGGTTGCGTACGGAGAGGCGTTGACCTCGCAGTTCAAGAGCTACACCCAGGCGATCACGGCAAATGCTGCGGCCCTGGCCGAGGTGCTTGGCGAGGGCGGGGCGCGCATCGTATCCGGCGGGACGGACAATCATATGGTGCTGGTCGACCTGCGTCCCCTGGGCCTGACCGGCCGGGCCGCCGAGGAGGCGCTGGACCGCGTGCGCATCACGACCAACCGGAACGCCATCCCGTATGACCCCGAAAAGCCCCGCGTAACAAGCGGCCTGCGGCTGGGGACACCGGCCATCAGCAGCAGGGGCTTTACAGAGGACGACTCGCGCAGGGTCGGCGAACTGATACTTCAGACGCTGAAGGGGATCGACAGGGCAGGAGTGGAGGACTCTGTACGTAGAGAGGTCGCCGCGCTGGCCGAGCGCCTGCCCGTCCCGGACTAAGGGCCCCGGATCAGGAAAGCTCGATCAGGGCCTGCCTGGCAGCAACCTGCTCGGCACTGGCCTTACGGGGTCCCGTACCCCGGCCCGCAACCCTGCCATCGACCTCCACCTCGGCCACAAAGGAAGGCGAATGTGGCTCACCGGACTGCTCGACGATCCTGTACAGGGGCGGCGGCCACCCCCTGGCCTGCACCAGCTCCTGGAGGTCGGACTTGGGGTTGCCCGCGACTCCCTCCCCAACATTGTCCAGCCTGCCACCCAACAGGCCCAGGACAAGCTCGTGGGCCGCATCGTAGCCGGCGTCTAGGAGCCTGGCGCCGACGACGGACTCCAGCGCCGCCGCCAGATTCGACTCCCTTTCTCGGCCTCCAAGAGCCTCCTCACCCCTTCCCAGCACCAGGTACTCGCCGAGACCTATGCCCGCCGCAGCGCCCGCCAGGGTCTGGCCGCTGACGAGGGCCGACCGGACCGAGGTGAGCCGGCCCTCGCTCCAGTCGGGGTGACGCCGGTACAGCTCTTCCGCCACGGCCAGGTCCACGACGGCATCTCCGAGGAACTCGAGCCTCTGGTTGGAGAGAGTGCGGGCTGAGCCCTCCTCGTTGGCCACCGAGGGATGAATCAGGGCAAGGTCAAGAAGGCCCACATCGGAGAAGGTGCACCCGATCCGGGACTGCAGGGCGGCCAGGCTGCGCCGCCGATCCGGAGACGGCGCCCTAGATCGCACCCTTGGGCCAGGGTGGCTGGGGGCGCTTTACCTCGCCGACGTAGCTCCTTTCAGCAAACAGGCCTGCAAAGTGGGCCAGCGCCTCCGCCGCCTCGTCATCCGGAGGGATGAATGTCTTAAGGAACACCGACTGCCCGTTTTCGAACAGGAATGTCGGAGTACCGAACACCCCGTGGTCGGATGCCGCCTCCTTGTGATCGGCCGCAACCTCCGCCAACAGGTCCGGGTCCTCAAGATCGCGGGCCAGGCGGCCTCCATCGAGACCCTGCGCCTCGGCGATCTCGACAAGCGGGCCGGGCCGGTCCAGGCGGATTCGACCGCCATCATGACGGGCCGCCAGCAAGGCCCTGTGAAAACGCTCGAACTGCTCCCTTCCCTGCCTGGCCGCCGCCTTGCCCGCCAGGAGCGACAGGAACGAGCGGCCTCGTTCGTCCTCCGGCCTGTCCCACAGTTCGGCGCCGTCTTGGCGCGCGGCCTCATCGAGGACGAATGCGCGCCACGTAACGTCGACCTCGAACCCTGAGGCGCGTGCCTTATCCAGCCACACGGCTGCATTGTGAACGAACGGTCATATGTAGTCGTAGAAGATCTGGGCTCTCAGCACCGCACACCCCCGATGTTCGCGATAGCGGAATCTTAGCACCACGTCGCCTGGCCGGCCCTAAACTCGATCCGGGGCTGTCCCATCCGTCGTATAATGCCGGCCGATCGACCAATCCAGATGGCCGGATTCAAGTGAAAATACTCGTCGTAGGCGGCACTCTCTACTTTGGGAAGATAATCGTCCGATCGTTCCTTGAGCGCGGCGATGAGGTAACGATCTACTCGAGGGGCAACACGCGGCCGGAATTCTGGGACGAGTGCGACCACATAATCGGGGACCGAACGGACCAGGACTCATTCCGGTCCAATCTGGCGGGTCGCAGCTTCGACGCCGTCATCGACAACCTGGCCTTCAGGGTCGAGGATGTTCAGTCGGCGGTCCGGACGCTCAAGGGAAACACCGGTCGCTACATCGTGGCATCGACCGTGTCCATATACGGCGGTCCCGGGCACGCGCTCACGCGCCGCCCGAGCGGACACGACGGGCCGCCGCCGGACCACTCCGACCAGTTCGTGAACCTCGTCGCAGAATGCCCGATCGCAGAGGACTCGGTCGATCTGGCCTCGGTTCCCTGGAATTACGACGACACGGAAGACGAGTACGCGCAGGGCAAGAGGCAGATCGAGCGCTACCTTGCCGAGACGAGCGATTTTCCGTGGGTCGTCATGCGCGTCCCGGCCACCATGGGGCCGGAGGATCCCAGTCTCAGGTTCTGGTGGTATCAGCAGCGCATCGAGGACGGCCGACCGATCGTCCTGAGGGATGGCGGCTCCGGGGTGTTCCGTCTGGGCTTTCGCGACGATATCGCCAGGGCCTTCGTCGACGCCGCCGACTCTCCCGGCACCGCCGGCAATATCTACAACATCTGCCAGACCGAGATACCAACCCTTCGACACTACCTGGATACGGTGGCCGGTGCATGCGGGACCGAACTCAACGCCGTTTCCGTCCCTGGAAGGGCGTGCGACCTGCTCTCGGACCTGCCCTGGAAGGACTGGAGCTACGATCCGCTATACATACCGTCGCCCTACGTGATGTCGGTCGAAAGAGCCAGGCGCGACTTCGCAATGCACTCGACGCCGATGGCCGACTGGATATCGGAGACCGTCAACTGGTACCGGGAAAACCCCGCCCCGGACTCGGCTCACTATGAGGGAAGGGACCGGGAGGTCGAGCTGGCCGAGAGGTGGGGCAAGGACTACTCGCACATAGTTGGTGCCTGAGAAAGAGAGCCAATGGGAAAACCCAAGGTCGCATACATATCCTCCCGTGAGGCCGACATCACCCTCACGCTCGATCAACTTGCCGGCATCGACCACACCTTCGAAAAGCACCTGGTTCGCAGCGAGGGAGAGGTGATCGAGGCGATAAAGGGCGCCGACGTGGTAATCGACGAGGCGGTCCCGATGGGGCGTTCGGTGATTGAAACCATGCGGGGCGGCACCGCTATCGTGAGCCTTGGCCACGGCTTCAACCACATCGACGATAGGGCGGCGACCGAGGCGGGAGTCATCGTGGCCAACTGTGCCGGCTACTGTGCCGACGAGGTGGCCAACCACACGATCTTGTTCGTGCTGGCCTGCTCAAAGAGGCTGGTCCAGCTCAACACGCTGGTCCGGGAGGGCCGCTGGGTGCCGGAGACTCCCTGGACCCTGCTGCCGATGCCGTCCGTCTACGGTCAGACCCTGGGGCTGATCGGCCTGGGCAACATCGGTAGGCCCACTTCCCGCAAGGCCAAGGTGTTCGGCCTGAGGGTCATGGTCTACGACCCTTACCTGCCCCCGTGGGTGGCCGACGAGTACGAGGTCACAACGGTCAAGACGATGGAGGAACTGGCCGCCGCCTCGGATTACGTCTCGATGCACGTCCCGCTGAACGACGAGACAAGGGGGCTCGCTGGCGAATCACTGTTCAGGGCAATGAAGCCGACCGCCTACTTCATAAACACCTGCCGTGGCCCGACCCACGACGAGGCGGCCCTGGTACGGGCCCTGAGAGAGGGGCAGATAGCCGGTGCCGCGATTGACGTGTTCGAGCAGGAGCCCACGCCTGGTGACAACCCGCTGCTGGCGATGGACAACGTGATCGCCACTCCGCATTCGGCGGGCACGTCTGACCGATCCAACACGGCAGGCAGGTCCAGGCTGGGCGAGGAGACGGCTCGCATCCTAAGTGGCATGTATCCTATGTCCATTGCCAACCCCGACGTGTTGCGCAAGATACCGGGCAATGGCCCGGCAACGGCGTCTTAGTCAGTCCGGTCGAGCCCGGCGACAGGAGGGGAAGATGACGGAACCCATCGCAAAACTGAACGTCGAGATCCGCTACTGCGTCCCTTGAAGCCACCACGGTACGGCGGCCTGGATGGCCACCGAGATCTTTGCCGAGGGCGGCGCTGACGTGTCGATAACCATGACTCCCGGGGTCGGAGGCGTACTCCAGGTCTTCGCGGATGGAGACACGCTGTACGACAAGGCGAACGAGGATGGCAGGTTCCCCGATCTTCCGAGGGTAAAGGAGATCAGGGCGCAGATACGCAGCCGGCTGGAGGCCTAGTCGACCCTGCAACGCTGCCGACCTCGATCGCGTGGCGATTGGAGAGCGATCCTTGGGCGGGCCGGTATGGCTCCGTTCCGGGGTCGGCCGCCTGGCAAGGATCCCGGCTCGGACCCTCGCCAAGGCGCGGGTCCGGCAACAGAGAGCCTTGCTGGGCCGCTCTCGTCCATCGGGGTCCGCAGGAGTTCAGGAAACCTTCCGTCCCAGTGGATATGGGACGACCGCGCGTGCCTCCATCTCGGCCATACACTGGACGGAGACGATCCGGGAGGAGCGAGCAGGGGCGCCGGGCGGATCCGGCAATTCAATTCTTGAGGGCTGAATGTTTGACCTACTGATAAAGGGCGGGACTGTAATCGATGGGACGGGAGAACCCGCCTTTCGGGCGGACGTTGGAATATCGGGTGACAGGATCGGGGCCGTAGGCGACCTTGCGGCCGCCGATGCGGCGCGCACGATCGATGCCGCAGGACGGGTTGTGAGTCCGGGCTTCATCGACACCCACGCCCATTCGGACGGTGCGCTGCTGCTGGATCCCCAGCATGCCTCCGGAATCAGACAGGGCATAACCACCGAGTTCCTCGGCCAGGACGGCCTCTCGTACGCGCCGCTGTCAACGCCGAACTACAACATGTACCGGCGATACCTCTCTGGGCTGCTTGGTCTGCCCCCTGCGGATCTGGACATGTCCAGCGTGGAGGCTTTCCGGTCGCACTATCACCGCAAGTGTGCGATCAACACCGCCTACTGCGTCGCGCACGGCGCGATCCGCATCGAGTCCGTCGGATTCAGCGACAGGCCGCTTCTCGGAGACGATCTGGCAAAGGCCAAGCGACTCGTCCGCGAGTCCGTCGAACAGGGAGCGGTCGCCTTCTCGACCGGTATGTCCTACTACCCGAACTGCTGGAGCACGACCGAAGAGCTCATCGAGCTGTGTCGCTCCGCAGACGAGGCGGGGGGCCTGTACGTAACCCACCTGCGAGACGTCCACACCGAGCGCGGCTTTGGCGGCGGAGGTGTGGAGGAGGCACTCGAGATCGGCAGGCGCTCAGGGGTGAGGGTTCACTTCTCGCACTTTCGCACGAACCCGGAGGACGTGGGAGTGATAACGGCCGCAGAGAAGATCGCCCCGATCGACGCCGCAAAGGACGAGGTCGACTCTTCCCTTGAGCTGTACCCATACCCTATTGGCAGCAGCTTTACCGTGATGATCCTTCACTCCGTCTCACAGGAGGGCGGGTCGGACGAGATAATCAGGAGGCTGAGCGACCCGGTACAGAGGCGTCGGGTGGTTGAGGGCATAAACGCCTACGACACCAGACCCCTGGACCAGATGGTGTTCACTCACCTGCCGGCGCACCGGGACCTTGAGGGCATGAGCCTGTTCGACATCGCCCGCATGCAGGGCAGTACGCCCGGTGACGTTGTATGTAACCTGCTGCTCGAGGAGGGACTCGAGGTCGGATACCGGGGCGCCCCACCGACGAGCGTGGCCATAACCCGGACGCTCGCCCGCGACCAGATGGAACTGCTGGCCCGGCCGGACTACATGGTGGGCAGCGACCAGATACCGGTCGGGGGTCTTCCCCACCCCAGGGCCTACGGTACCTTCCCGCGCTTTTTGGGCCGCCTGCGCCGTCAGATGCCGGACGTCATGAGCCTGGAGACGATGATCCAGCGCATGACCGACAACCCGGCCAGGCGGTTCGGGCTGACCGATCGCGGGCGGGTGCAGGACGGCTACTTCGCCGACATCGTCGTATTCGATCCGGACTCGATCATCGATACGGCGACGTTCGAGGACCCGAATCACCACCCGGCCGGCATAACCTACGTACTGGTAAACGGCCAGGTCGCAGTGGACGACGAGGAATGCACCGGCGTGATGGCCGGCTACGCAGTGCCTTAGCCACCCGCCCGCGGAACCGGCCGGCGATGTATCGGTCTATAATCCAGAATAGAGACCCTTTGATAGGAGCAGGACGCTTGGGAACCGCCAGCTGATCGCCTTCCTCGAAACGAGGCCAAGACCGCTCACTATTCAGCCTTCCTTCGGCAAGCGGCCGGGGAAGGTTTTGTTTTGCAGCCGGACTGCGGCACTATCAGCCGCCCAAGACCAGGGAGGACGAAATGGCAGCAAGGGTCGACCCTGAGCTGATCGAACTAAGGAAGCGGATGCGTCATTCGGCCGCGCACGTTATGGCCGACATCGTGACCCGCATGTACCCGGACGTCAGGGTGGGCATCGGACCGCCCACCGACGACGGCTTCTACTACGATTTTCTTACCGAGCGCAGCTTCTCGCCCGCCGACCTCGAGGAGATAGAGCGCCGCATGCAGGATGTCATAGACGAGGACCTGCCGTTCGTATACCGCGAGTATCCGCGCGACGAGGCGAGGCGGTTGAATGCGGATGAGCCCCTCAAGCTGGAGGTGATAGACGACATACCCGAGGGAGAGGCCATATCCACCTATACGCACGGGCGATTCGAGGACCTGTGCGGCGGGCCGCATGTCGAATCGACCGGCAAGATCGCCGCCTACAAGCTGCTGAGCGTCGCGGGCGCATACTGGCGGGGCGACGAGAATCGCCCGATGCTCAAGCGAATATACGGCACCGCGTTCGAGTCAGAGACAGAACTCGCCGATCACCTCGAGCGCCTGGAGGAGGCTCGCAAGCGTGACCACAGGGTGCTCGGCCGTCAACTGGATCTTTTCTCCATATCGGACGACGTGGGCCCCGGGCTCGTCATCTGGCACCCGAAGGGAGCGACTGTCAGGGGCCTGATCGAGGAGTTCTGGCGCGCAGAGCACGTCGCCGCAGGATATTCCCTGGTCTATACGCCGCACGTGGGCAAGGCCGACCTGTGGAGCACGTCGGGGCACCTGGATTTCTACGCGGAAAACATGTTCGCGCCGATGGACATGGACGGCCAGGACTACTACCTCAAGCCCATGAACTGCCCGTTTCACATGACCTACTACAAGACCGACCTGCGCAGCTACCGGGATCTGCCGATACGCACCGGCGAGCTGGGCACCGTTTACCGGTACGAGCGTGGCGGAGTGCTAGCGGGCCTTCTGCGGGTGAGGGGACTCACCCAGGACGACGCCCACATCTTCTGCCGGCAGGACCAGGTCAAGGAGGAGGTGAACGGTGTCCTGGACCTGACCTTCCACCTGCTGACCAGCTTCGGCTTCTCGGAGTTCGAGGTGATGCTTGCAACCAAGCCGGAGAAGGCGGTGGGCACGGATGCCCAGTGGAACCTGGCCACCGAGGCGCTGAGACAGACGCTTGAGGAACGGGCGCAGGACTACACCCTGGACGAGGGTGGCGGCGCCTTCTACGGGCCCAAGATTGACGTGCACATCCGCGATGCCATCGGCAGGCTCTGGCAGATAACCACCGTCCAGTTCGACTTCAACCTGCCGGCGCGATTCGAACTGGAGTACGTGGGTCAGGACGGCGATCGCCACCAGCCCTACGTCATCCACAGGGCGCTCCTCGGTTCGATGGAGCGGTTCATGGGCGTGCTCATCGAGCACTACGGCGGTGCCTTCCCGACGTGGCTTGCGCCGGTACAGGCGGTGGTAATACCCATAGCCGACCGGCACCGGGAGTACGGTCAGTCGATCGCCGACCGGCTCTCAGCCGCCGGGCTAAGGGCTGAGATGGACGACGGCAACGACCGCATGGGAGCCAAGATACGCAGCGCGCAGGTGCGAAAGGTCCCCTACATGCTCGTCGTCGGCGACCGGGAGGAGAGCGCCGATGCGGCGGCCCTGCGGCTACGCTCTGGCCAGGACCTCGGCGCGGTCCCCGTCCGCGAGATTGTGGAACGGCTCGGGGACGAGGTTGCAAGAAAGGAATAGCGGGCATCTCCCGTAGGCAGGTACGGAGGTGAGTACCGTGAGGCCGGGCCTTACCCGTACGCCGGAATAAGATCACTGAGCCCCGTAGAGCCCACGAGATTTTCGAATCCAGGGGGGCGCCTCGATGGATGACCCGGAGGACGCGCAAGAGTCCAGCGTGAACATACTAGGTCCGAACCGGACCAGGCCGAATCGTGCGGCCGACACGGTGCTCCGACCCTCAAGTTTCGACAGAATTGGCCAGGCGCGGGCACCTGTCTAAGTGCGGTGATCTGGTCGGGAGCGCCGCATTGTCCGGCCTCCCGCCTTATGCTATAGTCGACTCCAGTCAGGCTCGGCCTGGCCAATACGTGATTGACTGATCATTCGAGCCTTAAGGCGGTAAGGTAGCCAGGAGACAAACATAGCTAGAGACTATCGAGTCAACGGGCGCATAAGGATTCCAGAGGTCCGGCTGGTAGACGAGGAGGGAAACCAGTTAGGGGTGATGCCGACCAACCAGGCGCTATCCCTAGCGGAGGCCCGCGGGTTAGACCTGGTAGAGGTCGCCCCTTCGGCGCGTCCCCCCGTATGCCGTATCATGGACTATGGCCGATTCCGCTACGAGGCCAGCCGAAAGGAAAGGAGCGCCCGAAAAGCCCAGAAGGCCAAGACGACAAACGAGCTCCGCGAGGTCCGTTTCAAGACCCGCATAGGGGAACATGACCGCTCCGCCAAGACCCGCCTGGTCCGCAGGCTGCTCGGTGAGGGCTCCAAGGTAAAGGTATCGGTCATGTTCCGGGGCCGCGAGATCACCCACCCCGAGGTCGGGATGGGGGTTCTCAAGGCGGTTGCCGAGGATCTTGCCGACGATGCGCTGGTCGAAAAGGCGCCGTCGTTTGAGGGCCGATTCCTGACGATGATATTGACCCCGGCCAAGGGCAAGGTGGCAAAGTCCGAGCCTTCGCTGGCCGCGAGATGACCAAGAGCAGATGCCCAAGCTAAAGACACACAAAGGAGCCGCTGCCCGCTTCCACGTGACCGGGACAGGAAAGCTGCGCCGCATGAAGGGGCACCGAAGCCACCTGCGGCGAAAAAAGCCGTCCAGCACAAAGCGCCAGTATTCGCAAAAGCTGCCGGTCTCCAAGGCGGACGAAAAACGCCTCAAGCGACTCCTGCCGAACAGCCTGCCGTAGGGCAGGTACTACCTCTCACAGAGCATTCAATGACCAGAATCAAGCGTGGCGTCAGCAGGCGACGGCGCCACAAGAAGATCCTCAAGATGACCAAGGGCCACCGCGCTGGCCGCCATGCGCTCTTTCGGCAGGCGCGCGAGTCAATGATCCATGCCCTTAGCTACGCGTACGCGCACCGCAGGGAGAAGAAGGGCGACATGCGTCGGCTCTGGAATCTCAGAATCGGCGCGGCGGCCCGGCAAAATGGCCTCTCATACAGCCGGCTGATCTATGGTCTGAAGCTCGCCGGTGCGCAGATCGACCGAAAGATGCTCGCTGAGCTGGCCCTTCTAGAACCGGATGGGTTTTCCTCGGTGGTCGCCAAGGCCAAAGAGCACCTGCCGGCTTCTACCTGAGCAGCGAGCGCACATCTTCTGCCACGTCCCCCGGACGGAACGGCAGCGAGAACAGCACGCGCATAGTTCCATCGCGGTCTATCAGGTAGACGGGCGCCTGGTGATCCACGGTGTAGGCTGCGCCTAGCCGCTCGTACAGTGAGTCGGTGGACCCATCCTGGTGGATCGGGTCGGAATCGGATTGCTCCTCTCCTACCGGCAGGGGTGAGACATAGTAATCGGCCCATATCCTCTCAAGCCGCTCGCGCTCGCCTACCAGGTAGCTCCAGTCGTCCAGCAAGCCGTAAAGGTCCGAGTACTCATACGCGCGCCGGATCGTGTCGCGCTCCGGGTCCACGCTAACCGCAATTATGGAGACCCGATCCATCAATCCCGGCTCCCCGGACAGTTCGTCTCGTACGTCCGCAAGGTGGCCGGCCACGACCGGGCATATGTCAGGGCAATATGTATAGAGGAAGGTCAGTACGACCACATCTCCCCTGCGTTCCGAAAGGGACACCTCCGACCCGAACTGATCGTACAGGGTGAAATCCGCGGCACGCTCGCCGCCGGTCAGTTCGTTGCCTCGGAATTCCGCCGCCCGGCCCCCGCATGCCGCCAGCAGGGCGACCACGGTAAAGGCGCACAGGAGCGCCGGCCACCTCCACCTCACTCCCTTATGGCACCACTTCGGCCGGGCGCGAGATAGCGGCCCGATCCCGCTATCCGGCCCTGTCCCCCTCGTACATGCGCTCCATCAAGTAAGCGACGGTCGGAACGCCGATTACGAGGGCCAGCCCGATGATGATCGCGCCCCATTCGCCCGCACCGGCCTTGTACAGGCCGATGAAGATGAACCCCAGACCGCCGGCAATCACTGAGACGATGACGACGGAGATCGCCGGTATCAGCAGCGCTAGTTTCATCTGGTCTGGATTCATGGTTTCCTCCGCTTATCTCGGCCCGATCTTAAGTACGTGCCTGCCCACTGTCTCTCGCACCGACCCCGCCCGGGTACCGGGCCATCCGCTCTCGTTCCCTGCGATGTTCGGCCTCCTCTCGCGAATGCCAGCGAAAGAAGGTCACCACCAGCAGCGTCATGAACAGGGCTCCGCCGCCGACCTTCATGATCAGGCCGCCAACCTGCTGATCGGCGATGTCGCCGATTCCCCAGATTGTGGGCGCCTGTACATAGTATTCGTAGATTGGCTGCTCGGCGAACGTGATGGGGGCGAACACGACTATCTGCGCTATGGACATGAGCAGCAGGTAGATCATCTGCATAGGCTCGGACAGTGAGGGCAGCTCTGCAGATCTGCTCATGAGAGGCCACCAGCCCATCACCCCGGTGGCCAGAAACAGGATGTGCTCTGTGATATGGATGCCGTGGTAGTTCACCGAGCCCGAATACAGCGCGGGAAAATGCCACACGGAGAACATCAGGTTGAACGCCGCAAAGGCAACGATCGGGTGGGTCAGCACCCGGGCAGGCACCCGAATGGCTCGTATCTTCAGGACGGGGCCGAGCACCCAGCCCGGCGTGCCTGAGATCAGGAGCGGCGCCGCCACCAGGGTCAGCAGAACATGCTGGACCATGTGCGCCGAGAACAGGTAGCTGTTGCTCAACTCGTGCAGCGGCGAGCTCAGGGCGATGAAGATCACCAGGACGCCAGCCGTGAACATGGCCACCTGCCTGGGTTCGACCGACTCTGCCAGCCCGCGGCGCACTCTCATGGGGCCGACGCCGTAAAGGTACGCCCCGAGCAAGACCGCCAGACCGATCATCACGTCCGGGTGGACGTGCCAGTCCGTCCATACCGAGTAGGCTGCGCTGTCAGCCAATGTGCCCTACTCCGGGTCTTTGCTCACCCCGACACGTGGAACCAGCGGAACAGGCCCATCAGGGCAAAGACCACTCCAACCGCCAGAACCAGCCCGGAGACGAACATCGTGTAGAACAGCTTGTGGTCAAAGCGAAGGTGCATGTAGTACATCGCCACCAGCACGAACTTGCCGATCGACAGGATCGCAAGGATCGGTATGATGCCGTAGCTCAGGCCCTCGAACAGGAAGAGCACCACCTCCAGGATCGTCAGCACCACCAGGGTCATGGCGATCTTGAAGTACGTGCCGGGCGTGGGGTGGCCGGTGTGCACCTCCGCTTCGCCCCCCGGGGCCGCGGGCTGGCCCTGGCCTGCTGTCACCTGCTCTTCGGTAGCCATTTCCTAGGTTGGGAACCCCTCAAACACCCCGAACAGATACACCACGGTGAAGATCACTATCCAGACCACGTCCACAAAGTGCCAGTACAGCGCGGCGAGATCGGTGTCGAGATTGCGCTTCGGCGTGACACCACCCTTCTTGAACGAGTAGAAAAACAGGCCCAGCAGCCATATCACACCGATCGTAACGTGGGTGCCGTGGAGCCCAGTGAGGGTGAAGAACGTGGTGCCGAACAGGTTGGTCCTGGGTGTGAGTCCGTGCCTGCCGTCGTATTCGTCCACGCCTTCGGTGCACTCGCGCTCGGCTATGGAGGCATCGAATGTGGAGAATTCAGCGGGCGCGGCCCGGTACTTGTTGCAGTCGATATGGACCTCGTGGTTGGCGAACTCGTAGAACTCGAAGACCTGGAAGCCGAGGAAAGTGGCTCCCATGATGATCGTGGACATCAGCCACACCCTGTAGGTCTTCAGCGAGCCTCGGGTCAGGGCCGCGTAGGCGAGCACCATGCTCATGCTGCTCATCAGGAGCACGAAGGTGCTCACGGAGGTCACCGGGATGCTGAAAACGTCCTCGGGGAACGGTCCGACCTTGCTCTTACCCGTGTAAACGAGGTAGGTGGCGATCAGGGTACCGAAGAACATGCAGTCCGAACCGAGGAAGGCCCACATGAGCATCTTCCTGTGGTTCAGGCCGGTAGTGGTATCCTCGTGCTCGCCGTCGTGATGGGCCGCGGCGGCCTCCTGCGCCATCTGTGCTCCCTGCCTACCTACGTCTCTCGCTACGCCTGCTCGTCGGACTCACCCGGCTCAGGGTCGTTGACAGGCTCGAACGACCACGCGTACATGCCGATCATCATGATCGCCCCGCCGATGGCCAGCACCGGGATGCTGTAGATGATCCCCCATGCGCCGATGAAGATCCCCAAGGAAGTGACCAGCGGCCAGAACGAGGGCTGGGGCAGATGGATGCCGTGGCCGTCGCCGGACCCGCCCGCAGGAGCGCGCCTCGGCACCAGGCCCCGCTTGCGCGACCACCAGTCGTCCCGGTCCTGCACCACGGGAATCTCCTCGAAGTTGTACTCGGGAGGAGGCGAGGATATCGACCACTCAAGCGTCCTGGCGTCCCAGGGATCGCCGGGGGCGGGGCTTCCTGACCTCCAGCTCTGCCACAGGTTCTTCATCATGATCAGGGTCGCTAGCACAATCACGAACGCGCCAGCGGTCTGAAGCGCGTTGAGCTCGGTCCAGCCCATGTCAGCGCCATAGGTGTAGATCCGTCGGGGCATCCCGTCCATCCCTATGAAGTGCATTGGGAAGAACGTCAGGTTCTGCCCGATGAACATCAACCAGAAGTGCCACTTGCCCTCGGCCTCGTTGTACATTCGGCCGGCGTACTTTGGGAACCAGTAGTAGATCGCCCCGAAGATGCCCATGATCGCGCCGCCGAACAGCACGTAGTGGAAGTGGGCGACTATGAAGTAAGTGTCCTGCTGCTGGGCGTCGGACGAGGACATCGCGTGCATGACCCCGCTTATGCCGCCAATGGTGAACGTCACTATGAATCCGACGGCGAACAGCATCGGCGTCCTAAAGTCGATGGAGCCCTTCCAGATCGTCCCGATCCAGTTAAAGATCTTTATTCCGGTCGGCACGGCTATCGCCATGGTCGTGATCGTAAAGACCGAGTTGGGGATCGGCCCCAGGCCGACCGTGAACATGTGGTGGCTCCAGACCAGCCAGCCCATGAACGCGATGATCACGCCGGCCAGTACGACCGTGGAGTAACCGAAGAGCGGCTTTTTGGAGAAGGTCGGCAGTATCTCCGAGACTATCCCCATCGCCGGGAGGATGAGTATGTATACCTCGGGGTGCCCGAATACCCAGAAAAGATGCTGCCAGAGGACGGGATCGCCGCCCGCCGGAGCGAAGAAGAAGTTGGTGCCGTAGCTGCGGTCGAGCAGGAGCTCAAAGAGCGCAACCGTTATCACCGGGAAGGCCAGGACCAGCAATATGGCCGTGATCAGCGTCATCCATGTAAAGAGCGGCATGCGCATCATCGACATGCCGGGGGCCCGCATGTTGACGATTGTCACGATGAAGTTGAATGCCGCGGCGAGCGAGGCGATCCCCAGCACCTGGAGGCTGACTATCCAAAAGTCGATGCCTTTGCCGGGGTTATAGGCCTCCTCTGTGAGCGGGGCGTAGGCGAACCAGCCGGCGTTGGGCGATTCGCCAAGGAACCAGCTCAGGTGCAGCAGCAGGGTCCCGGCCAAAAAGACCCAGTAGCTGAATGCGTTGAGCCTGGGGAATGCGACGTCCCGGGCTCCTATCTGAAGGGGAATAACGAAGTTAAAGAACGCCGCCCCCAGCGGCATGATCGCCAGAAAGATCATCGTGGTCCCGTGCATGGTGAACAGCTGGTTGAACACCTCGGGGCTCACGATGTCGACGTTCGAGCCCGAAAGCTGCACCCGCATGATCAGGGCTTCGATGCCGCCTATGAGGAAGTTGATGAAGGCGGTGACACCATAGAGGATGCCGATCCTCTTATGGTCGATGGTCGTAATCCAGCCCCATATCCCTTCCGGGTGAACGGGCCGCTTGATCATGGGTACCGAGAGCGTCGTCATTCCAGGCTCCTCAGGTATGCGGCAAGGGCTGCTATCTGGGGCTCGGTGAGCGCCCGGGTCGGATCGTTGTATACGCTACCGTCCCTAGACATCACGTTGCCGGGCTTGATCTCGTTCGGATCTGTCAACCACCTGACAAGGTTCTCATGCGTATTGTCCATTATCCCGGACGCCATGTGCATCCGGCTCGCGAAATGCGTCAGGTCCGGACCCACATCGCCGTACGCGATAGAGCTGCCTCTGACAGTGTGGCACGACCAGCATTCGACCTCGACCGACATGAACAGGTCGTGTCCCTGCTGCGCCAGGGGATCGCTCGGAACGACCGCATCGGCCAGCTGCTCCTCGACCCAGGCGTCGAAGTCCTCCCTGGAGTGTGCTACCACCCTGAAGCGCATGTTCGCGTGGGACTCCCCGCAGAACTCGGCACACTGGCCGAGGAACACACCCTCCTCGTCTGCCTGCATCCACATGGTGTTGGTGTTGTTGGGAATCATATCCACCTTGCCGGCCAGCTTCGGCACCCAGAAGCTGTGGATGACATCGGTGGCCTCCAGATCGAGGTTGATTACCTCGCCAACCGGGATGTGGAGCTCGTTGGCCGTGACGACGCCTAGCTCCTCGATCTCGAACTCGAACCACCACTGATTGGCGGTGGCCCTGACGGTAAGTGCGTCCGGATCGGGGCTGACGGAGTTATCGAACAGGGCGTTTATGGTCGGGACCGCCACCGCGATCAGGAGCAGGGCCGGGATGACAGTCCAAGTGATCTCCAGCAGGTTGTGGCCATGGATCTGTTCCGGGTCGCGGTCCGTATAGCGCCGCCGGTACCTGATCGTCGCATAGATTATCAACCCCATCACCAGCGCGAAGACCACCAGGCCCGCGTACATGATGATGTAGAAGATAGTCGCCTGAGAGCGTGCGACGGGGCCCAGCGTGTCGAAGGTCGACTGGGGATTATCGGTGGTGCAGGCCGCTAGAGTCGCAAGGACCAATCCCGCGAGTACGACTGTCACCGGTCGCATCGACGGCCGCTTAAGAATCGACATTACGCGGGAACGAAAACTCCTGCTATCGGGGCGTTTACTCGGGGGCGCACCAGCCCTCGCGACGGTAAGCAAATCTAACAGAGCGATTTTTGCTAGTCAAGCTTTTCACAATCTCAGTTTACGCCTGTCTATAGCCAGCCGTCGGCAATTTGTCCATCTCCATGGCAACCCCGCAGACGGCCGTCACGACACCATCGTAGCATCGATCATCAGGGCGGCGAAAAGCAGCGCCAGGTAGGCCAGAGAGTACAGGTAGGCGGCCCTCGCTCTCTGTATGCCGGGAGACATCAGCAGCCAAACCGCGTAGCCCAGATATCCGGCTCCGAGAACGACCGCGGCCAACCCGTAGATCCACCCCACCTCCCCCGTCACAACGAACATTATGGTCAGCGCCACGAGCAGCGCGACGTAGAGCACTATCGAGCGCTTCGTCTCCGCCTCGCCGCTTACCACCGGCAACATGGGTATCCCGGCCTCCGAATAGTCGTCCTTGATCATCAGCGCCAGCGCCCAGAAGTGAGGCGGCGTCCAGAAGAAGACGATGGCGAACATGTAAAGGGCCGCTATTCCCAGGTCGCCCTGGACCGCGGCCCATCCAACCATCGGAGGGAAGGCACCGGCCGCGCCACCGATGACAATATTCTGAGGCGTGGTGCGCTTAAGCCCCAGCGTGTAGACGAAAACGTAGACGACGGTCGCCGACAGCGTCAGCCCGGCGCTCAGCGGGTTCACCAGGACGCTCAGCAGCACGAACGCCACCACGTTCAGTGCTACGCCGAACACCAGTGCGTCGCGGGGCACTATCCTGCCGCCCGCTACTGGCCTCCTCCGTGTGCGGCGCATGACATTGTCTATGTCTCTATCCAAAAAGTGGTTGATCGCATTGGCTCCGCCTGAGGCCAGCGATCCGGCCACCAGCACCACCGCCATGATTCCCATGTCCGGCGGCCCTCCGGCTGCAACGAACATCCCCCCCAGCGCGGTGATCAGCAGTAGCACGATGATCCGGGGCTTGGTCAGGGCCAGGTAGTCGCGGACCAGGCTCCCGCGGGAAGAGGTGTGGGCTACCACTGAATCAAACTCCGCACACCCCGGAAACGCTCAGCGTCTGCTTCGGGTTCTGAAACCCCCGACATCCGCGGGACATGCACGAGCGCTGCCAGGAACGCCGCGGCCAGCCAGACGGCCGTCGCGGCACTTACGTGTATACCCTTCCAGACCGGCGAAAACGCACTCCACGGATTGGCCGCGCCTATGAAGACCTGGCCGACCAGTAGCGCGGCGAGCACAATCGCGCATACACCCGCGCCCGGCCACCACTCTCTCATCCTCCATACCCAGAGCGCGACCAGAACTATGATGAGACCTGTCACGACGGACACTATACGGTGGGACATGTGGAGTGGGAACTTAACGTCCCCCGACGGGATGATCATGCTGCCGCTGCACAGCGGCCATGACCCGCACGCTGTGCTCGCCCCCTCCCCGACAACGATAGAGCCGGACACCAGCACCAGGAACGTGAACAAAAGCATCAGTGCTATCGCGGCGCTGACCGCCAGCATCGTCGGCCGCGGGGGACCGTTCAGCGGCGGGTTGCTCACCGGCCAGACGGCCACCAGAGCGAAGGCCAGCGACGCGATCAACAATTCGGCGATCGCAAGATGGACCAGCCTCATGCTCCAGTTCAGCTCGGTTACGACCGTCGCCCATCCCAGGGCACCGGCCGCGATCACCAGCGCGAAGGCGGCCAGGGTGCAGCCGAACACCACGCCGCTATCGCGGTGCACTCGCCAGCCTATAACGACTGCGGCCAATACGAAGATCCCGAGGAGCACAGCGGTAAGCCGGTGCGTGTACTCAAGGATGACGTCACCTGTGAACGCGGGTATCCACTGCCCATCGCAAAGCGGCCAATCGTCGGCGCATGCGAGACCGGCATCAAAGACCCGAACGAAACCGCCCAATGTGATCTGGGAGAAGGCTGCCACCAATGCAGCCGCCAGCATGACTCGAAAGATCAACTGACCGGCGTCGACCGGCCGGGCGACTACGTTCTGGGAGACGGGACGTTGCACCTCAACCCGCCTTATGTGGGGTAAAGCATTAGAGAGTGCAGAGTTTCACAATCTTATCACCGAGGACGGTGCTGCGATGGCGATTCCGAGCCGCACCGATTTGCCATCGCAGCGGTGAGACAGGCATAGACGGCCCTTCGACTGCCTTGACCGCAGCCTCTCGAAAAAGCTAGAATCCGTCGTTGTTTCCTCCCTGCTGAGCTCCGGATGCTGGTTTCACACGACGTGCTGGCTCGGTTCGGCAGGAGCGTCGAGGCCCGCTAGCTCAATTTGGCAGAGCAACTGACTCTTAATCAGTAGGTTCTCGGTTCGAGTCCGAGGCGGGTCACAGATCAACTTCACCAGGCAAGCTATTTCCGTTCTACAAACCGTGAACGTCTGACCGGTAAACGTCAGTGGGCACCGCTACCTGGCTCCTCTTGGCCCTATCGCTGGCCTCCCTCACCGCCTGGCTGTGGCTGGCGCTCCTGAGGGGCATGTTCTGGCGCACCGACGTCAGACTGACAGACCCTTCGGGCGCCAGCGGCGACGGACGGAAATGGCCATCGGTGGCCATCCTCGTGCCGGCCCGCAACGAGGCCCAAATCCTGCCCGAGACGCTGCCGACCCTTCTCGACCAGGACTACCCGGGCGACCTGACGATCGTGGTGGTGGACGATGACAGCGAGGACGGCACCGCCGATGTGGCCCGCAGCCTCGGTGCGGCTGCGGCGCGAGGTGACCTTCTGACGGTCGTCGCCGGGCGCCCGCTCCCTCCCGGCTGGGGAGGCAAGCTGTGGGCTCTTCAGACCGCACTGGAGGCCGTAGAGCACACGAGCCTGCGAGTTCCTGCTCCTGACCGACGCGGACATAGCCCACCCGCGAGACAGCGTGAGAAGGCTGGTCGACAGGGCTGTTTCGACCGGCTCTGACCTGGTCTCCCTGATGGCCCGCCTCAGGACGGAGACGGTGTCAGACCGCCTCCTCCTGCCGGCCTTCGTCTTCTTTTTCGCAAAGCTGTATCCGTTCCGCTGGTCGAATGACACCGGCCGAGCGACCGCGGCGGCTGCCGGCGGCTGCATCCTCTTGAGGCGCGAGGCGCTCGATGGCGCCGGTGGCCTTGCACCGATTTCGGATGCGGTTATAGACGACTGCTCGCTCGCCGCGCTGGTCAAGCGCTCCGGCGGCAGGCTCTGGCTGGGTCTTTCTGAACAGGTGCTGAGCGTGAGGACCTACGGATCGATAGGCCCGGTCTGGGACATGGTTGCCAGGACCGCCTACACGCAACTGCGCCACAGCCCGATAGCGCTTGCCGGAACGGTGGCCGGAATGGCCCTCCTGTACGCTACCCCACCCCTGGCCACGGCTGCGGCCCTGGCCCTGATCGCGGCCAACGCGACCGGCAGCACCGCCGTGCCGCTCGGGATCGCGGTAAGCGCCTGGTTACTGATGGCGGCGACGTTTGCTCCCATGCTGCGTCTATACGGGGTCAACCTGGCGATGGCCCCCGCGCTGCCGGTGGCCGGAGCGCTCTTTACGCTCTTTACAGTCGCATCTGCCGCGCGCCACTTTCGCGGTGGGACGGGCAGCTGGAGAGGAAGGAGACTGACGGTTCCCAGCCGCTCCGGATCGTGAGAGCCGACCGGCCGGCGGTCAGGGATGCGGTCCTGGGTCTACAGAGGCCGCATACCGCGGCGACTAGGAGAGCCGGAACTCCTCAAAGCTGACCTTGCCCCTGCGAACAAGGTCCCTTATGCGACGCTGGGTCGGCGACAGCCTGCTTTCGCCCGTCTTGAACTCCATCAGGATGACCCGGTCATCTTCGAACTGCACTCCGTCTATGGGCGAGCCCAGAAATCGGAACCCGGATGGGTCATAGGGGTAGTGCACTGCCCAGGGCATGAACTGCTCGGTGATCTGACCGTAGCGCGTGCTGCGACTCCGGCCGCTGGACCGTTCCGCCTCCAGGTCCCGGCGAAGCGAGACGGTAAGTCGCACGGTAGCCACCAGCAGGATTACCAGAACTGCGGCAGCGGCAGACAGAACTGTGATTGCCAGTTCCATCGCTCGCGTCCGCGGCCGCTCTAGTACTCCAGGTCAGACAGCAGGGGCATCACCTCTTCCTGCATGAGCCGCATCGAGTTCTTCCAGCGCTCGTCGTCGCCCTTGTGGTCGACGACCATTCCCAGCAGCACTCCGAAGCCCCCCGCCCACTCATACAGCTCCCGTATCTTGTCGGCCACAGTCTGGGGCGAGCCGACCAGCCACATGTGCTCCATTATGTACTCGGCCGTCACAGCCTCATCCGGAAGCGAGGGATCGTGCTTCATGTTCCGGGTGATGGGGTACTCGCCGAAGGCGAACAGCGGCTGCAGGTACTCGCGCCAGGCCCTTCCAAGGCCTCCATTCCAGGCCGTTTCGCGCGCCTCTTCGTCGGTTTCCGCGACCCAGAAGTCGCGGACCACGCGCCATTCCGACCGGGATGGCGGCTCCCTGCCCGACTCCTCGGCCCCCTCAAGGACGGCGTCCCAGTGGCCGGGCATGTACTGGGCGTTCAGGCCCAGGCTCATGGGGATGAAGCCCCGCTCACCCGCCATCCGCAGGGTCGTTGAGTTCGGGCTCGCCGCGGAGATCCCGATGGGCGGATAGGGCTTTGTGAGGGGCTTGCGGAACGATCCGAGAGTGCCGTAGCTGAACTCTTCCAGCTCGGGCAGGTTGACCGACCAGTACTTGCCGTCATAGCGCCAGGGCGGCTTATCCATGTTGTCCCAGATGCCCAGGATGATCTCAAGCGCCTCCCTTGTCATATCCCGATGCTGGTTCGCCGCCATGTCGACCTGGAACAGCTCCATGTCCGTCGCAATGCCGCCGGCCCCAACGCCAAACATGAACCTGCCCTGCGCGATGTGGTCCAGATAAGCTATCCGCTGGGCGAGCTCGGCCGGGTGGTGAAACGGCAGGAGGAACGAGCCCACGCCGAGCCGGATCTGGCTCGTCTGCAGGAGCGCCTGGGCGACCATCAGATCCGGGGAGGGCACAGGCTCCCAGATTGCAGTGAAGTGCTCGCCAATCCACGCCTCGACATAGCCAAGCTGGTCCGCGTACGCGATCGTGTCAAGGTCCCACTGCAGCGCCTCGTACGTGTCTCTCTCAGGCGGGTGAGACGGCATCAAGAACAGTCCTGCCTTCATCCGGTTCCTCCCTGTTTGGAATCGCCCATCCCCAAGGACCGGGGAACGTCACCGAGACAGCCGGGCGCATCCCCACTCTCGCGATACCTTACCGGAAACCCGCCCATCTCAACCACCGAGAGACGTGATTTAGGTCCTGGCCGGGCCGGCCCATCCACGGGACTTCAGAGAGTAGCCGAGGATTTATGATAGACAGAGGGTCAGAGGCCGCACCTACCGGCCCAAGGGCCCTTGAGAAGAGTCAAGTGAAATCCCAAGACAAGGATCCGGCGCAGAGCAAGGCTTCGGCGCCGCGCGAGAACTACTTCAGGGTCAGGCCGCGGCGATGGTTCACCACCCGTCCCTGGAAAACCCTCCGCGGAATGGGTCCGTTTGTCCTGCTGTTCGGCGTGCTGGCCGGGGTGGCGATCGGGGTAGTAATAGAGCGCGGCGACGTCAGCGAGACGGCCACCGGGCCGACCTACGACGAGGCGGCTGTAACCGCGCTGTTCGAACGAGTCGCGCCCTCGGTGGTCGAGCTGATCGTCCACAGGGTCGACGGCACGCTCGACTCGGGGGCCGGCTTCTTCGTCGACTCAGACGGGCACGTGGTGACCAACAGTCACGTGGTCGACGGGGCGGAAAGCATAGACGTATCCCTGTCGGACGGCCGCGTCATAGCCGGGAGCCTGCTGGGCTCGAGCCCGTCGGATGACCTTGCGATGTTGTCGGTCGACCCGGACCAGGTAAGAGACGTTCGGCCGCTCAAGCTGGCCGACTCCAGCGAGCTTCGGACCGGCCAGCTCGCCCTGGCGATCGGCAGCCCGCTGAGGATGCAGAACTTCCTTTCGGTGGGCGTCGTGGCCGGTATCGGCGACAGTCCACCGCTGCTCCGGGACCGGCGGGAAGCGCCTGCCCTGCAGCGTCCAATACCCAACATGGTCTGGACCGACGCCTCGCTGCTCCCGGGCAATTCAGGCGGGCCACTCATCAACTCCGAAGGCGAGGTGATCGGCGTGACCTCCGCGGTCCAGGTGTCGGCGCAGGGCGACATCGGCATAGGGTTCGCCGTTCCGAGCAACATCCTTGCCAGCCTGCTCCCACGGCTCAAGGAGTCGCGGATGATCTCTCGACCCTGGCTCGGCATAAGCGGCACATCAATTACGCCTGAGATTAGCGCCGCGCTCGGAGTCTCGGCCGAATACGGCGTGTACGTACGTGATGTGAGACCCAACACCGGCGCCGCCCGGGCCAGGCTGCGCGGCGACCCCTTTCAGGTGCCCAGCGGTCGAGGAGACGTGATCATCGCCGTGGACGGGCGCACGGTGGCGTCCGTTTCGGAGATGATCGACTACTTTAACTCGATCGACCCGGGCGACACGGTCGCCCTGACGGTTCTTCGGGGAGACGCCGAGCAGACCATAATGGCCACCCTCGGCGCGTGGCCCGAGACCCCGGGACCCTAGGCCAGTCCGTCCTCCAGCTGTGAGATCACCTTCTCGGTCTGGCCGACAACGAAGTCGACCTCGTCCCTTGTGATGGACAGCGGCGGGGAGAAGAACATGGTCTGGTTCATTCCCCGGCCCAGAAGCTGGTTGGCCTCCATCAGCTCGCCGAGCCTGGCGTCGAACTTCGCCTCCGGCGGGAACGGCTCGAATGTATCCCTGTCCTTGGCGAACTCTACAGCCGCGATCAGGCCCATCCCACCGCGCACGTCGGCGACTATGGGATGCTCCTTCAGCGTCTGGAGCTGCTCGTACAGGTAGGTGCCCATGTTCGCCGAGTTCTCGACGAGACCCTCTCGCTCGATGATCTCCAGGTTCACAAGGCCCGCCGCGCAGGCCGGTGGATTGCCGCCGAAAGTAATCAGGTGCCGGAAGGTCTGTTCGCCCTCGCCTTCCATGACCTCGCCCACCTTCTTTGAGGCGATGGCTGCACCTATCGGCAGGTAGCCGCTGGTCAGAGCCTTGGCCACGGTCATGATGTCGGGCTTGATGTCCCAGTGCTCGACGGCGAACATCTTGCCCGTCCGGCCGAATCCGTTGATCACCTCGTCTGCAATGAGGATCACGCCGTACCTGTCGCAGATCTCCCGGACAGTGGGCCAGTATTCAGGATGGGGTATGTGCACGCCGGAGGCGGCCGAGACGGGCTCGCCTATGAAGGCGGCCACCGAGTCCGGCCCCTCCTCGACGATCGCCTGCTCCAGGTCTTTGGCGTACTGCATGTCCCAGTCGCCGGGCATGGAGCGATAGTCGACGCCCGGGTTGGATATGCGCACGTTTCCGGGCACCAGGGGCCCGTAGTCGTTGGGCCTGTTGATCATGCTGAAGCCAAGCGCCATGCAAAGGTGCGTGGCGCCGTGATAGGAGCCCTGCCTGGAGATGACCTTCCAGCGACCGCGCTCGCCGATGTTGTACTGGTACTTTTTGGCCATCTTGATGGCGGTCTCTACCGCCTCCGATCCCCCGGACACGAAGTACACCCTGCTGTCCGGGTCCGGCGTCAGGCTGGCCACCTTGGCCGCCAGCCTGATAGCGGACGGGGCCACCGTGCCGCCCGGGGAATAGCTGATGTCCTGCATCTGGGCATAGACCGCATCAGCGATCTCCCTGCGCCCATGGCCGATGTTCTTGAGCCACATGCCCGCGATCAGGTCAACATGTCGCTCGCCTGACGGCCCTTCCACCCAGATGCCGTCCGAGTGGGTGACGAGCTTTATGCCGGTATCATCCGACAGGTCGCCCGTCGGCCTCGAATGAGGCCAGAAGTGGCTCTCGCCCAGTCCCCTTAGCTCTTCGATCTGTTCGCCGGTAAGTGGCTTTGCGACCATGGTCAGTCCCTCCTCAAAGTCGATGGAAGCTCAGGGCCCTAAGCTCGGCCATGCCACCATGAACGGCGGCATGGTATCACCGATCTAAAGGGGCGCACTAGCCCGGAAGGGCAGATGAACCGGAGTTGTCTAACCCAGGAATTTTGCCGCTACGTGGCGGCGCTGAATCTTGCCGGTCGAGGTGCGAGGGAGGTCTTGGACGACGTACACCGTTTCGGGCACCTTGAATGCGGCGAGCCTGTCCGCGCAGTGGGCCTTGACCTCCTCCGCGGTGGTCTCGGACACAAGGACCACCGCGGCGCGCACCGACTCGCCGTATTTGGAGTCGGGAGCGCCGAAACAGACGGCCTCGGCGACCGCGGGATGGCTGAGGAGCGCCTCGTCGACCTCGACCGGGGATATCTTCTCGCCTCCCCGGTTGATTAGCTCCTTGAGGCGGCCGGTCAGGGTCAGGTAGCCGTCCCCGGAGAGCGTGCCCTGATCGCCGGTTCGAAACCACCCGTCCCAGAATGCGGTGGCGTTGGCCTCGGGGTTGTTGACATAACCCCCCATCACATTAGGGCCGCGCACGCAGACCTCACCCCGGCATCCGGCTCTTACCTCCGCCCCCGCCTCATCACGCACGGACACCTGTACACCCGTTCCCACCCCGACGCTGCCGGGGCGGCGCTGCCCGGGAGGCAGCGGGTTCGACGACATCTGGTGCGATGCCTCGGTCATGCCGTAGGCCTCGACAACCGGCGCCCCGAACCTGCTCTCCAGTCCCTCTATCAGGCCGGGTGAGAGAGGCGCCGAGCAGGAGCGGATAAACCGGAAGCTCTCTGCGGGCGCACCGTCTGCGTCCGCACGGTCGAGAAGAATCTTGTGGATCGTAGGCACCGCCGAGTACCAGGTCGCCCCGGTCGCCTGCCTGACCGGCCAGAAGGCGCCGGCCGAAAAGCGGGGCGGCAGGACCATCGTCCCGCCGGTCGCCAGCGTCGAGAGGGCGACGCCGATCAGCCCGTGGACATGGAACAGCGGCATGACGACCATGGCGACGTCATCGCCTGTGAGGCGGTAGGTAGCCGAGATGTTGCGCACCGACTGAAGGATGTTCCCGTGGCTCAGGGGCACTCCCTTGGGCCGGCTGGTGGTTCCCGAGGTGTGCAGGAAAAGGACGGTCGAATCAGACTCGGGGGACGGCGGATCGATGGCGGATGACAGCGGGACACCGGCCCGGCAAATCGCCAGTTCCCCTCCGGCCAGCGAAATCTCAAACGGGGGGATGTTGAGCGAGTCGGCTGCCTCCCTCGCCGGGTGGGAACCCGGCGGCACCACGGCCATCTGACTCGCCGCATCCCCCATGTAATAGGCGAATTCATCGGCGGTGTACGCGGGATTAAGCGGGGCGGCCACCGCGCCCGCGCGGGCGACCGCCAGAAAGGCGATCAAAAACTCAAGGCCGTTTCCGAGTGCTATGGCAACCGGCCTCTCCGGCTCGAGACCCGCTCCGGCGAGCAGCCCTGCCGCCCTGTCCACGCAACCGCGCAGCTCCCCGTACGTTACGGCCGGGCCGCCTGGCACGACCACGGCAGCCGCACCGTCTGGCTTCCCGTCTAGTATCGAGCTAAGCATCCTTGCCCAATATCATATCCGCAGACAGGTGACGGCGGCCGCACAACCCATGCGACCGCTCGCTATCGTGAGACCACCGCATCGGCCTCGATCTCCACGACCATGCCCGGGTCCATAAGACCCTTTATCTCGATCATGGCCGCTGCCGGGGGATTGTCGGCGAAATGCTCCCTGTGGGCCCGGGCATACTCTTCCCAGCGCGAGATGTCCGTAACGAATATCCGCGTCCTGACGATGTTGTCCATCGGCACTGACAGATCCTCAAGTGCCCTGCGGATGATCCCGAGGCAGTGGACGGTCTGCTCATACGCCTCGCCCGGCGCGTGCACGCCGCCGCCCTCCGCCACCGCTGCCGTGCCGCTTATGAATACCAGATCCCCGGCCCTGACCGCGCGGCAATAGCCGATCTCCCTCTCCCAGCTCGACCCGCTAAAGGCCCTTTCTACCTCCATCTACCAGGCTCCTTTCTGGCTTGTAGGCCAAGTCGAGACCGCTGCCCGGTCTGGATCGGTGGAGCATACAGCCTCCTGGCCGGCCGCGGGCCCGACGTGGACCGGGTGCCCCCGCGCCCCATGGTTGACACGTCGCGGGCGCATCGTTTAGCATCGGTCGACCGCCAAAACCAAATAACACTGCTCTTATCAAGAGAGGCGGAGGGAACGGCCCTTCGAAGCCCGGCAACCATTCGGCCATACCGGCCGGAACGGTGCCAAATCCGGCGAACTCCCCGACACCTGCGGGGGTTCGAGAGATGAGAGTAGCGTCACGCAGACGTTACGGACTCCTCTCGCGCTCGGGTGGGGTCTTTTTTTTGGGTCGTTTCCGGGGGAAGAACGGAGATGGCAACTATCAAGCAAGCTGTGGCCGCCGCGCCGAGGTCCATCGAGTGGACCGGCCGCGGCATAAGGACGCTCAAAGACCTGCCGGTCGGGCGGGCCGTCGACGAGTTGGCGAGCCACCTCGAGGTGGCGGAGGCCATACGGTCGACGGCGCTGGTCGGGTGGCAGGTGCCCGTTGCGGGCGCCTACGCATGCCTCCTCGCCGCCCGCTCCATACTCGATGGAGCCCCGCACGATTGTTACACCCGACTTCTCTACGCCGCACGTGCCGTACGGGATGCAGCGCCCGACGACCTTGAGCTGGCCGGGGCCGTAAAGCGCATGCTGGCCGCTGGGGACCGGGCAAACGGACCGGTGAACGGGACCGACCGCGTCGTCGAGGAGATGGAGGCCGAGGCTGCGCGCCTCCACGGGGAGCTGGGGTCCCGTTGAATCGTCTGCGGAGCCACGCTGGGGGGACGCTGCCGGTGCCTGAGGCGACGACCGCGTTCATCGGGGGGACCGGCCTGTACGAGATCGACGGCCTTGAGCACGCCCGCGAGGTCAGGGTCGACACCCCTTTCGGCGACCCTAGCGATGCTATCGTCGTCGGCAGGTTGGCCGAAAGGCCCGTGGCCTTCTTGCCCAGGCACGGCAGAGGTCACGTCCACCTGCCCACCAACCTGCCGTCACGCGCCAACATATTCGCGCTCAAGACGCTTGGCGTCGAGCGGATCGTGTCGGTCAATGCCGTCGGTGCCCTAGCAGACGGCATCGAGCCCAGGGACGCCGTTGTGCCCGACCAGATGATCGACAGGACCCGCGGCCGGCCAAGCACGTTCTTCGACGCGGGCCCCGTGGGACATATAGGGTTCGCCGATCCGTTCTGCCGGGAACTCTCGTTGCTCATCTCCGAAGCGGCCGAGCCGCACTTTCGGCTGCACAGGACCGGGACCATGGTGGTAATAGAGGGTCCCGCCTTCTCAACCCGCGCCGAATCCAGGATGTACCGGTCCTGGGGGGGCACCATAATAGGCATGACCGCCCTGCCGGAGGCCAAGCTCGCCAGGGAGATGGAGATGTGCTACGCGTCCCTCTCGCTGGTGACGGACCGCGACTCGTGGGACGAGAGCGAGGCGGTCTCGGTGGAGGTGGTATCTGCGAACCTGCGCTCCAATACGTCGGCGGCCAAGAGGACGATTTCAGACCTGGCACAGCGCCTGCCCTCGGGGCGGGAATGCGGGTGCGGCAGCGCCATGGCCAACGCTATAATTACGAGCCCCGACCTTTTTTCGCAGGACGACCGGGACCGTCTGGCCCCGGTGATTGGCAAGTATTTTTAGGACACTACGAAGAGGCTCCCAACCATGCCCAGAATGGACCCGGGCGAGCCCTATTACAGGCTCGACCTAACAGAAGCCAGAGAGCTGTACGACGAGGACGACACCACGGTGGTCGATGTCAGGCGCCCGGACGAATACGTCGAAGGACACGTCCGGGGAGCCCTCCCGATCCCCGTCGACGATATTCTCGCCAGGTTCGACGATCTACCCGACACAGGACGGCTGCTGTTCATATGCGCCCAGGGTGTCAGGAGCGGTCTTGCCTGCGAGATGGCCGCAGCGCTGGGTGTCGACTCCGAGAGGCTCTACAACATAGAGGCGGGCACCGCAGACTGGATAGCGGCCGGCCATCCGGCCAGCTTCGGGAACGAAGCGTAGGTCTCGCCGCGCCGGATGGCCTCCGAGACGACAAGCCTGTTGGTCGTGGGCTCGGTGGCCTACGACTCGGTCCGCACGCGGGCCGGCAGCCGTACCGACGCGCTGGGAGGGTCCGCCATGTACTTCTCCCTGGCCTCGAGCCGGTTCTCACCGGTCGGCCTCGTCGCGGTCGTGGGTGACGACTTCCGCGATGAGGACCTTCAACTGCTCAGGGCGCACGGGGTGGACGTCGCGGGCCTTGAGCGCAGGGCCGGCAAGACCTTCCGGTGGACCGGCGTCTACGACACCGAGGACTCGAACACGCGCGAAACGCTCGATACCCAGCTCAACGTGTTTGCAGATTTCAGCCCGGAACTCACCGCCGAGCAGGGCGGGGCCGACTACCTGTTTCTCGCCAACATCCACCCGCAACTCCAGATGCGGGTACTCGAGCAGATGCGGGCCAGGCCGAGGCTCGTGGCCCTCGATTCGATGAACTTCTGGATCGAGGCGAGCAGGGCCGATCTATCACGGGTCGTCGAGAGTGCGGACGTGCTGATCGTCGACGAGAAGGAGGTCCGCCAGTTCGCCGGTGAGACCAACCTGGTTTCCGCGGCCCGGGCCGTGCTGCGTATGGGACCCCGGGCGGTGGTGATAAAGAGGGGTGAGCACGGTGTCCTGATGTATCTTCGGGCGGCCGACGGTTCGGACTCGGCTTTTGCCTGTCCGGCCCTGCCCCTGGATCGCGTTGTCGATCCGACCGGCGCCGGCGACAGTTTTGCCGGCGGATTCATGGGCTACCTTGCGGCGCTGAACGCCTCTGCGGGAGACCTGTCTGCGCAGGCGCTAAGGCGGGCCGTCGTCGTAGGCACGGTGATGGGCTCGATCACCGTCCAGGGCTTCAGCGCCGAGAGTCTCGCGGCAGCGTCAAGGGCCAGCATCCAGGCGCGCTTTGACGAGTTCTACGAACTCACCAGACTTGAGCATCCACCGGCGGGCAACGGCCTGCCGTGGCGGGGGACGAGATGACTACTACCGTTCAATCAGACGTAAAGGACCTGTCTCTGGCTCCAGAGGGAAAGCGTCGAATCGAGTGGGCCGCCCGGGAGATGCCGGTTCTCAGGCAGATCCGGGAGCGCTTCGCCGCCGAGCGGCCCCTCAGGGGGGTGAGGATCGCCGCATGTCTTCACGTCACCAGCGAGACCGCCAACCTGGCACTGACCCTCAGCGCCGGAGGCGCCGAGGTGCACCTGTGCGCCTCCAATCCCCTCAGCACCCAGGACGACGTGGCCGCCTCGCTCGTAAGCGACCACGGGATTTCCGTGTACGCGATAAGGGGCGAGGACAGGGACACCTACTACGCCCACATCGACTCGAGCCTCGACGTCCGCCCGCATATCACCATGGATGACGGGGCCGACACGGTAACCAGGGCGCTGACCGAGCGCACCGATGTGATCGACGGCATCATCGGCGGATGCGAGGAGACCACGACCGGGGTGATACGGCTAACCAGCCTTGCAGAGGAGGGCCGGCTCAGGTATCCGATCATCGCCGTCAACGATGCCGACACCAAGCACTTTTTCGATAACCGCTACGGCACCGGACAGAGCACGGTGGACGGCATCACCAGAGCGACCAACATGCTGTGGGCCGGCAAGACCGTCGTGGTTGCAGGCTACGGCTGGTGCGGCAGGGGCATTGCCAGCAGGGCCAGGGGTATGGGATCCCGGGTCATCGTGACCGAGATCGACCCCATAAGGGCGCTCGAGGCGGCCATGGACGGCCACCAGGTGCTTCCCATGGCGGACGCGGCGCGCATCGCCGACGTGATCGTCACGGTAACCGGCGGGCTCAAGGCGGTCGACGGTTCCCATTTCGAGGACATGAAGGACGGAGCGATAGTCGCCAACAGCGGACACTTCGACGTCGAACTCGATCTTCCGGCCCTCGAATCACTCAGCGAATCGAGGCGCGAGGTGCGTCCGTACGTCACCGAGCATACGTTGATGAACGGACGCAGGGTCTACGTGCTCGGCGAGGGCAGGCTCATCAACCTGGCGGCCGCCGAGGGACATCCCTCCGCGGTGATGGACATGAGCTTTGCCAACCAGGCCCTGTCCTCCGAGTACATCGTCGGAGCCGCCGAGGGCCTGGAAAACAGGGTCTACCCGGTCCCCAGGGAGATCGACCAGCAGGTCGGCAGGCTCAAGCTGAGGGCAATGGGGATAGAGATAGACTCGCTCACCGAGCAGCAGGATCAGTACCTCAACTCCTGGAGCTTCGGTACCTAGCGGCGCCGGGGCCGTACGCGCCCGGATACAGCAAGCCTAGCGCAGCGCGGGGCGCTGCATTCACAGATCGGAGATAGCGATGGCGTCAAGCCTAACCAATTCGCCCAACTACCTATTCACTTCCGAGTCGGTGACCGAGGGTCACCCGGACAAGCTCTGCGATCAGATATCGGATGCGGTTCTCGACGACATCCTTCGCCACGACCCGGCGGCCCGTGTCGCCTGCGAGACGGCCACAACCACCGGACTTGTGCTGGTCTTCGGGGAGATAACCACCGATCACTACGTGGACATACCAAGGCTCGTGCGGCACACCATCCGGGACGTCGGCTACATCGATTCGACCTACGGTTTCGACTACCAGTCGTGCGGCGTAGCCGTCTCCATCAAGGAGCAGTCTCATGACATATCGGGCGGGGTCAGCCGCTCGGTGGAGGTCAGGGACGGGGCGGTGGACGACGGTGAGGACGAGGCCGAGAGTCTGGGGGCAGGAGACCAGGGGATGATGGTCGGCTTCGCATGTTCTGAGACACCTGAGCTGATGCCGCTGTCGATCTCTCTCGCGCACCGGCTCTGCCGCAAGATGGCTGAGGTGCGAAAGGAAGGGGTGATCCCCTACCTGCGCCCCGATGGAAAATCCCAGGTCACCGTCCAGTACGAGTATGGCACTCCCAGGCGCATAGACACGGTCGTGCTGGCCGCTCAGCACAACCCGGAGGTCAGCCAGTCGGTGATCGAGCGCGACCTGATCGAAGTAGTGGCAAAGACCGTCATACCCGAGCAGTATCGCGACCGCCAGACCAAGTACATCGTCAATCCATCCGGGCGGTTCGTAACGGGCGGACCGGTCGGGGACGCCGGCCTCACCGGGAGAAAGATCCTGGTCGACACCTACGGGGGCCAGGCGCGGCACGGAGGCGGTGCGTTCTCGGGCAAGGACCCCACCAAGGTTGACCGCTCGGCCCACTACGCGGCGCGCTACGTGGCCAAGAACCTTGTAGCCGCCGGGCTCGCCGACAGGCTCGAGCTTCAGGTCTCATACGCGATCGGCATGGCCAACCCGGTCTCCGTTAACGTCGAGACTTTCGGCACGAACCACGTGGCGGACGAGAGGATCGTCCGTGCCGTAAACGAGCACTTCGACCTGCGCCCGGGCGCCATAATCCGCGATCTGGACCTAAGGAGGCCGATCTACACGCAGACGGCGGCCTACGGCCACTTCGGTCGTGACGACCTTGACCTTCCCTGGGAGCGAACGGACAAGGCCGCCGAAATCAGGCGGGACGTCTTCGTCGTCGACGCCTCGGAGGCCGTTTAGCAGGTCCGCGCGGCGGACGGGCCACCAGTCAGCATGACCATAAGGTTCGGTACCGACGGCTGGCGAGCCATCATCGCCGACGAGTTCACCTTCGAGAACGTGCGCATCTGCGCGCAGGCCACCGCCGACCTTCTCAAGGCCACGGGGATGGCCGAGCGAGGCCTTGTGGTCGGCTACGACACGCGCTTTGCCTCCGACCGCTTCGCCGAGGCGGTCGCCGATGTCGCGGCCGCAAGCGGCGTGCCCGTGGCCATCAGCGAGGGGCCGGTGCCCACGCCGGTGCTCAGCCACGGTGTCGTGGACCGTCGGGCCGGAGGCGGGGTCGCGATAACCGCCAGCCACAACCCCGGCCGATACAACGGGTACAAGTTCAAACCGGAAACCGGGGGCAGCGCCACGGACGAGACGGTGGCGGAACTGGAGCGCCTGATCCTGCGGCTGCAGGCCGCCGGGGACGCGACCCGCCCCCGGGTCTCGAGGCCGGCGACGGTGGAGCGTGTCGACCTCGTGCCGCGGTACCTTGGCCAGATCGCCGGCCTGGTGGACCTGGACATGCTTCGATCGGCCGGACTGAAGGTGGTCGTCGATCCGATGTTCGGCGCCGGAGGGGGCATGCTCGACCGGCTGCTCGGCGGCGGGGCAACCTCTGTCACCGAGATCCACGGCGAGCCGAACCCTGCCTTCCCTGGCATCGAGCATCCCGAACCCATCGGACCCAACCTGGGCGAACTCTCCCGGCGGGTCGTGGCCGAAGGGGCGGACGCGGGGATCGCCAACGACGGAGACGCCGACCGCGTGGGCCTGGTGGACGAGACGGGCCGATTCGTAACGACCCTGGAGTCATTCTCCCTGATCTGCCTTCACCAGCTGGATTTGCTCTCCCGGCGAGGACCGCTCATCAGGTCGCTTACCCAGAGCTCGATGATCGACAGGCTCGGGGAAATCTACGGTGTTCCCGTCACTGAGACGAAGGTCGGCTTCAAGCACCTGGCGCCCCTGTTCGAGTCGCAGGACGCCCTCGCCGCCGGCGAGGAGAGCGGAGGGTACACGATCCGGGGCCACGTTCCCGACCGCGACGGCATCCTCTGCGGGCTCTTGATCCTGGAACTGATGGCGAGAACCGGCAGGCGGCTCAGCGAGCTCGTGGACTGGCTGTTCGAGCTGGTGGGCCCCCACTTCTACGACCGCATCGACCTTGAGTTTGACCCTCAACTGCGCGACTCGATAGAGGCCCGCGTTAGATCTGCGGCCCCGGCCGAGCTGGCCGGGCTGGCGGTGAAGGGAACACGTACCGACGACGGTTACAAGTTCAACCTGGCGGGCGGAAGCTGGATGCTTGTGCGCTTTTCGGGCACGGAGCCGCTGCTGCGCACGTACGCGGAGGCCGACTCGCCGGAGCGCGTGGCGCTGCTCCTTGAGGAGGCGCGCAACCTGGCAATCCCTTAAACTTGCGGCCATGACGGCCCCGCGTCCCCTGCTGCTCCTGGTCGACGGTCACGCGCTGGTCTTCGTCGCCTACAACGCTCTCAAAGAGCCCATGACGGTGCGATCGACGGGCGAGCCGATCGGAGCGGTCTACGGCTTCGCAAACTCGTTCCTTAAGACCCTCTCGGACTTTCGGCCCACCCACTGTGCCGTGGCATTCGACCCGCCCGGCCCCACGTTCAGGCACGACCACTTTCCCGAATACAAGGCTCACAGGCCACCGACCCCACCGGACCTGCCGGCCCAGGTCGACAAGGTGAAAGAGTTCGTGAGCGCGTTCGGCATACCCATATACGAGAAGGCAGGCTACGAGGCCGACGACGTGATCGGCACCCTTTCCCTCCAGGCCGAGGAACGCGATATCGACACGCTCATCCTCACCGTGGACACCGACGCGTTGCAGCTGGTGTCGGAGAGGACACGGGTCTACGTATCGACCTCCTTCAACAAGAGGGTCTTTGATGTCGACGCCGTCCGGAACAGGTATGAGGGCCTTGGGCCCGATCTGGTTGCCGACATCAAGGGCCTAGAGGGCGACAAGTCGGACAACGTGCCCGGCGTACCCGGCGTGGGCAGAAAGACGGCGATCAAGCTGCTAACAGAATTCGGCAGCGTAGAGGGCATATACGAGCGCATCGAGGACGTAAGGCCCGACGGACTTCGAAAGAAGATGCGGGACAACGAGCACGAGGCCCGGGAGAGCAAGTACCTTACGACCATCGTGCGCGAGGTCCCGGTCGAGCTGGACCTTGCGGCGGCGGACATGTCGAGTTACGACCGGCCCGCGGTGGTCGGGTTCATGCGCGGGCTCGAGTTCCGTTCCATCATCGACCGCCTGCCCGCCTCCGGCGCGGACCCAGGCCCGGAGAGCGGCGAGCCCGGGGCGTCGCAGGACCGGATTCCCACCGAGTACATGATCGTCGATACCCGGGAAAGGCTCGACGAGATGATCGCCGAGCTGGGCGGGTCGGAGACCTTCGCGTTTGACACGGAGACAACGTCCGAGCACGCCATGCAGGCCGGCCTGGTGGGCCTGTCGTTTTCCAACGCCGCGGGAAGGGCGTGGTATGTGCCCGTCGGCCACTCGGCTCCCTCAAAGCTGGAGCTCGGAGAAGAGCCCAGGCAGATCGTCCAGGTGCCCATGGAGGAGGCGCTCGACGCGGTGCGCCCGCTGTTTGAGAGCGAGTCGATCGGGAAGATAGCGCACAACGCCAACTTCGACGTCACGGTGCTGGCAAACTGCGGCGTCCAGGTGCGCAACCTCATCTTCGACACGATGCTCGCCGCCCACCTGATCGGCCGGCGGGGAATCGGCCTAAAGACCCTTGCCTCCAGCGTGCTCGGCGAGGAGATGACTCCCATCACGGACCTGATAGGCACCGGCAGAAGCCGCATTACCATGGCCGAGGTCCCCGTCGAAAAGGCGGGCCCGTATGCCGCGGCGGACGCCGACTTCACCTTCCGGCTGCACGGCGTCTTCGCCGAGGACCTTGCCCGGATGTCCCTGACCGAGCCCTTCAAGACGCTGGAGATGCCACTGGTGGACGTGCTTGTTCGCATGGAGCGCGGGGGCGTCGCGCTGGATGCCGCGCTGCTGAGAAACATGTCCGGGGAGCTGGGCGACCGTCTTACCGGCGTCGAGCGATCGATCTACGAAACGGTGGGGCACGAGTTCAATGTCGCCTCTTCCCGGCAGCTCGCCGGCGTGCTGTTTGACGAGCTGCGGCTCCCTCCCATCAAGAAGACAAAGAGCGGCTTTTCGACCGATGCAGCGTCCCTGGATGCGCTCAAGGAGAGGCTCGACCAGGGCACGCTGGCGAGCGTCGATCCCCGGGCTTACGAGGTGATCGACGGGGTCGTCGAGTTCAGGGAGATCTCCAAGCTAAAGTCCACCTACGTGGACGCACTTCCGGAACTGGTCCACCCGGTGACCGGGCGCATCCATACCAGCTACAACCAGACGGGCTCTGCGACCGGCCGCGTCTCGAGCAACGATCCCAACGTGCAGAACATTCCCATCAGGACCGAGCTCGGACGCAGGGTGCGAAAGGCATTCGTCGCAGAGGGCTCCCCTGACTGGATACTGGTGGGGTCGGACTATTCGCAGATAGAGCTGCGCATTCTGGCGCACATGTCGGAGGACCCGGGTCTGCTGGGGGCCTTCCTCGAGGGCATGGACATTCACGCAATCACCTCTTCGCTGGTCTACGAGGTCCCGATCGCGGAGGTCACAGCCGACATGCGCAGGGTGGCCAAGGTGCTCAACTTCGGAGTCCTTTACGGCCTGACGCCCTATGGCATCATGCAGCAGACCGACCTGAGCCCCGAGCAGGGGCGCCGCTTCATAGACGTGTACTTTTCGAGCTATCCGGGCATAAGGGACTACGTCGACGGCACCATCGAGCAGTGCAGGCAGGACGGCTACGTAGCCTCCCTCATGGGCCGGCGCAGATACCTTCCGGAGATCAACTCCTCCAACCGCTCCGCCCGTCAGGCCGCAGAGCGCGCTGCGATCAACATGCCTGTCCAGGGCACTGCGGCGGACATCATCAAGCTCGCGATGCTCAGCGTGCAGGCACGGATCGACGAGTTGGACATGAAGACCAGGATGATCCTGCAGGTACACGACGAGCTGGTGTTCGAGGCGCCGGTCGAGGAGGTCGACTCCCTTGCGACCCTGCTCAGGCTGGAGATGCCGGCCGCCATGGAGCTGAAGGTGCCTCTCCAGGTCGAACTCAAAGCCGGTCCCAACTGGGGCGACATGGATCCGCTTTCCTGAGGGTTGGCGACCCGATGGCGGGCGTCGTTGACACCCTTATAGCACCCACATAACATTGATTGACCACCCCATCTTCCTACCCCGGGAGGCATCAGCTTGAAGGAATCAGGTGGGCCCTCAGTCATCGAGGCCATAAGCCTGTATCTGAACAACCCCAAGACCAAGACCGACGGGCCGCTCACCGACCGGGAACTGCATCGGTTCGCGCAGTGGTGTGGGGCTGATCGAATGCTCGGAGAGATAAATCCCTCCGACGTCGGGGCCTACTCTGACAGGATGGGAGAGGGTGGTGCGGTTCCACAGGCGGCAGAGAGGCTCCAGGTGGTCCGCAGCTTCCTTTCCTACATGAGAAAGAGCGGCCAGATCGAGGTCAATCTGGCCCAGCACGTCCGAATCCGCAAGAGTCGAACCCGTGTCCACCAGGGGGGCGACGCCAGCGCGCGGGACGTAATCGAGCTGACCCCGGAAGGACACAAGGCGCTCACCGACACCCTTGCCAAGCTCAAGGACGAGCGCATCTCGCTGGCCGAGGACATACACAAGGCGGCAGCGGACAAGGACGTGCGTGAGAACGCCCCGCTGGAGGCAGCCCGCGAACAGCTCGGACTGGTGGAGTCGCGCGTGCGAGACATTGAACTCCAGCTCAAGAACGCGGTGGTAATAGACCCCAAGAAGCGCAAGAAAGATGCCATCGTTAGGGTGGGCGCGAAGATCACCATCAAGGATCTCGGCTCCGGCAAAGTGCACGGCTACACGGTTGTCAGCGCCTCGGAGGCCAATCCACTCGAGGGCAAGATCTCGGACGTGTCGCCGGTGGGAAGGGCTGTGATGCGCCGAACGGCCGGACAGCAGGTGGAGGTGGAAACCCCGCGCGGTAAGCAGGCTTTCGAGATAGTGAAGGTCACCGCCTGACCCTCGGCCATCGACCCGGCAGCCAGACCAGGGCACCGGGTCCGGCCGATACCCCCGCTTTTCCCCCTTAGCTCGAGGGACCCGGCAGCCAGCCGATCCATGCCTACCAGGCCCTCCGTATCGACCGAACGCCCGCAGGCCCGGCCCGGCCCCGACACGTTGGACCTGACCAGGGAGCTGGAGGGTGAGGTGGAGGGCGAGGTCCGCTTCGACCACGTCTCCCGCCTGCTATACAGCACCGACGCCTCCATACACCAGATCCTGCCTCTGGGGGTGGTCCTTCCCCGCTCCGAGGAGGACGTTGTGGCCACCGTGGAGGTCGCCCGCCGTCGGGGAGTGCCGGTCCTGCCCAGGGGGGGAGGCACCAGTCTGGCCGGCCAGACCGTCGGACCCGCCGTCGTAATCGACTACTCCAAGTACATGAGGGCGCTGCTGGAGGTGGACACCGAGCGGATGTCAGCGCGAGTGCAGCCCGGCATCGTGCTCGACGAACTCAACCGCAGGCTGGCCGCCCAGGGCCTGATGTTCGCACCCGATCCGAGCACGTCCAACCGCGGGAACGTCGGCGGGGCGCTCGGCAACAACTCGTGCGGCGCCCACTCGATCGTGTGGGGAAAGACCTCGGACAACGTCCTGGGACTGCGCACGGTCCTCTCTGATGGCACGACGGCCGATCTCGGCCGGCTTGAGGCGGGCGAGATATCCTCGATGGCCGGCCGCGACGGCCTGCTCGGATCGATCGTCAGGGAGCTGACCTCCGTGGGAGCCGAGTATCGGCGGGAGGTCGATGCCCGATACCCGAAGATCTCGCGCCGCGTGTCCGGGTACAACCTGGACAAGCTGCCGCCGGCCGCCGGGGCCGAACTCGACCTCGCCGAGTTCGTCGTCGGGTCGGAAGGAACCCTGGTCAACGTCACCGAGGCGACGCTCAGGCTGGTCCCCTTGCCCCGCAGAAAGGCCCTGGCGGTCCTGCACTTCGACGACCTGATCGAGTCGATGGAGGCGACCGTCACCGCGCTGGAGCTGGGGCCGGCGGCGGTCGAGCACGTCGGGGCGATGATCCTACGCCAGGCACGGGACAACCTGGAGTACTCACGGATGATGGACTGGGTGCAGGGCGAGCCTGAGGCCGTCCTCCTCGTGGAGTTCATCGGGGACTCGGAAGCCGAGCTCCGTGACAGGCTCGACAGGCTTGAGGGCAGCATGAGAAGGGCCGGGCTCGGGTATGCGGCGACTCGCCTTACGGACGCAGCGGACCAGGCGAGAGTGTGGGCGGTGCGCAGGGCGGGCCTCGGACTGATGATGAACGCTCCGGGTGCCGAAAAGCCCCTGCCCTTCGTGGAGGATACTGCCGTCGATCCGGAAAGCCTGCCCGAATTCGTCAGGCGCTTTGACGAGATCGTCCGGGAGGCCGGCACCGAAGCCGGCTACTACGGGCACGCGAGCGTCGGCTGCCTCCACATCCGGCCGCTGGTCGACCTCAGGCGCCAGGCCGGCGTCGACCGAATGATCGCTATCGCGGAGGCGGTCAGCGACCTCGTCCTGGAGTTCGGCGGCGCTCTGAGCGGCGAGCACGGGGACGGCCTCGTGAGAAGCCCGTTCATGGAGAAGATGTTCGGCCCGACCATCCTTAAGGCCTTCGGACGCGTGAAGATGGCCTTCGACCCCGATGGCATCATGAATCCGGGGAAGATCGTGGACCCGCCGGGCCTCGTGGACAACCTGCGCATAGACCCGGACTACCGGACCGTCGATACACCGACCGCCATCTCCTTCAGCAGAGAGGGAGGGCTGGCAGCGGCGATCGAGATGTGCAACGGGCAGGGGGCGTGCCGCAAGCCGGCTGGGGGGACGATGTGCCCCTCTTTCATGGCCACGCGGGACGAGGAGCACTCTACGCGCGGCAGGGCGAACGCGCTCAGGTCGGCGATATCCGGTGCGATCCCGGTCGAGGCGATTACCGGGGAGAGAATCGGCCGGGTAATGGACCTTTGCCTCGGATGCAAGGCCTGCAAGGCCGAGTGTCCATCGAACGTTGACATGGCCAAGCTCAAGTACGAGGTGGCGGCCCGCTGTCGCAGTGAGCGCGGGCCGACCCTGCGGGAGCGCGCCTTCGGGAACATCGACCGCTTGGGGTCTGTGGGATCGCTCCTGGCCCCCGTGTCGAACTGGGTACTCGGCTCCGAGGCGGTCGGAGAACTACTGGAGAACGTGGCCGGCATCGACCGCCGGCGAACTCTGCCGCCCTACGCGGGGCAGACCTTCCGCCAGTGGATGCGCGCTCGCGAACCACAGGCGCATGGCTCCGCGCCCCTGGGCCGCGTCGTACTGTTCGCCGACACCTTCACCAACTACCACCACCCCGAGATCGGACGGGCCGCCGTTGCGGTGCTCGAGGCGCTGGGATATCAGGTCGAGGTGCCCGCCTTCCGCTGCTGCGGCCGCCCGCAGCTGTCGGTGGGAGACGTAGAGCGCGCCAGGCGCAACGCGGCAGCCAACGTCGAGATTGCCTCATCCGCCATGGCAGACGGGGCAAAACTCGTGGGCCTTGAGCCATCGTGCGTGCTCGCCTTCGGGGACGAGTATCTCTACCTGCTGGAGGGAGACGAAACTGCGCGGCGCGTGGCTTCAGACAGCCTCCTGATCGACGAGTTCCTGAGTGACGCCCTGGGCAGCCAGGATGTCGAGTTTGCGTATGGAGGATCGGCCCGCACACTCTTCCACGGTCACTGCCAGCAAAGGGCGCTCGTCGGCACGGGACACTCCCTCGATGTCCTAGCGATGCTGCCGGGCCCCGGGCCGGTCGAGATCGACTCGGGATGCTGCGGCATGGCGGGCTCATTCGGGTTCGAGTCCGAGCACTACGACATGTCGATGGCCATCGGCGAGCTCTCACTGTTCCCCGAGATCAGGAATCAGTCCGAAGAGTTCGAGCTGGTCAGCCTGGGGATCTCGTGTCGCCAGCAGATTATGGACGGCACCGGAGTGAGGGCAAGGCACCTTGTTGAGGTGGTCGCCGAATCTCTTGCCGGATCGATGTCGCTAGAGGGGGTGACTAGGCTATGATTTCCTTGGAGACGCCATGAAGATCGGGGTGCCGACAGAGACAAAGAGTGGGGAGCGCCGCGTTGCGCTGACCCCTGACAAGACTGACATCCTGGTACGGGCCGGCCACGAGGTGGCGGTCCAGAGCGGCGCTGGCGAGAAGGCGTCGTGCCCGGACGAGGAGTACGTGGCGGCCGGCGCATCGATCGTTGCCACGGCGGACGAGCTGTGGGACCGATCGGAGATGGTGGTCAAGGTCAAAGAACCCCAGCCCGAGGAGTTCGAACGCTTCCGCGAGGGGTTGATAGTGTTCACCTATCTGCACCTGGCTCCCGAGCTGGAGCTGACATCGCGCATGTGCTCCTCGAAGGTCACGGGCGTGGCCTACGAGACGGTGCAGGAGACCGACGGTTCCCTGCCGCTACTGACGCCAATGAGCGAAATAGCGGGGCGGCTCTCGCCGCAGATAGCGGCCCGGCTACTGCAGACCGACTTTGACGGCCCCGGGCGGCTGATGGGCGGGGTGCCGGGTGCCGAGTCTTGCAGGATGGTGATAGTCGGGGGCGGAAACGTCGGCATGGCCGCCGCTCTAATCGGCACCGCGTTGGGAGCCCGGGTGGTCGTGTTCGACAACAACCTTGAGCGCCTCAGGTACATCGAGCATATCTCTCGCAGCATGGTCAAGACGGTGATGTCCACCCCGCTCAAGCTGGCCGAATTCCTGAGCAGGGCGGACGTTGCGATCGGATCGGTGCTGGTGCCCGGGGCGAGATCCCCCAGGGTCATCACCAGGGACATGCTCGCCGACATGAAGGAGGGTTCCCTGGTCATGGACGTTGCGATAGACCAGGGCGGCTCCGTTGAGGGAATACGGCCGACGACCCAGGCCGATCCGACCTACGTTGACGAGGGGGTTACGCATTTTGCGGTCACTAACATCCCTGGCATGGTAGCGACCACCGCGAGCGTCGCCCTCTCCAACGCAACCTACCGGTACGTTCTCAAGCTGGCAAATGACGGGATCGAAAAGACGGTGGCGGAGGCCGGACCCCTGTCGCTGGGGATAAATACCATGGGCGGTCACGTGGTTTACCCGGCGGTCGCTGAGTCGCTGGGGCTTGAGTACGTACCGCTGGAGGAGGCGATCAGCCTGGCATAGGCGCCGCATCGCAGAGGCGTAAACGCATCGCCTCACCGATCATTCGTTGGACCAGATACCCGCCTCGTCCCCGATAAATCGATCCACATTGATCGCTCGCAAGCGCCTGGTATAGCGCACCCTTATCGTCTCGCCGAGGCTGAGCAGGCGGTGGGTGACTTCGTCGACCTCCACCGAGTCCGAGCCGAGTTGCAGGAAGAACTTTCCCGCCCCGCTGCGCTTCCCCCAGTCGTGGCCCTGGTAGATGTGATAGGGAGGCAGCAGGTCCGTCTGCTCGCTGAACCAGCGCGAGACCGACCTGCACAGCGAATGAAGGCCAAAGTTGCCGGATATACCCGATTGAGCCAATCGCAGACCCGTGCTAGACCATTGCCGGAGATGTCAACCGTTTCGTCAAAGGTGCTTCGCCAATTCACGTTCGATCTCTGAGAACGTGGCGAAGGCCTCAAAGCGCGCCGACACCCTGCCCTGCCCGTCGATCACGAACGTCCACTCGTTGCTCGGCAGGTTCCAGTCCCAGACCGCCTGGGAAATCATCGCCTGCTCGAGGTCGCCCTGAATCTCATGGGGATTATCGTACAGGTCGACATGAACGAAGTTGGCCCTTTCCCCGTAAGCTTCCTGCAGTTCGCTGAGCACCTCGACCTGCGGACCGCAGACCGCATTTATGCAGAAAGCCGGGCTCGCGAACACCACAACAACGGGCCGATCGTTATCGATCGCATCGGCCAGCGTGATCCGGTAAAGGTCCGGGTCGTAGAGGGATCCCGTGGTCAGCTCGGTCGGGCTTGCGACGTCCGCGGCGATCTTGGTCACACTTCTTACCGCCTTCTCGCCCACTGAAGGCGCGGCGGTGTCCTCCGCCACGTCGAAGGTCAACTCTACGATCTCCACGCCCCCTTCCTCGGCGGGGGCCTCTATCGACAGTCGGTGGGGCCCCGTCGCGCTGAACTCCACAAAGGTGGTGTACAGGCCGCGAGATCCCACCGGCCAGGGCTGGTAGGTGGCTTCCAGAGGCCCGGCGACCTCGCGCTCCGCGCCGGGGCCACCGGCATAGAGCGTCACACGCACGACCGGCTCGCTGACCACCCCGCGCCGAGAGATCAGCACAAACCCCAGTCGATGGCGACCGGGACTGAGATCGTCAGTGCCCAGTATGGCCTGAAAGCCCCCCTGCGATGTGGGGCCCTCTATCAGCTGGTGCTCGTCGGGACGGGGACGGTCGGCGTCCGGCGCGCCGCCGCAGGCGATGACCAGGCCCACAGCGGCTGCGCAAAGCAGGCCCGCAGCGGCGGCTCGTATCGACGATATTGCGGTGCCGGCCCCGGGCCCGAGTCCTCTACAGGTTCTTGAAGACACCGAAGGTGAATGCAAAGAATTCAAAGCTGTCCGAGTTTGACGCCAGCTTGAGTTCGTATCCACCGTACTCAGGGGTCTTGGCGACGCGGTACATTCGATCCTCGTTTACGAGAATGTAGCTGTTGCCCTCATCGTCCCACATCACGTCTTCGCCGGCGTGATCCGCGGGGAAGGGCTCTCCGTCGATCGTCACGCGCACCTCGTAGGAATCCCCGGACTCCGGCAGGCCCAGAACTATGTTGGCGCTGGTTCCATAGAACTTGATCGCCACATAGTCCTCGTAGGCTTCGGTTGTTCTTGCGTGCTTTAGGCTCTCGGGTCCGTTACGCCACAGGCCGTTGAGGTAGATGAAGTGGTTCTCGTGAACCCCGGGGTCCGTGTACTCGAGCGCCATATCCTGCCGGGCGTAGTACTGCTCGTGGCGCACGTAAGGAGGCTGGCCCCCGAAGCGCAGGGCACTGTAGTTACGTTCAGTGCCCGCATAAAGCTCCCTTGTGACCGACATCTGCGGGTCATCTATGCGCAGCGCCGACTCTTCGTAGTCCCTGGTCGGCAGGATCTCGGAGTTGTCCTGGCTGACTTGCCCGCCGTTCTCTGCGAGAAGCTCCCTGATCTTCAGTTCCGTCTCCTCATACGCCCCCTCTCCGAAGTGCGCGTAGCGAATATAGCCGTCACGATCGATCAGGTATTTGGCCGGCCAGTACCGGTTGTTGTAGTTGCGCCAGGTTCCGAAGTCGTTGTCCTGGACGATGCGGTACTCAAGGCCGAACTCCGCTGCCGCCTGCTCAACGTTTGCCCGCTCCTTCTCAAAGTCGAACTCGGGCGAGTGCACGCCGACTATCGCCAGGCCGTCGTCTGCGTACTTTGCATGCCAGTCCTTAAGGTAAGGCAGGGTGCGGATGCAGTTGATGCAGGTGTAGGTCCAAAAGTCGATCAGTATCACCTGCCCGGCCAGGTCGTCCAGCGTAAACGGCTCGGCGTTGATGAAGCCGGAAGGCATCTTGATGTCGGGCCGGTACAGTTCGTTCCCCAGCCTGTTGAGAGCGGCCAGATTGTCCGGGTTGGCTTCCGTCGGGGGCCCATCGTCCTTTACGAACGGTTCGTCACCTTCGCCCAGGTCGCCCGCCCCCAGCAACTTGTCCTTCGGAGACTCGCCGACAGATCCCGCCGCGGTGTCATCTGCAGCCCCGTCCGCGGCGGGGGACTGGTCTCCTCCGCAGGACGCCGCTCCGGCGAACACGAGCACGACCAACACGGCGATGAAGGCGAACAAGGGTCGCCTTAGCAAAAGCGGCACTCCCGCGGCCTGAATGCGAACGGTCCTAGGTGATGATCGGTGTGTCCTCACGGTTCCCCCACTCTCGGAATGAGCCATCGTAATTCCTGACCTTGTCGTAGCCCAGGAGGGTCAGGGTGAACATGCCGTGCGCCGCACGGATGCCGCCCTGTCAGTACGTCGTGATCCTCTTATCCGGGGCGGCCCCCACGGCCTCGAGCTTGGCGCGAAGCTCCGAGGCATGCCTGAACTCCTTGACATCGTCGTCGGTGACGAACTCCAGCCATTCCAGGTGCTTGGCTCCCGGCATTCGGCCGGCGCGGGCGTTGCCCCTGTCGTTCTGCCCCGTGTACTCCCCTATTGATCTTACGTCCAGCAAGACTTCGCCGGATTCGCCGCCGGCGTCCGTCCCCACGCCTATGCACTCGTGCATGATCTGCTCGGCGGTGGCTATGAGCGATGGATCGGGATCAGGGGTGAACTCCGCGACGGGAGTCTCGGGCCTGGTGTCGGTGATGGGGCGCCTCTCGCGCAGCCACTTGCGCCAGCCACCGTCCAGCACCTTCACCTGTTCGTGACCGTAGTAGGTCAGTGCCCACCAGAGCCTGGTCGCCCAGAGGCCCCCGAAGTCGTCGTAAGCCACCACAAGCGTCCCGTCCCCGATCCCCAGCTCGCCCATCTCCTGCGCGAACTGCTCCGGCGTGTCGATGAAGGTGCGGTCACTCGTCGGATCCTTAAAGTAATGGTCGCGCCGTACACCGACAGCGCCGGGGATGTGGGCCCGCGTGTACGACTCCCAGAATCCCGTGTCAACTATCCGGATGCCCGGCTCCAGCAGGTGGCGCTCGAGCCAGTCGGTATCAACCAGGAGATCGGGTCTGGCGTATCCCTTGTCTTTGACACTCATGTTTTGAATCCTCCCAGGGGTGCGTCACTCATGGCCGGCAGGCACTAACCACCAGCCTCGTCGGAACAGCCCTCTAGAGGATGTTAGCACCGGTATAATGGGCATCGTCATGGGCGGAGAGTTGACCGGCCGCGTCGCCATCGTCACGGGCGCCAGCCGCGGAATAGGCCGCGCCATCGCCCTGTCATACGCAGAGAGGGGAGCCGACGTGGCGCTCGCGGCCCGCGCATCTCCCGACCTGGAATCCGCCGCCGAAGGTGTGCTTGCAACTGGTCGCCGGGCCCTTGTCGTGCCTACGGACGTGGCCGACTCCGCGCAGGTCGACGAGATGGTCTCCCGGACCATCACCGACCTGGGCGGCGCGGACATACTCGTTAACAACGCCGGCTCCTTCAAGGAGCTTGCCACCGTCCCGTTTCCCGACAGGGTCCTCAGGCCGCCGTCCGTCATGCGCGATAGCTCCGTGCGAACGACGGACGAGGAATTCAGGCAGGTAATCGACACCAACATCGGAGGAGTCTTCTATGGCTGCCGGGCCGTGGCGCCCCACATGTTGGAGCGGGGCTACGGCAAGATCATCAACATCAGTTCGGTGGCCGCCACCAGGGCGTTCAGGCTAGAGGCCGTGTACGATGCATCCAAGGCGGCGGTAAGCATGCTCACCCGCTGCCTGGCACTCGAGTGGGCCCCATACGGCGTCCGCGTAAACGCCCTGGCTCCCGGCGACTACAACACGGCGATGACCGCCGAGGCATGGGCCGATCCAGTACGCAGACAGGCCTACATGCAGGCCATACCTCTCGGTGCAGAGGGGGACATGGACGGTCTAACCGCCCTCGCCACATTCCTGGCCGGTTCGGACTCCGACTACATCACGGGCCAGACCATAAACATCGACGGCGGCCTCTCGGCCCAATAGCAACCCGCTGGCATCGGCCTGGCGTCACGATCACCGGCTCCGCGGTCACCCTCCGGCGAGTCATCGTGGGAAAGCCACAGCCAGCCTCCGGAGCTTCGGAGAGCCCCGGGGCTTTGCGGCCGGCCGACCCGGCGCTACCGGACCCGGCTGACCGTTTGCGGAGCCATGTAGTACCATTCCGCGCCAGTACCGACACCGAATGGGCAGTCTAGGACCGGGTGCACGCTCCCCCACCGCACGGGCCCTCGACTATTGGGACTCCGGGGTGAATCGCGCACCCGGGAGGCGAGCCACAGCGGGTCTGCTGCGGCTGTCATTGTGCGACGCTAGGCGGACTGATTTGACGGTGGCGGGGCAAATGCTCAAAAGGGTCGCCTTTATGGGAGGGCAAGATGGAATCCGACAGTCTAGAGGGCGAGGAGATCACCGGCCAGGCTAGTGTTGAGGTGAAGGGGCTGTCCATCCAGACCGAGCAGGTGGGCGGGACGCTGATCGCACGGCTCAAGGGGCGAGTTGACGGCCAAAATGCCCAGGAGTTCCAGGCTGCCATTGAAGGCCTGCTGGAGGGCAAGGACGTGAACCTACTGTTGGACCTGGAGCAGGTTTCCTTCTTGAGCAGTGCCGGTCTAGGTGTCCTGCTCGCCATAGCAAGACAGCTACACAAAAGGGCCCGGAAGATTGGCGTATGCGCCCTGTCAGATTCAATCCGCGGGGTGTTTCTGATCAGCGGATTCCACAAGATCATCCCCACCCACGCTACGCGGGAGGATGCGGTCGCGGCCATCACCGAATAGGCAGGCCAGTCCCCGGATGGCACGTTCTTAAGGTACAAGAGAGCGGCTGAACGCTTATCGCGAGCACACCCTTAAGGTCAGTCCAGGACGAGCACGTTCCTGGCCAGGTCTTGCGCAACGGGTTCTGGTCGCAGCGCACCAGTGGCACACGACGACATTGAACGCAGCGCCACGGCATCCCCAGGGTCGGTCAACGCCTGAGGATACATTGCCCGGACCGCGACCATGGTGAGGAACAGAAACGGCGACGGGGAGCGGGGGGCGATTCCCAGGCGAATTGCAATAGTCGGCGGAGGCATCTCGGGCCTGGGTGCCGCATGGGCCCTGCATCATCACCCGGACCGCTTTGACTTTCGTCTCTTCGAGGCCCACGAACAGGTTGGCGGCAACGCGATCACAGCCGACATGCCGCAAGATGACGGCAGCTCGATTCCCTTCGATATCTCCGTCACGGCCTGCATTCCGTCCGTCTACCATCACATCCTGCTGTTGATGGAGAGATTCGGCATCGAATTGGTCGACACGAGATTCAGCTACAGCGTCAAGTACGGCGGCCAGGTCTACGCCCACGATTTCGATTCCGAGATGAGGGACCAACTGCAATCGGAGATCGCAAAGTTCCAGCGGGTCCTAGGGCATCTGCGCCGCTTTGGCTGGCTCACGCGTTCGCGGTCGAAACTGGTGAACGCCCTCAATCCGTTCAGTTACATCAGCATGGGGACGGTCCTGAACGTAGGGGGGTTTTCCGGGGACTTCAGATACAAGATCCTAAAGCCGATGTTCGTCAATTTCCTGATGGCGACGAACGTTTTCGATATGCCGGCAGCCCTATTTGCCAGGTATCTGGAATTTTTCGACATTGAAACCTCTACCCCTATGCAGACGTGGGACCGGGGAACGCGGCGCATCTACGAGAACTTGACGGCCAACTTTCGGGACAGGATCTACCTTGGCCGGCCCGTCCGAAAGGTGTATCGAAATGCATCCTGCGTCGTGGTCGAGGACGAAGACGGCGTGCAGGAAACCTTCGACGATGTTGTCTTCGCCTGCAACGCGAACCAGACGTTGATGATCCTCGATAGGCCGACCCTTCTCGAACGATACATCCTCTCGTCGATCCGCTACGAGAGCGAGCTCCACAGCCACACGGTCGTCCACTCAGACTCTTCGATCCTTCCGGATAACGAAGCTGAGCCCCTGGCGACGCGGAGCAATCATATTGAACAGTACGGTGCGAGGCCGGACAACTACGAGATCACGTACATCATGCACAATCAGCAGCCCTGGGCTAATGGGTCCGACAAGCCCTGTCTGGTGACCTACAACGCGAACAGCCCCATCGATGAACGGAAGGTCATCAAGAGGTGGTGGTTTCAGCACATCGTCCACGACGTTCGTCACGTTGCTTGGCTCGTCAACCTGTTTCGTTTCATTCAGGGCAGGAGACGAACGTGGCACTGTGGGGCTCACACGCTGATCAACAGCCAGGAAACCTGCTTTGTAACAGGGCTCGCCGCCGCAAGACAGCTAGGTGCGGATTATCCCTTCGAAGATCGCGCCGCTAAGCAGTGGTTCAACTACTACGGGAGCATCATGTACGGCTTCAGATTCAAGAAGGTGAAGACCTGAGTGACGCGGCGGTTTTCGCCGGCCGCCCTGAGCCCCGGGGGGTTCGGTAAGCGCCCGGCAGCAGGCATAACTCTGTCGGACCGCTCCCACCGAGATGTTCCTTAAATGGGTGAGCCATCATCCTCCCCGGCGGCCCGACCATTTACTGGTCAAACCCGGCGACGATCTTCTCGGCCACCATGAGCGCCGGCAGATTCGTGTTGGCCCTTGGGATCGTGGGCATGATCGATGCGTCGGCAACGTAGAGTCCCTCGGCTCCGTGGACTCTGCCTGTCGAATCAACTACGGCGGCGTCATCGGAGGCGGGACCCATCTTGCAGGTGCCTACCGGGTGGTAGTAGTGGAGGCTGACGCGGCCGACATGCTCAGCCGACACGCTGCTGGCCGTATCGTCCAGCTCCGGCCCCACCAGCGCGGCGAGCCGGGGTTGCCGCGCGATCTCTCTGCCGATCGCCACACCGTCCATGAGCTCAGCGATATCGCCGCCCTCCGGGTCGGTGAAGTAACCGGTGTCGATCACCGGACTGGTTGATGGATCGCTGTCTTGCAGGGTCAGACGGCCTCGGGACCGCGGGGCCATGTGCGCAACGAACATTGTTAACTCCCACCGTCCCTGGCTGTCAGGACCCACCGATGTGACGGGGGCTATATGCAGGTCGAAAGCCTGGCTACACCGGCCGCTTCGGACCTTGGCCAGGCTCTGCTCGGCAAAGACGGTCCTGCCATCAGCGGTGAAATCCTTCATCAGGGAGTCAAAGAGCTGCGTGCCGTAGTGCCTCATGCTGAAGCTCGGATGGTCGTGCAGGTTACCTCCAACGCCGGGCAGATCGATCCGGGTGGAGATGCCCAACTCTGAAAGGTCCTCCGCCGGGCCAATTCCGGAACGGAGCAGGACGGAGGGGGATCCGTAGGCTCCGGCGGACAGGACTATCCGCCCCGCCTCGACTGTGGTTTTCTCGCCCGCCCTGATGAAGTCGACCGAGACGGCTCGATAGCGGTCCAGATTGATCTTGTCCACGAGCGCGTCGCCGACCACGGTCAGATCCTTTCGATCACGCACCGGATCTAGATATGCAAAGTGCGTGCCCCATCGCATCCCCTGCCAGATGTTGACAGGGGCTAGCGCCGCGCCCACATCTTCGTCCATGTGATTCAGGTCGTCCGTCGGACTTATGCCGGCAGCGATCATCGCCTCAAGGCATGCTCCGTGATACGGATTTACCTCCTCGGGCCCGAAGTTACGAACGCGCAATCGCCTCCCCGCATTCCGGAAGTGGGAAAGAACCTCTCCGGTCGACCATCCGCCGTTGCCCGCCGCGGCCCAGCCGTCGTAATCGGCGCTGCTGCCCCACAGCGCGATGCAGCCGTTATGCGATGAGCACCCGCCTATCACCCTGGCGCGCTGGAGAGGATGACCGGGAAGGCCCATGGACGACGCGCTCGAGTAGGACCAGTCGTGGGTATCCCCTATTACGTTGCCCCTGAGCAACTCCGGCGGCCAGCGCCCTTCCGACAAGTGCCCATAGTCCGGTCCAGCCTCAAGCAGCAGGACGGACTGGCCACCTCGCTCTGCCAGAAGACCGGCCACGGCGGCGCCGGCTGTGCCGCCGCCGATGACTACCGTATCCGAGTAACGGGGAATCTGTGGGAAATTCATACCTTCAGTCCGTCCTTGCCGTCGTCACACATGCCGAGGAGACCATGTGTCCCTAGAACTGCCGGGGCCCCGTAGTCTGCGCTCTCAGGCATCGTTCGGCGGGCTATTCCTTCACTTCGGCTTCATTCCGCCAACTTTAGGTCAGCCCGCGAGCGTGCGCATGCTGGCGCTGTTTCAGCCCTGCGAGCCTGTGGCACATACGGCCGGACTCTCTAGTAACCCTCCGCGTAAGCTGCATGGAAGGTATCGACCCCGGCGGTGATATCTCCGGTCGCGGGCTTTAGTATGGCAACCGGACTGCCGAAGCTGGCAAATCCGGTTACGGCATACTCGGGACCCATGACAGTCAGCTGGTGGCCGATCTCCTGTAGGCCCTGCCGCACGTCGGCATCCAGCTGTACCGGCACGCTGGTGCGTGGAGTCGAGCAGTCGACCCTGGGAGCGTCGATGGCCTGCTGAGGGCCCATTCCGAAGTCGACCATGTTGGAGACCAGCTGGCTGACGGCGTTCGTTATGCGGCGTCCACCGGTGACTCCCACTGCGATACGCGTCCCGTCCCTAGAGAGCACCAGGGCAGGTGTCGCGTTGTTGAGGGGCCAGCGGCCCGGGAGTATCGAGTTGATACGACCGGGAATCGGATCGAACCACATCATCCCATTGTTCATTACGACGCCGGTGCCGGGGGGAACTATCCCCGAGCCGAAACCGCCGCCCACCGTGTTAGTAAAGGAGACGGCATTGCCCTCCTCGTCAATGACGCACAGGTGGGTCGTGCCGTCATCCAGCGCCGGCGCCGAGGGCGCATACGCCCTTTTCGGCCGCCTGCCTTCCTCCTCCCAGGGATCGCCCGCCGACCAGACCTGCGGAGCCAGCGGGCCTATCTCAGCGCGGCGCCGGTCCGCATACGCGTCTGACAGCAGCCCCTCCCAGGGAACATCCACAGTCGCCGGATCGGACAGGTATGCGTAGCGGTCCGCGTAGGCCATTCGAGCAGCGCTTATGAAGGCGTGAAGAGACTCGACGGAGTTGTGGCCCATGGCGGGCAAGCCGAAACCGGCCAGGAGCTTTAGAGTCATCGCCGTCGTGGCCCCTGCCGTCGCGTGCGGGGGCACCCGCACCGTGCGTCCGCGATAGTCGATCTCCATGCCGCCCTCCCACACGAACGGCCGGTACGCGGCGAGATCCTCCATGGTCAGGATCCCGCCCTCTGCGCGAACGCCCTCGACGATCGTCCTCGCCACATCCCCCCTGTAGAAGGCGGCGGCACCCTCACTTCCGATGGCCTCCATCGTGTCCGCAAGGTCCGGCTGGCGAAGGATTCCCGGTCTCGAGTTGTCTCCGGCGGGCATCAGGCCGCCGGGCATGAAAATGCGCCCGAGCTCGCCGTATCGGTGGAGCATGTCGGACAGCAGGCCGAACGCATAAAGGTTGTGCCATCCCGGTGTAAAGCCATCGCGTGCGAGCCCTACCGCCGGGGCCACGACCTCGGTAAGCGGGACTCTGCCGAAACGCCGGTGAGCCTCACACATCGCGGCAACGACGCCTGGCACATTGATTGACAAGGCGCCCTTAAGGTTCACATCCCCCTCGACCTCGGCCCAGCCAAAGGGTCCGGTCGCGGACCTGCCGGTGAGTCTGAACATGTCGGGCTGGGCCTCAGCCGGTGCAGGCATGTGTCCGCCGATCACCCCGCCTTCATCGCCCATCTGGTAGACGATGTAACCGCCGCCTCCGATCGTCGCCGAATTCGCCTCGACCACCCCGCTCGCAAAGCAGGCGGCGATGGCGGCATCCACGGCGTTCCCGCCCGCCCGCAGCAACTCGAGCCCGGCCTCGGTGGCGTGAGGGTCCTTGGTCGCGACCATGGCGGCCTGCGCCCTGGCCTCAGTCTTGCTGATTGTGGTGACGGTGGGCTGGCTCATATCGTCCTCCATGCGGCCGCATAAGGTGCATGTCCGTACCGCTAGGAGGATGGTGGTCGGTTCAAACAAGCACGTCAACGCCACCGCCGGGGATCAGGCCCGGATTCGACGGGCCGCAACGACCACCAGGCCAGGTTGGAACGGGTGGATCGGCCTTCAGATTATCCCCTGTATACTCCGGCGGTGAGGTGGACGAAATGACCAACATGACGGGCAAGGTCCAAACGGTACTTGGGCCCATCGATCCCTCCGAGCTGGGCCCGACGGTTACTCACGAGCACCTGCTGATCGACCTGCGGCCCTATTTCCAGATGCCCGACGAGGCGACCGCCCGCGGGGACGTGGATCGGGAGCTGACCTTCGACATGATCGGCCGTAGCCGGATCGTGTTCATGTACAACTTCGACCAGATGACACTGCTGGATGAACAGGTCGCCCTCGAGGAGATCACCCGATACAAGCTTTGGGGCGGAGGCTCCCTAGTTGACGCCACCTCCATTGGCATAGCCAGGGACCCGTTGGCCCTTGCCCGTATTTCAAGGGCCACCGGCCTCAACATAGTCATGGGGGCAAGTTACTACGTGCCCCTTTCTCACCCGCCCGACATGGACGATCGTACGGAGGACCAGATCGCCGCCGAGATCGTGCGGGATCTCACCATGGGGGTCGGAGACACGGGGATCAGGAGCGGCATCATCGGGGAGATAGGCTGCTGGAACCCGATGTCAGACAACGTCGAAAAGGTGCTCAGGGCATCGGTAGCCGCCCAGCAAGAGACCGGCGCACCCATCCTCATCCACCCGCCCTTCCTTTCCGATGGGCCGGGGTGGATCGTGGAGATACTGAGAAACGCCGGGGCCGACCTTGAGCGGGTGATTGTGGGCCACCTCGACTACATCCTCACAGAGCCCGAACAGCTCCTGAGGCTAGCCGCTTCGGGCTGTTATCTGGAGTGGGATCTGCTCGGCAACGAGGACACTTCGGGCAACCCCATCGCACCGCTGGACCGGGTAAACGACGACAGGCGGCTGGACAACATAAGGGCGATGATCGACGCCGGCTACGGTGAACGCATCGTCGTGGCGCACGACATTTGTACGAAGGGACAGCTGATAGGGCGAGGCGGCAAGGGCTATGCCCATCTACTGGAAAATGTCGTCCCTCGGATGAGGCTAAAGAATTTTGCCGAAGGCGAGATCGACGACATAGTCACAAACAACCCCGCCCGCATTCTCACCTGGGCCTGACCACTCACGCACCGGGGCGCTGCCCCGGTCCTATGCGAACTTTTCGGGCGCGCGGCTGTCTTCGAACTTGGTCTCGGCGTCGATGAGCACGGTCCTGCCCTCGGCGTTTAGCCGGCGCGCCCTGAGCAGCGCCGGGCCCAGTTCGGCAGGCGTTGTCACACGTATGCCCTCCGCGCCCATCGCGGTCGCAAGGCCCGCGTAGTCGCCCTGCATGTAGGACACGCCAAAGGTCTCCCGCGCGGTAGGAAATCCACCGGGATAGGTGGCCATGCCTCCGTTGTTGAGCACGACCGTGGTTATCGGTATCCCCGCCCTCGCCGAGGTCTCCATGTCGAGACCTGACATGCCGAATGCGGCATCTCCCATCATGTTCAGACAGAATCTGTCCGGCATCGCCTGCTTGGCTCCTATCATCAAGGGGATGCTAAAGCCCAGGTGCGTAGTCTTTCCCCAGCCAACGTAACTGTGGGGACTGGTTGCCGTGAAAAAGGGGACCATCTGGTCGCGCGGGGCACCGGCGTCGTGCGTAACTATGCTGCCCTCAAGGTCCAGGCTCTTGTTCAGCTCGTGGATCACCCGGTACGGGTTGATGGGCTCATCATCATCCTCAAGGTAGCGGCGCCAGCGAGCCAGCCACTCGCCCCTGACCGCTGCGATCCTGTCGCGGACACCGGTGTCCCTCGGAACCTCGCTCACCTCACCCTTCGCCGCGTCGATCAGATCAAGCAAAGTGAGTTTGGCGTCGCCGACCAGCCCGATCGAAGAGGCGACATCCTTGTTTATTTCCCCGGTGTTGAGCACGTTGTGAATCACAGTCTTGCCCGAGGGTATGGCCTGACCATAGGGCGTCTCGGTGAGCGAGGTCCCGAGCGCCAGCAGCACATCGCACTCGTCCAGCCATCTCCGCGCGGCAAGGGTGGTGTTCATGCTCCCCGCGCCGACCGACAGCGGATGGCGCTCGTCGAACGCCGACTTTCCGGGCATGGTCGTAAAGACTGGCACGTCGAGTAGCTCGGCGAATTCCCTGAGCTCGGTGGTGGCACCGGCCGAAAGAACGCCGGCTCCCGCCCAGATCAGAGGGCTCCTGGCCGCAGCTACCGTCTTTATCGCGTCGCGAACGTCGGAACTCGACGGCCTGGCCCTGGAGAACGGCGGGGAGGAATAGCCAACCGAACTCTCGGGCACCGGTTCCTCGCAGACGTCCAGCGGCATCTCCACCACGACCGGGCCTCCACGTCCATTTCTCAGCGCGTGGAACGCCCGGCGCATGACATCGCCTATCTGTTCCGTCCTCGTGACCAGCTGGGCGCTCTCTACGACGGTCTCCCAACTGCGTGCGGCCACGAAGTTTGGCTTCACCAGGATTCGATCGAGCGGGTTGCCACCCGGAAGGACGAGAATCGGCACGTTATCGGCGTTGGCCTGCGCCAGTCCGCCAACCGAGTTTTCCGCGCCGGCCTGGGCCTGAACGGCCACAACCCCGAAACGGTGCCTGTCGCTGACACGTGAATAGCCGTCGGCCGCCATCACCGCGCCGCGCTCATGCCTGAAGGCCACGGGACGAATGCCCTCCTTGGCCACCTCCTCGATGATCGGGTTCGACAGGTAGCAGGGCAGCCATTCGGTCCCCTCCTGTTTCAGGATGCGGGCTATGTATTCAAAGCCGTTCAATGGCGTTTCCTTCCAAGCGCGGCGCATCGCCGGGCCAAAGTTGACTTGTCCTCCCCGGACAACGCCAGGGAGAGAGAATGATACCGATTGCCCTATCCCGGGCCGTTCACGCGGGCTCCGGTCAGGGGATTTCCGTCAGGTTTTCGACCGAGGGCTTGAGCGCACCGGACTCGACGCGGTTTGCGAGAGACAGGATGGCATCGTTGACCGGCGTTGCGATGCCGACCTCGGCTCCCTTTCGGGACACGTATCCGTTCAGGTGGTCGACCTCGATCCGGCGGCCCTTCATCAGGTCCTGTGCCAGCGAGGGACGACCAACGCCCACCTCGCGGGCGCCGGATAACAGGACCCCCTCCACCTCCTCCATCGCCGCGCCATCCGTAAGTGCGCGCGGGTAGAGCCCTGCCTCCACGCCGGTTATCGGCTCGATCGACACACCGTGGGCCGTGCCGACGGTGACTACCTCGGCCGCTATTCGGATAGAGACGCGGCGACTCGCCTCCACCTCGCGCAACTCCGCCGACAAAAGGCCGGTTGCCCCGGCCACCGCATTGGCCATGGAGTTGACGCACAGCTTCGACCAGCGTTCCCCCCACAGGTTGGTCGTGGTCGACACGTTTCCGCCTGAAACGTTGTCCAGAATTCCCACGACCTCCCGCACCCGAGGTGTCACAAGGCCGCTGGGCTCGCCGACCGTAAAGGGCTTGCGCTCTCTTGGACTGGTAAAGGTAACGTGACCCGGGTCGTACATGCCCGCGCCAAAGGTCACCACCGCGCCCACCACCCTGGTCCATCCGACGACCGCCGCTATGGTCTCGTCGTTGATCGAGTTCTGCGCCGAGACGATGTAGCCCCCGGGGGCCAGGTGCGGTTTGATGAAGTGGCAGGCCCACTCGGTGTCGTAGGACTTTAGGGCGAGAAAGACGATATCGAACAGGCCGCCGTCGATCGACACGTCGGCCAGATGGAGCGCAGCCGCCGGGCGGGCGACAAATTCATCCTCCAGGGTCGTGACCTTGATGCCTGCGGTCCGTATCGTCTCCACGTTCTCGGGCCAGATGTCGATTACCGTGACCTCCACCCCGGCCCTCGCCAGGAAGGCGGCTATGCTCCCCCCGATGGCTCCCGCCCCCATTACGGCGATGCGCGTCTGTGTCATTTGATTTCTCCTGAATCGGTCGGTATCGGCGGCAATGGCTCGTCCGAGACGAACCGCCTCAGAACATTGCCTGTGATGCGCGATACGTTGTTGTCGTAGCCGTTGTGCGACAGGACGCCGCACCAGTCAATGGAGCCGACCGAGAAAACCCCGCCGCCTTTCGGTCCCTCGAAGTATGTCATGTCAGACCGCACGAACGGATTCACCTCCCCGTGCTGCAGCGAGTCTGTGATCGCGATCTCCTCCACTACATGGTGGTAGACCTTCGAGTGGCGTCCCGCCGAGGTCGCCAGGAGCAGCGTGTGGCGGGGTGTTCCAAGATCGAAATCCAGACGGTCGATCTCGTCCCCGGCCGCCCCATGCGCAAGCATGAGCGAGGGATAATCGCCGATCAACTCACCGTCGCCTATCCCCTCGAAGATGAACGCGGCCCGTGGATCAAACGAGTCCGGCATGCGCTCGTAGGGGGAATTGAAGTCGAAACCCTGGGCGGTGAAACCCACTCCGAACATCTTCTGCGGGGGCCGGGCCCGCTTTCGCCATATGCCCCCGAGTTCGCCGGTGGTCGAGTGATAGTACTCGCCGGGCTCCGCCTCCCAGACATCGGTGCCGCCCCAGCGGCGGATCTCAATCACATGCGGCCTTTCCGGATCGAAAGATGTCACCCAGTAAAAGCCGTTGCCTCCCAGGTACATGGCCCGACCACCATCGGCAAGGTACGTTTCCACCGCCTCGAGCATCTGGCGCGACCAGTATTCCGGGTGGCTGCCTATCACCAGCACCTTGTAGGGGGCGAGCAGCGCCGCACCGTCAAAGTGAAGGTCCTCGGAGCAAAACACGTCGAACTCGAAGCCCTCGTGCTCCATCCAGTCGGCGATGATCAAGTCCGCCCCCATTGCGTGGGGTCCACCCCGGGCCGGGTATATGAAGTCGGGGCGCATGTTCAGTATGGGTACCCTGCGGGTCTGATAGGGAACCCCACTGCCGTCCCGCTTGTGGTCGTACATGGAATGCAGCCCATTACTCAGTATGTAGTCGATCTCCTCGAGGTGGATATCCTTCCTCCAGTTCGGCAGCAGCTCGGCAGGGATAGAATCTCCCCCCTCCACGTTGAGTACGTGTTCGTTGCCGTAGGCCAGGTAGGTATTGGTTTCCAGCAGGAAGGCGATCCTGGACTGGGGAACGCCCACGTGCGGCCGAATGAAGAACGGGACGTGGTCCGTTGCGTCGCCGGCCGATGTCCGCAGGGCGTATATCCCGCTGCGTGCGTCCTCCGGAACGGTGTACTCGACGCTAACATCCCAGCCGGCGTCGTCGATATCTTCTTCGTGGAAGTGGATTGCGCCGTATTCGCCCGGTCGCAGCGCGGGGTTGTATTCCTCACCGCTCCAGTTGTGGCCGATGACGGCCCTGTGCGGCAGGTTGACCACGTCGCCGTGTAGACCGTTGGTAGAGGTATCGGTGGCGACCTGGGTCGACATGCCGATCGAAAAGTCCCAGGCGGCAACGAGTGACGAGCCGGCTACATCGATGGGGTCAGCCCCACCGTACAGGGCGTCGATTTCATCTGCGGCGAGCGGGCGGTCGAAGATGCGCGGCGAGTCGATCTTACCGTTAAAGACCTTGTGATGGCGGCCGTCCGGGCCGGGTGAGGCGGCTATCATAAGCGGGCCGCCGGAAGGCGCCACGGTGCCTACGGGCACTCGCTTTTCCACCGAGGCGACCTCGCCCTGCCCGGTCCAGCCAAGGGGCCTTTGGCTCATGCGGACGATCTGCCCATCACCTTCGAAGCTGACGGCGACAAAGTACCACTCGGGACTGCGCAGCCTGCGGCCGGTGACAACGCACTCGCTCGCCGAGCCGTCTCCGACCCACAAGGCCAGGTCGCCCCTTCTCGAGACAAACAGGCCGTAGCCGCTGTCGCCGTCCCGAGAGAGCTTGGTCACCAGGGCCTGGGGGCTCCCCTTATCCGGCCAGGTGGGCCAGATCCACGCGGTGATGGTAAAGCCGTCCCTAAGGTCAAGAAGGGGGCTATCCGGGACGATCACATGTGATCCTCCGTACAGCAACTGCTCTTTCCCCTCGTATTCACCGTCGATATGTGAGTCGACGGGCTCGACCTTGAGGCCCGGTCCCCTCGGGTTCGGGTCGCCGTGGATGACGCGGACGAGCTGCGCCCGATACCTGGGCGCCCTCGACGAGATGTGAAAGCCGATGGTCTCGCCCGGGCGGACGCTGAACCTGTCGGGGTAGCCGGTTAGCTGCATGGGGTCCCCTCATACCAAGCGTTGCGAAAGCTGCCGGAATTATAGGTGGGGCAGCGAGGCACGTCGACCGAGTGCCGATCGCCCTTTGCCGGGCGTCCATCCGACCGTTGACCGGTCCATCGGCCGCTGATACTCTGGCCGCCAATAGCGCGGCGCCGCCGCACATCACAGCAACGGAGGACAGCCTTGACCGAGCGCGGAAGAGCGGCGGTACTCGTCGACGACTACACATTCGAGATCCGGGAGCTGCCCACCCCGGAGGTTGAGCCGGAGGGCATCCTGGTAAGGGTGACCGGCTGCGGGGTCTGCGGCTCCGACCTCCACCTATGGCGCGGCGACATCAAGCTGCACGGCTTCATCCACGGCCACGAGCTTGTGGGGCGCGTCCACTCGATGGGATCGGGGGTGTCTACTGACTACCTGCAGCAGCCGCTGAAGGAGGGGGATCGGGTGATCTTCACGTACTTCACCCCGTGCCACCGCTGCTATACCTGCATACGAGGAGAGTACACCGACTGCGCCTACAACTTTCAGATGTTCAAGTCTGTGGAGGAGTTCCCCTACTGCCACGGCGGCTATGCGGACTACTACTACCTGAGGCCGGGAACCTTCGTCTTCAGGGTCGATTCTGACCTTTCCGATGAGGCTCTGACCTCGGTCAACTGCGCGGCGGGCACGGTCATGGAGGGCATCGAGCGCTCGAACCTGCAGGCGGGCCACGCGATCGTGTTCCAGGGTGCGGGAGGCCTGGGACTGTACGGAATAGCCTACGCGCGCGAGCGGGGAGCCGGACCGATCATAGCGATAGACGGCCAGCAGCCGCGCCTGGAGCTTGCCAAGCAGTGCGGGGCCGACTACACGATCAACATCAATGAGATCACCGATCCCGAGGACCGGATCGAACGCGTCAAGGATCTGGTCGGCGGCGGCCGTTCGGGCGCCGACACTGTGGTCGAGGTGGTGGGCTTTCCCGGCGTGGTGCCCGAGGGTCTGGAGATGCTGAGACCGGGAGGTCGCTACATAGAGATCGGTAACATATCGGCAAAGTCCATGGTCGAGATAGACATCAACAGGGTGCTGCACGGGATCAAGTACATAATCCCGGTCTCCTTCTACAGTCCCCGGCTGCTCCCGGCGGCGCTGGAGATGCTGGAGCGGACCAAGGATCGATACCCGCTCGTCGACCTGATGTCCCATTCGTTCGATCTGGAGGATATCAACAAGGCGTTCGAGACCTCCGAGTGGTTCGGCAAAGACCGGAAGACCTCGGTGACCAGGGCGGTGGTAAAGCCTTAGAAGACGCGGAGCCAAAACGGAAAGGGCCTGTGTCGACGCGGCGCAGGCCCTTTTTCTTACCCCGATGACAGAGCCCAGCTATCCAGAACCAATAATCAGGGCATCCGCACTCGTAAAGAACTACGGGGATCTCGTGGCGGTAGACGGCATCGATTTCAGGGTGGAGAAGGGAGAGTGCTTTGGCTTTCTCGGCCCAAACGGTGCCGGCAAGACCACGACCCTGAGGATGGTGACGTGCGTGTCACCGGTAACCTCAGGAGCCCTGACGGTCACCGGCCTCGACGTGCGCACCTCTTCCCGCGCCATAAAGGCCAAGCTCGGCGTCGTCTCGCAGGCCGACAGCCTCGATCCGGATCTCAGCGTAGTTCAGAACCTGCTCGCCTTCTCGCGCTACTTTGACCTTCCAGGAGACGTCGCCAGAAGGCGTTCTCTGCAGGCACTGGACCTGTTCCAATTGCGCGACAAGGCCGACCGCAAGCCCGACGAACTGTCGGGCGGAATGAGGCGGCGCCTGCTGATCGCCCGCGCACTCCTGCACGAGCCCGAGGTGCTGGTGCTCGACGAGCCCACTACCGGTCTGGATCCTCAGACACGGCTGCTGGTATGGGACAAGCTGACCAGCCTGAAGTCCGAGGGCATAACGATGCTGCTGACCACCCACTACATGGAGGAGGCGGCGTACCTGTGCGACCGGCTGGTGGTCATCGACCACGGACGCATACTGGTTGAGGGGACCCCGGCCGACCTGATCAGGGAGCAGGTGGGCGGTGAGGTTGTTGAGGTGCGTGTCAGCCTGGGCGAAAAGTCGTCCATCCTTGAGCGGCTTGGCGGCGTCGGTGCCAGGGTCGAGGACCGCGGCGAGTCGCTGGTGGTCTACGGTTCGGACAACGGGGCGCTCGAGGCTGACTCTCTCGACGGCCTCGAGGTCACTTCTCGGCCCGCCAACCTGGAGGACGTGTTCCTTCGACTCACCGGCAGGGGCTCAGGGACGAATGACAACCGCCGCCATCGCACTGAGGCGGACCGTGATATGGGGCGGGTTTCGGGTCTGGCAGCGCAACCGAGATGTATTCCTCCGCGCGTGGATGCTCGACACCGGCGGCCTGGTCGTAGAACCCTTCTTCATAGTCCTGGCGATGGGATTCGGCCTGGGCCTGTACATCGACAGCATCCACGGCCTTCCTTACGGGGACTTTGTCGCGCCGGGCATCCTTGCAGGCTATGCGATGTATCACGCCTCCTTCGACCAGACCTTCGGCGCCTACCTGAGGCTGGAGACGCACCACATCTATGACGCCATCCTGTACACACCGCTCGGACCGTCCGACATCGTCCTCGGCGAGGTGATGTGGGGTAGCACCCGCTCGGTGATGACGGGAACCGCCGTGCTGGCCGTGGCCGCCATCTTCGGTCTCGTGAACTCGCCGCTTGCCGTCCTCGCCCTGCCGGCGGCCTGGCTGGTCGGGGTCACCTTCGCATGCATCGGCATGACCATTACCGCGTCGGTCAGGTCGCTCGGCGCGATCGAGAACTACTTCACCGTCATCCTTACCCCGATGTTCATGTTCAGCGGCATCTTCTTTCCGCTCGACGATCTCCCGGTCGGGGTGCAGGTGTTCTCCTGGCTGATGCCACTAACTCCGGGGGTGGAGCTGATCCGGGGCCTGTTCACGGGCGAGCTCTCCGGCTGGATGGCACTGTGGACCCTTGAGCTGGTGGGATTTTCGGCCGTCTTCTACCTGCTGGCGACCCGTCTGATGACGAGGCGCCTCATAAAGTAGGTCTATTCGAAGGTGAGCGCCCGGGCCGGATTGTCCACGAATATGCGGCGCAGATCCTCATCGGCGAATCCGAGGCGCCTCATGCGGGGCACGATGCTCTCAAGGTGGTGCGCGTAGCCCTTGCCCCCCATGCGTACGTACTGCCAGGGCTGGCAGACGTCCTGGGCGACCAGCACATGGTCGATATATCCCATCTCCGCGATGTTGGCGATGCTCTGGAGGCGTTCGGCGTCATTGGTGAAGCGAAAGCCGGGCAAAATGCGCTCTACCGAGGTGTCCTCCCAACCGAACACGTCGAGCTGTATGTAGCATCCGGCTTCGGCCAGTGCCCGCAGGTCGTCAGGGTCGAGGTATCCGTCCGAGTGCCCGAAGATCACCTTGCAGGGGTTTGCGCCCCCCTCGAGCAGGGCATCGAGGATCTCGCGCTTGGCCTCCCTGGGCCCGCCGGTGTGAAGCGTGATAGGCGCACCTGTCTCCCGCTGCGCGATGCCGGAGGCGACCAGGGACTTGCGCTCATCGGCATGCAGGGGAACGGAGCATCCTACCTCGCCGATTATTCCGCTCCTGATCCCCGTCTCGCCTACACCAACGGTCAGGTCACGGACGATCTCCTCGGCGATCGAGTCCACCGTCCGCTCCGCCATATCCGGCGGATGTGAGACGGAGACGTAGTAGCCTGAGCCCATGACCACGTTAAGGCCGGTGGCCCGCGATATGCGGGCGTAGGCCAGCGGATCACGGCCGATCGTTGCGCTGGTGGTCTCCACCACGGAGTCACCACCCGCCCTCCGAAAACGCAGCACCTCCTGTATGGCAACACGCTCGTCAAGCAGCCTCATGTTCTCAAGGCTGTATAGAAAGCGCGAAGGCAAATCCCCGAGCAGGTCTACCGTCACCGGAGAATCGCGCAGGGCGCGTCCGGTGGCGTGCTCGGCCTGGACCGTATAGCAGGTGATGTCGAGCAGCAGGTGCTCGTGGGCGACCGTAACCCCTAGGTCCGACGGCTCTACTGGCCCGAGGACGGTCTGGACCCTGCCGGAGACCTCTTTCTCGCGCCGCGGGGACAAGTTCTCAGAGGTGGCCGAACCTTACCCTTCCAGACAGCGGGTACAGCCTACCGGAGCGCCAGATCGCCGTTCGTGGTGACCTTGGTTCGGCTGTCGAGGAGTATGCTTCCATCCTCGTCCAGGTCTAGGTTGCCCTTGCTGTCCTCGTACTGATCCTCGCCCTTGTACGGGGTGCCGCGAATCTCCCTGGTCACAGCCTGGGTGACCTTGCGGATCTGGTCGAACGGTTCGAACACGCCTCCGAGCCAGGCCTTCCAGCTACCGTCGGTCAGATCGAATTCCCAGTAAAAGTACACAGCGGCCTTCCAGGGCTGCGCGGGTGCGTAACGTTCGTCCTGGCCCTCCGTGAACCTCACCCAGGGCCGTTCGTCGGAGTTATACCACTCCGTGGTCTCCTCGATCCGCCTGAGGGGGATCTCCATCTTGGTGTACGCCTCAGAGAATTCGGGCGCCAGCTCACCAAGTTGGGCGACGGCGTACTTGTTGATCGGGCCGGAGGCGCCTTCATACAGGGTGCCGTAATCCTTGGCACCCGAGGCCGTCCAGCCAGAAGGCGCCGCCAGCAAGTGGACAGAGCAATCGGCGATCCCGGTTGCGGCCTCGGCCAGGGTCATGGACCGGACCCGGGTCGGATAGCTGAAACCGAACTCGGCAAGGTATTCAATGACGTAGGCGACCGTCGCACCATGCTCGGCCTCTTCGGCGATCTGGGCAACGACCACCGTGCCGCCGCCCTGGTTCGCGCATGCACCGGTCTCCAGCACAGCCAGCCCATCGCTGGCGCCGTCACCGTCACCCCCGCACGCAGCCGCGGCCAGCCCGATGAGTAGTAGAAAGGTCAGTGCCACCCATCGCAGGCGCGCGCTAAGCCTCGTCATTTTGCAAAGGTCCCCCGTCCGAAGATGGCGCTAATGATAACACCACGCCATCGCATGTCAGCGCCTCTACACGGGCGCACCGTACTAGGAAATGGGAATCGTGCCGGCCGGACTGAGGGCTTTCTGACTGAGCTCTCCCGAATACGATTCCAAAAGCGTTTCGGCCGTCTGGACAGCAGTTGCCAGGTTGGTCGCCATGTAATCGGTGAGCATGAGATCCGCCTCCCGGCCGCGCCGACCGGAAAGCAGGCGGGCGGCCTTTGCGGCCACCGGGTAAGCCGTCTCCAGAAGCTCCGACTGGAGCCCAGCCCAACGCGCCCTGACCTCGGCCGCGCGATTCCCAGGAGCCTCGAGCACGGCCTGGGCGAGGCGGTGGAAGGTCCACCAGACGCTGGCGAGGCTGGGCTCGGCGCATCCCAGTGACAGCGCGGGGGGTAGGTCGCCCTGCAAGAATGTCGGGAGGAACACGCCGAGGCATGGTGAGTACATGCTGGTCCAGTAGATGGGCAGGCGGCTGCCGTCGTCGCACAGGTCGGCCACCAGGCTGGCAGCAGTATTGCCACTGGCTTCATCGCCCCTGACCGGGTGCATGCAGATGCCACGCCCGGGGTCGATGTCGGTCACGAATCCACCCGGCTCGGAGTCTCCGTCCGCGTGGTCGGACAGGAGGGCCATCATCACCTCGGCGTCGATGCGTCGCTCATGCCGGTCGAGCACGCCACACGACCGTGCACGCCTCAGATACCCGCTGCCGGACAGATGGTCGACCTCCGTAAAGGCTTCAGCGAACGACAGGCGCTCGCCCTTCCATCCGATCTCGGCAGCGATCCCCGCGGCACCCGGTGACACCCGATCCCAGTCACCGGTGATCGAGTAGACGTTGCTTATCGCCGCGTGGGTTGCAACGCTGCGCACCGCCCACTCATGTCCCGCCGTCTCGATCACGTAGGCCTCTCGGGGATCGGCGACTATGAAGCCGTTGTCGTAAGTGCGGTGACCGCCCGGATGGTCGAATTCCCCCTGCCCATGCTCACCGACCGCTGTGGTGATGACCTCTACCGCCTCTGCGGCCGTGGCTCCACGCTCAAGCCCCAACCGCACGAGGTCCATCCCCACCAGGGTCGGGCCCGTCGGCCGCAGCCTCGATTGGAGAGCCTCGTTGCCGATTACGACCTGGTGCTCGTTGAATCCGTGCTCATAGCCCCAGCACCAGTACGGTCGGGAACCGATGTGTCGATGAGTCAACCGGGCCTGCGGCATCTCTACGAAGGGGGTCTTTAGCGTGGCCCCCGAAAAATGCTCTGAGCGCTCGTGCAGTTCGAGCGGCTGGGATTCATCTGCCGGCCTGTCAGAGTTCTTGGCGAAGATGGTGTATCCGTCCCTCGTCGCCGGGCCGAGCGCCACGAAGGTGTCGCAGCCTCTTGGTGTACTAGGCACCGGAGACCTCTCCGCGCACGATCCTGGCGCCGGCAGCCAGTGCGCGGAGCTTGCTGACGGCCATGTAGCGGGGTGACCAGCCGAACCCGCAGTCCGGGTTTACGTAGAGGCGATCCGCCGGAACGTGCTCGAGTACGGTGCGGATCCGATCCGCCACATCCCCGGGGCTCTCGGGGTGGAAGGACTTGACATCAACCACGCCGGCGCCCAGCTCACGGCCATCACTCCACTCGCCAAACCTCTCCACTTCATACATGCTGCGGGCCGCGAACTCGACCACGAACTGGTCCGCCCTCGCATTCAGGACGCCGGGGAAGTAGTCGGAGTAGTGAGGCTTAAAGCGTCCCCTGCCAAAACGGTTGCCAAAGCAGATGTGGTAGGCAACCTTCGCGTCGACGCCATCGGTCGCCATGTTGAACAGGCGGGCCATCTCCTGGCCGGAAACGTTCCCGCGGGCCGGCTCGTCGATCTGCAGGAACGTTGCTCCGGCTCCCACCAGTGCCTTGAGCTCGGAGTTGATCACATGGGCGAAGCGCTCGGCCACCGCGACAGTGTTCTCGTAGGCAGTTCCGGGGCGAATGCGGGATCCGAAGGTGAGTGGCCCGGCGCACGTTACCTTGGTCGGAAGGGCCGTGTGGTCGCGCAGGTACTCGAATTCCGAGACGATGCCGAGACCCTCCGGAGCCACGATTTCGGAGACCGCCTCATATCTAGTCTGCTGATCGTAGCCCCAGGGCCCACCCTTGCGTCCAATCGGCAGGGCGCGAATGCCGTCGATGATCGCGTAATAGCCATCGACATAGCCGTCAAGGCGTCGGGACTCTCCATCGGAGATTATGTCCAGACCGGCCCGCTCCTGGTCCAGGATGGCGACATCGACCGCGTCGGTCAACATCTCCTCCAGGTCCGATGGGCCCCACCGTCCCGACTCGGTCAGTTCCTTGCACTCGTGCCACCAGGCCGGCTTTGCATGTGAGCCGACGACGGTGGCCGGTATGATGGGCAAGGCGGTCATCTGTCTGTCGATTTCATGGCCTGCCGAGTACTCCTGAATGACAGGAGAGGCCGGCGGCGCCGATGGGGATGGGCTCCGGGGAGGCAGGTGATGTCAATCGCCAGGCTCTATGAATTTCGGCTCCAGCATCGCCGATCCTTTATCCGATTCTCCGTTACCGGCCTGAATATTACCCTGCAACAGGAGCACCTGTCCGGCCAGCCTACCCGCGTCTGGGTACGAGTTGCCTAGCGCGGCCGCTCAGCTGATGCGCCCTTTGGCGCTCTCTTGTCCGACGTACCTGAGCAGGCCTCCAGCCAGCAGAATCTGGCGCTGCCGGTCGCTGAGCTCGACGTTCGCCCGTATGGTCAGGTCGGCGGTCGTCTCCGCGACAGTGACCGAGGAGGCGCCTAGTTCGACCGCCGACCTTGCATCTCCCAGGACGAGCCGCTGGCCCTGCTCAAGCGATTCGTAGTCGGCCTCGTCTGCAAAGGTCAGCGGCATAATTCCGTAGTTGACCAGGTTATCCCGGTGTATGCGGGCGAACGACTTGGCCAGTATGAATCCCACGCCAAGGTATGCGGGCGCGAGCGCGGCGTGCTCCCTGGAACTGCCCTGTCCGTAGTTCTCGCCGGCAACTATGACCCCTCCGCCGGAGGACCTGGCCCTCTCCGCAAATCCCTTATCCAAATAGGCGAACACGTACTCTGATATCGCGGGCACGTTTGATCGAAGCGCAAGCGTGGTCGCTCCCGCGGGGAGGATGTGATCGGTGGAGATGTTGTCCCCTAGCTTGATCAGGATCTGTCCCCCGACTGACTCGGGCATGGGTTGACTGGCCGGTATGGGCTTTATGTTGGGGCCACGCCGAATAACGACCGACCCGGGATCATCGGCCGGCGGGATGATGCCGGAGTCGTCCGTAAAGAACCGATCCGGCATTTCCATGCACTCAGAGCCGAGGGCGTAGTCCCGCGGATCCGCTATGCAACCGGCCACGGCGGTGGCAGCGCACACGGCGGGAGATGCCAGGTACACGCTATTGTCCAATCCTCCGGAACGGCCCGGGAAATTGCGGTTGAAAGAACGCACCGATACCGCCCCGTGGCGCGGCACCTGTCCGATGCCCGCACACGGCCCACAGGCGGACTCCAACAGACGCACTCCCGCCTGCACGATGTCAGCCAGTGCGCCGTCCTGTGCGATCAGCTGCAAGACCTGGCGCGACCCCGGGCTCATCACCATGGTTACCCTGGGGTGAACCGTGCGTCCCCTGAGCAGGGAGGCGACCTCCGAAAGGTCGGCATAGGACGAGTTGGTGCAGCTGCCGACCGCAACCTGGTCCACCGGCGTGCCCTGAAGCTCGGCCACGGGGACCACGGCGTCCGGGCTATCCGGGCAGGCTATGAGCGGCTCAAGGGCGGCAAGGTCTATGGACGTCGATTCGTCGTATGCGGCGCCTTCGTCCGCTGCGACCTCTCTGTAAGCCTCGCCCCTGCCCTGCCTGGTCAGATAGTCCAGGGACATGCTGTCGCTGGGGAAAAGGGAGGTCGTCGCCCCCAGCTCGGCCCCCATATTGGCGATGGTCGCCCTTTGCGGGACAGTCAGGGTCGCCACACCCGGTCCATGGTACTCGAGGACGCGTCCGACACCGCCCCTGACCGATAACCTGCGCAGGAGTTCCAGGATGACGTCCTTTGCCGACACGCCCGGGACAAGAGTACCGGTCAACTCGACTCCCAGCACGAGCGGCATGCGCATGTAATAGGGACCGCCTGCCATCGCCGTCGCAACGTCAAGTCCGCCGCAGCCGATTGCGAGCGAACCCATGCCTCCGCAGGTCGGCGTATGCGAGTCGGTGCCTATCAGGCTGGCTCCGGGAACCGCGAACCGCTCAAGGTGCACCTGGTGACAGATGCCGTTGCCCGGCCTGGAGAAATGGACCCCGTACTTGGCCGCCACGTCCTGCAGATAGGCATGATCATCGGCGTTGCGAAAGTCGGCCTGCAACATGTTGTGATCGACATAGCTGACGGAAAGGTCCGTCTTTACCCGATCGACTCCGGTCGCCTCCAGCTGCAGGTAGGCCAGCGTTCCCGTGGCGTCCTGCGAGAGTGTCTGGTCAACGCGGATCGCGATCTCCTCACCCGGGATCATGTGCCCGGACTCCAGGTGCTCGCCCAATAGCTTCTGCGTCAGGTTCTGCGGTTCAGACATTGGGAGAGGAGACCGCCTTAAATTGCGATCGTCGCCTTAGCCTTGACGACGGGATAAGAACGTTTCCTTCCATGATGCGCCGGGCCGTGCGGTAGGTCGTTACCCTCGGAATTCGCCACCTCTCACCATCGGGCTCGACCGAGCAGTCGATAGGCATGACACCCGCGGGGTGGCCGATCCGCACCGGCCCCGGCGCTGCGTCCCTCGCTGCCTCTGCCACCACAGTCCCGTCGATTCTCGCCGCCGCGGCGGTCGCCATCGATACGCTCGTCGGGTACGTCCGATGAAAGCGCTCCATCGAGACGGCGCGGGCGAGGATGTCCACATCGGCAGATGCCACGCGCCTTCCATCGAAGGTCTGGTAGCCGGCTGGCGGGGCGACCAGCGCGACCTTGGGCACCGCCCGTAGCCGCACATGGGCCTCCTCCGCCGTCTCGCACAATCCCATCCGCACCGCACCCATGCAGCGGATCTCCTCCAGGCGCCTTCTCAGCCCGTTCTCGTCATCGAGCTCGGCAGCGGATGCACGCGGGTCCGCTCCAACATCGGAGGCGCGAACGAACAGTGAGGGAATGGCGACGTCGACGATCGAGATCGCCAGATTTCCTCCGGACGGCAGATCCACGAATTCGCGGGGCATACCCGTGGGTAGCGTCCCACCGCCCAGGGAGCCCGCGGGGTCAATGTATTCGAGGTCGATGCGGGCTCCGGTGCCCGGCACTCCGTCTATGGCGAACTCCCCCTCCGAGGCTGACCGACCGTTTCTTACCGGCACACGGGCGACAAAGCGCTTACCCGTGTTCACGGCCAACACGCGCACCTCTGTTAATGGCTCCACCGCGTTGACCAGTCCCTCGTCGATCGCGAAGGGACCGACGGCCGACGATATGTTGCCGCAGGTTCCCGACCAGTCCACGAACGGGCGCTCGACTTCGACCTGAGCGAATTCGAACTCTACGTCAGAGTCCGGCAGGTTCGAGGGCGATATGATCGCTGCCTTGCTGAGCGAAGAGGTGCCGCCACCTAGTCCGTCGACCTCGCGCCCGTCCGGGTCGGGACTGCCAAGGGCCGTGAGGATGACGGCATCTCGCTCATCGGCGCCGAATCCATCCAGGTCGCGGCCGTGGAAGAGCACGGCGCGGCTGGTGCCGCCGCGCACGAAGACGGCGGGAATTCTCAGGTCCGTAGTCAATCGCCACCATCTAGTGTTCTGCCCCGATCACCTACGTAGAGGGCCCTCGGGCGTATCAGGCGGTTACTGGCGTACTGCTCGGCGATGTGCGCCGACCAGCCGGCCACCCTTGCAGAGGCCACCACATTGGTCATCAGGTTCATCGGAAAGCCCAGCTGGAACAGCACCGGCGCGGCAAAGTAATCCACGTTGGGGATGATCCCCTTGGTCTCGGCCATCCGCCTCTCTGTCGCGATCGCTATGTCGAACCACTTGCTATCGTCAACCGCGCCCGCCATCTGCAGTGCCATCTCGCGTAGCTCCGCGGCCCTGGGGTCGCCGGTCCTGTACACCCGGTGTCCAAATCCGGGCAGCTTGCGTCTGGCCGCCAATGCGTCGTCGACGTAGGCGGCGGCGCGGTCGGGTCGACCAATGTCCACCAGCATGTTCATCGCATCGTCGATGGCGCCACCGTGCAGGACACCTTTGATTGCGCCTATCCCGGCAACGATGGCCGAATAGTAGTCGGACATGGTCCCCACCACGACCCGGCAGGCGAATGTGGAGGCATTCGTCTCGTGCTCGGCATAGAGCACCAGGGCGGCGTCAAACGCCCGCCTGAACGGCTCTGCAGGAACAGCACCGGAGACCATGTACAGGTAGTTCTCTGCATGCCCGAGCTCCGGCCCGCGCGGGGCGATCGGCTCGTGGCCGGCCTGGATACGCACCTGGGCTGCAACGATCACCGGGAGCTTTGCGAGCAGTCCCTTGGCGGCGGCGAGCAGATGGTCCTGGTCCACCATCTCTGCGTCCGGTTCCAGCGTGCCCGTAAGCGAGACGGCCGTCCGTAGAACCGCCATGGGATGAGCGGTCGGGGGCACGGAGTGAAGCATGTCCAGGACGGGGTCGGGCAACTCACGCTCGGCGGCCAGCTCAGAGCTGAAGGCCGTTAGTGCTGCCGGTGTCGGCACGCTTCCGTTCAGAAGCAGATAGGCCATCTGTTCATAGCCAAGGTTGTGAGCCAGGTCGGCGATGTCGTAGCCGCGGACTGATAGCTCAGGGGCATGCCCGTCGATGTATGCAACCCTGGACTCAAAGGCCAGCACGTCCTCGAGGCCGTGGGCTACCGCTGGCCGTTCGCCAGACTTGTCGCCTGCCAACACTGCCCCCTAGACTGCCAGCGGGCCCGCCATGGTCGCACTTACCTGCGGTCCAGGGCTGCTCCTTCGGGCGCTGAGGTCGCCGAATCGGGCGCCGTACATCGCCGACAGGACATCCAGAAGGGCCAGTACCTGAGGCGGATACGAGTCAGCGAGCTTGAGCAGGAGACTGGTCTGCAGGACAACGCGGTTCTCCGGGCCCAGGGATATCGTTCGCAGCCCGCCGCGCTCCACCTCCCTCCGGATCGCGCTCCTAGGCAAAAACGAGATTCCGATCCCCAGCTCCACCATGTGCTTGGTGGCGTCGATACTGTCGAGCCTCATCTCGACCCTGGGCTGTATGCCCTCGCGTCGGCAATAGGTCTGTATCAGGCGGAAGTAGGCCGAGCCGGGATCGTACAGGATGAACGGCTCCTGGGCGACCTCTGCCAGGCTGGCGGCTCCCAGAGTTGCAAAGCGGTGGCCGGGGTGCGTAACCAGCACGACCTCCTCGTCGTAAAGGTGCGTTGTCACCACGTCCTCATGCCTGAGCTCACGCGCAAAGCCCAGCTGGGCCTGCTCGCCGACCACCATGTTCAGAACGTCCCTCGATCGGCCGACTGTAATGTGGGCCTTGATATCCGAGTGCCGCCGCCGGAGGCGCTCGAGTATCGCCGGAAGCGTGTAGGTGCCTATGTTTCGCGCCGCGGCTATCGTCAGCAGGCCACCTGAAGCGTCGCGGCCGGTGGCCAAAACCTCGCGGCCCTCACGCAGGGACTCCAGAGCTCTCTGGGCATAAGGCAAGAAAGCTTTGCCCATCTCCGTGAGCCGGACACCCCGACCGGCACGGTGGAAGAGAGGCACGCCCAGCTCTTCCTCAAGCGTGCGGATCCTTGCGCTCACCGACGGTTGGGAAAGGTGAAGCGAGAAGGCGGTCTGGCGAAAGCTGCCCTTATCCGCGGCGACCAGGAATGACTCTAGCTGGTGCAGTTCCATCTCGTTCTGACCTCGCTCGCACCCATCCCCAAGGTATAAAGAACTCCTATATATCCGATAACCTCTTGGGGCTGTCAATTATATCCGAAGGCGGCTTAACTATGAACATCGGACACTACTGGGCGCTGGAGTCGGCACATGGAGAACGGGCAACGCAACGGGCACCGCAGGGTTTGGTCGGACCACCTGGTCGGGCAGGCAGAGGAGCTGGAGCTGCGGTGGGCCACTGATCCCAGATACGACGGGATCCGGCGAGACTACATGGCCGCCGACGTGGTGAGGCTGCGCAATTCGCTGAAGGTAGAGCATACCGTGGCGACGCATGGAGCGAATCGCCTCTGGGAAGCGCTTAACTCGGAGGGTTACGTCCACACCTTTGGGGCCCTGACCGGCAGTCAGGCGGTGCAGATGGTGACGGCGGGCCTTCGGGCCGTATACGTCAGCGGCTGGCAGGTGGCGGCCGACGCCAACAATGCGGGACACACGTATCCGGACCAGAGCCTGTACCCGTCCTCCAGTGCACCCGATCTTGTCCGGCGAATCAACAACGCGATGCTGCGCCGCGAGCAGGTTGATCTCCTTCAGGGGAAGGTCGGCAAGGAGTGGATCGTACCGGTCGTGGCCGATGCGGAGGCCGGCTTTGGTGGCCCCATCCACGCCTACGAACTGATGAGGTCAATGATTGAGGCCGGCGCGGCGGGCGTCCACTTCGAGGACCAGCTGGCCGCCGAGAAGAAATGCGGTCACATGGGTGGCAAGGTGGTAGTGCCAACCTCCACGTTCGTTCGCACACTCAAGGCGGCCCGCCTTGCAGCGGACGTATCGGACGTTCCGACCGTGCTGCTGGCAAGAACCGACGCCATGGCCGCGAGACTGCTCACAAGCGACATCGACGAGCGCGACCGCGATTTTGTGACGGGAGAGCGCACCGAAGAGGGCTATTTCGTCGTGACCGGCGGCATCGAGTCGGCGATAGCCCGCGGTCTCGCTTATGCACCTTACGCCGATGTGATCTGGTGCGAAACTTCCCTCCCGGACATTGACGAGGCCAGGGAATTCGCCAGTGGAATCCACTCCGAATACCCGGGAAAGCTCCTGGCATACAACTGCTCTCCGTCCTTTAACTGGACTAAGGCAATGAGCGAATCCGAAATCGCGAGCTTTCAGCGAGAACTCGGAGAGATCGGATACCGATTCCAGTTCATCACTCTTGCCGGATGGCACTCCCTGAACCTGAACACCTTCGAACTCGCATCCGCCTATAGAGACGAGGGCATGAGCGCATACGTCAGGTTGCAGGAGCGAGAATTCGCCCAGCAGGCTGCCGGCTACACGGCTGTCCGTCACCAGCAGGAGGTGGGTGCCGGTTTCTTCGACCGGGTGCTGGCCACGGTGTCTGGAGGTGAGGCGGCGACAGCCGCCCTGATCGGCTCGACTGAGACTGCGCAGTTCGAGAGTCGGGTCGCCGTAGCAGACTAGATCAGGGTCGCGCCTGACCGGCCCACGATCCGCTAGGCCCGGGCACTTTCCGGGCTGAATCGTCAGACATGGAGTCTTGGCCCATGTCCGCCGATCTTGATGATCTGCACCGGCTCACGACGGATCAACCGGACAGGCAAGGCGAGCATCCTGGCCTCCGTCGAGGTCACCCGGTGGGAAACCGTGCATCCTGTTCATGTCGTGCGCCGGCTCCGCCAGGGCTTGGACGGGTGTATGGACGGGAGCCGACGGCCCATGGTTACCGAGACCCGAGGAGACTCGGCCCCGATCCTCCTTCCTGCCAGACTCTAGTAGCGGACCTGCTGGCAGCGACCCCGGGCAGGGACTCCGGCATGTTGGAAGCCCTCCGGCCGGCGAACCAGTCTTATTCGGTGTACACACGGCGACCTCCCGAGGCCAGGCGAAAGAGTCAGCACTCGCCGAGCGGAGGCCCCTGGAGAGCCTGTTAACCGTCAGGTACGGCCGGCCTGTCCAGCCGAGAGAACATGGTCTAGCGTTACGGACTAGAGAACTTGGGCGAGCCTGTCAGGCGGTCCCGGAGAGCCAGTTTTTCGCCCTAGCGTCAGGCCGGTTGTCGGCGTGCTAGGCATCACGCGATAGTCTCGAATTCATGTACCTCTCCCACGGTGAGGACGCACCGCGGCTCGTGTCGGGCTAAGATAGCCACCGGCAATCATCGGAGGCAGCTCATAAACCCACCAACTTCCCGCAATAGTGATGGCGGGCACCACGGCCGGACACGTTCTTGCTGAGACTGCTGACGCCTTCAATTCGGCAGTACGACCTGCGAACGTTTCGTGGGGACGTCCTGGGCGGCGTTACCGCGGCGGTGGTGGGGCTCCCGGTGGCTCTGGCCTTTGGCCTGGCAGCTGGTCTGGGGCCGGCGGCCGGGATCTACGGGGCAATCTCGGTAGGGTTCTTCGCCGCCGTGTTCGGTGGCACACGCTCCCTCATATCCGGTCCTACCGGTTCAATGACCGTGGCCATGGCGGTCATAGTCGCCGCCCATGCCAACAATATCGCCGAGGCCTTCACGATAGTGATCATGGCGGGGCTGATTCAGATCATGCTGGGCCTGCTGAGAATCGGCCGCTTCGTCACGTACACCCCGTACTCGGTCATATCCGGATTTATGACCGGCGTCGGGGTGATAATCATACTGGTACAGACCCTGCCATTCCTCGGGGCGCCCGTCGCTGCGGGCGGGACGATCGCGACGCTCCGCAATTTCTCAGGGGTGGTCGAGCACTTTGAGGGCAATGCCCTTTCCATAGCCGCAGCCACCCTCGCCGTAGCCCTGCTGTGGCCCAGGAAATTCGACAGGTACCTGCCCTCAACCCTGGTGGCGCTGGCGGTAGGGACGCTCATCGGCGTGCTGTGGCTCACGGATGCACCGGTCATCGGAGCGGTGCCCACGGCCCTGCCATCGTTCCAGTTGCCGGACGTGTCCCCGGGCGTACTGGTGCGCTCCATTGAGCCGGCGATGGTTATAGCGCTCGTCGGTTCAGTGGACACGCTGCTGACCGCACTTGTCGGGGATTCAATGACGCGAACACGTCACAACCCCAACAAGGAACTGCTGGCCCAGGGGATAGGCAACGTGTTCACCGGATTCATCAGGGGATTGCCCGGGTCAGGCGCCACCCCGAGCACTGTGGCGAATATCCGGGCGGGCGGGGCCACATTCGCCTCTGGAGTGACCTCCGTTGCGATACTGGTGATCCTGGTGCTGGCGTTGGGCCGCTATGTTGCGGCGATACCCAACGCCGTACTGGCCGGTATTCTCGTGAAGGTCGCCCTGGACACGGTGGACTGGCGTTTTGTGACCAGAATTCACCGCGTTCAACGCGAGCACATGGTCGTTATGCTGCTCACCCTTGGGCTTACGGTCTTCTTGGACCTTGTTACCGCAGTGGCCGTGGGCATGATCGCTGCCGCAGTGACCAGCGCACGGCAGTTCGAGCGGCTGGAGATGGACAGCGTCGTATCAGTGCCCCTCCTGGACCAGAGCTTCTTGGGCTCCGGGCAGGGCGATGAGGAAGATGAAGAAGCGGACGAGTTTTCTGCCAGGGTGGGCCTGGTAGCGCTCAAGGGCAGTTTCACCGTCGCATCCTCAAGCAAGCTAATCGACACGATCGGGGCGGACATCAGGGACCACGAAGTGGTCATCATTGATTTTTCCGACACGGTATACATAGACGACAGCGCCGCACTGGTGGTCGAACAGCTGATCGATACCGCCGTGCTGCAGGACACCCATTGCGTCGTGATGGGCCTTTCGGGAATGCCCGCGCGCAACATCCGCGCGCTTGACGTTCTGAAGCGAGTGCCCCGCGAACAGATAGTGGATGACTGGACCCAGGCAAAGCAGACAGCGGCCAGGCTCCTCGAGGACTAGGTGGGTTACCGCGCGCACAGCACTGCGGGCGGTCAGGGCGCCAAAGATGGGAAAGGAAGTAAGAAGTAAGAGGAGCGACCCCGACCGGATTCGAACCGGCGATCTCCGGCTTGACAGGCCGGTATGTTAAACCGCTACACCACGGGGCCGCGCAAGAGCGCAGGCTATGTCAGATATTCTGCTGTCGGCCGTACAGCTAGGGCCCGGCTCGCCCAAGGCCGAGGCGGTGGTGGGCGGTACTGGATTTGAACCAGTGACCTCTGCGATGTCAACGCAGCGCTCTGGGCCTCTGAGCTAACCGCCCCCCTGCTCACCAACGCCCGAGTCTAGCAACCGTCCTATGAGACGGTCAAGCTGTCCGGGCCTATGTAGACTAGTCTATAGCTGAGGCAGGTCCTCCTTGGGCGACTCAGCCTCGAAGGGGTTTTCCATCGCCTCTTCGGAGCCCACAAGAACCCCAACGGGCACCTCGGCGCCGAAGTACTCGGGCTCCTCTGCGACATCGCTCAACTCCGGTAGCCCTAGCTTTTGGCGACCGTCGTGTGACTGATCCAGGCGGGCCGGTATCAGCCGCCCGATGATTACGTTTTCCTTGAGGCCCCGCAGGTGGTCGACCTCGCCGTTGATGGACGCTTCCGTCAGCACCCGCGTGGTCTCCTGGAACGATGCCGCAGCAAGGAAGCTCTCCATATTGAGCGATGCCCGGGTGATACCCAGGAGGGCCGGACTGGCAACGGCCGGTTCTCCGCCCTCGGCCAGCACGGCGGCGTTGATCTCCTCGTAGTTTCTGCGATCGACCAGCTCTCCAGGCAGCAACTCGGTGTCACCAGGAGAGACGATCCTGACCTTGCGCAGCATCTGCGCAGAAATCAACTCGATGTGCTTGTCATGGATCTTGACGCCCTGGGATCTGTATACGGCCTGTACCTCGTCTATCAGGTACTTTTGGACCGCTTCCCTGCCCTGAACACGCAGAATCTGCTGCGGGTTCTTGGGGCCCTGGGTCAAGGCCTGGCCGGCGGTCACCTGATCGCCTGAACTTACAATTATGTGGGAGGCAGCCGGGATGATGTACTCGCGCTGCTCCTCGTCGACCCAGGTGATCGTTACAGCGTCGGGGCTCCTTTTGCGTCCGATCACCTTGACCTTGCCCGACACGCGGGCGATCAGATCGCTGGGCCTGAGGGCGGCCTCGCTCTCTTCCCCATCGGTCTCGGACGCGCTCAAGCGCGAGCCTATCGCCACCTCGTCGCCGTCTTCGACCTGGAGCTTTTGGCCCTTGGCGATCGGATATTCGTCGACGTACTCCTCCAGGCTGGTCACCCGGATCGTCCTGCCCTCGACGTCCTCGATCACCTCGACCTCGCCGTCGATCTCAGACAGTACCGCCTCGCCCTTTGGTGCCCGTGCTTCGAACAGCTCCTCCACCCTTGGCAGGCCGCTGGTGATGTCGGCCCCGGCTATCCCGCCGGTGTGGAAGGTGCGCATGGTGAGCTGGGTCCCCGGTTCTCCAATGCTCTGGGCGGCGATTATGCCCACCGCCTCACCAAGCATTGCCGATTCACCGGTGCCCAACTGGATGCCGTAGCACATCAGGCAAACACCCCTGGGGGCCTCACAGAACAGGGGCGAGCGCACCAGCACTCCCGTGACACCGCACATCCTTATGCGGGAGATGGCCTCGTCGTCCAGTTCCCCCCCTGCATCCAGCAGGATCTCGCCGGTAGCCGGATCGGCCACGGGCTGGGCGGCAAACCGGCTGCGCAGACTGTCCGCAAAGGCGCTAGCAAGGGCGGCCTCCGGATCTTCCTCGATCCAGGCACCGGACTCTGTGCCGCAGTCTTCGACCGAGACCGTTATCTCCTGCGCCACGTCTATCAGGCGTCGGGTTAGGTAGCCGGAGTCGGCGGTGCGCAGGGCGGTGTCAGCCAATCCCTTACGGGCACCGTGTGTGGATATGAAGTACTCAAGGACCGACAGCCCCTCTCGGAAGTTGGACTTGATCGGGCGGTCGATGATGCGTCCCTTTGGATCTGACATCAATCCGCGCATCCCGGCCATCTGCTTGATCTGGGCTATGTTCCCCTTGGCCCCAGAGGTGGCCATCAGGTAAATGCCACCATAGTTGCCGAGGTTGGTCTCTATGACCCTGGTAAGCTCGTCGTTGGCCGTCGTCCAGATCTGAACCGTGTTCTGGTACCTCTCCTCCTCGGTCACCAGCCCGTCCATGTACTGCTGGTCCAGAAGGTTGACCTTCTGCTCGGCGGCCGTGATGATGTCCGATTTCTCCTCCGACACCTCGATGTCGTTGATCGCTATGGTCGTCCCCGAACGGGAGGCGTAGTGGAAGCCGAGATCCTTGATGGAATCCAGAACGACCGCCGCTCCCTCGTTGCCCAGGTTCTTGTAGGCCGAGGCGGCCAGGTCCTTCAGTCCTCCCTTGTCGAGCTCAAAGTTCCAGAACCCGAGCTCATCGGGGATCACATCGTTGATGATTATTCTTCCCGGTGTGGTCTCTATGACCCGACCTGATCCATTCGTGTTTCCGGCCGCGACCGCCCCGTCCTCAACGGGTGCAAGGGCAACATCCTCACCGCCGACAACCCGGCCGAATACCCTGACCTTGATGCGGGAACGAAGGCCTATCAGGCCTAGCTCAAGGGCCAGTCGAGCCTCTTCCACGCTGCCGTATACGGTGTCCGAAACCCCACTGTCCTTGCTGGCCATCGTCAGGTAATAGCAGCCGAGCACCATGTCCAGGGTCGGAGCCACCATGGGCTCTCCCGAGCTGGGGGACATCATGTTGAGCGTGCTGAGCATGAGCTTTTTGGCCTCGAGCACGGCCTCTCTCGATAGAGGAACGTGTACGGCCATCTGGTCTCCGTCAAAGTCAGCGTTAAAGGCTGTACACACCAGAGGGTGGACACGGATGGCGCTGCCTTCGATCAGCCTCGGCTGGAAGGCCTGTATCCCCAGACGGTGAAGTGTTGGGGCCCGGTTAAGGAGCACGGGCCGATCCTTGATTACCTCCTCGAGTATGTCCCAGACCTCGGGCCGGACCCTCTCGGCCATGCGCTTGGCGCTCTTTATGTTGTGGGCGTAACCCTTGACGACGAGCTTGTTCATCACGAACGGCTTGAACAACTCCAGGGCCATGCGCCTGGGAAGGCCGCATTCATGCAGCTTCAGTCCCGGGCCGACGATGATGACGGAACGACCGCTGTAGTCGACCCGCTTGCCGAGCAGGTTCTGCCTGAATCTGCCCTGCTTGCCACGCAGAAGGTCCGAAAGGCTCTTGAGTTTGTGGTTGTGGCTGCCCGAAACGGCCCTTCCCCGCCGACCATTGTCCACCAGCGCGTCGACGGCCTCCTGCAGCATTCTCTTCTCGTTACGCACGATGATCTCTGGTGCCTGCAGTTCGATCAGGCGCTTTAGCCTGTTGTTGCGGTTGATCACCCTGCGGTAAAGGTCGTTAAGGTCGCTGGTGGCGAACCTCCCGCCGTCGAGCTGCACCATCGGCCGAAGCTCCGGGGGCAGCACCGGAAGGACGGACCAGACCATCCACTCCGGCCTGTTTCCACTCTTGCGGAAAGCCTCAACCACCCTGAGGGTCTTGATGGTCTTTTTGCGCCGCTGGCCCGAGGTACCGCGGATCTCTTCCTGAAGCCGCACCCGAAGCTCATCGAGGTCGAGCCCCTTCAGTACGCCGAGCACCGCCTCGGCCCCCATGCCGGCCCTGAAGATCTCCGAATGGCGGTCCCTTAGCTCGCGGAACCGCGACTCGGTGAACAGCTGGCCGATCCGCAGATCGTCAAGTTCGTCTATCTGGCCCTCCAGCTCGTTTTCGAGATCTTCCTTGTCGCGCTGCAACTGGGCCCTTATCTTTTCGATCTCCGCCGGGTCCGGGCCTGTCGGGGAATCGGGTGACTCCTCGGGCTTGGCGTCTCCTTCGGCGACCTGTCCGTCATCCTGGGCGGCCATTTCCAGTTGCTCGATCTTGGCCTGCGCCGTCTCCTCGAGCTGCGCCAGGCCCTCGTCCAGTTGACCCTGCAGAGCGTCGACCTTCTCTGCCCTCAGCTCCTCGTCCACGTCCGTCACCAGATACTGTGCGAAGTAAAGCACCCGCTCCAGGTTCCTCGGCGACAGGTCGAGCAGCAGCCCGAGGCGACTCGGGGTCCCTTTCGAAAACCAGATGTGGGCTACGGGGGCCGCCAGAGAGATATGCCCCATTCGCTCCCGCCGAACCTTAGAGCGTGCGACCTCGACCCCGCAGCGGTCGCATATAACGCCCTTGTACCTGATCTTCTTGTATTTGCCGCAGTAGCACTCCCAGTCCTTGGTGGGACCGAAGATCCTCTCACAGAACAGGCCGTCCTTCTCCGGCCTGAGAGTCCGGTAGTTGATGGTCTCCGGCTTGGTCACCTCGCCGTAGGACCAGGTCCTAACCTGCTCCGGTGAGGCTAATGAGATGCGGATCGCGTTGAACTCGTTACCCGCTTGGGCCATGCGTAAGAACTCCTAACCGCTCAGAATCGGATCCGGCGCCCCGTGGCGACGGCCCGTCCGACCCCTAAGCGTCTTCGTCTTTCACTTCCGTCCCGGCAGTCTCTGAACCCGGGTCCTGTTCGGCGCCCTCGTCATGCGCTGCATGCTCCTGGCGCTCAGCGGATGCACCATCCTGCACAGTATCCGGGGCCTCTCCCGGGCCTTCGGCGTCTGAATCCACATCGAGCAGCTGGCCGGCCACCACATCAAAGCCGTTGATCCCGCTGGTACCATCGTCGCCGATCGATTCAAGAGCCAGATCGAATTGATCAAGCGACAGGGATTCATCGCTCTCCTGAAACTCGGCAAGGGCCGGTTCTTCGCGAAGCAACTCGACCGAAAGGCCCAGGCTCTGAAGCTCCTTTAGGAGAACGTGGAACGACTCCGGTATGCCGGGCTGGATCACGTCTTCGCCCTTGACGATGGCCTCGTACGTCTTGACCCTGCCGACAACGTCGTCGGACTTGACCGTCAGCATCTCCTGCAGGTTGTGCGCGGCGCTGTAGGCCTCGAGGGCCCACACCTCCATCTCGCCGAACCTCTGGCCTCCGAACTGGGCCTTGCCGCCCAGCGGCTGCTGCGTGATCAGCGAATATGGCCCAGTCGACCGCGCGTGGATCTTGTCCTCGACCAGGTGTATCAGCTTCATCATGTAGATGTACCCGGTCGTGATCGGCTGGTCGAAGCGCTCCCCGGTGCGGCCATCAAGGAGGATGGATTTGCCCATGGTCGGTGCCGCCCTGTGCTCCTCGCGGTTCAACCTCAGGACCTCTGCGTCGATCTCCTCAGAGGACATTCCCGACACGTCAAGACCTATCTCCTCCGACAGCCAAGCCTGCAGACAGGCCCGGCGGGCCTCGCCGTTGACCACTGACACGCCGGGGCGACTGCCCATTACCCTTTCAAAGTCGTGGCCCCTTTCGGCCAGCCAGTCGGATACCTTGGACAGATCTATCCTGTCCATGTCGCCTTCTCCGGAGGCTTTTGGATCCACGGCGCCGGACTGTCTTATGATCCACGCCTGCGCCAAGGCGTCCTCTATCGAGATATCGAGCGCGCCGTCAAAGACCGGGGTCTCGGCTCGGAAGCCGAGCATTCGGGCGGCCCAGCCGAGGTGCGTCTCCAGCACCTGCCCCAGATTCATCCTGGAAGGCACCCCGATGGGGTTCAGGATGATGTCGACCGGCGTCCCGTCCGGAAGGAAGGGCATGTCCTCCTCCGGTAGGATCCTGGCAACGACCCCCTTGTTACCGTGCCGCCCAGCCATCTTGTCGCCCTCGGAGATCTTCCTAGTCTGGGCGATCCACAGGCGCACCAGCTTGTTGACCCCTGGCGGCAGCTCGTCGCCGTCGGCCCTGCTTAGTACCCGTACGTCGATCACCTTGCCGCGCTCACCGTGCGGCACTCGCAGCGACGTATCCTTAACGTCCCGCGCCTTCTCTCCGAATATCGCCCGCAGGAGCTTTTCCTCGGCGCTGAGTTCGGTCTCGCCCTTGGGCGTTATCTTGCCGACCAAGATGTCGCCCGGTCCGATCTCGGCGCCGATGCGAATGATCCCATCCTCATCTAGGTCACGCAGGCTCTCCTCACCAACGTTGGGTATGTCGCGAGTGATCTCTTCCGGCCCGAGCTTGGTATCCCGCGCCTCCACCTCGTGCTTACCAATGTGAATGGAGGTGAAGCGGTCGTCCTTTACCAGCCTCTCGCTCAGGATGATCGCGTCCTCAAAGTTGTAGCCCTCCCAGCTCATGAACGCGACCAGGACGTTCTGCCCCAGGGCCAGCTCTCCGCCGTCTGTAGAGGAGCTATCGCACAGGATCTCTCCCGCGCTCACGTAGTCACCACGGTGCACTATGGGTCGCTGGTTAATGCAAGTCCCCTGGTTGGACCTGAGGAACTTGCGCAGCTTGTATTCGTGCTCTACTCCTTCGCTGTCAACGATCAGAATGCGATCTCCGGTGGCCTCCTGAACTATGCCGTCTGTGGTCGCGATCATCAGTTGGCCACTGTCCTTGGCGACCCGGCTCTCCATCCCGGTTGCCACCAGCGGGGGCTCTGGCCTGATAAGCGGCACAGCCTGTCTTTGCATGTTGGAGCCCATAAGCGCGCGGTTCGCGTCATCGTGCTCAAGGAATGGGATCAGGGAGGTCGAAACGCTGACCAGCTGCATGGGCGAAACATCCATGTAGCGGACGTTCTCGGGCGGCTCCATACCCACGCTTTCGCCTATCCTTGTCTCGACACGATCCTCCTTGAACTGGCCGTTGTCGTCTATCGGCGAGTTCGCCTGCGCGATGTGCACGCTCTCTTCTTCGTCCGCCGACAGGTATACGATCTCGTCCGCGTCGAGCGACACGTAGGGCTTGACTTCAAGATCGCGTTCGCTGAGCGCCTGGATCCTCCTGAGCACCCGCTTGCTGATGACGTTCCCTCCCCGCAGGATGGTCTTTCCGTCCTTGCCGACTATGTCGTTCTTGGTGGCCCTGCCCAGGAGGGTGTCGGCCTTGTTGGATATCTCGGTCTTGATCACCCGGTAGGGGGTCTCTATGAACCCGTACTTGTTGGTCCGCGCATAGGTCGCCAGCGATCCGAGCAGACCGATGTTGGGACCCTCAGGAGTCTCGATCGGGCATATGCGGCCGTAGTGCGAGTGGTGCACGTCCCTGACATCGAAACCGGCCCGCTCGCGGGACAGGCCGCCCGGGCCGAGGGCCGACAACCTGCGCTTGTGTGTGAGCTCTGCGAGTGGGTTGGTCTGATCCATGAACTGAGAGAGCTGGGACCCACCGAAGAACTCACGCACCGCCGCCACCACGGGCCGGATGTTGATCAGCGCGGCCGGCGTGGTCGTGGCCGGATCCATCTGGGTGGTCATGCGCTCTTTGATCACCCGCTCCATGCGCAGCAGGCCGACCCTTACCTGATTCTGGATCAGCTCGCCGACGGCCCGGACCCTCCTGTTTCCAAGGTGATCGATATCGTCCGGCTCACGCTCCCCGTTGTTGATCTCGATCATGGTGCGCAGCAGGCCGTTTATGTCATCGGGCGAGAGGGTGCGCTCGCTCGTTCCTTCGCCCCCGTTAAGCCGCCGGTTGAGCTTGTAACGGCCCACCCTGCCGAGATCGTACCTGCGCGGATTGAAGAACAGGTTGTCCAGCAGGTTCTTGGCGTTCTCGACCGATGGCGGTTCCCCGGGCCTCAGGCGCCGGTAGAACTCGAGCAGCGCCTCGTCCTGGGATCCAACCGGCGTGTCTTTGGCGATTGTCGAGTCAACGAAAGGGTGTTCCGGGTCCGAGTCGACATCCTCAAATTCGCGCCTGATGTCGTCGTCGTCGAAACCCATTGCCCGAAGCAGCATCGTCACCGGCGTCTTTCTCTTACGGTCCACCTTGACCGAGATGACGTCGCGGTTGGATGTGTCAAATTCCATCCAGGCTCCCCTGTAGGGGATCAGCTTCGCCGACGTGAGGATGCGACCCGTGTTCGGGTCGGTTTCCGTGGTGAAATAGACCCCGGGAGAGCGAACCAGCTGGCTCACCACGACGCGCTCCGCACCGTTGATTATGAAGGTGCCGCTCTTCGTCATCATCGGGATATCCCCGACAAAGAGCGTTTGCTGCTTTATCTCTCCCTGGCCGGATCCCTGCGCCTTTATGCGCAGTTGAACCGTTACGTAGAGGGCGGCCGAGAAGGTGATCTCGCTCTCGCGGCACTCCTCCTCGCTGTGCTTGGGATCATCGAAGTAGTGATCAAGGAAGCTTAGTTCGAAACGGCCTCCCGGAAAGTCCTCGATGGGCGAGATCTCCGAGAGCAACTCCGACAACCCTTCCGTCTTGAACCAGTTGAACGAGTCAATCTGGACCTGGATGAGGTTCGGTACCTGCAGAACCGCAGGTATCCGGGCGTAAGAACTTCTTGGCGTTGCACTCTTATTGGTGGACTTAGAGTTGTTGTCAATAGCAGGGACCGTCGATGCGGAAGAGGTCATGCGATACCACACTCCTCGGAGCGAGAACGTTTAGGCCGGGTGCCGGAAAAAGTGCGTAGGTCGCCTAGGGCGACGAAGCAAGCGGCACAGTTACAGTCGTGAAGTGTCCAGGTGAAAAAAACGCAAAGCGGGTAAGGACATATTTCGACCAATCACGTATTCTATTGCCCTATCCCGTCAGGCGTCAACCCTCGGGTGCATGCCCCGCGCCCTGACCACCACAGCCGTAGGACTTGCCGGACGCTGAGGTCCCGTATTGGACCCCGTGACCGACTCTTATCCCTAGCTCCGCAGTCCTGCCGGCCGCAATCTCGATCACCGAGGCCGCCTCTGCGCCGGGACGGTATATGGGCAGTGATTCACCCGGCCTTGCCGGGGCCGGGACGTTCCGGTGCAGGTCAACGACCGCGCAGTCCGAACCGACCCATATGAAGTCGAGGCCGAAGAGCATGCCCTTCATCCACAAGCTGGTCGCCCTGCCCGACTCGAAGTGAAACAGCATGCCATCGATTCCCGTCAGGCCCTCCCTTCCCGACAGGCCCCTCCGACGCTCGGCCGGGTCATCTGCCACCTCCACCACCAGTTCGGCTTCCCCAACGACTATGGTGATAACGTCCAGTTCGGGGTCGGAGACGGCCGGCTCCTGGTCCGACGGGGGCGTCAGTGCGGTAAGAAATACAGACGGCGTGCCGGCGGCCTCGCCGCAGGCCAATGCGAACAGAGCCAGCGTCGCGGCCAGCGCGGGCGCGAGGCGGCGCCATCCAAATTCGCAGACAGTTAAACCAGTTCTACTCGTGTCGAACCTTCCCCGCCACGCTCGGGCGCCTCGGCAGCAAAGGACCTTACTAGCGGGTGTCGGTCAAGGAGATCGCGAACCACGCGCCTGAGGGCCCCGGTGGCGCGGCCATGCACTATGCGGACCGACGATAGCCCGTCCCTAACGGCCCTGTCCAGAAACAGGTCGACCTCAGACTCCGCCCTCTCGGCTCGCATCCCCCTCAGATCCAACTCCCCCGACTCCAGGGCCGGGCCAAGGTCGGCGGCAACGCTGGCGCGCTCCGCTTCACGCCGGACCCCCGTTGGAACCAGACGGGAAGCGTCGATACGCAGCCTCACACTACCGATGAGCACCTCCACCTGTCCCGTGTCAGGGAAAACGGTCTGCACCGTCCCGCTCGCGCCGAGGCCTCTGACCTCAACTACCGCGCCCTCGTCTATGGCCGTTTTTCCCACTCGACCTTCGACCGGATCGTCCACCGGCCCGGCCCGGCCCTCCAGGGCCGTCAGGCCCTCCTTGGCAACCGAGAGGTCCTCCTCCGCAGACTCGATCAGAGATCGGTCGATCGGAACAGACGCCGAGCGTCCAATATTCCACGACAACGCCGCCTCGGCTCTTCTGAGTCGCTTGGTCAGTTCGCCATATCTGGAAGCCAGTTCAGCGTGCATCGCCTCCGCCAGCTCGTTCTTCCTTGCGACCATGGCGGCTCGTTCGGCCTCCAGCTCGATTCGCGCCCGCTCCGCCGACGCGGCCAGGGCCTCCGCATCGGCCTGAGCCCTGTCTACAGCGGCCCTCGCCCGCCTCAGTTCCTCCATCGACTGCTCGTACTTCGCCGACCTTGGATCCAGGTACGCCTCGGCCGCGCCTAGGACATCGCCGGGCATACCGAGGCGGGCGGCAACTGCCATCGCGTAGCTCCGGCCCGGCACGCCCATGGTCAGGCGATAGGTAGGTGCCAGAGTTTCGGGGTCGAGCTCGACGCTGGCGTTCTCCATGCCCTGGGAGGCCTCCGCGTGAGCCGCCACGGAGCGGTGGTGGGTTGTGACGACGGCGGGGATGGATCGTCCTGCAAGTTCGTCGAGAACCGCGCGGGCGAGCGCAGCGCCCTCCTCCGGATCGGTGCTGGACCCCAACTCGTCCAGCAAGACGAGCGACCTAGGGGACGCCCTCCCAAGAATGCCGATCACCCGCCCCATGTGTGAGCTGAAAGTAGAGACACTCCGCTCGATGCTCTGGCGATCGCCCAGATCCACGTGCAGCGAATCATAGACCGAAAGTACGGAACCTTCCGCGGCAGGGACCTGAAGGCCCGACTGATTCATCGCCACCAGCAGGCCAACGGTCTTCATCGCCACCGTCTTACCCCCGGTGTTGGGACCGGTCACGACCAGCACGGACCAAGCCCGCTCGTTGGGCGATCCCGCGCCGAGCTGGATGGAGACCGGTATCGCCCCGTCACCCAGCAGGGGATGACGTGCGGCGACCAGCCTAATCCACGGGCGCCCGCTCAACTGATCGTCCCGAGCCGCCGGGGGGGTGATGCCCCCGGTCCTGACCCCGTGCCTCGCACGGGCCAGAATCAGGTCGATCTGCGCCGTCAACTCCGCGCCCAACGCGAACGCGGCGGCGGAGCGGCCAACCAGATCGGAGAGACGGGCCAGAATCCTTGCGACCTCCCGCTCTTCTTCCAAAACCAGCTCGCGCCACAGATTACCAAGCTCAACGGTGGCCAGTGGCTCGACGTACACGGTCGACCCGGTGTTGGAGGCATCGTGCACGATTCCCGGAATCCGGTGTCTCATCTCCGAACGCACCTGAAGGACAAACCGTTCTGCCCGAAGGGAGATTACCCGGTCCTGGAGGGCCGACTGGAGACTTGAGTCAATCATCGTGGAAAGCGCGTCGGTGACTCCCTCGTAGGCGCTCCTTACCCGTACACGTAGACTTCTCAGTTCGGGCGTGGCCCCGTCCCTGACATCCCCCCTGTCGGAGATAGCGCGCCCTATCTCCTCCTCTACGTCCGAAAGATCTGGGATGCGCCTGGCGATTGACGCCAACGACGGAGCCACCGACGCAGCTCGAACCGCGAGGGCAGCCGCCCTGGAATGAACGGTCATAGCCTTAGCGATTGCGACCAGCTCCTCGCCAGTCACAACACCGCCCAGGGCTGCCCTGTCCACCGGGCCGGAAGCATCAACCTCCAGGGTCAGGTCCAGGTCTCCAACCGCGGAGAGGAACCGGCGTCCCTGCACGGTCTCGGCGTGCAACTCGGCGACCGTAAACGGGTCAAAGGACGGTGTGACCGAGGCGGCCCTCGCCCTGGCCGGGCCGAAGCGCACGTGGCTCGCCAGAGCCCTCCTCACCGCGGGAAAGTCCAGCATGTCCAGCGCGTCCTCGGCGTCTGCAGGGTACGCGGTAGCGTTAGGGCCAGGGTGCGTGGCCTTGGATTTCACACGGTGTAACGGGGATGATCGCTGTGGGTCGTGCACAGGCGGGAACGTGGTGCTCATGGCCTCGACGCACCGTCGGGATGGGAAGGCCATGTTATCATAGCTGCCTTAATCTGCCGGCAAATTGGCCGGCCTTGCCCGGCCCGCCACGCCCGGTTGGATGCCACCGGCTACGCGGGCCTCGCGACCCTTTGAATTGGACAAGATCACCGTAAAGACTGCGGCGACTGCCGCCAACATGGGACCGGGCTTTGACTGCATGGCGATGGCCCTGGACATCTGGAATACCACCACGGTCCAGGTCGTATCGGCAGTAGAGCAACCGGATATGTATGAAGTGCACGGACACGGCTCCGAGTACCCGGACAATATGTACGCGAAGCTGGTGCACCGGTGTATCGAGCTGCCCTTTGCCAGGGTCGGCATGGAACCTCCCCCCGTTAGGATCGTTTGCCACAACGAAGTTCCGGCGGGGAAGGGGCTCGGCAGTAGTGCGGCCGCGATCATGGCAGGCCTTGTCGCCGGCAACGCCCTTTCGGGCGCCGGGCTCGGCGAGCAGGAGCTACTGGATCTGGCGGTGGAGGTTGAGGGCCATCCCGACAACGTCGTTGCTGCCATGTACGGTGGGTGCAGGATCGTGGTGCCGTCCGAGGGACACTTCGCCACCGCTGCGGTGCCGTTGCCGGCGGAACTGAGGGCGGTGCTGTACGTGCCCGAGCGGCCGATGCCGACAAAGCAGGCTCGGCAAATCCTGCCAGGTCTGGTCGAGCGCCAGGACGCCGTCTTCAACATGGGTCGCGTCGGTCTGCTGGTCCGCGCCCTTACCACCGGTGACCTTTCGATGCTCAGCATCGCTACCGAGGACAGGCTGCACCAGCCCTACCGGGTCGATCAGTTCTTCGGACTCAGGAACCTGTTCTCTGCTGCGCTTGCCGCCGGTGCACTCGGAGTCTTTCTTTCCGGGTCCGGATCCAGCGTCCTTGCCCTTACCTCGGGTCGAGAGTTGACCATCGGCTATGAGATGGCCGACGCTGCCGACAAGTCGGGGATAGCCGGCGACGTCCGTATCTCTCGGCCCACCTCCCAAGCTTTCCAGGCATTGACCGGGCCCGCGCGGGCCTGACCTGATTCGGGGAGCGCTCTGATGGCAGGCTTCGTTGTGCAAAAGTACGGGGGAAGTTCGCTCGTCGACGCTCGCGCCATCAAGGCCGTCGCCGCGCGAATAGCCGCACGCAGGCGCACCGGGGACCACGTCGTTGCCGTGGTATCGGCAATGGGAGACCACACCGACGAACTTACCGCCCTTGCCCTTGAGGTCAACGACAGGCCGGACCGACGGGAACTGGACGTGCTATTGTCGACTGGCGAGCTAGTTTCCTGCACACTCACGACGATGGCCCTGAACGCGCTGGGGGAGCCGGCAAAGAGCCTGGCAGGCTGGCAGGCTGGCATCCAAACGACCAGCCGCTTCGGCCGAGCCCAGATTTCCGGCATAGATGTCTCCTCCATACACCGTGAACTGGGCCAGGGCAACATAGTGATCATAGCGGGCTTCCAAGGGATCGCCCCCGGGCAGGAGATCACCACGCTCGGCCGGGGCGGCTCGGATACTACCGCAGTCGCCGTTGCCGCCGCGCTGGGCGCGGACAGGTGCGAGATATACACGGACGTGGACGGAATCTACACTGCCGACCCCAGGTTCGTGCCAGCGGCAAGCAAGCTTGAGGAGATCGGCTTTGAAGAGATGCTGGAGATGGCCAGCCACGGTGCCAAGATGCAGCCGCGGGCGGTGGAACTGGCCATGGTGTACAACGTCCCCACCTACGTGGCCTCCAGCTTCACCGACGCTCCGGGTACCCTGATACACGATGGTGCGGACATGACTGACGAGAAACGTGTTGGCGAGGTACGCAAGCGGGTCCGCGGCATTGTGACCGACACGGGCTTTGCCAAGATCACGATTTTGGGAGTGCCCGATAGGCCGGGCCTGGCGGCCCGCGTGTTTGAGCCTCTGTCCGCCGCAGATGTCAGCGTCGATGAAATAGTCATGAATGCCGGCCAGGACGCGTTCACCGACTTTACTTTCACCGTGAGGGACTCCGACCTTGAAAGGGCACTCGAGGTGGTCGGACCGCTGACCGGGGAGATGGGGGGCCGCGGCACTGTCAGCGCCGGTGGACTGGGCAAGGTGAGCATAGTCGGAACGGGCATGCGCGACGAGCCGGGCTACGCCTCCCGGATGTTCGGGGCCCTGGCCGAACATGGCATAAACATCGAGCTTATAACGACGTCCGAGATCCGCATCACGTGCATCGTCGCCGAACGCCATCTGGGCGACGCGGCCCGGGCGCTCCACGCCGTCTTTGAACTCGGATAAGGCGCCGGACCTGTACCTGTCCATCGTGGTCCCGGCCTACAACGAGCAGGCCAGGATCGAACATTCGCTGGACAACCTCGTGACATATCTGTCCCGGCAGGACTATTCCTGGGAGGTGCTGATAGCGGACGACGGCAGCGACGACGACACCGCCGCCCTAATCGCCGCCCGCGCGGACGGAGAGAGCGTGAGGCTACTCAAACTCGCCCACCGGGGAAAGGGAGCTGCCGTCCGCGCCGGCATGCTCGAGGCCCGGGGCCGTTACCGCATGATGTGCGACGCCGACCTGGCCATGCCGGTAGAGTGGATCTCTGACTTCGTGTCGGCCATGGAGCACGGCCACGACATCGTGATCGGATCTCGTCAGGTCGAAGGGGCTCGCCGGTTCGACGAGCCAGCCGTGCGCCACCTTATGGGCCGCCTGTTCAATTGGTGCGTGCGGGCGGTAGCTGTGCGCGGCTTCGAGGACACTCAATGCGGGTTCAAATGCTTTACGGACCAGGCCGCCGAGGCGCTGTTTCCCCTTCAGCGTTCCAACGGATTTGGCTTCGACGTGGAGTTGCTCTACTTGGCGGCCAGGGCGAAGATGAACGTGACCGAGATACCCATAGACTGGCACCATCAACGTGTGAGCAAGGTCAGACCATTTCTGGACCCGGTACTGATGCTCCGCGACGCCCTTGCCGTCAGGCTAAATTCGGCGCTGCGCAGATACTAGCGACGTGACCAAGTCGCCCCAGACGCCCTGAAAATGCCGAACGAGCCGAGACCGCATCCACACAGTCAAGACCCGGCATCGCCTACCGGGCCACCCCGGCGGCCGAGGGTCACAGTTGTTGTGCCCACATACAACGAGGCGGATAACATCGGCGAGCTGGCGCGCCGACTCTTCGCACTGGACACGATCGATCTGCGCGTGCTGATCGTCGACGACGGTTCGCCCGACGGAACGGCCGATCTGGCGCGAAGACTGTCCGACGAATATGGCGGGCGGATCGACGTGCTGGAACGTCCGGCAAAGCTGGGACTCGGCACGGCCTACAGGGCGGGATTCGCCTCCGCCCTCGAGGACGGTCCGGACTTCGTGTTCCAGATGGATGCGGACCTATCGCATCCCGTGGACCAGATACCGAGCATGCTTGCCGCGCTATCGAATGCCGACGTGGTGGTCGGCTCCCGATACACGAAGGGTTTAGGGAAGGTGGACGCCGAGCGGGGTTGGGGCATTCACAGGCTGCTGATCAGCTCGCTCGGCAATCTGGCCATCCGCACCGTCGCCGGCCTGCGCGTTCGAGACGCCACCTCAGGTTTCAAAGGCTACAGGGCGGAGGCTCTCGCAGGTCTGAGCCTCGAAGATTTTCGCTGCACGGGGTTCGGGTTTCAGTCCGAGGTGGCCTTCGCCTGCCAGGCGAACGGATATGCCGTTGTAGAGCATCCCTTCGTGTTTTCGAACCGTATGCATGGCACGTCCAAGATGAGCCTGGCGATCGTCATCGAGGCAATATGGAGGCTCACGCACATGCGCCTCAGGGCCCTGCTGCGACGACCCGGGCAACCCTCCTCAGGGGAGGCCGATCAGCCCCGCTAGCCGAGTTTTTTTCGTTCTAGGTCAGCGAAAATTTCATTGCGGGGCAAAAATCGATGCGCTAGAATTCGCCGACTTTGGCGGATGCCCAAGGTTCAATAATCCCGATGACGAGGTCTGAACAGGCCATGACTGCGGTCAAGAGCGCACTTAAGGACAAGGGTAAATTGGCGGTTGAACTTGCACTGGCAGGGAGCTGGAGCGAGGCGGTCGAAATGAATCGCCAGGTTCTGCGGGAGCACCCGGGCGATGTCGAGGCGTACAACCGGCTGGGCAAGGCCTTGACGGAGCTGGGCTCAGTAGAGGAGGCGATCAGCGCCTTCGAGGGCGCATTGCTTTTTTCGCCTCACAACGCTATCGCCAGGAGAAACCTTGAGCGGCTGACGAGTCTCCGTGACACCCACGGCGACGGGTGCTCCGACACGGACGTCCGCAGGGGACAGGGCGGCAGGAGGCGAGCACACCTCACAGAAGAGACCGGAAAGTCGGCGGTCGTTCCTTTGGTGAACGTCGCAGATCCGGCAGCCCTGTCGGGCCTCATGCCCGGGGATGCGACCGAGTTGGTCTGTCTGGGCAACATCATCAGGGTCGTCGCAGATGGCGCGCGCATTGGCCAGGTTGAACCCCGGCATGGCGCCCGCATCTCCAAGCTGATGTCAGGGGGCAACAGGTATGAGGCCTCTATTAAGGAGATTCAGGGCAACGGGGTGAGCCTGCTGATCAGGGAGATCTACAAGCACCCATCACAGCTCGGGATGGTGTCCTTCCCCAGCAAAGCGACCGTAGGGCCCAGGGTGTACGGGCCGTCACGCTACGCGAACTCGGCCTCAATGGCGTGGCGTGGTCGGAATGAGGAGGCGACCCTGAGCACGCTCAGGGACTGGTCGAGCGACGATACCGAGCCGGGGGACGACGAAGAACTCACACCGGAAATCCACAGGGTCATCAACTCCCCTGACGACCGGGACGATATCTACTAGACGATTGCTCCGGTCAACCTGGTCCCTCACCCTCGGCCGTGTCTTCCGCCAAGGGTCTGGGGCGGAAATAGATCCCCCACCGCTGCATCGCATCCTTTACGCGCTGGTCGTCCAGTTCGACGAGTTGCTTAAAGAAACCGGCGAGCGCGTGCACGTGCCGAAGCTCGTCGCTGCAAACCCAGCTGGCCTCTGAAGGCACCACGTACAGTAGCCCGTTCTGGTGCTTACACTGAACCTCGAGGCGATGACCGCCTGAGTCATCCTTGATAGTCAATCCGTACTGGCTCATCGGGCGCTCGCGCCCTTGCAGCTAATACCCGGGGCGCGCTCACGATTATACCAGCGAGCCCTTCTCAGATTTTCCTCTAGAATTGGGTGCACAGCCGCCCGCTGGCAGAGCCGATAAGGCGCTGAGGAGGTCACATGAAGGTCATAATCGAAGGTCCGCCGCACTACTCAGACGACGAGCTGGAAATGTACAAGTTTCCCAGCGGTCCCTACGACAACAACTCCTACCTGATCGTCTGCCCAAGAAGCAACCGGAGCATCGTCATAGACACGCCGGCGGACGCATCAAAGATGGTGGAGGCAGCGAAGCGAACCGATGTGCAAATGGTCCTGATCACCCACAGCCACTTCGATCACATCCTGGGGTACGAGGAGATCCTCGCCGAGCTGGGTGTCGACGCTGGCATAGGCAGGTCGGACGCGGGCGACCTGCCTACCCCACCGCGATTCCTGATTGACGACGGGGACGAGTTCACCGCCGGCGGGGTCACGCTCAGGGCCATCTCCACCCCGGGACACACTCCGGGCTCGACGTCGTTCGTCACCGGACGGCACCTGTTCACGGGAGACACTCTGTTTCCCGGCGGCCCGGGCAAGTCAGATTCGCCCCGGGCCTTCAGGCAACTAGTCGACAGCGTCTCAACCAGGCTGCTTACGCTGGACGCGTGCACCACCTTCTATCCTGGACACGGCGCCGACGGCTCGCTGCAGGACGCAATCGACGAGTACCAGGAATTCGCGGCCAGGCCGCGACCTGAAGACCTTTACGGAGACGTAGTCTGGCTGGAGAGCTGAGGGACGTTGACGTCCTAGTAGTAGGCGCGGGGATCATCGGGATCTGCAGCGCCTACTACCTCCTGCAAAGAGGGCGGCAGGTGACCGTCATCGATCGTACGGGCGTGGCGGCGGGCAGTTCAGCCGGCAACTCCGGGCTGATCGTGCCAAGCCATTCGATACCTCTGGCATCTCCCGGGGTCATCACCAAGAGCCTGCGTTGGCTGCTCGACTCATCAAGTCCGTTCTATGTAAAGCCACGACCGAGCCGCGATTTGGCCTCCTGGCTGTGTCGGTTCCTTTCGGCGGCGCGCCGCGGGCCAATGGAAAGGTCGGCCGGAATACTCGCCTCCTTGACGCTAGCAAGCGCGCGCGAATACGAGGAACTGATCCCCAAAGAGCAGATCGAATGCCACTACCTGCGGCGCGGAATGTTGGCTCTGTACACAACGCAGGAAGGACTGGAGGAGGGCGCCGACGAGGCCGAGCTCATGCGCGGATACGGCATCCGATCGACCAATCTTGAGCCGCATGAGGTCCTTGAGATAGAGCCCTCCATTGCCCCGGAGGTGAAGGGTGGCGTGCTCTACGAGACCGACTCGAACCTAGAGCCCACCGAATTGATGCGTGGACTCGCCGGCAGGGTCGTGGCCATGGGCGGGGTGATCGAGTCGGGGCGGGAGGTAACCTCGATCTCCACCCGCGGAGGCAGGATAACGAGCGTAACGTCCGCCGGGGCTCAATATCGGCCGAACGAGGTCGTTCTGGCGGCTGGTTCCTGGTCTGCGGAGATTGGCCGATTTCTGGGCATTCGTTTGCCGGTGCAGCCGGCCAAGGGCTACAGCATCACGGTCACTGCCGAAGATTTGGGCTGGCGACCTGCAGTTCCCATCATGGCGCACGAGGCCAGAGCTGCACTGGCTCCCATGGGAGACCGCATACGCATGGCTGGCACACTGGAACTGGGGGGCATGAATACGCGCATCGACCGGCGCAGGATCGGTGCGATCGTCTCCGGCATCGGCCGCTTTCTGACCGTGCCGGATGGAATGCAAATCGACCACGGGCAAGTGTGGTGCGGCCTGCGACCATGCACGCCGGACGGCCTGCCTGTGATCGGCAGGACCAGCTCGCACGAGAACCTGATCATAGCCACTGGCCACGCAATGATCGGCATGACCCTTGGTCCGATCACAGGACGCCTGGTTTCCCAGCTGGCAAGCGGTGATGAGCCCGAGATGGATGTGGCCCCACTCGCCCCTGGCCGCTTCTCCTAGAGGACGCGCCCGTCCCCACCAGCCCGTCCCCACCAGCCCGTCCCCACCAGAAGGACCGCCAGAGGCCTGGGCTCTGACAGGGGCCAAACCAATCCAGAATCGGCATGATTCTGTCGCCTCTAACTGAGGCCTAGGGCACCTATCGGCAACAGGCCAGCTCGGCCACGTGCTGGCTCGTCGAACCTCCTGAAAGTAGAATCGTCCCGTGCATAACCGTCTAGATCGCACATTTTCCCGGTTAAGGGAGTCAGGCACCGCAGCCTTGTCACCCTTCGTTACGATCGGCTACCCGGACTTTGATACCTCGCTGCAGATGGCGCGGACGACGCTCGCCGAGGGTGGCGACCTCCTTGAGCTGGGGGTGCCGTTCAGCGACCCGCTGGCCGATGGGCCGACGGTTCAGATGACCAGCTCCCGCGCACTCGCCAATGGGGTGAACGTGGCCAAGTGCGTCGAGGCTGTGCGACTCCTGCGCGCGGATGGAGTAGAGGCTCCCCTGGTGTTGATGGGATATTTCAACCCTTTTCTGCGCTACGGACTGGAGGCTCTCGCTAGGCACGCCGCCGGAGCCGGAGCGGACGGTCTGATAGTTCCCGATCTGCCCCCGGAAGAGTCTGGACACATGCGGGATCTGTGCTCGGCGGCAGGGTTGCACCTCATCCCACTACTGGCTCCCACAAGCACCGAGGAGCGCATCGCATCGGCTTGCGCGGGTGCCGGAGGCTTCATATACTGTGTAAGTTTGACCGGTGTTACAGGCGCCCGCGGTCAAATGGCTACCGGCGTCAGGAGGCTCGTCGAGCGAATCAGGGCTCACTCCGACCTTCCCGTGCTCGTCGGCTTTGGCGTCTCTAAGAAAGAGCATGTGGCCGAGATCTCACAATTCGCCGACGGAGCGGTCTTCGCCAGTGCCATGCTCGATGCGGTCGAAAAGTCTCACCCGCACGACGCCGTAAGGGTTGCGGGAGAGTTCGTTCGCTCGCTGAGGGGCGGGACCGAGGTCACGGCAACTTGAAGGTCAGAGGCATAAGGGGGGCCACCACCGCCAGTTCAAACACGAAAGAATCGATCGTCGATGCCACCACCGAGCTTTTGACCGAGCTGGTGGCGCGCAACGAGATCGCCGCCGACGATGTCGCAGCCGTTACATTCACGGCCACGACGGACCTGGACGCCGAGTTCCCGGCGGTGGCGGCACGTCTAGGGTTGGGCTGGACCAACGTGGCGTTGATGTGCGCCCAGGAGATGCAGGTCCCGGACGGACAGCCCAGGACGATTAGGGTGATGATCCTCTTGAACACTGACAAGGACGCCGCTGAACTTGAGAACGTGTACCTCAGGGACGCGGTGGGTCTGCGCCAGCGGGGCTCAGAAGGGGAAAGGGACAGAAGGAGCGCAAATTGATAGTAGTAATGGCCAAGGGAAGCACGCAGGACCACCTTGAGGCGGTCCAGACGCACCTGAGCGTCCGCGGTCTCAAGGCCCACCTCTCACAGGGGGTCGAGCGGACGGTAATTGGCGTAATAGGGCAGATCTACCCGGAACTCCAGAATGAAATCGAGGTCATGGATGGGGTCAGCGAGGTGGTGCGGATCTCGAAGCCATACAAGCTGGCCAGTCGAGAGTTCCACCCCGAAGACACGGTCATCGCAATAGGCGGGGGTAACGCCAAAGTTGGCGGCGGCGAGTTTTGCGTGTTCGCAGGACCCTGCGCCATTGAGAGCGAGGAGCAGGTGATCGCGACGGCGCGGGCGGTCAAGGCCGCCGGAGCCAAGGTTCTGCGCGGGGGGGCATTCAAGCCTCGAACCTCCCCCTACAGTTTTCGGGGGATGGGCGAGGACGGCCTTAAGCTAATGGACACCGCTCGGTCGGAGACCGGTCTGCCGTTGATCACCGAGGTGATGTCCGAGCGAGACGTAGAGCTGGTCGAGCGCTACACGGATGTCCTGCAGGTCGGTGCAAGGAATATGCAGAACTTTGCCCTGCTCGACCAGGTAAGCCAGTCGTCCAAGCCGGTTATGGTCAAAAGAGGCTTTTCCGCCACCTATGAGGACTGGCTACTTGCAGCCGAGTACGTGATGGCTGGTGGCAACACCGACGTCATACTGTGCGAGCGGGGCGTTCGCACCTTCGAGTCTTTCACGCGAAACACCATGGACATCAACGCGGTCCCTGCCATCAGGCGCCTCAGCCACCTGCCCATAGTCGCCGATCCGAGCCACGGCACGGGCAAGTGGTACCTGGTGAGTCCCGTGGCATGCGCAAGCGTGGCGGCCGGTGCCGACGGCCTGATCATCGAGGTACATCCCAATCCCGATACAGCCATGTCGGACGGGGCGCAATCCCTCACGTTTGAGAATTTCTCCGTTCTGATGCAACGAGCATCCGCGATTCGCGAGGTAGTCGCACCGCTCGTCCCGGTCAGCTAGCACGGACCCAGGTGAAAGAGCGGAGCTGAGCGAGGCGACGAGGCCTTGGCTACAGAGCACGAAGAAGAGTGCATGGAGTCCGTTCTCGGAGGATCCCACTCTCCAACGGATGAGAGCGCTGCGGCGGTGACCCTGGGGGTTTTCGATGGTGTCCACCGCGGACACCGCCGATTAATCGAGGCCCTTAAGGAGCGGGCGCGATTGTCGCGCCTGCGTTCGGTCGTCGTGACATTCCGCAATCACCCGCTCTCGGTTCTTCGACCCGACTTCGAGCCCTCGTACCTGAGCACTGTCGAGCGGCGCATCGCACTGCTAGAGGACACCGGCGTCGACGAGGTCGCGGCGGTAGATTTCACTTCGGAGACGGCCACCGTGACCGCCGCCGACTTCGTGCAACTGATGTGCGACAAGCTGGGCATGAAAGCACTGGTAGTAGGCCCTGACTTCGCACTTGGCCGTGGACGGGAGGGCGACATCGACTTTCTTAGGGACACGGGCCGCAAGGTTGGTTTTCGACTCGATGTGGTCGAGCCTCTGGCACAGGATGGCCACCGAATCGACAGCACCGGCATACGCCAGGCCCTCTCGACAGGGGACGTGACGGGCGCTGCCCGGTTGCTGGGACGAAACTATGAACTCGCCGGCGAGGTTGTAGTCGGCCGGGGCCGGGGGGGTCCCCTCGGCTTCCCGACCGCCAACCTGCGAACCGCCGAGAATCTGTCCGTACCCGCCAATGGCATATATGCGGCCTGGGCTCATATCGACCGCGTGCCGCGCGATTCTGGACCCGCAAAGATGATGTGTGCGACGAGCATCGGCACCAACCCCACTTTCGGCGAGTCAGAACGTACCGTGGAGGCCTTCATGCTGGACTTCCAAGGCGACCTCTACGGCTCGTCGGTCACCTTGGAATTCGTCAGGCGGCTGCGCGATGAGGAGCGCTTCGCCTCCGTGCAGGCACTCAAGGAGCAGGTCGGCCGAGACGTAGAGACTACTCGCGCAGTGCTTGGTGGGGGACAGTGACCGGAGGCCCCGACATGCGGCGCCTGCTGAGGCGCGGCGTCGCCGAGGTGATCGTCGAGGACGAGCTGCGCAAACTGCTCACGGAAGACACGTCGCTTCGCGTGAAGATGGGCTTTGATCCCAGCGCCCCCGATATTCACTTGGGGCATGTCGTTGGCCTGCGCAAGCTGCGGCAATTCCAAGACCTGGGTCACGTGGTTGTCATCATCGTCGGCGACTGGACGGCCCGCATAGGCGACCCCAGCGGTCAGTCCGCGACACGACCGGTGCTCACGGCCGAAGAGGTCGAGGCCAACGCCGAGAGCTACCTTGAGCAGTTCTTTAAGGTAGTCGACCCCGCACGCACCGAGGTTAGATGGCAGAGCGAGTGGTTCAACGACTTTGGCCTGACCGACCTCGTCGAGCTCACGGGCAGGTTCACTGTCGCACAGTTCCTGGCCCGCGAGGACTTTTCGGCGCGCTTTAGCAGTGGAAGGCCTATCGCCATCACCGAGTTCCTATACCCGTTGCTGCAAGCCTATGACTCCGTCGCCGTGGAGGCGGACCTGGAGTTTGGCGGAACGGACCAGAAGTTCAACCTGCTGGTGGGCCGGGACCTACAGCAGATGATGGGCCAGCGACCCCAGCACTGCCTGCTGGTGCCGATACTTCCGGGCACCGACGGGATGCGCAAAATGAGTAAGAGCCTGGGAAACTACATCGGCGTCGACGAGCCACCCGCTCAGATCTATGGCAAGACGATGTCCGTGCCAGACGACCTGATCGCCACGTACTTCGACTTGCTCACCGATCTTCCGGATGACGAACTTCGCCGCATTTCTGCTGAGATTGAGGCCGGGACGGTCAATCCCATGCAGTCCAAGAAGCGGCTAGCGCACACTCTGGTCGCTACATTCCACGGCGAGGCCAGCGCGGTGGCGGCACAGGACCATTTCGAGCGCACCGTCCAGGCGCGGGAGGTCCCGCAGCAGGTAACCGATCTAGCCCTTCCTTCAGGTGCCGAACGCTGTCAAACGCGGCTCAGCTCTCTGCTCGTCAATGCCGGCCTTGCCGCCAGCGGGGGCGAGGCCAAGCGGCTGATCGACCAGCGGGCCGTCAGCCTGGACGGAAAGACCCTGGAGACCAATATCATGGCTGATGCCCTCGGCGAGGGGATCCTCAAGGTGGGGAAACGCCATTTCGTGCGGCTAGTAGAGCCCCCAGGAGGCTTAGACGATTGACTAACCTTCGCATACCCGGTCCTATACCGGTCCCCGGTCCCATCCTCGAGGAGATGGGTCGGCCGATGATCAATCACCGGGGTCCTGAGTTCAGGGACATACTGCTCAGGGTGACGGATCGTCTGAAGCAGGTCTACGCGACCCAAGAGGACGTGTACGTACTCTCTTCGTCGGGAACAGGCGCGATGGAGGCGGCGATAGTCAACACCCTGTCACCAGGTGACCGCGTGCTGGCTGTGACCGGGGGAGCGTTCGGCGACCGATTCGCCCGGATCGCAGAGGTGTTCGGCGCCGATGTGACAGTGCTCCGCTACCCGCTCGGCCAGCCCGCCGATCCGGACGGCGTGCGCGACTCGCTCAACGCGGACCCGACCGTCAAGGCAGTCCTGGTGACCCACAACGAGACCTCTACCGGGGTCGCAAACGATCTGGCCTCCATCGCGTCGGTGGTAAAGGGAGAGTTCGGCAAACTACTGCTCGTCGACGGCGTCAGCAGCGTCGGCTCGGTGCCTATGTTCGCCGATGAATGGGGCTGCGACGTGGTGGCTTCAGCGTCCCAGAAGGGCTGGATGGTCCCCCCGGGGCTTGCCTTCATTAACTTCAGTGCGGCCGCGTGGCGGGCCCACGCGGAGGCAAGCATGCCCCGCTACTACTTCGATGCCGCCGAGTACAAACGGTACCTGGAGGTCGGACAGCCCCCCTGGACCCCGGCCATCTCGGTTTTCTTCGCCCTGGACCGCGCGCTCGGTGCGATGCTGGACGAGGGACTCGCGCAAGTCCACGCAAGGCATGCACGCGCCGCGGCGAGAGTCCGGCAGGGCGTGGCAGATCTGGGACTCAGCCTCCTGCCACACCCGGACCACGCCTCCGACACAATAACCGCCGTGAGGGTACCCGAAGGCATCAACGCGGCAGAGCTCCTTCGAGTCATGCGGGACGAATACGACGTTGTGCTGGCCGGCGGTCAGCAGTCTCTGGCGGGAAAGATCTTCCGCATTGGCCACCTAGGTATGGTCAGCGACGAGGACATAGACGGCGTATTCGCCGCCCTTGGAGCCACGCTGCAAAAGCTGCGTTTTTCGGGGGCGTCCAGCTAGGCGGAGGCGGGCGATGCGGCGGGAGGACTCTCCGGCTCGGAGGGCGGCTCGTCCGGCTCTGAAGGTGGCGTTCCTGACTCGAACGGAGGGGAGTCCGATTCGAATAGTGCCTGAAGCTGATCGCCCTCAATTGATTCGTGCTCAATCAGGTATTCAGCGAGCTGGTCCAGCTTCGCGCGGTTTGAATTGATAAGCCGAACCGCAGTCTGATACGCGTTCTCTATCAGGTGATGGACCTCGTTGTCGATCGTCTCGGCAACCCGATCCGAGTAATCGCGCTGCTCTGAGATCTCCTTGCCAAGGAAGACTAGCTCCTCACGCTTGCCGAAGGTGCGCGGACCCAGCTTTTCGCTCATCCCGTAGCGGGTGATCATCGTCCTGGCGATGTTTGTTGCCTGCTCCAAGTCGTTGCTGGCGCCGGTAGTGACCTCCCCAAACACGATCTCCTCGGCGGCCCGGCCACCCATGGCGGAGGCGATGCGGTCTTTGAATTGGGCCTTTGTCCAAAGGCTACGATCCTCCTCGGGCAGGAACCGCGTGTAGCCTCCCATCTGTCCGCGCGAGATGATGGTGACCTTGAATACCGGGTCGGCGTGGGGCAGGAATTGGCCAACCAGGGCATGGCCCGCCTCGTGGTATGCGGTGATCCTCTTTTCCCTGGGACTTATCACCTTGCTCCGCCTCGCCGGGCCGGCGATCACCCGATCTATCGACTCGGCGAATTCCTCCAGGCCTATGCTCTCCTTGTTGCGGCGTGCGGCCAACAGAGCCGATTCGTTGACCAGATTTGCAAGATCGGCCCCGGAAAAGCCCGGCGTCTGCTTGGCCACGGTCTCCATGTTCACGTCCTCGGCAAGCGGTTTGCCCTTGGAGTGAACATCCAGGATCTGCATGCGGCCCCTCACATCCGGGTTGTCAAGGGTGACCCTGCGGTCGAACCGACCCGGCCTCAGCAGTGCCGGATCGAGGATGTCAGGCCGATTGGTCGCTGCGACCACGATCACGTTGGTACCCGAGTCGAACCCGTCCATCTCAACAAGGATCTGGTTGAGGGTCTGCTCGCGCTCATCGTGGCCTCCACCCAGGCCGGCACCGCGGTGCCGGCCGACCGCGTCGATCTCGTCGATGAACACTATGCAGGGCGAGTTGCGCTTTGCCTGATCGAACAGGTCGCGAACCCTCGAGGCGCCGACGCCGACGAACATCTCTACGAACTCCGAGCCGCTGATGGAGAAGAAGGGCACCCCCGCCTCTCCCGCGACGGCGCGGGCCATCAGGGTCTTACCCGTTCCGGGAGGCCCCACCAGGAGGACGCCCTTGGGGATCTTGGCGCCCAGCGCCAGGAACCGCTCGGGGAACTTAAGGAACTCCACGACCTCCTGGAGCTCCTGCTTGGCCTCCTCCACGCCGGCTACGTCCTCAAAGGTGACGGTCGGGCTGTTGCCCATCGTCATGCGCGCCTTGCTGCGGCCAAAACTGAAGGTCTGGTTGGTGTTGCCCTGGGCCTGGCGGACCATGAACAAGAGGATGGCCCCGAAAATTATCAGGGGAAGGAAGTTGAGAAGCAGGCCGAAGATGTTGCTCAGCCCGCTGGAACCCTTCACCGTCACGTTGGTCCGCGATACGAGTGGATCGATGTTGGCGGACTCGAGGAGCTCAACGATGCTGGAGCCCTCCTCCTTGCGGGAGGTGAGGGTTTCGCCGTTGGTTGAAACTACGTTCAGGCGATCCCCGTTGACCTCTATGGACTCGAGCTCTCCGCTGCCAGCCATGCGGATCACCTCGGAGATCGGCACCTCGCGCGACCCGCCCAGCGGATCGGAAAAGAGCGTGAAGAAGATGGCGATAATCGCCACCACAATCAGCAGATAGATGAAGCTGTTACGCATTAACCGGGAACTCGCACTACCTCTCAGGGCCGGCAGATGAAGGGAGAGAGGAGAGCCGGCCTATCGTACAGAAGACCCCTTAGAGTCCTGAGAACTCACCGTCCATAGTACATTAAACGCAGCGGCCCGGCAAAAGGTTTCCCTTGCTATAATCCCGGCTCGATTCATGATCTCAGTACCCTTCGAAAAGCACTTGCTCGACAACGGGCTCGAGGTGATAGTCCACCGAGACAATTCCCTGCCCGTGGCGGCCGTCAATGTCTGGTATCACGTGGGCAGCAAGAACGAGAAGCCGAGCAGGACCGGCTTTGCCCACCTGTTCGAGCACGTCATGTTCGAGGGCTCCAAGCATCACAATCGATCCTATTTCGAGCCCCTGCAAAAGATCGGAGCCAAGCTGAACGGCTCAACCAACCAGGACCGGACCAACTACTGGGAGAACGTTCCCTCCAACTATCTTGAGCTGGCTCTCTGGCTCGAGGCGGACCGGATGGGATTCCTGCTCGATGCGCTCGATCAGAAGCGCTTCGACGTTCAGCGAGACGTGGTCAAGAACGAGCGTCGCCAGAGCTATGAGAATCGACCCTACGGCATGGCCTACCTTACCCTGCAACCGGAGGTTTTTCCGCTCCCGCACCCATACAACTGGCCCACAATTGGTTCCCAGCAAGATCTCGATTCCGCCGCATTGGATGACATAAAGGACTTCTTCCGAACCTATTACTCCCCGTCGAACGCCAGTGTCGCGATCGCCGGCGACATCGATCCGGACCAGGCCCTGCGCTGGGTGCAAAAGTACTTCGGCGACCTGCCTGCCTCGCCGCGGGTCAGGAAGATGGAGCCCATGGACTCCGGCTTATCGGAAACCAAGGTGATGACCATGGAGGACGATGTCCACCTCGAGCGGCGATACTGGGTCTGGCCGACCGCGGCGGCATTCGATAAGCGGGAGCAGGTCCTTGACGTTCTGGCCACAATACTGGGAGACGGCAAGGGCTCAAGACTGCACAGGCGCCTCGTCCACGAAGCCGAGTTGGCCAGAGACGTTGCAGCAGTCTCCTACTGTCAGGAGATCTGCGGCGAGTTCTTGATCCAGGTGACCACAGCCCTCGGGCAGGACTCGCGCCGTGTGGCCGAGGCAGTGCGAGAAGAGATAGCCGCCATCAAGTCGATCCCGCCAAGCCAAGCAGAGATTGAGAGGGCAAGAAACCTGATTCGGACACACTTCGTCAGCAGCCTGGAGCGGGTCGGCGGATTCGGCGGGCGAGCCGATCAGCTCAACTACTTCAACGTTCTGGCCGGCGACCCCGGGCTGATATCCACCCATTTCGACCGCTACGAGGATGTCGGTGCCGAGGATGTGTCCGCGGTGGCGAATAGCCTGTTGGGAGATCACAGGGTGGAACTAACGGTAATCCCGGCCGAGGACACGGGCTCGTGACCCTTGACAGGGCGGTCATGCCGTCGGCGGGACCAGCCCCCAGTTTCGCCCCGCCAAGGCCGATCCGAAGGACCCTGTCCAATGGCCTCTCAATCCTGGTAGTCGAAAAGCCGGAGCTGCCGATGGTCGCCCTTGGCCTGCTGGTGCGTGCAGGTTCAGTGTCCGATCCCACCGATGGTCCGGGGTTGACCAGCCTCACGGCCGCCATGCTGACGGAGGGCACGACCTCCCGGTCCAGCCAGCAGATCTCCGATGAGATGGAACATATGGGCTCCGCCATCCAGATCAAGGTGCGCCAGGAGTACACGGTGCTGTCGGCACAGGCGCTGGAGCCACACTGGAGACAGGCCCTTGCGGTGCTTGCTGACGTGGCGCGCAACCCCTCATTTCCCGCCGCTGACCTGGAGCGGATACGCCGCCAGAGGCTCACCGACCTGGCGCGCATCTCCGACGACCCGTCGGCGGTTGCCCAACGTGCCTGCCGCGCCCTGCTGTACGGGCGGCGCTCCGCCTACGGTCACCCGGGTACGGGAACCGAGGTCTCGATCGACTCGTTCTCGCGAGATGACTTGAGGGTGCAATACACGGGAGCCTTCGGCCCTGCCGACGGCACACTGGTAGTGGCCGGCCAGGTCGCAGCGGACGATGTGACGGAGATTGCCGAGTCCCTCCTCGGGGGGTGGCGCGCACAGGGTGGGCTGACCATTTCGGAGCCCTGCGATATAGATTCGGATAGCCGTCCCGAGGCGGCCATTTACCTGTCGGACAGGCCCGGGGCCGCCCAATCTGTCATCCGGTCCGGCCAGACACTGGTAGGCCGCCACAGCCCGGACTTCATGGCCCTCGTGGTACTAAACCAGGTCCTGGGCGGCGAGTTCTCAGCCCGCCTGAACATGAACCTGCGCCAGGATAAAGGGTACAGTTACGGCTACATGTCTACGATCGACTGGCTGCGGGGTCCTTCTGCACTCTACGCTGGCGGCTCGGTGCAGACTTCGGTCACCAAGGAGGCCGTCGAAGAGAGTCTCAAGGAATACTCGGAGATTCGCCGGCAGAGGCCGGTCGAGCAGTGGGAGCATGACGATGCTGTCAAGGGCCTGCTCCGCGGCTTTCCGGCAAGCTTTGAGACGCAGGGGCAGATCGCCGCGCAACTCGTCCAACTGGCCAGTTTCGACCTGCCCGATGACTACCTCTCCCATCTGCCCGACATGTTGCTCAGCGTGACGCTGGACGATGTCAGGGAGGTGGCACTCGAGAGGCTACGGCAGCAGCCCGAGGTGGTTTTGGTGGTCGGAGACCGAGACGCCATCGAGCCCGGACTCAGCACCCTCGGTCCCACAGTTATACCCGTCGATGCCGAGGGCAGGAGACTGAATTGAGTGCCGCGGCGACAGGTGTCCCGGCCGCCCTCGGCGGGAAGGTGGCTGTGGTCACCTACGCAGGCGAGGGGGTTGGCCGGAGCATCGCTCAGGTCCTGGCATCCGAGGGCGCGGCAGTGGTCTGCGTCCTCGGAGAGCAAGTGGCGGGCGAGATTCGAGTCGGCGGCGGCAGGGCCATCTCGAGCAACACCGACGTTTCGGAGATGGCTGGCGGCAGCAAGGTAGTGGATCTGGCCCTGTCCGAATTCGGTCGACTGGACATACTCGTCAACTCGGCGGCCGGTCTGGACCGGACGGACGACCCTGTTTGGGGAGGCGGCATAAGCGACATGTCGCCTGAGGACTTCTATGCCTCGGTGCGCAGAGGTCTTAAGGCGACCTTCACACCCATTCGCCATGCCGCCGCGGTCTTTCGTAGGCAGCGATCGGGGCGAATCGTGAACATTACCTCGGACGACGGCCTGGGCATTCCCGGGTCCGCCGCCCGGGCGATGGTTTCGGAAGGTATAGTCGGCATGACGCGCACCGTCGGTCGAGACATGGGCAAGTACGGTGTCACCTGCAATGCCGTGGTGGCAGACGATCCAGGCGCCGCCGCTGCGCTTACTGCCTCCCTGTGCACCGACGCCCTCGCCAATGTGAACGGTCGTACGCTCGGCGCAAGGCACGGTTCGATCTTCCTCTATCAGGAGCCGGAGATCGCAGCTGGCGTGCACAAGTGGGGCGGCCTGAACCTCGACGAACTCGACTCCCTGGTACCCCGACTGTTAGCACCCGCGCAAGAGCAGGAGTCGCCATGATGGCGGGACGACTGGAAGGCAGGGTAGCCATCATCACCGGCGCGGGCGGCGGCATTGGCCGTACCGTTGCCAGGCTGATGGCCAAGGAGGGCGCTTCGGTCGTGGTCAACGACGTGGGCAGCGCGGTAGACGGAACGGGGCAGTCCTCGGGCGTTGCCGATGCAGTAGTTGCCGAGATTGTTGCCGACGGCGGTACCGCGGTGGCCAACTACCACTCGGTGGCCGAATACGAGTCGGCTGCGCACCTCGTAGAGGCAGCCGTCGGCAGCTTCGGCCGGCTTGACATCGTTTGCCACGCCGCGGGCATTCTCCGGGACCGCATGGTGTTTAACATGACCGAAGACGAATGGGATACCGTCCTGGCGGTCCACCTGCAGGGCGCATTCAACATCGTAAGGAACTCCGTGCCTCACATGGTGGCCCAGAACTACGGGAGGATGGTCCTACTGGCATCGATATCCGGACTGCGCTCTTCCGGCCAGACAAACTACGCCGCCGCAAAAGAGGGTATGGTCGGCTTGGCCAGGTCCGCGGCCGCGGACCTGGCCGGGCACGGTGTGACCGTGAACGCCGTGTACCCGGGTGGACTAACCCGGATGACCGCCTCCATACCGAAGTCCTCTGGCGCTGTCCGCCTCGGCGGCGACCCCCGCCTCGCCACCACCGGCAACGTGCTCGGCACGCCCGCTCCCGAACAGGCCCTCGACCCGGAGAACAACGCGGCCAAGATCGTCTACCTGTGCACGGAGGCAGGCGGTGCCATCAACGGCCAGGTCATTTCCACCACGGGCTGGGACATGTCGCTATACGCCCGCAGGCGGCCGGTCAATTTCGTTCACAGCGACGGAGAATGGACCGTAGAGGAACTGGTGAGGCTTCTGCCAGTTTCTCTGGCGGCCGGCATAGTCAACCCGGCCCCCCCTCAGCCCGCCCCGTAGGCGCCCGCTCGGCACGCCCGAGCCGCTCTTGTTGACGCTCTGGCCAAGAGCCCTGCGACTCCTACCTGGGCCGAAGCGCCCTTCGGCTAGGTCATCGGTGAGGAGCGGTTTAGGTATCATCGCTGGTCAGGAGAGGCGGTGAACTGGCTCGATTTCGTATTGCTCATAGTGCTCATCTCAGGGTTCCTCTACGGAGTCAAGGTGGGCCTGATCGGCGCACTGTTCATGACGGCCGGTGTGATTGTCGGATGGCAGATTGCCAGCCACTACGCCGACGACGTGGGCGCCGCACTATCCGGATCGATCGCCGCCGATACGATTGCAACCTTCACTTGCTATGTCGCCATCGTTGTGTTGACTACAGCGGTGTTCAGGCTTGCCCACAGGCTGCTCGGCCCCGTCCTGGCTGTCTCAACATCTGGCCTGTCGGCGACCGCCGACAAGCTCGGAGGGGTAGTCGTTGGTGCGATTCTGGCACTGTTCGTGACGGGTGCCTCGATACTGGGCCTCGCCCGTCTGGCATACGACTTCGACGTTCCCAGCGGCGGCGTTGCGGGGACGGTGTCCAGGACGCTGCGCCTACCACCCAGCCTGGAGGTGAGAGACGGGCTGAGCAGGGCACTGGCCGGGTCCAGCTTTGCGCGCAGCTTCGTCACCGTCGTCGACAACGTCCCGGGGGACGCGATAGGATTCGCCCCAGACGACTTTGAGGTAGCGGTCCTGATCCTCAAGCACAAGATCGACTCTGGACAATACTAGACGGGGAAAGAACTGCCGCAGGGATGCTGATTCAGTCTCCGGTCCTGGTGTTGAACCAGAACTACCAGCCGCTCAACGTGTGCAATGTACGGCGCGCTCTGGTTCTGTTGGATCGCGAAAAAGCCGAGCTGATGGAGAATGGCCGCGGTTACGTCCACAGCGTGTCGCGGCCCTTCCCGGTCCCCTCGGTGATTCGCCTGTACCACATGGTCAAGAGGCCCCTGGTGCGCAGGCGCCTGTCAAGGCGCGCCGTCTTCATAAGGGATCGCTACACCTGCCAATACTGCGGCCTCCAGTCAAGAACCCTCACACTTGACCACATCTTGCCCCGCTCCAAGGGTGGCAGGCACCAGTGGGACAACGTGGTCTCGGCCTGCAAACGATGCAACCATCGCAAGGCCGGCCAGACGCCGCAGGAAGCCAGCATGAAGCTTATGAAGCAGCCGGCAACACCTAGGCCCAATCCGTTTTACCTCTTCGAGAACCGGAAAGTGCTTGAAGAGTGGCGACCTTTCATCCCGTGGGTCGAGCCCTAGAGGCTATACGGATCGAGAATACGTGCGAGACGAAGTGCTCGCCGGGTGCCGTCTACAGCCGAGCTCCTGAATCGACACAAACCACCCTGCCCTGAGGGGCAGACAGCTGACTGAAGAGCAGCTGGCCGGGGTCGACCGCGACGACCGCCTCCAAGACTTCCCCCGGGGTAGCGTTAAGCTCGACCCGGACGTGGTCTCCCACCTTCAGATGATGGCCGCCATCATCCACAAAGCACAGCCGCTGGGCCGGCTTGAACCTGACTCCAACCCTGGACATCAGCTTGGCGCCACCTGCGGGATGCTAAGCATCATCTGCTCGATCGTCAGGGGAGCGCCCACGTTCATGTCCAGACGATCTGCGGCCTGAATCGAGGCCCTTAGCCCCGCGATCGCGCCTCCCGTGCCCACAGCTTCCGCAGCGCTTCGAATGGACTTGGCCCGAGAGACGTGGCCAGCGAACTCATCCAGCCCCTTGCTGGCCAGCAGGACGTCTCTCCACCAGTGCCTCCAATGGACCATCTCGCTCCTTGCGGCCTCGCGGTCCTTTGCAAAGAGCCGGGCCAGGGAAGCAGCGTATTCGAATCTTCCCTCCAGATCGGCCGACACGGCGGCCTCGATCCGGTCCAGGGTCTCCTCGAGCCGGGCGCCGAACGCCTCGTCGGTCGCCATCCGCAAGGCTAGGCCCGGCCGTCCCCCCGAGGTCCGAGCTATCTGCAGGGCGCGCTCCGGGGGCAGACCGAGTCGACGGACCAGCTCCTCGGAGAGTAGCGGCCACGGCACCGGGCGCAGGCACACCAGGCGACAGCGAGAGACGATGGTGGGCAGCACCGCCTGCTCTCCAGAGGCCAGCAGTACGATCGACACCTGATCGGGAGGCTCTTCCAGGGTCTTCAGGAGAGCGTTAGACGCCTCTTCAGTAAGCCGATCAGCCTCTTCGAAGATGAAGACCTTGCATCTACCCTCGAACGGCCGAAGGGCAGCCTCGCGAGACACCCCCCTCACCTGCTCGATCGTGATCATGGTCCTGGGCCTGCCGTCCTCGTGGAGCGATCCCTGTGAATCGACAGGCACGATCGTTACGTCAGCGTGCACCCCTCGACGAATTCGGGTGCACTGTTCGCACGTTCCTGTCGGGCCGTCACCATGGCAGTTCAGCAGTTGTGCTATCAGCATAGCCAGCTTCATCCTGCCCACATGGGCCGGCCCCGTAATCAGATAGGCGTGCGACGCCATGCCCTTTTCGAAGGCCTTGTGCAGGGCGGAAAGCGCGCGGTGGTGGCCGATCACATCGTCTGAACAACTCGTGCCCTGGCAGGTCATTGCTGGAGAAAATCTCCATACAGCTCAACCGCCATCAGATCCTCGTAGGTCTCCCGACGCCTTACCAGTCTCGCCGTCCCGTCTTCGACCATCACGACGGCGGGCCGAGGGTTGAGATTGTAGTTACCCGCCATTGACATCCCGTAGGCACCGGAGGCCGGAACGAGGAGCAGATCGCCGGCTTGGGGCGAGGGAAGCTCCACCTGATCGAGCAATACGTCGCCGGTTTCGCAGTACTTGCCCACCACCCGCACGCTCTCCCGGTGACTATCTGCCGCCCTGTTGGCCAGCAGCGCTTCGTATCTTGCCCCGTACAGGGCGGGTCTGATGTTGTCTCCCATTCCGCCGTCGACCGACACGAACTTGCGAAGACCCGGCACGTCCTTGACTCCCCCAACCCTGTAGAGCGCCACGCCGGCCCGCGCGACGATCGACCTGCCCGGCTCGATCAGGAGTCGAGGTTCGGGCAGACCCAGCCCGCTACAACGGTCCTTCACAGACCGTGTAATGACGTCCGCGTACGCGGAGATGGGCGGTGGAAGTCGGTCCCTCAAGTACCCGACGGCAAACCCGCCGCCCGGGCTAAGGTCCCGAAGTTGCAGTCCCTCCTCGCACAGCGGCGCCAAGAAGGTCAACAGGGTGTCAAGCCCCACAGAGTAGGGCTCGAGTTCGAATATCGGAGAGCCCAGATGGATGTGCGCACCGGTCAAATCCAGATTGCCCGCAGAAAGGGCGCGCCGGACAGCCTCTGTCGCATCACCGGTCTCGATCGGAAAACCAAACTTGGTGTCAAGTATGCCCGTCGTCGTCTTGGCATGCGTGTGAGCGTCTACACCCGGAGACAATCGAAGCATGACGGACTGCACGAGCCCGCGGCTCGCGGCCTCGCGATCGACTAACTCCAACTCATGGAAGCTGTCGACTACGATCCTGCCAACGCCGTAGTCCAACGCTTCGGAGATCTCGGCCTCGCTCTTGTTGTTGCCATGAAAGAATATGTCCTCCGGCGGGAAGTCGACGGCCCTTGCGACGGCCAACTCCCCCCCCGATACCACGTCGATTCCAAGGCCTTCGTCGGCGACCAGGCGGGCCATAGCCGGGCCGAGATACGCCTTAGAGGCGTAGAGCACCCGGGTGTCGGGGTAACGTGATCCAAATTCCCTGACGAATTCCCGGCACATCGACCTGACCGTGTGAACGTCATAGACATAGAGGGGCGTGCCATACTCTGCGGCAAGGTCGGTTGCATCGCAGCCTCCAATGCGCACGTGGCCGTCGGAACCTATCGCGGTCCCCATGGGCAGGATTTCATAAAGGGGTTCGTTCAAGGACGTTCCTATCTTTCAGAGATTGAATGCGGTCTTCGCCGACGCCGACGACCACAATGACACGGACCGTACCCTGGCGCGGCGCACAGCCCTGCGGGCAGCTACCGGAGGCCGCTCACGGCCTCATCGATCTGGGCCAGCTCCAGCCAGTTGCCATCGGGGTCCTGGGCGTAGGTAAGGATCTTGCCGGGCTCAGTCTGTACAGGGTCGTTATGTTGAGTCCCTCCGTACTCTACAAGCCTGCGAAGAATGGCCTCCACGTCATCGACAAGCAAGGCCAGGTGGGCCGAAGCGATAACGTGACGCTCGGATATCTGGCGGGCGGCTGTTCTTGGCTCCACATATTCCAGCAATTCCAGGATCGCGCCGGGGCCCACCTCCAGTAGCGCTCCCTTCACATCCACCCTGTCGTATGCGAGCACCTGTGCCGACGAGGCCGAGTCGGTGCGGAAACGGCGGATGAGCGTCAGTCCCAGCCCTTCCGTATAGAAGCGCACGGACCTATCGAGATCCGCGACCACGAATCCGCTATGCCAGTAGCCTGTGACGAAGCCTTCCTCGGACATCTAGTCGACGGGCCGGAAGATATATCACGACACGGTCGTGTCGCAACACGCCGCCCACCATCAGGACCAGGATCGCGACGGCCAGCGGCATTCTCGCGGCCGTCACTATCTGCCGGCAAATGACACGAACTCTGCACTTAATCGTCGGCAATCAGCCCCTTCATGCCGCGACCGGACTCCCGCCCCGCTTCGGCGGCCGGAGCTCTACCAATGCGACCGCCAGTCGCAGCAAACGCGCGCAAACCCGGCAAAGCCACCAGGTTGTGTCGGTAGCACGCCTGGGTATGTCCAGGGCTCAGTGCTTCGGCGCACTGCAACCGAGTCGTATATCCTCACTGTGCGATGCGTTTGGATGCGGCCCCTGGCTGCTCCCGCCCGACCGAGGGGCTAAACCCAATGGCCCTTCGCGGATCGTCGACTCTGTAGGAGATGCCTTCTACCCGTTGAGTGAGAAGATGCTGGCCGCCCGGGCGCTTGGAGTCCGCGATATACGGTGCGAGGAGATCGACGCACCGGTCCCGGAGTTGGGGAAGGTGCTCGTGGAGACCCGACTGGCCTCGATCTGCGGAAGCGACCTCCACGTCGTTTTCATGGGCTACACGGGCTATGCGTCGGACTTTCCGCTGCCTCACGGCCATCCGGGCCACGAGGGGCTGGGAGAGGTAGTAGAGGGCGGCGGCACGGGGTTTGAGCCCGGTGAAAGGGTGCTCACGGTGCCCAACATCTCGATCTCCAAGACATTTGCCGGCTACCAGCTGCTCGACCCTCGCTACTTGGCCCGCCTTCCACAGGGAATACCGGAGTCCCATCTGCTGATGGCCCAGCAACTGGCAACGGTCGTGTTTTCCTGCGAGAGGCTGCCGGACGTGGCAGGCGCCACCGTAGCGGTAATAGGCCAGGGCTCGGCAGGTCTGTTCCACAATTTCATGCTTAGCCGCATGGGCGCAGAGCGCATAATCGCCATCGAACCGGTCAAGGCGCGGCGAGATCTATCGCTGTCCTTCGGGGGCGATGTTACCGTCGACGTGACGGCGGACAAGGCCACTGAGGCCGTGCTCGACCTTACCTCTGGCGTCGGCGCAGACCTTGTCGTTGAGGCCGTAGGGAGCGTAGAGACCCTGAATCAGGCGATGTCGATGGCCAAGACCTGGGGTCGGGTTCAGGCCTTTGGCCTACCTCCAGGTATGGGACCTGTGCCGTTTGACTGGGACGTGTTCTTTCGGCGACGGCTTACCCTCAATTCGACCTTTGGTTCCCAGGATGAGCCGGGGCTGCCCGCAGTGCACAGGGCGCTGGAGTACATAGCCGGTGGAGAGATCGACATGGAACCGATAGTGACGCATAGCCTGCCCATGTCGCAGATCGATGAGGCATTCGAGCTGGCCCACTCTCGAGAGGAGGGCGTGGTCAAGGTCTCGCTCACGCTCTAAGGACCCGGGACCAAGGGACCCCGCTTCAATCCTGGGGCCGGCCGAAGTCCTCGTAGTACTTTCGGTGCCAGTCCGAACCGGACCAGGACAGGATCTGCATCGGGGCGATACTGACCAGCACCCTGGGGATGGCTTTGGTCTTTTCGTAGTAGGCATGGCCCGCTTCTTGGCCTATATAGCGGACTGCCAGCGGCTGCCACTCACCTGTCCAGCTCCTGTCCACTATCGAGGCCGTGCCCTTGATCAACACGCGGGTGTAGGGGGCATCGGCGGTATCGATGCAGGCACCTACCCTGGGGTCAGATTCGATGTGCTTTATCCACTCGTTCTGGCGCCTCGCGGCCACGTGGAACCTCTCAGATTCCCACCAGAACCAGACCGGTACCACATATGGATGACCGTCCGGGTCCAGAGTGGAGAGCTTCATTATGTTGGGTCCGATCGTGAAGAATTCCTCCATCTGCGACCGAGTCAAAGGCGGCATTTAACTCCTCCTCACGTGCATGTATAGTCATTGCCGCCCGAATTCTACACGCGCCCGTAGGTGATCCCTCCCCGGAGGACACGTCACCCTGCGCACCCGCAAATGTCCAAGCAAATCGAACATGAAATGACTGCCCGCCAGGCCGCGGCCGCCGTGCGGGCCGGCGATATCTCGGCAGTGGAACTACTTGAGGCGTTGCTGGCGAGGTCGGAGCGGCTTGAGCCGCGTCTGGGTGTCTGGGCCACGCTCGATGTCGATTACGCCCTGGATCAGGCACGTTCAAGGGATAGGACCTTCGCGGCGGCCGGTCCCACCGGGCCGCTGCATGGCGTGCCTGTGGGCATTAAGGACATCTACGATACGGCGGGGCTGCGCACGGCCCATGGCAGCCCAATCTATGCCAACAACGTGCCTACCAGGGACGCGACCTCGGTGGCGAAGCTGAAGGAGGCCGGCGCGGTGATCATGGGCAAGACCGTGACGACCGAGTTCGCCTGCGGAGATCCACCTACCACCCTCAATCCCTGGCTGTCCGGCCGCACGCCGGGCGGTTCGAGCACCGGATCGGCGGTCGGCGTTGCCGCCAGGATCTTCCCGCTCGCGATGGGTTCTCAGACTGCCGGCTCGGTGCTCAGGCCCGCAGCCTACAACGGCGTAGTCGGGTTCAAGCCGACCATGGGCAGGATCAGCCGTCGGGGCGTATTGCCCGTGTCCTGGCCCGTTGATACCCTCGGCACCCTTACTCGTACGGTCGGCGACGCTGCGATGGCGCTTTCTGTACTTTCGTGCCACGACCCGAATGACCCGTTTTCACTGAAATCTGCGGACCTGAACGTCGCGGCCCCGCCGGATCCACCGGCCGGGCCCCACAAGATAGGCCTTCTGCGCACCTTCTTTCTTGATCGCTGCGACGAGACGGTAGTTGGCAACGTCGAGCGCGTGGCGGCCAGGCTCGAGGCGGAAGGTGCCCGGGTCGAAGAGCTCGGGCCGGACCTGGGCATGGACGTCGTCCTGGCGGCCCATCGCACGGTTATGAACGTTAACGCTGCGGCGGTACATGAGCGTTTGTTCGCCAAGCGCCCGGGCGATTACTCTCCAGACGTGCGCAGAACCGTCGAGCTAGGCCTGCTCACCCCATCCACCACCTACATTCAGGCGGAGAGGATCCGGCGTGCCTTCAGGAGGAAGCTGATGGCCGCAATCAGCCCCTATGACGCGGTGCTGACGGCGACCACCAAGGAGGCCGGGGCGCCCGCTCCGAGCACGACCGGAGACCCTCGCTGGCAGGCACCCTTAACGACCGCCGGGCTGCCTGCGATCAGCCTGCCCTCAGGCCTGAGCCAGGACGGCCTGCCCCTGGGTGTGCAGATGTTTGCGGGGCCCATGCTAGACGAGAGTCTCCTGAGAACCGCGCAGTGGGTTGAGAGCGTGATCGGATTCTCCGATGCTCCACCCCTGGATGGCTCTAGGGACTCCACATAGACGGCTTGACGACCTGCACCGGCACTCGGGCACGCGGGCTGGTTGTGAGCCATGCAGGCGCTTTGTGAGGCCGTGCCCATGCTATAATTGACCTGTTTTCGATCGCCCGAGCCCCGCTGGCACGGGCGCGTCCGACACGCCATGGAGCCCTGATTGAAGGTCACACAGCAAGAGGAGGCCGCGCGTCAAACGGTCCTCGAGATCGAACTCGACGACAAGGATCTCGAACCCTACCTGAACCGCGCATACCGCCGGGTCGTTCAGCGGGTGAACGTCCCCGGCTTCCGCAAGGGCAAGGCGCCTCGCCGCATAATCGAAAGGTACTTCGGTCGCGAATACCTGATCAACGAAGTCATCGAATACATGGTCTCGGACGTCACTTCCAAGGCCATACAGGAATCGGAACTAGACGCCGGAGGCCTGCCACGCATCGACCTTAAGGGACTGGACCCGGTGCACTTCTCGGCCACGGTTCCACTGTCGCCATCCGTAGATCTCAACGACTACGCCGGTCTCCTGGTCGAGCGCCAGACGACAGAGGTGACGGACGAACAGGTGGACGAGACACTGGAGCGGATGCGACAGGGCCAGGCGACCTGGGAGCCGGTTGAGAGGGCCACTAAGTCCGGTGACATGGTCACGGCCGACATAGAGGCGACGGTGGACGGCAACACCCTGATCAACCAAGATAGCGGGGTTCTCATCCTTGACGATGGGCAGGAGAGCGCGCTCCCGGGCCTATCCGAGGAGTTGCTCCAGGTGGTCAAGGGCGAGCCCAAGTCCTTCAGCTTGACGCTGCCGGACGACTACCGAAACGATGCGGGCGATGCGACCTTGGCAGGCAAAGAGGCCCGGTTTGCCGTGACCGTTCGGGAGATCAAGGAGCGAACGGTGCCGCAACTCGACGACGAGTTCGCCAAGGGGGTCGGGCAGGGCTTCGACGACCTTGAGGCGTTGCGCACATCGGTCCTGGACGGCCTCACCGCAGAGGCCGAACAGGCCGACACCGCGGCGTTTCGGAACGCGGCGGTCGCCGCCTTGGTGGAGTCGGCAGACCTGACGATTCCCGATCTGCTGATAGACCAGGAGATCGAACATTTTCTAGCCGACCGCAGGATGGCTCTGCAGCGAATGAATGTCGACATGAACGACTACCTGCGCTATACGGGAAAGACTGCCGAAGAGTTCAGAGACGAGGCGAGGGCGACGTCTATCGAGAGGCTGGAGAGGACCTACGCCTTGCGGGCTTTGGCGGAGGCCGAGGGCATCGAGGTGAGTGAAGAGGAGCTGTCGGAGCGCCTGGAATCGATGAGGGCCTCTGTACCGGCAGACCGTCTGGATGAAGTTGACTTTGACTCCGACGAGACGGTCGCCGCGGTACGGAGTAACCTGAAGGTTGAGAAGGTGGTAGACCGCTTGGTTGAAATAGTCGGCGGCGTGGACCCCGCCGAGGCGAAAGGTGAGGAAAATGACGGCTGAAGTTGTCTCGCCACGGGGCCTGATACCGATGGTCATCGAGACGGGCTCTCGGGGAGAGCGAGCCTTTGATATCTACTCCCTGCTGCTCAAGGAGCGGATCATATTCCTCGGGACGCCGATCAACGATCAGGTGTCCAACACCATAATGGCCCAGCTGCTGTACCTGGACCGGGAGGACCCGGAGCGGGACATCAGCCTGTACATCAACTCTCCCGGCGGGGTCATCCATGCGGGACTCGCGATCTACGACACCATGAACCTGATTAGACCCGACGTCTCGACCATCTGCGTCGGCCTGGCGGCCAGCATGGCTACCGTACTGTTGGCGGCCGGTACGGCAGGCAAGCGCTACGCGCTGCCCAATTCCACGATACACATGCACCAGCCGATATCCGGAGCCCAGGGACAGGCCTCCGACATAGACATTGCCGCCAGGGAGATACTGCGCCTGCAGGACAAGATGCGAACGATCATCTCAAGCCACTCCGGGCAGCCCTACGACAAGGTCGCACGTGATACGGACAGAGACTACTATCTGACCTCAGAGCAGGCCCAGCAATACGGCCTGATAGACGAGGTGCTCGCCTCCGCGGAAACTGAGCCGGTGGAAAAGAAAAGGTCGGCCTAGAAGGTCATTCCAATGACTCTGACAGACGCCAAAGTTATTGTAAGCTAACGGGTCTGAGGAATATGGCCACCTCCACCTCGCGCGGCAATTCCGCCAGCTACCAGTGCTCGTTCTGTGGGAAGGCCCAGGCTCAGGTCAAGCGGCTCATCGCCGGACCTGACCGGGTGTTTATCTGCGACGAGTGCGTCACACTCTGCGACCAGATAATTACCGAGGAGACCCCGACCGCCCCCTCGGAGCAATCCCCCGGCCTGATGTCCAAGGGGCTTAACCCCAAGTGGCTGTACCAGCGCCTCGACGAATACGTGGTCGGCCAGCACAGGGCCAAGAAGGTCCTCAGCGTGGCCGTCTACAATCACTACAAGCGCATATGGTCAAACCGGCATCAGGAAGACGTTGAGGTTCAAAAGGCCAACATCCTGATGCTCGGGCCTGCCGGTTCGGGAAAGACCCTGCTGGCCCAGACCCTGGCTAAGGTGCTTGACGTGCCCTTTGCGATCGCCGACGCCACCTCCCTAACCGAGGCCGGCTACGTTGGGGAGGACGTCGAGAACATCCTGCTAAGGCTCATCCAGGCCGCCGACTACGACGTGCCGAAGGCCGAACAGGGAATCATCTACATCGACGAGATCGACAAGATCGCTCGAAAGAGCCCGAACCCGTCGATCACGAGGGACGTATCGGGGGAGGGGGTCCAGCAGGCCCTGCTGAAGATCATCGAGGGCTCCGTTGCCAACGTGCCTCCCCAAGGTGGGAGGAAGCATCCGCACCAGGATTTCCTTCAGATCAAGACCGACGACATTCTGTTTATGTGCGGTGGCGCATTCGAGGGGCTGGAAGAGGTGATCGAGCGTCGGGTCTCGAAGGACAAGTTCAGGCTGGGCTTCAGGGCGACAGGCGGGTTATCCGACGGAGAGGGGGAGCCGGATTTCCTGCTGAACCATGTCAGCTCGGACGACCTGCTCGAATACGGTTTCATTCCCGAGTTCGTCGGCCGCCTGCCGGTGGTGGTCGGACTGGAAAGCCTGGACGCGGAGGCCCTAGTAAAGGTTTTGACAGAGCCCAGGAACGCCTTCGTCCGCCAGTATCGCTGCCTGTTCGACATGGAGGACGTCGAGCTGGAATTCGTTCCGGACGCGCTTCAGACGGCGGCCGAAATGGCGATACAGAACAAGACCGGGGCGCGTGGATTGAGGACGATACTCGAGCGAGCCCTGCTCGATGCCATGTATGAACTGCCGAGCATGAGCGGAGTTACCAAATGCGTGGTCGGGCCGGAAGCGATCAGGGGAGAGTCAGCCGTCTCGATGATCAATGAGGCCGGGGAGATCTTCAGGCCCAGTCCGCGTCCGGTCGACGCGGTCGACCAGCAAAAGTCCGCCTAGCGGCCCGCTAGCCCCTCTTCTCCACTACCCTGCCTTATCAGCCGACAGGCGGGCCTCCACCTCGGCGTCCAGACGCAGACCTCCCGTCAACTCGGCGCCGGAGGCGTTGACGACAATCCGGTTCCGCACCGCCATGCTTCCCGCGGCCAGGGATCGCAGAGTCTCCACGAGCAGGGGTCGCTCGCGTCGAAGCCCCTCGGCCCTGATCGCCGCGAATAGCGGCTGATCCTCCCCCTGCGACCGCAGCTGATCCGTGGACTCTGAATTGGCCTCTGTCCACAGATCGTCGAATGCGGGACCGCGTATGGGATAGGTGCAGTAGGCCAGCACCGGTCCACCGTCCAGCACCTCGGTGGCCACATGGACCATGACACCGTTATGGACGGCGCCGGACTCTATCAGCTTCCAGATCACCTGCTGCCAGGTCCCTGTAGGACCGCCCGGAAGCGCCGGGTGCAGGTTGACAAGAATCAGACGTCGGCACATCTCGTCGCTTGTTATCAGCATGTATCCGGCTAGAACACAGTAGTCCGCCTCAAACTCTGCAATTCGCCTCATCGCCTCGGCGTGGAAATCATTGCGATATCCCGCCCACGGACCGCCGCCATGCTCCCTTCGGAACCGTCCCGAGGACAGGTTGACCAGCGGGATCCCCAAATCGCAGACGCGGTCAAAGAACGAGTCGCTGGCATCTCCCTCGCCACGCTCGCGGTTGCTGAACACATATTCGAAGCGAGCGTCCAGCTGGCCAGACTCGATTGCACCATGAACGGCCTCGAAGAACCCTCGTGAGCCTGGCCCCCGAGCCGTGGTAAACCACCCTATGCGAATCACGAGACCGGCTATATCAGTCCGGACCGGCGGACCTCCGAAAGCGAGTCGGTGATCGCGCCAACGGCGGTGTCTATGTCCTCGGCTGAATGTGCGGCCCCTATGTAGCTGATGTGGGTCGGCCCCATGATCACTCCCCGGTCGAGCAGGTTGACCATGAACATGTTGTCGGCCTCCCTCAAAGACAGGTCAATGTCCCTAACCGAATCGATCACACCGCCCGGTTGCATCCGGAAATAGAACATCGAAAGCGCGCTTGAGACCAAGGCGGGCATCTCCTCGGCACGGCAAAAGGCGTTTACCTCGTCGGCGAGCCGGGTACCCTGTTCTGCCAGATGCCGATAGATCTCCGGGTGGTCACGCATGTACGTGATCGCGGCGGTACCGGCTGCCATCGTCATGGGATTTCCGCTGAACGTGCCGGCGGTAAATACGCTCGCTCCTCCGGTACCGTCGTCATCATAGATCTCGAATTGGCGCGTGAACACGGACATTACGTCGTCCCGCCCGGCAATGACCCCAAGGGGCATGCCACCGCCGGGCGCCTTCCCGTAGATTGCCATGTCCGGCGTGGCCTCGAAGAATTCCTGGGCCCCGCCAAACGCCATGCGAAAGCCGGTTATGACCTCGTCGAATAGGCAAAGGACACCCGCTTCTCGACAGACCTTGACCAGTTCGGTAAGGAAGGGACCTGCCTTAAGGTGCGGATGGGAGCCCTGAACGGGCTCAATCATCACAAGTGCCAGCTCATCCCTGTGTTCCCGAATCAGGTCAAACGCCCTGTCGTTCATGTAGGGGAGCATCATCAGGGTGCTCCTGGTCTCGGCCGGAATGCCATCGCCCATCGGGTATGTGGAGGGCGTTTCGACGGGACTGGCCGTGTCCACCTTGGCGAGGACGTAGTCGTGAGCTCCGTGGAATCCACCCTCGAACATCGCGATCTTCGTTTTCCCGGAGAAAGCCCTTGCGGCGCGGATGGCATACATGGAAGCTTCCGTCCCGCTGTTACAGAAAACTACCTTGTCGGCGCATGCCACCGCTTCAACCATGAGCCTGGCCAAGGGCTCCTGGTAAGGGTTGTGAAGACCGAATTGGACTCCTCCGGAGGCGGCCTCCTGCAGGGCCCGCACGACCACGTCCGGAGCATGCCCGAGGACGTGTGGACCAAAGCCGCCTACCAGGTCGATGTAATCGTTGCCGTCGACATCGGTCAACCTGGAGCCCTTGGCCGACTGGATGTATACGGGATACGGCATGGTCACGGTGTCGACGATCTCTTGGGCAAGCACTCTGCCAGACCGTTCGTACATCGTCCTCGACCTGGGTGTCCTAGCCTCTATTCTGTCTAGTGCCTGGGTCATTTCCAGCCTCCTGGGCAACAGGTGCCCCTAAGTTCCTGTGGCAAGCTGAGCAGGCCTATCAGGATCCTTCCACGATTCGGGCCCAGAGCGCTATTGCAGCATTCCGGGTGTCCTCGTCGGCCAGTCTAACAGCCCGGGCCAGATCCTGAACGGCGCCCTCGTAATCCCCCGAGCGCTCCTTGATCAGGGCCCTGACGTAGTAGGCTCGGCCCAAAGCCGTCTCCGGCCCGAGACCGACATCTATGGCCTCGTCTAACTCGTCTCGAGCCGAATCGAAATCGCCCCTTTCAATCAGGTGCTCGGCGCTGCGAACGTGAGTCGCCGCGTTAGGCGGCATGGTTGAGTTACCAGCCCAGATCCCGAGGGCAAGGAGCAGGATCGCTACCGGCACGACCCATGCGCGCCGCAACAGCTGCCCACCCCGCTCGGCAAACCCCATGGGGCTCCCCATCAGGGAAAGCACTACCCGGTACTCCGGCGCCAGCGCATATCCGAGAGCGAACCCGCCTCCAAAACCTCCGAGGTGGGCCCAGTTGTCGATCCCCGGCGTTAGCAGGCCGAAGATCAAGTTGACGGCACCTAGTACTAGCAGGCCATACAGGTTCTGCTGGGCCAGCTGGCCCAGAACATGTCGCTGGACCGCGAAGTAAGCTGCCAGCGCGCCTATGATGCCGAATACCGCTCCGCTGGCACCCGCAGCGATAGTGACCGGGTTGAGTATGTACGACACGACGCCGCCGCAAAGGCCCGCCAGCACGTATATGAGGGCAAAGCGAAGGGGACCGAAGACCCCCTCAACTATGCGGCCAAAGACCCATAGTCCGAATACGTTGAATGCCAGGTGTAAGAATCCAACGTGCAGGAACATCGCCGTGAGCAGGCGCCAGTATTCCCCTTCGGCTATGCTCGGACCGTACATTGCCCCGAAGGCCAAAAGCACATCCGGGTTGGTAGAGCCCCCAGACAGCTGCATCGCAATCAGGACGACCACGTTTACGGCCATCAGAGCGTAGGTAAGACGAGTATCGCGCCTCGCACCGGGCACGCCGAGCCCAGAACCGGGGCCCCACGGCCGTCCGAATGAGTTACGCATATCTGTCTTTAAGTTACAGCACCGAGATCGCATTGGGCCCAGATAGCCACCCGGGCAGGAAGGGCCATCCGATTCCTGTGAGGACGCCAAGACGGTGGCGACCGCTCACGCCACAGGCCCGGCCGAACTAGGCTAGCCTCTTTCGCAATTTCGTAGCCGTGGTGATCAGGTGGATCAGGGGCGTGATGGGACGTTCGACAAGGCGCGCGCTGGCCAGGGCAATCAGCAGTACCTGGGGAGAGACCTGCTCTTGCAATTCCAGCTCGGTGTACGTGCGGCCCACCTCGAGTGCCGTGTGAGCATCGCTCACGGCTGTGACGGGTAGTCCGGCTGAATTTGCCAGGCGCTTGGCCTTGATGTTGGCAGAAGAAAAGGTATTGCGTGCATTGAATCCCTCGACTATGTCGGCGAGCCCTATCACGTCAGTTAACGCTTCCGGAGTAATTACGTTACGCCGAAACACGTCGAAGGGATGGGGAATGGACACCAGTCCTCCCTGATCCTTTATGCGCCTTGCCGTCTCCGTCGCCGTCAGCCCGCGAGGCACCGCGTCGGTCAGGAACAGCCCGGTCAGTTCCCCCTGAGAGGTCGTAACCTCCTCTCCCACTATTACCGGGATCCGGTCCGCCTCGCGTGCCCTGAGCCCTCCCTCAATGGAATTGTGGTCGGTGACCGCGATCAGGCCAAGCCCCGCCTGCTCGCAGCGTTCCAACAAGGCTCGGACGGTCAGAACCGAGTCCGGGGAGTATTCGGTGTGGATGTGAAAGTCGGCCCGTATCACGAGCTGAGGGCAGCTACGCCTCGTTCTCTTCTAGGTCTTCCGGCTCACCCTCATCGATGAAGCGCATCTGCTCGCCGTAGGCGGTCTTTATCTGGGTAATCTTCAGCTCGGCGAGCGCAATGCGCTCGCTGCAAAAGCGAGCGAGCCTTATGCCCTGCTCGTAGAGCTCGGTAGATTCATCCAGGGTAAGTCCACCGGATTCCATTCGGCGCACCGTGTCCTCCAGAACCTTGAGAGCCTCTTCGAAAGATTCCGGTGTACCGTCAGCACATCTTCGTCGGGAGGGTTTGTCGTCCGCCACGCTAAGACTCCAACACCGCAACGACCTCGGCATCGAACGCGCCTCGGGCGAGGGTCACTGACGCCGTGTCTCCAGGTTCAAGGGCGCTGGAGTCGCTGACCACCGCCCCATCAGGACCGGCCTGAACGATCGCATATCCTCTGGACAGCGTACCAGCCGGACTGACCGCCCCAAGACGCGCCCCGAGCGCTTGAACATGGACGGAAGAAGACCTCACAAGAGATCGCAGATGCGCAGCCGAAGTGTTCAAAAGTTCATCAACACGCATTCTCATCGAGTCCAGATCCGGCACCGCCAGGGCCATCCTGCCTTCCATACCCTCCAAGCTGAGCTTTAGGCTTCTCAGGGAGACCATCACGAACCCCTCTGCGTTGCGCACCATAGAATCGATCGAGACAGTGATCTCACCTACATCCGGCACCGCCATCTCGGCCGCGGCAGATGGGGTCGGAGCACGAACGTCGGCCACCCAGTCCGCGATCGAAACATCGGTCTCGTGGCCCACCGCACTTATCACAGGCACCTTTGAAGAGAATACGGCACGGGCCACCTCCTCTTCGCTGAACGGCCAGAGATCCTCGGCGGAGCCACCGCCGCGGGCCAGGATGATCAGGTCCAGGCCATCGCACTCGTTCAAGGCCCTGAGCGCCTCGACAATCCCGGCGCTGGCGCCATCGCCCTGCACCGGCGTTGGTGCGAGCACAAGTTCGACCATCGGGTAGCGACGTGCGATCACATTCTGAATATCGTGCCAGACCGCACCGGAGGGCGAGGTGGCGATTCCTACCCTCCTGGGGAAGCGTGGAATGGGCCGCTTGCGGGCTTGCTCGAAGAGGCCCTCCCTCTCCAGCCGGGCACGGAGTTCTTCAAACCTGAGTTGTCTCTCCCCCACCCCCTCCGGTTGAACGAGATCAACGACCAGTTGAAGCTCGCCACGCGCTGGATATATCGACACCCTGCCGTGCGCGATCACTGCGGCTCCATTCACCAACAGATCGGCGCCGGTCCCCGAATATTTGAACATAGCGCACCGAAGCGTCGCCTCGGCATCTCGCAGGCTGAAGTAGGCGTGTCCAGATCCGGGCCTGGCCAGGTTGACTACCTCGCCGCTGACCCATATGTCAGCGACCCGCGGGTCGGCCGCTATTGCCTCGCGCAGGTAACCGATGACATCTGAGACCGAATTAATCCTGGTGGCAGTCACCGCTTCAGACCCTGGCCAAGTACCCCCCGCTGCGGGTGTCCACACGAACCGTCTCCCCGGTTCCGACGAACACGGGCACATTGATCGTCAGACCCGTCTCCAGTGTGGCGGGCTTGGTCGCACCCTGGGCAGTGTCACCCTTGAAGGCCGGCCCGGTCTCTGATATCTCCAGGTCGACGGTGATGGGAAGCTCGATCGCTATGGGGTTCCCCTCGTACAGGACCAGCTCCACTTCCGTCTGTTCCACAAGGTAGTTGGTTGCCTCTCCGATCTGTTCGACGCTGAGCGGGAACTGCTCGAAGGATTCGGTGTCCATGAAGAAATACAGGTCGTCCTCCCGGTAGATGTACTGGGCGGTTCTTCGCTCGACCTCGGCGGTGGTCAGCCTGACGTCGTACCCGCTGAATGATCTGTCTACGATTCGCCCTGTGCGCAAGGATCGAAAGCGGATGCGCATGGTTGGCGCGCGCTGCTGCATCTTGGAGCGCTCGTACTCGACCACTATGTGCGGCTGGCCATCAAGCTCTATGGCCATGCCCTTCCTTAGGTCGCCATATCCGATCGTCATACGATCACTCCAGTCAAAACTCCAGCTTGGCTGCTTTGCTAAGCACCCTCACCCTGCCGTCCTCCATGACAACCATATCCTCTATGCGAACGCCTCCCCAACCGGTCAGGTATACGCCAGGCTCCACCGTGAAAACCATGCCGTTCCCCAACACGTTCGGGGACCGAGGACCGACCCAGGGTTGTTCATGCACCTGCAGGCCTACGCCGTGACCAAGGCTGTGCCCGAAGTGGTCTGCATGGCCGGCATCTCTGATCACGGCGCGCGCCAGTTCGTCCGCCTCCTCTCCCGTCATGTCCGCCCTGATGTCTCGCTCGGCACGGAGCTGGGCGAGAAGGACGGTATTGTACACGCGGCGGAAGCGATCATCGGGCTCGCCGATGAAGATCGTACGGGTCAGGTCGCTGCAGTACCCCTTGTAGACACAACCCATGTCAATGACCACCGGGTCGCCCCTCCGAATCCGCCTTTCGCCGGCCCGATGGTGCGGCAGAGCGCCATTCTCACCTGCACCAACGATGATGTCGAACGATACCGATTCTGCACCCAGCTCGCGCATCGTCCTCTCCAGTTCCCAGGCGACCATCGCCTCGGTCATTCCGGGCTCCACGGAAGATGCGACGGCCTCAAACGACCGATCCGCGATATGCGACGCCTGCTCCAAGAACTGCAGCTCTTCGGGGTCCTTGTACTGCCTCAGACCTAACACCAAGTCGGAAGTGGCGAGCAGCTCGGGTGTCGGCGATTGTCCTTCACCTTCGCGCAGAGCCCCCTTGATCGCCTCAAGCGTAGCCACCGACACGTCATCGGACTCGAAGCCAATCCTTTTGGCACCCAGATCCTTAAGCAGGCCGGCGAGCCAGTCGAACCTACCGCCTATTCTGTGGACCGCAAAGTCAGGCGCCTGAAATTCCGCCTGCTCCACATAGCGGAAATCGGTGGCCAGAATGGCTTCTGCAGCGGTGACCAGTAGGTAGCCTGAAGATCCGGTGAACCCCGACAGGTAGCGCCTGTTATGGGCGTCGGAGACCAGCAGGCAGTCGAGTTGGTGGTCTTGTAAAAGGCGCCTGGTGGACCGCAACCTGGCCGATGGCTCAGCCACGGGCATGCCCCACCAGAGCTTCCAGGGCCATCACGTAGCCGTCACCTCGATGCCCGGCGATCTGCTGCAGCGCGATATCCTCGAGGACGGAGTGGCGCCTGAACTCCTCCCGGCTGTGGATATCCGAGAGGTGCACCTCGACGAACGGGACCCCCGCGTCTGCGACAGCGTCCCGGAGAGATAGACCATAGTGGGTGAGGGCACCGGGATTTATCACCAACCCGTCCGCGCCGCGGGCGGACTGTTGCAAGAAGTCGATGATCGAGCCCTCGTGGTTGGACTGGAAGAATTCTAGCTCCACCCCCATTTCGGCCGCCCTCGCCCGGACCCGCCCACAGATCTCATCCAAGGTCTCAGAGCCGTACTGTCCCGGGTCGCGCATGCCGAGCAAGTTGAGATTCGGGCCATTTACCACCAGCACCTTCAAAGAGTCGGTTCCACGGCGGCAGGGTCCTTGTCAGCGCGGCGCGAGCGCGGGTGCGCCGACAGGTAGACCTGTCGCGCCTTGGCTCCAGTTACGTGCGTATATACCTGGGTCGTCGCCGGACTGGAGTGGCCCAACAACTCCTGCACCACCCTTAGGTCTGCACCACCGTCGAGAAGGTGCGTGGCGAAGGAATGTCGCAGAGTATGCGTGTGAATGCCATCAAAACCGGCCGTGCCCGCATAACGCCTTACGCGATCCTGAATGGTGCGTTGCGAGAGTCGAGTTCCCTTTAGGTTCAAGAACAGCGCCGGCTCATCTGCGGTCGCGACCAGCTCAGGACGGACGACCTGCAAATACCGGGAAAGGGCGTTGATGGCGGGTCGGCCGAGCAGAGCTACGCGCTGCTTGGAGCCCTTTCCAGTCACGCGCAGTTCCCTGGCACCCAGGTTGACATCCGACAAATCCAAACCGTGAGCTTCGCTGACACGCAGCCCCGCGGCATAGATGACCTCAAGCATTGCCCGGTCTCTAACTCCGGCAGGGGTCGAATCATCTATCCCATCAAGAAGCCGGGCCATGTCCTGGGCCGACAGGAACTTGGGCAGGCGCCTGTCCTTTTTGACGACACCACGCCTGGGCAGGGGATCGGACGGGATGAGGCCTTGGCGCAGCAGCCAGCGAAGCAAGTTGCGCACGGTGCTGAGCTTGCGCACGACGCTCGAACGCACATAGCCCAACTCCATCAGCCAGGCCAGATAGTCGCGCAGGCTGTGTCGGTCGATCTGTTCCATGCTGAGGATGCCGGTGACCTGCATAAAGTCGAAGAGCGGCTGCAGGTCACTGCGGTAGTTGCGAATCGTAAGATCGGCAAGACCCTTCTCTGCCCTGAGATGACGCTCAAAACCGTCCATTAGCCGTGCCCACTCGGCCTCGGTGCCTACGTCGGCCGACGGCTTGGCAAGGGGCAAATTTGCCGAGTCGTTCATCCTGCACCCCGGAAGCTGGACACCCGGGCGGAAGGAGTCATCCATATCTTGACCGGTCTTTTGTGCAAGCTATCGATTCTCCTACGCGGATACCTCGACCGGTTCTGGCACAGACCCCGAATACTTGCAGGCCAGACAGCGCGCTCGATCGCGACCGGAGGCCACGAGGATGCCTTCGCATTCGGGGCACCGAGTCGGCAGTGGTCGCTGGTTAGTGGCGAATTCACATGCCGGATAGTTCGAGCAGCCGTAAAAACGTCTCCCCTTCTTGCCCCGCTGTCGCTTTTGGACAATGTCGTGGCCGCACTCAGGGCAAGAGACGCCCACCTTCTCGACGAGTGGTCTTGCGTTCTTGCATTCCGGAAAGCCGCTGCACGACAGGAAGCGGCCGAATCGGCCGGACTTGATGACCATGGGCCGTTCGCACGTCTCACACACTTCGTCCGATTCCTCGTCGATATCGCTCCTTGGGACCCGCTCGGCCTCCCGATCGGCTCGTTCAACGGTGTCATGAAATGGCCTGTAGAAGTCACGAAGCACAGGCACCCAATCCCGGTCGCCGCTGGCGATTTCGTCAAGTTCTTCTTCGATGCGAGCGGTGAATCCGATATCTACAGTATCCGGAAAGTGGCGGATCAGTAGGCCATTGACAGCCACACCCAGCTTAGTCGGAGCGAATCTCCCTTTGTCCTTGCGCACGTAGTCACGGGTCTGAATCACGCCCAAAGTGGGTGCATAGGTGCTCGGGCGGCCTATGCCTTCCTCCTCGAGGGCACGTATCAGGGTCGCCTCGGTGTAGCGGGCCGGCGGTTCGGTGAAATGCTGTTCCTTGGCGACGCCAGAGCAGTTAAGAGCCTCACCCTTGGACAGGTGCGGAAGCGAGACGTCCCCATCCTCGTCATCCTTGGCGTCGTCGCGGCCCTCCAGATAGATGGCCCGGTGGCCGGGGAACTTCATAACGGAGCCCGTAGCCCTCAGGATGTAGACGCCTTCCGCCTCTGCGTCAGCCGCCACGTCCACTGTTGTCTGATCGAATACCGCATCTGGCATCTGGCTGGCCACCATGCGGTTCCATATGAGCCTGTAGAGTCTATTCTGATCATTGTTGAGGTACTGGCGAACTTGATCGGGTGTGTTGAACACTGACGTCGGGCGGATGGCCTCATGAGCCTCCTGAGCCCCCTTGACCCTGCGCCTGTAGGTACGCGGGGCCGTGGTCACGTACTCGTCTCCGAACTGCTGCCTTATGAGTCGGGCGGTCTCTTCCAGTGCGCTCTTCGCCAGGTTGGTCGAGTCGGTTCGCATGTACGTAATCAGACCCTGGGTACCCTGGCTGCCTATGGACAGGCCTTCGTAAAGCTGCTGTGCAACGCTCATAGTGCGGGCCGCGTTGAAGCGCAGCTTCCGTGACGCCTCTTGCTGCAGCGTGGACGTGATGAAGGGTGGAGAGGGTCTGCGGCGGCTCTCCTTGGTAGTCACCGATTCCACCGAGTAGGCGGCGCTGTCCAACGAGGCCTCTATTCGGGCGGCCGCGGCCGCATCGCCAATTTCTAGGTCGCCCTTCTTGCCCTTCAGGCCCTTTAGCTTGACCTTGAAAGTGGCCGAAGGGTCGCTCTTTTTCGCCAGCCGCGCCCTGATGGTCCAGTACTCCTTGGGAACGAAGGCGTTCCGTGCGGCTTCACGCTCGACCACCAAACGCACTGCGACAGACTGAACGCGCCCTGCCGAAAGGCCCCGCCTCACCTTCTTCCACAGCACCGGGCTGAGTTCGTAACCCACCAGACGATCAAGGACGCGACGGGCCTGCTGGGCGTCGACGAGGTGATGATCTAGCTCACGGGGAGCGTCGAAGGCCTCCTGCACAGCCGATGCCGTAATCTCGTGGAAGACGACCCTCCTGGTCTTTGACGGATCGATTTTGGCCGCCTGGATCAGATGCCAGGAGATAGCCTCCCCCTCACGGTCGGGGTCGGTTGCCAGGTACACCGTGTCCGCCTCCTTGGCGGCCTTGACGATCTCGTTAAGGACCTTCCGCCGGTCCCCGATAAGGGTGTATTTGGGCTCGAATGACAGGTCCTCTACCTTCACCCCGAGCTTACCCTTGGGCAGGTCACGTACGTGGCCCATGGACGCCATGGCCGCGTAGTCGCTTCCCAGAAAGCGGCCTACGGTACGGGCTTTGGCCGGTGACTCCACTATCACGAGATTCTTCGACATCAGTTACTCACTGCAATAGCTTTTTTAGCCGTACCCGAGGAGGTCCGAAAGGCCCCGGAGGGTCGTTTTTCGGGCGCATTAAGCCGCCACTTTGTGACAAGGGGACGACTGATTGAGTCTAACATAGTTCCCGGCGACCGCATTCCGGCGCGGTCGGCATGCCCTGGTGGGTCACCCTGAGATCGACGCCGATTGCCGATGCTGTATTGCCAGCCACGCCCCCGGCCGGTGTTAAGAGAGGGCGCTGGACTGGAGTGAGCACAGAATAGCCATTCGGCGAACCCCAGGCACTAACGAAGGGTTATCTGGCCAGCCTTCTATGTTTCGGTGCAGCCCCTGTCGGGACCCGGGCCGACGGGGACGTAGTGGGCGTGACGGTCGAAGGGTGCGGAGACGTCCTCGGCGCCACGGAACCCTCGCAACTTGATAATGTCGCGTGAACGGCGGCCTTCGCCGGGAACCTTAACCGCCCGCGCGTTGAGAGCGGTCAAAAATGAGGATACCCCATCCTGCCTAATGAGGTTGCGCGTGCCCTATCCGTTTCCAGCAGGGCAGATGGGTGCGGTCTCGACTGGCACCGGTCTGGACCTGACGACTGAACGCCCTACCCTGCGTGGATACGTGTGGCCTGCGCTCTAGCACCGTGTTCTGGCGAGACTCTAAATACCCTGTGTCTTTCTCGCAAACGTCGGTTCCGCTACCGGCTCGATAGCCTGCGCTCCGTGTGGCTGAAGGGCGAACGCTCGCCATATGCGGCTGACGGTGGTACGGCTGAATCCGGAACGTTCCGCCATAGAGCGCGTGCTCCAGTGCGCGCCTTCCCCCGGACTTGTATGCAATGTGAGTGCCACAACCCTGGTGATGTCTGCATCTGTGATAGAGCGTGGCCTTCCAGTCCTGGGGTTGTCAGCCAGACCACCGAGCCGCTTTTTCAAGAATCGGGACCGCCACTTCCCTACCGTTGCCTTGGACACGCCCAGTTCGTCAGCCACCTCGATGTTTGTACCGCCATCGGCGCACCTCAAGATCATCCGGGCTCGGCGGGCCATGGCGCTGGCCTTGCTGCTACGACGCTCCCAGCTCCGAAGCGTCTTTCGCTCCGAGTCGGTCAGCGCCAGTGGCGCGGTCGGTCTGCCAATGCGCATGATCAACTCCTAACGGAAGCGCTGCGGGTCAAACGACCATCCGTTGAACACGAGTGCAGAACGCTAGGGGATAGCCCCGACCTGCCTGAGCAATGCCTCCGTGCCAACCAGATCATCGAGAAGCGAAAACTCGATGCTCGGGGAGTTGAGGCTCTCGATGTCGGGTAGCAGGTGATGGGTCTTTACGCCCTCGACCAGAGGGTATTCATAGACCGAAGCCGCGAAGTACTGCTGCGCCACCTTGGACAGAAGGAACCTCACGAACCGCTCGGCTTCGTCCGGATTCGAACTGGTCTCTAGGATGCCTGCCCCAGCGACCATTATCAGGCTCCCGGGACCGCCGTCATTGAGGAACAGATTCCTGGCACCGAAGCCGTCCCCATGCTCCGCTACAAATCGGTGTAGGTAGTAGTGATTAACCAGTCCTACATCGACCTCGCCCTTGCCTGCCGCGTCGACGATCGGAGTGTTCTTGGGATAGATCTGTACGTCGTTGGCCAGCATTCCCTCGAGCCATGCCCGGGTCTCTTCTTCACCCCACAGGTGGCGCATAGCTGTAACCATGATCCTGAAGGAGGCGTTGCTTGGCGGCCATCCGATCCGGCCCTTCCACTTGGGGTCGGTCAGTTCCTCAAGGGACGTGGGCAAATCGTCTCGAGCGACATCGGTATTGTAAACGAGGACGCGTGCCCGGCCGGTTATGCCAACCCACCTCCCATCATCGGCCCTGGCCCACTCCGGTACGGCCAACGTCACATCTGACGGAAGTGGCTTGAACATCGTCGACAGTGCACCAAGCGCACCAGGGTCCTGGGCCCAGAACACGTCGGCTGGAGAGTTCTCGCCTTCCTCCAAGAGCGTCGCGGCCATTGCTGAGGTGCCACCGTACTTGACTTGAACATCAATCCCTGTCGCCTGCCTGAACTGATCGATGATTGGGCCAACGAGGGACTCGCTCCGGCCCGAATACACGACCAGCTTTCCGGGCCCTTCCTCATCGGTCACGCTGGCGGTAAAGGTCTCTACAGCCGCCTGAGCCGCATCGGCTGCCCGCTTGGCGTCTTCACTCACGGCCGCAGCCTTCTGCGCCGCTGCAGCAGCCGCTTGAGCAGCGGCTGCTGCATCTGAAGCTGCCAACGAAGAGACATCAGATTCGGACGCTCGCTCATCTGCGGCTGCGGCTGCGGCCCCGGCGGCTGCGCTTGCCTCGGCGGCTGCGGCAGCCGCCGATTCGGCCGCTGAAGCTGCCGTCCTGGCAGCATCTACAGCCGCACTGGAATTCTCCCCACTGGACTCACCAGCCATTACGGCGTCTTGGGCTGCCACGCTAGCTTGCTGGGCAGCATTGCTTGCCTCCGCAGCAGCATCTGCAGCCGCCCGCGCAGCAGCAGCAGCATCCTGAGCCGCCGATGCTGCCTGTCTACTTGCGGAGTCATCCGATGCGCCTGACGTACAAGAAAAGGCCACCAGACCAAGTAACACCAGTGCAATGAGGCCGATACGCGGCAGCGTCACGACCCCTCCCCACAAAACAGCTTGCATATTCTCTTTTGTCCTCCAGAGGCAGATTATCGTATGTTCTAATCGCTGCGCTTACTATAGCAATACTAAATAGATATGGCTAGCCACAGTATTTCTATATATCTAGATTAAGCCCTTGAATTAGATGTCCCGCATGGGAGGCGTCGGCTCCCTCCAGACGGCCGGTCATGTCGGCAAGCCCCAAACACGCCGAAGGGACAGCCTAGTAACGGGGATGACATCGTGCGTTTAGACCGCTGCTCCGGCGGTAGCGACACGCCTTGAGGCAGGCCAGCCGATGACGGGCTCCGGCTACGCTGAGGGCCTCTCACCTTGAAGGTAGAGCCGACCGCCACCTGCGAACAGACGAGTGTAATGCCGAGCGAGCCGAGCGAAAGGAAGGCATGCCAAAGTCATGCCCTCGATCGGCTCTACCTCACCAAACGGGCGTCAAGTCCCGGCTTGTCCGCAGGTGTGCAGGTCCACTGACAATGGAGACGTATCGGAAACCCTGTCGGCGTCGGCGTCGCATCCTGAATGATGGACTTGCTTGCCTACCGTTCGGATCAAATGGATCCGACCAGCGTAACCCTGGGGCTCGGGTATTCATCGACGACCCCTAGTAGGAGGGCTTGATATTGCCCCGGCTCGCGCCGCGGATCAGGCTCGGCGAAGAACCCGACAAGTAGGCTCGGCGACCGGGAAGCGGGCCGTGTCCAGACTGTTTGCATCAGCCTGACCACGCGCTGCCCACCGATTGTCAGTCGGCTGGGAATCTCTGCCCGTGCGAGGTAAGACCACCGGGCCTTGGCGCCTTCCCGCCCTTCGACGAAGAGGCATTCAAAAGGTGTCCACGAGACCGGTCGACTCTACAGCCGCAGGTTCCTTGGCCCGAGTACAGCAGAGCCTCGCAGGACTGCCCCGCGCGTGAAATGCCCACCTCGATACCGTGCCGGGAAGGAACGGACTGGACATCCCGCTGGACAGTTGGGGTGTAACGGTGCCGCATGAGCCCGCCTCAAGAAGGGGCCTCCACCTCCCAGTACAATCTCGACCAGGAGCTTACCTCGCGGTCACCCATGACCGCCCCATTTTCCTGGTCTCTGGCAGACCGCTGACAGGTTTTCCGTACGCATATCGTGTAGAGGCGCGACCGATCACCCCTGCTAGGGCCATTCCCCTGTCCATAGTGAAGGTCGAAAGCCGGAGATTATCTTCGCCCGTATCGAAGGACGAGCCAAAACGCCAGGCCCAGGGCGATTACGCCTGTACCGATGGCCACGGCGGGTAGGAGCGCTTTGGAGGCCGGCGACCGTTCCTCGCCAGGCTGCCGCTGCCCCAATGGGGGATCATCGTCGGCAGGGGCTACGGCTCTCCGGTCAGTCGGCCGTCTGTCCTCAACCCCCGCGTCTCCAACGTCGATTTCTCGTTCGATCTGAGACTCCCCGGTCGTGGGGGCCACCTCGCCGTTGAACGTCCCTTGAACGTCCGGAACAAACATCTGGGCTCGTATGACGCTCGACCCGTGGTGGCTGTCAACCTCAATTGTGAAGGACACCGACTCTTTGGCGAGTTCGGGAAGATTGAATGCCACTTCGTAAGTCGGCAGGTGATCCAGGCTGTTGCTCGCCTCCAAGGGACCGACCGAATCGGGTGATCCATCCACTGACGCCACTAGCATGACATCGGCATCAATAACGGGATTGCCCCCAACCATCAGGGTTACCGCAACGTACAGATCCGTGCGTAGAGGGCTGAAAGGTCCAACGCCAACCTCGTAGTCGTAGGGGCCTGAGGTGCCGGCGGCGATGGGGAATGTCACCCCATTGGCACCTGCCTGGCTCGCAAAGGACAGAAGGGCGACGATGACCGCAGCCAGAGCCGCATGTCCTCGTTTAGCCAACCCAGACACCTCCATCCCTCCCCGGCAGCAGGCTCCGAGCCCTCCGCACAACCGCAATAGAGATCCCAACTTGGGAGCCGGCAGGTTCCGGAGCGCTCATTCTTGGCGAATGTCGCCCCCTACCACGACACGATGCACATCCACAGGCAGCGGCCAATGGATCCAGTGAGCGAAGTGCAAACCGGCCGACTTGGTCACCCCGCAGTACAAGCCGTCAGGGCGGCACGCTTCTACTTGCTAGGTTTCATTGGGGGCCGGCGGTCATTGGATCGCTCCGGCGCCCGCCCAGGGCACCATCATCCAGTTTAGCCGGGGGCGGCGGAGAGGGCGGGATTCGAACCCGCGGTACCCCGTCAAGGGTACACACGCTTTCCAGGCGTGCCTATTCGTCCACTCTAGCACCTCTCCGCGATACGGCCGCCAGATATTAGGCCCTCTTACGCGGAACACGGCAAATCCCATGAGACGGCCCAGCGGCGGAGAGGGCGGGATTCGAACCCGCGATGCGATTGCTCGCATACTAGTTTTCGAGACTAGCGCCTTAAGCCGCTCGGCCACCTCTCCGCGACCCGCCAGAATGCGCATTCGCAAACGCCCGGCGGCAACGGAATTATAGCATGTGCGGCACTGCGGCAAGTGCCCTGCATCGCATTATGGACCGGTCCGTGCACTTCGGTGAGATAGTCCGGTCGTCCTCTCTGTGTATCCTACGCGCCGAACCTCAGAGTCTTACAGCAGTCGAATGTTCAACTCGCGCAGGTGCGTTTCTTCTACCGGTCCGGGAGCGCCGAACAGTGGATCCACCGCACTTTGCGTCTTGGGGAAGGCGATAGTGTCCCGGATGCTGTCCAGACCGGCGAGGACCATGACCAACCTGTCGATGCCGGGTGCAATTCCCCCGTGTGGAGGCGTGCCGTATTCAAAGGCCCCGAGCAACTGCCCGAATCGCTCATCTATCTGCTCATCCGAGTATCCGAGCACCCGCAGGATCCGTTCCTGTAGGTCACGATCGTGCACCCTGATGCTACCGCTTGCCATCTCATAGCCATTTGCAACCAGGTCGTACGAGTCTGCAAGGACTGAGCCGGGGTCGCTCTCTATGGCCTCTGAATGCCCTGGCTTGGGCATAGTGAATGCGTGGTGTGCGGCCGTCCAACTGCCTGAATTCTCGTCCCAATCGAAGAGCGGAAAGTCGATAACGAAACCAAAGGCCACTGTGTCTGGGTCCGCCAGTTCAAGTCGATGCCCCATCTCAGCTCGTAATTGACCCAGGGCAGCGTTTGTTGACCTCTCCGGGCCGGCGACAATCAAAACCAGGTCGCCAGCCTCAGCCCCCGCCGTTCTGACCAACGCCCTGAGTTCTGGCCCGGAAAGGAATCTCGCGGCAGGCGACTTAACCTGTTCGGGTGTCAGATCCGCGACCTCGACACCGTGGGGCAGGGCTATCCAGACCAAGCCGTCGGCTCCTCGCTCGCGGACGAATGCGACCAATTCATCCAGTCGTCGCCTGGGCATCCCAGCCTGGCCCGGCACCGCCAGGCCTTTTACCACCCCACCGGACTCGACGGCCCGGCTGAACACCTTGAACTCGCTTCCCGATAGGGTAGCCGACAGGTCCGAAAGCTTAAGGTCGAACCTTAGGTCGGGCTTGTCGGTACCATACGCCTTCATCGCCTCGGCATACGTCAGCCGGGGGAACGGTGAGACCACCCTCTTGCCCGGGGTCACCTCCTCCACCAGTGACGTGAACAGCTCCTCAATCAGGTTCAGGACGTCGTCTCGCTCAACGAAGCTCATTTCGAGGTCAAGCTGCGTGTGTTCCGGCTGGCGGTCCGCCCTCAGGTCCTCATCCCTGAAGCACCGGGCGATCTGGAAATAGCGCTCCACCCCGGCCGCCATGAGGAGTTGCTTAAGCTGCTGCGGAGACTGGGGCAAGGCGTAGAAATTCCCAGGGTGAACCCTGCTGGGAACGATGTAGTCTCGAGCTCCCTCCGGAGTGCTCTTAATGAGAATCGGAGTTTCCACTTCTAGAAACCCCCGCTCATCCAGAAAGTCGCGGATGAATTTGACCACATTGTGGCGCAGGGAGAGCACCTCGGCCATTTGCGGGCGGCGCAGATCGATGTAGCGGTAGCGCAAGCGCAGCAACTCGTCTATCTCGGAATCCTCGTTAACGTAGAACGGAGGCGTTTTCGACTCGGCCATGACACGCAATTCGTCCGCCTCAACCTCTACGTCGCCGGTCCGTAGATCAGGATTCCGACTACCGTGCGGCCTGAGACACACCCTGCCGGTTATCTGCACCACCCACTCGTTTCGCACCTTCTCGGCAACTGTGTGCGCTTCCGGGGCCAGCTCTGGGTTGACGACGACCTGCACAATGCCATCCCTGTCACGCAGGTCGATGAATATGAGATTGCCGTGGTCGCGGCGGCGATGTACCCAGCCAGCGAGAACCACCGCACGCCCGGCGTCTTCCGCACATAACTCTCCGCAGCTGACCGTCTTTAGCAAGTTGGTACTCCGGAGTGATGGGACCCGGTGCACGGACATTTCGGCGCGCACCGGACCCGGCTTACATGCACGCCGCCAGCTGCAGTTCGCTCGCAGTCATTGAAATGACCGGCTCAGACGCTCGCGCCGTGACCACGCCTCTTGGCTGTCAGACTAACGAACGTCTCGGATCTGCGAACACCTCGAATGGACCCGAGTTCAGCGCGCAGAAACATGCCCAACGCCTCAGCCGACTCAAGGGTGACCCATGCGAACAGATCGTAAGGGCCTGTGGTGACGGCCACCCAGCCGACACCCCTGAGCCCGGCCAGTGCGTCCGCCACCTCGTCAACCTTGTCCGAATCGACTTGGACGCCAACCAGAGCCTCAGAGTTCAGGCCCATCTTGACTGGGTCGGGCAGGGCGACGACCTGAATGTATTCTTCATCAATGAGGCGCTTTAGGCGCCGCCTTACCGTCCCCTCGCTAACCCCCACCTGTCGGGCGATGCCTGCATTGGAAGCCCTGCCGTCGCCCCGAAGTATCTCGATAATGCTGGAGTCCAGCCCATCCATTCTCACGCCTCCCGAGCGACGATTACGTCTTGTGAAAGAATTTACAAAGCGGCGCGTTTCAGCCTAGTACGGAGGGGCATTACTGTCAATAGCCGGCCGAAGGCAATCGTGCTCCGAATTCCGATCAATGGCTCACCGTACACGGCTGGTTCCCACCACAATAGCCATTACGGCTCCCAAGAGTGTCCACACGCTGAAGCCTTGCGCGAACAGCAGGATTACGGCCACACAGGCCAGTATCCCGACCACAGTAGCGTACTGCATGATTCGTCCTCTTTTTCTGTCGGCGGCCGCGGTGGCAGCTTCGGCCACCAGATAGCCGATGCCAACGAGGACTACTACCCCCAGCCAGGGGACTGTAGAAAAAACCAGCGCGTACACGAAGCCGGCAGCCACTCCGACCGCAACGGCCGCAGCGACAGCGCGGACGAGGTATAGGCCCGAGACCTGGTAGGTGGGCAGTGTTATCGCCTTGCCGCAGTCAAGACAGCGAACGCCAACGTGCCCATGCACCATGCACCTTGGGCAGATGGCATCACCGCAGTTCCCGCAGGTAAGCCTGGTGGCTGTTTCGGGGTGTCGCTTACAGGGGACCTCAGAAGCCATAGATACCCGGTTTGCTCGGTTGAACCGGCCAGTAGTGACTACTTGCTCCCTCTTCCATGCGGCCTCTAGCGCAGGTCAAGGGGCGGACCGGACGACAGGTTCCTGTCCATCCATGTCCTTCGGTCTGGGATGTCCCGATCCCAAAGGATTCGACAGGCCATCGCCACATGCAGTGGGTGAGGGCCGACCGGTCGCTCAAAATTGCCCGTCAGGCGCTTTAGCAACAACAGGCTACTCATCGCGATACAGGTATAGACGACCTCGGGGGGCTGACCGAAAACCACCGCCAGCACCGGTAACAGGATCATTGCGATCAGCGTCAAAAGGCTCATGTCGTCCACCAACAGGCGACCCACGCCCCCCATCACCACCGCCAGAATCAGAAACTCCTTCCACATCAACAGCCCAAGAACCACACCAATGGTGGTGGCCACGCCCCTCCCACCGGTCAGGCGCAGGTAGGGCGTCCAATTGTGACCGGCAACCAAGGCGGCACCCATGGCCATCTGAGTCCACAGGTCCAGTCCTGCCAGCTTGGCGAGCAGGATCGGGGCCATTCCCTTGCCGAGCGAGTCGAACGCTCCAATCAGCGAGCCCACCCTCCAGCCGGACGTCTTCATCAGATTCGACGAACCGACGTTGCCCGAACCGACCTTCCTGATGTCTATGCCATGCTGAAAGCGAGCCACCAAATAGGACGTGGGGATTCCGCCCCACAGGAAAGCCCCGGCGACCGCCACGAAATCCCAGATGTCCCAGCTCACACAGCCGCTTCCGCGTGGTCCCGAACGCGCTTGATACGCCTTAGTGCCTCGACGGTCTCCAGCGGTGGGCCCACAGAGCCCGGCAGCGGCTCACCTCGTGTGCCGGACTTGTGATAGTCGCTACCACCGCAGGGGATCAAACCGAACCGTTGCGCGACCGACTCGAGTCGCCGAACCTGCGCGAGCGTGTAGTCCCCGTAATAGACCTCGAGACCGGCCAACCCGGCCGACTTGAGCTCTGACACTGTTTCCTCAAGCCTGCCGATCTCTCGACGGCCGGACTTGACCGCAGACTCCAGCGGGTGCGCCAGAACCGGCAGGGCACGGTTCCTCACGAGCAATTCGACCGCTCCAACGGGGGTAAGCCTGCTCCGGGCCACGTATCCGGCACCGCCCTTGCCGAGAAACCGATCGAACGCCTGCTTGGTGTCGCCCGCGTAGCCAGCCTCAACCATGGCCCGTGCTACGTGGGGTCGGCCAACTGCGCCGCCGTCAGCAATCTCGAGCACCCGCTCGAAGCTCAGGTCCACCCCGGACGCGGCCAGACGCTCCACAATCTGCCTGCCCCTCTCCCTTCGGCCACGGCGAGTGCTTCGCAAGAATGCCTGTAGATCTTCAGCTTCGACATCGACAAACAGACCTAGGACATGCACCTCACCAAGTGAGGTGTCGCAGCTCAGTTCGACCCCGGAGATGACCTCGATGTCGCCTATGCGGTTCGCGGCCTCCTGGGCCTCTTCGACACCCTCGGTAGAGTCATGATCGGTGAGGGCAACGATCTTCAGCCCGCTGACTGAGCAAAGTCGTATCAGGTCGGCGGGAGAGAGTTTTCCGTCGGACCGGCTGCTGTGTAGGTGGAGGTCGACTTGAGCCATGTCACCCGAACCATGTCGATCATGCCCGTCGACTACTAGCGCGCGTACTCCACCTTGCGACTCTCCCTGATCACCGTGACCTTGATTTGGCCCGGATAAACCAGGGTTTCCTCAACCTTGTTGGCAATGTCCCTCGCCATCTTGGTGGCCATCAAGTCATCGACCTTCTCCGGCCGTACCATGACACGGACCTCCCGACCAGCCTGGATCGCGTAGCACTTTTCCACGCCGTCAAAGGACCTTGCAACCTCTTCGAGGGCCTCAAGGCGCTTTACGTAGTGCTCCACCGTATCTCGTCGAGCACCCGGCCTGGCGGCACTGATGGCGTCGGCAGCAGCCACGATAAAGCCCTCGACCGAACTGGGGTGGTCGTCGTGATGCTCACCGATGCAGGCGCAGACCGCTCTTGCGACGTTATACTTGGCCGCCGCAGCGGCACCGATCTCGGCGTGCGGACCCTCCACTTCGTGGCTGACGGCCTTGCCGATGTCATGGAGCAGGCCTCCCATCTTGGCGACCTTCACGTTCGCCCCCATCTCAGCGGCCATCATGCCTGCCAGGTTGCCAACTTCTATGCTGTGGAGCAAGACATTCTCTCCATAGCTGAACCTGTACTTGAGCCTCCCGAGTAGCTTGACCACCTCCGGGTGCAGTCCCCTCACACCAGTCTGGAACACCGCCTCTTCGCCACTCTTCCAGATTGTGTCCCAGACCTCTTTCTCCGATCTGTTGACGGTCTCCTCAATGCGGGCTGGATGGATGCGACCGTCGGAGATCAGCCGGGTCAGCGCTACTCGCGCTATCTCTCTCCGGACAGGGTCAAAGCAAGAAAGAGTCACGGCCTCCGGCGTATCGTCGATTATCAAGTCGACGCCGGTGGCCCTCTCAATGGCCCGTATATTCCGACCTTCTCGACCTATGAGACGACCCTTCATGTCGTCGCTGGGCAGGGGCACGGTGGTGACGGTTATCTCAGACACCACCTCGGAAGCCAAGCGCTGAACGGCCTGGGCAACTAGGTTGCGGGCCTTATCCTCAGCCTCCTTCTTGGCATGGTCTTCGTAGTCTCGATAGCGAATCAGGATCTCATGCTGGATGTCTTCTTCGGCACGCCGCAGCAGGCGTGCCTCTGCCTCTTCCATGGAGAGGTTGGACAGGTTCTCCAGCCGTTCGATCTCTTTATTCTTGAAGTCCTCTAGTTCAGTTTCTCGGAGCCTGTTGGCCGACTCATGCTCGATCGATTGGCGTTCTCTCCTGTCTAGGTTGCCGCTGCGTCGATCTAGCTTCTCTTCCCTCTTGGAGAGTCTGCGTTCCAAACGTTTTAGCTCGGAGCGTCTCTCCCTAAGCTCGGCCTCGGAGGCGGACCTTATGCCCAGGGCCTGCTCTTTGGCCTCGATGATAATCGACCGCTTTTGCTCCCCAGCCTCCTCCAATACTCGGGACGCATCTGCCTGCGCCGCCTCGTAACGCTTTCGAGACAGGACCCTTCGTCCGAAGAACCCTAACGCTGCCCCTGCTGCCAGGCCGATAAGGACGGCGACAATCGCGACTATTACGCTAGTCACGCGACGCACCTCCTAGTTTGATTTTCGACCTCCCAAAGTCTCCGAGGCTAATGGAAACCCAGGTTTTTAACCGGTTGATTCTACCCTCGGGGACATATCCAGTCAAGACGCTGATATGGCATACACCGCAGTATTGACGGGCGCGTGGGCTCGCAGTTCTTCACATCCAAATGTCCTGCAGGGCGGCCTTGGCAGGCTCGCCATGTAGGATACGCGCCGTGTCCCGGCCACGCCTCCAGACCCACCTGGCACCAGAACGGAGTGGCTCCGCGTCAGCCCGAGGCGGAACTCGGCCTGAAGGGCGCAGACGCAAGGCTCCCACCACATTTAGGGCTCTGGGCAATCCCCACTTTAGACTCATGTGGCCTTCCAGCCTGCTCTTTTACGTGTCGCGATGGATGCAGCTCACGCTGTTGGGCTGGATGGTCTTGGAACGCACGAACTCAGCGCTGCTGGTGGCCTTGGTTGGTTTTGCGCTCATGTCGCCTCTGCTAGTCTTCGGCCTCGCAGGGGGCGTGGTCGCCGACTCGCCCAACAGGCTGGTAGTCAATCGGTCACTCCATGCAATCAACCTCGCTGCCACCATTGCGCTGACCACCGCGTTGTCCCTAGATGTAGCATCGGCCTGGACCGCGTATCCGGTGGCCTTGGCAACCGGCACAGCATGGGCCTTCGACCAGCCATTCAAGCGAAGGGCGGTGAGGGACATGCTAGGTGTGGCCGGGGTGACCAACGGCATCGCCCTCGAGTCGGTGGCGATGACCGCTAGTCGCCTGCTGGGACCCGCACTGGGCGGGCTGGTGATTGCGACCGTAGGTGTCCGCGCCGGGTATCCGGTCGTCGTCGGCCTTTCGGCAGCTGCGCTCGTGCTGATATCCATCGCCAAAGTGCCCCCACCATCGGGTGTGAGGCGGGCAACGCACGGCTCAAGGAGAATGTTGACCATGCTGGACGGACTGCGGCACGTTCTGTCCAACCGACTTCTCCTCGGAACGGTGTCCGTAACGTTTGCGGTAAACCTGCTCATATTTCCCTACATGCAAGTCATCCTGGTGATCGCCCGCGACGTGATAGAGGTGGAATCCGGTTTGGGTCTCCTGCTGGCCGCCGAAGGACTGGGATCACTCGTGGCGGCGCTTGTGATCGCGACGTTTTACTCAAGAACAGGTCGCCTGGGACTGCCGTACATGTTCGGCTCGACGTTGGCCGCAGTAGGTCTGCTGCTGCTGTCCTTCCAAACCGGCTATCTGGGGGCTCTGCTGTCACTGCTGTTGATGGGTGTTGGTTTGGCAGGCTTTTCCACCATGCAGGCTGCAATAGTGGTGGTCAACACCGGGGACGAAGTAAGGGGTAAGGCCCTAGGCGTGGTGACCCTTGCCATCGGAGCCGGTCCTCTCGGGGCAGCGCTCGTCGGCGCGATCGCCAGCTATCTCGGCCCGCAGGTCGCCCTCAGAATCGACGCGGTGGCGGCCCTAGCTGCGGTGGCCGCCCTGTGGCTGCTGGTGCCCGAATTCAGGAACCGAATGGGCGGCCGGGTCCGCCCCGTGGCTCGTTGACCCTTCACAAGGGTCGGAAATATAATCCGGTGCGGGAAAGCCCCAGCAAACGGGTCAGCCATTACGCATGACAGTTCAACGCCCGCATCGCGATCTACATCGCGGCCTGGGGACCTTCCTCAGCCCTCTCCAATGAGCCATCCGGGCAATTCAAACGGGGGCTATGAGTTGGACACCGAAGTCCGCGAAGAGTGCGGCATCGTTGGAGTCTACGCCCCAGGCGAAGAGGTTGCCCGGATAGCCTTTTTCGGCATCTACGCTCTCCAGCACAGAGGACAGGAGAGTGCGGGATTCGCCTCTTCCCACCAAGGCAGCCTCAGGATTAAGACCGCTATGGGCCTCGTTTCACAGGGACTGGACGAGGACGATATCGGACTCCTACCGGGGCACGCAGCAATCGGACATACGCGGTACTCGACGACCGGTAGCAGCCGATATAGAAATGCTCAGCCCATAAGGTCTGTGGGGCCGAACGGCGAGATCGCCTTGGCTCACAACGGCAATGTGGTCAATGCTGTCGAACTGCGCCAAGAACTGAAGGAATGGGGCTGTCGCTTCGAGACCTCCAGCGATTCGGAGATCATCGCACATCTGCTTACTAACATCGCAGGCGCTGATTGGGGCGAGAGGATAGCCGGGGTGATGAGGCGTCTGAGCGGTGCCTACTCTCTGGCGGTGTTGACCGAAGATGCGGTGATAGGCATACGAGACCCGCTGGGCGTACGGCCACTGTGCATAGGAAAACTGGATTCGGGTTGGGTGCTGGCCTCCGAGACATGCGCACTCGACCACATTGGCGCCACGTTCCTGCGTGAGGTGAACCCGGGGGAGGCTGTCATGATCGACTCCGGGGGCCTTCGTACGGTGTACAGGCGCGAACCTCAGAACGGGTGCTCTTCCTGCATATTCGAGCATATATATTTCGCACGTCCGGACAGCGTAATAGACGGCAAATTGATCTACAGCCAGAGGGTCGAGATGGGCGCCGAACTGGCCAGGGAACACCCAATCGATGCGGACATGGTCATCGGTGTTCCGGACAGCGCCATCGCGGCTGCCGTGGGATATTCGCGCGAATCGGGCATCCCTTACGGTGAGGGACTAGTCAAGAACCGCTATGTTGGCAGAACCTTCATACTTCCAGACCAACGCCTGCGCGAACTGGGCGTTCGGCGAAAGCTCAATCCCCTGCCGGGAGTCATAAGTGGCAAGAGGCTGGTGGTCGTCGACGACTCTATAGTGAGAGGAACCACGACCCCACATGTGGTGAGCCTTCTCCGACGTGGCGGAGCAAGCGAGGTCCACCTACGCATCTGCGCTCCCCCTATCATGCATCCCTGTCACCTCGGGGTGGATCTAGCGACGCGACGCGAGTTGATTGCGGCGAACAAGTCGGTCGACGAGATCCGTGAGTTCGTCGGTGCCGATTCGCTCGGCTATCTCAGCATCGACGGCCTGCTAAGTGCGGTAAGCCTGCCGAGGAATCGAGTTTGTTTGGGCTGCTTTACCGGGGATCACCCGATTCCCGTTCAACTTGAGATGGACAAACTGGCCCTAGAGGTATAGGCCGACTTTGCGGTCCTCACGCCTGGCGGGTGCTCAGCGGCGGAGCCTGCCTACCGGAGTCGACTACGCGGCGGACTCATATAGGGCCGCCGGAGTGGACAGGGAGGCTGCCGAGCGCCTCAAAGGAAGCCTCGTACGGATCGCCGCCTCTTCCTCCAATTCCCAGGTGCTGGGAGGTATAGGGGGATTCGGCGGTCAGTTCAGGTTGGGTGGCTATAAGAAGCCGGTCATCGTGTCGAGCACCGACGGGGTCGGGACCAAGTTGTTGCTGGGTAGATGGACCGGCCGCTTCCACTCGCTGGGGATCGACCTGGTCAACGCATGCGTAAACGACGTGGCCGTCACGGGAGCGGACCCCCTGTTTTTTCTCGACTACCTGGCGGCGGGTGCAATTCAGACAGAGGTGATCGAAGCTTTGGTCGGCGGCATGGCCGATGCCTGCACGGAAGCGGGCTGCGTTCTGATCGGCGGCGAGACGGCGGAGATGCCGGGCGTGTACGGAGAGGACGAATTCGACATGGCCGGATTCGCGGTGGGGGCGGCAGAGGAGGACGGTCTCCTGAATCCGTCCAAAGTGGATATCGGAGACGTGCTCGTGGGCCTTCCGTCCAGCGGCATACATACCAATGGCTTCTCGCTGGTCAGGAGGGTCTTCGGATTGGATTCGAACCCTTCCGTCCTAGACGGGACACCAATTGAACTGGGACGACCCTTGGGCGAGGAGTTGAGTGAACCGCATCGTTCCTACGTCCGGGAGGTGGCCGCCATAAGGGACAGGGTGAAAGTCCTGGCGCACATTACCGGAGGCGGCCTGGTGGAGAACGTTCCGCGAGTTCTTCCCGACGGTGTAGGAGCTCGGTTCGATCTTGGTAGCTGGGATACGCCACCGATATTCTCCCTGATACGGACGGCGGGTGAACTTTCGGAGGGGGAGATGTACCGGGTGTTCAACATGGGCCTGGGAATGATCGCCGTCTGCGACCCGGCCAAGGCGAGCAGCGTGGTGTCCGCAGTACCCGGAGCGCAGGTCGTTGGGGCTACGGTGAAAGTGCGTCAGGGCTCTGCAGCCACGGACCGAGTGTTCCTTGCATGACGGCCCTTCTCGGCCCACGAGCAGAGACGATCCGTCGGTCGGACCATAAGAGATGAGAGCGATACTAAGCGTTTACGAAAAGGCCGGGATAGTCGAATTCGGCCGAGCACTCTCCGAGTCAGGCTTAGAACTCGTCAGCACCGGGGGCACCCGTCGGGAGCTGGAGTCCGCGGGCCTCGCGGTCACTTCCATTTCCGACGTCACGGGATTTCCCGAGATCATGGACGGCCGTCTCAAGACTCTCCACCCTGCGGTTCACGGAGGAATCCTGGCCCGCAGAGAAGTGGTCGGCGATATGGACCAGCTCGGCGAACACGGTATCGGCACGGTCGACATAGTCGCCGTGAATCTCTATCCGTTCGCGGCGACCATAGCTCGAGCAGGGGTCGGGTTGTCCGAGGCTCTGGAGAACATAGACGTCGGCGGCCCCACGATGCTCAGGGCAGCGGCGAAGAATTTCCCTCACGTCATTGTTGCGGTCGATCCGGCCGACTATGGGTGGCTATCGGAGCGCATCTCAGAGGGCGGTCCTGCAGCCGTCACTATGGCCGAACGGCGCGCGTTGGCCGCAAAGGCATTCGATCACGTCTCCGGCTACGACTCTACTATCGCCGGTTATCTCGACGAACAAGACCGTGGCGAGGGCGGGTTACCTAGGACAATTTCGCTGTCCATGGGGCGCACTGCGGATCTGCGCTACGGTGAGAACCCACATCAGGCCGGTGCGCTCTACTCGGACGGCAGCGGGGGAGGCGTGGCCCACGCAGAGCAGCTGCATGGCAAGGAACTGTCGTTCAACAACCTCCTTGATGCAGATGCCGCCTGGCGAGTGGTATCCGACTTTGGCAGGGGAACTGCAGTCGTCATAAAGCACAATAATCCCTGCGGACTGTGCTCGGCCGACGACCAGACGTTAGCCTACGCGAACGCATTCGAAGGAGATCCGGTATCTGCGTACGGTGGCATACTGGGATTCAACCGGAAGGTCACAGCCGCCACCGCACGGGCCATGAAAGGCGTCTTCTACGAAGTTGTGGTGGCTCCGGACTACGAAGAAGAGGCCTTTGAGATTCTCTCGTCTCGTAAGAACTTGCGCATCCTCAAGGTGATGCCGGAGCGGGCAGCGAAGGGACCGGATATCAAGCGCATAACTGGCGGTCTCCTTGCGCAGGGTCTGGACGAGCTAGATGAGGACCCTAAGGTATGGAAGGTGGTGACCGAGAACCGCCCGACGCCAGGGCAGATGAGCGATCTTGCATTCGCCTGGAAGGCGGCCAAGCACGTAAAGTCGAATGCCATAGTCCTGGCCCGAGACCTTGCCCTAGTTGGCATGGGGGCCGGCCAGCCCAATCGGGTGAACAGCATACATCTGGCAGTCAGGACCGCGGCAGGACGTGCGACCGGGAGCGTTCTGGCCTCGGACGCATTCTTCCCGTTTGCCGACAACGTGGAGATTGCAGCCGGGGCAGGAGTGGCAGCCGTGGTGCAGCCGGGCGGATCGATCCGCGACGAAGAGGTCATAGCGTCGGCTAACCGACTTGGTCTTGCCATGCTGTTTACAGGCGCCCGCCATTTTCGGCACTGACCTCCGGGGACATGACTGGCAACTTGAACAAGTCTCTGGAGATCGTCATCCCCGTCCTAAACGAGGAGAGGGTGCTCGCCGCGTCGGTAGGAGCGGTCCACCATTTTCTCAGTGGCCATTTGAACAGCTACGAGTGGCGCATCACGATAGCCGACAACGGTTCCACCGACCAGACGCCGGAGGTTGCACGAAGACTGATCGACTTTTACGACCGCGTCGGATACACGGTGCTGGACCAACGCGGAAGGGGCAGGGCGCTCAAGAAGGCCTGGCTGGATTCGAATGCCGACCTCGTCGCCTACATGGATGTCGACCTGTCCACAAACTTGAACGATCTAATCCCCCTAGTCGAGGCTGTAGCCGATGAGGGCTACGACCTAGCAATTGGCTCTCGCCTGCTCGACGGGTCCCTGGTTGAGGGCAGGTCGCGCGGCCGCGAATTCACGTCCCGCGCCTACAACATGGTCATACAGGCAACCTTCTTCGTAGGCTTCCGAGACGCCCAGTGCGGTTTTAAGGCCGTAAGCCGTCGTGCGGCCGACCTTCTGCTACCGCTTGTCAAGGACTCGGGCTGGTTCTTCGACACCGAGCTTCTCATTGTCGCCGAGAAAAATGGATTCCAGATAAAGGAGATCCCTGTTCGCTGGTACGACGACCCTGACACGAGGGTGAGAGTTTTCAGCACCGCCATGCACGATCTGGCGGGACTGGCCAGGCTCAGATTGGGAGGGCTGAGAAGAGCCTCTTCGAGACTGAGGCAATCACTTCGCCAGGGTGTGTAGAAGGCGTTCATTCCCATGCTAACTCGGCTCAATTGAGCCGTCTAAAGACCGGTTCAAAGGGTAAACCACCATTGCTTGATGTTTACCGGACCCCAAGTTACCATGCGGCTTCGTACGTCTCTGAGGAGGCCGTGCCATGGAGCCGATGGTGGCTCTTTTGCGCACGGGCCCAGACGGGGGGAAACACAGAAAATGGCCAATGCTGTTCTTGTAGTGGACACGCTGGTCGGCTTTCTTGAGGAAGGTCACAACCTCTACTGCGGAGACGACGCCAGGAAGATAATTCCGCGCATTCGGAGCTTGGTGGAGGAGGAGCTGCGGCTCGGCTCGGCGGTGTTCTTCGTCTGCGACAATCACGATCCCGACGACCTTGAATTCAAGATGTTCCCTGTTCATTGTGTCAGGGGTACCGAGGAAACTAACGTCGTTGGGGAGTTGGCCGACCTGCCGGGCACGCTGATCCCGAAGAGGCGCTACAGCGCGTTCTTCGACACCGATCTGGCTGAACGATTGGAGGCGCTCAATCCAGACAAGCTGATAGTGGTCGGCGTTTGCACCGACATCTGTGTCATGCATACCACCGCCGACGCTCGAAACCGAGACTACGAGGTTGAAATCCCGGTAGACTGCGTAGCCTCGTTCGATGCGGGAGCCCACGAGGTTGCCCTGAGGCATATGGAGAGGATATTGGGCGCCAGGCTGCAGTACAGCCACGCCCAGGTCGGCGATTAACCTCCTGAGCCCCTACTACACGACTCTACAGGGAGAACCTGATAGCTGATGGTCAACCCCGAGTTTGACATACGCCGCCCGATACTGGTCGGGGACACGGCCGACGTTCACTTGCAACGAACCCTTCATATATTGCGTAGCGAGGGCATCAATCCGATCGTCACGATCGAGTTCGCTCCTACCAGAGGAGGGCTGTTCTGCGGCATATCGGAGGTGCGGGTCCTCCTCGAGCGGATTCTCCCCCAGGCCGGCATCGAAGTGTGGTCGCTGGAAGAGGGTACCGAAGTAGAAGCAAGAGAGGTGGCGCTCAGGATCAAGGCCCCCTACGGGGCCATAGGCCTGTATGAGACGGCGATCTCCGGGACCCTTTCTTCTTCAACCGGCTGGGCAACTGCTGCACGCGAGTGCGTGGACGCGGCCCAGGGCGTTCAGGTATTCGCCACAGGCGCACGAAGGACGCACCCGAACATCGCCGGTCAGATGGACTACGCCTCCGTAATTGGAGGTTGCTTCTCCTGTTCGACGACCCTTGGTGCTAGGCTCGCCGGTGTCACGCCGACGGGCAGTATGACGCACTCGATGTCCTTGATTTTCGGGGACACCATCAAGGCGCTGCAGGCCTTTGATCGGCACACGCCCCAGGACGTGCCACGCATAGCCCTAGTGGACACTCATCGGGACGAAGCAGAAGAGGCGATCGCCGTTTCAGAGACCCTGGGTGACCGACTCCGCGGAGTCCTGATAAACACTGCGGCAGAGCGCGGAGGAGTCACACCGGAATTGGTCAAAGAGGTGAGAACGCGGCTGGATATAGCCGGCTTTAGGCACGTGGATATAACCGTCATGGGAGGCCTTAACCCTGAGCGCATCAGGTCGTTTCTGGACGCCGGGGCACCGGTGCAGCGCTTCGGCGTAGGAACATACATCGCCTCGGCTCCGCCGAATTGCTACACCGCCGACGTACACGAAGTCGACGGCAGGCCGATGGCCAAGCGGGGACGAACACCCGGAGTCACGACTAGCCCACGCCTGAACCGGGTAATGTAGAAGCCGGCTACGGATCGCGTTCCACCCGAACCCGCAGCCACTTGTCGGCGTCCCGGGGCACCTTCGCCCATTCCGCCATCCGATAGCCGGCAACCCAAGCTATCCCGCGCCCACACACCAGCAGTGGCACTGAATGCCTATCCTCTCTAGGCACCTGCTCATCCACGAACAGATCCTGCAGCTTTTTCGTACCCGACATGCCCAGAGGCTTGATGCGGTCCCCGGTTAACCAGCCCCGGATCCAAAGCGGGACTCTCGAGAGTGTAGGGTCGAGGTAGGCGACGAATGCGTTCTCCGATTCGGGAGCTTCCCCATTGAAACGCTCCACGAGCGCAGCCGAGATCGTCCATCCGGACCAATTCACGCGACCCGGGACCGGGAAATGTTGAGGCAGGGCAATTGTCGGCGTGAGGACCTCCCTGCGGCGCCCGATGACTACTTCGTCGCCAACCGCCCGAGCCTCAAGTCCGCCGCCCAAGCTGACAGATCGACCACGGCCGCCGATCAGCAGCTCAATCACCCGGTCAACCTGGCTTTGCCGCACGTCTTTGAGGTCGCCTTTCATCCTGGCGACCGCACGTCTGACGAGAGCAGAGACGACAGCCTCGGGTAGCGACGCGGTCGCACGGCTGACCGTCACGTGGTCGTCTCCGGCACCGATGTGGTGAGACATTCGCCGGTCGGCTTCGGACTCGACGAACTCCACGGCCTGCGCCGCATTCTTTGCCAGGCGGTTCAGGGAATCCTCCACCGCCGGGTTAAAGGTGCGCAGAAGCGGCAACAGAGAACGGCGAACGCGGTTTCGGGTGTAGATTTCGGATTCGTTTGTAGGGTCTGCACGGACATGCAGCCCGGCACTTCGACAGTACTCGGATAGGACCGGTCGCGAGGCCGACAAGAGTGGCCTGACCAATCGCAAGCTCCCTCCATCGACCGCCGAGACTGAATCTTCCCGCATAGCCGACAGGCCCGCTAACCCAGTGCCTCGAATCAGGTTCAGAAGAACGGTTTCGGCCTGGTCGGTAGCGCTGTGGCCCACAGCGACCGCGTCACCACCGACCGTACCCAGCACTTCAAATAAGAACCTGTACCTAGCCTCGCGGGCGGCTCCCTCGCTGCGGAAGCGCTGCCCAACCTCCGCCCTGCCAACTATGCATCGCAGCCCTAGCGAATTGCAGTAGCCCCGCACAAACTCGGCGTCAGCCTTAGACCCTGCGCCCCGGATACCATGGTCAAAGTGGGCGCATGTGAGATCTAGCCGATAGGGCCTGACAAGCGAATAGAGGGCATCCAGCAACGCCATCGAGTCTTGGCCTCCCGACACCGCCACTACAAGTCGGCAATCCCGTAACTCCGATCGTTTCAGCGCGGCCGCGACAGCTCTGCGCGTCTGACCGACGACCCTGGACCTGTGATCGGACCGCGTATCCTCTTGAGGCGCCAAGGTCTTCATCCCGAATCGGCTACTTCCCCATCTACAGGTAGACCGCCGTCGAGCTTCGTAAGCCGCACCGTCTCTATCTTGAGGTTCTTCATTTCTAGAACCTCGAGCCTGAGGCCAGCGTACTCGAACTGCTCACCCTCTGCCGGGATATGGCCCAACACATCTAGCACGAAGCCGGCAACAGTCTCAAAGTCCCCTTCCGGCAACTCAAGGCCCAGATCCTCGTTCGCCTGGTCTAGGGCCATCGCGCCGTCGACCAGGAAGGTAAACTCGTCGATGGAAGAGTATTCTTCCTCCGGAGCCTCCCCCTCCTCACCTACAGGTCCAGCCAATTCCTCCAGGAGGCGCTTTAGTGTCACCAGGCCGGCTAGACCCCCGAATTCGTCAACGACGATCGCCATCTGGCTGCCCGACGCGCGAAGCTCCTCGAACAGCTCTGCCGCCCGCTTCGTCTCCGGCACGAAGTGCGCCCGGCGGACTACGTCCGTAACCGACCCTCGCTCTGGCCTCGAGTCGAAAGACAGGGTCTTTAGTACGTCCTTGGCCGAGACGATTCCCACCACGTTCTCGGTTTCACCCTCGTACACCGGAAACCTAGTGTGACTGCGCTCGGCGTAGACCCGCAGAAAATCTCCCAGACTCGTCCCCATCTCTACGAACACCATCTCCGTCCTCGGCGTCATCACCTCGCGGACCTGTCGGTCACCGAATCGGAAGACGTTCTCAAGCAGCTCTACCTCCTCCGGCTCAAAGGCACCCTCAGCCTCCCCGATATCGATCAACGCTCGGATCTCACCCTCGGTTATCGATGGAGCGTTCCCTTCCCCCGGGCTGCGCCCTGGAAGCACGCTCTTGCTTACAAGCTGCAGGAAGGCAACTATCGGCCACATTAGGACCTCGGTCGCCTGGAGCGGACGAGCGTAAAGGAACGCGACCCGCTCCGGGTATCGCACCGCAAAGGCCTTTGGGATGATCTCTCCGAACACCAAGAGTATTGCGGTGCCAGCTGCCGTGGCCACGATTACTCCGAGCGCCTCGTTGTCGATTATCGACAACGTGACGATGGTCACCAGGGTGGCGAACAGGATGTTCACCAGATTGTTGCCCAGAAGAATGGTCGACAGCAGCCTCTCGGGCTGCTCCAGCATGGCGGACGCTCGCCGAGCACCTGGATGACCTATGCTCACAAGGTGCTGGAGCCTAGGGGAGTTCTGCAGCGATAGGAACGCGGCCTCAGAACTTGAGAAGAAGGCCGAAAGGCCCACTGAGACCAAGATCAAGATTATGTTCGCGGTCTGGCCTTCCACCGGAGCCGGGGGACCCGAGCACCTCTCTTACATCAACGCGCTCGACTGGTTGGTCGGACCATTCTACAGGCTGGAGACCACGGCCCGTTGGAAGATGCGACCGAGGCCTCCGCCCACGTCTCCTCCAGCAGGGCGCGAACCAAGCCGTCAGAGTATCCCCGACGAGCCATGCGACTCGCCAGGCGGCGCGCGAACTGCTCGAAATCGTCGGTCGGGATAGAGCGAGCGAGCCTCCGAGCCAGGGCCCGGGCATTGACCTCGTCATCGACGGACGCGATGGCGCGCGCGATAAGGTCTGCGTCCAGACCCTTTTTCCTCAATTCAGCCGAGATCATCGCAGCCGACATGGGCCTGGCACCGGTCCTCGAGCTGGTCCACCATCGCGCGAAGGCCTCATCGTCCAGCAGCGAAGTTTCCAACAACGATGAGACCGTGGACTCCACAACGTGGTCGGGAAAGCGCTGTGTGAGTCGGTCCCTTAGCTCTTTTACCGATCGGGGGCGGTGCGAGAGCAACCTCAGGGCAGCCAGCTTGGCCCGGTCTGACAGCTCGTATTGGCTCAAGGCTAACCCGGGGGCCTAGGAATTGATTGCGGCGACGCCCTTGGCGGGACGGGAGCCGTTGGGGGACGGTGCAATCGATGGCTCATGGGCCGCAGTCTCACGTATTTTCTGCTCTATCTCGTCAGCAATCTCGGGGTTCTGATTCAGAAACGCCTTGGCGGCTTCCCGGCCCCGGCCAAGTTTGGTTTCGCCGTAGGAGTAGAAGGCCCCGCTCTTGCGGATGATCTCCATGTCGTCGCCCAACTCAATCAGGTCGCCCTCCCTGCTAATGCCCTGATTGAACATGATGTCGAACTCGGCCACACGGAACGGGGGAGCCACCTTGTTCTTGACGACCCGCGCACGCACGCGGTTACCAACTACCTCGGTGCCTATCTTGATGGACTCCACACGTCGTAGGTCTATGCGCACCGACGAGTAAAACTTAAGTGCGCGCCCACCCGGGGTGACCTCAGGACTACCCCATATGACCCCGACCTTCTCTCGAATCTGGTTGATGAACAGGACGGCGGTGTTAGAGCGGCTAATGGCGGCGGTGAGCTTTCGCAGCGCTTGTGACATGATCCTGGCCTGAAGCCCTACGTGAGTATCACCCATCTCACCCTCGATCTCCGCCTTGGGAACGAGTGCCGCCACGCTGTCTATGACAACAACGCCAACCGCGTTGCTGCGCACCAGATACTCACAGATCTCCAGAGCCTGCTCGGCCGAATCGGGCTGAGAGACGAGGAGGCTGTCAACGTTGATGCCGCACCTACCGGCATAGCCCGGGTCTAGAGCGTGCTCTGCATCTATGTAGGCGACCATACTCCCCTGACGCTGAGCGCTGGCCATGACATGGTAGGCCACGGTCGACTTGCCCGAGGACTCGGCACCGTACAGCTCGGTGACCCTGCCTTGTGGTATACCACCCACCCCGAGAGCTATGTCCAGCGCGAGCGAGCCAGTGGGGATCGCTTGCACCGCCCCACGATCCTCAACATCTCCCAGACGGATGACGGCACCCTTGCCGAACTGCCTGTCGATCTGTTCGATAGCCACATCAAGTGCCCTGGCCCTATCGTCACTCATGGTGTTCTCCCAATTGCCTTCTCAAGCCCGTTCCGCCTAGGAACAGGGGCAGGCAGCGGGGGCGAGTCGTGCCCTCTCCACCGCCTGTGGGGATACTAGCACGGCGACTGCGGATTGTAAACACATTTGTTCTAATCCTTCATAACAGACCCAGTCGAAAGGTTGGGATCTGCCTTTCCAACTCGCCCCTCATATCGGAGCCTTGGGGTCTCCGGTAGGGCCCGCCTTAGCCATTGAGCGGTCGCATGCCCCGTAGACAACACGAAGACGCCGCTGAGCTGGATGGATGGGCCTTTGGATATACTTCTCTTCGGGGGCCGGGGATGCGCCGGGTAACCCAAAGACGAGTCCCGTACATGATGGTCCGACAGGCTCTTAGATCAATGCAGATTGACGTTTTACCTTTCTTGTATTCCATATAGCCGATGTCTAAGCCTTTGATAGGTATCACTGAGAGTGAAGCCGAGTACATGGCGCCCTTCATCGACGTCGTCGAGAGGGCCGGGGGCGAACCTTGGCCGATATATCCCGACCACGACGTGCCAACTAGAGAAACCGTAGCGCGGATCGATGGATTCCTGGCCGGAGGCGGGCCGGATATACAGCCATCGGAGTATGGCTGCACGGAGGATCCCAAGGCCAATGTCAAGTCCGAGCCGATCAGGGACGCCATGGAGTTACCACTGCTGCGGGCCGCCATGGAGGCGGACATGCCCGTGCTTTGCGTCTGCCGCGGCATGCAGGCGTTGAACGTCGTCTGCGGGGGCTCTCTCATACAGGATCTGACCGACTTACGTCCCGGCCACGGCTCAAGCCTGAACGAGAGAGGTGAAGAGACGACTTCAAGGCACCGCATCTTCATCACGCCCGGGTCCCGATTGGCCTCATGTGTCGGGTCGGGCGGACTAGTGATGGTAAACAGCTGGCACCACCAGGGAGTGGCCGAGGCAAACAAGTCGCCGAAGTTGATGGCTTCAGCTTACGCGGTCGATGACGGACTGATCGAGGCACTTGAGAGCCCGGGGCACAGATGGGTGGTTGGCGTTCAGTTTCACCCCGAGTACAGGGGAGAGGTGCCGCCGCAATTCAACCGCCTGTTCGAGGGCCTGGTGGCCAGGGCTGAAGCCTGGAAGGACGCCCCGCAACCCTAGGCCTCTTAAGGCTCGCAGAGGGAAAGAGACCTAAGACCCGCAGCTGGATTCCGTACCGGACGGACATCTAGTACAAACATTCCGGCAACTTTTGTGATTCGGCCGGGAAAAATTTGGCTTTACGTCTCTCTCTTGGTACAATTCACCGAGGCCTATGCACTGGAGAAAACCGGGGTTTCAACGGTCCAATAAAGGGCCTGACCACTTTGGTCGAACACTCGCACCCCTTGACCTCTCACCCTCCCCTTGGCCCTACCAACCAACTGGCCTCGTATCGCGGTCTTCCCGCGCTCTGACGATTGGAGAAATACATGGTTAGCAGGACCGAACACGGACTGATCAAGCCGACCCAACTGACCGAGGAGATGCGCACGTCATACCTCGACTACGCCATGAGCGTGATCGTGTCCAGAGCCCTGCCAGACGTGCGTGACGGCCTCAAACCGGTACAAAGACGCATCCTTTACGGAATGCACGAGCTGGGAATGCGTCCGAATAGCTCGTACAAAAAGAGCGCTCGCCTCGTGGGTGAGGTCCTGGGCAAATACCATCCCCACGGAAACGATCCCATCTACGATGCCATGGTACGCATGGCCCAAGACTTCTCGATGCGTCTGCAACTCGTGGACGGACAGGGAAACTTCGGCAGCATCGACGATGATCCGCCGGCGGCCATGCGCTACACGGAGGCGCGCCTGTCCAAGGTCGCAGAGGAGATGCTCGCCAATCTCGACCAAGAGACGGTCGATTTTGCCGACAACTTCGACAATACCCTCCAGGAGCCTACCGTGCTTCCGGCTCGACTCCCCAACCTGCTGGTGAACGGCGCCGCCGGAATCGCCGTGGGTATGGCTACCAGCATCCCACCTCACAATCCGGGTGAGATCTGCTCGGCGGTGACGCGCCTCATAGACAATCCCGACCTCTCGATTCCCGAGCTGATGAGATCGGTGAAGGGCCCGGACTTTCCCACCGGCGCATCTATCAAGGGCCGGCAGGGCACAATCAACGCCTATACGACCGGCAAGGGGCAGATCGTGGTCAGGGCAAAGGCCGAGGTTGAGGAGACCAAGCGAAGCGGGCGACTTCGTATCGTCGTCAGCGAGTTGCCATACCAGGTCAACAAGGCCACGTTGATCGAGAAGATCGCCGGCATGACCAAATCCAAGAGGTTCGAGGGCATCACCGAGATCCGGGACGAGTCCGACCGAACCGGTATGCGGATCGTCATGGAGCTGCGTGCGGGCGCACAGCCATTGGTGATACTCAACAACCTTTACAAGTACACGGCGATGCAGTCGAGCTTTTCGGCCAACATGCTCGCCCTGGTCGACGGTACTCCGAGGGTGCTCGACCTTAAGACGGCCCTGCTGGAGTTCATCAAGTTCAGAAGAACCGTGGTGCGGAGGCGCACGGAGTTCGAGCTCAAGAGGGCAAGGGCACGTGCGCACATACTCGAAGGGCTCAGGCTTGCAATCAACGACCTGGACGCGGTAATCGCGCTAATCCGTGGTTCGGAGAGTGCGGAGGCCGCCAAGCGAGGCCTGATGGAGAGGTTCTCGCTCAGCGATGTCCAGGCCCAGGCAATCCTCGATATGCAGCTGAGGCGGATCGCTGCCTTGGAGCGTCAGAAGATCGAGGACGAATACGCCGAACTAACCAGACGCATCGCCGATCTAGAAGAACTGCTAGCCGATCCCGCTAAGGTCGACGCAGTCGTCAAGGACGAGACCCTGGAGGTAAGGAAGAGATACGGCGACAAGCGTCGAACCCAGATCGAGGCGGCCGTCGGCGATCTCAGCCGAGCCGACCTGGAACCGCACGAGAGCGTGGTCGTCACCCTGAGCCAGGGAGGCTACATAAAGCGCATACCCGCCACCACCTACAGGAACCAGCACCGCGGAGGAAAAGGCGTGCTCAGCATGAAGACCAAGGAGGACGATCCGGTCCGCAAAATCCTGGTCTGCGACACTCACGACACCCTTCTCTTTTTCACCGACCAGGGCCGCGTGCTGTCAATAAAGACTTACGAGCTGAGGCCGGACACCAGTCGCAACACCCGAGGCGTGCCGGTCGTCAACGTGATCGCGCTGGCGGGGGACGAGAAGGTCAACTCGGTGGTCGCCGTGAGCGACTTCGATGTTGAGGATCGATACCTCGTGATGGCCACCAGGCATGGCCAAATCAAGCGGATACCCCTGTCTGCCGTTTCCAGCATCCGAAGGGCGGGCCTCAAGATCATGATCCTGCGAGGAGCGGACGAACTGGTAACCGCGCGGCTGGCCAAGGAGATCGACGACATCGTGATGGTAAGCCAGCGCGGCATGTCGATACGGTTCGCACTTTCGGACGTTACGCCCAGGGGCCGCGTCGCTGGCGGCGTGCGAGGCATGGATATAAGTCCGAGGCGCGAAAAGGGCAAAAGGCCCGTGCGGGATCTGATCGTAGGAATGAGCGTGGTGGAGCCGGATAGCCAGAACAAGCTGTTTGTGATCAGCAAGAAAGGCTTCGGCAAGCTTACCGCCCTCAAACACTACCGGCGCCAGAGCCGGGGCGGCAGGGGTCTAAAGACCTTCAATATCACCTCACGCACCGGTCAGGTCGCCGCCGCCGAGGTGGTGACCGATAGCCTAGAGGTCTACGTCGTCTCAGAGCAGGCCCAGGTCTTGCGCACGAACCTGTCGGAGATCTCGAGCCTAGGCAGGATCACCCAAGGCGTTACGATCTTTAAGCTGCCAAAGGGTGACGTGGTCTCGTCCATAGCCTGCTGCGGGTCGCTATCGGACGCGCCGATTGTCGACGTAAATGCCCTGAACATGCAGTTGGGCGGCAATGGCAAAGGACCCGGCAAATAGAAACCCGGCGCTGTTCCTGAGGCGGGCGCCGCAAGCTTAGTCTGCGAGGGTCTTCTCGGTACCAGCAGAGCGCAGCGAGCACCGAGGTAACCACAGGCCGGCTCGGGCGTTCTAACAGATAGGCTGGCAAGAGACCTCCCGCCAGCTGCGCGGGCGAGGGCCGCTACCTCGCCCGCGCCATCACATGGCCCTCTGAGATGCGCCGCCGAGCAATGCCGATGCTACAGGTTCCGCACAGGTTGCTGGCCGCACTCCTACTTGTCTTATCGGCTTGCGCGGGGGGATCCGAACCTTCCATCCCCATCCCGACGTCCGCCGCACCCGTCCCGACGATATCCCCGGCGCCCACGCCAACCGCCAGTGACTGGGGGGGCCCATACGCCGACGAACTCGGCGGGGCGGGACTCGAAACACTCGCCGAGCTCACAGATGCGCACAGCCCCCGGGCCAGTGCGAGTGCGGAGGAAAGGGCCGCGGCCATATACATCGCCGAGCGGTTCGAGGAACTGGGGTATACGGCCGATATTATGCCGTTCACCGTGGAGCTGCCCCGCACTGACCCGCCGATCCTGCAGGTGGATCACCCGCACGCACAGCCCGCAAATTCACTCGACGCCTGGACGCTTCCACTAGGAAATTCCGGAGAGGGAGAGGCCACCGGCATACTGACGGCGGTGGGCAAGGGTCTTTTGGGCGAGGTGACTCCCGCCTCCTTGACGGGTCGCGTAGCGCTGATCGAGAGGGGAATGATCACCTTCCAGGAGAAGGTAAGCCGCGTGGCCGATGCAGGAGCTGTCGCGGCCGTGATCTACAACAACAGGGATGGAGCCTTTAGAGGAAGACTGACCGGGCCATCGGAAATACCCGCAGTGGCGGTCAGCCGGGAGAGGGGCGAGGCGCTGCTGGCATTGATGTCCTCAGGAAACGTCGAGGCTACGGTGTCTGTTGTCTTCGAGGAGCTTGAATCGGCGAACGTCGTGGCCGAACTGCAGGGCACCGACCCGGATGGCGGCGTGGTGGTGCTCGGCGGCCACTACGACACGGTACCCGACGTGCCGGGCGTCAACGACAACGGCTCGGGTATAGCTGCCTTGCTGACCATAGCCCGGCAAGCGAGCCAAAGCAGCTACCCATTCACCCTGCGCCTAATAGCCTTTGGCAGCGAGGAAATAGGGCTGCTCGGCAGCCAGCGATACGTTGATTCGCTGAGCCAAAGTGAACTGGCGGATATCGTCGCAATGTTCAATTTCGACGCACTGGGGACGGGCGATACCTTGGTCATGGTCGCGACGCCATGGCTTGGAGAGCTGTTTGAGAGCGTGGCCGGCGGGGGAGAATCGAGGGTCCAGCTTCGGCGAAGTGACGGGCTGCGGGGAGCATCAAGCGACCACGCTCCCTTCGAGGCCGCAGGGGTATCAGTCGCATTCATTTACGCCAACGACCTCTCGCGCATCCATACTCCCGAGGATGTACTCGAACACATAGATCCTCGGAGGATCGGCGAGGCGGCCTATGTGGCGGTCGCGACTCTCGATGCCCTGGCCGCCCAACCCCGGGAATGAAGGGAATATCGCAATCCCCGAGGTGTCCGCGGACATGTGACCGGCCCGGACATACCATCGAAATCAAGGCCTCTGCCGGCGTCGGCAGGACCCACCTTTACCCGCCGTACTCTGGCCGCTCCGGGGCGTGTTAACCTCAGAGCCGGAATGTTTGACACGCTCTCCACCAAGCTGGCCGAAGTCTTCGGGCGCCTGAATAACAAGGGTCGACTCGGCGAAAAGGATGTCGACTCCGCCCTTCGCGAAATCCGTATGGCGCTGCTGGAGGCAGACGTCAACTTTCGGGTGGCCCGGGACCTGGTGGCCGCCATCCGGGTCCGGGCGCTCGAGGCAGATGTGCTAAAGAGCGTGGCGCCGGGCCAGCAGGTCATCAAGATCACCCAGGAGGAGCTGACCCGGATACTGGGCGGAGGAAGCAAGAGCCTCGAGGCGGGTCGCACAACGCCGGGGAAGGTCATGGTGGTCGGCCTGAACGGTTCCGGCAAGACGACGACCGCCGCCAAGCTCGCCAGGAGCCTGAAACGTTCCGGACAGCATCCCCTGCTCGTCGCCTGCGACCTGGCTCGACCCGCCGCCATAGACCAACTCGAGATCCTCGGTGGTCAGATCAACGTGCCCGTACATGTGGACCGATCCGGCGCCTCGCCGGTACAAGTTGCACGTGACGGAGTCGAACAGGCTGCCAGGCTCGGCGCTACCTGGGTCATAGTGGACACTGCCGGACGCCTGCAGGTCGACGACCAGCTGATGGACGAACTCGGGCGGATGAACGACGCGGTCAAACCTGACGAAACGCTGCTGGTCCTGGACGCCATGACGGGCCAGGAGTCGGTCAACGTCGCCGAATCCTTCGCCGGGCGCATCCCGGTGACGGGGCTTGCGCTCACCAAGCTGGATGGCGACGCCAGGGGCGGCGCGGCGCTATCGATCACCTCCGTCACTGGCATACCTGTCAAGTACGTGGGTACCGGGGAGCGCACTGACGCGCTTGAACAATTCCACCCAGATCGCCTGGCATCCCGCATCCTGGGCATGGGCGACGTGATTTCCCTGGTGGAAAGGGCACAGCAGAACTTCGACGCCGAGCAGGCCCGAAAGATGGAGCGGAAGATGCGCCGTGCCACTTTCGACCTCGAAGATTTCCACGGCCAGCTCCAGAGCCTGCGCAACATGGGGTCCCTGACGCAGGTCATGGACTTGCTGCCCGGCATGGGGGCCATGAAGGGCCGGCTGGCCGGAGCGGACATCGACGATTCGCACCTGACCAGAATAGAGGCGATCATACAGTCGATGACACCCGGCGAGCGCCGCAGGCCTGAAACGATCAACGGCAGTCGCCGGCGGCGTATCGCCGCCGGCAGCGGCACAACCCCTCAGGACGTCAACCAGCTACTCAACCAGTTTCGCCAGACACGCAAGATCATGAAGCGTATGTCGTCCGGGAAAGGTCTCGGAAATCTGGCGAGACTGATGCGCTAGCGCCTAGAACCACCCCACGTCGAGTGCGGCGCGGTTCAGCCCCTGAAAGGGTCGTCCCCGCATCACGCCCCCTTGCGGTCGACCGCCCTCTTGACGGCGTCCACCACGTGAGCCGGAGTCAGTCCATACTTTTGCAGCAGGCACTGGGGCTCACCGGACTCGCCGTAGCCGGTCAATCCGACCATCTCGATAGGCGTGGGAACGCTGCCGGCCAATAGACTGGCGACCGCACTACCGAGGCCCCCCTGCAACAGATGCTCTTCGGCCGTCACCAGCGCCCCGGTCTCCCGGGCGGCCGCAAGCACCGCGCCCCGGTCGATCGGACTGACTGTGGCCATGTTGACGACCCGGCATGATATGGCTTCCTTGGCCAACAAGTCCGCTGCGGTCAACGCTGCGTGGACCATGATCCCACAGGCCACGATTGATGCGTCCTTCCCTTCCCGCATGACCTCTGCCCTTCCAACGGCGAACTCATGCGGATCTTTGTGAACGACCGGCGTTGCCGGTCGGGAGAGGCGCACATAGAACGGGCCCGGCGTCGAGACCGCGGCCCTGACGGCCAGGGCAGCCTCGGGCCCGTCGGCCGGCACGATCACAGTGAAAGTGGGCAGCGCGGACACTATCGCAAGGTCCTCAACGCTCTGAGCCGACGATCCATCCTCTCCGGTCATGAGTCCGGCGTGGGTGAGCACAAGCTTCACGTTTAGCCCAGGCTGCGCCACGCTAACTCTCAACTGGTCGAACGGGCGGGCTGAGCCGAAGACGGCAAAAGTGCTGACAACCGGAATCTTGCCGGAGGCGGCCAGGCCTGCGGCTACCCCGACCATGTTCTGCTCCGCCGGCCCAAAGTCGAAGAAGCGATCGGGGAACTCGGCCTCGAATTTATTTGCAAAGGTGGACTTGTTCAAATCGCCGCCGACGACGACCAGGTCCGGGTACTCATGACCCAGCTCGACCAACGTTTGGCCGGCGACCTGGCGGGTGGAGGCGGTGGCTGTCAACTGGCTGAACCGAGCTCGCTCAACGCAAGCGCGAGCTCCTCAGGAGACGGTGCCTTGCCGTGGAAGTCAGCATTGTTTTCCATGAATGAGACTCCCTTCCCCTTCACCGTGTGGGCGACGATCACAGTTGGACGCCCCTTCGTCCGGGCCGAGCTTTCAAAGGCCGCGAGGAGCTCAGCGACGCTGTGGCCGTCCACCTCGGCAACTTCCCAGCCGAATGCCCGCCATTTGTCCGCAAGAGGCTCCAGGGTCATCACCTGATCGGTCCAGCGGTCATTCTGGATCCGGTTGCGGTCTATTATGGCCACCAGGTTGTCCAGACCGTGATGGGGTGCCGACATGGCCGCCTCCCATACCTGGCCCTCATCGCACTCACCGTCACCCAAAAGCACATAGGTGCAGGTGGGCCTGCCGTCGAGTCGGGCTGCCAAGGCCGTGCCCACTCCAAACGAGAGCCCCTGGCCGAGGGAGCCACCTGACATCTCCACCCCAGGGGTCTTCACGTGAGCGTGTCCCTGCAAGCGCGAGTCGATCCTCCTAAAGCTCGACAGTTCGTCGAGCGGGAAGTATCCGGACTCCGCAAGAACCGCGTAAAGTGCCGCACAGGCGTGGGACTTGCTGAGAATGAAACGATCTCGGTCGGGCTTGGCAGGGTCGGACGGGTCGTGAGCCATCACGCTGCCGTACAGGACCGCAAGAATGTCCGCCTCCGACAGCGAGCCGCCCGGATGGCCGCTGTTGGCCGCGGCGACCATCTTCAGCGAATGGACACGGACGCGCCGCGCGAGCTCTTCTATCTTCGCTACGACTGAGGAATAGTCCGTCACAGGGCCGGCATTATAAGGCGAGGTAACACGGGCCGCCACCATCCGGGGCTAGTTACCTGACTCTCCGTCGGCCTCGTCCGGACCATTGCCTCCACTGGCCTGCGCCTCGCTCCTGGTCGATTCTGCCGCTTCACCGTTGGCGGGGCTGGCAGCATGGACCAAAGCCCCGACCACCGTGTCAAGGACACCCTGATCGGGAGCGATGACGACCTCCGTGACGATCCCTCGATTGACCGCGTAGATGAGCTGCCCGGGGAGCGCGAACAGCGCCTCCGTCTCAACCGAGGCCACAGGGACCACAGTCGCTCCGACCCGCGCCTCGGTAAATGTCGCAAACCCCTCGAAGAATTCCCCCGCATCGCGCAGAGAGTCCCACTCATATCTGTGCACCAGGGCGTACGAACCGTCGGGGCCAGAATAGACAACGTATTCGTCTCCACCCCAGCCGGCCGCCGCGACAGCCGCCTCATGTTGCATCAGCCCATCCTCAAGATAAGCCAAGAGGGCGAACTCTCCGAATGTGTCTCTCCTCAACTCCGACCAGCCCTCGCCCAGAGCGCCGACCAGAGAGGGGATGTCAACATCGACCGGATCTTCTCCCAGCACGTATTTACCAGGGTGGATGATCTGCTCAGTGGAAGTGGGTGCACGCTCGTACAAGGCATCAACCTCTCGCCAGCCGCCGTTGGCAAAGAACTGGTACACAAACTGTGCTCCCTCCACGTAAGGAAAGACAAAGATGCGCTGGACTAGATGCGGCGCAGCCAGGAAGGTGCTAATGTCGATTTGGAGCCCCTGGGCGGCCGCCTGCTCCTGTTCAGTCATGTTCTCCAGCATGTAGATCGTCTGCAGAAGGACCGCGTCACCCTCGACCATCGCCAGGTATGCCGCCCTGCGATCCGCGTCGCTCATCGTCTCTTCGGAGTCCAGCATCGAGCCGATGTCAAAATGCTGCGACTGCAGGGCATGAACGAACTCGTGGGCATATGTGAGACGATCCTGAGGAGACAGCTCACGAAGGTCCGCGTCCACCACGTACAGTTCGTCCTCGGCGGTGTCAAAAAACCCAAGCACATTCTCGCTGTATAGATCGACGTACAGTTCGTAAAGGTCGGTGCCGGGATCAATCACGCCAAGGATCTCATAGAGCCGTCCGAGCGCTGACAGTTCATCACGCTGCTCCCCAAGGTCAGTCAGTAGGCGGTCACGCAATTCCTCACGCGAGATGAAGCGCCGGTGGATTTCACCCACCGAATAAAGGCCCCGCAGGACGGACGCGCGAGCGGCGATGCCGTCAAGTTCGGCGTGGAGACGGTCCTCCAGGGTATCCGGGACTGCGGTCGGCGGCGAGACAGTGGGCAGGATCACCTTCCCGGGATCGAATGTGGGAGTTGGTTCAGGAGTGGGGTCGTCATCCGGCGAAGGGATCGAACGATCCAGGACGGTCTCCTCACCCCCTGAGGTCTGGGGGCCGTCCGTGCCGGGAGATGCCGGGGGCGAGACGGCGCCGCTTGCTTCGGGCCCCCGGTTATCGCCGACGCCTCCGCAGGCTAGTGCGGACGCGGCCAAGACCGCCAGGGTCCAGCCCACAACGATGGGTGTGGCGAGGCTGAAGTTCACCGGGCAGCGATGTGGCCGGAGCAATGCATCGTCCTACCCGGAAGGACCGGTGGTCCTATAATTTCCCCGCAAGCCTGCCGCTCAGCGTCAAAGCGGTGGTGCATAGTGTGGCAAGGCGCCCGGGAGTGGAGGCATATGAGCCGACTCGGCAGCGTTGGGCTGCTGCCTATTGGTATTGTCCTGCTGATACTGGGGGTTGTCCTGCGGTTTGACAGGGTTGTGACGACGATCAGCTTCACGCTGATAGCGCTTGGGGTCGTACTCGGCATGCTTGGACTCATCAACATGATGTCGGGGAGGGGCCGCCGAGATTTTGACGATCCCTAGGGCGGCTAGTGAGTCACCATGGTGCCCTGCGAACTGACAGGATCTCAGAACGGTATGCCGGATAGTCCGTACCAGTGCTCCAGGGAACTCTCAACGGCGACTCGGTGCCTGTCCATCGACTCGCCTAACCTGAGTTCGGCCTCATTGTCACGGCCATCTCCCCCTTTGCCCCGCACCAGAGGATAAAAGTACCCTCTCTTGTAATTGTAGATCCAATAGGCTGGCCTTCTTTCAAAGTCCACTCTGATGACGGCGGCCAGCAGCCGATCGCCGTTGCCGCGCTCGAAAAGAGTTTCGTTAAGCAACTGCACCGAGCCGACTAGGCGCTCGAAATTCCGATTGTCCAGGACTATCCACGCGGTCTCGAACTCGTCGGTCTGTAGATCCAGCCTTGTCCCGGAGGCGACCTCACTCCGCCTCATAACGCCCTGAAGCTCGTAGGTGAGGTCGGACGCGGATGCGCCGTCTTCCGGATTGAACAGAACTCCGGCCTTATCTCCAGTCGTCAATGATGACCGGTCGGTCATCATTCGGGCCGCCGTGGCCAGATCGGCGAACCGGCTCGGCCGGGGCGCCCTTACCCGACTACGCCCGAGCAGACCTCCTAGGAAGCCCATCTCCAGGCCCGAGACATTGGAAGGTCAGAACTTGAACTCACGGTACTGGGTGGCCCCCCGGCTCATGGCACGCTCGATTGCCTTGAGCTTTTCGATACGCTTTTCCACCGGCGGGTGGCTGGAGAAGAGAGACGCCATGCCTGCGCCCTTTATGGCCGGGATGATGAAAAAGGCATTGGCATGCTCAACGTTGCGCAGATCCTTTTCGGGAATCTTGTAGACGTCATTGGTGATCTTGGCCAAAGCTGACGCCAGCTGCATGGGATTGCCGGTCAGCACAGCTCCTCCCCGGTCAGCCGAGTACTCGCGGTACCTGGAGAGGGTCATTATTAGCATCTGGGCGGTGAAGTAGACCAGGATCGTACCTGCATATACCGCCAGGATGATGAGGGCGGCCTGACCGCCCCCTCCACCGGACCGTCGTCCGCCAAAGCCTCCGAAAAGACTCATCCAAAACAGCATCTGCATCAGAAAGCCGGCCATGATCACTATGATGCTGGCCCAGGTCAGGACCATGACGTCGCGATTCTTGACGTGGCTCATCTCGTGACCCAGCACGGCCTCCACCTCGGCCTTGGTGAGTCGATTCAGCAGACCGCGGGTTACCGCCACAACGGCATTGCGGGGATTGCGGCCCGTGGCGAAGGCGTTGGGGACATGCGTCTCCATTATTGCGATCTTCTTCGGCTTGGGGATCTCCGCGGCCTGTGCCAGCCGGGCGATGGTTTCGTGCAGCCATGGCTCCTCCTGCTCGGAGACCTCCTTGGCACCGGTGGTCATAAGCACGATCCGGTCCGAGCCCCAATACTGGAACATGGCCATGGCAACGGCGATCACCAGGACCAGGAACCAGGGCACCCCGGCCCAGAACAGGAGGCCGAGAAACGCCACGAACAACAGGGCCAGCAACAGCATTGTCACCGACATCCTCACGGTCAACTCGGTATCGCGACCGATCTGCATGGGCCGCCTCATACGCGCCTCCAAGACCTCCCAGGGCGGGCTCGTGCCCTCTCAGTAGCATCCATTCTATCGCGGCCGGATGAGACCGGGTCTAACGATGCACCTTGCGATTCACTCCACTATTGGTTGGGAGACGATCCAGAGGCTGACGACCGTGTAGAGGACCATCAAGATCAACATGGGGTACTGGCTGCGCAGAGCGGCGACTTGCCCCGGAATCTCTCGGAGCGAGACGAGATGTGAAACGAGCACCGCGGCAACGTGACCCACGACGATCACCGCGACCGAGAAGAACCAGGCGGCCTCCGCGTTTATGACGCTGATGTCTATCGCATACCCGGTGGATCCAAACAGGTTCCATCCACGGCCAAACGGGTCCGAGGCCAGTGGTATGACCGCCTGACCCTGGATCAGCAGCAGCGCGAGGAAGTGGGCGAAATGGTAGGCCAGGGCTATCGGGACCAGGGACAGTACAAAGACTCGGGCCACCTTAAGGACACCAATGTCGGCCCCGGACATGCGGCGCATGGCCCATGAGAACGCCAGATACAGGCCGAGGAAGGCCAGCGGCACGCCGTACAGGCCTATCGTGTCTACTGCCGTGCCGTCTATGCCCGCGAACTGGCGGTGAACCCAACTCCAGGATGAGGTTTCCTTCAGGCCATCGAAAGTAACTGTCGCCAGGGCGAGAATCACAAAGGCCATGTTGGCGATCGGCACGTATTCGGGCCTTACAAGGCCAGAGGCGAAGGGCCGAAGAACTACCCTGCGATCCCCGGGGTTAGCCCTCTCAAAGCACGGATAGCAGTCTACGCATTCGCCTTCGGTGCACTCAAAACTGCAGCGCCGGCAGATCTTGCGACCTTCCACCCTCACCTCGGTGAGAGAGAAGCGGGCGAATAGGCCGAATAGCACGGCGAACGGGTCCCCATAGCGAAGCCAGTCATCCTTCCCGAAGTAGTACATTCCGGCCCATTGCACGACTGAGAAAATGACGACGATCGTCCCGAGATTGCCCGGGACGGCCGCTCCCGAATAGACGTTTTCGATCCAGGCGAATGCGCCGAACAGCACTACTGCAGGCCACACCGACCACGCCCGGGGGTAGCGCTGGAGAGGGGTGAACCCCCTGCCACCACCGAACAGGCGCTCGGCCAACTCGAAAACGATCTTCCAGGGATTGATGACGTTCCAGACGTTGCCTATGACGGCTGCAACAAAGCCCGCACCCACCCACCAGATTACCCAGATGAACGTCGGCGAGAGATTGTCCAGTGGCTTGTGCGAACCGGCTAGCGCGGTGGCGATCACCAGCCCAAACAGGAACACCGAAGCGGCCTTCGCCAGCCATACGAACGTGGGCGAGCCCAAGCCGTGTCGAAACCACAGGCGCGAACTGAGATCGTAGGTCGGATAGCCGGTGCCGGACCCTACGCCCCTTACGAAGACACCGACCACTGCGAAGGACAGCACGACCGCGGCAGCAGCCCCGGCGAGGAAATACGAAAGCGGCACGGGCAGGTCGTACCGAGCACCAAAGCCGTGGGCGTATGCGGGTTCAGCCGCCAGGGCGGCGGCGAGCACCGCGACGAACAGGGCCGTCCTGAGGTTGATCAGCAAGACCCTCTAAGGGGCGACCGGAGACGACCCCTCATCTCGGAAACACCTGAAACCAGCCCAGTCGCACCTCCGTCTCCTCCGTTCCACCCTCACCCTCTCCATGGCCGGACTCGCCCGCTTCGCCACCTCCGTGTGCCTCGTCCCCCTCTCCCGACTCATGTTCCATGCCACCTTCCCTGTCGCTGGCAAGGGTGAACTTATGGAGCATGATCTCGAAGTTTCCCGTGGCATCGGCCGTAAAGTCGAAGGAGGACGGTTGACCCGGGGCCACCTCGCTGAACAGATCGTAGCCGTGCAGGTGAAAGCCGCCCCTCACATCGGACTCGATGTTGAACGTGACATGGTCTCCCTGTTCGACCCTTATGATCTCCCCTTCGATGTTCCATGCATCATCGGAGATAACGATGTCAAAGGTCAGGTCCTCCGGCTCCGAGCTCCCGCAGGCCCCGGTCAGCACTAAAGCCGTTAGCGCCGCGGTCAAAAATATCAGCGTCTTTCGAAATCTGAGTTTCATCACTTTTCCCTGGTTTCATTCACCTGGTTCCTCAGTTGCGGATGCGGGCGAGTATGCCCGCGGTCGTCGGCCTGTCTACTATGTCTCGGCCGACGTATGACCAGCGGATCGAGCGGTCCGGATTGATGATGAAGACCGCCGGAGCGGCTACTCCATCACCCAGCAGGTCGAACACGCCGTAAGAATTAGAAGTCACCCTCGTCGGGTCGGCCAGCAGCGGGTATTCGGCTCCCACCAGGGAGCTCATGCTCCTTGCGCCACCAACGTCGTCGACGCTGATGGCGGCCAACGCAACGTTTAGCTCTTCGAACTTGTCTAGGCTTGCCTGCAGCTCACCGAGCTGGCTACGACAAACCCCTCAGGCAAAGCCACGGTAAAAGACAATTACCACAGCTTCCCTGCCCTCCAGGAGATCAACGAGCGAAACGGAGACTCCCGCCGCCGACGTGAGCGTGAACGCTGGAGCCAAATGGTCCTGGATCTCGACTGCTTCGGGGACGACAACAGCGGTTGGGGACGCGGTCGGGCCGACATCGACTATGAATGGAGTCGAGGTAGGCTCCGGTGCCTCCAGTGTCGGGCCACAGGCGACTGCAAGTATCGCCAGGACTACGGCCGCAAATACCGAAGTTACCGTTAGTCTGCCTGTCAAGTGCGTTTTGCCCTTCTCGCGGTGAAATAGGTGCGCATCGCCAGGGCCACCACCGACAAGAACGCCACCAGCACGACGACGGTTATGATTCCGGTAATCGGGTTGGACTCTCGCACCTTGACGTCGAAGTCAACCGAGCCTTCTCCCAGGTCTCCTGCCACGGCAACCGTGAACACCCAGTCGCCAACCTGTTCGACGGACAGATCAATGTCCCAAAAGACCGGGTCCTCCTCATAGAGGTCGGCTTCCAGAGCGTCGAACGACTCAAGCTCTGAGCCCCGCTCGTCCAGCACATAGCCGGACATGGCAACGCTAGCGTCGGGGACGGCCAACCCCCGCTCCAGGTCGACGACACGCAGGGACACGTGCACGGAGCCCGGCGACGGGGAGCGTGGACTCGTACCGAAGGCCACCTCATAGGGCCCGGCGAGCCCCTTACGAAACTCCGTGACGCCACCATGAGCCTCAACGGAGTAAGGCCAAGAGACGGCTGCCGCTACCAGCACCGCCATAGTGACGACGAGCGCGGCTAGGTGTCGCTGCATACAGTGAATGGTCAAGCCTCCTACCGCCCGCAATCGGGGGACGGCGTGTTCGGTCAAGCGTCGGCGTCCGACGCGAGGGAATCAGACCGATTCGCGGGGCGGCCTGACCGGAGGCGATGGGCCGAACTGGTCGGGTCGGCTAAGGTGCGCCGACGGCTGATCATGGCTGACTGCCGGCTCAAGGGCAGATCGAACCATCAAACTGCAATCGTCCCCCACACCCGCGGGCGGTGACGGCGCGCCGTCCTCACCGGGTATGGCGGCAGTCATGTCGGGCTGGGCGCGTGCAGGCATCGGATGAGTGTGAGATTCCGAGTAGGCGTGGGAGTGGGGCCCGTGCCGCGCAAGGTGGCCGTGGAACGGAAGACGCTCTGCGTAATGATGGTCGACAAGGGGACCGTAGACCGGCACCATAACCGCCGCCACGAACAGCAGACCGGCGGCGATGGGAGCGCAAACCCGGATCGGTAGACCCACGCCTGACTTGGACACGCCAAAATTGTACCAAGGGCCTACCTGGCGGCGGCCCGCATCCCTTTACTACGCCCCGCCGTCGGATCCGGCGATCCGGGTCTCAAGCTATGAGGTCTGGCCCGCTGACAGCCATCCTGAGACCGTCTCGATATCCTTGTCCCCGCGGCCGCTCAAACCCACCAGAACTATCGACTCCTCGGAAAGGTCCGGCACCCAGCTCGACAGGTAGGCGATCGCGTGGGCGGGCTCAAGGGCGGGGATGATCCCCTCGGTCCGGCAGAGCAGTCGAAAGCCCTCTATTGCCTCTTCATCCCGCACGCTGACGTAGCGGGCCCGCTCAGCGTCCTTGAGATAGCTGTGTTCGGGACCGACGCCAGGATAATCGAGGCCCGCCGAGATGCTGCGGGTTTCCACGACCTGACCGTCCTCATCCTGGAGCAGGTAAGACATGCTGCCATGCAACACGCCGATTTCGCCCGAGACAAGCGTGGCCGCGTTCTCCCCGGAGGCCGTGCCCACACCCCCTGCTTCCACGCCTATCAACTCCACCCGCTCGTCGGCGATGAAGGGATAAAAGAGGCCGATGGCATTGCTCCCGCCGCCGACGCATGCTACGACATGGTCGGGCAGACGACCTTCAGCCTCGATGATCTGATCCCTCGCCTCGGAGCCGATCACGGACTGCAGGTCACGCACGATCGCAGGGTAGGGATGGGGGCCCACGGCGCTACCAATCAGATAGTGGGTCGTCTCCACGTTGGTGACCCAGTCCCGTATGCACTCGTTGATGGCGTCCTTGAGAGTGCGGCTGCCAGAGGAGACGGGCCTGACCTCGGCTCCAAGCAGCTCCATCCGAAATACGTTGAGTCGCTGGCGGGCGATGTCATCCTCTCCCATGTAGACAACGCACTCGACGTCCATCATCGCGCAGGCGGTCGCCGTCGCCACACCATGCTGGCCGGCCCCGGTCTCGGCGATGATCCGCTCCTTTCCCATACGTCTCGCCAGGATGGCCTGGCCCAGGGCGTTGTTGATCTTGTGCGCGCCCGTGTGGGCAAGGTCCTCGCGCTTGATGTAGATCCGGGCGCCGCCCAGGCTGCGGGTCAGATTCTCTGCAAAGTAGAGGGGCGTGGGACGACCCGTATAGCTGCGACCCAAATCCTCCAGCAGACGAGCGAACCCGAGGTCACCAACCGCAGTCTCATACTCTCGCGTGAGTTGATCCAGGGCATGCATGAGCGTCTCAGGCACATATTGGCCGCCAAAAGCTCCAAAGCGTCCTCGCCGGTCGGGCTGTACGTAAGGTGTTTGCATCTCTGACGTGGAAGGGTGTAGGCAGCCATTATATGGGCGCGCGGCCAGCCCGACAGCGGGAAGGACGATGATAGAATCGGTGGCGAGGAGGCGCTTGGCCATCGCCTACTTGCATGGCAGGGATGGGGAGGATCGACCGCCGGTTAAATGGAGAATTCTTTCAAGGTATCCGGGGCTTTGGGTATCGCCGCCGTGGCGCTGGTAATCTTGGCTTTTTCGGCCGCCTGCACTCCGGCCACCATAGTCCTTGACCAGTCCGACGATGGAGCTCGGGTGCAGGCCGCACGCGGCGACTTCGTAACCATCGCCCTTCCGTCCTTCCCAGACGCCGACCGGGGTTGGGTCGCCACGCAGCTGGAGAGGAAGATGCTCAGGGCGGAGGAGGAGCCAAGGTTCGTGGCACGATCCGATGCCGGCGAGGCACCGGGAGTCGAGCTGTTCCGATATCGCGTCATGGCGGACGGCGAGACGACCGTGAGACTCGACTACACCGGCGACGACGGCGACCGGCTGGGGTCGCCTCTGAGCTTCAGTGTCACCTTCCTCATCGGCGGGCCAGCTCGCCGTTAGGCCCTAGGCATGCCAATCTACGAGTACACCTGCACCGCGTGCGGAGCCGCCTTCGAACTTCGAAGGCCTATATCCAGCCTCGATGATGGGGCAAGGTGCCCGGACTGCGGCGGCCCCGGGGACCGGCGTCTTTCGCTACCTTCGCTCGTCGCCGTGGCCAACGGCCAGGCCCAGCGAGACCGTGGGGGTGGGGGAGGCTGCTGCGGCGGGGGGTGCTGCACCGCCGGATAGCGACACCGGGGACCACCAAGTCGCCACCAGGTCTGCGCTCTCTGCGACTGCTATGACCTCCCTCATGGAGGAGCCGCGGCGCCTTCGGCCGAGTCTCCTGCAGACCACAGTCCATGAATTCGACGGGCGATCAGGTACATCGAAAGCAACAGCGCCTCCACGACGGTCGACCCTACTATCCACATCGTCGCATCGAAGAAAAAGCCCTCCGGGAACATCATCAACAGCACGTCCCGGTTAGGGTCCAGCTGCCACAGGTCGTTCGAAAATGAGACCAGGTGGAAGGCCAAGAACAACCGGTCGAAACCCACCAGAGCCGCCAGGCCAACGACCGCCACCAGGCCGAGCGTGAGCAGCCCTCCCCTGCCCAGAAGATCGCCCGCCATGCCGATCCACCGCCGGCGAAACAGCAGTGCTCCGCCGAGCAGGAAGAAGCCTATGTAGCCCCCGGTGGCGACATGGAGCATCCAGACACCCCGGACCAGCCCTTTGACGTCGGTCATGTGGGCAATCTCCCGGTCGTTGTATATGCTTCTGAGGACCCCATGCTGGACTACTCTGACCTCGAGTATTTCCTCGTCGTTGTTGAAGTACTCGCGGAAGGCCGCGCCGGCCCTGATCAGTTCGTCGCGTTCGATGCCGGTCCTTTCGGCCACCATGTACTTATCGAAACCGTAGCTGTATAGGAAAGGTGCGTTTATCACCCAGCGGACGTTGGACGTGACGAGGAACACCGGTATACAGGCGATGAATAGTGCTGTCAGCACAAGCCTCAGGGGTCGCACGGCTCGATGTTAGCACAGGGATTTTCGGAGCCGGATGGTGATGCCCAAGGCGTCCGCAGTCAGATGGACGGCGATGAACAGGCGGCCGGCGCCAGCGAATTCGACCATAGCTTCCAGGGCCTGATGAGCGTGCTGGATCGGCTCAGGGGCCCCGATGGTTGCCCGTGGGACCGGGGTCAGACCAGAGAATCCTTGCGCGACCAGTTCCTCGAGGAGGCGTACGAGCTTGTCGAGGCCCTGGATGAGGGTGTCGACGAGGCGATCGTGGAGGAGGTGGGGGACGTTCTCTTACACGCCGCCTATCAGATGCAGCTGGGCAGGGAGGAGGGCCGATTTTCTGAGCCCGACGTGTTCGGAGCGCTCATCGCCAAGCTTGTCCGCAGGCATCCCCATGTCTTCGGGGCCGACCGCGATGATCTCGATGCGTCGCAGGTTCTGGCGAACTGGGACGAGATCAAGCGGGCCGAAAAGCCGGATTCACAGCGACGATCGGCGATCGACGGCGTGCCCCGGGCGGCGCCGTCCCTGACCTGCGCACAGGCCATCCAGGGCAAGGCGCAGCGAACGGGCTTTGACTGGGACGACATCGCCGGGGTGCTCGAAAAGGTCCGTGAGGAGATAGATGAGCTCGGCGCGGCCACCACGGCGGAGGAGACAGAAGCCGAGTTCGGGGATTTGCTCTTTTCGCTGGTAAACGCTGCCAGGTGGCTGCAAATCGATGCCGAGACGGCACTCCGCAAGGCCAACCGGCGATTCGCAGAGAGGTTCAGGGCGATGGAGATGCTGGCTCAGGAGCGCGGCGACGAGTTTCGGGCGCTGTGCGCCGAGGACAAGGAATCGCTGTGGGAACAGGTAAAGAAGGGGACCGTCTAGCGGGTTTAGAACTACCCTAGCGCAGACTTTGGACCCATAGTCGTCGCTCGAATTCGTTGGCCACCGACTCGACCAGCGATTCGGACAGGGGCCGGAAAAGCCGTTGGCCCAGGCTGCGGCCGGGGCCCATCCGCACCACCTTCTTGGCGCAGCCAGCCAGCTTAGCGGCCCGTTCAACCGCAAGATCGAGATCGCCGAGTTCATCTACGAGGCCGGCTTCCAGGGCCTTGGTCGCCCAGAACACCTCGCCGGTCGCAAGCTCTGTGGCCGAAGAGCGCGTCAGACCTCTTGCACCGGCGACGATCTCAACGAATCGACCATAGGACTCATCGGTGAGTTCTTGCAGCTTCGCCTCTTCTTCGGGCGTGGAGGGCCTCCAGACGGCACCCATGTCCTTTAGCTCGCCACTCTTTGTAACGTTGACATCGACGCCCATTTTTTCCAGCGCCGCGCGCAGCATGGGCCGGACGGAGATGACCCCGATCGATCCCACCAGCGCACCCGGGGTCGCGACGATCCGCTGGGCGCCACAGGCGACCATATAGGCACCGGATGCACCCACACCACGGATGGCCGCAACCACCGGCTTTCGCTCGGCGACCTTGGCCACACAGCGATAGATGTACTCGGACGCCGGCACCGAGCCTCCGGGCGAATCGATGTCGAGCACCATCGCCCGTATGGACTTGGCCGTTCGCACCCGGTCAAAGACCCTCTCGTAGGGTGCCGACTTGACTCCGCCACCGAGGGTACCGAACAGTTCGATCACCGCAATCCTGTCACGTCGAGGTATCAGGCGCATCGGCCGATTTTAACCGAAGAGACCGGCAGATAGGCTCGTTGACCTACCATTCGACAGCTACTTACACTTGCGCGGTTCTCCAACTCTCCATGACACACAGCGACGACGACAGATCGACCCTAGCAGGGGGCATACTCGCCGATCTTGAGCGGGTCGCGGCGGACGCGGCGCGTGAGGCTGGACACCTGCTGATGGACTACTTCGGCCGGCCGCTTGACGTGGAGTACAAGGGCGAAAGCCTGTCGGACCCGGTAACCGAAGCTGACCGGCAGAGCCAGGCTCTCCTGATAGGCCGCATCAAGGCTAACTTTCCGGATCACGCCGTTGTGGGTGAGGAGGACGAAAACGCGTCTGTCGAGCCCCTGCCGGACTTCGTATGGGTGCTCGACCCCCTGGATGGGACGAGGAACTTCTCCCAGGGGCTGCCGATGTTCGCCTCCTCGGTGGGGGTCTTGCTCAGGGGCGTACCCGTCGCCGGAGCGATCTTCATCCCCTGGCCGCAGGTCAGGGGCCGGGTATTTCACGCAAGCAAGGGAGGGGGCGCGGCATGGGACGGCACGCCCCTGAACACCTTATGTGCGACCGAGCCGGAATCTCGACGTCTCGCCGGCCTGCCCGGAGGGTTCAGCCGTCGCTTTAGATTCGACGAGTCGATGAGAAACAGGGTTGGCGAGGCACGGCAGACCGGCTCAATCGCCTACGAGCTGGCGATGACGGCATCCGGAAGCTTTCAGTACAGCGCGCTAACTGGCTCGCTGTCACTGTGGGACGTGGCGGCAGCGTCTGTGATCGTCTCCGAGGCGGGCGGCAGGGTGCTGGTCGGCGAGAAGGAAGGAGCGGGACGATCCTGGCGTCAATTGAGCGCGTTCGTCTCCGACTGGGAGGCCGATCCTCCGAGCAGTGCCGACCTGCACAAGTGGTACAGACCGATGATCTTTGGCCCTCCCGGCGTCGCTGACGCCGTGGCGGCCGGCATCAGGCCTCGCGGCCGCTGGACAAGGAGGCTGAGGCGATGGTCAAGGCGTATACCGAATCCTCTGCCGACCTGAATGCATTCGATCCGGGAGAGCCCTCCTTGATGTGGGACATAGGGCTGCAGGAGGGCCGCCTCCGGCTCTAAGCCCGGTTCACACTATGTTTACGACTCGCAACCCGCCTCTGCAGGAACCGCTACTTGCGACGGCCCCGGGGGGGAAAGCGCCCACGCCGGTCAGACCAGGGGCCAAGGGACATTTAGATAGGGATCAAGCACAGGGTGCACCGGCGTCTCGAGAATCCCGGCAAGGCGCGCCCGGAGCGCGTCCAGTTCGGCAGCGCTGATTTGGCACTTGAGCCTCTCGCTTAGGGTGCCTCCCGCATCGAGCTCCCCCGTCAGGGCCTTTAGGTCGGCGACGAGCCCTTCGGGAATGGGCTCGCCCCAGAACTCGAGCATAACGGTCCTGACCCTAAAGTGTTCGTTGAAGGTTAAGCCGTGATCTACGCTCCAAAGTGCGCCCCGGGCATCCTCCAGGAAGTGGCCTCCCTTGCGATCGCCGTTATTGACAAGGAGATCGAAGGCAGCGAACGAAGCCAGCTCGTCCAGCCTTTCCTCGCGCAGATTAAAGTAGGTCACGCCCGGGTCGAACTCTACAAAGCGCTGCATCGACCCCGGTCCGTGGGGCCCCTCCCTGATGACGGTCATAGGAATGCGGGGCCAGCCAAGGCGTTCGGAGACAAGGAAGGCAGCGTATTCCCTGAGATACAGTGTCCCATCGGGGTAGTCCGCGAGCGGCCTTTCACCGGCCCTGGGCTTGTAGATCGCGCGCATCACGCGACCGTCGCCCCCCGCGTCAAGGTGGACGAGGAAGGTGTAGTTGGATCCGAGGCGCACCTGCGCGCCGGCCACTATCTCGGCCGATTCCAGGATGGTCCGGGCCTGGTCGGGCGGCGGGTCAACCAGCCGGGGCTCGGGCCGGCCAGCGGATAGAGGCGGCGGATTGGTCGGCGCCAAGGGTCCTGTATTCTAACGGCGGATTGCTGTAGCCGACCGTTAAGAGCTGTCAGGGATGCGTATGGCCCGGTTGCCGTTGACCATTGGGCACTTGTGACCTCCCCGCTCTTCCGGCTCCATGGGCGCCCCGCATAGGGGACATAGAGGCCTTCCAGCCGCGCATACCTCTAGTGCCTGTTCGGCGAATTCATCGACCCTGGATCGGCTTGCCCACAGCGCGATGTCGGCAGGGGCGTCATCCTCCATGATTTGAGGAGACTCGATATCGTGAGCCTCGATGATGAACATGCCGTGCGAGTCCTGATGCTTCAAAGCGAGTCGACCCGCCTTGAACTCGACCCTGGTCAGCGGGTCGGCCTCGAGCTCTTCGTTTGCAGATGCGGCGGCTGCCGCGTCTTCGCCCTCTCGAACAGCGTTGGTCATCTGGTGGATGGCCAGCGCTAGCTGGAAGAGTTGCTCTTTCTCCAGCCACACGTCCGCCCTGCTTGAGTCGCTTTCTGCGATTATGCGGAATGTGCGCCGGCCCGGCTCGCCGACGGCCTCCGCCTCAAGGCGGGAGATGCGAGTGAAATCCACCTTAGCGTCGGCCATAGCGACCAATGTTAGCAGGGGGGCGGGGTCTGCGGGTCCGGGTGTGCGGACAACCCGCGCCCTCAGCGAGCTGGGTCTTACCGAGTTGCACGGGAGCAGCTAGTAGACGTATGCCGGCCCCGGCACAAAAGGAAATCGGTCGGCGAGACCCTCCCTCAGGGTAAATCCCAGACCGGGGCGTTCAACCGCGCGCACGTACCCGTCTTCGATATCGAAAGGCTCCTCGAACAGCTCCCAGATCAGCGGGGACGCGCTTTGCGAGACCTCAAAGATATGGCAGGCCGGAGCATGCATGGCCAGGTGGATGGAGGCGGCAACGATTACCCCGCTTGACCAGACGTGGGGTGCCAACCTGACGCCATGTGCATGCGCCAGGGCGGAGATTCGGCGGCACTCGGTGAAACCGCCGGCGATGGCTATGTCGGGCTGAAGAATATCGACAGCGTTCATCCTCAGCAGGTCCAGCACGTCAAAGCGCGTGGACTCGCTCTCGCCCGAGGAGATGGGAACAGTTGTCGATGCCCGCACCTCTGCCTGTCCGGCGTGGTTGTCGTAGGAAACAGGTTCCTCAAACCAGGCGACTCCCTGCTCTTCCAGCATCCTGGCCAGTCGCTTTGCAGTTGAGACATCGAGAGAACCGTGGGCGTCGACCATTATCTCCACGTCTTCGCCCAGTGCCCTTCGGGCCGCGGCCACCCGGGTGGCCGCTCTGTCCAAGGAGAATCCATCACGTCCCTCGGCACGCATCTTCACCGCGGAAAAGCCCTTTGCCGCGTAACCGGCCATTTCATCGCCCGCTTGCTCGCCGGGCGCCCAACCACCGGAGGCGTACGCGCGGACGCTGGTTCGAGCCGCGCCGAGAAGCCGATAGATCGGCTGGCCAAGGGATTTGCCCAAGATGTCCCACAAGGCGATGTCGACGCCGGCAATGGCGCACAGCGTGTCCCCCCTGCGGGAAGAGCCGGGCTGGGGGTAACCTCGTGCGAGCGCCGGCTCGCCGCGTGAACCGCTGTACATGCGTTCCCAGTGGCCCTCTATGAGGCCCGGGTCCCGGCCCAGGAGCTGGGGACGCAGCTGGGTCTCCACTACAGCCTTGACCACCTCGGGGTTGCCCTGGCCGGCCCCGATGCCCGTGATCCCCTCGTCGGTCTCGACCTCGACGATGCAATTGTCCATCTTGACGGCAACCCCTAGGTCGGTCCGCCAGCGCCTCTCCTCCGGCACCACGGCCGACAGCAGGGTCGCCCGCACATCGGTGATCTTCACTGGACCGCCAGTTTGACCACGGGGTTGTCGGCCGGTGTCGGCCAGCACGAATACAGGTTGCCCGCCGAATCGCCCCAGATCCCGTGACCACGGTGGAGGCCTCGCGCGATTACTTCCCCATCCAAGGTCATGACTGTCAGTCTCGGCACCTGGTCGGTAACGTAGATCCGATCCGATCCGTCTACGTAGATGTCCATGGGCTTGTAGTGGTCGGTCCACACCTCCAGCAGTTCGCCGTCCAGGGTGAATACCTGTATTCGCAGGTTCTCTCGATCGGCCACAAGCACGCGGTCTCGACGGTCAATCCAGATTGCGTGGGGCACAGTGAATTGCCCCCTACCCTGACCGGCCTCTCCCCACCCTCCGATCAATTCCCCATCCTCAGAAAACCGGTGAATGCGTGAATTGCCGTAGCCGTCGCAAACGAACACATCCCCGCTGGCCCGGTGGACCGCCACATCCGCCGGATGGGCGAAAGGGGCCTGAAGACTAGGCGTGTCAGGCCTGCCCAGACGCAGCAGAACGTCTCCGGCGGTGCTGAACTTGGTCACGGTGTGTCCATCCTTGTCGGTGACCCAGATCTCGTCGTCCGCCGTGATCGATATGCCGTGGCCCTCAATCACTTCCCCTTCACCGAACGAGCCGACAAGAGAGCCTTCCTGGTCGAACACGAGTACGGGTGGATCGGTGCGTCGCAGTACGTATACCCGATCATCGGAATCGACGCAGCAGGCGCTTACAGCCCCCCACGACATCCCGGCAGGCAGCTCACCGAACGGCTTTACCACCTCGAAGCTCACCCGCCCAACGCTGCCAATGACACGCTTTCGCATGCCGGAATTCTACCCCACCGGCTCAGGAGTGAATGCCCCGTCCAGGTCGTCGCGGGCCAACCCCCGAACCGACGGATTGCCTACTGATGCGCCGGTGAAGCGCCCTTGCCCGCAATGACGGACGCCATGTAGCCCGCACCGAACCCGTTGTCGATGTTCACTACCGCAACGCCGGGTGAGCAGGCGTTCAGCATCGTAAGCAGAGGCCCCACCCCCTCGAAGCTGGCACCGTATCCCACGCTTGTGGGGACAGCAATTACCGGGACGCTCACCAGCCCTGCTACGACGGACGGCAATACACCGTCCATGCCCGCAACCGCCACGATGGCGTCCGCCCTCCGCAGATCGCCCAGTCGATCCAGAACGCGATGCAGTCCGGCCACGCCGGCATCAAAGATGCAGTCGACCTCGCTGTCCATCCACTCGGCCGTCTTGGCCGCCTCTGTCGCCACAGGAAGGTCTGCGGTGCCGCCGCTGATCACCGCGACGAGTCCGGCTCTTTTCCTTGCGGGGCGGCGATCCACCGTAATCGTCCTCGCCGCAGGTTCATACAGGGCTTCGGGCGCCACCCCGGCAACGGCGTCGTGCATCTCGGCGGTGGCACGCGTGACCAACAATCGGTCGGTGTGAGAAAGGATCTCTCCCGCAAGTCGGCCGACCTGCCCGGGGGTCTTACCGCGACCGAAGATAACCTCCGGGAAGCCGGTTCGAATCTCGCGATGATGGTCGACTCGCGCGAACCCGAGATCCCGGTAGGGCATCTGGGCGAGCGCTTCCACCAGATCTTCGGTGTTGATCTCGCCGGCGGAGTAGCGCCCCAGCAGCGTCCTTAGAGCAGTCTCGTCGATCTCAAGCCTCCGTCTGAGGCTAGTATAGGCAACCGCACCGGGGTACGGACCCGGATGGTCCCGAACCGGACGCGGACGTCCTGATTGAGAGGTCGCTGGCCACTTGCTACCATGCCGCTTATTGTCGGCCGCCCGCGCGCCGACCGAGGAGAGTCCATCATGGAGATCGTTGGCTACGCAGACAGATTCAGCGTCCACCCCGGCGAGACGATCAGATTCATGGTCAGCTCCCAGAACGAGTCCTACGGGGCGGGCATAGTCCGGCTTATCCACGGCGACGAGAATCCGCTCGGGCCCGGCTACAGGGACGAGCGGATTCCAACCGCGATCGACGGCGAATACCCCGGCAAATTCCAGCCAATACGCAACGGCTCGTACGTGACGGTCGAGGCCCATGACGACCTGGACCTGGCGGGAAGCTTCACCCTGCAGGCGTGGATCTTTCCCACCACGGCGGACAGGGAGCAGACGATCATCGGCAGGTGGTCCGCAGAGGATGACACCGGCTACAGGCTGATGATCTGCGGGGACGGATCACTTGGAATCTCGGTGGGAGACGGCTCCGCCACCGAGACCATTTCCACCGGCACCCCCCTGCGGAACGGAGTCTGGTGCTTTGCGGCCGCGTCCTACGACGCCGACCAGGGAAGGGTGTCGCTCTACCAGCTGCCCATCACCATGTGGCCTCAGGAGCCGAGCCGCGCGGTCTTGGTCAAGGACACCGGCACCCTCCCCCTGAAGGGCGCCGACGGCCCACTGACGATGGCCGCCCACCTGGCGGCCCTGGCCGACGGCAAGCCGGTTGCACAGGCCAAGTACAACGGGAAGATCGACAGCCCGCGGATCTATGCCGGGGCATTGACGGAAGAGGAGATAGGGCGCCTGAAACGGGACGCTCCGCCTGCCGAAGTCGGTGACGGATCCCTGCGGGCCGCCTGGACCTTTTCCACCAACTTTTCGACCGACGTGGTCGACGACATCTCCGGACGGGGTCACGTCGGGCGTGCCGTGAACCGGCCCTACAGGGCCATGACCGGCCACCTGTGGCGGGGCCAGGAGCAGAACTTCCGAATCGCCCCGGAGCTTTACGGAGCGATGTACTTTCACGACGACGATCTTGACGACGCCGGCTGGGACGTCGACTTCGAGCTGACCGTGCCCGAGACGATGCGCAGCGGCATCTACGCCGCCCATCTCAAGGCCGGCGACTCAGAAGACTATGTTCCGTTCTTCGTGCGGGCACCCAGGGGGACCTCGACGGCCCCAGCTCTGTTCCTCGTGCCGACCAACAGCTACCTTTCCTACGCGAACATCCACATATTCGCCTACACCGACATCAAGTACGTCGAGTTGGGCAGGCTCGCCGGCGGTAAAGAGATCACGTTCGATTACCCGGTCGATCCGCGCGACCTGTACATGATCGAAAACAAGCTGCGCAGCCAGTATGACCGCCATTCGGACAACAGCGGCGTTTCGCATTCTTCGAGGCTGAGGCCCATACTGAACATGCGCCCCAAGTACCATTCGCCGCTGCTGCACTTCGGCCGTGGAGCTCCCCACCAGTTCAACGCCGACCTGCACCTGACCGACTGGCTCGAGCAGATGGGCCACGATTTCGACGTTGCCACGGACGAGGACCTTCAGCGAGAGGGTGTCGACCTGCTGCGGAGATACCGTGTGGTCCTGACGGGCTCGCACCCCGAATACTGGACGAGCCAGGGTCTTGACGCCCTAGAGGACTACCTCAGGGAGGGCGGCAGGCACATGTATCTCGGGGGCAACGGCTACTACTGGGTTACCTCGTTTGCCGCGGACTCCACGCACTGCATAGAGGTGCGCCGTCACCGCGGTACGGAGGCCTGGGAGGCGGCGGCCGGCGAGTACTATCACCAGAGCACTGGGGAGCTGGGCGGCCTGTGGCGCTTCAGGGGAAGGGCGCCCCAGGAGCTGGTCGGAGTAGGCTTCACCTCGCAGGGCTTTGACGTGTCGCTACCCTACCAAATGGCAGCCGAATCGGCCGATCCGCGCGCCGCATTCATGGTCGATGGGTTAACCGAGGGCGAGAGCTTCGGGGCCTACGGACTCACACAGGGCGGGGCCGGCGGATTCGAAATCGATCGCGCCGACGCCGAGTTGGGCACGCCTCCCCATGCGCTGGTACTCGCCACAACCGAGGGGTTCTCCGATGTGTATCAGCACGTCATAGAGGAGGTGCTCCTGAACGACGGCATGCAGGGCGGCACGGTCAACCCGCTGGTAAGGGGAGACATCGTCTTCTACGAGGGACCCAACGGTGGAGCGGTCTTTTCAGTCGGCTCGATTTCGTGGTGCGGGGCACTGTCTCACAATGACTACGACAACGATGTCTCGCGCATGACAGACAACGTACTGCGCCGCTTCATATCCGAGGAGGAGATCTAAAGGCCTTGGGCGCAAGTCGCATCACCCACGCCCTGACCGTCGTCGGAAGTGAGCGTTCACACGACGATAAAGCGCAGGCACTCCGGCGCGAGCTGAAAAGCTACGGTTCGGTTGTGGTCGCCTACTCCGGCGGCGTCGACAGCACACTGGTGGCGGCGGTTGCCCAAGAGGTACTGGGCTCCCGCGCACTCGCCGTCACCGCCGACTCGCCAAGCCTGGCCCGGAGCGAGCTGGCCCAGGCGGTGGAGATGGCGGGACGAATCGGAATCGCCCACAGGGCTATCCGCACCAACGAGCTTGACCGTGAAGGCTACCGCGCCAACGGTCCGAACCGCTGCTTTTTTTGCAAGGACACGCTCTACGCGGAACTTACGAGCATAGCCAGCCACGAGGGCTACAGAACGGTGGCCAACGGGACGAATCTTGACGACTTTGCAGATATTCGCCCGGGCTTGTCCGCTGCGGCCCAGCACGGTGTGCGAAGCCCGTTGGCTGACGCGGGATTGACGAAGGGCGAGGTTCGAGAGCAGGCGAAGGAAATGGGCCTAACGGTATGGGACAAGCCGGCTCAGGCCTGCCTTGCTTCACGCATACCCTACGGAACCTCCGTCTCCACCGAGACGCTAAAGCGCATAGGCGACGCTGAGGCGGCCCTCCGGCAGCTTGGACTGAACCAGGTGCGCGTCAGGCACCACGGACGTGTAGCACGCATAGAGGTGCCTGTCGAACAGATCCCCTGGATGGTCGATCCCTCCGTCAGGGCAAGGATCGTGGCCGCGGTAAAGGGCGCCGGCTATGCGTACGTGGCGGTCGATCTGGAGGGCTTTCGTTCGGGCTCGATGAACGAGGTCCTGGGTCCGGCGCCGGATATGACAAGCCAGAAGTCGTGATTTCGATGCGCTCGAAAGGGCCTGCGGTCGACCGCAACGGGCGGTGGCTGGAGGGTCGGTGAGGCTCCCGGGCAAGGTGGCGCTGATCACCGGCGGGGCGGGCGGTCTCGGAGCCTGTCAGGCCCGGCTCTTTGCGGCCGAGGGCGCGGCCGTTGCCATCGCCGACCTGAGAGAGAGCGCGGCAGCGCAGCTGGCGACCGAGATCGAAGCCGGCGGGGGCCGTTCCATCCACATGCGTCTGGATGTGGCCGATGAGGCCTCCTGGGCCGAGGCGGTAGATGCGACCGTCAGGCGGCTCGGTCGTCCGACGGTGCTGATACAGAACGCCGGAATCTATGTTCGCGATTCGATCTCCACGGCGACGCTCGAGCAGTGGGAGACGGTGATGGCGGTGAACTCCCGGGGCGTGTTCCTGGGCACCAGGTCCGTCGTGCCACACATGATCGAGGCCGGGGGAGGCTCGATAGTGAACGTATCGTCCACGTCGGGTATCGTGGGCAGCCGCATCTCGGCCGCCTATAACCCCTCCAAGGCCGCCGTGCGCGTGTTCACCAAGTCGACCGCCATCCAGTACGCTTCCAGCAACATAAGGGCGAATTCGATTCACCCGGGTCCTACCGAAACCGAGATGCTGGACCTGGTATACCCGACCGTCGAGGTCAGGAAACAGAGAGAACTCGAGGTGCCCCTGGGCCGATTCGCCAGCGCACTTGACGTCGCTTACGCAGCGCTGTTTCTCGCATCTGACGAGTCATCGTACGTGACGGGTACAGAACTGGTGTTGGACGGCGGGTTGACAGCCCAGTAGACTCCGCAGCGGTGACACCCTAACAGTCTGTCCGGGGGCGAGTTCAGTGGACCTAGGTCTAAGCGGCAAGGTGGCGTTCGTAGGCGGCTCCTCGCGTGGCATCGGCAAGGCGATCGCAAGATCTTTCCTGGCCGAAGGCGCCAGGGTCGTTGTCACCGGGAGGGGGCGAGACTCGCTGGAGAAGGCGAGCGGTGAACTGACCAGAGAGTTCGGAGTCGACGCCGTACTTGCGGTCGAGGGAGACCTTACAAAGCCGGGGCCGATCGACGCCGCACTGAACAGCACCGCAGAGCGGTTCGGAACGATCGACTGCCTGGTTGCCAACATCGGCAACGCCCTTACCGAGGAAAGAGGCTGGGACATACCGGAGGAGAGCTGGTCGGCCGACTTGGCGTCGAACTTCTGGTCAGGTGTTCGGCTGGTACAGAAGGTCATACCGGGTATGTTGCGTGCCGGCGGCGGCTCGATCATATTTACGAACTCCATTGCCGGCCTTGAGAGCCATCCCGCCGCCATTCCCTACAACGCGGCGAAGGCGGCGCTGGCCAACTACGCAAAGAACCTGGCAATCAGGCTGGGACCGAATGGAATAAGGGTGAACTCCGTGGCGCCCGGCAACGTGATATTCCCGGGCGGCTACTGGCAGGGCGAGGTCGAATCCGACGCCGAGGCAATGCGGTCGATGCTTCACCGCGAGGTTGCCCTACGACGCTTCGGTAGGCCCGAGGAGATCGCCGACCTGATCGTGTTCATATCGTCCGACAGGTGCGGCTTTCTCACCGGGTCGATGATAGTCGACGACGGCGGCCAAACGCGCCGCATTTGAAGTCGCGGCCGACCGCATCCGTTGTGCGGGCCAATCGGGCGCGGGTCGAGCGCGCTGTCGCCCGATCCGTCCTGGCTGCTGACGGACTGGGCGCTGATGCGACGATCCACCTCGCGCGTATAATCGCCTGTACCGAGGCACAAACCTTTGTCGAGTGCGCCTCACGCGGCGATCGTGTGGCGCGGGCAGGAACCGAGGAGGAGACATGAGCGAGGCGTTCAACCGCGAGGCGGCTACCTACACCACCAACCACCCGATCTCCAAGGGACTGCAGGCCGAGGCGCGCAAATACCTGCCGGGAGGCAGTTCACGCGGGACGGCGTACTTCGACCCCTACCCCTTCTTCGTGGACCACGCCGCTGGCCACCACGTCTACGACGTCGACGGCAACAGGTACCTGGACTTCATGATCAATGCCACGACCTATATCGTCGGGCACGCTAACCCGGCCGTGGTGAAGGCTGTCAAAGACCAGGCGGATAAGGGCCTGAGCTACTCGGCCCCCACCGAGGCGCAGGTGCGCCTGGCCAAGCTGATAGTCGATCGAGTGCCGTCGGTCGAAAAGGTGCGCTTTACCAACTCGGGGACCGAGGGAACGCTCAACGCCATCCGCATGGCTCGCACGCACACGGGAAGGACCAAGTTCGCCAAGTTCGAGGGCGGCTACCACGGCAACCACGAGTTCGTGTCGGTGAGCGTCTACACGCCCCTGAGCAAGCTGGACCCGGACAGGACCACCGCCGTACGAGAGTGGCCAGGCCAGCCGCAGAGCGTGGTGGATGATGTGATAGTCCTACCCTACAACGACATGGACCGCTGCGAGCAGATGATCCGACGGCACGCCCATGAACTGGCGGCCGTGATAATGGAGCCCGTTGCGTCCAACTTCGGCTACATCCCGGCCAGGCCGGAGTTCCTTAAGGGAATACGGGAACTCACCGAGGAACTGGGCATAGTCCTGATATTCGACGAGGTGCAGAGCTTCCGGCTTTCACAGGGCGGGGCGCAGGAGATCTACGGAGTGGTTCCCGACGTTACAACGTTCGGGAAGATCATCGGCGGCGGTCTGCCGGTCGGGGCATGGGGCGGTAAGGACGAGCTCATGGCCCTCTACAACAACGAGAACAGCCCTGCGATCACCCACGCCGGAACCTTCAACGCTAACCCGCCTACCATGGTCGCAGGCGAAGAGACCCTCAAGCAGTTGACCCCCGACATCTACGAACGCATGAACCTGCTCGGAGACCAGTTGCGAGCCAAGATCAACGCCGTGTTCGGTGAGCTGGAGATGGAGGGGCAGGCGACCGGAATAGGATCGCTGTTCGGCCTCCATTTCACATCCGCACAGATCAACGACTACCGGGACATGATGCACGGGGACCAGGATCTGAAGACGGCCTTTTACACCGGCATGATGAACGAGGGCGTGCTGATGTTCAGCAAGGCCCAGGGTGCTCTATGCACGCTGACCACCGAGCGTGAGGTGGACGATTTCGTCGACGCCTCACGGGCCGTGCTCCAGCGCCTGCGAGACTGAGCGGCCGGCTCAACGATGAGACGACCCGCGGTCCGGCCTCAGGTCCGGGCTCCTGCGACGCCGGATTCCCTCATCGTCGCTATTTCGGCGCTGGAGTAGCCCACCTCGCCGAGCACCGCGTCGGTGTGCTGACCCAGGTCGGGCGGCGGTCGACGCAGGACCGCCGGTGTGGCCGACAGCTTGGCGGCCGGTCCGACGTTCTTGATGGGCCCGAGCGTAGGATGGTCGATTTCCATCTCCATGCCCCGTGCCCGGACATGCTCGTCAGCGTATACATCGCCGATATCATAGATCGGCCCCGACGGCACTTTCTTTGCGGTCAGCCGCTCACACCACTCTTCGGTACCACGTCCGACCAGCGTCCTTTCTATCTCGACCTTGAGCGCCTTGAGGTTGCGGACCCGGTCGGCATTGACAAAGAAGCGCGGATCGTCCCGCAGGTCCGGTCGGCAGATGGCATCGCAAAAGCGCGCCCAGGTGTTCTGGTTGGCGACGCCAATGTTCATGTGGCCATCCGCGGTGCGGTAAGCCTGATATGGAGCCGTCATGCGGTGTCGGGAACCGACCGGACCGGGCACCTCCCGGCCGAACCAAAGGACCGCGGACTCCCAGATGGTGTAGGCGATTCCACCTTCGATTAGGGAGGTGTCGACAAACTGGCCCTCGCCGGTTCGCACCGCGTGCACATAGGCTCCGAGTATGCCGTAGACGGCAAACATGCCGGCGTTCAGATCGGTGATCGGGACGCTGACCTTGACCGGAGGCGCGTCCGGATGGCCTGTGAAGCTCATGTGCCCGCTCATGCCCTGCGTGACCAGATCGAAGCCCAGGCGTTCCCTGTACGGCCCGGTGGCGCCGAAGCCGGAGATCGTGCAGTACACCAGCCCGGCGTTTCGTTCCCTGAGATCCTCGTACCCGAGACCCAGCCCGGACATGGCGCCGGGCCGCAAGTTCTCTACGAGGACGTCCGCCCAGTCGACCAGGCGAAGGAATGCCGCTCGGCCGCCTTCGGACTTCAGATCCAAGACGACGGATCGCTTGTTGCGGTTTACCATCAGGAACGCTGCAGCCGTCTCGCCAACGAAGGGTGGACCCATGCGCCGCGTGTCGTCTCCTCCCGAAGGCTTTTCGACCTTGACCACATCGGCGCCCATGTCACCAAGCAGCATGGTGCAAAACGGTCCCGCCAGGATCTGGGTGCAATCCAGGACCTTCACACCGTCGAGCGCACCGCGGCTCATACGGCCGGTCCCTGGCGGGGCGCAGGCGCTGGCACGCCCGGGTGCGGGAGGGAATACATCGCTCGCGGGATCATCTGCCCGTAAAGGTCGGCCTGCGCTTTTGCAGGAAGGCGCTGCGTCCCTCCCGGAAGTCTTCCGAATCGAAGTTGGCGAAAGGCAGCTCCAGTTCTTCGGGGGTCAGGTCGCCGAGTGAGGGGCTTCGCAGCGTCGTACGCATGATGCGTTTGTGACGGGACTGGCTCAGGGGCGCAAGCGGCACCATGGATTCGGCTAGTTCTCGCACGTGCGGCTCGAGCTCATCAACGGGATAGACCCCGTTTACCAGACCCATCCTAAGGGCCTCCTGGGCGTCGAAGGTGCGGCCGGTAAACAGCATCGACGAGGCGTTGCCGGGTCCCACCAGGCGAAGCAGCCTGATCATCTCCGCGTAGCCTATCAGGATGCCCAGGTGAGCAACGGGAATGCCGAAACGGGAATTGTCGGCGGCAAAGCGCATATCGGCAGCCATCGACAGTTCGCATCCGCCACCAATGCAAAAGCCCTTTATCATGCAGATGGTGGGCTTGGAGATCGCCTCTATGGCATCCATGGCGCCCTCGAATGCGGCGGCATACACCTTCGCCCTCTCGCTGTCACTTCGATATTCGTCGAAATCTGAGATGTCGGCGCCGGCCGAAAAGGCCGCATCGCCCGCGCCCTTTATCACTACCACTCGCACCTGTGGATCACGCTCCACCTCGTCCGCCGCGCGGCGCAGATCCAGCCAGCCCGCGTAGTCGATGGCGTTGCGCTTCTCGGGCCGGTTGATGGTCACCGTGGCCACCCCGCCGGCGGCCTCAATTAGGATGTCTTGCGTCATGGTTGGCTGGCCCTCATTGTCGATTCGGCAGGAAGCCCCATGGATGGGGTCCCCAGTCGGGTGCGATGACCTCACCTGCCCTGACGGTCAGAGCGGGCCTGATGGCAAGTTCCGTCCGCAGGGTTTGACCCCTGACATCCGAGACCGTCCAATCGCCCGAAACGGCCTCCAGAACGCTGATGTCCGCCTCCCTGCCGGGCTGCAGACTGCCCAGAACGTCGCCCATTCCGAGGGCCCTGGCCGGGTTGGCCGTCGCCATCGCTATGACATCGTCCAGTGACAGACCGAGCGCCAGAAAGCGGGTAAGCATCTCAGGCATGCTAAAGACCGTCTGCGCGCGGCCCGGTATGGTCATATCGGTGGCTATGGTATCGGGCATCAGGCCCTGGTCCAGTGCGCTCCGGGCCACATCGAAACCGAAGTTGAAGCGCCCGAAGGCCGTATCGATGACCACACCCCTGTCCTTGGCGTCGAACACCTCCGGCAGCACCTTGCCGCCCTGATCCAGGATACGGCCCGGATTGGGGGTGAACGCGTGGGTAAGTATGTCACCGGGACCCAGCAGCGGCAGCAGGTCGCGCGTGAGGGTGGGTCCATCGTGGTAGAGCTCACCAATGTGAACCATCAGCCGGCTCCCGGAACCATCGGCGGCTCGCTTGGCCCGCCTGACGATCTCAACGCCGGCGATCTGTGTGGTCGGGCCGATCGCCCTGATCTTGACGCCCTGCGTCAGCGGTCGGTTGTCACGGACCACGCGCGCCGTCTCCGCGACGTCTATGTCGTCGAGCGATCTGAGCTCCGGCATCCGCGATAGGCCATTGGCGGCGATGTGAACCATGCAGAACATCCTGGTCTTGCATGAGGGCACGACGTAAGCGGGAAATCCCCCGAAATTCGCATGCCCGGCGCTGCCTCCATCCACCACGGTCGTCACCCCTGAGCCGACGCCCGCGACGTCGGGGTGCACCCCGGTGGAGTTGAATCCATGGTAGACATGGCAATGCAGGTCGATCATGCCGGGTGCGACGATCCTGTCCGAAACGTCGATTGCCATCTCAAAGCCGGTCGGGTCAAGATCTGCTGCCACCCCGCAGATGCGCCCGCCCGAGATGGCAACATCCATACGCTTGTTTGAGATTCCCCGGGCCGGGTCATAGACCCGTCCGCCCCTGAGCAAGAGCTCTTTCACTTTCAGCTCCGTCGGTGTCTTCGGAGCCGATGGTATATCAGCGGTTTGGCCCCAGCAATCGAATCCCTCCGAAGGCCCTGCAGAGGGTGGCGGCGGCGGTCGCCGGTAGCTTGGCCGGCACGGTTAACGAGCTGGACCCTCCGGGCGCAGCCGGTCCAACAGCAGCCTGGTCTCCGGGGATATGGAGCTTCCCGACCGACGGCGTCTGGCCAGCAGATCTATCGCCATGTCAGACAGGGACGGGGCGGCGCGCAGGTGGTCCGGCATGTACCGCATGCACCGGCGGCTGAGTACCTTGGCCGGCCGGGCGGACTTCTGTTTGCAGGCGTATGCAAAGGGGCATAGGTACGCGTGGCAGACGGTGACCTCGCGGTGCAGCGCGTCCACCGAGCTGCGGGACGGGGGCAACCGGGCGTCGAGGTATCCCTGCATCCTGGACTGGACCGTGCCGGGCAAATGGCGCCTTTCGCTTTCCGGAACAAACATTCCGAACAAAAGTTAGATTAACGGCCAGTGTTATGCAAGTGATACCCGGCCCCGATTGGGCACAAAGGCAGAACTCAGTCCCGGAAGCGCCTCCCGTATGTAGCATGCTCTTCCATCCGGCCGTCGTTCAGTTGCTTGACCTGGTCTGCCATCGCCAGCAGGGTCGAGTCATGAGTGGCGGCGATGACGCTTATGCCCTGGTCGCGGACCATGTCTTTGAACAGGCCGAATATCGCCCTGGCGTTAACCGAATCAAGCTCGCCGGTGGGCTCGTCCGCGAGAATCAGCGTGGGCCTGTGCACGATGGCACGGGCGATCGCAACCCGCTGCTGCTCGCCGCCTGACAGTTCGTAAGGACGATGCTGTGCGCGCCCCTCCAGGCCCACCATCTGGAGGGTTTCCTCGGTCCTGCGGCTCCGCTCACTGTGGCCGACCCCGGTTATGCGAAGGGGGAGCTCGACGTTCTCGTAGGCCGACAGGAGCGGGAGCAGGCCGAAGGACTGAAACACGAACCCGAGCCGGCGACGACGGAGCTCGGTGAGCTGGCGGTCGCTCATCTCGGCCATGTCCTCGCCCTCGAAGAGAACCAGTCCGGACGACGGCCTGTCGAGCCCGGCCAGCAGGTTCAGTAGGGTAGTCTTTCCCGAACCGGAGCGGCCGACCACGGCAATGAACTGGCCCGGAAGCACGTTGAAGGTGACTCCCCGCAGGGCGTGCACCGGTTCCCCGGCCATCATGTAGCTTCGGTCCAGGTCGACGGTGGCGACTATACGCTGCAAACGTGCCAAGGCCGTTCCTGCGCGGCGTCCTCGGTTCTAGGCATCACCGGGGTCCAGCCTAACACCCTGCTCATCGGTCGTAACCCTGGCCCGTTCACCTATGCTCAGGCGGTCGAGCACGTCCCTGGGGATCTGGACCCTGCCGCTGCTGTCCACCAGTACGAACTCGTCGAGTTCAACCTCTTCCGCGTCCGGGCTCTCCACCCTCCGCCTATAGCTGACCCTGCGCCTGATCTCGGTTGACAGCTTCCCGTCCCGTATGAGAACCACCCTGCCAACTTTGTAGGCGATATCCGGGTCGTGTGTGACTATGACCACGGTGGTCTGAAGCTCCCTGTTGACCATTCCGAAAACGTCGAGCACCTCGGCCGCCGTGGCATCGTCCAACTCACCGGTCGGCTCATCGGCCAGCAGAAGCGACGGAGAGTTGGCCAGGGAGACGGCTATGGCCACACGCTGCTGCTCTCCCCCTGAGAGGCGGTCCTGCGTGTGGCCCGTGCGTGCGCCCATGCCAACCAACTCCAGCAGTTCGAGCGCCCGTCGGCGTCGACTGGCGGCGGTCGTACCCGTGAGCATCATCGGCAGCTCCACATTCTCAAGGGCGGTCAGGTACGGAAAGAGATTGCGGCCGGTCTGCTGCCAGATAAAGCCGACCTCATCGCGCCTGTATGCCTCCACCTCCCAGGCGCTCATCCTTAGGAGATCGCGGTCCGAGACGGTCACGCGGCCGGCCGAGGGCAGATCGTATCCGGCCAGGATGTTGAGAAGGGTCGACTTGCCCGAGCCGCTGGCACCGACGATCGCAACTACCTCGCCGCGCTGGATCCGCAGATCTAGGCCCCTTAGGGCGACGACCTCCAGGTCGGCGAGCTTGTAGATCTTAAAGACATCCTCGCAAAGGACATAAGGGTGGGAGTCGGAGTAGGTCACAGCATCAGTTCTCGCCGAGCCGCAGGGTGCGGACCACAGAGATTCGCTGCACGAACGATACCAGAAAGGCAGTTATCAAAATGAAGACGCCGATCATGGCCCCGTATGTCATCGCCAGCAGGGGCCAGTCCACTTCTATCACGAACGGTGGAAGAATCTGGGTGCCGAGGTCGTCATTGGCGAGAAACGGCATGATGATCGCGCCGAACCTCTCACCCATCCAGGCGCCCAGGGCGATGCCCGCGCCTATCACGAGGGCCTGCTCCAATATCACGACGGTGGCCAACTGAAGCCTGGTCAGCCCAACGGTGCGGAGCAGCGCAAACTGGACGCGACGGCCTACGAACGATACGTGCGCGTGTACAACGAAGCCCACGCAGCTCAGCACGAACACGGCGCCAAAGGCAATGAACAGCAGGGCGCGCCAGCCGGCCCTGGTGAGAGGATCTACCTGGCTGAGGCTCAGGTTGAGATCCCGGTCCTCCACGTTGGTAGAGCTGAAGGGGTCATATATCAGCGCCCGTCTCAACTCGGCCCGCTCAGCGCCGTCTGAGCTGGATGTCAGCCAGATCTCGTTGGGCCTGAACTCGGCGCTGGAGGGGTCGGCGTTGGCGTAGGCGATTAGAGAGGGCAGATCGGCGACCAGGAACGTCTCGTTCTCGGTGTCGAGCGTCGGGAAATACTCGAACGTCTCCGATACATGCACCTGAACCCGGTGACCGGCGAGCGATAGGGAGAAAACGTCACCGAGTGCGTGTCCCGAGGAGGCCATGAATGACTCGCTGGCTGCGACCGGCAGCGATGAGATGGACGGTCCAAAGTACACGCCGCGGGCTTCGAGGGCGGGCCCCTCCGACCAGGTAAAACGCATCGAGCGGCCGTCGGCACCCTCGGGGCCCAGGCTTGACGGATTCAGGCTGTCCGATGCCGACTCGGCGGTTGTCTTCAGGATGCTCCAGCCGGATAGATCGGCGAAGTCCTCTATCTTCAGGAACGAGCCATCGACGGACCGAACGCTCATGTCATCCAGCAAGATGGATCCGGCGAATGTGCCTCTCTGGGTATCGGTCTCCTGCACGGCGACGGAGATCAGGGTCAGCGGCCAGACGGGCTCCAGGCGGCGCATCCGGGTCTGAAAGCGGCTCGAGCGTGAGAGGGGAACCTCGTACACTCGCCAATCGGCCGACCCGAGGGCACCCAGATCATAGGTGAAATAGCGGTTGTTCGCGTCCACCACCCTGGCCGTTAGCCGCAGCGTGGGCTGCGGCCGGTCTACCTTGCCAACCACGGCTATTGTGCGCGCCTGGTCTGGGAGTCGTATGCCCACCGGCCTGACATCCGCCTCCAGGGACTGGACGAGTTCGGACACCGGCAATTCCGAAAAATCGTCCCTGTAATAGGCCACGTGGCCGAAGCTGTCTGAGGAGACCGCGAGCAGCCCGACCTCTTCCGAGACTAGATTGGTCAGATCGAAGGCCCGTCCGCGATAGGCGGGCGACGCCAGTTCCACACCTGCGAGCTCTTCGTAGCTATCGGCGACCGGCCTCGTCGCGCCGGAAGCGTCTATGACCACGTTCTCCACACGTATGTCGCTACCGGTCGCATACAACACTCGTTCCTCAAAACTGCGCTCCAGGGTTCCTCCGAAGCTGGCGGCGAACAGGCCAAGCCCGGCGGTCAGTATCAGAAGAAGCGAGATGCGGGCGTAGTAGGTGGGATTGCGCGCCATCTGCCAGATGCCGAGCGTGAAACCCGCCGGAATCCAGGGCGACAAGATGCGGCTGACTACGCGCATCAGGAGAGGGAATAGCCGGAGCAGCACCATCGAGACCGCCAGCAGCGTGACCGCCGGCACCGCGAGTATCAGCTGATTTACGGCAAACTCGCCGAAGACCCGGGTGGCCACGACCGAGCCCTGCTCGGTCAGCTGGCGAAAGAGCACGACACTGACGATAAGCAGCAGCACGTCAAGGTAAATGCGCTGATACAGAGGGCTGCTCTCGGGCCTGGCGCTCTGCCTGCGGTGACCGGTAACGGAGACCCTCGCGGCCTGGATCGCGGGGATCATCAAGGCGAAGAATGAGAACAGGCCTCCGAGTGCGCTCAGTCCGTAGGCGGTCGTGGAGATGCCAACGTCGAGTCCACGCCCGGCCGCCAGGTCCGAGAACAGGGGAGTATGGCCTGCCAGCTCCACGGCGGCGGCGGCCACGAGCGGACCCGCCACCGTCCCCATTCCCGCAACCATGAGCCCCTCCAGGGCAAATATCGACACTAGATGTCCGGTGCCTGCACCGCGGCTCCTGAGGAGGGCGATCTCTCCTCGTTGCCGCTCCATCAGCAAGGCCGACAGGGTGACCACGTAGTAGAGGACGACGACCGCCACCATGATCATGACCACAAGCATCGGCAGCCGGGAGAAAAAGGCCCTGCGGTCGTAAAGGTCAAGCACACGACCGAGACGCGTGAACTGTCCGTAGGAGAACAGATCCGCGTTCAGCCGCTCATGCATCAGGTCGATGCTCAGCCGGCCCCTGCGGGCGGAGTCGGCCTCGATCCGGTCCGGATCCACAGCCAGCAACCATCCGTAGGTGGTATCCATCTCCGCAAATGTTTCGCCCAACCCCTGGAAATAGCTGGACTCGGATACGAACAGCGGTACGGTGCTAAAGCTTCCACCGGTGGCGGCGCCCAGCACACGCTCGTCCAGATTCCAGAACCGATCTGCCGGATCAAGCGGCCGTACGAGTCCGGTAACCAGCACATGTGCGTACGGGACACGATCGTCCCAGTAGGGCACCACGGCCACAACGTCTCCGACCCCCACTCCCGCCGCCGTCGCCTCCGCCTCGGCCGCCAGTGCCTCGATCAGGACCGGACCGCCCGGCTCGCCTCTCGTACCATTGACAGGTACCCTGCCCCCCTCCACAAGGCCGGCGAACTCGCTTAGCCTGGGGACGAACGCGAAATAGGCGCGCCTGTTGTCGGAGCCGGCCTGGTCCTCCTCACCGACACGGGAGCGAAAGAAGGTGGCGGAGGACCCGGAGGCGATCCGGTCCTGTACGAACCAGCCGACGTGCGCGTCGACAGCCGAGTTGACCGCCCCGGCCACTTTGTCCCGCTCATCCGTAGTGGTCGGACCGCGCACCGCCTTGACCACTATGTCCAGGTCGTTGCTGGGCACGGCCTCGAACGCCTCGTCGAGGGCCAGCTCCTTGAGGGAATCGAAGTAGATGACGGTTCCAGACATGATGGCCGAGGCCAACACGACGCCGATCACCACCGCGGACAGCAGCTTCCAGTGCGCAAGGCTCCGCTTGAGCACAAAGCGCCATGTAGTCAGCAGGTCGGTCAGCACCTGGAGGGGTTCACAGGGGAATCAGACGGCCGCAATACGCCATCGCCCGAGTTCACTAGAGCGAGCTCTCTCGTGCGACGGTGTGAAGGTCGAGGCGGGCGACCGACCTGTAGAGAACGAAGGTGGCAATGACAAATATGCCGACCAGCATTGCATAGACGGGACCCATGATCGCCCAGTCCGTCATCAGGCTGAAAGGCGGAACAACAGGGGACCCGTCCTCTGTGACGGCCACCGATGAGACCATCAGGTAGCTCATCTGAAAGCCCGCCCATGTACCCAGACCCAGACCCAGACCAACGATGATCAGGTGCTCGAGAGATAGCAGTGCCAGCATCTGCCTTGCCGAGACGCCGACCGACCTCAGGGCGGCCATCTCTCCCCGGCTCCGCCCGGAAAAGGCCAGCAGGTAGGTCGCATAGCCCAGTGAGGCCGTGAAGACTATCACCGCCACCGAGATCAGGACCATCGCCTTCCAGCCGGCCGAGACGAGCGGGTCCCGACTGACGGCCTCCATGCTCTCGTCGCGGCTCAAGATCTGCACCGGCGCAGCCCTGCCCACGAGTCCAATAAGGGACTCGACGACGGTGTCCCCGGCACCCGGCGCGTGTGTTATGAGCAGTTCGTCGGGGGTCGCGCTTGTGATTGGGCTGACCATCCTCAGGTGCCTGAGCAGGACGTCCAGGTCGGCCAGCATGAAGCCGCCACGGTCGGCGCCGGCGGTGGGAAAGTAGCGAGCACTGTCCACGATTCGCACCGGCACCAGCCGTCCGCCGATGTCGACTATCAGCGAGGACCCGACCCCCGCTCCGGAGGCAACCGCGAGCGTATCGCTGACCACAACCGGTATGGGACCGCCTGTGGGACTGTAGTAAAAGCCCCTTATTCCCCTGTCAGTGTCCTTGCCAAACTCGAATCTGCCAGAGCCTGCGCCGCTGAAAACACCGGTCGATGAGACCGTTAGCCGGTTTGTCGCGAGCGCCGATGTCGCCAGGGGAATCCAGTTCATGCGGCCCTCAAAGTCCTCGAGCACTACGGTGGCGGTGCCTTCCTCAAACACACCTTCCTCGTCCTGCGGGCCGCCGATCACAGCGTGCACGTCGTCGAACGAGACGGCTCCCGGGGTGCCTGTCGGCCCGAAGGCCGGTTCGTAGATCTGGATCGACACCAGTTGCAGCGGAGGTCGTGCGCGATCCGGCACGGCGGCCCTCATAAGGTGCCACTGCGGAGGGCCGACTCTTCCCAGGGTGATCGTCGTCAGCAGCCCGTCGACATCCTCAACGATCATCCACACGAACATGTTCGCGTAGCCGTCGTCCGGCTTTGCATAGAGGCCCAGAGACGTAGTTCCCTCGGGGATGGCGATAGGCTCAAATAGCCGGCCCACCCTCAGGGCCTGCATCATGGCACCCAGAGACCGGTCCGAAAAGTCCTCCCGGTACCAGGACATGAAGGGCATCTCCTGGGTCTCGATGCCGACGATCTCGAAGGCCAAGCCGCGGCCGGAGGTACCAACCGTTCCCCTTTCCCTGAACATCATCGACACGCCGGTGACGCCGGAGATCTCCGAGTATCGCTGCTTGAGCGCCTTCGTGCCACGGGCAAGGTCGCCCGGCACACCTGTCACCCTGATGTCGGCCGCGGTCTCGTAGTTGACTCGATCGCGCTGGCTGGCCTCAAGGGTCCCGCCCACGGTCGTCGACAGGACCGCAAGTCCGGTCACCAGTACTAGCAGGAGCACAAGCCAGCTGTACTGAAGAGGGTTGCGGGCCATGTGCCAGAGGCCGACCGAGAGCCACACGGGTGTCCGGCTCGCCGCCGACCTCAACGCGAGATAGGTTACCTGGGCGGGCACCAGGGCGACCGCGGCCGCCCTGGCCACATTCAGCAGGTCGCCACCCTCCGGCGGATCCTGCCACATGTAGAGACCGACCAGAGCCCCCTGTAAGACCAGCCCGGCCGCAAGATGCAAGGTCGCCCGACCATACCCGGGCTCAAGGGCGGGACGTGTCCACCAGTATGCAGCGCCCAGGCCGAGCCCCAGAGACAGCTGCCACACCCAGGGCGACTGCGCCCCCCCCGCCAGCGCGGCTATGGCCACCGCCGGCCCCAGGGCGATGACGGTCCCTGCGGCCACCAGGTGCACAAGCGCCGGAGACTCGCCACCAACGTACCTGACCACCAGCGGAAAGAACCTCATGAACACCAGCGCCACCGCTATCAGAAACAGTACCGGGGCAAAGAGAAGGGCCTCGTTGACCTGGACCTCCTGGAAGAGCCCTCCCGAGACAAGGCTGCCGCGGGATTGCAACTCCCAGAAGACAAGGGCACCGATCGCCAAGAACGCAAGGTCGAGATAGTAGCGATGAAAGAAGGGCTCTGTGTCGGGCCTAGATGCTCGCAGCCTCTGACCGATGAGGCCGGACCTGACGCTGAGGAGAGCGGGCAAGACGTAGATGGCCAGGCACACAACCCCCACCCCCGCCGCCACCGCAAAAGGCTCCCATGCAAGCTTTACGGGCAACGTGGCCCCGCCGGTTACGGGACGGAAATACGGCAGCTTTCCGGCCAGGGCGATGAGCACCATCGCGATGAAAGGAGCGGCCGCGACCGCCAGGGAGGTGAGGACGGCGCTCTCCAGGGCGTAAAGGCGCAGGAGTCTCCCGGTGCCCACCCCGCGTGTGCGCAACAGGTCGACATCTGCCTCGCGGCTCTGCACGAGGTAGGACACCATCATCGACAGGTAGTACAGGACGGTCACCACCATCAGCGTCAACAGCAGCAGCAGCGGGACACTCGAAAAGAAGCTGCGCCTTTCAAAGCTGTCGAACAGCCTCGGCACACCGGACAGGACCGCCGATCCCGGCAGGGCTCTAGAGACCTCGTTCTTAAAGCGGACGAATCGATCCCTTCCGTCCTCGACCGAATAGCCCTTCAGGCCCTCCTTGTCCATGAACAGGAGCCAGGTGGAATCGACCAGGCTTCCCGGATAGGCGTCCCCTACTGCGTCAACCATCGCGCTCTGGGTTGTGAACAGAGGCAGTGGAGGCTCGTCCGGATCGATCGTAATGCCCGCCTCGGGTACCTCCTGGGGGGGCTGGGGCCTTAGGAAGATCTCGGCGTTCCGACGCCAGTAATCTGACAGAGGATCCACCGGCTCGAAGATGCCGACGATGCGGGCGTAGATGCGGGATTCGTGCGCTACGAAGGGCGTCATCTCGACCACATCGCCGACATTCAGCCTGAAGTTCTCCAGCGATGGGGCTCCCAGTATCACCTCCACCACGGGACCCCCATCGCCCACAGAGACGAGATCGGTCGCCATGCGCCCATCGACAAAGTCGATGTGCTGGTCAATGTCGGTCATGTGCTGGATATAGCCCCTGGAGGCCACTCCAGCAGCAACTTCACCGAGCGGGCGGTACGGAAGGCCGGCCAGATAAGTGTCGCTGCGCAGGAAGCGGCGTTCGCCGTCATATGACTCGGACAGATTGCGACCTACGGCGTCGTCTATCACCCTCTGGCTCTCCGCCAGGCCGGCGTAAGACAGGAGCACGTTGGGCGAATAGACGTGCACGTTGAGGATAAGGTTGGAGGTGCGATCGATCTCGGTGTTGGCTCCGAGCCTTTCGAGAGACCGCAGATATATGGGCGCCGCGGCCACCAGCGTGGTGGCGAACACCACGCCGGCGAATATGCAGGCCATCAGGCGCCACTTCTGGCCAAGTCGCCGCAAGACGAGCCTGGGGGTGCTCAGGGGGCTGGACATGATGGCCCGCCCAACTTGCGTGTCAACGCCGCACCTGGATGTGAACTGCTGAAGTCACTTAGAGCGTCCGCCCCGTCCGGCCTGAGGCCGGGTGGCGCCAATTATAGATTGGGCCCGGCGCGCGAGCGCCCCGGAGTTCAATTCGACGCCTGCCGCCCGGGAAGGGGCCGCAGGCGCAGGATGCTGGCCGCAGCTTGATCTATCGCCTGCCGAGTCCAGGCGATCGTTACGCCCTCGCCCTTGATCCAGAGCGGGACCATGTCCGCATAGTGCGGTGAGAACGGATTACCCGACTGGCCCCCCGCCAGTGCAAAGCGGGAGCGGCCGAAATCGCCCACGTCCAACACGGACCGAAGCGAGGCTATGACAAGCGGATTTGCCAGTGGCTCAAGGGGATTGACAGCCGCCTGTGACACGGTGTTGGTGTCTCCTCCGAAGTCGAACGGGCCCACGTTGAATACACGATCCAGGGGCCTGACGCGCCCCATGGGATGCTCAAGCACCAGGGATCTTACCCGACCCCACTCCCAGCCCACCGGCTCCGGTCCACCGGCGTCCGACAGCACTCTGGCGGCCTCGGCAAGCGCCTCGGACAGCAGGGTCTGCCAGTGGGTGAGCCCCTGGTTCCCATCCCTTTCGCGCAGGATGCGCGTCAGGCGTCCCGCACGACGAAAGGCCAGTATGTTGGGTACTCCGAGCCGGGCCACATCAGCACCGAGCATAAGGTGGCCGGCCCTAGGGGCAAGCTCTTTGACATCGAGCCGATCGATCTGGGCCATCAAAAGTTCAAAGACGGCGGCGGGGGCCGAATCCCGGCTCACCAGGCCATCCCACTCGGCGAGCAGGCTCAGGGCACGTCCGGACTCGGGAGTGAGGGGCCGGATTTTCAGGATCTGCTCCCGAACCTCGCGCCACTGCACCGACAGCTGGTCCATCTGCAGCCCGGCGGTGCCGGCCACATCCCAGGAGGATGAGGCGGCCAACCGCTCGCAGATTCGCGCCGCCCTCAGCCCGTCGGCCCAGTCCACCCCCAGGAAGGGACCGACCCCCTCGGGCAAGGGGCAATGGTTCGCAGAAACCAGGTAGCCGGCCTCGGGGTTGGACGCTCCGGGCATCTCTCGAAACGGCACAGCTGCCGGCTCCCAGGCCCCCTCCCCCGTCCAGGCGGCCGATGGCAGGATTCCATGACCCGAAGCGCGGACCGGGACATCCCCGGCCAGTTGCCATCCGATGGAGCCTTCTACGTCTGCGAACACCACGTTCATTGACATCAGAGGCCAGGCTGCGAACGCCTGCCTGAGTTCCTCACAGTCCCGGGCGCGGTGAACCCTCATGAGGCCGTGTATAGGTTTGGGTTCCATCCAGGCGGCCCTGAGCGATACGGCGTAGCCGGAACCGTCTATCGGTGGGCAGATCTGGGGGCCACGAGGGGTGACGAAAACCTCTTCAGAGATGCTGGCCCTACCCCTGATCTTTATCTCCTCCCGGATGGTCCTGACCACGTGTGGCCCGCCCTTTGCTTGGCGGGCACTTTCGATGTACAGGTCGCTCGTGTCCGCAAGACCCAGCGTAATTCCCCATGCCACCGAGCCGTTATGGCCCACGGCGACGATGGGCATGCCCACGAAGGTGGCTCCCGCCATCCTCCAATCGCCACAATCAAGGTGCGCCAGGTACCAGGGGGACGGTAGGCGTGGAGGGAGGTGGGGGTCATTTGCGAGGATCGGCCGACCGCTTGCAGAGCGGGTCGGACCCACCACCCAGGCGTTCGAGCCCGCTGAAATCCCGAGGGCGTCGATCAGAGCCGCCATATCCCTGGAAAGGCGGTCGATCTGTTCGCCGGCCGGGACCCCGGCGGGCGCCGTCACCGGGTGCCAGGCCGCGTACTCCGGATCGACGGCCGACAGAGCTTCATGGCCGTCCTCGGTCAGGACGCGGAATCGTGCCAATTCGGCGTCCCAGTTCGCGGACATTGCGAACGCCAGCAGCTTGGCACACGCAAGGACATCGATGGCCTCCCAGGACGAGGGTCCTGATGCGGTCAGCAGGAACTCGTGCGCCCTGTTTCCTCTCCCGACGTCCAGCCCCAGGCTGATGCCTGAGGAATAGGCCTCCAGGGTGCGCCGCTCCTGCCGATCGAGCGAGTCGAACTGCATGCGTGCGTAGCGCATGAACCCGAGCCTCCGCACCAGCCTGTCGATGGGCAGTGCCCGCCTCCCGACGACCTCTGCCAGGGTGCCGGAGGCCAGTCGCCGGATCGTCTCGAGTTGAAACGCACGATCCTGGGCATGGCAAAAGCCCAGCCCGGTCCAGACGTCCCGCTCGCTCGATCCTTCAATGTAGGGGATCCCCCACCTGTCCCGCCGTATCAGGATCTCGCCGTCGAGCCCCTCAACCGGCAGCGTCCCTGAGGCAGCGGGTAGACGGCGGCCCAGGATCAGCCGCACCAACAGGCGGGTTAGATTCACCGAAGGGGCTCTAGTCCCGGTCTCCGGCAGGAGTCGACAGCACGGACCTGCTGGCCCAATCGACGGACCGACCTAACGCGCATCCGAGCGCATCGGCCATCTTCGAGGCCATCTCGCGAACCGTAGCCTCGACACCCTCTCTGGCCATCGATGTAACGTCCGCACCCGGCACACCGCAGGGGACGATGTGACGGAAGTAGGCAAGGTCGGGCGCAACGTTGAGTGCAAATCCGTGGCTGGAAACTCCTCGGCTGACATGCAGGCCGATAGCACCTATCTTGGCGTCACCGACCCATATGCCGGTCGGCCTGCCCTCGCACGAGGAGTCAATTCCGTATGCGGATAGCGTGGATACCACGGTCCTCTGAAGGACGCACACGAACTCCAGCGGCCCGCCTATCGGACGCAGGTCCATGATCGGGTAGCCCACGAGCTGGCCCGGTCCGTGGTAGGTGACCTCTCCCCCCCGGTCGACCTCGTGCACCTGTACGCCGAGCGCGCGCAGTTGGTCCGGTCCCGCCAGGACATCGGCGTGTTTGCCACGGCGTCCCAGCGTGAAAACATGTTCGTGCTGAAGGAACAGCATGGTCTCCGGGGCCGATCCTTCAGAGACCAGCCGCACCAGCCGTCGCTGAAGGGACAGGGTCTCGACATAGTCGGCCGTGCCCAGCCACACCGCCCGAAGCGGCCTGTGCCCTGCCGAATCCCTATCGCCCAACCGGCAGTGCGCCATCGAGGCTGGTACCGGGACCTATCGACTCGATAGAGCCCCTGATCGACTGCAGAAAAGCGCCGACATCGGATCCGTCTAGCAGCCTGTGGTCGAAGCTGATGCACATGTTCATGATCGACCGGACGGCTATGGCGTCCTCGCCGATCACAACCGGCCTCCTCACCACAGCTTCTGTTGTCAGGATCGCCGCCTGGCCGGGGACTATGATGGGTCCGGAAACCACCGATCCCAGGGCCCCCGTGTTGTTCACCGTGAAGGTGCCTCCCTTCACCTGCTCGGGCGCAAGGCTGCCGGATCGCGCCGATTCGCTCAGACGGCCGATCTCCACCGCCAGCTCGGCAACCGACCTGCGGTCGGCGTCGTGTATGACAGGCACGATCAGCCCGGCAGTAGCGGCCACAGCTATGCCCACATTGACGCGCCCCCAGGCAACTATCTTTTCCCCGTCCCAGGCGGCATTGACCATGGGGTGGGCCCGGAGGGCCCCCGCAGCCGCCGAGGCGGCGAAAGCCAGGTAGGTCAGGGGATATCCGTTTTCCGCCCGGAATTCGTCCTTTACGGCCTTTCTGAGGGCGACGAGGCCGGATACATCCACCTCGACCATTCCCCATGCGTGCGGCACTTCCCTCGCGCTCCGAACCATGTTTTCGGCGATCATCTTTCGAACCGGTGAGATGTCCAGACGTCTGTCCGCCTCGACGGGCGCAGAGGGTGGGCCCGCCGGCGCCTTCCCCAGCGCGATGTACCGCTCTATATCCCTCCGGGTGACGCGGCCGCCGGTGCCGGTGCCGCCGACGAGGAGGGGATCGACGCCATGCTGTTCGGCCAGTCGCCTGACGGCCGGGGAAAACCGCACCTTCCCAGAGGGCCTCGATCCGGCCAGCTCCGGCTTCGCTCCGGCGTTGGGCAGGGACTCGCCGGAGGAATGGTCCATGGGTGGCCCGGCCGGACCGTCATCCACCTGGGGTACGTTGGCCGCCCCGGTGGGGCCCACCGCCACCCCCTGGACCAACGTGCCGAGGGTGTCCGCCGGGGCAGCTGCGGGCGGGGCCTGCACCTCCTCGGCATCCATCTCGGCGATAACCGATCCCATCGGCAGCGTCTCGCCTTCGGCGGCGAGGATTCTGGTCAGCACTCCGCTCACCGGCGAGGGCATCTCTATGTTCACCTTGTCGGTGATGACCTCGACGATCGGATCGTACTTGTCCACCCTCTCCCCCTCGGCCACCAGCCACCGACCGATGACGCCCTCGGTCACCGATTCGCCCACATGCGGCAATTCGACTTTGAATATCACGTCAGTAGGCCGCCAGATCTCTTATCGCCTTCGCGATGCGAGACGGCGAGATCATGAACTCTGTCTCCAGGGGCGGACTGAAGGGCATGGCCGGCACCTCCGGGCCTGCCAGCCTGCGCACCGGCGCGTCGAGGTGATCAAAGGCGTGCTCGGCAACGATGGCACTGACCTCGCCCCCCACGCCCAGCGCCTCCGTATCCTCGTGCACGACCAGTACGCGGCCCGTCTTGCGGGACGACGCCAGGATCGTCTGTCTGTCAAGCGGCCGGAGCGTTCGAAGATCGACCAGCTCGACGTTGACACCCTCGCCCGAGACGGTCCGGGCAGCCTCGGCGCAATGGTGCAGCATCAGGCCGTAGGTGATGACCGTCACGTCGTCGCCGGCCATCTTGACGTCGGCCCGGCCCAGGGGGAGGGTATATTCGCCGTCCGGCACCTCGCCCTTGACCAGGCGGTAGGTGCGTTTGTGCTCAAGGAATATGACCGGGTCATCATCTCGAACGGCTGACTTCAGTAGTCCCTTGGCGTCGTAAGGCGTCGCCGGGGCGACCACCTTAAGGCCCGGCGTGTGGGCGAAGTACGCCTCGGGGCTCTGGGAGTGGAACAGACCTCCACGGACGCCACCTCCGTAAGGAGCCCGCAGCACCATGGGGACCTGAACCCCGCCTGCCGTACCGTATCGAGCCCGTGCAGCCTCCCCGACGACCTGGTTAAAGACCGGCCAAATGAAGTCCGCGAACTCTATCTCGGCGATCGGTCTCATGCCATGCATGGCGGCGCCCACGGCCACGCCTGCGATAGATGACTCGGCCAGGGGAGTATCGATTACGCGTTCTGGTCCGAACTCCTCCACAAAGCCGTCTGTCGCAAGAAAGACCCCGCCGCGAACGCCAATGTCCTCACCCAATATGAAGACTGAGGCGTCGCGCACCATCTCCTCGCGCATGGCCTCCCGTACGGCCTGTATTACTGTCCTTTCAGGCACGTACTCGGCGCTCCAAATGCCCTCAGCTTCGCCCCTCTGCCGGATGCTCTAGGCAAGCCGCTCGGCATATACATGCTCGGCAAAGGTGGATGGGTCAGGCAACGGAGCAGCCTCGGCCAGATCGGTGGCCTCGTCTACCTGCCGCCTGGCAGATTCCGATATCTGTTCGTCCCGGGACTCGCTCAACCTGCCTGAGGAAAACAGCTGAGACCTAAGGGCCGCTATGGGATCGCGCTCGAGCGCCGCTTCCAGTTCCTTGGCGCTGCGGTACCGGCGATCGTCATCGTCCCCGGTATGGGGTCTAAAGCGCTCAACCTTGGCCTCGATCAGCGTCGGGCCCTCGCCGGACCGGGCCCGGTCGACGGCGGCCGCGGTCGCCTCGTATACGGCTACCGCGTCGGTGCCGTCCAGCGTCGCTCCAGGGATGCCGTATCCGGCCGCCCGGGACGCCACGCTATCGACGGCCATCTGCTTGCTGACGGGCACTGAGATCGCATAGCCGTTGTTCTCGCAGATAAACACCACCGGCAAACGATGGACCGAGGCGAAATTCATCGCCTCGTGACAGTCTCCGGTACTTGATGCGCCATCGCCGAAATAGATGGCCACCACCGCGTCGCGGCCCTGCATACGCATGGCGAGGGAGGCCCCCACTCCCTGGGGCAGGTGAGTGGCGACAACATTGGAAAGGTTGACAAGGCCCAGCCCCGGCATCGCGCCCTGCGTGGGGAACTGGCGCGCTCCGCTCATCGGTTCACCAGCCCTGGCCATGTATCCCAGCATGATCTGGTATGGGCTCATGCCGACCGATATCATCACGCCCAGGTCCCTGTAGTACGTGTAGAACAGATCGCTGCCCGGACGCATGGCCGCCACCGATCCGACCTGCACCGCTTCATGTCCCTGGGAGGAGGCGACCAGGGCGGCCCTACCCTGCCTGTTCAGTTGCCACACCCTCTCGTCCAGAGTGCGGGTCAGGACCATCTTGCCGTATATGTCGAGCAGGACCTCGCCGGATATCGCCTCGGGGCCGGCGGCCCCGGCGGCCTTGCAGCCGCGTTCCTGCGACCGTATTCCCCTCGCGGCCTTCATGGAGCCGATTATACAGGCGGGTAGGCGGGCCCCGAAGGCGGCCGCGTCCCTGCCGGAAAACCGCCGCTCGTTGCGCTCAGGCGCAGTCTCCTTCCCGGATGACCGCGTATGCAGTGCCCAGGCGGCGCAGGCCCTCTTCTATCTCGTCGGGCTCTGACAGGGCGAAGCATACCCGCAGGCAGTTTTCGAAAAGGCCCTGGCCCGAGAAGGCCGGACCGGGCCTCATGGTGACCCCGGCCTCGAGAGCGCGGCGCTCAAGCGCCCTTGTGTCGACTCCCTCCGGCAGCCTGAGCCAGAAGTAGTATCCCCCGCCGGGAACCTGGAACCTCGCGTCGGGCAAGTAGCCAGCAAGGGCTCTGTCCATGACGGTGACACGCTCGCGATAGATCTGCCGCAGGGTCGCCAAGTGCTCTGTGAGCAGCCCCGTGCGGATGGCTACATCCACGATCGCCGCCGCGAAGTTATTGTTGCCCCCGCTGAAGTTGGAGCCGGCGTAGGTATAGCGCTCAACCAGCTTCGGTCGAGCGTGCACCCACCCGAGCTTGATTCCGGGCGCCAGGATCTTGGAGAAAGAACCCAGTGACACCACGGTTCCGCACTCGGAGCGGTCATATGTGGCGAGTGTTGGAGGAGGCGGGTCGGCATAGTGAAGGAGGTGGTAGGCCTCGTCGGCCGCCACAATGAACTCGTTTTCCACGGCCAGATTCACCAGGCTCTGGCGGCGGTCGGAGGGCATCACACTGCCCATGGGGTTGTGGTAGGTGGGAATGACGTACACAAGCTGCGGCCTGGGCAGATCCCCGCTCGCCAGCATCTGTGCGGCAGCGGAAACGTCCATGCCATTTTCGTCGGTCGGAACCCCGACGATATTTAGCCCATGGTCCAGCAGGATCTGGCGCACCAGGTAGTAGCTGGGCTCTTCGACCCACACCGTGTCGCCGGTGCTGGTGAACAGGGTGCACGCGACATCGAGGCCGTGCGAGGCACCGTAGCCGAGGTATAGATTCTGCGGCGCCACGGGCTCCACGTAGCAGGGTTCGTCCGACAGGAATCCCGCAAGGGACTCTATCAGCGGCCCGTAGCCCTGGTAGCCGCTGTACTGAAGGGCGGCGGTCTCACCCCTTGCGAAGACGTCGTCGATGGCGGGCTTTAGGGTGGTTAGCGGGTGCAGCCGATCGGAGGGGTGGCCCCAGGCGAGGTCGATGACCCCATCCGACCGGCTGAGCATGATCTTGGGAAGGCGTGTGTGCAAGGCTTGGTTCTTTTGACCTGCTGCGAGTGCTGGAGCATGACTTCACAGCCCCCCGTCTCTTTAGCTACAGGTGCGCAAGGTACTGGGACGCGAAATCCATGCCCACGAGCCCTGAATACGCGTCCATGAGGCGGCCGGTGACGGGCCCTGGTATGCCGCCGTCGGATGGCGTGCTCCCGTTGACCGAGGCGACCGGGCAGATGCAGTAGCTCGTGGAGGTCACGAAAATCTCGTCCGCGGTATATGCGTCGTAAAGGTCCAGGTCGGTCTCGTGGACGGGGATGGCCAGCTCATGGGCCAACTCGACGGCGACACTGCGGCTTATGCCGGCGAGTATGTACTGCTCGCGGGGAGTGTAGATCTCGCCATCCCTGACAAGAAAGATGTTGGCTCCCATGCCCTCGCACAGGTTCCCATTGACATCGAGCATGAGCGCGGACGCATCGGAGTTCTGCGCCTTGACCTCAAGGTCCGCCTGGACGATGTTGACATAGTTGTGCACCTTCGCTCTGGGGCTCTGCGACTCCGGTGGTGTGCGCCTGATCGAGGGCGTTACGAGCTGAAGGCCATCCCTGTACAGGTGCGCGCGGGCCCTCAGCGGAAGCGGGAAGCACTCTATGACGACGGTGGGACCGGACAGACCCTCCGGCGTGCGGGTTCCCCTGCTCACCCGCTGGGAGACCCAGTAGTCCTCGTTCGCCCCGCGCAGCGTCAGATTGTGCTCCAGGACCCGCATCGTGATGTCGGCCATCTCCCGCTTTGTCATACCGGGGTCGATGCGCATGTACTTGAGCGAGTTGTAAAAGCGGTCTAGATGCTCGCCGAGGCGGAAGACCACGCCGTTGAAAGTGCGGGTCGTATCAAATACGGCGTCGCCGTAGAGGAAACCGACGTCGTTTATGGAGACCGCCGCCCTGCTCTCGGGGACTATCTCTCCGTTGACGTACGCAATTCGCTCGGTGTCCATCGGGCCTCCTCCTTACTGCCAACACGGCTCTAGGGGACTATAGGACAGGCCATGTGGGCCATCAAGGCTTGCGGCATCGCTCCGTAACGAACTCTAGAACCTGGTGAGCCAATTCGAGTGCGCGCTGGGACTCCAGCCCGTCAAAGGCGTCGGCGGGAACGCCACCGGGCAGCATGTCGGGCCTGAGTGTGGCGTAGGCGTACTTGTCCAGGTAGACCGTGTCGTCTTTGAGCACGAAAAAGCTCTGGTCGAACACGGCGGCGTCCTCGCACAGATCGGCGACCGAGTAGCCCCACACGGCCTCGGCACCCTCGGCATACAGGTAGCCGGTCAGCGCCTTTACGGCGGCCTGGTGCGCCATGAAGCATGCGGTGTTGTGGCGCCCGCCCTCGCGCAGATAGCCGGCGTCATCGAGATCGCGGGCCGCCTGAGACACCCAGCGCGCCCCTTCCCCGGGAGTGTCAACCAAAGATGGTTTCTCCCTCTCGTATCAGGCGGCCGGCCGGTCTTTCAGACTCGGACAACTCATCGAACTCTTCGCGCGAGTAAACCGTCACGTCCAGTGCCACCCGGGGTTGCAGGTGGCTGTAGAAGAAGTCGGCCCTGCGCGCAAATGGCTGATCGGTATCGCGCACGACGACCAGCTGGACGTGCGTTTCCGGCGTGGCCTTGCTGGCTGTAAGCTCACCGACCAGGATCGCCCGGTCAACCCCTAGGGTCGGCATCATCGAGGCGTACCGCTCTACCTCGCGGCGAAGCGCGCCCTCCCGCTGCGCCGAGAAGCCGACCATCATAGGCATCTAGTGGCCCTGCGCCGGCTTCAAAGGTTGAACTGCGCCTCGGCGTAGTCCCTTTCCTTCATGTAGACCTGCAGACGGCCCCGGTTGGTGTCCGACACCACGATGCGGTCTTCCTCGTCGATGGCAATGCCGGTAGGCCTGTTAAACCTGTACATAGGCGTCAGGTCCTCGACCCGCCGGTATGCCTTGATCACGTCGGGGTTCGATTCGACGACGGTCTTTGCCCATTTTGAGAATTCCTGAGCGTCGCCGTTCAGGGACACGATGGGGGAACCTGCCGGGTCATAGATGCGGATACGGTGGTTTCCCCAGTCGACTACGTAGATATCACCAGCCGAGTCTACCGCGACATCTGAGGGCCTCAGCAGGCCGACCATGCGGGTATTCTCCCTGCCGATCGTCATCAGATGATCGCCCTCGGCGCTGAACTTCTGGACCCGATCGTTACCCCAGTCGGCCACGAGCACGGACCCTTCCCCATCGACGGTAAGTCCCCAGGGCCGGTTGAACTGGCCGGGTGCCGTGCCGGGGCCGCCCCAACCGCACAGGTAGTCACCGTCCTTGGAAAACTTTTGCACCCTGTGCGAGCCGGTCTCGGCGACATACAGGTTCTGGTCAGCGTCGAACGCCATCCCGGACGGCCCGTCCAGTTGACCGGGGCCGCTGCCTCCCTCACCCCACTGGGCCACGCGCTCGCCTTCAGGGCTGTATATGGCGATCACGTTCAGATGCTCGTCAGAGCAGTAGAGCCGATCGTCGCCATCGACTGCGAGCGCCACCGGCCAGGTGAATTCCCTGCGGCCCATCTCGGTGATCAATTCCTCGTCGATCGTGATCTTGGAGATGCGCTGGTTCTGCGAAGTCACGCCGATGTCCCCGCCGGCATGGCCTCTGTTAAGGACGTAGACTATCGAGCCGGGGGCGATAGCGACGGCGGTCGGGCCGAAGAATCCGTCTCCCGCGGCCGCGATGCGCCCGATGGCGTGGCTGAAGTTCCATGTCCGCCCGAGAGCAGTGGTGGTCAGCACCGCAGCCTCCTAGGCGCCGTTTTTCGCGGGCGACCCGTTGCCGACGAACGCCAGCTTCTCGAATGAGCCGTTGACGATCGGCACGGCATCGATGCCCAGCCAGTCCTCAAGGACCGTCGTGTAAGAGCTCCTGAAGTCCACGTTGGGCACCAGGTCACCCTGATCGAGGGCCTCTGCCCGGGTCTCCGGATATGTGCTGTACATCCCACCCCTGACCCGTGGGCCGATCACGAATGACACGCCTGCAGCCCCGTGGTCGGTTCCGGATCCGTTGTCACGCACCCGGCGGCCGAACTCGGAGAAAAGGTACATGATCACGTTCTCGTCGGCGTCGTGCTCGCGCAGGTCGTCCCAGAAATCGGAGATGGCCACTGAAAGCTCGTCCCACAGCTTGTTGTGCACGACGGCCTGGCCGGCGTGGGTATCGTAGCTGCCATGCTGCGTGTAGAAGATGCGGCTACCGAGGCCGGCGACGTGCGTCATCGCTATGTCTCGCAGGCTGCGGCCGATGCCCGTGTTCGCGTACTCGACCGACGAGGAGTACTGGGCGGGGGCCGCCTTTAAGATGTCCGCTCCCTTAAGGGCGTCGCGACCGGTCTGACCCAGGTAGTCCATTACCTGGCCGGCTCCCACAGCGGGGGCGTATATGTTGCTGAATCGCCGCAGCACCTTCTCACGCCGTTCGCGCTCCTCTATGTCGGTGAGCAGTCCATAGGTGGTCAGATCGGCCACCGAGGCGACGGAGACTCCGGGAGCGACGAGGGCGCGGGGAAGACCGTGGCCAATGTTGACCGCCGTCACCGGGTTCTCCCCGGCTGGATCGATCTCCCTGATGGCCCGACCGAGCCAGCCCTCCGTACCCACCTTTTCCGGCTCGCAGGTATGCCAGATGTCCATCGACCGGAAGTGGGACCGCACAGAGTTCTCGTAGCCTATTCCGTGTATCACGGCGACGTTGCCCTCGGCGTACATTCGGGCTATGGGCCCCATCGCGGGGTGAAAGCCAAGCTGGTCGTCTATGTGAAGGACCTTGTCCTCGGGAATGTTGAGGGTGCGACGATTGTCGTAGTAGTTGGGATCGCTGTAGGGCACTATCGTATTGAGATAGTCGTTCCCGCCGGAGAGCTGGACAACTACCAGGACTGGTTCTTTTGTGGCGGTGGTCATCTCAAGCTCCTTGCCCTATCGCGGGCGGGTGAACTACAGGTCATTTAGCAGAACTGGTACTCGCGTGTCGCGGCGATCAGCGACATCATCTCCATCACCCTGGCCCCGCCGCCTCCCCCGCCGTTTGTGACGATGGGACCGCCGTCGGCGGCATGTTCGACCAGCTCTCGCCTCGTTTCCTCCCCGATCTCGATCATGCCCATGTACTTTAGGACGTTGTCGACGAACCCCTCGGGCTCGGCGGAGTCGGGATCGCCCTCCACCTTGTCGATGATGTATCGGACGCCCTTGTGCTCGGGATTGCTGACCATGCCGGCCACGAAGTTAATCCGAGCCACCAGGGATCCGGAATATATCCATTCCTTGCCTGTGTGCCAGCCCTCAACGCTCGGCGGGTCGAGGATGTCCTGCCCCATGTAACCCGGCTGCCTTGAAAGATCTGCCTCCAGGTAGGGGACCGGACCCTTGAACTCATCGACCATGTTAAGGGTGCTGACCACCACTTCGGAGGGCGACTTTACCCGCTGGAACCGCACCGCCTCGGACTTGAAGAAATCGGAATTGAAGATGAACCGCATCACGGGACGCAGCTCGAGATTCGACTCCACAAATACCCTCGCAATGGCATCGACTGCCTCAGGGTCTCTGGGCTCTTCGATCTGCCAGGCGGGCACCTGAGGTTCATCGGCAACGAAGTAGTTGTAGAGGTGCCGCGCCACGAAACGATGGCATTCCGGCTGCTGAACGACAATGTCTATGATGTCGTAGCCGTCGAAATTGCCTGTGCGACCGAGGAAGGTCTTGTCGGTCGCGTCGTGGTCTTCCGGCCGGAACTCGAACTTCCAGGGAAAGCGCCCGTAGGGGAAACGGGGCATCTTTGCCGATACGGTCCAGCCGGTAAAGGCGCGCGACGCCTCGAAGACATCCTGCTCCGAGTAGGTGCCCACGCCCATTGAAAAGAGTTCAAGTAGTTCCCTACCCCAGTTCTCGTTTGGCGCGTACTTGTGGTTGTCCTGGTTGTCGAGCCAGTAGATCATGGCCGGGTCCTTGGCCAACCTGACCAGCATGTCCCGATAGTTGCCCAGGCCATGGTCTCGGAACATCTGGATCTGGTCCATCAGATGGTTGCAGTTGTCGACCTTGCTGTTTCCGGTGGCAAAGACGTGGTGCCAGAACAGGGCCATCTTCTCTTCCAGGGGCCGGGGTGTATTGATCATGTGGAAGAGGTAATTGGCCTGGCCGTGGGCGACGTTGCCGCCCGGGATCTCGGTGGTCGGGTGGTACCTGTAGAGCAGGAACTCATCGACGGCAGGCTTGTCCTCTGGGTGGAGAAGCTCCTCGACTGTACGCTCGTATCCCCGCTCGGCCAGTCTCTCGATCTCGGGCCATGATGCTCCGAATCCGGCTCGGCGCATCAGGTGAGCAACTAGGGAAAGATCCTGCTTGGTTGCCATTCTCGACTCCTGTGAACTCGGTGACAACTTGTCCGGGAAGGGAGGTTTTGCGTGGAATGTTCGGGTTGGGCGACGGCACGAATCATAGCACAAACTTTCCGGTCCATAGACCGCCTTTTGGCGCTAGAATTGCACCATGTCACGGGTCGATTACGACGTTACATCGCATGTCACTCTGTTTTGCAGGGCGCTTCGCGATCACGGGCTGATGACCGGCCCAGGCGAGAGTGCGGACGCACTAAGATCGATGACTCTGGTCGACCTGATGACGCCGGGCAGCGTCTACTGGGCGCTCAGGTCTGTGCTTGTCTCCGCAAGGCACGAGATACCTACATTCGACCGCCTATTCGAACGCTTCTGGGACTTCGATCCACCCCCGCAGCGTGCCACCAGACGGGGAGCAGGTTCGGATCTACCGGGCAGAGGAAGGGCCAGAGCCTCCACGCCGACGGCGGGCCGACTCGGCGACACGGGCTCGGATGACGTCCTGGTGCGCCTCATGCGCACGGGCGCCAGCACCCTTGAGGCTCACCGCAGCCCGGACCTTTCGGCGCTCGCATCGCATCGAGCAGGGCGCGTCGCCTGCATAGCTGAGAGCATAGTGGACTCGCTCCGGGACCGGCCGAGCCGCAGGCTAAGGAGGCATCGCAGCGGCGGCTACATCGATATGCGGGGCGTACTCCGCAAGAGCCTGAGCCACGGCGGGGACCCCGTAGATCTGCCGCGTCGGACCCGGATACTGCGCAAGCAAAGACTGCTTCTCCTGCTGGATGCCAGCGGCTCGATGAATCGCCACGCCCACCTCATGCTGGAGCTTTCCTGGGCAATCGCCCAGCACACGCGGCGCATCGAGGCCTTTGCGTTCAGCACATCGGTAAGCCGGATCAGCAAACAGCTCCGATCAGCGACGTACGTCGAGGCGCTAAGGAGCGTTGAGGAAACAGTGGATCACTGGTCGGGGGGGACCAAGATCGGCGAATCGCTCGGCCACATCAACACGCGGTATCCAGGCTTTCAGGACCGCTACACGACCGCACTGCTTGTGAGCGACGGCTGGGATACCGGAGATCCGCACCGCCTATCACGAGAGCTCCGTCGAATGCGTCGGCGAGTGAGGCGGCTGGTTTGGCTGAATCCTCTGATTGGCAGCGAGGGCTACGAGCAGGCCACCCGCAGCCTCGTCGCCGCTGCGGACCACGTAGACCACTTCGCGTCCATCAGGGACGTAGACAGGCTCACAGAACTGCCCGCCCTGCTGGCAAAGTGAGGGGCCGAAGATTCGCATAGTCTTCATGGGGACTCCCGAATTCGCGGTCCCGGTCGCCGAACGCCTGCTAATGGCCGGGCATCGCCTTGTCGGCGTATACACCCAGCCCGATAGGCCTGCCGGAAGGGGCCGACGCACAGGGCCGACGCCGGTCAAGCGCTTCGCCCTGGAGAGGGAACTGGCCATCTTTCAGCCCAAATCGCTGGCGGACGCGGAGACTCGGGCGGTCATGGCGGCACTAAAGCCAGATGTGTCGATCGTGGCCGCGTACGGCAAACTCCTGCCCAGACCCGTGCTGGATATCCCCAGATTCGGCTGCCTGAACATTCACCCTTCGATGCTGCCCAGGCACCGTGGTGCCTCGCCGGTTGCCTCGGCGATACTCAGCGGTGATCAGGCCACCGGCGTAACGGTAATGCTCCTGGACGAGGGACTCGACACCGGTCCGGTGCTGGCACAGATGCAGGCACAGATCGGCCGAGACGAGACCGCGGACACCCTGACCAGAAGGCTCTTCGAAATGGGCGCGGAACTGACGGTAGAGGTCCTGCGAGGTCTGGCGGAAGGCACCGTCCGTCCCCGGGCGCAGCGCGAGGAGGACGCCACGATGTCCATGCGACTGGACCGCGAGGCCGGCAGGATCGATTGGTCCGCACCGGCCGAGCGGATCGCCCTCATGGTTCGGGCCTACCACCCCTGGCCGGGAACATTCACGTCCTGGAACGGGAAGACGATCAAGATCCTTGAGGCTTCAGCTGTCCCGGACAACCGCGATGCACCGGGCACGGTGAGTGTAGCTAGAGGGTCTATCGAGGTGGCTACCGGCGGGGGCGTGCTGATCGTCGCCCGACTGCAGATCGAGGGACGAAGGGCGGTATCGGCCTCCGAGTTCGTGGCCGGGCACAAAGGACTTACGGGCTCGATATTCGGCTAGCCCGGGGCGCGCGGGAAGCCGCGCGGAGGAGTTCCTGCGCAGCGCGCTATCTCAGCGCGCCTGAAGCAGCCAACGAGGTGATCGTTGACCATCCCGCAGGCCTGCATCAGCGAGTAGCAGACGGTCGGACCGACGAAGCGAAAACCAAGCGACTTAAGGTCCTTGCTCACAGAGCCGGCCAGGTCGGTAGTGGCCGGGATCTCCGACTGGGACCGCCATGAATTAAGGATCGCGCGGCCACCCACAAAGCCCCACAAACGACCCGACAGGCACTCGCCTGTCTCCCAGAGTCCAACAATAGCCGCCGCGTTGGAGACGACGGAGCGTATCTTGAGGCGATTGCGCACAATGCCGGCGTCGGCCGCAAGCGCGGCGACTCGATCCTCCCCGAAGGCGGCGACGGCCTCGATGTCAAAGGCGTCAAAGGCAAGGCGGTATCCCTCGCGCTTATGGAGGATGGTTCGCCAGCTGAGCCCGGACTGCGCGCCCTCAAGGGTCAGCATCTCGAACAGCGCCCGCTCCTCGTACTGCGGTACCCCCCATTCCCGGTCGTGGTAGGCAGCCATCAGGGAGTCCCCGGCAGCCCAGTCACAGCGGACCTGTCCTTCTTTCCCGCCCTTTTCCGGCCCGCCCTGTTCTGGAAGGTCCACAGAATTACTGCCTGATAGAACTGCCGGTCACCTGCTGTAATCGAAGGGCAGGGCCGTTTGCCTAAAGCACCCATCACGGTGATCGTTGACCAGACCGACAGACTGAATATAGGCGTACGTGATGATCGGACCACAGAAACGAAAACCCCGGCTCTTCATATCGGCGCTGATCTCTTCAGCGGGAGGGGCAACGGCGGGAACCTGCATGCCGCGGGGCCACCGGTTCATCCTCGGCCTTCCGTCGACAAACGACCACAGATAGTCGGCCAGTCCCTCGAACTCGGGGCGGAGGCCACAGACGGCCCGGGCATTGCCGATGATGCACCTGATCTTGGCCCGGTTCCTTATGATGCCCCGGTCCGCCAGCAATTCGGCTACCTTGTCGTCGCCGTACCTGGCAACAAGCAGCGGGTCGAAGTCGTCGAATGCGGCGCGAAAGGCGTCTCTCCTCCGCCAGACCCCCCACCAGCTCAGACCGGCCTGCATCCCGCTCAGGGAGAGAAACTCAAAGAGCCTTTGCTCGTTCCGAGTCGGCGTGCCCCAGTAGATGTCGTGGTACGCGGTGTGCATCGGAGAGCCATAGACATCGTCGTGGCAGCGGACCAGGCCATCGGAAGCGGGTTTCGCCAAGGGCTTTTCTGCCATGGAAGTGAATCGTATCAGGGCGTCACTCGAGGCCGTACAGGCGGGGCTGCAACGGGATCTCCGTCACCCTGGAAGCCGCATCTTCGAACCCCGACACACCGACTCCGAGCAGGCGGAAACGTCGGCCCTCGCCGAGCTCCCGCCCGAGCATGCGGGATGCGGCCGAGGCGACTTGGGCCTCCGATTCGACCGGGGTATCAAGCGTCACCTGGCGGGTGTATGTGGTGAAGTCGTCGAGCCGCAGCTTGAGCTTTACCGTGCGTCCGGCAAGGCCGCGGCGCTCAAGCTCTCCTCCGATTCGACCGCACAGTCCTGCGACAAGCTGATGCAGGCTCTCGGGATCGTCCGTGTCGATCGCCAGAGTCGTCTCGGCACTGATGGACTTACGGCGTCGCTCGGCCACCACCGGCCTGTGGTCGACACCATTGGCCAGATCGCGTAGGCCGGGCCCCATCTTGCCGAAACGGTCGCAGAACCATTTCGGCTGCTGCTGAGCCAACTGACCGATGGTCGCAATCTCCTCCCGGGCCAGCCACTCCTCGGTCTTGGGTCCAATGCCCCACAGCCTGCCTACAGGAAGCGGCACCAGGAACTCGCGCTCCGTGCCGGCGGGAACAGTAACGAGGCCGTCGGGTTTATCCATGTCCGAGGCGATCTTCGCGACCGACTTGTTTGTGGCTACGCCCATCGATATGGTCAGACCTGTGCGATTCGTCACCCGTGCCTTGAGGCCGCGGGCGATCCTCTCCGGAGTCCATTCCCCGCCCACTCGCGCGGTGACGTCGAGAAAGGCCTCGTCCAATGACAGTGGCTCGACGGCTGGAGTGACCGCGCGGAATATGTCCATGACGTTGCGGGAAACCTCCCGGTAGGTCTCAAACCTGGGGGCCACGCGCACGGCATGCGGACAGAGCCTCATGGCGGTCTTCATGGGCATCGCCGATCGCACGCCGAATCGCCTCGCCTCGTAGGAGGCGGCGGCGACCACGCCACGGGCACCGGGGTCACCGCCCACCACGACGGGCCTGCCTCGCAGCGCCGGGTCGTCCCGCTGCTCGACGGAGGCATAAAACGCATCGAAATCGGCGTGGATTATGGCGGCCATCGTCGCTGAATCGGACCTCTGGAGGACAGAAACAAATGTTCCAGGCATTCTAGCGCCCCGGGGCGCGCCGTGGCACCCGGCGGCCCGCTCGGGGCCCGTTCGGGGATGGGGGTCGTCGCCCGGCGGGCCGGATGGCCGCCGGGGTCAGCCCTCGGGAAGGATACGGCCGAGGTCGAGGTGGTGAATTCGCTCGGGGCGCAGGGTGATTAGCACCCGGTCCTGCCCGTATAGCTCCTGCATCCAGGGCCCTACCTCATGCGGGGCCATGTACCTCTCGCAGATCGCGCGGGTAGGTTCCCAGATGCTGTCATCGTCTGCCAGATCGACACGGCCCGTGATCGTCGCGTAGACCTTGGCAAGTGGAGGATCGAAAACGCAGACCGACATCCTGCCGTCCCTGGCCAGGTTCTTGTACTTGAGGCGCTCCTTCGTGACGGACATGAACATCGCGCCATCGCGAAACTCATACCAGATGGGCGTCAGCTGGGGCATCCCGGTGACGCCGATCGTTGCGGCCACCGCGATCAGCGGTGGCCTAAGAAAGCTCTCTAGCCGGTCGATCTCCTGTTGAGTGGGCATGGGGACGGGCCTGGCGCCTACAGGGCGCCGTCGATGATGACGTCGAGCACTGCCGGCTTGCCGGAGGCGAGGGCCTTGCCGATCTCCGGTCCGATCTGCAGCGGGTCCTCGATACGAACGCCGTAAACCCCCATAGCCCTCGCCATGGCGGCCAGGTCCAGACGCTGCGGAAAGTCCATGGCGATATATCTGCTCTGCGGCGGGTCCTGACCCACCACCAGGCTCTTGTACACGTCCATGTTGACCTTGAGCACCCGATAGGCCTCATTGTTGCAGATGACATAGATGACGGGGATACCCTCAATCGCGGCGGTATAAAAGCCCTGCACGGTCATCATCGCGCTGCCGTCACCGACTATCGCTACCACGGGCCGGTCCGGGTTGGCCAGCTTTGCTCCCAGGCCTCCGCCGACGCCCCATCCTATGGCCCCGCCTCTCTCCCCGAAGACCTGCCCCGGACGGCTGAACTCCATGGCGCCCACTACAGCCGCCCTGGTTGTCACCGAGTCGTCCACGATCACCGTGTCATCGGGTATGGCCGCGACGACCTCCGCCATCATTCGTTCCGGCGACATCGGGGAGCCGTGCCAGCGTTCTTTGACTCTCGTGGCCCAGGCGTCACGTTCCGAGGCGGTCCGGGCAGCAATAGACTCCGCCCGGCCCTTGGCGGCCTCCCTGGCCGAGCCGCTCATACCTGAATCGATTGCCTGGGCCAGGCAGGCAAGGCCGACCTTGGGGTCGGCGATTATCCCCACGTCGGTCGGTTCGCTCTTGCCCACTTCCCTCGGGGAGGCATCCAGGTGCACGACCTTCGTGTCACGGGCGAACGAACCTGCACCCTCGTCGGGAAAGAAAAAGTAGCCGGAAAATACGTTGCCAACCGCAAGCACCGCATCAGCCTGGGACAGCGTCTCTTTCGCATCTGGAAAACCCCAGCGCAGTGGGCCCCTGTAGAGCGGGTGGCGGGACGGAAAGTTCATCTCCGAATAGAGGGTCGAATACACCTCCGCCCCCAGCAACTCGGCCACCCGCACCGCCTCGTCCGCAGCACCCGATTGAGCGACCCGGTCGGCGACCAGCATGACCGGTTTGTCGGCTTTCGCCAGCAGGTCCGCCGCATCCCGGACGGATCTATCGTCCGGGGCCAGCCTGAAATAGCCGGTGGAATTCGGCACTATTTCCATGTCCGCCTCGCCGTCGAGCGAATTGGCGGAGAAGGCGATGAACGTTGGACCGGTGGGCGGTGTCCGGGCCTCGTTGAATGCGCGGCGCACGGCTGCGGGCACCTGCTCCGGGTGAGTCAGCTCGACACTCCACTTGGTGAATATCTTTACCATGTCGGCCAGCGGGGTCCTGCCCTCCACCAGCTTTCTCACGTCCTTGTTGCCGGCGGTCAGGACCAGTGGCGTCCCACCGGCGGCTGCGTTGTGGAGCAGGCTGATGCCGTTGGCAAGGCCGGTCTCGATGTGCAGGTTGACGAAGGAAGGCCGTCCGGTGGCCCTTGCGTATGCATCCGCCGCCCCCATCGCCGCACCCTCCTGGGTAACCAGGACATAGTGGAGATCGGGAAAATCCTCCAGCGCGTCCATGATCGCGCCCTCGGAGGTGCCCGGGTTTCCAAATATGTACTTGACGCCCTCGGCCCTCAGCATCTCCAAGAGCGCCCTTTTGCCGGTCATCCTAGGCATGTGCAGTTCTCCGTGACTCGATCGGCCCGGCCGATCGCACCTAAACGCTTAAGCACTGGCAAGTATCTTGTCCAGTGCTCCGGACCTGAAATCCTCGAGATCGTCGGCATCCTTAAGGAGAGCGCCAACGGTGACTTCTACCGCCTCTCGATCGATGCTCTCGTAGCTCATGATCATCATGGCCCTGGCCCAATCCAGCGTCTCGGAAACTCCCGGGGATTTTTCCAGGTCAAGACCCCGCACGTCCTCTACGAACCTTACGACCTGACGCGCGAGCCGTTCGCCAATTCCAGGAACCTTGGCCCGCACTATCCGCAGCTCCTTATCGAAATCGGGATAGTCGATCCACAGGTACAGACAGCGCCGCCGCAGGGCGTCGGACAGCTCGCGGGTTCGGTTGGAGGTGAGTATCACAAGCGGGATGTGGACCGCCTTGATGGTGCCTAGCTCGGGGATCGTCGCCTGGTAGTCGGCGAGGATCTCGAGCAGGAACGCCTCAAACTCCTCGTCCGCCCTGTCGATCTCATCGATCAGCAGCACGGGTGCCCTTTCCGGTTCAGACAGCGCGGCAAGGAGGGGACGCTCCAGGAGGAACTCGCGGCCGAATATCTCGCGTTCCCTGTCCTCGGTCCTCCTCCCGACTCCCTCCTCCAGCTTTATATGCAGGAGCTGGCGGGGATAGTTCCACTCGTACAGAGAGGTGTTGACGTCGAGCCCCTCGTAGCACTGGAGCCGGATGAGGCGGGTCTCGAGGGTCTCGGCCATGACCTTCGCGATCTCGGTCTTGCCAACGCCGGCCCTGCCCTCCACCAGCAGCGGCCGCTCGAGCTGCTGCGCCATGAAAAGGGCGGTACCGATCGACGGATCCGCAATGTAGCTGGCCGCCTCGAGACGCTGGACGATCTCTCCAACCGGGTCCGGGCGGCGTCGGCCGCTGGTCACGGGCTACCGGTGCGAACCGGGGCTCTCAGGATCGCGCTTCCCTGACAAGGCGCCAGACCCTCTCGGGCTTGGCCGGCATATCTAGGTGCCTGACTCCCATGTGGGACAGTGCGTCTACCACCGCGTTGATAACGGCTGGAGAACCGGCTATCGTCGCGGTTTCGCCCGCTCCCTTAACGCCCATCGGGTTGACGGAGGTGGGGGTAACGGTGCGGTCGACTTCGAACGAGGGAAGGTCCTCTGCCGACGGAACCGCGTAGTCCATCATGCTGCCGGTCAGGAGCTGGCCCTCGTCGTCGTAGACGGCCTCCTCCTGGAGAGCCTGCCCGAGTCCCTGGGCGGCGCCACCGTGGACCATGCCGTCGACGATCATCGGGTTTATCACGTTGCCCACATCGTCGACGGCTATATACCTGAGGGGCGTGACCTCGCCGGTGTCGCCGTCTACCTCGACTATGGCGATGTGGGTGCCGAACGGCCAGGTGAAGTTGCTGGGGTCGAAAAAGCTCGTCTCCTCCAGTCCCGGCTCGATGCCCTCCGGCAGCTCACCTGCGTACACGTGGGCCGCCAGCGCGATGTCACCAAACGTCTTTGCCTCGCCCGGGGCGCCCCTTACGAAGAGCTTGCCGTCCTCGTACTCGATGTCCTCGGGAGCGGCCTCCAGCAGGTGTGCGGCCAGCTTCTTGGCCTTGTCCTTGATCTTGGTCAGGCTCATGTGAATGGCGCCCCCGCCTACCGCCGCGCTGCGGCTGCCAAAGGTGCCGGTTCCGAACTGGACCTGATCGGTGTCTCCGTGAACGATCTCAACGTTCTCCATGGCCACGCCTAGCTCGGCCGAGACCAGCTGGGCGAAGGTCGTCTCGTGCCCCTGACCATGGGTCGATGCGCCGGTGAACACGCGCACGGTCCCTGTCGGATTGACCCGAACCGTGGCACTCTCCCAGAGGCCCGCCCGGGCGCCCAGGGTGACCGCAACGTGCGAGGGGGCGCCTCCACAGATCTCCACATACGTGGACAGACCGATGCCCAGGTAGCGGCCCTCCGCCCGGGCCGCCTCCTGCTCCTTGCGAAACTCCCCGTAGCCGGCCATCTCCAGCGCTCGATCGAAGGCGGGCTCGTAGTCACCGCTGTCGTAGGCGACTCCCGTTGCCACCGGGCGGGCGTCGTCGAACGGTTCTATGAAGTTCTTTCTCCTTATCTCGGCCGGATCCATACCTATTTCGGCGGCGAAAATGTCTACGATTCGTTCCACGAGATACGTGGCTTCGGGGCGGCCCGCACCCCGGTAGGCATCGACCGGGGTGGTGTTGGTATAGACCCCCGTCACTTTGCACCTGACGTTGGCCAGGTCATAGGGTCCGCTCATCATCAGGCCGTACAGCAGGGTGGGCACCAGCGGGGCAAAGGTGGACAGGTAGGCACCCAGGTTGGCGGTGGTATCGACATCGATCGCGTCGATTCTGCCGTCCCGGCTGCCGGCGATCCGAGCTGTGCTCAGGTGATCCCGGCCGTGCGTGGTTGCCAGGTAGGCCTCCTGGCGCGATTCGATCCACTTAACCGGGCGTCTGACCCGTTTGGCCACGACGGCGGTAATGACTTCCTCGGCGTACATGTACAGCTTGCTTCCAAAGCCGCCGCCGACGTCCGGCGCGATGACTCGTATGAGGTGCTCGGGATGCCCGAGCGTAAGGGCCAGCAGCAGGCGCACCAGGTGCGGTATCTGCGTGGAGGTCCACATCGTGAGCTGATTGGTGCCATGGTTGTAATCGCATACGATGCCGCGCGTTTCCATGGCGTTGGGCACCAGCCTCTGGTTGGTCATGGTCTGCTCGACCACGACCTCGGCTGCACCTATGGCCGCCTCGACATCTCCACCGGCGACCTCCCATTCAAAGGCGACGTTGCCCGGGGCGTCGCTGTGCAGTTGTGGAGCGCCGGGCTTGGCGGCGTCACCGGTGTGTACGACCACCGGGAGCGTCTCATAGTCAACGTCCACGAGCCTGACCGCGTCGGCAGCCACCTCCGGGGAGGTCGCCACGACGGCCGCGACTATGTCACCGACGAACCGAACCGTGTCGATGGCGATGGGCGGATGGGCCACCTCCTTGGTGTCTGGAACCACCCAGCCGCAGGGTACCGAGCCCTGCTCGTCCTTTACCTGCTCCCCAGTAAAGACCGCAACGACCCCCTCCAGGGCCTCCGCCGCCGAGCAGTCGATGCCCGAGATCTTGGCATGGGCGAATGGGCTGCGCACGAGCTGTACATGCAGCATGCCCGCCAGCTTGATGTCGTCAACGTACCGGCCCGTGCCCTGAATGAGTCGCGGGTCTTCGCGCCTCTTCACACTTGAGCCGAACAGGGAAGTGGTCATCGGGTCCTCCTCTGCAAGGGCGCTCGGGCTCCGCCATAAGCCCGGCCACGGCCCCGCTGAGCGGGGTCGTTCAGGGCTGCTACTCTACCCCACGGGGGCGTGTCAAAACAAGGCGAGAGGCAACGCCGGCAGGCCAGGGAAAAACGGCAGGCTCCACAGCGTCCGGCGAGGGTCTAGTTCCCGGCGGACTAAGGCCGCGAATCCATGACACCGTCGAGGAAACCCCACCACCCATCAAGTGCCTGCTGCAAGGCCGCTTCGACCGACGGCTCCAGCTCCGGCGAAGTGTGTTCCAGGATCCCTTCGCGCTCACGGTCAGAGTGGTCTTCGTCGAGCACGCTGTGCACCTCAAAGAACCGGAGGCCGGCCTCGTCCGTGATGCCGAAATGGTCCCTCAGGCCCCGGATCTTTTCGACCATGACGGCCGGCACCTGTACTTCGTAGGCATATACGGCGGCGAGCCCCTCCTGGAAGGTGCGGTGGTGGCACAGGCTGCGATAGGTCTGAAGCATGGCTTCAGTGGTGGGAAGGGCCCGGGTGGCCTCGGGCTCGGCGCGATCGAGGCCCACCGCCTGGCAAAAGTCGAGCCACAGGGCCCTGTGATTGGCCTGACCGTGCTCTTCGTCCCACAGGTTATCGAGTATGGCCTGGCGCACCCCACGGTCCTGGCAGCGCGAGTGCACGGCGCTGAGCAGGGTGGGCAGCTCTGCCTCGAAGTGATAGTACTGAGCCGCGTACACACGGAGGTCACCCATCGTCAACTCGCCGTCTTGCCACGCCCTGTAGAAGGGGTGGTCGAGTAGAGACCTGTTTGCGATTCGACGCTGGATTCGGGAATGGAGATCGTCGGCCAATTGTGCCTCCCCTCGTTTATGCTGCCTTCCGGCATCGGGCAAATGCTAGCTGGCGACCCGGGTGCGGGCAAGACACCAGACCCCCGATCGCCCCGAAGCAGTCAATACCCGCCGCCGCCAGCCTTCTGGTGGACGAGCCTGACTATGTCGCCTGGTCCATTGGAGGAGCCCCGGGACCCGGCCGCCATGCCATGTGAAATACCCGGGCTGTTCCCAGACATGTCTAGGCCATCCGCTATCGGTCCAACAGCCTCTCGATTGTGCTCGGTATATCCGTGGTCGGCGGTGCATGATCAACAGAGGCGGCTGCATCGGTCGGGCACCGGCCGTTGTGTTCCCCGGGACAATTGATCAATGCCCGCATTCGCGCGCCATGTCAGGGAGGGCAGGTCGAATTCGGGTTCCGCCCGGTAATACCCACGTAAACCGTTTGATGTTTTTCCCAAAAATTGGTAAGATTTTGATGCCTACAGCAATCCTTTCCCGGAGCACTTGATGGCCCAGAAGAACAACCGCAGAAACGGAGAGTCAGGCGACATCTATTCGGCCAAGGACATCCAGGTACTTGAGGGCATGGAGGCGGTTCGCAAGCGTCCGGGCATGTACATCGGCTCAACGGACCAGCGGGGACTGCACCACCTCATCTACGAGATCGTGGACAACGCCGTCGACGAGTTCATGGCCGGGTTCTGCTCCCAGGTCGTCATTCACATAGACCGGGACGGCAGCGTGACGGTAAGAGATGACGGCCGCGGCATACCGGCCGACCGCCACCCCGTCACGGGTCTGTCGGCGATCGAGACGGTGATGACCACACTCCACGCCGGCGGAAAGTTCGGTGGCAAGGCATACACCGTGTCAGGGGGACTGCATGGTGTGGGAGCCTCCGTAGTTAACGCCCTGTCATCGGAGTTAACGATCGAGGTGCGGCGAGACGGAAAGGTGCACAGGCAGGAGTTTTCCCGTGGCAAGAGGGTCACCGATCTCGAGGTGACCAACGGTCATCCGGAGAACGAGCACGGAACCACGGTCACGTTCACGCCCGACCCGGACATTTTCGGAGATTTCCTATACGAGTTCGAGACATTGGCTCAAAGATTCAAGGAGATGGCATACCTCAACCGCGGACTCCAAATACGCTTTTCCAGCGACATGCACGCCAACTTGCTGGAGGACTCAAGGAGGGCCGAATTCAGGTATGAGGGCGGCATATCACAGTTCGTCGTAGATCTGTGCCACGGCAGGAGCACACTCCACCCCGAGCCCATCTTCATGGAGAAGCGCTGGGACAACACCATCGTCGAGGTGGCTTTGCTCTACAACGACAGTTTCAGCGAGACCGTCCTTTCCTTCGCAAACTGCATAAACACCGTCGACGGGGGATCTCATCTCACGGGCCTGCGCTCCGCCCTGACGAGGGTGATGAACGATTACGGCCGCAAGCAGAAGATCATCAAGGACAACGAGCCCAACCTCGCTGGCGAAGACGCCAGGGATGGCCTGATCGCGGTCGTCAGCGTAAAGCTCACCGATCCGCAGTTCGAGGGCCAGACCAAGGCCAAGCTGGGTAACCCTGAGATCCGGGCCATGGTCGAGAGCGCAGTCGTCGAGGAGCTGGGCACCTACCTGGAAGAGCACCCCAAAGAGGCACGCCGCATCGTAGACAAGGCGATCACCGCCCAGAGGGCCAGAGAGGCGGCGCGCAAGGCCAGGGATCTGATCATTCGCAAGAACGCGATGGACGGCGGCGCGCTGCCGGGCAAGCTCGCCGACTGCTCCGACAAGAATCCCGAGAATTGCGAACTGTATCTCGTCGAGGGCGACTCCGCTGGCGGCACGGCCAAGATGGGTCGGGACCGCAGGACGCAGGCGATACTGCCTCTCAGGGGCAAGATCCTCAACGTCGAAAAGGCCCGTGCGGACAAGATGCTCGCCCACGAGGAAATCAGGGCTATGATCGTGGCGGTCGGGGCCGGGATGGATGAAGAGATCGATCGCGCCAAGCTGCGCTACCACCGGATCATCATAATGACCGACGCCGACGTCGACGGCTCGCACATACGCACGCTCCTGCTCACCTTCTTCTTCAGGCACATGTACCAGCTGATCGAGCACGGCCATCTCTACATCGCACAGCCGCCCCTCTACCGGATAGCCTCTGGCAAGACCGTCGCCTATGCCTACTCGGAGGGCGAGCGGGAGGGCATAATGCTCCAGCTCAGAAACAAGCGCAATGTCGGTATGCAGCGCTACAAGGGCCTGGGAGAGATGAACGCCGAACAGCTGTGGGATACCACGATGAACCCGGATACCAGAACCCTGCTGCAGGTCTCGGTCGACGACGCCGCCGAGGCGGACATGGTGTTCACCCTGCTCATGGGTGACCTTGTGCAGCCCCGTCGCGAATTCATAGAGACCCACGCGCTTGAGGTCAAGAACCTGGACGTTTGACGGCCGAAAGGCATCCGGGCTTGACTGACCACGGCAACTACGAGGAATTCATAGCCGAGCACCCGCTGCTCGGCGCTATTGGCAATACCCCCCTGATCAACCTGGATCTTCCGGATGGCATCGCGGGGACAGCCATCTCCAGCGGCACGCGGATCGCGGCAAAGCTTGAGAACCTCAACCCCGGGGGATCCATCAAGGACCGTCCGGTTCTGCGGATGGTCGTCGAAGCGGTGTTGTCCGGCGAACTGCCGGAGAGCAAGGCGATCCTAGATTCTACTTCTGGCAACGCCGGAATAGCCTACGCCATGATCGGGTCGGCGATCGGCCGCAGGGTGGAACTGGTAATCCCGGCCAACGCCTCTGAGGAGCGAAAAAAGCGCATCGCCGCGCACGGGGCGACGGTGGTCGAGACCGACCCGCTGCTTGGCTATGATGAGGCGATGCGCGAGGTCGTGCGACGCTACGAGGAGAATCCAGACAGGTACTTTTTCTGCAACCAGTACGCGAATGATTTCAACTGGATCGCCCACTACGAGACCACCGCAAGCGAAATACTTGAGCAGGCGCCCGATCTCACCCACTTCATTGCCGGGGTAGGCACCGGCGGCACCATCACCGGGGTTGGCAGGAGACTCAAGGAACACGACCCCAGCATCCGGGTCATCAGCATAGAGCCGGGCGACTGGAGGGGGATCGAGGGCCTTAAGCCCCTGGGAGAGGAGAGCCTGGTGCCGGAGATCCTGGACCAGAGCGTGATCGACGATCGTGTCGAGGTCAGCCTCGACGAGGCGTATGCAATGGCGAAGGTCCTGGCTGCGCACGGCCTGTTTGTCGGCCAATCATCGGGAGCATATCTGGTCGCAGCCGTGGAGGCTGCCACCGAGCCCGGTTCGCAGATCGTCACCATCTTCAACGATCTGGGCGAGCGGTACTTCAGCACCGGGATGTGGGACTAGCTGTACCCGGCTGGTCGGCATGTTCGACGCGACTGACCTGGCGCCTGAGGCCCTGACGCGAATCGAGCGTCTGAGGGCCGAGATAGAGCGTCACAGCGCTCTTTACTACCAGCACGACGCCCCTGAGATAAGCGACAGCGAGTGGGACGCGCTTATGCGTGAACTCCGCGCCCTGGAGGCCGAGCATCCCGAACTGATCACGCTGGACTCGCCTACTCAGACGCTGGGCTCCGCTCCTTCGGGTGGTTTTTCCGAGGTGGCACACCCGGTGCCCCTGCTCAGCCTCGGCAATGCCTTCAATCCGTCCGAGTTGACCTCCTGGCACCAGCGCGCAGGCAGGTTGATAGGCGACGAATTCGAGATGGTGTGCGAGCTCAAGTACGACGGCCTTGCCGTCGCTGTCACCTACGAAAACGGTCGATTGACCCGGGGCGCCACACGCGGCAACGGTCGGCAAGGGGAGGATGTTACGGCCAACCTTCGCACCATCGACAACCTGCCGAAGCGGGTCTCCGGGAGGTTCCCACCCACCTTCGAGGTGCGCGGGGAGGTGCTGTTCCCCATCTCCGAGTTTGAGAACTTCAACCGCAAGCGCGAGCGGGAGGGACTGGCCGTTTACGCGAACCCTCGCAACTCAGCGGCCGGCTCGCTCAGGCAGATCGATCCGCGCGTAACCGCCGAGCGCCCGCTGGACATTTACATCTATGGGCTGGGATACCCGGAGGACGAGATATCCGCCGACACGCACTACGAGACGCTCGGTTATCTGGCCGATCTGGGCTTTAACGTGAACCCGCACAATCAACTGGTTGGCTCGGTCAAGAAGGTCGCTGACTACTATCAACTGTGGCTCGAATCCAAGGGTGGCTTGGACTACGCCTGTGACGGTGTGGTGGTCAAGGTCAACCGCTTTGACTACCAGCGCCATCTGGGTCATGTAGGCCGGGAACCCAGGTGGGCGATCGCCTACAAGTTCCCCGCCGAACAAAAGGAAACCCTGCTGGTCGACATCCGTTTCAACGTCGGACGCACCGGCAGCATAAATCCGTACGCCGTTCTGGAGCCGGTCGTAATCAACGGGGCCACCGTCAGGCAGGCCACGTTGCACAACGAGGACTACATACGTTCCAAGGATCTGCGCAAGGGCGACCGGGTTATCGTCGAGCGGGCGGGAGAGGTGATCCCGCAGGTCGTCAGGTCCATCCCAGAAAGGCGCACCTGTCCCCTTCCCGAGTTTGTAATGCTCCCGTCGTGCCCCAGCTGTGGCCACGACGTTGTTCGGCCCGAGGGAGAGGCGATGACTTATTGTGTCAACGCCCGTTGTCCGGCCCAGTTGACCCGGCTGATCGAGCACTTCGTATCCAAGGGAGCAATGGACATTGACGGCCTCGGGGAAAAGCAGGTCTCTATGCTGCTGGAACGGGGATTGATCGAAGACGCCGCGGACATCTTCACCCTTGAGAACGCGCGAGAGCAGCTGCTATCCATCGAGCGCATGGGAGAGGCTTCGGTCGCCAATCTGTTGGCCGCAATAGACGCGTCCAGGTCCCGGCCGCTTGCCAGGGTGCTGGTCGCGCTCGGAATCGGCTTCGTCGGAGAGGAGGTGGCCGATGTTCTGGCCCGCCGCTTCAGGACCATAGACGGCTTGATCGCCGCATCAACCGAGGACATGCTGGCGGTTCCTGGTATCGGCCCGAAGATCGCGGCGAGCGTGGGGAGCTATTTTTCCGAGACCTCCAACCTGGCCATGATAGAAAAGCTGCGAGGGTCCGGAGTCAACCTCGCAGATGAGGAACGCGGCGAGTCGCAGGAGCAGATCCTCGCCGACCTCAGGTTCGTTGTTACCGGCCGTCTTCAGCGATTCAGCCGCTCGGGTATCCAGGACCGCATAAAGGACCTCGGCGGTTCAGTCAGCGGCAGCGTAAGCAAGCGCACCGACTATCTGGTCGTCGGCGAGGACGCGGGCGGCTCAAAGCTGGACGCAGCTGGCGACATGGGCGTAACGACGCTCGATGAGGACGGATTCCTCGACCTGATACGGACGCTCTCAGCCGAACAATAGCCGACTATCATCGGGGGCGAGGCAAAAGATACACCTCTCCAATCTCGGCCTGAAAAGGTTCCGCAATTTCCGCGAGCTCCAGCTTGACCTACGGCCAGGTCTCAGTCTGTTTTGCGGCGCCAACGGCAACGGCAAGAGCAATCTGCTGGAGGCCCTGTACATGCTCGCCGTCGCCAAGTCCGTACGGGCTCAGGCGGACCGCGAGCTGGTCGGTTTCGGACCGTCCTACGAGGACTGCGATGAAACGGCTTCCGGGCAGATACATTCGGTCGTATCGGCGACCATCGATCGCTCTGGCGGGGCCGTTCGAATACAGATAGATCTGATAGGGCCCGGCCCGTCCGATCACCCTGCCACAGGAGCCCCAGACCGTCCCCCGGCAACTGATGTCGAGTGGTCCGGTACATCTTTTCGAAAGGTGATAAGGGTTAACGGGGCTCCTCGCAGGGCGGCGGACCTGGTGGGAGAGTTCAACGCGGTGCTCTTTTCCGCCCAGGATCTGGAGCTTGTATACGGTGCACCGGCGCTGCGCAGGCGTTACCTGGACGTTCTCATATCCCAACACGACCGGACGTATTTGCGCGCGCTTCAGCGCTACCAGCGTGCCCTAACCCAGCGAAACCACCTGCTCAGAGCTATCCGGAACGGCTGGTCGAGTCAGGACGAACTGGGCCCTTGGGATGATCGGCTGGCGCAGGATGGCGGCTATATCGTCGCAACCCGGATAAGCGCCATGGCGGCGTTGCGGAAGCAATCAGCTACCAACTATGCCTCCCTATCCGACGCGGCGCAGACCCTCAGGATAGATTACCGGGCAAGGTTTGAGACTCCCATGGCCGACGAGCCCATCACGCCAATACGAGCCTCGGAAGAGTTGGCCACCGCAATTGAGCGCAGCGCCGGGCGGGACGTCTCACAGGGACACACCAGCGTGGGCCCACACCGCGACGACATGGAGATTCACCTCAACGGAGTCGACGCTTCCCGGTATGCATCGCGCGGGCAGGCCAGGACGGCGATTCTCGCCCTCAAGTTTGCCGAGGCCGAATACCTGTCTCATAGCCGCGGAGAAACGCCGGTGATCCTGCTCGACGACGTCCTTTCGGAACTCGATCCGAGGAGGCGAGCACTGGTCCTGGACCGGGTTTCCGGCTATGACCAGTGCTTGATAACCACAGCTGAGCTGGAGGCGTTACCCCCCGCCCGACGCTCTAAGATGAACGTGTACAGGGTCCAGCATGGAGCTGTCTTATCCGAGTAGCGGCCGCCGCCGCAGACTGGCGGGGGAGGGATCTAGACTATCGTGTTCCTGGCGCGGCGTGCCTCTCAATGGGCGGTTATGCCGCCGTCTATGACAAATTCGGCGCCGGTCACGTAGGAGGATTCGTCGCTGGCCAGATATAGCACTCCCCAGGCGATGTCCTCCGATGTTCCGATCCTGCCGATGGGCGTTCGATCGACCAGCTTGGCCCGCTCTACTGGGTCGTCCATCAGCCCTGCCGACTGCGGAGTATCTATGAAGCCGGGGTGGACGGAGTTAACCCTGATGCCTTCGGGTGCCAGCTGGACCGCAGCAGCCTTGGTGAATGATCGTACAGCGCCCTTGGACGCCGGATATGGGGCCTCCGAAGGTGCCCCGACGAGGCCGTATATTGACGACACATTGATTATTGAACCTTCTACACCGGTCCGTTTCATAGCCTCAGAGGCGTGTTTGGTACCTAGGAATACCCCCGTGGCGTTAACGGCAACTACCCAACCCCAATCCCTCTCCGAATAGTCTTCTACCAGACCGCTCTTTCCGCTGTAGACGCCGGCGTTGTTGACCAGCACGTGAAGCTGTCCGTATCGGACTTGGACATGGGAGATGGTCTCGACCCATTGTGCCTCGTCTGAAACGTCGAGGTGAACATACTCCGCCGAGCCGCCCAGCTTCCTGATGGCTCGGACGATGGCCTCACCAGCCTCATCCTGCACATCGGCTAGCACAACCTTTGCTCCGTGCTCTGCGAACAGCCCCGCCTCCACAGCACCCATACCGCTGGCGGCACCGGTGATCAGCGCGACTTTGCCTTCGAGGCGGCTCACTGTGCGGTGATGCCGCCATCTATGACGAACTCGGCCCCCGTCACGTAGCAGGACTCGTCGCTGGCCAGGTACAGCACCCCCCAGGCCACGTCTTCGGGAGTCGCAATGCGACCGATAGGAGTACGGTCTACCAGTTCCCTAACGGTCTGCGGATCGGACATCATCCAGCGCGTCTGAGGAGTATCTATGAATCCCGGATGCACGGAGTTGATCCTCACTCCGTCTCGTGCGAACTGCACGGCGGCCGCCTTGGTAAACGACCGGACCGCTCCCTTGGAAGCGGGATAGGATGCCCCAACCGGCGCACCAACCAGCCCGTACACCGAGGAGATGTTGACAATCGATCCTCCACCAGAGCGGCGCATCGCTTCGGCCCCGTACTTGGTCCCCAGGAATGTGCCGGTCGAGTTGACGGCCAGCACCGAGTTCCACTGCTCTACGGTGACTTCGGTGATGTCCGTTTCTCCACTGCCTGTGCCGGCGTTGTTGACCAGTACGTCCAAATGGCCATAACTCTCGACAGTAAGATCGATTACACTGCGCCACTGTCGGTCATCGCTGACGTCAAGGTGCAGGTAGCGGGAAACGCCTCCCGCCGCGCATATCTCTCGCGCGACGACCTCTCCGAGCTCGTCCTGAACGTCCGTAACAACCACAGTCGCTCCCTCGGAGGCGAACAGACGTGATTCGGCCTCGCCCATGCCACCTGCGGCGCCAGTTACTATGCAGACCTTACCCGACAACCTGTCCACGGCGGCGAGTTTATGGCCGGCCTCAGGGAGTGTCAACGCGGCCGCCACGTGCAAAACGAGGGGGCCCAACAGGTTGCGAATTGCAAATATAATCCAGCCGCTGTGAACAACCAAGACCCGGACATCGCCGAGCTCAGCGACGAAGATCTCCTGCGACTGATCAGCGAGCGACGGCGCGACGCCCTTACCGAACTCTACGGTCGATACTCGACCGCAGCATACTCGTTAGCCCTCAAGATACTGCGGGACCCGGAGGCGGCGGAAGAGGTCACACAGGACGCTTTCTTCAACGTCTGGCGACGCGCCGACAGCTACCGGGGAAGCCGCGGCGCAGTCACCTCCTGGCTGTTCAGCATCACGCATCATCGCGCTATAGATGAGATTCGGCGGCGACGGCGACGCGATCAGCACAGGTCTTCGCGAGAGGTAGAGACACTTGATATTCCTTCGGACGATTCCACCGACCCGGTCCGATTTGCGGCCGCCCGGTTCCACCGCGGCATCCTGGAAGAGGCTCTCAGCACTCTTCGCCCCGAGCAGAGAGCGGTCGTCGAGCTGGCCTATTTCGAAGGCCTGACGCACACGGAGATCGCCGAGCGGCTCGACCAGCCGCTGGGGACGGTAAAGACGAGAATGAGGCTGGCTCTGAAAAGGCTCCGCGAAGCCATCAGCCCGGATTTGGTCCGCTGAGCAGATGGGCGTCGAACGAATCTTGGGAAGATCTGGCAACCACGCTCGTGCGACGGCAAATCCGGCAACGTATGAAACAGCGTTAATACTGGGTAGGACATGAGCCGCAAGATAGTAGAAGAAAACTACGAATCGTACGTACTCGGAGCACTGCCCGAAGCGGAGCGAGACGAGTTCGAGGCGCATCTGGCCGACTACCCAAACGAGTTTCCTGAACTCGTTGAGGCGGCGGACACGATGGCTCTCTTCGCCATGGCGCTTGATCGCACCCCTGTGCCCGATAGGGTGCTAAAGACCTTGCTCTCCAGAGTCGAGGCGGACATGGGTTACGAGGCGGACAGTGGCCGTCAGCAGCAAGCTGTGCGGGTACACGATGATGCCGGCTCCGGCCTTTTCGCACGCATAGGAACCCTCATTGAGGGCCGGTGGGCGCATCCCGCCATGGGGATGGCGGTCGTGGCCATCTTGCTTTTGGTCGCCGGTGGCCTCTGGCTGGATAACCGCCTGGGCTCCGTCGAGCAGAGTGCTTCGGACATGCAGAAGGTCGACGAAATGCTGGCGGCTGTGATCGAAGGCCAGACGGAGTTGGCGAGCCAGGTTGAAGCCGGTGCCGCAAGTGACGCCCAGATCATGGACATGGTCAAGGAACAGAGGGACCTGGCCTACATGGAAGCGAATCCAGACCGGCTGGTCAGTATGCTCCGGCCAGCAGACGCGGCGGTGAAAGGTCGCGGCATGATGGTCACCTCCAGTGATGGCCGCGATTGCCTGCTCGCCGTGCTGGACATGCCAGCGCTGGGCGGTGGTGAAGTCTATCAAGTGTGGCTGGTCAAGGATGACGTAATGACCAGCGGAGGCGTATTCACGGTCGACTCAACCGGTTACGGCCAGATGGTCATACGGCCGACCGACCCGATGTGGGAGTTCGATTCCATCGGGATCACGGTGGAGCCTGCGGGCGGGAGCAGTGACCCTACGGGCCGAAAGGTGCTCCTAGGCGACCTCTAGAAGTCCGGCTGCCAATGCCACATGCCTGGGCCGGGATGGGCTATGTGTCACCTCCTTGTAACCTTCGCAGGGGCTGAGCCTGAACGCTTTGGGAAGCGCAGCCACTTCAGGCGAGCGGATACTTCGCCGGCGGCGTAACCTCCCCGGCGGATGAACCAGGTTCTCAGGCCCTTCCGTATCTGGGTGGTCGCTATCTCCGCCCAAATGGTTAAAATACGCCGATGCGAACTTCGCTGCGAATAGCCGTGGTGGCTCTCACGGCATGTCTGGGTTCGATAGCCCTGGCGTGCGGCGGACCCGAGCCTTTGCCCACACCCACACCAACTTCCACGCCGGTGCCACTGACAGCGGAGGAGGTTCTATCGCGTTCCGGAACCGTGATGGGCGAACTCGAATCGTTCCAATTCGACCTAACACACGAGGTGGGCACCAGCGCGTTCCTGCCCGGAGTGAGCGTGGAACGGGCGGCGGGACAACTGGAGATTCCCAACAAGCTGATCGTCGAGTTCACAGGCCTGTTCGGAGATTTCCCCATCAGGGTAACGCTCATAGCCATCGACGACATCAACTACCTGACCAACCCAATCACGGGCTCCTGGGAGGTGGTTGAGGCCACGGTGTCCCCGATCGCCTTCTTCAAGCCAGACGAGGGAATAATCACGGTCATGTCATCGATCACCGGGGCCAGTTTCCAAGGCTCTCAGGATGACGTATACAGGATCGCAGGGCGAATGCCCGCCAGCGCCTTAAGTGCCCTGATGGGCGCAACCGTCGAGGATGGCATGGTGGACGTGGACGTGGAGATACAGCCCGACGACTTCGTTCTGACAAAGGTGCGTTTCGCTGGTCAGGTCACGCCTAGCGACGACCCTACCACGATAAGGGTTGTGACCCTGTCGAAGTTCGACGAGCCAGTGACGATCGAGGCACCTGAAATCACGCCATAGTAGACCTTGTCCCGAGGATCGCGGCCCGTACCCAAGGTCATAAGCGCTTCCCCTGGGGGACAGAGAACTTAGCGTGCTTCGCGTATCTCCATACGTAGCCCTAATTCCCATTTGCTTGGGTGTGTTCGTCGCCGCAGACGATCAGACGGTGATCGTCACGGTGCTCCCGGACATCATGCTCGACTTCCGGATTCCCCCGACCGAATTGGACGGAGCATCCTGGACCATTACCGCCTACCTGCTGGGCTACGTGGCCGCCATGCCACTGATCGGAAGTATGTCGGACGCTTTCGGCCATCGCCGAATGTTCGCGGCCGCCATGGTGCTGTTCATGCTCGGCTCGGTCGCAGCCGCCCTTGCCCCCAATCTTCCTGCGCTAATCGGCATCAGGGTGTTTCAGGCCGTGGGTGCCGGGGCGATGCTGCCCATAGCAATCGCGGTGGTAGGCGACCTTTTCCCCCGCGGTGGAAGAGGTCTAGCGCTGGGCCTAGTTGGAGGGGCAGCGGAGGCCGGGGGCGTCATCGGCCCGCTCTGGGGTGGTCTGGTGGCACGATACCTTGACTGGCCCTGGGTGTTCTGGATGAACCTGCCGCTGGGCTTTATCGTTCTGGTAGCCCTGTTCGCACTACTGGGGCCGAGTCCCAGGTTTAGATCTTCGGTTGACTACCTCGGCGGGGCGTTCATAGCTCTTTCGCTGGCGGCTCTGACGCTCGGCCTGTCGCGGATCGATCGACTCGACCTCGCAATGATCGGGTACTTCGTGTTGGCGGGTGCCGCCCTGATCGCCTTCGTGCACCGTCAAAGGACCGCAGAGGTCCCCCTGCTGCCCAACTCGATGTTCCGCAGCCTGACCGTCATCACCGCAAACATAGGACACATGCTGATCGGGGTGGCACTGATCATAGGCATGGTGACCATCCCCTTCATGACCACCTACCTGATGGGCCACTCCCCGCTTGAAGGTGGATTGAGGCTGATGCGCATGACCGCTGCGATGCCGGTCGGGGCCGTGCTGGGCGGAATCGCCTGTCAGCGCATGGACTACCGAATACCGACCGTGCTCGGCCTGATCCTGGTGGCCCTGGGCTTTGGTCTGATGACCACCTGGGAACTCGATATAGCCGAGCCCCACTTAACCATTCACCTTGCTCTTGCCGGCCTCGGCTTCGGTCTTCTGATAGCACCAATAGCCCTGGGCGCCACCGAGCCCGTTAGCCACGGCGACCGGGGTGCCGCGGCCGGCGTGGTCACGGCGATGCGGCTGCTGGGCATGACGCTCGGTCTGGCAGCAATAGCGGCCTGGGGTTCCCAGCGGTTCTCCATACTCGTCGCGGGCCTGCCGCTTCCAATCCCCCTGGAAGGTGAATCGAGCGAGATCGCCGAACAGCGCATTGCAGAATTCCAGGAGACGGTCAACAACATCGGCATGGACCTGTTCGTCGAGTTCTTTGTGATCGCGGCTGTAGTGACTGTCGTCGCCATCCTCCCGGCCCTTCTGATGGCCTGGAGCCGTGCACGCAGCCACGAGGCTGAGGAGAGCGCCGGCACCGACGAAGGGTCGGAGCGCTCCCCGGCGAGCGCCGACCCGGTTACAGACACCGACTGAGCGGGGCCGGCCCTCAGCGCGCGAGCCAGCCTCCGTCCATTACATACGCCGAGCCCGTGACATAGGACGAGGCCGACGAGCAAAGCCAGAGGATCGCGGCCGCGCACTCCTGCGGGGTGGCGATGGTACCGCTGGGATGCAAGTCCGCCACGCGGGCCCGTATTTCCGGCGTGTCGCCGCCGAATATCCGATCGTGCATGGGCGTGGCGACGCTTGATGTGCACAGCGTGTTTATCCTCAACCCAAGCCCGGCGTATTCCAGGGCCGCCGCCTTGGTCAGGCCCACTGCCGCGTGCTTGCTGGCGATGTATGCCGGAACGCCGGAGCCGCCCACGAGGCCGTTGCCCGAAGTCACATTGACGATGGCTCCGCCCGTTCCCTTGAGGATGTAGGGAATCTGGTACTTCATGCACAAAAACACCCCAAGCAGGTTAACCGAGCAAACGCGGTCCCACTCCTCAAGGGCGCATTCGGCGGTCGGGGCACGGCTCCCCTCAACTCCGGCATTGTTGATCCCGTAGTCGAGCCGCCCGAATTCGTCCATCGTTCTCTCGAAGAGTTCCCTGACTTGATCTGTGTCGGATACGTCGGTGGGCACGAAGATTGCGCGTCGGCCGCCAGCAACGATGCGATCGGCTATGGCACGGCCCTCTTTCTCTCGTCGTGCGGCGAGCACGACGGAAGCACCCTCGCTCGCGAAGGCCTCGGCTGTCGCTTTCCCTATGCCTGAGCTGGCGCCGGTGACCACGGCCACGCTGCCCTCAAACACGCTCACCGATCAGACCTTGGAGTGAACGGGAACGGCGATGGCGGTGCCGTCCGTCAGCCGCTGGACGGTGAAGTCGCCGAACAGCAGTGGGGCCTCTTTTTGCAGAAGTTCCAGTATGCGCAGGGCAAGCTTCCTGATTTCCCAGTCGGCGTAGGGAGCCGCCCGCATCTCGATGAAATGTCGCCATGCACGGACGTTGGCGGTTATGAATATCTTTGTCTCGGTGGCATTTGGAAGCACCGATCGTGCCGCCTGCCTGATGGCCTTGCGCCTGTCCGTCCTTAGCGCAAAGAGATCCTGGGGTAACGCTTCATCTAGCGCTGCTACCATCTCGTCGTAGCTCTCTGAGGCGACCCTGAGCGCGTTTTCGAACACCACCGTGGCCGCCTCGGCGTTGCCGGAGTCCCGGACCAGGGCTGGAGGGACCACGAAGGAGGCTTTCGTCTCGTCCACATAGCGCTGTGAGCGCTGGCTGTAGGCGAATCCCGCCCTGTGCCTTACCAGTTCGTGGGTGAGGCTTCGCGAGACTCCGGTCACGACGAATCCGTAGTTAACGTGTTCAAAGACGCTGCCGTCCTTAGAAGAAAGCAGGTTCTCTATGAAATCGGCGATGTCCCGGCGCCCCCGGCCGTAGCTCATGTAGCACATGCGCGCGGAGATCTCTACAACCGCGGCGGACTCGTCCTCACCGGCGCGAATGCTCTCGGGTATCGGGGGGACACCCTCTCCGGCGAGGAACTCTGAGACCGCACCCCAGTCCACGGCGGTCCTAGTGGTCAGATAGACGCGGGGCTCGGTAATCAGGTCCAAACTTCAGTGAGGCGCCAATCAAACCAGCAGCCGGTAAGGGTTTTCCAGGAATGACTTGACCTCGCCGATGAACAGGGCCCCCTCCGCACCGTCCACTATCCGGTGGTCGGCTGACACGGTCGCGGTCATCATGTCGGCGATCTCTATGCGGTCCCCCCTCACCACCGGCCTTTTGGCCACCGATCCGACGGCGATCACCGCGGACTGAGGAGGGTGAATAATGGCCGCAAAGCCGCTCACCTCGAACATACCGAGATTGCTCACGGTGAAGGTTCCGCTGGTGTATTCTTCCGCGGTTATCGTGCCTCCCTTGGCCCGTTCCGCAAGGTCCCTGCTTGCGATCGCAATATCCCTGAGCGACATGGTGTGGGCATCCTTGATGGCGGGAACGATCAAGCTGTCGTCTCCCGCTATGGCCATCGCCACATTGATGTGCTCATGCATTCGGATGCCCTCTGACGTGAAGGCGGCGTTGAACTTGGGATGGCTGCGGAGAGCCTCGACGCAGGCTTTCAGTATCAGGTCGTTTACCGAAACCCTCGCCCCCTCGAACTTGGGACTCAAGTTGATCTGCTGGCGCATCTCCATGGCCCTGGTCATATCGACATCGGTGGAGACATAAAAGTGGGGGGTCTCGGCCTTGCTATGGACGGTCACACGCGCGATCTGCCTGCGCATGCGGGTGAGGGGCACCGTCTCCACTCCGTCGGCCGACGGCTCTTCGGCGGCAACGACTCTTCGGCGGCAACGCGTTCCGGCGCCTCGTCCGTAGCAGACTCTTCGGCGGCAACGCGTTCCGGCGCCTCGTCCGTAGCAGGCTCCTCGGCGGCAACGCGTTCCGGCGCCTCGTCCGTAGCAGGCTCCTCGGCTTTCGGGTCATCCTGCGGCGTTGGCACTTCGGAAGTGGGCGCCGGATGGGACTCCACGTCCTCACGGGTTACGCGCCCGCCCGGCCCCGTACCGACCACCTGTGCCAGATCTATGCCCCGCTCTTCGGCGATCCTTCTGGCAACGGGTGAAGCACGCACGCGGCCACCGTCCGCCGCCCTCCGGACGGTCTCTATTCGAGTCGCGGCGGGCTGGTCCTGCGGTGGCTCCGGCAGCGAGGGAACCGCAGGCTCCTCATCAACCTGGGGAGCTGGGACCGCTTCCGGTGCTTTTGCGTCCGCGACAGCCGGCGCCGCATCGGCCTCATCGGCATCGCCCACCAGCGCTATGGGCTCGCCCACCGGCACGGTGCGGCCCTCGTGAACGAGGATACGCTGCAGCAGGCCGTCCGCGTACGACTGAAACTCGACAACCGCCTTGTCGGTCTCAATCTCGGCGATTGGCTCACCCCTTTTCACCTCTGCGCCCTCAGCCTTGAGCCAGCGCACGACCGTGCCCTCCTGCATGTCGTAACCCATCTGTGGCATGGTCAACTCAGTCGCCATCTCTTAGCGCTCCCGATCCGATCTTTTAGGCTCACACGCCGAACAGGCTGGCCACCGCCGAGGCCACCCTGTCGGCGTCTGGTATGGCAGCGGCCTCCTGGCGGCCATTGTAAGGGAAGGGCACCTCTTCGGCTGCAACGCGCCCGACCGGGCCGTCGAGCTCGTCAAAGGCGCTTTCCTGTATGGTCGCCGCCAATTCGGCCGCGAACCCGCCGGTCCGCCAGTTCTCCTCGACGACCACCGCTCGCCCGGTCCTGCGTACCGATTCCAATACCGTATCCGTATCCAGGGGCCTGAGTGTGCGCAGGTCTATCACCTCGGACTCGACTCCTCGCTCGGCGAGGATTCCTGCCGCCTCGACAGCGACGTTGGCCATACGGGAGTATCCCACCAGAGTCACGTCGCTACCCCGGCGCCTGGTCGCGGCCTGACCAAAAGGCACCGTGTACGGCTCGTCGGGCACCTCGCCCTTCAAACTGTACAGGAGCTGATGCTCGGCAAAGATGACGGGGTCCTCTGCCAGCACCGCAGACCTGAGCAGGCCCAGCGCATCATATGACGTGGCCGGTGTCGCCACCATGAGACCGGGCACGTTGGCATACCAGCCCTCGAAGCTCTGCGAATGAGTCGCTCCGAGCTGGCCTCCCCCGCCGGTCACGGTGCGCAGCACCATCGGTACAGAGATCTGCCCGTTGGACATGTACCGCAGCTTGGCGGCGTGGTTGACGATCTGGTCCATCGCAAGGAGGGTGAAATTGATCGTCATCACCTCGACAATCGGACGAATCCCGCCCATGGCGGCCCCCACCGATGCACCGACGATCACGGCCTCGGAAATCGGCGTGTCCCGAACACGCTCTTGACCATAGGCGTCCATCAATCCCTTGGTCACCGCGTAGGCACCGCCGTACTCGCCGATATCCTCCCCGAGCAGAATGACGCGCTCATCCGCATCCATCGCCTCCCTGAGACCGCGGACGATCGCCTCTCGCAGCTGCAGCTCAGCCATAGACTTGACCGTACATCGACTCGATCGTCGGCTCCTCGGCCTGGAGGGCGAACCTAACCGCCTCGGCGACTTGATTTTGCACCTGGTCCTGCAGCTCGGCCAGGTCCTGCGGGCCCAAGAGGTTGTTGGCGACCGCGTGGTCGACGAAGCCGGAAATCGGGTCCTTGGCCCTCCACCGCTCCACTTCCTCGTTGTCACGGTACTGGACGGGATCTGCCATCGAGTGGCCGCGGTAGCGATACGTTATCGCCTCCAAGAACACGGGACCCTCTCCCGCCCGGACGCGGCGGACGGCCTCGGCGGCCGCCTCCCGGACCAGACCACGTCCATGCCATCAACCTGCATGGCGGGTATGTTGTAGGAATCGGCGGCCGTATAAAGGTCCCGGCCGGCGGCGTGGGTCCGGTCTATGTGACTCCCCATGCCGTACAGGTTGTTTTCGAGCATGAAGATCACCGGCAGCTTCCACAGAGAGGCCAGGTTCATCGACTCGTGGAATATGCCCTGATTGACGGCCCCGTCGCCAAGAAAGCACATCACCGCCCTGTCCTGTCGCTGATGGCTGATCGCCAGACCCAGGCCAGTCGCCACGGGCAGCTGGCCACCAACGATTGCGTAGCCGCCCATAAAGCACCTTGAGACGTCGAAAAGGTGCATCGAGCCGCCCCTGCCTCCGCTGACCCCGGCAGCCTTACCCATCAGCTCAGCCATCACCGCCGACGGGTTGAGTCCCTTGGCCAGGGCATGGCCGTGGTCGCGGTAATGGCTTACCACGTAGTCGTTGTCCTTGAGGACCGATATCGCACCCACACCAACCGCCTCTTCGCCTATGTAGAGGTGCAGGAATCCACGGATGCGGCCCTGCACGTATTGCACGCCGCACTCCTCCTCAAAGCACCGGATCAGATACATCTGCCGGTATAGCTCTCGGGCCACGTCCCTGTCTATTTTCGGAGCGACCTTCATGGCTGGCAAAATGCCCCTTCTGCGGTGGGCCGGGAACAGTCCCTAAACGTGTATGGCCTCACCTTCGGCGGCCAGCGCGGCTTCCTTAAGCGCTTCGGAGATCGTCGGATGCGGATGAACCAGCCAGCCGATCTCACCTGTCGTGGCCTCAAGTAACCTGGCGAGCGTCGCCTCCCCCAGAAGCTCGGTCACCTCCGAGCCGATCATGTGAACACCCAGGATCTCGCCGACCTCGGCGTCCGAGACGACCTTCACAAAGCCCTCCTGTTCGGCCATGGCAAGCGCCTTACCGGATGCCGCCAGGGGGAACTTGCCGATCTTGAGCTCACGGCCGGAGTCGCGCGCCTGCTCTTCCGTCATGCCGAAGCTGGCCACCTGCGGCCGGCAATAGACTGCCTTCGGCATCAGCCCGTAGTCCAGGACCGGCGTGTCCTTGCCGGCGATGGTCTCGACGGCGGCGACGGCCTGCGCCGATGCGACGTGGGCCAACAGAAGCCTTCCCGTCACGTCACCGATCGCGTAGACCCCCGCCACGTTCGTGGCCATCGTCTCGTCGACCGGTATGAATCCGCGCTCGACCCTGACTCCCGCCTCCTCAAGCCCGATGCCCTCCACGTTGCCGGTCACACCGACAGCCACCAGGACTCGATCACACGCGACAGTCTCCTCGGTCTGTCCATCCGAGACGGTGACCGAGGCGCCCTCAGGTCCGGTGCCTACCTTTAGCACCCGCGAGCCAGTCATCACCTTGATTCCCATCCTCTTAAAGGATCGGGCGAGTTGGTCTCCGACTTCCTCGTCCTCCAGCGGCACTAGCCGCGGGAGCATCTCCACCACCGTAACCTCCGAGCCGTACGAGCGGTACAGGTACGCGAATTCCGCCCCGGTCGCACCGCCGCCCACTATTACCACCCGGGGAGGGGCCTCTCGCAGATCCAGGGCCTCACGGCTCGTGATGACCACGCTGCCGTCGATAGGCAGGTTAGGCAGTTCTCGCTGACGCGCGCCGGTGGCTACGATCACGTTGCTTGTCGCAAGCGTGCTCTCACCCTCTCCGCGAACACGGACCGTCCCGGGATCGATCAGGGCGCCCTCGCCCCGGACGACCTCTACCCCACTCTTTTTGAGGAGGTATCCGACTCCCCTGGTCAACCGGTCAACTACCTGCCGGCTCCGGTCGACAGCCTTGCCGAAGTCCGCGCTCAGGCCGTCAACGTGTATGCCGAATCGCTCGGCCTCGCGGAATAGGCTCAGTACCTCGGCGTTGCGCAGAAGCGCCTTGCTGGGGATGCATCCCCAGTTAAGGCAAATGCCCCCCAACTCAGCCCGCTCGACCACCGCGGTCCTCATGCCCAGTTGTCCGGCACGGACCCCGGCAACATAACCGCCGGGCCCGCTGCCAAGGATCACGAGGTCGTAATTCGAGCCGTCTTCAACCAAACATCACCTCGTCCGGACAGAGTCGTCAGGGGTCGTGATTGTAACATCTACTCCCTTGCTTTCCGTGTCCCGGAGCCGGGCGTCGACGGCCGCCAAAACGGAAGGTTAGACGTCCCGAGCGGGCTTTGTTTAAGATACGGCAGGCAGCCAATCCGGCAGGAACGGTGAGCATTGAACGACCTAGGGCAGCGATACGCTAGGGCCACTTCAGCGGGCTCGATAACCGACGTAGATGGCATCGCAGTCGGGCACTACACGGACCTCGACGGCGGCACCGGCTGCACGGTCATACTGTGCGAAGGTGGGGCGGTGGCGGGCGTGGATGTGCGCGGGGCATCCCCCGGAACCCGCGAGACCGATCTTCTTGCCCCAACGGCCAACGTCGAACGTGTTCAGGCCGCCGTGCTGGGGGGAGGAAGCGCCTTCGGTCTGAGGGCGGCGGAAGGAGTGGTCGACTATCTCTGCGAGCGCGGATCCGGCCATCAGGCGCCGGGGGTCCGGGTGCCGATAGTACCGGCCGCCATCCTGTTCGATCTAAACCTCTGCGCCCCGGCGGTGCCCGGCCCGGAGCACGCATATCGGGCCTGTAGGTCAGCCTCCCGGCAACGTCCGCAGGAGGGTACTGTCGGTGCCGGAACGGGCGCCACGGTAGCCAAGGCCCTGGGGCGTGACAGGGCGGTCAAGGGCGGCGTGGGCACCGCGGCGCTCAGGCTCGGCGACGGCGCCACCGTAGGGGCCATCGTCGTCACCAACGCGATTGGCGGGGTGCACGATCCGGAATCCGGACGGGTAATCGCCGGTCCGCGCGGCCCCGGCGGCAAGGGAATGCTCGACGCCGCCCAGTCCATACTCGCACCTGACTGGGCGCCTCCCCAACTACCGGCGGACGCGAACACCACTATAGGGGTTGTCGCGACCGACGCCACCCTCACCAAGGCCCAGGCGGCCCGGCTGGCATCCGCTGCGCATGATGGGCTGGCGATCGCGGTTCGACCGGCCCATACTGTGCATGACGGCGACACCTTCTTCGCCCTGGCAACGTGCAGGGCGCAATCGGCGGAAGTTGCGCCGGCGCGCCTGGACTGCCTTACGGCGGCGGCGGCCATCTGTGTGGCCGAGGCGGTGACAAGGTCGGTGGGCGAGGCGATCGGCATCGGCGGAGTGCCGGCCCTGCCTGAACTAAGCAGCGAGGTGGACTGACCGAGACTTGAGCAGGGACAAGACATCCAAGGTAGCGTTCGTCGGCGCCGGGGCCGTGGGAAAGACCCTGGCGGTTGCGCTCTCCCGGAAGGGCTATCCGGTGGTAGCGGCGGCCAGCCGCACGTTCAGTTCGGCAAGGGATCTGGCTGCCCGGGTCGACGGCTGCCGTGCGTATGAGTCGATCCAGGACGCCGCCGATTGCGCTGACTTCGTTTTCATAACCACTTTCGACGGGGCGATTCGTCCGGTGGCGGAATCGATCAACTGGAGAGAGGGACAGGGCGTGGCACACTGCTCTGGAGTGACCTCCCTCGACGTACTCGAGGGACCGGCCCGCTGCGGGGTCGAGATCGGATCCCTGCATCCCCTCCAGGCCTTCGCTTCGGTGGAGACGGCACTGGAAGCGCTTCCAGGCTCCACGTTCGGCATAGAGGGCACGGGCGACATCAAGGCCTACCTGACCACCATCGCAGAGGATCTGGACGGACGGCCGATAGCTCTGCGCTCGGAGGATAAGCCCCTCTACCACGCCTCTGTCGTCACGATCGGCGGAGTCCTGATGGGTCAGGCGGCGGTGATCGCACAGATATGGCAGGACAGGTTTGGGATGCCCAGGAATGAGGCCAACTCCTCTCTGATGCCCATCATGAAAGGGGTAGCGGAGGTGATCGAGGCCAACGGTTTTCCAGATGGCATTGCAGGGCCCTACGTGCGAGGTGACGTGGGCACCGTGCAAAAGCACCTGGAGTCGATGAAGAGCGTAGGGACAGAGGCACTCCAGATGTACGCCACGGCCGCCCTGGCAGGACTGCCGTTCGCACTTGAAAAGGGGGTTGCCGATCCGTCGGACGCGCAGGAGATAGAGCGGCTGCTCAAGGCCTACATAGCCGACAACCCCATCACATAACGGGACGCGGGAGCCGTCTCCCGCAAGAGAATGCGCAGGCCCTCACTCGGGCACCATAGAGGAGGTACCGGATGCGCACCAGCATTCATCATCTGGCGGACATGAAGCGTCAGGGCGAGCTGATCGGGATGATCACCGCCTACGACTATACGTCCGCGCGAATCGTCGACGAAATCGGCTTTCCGGCGGTCCTGGTCGGGGACTCGATGAGCCAAGTCATGCTGGGCTACGGGGACACCGTGCCGCTGACCATGGACGAGTCTCTCCACCACACGCGGGCCGTGGTCAGGGGCACGCGCAGGGCACACGTAGTGGCCGACATGCCCTTTCTCAGCTACAACGCCGAGTGGCCCGAGGCGGTGCGCAACGCGGGACGCTTTCTCAAAGAGGGCGGTGCCCAGAGCGTGAAGGTCGAGGGTGGGCGCCACATGACCAGGGCGATCAGGAGGATGGTAGCCGCCGGCATTCCGGTGATGGGCCACCTGGGCCTAACTCCCCAGTCGGTCAATCAGCTCGGGGGATACAAGGTTCAGGGCAGGAGCGCAGGGGCCGCAAGACGGCTCCTGGTCGACGCGCTGGCGCTGGAGGCGTCAGGCGTCTACGCCATCGTCCTCGAGCTCGTTCCAGCCGAAGTGGCCCGCGAGGTGACAGCCCGGTTGACCGTCCCGACAATTGGCATCGGCGCCGGACCCCACTGCGACGGCCAGATTCAGGTCCTGCATGACGTGCTGGGGCTCTTCGAAGTGTTCGTCCCCAAGCACACTCGTCGATACGCCCACATGGCCGACGACATGCGGACCGCCCTGGGCAGATACCTGTCGGATGTCCGGGAGGGCGCATTCCCGGGCGATGCCGAGAGCTATCACGCACCGAAGGATGTGGTCTCGGCAATGGTGGAGGATCGGGAGCAGAACTAGAGGTGCGGGTAGTCGAGACGGTCGCCGCGGTCAGGGCCGAACTGGAGGGGGCCGTCCGACCGCTGGGTCTGGTCCCTACGATGGGAGGACTGCACGCTGGCCACGTCGCCCTCCTCCGCGCCGCCCGGGCCCAGTGCGCGACCTCGGTAGCCTCGCTCTTCGTCAACCCGACCCAGTTCGGCCCGGGAGAGGATTACGCCTCCTACCCGAGGAACAGGCCGGGGGATCTTGCAATCATGGAGCAGGAGGGGGTTGACCTCGTCTACGCTCCGACCGTCGACGAGATGTACCCGGAGGGGTTCGACACGACGGTCTCGGTCGACCGGCTAGCCCGGCGCCTGGAGGGCGCGTCCCGACCAGGCCACCTCGGCGGTGTAGCCACCGTCGTATGCAAGCTCATCTCCACCGTACGGCCCCAGAAGGCTTACTTCGGACGAAAGGACGCACAGCAGCTCCTTGTGGTGAGACGAATGGTAGAGGACCTGTCCCTGGGTGCCGAGATCGTCGCCGTGCCCACGGTAAGGGAGCCTGACGGACTCGCCCTGAGCAGCCGCAACTTCAATCTCGGAGAGGCCGAAAGAAGGTCCTCCCTGGGTCTGTACGAGGGGCTCTGTGCGGCCAGGAGCATCCGGGCGGAGGGCGGACGAGACGCGGGGCAGATCAGGAATGCGATGCGTCGGGCGATGCGCGAGCGGGGCGTAGTGGTGGACTATGTCTCCGTCGCGGACCCTAACACGCTGGCCGAGCTTGAGACTGTAGACGGTCCGGCCCTGGCCCTGGTGGCCGGATTCGTCGGAAAGACGCGACTGATCGACAACGAGAGCATCTAGGCCGTACGATGCCGACTGTAACCGACGTGCTAGCGAACAGGACCAAAGGCCGATGATCAGGGCGGAGGACGCAGTCGCGATCGCCGGCGTTGCCGAGTCCGACGAGATCGGCAAGGTGCCCGGCAAGTCGTCGCTTCAGCATCACGCCGAAGCGGCTGATAACGCACTGGCTGATGCGGGTATCGCCATCGGCGACGTGGATGGGGTGCTCACCGCCGGCTACTCGTCCATGGTGCTTTCCGAATACCTGGGCATCTCACCCAGATACACCGACGGTACATACGTCGGGGGCTCGTCCTTCATCATTCACATCGCCCACGCCTCAGCCGCCATCCGGGCCGGGTACTGTGATGTCGCGCTGGTAACCCACGGTGAGGCAGGCCGGAGCAGGCTGGGTCGCGCCGTGCCTGATCCGGCAGAGCCCGGTCAGCAGTTCGAAGTGCCTTACGGAATCGTCAACGCACCGGTGGCCTATGCACTGGCGGCGCGCCGATACATGCACGTTTACGGTGAGGAGAGGGCTCGCCAGGCGATGGCGGAGATAGCCGTCGCAACGCGAAAATGGGCACTGCTGAACCCCAAGGCATACATGCGTGACCCGATGAGCTTTGACGATTACCATGCGTCGCGCTGGGTCTGCTGGCCATTTCACCTCCTGGACTGCTGCATCGTCACCGACGCAGGGGGCGCCTATGTGGTGGTGTCGGCGGAGCGGGCGCGAGACCTCAGAAAAAAGCCGGTATGGGTACTGGGCGCCGCCGAGGGGCACGACCACGCGATCATCAGCCAGATGGCAGATCCCACCGCCCCCATCTCCCGCGAGACCGGTCCCCGCGCGCTGGCCAGGGCGGGGGTGACCCACGCCGACATCGATCTTGCGATGATTTACGACTCTTTCACATACACGTCGCTGGTGACACTTGAGGCCCTCGGGTTTTGCGGCCCGGGTGAGGCGGCCGATTTCGTCGCGGGCCAGCGCACAGCTCCGGGCGGCGATTTTCCGATGAACACGTCCGGCGGGGGGCTCTCGTACACACACTCGGGAATGTACGGCATGTTCCTGGTGCTTGAGGCGGTGCGGCAGCTGCGGGGTGAGGCCGGTGAGCGCCAGCTGTCCGGACCCAAGATCGCGCTGGTCAACGGCACGGGTGGGTACCTATCGTCGACCGGCACTGCTGTTCTGGCGGTCGACTGAGTTGGCCGAGTATCGAAAGCCCCTGCCCCACGCACAGGGTGAGTCCCGTCACTACTGGGATGGTGCACGAGACCACGAGCTCTGGCTGCGCCGATGCAACGGTTGCGGAGATGCGTACTTTTATCCCAGAGACATATCGCCGTGCTGTTTTTCCAGGGACACGGAATGGATCTTGTCCAGTGGCCGAGCGAGCCTTTTCACCTTCACCATCGTGCACCGCTCGCCCCATCCGGCGTTTCAGGCAGACGCGCCCTTCGTCGTCGCCCTGGTCAAGCTCGAAGAGGGTCCGCTGATGGCAACGAACATCGTAGACCTGCCCGATCCACCGGGGCCGGAAGACCTTCAGATAGGCATGGCCCTGCAGGTGGTCTTTGACGATGTCACAGACGAGGTGACCCTCCCCAAGTTCAGGCCGGCCTGACCGGGCCGACCCTTCAGGGATCAGACGAGTTCCGAGATCGCGCGAACGATGCGGTTAGGGCGCATCGTCGTGTCACCGGGAAGACCCTCCCCATCGCCGTCGACCCAGATGCCGCGAATACCCATCCTCATGGGCGCCAATACGTCGAACTCCAGGTTGTCTCCAACCATCCACGCCCTGTCAGGTCCGGCCCCAAGGGTGTCGAGCGCGTTCGCGTAGGCCCTGGGCTCGGGCTTGCCGACGCCGAACGCGCCCTCGATCTGAATGTGATCCATCAGGTCCGGCAGGCCCAGGTACTCGACCTTCTTTCGCTGGACCTCGGCGCTTCCATTGGTGATGAGCCCGAGCTTCACTCCCCTGGCTCTCAGAACCCGCAGGGTCTCAAGGGCTCCCTCGATTGGCCTGCATGCATCCCAACGTACGGTGGTCCAGGCCGCCGCCATCTCCTCGGTCAGGGCGGGGTTCGCCGCAACGCCGAGTTTCTCCAGACCTCCACGCACGTTCTGCCGCAGAGCCTCGCAGGGATTCAGTCGGCCGACACGGTTTCGCTCGGCGTCAGACCAGAACCAAATCCGGTACTCGTGTATGGCCACGCGCAGCATCTCCGGGGCGATCTGGTGGCCCATGGCGACCAGTACCGGTGAGAATCGGTCCGTCACCGCCACCCACGCCTCGTTGGCGCCCTCCGAGGTGGCAAGGATAGTGTCGTCCAGGTCGAACAGGGCCGCGTCGGGCAGCCCGGCCGTTCCATCGATCCCGGCGGCCAGTTCAGCCACCGTGGGCCTCCGGCTCACAGGGCAGGATCTTGCGTATGACGTCGAACGGATAGATGCCCGTGTAGTGGGCGTCGCTCCAGAGGAACTGAACCGCGTACCTGCCGACCAGCAGGTAGTCCTCGGCACGAATGTCAGCCGGCACCGAGGCCGGGTCCAGGATCCTGCGCTGGCTCCACTCTTCGACGCATTCTGCACACCCGCAGTTGATGCGAAGCTCCCTTGCGGGGTAGCGGCAACGCTGGCCGTTGCTCCACTCGATGATCACACCATCCTCCGTGAGGAGTATGCGGTCCGCTCCGATTTCACCTGTTTTCATGCCATTCATCGGACGGGCGCCCCGGACCCCGCCAGGGCTGTCGCCCGCTCCATATTAACGCGGACCGCCGACCGGCCGCAGGCCCGAATGTTCCTTGTGGGCCGGCGATACGGTGACATATCATCGCCGCTATGGGAACTTGTGAGATATGAGCGATCTTGGTGATTTCTTGTCGGTGGCAGACCTGCCTGCGAGCGGGGTGGCCAGGGTTTTGGAACGGGCCTTTGATCAAAAGCATCGCCGTGACCCGACGCGACCGCTGGAAGGGATGATCGTGGCGCTGCTGTTCGAGAAACCTTCCCTGAGAACGCGGGGCAGCTTCGAAACGGGGATCAGGCAACTGGGCGGCGACTGCGTCTACTTCGGGCCGGATGACGTCGGCCTCGGCAGTCGTGAACCGGTGCCGGACGTGGCCCGCGTCCTCGACAGATGGTTCGACTGCATCGTGGCCCGAGTGTTCTCGCACGACACCCTGGTCGAGCTGGCCGATCACGCCTCTGTTCCCGTCGTAAACGCCCTATCCGACGTGGAGCATCCTTGCCAGGCAATGGCCGACCTGCTGACCCTCAGGGAGCGGCGGGGCAGCCTGAAGGGGGCGAAGTTGGCCTACGTGGGTGACGGCAACAACGTTGCGGCCAGCCTGGCGATTGCCTGCGGGTCTGTGGGGGCCGAGTTCACCATAGCCAGCCCATCAGCCTACCGCATTGCACCCCAGCCCTGGGAAGAGGCCAGCAGGCGGGCTGAGCAGACCGGCGGATCTATCACCTGGCTCAGTCTTCCCGAAGAGGCGGTCAGGGGGGCGGACGCCGTTTACACTGACGTGTGGATCAGCATGGGCGACGAGGCTGAGACCGAGGACAGGCTCAAGGCCTTCACGGGCTATCAGGTTGACTCAGACCTGATGAACACGGCCGGTCCGGATGCGATCTTCATGCATGACATGCCCGCGCACGAGGGAGAGGAGATCGCACCCGGCATGCTGGACCACCCGAGGTCGGTGGTCTTCGACCAGGCCGAAAATCGCCTGCACGCACAAAAGACGATCCTGCGCCAACTGCTCGACTAGCTCTAACCGACGTGACAAAGCCGCTCGTCGCCATCGTCGGACGCCCCAACGTGGGTAAGTCCACACTGTTTAATCGCATTTCGGGAGACCGGGCTGCCATCGTCTCGGAAACGCCCGGGACTACCCGCGACCGCCTGACCATGCAGGCCGAGTGGGCCGGCGTCGGCTTCGTCCTGTTCGACACCGGGGGCTTGGAGATCGCGCCGACGACTTCGACGCAGCAGGCCGGTCTTTCCGAAAAGGTGCGTCGCCAGATCGAAGTGGCCATAGCGGACGCCGACGCAATCATCCTGGTGGTCGACGCGAACGAAGGCCTGAGCCCGGACGACGAGGACATTGCCCAGAGCCTCAGGATGGCCGATAAGCCGGTAGTCCTGGCGGCAAACAAGGCGGACAACCGGGAACGGGAGGCGGCCGCACTGGAATTCTACTCGCTGGGCATCGGCGACCCCATCCCCCTCAGCGCCTACCACAACCGGGGGGTGGACGATCTGATGGCGGCGGTCGTCGAGGCGCTGCCCGAGTCGGGACCGGCCTTCGAGGCGGTCTCGGACATCTCGCTGGCGATCGTCGGACGGACGAACGCGGGAAAGTCCCTGCTCCTTAACTCCATAGCGGGCGAAGACAGGTCCATCGTGAGCGACATTCCCGGAACGACCAGGGACGCGGTCGACACGTTGATTGAGCGGGAAGGAGTCTCAATACTTCTGATCGACACCGCGGGGATCAGGCGCAGGGGCAGTGTCCAGCCCGGGATAGAGCGCTACAGCGTGCTCCGCTCGCTGAGGGCCATAGACAGGGCCCAGGTCGCTGTGCTGGTGCTCGACGCCTCCGAACTGGCCACCGCACAGGATGCCCACATTGCAAGCTATGTCTTGGAGGCCGAGAGGGGGATCGTCGTAGCGGTTAACAAGTGGGATCTTTCCCGTGAGCTCGAGTTGACCAGGCCCGATGCCGAGCGGATCATCAGGGAGCGGCTAAAGTTCCTGAACTTTGCGCCGGTCCGGTTCATTTCGGCGCTGACGGGCAGCGGTGTCGGCGAGCTTCTGGACGCGGTGGCCGCGGTACACGCTGAATGGACGAGAGGCCTGCCTCGCTATGATCTCAGGCGTACGATCCTAAACGCCGTTTCCGAACATCCCCCGGTGTCCGGTGGGCGCCGCGGGCTCAAGATCTATGGAGTTACACAGGACTCCAAGGGGCCTCCCGGCTTTACCTTCTACGTAAATCGCGGCGACCTAGTGCACTTTTCCTACAGGCGATACCTGGAGAACGCTATCCGGAGGGCGTACGGCTTTGAGGGTGCGCCACTGAGGATGCGCTTTCGCGGCAGGGGCGAGCGTTGACGGCTGCCGAATATATCGCGTTCATCGTGGTCGGTTACCTGATCGGCTCGGTGCCGTTCGGGCTCATCGCCGCCCGGGTCGCCAGCGGGGTTGACGTGCGTAACTTCGGCAGCGGCAAGACCGGCATGACCAACGTGATCCGCACCTCCGGCAGAAGGGTCGGGGCCCTAGTACTGTTGCTGGACATGTCCAAGGCCGTCGTCGCCATCGCCGTGGCCAAGTACGCGTTCGACACGGCTGCGGGCGTGCACGCGGCGGCCGGGCTGGCCGCCTTGGCCGGCCACAACTTCCCGGTCTTCGCAGGCTTTAGGGGAGGCCGCGGAATTGCGACGGGATGGGGGGGTCTGTTCATATTCACGCCCTGGGCGGGCCTGATCGCGACCGCCGTCGGCCTGCCACTGGTCGCCATTTCCAGGTACGTGTCTGTCGGTTCCATAGTCGGCGCCACTGCGGGGGCCGCGTCCCTGATAGGGTTCGCGGCGGCGGGCGTAGTGGATGCCGAATACATGTGGTACGGCATCGTGGGCGCCCCATTTGTGCTGATTCGCCACCACGACAACATACTGCGTCTGATGCGTGGCCAGGAGCGAAGACTGGGAACCCAGGCCGATTCAAACAGAAAAGGCGAATCAGACCTCCGCTCCGGGGAGCCGGAAGCCTAGGCTATGGCGCGGGCCGCCGTTATAGGCACGACTAGCTGGGGCACCACCCTTGCCGTCCTGATGGCGAGGAATGGCGGAGTGGTCAGGCTGCTTGCGCGCCGACGCGCCGAGGCCGAGGAGATAGAGCGTCTGCGCGAGAACAGAAGATTCGTTCCCGGAGTCGAACTACCGAAGGGGATCTCGGTAACGGACTCTCCCACCGAGGCCATGGACGGGGCCGACATCGTCGTCCTGGCGGTACCGTCCAGGTCAATCAGATCGAACCTCGCCGCAGTCTCGGCCCATCTGCCCGGCGGGGCAACATTTGTAAGCGCAACCAAGGGTCTAGAGGTTTCCTCCGGCAAGAGGATGACCGAAGTGATTGCAGAAGAGATCGGCACCGGGACCGATGGGCAGATCTGCGCCCTGTCGGGACCCAACCTGGCCGCCGAGGTGATATCGGGGCTGCCCTCCACGAGTGTCGTCGCCGGACCGCACGAGGCGGCCTCCTCGATCCAGGCGGCGCTCTCGTCTCAGAGCTTCAGGGTGTACACGAACAGCGACATCGTGGGCGTAGAGCTCGGCGGCGCGCTCAAGAATATCGTGGCGATCGGCGCCGGCGTCTGCGACGGGCTCGGGCTCGGAGACAACTCCAAGGCAGCGTTTGTAACTCGCGGACTTGCAGAGACCGCCCGGCTCGGCATAGCGGCCGGCGCGGACCCACTTACCTTCGCCGGGCTCGCCGGGATGGGGGACATGATGGCCACGTGCTACAGCACCCTGAGCAGGAACCGCCACGTCGGCGAGCAACTGGCCCGCGGCCGCACGCTCGAGGAGATCCGTTCAGGGATGCGAAATGTCGCCGAGGGAATTGACACCACCGTGGCGGCCGTCCGCCTGGCTGATCGTCTCTCCGTGGACATGCCCATCGCCCGCTCCATCCACGCGGTGATGTTTGAGGGCATCTCGCTTGATGAGGCCATATCCGATTTGCTGGGCCGCAGGCCGGCGCCGGAGTGGAGCGGCCTGCGCCGGGAGGGGCAACCCTAGTGGTGGGCGCTAAACGCCAGCCAGTCTCCCTCCTGAGTAACCCCATCCACTGACAGACCCGCCGTCTCAAGGGCCTCGGTGACCTGCGTTCCCCTGTCAACCACCACCCCGCTGGCGAGCAGCGAGCCCCCAGTGCGGACCGCGGATTTGATGTGCCGGGCCAGATCGATTACGACCGTAGACGAGATGTTGGCAACGACGAGATCGAATCTCCGGTCGGCGGCACCGTCGGGCAACGTTCCCTCCATCGCGTCCGCGACGTGTCCCACGCCGTTGCGGTGCATGTTGATGCGGGCAGCGGATACCGCCTGGGCATCGATGTCCAGTCCGAGCACGCTTAAGGCGCCCAGCTTGGCCGCGGCGATGGAGAGTATGCCCGATCCGCACCCCAGATCAAGTACGCTAGAATCCGGTTTGAGCACGTCCTCGATTAGCTCAAGGCACATCGCTGTGGTCGGGTGGTGGCCGGTGCCGAAAGCCAGACCTGGCTCAAGCCTTATCACCTCCCGTCCCTCCGGCACTTCGTAGTGCCCCCATGTCGGCACAACAAGCAATCGCTCTCCCACGAGCAGCGAACCGAGGTGCCGCGTGTGGGCAGCCCGCCAGTCTGACTCCTCGATCGTGCATTCCTTAACCTGCCCGACGGGACCCACGTGGGCGATGAGCCTTACGCCGGCGTCGATCCCCGCGCGCCTGTGGACAAGGGAGGCGTCGGAAGGCACGTACGTACGCATCGTCACCCAGGCGCCCTCCGGCCGGGTCTCTCCCTCGTCCGGGTTGTATCCGCCATCCTGCTCAATGACCACGCCGCCTTCGCCATATCGACGAAACAGCTGCGAGATTGGCTCGACGAACTCGGCGGGCGTCCGAACGCTGAACTCAACCAGTGTCATGGCGGTGCTAACGACAGCAGGCATGCGCCTGGCGGCCGGTACCCTAGCTGCCGGAGATCGTGTCCCGCAGCTTCCCCACCCAACCCCGCTCGTTCCCTTCACCGGGTTCCCCCTCGGAGGGCAGTGTGGCCGCGAGTTGATGGAGCAGATCTCTTTGCTTTTCGGAAAGGCCCATGGGAGTCATAACGAACACGTCAATCAACTGATCGCCCCGGCGGCCTGAGTTCCTGAGGTGGGGTATACCCCGGCCCCTTAGCCTTATCACGTGGCCGGATTGAGTCCCCTCCGGCACCTCAACCGTCTCCTCGCCGTCCAGCGTGGGAACGGTCAACTTGGTACCGAGGGCCGCCTGAACAAAGTTGACGCGCTGAAGGAAACGGACGTCGTCGCCCTCTCGCCTAAACAGCGGGTGAGATCTCACCCTGAGCAACACGAACAGGTCGCCGTTGGGGCCCCCACCAACGCCGGCCTCACCCTCGCCGCGCAGCTTGAGCTGAGTATCGCTCTCGATCCCGGCCGGAATTGTTACCGCAAGCTTTCGATGCTTTCGCTCCGTCCCTGAGCCTCGGCAGTGCCTGCAAGGCCTGGTGATCACGTGGCCATCTCCGCCGCACACCCCGCAGGTCACGACCTGTACGAACTGCCCGAAAAAGCCCTGCTGGGCACGCCTTACCTGGCCCGAGCCTGCGCAATTGGTGCACACGTCCGGGCTCGTATCGGGCTCGGCCCGGCTACCGCGACAGATGGCACACCTCTCGGTGCGCGTCAACTCAACCTGCTTCTCCGTACCGAACGCAGCCTCGGCAAACTCTACCGTGACCGAGACCCGAAGGTCGGCACCCCGGCGTGCGGAGCTGGCCCTCGCCCGGCCACCGAAATCACCGAAGAACGCTTCGAAGATATCGCCAACGCCGCCAAAGTTCTCAAAGCCCTCAAATCCTGTGGCTCCCCCGTTGGTGACACCTGCGTGCCCAAAGCGGTCGTAGCGGCGTCGGCGCTCCGAATCCGAGAGAACCTGATAGGCCTCGTTTACCTCCTTGAATCGATCGGCCGCACCATCGGACTTGTTGCGGTCCGGGTGGTACTCGAGGGCCAGCTTCCTAAAGGCCCTCTTGATCTCCTCGTCCGAGGCGCCCCTTGCAACGCCGAGCACTTCGTAGTAATCACGCTTTTTGGTGGTCATCTGACGAGCAGGGACTGAGGGAGCGGGCTAGACTTGGCCACCGGGGGCAACTATATCGGTCATCACTGAGGCCATCAGCCTTACGCGGGCGATAGTATGCGAATATCGCATCCTGGTCGGGCCCACCGCCGCGATCGCACCCACGGCCGTACCGGCAACCCCGTATCTGCCTATTACAACGCTGAGGGGGCGCAGCACATCCTCCCTGTTCTCGGTGCCAATTACCACCCTGAGAGCGGGTCCATCGGGCGTTTCTTCCAGGACAGCCTGGGCCAGCGTCCCGTCCTCGAATCCCTCGATCAGCCTCTGGACACGCCGATTCTCAGCGAACTCCGGCTGGGCCAGCAGATTGCGCAGCCCATCCAGATAGTGATCGCGGAACAGATCCCTGTCCTCTTCTTCCAAAACCAGAATGGTAGATCTAAGGATATCCATCTCGAAGGGTGTCAGGTCGGGATCGGTAAGGGTGATCTGGCTTCGTGTCTGTCCTTCGACCAGGTCGCGCACCCGATTGGCAGAACGCGCCAGTTCGTCGGCGCCAATCGGCCTATCCAGCCGGACAAGATGACGCCTCAGCCTGGCCTGTTGAAGCACGATGACCATCATCGCCAACAGGCCTTCAAGCGGCACGACCTCCAGCCTCATGACCCTGGCCTCCGCCGCCTTGGGCGGGGTTGCAAGCGCGAGATTATCGACCATATGGGCCAGGGCGGCGGCGGCGCTGCTCGACCATCGGTCGTCATCCATTTCGACACCGCACAGCCTCTCGTGCACCGCCCGCCGTGTCGCCGTCGGCTCTTCGAGCGGGCCGCTCCTTGCGACATCCTCCACGTAGAGCCTGTAAGCCTTATCGCTGGGCACGCTCCCGGCGGAGGAGTGGGGGTGCGAAATGTAGCCGTGCTCTTCCAGGACGGCCACCTCGTTGCGCACCGTGGCGGAACTGACGCCTAGTCCGCCCCTGCGCGATATCGCCCTTGATGAAACGGGCGTCGCATCGACCACGTAGCGCTCGACGATGGAGTTGAGAATGGCCCTTTGCCGTGCGGTAAGCATTTGATCGTCGGCCCATTTTACCCCGCTTGGCCACGGCGCCGTCGATAGGCATGGCAAGTGCCGCCCGAGCTTGGCATAACAGCCCTGTGGCAAGGCCCGACCCGACCGTCACCGGACCCCGTACCACGACCTCATTGCGATCCACCCGGCTGCCAACTGCACATTGATCAACGGGCCCGTGAAGATGGGACCGGACTGCCCTCAGCACCGGTCGTCCCCGCGGACAGAACGTGCCCGTGACGGTAAAGGAACTGCCCTGCCCGGCGGGGGTGGAGATCCCTGCCGGTTTCCTGACGATGCCGGACGACTAGGCTCTTTGCGGCGCCGCAGGCGCCTGCGCCGAGGCACGACCTTGCCCACGACGATGCGGTTCGCCGGCGACGGCCTGCACCCGGGTCTGCTCTGTAGGGTCCGAAAGTCCCTAGGCGTCTCGCCCCAGGTTGGTGAGGAATTCGGTGTTGTCGCGCGACTTGTACATGCGCTCGAGAACTTTTTCTATGGCCTCAGAGGAGTGCATCGAGTCAGAGGTGACCATGCTCACCATGCGGCGCAGGAGCCAGACCTGCTTTAACGTCGTCTCGTCCAGGAGCAATTCCTCGCGCCTTGTGCCGCTCTTGTGAATGTCGATGGCCGGGAAGATCCGCCGCTCCGAAAGCCGCCTGTCAAGGTGTACTTCCATGTTGCCGGTACCCTTGAACTCCTCGTAGATCACCTCGTCCATGCGGCTCCCGGTGTCCACGAGGCACGCCGCCAGGATGGTGAGGCTGCCGCCCTCCTCGGTATTGCGGGCCGCGCCGAAGAATTTCTTGGGTGGGTAAAGCGCGACCGGGTCGATGCCGCCCGAAAGTGTCCTCCCGCTGGTCGGCACGGCGAGGTTGTATGCCCGCGTCAGACGCGTAAGCGAGTCGAGAAGGATCACGACGTCGGTACCAGCCTCAACAAGGCGCTTGGAACGCTCGAGCACCAGTTCGGCCACCCGGCAGTGATCTTCCACGGGCTCGTCGAAGGTGGAGCTGAAAACCTCACCCTCCACCGACCGCCGCATGTCGGTAACCTCCTCGGGACGCTCGCCGATAAGGGCGACCATCAGGTGGATCTCCGGGGCGTTCTCGGCAATGCCGGTGGCAATGTCCTTGAGCAGCGTGGTCTTTCCAGCCTTGGGAGGGGAGACTATCATCCCCCTCTGGCCACGGCCTATCGGGGCAAGCAGATCGATCAGCCTGGCTGAGAGCTTTCGCCGATCGGTCTCCAGCACTATGCGTTCAAGCGGAAAGACCGGCGTCAGGCGCTCGAAGTGGGGTCTGCTCCGTGACCTGTCGGGCTCCAGGCCATTTACCGTCTCCACCCGAATCAGCCCGAAATACCGCTCCCCGTCTTTGGGAGGACGCACCTGCCCGCCGACCTCGTCGCCGGTGCGCAGGCCAAACCGGCGTATCTGCGACTGCGATACGTATACGTCACTGGCGCCCTGCGTGACAGAGCCCTGCCTCAGAAAGCCGTAGCCATCGTTGACGATCGACAGGATGCCGTTGACCTTGACGTTTCCATTCCTTTCCGAATAGGCCTGAAGAACCTTTCGAAGCAGGTCATGGCGGCGACCCGAGATCCCGTTCTCGGGTACCCCGAGTTCAACCGCGAACTTCTTTAAATCGTCGTCTGTGAATCTCTGTAGCTCTAATAGATCCATGGTCCTGGACTCCGCCGGTCCCTAGTCCCGGCCAGCGCACAACTCGCCGGCCTTTGCGGTTACAAAGCGATATCGTTGGAAATGCCCGGTGCGTCCGTCCGCGCAGCAAATGCCTCGCGGACCCGCAATTGAAGGGAAGGTTTGAAGGTTAGGGCGGGTTGTACGTGGGCTAGCCGGAGACCTTCTCCCAATCCTCGCTGAACCTGGCCACTCCAAGGTCGGTCAGTGGGTGCCTGACCATCTGCCCGAGAACCTTGAAGGGAATGGTGGCGATATGCGCCCCCGCCCTCGCCGCCATCAGACAGTGTACAGGGTGACGGATGCTGGCCGCGAGCACCTCTGTCTTTATGGGATAGCGGATGAAGATATCGACTATGTCCCGCACAAGCGACATTCCGTCCTGGCCCTGGTCGTCCAGGCGGCCCACAAAAGGGCTCACCATGGTGGCTCCGGCCTGCGCTCCCACGATCGCCTGGTTCGCTGAAAAGCATAAGGTCTGGTTTATCTTGACCCCCTCCTTTGAAAGGTGGGCCATGGCCTCAAAGCCCGTCTGAGTGCTGGGCAGCTTGACCACCGTGTTGGGATGCCACTGGGAGATTCCCCAGCCCTCCTCGATCATACCCTCGGTGTCTTGGCTCACCACCTCTACAGAGATCGGGCCATCAACTATCTCGGCTATCTCGAGAACCGCCTCCCTGTAGCCGGTAGGAGTGCCTATGCCCTCCTTGGCAGCCAGCGAGGGGTTGGTAGTTACTCCGCTGATCGCGCCCATGCGGGCAGCTTCGCGGATCTCGTCGACGTTGGCGGTATCAAGAAATATGCGCAACGGGGACCCCATGAACATAGCACAGTCACGCCTCGCAGTAAACGGCGCTGCGTCCGGCTAATTTGTCTCCTTGACCGTTAAGGTTACCTCATGACGCGGCGGGTCACCGACCGCCGTCGCGGCGCCAAGCGGCATGACATGCTGGCTTCCCTCCCTGAGCGTGTTCATTGCGACTCCGACGAAGCCGCGGAACAACGGATGCGGTCGGTTGGGCCTGGACAGGAATTCCGGATGAAACTGAACGCCGAGCATGAAAGGGTGACCGGACAGTTCCATGATCTCAACCAGATTCCCGTCCGGGGATAGTCCTGCGGGCCTCAGTCCCACCAGCTCGAAGGCACCCCGGTACTCGTTGTTTACCTCAAAGCGATGACGGTGACGCTCTGCGACCCGGGACCGGCCATAGGATCGGTGAGCGAGGGTATCGGGCACGAGCTCGCACGGATAAACGCCGAGCCTCATCGTGCCGCCCATCTGGACTATGCCTCTTTGGTCCCGCATCAGGTCGATAACAGGATCGGGAGTGTCGGAATCGAACTCGGCGGAGTTGGCGGCGGGCAGGCCCAGCAGGCCACGGGCCGCCTCTATTACCATCACCTGCATTCCCAGGCACAGGCCAAGGTACGGTATCTGTCCGGTTCGGCAGTAGGTGACGGTGTCCACCATTCCCTCTACGCCCCGCGATCCGAACCCCCCGGGGACGACAACCCCGCTCACGTGGTCAAGGAACCGCTCCGGGCCCCGCTCCTCGATCTCCTCCGATGCGACCCAGCTCAGATCCAGGTCCATGTGGTGGCTCAGCCCCGCGTGTATCAGCGCCTCTTTGACCGACAGGTAGGAATCCTCAAGGTCCACGTACTTTCCCACCACGGCTACAGATATCCTGCTCTTGGGGCTCTGGATCGCATCGACCATTGACCGCCACTGGTCCATGCCACGGCTCGTCGCAGCGAGACTCAGAGTGCGGACGATCAGGTCGCCGAGACCCTCTCCTTCCAGGACCAAAGGAACTTCGTACACCGTATCGAGCGTGGGAAGCGATACCACGCCGCCCTGCGGAACATCGCAGTGGACCGAGATCTTCCTTTTGATTTCCTCCCCAACCGGCTCGTCGCTCCGACAGACAATGGCATCGGGCTGTATGCCTATGGAGCGCAGCTCTCGAACGCTGTGCTGGGTAGGCTTGGTCTTAATCTCACCCGTCGAGGAGATCCGCGGCAGGAGCGTAACGTGAACGTACATGACGTTGTCGCGCCCGACCTCGTTGCGCATCTGGCGTATCGCCTCAAGGAACGGAAGTCCTTCTATATCCCCTACCGTTCCTCCGACCTCGACTACGAGTACATCGGCACCACTCTCGGCGGCGAGGCCGAGAATCTTTTGCTTGATTGCGTCGGTAACGTGCGGGACCGTCTGAATCGTGCCGCCCAAGAACTCGCCGCGTCGTTCCTTGGCGATGACCTCGCTGTATACCTGGCCCGCGGTCACGTTGGATGAGCGGGTGAGGTCAACGTCTATAAAGCGCTCGTAGTGGCCGAGGTCCAGATCCGTCTCAGACCCGTCTTCGGTCACGTAAACCTCGCCGTGCTGGTACGGGGACATCGTTCCTGGATCGACGTTCAGATAAGGGTCCAGCTTCATCACAGAAACAGAGTTTCCCCGGCTCTTTAGGATGCGTCCTATCGAGGCGACGTTGATGCCCTTGCCGATCGAACTGACCACCCCCCCGGTAACGAAAAGGAACTTCGTCATTGCGGCTGGGGCTCGGAGAGGCACGCCGAAACCAGGATCTGCAGATTCGGCAGTGTTAGAAATTGAAGTCCCGGGCCCCCTGGGATCGAGTGTGACCCGGCCGGGTGTCCGCCGCCAGTTCCCTGGTGCTTACTTGTTTTCGGGAGTGCGGGCTGTTTGATGACTTCTATCTGACCGGCTGTTTGGACCTTCCCTTACGGGCCCGAGTATAGGTGGCGAAAAAAACGGTTGTCAACGAAGATACTCGACCCGATCCGGAGGTCAGATCATCCCCGCCCGGGCGGCCCGATCGAGCGCCTGCTTGATGAAGTCAAAGCCGGCCTCCTCTATCCAGGCGTCCAGGAGACGGCGAGTGACCGGACCGGGTAGCTCCCCGCCAATCCCAAGCCCGTTGACGGTGGCCACGGGAAGCATGCAAAAGCGCGTCGAGCTAACAAAAGCCTCCTCCGCAAGATACAGGTCGCCGGTGCAATAGTCGCCCTCGTCCACGCCTATGCCCACACCTTCCGCCAGCTCAAGGACCGCCTTCATGCTCACACCGGCCAGCACATTGGAACGGTCCGGCAGCTTAACCCGACCGTCGCTAACGAACATGAAATTGCCCCCCTGGCACTCAGTGACATTGCCCTCCGCATCGTTCATGAGCGGAAAGCTCAACTGACGCCTCGGCCTTGCGACCGGAGGGACCGCGTATGTGGCTGGCGTCACAACCCGGACGCCGTAGCCGTAGCTGAGCGCGAACGGCAGCGGATCCAGAATCTGACAATAGATCGCAACACTCACCGGGTGCTCGTCCCCGCCGTCATCGGCGCCGCCCCCAACCGCCGGACCCACGCTGACGATCTGGGTCACGAGAAGGTCCTGCCCCGGCCCTATGCGCTCACGGTTGCTGTCAACAAGCTGGGTGGTCAGGCCGGCCATCTGCTCGATCGTCACCCCCGGATCTATGCCCGAGTATTCAAGGCCCCTGTATAGCCGGGCCAGGTGGTCGTCCAGCCGATACAGCGCGCCCCCGAAGGTGCGCTCGACGTCATAGAAGCCTCCGGCAGACTCGAGCCCGGCTTCCTTCATCGCCTGAGCCGCCTCCTCAAGAGGCATGTGCTCGCCGTTAAAGTACGCCGTCAGACCGGCTCTCCCGGGCTCTGTGCCCTCTTCGGGACCGTTCCCCGATTGCCGGGCCGACGGTCCTACTGGCAAGTCAGTACTTGCTGAGTGGTGGTGCCGATGTCCGCCGGGGTTGGAATGGTCACCGCACCGGCAAGCTCCAGGGCCCGAACCTTTTCCGATGCCCTTCCGGCGCTGCCGGTGATTATCGCGCCGGCGTGACCCATGCGCCTGCCTGGAGGCGCACTGCGGCCTACGACCAGGGCGACGACCGGCTTTGTCACCTCCGAGCTTATGAACTCGGCGGCTTCCTGCTCCTTGGTGCCCCCGATCTCGCCGATCAGCACGATTACGTCGGTGTCAGGATCGGCCTGAAACATCGCGAGAATCTCCACAAACCCCGAGCCGCTGACCGGATCTCCCCCTATTCCAACGCAGGTCGACTGGCCGATACCCATCGGAGTCAACTGGCCAACCGCCTCGTACGTCAAGGTGCCGCTTCTCGAAACGACACCGACCCGCCCGGCGTCATATACGTGGCCCGGCATTATGCCGACTTTCGCCCTATCGCCGGGTGAGATGATTCCCGGGCAGTTCGGCCCCACCAAGGTCGCCTCAGACCTCCTCACGTAGTCCACCACCTTCACGGTGTCCAGGACGGGGATACCCTCCGTGATACAGACGACGGTCTCGATGCCCGCATCCACCGCTTCGACGATCGCGTCGGCGGCAAAGGCAGATGGCACGAATATCAGAGAGGCGTTGGCGCCGGTCTCATCAGCAGCCCTCTGGACCGTGTCGAATACCGGAACGGACTCACCAAATGTCTGTCCGCCGCGACCCGGTGTGACCCCGGCTACTACGACCGTCCCGTATTCGATGCATCGGGCGGTGTGGAAGCTCCCTTCACGCCCCGTGATGCCCTGCACCAGCAACCTTGTCCGCTTGTCCACCAGGATCGACATGTTCGCTAGCCGATCTTTCTTATCGCAGTGGCCGCCGCGCCCAGGTCGTCTACGAGCGTGACGGGCAGCCCGGTCGCGGACAGTATTTGACGTCCCTCATCTGCGTTGGTGCCCAGCATCCTCACGACCATGGACGGCACCGGGCCGGTGACTCGCTCGGCGGCCATCAAGATCCCTCTCGCGACCACGTCACATCTCAGAATTCCGCCGAAGATGTTGACAAGTACCCTCCTTACGGCAGGGTCCGAGAGAAGTATCACCATGGCCTCAGCTACCTTCTCTTCGTCGGCTCCACCCCCCACGTCCAGGAAGTTTGCGGGCGCTGCGCCCGCCGCTACCGCCACGTCCATCGTGGCCATCGCGAGGCCCGCTCCGTTTACCAGGCACCCCACGTCACCGTCCAGCTTGACGTAGCTCAGTCCGCGTTCGCGGGCCGTCGCCTCAATGGGCGGATCCTGAGTAGGGTCATACAGCTTGGCGAGTTGCGGATGTCGGAAGAGCGCATCATCGTCAATGTTGACCTTGGCGTCCGCGGCGATGATCGAGCCATCCGTTGCAACTACCAGCGGGTTGACCTCTACTAGCGAGCAATCGTTGTCCGCAAAAGCACGGTGTACCGAGGCCACGACCTTGGCGAGGTTTCTGGCCGGATCACCCCCCAATCCCAGTCCGGCCGCCAGCTTGCGCGACTGGAAAGGCATCAGCCCGAGTGCCGGGTCAATCGCCTCCACCAGAATCTTCTCTGGCGTGTCCTCTGCCACCCTCTCGATCTCGACGCCCCCGGCCTCGCTGGCCATCACAACCGGGCGCCTGCTGCCACCGTCCACTAGTACAGCAAGATACAGCTCTCCAGCGATGTTGAGCATCTCCTCGACCAACACAGCGCTAACGGGCACCCCTTCAGGTCCCGTCTGCGCTGTCACAAGGCAGGTCGACAGCATTGAGTCGGCCGCTTGTGCCGCCTCTTCCGCGTCGGATGCCTGCCTTACTCCACCGGCCTTGCCTCGACCCCCGGCGTGTACCTGGGCCTTGACCACAACCTTTCCACCCGAATCTACGGCAATCTCCCGAGCCTTTTGTGAGGTGCGAGCAACCCCGCCGGCAGGCACCGGAACGCCGTAGCGGCTTAAGAGGTCTTTGGCCTGATATTCGTGAAGCTTCAAGTATTGACCGCCGTATGCGAGAGGGACGTCGAAGCCTACCTTAGTGGACCTCTAAAACGCGAATCAAGGCGGTTTGATCCGGCGGAGGGGGTGGGATTCGAACCCACGTTCCCTTGCGGGATTCCTGTTTTCAAGACAGGCGCCTTAGTCCACTCGGCCACCCCTCCCCTAGGACCCATATTCTAGTGGCTGGCCGCAATCGCATGCCAACTGCAGGGGGACCCGTCACCGCGGACGAGAGCGGGACTTTCCCCGCCTTGACACTCAATTTTTCCCATTGTTAAACTCCCCACCAGCGGCTACGTAGACACAAGGAGGGCGCTTAAAGCATGACCGTCTCCGCCCGGCATCAGCCCCTCAAGGACTTCGCCGCCTCACGCTATCCGGGCTCAAGTCCGCTCGACGGATTTGAGGCGGTCGTCACGGCCATTGCAGCTGGCGCGCGCGACCTGGATTCGCAGATTCGGGCCGCCGGCCTCGCGGGCGTGCTGGGAACGACCGGGGAGACTAACGTGCAGGGCGAGATCGTACAGCGCCTTGACGCCGCCAGCTCCGACACGTTCGTCAGGGTTCTCAGGGACTGTGGCCGGGTGGCAATCGTCGGGTGCGAAGAACTGGAAGAGCCCGTGGCGCTCGGAGATTCCCCGGATCACCGCTACATGGTCCTGATGGACCCGCTGGACGGCTCGTCAAACATCGACGTAGCGGTGAGCATTGGCTCGATTTTCGGCATTTGGACCCGCCACCCCGGTGCCGAGGTGACCCCGGACTCGCTCCTGCGACCCGGCAGCGAGCAGGTGGCGGCCGTATACGTGGTCTACGGGTCGAGCACGGTGCTCACGGTGGCGACGGATGCGAGCGTGGATGCGTTCACGATGGACCCGGGTAGCGGCGAGTTTGCGCTGACCAATCCAGGCCTTCGCTTCCCGGAACAGACACCGTACTACAGCGTCAACGATGGCAATACCGCCCGGTGGACACGGGATATCGCAAAGGCGGTCGACGACCTCCGGCCCGGGCGCTCGCAGCGCTACATCGGTTCGCTTGTTGCCGACTTTCACCGTAACCTTCTCAAGGGAGGCATCTTCCTGTACACGGCCGACAGCAAGAACGTCGAAGGGCGGCTACGGCTCATGTATGAGGCCAATCCGCTGGGATATGTCGCAGAGCAGGCGGGAGGTGCGGTGTCGGATGGCGAGCGGCGCGTGCTGGATGTGGTTCCGTCACGCCTTCACCAAAGAACGCCCCTGATCGTCGGGGACCGATCGCTCGTCGAACAGGCCGTCTCGACCATAAGAGGCAAATGACCAAGGGGGGCCGCAAGGTGCGGGTAGTCGCCGGGTCAGGTCCCGAGGAGCGCGAATGGACACAGACAGGCTGATAGAAACCGCGAACGCGATCGTCGCCGAGGGAAAGGGCATCCTGGCGGCCGACGAGAGTTCGCCCACTATCAAGAGGCGGTTTGACTCCATCGCCGTAGAGTCCACGGCGGAAAACCGGCGCGACTACCGCGAGATGTTGTTTAGGACCGAAGGAGCGGCGGACTTCATAAGCGGGGTGATCCTGTTCGACGAGACGATCCGCCAGACGGGCGCTGACGGAACGCCTCTCGTCGAAGTGCTGGTAGGCCGGGACATCATTCCGGGCATCAAGGTGGACAAGGGCGCCAAGCCCCTCGCAGGGGCCGATGGCGAGACCGTGACCGAAGGGCTGGACGGCCTGCGCGAGCGGCTTGCCGAATACGCCGCGCTGGGTGCCAGATTCACCAAGTGGCGGGCCGTCATTGCCATCGGGGACGGCATGCCGTCCCGGTACTGCATCGATGCGAACGCCCACGCCCTTGCAAGGTTCGCCGCGCTCAGCCAGGAGGCGGGCCTTGTGCCGATCGTCGAGCCAGAGGTGCTGATGGACGGCGATCACGACATAGACACGTGCTACGAGGCCACGGAGGCGGCGCTGCGCGCGGTCTACTACCAGCTGGGGCATCAGCGGGTCGCACTTGCGGGCACGCTTCTCAAGCCCAACATGGTGCTCAGCGGCAAGTCGGCGGACAACAGGGCGGGGCCACAGCGGGTCGCCGAGGCCACCGTCGCCTGTCTGCTCGAGACGGTGCCTGCCGCCGTTCCCGGCATATTGTTCCTGTCGGGCGGCCAGAGCGATGAGGAGGCGACCGTCAACCTTGACACGATCAACCGGCACGCCTCGCTGGTGGGCGCGCCCTGGGAGCTCAGCTTCTCTTACGGACGTGGCCTGCAGGCGGCGCCCCTCAAAGCCTGGGGCGGCAGTGCGGCCAACTACGCCGCCGCGCAAAGGGCGTTCCACTACCGCGCCAGGGTTACCAGCGCCGCCCGCCGGGGCGCCTACCAACCCACGATGGAGGCAGCATCCGTCTCCTGATCGGCACCTGCAACCCGGGAAAGCTAAGGGAGCTTTCGGGCATCCTGTCAAGCTGCCCCGTCCGGCTCACCGACCTCGAGTCGGAGGGGATATCGGGCAAGGTTGCCGAAACGGGCCAGACCTTCGAGCAAAACGCGGTCCTTAAGGCAGCCGCCTACCGGGACATGAGCGGGCTGGCCACGCTTGCCGACGACTCCGGCCTGGTTGTCGATGCCCTGGATGGCCGACCCGGGGTGAGGTCTGCGCGGTACGCGGGCGATCACGCAACCGACCGGGAGAATCTCGATAAGCTGCTGGGCGAGATGCTGGCAGTCCCGCCCGGGCGCCGAACGGCCCGCTTCGAGTGCGCGATGGCCCTGGCCCTGCCAGGAAGGGAAATGACTGTCTTCACCGGTTCGGTAGAGGGATCCATCGCCTGCGAGCCCGCCGGTGAAGGAGGATTCGGATACGACCCTGTGTTTGTGCTGAAGGACCCCGGGACGATCAGGGGAAGACGGACCATGGCCCAGCTGTCAACCGCAGAGAAGGCGAGTGTAAGCCACCGCGGACTTGCGGCGCGCAAGGTGGCACAATGGCTTCGCCACGTCGTGGTCGAGGACGCCGCTTCATATAATTGAACCTATGACCCGCCCGGCCATCAGGGACGCTTTCGGACGGCCCCTTAGAGATCTTCGTATCTCGGTCACGGACCGATGCAACTTCCGCTGCACCTACTGCATGCCCGCCGAGGTGTACGGAGAGCGCTATCAGTTCCTTACGCGCGCTCAGCTCCTTTCGTTCGAGGAGATCGCGCGAGTCGCCCGGATCGTGGCTGGACTCGGCGCCGTCAAGGCACGGCTTACCGGCGGCGAACCCCTCGTTCGCAAGAGGGTTCCCGACCTTGTACGGATGCTGGCCGGGATCGACGGGGTCGAGGATCTGACGATGACGACGAACGGCTACCTGCTTCCAAAGTACGCGGCCGAGCTCAAGGAGGCGGGGCTGAGGCGGGTGACCGTGAGCCTGGACACCCTGGACGACGAGGTTTTCAGGCGCATGAACGGACGCGGCTTCGGGGTGGACAGCGTCCTTGAGGGCATCCGGTCCGCCCAGGACGCGGGGCTCACCCCGATAAAGATCAATTCCGTGGTGCAGCGCGGGGTCAACGACCACACGGTCGTCGATCTGGCCCGCCACTTCAGGGGATCCGGGCTCATCGTGCGCTTTATCGAGTTCATGGACGTGGGCACACTCAACGACTGGCGCATGGACTCGGTGGTTCCATCAGAGCAGATCGCCTCAATGATCGATGCGGAGATGCCGCTTGTACCCGCCTCACCGACGTACCGGGGCGAGGTGGCGAGCCGGTACCGGTATGCGGACGGATCGGGCGAGATCGGCTTTATCTCCTCCGTCACAAAGCCGTTCTGCGGAGACTGCACCAGGCTGCGCCTGTCCCCCGAAGGAGAGATCTACACCTGCCTGTTCGGTTCGACGGGCATAGACCTTAAGACCCCGATGCGAGCAGGGGTCGACGATGACGAACTCGCGGCTATCCTGAAGCGGACCTGGACGGCGCGGCGTGACCGTTACTCTGAGGAGAGGACGGCGATGACCCGGCCCAGACGGGACAAGGTCGAGATGTACCACATCGGCGGGTAGCCGCCCCGCGCCCTGAATCAGCGGGCCCGGCGAACCACGCCGATCGGCCAGGGAGCCTACTCCACTCATGATAGACATCTACACAGACGGCGCCTGCTCGGGTAACCCAGGACCCGGCGGGTGGTCGGCGATCATCATCGCCGACGGAGGCAAGCGCGTCCTTTATGGCGGAGAGGACCTGACCACCAACAACCGTATGGAGATGCTTGCCGCCATCGAGGGACTGAGGGCGACGCCGCCTTCTACGCAGGTCACCGTGCACACCGACAGCACCTATCTGATCAACACAATGACCAGGGGCTGGAAGCGCAAGGCCAACCAGGACCTTTGGGGCTGCCTGGACGGGGAGGTAAGCTCGCGGCGTGTGAGCTGGAAATGGGTTCGAGGCCACTCCGGTCACCCGCTCAACGAAGAGGCGGACTCGATCGCCTACCAGGAGTCCCAGTCCCGGGCCGGTCGGACCGCCCCGGCCCGGAGGAGCCCGCCCGGCGGCGGCGAGGATCCACCGGGCGTCAGCCCCGGTTCGCCGCTTACCCATGTCGACGAGTCGGGCCGTGCCTCGATGGTCGACGTGGGCGGCAAATCCGCGACCAGGCGCGTGGCGGTGGCCGAGGGCCGGGTGACGATGCAAGCCCGGACGCTGAGCATGGTTGAGGACAATACCATGGCGAAGGGCGACGTTCTTGCGGTGGCCCGCGTCGCGGGCATCATGGCGGCAAAGCGCACCCCGGAACTTGTCCCTCTCTGCCACGTCCTACCGCTCGATTCGGTGGTCGTCGACCTTACAGCCGACCCGTCGGACTCGGCGATCCTCATCCGGGCGACGGTATCGACGACGGCGAAGACGGGCGTGGAGATGGAGGCGCTGACCGCCGTCAGCACGGCAGCTCTGACCGTCTACGACATGTGCAAGGCGGTCGATCGCACCATGCGTATCGAGGGGATTCGGCTGGTAAGCAAGACGGGCGGTCGGAGCGACCGCCGAGAGGACGCCCGGCCACGATGAGCGGGGGCCGAGCGCACCGCTGGCCCGGCTATGGAGTCATCCGGAAACTTGGTCGAGGCGCTCTTGGCAAGGGCGTTGCCCGGCCGGCCCCGGACCTGATAGTCATCGGCCTGGGTAACCCCGGTCCCGAATACGAGCACACCCGCCACAATGCGGGCTTTTGGGCGGTGGACGAGCTGCTGGACCTGACCTCTACCGAACTCGCCGACAGGCGCCGAACGTGCCTGCTGGGAGAGGGTGCCATCGGCGGGCGCAGGGTGATCCTGGCAAAGCCGAGAACGTACGTCAATCTCAGCGGGGCGGCCGCCAGATACCTGCTGGACCGCTACGGCGTAGGGCCCGAGCGCCTGATGGTAGTCTGCGACGACATGGACCTTCGGCCGGGTAGGCTCAGGCTGAGGAATGGCGGAGGTCCAGGCGGCCACAACGGCATGAGGTCGGTGACAGAGGCGATCGGCGACCGAAACTTCGCCAGGCTCAGAATCGGCGTGGGACGGCCCGAAGCCGAACAGGGCGACGTCGAGCACGTACTCGGCAGGCCCACCGACGAGGAATGTCTAAGGATCCGTGAGGCTGTCTCACGCGTGCCCAGCGTCGTTACGGGCATCCTCTCAGAGGGGATGGAACGGACGATGGACTGGACGAACCGCGGGCCGGAGTCCTAGGGAGCGAAGAGCTCGGTGCCCGACAGCAGGGCCTCCTTGCCGTTGCCCCCGGCGATCAGCACCGTGCCGTCGGCAAGCACCGTCGATACGTGGAAGAACCGCGTATCAAGCATGTCCGCGACCTGAGTCCAGGTGTCGGACTCCGGGTCGTATATCTCGACCGAGCTTCGGTTCCCCACCCCGCCTGCCACCATGACCCTGCCGTTGGCCATCAGCACCGCGGTGTGATTCGCGCGCGGCTCGGCAAGGTCGGGGGTCCGCGTCCACGTGTCCGTGGTCGGATCGTAGATCTCGGCGTTATTTCTCTTGCCCCGCCCCCCGACGACCAGAACGCGGCCGTCCTCCAGCAGCGTGGCGGTATGTGAAGCCCTCTTGATGTTCATCTCGGCCGTGAGCGTCCATGAGTCGGCAGCCGGATCCCAGATCTCGGCGCTCTTAAGGTAAGGTCCGTCGAATTTGCCCCCGCCCACCACGAGCACACGGCCGTCGTCCAGCAGTGTGGTGGTGTGCAGGCCGCGCTTTTCCGACATCGGGGAGGTCTCCGTCCACGTGTCGGATCCAGGATCGTAGACCTCTGCGGTGATGATGTGTCCGTAGTCGCGATTGGTCCCGCCGGCCACGAAGAAGCGTCCGTCTTCGAGCACAACGCCAAACACCTCGTCTCGCGCCGTGTTAAGCGGCGCGGCGACGGTCCACTCCCCGGTGGCCGGGTCCCAGATGTCGACGTCGGGAAGCGCGTAGGTCAGCACCCCGCGACCTCCGGCCGCTATGACGCGACCGTCCTTCAGCAGCCCGACCGGCATGGCGTAGCGCTCTATGTTCATATAGCCCGTATCCGTCCAGGCGCCCGTGGCGGGATCGTAGATCTCCGCCGAGCCATGGATGGTGGTGTTGTGGCTGGTGCCGACGTTAGGGGCTTTACCCCCCATAACCAGGACGCGGCCATCGGGCAGGTTGACGGCGGTATGCTGAACGCGCGCGGCGGACATCTTGCCGGACTGGACGAACTCTCCAGCCGATATCGCCGCCGTCGAGGGCTGCTCGGCCTCTTCGGCCACCTCCCCGGCCGCCTGCTCTCCCGCCGAGGTAGACTCCGGAGGCGCTGCCGCGGGAGAGCTGCCGCACCCGATCGCGATCAAGAGGGCCGGCATCACCGCGACCAGGGACAGTGCAAGCTTTAGACTCATCGGACCTTCCCTCCAGTCCTTCAGCGTCTATGCGCTAAGGCGTAAACAACTCGGTCTCAGCCAGCAGGCCCTCCCTGCCGTTGCCGCCGATAATCAGCACCTGTCCACCATCGAGCACGATCATCTGGTGCCGGTACCGTGTATCGTTCATGTCACTGATCCTGGTCCACTCCCCGCTCGTCGGGTCGAAGATCTCGGCAGCCTCCCTGTGACCCACCCCGCCGGTGAGCAGGACCGTGCCGCTTCCGAGCAGGACGGCCGCCGCCTCTGAATGGGGTATCTCGGTGTTACCGGTCTTGGTCCAGGTGTCGGAACCCGGATCGTAGACCTCGGAGGTGAGTTTCTTGCCCTTGCCCCCGACGACCATCACCTTGCCATCGGCAAGCTTGACGGCGGCGTGCGACGCCCGTCCCGTCGACATCTCGGCAACAACCGTCCAGGTATCGGAACCGGGATCGTAGATCTCGGCCGACTTCTCGTAGGGCGGGTCGATTTTCCCGCCGCCGGTGACGAGCACGCGACCGTCGTCGAGCACCGTCGCGGTGTGCCGGGCGCGGCGGACGGACATGGGCGATGTCTCCGTCCATTCTCCCGTCGCCGGGTCCCAGACCTCGGCGGTGTCCAGAAGCTGATACTCCTTGCCCTCGCCGCCGATGATCAGCACGCGACCGTCGTCGAGCGTGGCGCAGGGCATGTAGTCGCGCTCGGTATTCAGGCTGGCCGTCTGCGACCAGGAGCCCGTATCCGGGTCCCAGACCTCCGCCGTCGCCAGTGCGAAGTTGAGCTTGCCGCGGCCCCCGGCCGCCAGAACCCGGCCGTCGGATAGCAGCGCACCGCACAGGTCGTGGCGCTGGTCCTGCATCTCTCCGGTCAGGGTCCATTCGTCCGCCGCGGGATCATAGATCTCGGCCGACTCGTAGACCGTGTTGTTGAGGTTGGCTCCCGGCCCCCTACCCCCGATGACAAATACCCTGCCGTCGGGGAGCTTTACGGCGGCGTGGAGCTGGCGGGCAGCCTTCATCTCGTCCACGTTGACGAACTCGCCCGCCGAGCCCGATGAGGCCGACGAGCCGCCGCCATCGTCCACCTCCTGTATCTCTCCACCGCCCGTCGGAGCCGGCTCGCTCACGTCGCCACCTCCTCCACAGGCCGCGGCCAGCAGTGCTGCCAGCAGCATGGAGGCTATCAGCGCAGATAACTTGATGTGTATGTTTTCAGCGTGTGGGGTGTCGGTGAATCTCATAGGCTCTGGCTCTGGATGATGATAGTGGCATTGCGGCTCAGGCGGGCGGCCAGAACTCCAGACTAAGGGCGTGCCGCCCAGCGGCCCGGAGCCGCTCCCAGCCAGCCTGGATATAGCGGGCGCGGAGTCGTCGGGCCACCAGATTCTAGCGGCAGATACTGGAGCTTACAAGTACGGCCGACCTCATAGCGATGCGCGGGAAACGGTGGTTTGCTAAACTCTGGACTGCGCCCTCCCTGGTCAGATGGAACTGTCTACCGAACACGCCGAGCACATCGCCAGACTGGCGAGGATCGGAATGGCTCCAGGCGAGCTGGAAGGCTTTCGGAGCCAGCTCTCGAACATCCTCGACCAATTCAACGTGCTGAGCGAGGTCGACACGGGTGGCGTGGAGACGACTGCACACCCGTCGGACGTCGCAGCGAGCCTGCGCGCCGACGTGGGCGCCGAGAGCCAGACGCGAGAACAGACGCTGGCCAACGCACCGAACCGCCACGGCGATTTCGTTCGCGTCAGGGCAGTTCTCCAATAGCTTGGGTCCAAAAGGCACCGAAACCTCTCCCTGGGCTCTGACAATCCACCAGGCCAGGGAGTCCCTGGACAGCGGCCGGCTTTCGGCGATGGAGCTGACAGCCTCGGTGCTGGACCGGATCGATGCGGTCGAACCGGCTATAGGGGCCTTCGTCACGGTCACCGGCGAGCGGGCGCTTGAGCAGGCCGAAAGAGCCGACAGGCTGATCGCCGCGGGCAAGGCCGGTCCACTGACGGGCATTCCCGTTCAGCTCAAGGACAACCTTTGCACCAGGGGCGTTCGCACCACCTGTTCTTCGAAAATGCTCGAGCGGTTCGTGCCCAGTTACGACGCAGCCGTTACCGAAAAGCTGCAGGACGGGGGTGCGGTCCTGGTGGGGAAGGGAAATCTGGATGAGTTCGCCATGGGTTCCTCCACGGAGAATTCCGCCCTGCATCCGACCCGCAACCCGCATGATACAGACCGGGTTCCCGGAGGGAGCAGCGGAGGCCCCGCCGCGGCCGTCAGCTCGGGACAGGCGCTGTTCTCGCTGGGATCCGACACGGGCGGGAGCATCCGCCAGCCGGCCTCCCTGTGCGGGGTCGTGGGCCTCAAGCCGACCTATGGACTCGTTAGCCGGTACGGTCTGGTGGCCTTCGCCAGTTCCCTGGACCAGATCGGACCCTTCACGAAAAGCGTGGCGGATGCGGCGCTGGTGCTCTCGGAGATAGCCGGACATGACCCCAGGGACGCGACCTCCATAGATCGGACCGTTCCCGACTACCTGTCCTCGCTGACCGGAGATCTGAAGGGTCTTCGGATAGGCGTGCCCAGAGAGTACTTCATAGAGGGCATAGAGCCGGGCGTGCAGGCGGCGGTAACGAAGGCGATCGAGGTGCTCAAAGACCTCGGAGCCCGGGTCTCGGAGATGTCGCTTCCGCACACGACCTACGCGCTGGCCGTCTACTACATCATCGCCCCGTCCGAGGCATCATCCAACCTGGCGCGCTATGACGGCGTCAAGTACGGCTACTCGGCCGATGCCGAGACGATGGAGGAATCGCTGGAGTTGACGCGCCGGGAAGGGTTCGGCCCGGAGGTCAAGCGCCGGATAATGCTCGGTACCTACGCGCTCTCGTCCGGGTACTATGACGCCTATTACCTGAAGGCCCAAAAGGTCCGCACGATCATCCGAAGCGAGTTCGCCACGGCGTTCAAACAGTTCGACCTGCTGGCTACGCCGACGTCGCCCTCCGTCGCCTTCCGTCTCGGCGAAAAGACCAGCGACCCGGTCCAGATGTACCTCAGCGACATATTCACCATGCCGGCCAACATCGCTGGAATACCGGCGATCTCGGTTCCCGCCGGACTCGTCGACGGTCTGCCGGCGGGACTTCAGCTCATGGCTCCTCACCTTGGCGAGGAGACCATGCTGCGTGCGGCCCATGCTTACGAGCTGGCGGCAGGACACCGGATGGCGCCAGAGATCGTATAGGACTGTGGCTAGGGGCATGCCAGGCGGAAGTCCGCACTCGACCGCTCCGGCAGCCGAAGACCGGGGTCGGCAGGGCTGACCCGTTCTACACGGAGGCACGACTATGGGTGAACTTACAGGAAGTGTTGCCATCATCACCGGAGCCGGCCGCCTCAGGGGCATCGGCAGGGCCGCTGCCGTGCGGTTCGCTGAACTGGGCGCCGACGTGGTGGTGACCGGCACGGGCCGGGACCCGGACACGTTCCCCGACGACGAAAAGGCCGTCGGATGGCGCGACATCGTCAGCACCGCAGAGCAGGTCAGGTCCGCCGGAGGGCGTGCGCTGCCGCTGGTGGTGGACGTGACCGACGAGTCGCAGGTTCAGTCCATGGTCGACCAGACCATCGCCGAATTCGGTCGCGTCGACATTCTGGTAAACAACGCGGCTGCCCCGATCGGCAGGGACAGGGCGCCGATCATCGATGTGCCCCCGAACGTGTTTGCCAGGGTCATGGATGTCAAGGTGACCGGCACCTACCTTTGCACCCGGGCATTCCTCCGGGCAAAACCGGGCAATGGCGAGGGAGGCAAGATCGTGAACATCTCCTCCACCGCCGGCAAGCGAGGCGTCGCCAACACCCTGGCCTACAACGCCGCCAACTTCGCCGTAGTCGGCATGACCCAGTCCATGGCCAAGGAGCTTGGCCCCCTGAACATAAACGTAAACTGCGTGTGCCCGGGAGCTACCGAGACGGCGCGGATGGATGCGCTTGAGCACGACGGCCGGATGGCGCGCATCGAGCAGGACACGCCGATCGGACGCAATGGCACGGACGAAGAGGTGGGCTCGCTGGTGGCATATCTTTGCACCGAGGCGGCCAGCTGGATAACCGGCCAGTCGATCAACATCAACGGCGGCACCGTGATGGAGCACTGACCGGGCGACCGGCAGGCAGAGCCTTGCGCGGGCTCTGGCGAACAATCGACACAGCGAGGTAGACCCATGGATCTAAACCTTGAGGGCAAGGTCGCCCTGGTCACCGGAGGTAGCCGCGGTCTGGGCATGCAATGCGCCCTGTCCCTGGCAAGGGAAGGGGTCGACGTCGCGATCTGCGGCCGGACACCCGAGACGCTCGAGGACACCAGGTCCAGGCTGGAGGGTCATGGGGTGAGGGCGGCGGCGGTGGTCGGGGACGTCGGCGAGCTCCCCGACATAGGCCGCATCCACTCCGAAGCGGTGGCCGAGCTGGGCCCGATAGACATACTGGTCAACAACGTAGGCGGCACCAGGTCCCGCGAGGACATATCGGGCGCCACACTTGAGGACTTCGTCGGCACATTCGACCTGAACCTGTTCGGCGGCTACGAACTCACCAGGCTGGTTATTCCGCACATGAAGGACCGGGGCTGGGGACGAATCATAAACATAGCCTCCATCTGGGGAAGGGAGTACGGTGGCAACGTCTCTTACATGGCGGCCAAGGCCGGATTGATCGGGGCCACCAAGCACGCCGCCGTCTCCCTGGCCAGACACGGAATACTGGTTAACTCGATCGCTCCCGGCTCGATCTCACACGCCGGAGGCACCTGGGAGCGATTCCAGCAGAGCAACCCGCCTGACGTGGTCAGGGACTTCATCGACCGTAACCTGCCCCTGGGACGCTTCGGCTGGCCCGAGCCGGTGGGCGACCTCGTCGCCTTCCTGGCATCCGACAGGGCGGGGATGGTCACCGGCGCCTGCATCCCGGTCGATGGGGGCCAGGGAATCTCGATGATCTGAGCTCGGCCCGGGCGCCGAGGCCGATCACGGTGCCGCCAGCGGCACCCGGCTCCTGCCTATCACCTCGCGATTGTAGACATTCTCCGGCAGACGTCCCTCAAGGACCCGGACGACCGACTCGGTGGCACGCCTCTGCAGCTCCCTGGTGGACTCCGGGGAATAGAACGCCACGTGCGGCGAAACGATGACATTGTCCATCGCGAACAGCGGATGATCCGCCGGCGGATGGTTGGACTCGAGCACGTCGAGACCGGCGCCCGCTATCGACCCATCCCTGAGCGCTCCCACCAGGGCCCGCTCGTCGATCAGGGGGCCGCGAGCGCAGTTGATCAAAAAGGCCGTCTCCTTCATGAGGCTGAGCTCTGTCTCGCCGATCATGCCGGAGGTATCGGCGTTCAGCGGCGAATGCAGCGTTACGAAATCCGACTCCGCAAGGAGCGTATCCATATCCACTAGGCGGACACCCTCATGCTCGACGAGCGCTGCATCGACGAAGGGATCGGCGGCCAGGACCCTCAGGCCGAAAGCCGCTGCCTTTCGCGCGGTCGCCCGGCCTATGCGCCCGAATCCCACTACGCCGACCGTTAGACCGCGCAGCCGGGTCATGGGCAGCTTCAGCTCGACCGATCCCCAGCCATCCCGTTTCGTGGTCGTGTCAAACAGGACCACCCTGCGGTTGAAGGCCAACAGCAGCGCCATCACATGGTCCGAGACCTCGTCGACGCAGTAATCGGGCACGTAGGTGACCACGATGCCAAGATCGGTGGCCGCCTCCACGGCTATGTTGTCGACACCAACGCCGTAGCGGGCCACGACCTTCATGCGCCCGGCGGCCCGCAGCACCGCCGGCGTCACCTGCGCAAAGCACGTAAGGATGCCCTCGGCGTCCCGGGCCAGCTCCACCAGCCCCTCCTCGCTTCCGTCCGGCGCCACGACCAGTTCCACCCCCAGCGGGTCCAATATGGCCTTCTCCGGCTCCAGGTCCGGCCAGACGTAGTCGGTGACCAGAACCTTCTTCGTCTCAGACATCTGTACCTCCAGTGGACCTGCCAACTCGCCCTGATGCGCCCTCCGTGCAGGTCCGATTCCTCCTCTGCCGTTACGAGATGGACATCGGCCGGAAGTGGCAACCCTCAACGAACATCTCGAAAAAGTCCTCGGTTGTCTCCAGCTCCACGTGCTCGACGCGCCTTACCAGCTCTTCGATTCGATCTCGCATCGGTGCCGAAGTCAGCATGATAGTCGCTCCCTCCAGCGAGGCGTTACCGACCTTTGCGATGCGGGCGACGGGGACGCTTGCGATAAAGCCGATGTCCACGGCGCTCTGCTCGTTTATGTAGTTGGCGAATCCCCCCGCAAGATAGAGCCTGTTTACCTCCTCCGGGACGATTCCGTATCTGCGCAGGACGATGGCCTGACCGCAGTAGTTCGCCGACTTTGCCTGGGCCAGAGCCGACACGTCCGCACGGGAAAGGGTCATCCCCTGCTGTGGAGCGAAAGTGAATTCACCGATCCCGCCGGTAAACACGCCCAGTTCCGTCATGCGCCCGGTCCTGCGCAACTCGGCAAGGAGATCGACCAGCCCGGAGCCGCAGATTCCCTCCGGCTCCCGGCCGCCGATCGTCGTCAGCCCCACCCGTTCGCCATCTATGTGCACCCCCTCGACCGCACCGTCGTATCCGGGCATCCCGTACGTCACCTCCCCGCCCTCAAAGGCGGGGCCGGCAGGACACGATGCGGCCATCAGCCGGTGGCGATTGCCGACGACAACCTCGGTGTTCGTGCCCACGTCAACGAGCATGACGTCCTCTTCCGCCTCGTCCATGCCCACCGCCAGCATGTCGGCGGCAACGTCCGCGCCCACGTGGCTTCCCACCAGCGGCCCGCCGTACACAGAGGCCGCCGGCATGATGCGAAGGCCCATCCTGCGCGCGGTGGTGGAGATCGACGTGGTCGATCGCTCACCTCTTTCCAATTCCAGTTCCAGCATCGACTTGTACGGCTTTTCCCCGATGGTCTGGACATCGAGCCCGAACAGCAGGTCGCGCATCGTCGCGTTGCCGACCAGCACCGCCTCGTAGATCTGGCGACGATGAATGCCGACATGCCGGCACATCTCGCCCACCTCGAAGTTGATGGCCGAGAGCATCACGCTGCGCAGCTCGCCCCTGTGAGGCCCCCCGTCGTAGGAGATCCGGTGCATGATGTCGCTGCCGCCGAAACGCTGCGGGTTCTCGAACGAGGCCGTATGGGAGATCTCGCCCGTCTCAAGGTCGACGAGATTGATCGCCACGGTCGTGGTCCCAACGTCAACGGCCATGCCGTAGACCGCGCCCCGGTAGCTGTCGATCCGAGCGTCGCCGCATCGAACCGCGTCACCGTCGCGGCGGGTAAGGGGTTCAAGGTCGACCCGCCTCCTCACCGCCCTGGTCAAGATGCGTGGCTGACGGCGCAGGACCGCGAACTCCACCTCGGCATCGGCATCGACGATAGATGCCTGGCAGGCCAGGCGGTAGTCTCCCCGGAGGAAGGACTCGGCCTCGGTCAGATTCGACAGCGCGGCCGAGCCCCGGCGCACCTCGACCACGCACTCGTGGCACTCGCCGGTGCGTCCGCAGGAGGTCGGCACGCGCACGCGAAGCTCGTCAGCGTAGTCAAACAGCGTCCTGCCCACCAGCAGGTCAAGCCGCCGCCTTCCGTGGACCAGGGGGCTCACGAAAAACGCGTCCCGGAGCCGGCGGACGGCACTAGCTAGGCCACCATCTGAAGGTGGATAGTTTGAAGACCGGGGCCGTGTGCAGGCCTGGTGCCCGCGGGTACGGCGGCCGAGGCCCTCCCGGCCCGCGCGCCCAAGCTAGGCCTGCTCCCAGGCGCTCCTGTAGTCAAGGTCGTCGCTACCGGTGCAGAGAGCGGGTCGGTCGGGGCCATCGACGTAGCTCTGATTGCGGCAGCGGAAGGTGGCGGTGCATCGGTCGCGGACGTCCTTGTAGGGACACCGCCAGGTGGAGACGGAAACCGCGGTCCCGGAGATACCCCGATAGATCTCCTCGAGCCTGGCAAGGCTCGCTCTGTACCTCTGCCTGTCAACACGTTTCTCGCCGCCCATAGTAGTGCCCCAGCAAATTATTCTGGCGCTTGTAGAGGAGTGTCAACGCGAAGGGAGAGCAGGCCCGACTCCTCGATTATCTCGGCGACCAGCTCCTCCTGGCGATAGGCCATCACGTGCACCCCGTGCACGCCCTCGATCTCCAGGACATCCCGGATGATCTCGATGCAGATCCTCTTCCCCTCCCGTGCCTGGTTGCCGCGGCCCTTCGGCACGCCGCGCAGCCGGTCGATCAACGCGTCCGGGATCACCACGCCGGGGACATGGGTGCGCATCCACTCAGCGGCCCGCGCAGACCGAAGGGGACCCACGCCCACAAGGATGAACACCCGCTCGTGCAGGCCCATGTCCCTTACGGCGCTCATATACTCCCGCAGACGCGGGACGTCGAAGCAGTACTGCGTCTGGACGAAGTCGGCCCCGGCCTCGATCTTCTTCTTGAGGCGCAGCGGCCTAAAATCGAAGGGCGGCGCGAACGGGTTGGCGACAGCACCCAGGAACAGGCGGGGAGGGCTTTCGAGCTGGCGGCCGGACAGGAACACTCCGCGGTCTCGCAGGGTTCGCGCCGTTCGCAGCAGGTTTATCGAGTCGAGGTCAAAGACAGGCTTTGCCTCCGGTTGGTCTCCGGCCTGGACACCGTCGCCCGTCAGGCAGAGCACGTTTCTTACGCCGATCGCAGCGGCGCCGAGGAGGTCTCCCTGAATCGCGATCCGGTTGCGGTCGCGGCAGGACATCTGCATGACCGGTTCGTAGCCCGCGCTGGTCAGCAGAGCGCACACCCCCATGGACGACATGTGGACATTGGCCCCGGCCGCATCAGTGGCGTTTATAGCGTCGCAGACCGATGCTAGGACGAGCGCCCTCTCGTAGACCGAGGAGGGGTCGGCCGAGTCGGGTGGGTTGAGCTCAGCGGTGACCGCCACGCGGCCCGACCGCAGTACACTCTCAAGACGCGATCTCGACTCTACCGCCGCCAACCTACAGGAACCCTACCAGATCGTCCGGACAGTTCGTTGACCCATGCCGAACTGCCGTCAAGGGACTTGTCGAGAGGGGGCGCAATCTCCAGGATGGCGGATCCATAGGTCGGCATGCGCCGGGAACGCTGCCACGCGACGACCCAGACGCACTCCATCTCCGGTTTCACCTCGCATCGGCCATCCAGCCTCACGCCGCCGCAGGGACCGTTGCGCAGGTTCTTCGGGCAGGTCATCGGGCAGGTCATTCCGGTGCTGTGCAGCACGCACTGGCCGCACATTCGACAATCGAAGATCGGGCCCTTGGTGATGCGCTCGACGCGCACGAACAGCCATTCCACCGTGCCGCCGGACTTCATGAGTGGACGGACGGGCCGAAGCGCGGCCGCCGTGGCCCTGTAGATGAACTCGAGAAGGCCGGGCTGGCGCTGAAGAAATCTCATCGGCCCCCTTTCTGGCGGGCCTTACCGGTTAGCCCTCGACCGCCTCGACCATGGACTTGGCAAGATCCACGCAGGCGATGGCGTCCTTGCCGTAGCCGTCCGCACCCATGTCCTCGGCGAACTCCTGCGTTACCGGCGCACCGCCGACGATCATCTTAAACTCCTCTCGGACCCCGTTGTCCTCAAAGTACTCGATCGTCCGGCCCATATTGGGCATGGTCGTGGTCAGCAGGGCGGACATGCCCACCACCTCGGCCTCGTACTCGACCGCTGCGTCCATGAACTCATCGGGCTTGGTGTCGACCCCGAGGTCATGGACGGTAAATCCCGCCCCCCTGAGCATCATGATGCAAAGGTTCTTTCCTATGTCGTGGAGATCGCCCTTAACCGTACCCATTATCACGGTCCCGATAGGCTCTATCCCCGACGCAGACAGTATGGGCTCTATGTGCGCCATGCCGGCCTTCATCGCCCTGGCGGCAACGAGCACCTCGGGGACAAATATCACGTTGTCGCGGAACTTGATACCCACGATGGCCATACCGGAGATCAGGCCGTCGTCCAGGACGTCATTGGCCGCGTAGCCATCATCGAGCGCACTCCTGGTGAGGCGATCGACCGCGTGCTGGTCACCGTATATCAGGCTGAAGGCCATCTCCTGCATGAGCGGATCGCCCGATGCAAACAGCCCCTCGATATGCTTGCGCTCAAAGGGCTTGGTGACGTACTGCATCTCGCCGGCCAGCCCCTCGTGAACTATAGCCATGAACTAGGTTCCCTCCGCCTACACGGCGCTCTCTGGTTCCGGCCACCGATTGTCGGAATAAGGGGCGACCGGTGTCAATTCCCCGCGCCCCTATTCGGAGCGCTGAGCCGTCCCTGCTTGTAGGCGGCTATGTAGCTCATGCAGAAATCGTCCCGCCCCTCGAGCATGTCCCTGGCCAGCGTGTGCCTGGGGTCCGACAGGGTCAGGGCCAACACGCGATCCATGCGGCTCTGTATCGGGTCTATGATCCCGCTGTCCGCACCCGCTTCGACCGAAAGGCGTATGAAGGTGTCGTTTATGAGCTTGCGCATCGGCAGACCGAACGAGACGTTGCTCAGCCCTCCCGTCACGTGCAGTTCGGTGCCGTAGCGCCGCCGGATCTCGCGTACCGCGTCCAGGTAGTGGAGTCCATAGGCGCCGTCGACGGAGATGGGAAAGACCAGCAGGTCGACGTAGAGGTCATCGAGCTGCATGCCCCTGCGCACCGCCTCATCGATCAGCCTGGTCGCGTTGTCTATCCTCTCGGGGGCGTCCGAGGGCATCCCCGACTCGCCGGCGGCGGTGACGATGGCCCTGCCGTCGTAGCGCCTGACCAGGTCGAACACCTCGGGCCTCTCGAGGGCGACCGAGTTGACGAGCGGGCGGCCAAGCGACAGGTCGTATTCGGCAAGGCCGGATTCGATTATGTCCGGGTTTGAGGAGTCTATCGACAGCGGGACCGTCGAGACCTCCTGGACGGCCCGCACGAGCCAGCGCATGCAGTCCTCTGCACGTTAAGCTTGTAGGAGACCTCGTCGACGTTAAGGTCCAGGTAGCTCGCCCCGGCGGCTATCTGGCGAATCGCCTCCGCCTGAACGTAAGCGCGCCCCTCGGCCCGGGCTACCTCGTCGTCTCCGATGCCGCCCCTGACCGCGATCATGAAATGCTTTACCTGGCCCTGCTCGTACGGCTGGGTCTGCTTGACCCAATCGGGTACCGACATGGCGGCCGGCTCGCCCTCAGCATCAACGTAGGTGACCACCTCGGTTCCATCGTCGCGCGTACGGTGCCGCTTGCCGTCGCGCAGCACGATCCGGGTCGTGTGAATGTTCTCGCCGACGATCACGAAATCGTCCGGTCGCTTGACGACCGCGCTCATGCGGTCCGCCCCGCCGGCGACGGCCCAGGCGCTGTGTTAACCGGGTTCGCGTTCATGGAGCCTGATACCGGGCCGACGGCCAATCAGGCACCGTTGCCGGACGTCTCGGCGGTCCAGTCGTTCACCGCACGGGGAATCTCAAGGAGGTTCTCCATGCGGGTGGCCAGCGGGATGGCGCACTCCGGGGCGATCATCTGAACCCCCGCATCAAGGCACCGGTACACCTCGCCCCGCACGTCCTGCGGGCCCTTTGAATAAAGGGTGACCGGGTTGTTTATGTTGCCCACCAGACCTACGCGGCCCGCGGCGACCTCCATCGCCTCTTTGGGATCGTTCTTGGAGTCAAAGTGAAAGCTGGCCATGCCCGACTGGGCGATATAGCCAAGTCGATCCGTCGTGTAGCCGCATATGTGCAGGATCAGCGGCACGGGTAGCCGCTCGACCATTTCCTGGTGGATCTCCAGCAGAAAGCGCCTGTAGTACTCGCCGGACACCAGGTCGCCGGTGGCATGGTCCGGAAACGTCAGGACGTCGGCCCCGGACGCTATCTGCGCCTGGCCGAACAGCACGGATATCTCCTTTAGGCGATGCAGGGCATCCATGGTCATCGCGGGGTCGTCGATGCTCATGAGCAAGAAACGCTCGACGCCGAAGACATGGTAGGCAAGGGTCCAGGGACCCATCGTCTTGCCCACGATGGCGACCTGATCGCCGAACTCCGACTTGAGCATCTCGATTGAGCGGGTGATCGTGGAGGTGTCCTGATGCTCGAGGAATCCCGGCGGTATACGCACATCCTGCGGTCCCTCCCATATGGGCCTGCTCATGCGCACCGTCGGCCAGTTGTCCTTGCCCTCCCACTGCATCTCGCAGCCAAGGGCGGACGATTCCTGGATTATGGTGAAGTAGGGCGAGATGGCGTCAAATCCCAGCTCTGTGTAGCCGGTCGCGGCGAGCCGTGCGTTGGATTCCGGGTCGCGGTTGGCCTCCGGAAAGGGGGCATCGACCAGATCCATCAGCTCGACCGTGGCTACGTTGGTCGGGTTGCACACCGGGACACGATCGACCGGTTCCCCGGCCAGGGCGGCCAGGACCCTGTCTCTGGAGGTCATCGTCATACGGCTTTCACCTCCCGGGATTGGGCGGAGGGGGCCTTGCGGCCCCTGGTGTACACGCTGTCGGGATTTCGCATCGCCCAGTCCTTTACCGCCCTGGGAATCTCCATCACGTTTTCCAGAGGGGTCTGGAGCGGTATGGCGCACTCCGGAGCGACCAGGTCGACGCCTGCCTCAAGGCACTCGTTTACCTCGGCGCGAACCTCCTCGGTGCCCCTGGCATAGAGGGTCACCGGGTTGTTGACGTTTCCGACCAGCCGTATCCGTCCATCCGCCAGTTCCATGGCCCTTTGTGGATCGTTCTTGGAGTCGAAGTGAAAGCATGCCATGCCGCTGTTTGCCAGGTACTGCATGCGGTCGAGGGTGTAACCGCAGATGTGCAGTATGAGCGGCACGGGAAGGCGCTCTGCCATCTCCTGGTGAAGCTCCATAAGGAACCTGCGGTAGTACTCGCCGGAGACCAGATCTCCCGTGGCATGATCGGGAAACATCAGCACGTCCGCGCCGGCATCTATCTGGGCCAGGCCGAACATCACCGAGACCTCCTTGAGCCTGTGCAGTGCCCGCATGGTCAGGTCCGGGTCGTCGATGCTCATCAGCAAAAAGTTCTGCACTCCAAAGGTGTGATACCCGAGCGACCACGGCCCCATGGTCTTGCCGATGATGCAGGCCTCCTCTCCTATCTCGCGCTTTAGGATCTCGGTGGCCCTGGTCACGCACAGCGTGTCGGGGTGCTCAAGAAAGCCGGGCGGGATGGCGATCTGGTCCGGATGGTCCCAGATGGGCTCGCTCATCACCACGGTGGGCCAGTTGTCCTTTTGCTCCCACTGGATCTTGCAGCCGAGGGCGGACGATTCCTGCACGATGGTGTAGTGGTGGTAAGTGCAGTCAAAGCCCAGTTCGGTGAATCCGGTGGCCGCGAGCCGGGCGTTGAGTTCGGGGTCGCGACAGGCATACGGAAACGGCGCCCCGGTAAGGTCCATCAGCTCAACGGTCATGATCGAGCCCGGGTTGATGACCGGCGGCCTGTCGACGGGCTCACCAGCAAGGGCCGCGAGCACACGCTCTTTCGGCTTCATGGTCCCGGTGATCGTCATCGGATGTCCGGTGGCCGAACGCAGCCCCCCTCCGTGCCCAACCGCTACTGGGAAAAGCCCAGCGTGCCCGTGGTCATCTGACCCCGGGTATCGAACGCCTCGAGCATGTCCTCGGTTCCGCTGACGTTTCGGGCATACGGCAGCAACACGCGCACCAGGCCATCGTATCGGTTGCCGCAGGGAAAGGCGGCAAGCGTCTCGCCGACCCTCTCCATCTCCCCGTAGCGCTCCAGGCCCGCAAGGGTCGCACGGATGCGGAGGGCGGGGCGCTTGGCCTCTCCCTCTCCCCCGATGCTGTAGGCCCATCCACCATCCGTCTCCTCCGGGGTGGCGAACAGAATCATGTCGCTCTTAAGGTCCTTTACCTCGATTCGACCGGTCGGCACGGGCACGTGGGGCGATTTTTCAACCGCCTGGCGGGCGAGGAACTTAAGGGGCCGTCTGTATATCCGGCCTCCCGGGAAACGGAATCGGGTTGGACGATCTTCAACGACTTCCAGGTCGGACAGGGCCACGGCGCGATCCCGGATCTGCGTCAACCGCTCCTGCGTTCCGGGCCTGCGGCTGAAGCTCCAGACGGTGATGACGCCGTCCTTTTCAAAAAAGCCGACGGATATGTCGTTCCCGTAGGGGTCAATGGGGATCAGCTCAAGGCACTGCCCCAGCCTCCTAAGCGTCTCCGCTACCGGCTCTCTTTCGCGTCCTTCCATATCACTGCCCCCGCAGCACCTTGGCCAGGGCTCGTATGTGCGCCGGCGTCGTACCGCAGCAACCGCCGAGTATGTTGACGCCGATATCCGCCAGCTTCGCAAAGCCCTCGGCCATCCGTTCAGGATCTTCCGGGTAGATGATCTGGCCCTGCCTGATGACGGGAATGCCGGCGTTGGAGTTCAGCCACACCGGGATCTCCGTCGAAGCCCGGAATATGGCGCCCAGTTCGACCATCCGGTCGATTCCGTTGCCGCAGTTCGTGCCGACGATGTCCGCACCGGACCGCGCAAGCTGATCGGCCGAGGACTGCGGCGTGTCCCCCATCATGGTGAAATATCCGCGAGGTCCCTTATCGAAGGTGGCCAGTGCCGCAACCGGCAGCCCGGTGTGCTCCTTGACGGCACGAACCGCCAGCTTCGCCTCTTCTACGGAGATCATCGTCTCAATGACCGCAAGGTCCGCTCCGCCCTCCTCCAGACAGATCGCCTGCTCCGCAAAGGCATGGTACACGTCGGCGGCGGGGGTGTCGCCGACCGGCTCCAAGAGCTCCCCGGTAGGACCCATCGAGCCGGCGACAAAACGGGGACCGTCAATGGAGTCGGCCACAGACCTGGCATGCTCGGCGGCGAGACGGTTGAGTACTCCCGCCTGGTCACCGTAGCCGTACTTGCTCTGCATGAAGCGGCTGCCGCCAAACGAGTTGGTCTGAACCAGATCGCTGCCGGCCCGGAAGTACTCTGCCGCCATCTCACGAACGATCCCGGCGTGCGTAAGGTTCATCGCCTCCGGGTCGCCGCCGGGCTCAAGACCCTTGGACTGAAGATACGTTCCGGTCGCTCCATCGGCTATGAGCGTGCCTCCCCCCACAAGCCGATCCAGAAAGGCCAGATCCTTGGTCCCCGGGATAGTCACCCCACCCATTCGTCTATAGCCCCGGGTGTGGCATCGCGCATTCCCTGGTTGTGCAGATCCCTTATCCTGGCGACGAAATCGCTCGGCATGCCGGAGTTGTATCGCTCGGCAAGCCCTCCGGCGGCCTCTCTCGCCGTGGCCTCAACCTCCTGTGGCCTGGCCCAGTGCCAGCCCTCCAGGTATTCGTCGGTGCCGTAGCTGCCATCAAACATGGCTATGGCGTCGGCAGCCTCCTGGAAGCGATCGTCGAGCATCACCGAGACCCGGCCGGCCTCATCCTCGGCCTGCACCTGGACCGGCACTTCTTTCCAATAGAGAACCCGTACCTTCGCTGTCATGGGGAAGAGCAGGGCCAATCATACCACCGCATCCCGTGTCACCGGCGCTCGTTGACACCCCACCGGGGCGTCCATACGATGGCGCAGTTCCCGCCCGGCGGGCTGGCAAGGAGGAGCGCTATGACGGCCGAATCACGTGACAGGGACCTGGCATTCGCCCCGGCGACGGAACTTCGCGGCCTCGTGGCCGACAAGGCTGTCTCGCCTGTGGAGCTGACCAGGCTATACCTGGACCGCATCGATCGCCTCGATCCCTCTCTTAATGCCTACCTTACGGTGGACGCCGAGGGGGCGATCGAGGCGGCCAGAGGGGCGGAGCAGGCGGTGGCCAGAGGAGATGAACTGGGTCCGCTGCACGGGGTGCCCATCTCGATAAAGGACCTGCAGATCACCAGGGGACTGCGCACCACCCTGGGCTCTGCGCTCTTCAGGGACAGGGTGCCGAAGGAAGACTCTATCGCCGTCGAGCGGATCCGCGCCGCGGGCGCCGTGATTCTCGGCAAGACCAACACGCCAGAGTTCGGGCTACTGGGAGTGACGGTCAACAAGCTTGGTGGGCCCTGCCGCAATCCATGGAATACGGACCGCACCACAGGTGGATCTTCGGGCGGGGCGGCCGCCGCGACCGCGGCCGGCCTGTGCGCACTCTCGGAGGGCAGTGACGGCGGAGGCTCTATCCGCATACCGTCGAGCTTCTGCGGCATCTTCGGCATCAAGCCCACCCAGGGCCGGGTGCCGAAATACGCCGGTGCCGGTCTGCCGTTGATCGCCAACCACTTCAGCCAATCCGGGCCCATGACCCGCAGCGTACGCGACGCGGCGGTGCTGCTGGAGATACTCGCCGGGTACGATCCCCGCGACCCCTCCTCGATGCGCGAGACCATTCCGGACCTAGTGGGGGCGCTCGACCGCGGCGTTGAGAACGTGTCGGTGGGCTGGAGTCCCGACTACGGCTACGCCCCGGTCGACCCCGGTGTGCTCGCGGTATGCCGTTCGGCGCTGGACGGATTGAGGGACGCGGGCTGCGAGGTCGTTGATTCGGATCTTGCGCTCGACTCACCGTTCGAGGCGTTCCAGCCGCTGTTTGCGGCCATGGCCTTCGCCTCCTACGGCTCGTTCCTGGACGGCGACCTGACCGACTACGCCCGGCAAACGATAGAGCGGGGCGCGAGTGTCTCCGGTTCCGAATACGCCCTCGCCCTGGGCCACATGGACCTGATCCGCTCATCGATCGAGGAGCAGCTTGACCGCTTTGACCTGCTCGCCTCACCCACCCTTGCGGTCCCCGCCTTTGAGGCGGGCGGTCCCCTGGACACCGTGACCGAGATCGCCGGAAGCGAGGTGGATCCCTGGTGGGGATATTTCCCGTTCACCTTCCCGATCAACATGGCGGGCCTGCCGGCCGTAAGCATACCGGCCGGCTTCTCAGAAGACGGCCTTCCCGTGGGCCTTCAACTGGTGGGAAGGCGCGGGGCCGAGGAGACGCTGGTTGCGGTCTCGGCAGCCCTGGAGCAGGCCCGGCCATGGGCTCATCGTCGTCCGGCGGTCGGATAGCGCCCCGCGCTCGTTGACTGCGGCAAACGGTGTTGTTAAAAGTGGCCTTTGCAAGGTAGCATTCGGAAGCAGTAAAGAGCCGACGATGAGAAAGTCCCGACCAACCGCAGCGACATTCCTTCCGCGCGTGTTTGCGCGTGGAGTTTGGGTCGGAGAACACGAGTACCGGGAATCGGCCTCTACCTGAACGCAATACAGTAAGCAATGATCCGCAGAGGCCTCCCGGTTGGGAGGCCTCTCTTTTTTTGGAGTGGATCCGGGATCCCGGGATTGTTAGAAGATGGGGAACGCAAACGCACTGATCGGCGCATTTGCGGCGCACTGGCGCCACAGCACCCGAAACTGGCACGGGCAGGGTGTGATCGCGATACAGATCCCCACGGCCGTGGTTCTGGGCTGGATTGCCGCCAACAGCGGCGACCCCACCATACTGGCCTACGTGATCGTCGGCGCACCGATGATGCTCGTGTGGGAGAACTCTGCGTTCTTTGTGCCCCTCGCCCTGTTCAACGACGTCCTGGAGGGCACCGCGGAGATGACGATGGCGACCCGCACACCCCTCAGCCTGGTGGTCCTTGGCAAGTCCTTGGCCGTTGCCTCCCTTGGCGCAGTAAGCAGCGTGCTCACTTTTGTGACGGTGGTCGGCATCTCAGGCACTATCCCCGAGGTGGATGCGGTATTACCACTGCTTGTCTCGGTTGCGGTCGTCTTCCTGGCGATAGTGGCCGCCGGGTTCCTGTTCGCCCCTGTAATGATCCTTACAGGGCGGGAGCCCGGCATGCTGTTTGCGCTCGCCCCTCTGGGAACCGTCGTCAGCGGCTTTTTGTACCCGCTGTCGATCCTCCCCGGCTGGATGGAGGTCGCGGTACGGTTCGCACCCACTTCGTGGGCCATGGAGTCGGTGGTTTTTTCGGTGCAGGGAGGTGCAACCCCGGAGCGGATAGCCGCAGGCTGGGGCGCGGCGCTCGCCATCTCTGCGGCCTACGTGCTCATAGGCCACATCCTGTTCCTGCGCATGGAGCGGCTGGTCAGGGCCGGCGGCACCCTGGCCCCGAGGTGAGACCGTGGCCACGATCACATCGTTTTTGACCCAGGCGCGCCTCTCCTACAGGGCGCTGTTCTGGTGGCAGAGTCCCGGGCCCTTTACCGCCAACGTATTTGTGCGTCCGCTGCTGATGATCACGCTGTACGCGCTCTTCGGCCGCTTTGCACTGGGCATAGAGGCTTCCGAGGCCTTCGCGCTGGGAATGACCGCGTTCGGCATCACCTTCATCATCGGAGGAGCCGTGCTCAGCAGTGCGTCGCAGGAGCCGTGGAACGGCACGCTATCGGTGCTGATGTCCTCGGCCGGCAGCCGGCTGAGGATGTTCATGGCATGGGGCGTTCCCTATATCCCTCTGGGGATAATAGCCGGAGTCCTCGGGGTGGCCGCGACCGTCGCCTTCGTAAGCCAGGACGCGGCCGGTGTGAACTGGTGGGTGGTCGCGGCAAGTGTGGCCCTTATCGCGCTTTCCGGTATGGCGTTCTTCCAGTTCTTCATACCTCTTGCGATCATCACGGCCGACTTCGGCGTCGTCGGTGCGATCGGCCCGGGACTGATGATGACCCTGTCCGGGGCATTGATACCCCTGGATGCCCTGCCCGGCTTCTGGCAGGTCGTCGGGCACGGCATACCCGTAACGGCGGGCCTTGCGGCAATGAAGGCCGCGTTCGAGGGGGCCTCATTTTCGGAGGTGCGGTGGGAGCTGGTTTCCGAGCTGGCGGTCGCCGCGGCGTACGTGGCCGTTGGATTCGCCCTCTTCAGGGTGACCGAGGCGTATGCGCGCCGCAGCGGCGCGTTCGACAAGACGGTAGCCTGATGACCGAGGAGTGCACATGAGCGCTAGCGGCGCGCCTGCGGTGGTATGCGAGGGACTGGGACGGATTTACCGATCCGGGATGCTCGGTCGCGGCGCGGCCACCATCGCCCTGGACGATCTGTCGATAGAGGTCCCGCAGGGCGTCGTATTCGGCCTTCTGGGCCCGAACGGGGCCGGCAAGACCACCACTGTACGAGTACTTGCGACCCTGCTCACACCGACCTCCGGCAGGGCCGAGGTCCTCGGCCATGACGTCGTAACCGAGGCCACGCGCGTACGGCGCGAAATCGGCCTGGTTCTCGGTGGTGAGCGTGGCCTGTACGGGCGACTGACGGGGCTGGAGAATCTGCGCTATTTCGCATCACTGGGACACCTGGGAGGGCTCGACGGCCGTCGTGCTGCCAACCAGGTGCTGGATCGCGTCGGCCTGTCGGACGCGGCCGACGTCAGGGTAGAGAGATATTCCCGCGGCATGAAGCAGCGGCTCCACGTTGCCCGCGGGCTGCTGGCCAGCCCGAAGGTGCTGTTTTTGGACGAGCCCACCATCGGCATCGACCCGATCGGTGCCCAGGAGATAAGGCGGATAGTGCCGGAACTGGCGGCAGAAGGTGTCACCGTGCTTCTCACCACCCACTACATGTTTGAGGCCGACTCACTCTGCGACCGGATCGCTCTGATCGATCGGGGTAGATTGGTGGCCCTAGGGACCCCGAATGAGATCAAGCGGGAGTTCAGCAACGTCCGAGTACTTGAAGTGACGCTACGGGAGGCAAAGGCAGGACTTTCTGCGCAGATGGAGGCCGTATCAGGAGTAGAGCGGGTCGACGTCTCCATGGACGGGCTTCAGCAAAAGCTCACCGCTACCGTGGTTGCCGGCACGGAGGGGCGGGCCGCATCAGAGATGAAAGTCCTTGTCGGCGAGGGAGTCCTTGAGACCCTGGTCACCCGCGACCCGACCCTCGAGGAGGCGTATCTGAGCATCCTGAGCCAGGCCTGAGCCAGGGAGGTGCCGCGGGCTGCCCCCGGCGAATGTGCATGGACCCAGAACCCCGCAATGAGCAATAGCCCAGAAGATCACGCACTCGATGAGCAGCGGGCAATTCTATGCCCGACCTGTCTTCATGCCAACCCGCCGGGAACGGACCGCTGCGACAGTTGCATACGGGTTCTCGAAGGCATTGAGGCCGTACCCCTCTCCGTTGTAAGACGGGTCCACTCGGATCGGCGGCGGCGGCGGCGAAGGCGCCTGCTCATCCGGCTGGGGGCACTGGTCGCCGTGCTGGCCGGCCTCGCGGCCTGGCAGGCATTCGAATTCTACGGGTTCGTGCGCTTCATCGGTGCGCCGGTGACCCGGGTAAGCGCGGCCCCGATCTCCGAGGAGTCCATGGACTGGCCCATGTACCAGAGGGACCCGCTGCACAGCGGCTACCACCCCCTGGGCGATCTGACTCCCTCCGGAGAGGTGATCTGGAGCTTTGACATGGGCACCGAGGTCACGACCTCCCCCGCGGTCGTCGACGGCACCGTCTATCTCGGAGCGGGCCTGCGGGGTGTGGTCGCCCTCGATGCTCAGACCGGGGACCTGCTCTGGCAGTTTCCCGTCCTGGGGGTGATGGAGACGAACGTGGCGGTCGCTGGAGACAAGGTGTTCGCCGGCCTTCGCGACGGGCGAATCGTGGCGCTCGACCGGCGCTCCGGAGAGCTTGCCTGGGAGGTCCAGACAGGTAACAAGGTCTTTTCTTCCCCCGCCATCCTTGACGGCATAGTCTATGTGGGTTCCGGCGACTCTTTCCTGTACGTCATAGACGCCGAGACCGGGGTCGTTCGCTGGAGATTCGACGCTGGCGACTCGATCGTTGCCGCCCCCGCCGTCTCCGAGGAGGTCCTCGCCTTTACCGCGCAGGACCGAAAGCTGTACGTGGTCGAGACGTTCTCGGGAAAGCTGCGCTTCGACTACCGGCTCGACTACGTCGGCGGGGCGCCCAGCATACGGGGCGACCGCGTGTACCTGGGGGACGAGGCGGGCATTCTGAGATCCATCGACTGGCACCAGCGCACGCTTCCGTTCGAGAGGGCATTTGCCAGGCTCAGGTTCTATGGCTGGTGGTACGGCCTGGCCTCGCTTGACCACCAGAAGGGTTTCGTCTGGGGGTTTTCTCCCCCGGGGGCGCCGCCTCTGGGCACAGCGGTGGCCACAGACGAGCTCGTATACGTTCCCGCAGCGACCGGCCGACTGTACGCCGTCGATGTCGCTACCGGCGAGGAGGTCTGGAGCTTTCGCGCCGCCGGTCGTTTGAACGGAGCACCCACGGTGATAGGGGAAACCGTGGTGATAGGGGACACGCAGGGCCGCATATACGGCCTGCGGGACAGGACCGGGGAACAGCTGTGGGAGCTGAGGGGACTGGGCGGCCCGGTCGAATCTTCCCCGGTCATCGCCGGCGGGACAATCTACGTGACTACCGGTCAGGGCCGACTCCTTGCCATACGCTGACTCCCTAACGGGCACCAGCCTCCGGCTGGTTGCCTCAGGCGCTGTTGCCCTGGCCGCCTTCGCCCTCGCCATCGCCTGTTCACAGCAGCCGGTGTCTCCACCTTTCAGTGCGGAGGATTTCGGGGCGAGTTCAGAGGACCTGCCGGCGCTGACGGGACCGGACCGGGACGGCATCGAGCTGGAGATCATAGTCTTCACCAGCCCCACGCCGGCTCCACCGGGCGAACCGCGCTTCGGCGGCAGCCTCAGGGTTGCCTGGACCGGCCCGGTGATCCGGCTGGACCCGGTGATCACGGACTTTTACACCTTTGCCAGCGAGTACCACTCGGCCTCCGTGGGCTCGCACCTGTTTGAATCCCTGTTCCGCTGGGACGAGAACGGCGCGGCTCAGCCCTCCCTGGTGGAGAAATGGTCCATGTCGGCGGACGGCCTCGAGTTCTCGTTCAGCCTTCGGCGGGGAATCACCTTCCACGATTCCTCACCGGTGACCTCCGAGGACGCCCGCCTGTCCCTGGACCGCTGGAAGAGCACGGGCTCGACCCAGGCATCGCTGGTTCGCAAGTTCACTCCCAGCTCGTGGCTGCAGACTCCGGACGAGAACACCCTCGTCGCCTCTCTCCAGGAGCCGCTGCCCAGCTTCATAGACCTGCTGAGCCAGCCCTCCCTGACCCCTTACGTGATGCCCCGCACCCACGCACTCAGACAGCCCAGGCGCTCGGTCAAGGAGCTGGTGGGCACGGGGCCTTACGCCTTTACGGCCTGGAGGCCCGGCGATAGCGTGACGATAGAGCGGTTCCGCGACTACGTGGCCCGGCCCGAGCCGGCCGGCGGCTACTCGGGTGAGCAGACGGCCTGGATAGAACACATCTCCTGGGTGGACGTAAATGACCCGGACCTTCAGATCGCCGCGCTGCTGGCAGGCGACGTCGATGTGGTGGACGGTGCCGATCTGTCCGCCTACGGACGGCTCAGCGATGACCCTTTGATTCGGATTCTCCGAGGCCTGCCCGGCAACCGATCGCTGGTGTACCTCAGCCCGGCCAGCTCCGTCTTCCGGGACACCCAGGCCAGGCTTGCCGCACAGGCCGCCATCGACGTCGCGGCCGCCATGGGGGCGATGGGTGACAGCGAGCTGTGGTCTCTCTGTCCCGCCGTCTACTGGTGCGACGGCCCGCTGGACGTGCGCGACGGTGAGGATCTGTACGGGGGGTCGGGGCCCGGGCGGGCGGGCGATCTGCTAGCCGGGTCGGGCTACGGGGGAGAGACCGTCATCGTGCTGGGTGCTTCGGACTTCGCATGGACCGCGCCGCTGGTGCAGGTGGTGGCGGACGCGCTTCGGTCCGCGGGCTTTGAGGTCGAGTCGACGGCAACCGACTATCTGACCTATGGAGGGTTACTGCGAAGAACGGGCAACTACACGGCCCTGATCGGCTGGTACGGACACTGGGGCGGCGGCTCACCGCTGACCGACCCCACCCTGGGCTCGGCGGGCAGGCTCGTAGCCGAACATGAGGAACTCATCGAGCTGCGCAACCGCTATGCCCTTGAGCCGGACTCGGGGCGGCGGCTGGGGATCGTGCGCGAAATCAACCGGCTCAGGTTCGAACTGGCGACGTCGGTGCTTCTGGGCACCTTCGACCACATCCTGCCGATGACCAGAGATCTCAAGGGAGTGGGCCTGTTCGCCCTGCCCTACTATGCGAACGCCTGGCTGGAACGCTAGGCCGCCTCAAGGCGCCTGCATGCCTGGCAGACCGATTCCGGGATCGCTCCCCACCTCATGAGCAGACCAAAGACAAAGCAGCCGGCGCAAAAGCCGAAGACCGCCTCCAGGGCCGCGAACATAGTCAATGTTCCCAGCACGGCGCGGTAGGGCGTGGCCGAATCCACCCCGAAGTACAGGGCCATCGCCACAACCGAGAACAAGAGTCCCACCGACTGGGCGAATCGCTTGGGCGGACCCGGGGTGAGACGCCCGCGCCTTCCGACCAGCGGGACGATCACCCGTGTGGCCACCAGGCCCATCGGGCTGAGTGTTGGCCCCGTCGCCACCCGGGCGGCGAACCCGTAGGTCAGCAGCGCCAGCATCCAGATTTCACCGCTGACCACGGTGGCCAGTGAAAGTACGACGACCATCGCCGCCACCCAGCGAGCGGCGACCTCATTGACCGTCTCTGGAAACCTGAAAACGTCGGCGAGTGGGACGCCGAGCCCATGCCGGTGCCTTGCCATGCCGAAAGTCTATTTGCGGGTGGAGGCCGGGTCAACAGTCGCGCTGAGGCCGGTGATCGGGCGGATCGGGCGGGTCTGCTAACCTACCGTCGGGCGTCGTCAGGCATCCCGGCCGGCTCGCCCTTACAAGGAGGTCCGGATTGTCAACTGGTCAGCGTCTCTATCAACTCGAGCAGGGCAGCGCCTCCCGGCCGCGGACCGGGCGTCCGGTCGTGCACGCAACAAGGGGCGTGGTCTCGTCCGGGCACTACCTGACGTCCATGGCAGGCATGAGGATGCTGATGTCGGGCGGCAACGCCATCGATGCCATGGTCGCCGCCACCTTCGCCGCCGCCGTGGTAGAGCCCATAGCCTCCTATTCCCTCGGGGCCGAGAGCGTGTTCATGCTCTACGACGCTCGGTCCGGCGACCTGAGAGCCGTCAGCGGCCAGGGAGTGGCGCCGGGCGTCGCCGACATCGATTTCTACCGGTCCCTGGATCTTGAGGAAATCCCGACCGGGCCCGGAAGGCAGGCCCACCTCTCGTTCACCGTGCCCGGGGTAGCCGATGCTCTTATCGCAATGCTGGACCGCTACGGGACGAAGGAGCTTGGCGAGGTGCTCGCACCGGCGGTTGAGTACGCCCAGGAGGGAATCCCCAACTACGAGTACATGATCGCCGCCCTGGAAGACGGGTCCACGCGCGAGCAGTTCGACCACTATCCGCCGGGAGGCTGGGAGGTGTTCTACTCCGGCCGTGAGTTGCCGGAAACGGGAACGCTCCTGCGTCAGCCAGCCCTGGGGGCAGTGCTGGAGGCAATGGCGAGCGGGGAGCAGGGGGCCGAAGGGGACCGCTCGGCGCGGCTGCGTGCAGGAAGGGACGTTTTCTACCGGGGCGAGGTGGCCGAGCGGATCGTTGAGAGCAGCGCGGCCGTCGGCGGGGTCTTGTCTTCAGAGGACCTCGCCGGGTATTCCTCGTCCATCGAGGAGCCCATCAGCACAACTTTCGCCGGGCACCGGATCCACGGTCAGGGAACCTGGACTCAGGGCGCCGTGGCGCTTCAGGCCCTGAACATGCTGGAGCACTTCGACCTGGGTTCCATGGGTCATAACTCGACCAGGTACATCCACACCGTCGTCGAGGCTTTAAAGCTGGCGATGGCCGACCGGGAGGCCTACTACGGTGACCCGGATTTCGGCGCGGTTCCAATCTCCGAGCTGCTATCGAAGGAGTACGGGGCCGAGAGGGCCCGGCTCATAGATCCGGACCGCCCGCACGCGGAGCTGCCGCCCCCGGGCAGGGTCCAGTCCGCCGGTATCGGATACAGTCCGGTCGAACTCGCTTACCCGGGCAGCGCACGCCGCACGCAGGCCGGGCACGCCAGCACGGATGGCACGACGCATATCGCGGCACAGGACTCCGAAGGCAATCTGGCCTGTTCGACGCCCTCGGGCGGGTCGTTCGCCAAGTCGGTCTTCTTTCCCGATCTCGGGTTCGCCCTGAGCACCCGCATGGAGATGTTCAACTTCGTGTCCGGACATCCAAACGCACTGGCTCCGGGCAAGAGACCGAGGACGACCCTCATCAACTACATCGCCACCAGAGACGGAGTCCCGGTCATGACTTTCGGATGTCCGGGAGGCGATCACCAGGCGCAGGCCAACCTCCAGCTCATGCTCAACACCTTCGTTTTCGGCATGAACCCGCAGGAGGCGATAGAGGCGCCCAGGTTCGCCACCGACAGCGTTCCCAACTCCTTCTACCCCCACGTGTACTATCCGGGGCAGCTGTCCGCAGAGGACGCCCTTCCGCAGGAGACCGTTTACGATCTTAAGGTGATGGGCCACCGGGTGGTCCGGGCCACGGTGTGCGGCATGGGCGCCACGATCACGGCACGGGACCCGGAGACCGGGGTAATGAGCGCGGGGGCGGACCCGAGGCGGGCCTGCTACGCCCTGGGCTGGTGAGGTCAGGGGCCCCCGCGGCCGGGCCCTGAGTGGCCCGCCTCCCGACGGCGCCGACGTATGAGGCGGCGCAGGGGTTCCTCGCCGACGTCGCCCGAAACACCGCGTCAAATCCCTTGTTCGCCCGGGGTCGCACCACTACGATACGGGCGACGAGCACTCCGGCCGCATGCGCATCTCCGCCCCCTTCCCTCGCCCCGCACACGTTCACTGCCATACGCGAATTACTCCGAGGGCATTGATCTGGGCTGCGCTTCTGTCGGCGGTGATGTCAATCGCGGCATGCGGTTCGGAGACCGCCCTGCTCGTTTTCACCTCCGAACGGGACGGAAACCGGGACATCTACTCGATCGATCTCGGTAGCCGCGAGGAGACAAATCTGACCTCATCCTCGCGACCCGAGAGCCTGGCCAGGCTGTCGCCCGGCAACAGCCAGATCGCCTTCATGTCCGAGCGCAATGGCCGCACCATGATCGAGACCTTAAAGCTATCCGGCGATTCGATGGACCGCGTCAGGGTCAGTGAGGGCGACGGGTCACAGTTCGGGCACCGCTGGTCGCCCGACGGCTCTCGCATCGCATACATCGGCGAGGAGGAAGGCAGGCGGACCGTCTTCGCCAAATCGCTGCCGGACGGACGGCCTACCCGACTGACCTACATCGAGGTCGACGAGCTGGGACCGTGGTCACCGGACGGCGAGGTCCTGCTGTTCGTCGTTCACTCGGGGGAAACAAGGGGGATCTACTCGCGCAACCCGGATGGCGTAAACGAGGTGCGACTTACCGTGGAACGGGACACCCTGCCGGTCTGGTCACCGGACTCAAAGCGGATCGCCTTCATCTCCATGAGAAACGACGGCCCCGAGATCTACGTCATGAACGCCGACGGATCTGATCAGCGCGCCCTCACGAACAACGATTTCGCCGAATCGGATATCGCATGGTCGCCGGACGGACGGCGCATCGCCTACGTCTCGGACGCCGACGGCAATGCCGAGATCTACACGATCAAGCCCGATGGCTCGGACAGAATGCGCCTGACGACCAATTCCATACGCGATGAGCAGCCGGTCTGGTCGGCGGATTCGAGCCGGATCGCCTTCGTGTCCTACCTTGACGAGGACAGCGAGATTGTGATCATGAACCGCGACGGCACGGGTCAGCAGAGGCTCACCAACAACGATGCCAATGACTTCGAGCCGGACTGGTAACCGGGGTCGCACGGTGTCCCGGCCCCACCCCGCAGCTTGACTTCCAAGTTCAGGCGCGTCGTCGTCAAGGCGGGCAGCTCCCTGCTGACCCACGGTGGCGAAAGGGTCAACGACGGGGTGATCGATTCGCTCGTGTTCCAGATAGCGGACCTTCATTCGCGGGGAATCGAGGTGATCCTGGTCTCCTCGGGTGCGGTCGCGGCCGGACGCACCGAGGTCGCCGTACCCAGGGCCGGCATCGACGTCCCCCTCAAGCAGGTGCTCGCCGCCGTGGGACAGGGACTGCTGCTGCACCGCTACAAGCGGGCATTCGAGTCCCACGACATAAGGGTCGCCCAGGCCCTTTTGACGCGCAATGATCTCGAGGCACGGCTCGGATACCTGAACGTGCGAAACACCCTGCTCAAGCTGCTTGAGCTGAGGGTTGTACCCATAATCAACGAGAACGACGTCGTCAACATCGAGCGACTGACTTCCCGGGCCTTTGGCGACAACGACACGCTTTCGGCGCTGGTGGCCAACCTGGTGGACGCCGACCTGCTCGTGATGCTCGGGGAGATGAAGGGCCTTTACACGAAGGACCCGCACCTGGACCCGGGCGCAGAGCTGATATCCAGCGTGGACCAAATCGACGAGGCCATCCTGTCCATGGGGGGTGAGTCCTTTTCCACCGACGGCGTGGCCCGCGGCTACGGAGGGATGAACGCCAAGCTACAGGCGGCCCGGCTGGTCACGGCGTCGGGCACCGCCGCGGTCATGGCCAGCGGCCTGGAAAAGGACATACTGGTCAGGCTCGCCGACGGCGAGCGCCTTGGAACGTACTTCACGGCGACCGGAAACCGGCTGGAGAGCCGGAAGAGATGGATGCTCAGCGGAATCGGGTCCAGGGGTGAGGTGGTGGTCGATAACGGCGCTGCGGACGCGGTTACCACGCGGAATCGCAGCCTGCTGCCCGCCGGGGTTACCGCCGTTCAGGGGAGCTTTGCCAGAGGGGACGTGGTCGCCATCCTCGACCCTTCCGGCCGGCGTATAGCCACCGGGATCTGCAATTACGACTCTCAGGAGGTAGAACGCCTGAAGGGAGTCAGGTCCAGTCAGATAGCAGAGGTCCTCGGGCACGAGTACGGAGAGGAAATCGTCCATCGGAGCAATCTGGTAAAGCTATAGGCTCTACCCTGCAAGCGGACCCCGATTTAGGCGATACTGGGCTGGTATTAGCGGGATCTCCCCGAGCTGGCTCGGCCAATGACCAAAGTGGACCTAACTGAGATCGGACAGGACGCGAGAGCTGCCTCAAGGCTGCTCGCCCGGGCCGGACCGGCGCAGATAGACCTGGCCCTTTCCATGGTGGCCAAGGCGCTCGTCGAGCGCTGCCCCGAGATCGTCGAGGCCAACTCCTCCGATGTCGAGCGGGCCCGCGCCAATGGCGTGGACGATCACGTCGTCGACAGGCTGGTGCTGGATCAAGAGAGGCTCGCCTCCGTCGCCGAGGGTGTCCGGGCAGTGGCCGCACTGGCCAGTCCGATCGGCCAGGAGACCGACTCTCGCGTGCTGTCCAGCGGCATGAGACTCTCCCGCCGCCGTGTGCCCCTGGGCGTCATAGGTGTCATATACGAGAGCCGACCCAACGTGACCGCAGATGTCTCCAGCCTTTGCCTTAAATCGGGCAATGCCGCCATCCTGAGGGGCGGCAAAGAGTCGCTCCAGACCAACACGGCCCTGGCCCGGGTGTTTCGCGACTGCCTGCGAAAGGCCGGGCTCCCGCACAATTCCATCCAGCTCATCCCCTCGACCGACCGGGCTATCGTCGAACAGATGCTGCGGATGCGTGATCACATCGACCTGTTGATCCCGCGGGGGGGAGCGGAGCTCGTGATGCGAGTGGCCAGGGAGGCGACGATGCCGGCGATCACGGGGGGCATCGGCGTGTGCCACACCTATGTCGATCGCGCCGCCGACCTAGAGAAGGCCGCCTCGATCACCTACAACGCCAAGGTGCAGAGGCCGTCGGTCTGCAATGCTCTCGACACCGTACTGGTTCATTCGGCGGTCGCCGGGGCATTCCTCCCGAAAATCGCGACGCTCATGGGGCGGGCGGGGGTTGAACTCAGATGTGATGCCAGGGCCCTGAGCATCATCGGCGAGAACGGTACCGGGCCGGTGGTAAGGGCTACATTGGACGACTACGGACAGGAGTTCCTGGCACTGGTCGCATCGGTAAAGGTCGTCGATTCGCTAGAGGATGCGCTGTCGCACATCGAGACCTACGGCTCCGGTCACTCCGAGGCCATAGTCACCGAAAACTATGCGACGGCGACCAGGTTCACCGACGAAGTCGACGCCAGCGCCGTGTTCGTCAACGCCAGCACCCGGCTCAACGACGGGGGCGAGTTCGGTCTCGGAGCAGAGGTGGCCATCAGCACCAACAAGATGCACGCGCGGGGCCCGATGGGCCTTGAGGAGCTCACCTCCTACAAGTGGATAGCTCTCGGTTCAGGCCAGATCAAGGAGGGCTAGTCTAGATGGCCAACTTCTATTTCGAGAGGGAGTGCCGCACTCCCTACTCGGAGTGCTACACGATCGTCGAGGATGACGTCGGAGTCGGGCGTGTGGACGTTCATTTTGCCGACGGAGTGGTGCACGCCACGGTCAACGTGGCGGAGAGCCTGACCTCAGCCTCCATACAGGAGCTAATCGACACCATAGACCAGGAACTGATCGACTCGGTCGGGATAATACGTGAAGACATGATCGTCCACGTGCACCAGGGCCGAGACCTGGGGGTGTATTCCGGTCCGAAGTACGACGAGAACGGGGGCGGTCGTCCCCACATGGCCTAGGCGCCAGCGCCGACGGCACACGATCCCTCGCCGTCCATGCAGGACTCAACGCTGGCGCAGACCCTGGTATTCGACCTGTACGGCACGCTGGTAGACACCGGTTCGGTCACGGCCGAGTGCGAGCGCGCGTTCCCCGGCCGTGGGAAGGCCGTCAGCGATACCTGGCGCGCCAAGCAGCTCCAGTACACCTGGCTCCTCAACTCGATGGGAGAGTATCTGGACTTTGGAGAGGTGACGCGCAGGGCGCTGACCTTCGCGTGCCGCTCCGAGGGCCTTCGGAGCGGTGCAGGTACGGTCAGTTCCCTCACGGAGGCCTACCTGGACCTGGAGCCCTTTGAGGACGCACTGCCTGCCGCACGCGACCTGATCGATCGGGGCGCAACTCTATTCGTGCTGTCAAACGGCACCTTCCAAATGGTGCAAAAGGTGCTCGAGCGAGCGGGGCTGCTCTGCCTGTTTTCGGGAATTCTGAGCGTGGACTCGATCGGGGTCTATAAGCCCGACCCGAGGGTGTACGGCATGGCTGCCGATCACCTGGGCACCCCTCCGGCAGCCCTGGGTTTTGTCTCGGCGAACTCATGGGACATTGCCGGGGCGGCCTCGTTTGGCCTAAAGACCGTATGGGTCAACCGCTCGGGCGCCGTCGCCGAAGAGATAGGCGCGGGCGCCTGCGTTGAGGTAGCCTCCCTGACCGACCTGCCGCCCCTGCTGCAAGATGACGAACGCCAGCAATAAGAGGCTGGATGGCCGGGTCGCGCTGATCACGGGCGCAGCCAGGGGCACGGGACAGCCGATGGGATTCGGAGGAGCTACCGCGCGCCTGTTTTCGACCGAAGGCGCAAAAGTCGTGGTCACCGACCTCGATCCCGGAGGAGTCGATGCGACGGTTGCGGCAATCGACGCCGAGGGCGGCACGGCGCTCGGCATTCCCCTGGACGTGACAAGCGAGGCGGACTGGCAGTCCGCGGTCGAACGGACCGTGGTCGAGTTCGGGAGGCTCGACATACTGGTGAACTCGGCCGGCACCATACACGTCCACACGGTCGACCAGCTGCCGCTCGAGGTGTTCAACCAGCAGCTGGACGTTCACGCAAAGGGCGTATTCCTAGGCACAAAGCACGCTATCCCAGTGATGAGGGAACGGGGCGGAGGCGTGATCGTTAACGTAGCTTCCATGGTCTCGCATATAGGGGGTGCCTACGGCCCGGCATACGCCGCCGGCAAGGGAGCGACCAGGATATTCACCAAGGCGACCGCCGTCGCTCATGCCCGGGACGGGATCCGGGCAAACTCGGTGCATCCGGGCTGGTGCGATACTCCCTTGGCGAGGCTGATCATGTCCGAGGTCGCAGCGCGCGAGCAGGGCGATCCGCGACCTGCGAAGATACCGATGGGTCGCCTGGGGAGACCTGAGGAGGTCGCCGCGGCGATCCTGTTCCTCGCCTCGGACGACTCTTCGTACATGACCGGCGCCGAACTGATCGTGGACGGAGGCGTAACCGCCCAGTAGGCAGGCTCGTACCGCTAGAGTACCGCCCTTGCGTGGTCTTCGAGCTGTGCCAGGGCATCGTCCCTGCCCGCGGTTTCCAGCTCGAGAATCACACGGTCGACCCCGGCCCTCTCCAGGCCGTCTACGACCTCTCGATCGGCGGGCTGGTGGAAGGCCGACACCTCGAGCGAACCCGGGTCCCGTCCCGATAGCTCGGCGAGCCTGGAGAGCTCCCGGCGCCCGGCTTCTATGGTCTCTGGTGTCGCCAGCGTGGGAACCCATCCATCGCCGTATTCGACCACCCGCCTGAAGACGTTCCTGGCGTTGCCTCCGAGGTGTACTGGCGGGTGGGGCCGCTGCACGGGCCTCGGAAACGAATAGACAGGCGGGAAGTCATAGAACTCGCCGTGAAATTCGCTCTCAACCGTGGTCCACAGCTGTTTCATGGCCAGCACCGACTCTCGGGACTGGGACCAACGGCGCTCAAAGTTGCCTCCCATGATCTCCGTCTCCTCCCTGAGCCAGCCCGCTCCGATCCCGAGGATGAAGCGCCCCCCGGAGATCACGTCAAGGGTCGCCACCTCCTTTGCAAGCAGCAGCGGATTGCGTTCCGGCAAAAGCGCGATGCCCGTGGCCAGCTTGAGCGTGGAGGTGGCCTCTGACGCGGCCCCTAGCGCCACGAACGGGTCCACCACGTCGAAGTACTTTTTGGGCAGAACTCCATCCGTGCGTCCCGGGTACGTGGGCTGGGTGCGCTTGACTGGGATGATGGGGTGTTCGGGCAGCCACAGCGATTCGAATCCCAGTTCCTCGGCCCTGGCGGCGAGAGTCGCCACGTCAACCGAATAGTCGGTGATGAAACAGTAGATCCCTATCTTCACGCTCAACGGCTCGAACTTCCTCCCGGGTCTGCGCAGGGGCACACCGCACCCTGGTTTGGCCGATGTCCCCCGGCCCTGCTGCGCCGAGTCATTATCTCAGGAAATACGATCTCCGACCGGCTGCGTATAACCTTATGTAAGGTACCTGGGCTTGCAAGCAGCGCTTGCGCGGAGGGTTTGGTTGGTCAAGAACTTAGGTGTGTCGATAGTCGCCCTGGCGATGGTGATCGTCATCGCCGCGGCATGCGGAGGGGACGAGCCCGGGGGCGGGCTGGTGGTTGAGCTGGGCGAAGCGGAGCAGCGCCGCTCCAGCGAGGAAGTCTCCGCCGAGGCCACCCAGAGGGCGGCGGGGACACAACTGGATGCCGAGGTGGCGCCTTCCCCCGGTCCCGGGGACGCAACTCCGGCACCCGAACCCACGATAAACGGATCCGCGCGGTCAGGCGCCACGCCGTCCTCCGAGCCGACGCCCCCGGCCGTGACTATACCCACCGGCGAGGACTACGACCCCGAACTGAACATGTACCAGTACCTTTCGGGCGGCGGACACCGGGCGGAGATGACCGTCCAGGCGCTGGCGGCCGCCGTCGAAAATGGAGACCGAACCCAGGTCCCCGTCATCATCGAGGGCATGCGCTTTTTGGCCAGCAACGCCCTGGCAGAACTGTCGACGATCGCCCTTTCGCAGTTGACCGGCGAGGATTTTGGACAGGGAATTGCCGCGTGGAATGATTGGATGGAATGGTACGGGCGTAACTCCGCCGACTTCCCGCCCCCGGAAGGGTACGTTGGCTGGAAGGTAAACCTGCTGGCGCAGATCGACCCGGCCTTCGCCGAATTCCTGATGCCGTGGGCCATGAACGGCAAGATCGACCCGACCGAGATAGTCTGGGGAGGGGTGCGCAAGGACGGCATTCCTGACCTTCAGAATCCTCCACTGCTCAGCCCCGAGGAGGCCGAGCAGGCGTACATACGGGCCGAGGACCGGGTCTTCGGCGTGTCGATCAACGGAGAGCACAGAGCCTATCCGCTGCGCGTGGTAAACGCGCACGAGATGGCCAACGATGTGGTGGGGGGCGAGCCTATCGCCCTGGCCTACTGAACGCTCTGCGGCACCGGAATCGTGTATTCCGCCAAGATCGACGGGGAGCCCACAACCTTTGGAACATCAGGCTTTCTGTTCCGGAGCAACAAGCTGATGTACGACCGCAAGACCAACACCCTGTGGCATCAGTTGACCGGCGAGCCGGTGGTCGGTCCGCTGGCCGACAGGGACATCCGGTTGGATTTCTTCGCCGTCGAACTCACTACCTGGGAAGAGTGGCTCTCAAGGCATCCGGACACCACCGTCATCTCCAACGACACCGGGCTATATCCGCCCGAGCTCTATGCGCCGGAGGGCCATCCGAACGCCATCTACACCGACTACTTTGCCTCGCCGGATACGATGTTCCCGGTCTGGCAGCGCAGCGACGAACTGGCACCCAAGGCGGTCGTGCTGGGCCTGGAGGTGCGTGGGTCCGCCAAGGCATACCAGATAGCGGCTCTGAACCGGGCGAGGATAGTCAACGACACCGTGGGTGGTCTGGAGGTGGTGGTAATCGCCTCGGCGAACTCGGAGGCCGCCCGTGTCTATGAACGGCGCGGAATCGAGTTCCAACTGCCGCCGGACGGGTCCTCCGGACGGCTGCCGACCTCTGTCGTCGACGGGGCGGGGCAACTGTGGGAGGTCACCGAGGAAGCGCTGGTAACGGAAGCGGGCGATTCACTCGCCCGTGTGCCGACCCACCAGTCCTTCTGGTTCGGCTGGTTCCAGTTCCATCCCTCTACCGAGCTATTCAGCCTGGACCAGGTCGATACACTTCCCTAGCCCGAACGCGATCTGCCGGGGCCTAAGGCCCCTATAGACCGTAGAGAAACTCCAGCCTGCTCTTGGTGATCTGGTCCTTCCCGACGTGGTCCCGGATCGTTTCCAGCATGTCGAAGTCGGCCAGGTCGGACACGAACAGATATGCCGTGCCCTCCCGGCCCATCCGGGCGGTCCGTCCGATCCGGTGGATGTACTCCTCGAGGTTGTCGGGCATGTCGTAGTTGACAACGTGCGAGACGGCCGGGATGTCCAGGCCTCGGGCCGCAACGTTGGTGGCGATCAGGATGCGCAGCTTCTTGCTGCGGAACCTGCCCATCACGCGCTCGCGGTGAGTCTGCGTCATGTCGCCGTGAATGGCATCGGCGTCGTAGTTAAGGCGGCGCAGGAACGACACGAGCCTGTCGACTCCGATCTTGGTGCGCCTGAATATCAGGGCCTGGGTGACCTCACCGGGATCCTTCAGGAGTTCCTTTAGAGCCTGCTGACGGTCCTGTGCCGCAACCTCAAAGTAGACCTGTTCGACCTCATCTACGGCCTGAGATTCCTCTCCGACGCGACACCACTCGGGCCGTTTCAGATAACGCCTGGACAGATACTTGATCGGGCCGGGCATCGTGGCTGAGAAAAGGGCGGTCTGGCGCGACTTCGGCGTGCGTCTCAGGATACGCTCGATGTCCTCGGCAAAGCCTATGTCAAGCATCTGGTCGGCCTCGTCGAGAACCACGATCCTGACACGATCGAGGGCGATGGTGCCGCGCTCCATGTGATCCATCAGGCGACCGGGGGTTGCCACCACAATCTCGGCCCCCCGCCCGAGGGCATCGAGCTGGACGTTCATGGCCTGCCCGCCGTACACGGTCACAACCCTGAGCCCGGCATGTGCCCCCAGCCTCGTCAACTCGCCGGTGACCTGAACGGCGAGCTCGCGTGTCGGGCACAGCACGACCGCCGCGGGGCGACCGGGCACCGCTCGGTCGCCCTTGAGCGATTCGACGATCGGAATCCCGAAGGCCGAGGTCTTGCCCGTGCCGGTCTGCGCCTGTCCAACCAGATCGCGTCCCTCCAGCATGTGGGGTACAACCAGCGACTGGATGGGGCTGGGCCTCTCGTAGCCCATGGCGGTCAACGCCCGCTCGACCGGTTCGGAGACGGGCAGCTCTCCGAACCGACCTGTCGGTCGCCATCCCGGGGTCACGTCGGCCACCTCGACCGGAGCACTCCTGCCTACCATCGACCCGGGCGGGGCACCGTTCGACGACGGACCCTTGGGCCTGCGGCCTCTGCGGCGACCAGCCGGCCGGCCGGAGCGCTCACCGTGTGCGGCGCCATCGGCCGGGCGGGCGGAGCGCTCACCGTGTGCGGCGCTATCGGCCGGGCGGGCGGATCTTGCCCGGCGGTGCCCTCGCCGCCGGACCTTGCGATCGGCCACCGCCGCATCGCCGCCCTGGGAGCCTGGACCGGCCTCGGCGACGTCGCCCTTGCCCGGGTCGCCGCCACGGGGGCGCTCCGACGAGTGCGGGCGCTGAGGGCGGGAACGTCCGGCGGAATGTTCGGTCTCGGCCCCGCCATGCCGCACCTTGGCCGGCGAGGGCTTGGAGCCCGCTATTAGTGAGCTTAGCTGGCGGGAGAGTTTGCCTAGGATGTTGCTACCTTACACCGGCCATTACTGAAGGAGAGAGGAGAGGGTTGCCCCGACCGGTGCGGAACAATCGAAAGTTCAATCCGTGAGTGTGTGGCGCCTGCGCTGCCACCTGCCAGTTCGTTCGAGTTACCACCATTGTAGCAAAGGACGATGCGCATAAATGGACCGAAGCGCGACCGCAGGCGGCCCGGCCACCCGGGACGGGGCGGCGGGCATCGGTCCGCGGTGCATCGTCGGGCCGGGTGCCGCGACGTCGAATGTATGATGGTCAGTACCACCACCCGGGGCAGAGCCTTTCGCGACCATGACCATCCGTCTGCTGAGCTGGAACGTTAACGGCATCCGTGCGGCCTACAGGAAAGGGTTCGACGAATGGGTGAGGCAGGCATCGCCGGACGTCCTGTCGGTCCAGGAGCTAAAGGCACAGGAGCACCAGATCGGGAAGGGGTTTGATGCTCCCCCGGGCTACCACCCCAGTTGGGCCTTTGCAGAGCGCAAGGGCTACAGCGGCGTCGCCACCTTCTCCAAACAGGCGCCGGTGAGGGTGGAGTCGGGTTTCGGCATCGACAGGTTCGACTCCGAGGGCAGGACGATCGTCACGGAGTTCCCGGCTTTCGTCCTGTACAACATCTATTTCCCGAATGGACAGTCGAGCGCAGAGCGCCTCAAGTACAAGCTCGACTTTTACGACGCGTTCCTGGACCACGCGCGGGCTCAGATCGCCCGGGGGAAAAAGCTGATCGTCTGCGGCGACTACAACACGGCCCACCATGCGATAGACCTGGCCAGACCGAGGGAAAACGAGAATACGTCCGGTTTTTTGCGCGTGGAGCGAGACTGGCTCGACAGGTGGGAGGCGGAGGGCTTTGTCGATACCTTCCGTCACTTCTGCGACGCTCCGGACTGGTACACGTACTGGGACCAGAAGTCCCGGGCACGTGACCGCAACGTTGGCTGGAGAATCGACTACTTTTTCGTGCACGAGTCGGCCATGGATGCGGTCACCGGTGCGGCGATCCACACCTCGATCATGGGGTCGGACCACTGCCCCGTCGAGCTTGAACTTGACACATCTCGGCTCTAAAGCGTGCTAGTATTCGAATTGAGCCCCGAACGGTCGGGGCCGATTTTTTGGGCGAGTAGACAGTTTCGGACGGGAAGCAATTGACGGTCAGCTTCGGGCGATTCGGGGAGCATCGACATGGCGGACGCAGCAGATAGCGGAGTGCGCGGTGAGGTCGCAACCCTCACCCTCAGCCCTCGCCATACACTGGGCAAGAAGACCGCGCAGCTGAGGCGACAGGGACAGGTTCCCGTTCACCTGTACGGCGGGGACAAGGAATCGCTCGCCCTGCAGACCACTTACGCTGAGCTTCGTCGACTCCTGCCCAGGGTCGGACTCAACATACCGGTGTCGATAAGCATCGATGGCTCCGACTCCGAGGACATCTGCTTCGTGAGAGAGGTCCAGCGAGACCCGGTGACCGACGAGGTGATTCACGTCGACTTTTTGCGGACCGACGTGAGAAGGAGGGTGAGGGCGGACGTTCCGGTCATATTGGAAGGCACCGCGCCCGCAGTCAGCCTGATGGGCGGAACGCTGATACAGAACATGCTGACCGTGTCGGTGGAGGCTCTGCCGCTCGACATGCCACCCGCCCTGCACGTCGACGTCCGGACGCTGGTGGACTTCGACGCGACCATCCACGTATCCGACATCGCTATAGGCGAGGGACTGTTGGTGGTCAGCACCGGTGACGATCTGGTAGCAAGAGTCGCAGCTCCCAGGGTAGAGGTCGAAGCCGCCGGCGAGGCTCCGGACGAAGATGGGGAGGAGCCCACGGTCAGCGAACTGCCCGGGACGGAGGCGGCCGACCCGTCCGAACAGGCCTAGCCCGACTCGATGGCAGACCGGGTCAAGCGGGACTCAACCGCCTGGTGGGGTGACACCGGCAGGGAATCGAATCGACCGTCCCTTCTAGGGATGGTCAAGAACAACACGCTCGACATGCGGCTCGCCGCCCTGCTGTGGCTGCTGATCGAGAGGCGGGCTTCCCTTATATTCGCTTCGACTCCGGACCTGACGGGCAGGACGGCAATGCTTTCTGCGTTGATCGATTTCATGCCGCCGGGAATCCGGCCGATCTACGTGTACGGCCCCGAGTTCGAGATCGCTACCGTCGGCATGGAGTCACCGCCCGAGAATTCATACCTGCTCGTTCCGGAACTGGGGCAGGACCGCGAGTCCTACCTGTGGGGTAAATCCGTCGGCAGACTGTTCCGGGCTCTCAACAAGGGCTTTGCCGTGGGCACCACGATGCATGCCGATTCGCCCGAGCAGGTCGTAAAGGCCCTCAACTCGGCCCCGAACAGGGTACCCGGCAAGCTCATCGGAGGGGTGCACGTTGTCGTGAATCTGCGCACCGTCCCCGGGGGCCGAAGTGTCGCCCGCAGAGTTGCCCAGGCCACCCTCCTCATCCCCGACCCCTCCGGGCCGCCCGGGCTGGTTACGCTGGTCGGCTGGGAGCCGGACGCCGACAGCTACCTTTACATGGACGCGCCATCGACGATCGACGCCCTGGCCTCTCGCCTGGAGATGTCCTCTGAAGATCTGGACTCGGAGTTGGCCCGTCTCAGACGGAGGCTGGAGGCCTGGCACAGTATCGGAACCACCACCGCCAACGATGTGCGCAAGGCCGTAGCCCAGTATCACAGGAGCCGGGCCGTCTAGCACGGCCCCAGGCCAGACAGGGGCCAAGGCTAGCCGCCGGTGACCGCCGGGCCTTCGCCGGACGTGGTCGTGATCGGGGGCGGCGTTGTCGGCTGCTCCGCCGCCTACTACCTGAGCAGGGCCGGGGTTGACGTCACCCTGGTCGAGCGGGTCGGGGTCGCCAGCGGCGCTTCCGGCAATTCCGCCGGCGGCCTCAATCCCCTCGAGGGGGACCATATACCCGGACCCCTGGCCGAACTGGCCATCTGGTCCTACCGCCTGCACCTGGACCTGTGGCGTCAGCTGCCTGAAGAAACCAGCGTGGCACTCTCCGAACGCATCGTGCCGTGGATACGGATCGCCCTGTCCGAGGACGATCTCCCCGACCTGCAAATGTCCTTCCGCGCATTCGATGAGGCACCGGGCTTTAGCGCCCGCATGCTCGACCCAGACCAGGTACTCGAAATAGAGCCTCGCATATCCGGCGCCGTGCTGGGCGGCGTCCACATGTACGGAAATGCCGCCGTCGACAGCCGGGGCCTGACGCTTGCCCTCATGACCGCAGCCGAAGAGAAGGGGGCGAGATTCGTCTGGGCCGACGGGCGGCCGGAGCCCGAGGTCTCGGGGGACGCCCTGGGCGTTTCGACTGGTTCCGAGGTGATCGCCGCCGGCGCCGTCGTCGTTGCGGCCGGCCCCTGGTCGGGCAGGAGCCTTGAATCCGCAGGAGTCCGGCTGCCGATCAGGCCCATAAAGGGAGAGATTCTCAGAGTGGATCCTCCGGGGCCGATGTATCGGCAGGACATCGCCTACCCGGGTGGCGAGGCTCACCCGAAGCCGGATGGCCAGGTTTGGATTGGAGCCACGGTGGAGGAGACCGGCTTTGACACAGAAGTCACCGAAGCTGCGAGGAAAAGGCTCACCGCCGACGCGGTACGCGCCATCCCATCTCTTGCAGACGGCACGCTGGCCCTGCAGACGGCATGCCTTCGCCCCGCGACATCGGACGGCCTTCCGGCGATCGGCAGGGTAGGTGGCTGCCGCGATCTGTATGTAGCCACCGGAGGCGGAAAGAAGGGTGTCCTTCTCGGCCCCGCGATGGGCCGCGCCATCGCCGACATGATCGTGGACGGTCACACAGATGCACCGATAACAGGTTTCAGTCCCGATCGCTTCGGCTGACCGTCAGCCCCTTCCTTGGCGAGGTCCTTTCTCCGCCGCAGTGAAGTGACTCGGTGGCGGTGGCGACCGATGCTAGAATCATCTGCACAGGCCGGCGGGAACCCGCCGGCCCGCTTGGCGTTGCCGGTCGCACTTGCCGCGCGTCTTGCGGGCCGACGCACCCCGGCCAGCCTGTGGACCACATATGACCGTACAAGTCTTAGGCGGCCTGTTGGCCGACACGCCGGAATTTCGGCGGCTCGCAAGCTCATTGCAGACCCCCAGTCGAGGTGTGCGCCTGCAGGTGATACAGGAGGCCGCCGCTCCGGTGCTGGCCACGCTTCAGGGAGTTCTCAAAAGACCCCTGCTCATAGTCACTCCCCGTCCGGAGGAGGCTCGCAATCTCAGCGAGCAGATAGCCCTGTGGGGTGTGACAGACGCCTGCCTGTTCCCCGAGTCGGAGGCGCTGCCATTTGAGCGACTGAGCTCCGACGCCGAGACGATTCGAGAGCGCATCTCGACCCTGGCCACCCTGCTGCAAGGGTCCGGAGATAGATACCCGGTCGTCGTCGCCTCAATCACGGCGATCAGCCAAAAGACGACGTCGAGACCCGGCTTTGAGACAGCCTGTCACTCGCTTGCGAGGGGCGGCCAGATCGACGTCGAGGAACTGCTCGACCGCTGGCGCAGAATGGGTTACTCGAACCAGCCGGTTGTCGATGTACCCGGAACGATGGGAAGGAGAGGGGGAATCCTCGATGTCTATCCCGTGGGGTCCGCCCATCCGTTTCGAATCGAGCTGTGGGGTGAAGAAATCGACTCCATCAGGGCCTTCGATCCGGCGACCCAACGCTCCACCGAACTCGTAGAGACCATCGACATCGCCCCGGCGGCTGAGACCCTTCCGGGCTTTTTCGACCCGGCCGAGGCCGCCTCGACCATCGGGGCCCTGGACACATCGAACCTCTCAGCCAGCGAACGGGATCGCTCCTCGGAGGAGCTTGAGCGGCTGCTGGACGGCTACGACGTCGAGGAGGTCAACTACTACGCCGGGGTATTTAACACCGGCTGCCTGCTCGACTATCTGCCGGAAGACACCCTGACCACAGTTGTCAGGCCGGACGATGTCGTTCAGGCGGCGTGGGAGTCCGACGAGCGTACCAATGAACTGCGCAGGGTGAAGGAGGGCCGCGGGGAACTGCCCAGAGCGTTCCCGTCCTCTCACCTTACCTGGGCCGAGACCGAGCAAAAGCTGGCCGACGGGAAGTCGCGGCTCGAACTGATGCCCTGGGGAGCGGACGACCTCGGCCGCTCCGGCCTGCAATCACTGCCCATCACCTCGGCCGAGAGCTACTTTGGCAACCTGGATCGATTCTCTGCCAGCGTGGGCGAGATGGCAGACGCCGGCGCCAGGGTGGTCGTGGTCACCTCGCTCCCCAGAAGGCTCAAAGAGGTGCTTGAGGACGCCGGGCTGCAGGCCGCTATGGTTGACCGGCTCGAATCCCCGCCCCGGCCCCGTTCAGTGGTCATAGCACCGTCCACCGGGTCCGGGCTGTCGGCGGGTTTCGTTCACTCCTACGGCTCCGACCGACTGGCACTGTTCAGCGACGCTGAGGTCTTCGGGGTCGCAAAGCGGCGGCGGGCAACGCACCGCCGGGTACAGCAGCGGCGCGAATCTCTGCTGACGGAGCTTAGCGTTGGGGACTACGTCGTGCACGTCGAGCACGGCATCGGCCGCTTCCTCGGCACCGGCCAGCCGGACGGCGAGCCCCCGGGATCCGAGTACCTGATCCTGGAGTACTCGGTGGGTGACCGCCTGTATGTACCGATGGAGCACCTAGACCGGATCAGCCCATATGTCGCGCCCATGGAAAGGGCGCCGACCTTGAACCGGCTGGGCTCCCCGGAGTGGCGGCGGACAAAACGGCGAGTGGCCGAGTCGACACGAGAGATGGCCTCCGAATTGCTCGGCCTCTACGCGGCGAGGGAGGCGGTGGTGGGTCACGCCTTCGCCCCTGACACCTCCTGGCAGATGCAGTTGGAGGACTCGTTCCCCTTCGAGGAGACGGAGGACCAGGCGTCCACGGTGACCGAGGTTAAGAGCGACATGGAGCGCGACCGCCCGATGGACCGGCTCGTATGCGGGGACGTCGGTTACGGAAAGACGGAGATCGCCCTGAGGGCCGCCTTCAAGGCGGTCATGGACGGCAAGCAGGTGGCGGTGCTGGTGCCTACCACCGTGCTTGCCCAGCAGCACTACGCGACCTTCTCGCAAAGGCTCGCGGCCTACCCGGTACGTGTGGAGGTCTTGAGCAGGTTCCGCACCGACGCAGAGCAGCGCGAGATAGTAAGGGAACTGGCAGCCGGCAAGGTGGACGTGTGCGTGGGCACCCACCGTCTCGTGCAGAGCGACGTGCGATTCGCCGAACTGGGCCTGGTCATCGTCGACGAGGAACAACGCTTCGGCGTTGCCCAGAAGGAACGTCTGAAGCAGATTCGAAGCGAGGTGGACGTCCTGACCCTCACCGCCACCCCGATTCCCCGGACGCTCCACATGGCGATGGCCGGCGTGCGCGACATGAGCACCATCATGACTCCCCCGGAAGAGCGTCTGCCCATCAAGACCTATGTCTCGGAGTTTTCCGATTCACTCATCAGGGAGGCCATACTCAGGGAGCTGGACCGCCAGGGACAGGTGTACTTCCTGCACAACCGCGTGCACAACATTGACCACATCGCCCTTTACCTGCGGAGCATCGTTCCCGAGGCGATTGTCGGAGTGGCCCACGGGCAGATGGCGGAGGGACAGCTTGAACGAACCATGCTGCAGTTCGCAGACGGCGATATGGATGTGCTCGTGTGCACGACCATAATCGAGTCGGGTCTGGATATACCAAACGTCAATACGCTGATCGTCAACCGCGCCGATGCCTTCGGGCTATCGCAGCTCTATCAATTGAGGGGAAGGGTGGGCCGAGGTTCAAAGCGTGCGTATTCGTACCTGCTCATCCCACCGGCAAGGATTCTTACTGAACCGGCCGAAAAGCGCCTTAAGACAATGTTGGCCGCCACCGAGCTAGGGGCCGGATTCCGCATAGCCATGGCCGACCTGGAGATCCGGGGAGCCGGCAACATACTCGGCGCCCAGCAGAGCGGCCACATACACGCCGTGGGATTCGATCTTTACTCCAGGATGCTTGCGGAGGCCACCGAACAGGTGCGCGCCCAGACGGCGGCCGGTGGCGGTGGAGCGGAAACGACCGATGATGGCGGTGGATCGGGCCCGCTCGAAACCCCCGCCGATGCGGCAGCCGTCGACCTGGGCATTCCCTCGAGCCTGCCCGTCAGCTATGTCGCAGACCTTCCTACCCGCATCGACCTGTACCGGCGCCTTGTCGCCGCGTCTACATCGGAGGAGGTCGACGCGCTGGAGGCAGAGCTCAAGGATCGCTTCGGGCCCGCGCCGTGGCAAACGCAAAACCTGCTGTTCTCGGTCAGGGTGCGTATATCAGCGACGGGCGCAGGTATCTCCTCGGTAACCCGCGAAGACCAACGTGTGGTCCTGAGGCTGCCCGCCAGCACAGGTGGGGCGAAGGTAGCCCTTCAGCGGCACCTGGGTCCCCTTGCAGAGGTGGGCAACACTCAAATCAGGCTGTCGATAGACGGTGACGGGAACTGGGAGCGAACGCTGGAGGAGCGGATCTCCAAGATCACCGAATTCCACGATCTGGTGGCCGAACGGGCCGCCGCGCTCGGCTGAGGTCCCCGGTCGCGATCAAATCGCCTCCAGCACCCCGACCAGCTGTCCCAACTTCTCGATGCGAATCGTGTCGACAAAGTCAGGGTGGTTGCCATCGCGGTCTATGAGCACAGGCAAGACCCCGGCCATGCGGGCACCCTCAACGTCCGACATGACCTGATCACCGACGTGCACGGCCTCGTCCGCGCTAACTCCCGCCCTTGCAAGCGCCGCATCGAATATCGGCCTGTAGGGCTTTTCAGACCCGACCTCAAGCGATGTCACCACGAAGTCCACCAGGCCCGTGAGTCCAACCTCCGCCGCCAGGGCATCGCCGGTGCGGTTCATGTTCGAGATCACGCCCAGGACGAGGCCCCGCCTGCGTATGGCGGCCAGCACGGGCCTTACGTCCGCATAGATCGTCATCTCGTAGGGCACTGTTCGTACCCGGCGCCAGATGGCCAGCGCGACATCGGAATCGACCTCGATCCCCGAGCCCCTCAGCACCCGCCGCTCGTACTCGGCAAAGACCCTCTCTTTGCCCGCCTCATCCAAGAGCCGGAGCGGCTCTCGAACATTCTGCTCGGCCAGGAAGGCGTCGGCAGCCGAGTATCCGAGCAGGACTCCATCCTCGGTGACGGTCAGCCCAAACTCGGCAACGGCCTTGGACTGAATCTCAAAGCGCGATGGACTGAATCCGGCCAGGGTACCGTAAAGGTCGAAAAAGACCGCCTTTATCATTGCCTATCAATCGTACAACCAGCGGGATGCATGCCCGTGTGGGTGACAAAAGGGGCCGATTGTCCAAAACTAGCCTGATCGTACGGACCAGGTCTGGCAAATTCATTGAGACTCAAGACTGGAAAGCTGCCCCCGCGGCTCCTTGAGAGCCTGCTGCAAAAGGTGCCGGTGACGGACCCGCGGGTCGTCCTGGGACCCCGCCTCGGAGAGGATGCGGCGCTGATAGACCTGGGCGACCGCTACCTTGTGGCCAAGACCGACCCGATCACATTTGCCACAGAGCTGATCGGCTGGTACGTGGTGCAGGTCAACTGCAATGACCTGGCGGTCATGGGCGCCACCCCCAGGTGGCTGATGGCTAGCCTCCTGCTGCCTGAAGGGACCAGCCAGGACGGGGTTGAGCAGATCTTCGGCCAGCTGACGGCCGCGGCGGCCGAACACAACATCACCCTCGTTGGAGGACACACCGAAGTGACATTCGCCCTCCCCCGCCCTGTCGCCGTAGGCGTCCTCCTGGGCGAGGTCCAAAAGGACGACGTGGTGCTGACGCGCGGCATGCAGGCAGGGGACGCAATTGTGCTTACAAAAGGGGTCGCCATTGAGGGCACCTCGGTGCTTGCGCGGGAGGCGGAGCGCCGGCTGAAGGACGCGGGAGTCGACGCGACCACAATCGATGCAGCCAAGGAATTGCTGTTCAGGCCCGGCATAAGCGTGCGCAGGGACGCGGAGGTGGCCCGGGGTGCCGTCCCGGTGCACGCCATGCACGACCCGACCGAGGGCGGGCTGGCTTCCGGGCTCGCGGAGATGGCAATGGCGAGCGGTGTCGGCCTGACCGTAAATCTGGCGGCGATCAGGGTGCTGGATGAGTGCCGGAAGGTCTGCGATGCGCTAGGGTTAGACCCGATGGGACTTATCGCATCAGGTGCCCTGCTGGTGGCGGTGGATCAGGAAGACGCACACAGGCTGATCAGGGCCCTCGACACCGCGGGAATCGGAGCCTGGGTGATAGGTAGAGCCACCGAGCCCTCCGATGGCCTGAGGATGCGCGTAGGTCGAGAGCTAGTGCCGATGCCAACCTTCGAGCGGGACGAACTCGCTCGCTATTTCGAAGGGTGATGCTCGGGCGTACCCGTCGATACGGTCATGGCTTTGACACCCGTTTCCGCCCGGTGATAGACTGGAAAAGCTCGGTTGAGTAAGGTCAGGTAACCCACTTGCCAGAAGGGTACACCCTCAACTGGATCGCGGTACTCATCGTCGCCCTCGTGGGAGCCGCAGGCGTTGGAGCGATCTTCGCAGCCTCCAGGATCCTCGCCCCGAAGAGGCCTTCGGCCGTAAAGGATCAGCCCTATGAATGTGGCGTGGAGCCCGAGCCTTTTCGATGGTCGCAGATCCAGATCCGTTATTACGTCTTCGCGATCCTTTTCCTGATCTTCGACGTAGAGGCGGTGTTCCTCTTCCCCTGGGCGGTGGTCTTCCTAAAGTCCATACCCGCCGTCTTCTACGAGATGCTGATCTTCATCGGCATACTCTTTTTCGGTGTCATCTACGCGTGGCGAAAGGGCGTGCTGCAATGGCGGTGACCCAGACCTGGAGGCGCAAGTGGGATTAGAAAAACCTGACTTCTCCAACCTGGGGTCCGGGTTTGACGGGACGACGCCCCCGGGTGGCAACAGGCCGGCGGACAGCATATTCGACCAGGTGCTGCCCAACGCCATGGTGGCCAAGTCCAGCGAACTGTTCGCACTGGCGCGCAAGTCATCGCTGTGGACCCTGTCTTTCGGGCTGGCCTGCTGCGCAATCGAGATGATGTCCGCCCACATGTCGCACCACGATCTGGACCGATTCGGCGTTGTGACCTGGCCCTCCCCGAGACAGGCCGACGTGATGATCGTCGCAGGCACCGTGGTCAAGAAGATGGCAGATCCCATAATCCGCCTGTACGAGCAGATGCCGGACCCGAAATGGGTAATAGCGATGGGAAGCTGCGCCACCAACGGAGGGCCCTACTTTCGTTCATATTCGGTAGTCATGGGCGTCGACCACCTGGTCCCCGTCGACGTCTACGTTCCCGGCTGTCCACCCCGCCCGGAGGCCTTGATGTTCGGCATTCTCGAACTGCAGGACAAGATCTCCGCCGACGCCAAGGGATCACCAAGCGCTCAACGCGATCGCCCGGATAATCCCGGGGCCCCATAGATGCCAGACGCGCGAGCAAATCCGACCGCAAACGGGGCGGAGAGCGGCCCTGCGGGCGGCGCCAATGACGGGACTGCGGGATCTGGTCCACGAAACCCATCCCCGGCGCGGCAGGCGGGCGCTGGGCGGGCTAGACCGGTCCGCCGCGAGCCCAAGGTAGAGGTGGCGCGGGACGCTCTGGACGAGAGGGGGACCGCGCTCTCCACTCTGATCCGGGAACTGTTCGCCGGCGAGGTCGAGCTGGGGGTGGAGGTGGACGAGGTCAGCCTCAGGGTGCCGCCGGATGAGGTCGCGGCAGTTTGCAGTCGATTGAAGGCCGAGCCGGAGCTGCGTTTCGACTATCTGCGCAGCCTGTCTGTGGTCGACTACGTCGTGCGGCTGGAAGTCAACTATCATCTGTTTTCCTACCCCAGGCGCCACAAGCTTGTCGTAAAGACCGACGTCAGCCCTGACGGTCCAAGCCTGCCCTCGGTAACCGGGGTATGGCGGGCGGCCGACTGGTTCGAGCGGGAGTGCCAGGACCTGTTCGGAGTGCGCTTTCGCGGGCACCCGGACCCGGCTCCGCTCCTTCTCTACGAAGGATTTGAGGGACACCCTGGGCGAAAATCCTATCCGTTCCACGACTACGACGAGTGGTAGACAACTGTCCTGCCCGCCAGGGTGCCGACGAGTCCCGTCCAGTGGTCGAGGCCGAAGCGACGGGCCTCGGCTCGGGGATGAAGATCTCTCCGACAACGTCGGGGCCCACGGTCGACATGATGATCAACATGGGGCCCCAACACCCGAGCACCCACGGCGTGTTCAGGCTGGTCCTGCAACTGGATGGCGAGCGCATCGTGGATGCAGAGCCCCACATCGGATACCTTCACAGGGGTTCGGAAAAGCTGTGCGAAGGGGAATCTTATGCACAGGTCATAACGCTCTTCGACCGGCTGGACTATGTGGCCAATCTGAATGGCGAACTTGCCTTTTGCATGGCGGTCGAAAAGCTCATGGACATCCAGGTGCCGGAGCGCGCCTGGTACATCCGCACCATCCTGTGCGAACTCAACCGCGTGGCCAGCCACATGCTCTTTTACGGCGTGTACGGCCTGGACGCCGGGGCAATGACGCCCATCCTCTACGGTTTCAGGGAGCGGGAGCGGATACAGTCGCTCTTCGAGGCCGTGACCGGCGCTCGAATGATGCACAACTTCATACGTATCGGCGGGGTTAAACAGGATTTGCCTGACGATTTCCCCGAGCGCCTCTCCCGGGTCGTCGACGACCTCAAACGCGCGATCGATGAGTGCGACAGGCTGTTGACCGGGGGTGAGCCCTTCCTGGCACGAACCCGAGGGGTGAGCCCGCTCTCGACCAGTGACGCGATCGATTTCGGCGTAACCGGTCCGTTGCTCAGGGCGACCGGGGCGGTCGAGGACGTTCGCGTGTCGGAGCCATACGGAATCTACGATCGGTTCGAGTTCGGCATTCCCGTGGGAACGACGGGTGACTGTTGGGACCGCTACTACATACGCGTCGAAGAGATGCGACAGTCGCTGTCTATTGTCGAGCAGGCAATGAATCAGATCGAGCCGGGCGAAACGCAGGCGAAGATGCGTCGCATCGCTCGACCCCCCAGGGGCGAGGTCTACGTGCGCAGCGAGTCTCCAAGGGGAGATTTCGGCGTGTTCCTGGTCAGCGACGGCGGCCCAAAACCCTATCGGGTAAAGGCCCGCACGCCCTCATTTTCCAACCTTCAGGCCATCCGTCACATGCTGAGGGGCGCATACGTGGCCGATGCGGTGGTGGTGCTTGGGTCCCTGGACATCATCCTGGGCGAGGTAGACCGTTGAGCGCGCTGCAGGTCCTCTACTACACGCTTGGCGCGCTCGGGCTCATGACCTTTCTGGCGCTCACCGTGATGATGCTGACCTACATCGAGCGCAAGTTCCTCGCCCGCATCCAGCAGCGCATGGGACCCATGCGGGTCGGGCCCCACGGGACTCTGCAGCCCGTCGCCGACACCGTCAAATTGATGCTGAAGGAAGACATACTACCGTCGTGGGCCGACCGACCGGTGTATTGGCTGGCGCCCCTGGCAATCTTCCTGCCAGCGCTGGCAATCTGGGTCACGCTTCCGCTTGGCGAGGACCTGGTCCTGCGCAACCTGGACCTGGGCCTGCTGTTCATTGTCGCCGTCTCGGTGCTGTCGGTCCTGGGCCTGGTGATGGCGGGCTGGGGGTCGGCCAACAAGTACGCGATGCTGGGGGGCCTCAGGGCCGCGGGCCAGCTCATCTCCTATGAGGTCCCCTTCATCCTGGCGGTCCTCGGGGTGGCCATGCTGAGCCAGACGCTCGACCTGACCCGGATCGTGGACGATCAGTCGCGCATAGCGAACGTGGTGGTCCAGCCCATAGGCCTGTTCATATTCCTGATGGCCGGACTGGCCGAGCTGGGTCGGACCCCCTTTGACATCCATCACGCCGAGTCGGAGATCGTGGGCGGCCCGTTCGTCGAATACAGCGGCGCCCACTGGGCGATCATCCAGCTGGCCGAATACGTAAATACCTTCGCGGTGGCGGCCCTGGTGGTCCTGCTATTTTTGGGAGGATGGAGATGGCCGGCCATGCCATTTGAGGGCGGCGCGCATCACGTCCTGTCCCTGGTCTGGTTCCTGGCAAAGACCTACGGAGTCATACTGCTCATCTTCTGGATTCGAGGCACCTATCCGAGGCTACGAATCGACCAGTTGATGTCGTTTAGCTGGAAGATCCTGGTGCCCGCCTCCTTCCTGAACATCACTTTCACGGGACTGGTGCTGTTCTACGAACTGCACTGGTCGGTGTTGACGGGCCTATCTTTGCTAACATTGGCCGCCGTGGGCTACGTGATCCATCGGCGTCCCGGCGCTGGAGCCGGAGGAGGCACGGTGCGGGTGGTGCCGGCCAGGGAAGCCGGGCTAATCCCTTACGCGGAACGGCAGGTCAAGAGGGCCGACACCGAACGGCGATTAAGCTCCGACGACAGCGCGTCCGGACAGGGGCGCCCGGATGGTTCCCCGCCGACCGGTGAGGCAGACGGGACGCAATAGCTGAGTACTGGTAAGAGAAGATGTTGGGAAGCTTGAGGGGCCTGGCGGTAACTTTGGCCACGATGATGCGAAGGCCGGTTACCGCACAGTACCCCGATCCCGGCGAGCGGCTGGCGATAGACGATCGCTTCATGGGCTTTCCCGCACTGCTGTGGGACTACTCCAACGGTGAGCCCTACTGCACCGGGTGCATGGTCTGTGTCAGGGAATGCCCCACGCAGTGCATGAGCGCGGAGATGACCGACAACCCTCGCTTTGCGGCCGAGGAGTCGACTCGCAAGAAGATCATCGACAGCTTTGAGATCAACCTTGGTCGCTGCATCGTCTGCGGCATCTGCGTGGATGTGTGCAATTTCGACGCGATCGAGATGAGCCATGAGCACGAACTGGGCAAGTTCGAGCGCAACGCGAACCGCGCCGACCTGACCACGTTGCTGGACATGGGCAGGGTGTGGCAGGACGACGTGAGCTGGTCCCCCACCCAGGCAAAGAACATCGGCGACCCCGAGACCCGAAAACAGAGACAGGAGCAAACCAAAGCCAAGGCGGCCAAGGCGGGTGCAGCACCGGTAGAGATAGCGGGCGTTGATTCGGCCGGTACGGCCACCTCCTGATGGCGACGGTCGTATTCTTCTACCTTGCGGCCGCGCTTGTGCTGGGCGGCTCCATCGGCGTGGTAACCACCCGGAACATCGTCCACGCAGCCTTTGGCCTGCTCGTAACGCTTATGGGCATCGCCGCCCTGTTCCTGCTGACCTTCGCCCAGTTCCTCGCGCTGGTGCAGGTGCTGATTTACGGCGGAGCCGTCGTCATCGTAATAATCTTCGCCCTCATGCTGACACGCCTGGACGACTTCCGGCGCCTTTCAGACCATAGGAGTTGGCCGCTGGGAGCCGTAGCCGCCCTGGCGGTCTTTGGGCTGATGATCGCCGCGGTCCTGCGCACCTCTGTACGGACCGGTCCACGGGAAGGGGTAGGGTTTGCCAACCTGGGCGAGACCCTTTTCACAGACTGGGCAGTGCCGTTCGAGGTGGCATCCCTGGTACTTTTGATCGCCCTGATCGGGGCTGTGGTCATGGTGCGCCGCTCCGGCCCCGAGGACGACGGTCCCGGAGGCGATGTCTGATGGAGCTCGCCCATTTCCAGGTGCTGGGAGCGGCGCTCTTCGCGATCGGACTCTACGGCGTCCTGGCACGACGGAGTGCCGTGCTGATCCTCATGTCCATCGAGCTGATGCTGAACGCGGTGAACATCAACCTGATCGGCTATGCGGCCTTCGTCGACTTCAGCGACGCTCAGCGCGCCCTTGGACAGGTGTTGATAGTGTTCGTGATAACGATAGCCGCAGCGGAACTGGCCCTGGCAGTGGCCATAATCCTGCGCCTTTACCGCAACCGGTCCTCGGTTAACGCCGACGAGATCAACATCATGTCGGGTTAGTCCCCCGGAGCTACGCCCGTTGCCTCGACCACCGGATGCCTGCGCGGGCCAGTGCCATATCAACCTAGCGACGGAGTCGCACCGATAGCGTAATGGGAGATGCGAACGCCATAGGAATCAACGCAGCCTGGGTGATACCGGCACTCAGCGCCTCCGCTTTCTTCCTGATAGTCGTATCCAACCGTCTGTGGGGACACGCCTTCCGTAGATCCGATATCGCCTCGATGGTCTCCCCGGCACTGTCGATCGCCGCCCTGGCGGCCGGCTTCGCACTGTTTTGGGTGGTGCTGATCGATCTGCTAGCAAGCGGACCGGGCACCTTCTCGATCAACTGGATGTCGGTCGGTGACACGGACATAAGGTGGGGCGTATGGGTGGACGAACTCTCCGTGATCATGCTCGGCCTGGTAACCTTCGTCGCCCTCCTCGTGCAGGTCTACTCGCTCGGCTACATGAGGGGCGATCGGCGTTTTGGCTGGTACTTCGCCGCCCACGCCCTGTTCGCGGCCTCGATGCTGGCACTGGTGCTGGCCGACAATTTGCTGTTCCTGTACGTGGCCTGGGAGCTGGTGGGATTGGGCTCATATCTCCTGATCGGCTTCTGGTGGGAGCGCAGGTCGGCGGCTGAGGCGGCCAAGAAGGCCTTCGTTACGACCCGGATCGGGGATGTCGGCCTGCTGGTGGGCATAATCCTTCTATTCAGGGCGACGGGAACGTTCGACATTTCGACGATCTTCCACGTGGCCGCCTCCGGCGGGTTGAGCGATGCGACGCTAAACGCCGCAACCGCGCTGATCTTCCTGGGCGCGATGGGCAAGTCCGCGCAGTTCCCCTTCCACGTCTGGCTGCCTGACGCTATGGAGGGCCCGACACCGGTTTCGGCCCTCATACACGCGGCGACTATGGTGGCGGCGGGCGTGTTTCTGGTGGCACGCATGCTGCCTTTGTTCGAACTCGCACCGAACGTCTTGCTCGTCGTCGCAATTATCGGCCTGATCACCTTTGTGCTCGCCGGCACCCTGGCAATGGTGATGACCGACATCAAACGCATACTCGCCTACTCGACCGTCAGCCACCTGGGACTGATGATGCTGTCGCTGGGATCCGGTGCGCTCGCGGCGGCCACGTTCCACCTTGTCGCTCACGGCGTATCCAAGGCGCTGTTGTTCCTGGGGGCCGGAAGCGTTATGCACGCCTGCAAGGACGAGACGAACGTTTGGAAGATGGGCGGGCTGCGCCACAAGATGCCGATAACCGCCTGGACGTTCGTCATCGGCGCGGCCAGCCTAGCGGGATTACCCCCTCTGGCGGGCTTTTTCTCCAAAGACGAGGTTCTGCTGGGAATTTTGCGCGACCTCAACCCGGCCTTCTTGGTGATCGCCCTGTTCGGGGCGTTCTTGAGTGCTCTTTACATGGCCAGAGTGGTCATCGTGGTCTTCTTCGGGAGGCTCAACCCGGAGCAGGCACGGGCGCACGAGTCCCCGCTGGTCATGTGGGCACCTCTGGCGATCCTGGCGGTTCTCGCCGCCGGTGTAGGCTTCATCGCCCTGAGCTACACGGGAGGCTACGAGGGCTTCGCGGGGTTCATGGAGCCGGGTCACCACTTCGAAGTTGAGGGATGGCTGCTCGGCGTCTCGGTGGCTATTGCGCTTGGAGCCCTTGCCGGTGGCTGGCTCACCTACCACGGCAACGCCATCTCCCACAGGGCGCTGGCGCATCGCTTCGGCCACGCACACCGCATTCTCGTAAACAAGTACTACCTGGACGAGATCTTCCAGTGGTTCATCGACCGAGTCGTGCTGGTCACGGCCCGACTACTGGCACTATTTGACCGGGTCGTGATCAACGACACGGGTGTGGACGGCCCCGCGATCTCGGTGCGCATGTCGGCCCTGAAGGTAAGGGTCCTTCAGACGGGCTACCTGTTCACATATGGTGCGGCGATGGCGCTCGGCGTCGTGGCGCTTTCGCTCATCTGGTGGATATTCCTGACTTGAGATCCACCGCCGCTCGCCGCACGCCTTGGCTGAATGTTCCCGCGGGTACGGGGGCAATCCGCTGATGGCCACATTCGACAGCTGGGTGCTGTTCCTGGTGATCGCCCTGCCCATGGCGGGGGCGGCGCTGCTGATTCTGATCCCCGGTGACCGCAAGGAGGCGGTCCGGCTGGCCGCCTCCGCCATTGCGCTGGTGACCATGGCCCTGTCCATGTACACGTTCGCCGCCTACGACCATGACGCCGGAGGCTTCCAGTTCGTGCGGACCTGGGGATGGCTCAGCCTGCCGGGTCCCTGGGCCCTCGGCGAGAGGGGGATCGAGCTGAGCCTGGGCGCGGACGGTATCTCGGCTCCGATGATCATGCTGACCGGGGTTGTCATGCTGACGGGGGTTCTGGTCTCCCGATCGATCACCGACCGTCCCAAGGAATTCTTCGTCCTGTACTTTTTGCTCCTGTCTGGGGTGTTCGGCGTCTTCTGCTCGCTTGACCTGTTCTTCCTGTTCTTCTTCTACGAGCTCAGCGTGCTGCCCATGTACCTGCTCATAGGAGTCTGGGGCAGCAGCACAGACTTCGGGACCTTTATCCGCACCAAGGAATACGGTGCGATGAAGCTGATGCTGTATCTGGTCGCGGGCAGCGTGCTGATCTGGGTCGCCCTGCTGGCCATTTTCTCGGAAGCAGGCCTGGGCACCTTCAACATACCGGCACTGGCAGAGGCCGAGTTCTCGCGGGAATTTCAGATGCTGTTCTTCCCGCTCCTGATGGTGGGTTTCGGTATCCTGGCGGGGCTGTGGCCCTTCCACACCTGGTCACCGGACGGCCACGTGGCGGCACCAACGGCCGTGAGCATGGTGCACGCCGGCGTGCTGATGAAGCTGGGCGCCTACGGGATCATCAGGGTGGGCATGTTCCTGCTTCCGGAGGGCGCCGACCGGTGGATGCCGGTGCTGGTGGGACTGGGCACGGTTAACGTCCTGTACGGAGCCGTCTCGGCGCTTGGCCAGCGCGACCTCAAGTATGTCATCGGCTACTCATCGGTCAGCCACATGGGCTACGTCCTGATGGGTATTGCCACGATGCACCCGCTGGGCATGTCCGGGGCGGTGCTGCAGATGTTTTCCCACGGCGTTATGACCGCGCTCTTCTTTGCCGTCGTAGGCGTCATATATGACCGCACCCACACCCGCGATATACGGGTGCTCGGGGGTCTGGCCAAGCGCATGGGCTGGATCTCCACCCTGTTCGTGATCGCCGGCCTTGCGTCTTTGGGCCTGCCCGGCCTTTCGGGGTTCGTTGCCGAACTGCTGGTGTTCCTCGGCCTGTTCCAGACCTACCCCGTCCTGGGGGTCCTGGGCGTGATAGGTGCCGCGATAACGGCTGTCTACATTTTGCGGCTGGTGGCCAGCGTCTTTTTTGGCAAACTGGACGAAGTCGAGTGGGACCGCATTGTCGATCCCGCATTGAGGCGGGCCCCGGACGGATGGCGCATTGAGAGGATGTCGGCGCTCGTCCTGGCCGGTTTCATCCTGCTGGTGGGGCTGTTCCCCTTCCCGTTCATAAGGGTCATCGACAGCGGCGTGAGCGACGTGCTTGAGGCGATGGCGCGGATCGCCTCATGAACAACTTCGCGCTGCTGCTTCCGGAGTTCCTGGTGGTCGCGGTCGGATTCGCCGTGCTCACCGGCGACCTGTTGCTTCCCGGGCGCAAGAAACACCTTCTGGCCTTCGCGGCCCTCCTGGGACTCGGGGGGGTACTGGCGTTCACCCTTCCATACCTGTGGGGCAGGGTCGACTCCCTCTACGGAGGCCTGATACGCGTCGACGGCTACGCACTATTTTTCAAGGCCTTCTTCATAGTGCTGGGCGGCATGCTGATACTGGCCTCGGTGGATTACGTCCGCCGGCACCTGTCTCATGCCGGGGAGTACTACGGAATTCTGGTGTTCACCGTCGTGGCGATGATGCTGCTGGCCGCATCAGGCGAGCTGCTGACAGCCTACATAGCCCTGGAGCTACTCAGCTTCGGCCTGTACGTTCTCGTCGCATACGACCGCTACAATCCCAAATCCAACGAGGCCGGCACAAAGTACATCATTCTGGGAGCCCTCTCCTCGGCGATCTTGCTCTACGGCATCAGCCAGGTGTACGGCCTGCTGGGCACCACCCGCTTTGACGAGATGTCCACGGCCCTGGCCTCCTTGGATGGCATGAGTCCGGGGCTGCTGCTCGGAATCGTCATGGTGATAGCCGGCCTGGGCTTTAAGGTTGCTGCAGTGCCCTTCCACATGTGGGCGCCCGACGCCTACGAGGGAGCGCCCACGCCTGTTACCGCCCACCTTGCGGTCGGCTCCAAGGCGGCAGCCTTCGCGCTGGTTCTGAGGTTCTTCTCAGAAGCTCTGATGCCCACGGTAGAGAGCTGGCAGATTCTGCTTTTGGTGCTGGCCGCGCTGACGATGACCGTCGGAAATCTCCTTGCACTGGTGCAAAGCAACGTCAAACGGCTGCTCGCTTACTCTTCGATCGGCCACGTGGGCTACCTACTGATGGGCGTTGCGGCACTGGCAGGGATAAACGAGCGGGGCGATGTTGACACCTCAATAGCCCGTCTCGTTGCCAACGGCATCATTCTGCACCTGGTGGCCTACGCGGTCACGAGCGTCGCGGCCTTTCTGTCTGTCTCGGCGCTGTACAAAACGGCGGGGCAGGAGGATGTCTCGGGGCTGGCGGGCGCTGCGAGGAGGTCGCCGGTGGTGGCCATGATATTCGCGGCTTCGGTATTCTCCCTGGCAGGCCTGCCGATCTTCGCGGGCTTCGTCAGCAAGTTCTACCTGTTCAACGCCGCTGCGGCCCAGGGACTCCTTTGGCTGGTGGGACTTGCGATCTTCATGAGCCTGGTCTCTCTGTACTACTACCTGCAGGTGGTCCGGCAGATGTACATCGAGGAGCCGTCCGAGCCCGGACCCATACGGCCGACAAAGGTTACGCTGGCAACACTGGGGCTGCTGCTTGCTGCGATGATCCTGATCGGCGTCTACCCGGCGCCGCTGCTCGAGGCGATCCACTACGCCTCAGGGACCATCTTCCCCGCCGCCGGGACCGGCCAACTGGTGGTTGCACCCTAGTTCCGATTCCCCGGTTAAGATATACGGTGGCCCGCGAGCGACTCTCGTGGGCTGTTTTCGGCCCAGAAAACAGACAGAAGCATCGGAGGACTGCACCATCCAAATGAGACCGGACCTGGAGGAAACCGACGAGGGATTTGGACGGGCGATGGTTGTCGTGGCACACCCGGACGACGCCGAGTACGGGTGCTCGGGAACTGTGGCACGTTGGTGCAGCGAGGGGTGGGCCGTCACCTACGTGCTGTGCACGGACGGCTCCAAAGGCACCAGCGACCGGGAGTTGAGCCCAAAGGAACTGAGCGCGATGCGCTACCAGGAGCAAAGGAACGCAGGCGAGGTGCTGGGCCTAAAGGACATTGAGTTCCTCGGCTATCCAGACAGCTACCTTGAGCCCTCTCTCGAGCTAAGGCGGGACATAGCACGCGAGATCCGCAGATATCGGCCCGGCGTGCTCATCTGTCCCTACCCGATGCGACATCTCGAGGGTCCGTATCCGGTCAACCACCCCGACCATATGGCGGCCGGCGAGGCGGCGTTGGCGGCCGTATTCCCCACCGCGCGCGACCACCTGACGTTTCCCGAGCTGCTCGAGGATGGGCTGGAGCCCTGGGCGGTGCGGGAGGTCTGGGTGATGGGCCATCCTTCGCCCGACGTGTTCGTGGACATCTCGGACCACTTCGACACTTCCGTAAACGCCCTGCTCAAGCACTCCTCCCAGATGCCGTGGACCAGCGACGAGGTCCGCGCGCGCATGGCCGAGTGGAAACGCAAGGGAGCCAAGGGCCGCGGCATCCAGTACGCCGAGACCTTCAAGCGCATAAATTACCGTTACTAGGTCCGGTCCGGCCGCCGTTCCGTGGGCCGGGCCATGCTCTGCTAAGCGCTCTATCAAAGGCGAGGAGGGAGCCATGAGCGATGACGTAGTATGGGCGGACGCGACCGACCTGGCCTGCCGCATCCGGTCCAAGCAGATCTCACCGGTGGAGGTCCTGACGACCCTGGTTGACCGCATCGATAAGGTCAACCCCGCGGTCAACGCTATCGTGGTCCCCGCCGATGACGCACTCGACAGGGCGGCCGAGGCCGAGAGGGCGGTGACCGAGGGCAGGACCCTGGGTCCGCTTCACGGCGTGCCGTTCACGATCAAGGACTGCATAGACACCGCCGGAGTAAGAACCACGAGGGGTTCGCTTCTGTTCAAGGACCGCGTGCCGGACCAGGACGCCACGGTCGTCGAGCGGCTCAGCAGAGCCGGCGGCATCATGATCGGCAAGACGAATATGCCCGAGTTCGCGCTCGACGCGGACAGTTCCAACCGTGTCTTCGGAACGACCAACAACCCCTGGAGTTCTGACCGATCCGCGGGCGGTTCCAGCGGGGGGGAGGGGGCCGCCATCGCGGCCGGGCTCTCACCCCTGGGCGTCGGCAGCGACGTCGGCGGGTCAATACGCATACCGGCGACCTTCAACGGTGTCGTAGGCCTTAAGGCGACGCATGGCCGGATCCCCCTGACCGGCCACTGGCCCGACATCCTTCTGGCTTCCATGCACGTGGGGCCGATGGCCCGCAGTGTTCGGGACATAGCCCTGTCGCTCTCAGTGACGGCCGGCGCGGACGGCGTCGATCCCTATGCCTCCAGCATGGGTCCACCGGCATTGGTAGACCTTGACGCACCACTGAGCGGTCTGCGGGTCGCATGGAGCCCGGAGGCGGGCTTCGCGCCGGTTGACCGGGAGGTGCAGGCAGTGGTCACGGCCGCGGCCGCCCACCTGGCCGAGCTGGGGGCGGACGTTAAGCGATCGGAAATGGACTTTCTCAGCAAGCACGACTACCAGGTCGAACACATTCACGCCTTCAACTTCGAGGCCGTACCGGCCATAAGGAGGCTTGGAGAGGGTCGTTTCGACGAGCTCGCCCCGAGTACCATCTGGTTCGCCGAAGCCGGAGCTCCTTCATGGGAGCGTTACCTAAAGGCCAGGTCACGGATAGCAGAGCTCAAGATCGATACCGGTGAGTTCTTCCGCACCTATCACGCCATGCTGGCCCCCACCGCGCCGATGCCCGCCTTCCCACACGGCCGGTCCGACTACCCGGTAAACGGGCGCGCCGTGCCAAAGTTCCACGTGACCAAGACCACGTCGCCCTGGGACTACACGGGCTCGCCCGCGCTCTCGGTGCCTTTCGGCTGGACCGCTGAGGGCCTACCGATCGGTGTGCAGATAGTAGGTCGCAGGTTCGACGAGGCGACGGTCCTGCGCCTGGGTGCCGCACTGGAGACCGGTGCCATCGATCCTAACCGCACTCCCCCGCTCTAGCGCCCCGACGCAACATGGCTGTCGAGGCCGGATCACAGGAGGTATGCCATGGATATCTTCGTGCTGAGGCACGGACGGGCCGGAAGCTGGAACCCCCTCAGATACCCGGACGACCGCCTCAGACCCCTCACGAGTGAGGGTCAGGACAGGCTGGACAGACAGGTCCTCGTAATGAAGGCCATCGAGGTCTGCCCGGAGGTGATCGTCTCGAGCCCGCTGACTCGTGCGCTGCAGACGGCGCAGATCGTTCACAGGGGCCTTGACAATCCGCGGCCATTGGCCACCTCGGACGCTCTGACTCCCGGCGCCGATCCATACGACACGCTGGAGAAGCTGGCAACGGACTACGCATCCTTCGCCAGCGTAATGATCGTTGGACACGAGCCCCATCTCAGCGGCTTTATTTCCGTCGCCGTCGCCGGCTCGCACGAGCCGATCATCAGGATCCGAAAGGGCGCCCTGTGCAAGATCAGTCTGCAGCCGTCAGCCTACGGCCACACCGGCTGGATCGAGTGGTCCCTGACCGCAAGACAGATGCTGAGGCTGGCCCGGCAATAGGGTCACCTCAACAAAGAGATACGGATCGCCTGATCGGTCAGCTTTGCCGCCGCCCTGGCCCGCCGGGTCGCAGCAGGCCCCCTCGATGAATCCGGACCGGCATCAAAGAGACCAAGAGCCCGGCTGCCACAACAATCGCACCGACGACGAAGGCCTGAGTCATACCCCGGGTAAAGGCCTCCTTTATGCCGGCTCCTCCCGCTTCTCTCACCGCGTCCAGACTGGGCTCGTAACCCAGCCCTCCCATCGTGGCGGTAACGATCGCAGTTCCGATCGCGATACTGCTGAGCGTGGCGGCATTGCGGGCCATGTTTATGAACGCCGTCACCACTCCCTGTCCGCCAGGCTTGACCACGCTGTAGATCGCATTCTGGGCGGGAGAGAAGATAAAGCCCAGACCGAACCCCATCAGCAGCATCGTCACGACCGTCCACCAGGTGGAACTATCCGGCGTAAGCCTTGTCAGCATGGCCATCGAAGCCAGGCCCAGGGCCAGGCCTAAAGGCACAAAGCGCCTCCATCCCATGCGGTCGGACAGGTGTCCGGCAATCGGCCCGGAGGTCAGGAAGGCGACCGGAACAGCCGATACCACCAGGCCGGAGAACAGCGGTGTAAGTCCGGCGACCTCCTGCAGGTAGAAGGGCAGGAGAAAAAAGGTGGCTGAGTTCCCAAGCACCATCAGGAACATAGTCGCCTGGCCCACCAGGAAGGTACCGTCTCCGAACAGTCCCAGTGGAAGCATGGGCTCGGCCGATCTCAACTCCCAGACGACAAAGCCTAAGGCCAGAGCGCCCACCGAAGCGAATCCGATGATCACCTCGGGCGACGACCATCCAAACCGATTGCCGCTCGATACCGTCAGCAAGAACACAACCAGAGCGGCCGTGGACAACGCGGCCCCGGGCCAGTCGAAAGAGCCGAAGCGGGGCATCCCGGACCCTGACTGGGCCTTCGACCGGGGCTCGGCCACCTGGCCGGCTTCCGCCCGTGAAGGGCCGGCGGGGCGAGGATCGGTTAAACCCAGTTCGCGCAGCGCCAAGACCACGGAGACAGCTCCCACCGGTCCGGCGAGATAGAGCATCGCCCTCCAGCCCAACAGCGTCACGGCACCTCCTCCAATGACGGGGCCGGCAATCGCGCCCAGGGCGAGAACGCCCATAAACATCCCGAGCGCCTTTCCTCGCTCACCGCTCGGAAATGCGGATGTGATTATGGGGACGCTGGTTGCCTGGACCATGGCTGCGCCGACCCCCTGGAAAACCTTAAAGCCGATCAGCGCGTGCAGCGACGGGGAGGAACCTGCCAGCACTGCTCCCACCGTGAAGATCGAGATACCGATCAGGTAAAGGCGCCTGTGCCCAGCGATGTCGGCCAGGCGTCCCACAGGAAGGAGGAGGGCGCCCACCGTGAGCAGATAGGCGAGAACCACCCACTGCACGTCCGGGATGGTGGCGTCGAAGTGGTCGGCGATGGGCGGAACGGCCTGATTCAGGCCGAACTCGTCCAAAAGGGTCATGAATATGCCGGGCGCGACCGCGCCGAACACCACCCATTTGCGCGCGTTCATAGTGGCGGCACGGGTTAAGGAGACTCTACTCCCACCTGGGTATCAAGAGGATGGAGGGTTTCAGGCTCAAGAAATGACTCGTATCCCGCTAGTGAAATCAGGATTGTCCGGCCGGAGGCCACGCCACCGAAAAATGAACCTCGGGGACAAGGGGTAAAGGGTGTAGGTACGTGCACATAGCAGCCCCGGTCAGTCCAGCCAGGCGGTCTGCGGGATGGCAGCGGCGATCCGGAGTTTCAACTCCCGGACGGGGATCAGTGCGCCAAGCTTGCCAGTCCCAAGAGACCGTACAGCGTGCCCAGGCCGACCGCCGTCCACACTGCGGTCCAAACCACCGCCGCCTTAACCGTCATAGCAAGCTCGTAGGCGACGGCCTTGAGAACGGACGCGCCCGGCATTATCAGGGCTCCCTGATGAAGGGGCCCGCGGTCGCGTCCTCGAAGGGTTCTGGTCCAGAGGCTGCCCTCGCCCTTGTCGTCCTGGGACAGGGCGGGCCAAGCCGGGATCAGGGGTCGGTTCGGGTCGGGGTATCTCAGTCGCGCCATGCTCACGGAATCATAACACCGGCCCCCCGCCGACTAGCTGTGACCGCTCCATCACCCGAACGTCAGGTTCGCCCTCCCGGCCCACCTGCACACCCGCGGGTCGAGTCCTCGGTCCACCCGCCCCCAACCTATGGACCCTAGCGGTTTCTCGCCTTACTGTTACATACTTGCTGACGCTGACAGGCTCGAAGCGGAGGCGTCTTGCCTATGATGATGTTCAGGGCCGGCCGGACAGTTTGCCGGTCGCTGGTGCCGCCACGGCCAGCGCCACGGTGTCGATCACGATGCTCCGCTTGGCCTATCAGGGCGGGAGTTTCTGACCTATTTCTGGACTTCTTGGACGCCTAGATAAGAGAGAGGCCGTCGACCGGATAACGCGCTCGGCCACCTTCGAGTACTCCATCATCGCCCTCATTCTGGCGAACGGCGTCCTGCTGGGAATGGAGACCTCACGAACACTGGTAGAGGATTTCTCCGCCTGGCTGAACCTCGGCCAGCAGATCATCCTTGCCGTGTTCATCGCCGAAGCCGCGCTCAAGATGTTCGCCGTCGCACCGCGCATCGACCGTTACTTTCGTGACGGCTGGAACATCTTCGACTTCACGGTGATCATCCTTGCGGTCATTCCGGCCGTAGGCGGTTTCGCAGTCGTAGCCCGTACCGCCCGCCTTCTGCGGGTAATGCGACTGATATCCACGGTGCCCGAGTTGAGGTTGATCGTGGCCACGCTCGTGCGCTCGATACCGAGCATGCTGCACATCGTGGCTCTGATGGGCCTGGTGGTCTACGTCTACGCCATCATCGGCTACCAGCTGTTTCATGAGCACGACCCGGCTCACTGGCGCAACCTGGGCGTGTCGCTGCTGTCCTTGTTCCAGGTGATCACGCTGGAGGAATGGGCCAGCATCATGAACACCGCGATGGAGGTACACCCGCTGGCCTGGATGTACTTCGTAACCTTCGTGGTACTGGCCACCTTTGTGGTCATCAACCTGTTCATCGCAGTGGTGATCAACAATCTCGACGAGGCCAAGAGAAAACGTCTCGACGAATTGGAGAGGCCGCAGTCCCGCGACATGCTGCTCCGTGAACTGCGCGCCACTCAACGGTCACTGCGGAGGCTGGAGGAGCAGCTGGAGCGCCAACCCGACCCCCCCGACCAGCGGGACTGAGCCGGCCGAGCATCTCGGGCTGGCGCCATGTCCGAGTGGCACCATCCGAGACGCGCGGCCGCGGAATCGGCCCCTATGGCACCGGCCGATGTCGGCGGGCCTAGGACTCCGATGCGATCGTGGTCTTGGCGAGCCCCTCGATGAAATTGGCGATGCTCGAGTGGTCGTTCTCGGCCTTCCCGTCGTTGACCAGAGAGCCCACCATCTGCTGAACGAGGGCAGTCACAGGCAGTGGCACCGACAGCTCGCCGGCGGTCAGAAGGGCGTTCCTGAGGTCCTTTTGGTGGAGCCGGATCCGGAACCCCGGGGTGAAATTGCCGGAGATCATCATCGGTCCCTTGGCGTTGAGCACGTTGCTGCCGGCCAGACCCCCCCTTATGGCATCGAACACCTTCTGGGGATCCAACCCCGCCTTCTTGGCCAGGACAAGTGCCTCTCCCACCGCCTCTATGTTGGCGGCGACGATGATCTGGTTTGCCAGCTTGGTCGTGTTCCCCGCACCGTAGTCGCCACACAGCACCCAGCTCTTGCCCATCGCCTCAAACAGTGGCGACGCCCTGTCAAACACCTCCTGCCGTCCCCCAACCATAATCGCCAGATCACCGGAGACGGCCATCGGCTCACCCCCGCTGACGGGAGCGTCGAGGAAATCAACTCCCTTTTCCTCGCATGCCCTGGCTATCCTTTGGGACACGGCGGGGGCTATCGAGCTCATGTCGATGATCAATGATCCCGGATCCGACCCCGCCAGCACGCCGTCGGCTCCGAGAATGACCAGTTCGGAGTCCGGCCCGTCGGGCAGCATTGTCACGACGGCATCGGCACCCGCGGCGGCCGCTGATGGCGAACCGACAGCAGTCGCACCGTGGGCCGCTACTTCATCGACCGGCGGACGGGACCGGCTATGGACCATGAGTTCAAAGCCCGCCCCCAGTAGATTCTTGGCCATCGGCTTACCCATGATGCCCAAGCCCACGAATCCGACTCTCTTGATGTTAGGCAAGTTTCACACTCCTATTGGGAAGGCGTTTGTTGACTGAGATTCGGGCCCGATTATAGTAGACCCATGACCAACATCGCATTGGTTCACTCCCACGACCGACAGATCTACGAGGAGATCGCTCGCCACACGCCGAACGGCTTTGCCACCGTCGGCATCGACACCAGAGGCCCCCTGAGTGACCAAGTCAGCGCAGCGGCCGATGCCGAGTACCTGATCCTGTCGGGCATCGACCTGCCGGACGAGGTCCTGGCTGCCTGCAGGCCACGCCTGCTGCAGATCCTTTCGGCGGGCTGGGACTACCTGAACGTCGACCTTGTCCGCCATCTTGGAGTCCCGGTCGCCAACAATGGCGGCGCCAATTCCTGGGCGGTCGCCGATCATGCCGTGCTGTTGATCCTGGCCGTCTACCATCGCCTGATCGAGGCCGATTCCGCCGTTCGCTCCGGGCGGTGGCGCGAGCCACTGGACGGTACCAACGCGTTCGAACTGGCTCAAAAGACAGTTGGCGTGCTGGGCATGGGCAGCATCGGCAGGCAGGTCGCCAGACGGCTGAGGGGGTTCGATGCCAGGCTCGTCTACCACGACGTGGTGCGTCAGCCAGGAGCGGCCGAGCGGGAGCTGGGACTGGACTACATGAGCATCGAAGAGTTGTTTCGAATCTCGGACGTGATCACCATACATGTGCCCCTCATTGAGCAAACGCATCATCTGATCGGACGTGAATTGATCGATCTGATGAAACCAACAGCGGTGATCGTAAACACCGCCCGCGGAGCGATCATCGACGAGGTGGCTTTGATCGATGCCCTCGGGAGCGGCCGCATCGCCGGAGCCGGCCTGGATGTTTTTGAGACCGAGCCGATTCAACCCGACAACCCCCTGCTGGACATGCCGAACGTGATCGTGACACCCCACAGCGCCGGGACCAACTGGGACACCTGGTCTCGCCGGGCGGCGTTCGGGTACGCCAATGTCGCGCGGTTTCACCGAGGAGAGGGAGCCTCCAACCTGATTGAGCTCTGAGCCGCCGCGCTCGCTCCTTTTGACCCCCGGCCCGGGTAGCCCGATCCACGGTGGTGTGATCGCCAGGGCATAGGGCACAATAGCCCGACAATGCAGATGTCCGGCGCACAGGCGCTCGTACGGCAACTCGTTGCCGAGGGCGTTGACACGGTGTTCGCGCTACCCGGCGTGCAGATCATGGCCATCTTCGACGCCCTCTACGAGTACCGGGACAGGATTCGGCTCGTTATTGGCCGAAGCGAGATGGCCCTGACCCACATGGCCGACGGGTACGCGAGGGTGAGCGGCAAGCCCGGGGTGGCCATAGTCGTACCCGGGCCGGGGGTGCTATACGCGTCGGGCGGCCTGGGAACGGCCTACGGGGCGTCGTCCCAGGTGCTCCTCGTCTCCGGGCAGATACCCAGCGGGGCCCTTGGCAAGGGAAGGGGCGAGCTGCACGAGGTGGACGATCAGCTCGAAGCTGTGAGACCTATCACGAAATGGAATGCCCGCTGCACCACGGTCGAACAGGTGCCCGGGATGGTACGCGAGGCATTTGACCGGATGGGCAGCGGCCGACCGCGCCCGGTTGAGATCGAGATCCCGTCAGACACGCTCGGCATGGAGGCCACTGCCGAACTGATCGAGCCCGAGCCGTCCCTGCCCGTGGCGCCTAAGCGCGGGGCGATCGACTCGGCGGTCGCGGCGCTGGCGGCGGCCGAGCGCCCCGTCATATTCGCCGGAGGAGGCACTGCCATCGCGGGCGCCTCAGGGGAATTGACGGCCCTTGCCGAAGCCCTGATTGCCCCGGTGATGACGACCCAGCAGGCAAGGGGTGTGATAGACCCTGAGCACCCTCTGTACCTCGGGGTCAACTACGCTCAAATGATGCCGGGCACCGAGGTGGTCAGGGAATCGGACGTTCTCTTGGCCGTGGGCACCCGGCTACTGATGCCCGGTCTAGACCTTTCGGGAAAGACATTGATACAGGTGGATGTCGACCCTGAAGAGATCGGTCGCAATTTCAGGCCCGATATCGCGGTCGAGGGCGATTCAAGGCTGACGCTGGCCGCCATCGCAGAGGGGTTGAGTGCCCGCAACTTCGCCCTCGGCGCGCAGGAACGGGGCGATCGAGAGCGGTTCTGTGCACGCTGGAAAGAGGACATCTCCAAGTGCATCAAGACCCTGGCACCGGAACAGACCGCAATCGTGGACGATATAGCGGCCGAGCTGGATGGCGACGGGATAGTCGTCAGCGGCATCACGAATATTGGCTACTGGAGCAACCTCTGGTATCCGGCTCGCCGGCCCCGATCGTATCTGACTACTTCGTACTTCATTCCACTCGGATACGCCTTCCCAACGGCTCTTGGCGCCAAACTGGGGGCGCCTGACCGGCGCGTGGTGGCCATCAGTGGAGATGGCGGATTTCTGTACATGGCCTCTGAGCTGTCGACGGCCGTCTCACACGGCATAGGAGTGATAGCACTGGTGTTTAACAACAATGCATACGGCGCCTCGAAATGGGACCAGGCCCACCGGTACGGCGGCCGCCTCTACGGCACCGAGCTTCAGAACCCCGACTTCGTAAAGCTTGCAGAGGCCCACGGTGTGAGAGCTGAGAGCACGACGGCGGATGGTCTGCGATCGGCGCTGCGCCGGGCATTGGCGCACGACGCACCGGCCCTTGTCGAGGTAAAGCTGCCCAACATGATGCCCCCGTTTCAGATCGTAAGGTGAACTCTGACATGCTCGCCGTTCATTGGAGACGCTCATTCCCCGACCCGGCCGATAGAAGGTTACGATAGGGTGGTGAGCAGCAAAACATCCGTTCGCGAGCGCATCGAGGCTCGCGAGGAATCACTTTCCATCTTCGCTCGGCGGTCGGCGCGCAGCGCGGGTCGCAAGATACCTGAGTTGCCCAGCCCGCTGAGGACAGACTACCAGCGCGACCGAGATCGGATAGTCCACTCCAAGGCCTTCCGGCGCCTCAAGCACAAGACCCAGGTCTTCATAGCGCCTCTGGGCGACCACTACGTGACTCGACTTACCCACACGCTAGAGGTGTCCCAGATAGCCAGGACAATCGCCCGCGCGCTCAACCTAAACGAGGACCTTACCGAAGCAATCTCCCTCGGCCACGACCTCGGCCACACGCCGTTCGGGCACGTTGGTGAGGACGAAGTCGATCGACTGCTCAGGGGGGACGCCGAGCCCGGATCGGGATTCAGGCACGCCCGCCAGAGCCTGCGCGTTGTCGATGCCCTGGAGAAGGAAGGGGCAGGCCTGAACCTTACCTCCGAGGTGCGCCAGGCCATCGTCTCTCACTCCAAGCCGCGCGGGGATTTTCTGTCACCCGACCTGGTGGAGAATCTCTCGCTTGAGGGACAGGTGGTGCGCATCTCCGATGCCGTCGCCTACCTGAACCATGATCTGATGGACGCGTTCCGCGCGGGTGTGGTGTCCCGGGAGGAGGTGCCGAGTGAGGTGTTTGACGTGCTGGGCGCCCGTCATGCCCAGAGAGTCGACCGCATCGTCACCGACATAGTGCAGAGCTCGTGGCGCGCAACAGGCGAGGACGGTCTGACCGGCGGCAAGCCCATGATCGAAATGGGACCGACCGTGCGGCGGGCAGTCAACATTTTCAGGGACTTCATGTTTGAGCGCGTCTATGTCCCGGCGGATATCTGCGCCCAGGGCACTGCGGCCAGGGCCATAGTTAGAGTGCTGTTCAATCACTATTTCGACAACCACGATCAGATCCCGACTGAATACCGCGCGATAGCAGAAAGTGACGAGCGGGCGATCGTCGACTACCTCTCCGGTATGACGGACCACTACGCCATCAGGAAGGCTGAAATCCTGGAGCCGGGGATATCAGACCCTCTCAAGGTCAGCGTGGCCTGACCGTCGACCAGTAAGGGCCCAAGCGGATGTCGATATCAGGGGAGATAAAAGCCAGACTGGACATCGTCGACGTAGTGTCCTCCTACGTGCCCCTGACCAAATCAGGCCGTAGCCTGAAGGCGCCCTGCCCGTTCCACAACGAGCGGACTCCATCGTTCATCGTGAGTCCGGAGCGACAGAGCTGGCACTGCTTCGGGGCCTGTTCGACCGGGGGGGACGTGATCTCCTTCGTCATGAGACGGGAGGGAATCGAGTTCGGGGAAGCCCTGAGATCCCTGGCGGCCAGAGCGGGGGTAGCTCTCGCATCCGGTTCCGTGCAGACGAAGTCGGCGACGGTCCATCAGATCAATGACGCAGCGGCCAGCTTCTTCCAGGGCAATCTGTACTCCAATTCAGGCGAGGCGGCCCGCGGCTATCTGAAGGACCGTGGCATCGACAAGCAAACCGCCATTGATTTCAGGCTGGGTTTAAGCCCGGCGACCGGGACGGGTGCCGAGAGTCTCAGAGCACATCTTCTTGCTGAAGGCTTCAGCGCCGGCCAGATGGTCGAGGCGGGCTTGATAAGACCTTCGGAGGGAGGGCCCGGCAGAGACTTTTTCTATGGACGTCTGATGTTTCCCATAGCCGATCGCAGGGGCAACGTCGCCGGATTCGGAGCCAGGTCTCTCGACGGCTCGGATCCCAAGTACATCAACACCGCCGGAACGGAGGTCTTTGACAAGCGGAACCTGCTGTACGGCCTGCACCTAGCGACCGAGGCGATCAGGGCGAGAGGCGAGGCTGTCATAGTCGAGGGCTACATGGACGCGATCGCAGCTCACCAGCATGGCCACCTCAACGTCGTCGCATCCATGGGAACCGCCCTTACAGACACCCAGCTGGGACACATTCGCTCAACTGCCTCCTCCGTTATCCTCGCGCTCGACGCCGACGCGGCGGGCCAGGAAGCCATCATTCGCAAGCTCGAAGAGGTGCTGGTAGCCGCGGCCGATCGCGATCCGGCAGCCTACGGCAGGCACGTCGGGACGATCATCAGGCGCGACCAGATGGAGATCAGAATTGCACTACTGCCCGAGGGCTCGGACCCCGACGACCTCATAAGGCACGACCCCCAGGCCTGGACCAGCGCTATAGAAGGCGCCGTAGCCGGCACCGACTTTATGATCCGCTGGCTGCCCAAGCGCTTCGACCTGTCCTCCGGCGCCGGCAAGACCGAGGCCGCAAAGTGGGTGGCGGACCTCATATATTCCGCCAACCCGTTTGACCAGGAGAGATACCGTAACGATCTGGCCGTCGCACTCGGCGTGGCCCCGGAGCGTCTGGAGCCGATTCTCCGGGAAATCGGCAGACGCAGCACCGAGGCAAGGAGAAGGACTCGACGGACGGGCCCGAGCCATGCAACCGCTGAGGTCCAATCGGTCGGCCAGTTGCCGAAGGACCCCAACGGCGTAGTCGACGAATATGCACTGACCATGCTGCTGAAGCGACCTGAGCTGAAGGACCTTGCGCAGGAATTTGAACCCGAGTGCTTTGATCGAAGCGAGGACCGGGAGATATTTACCCGCTGGCTGCAAGCCGATACAATAGGGGGGTTGAGGGCCGCTCTCGATCCCGCTCTTCATGATCGCCTGGATGAGCTTTCCATGGTTGCCCTGGAACCCACCATGCTCGGACAATCGGAGAGTGCGGCGCGCCAGATGCTTTCCAGGCTTGAAGAAAGACGCCTCAGACGCCTCCAAGACGGCCTGCTTTCTGGACAGGATTCGCTCGAGCCTTCCCAAGAAATCGAGCGTGCGATCATCGAAGTAAACGACCGTCTCAGAGAGATCCATGCCCGTAGAGGTTGACTAAAGCATGACGACAAACCTGGACTCAGAAGACAACGATGACCTTGTAAAGGGTCTGGTGGAGAACGCCACATCGCCCCGGGACCTGATCGGCCTGACTGAGCGACGGCGAGAGGTCGCAGAGGCGATCGCCGAGTCGGACAGGCCGGCTAGGGACGAGGAAGACGACGAGGACGAGGAGGACGAGGAGGAGGAGGAGACGACCGGCGAAGAGGGCGATGCAACCTCCACCACCAGCGAGGTCGTGCCGAGCGTCAATGCTGAGGAGGTCAAGGCCGCCAACTGGGGCGACTTCGACAACACCGAGATAATCGACGACCCGGTCCGCATGTATCTGCGGGAGATCGGCCGGGTGAGTCTGCTAAAGGCGCACGACGAGCGGGTGCTGGCACGTCGCATGGAGGCGGTAAAGCACATCGAGACCCTGGAGGAGGAACTCGTCGGCCCGGATGGCCGTCCTCCGAGGGCCTGGAAGATCGTGCTTCACCTGCTGCGCGGGGTGTCCCGTTCGTCCAAGGAGATCACCGCCATCAGCAGGTTCGTTGGCATATCAGGCGACCGAACCCTGGCGGAGCTGAGATTCCATCCCAAGGTACGCGACGCGCTGGACGGTGAGTTGAATGAGGAGATCCTCAACTATCTCGGCGAAATCCTGAACAAAGAGCCTTTGGAGGCCAAGGAAGACATCCTCAAGCTGTCGCTCAACTGTCGGCTGCTGCCCAAAGAGGCGCTGCAGTTGATAGACATACACGCCCCGACCAAGGAACTTCGAACGCAGATCGAGGATCCCGCGTTGATCGAACAGCTCGAATCGTACGAGATCGTCTTTCGGAAGTTCTTCAGGGACGTAGAGCTGGGAGGCACCGGAGCCCAGAGGCATCTGGCCGAGGCAAATCTCAGGCTGGTCGTATCCGTGGCGAAAAAGTACATAGGCCGTGGCATGTCCCTCCTGGACCTGATTCAGGAGGGCAACATCGGACTGATCCGGGCGGTAGAGAAGTTCGATTATCGCAAGGGATATAAGTTCAGCACGTATGCCACCTGGTGGATCCGCCAGGCGATCACCAGGGCCATTGCCGACCAGGCACGCACGATCCGCATCCCGGTGCACATGGTCGAGACTATCAACAAGCTCCTCCGTGTCAGTCGACGCCTGGTGCAGGAGTACGGCCGGGAACCGACAAGCGAAGAGATAGGCGCGGGCATGGACGTGCCGCCGGAGAAGGTGCGTGAGATCCTCAAGATCTCGCAGGAGCCCGTATCCCTGGAAACCCCGATCGGCGAGGAGGAGGACAGTCACCTGGGGGACTTCATAGAGGACCGCAGCACCCTCGCGCCGGCAGAGGCGGCATCCTATCAACTCCTCAAAGAGCAAGTTGACGATGTGCTGTTCACATTGAGCGAGCGCGAGGCAAAGGTCCTTCAGTTGCGCTTCGGGCTCGAAGACGGCCGCAGCCGCACTCTGGAGGAGGTCGGCCGTGATTTCGGCGTCACCAGGGAGCGCATCCGCCAGATAGAGGCGAAGGCGCTGCGAAAGCTGCGCCACCCTACTCGCTCGAAGAAGCTGCGCGATTTCCTCGAATAGCCGGCGCGTCCGACGGGACTGGACGGTAAGCTGGTCCCCGTGACCTCACGAACGCAGCAGAGCGAAAAGGCCACGCATAGCGGCTCCGCCACCGCCACCAGGCCGAAGGTCGCGGTCGTCTATACCAGGCCCGAAACGGTCATCGCAGACATCGGCCGCGCGATGCGACTGGCCGAGTATGGCGATCACCTGGACCCGACCGCAGACACCCTGCTGAAGATCAACATCTCCTGGCAGCACTACTACCCCGCCTGCTCGACAACCCCCTGGCAACTCGATGGAGTTATCAGCGCCCTCAGCGAGGACGGCTACGAGGGCCTGATACCGGCGCACAACGGCACGGTGGTGGTCGACCCGCATGAAGGTGCCTTTAACAACCGCCACACGTCCGTAGAGAGGCGCCACGGCCTATCGGCAGTCTATCTCGACGAGCCCCCGACCAAATGGGTGAACTACCAGCCCAAGGCCAAGATGCTCGCGTTGGACGACATATACCCTGAGGGGATACAGATACCCGAGATCTTCCCGGGCAGGAATGTGATCCACCTGCCCACCGTAAAGACGCACGTATTCACCACCGTCACCGGTGCAATGAAGAACGCCTTCGGCGGTCTGTTACACCGGCGTCGTCACTGGACCCATTCCGTGATACACGAGACTCTGGTCGATCTCCTTGCCATCCAAAAGGAGATACATCCGGGCATATTCGCGGTGATGGATGGCACCTTTGCGGGCGATGGCCCCGGACCACGAGCTATGAGGTGGCATGAAAAGAACGTCCTGTTGGCCTCGGCAGACCAGGTGGCCATAGACGCAACGGCCGCCAAGATGATGGGCCTGGATCCCCTGAACCTAAGGTTCATCCGCCTTGCGCACGAAGCCGGACTGGGCGTAGGTGATCCGACGGAGATTGAGGTGGTAGGAGACGATATCGGAGGGGTCAACTGGCAATTCTCGGCGAGCGAGAACACCCTGGCCTCCAAGGGCCAAAAGCTGATCTATTGGGGCCCGCTAAAGCCCCTTGAGAACCTTCTGCTTCGGTCTCCGGTGGTGCCGTGGGCATTCGCGGCGTCCAACCTCTACCACAACGACTACTGGCTGAGGTTCGTAGGCCGCCGTCGCATCCGCGAAGCGATGAAAACCGGCTGGGGGCGCCTGTTTGAGACTTACGGGGCCTGAATGGGCGAGATTGGCGTCCTGAATTCAACGATCTGCGCCGACAATGCAGAGCGCCTCCCCCGGCCCCAGATCGAGGTGGTTGTCGCCGACGATCGGCTAGCCGAGTTGGCGGAGGCAATCTCGCAGCAGCCCGCCGTCGGGGTGGACCTTGAGGGCAACGGTCGACACCGCTATCCGGAGCGCGTTTGCCTGTTCCAGATGTCGATCCCCGGGGCAATCTACATAGTAGATACGCTGACTATCGATGATATGTCGCCACTAGGACGACTCCTTTGCGACCCCTCCATCGTCAAGATCGCCCACTCGGCCGACTACGATCTCAGGTGTCTGGATCGGGACTGGGGCTTTCGCGTCCGCAATCTGTTCGACTCGGCGATCGCGGCTGCGTTCCTGGGGCTGCCGAAGACCGGCCTTGCTCCGGTGCTCCAAGACGTACTCGGCGTCGAAATCTCCAAGAGCAGGCGACTTCAGAAGTCGGATTGGACCAACAGGCCCCTGGGCGCAGAAGCCCTGGACTACGCTGCCTCGGACGTGGCGTACCTTCACGACCTGCATGGTGCCATGCAAAGGAGGCTGGAAGACCTCGGACGCTCGAGCTGGGTAGCCGAGGAGTGCGATCGTCAGACCCGGGTCCGCTACGAGGCTCCGGATCCGGCAACGGCGTTCCTGAACATCAAGGGCAGTCGAGTGCTCGACGCCAGAGGACTAGCCGTCCTCAAGGAACTGGCCGCGCTTCGCGAGCGCCATGCGCGCCAGCGGGGTCGGCCACACTTCCGGGTGCTCGCCAACTCGACACTCGTGGCCCTGGCCGAGGAGCCCGATGCTGATCTGAGCGTTGTTACCGGCCTTGGTCCATTTGCACGCAAGCCCCTGGTAAGCGAACTCAGGCGGGCACTGGAGACGGGTCTGAAGGCCCCTCCATACGATAGGCCCGCCACCGCCCGTCGCCCGCGCATGCAAACCGCGGACAAGCAGCGACTTGAAGAACTCAAGCTGTGGCGAAAGGCCCACGGCGACGGTCTCTCGATCGATCCCAGCCTGGTGTGGCCAACCGTCAGCCTTGAGCGGCTCGCCCGAGACCCGGGAACTGGAGAAAGGGAGACGATGAGCCCGGACGTACGCGGGTGGCAGTCTGCTGAGTTCGGCGACTCCCTCTTGGAAGCTACCAAGAGGCTACAGCCCACCAGCCCATAGATAGCGTGCAGTACCGGCTATCGGTCCGGACGGAACCTTGGGATCACCTCGGCGGCAAAGCGGTCTAGCTGTTCGATTACCTGTTTAGCCGGGGTCGATATGGCCAGGCTCAAGTTTATGCTGCCCAGCCCGGGATAGCGTTCCTGAATCGCCTCCAGCTCGTCGCCGATTTCTTCAGGAGTACCCACGAGGTAAGCTCCCTCAGCGGCCAGGTGCTCCACGCCGGGAATTCCGGCCCTTGGAGCCAGAGATGGATCCTTCGTAGCCTCGATCTGTTCCTGGGACAGCCCCGCAACCATGTTGAGCGGACCGAACATCTTGACGTGCTCTTCATAGAACGGTTGGGCGTTGCGAATCGCTTCTTCCCGCGAGTCGGCGATAGAGAGGTTAAAACCCACCATCAAGTCTTCGCCGAGTTCAGTTTCCCTACCATGAGCGGCGAGAGTCTCCCTCCACTGATGCATGATCCTCTCGGAGGCCCCCCCGGGAGCAGCCCCTCCTCCGATCAACCCCTTGATGCCATGACGAGCCATGAAATCCAGTCCTCGCTGACCTCCACTGACTATCGGCTGCCAGCACTCGACCGGCGTGCTTAGCGGACGGGGCACCAAGGTGATCTTCTCCATGGTTTCGCCTCGGTAGCGCACGGCGGGAGGAATGACATAGTGCTTGCCGTGATGGCTGAAGGACCGCTCGTTGAACGCCTTTAGGATTAGTTCGACCTGCTCTTCAAACAATTCGCGGTTGGCATCGCCATCCAGTAGTGGGGCACCAAGAGTCTCCACTTCCCGAGTATGGTAGCCACGGCCAACTCCGAAGATCACCCGACCACCTGTGAGGACATCGACGGTGGCAAAGTCCTCAGCCAATCGGAGGGGATGCCACATCGGAGGTATGTTAAAGGCCGCCCCAAACCTTAAGTTATCGGTGTGATGCGCCAGGTGCAGCGACAGCAGAGGTATGTTGTTGATTACCTCGTAGCCCTCGGGCTGGAAGTGGTGCTCGGCGAGCCAGAAAACGTCGTATCCAGCCCGGTCCATGGCTTTCGCGATAGACAGGGTGTCGTCGAACGCCGAAACCAGATGCTCGTTGGAGTAGAACCGCTCATGCACCGGTGTGCCAGCGAAACCCACGTCCTCGATGGCAGGGTAGCCCGCGAATATAGAACCGAACTCCTTGATCATTGCTCGACCCTCCTAGTGATGAACCCGCCACACTGGTCGGAATCTTAGCAGCGGTCGCCAGCTTTGGTCTCTGGCTCGGCCCGGGTACCTGGCCCATCCAGACAGTGGCTTCCCGGAGAGCATTTTGTGCCTCCCGGGCCGGTGAGCCGCCGAAATTAGGATACAATCCGGCCGACTTTAGCGAGGAGGACCAAGATGGGTGAATTCATTGCTTACCTGAACGGAGAATGGGTGCCCCGAAGCGAGCTAAAGGTTGATGTGGCCGACCGAGGCTTTCGCGTGGGGGACACGGTGTTTGATGTCACTCGCACCTTCAACGGTAAGCCGTTCCTCCTGGATCGCCACGTCGACCGCTTGTATCGTTCGATGAAATACACGCGAATTGACATCGGCATGCCGGCCGAGGAGATGACCCGGGTGACCTTAGAGGCTGTGGAGAAGAACCGAGAGCATTTGGCAGAGCACGGCGACTTTGACATCTGGCACGCCATAACCAGAGGCCCGGGCCGATGGGCCTACGAGTGTGAGAACCCGACCGTCATTATCGATGTGGGGCCAGTGCCGTGGGACTGGTTCGGCGACGCCATGGGAGGCGCGAAGGGCGTAATCACAAAGACCCGCTCAATGTCGTCGGAGACGGTCGACCCGAAAATCAAGCATCACAGCCGCCTCAACTTCAACCTGGCGGAGATGGAGGCCGGGGACGTAGAGTCCAATGGATGGCCCATCCTTACCGATGCCTCCGGCAACCTGACCGAGGGGATCGGCTACAACTTGTTCGTAGTGACGGACGGGACCATAAGGACGCCAGCGGATACATCCATCCTTCAGGGTATATCCCGCTCGTTCGTTTTCGACCTCGCTCGCCAACTCGACATAAGGATCGTCGAGGAGGACCTCCAGCCCTACGACCTCTACACTGCCGACGAAGCTTTCTTCTCTTCGACGCCGTTTTGCGTCTTGCCGCTCACCTCTGTGGACAAGCGTCAGATCGGGGACGGCGAGCCGGGCCCGATGTTCAAGACGTTGATCTCGGCCTGGTCCGAGCATGCAGGCCTGGACATTTGGGATCAAGCCCAGGTCCAAGTCGCAAGGCTGGGATAGGGAGTAACAGGCCACCGGCTAGAGGGAAACGAATCGCGGCCGTACTCTGACCTCATGTTCAGGATCGGCATTGATGTCGGCGGCACCTTTACCGACGTTGTGGCGGCCCATGGCCGCGGTCAACCCCGCCTGTTCAAGACGCCATCCACTCCGCACGACCCGTCCGAGGCCGTGCTGACGGGCCTTGGACTGGTTGCCGACTCGCACGGACTGACGGTCAAAGGACTGCTGAGTTCCACCGCGCTCCTTATCCATGGCACCACGGTAGCTACCAACACCCTCATTGAAGGTAAGGGTGCCAAAGTAGGCCTCCTGACAACGGAGGGATTCAGGGATGTGCTTGAGGTCAGGGAGGGATTCAAGGAGGACAGGTACAACCTTCGTATGGAGCCGATCAAGCCGTTGGTTCCCAGGTTTCTGCGCCTGACCGTCCCAGAGCGGATTAGATGCGACGGCAGGATCGAACGCCCCCTAGACCTGGATGGAGTGGCACGATGCCTTGACGCATTGCAGCAGGAGGAAGTGAAGGCGCTGGCGGTGTGCTTTTTGTTCTCCTTCATGAACCCCGACCACGAACTTAGGGCGGCCGACATGATCAAGGCGCGATTCCCTGACACTTTCCTATCGCTGTCATCGGAAATCCTGCCCCAGATCAAGGAATTCGACCGCGTGAGCACGACGGTGGTCAATTCCTATGTCGGACCGGTATTCAGCGAATACCTCGCACGGCTGGGCAGGCGTCTGGAGGATCTCACATCCGATGGCGCCGGGCCGGCGGGCGGGATGTTGATAATGCAGTCCAATGGCGGTGTAGTACCCCTACCCGAGTCCAGGAAGGTCCCTGTCCGCGCCATCCTTTCCGGCCCGGCCGGTGGGGTCAGCGGGGCTGCTCACTACGGCAGGTTGGTGGGCGAAGATCGAATCATCGCCCTGGACATGGGCGGCACGAGCACCGACATCTCAATCGTCGTGGGCGGCTCGGCCAACACGACCACCGAGACGTTCGAGGCAGGGTGGAAGATCGCCGTGCCAATGATGGATGTGGCAACACTTGGCGCCGGTGGAGGGAGCATAGCTGCGGTAGACGAGAGCGGGATACTAAGGGTCGGCCCACAGAGCGCGGGTGCTGACCCCGGTCCGGCATGCTACGGACAGGGCGGTACCGATGCCACCCTCACGGACGCAGCGGTCGTGCTATGCCACCTGGATCCTCTGCGATTTCTAGGAGGCAGGCAGGCCCTCGATGTCGACAGTGCGCGCCGCGCGGTAACTGAACACGTCGCCGAGCCACTCGGCCTGTCCACTGAAATGGCGGCCGTCGGCATGCGCGAGGTCGTATCAACCACGGTTGCCGAGGGTATCCGCCTCAAGGCCGCGCAATCAGGGATGGACCCACGCAGCTTTGCACTGGTCGCCTTCGGGGGAGCGGCGGGGCTTGTGGCGACGTCGGTCGCACGCAAGCTGGGCGTTGAACGCGTGGTAGTGCCTGCCGAGGCACCCGTCCTGTCGGCGTACGGCATGCTGTCAACGGATATCCGTTACGACCTCTCACGCTCTCATCCGGCGGACCTGACACCCGCAGCGCTTGACGGCGTACGGGGGGTTCTGGCCGAGCTCGCGGACCGGGGACGGACCCTACTGGACGGGCGACAGGAGCTGTTGGAGACGACGGTCAGTCTTTCTGCCGACATGCGCTACTCGGATCAGATGTACGAGGTCAACGTGCGCGTCCCCGATCTGAGCCTTGACGACCGGGCGTTCATGGCACGGTGGAAGGCCAACCTGCACGAGCGGTACGAGGAGCTCTACTCATACAGCCAGCAGGACCTCGACATCCGCCTGGTGACCCTGCGAGCCACAGCCATCGGCAGGCTCCCCAGGATCGAGACTCACCGTCGTGCCGGCAGTGCTTCCGAAGGAGGTCGGGAAGGACGGGGGCGAAGAGTCTATCTGGATGGCTGGTTAGACGTGCCGGTGTACCGGCTTGGAGAAAAGATGCCGGTACAGGGATTGATCGGGCCGGCGATCCTGGAATCCGACTTCAATACCTTCGTACTCGAGGCAGGTGACACGGCCCGGGCCGACGACAAGGGTGGAGTGCTTGTCAGCGTGGCGTCTCAGACGGGTGCGGGCCGGGACGTGGTGGCCGAAGCCGACCCTATCACCACGGCCGTGGTTGAGCGAAGGCTGGACTCCATAGCCCTGGAGATGATGGAGGTAATGCTACGGACTTCGTTGTCCCAGATTCTGAACGCCAGCCGAGACTACTCGACCGCCCTTTTGGATCGGCAAGGCCAGTTGGTGGCCCAAGGCGAAGGGATACCCGTGCACATCAGTGCACTCCCGATCGCCGGCCGGGCTGTGCTCGACTACTTCGGGGACGACCTAAACGAGGGAGACGTGTTCATCCTAAACGATCCCTACCACGGGGGCAGTCACCTGCCTGATGTCACCATCCTGCGTCCCGTCTTCTGGGGGGGCTCCTTAAGGTACATGGCCGTCAACCGTGCGCATCACAGCGATATAGGCGGCGGGACGCACGGCGGCTACAATCCGTCGGCCACCGAGATATTCCACGAGGGTCTGCGACTTCCACCACTGAGGATCGTGGACAGAGGCACGCCTCGCAACGACCTTCTTCGAATGATGTCCATCAACACGCGCTTTCCGGCCGGCTTTCTCGGCGACCTGAACGCCCAAATGGGCTCCGTAGAAATCGCGGCCAAGCGCATCAGATCCCTTCTGGCTGAATATGGACCGCAAATGCTGGAAGCGACGGTCGCACAGTTGATGGACGCTGCAGAGGTGCAGGTGCGAAAGTTCGTATCCCAGTGGCCGGACGGCGTGTACCAAGGTGAGACGTTCGTCGATAACGACGGCTTCGGCGCTGAGATGATTCCCGTGCGCGCGAGGGTAACGGTCAGGGGTGACGAGCTGACGGTTGATCTCAGTGGTTCCAGCCAGCAGGTCACCGGCTTTATCAATAGCGCCTATGCCAATACGCGGTCCATCGTGCACGCGACCGTGATGTATCTGGCACCTGCCGACCTGCCGAAGAACGAGGGCTCCATGCGTCCCGTACTGGTAATCGCCCCTGAGGGTTTGATCGTCAACGCCGTGCCCCCGGCACCGGTCACCATGAGCACCAATCACGTCGCCGAAGAGATAGCGGAGGCCATCTTCCAATCGCTCGCGGGTGCGGTACCGCACGCAGTAAACGCCGGCTTCGGAAGGCGACTGCGCTATGCGATTACCGGCACCGACCCGCGGACACGAAAGCTCTTTCTGTGGCACTTTTTCCTTGGTCGGCCGGGCGGCGGGGCCTCGCTCGAGCACGATGGTTGGACCAACGTCGGTGAACTCAACTCGGTTGGAGCGATACGAGCCCCGAGCGTAGAGGTGACCGAGGAGCGCTTTCCCCTCTTCGTGCTGTGCAACGAGCTGCGTCCCGACTCCGGCGGTCCAGGAAGACGGCGCGGCGGCCTAGGCTCAATCTGCGAGATCGTCTACGAGGGTTCGGACATCGCCCTCCTGAATACGGCGGGCGACGGCATTATCAACCCGCCTCCCGGCATCCTGGGAGGAGGACCTGGCATGCCGCATCGCTACACTATCGTGTCCGGCGGCAAGGAAACCGAGCTTGGCTCAAAGCAAACTGGGGTTCAGGTACATCCCGGCGATGTGATCAGGGTCCTATCGGCTGGCGGTGGAGGTGCGGGTGACGCATCTACACGGGAGCCGCATCGGATACACGCCGACAGGATAAACGGGTATGTGACGGACTGAGCCACCTCATGGATCCTTGCCGGCGGCTGTCATCAGCCTGAGCTTGCTTGCCAGTTCCCCAAAGTCGGCCGCATATACATCAAAGCCAGCCTCCTTTGGTACACGATGGTATCTGTCGCGACCATGCTCTAAGGGCCGGTGAACGTAGGCGGTGCGCAGGCCGACGGAGCGGCCTGCCTCCAGGTCTTCGGGGTGTGCTGCGACCATCATCACCTCGGCTGGCTCCAGGCCCAGCAGACCGGCGGCACCGGCATAGACCTCGGGGTCTGGCTTGTATCGCCTGAACAGTTCGGCCGAGAGTATCGCATCCCAACGAAGGCCAGCCCGCTTGGCCATGTTGACCAGTAGGGCTAAGTTGCCGTTGGAAAGCGTGGCGATGATGTACCGCTGCCCCAGCCTCTCGATGCCCGGCACGACGTCCGGCCAGGGCTGCAGTCGGTGCCAGACTCTATTGAGTCGGTCCATCTGGTCGGCGTCAAGGGCATCCAGTCCGAAAGCGGGGGCGAGCCGGTCAAGTGATCGGCGGTGCAGGGAATCAAGGTTGGCCCACGGCAGATCTCCTCGCCGCACGCAATCCATGCTGGGCCTGTAGGCCGCCCTCCAGGCGTCAGCGAACATGGGCCAGTCAACGTCGGTCCCCAACTCGGCCTGCAATTCAGCGCCGTAGCGGATGATCGAGCCCCGCCAATCAACAACGGTGCCGAACACATCGAAGGTAAGTGCCCTAACCAGTGACAAGGGGCACTGGACGTCTACCAATTCGCTCCTCCAGGGAATGCCAGCGAAGGCGCAAGCGGCGATCCTCGCCCGCTATCGGATGCGGCGGTTGGCCTTATCGTAAATGGCTGCCACCGTCGGCTCGCCATTCTGCACGCCCTCTAGCGTGGCGATGTGGGCTGAACGGGTCTTAAAGACCTGCGGCCTGAAGAAATAGATGGCCGAGTCTCCAGGGCTGACCCGCTGACCATCAGACGGGTAGAGCCAGGCATAGTAGTCAATCCACTGGGCATCCGGTATCTCCGCCCTCACCCGGTTGCCCATCACTGCCCCGCCGTGATCGCCCACGAAAGCAGAAATCAAAGCCCAAGGACCGTCCAAGCCGTCGGCGTAGAAACCTCCCCCCAATACCATGACCCGGTCCCTGGCGCGGTGAGACACCTCCGCAAGGTAGACCTGGCCCGGCCGTCCGGCGTCACCGCCGAACAATTGCTGAGGGGTCATGCCCCAAAATGCGGCCCCGGGTTCCGCGTCCGTTCCTCCGCGTTCGGCAATCAGGTCCATGGCCAGGCAGGAGGAGGTACCCGGACAATTTATCTGAGACATCTCGATTCCCAGCGAGTCCTGCACCCTTTCTGCCGCATCGATGATGGTCTCAAAGTTTGGCAGCACCTTTAGCCCACGGGTGTCGAAGTCGTAGCCGATGGTAGGAAAGCCAGTGACTCCGACCATCCGAACACCAGGCAACGCTTTGATCTGACGGGCAACGTCGACCACGTGCTCGAAAAAAATACCCCCCTCCTGAGAAGGGTACGCAAGGTCATCGGTCCCAATGACCTTGAGCAGCAGGTCCTGGACCACACCCAACCGCACGGCCGCCTCCGATATGTAACTTGCCGCCTCAAAGCTATAGACGGTCCACACCTCGGGTCTCATAGAGAGAACCTCGGGAATCCAGTAACGAGGAATCTGGCTCAGGTGACCCACGTGAGCTACATTCAGCCCCTGGGCGTGTACGGCCCTCGCGCCCTCAATGTCGACGGCAACGAACTTGTCGACGCCAGCTGAGGCAATGGCCTCAAGCATGGAGGGATTGCGGTTGATTTGCTTGGTCATGGCATAGAGGCGAAGGCCCTTTGCCGTCGCACGCTCGCACAGCTGCCGTGCGTTCTCCCTGACCGTGGCCAGATCCACCACGTAGCAGTCCGGGGGAATCTGTCCACCCTGGTGCAGATCGCAGGCAGCCCTTACAAGGGCTGGATTTGTCTCCTCGATGATGTCCAGCATGGTGCTCACGTTGCTCCTCCAGCTTCCGCAATCGCAAGGTACGCGCTGGATATGCTCAGCACAAGCCTGTTCGGCCTGCGCTACGTCACCGTCCCGCTTAGCCGACCGAAGGGCCCAAAGCGTGGAGCGCCCTCAGCTTCGGCGGACAAGTGATGCACTACACTTCTAGACCGAACGGGGCGATGAAGTCGCATTGCTTATTCCCGCGGTTTGCCGTCTGGCCCAGGCGGCCGTGGCTTACCCCGCTAGGCTGCGTGGGGATGAGCTGGTGAGTTGATCTCCTCTGACCCGCACCAAGGAGGGTATTCGGGGTTGATCGGTTCCAGCGAGTTCGTCGAGGCCGTCACACTCGGTGTAGACATGACAATGTCGACCGCCGATCTGGGGCACCCGTGCTGCGGCCAATCACACCGTCAGGGCCTACACGAGGGCGTCATTGGCAAGTGAACGGGATGTATCGCTGGTAATTGCCGCCCTCTCGAAGATCAGGGCCTGTCCGGACTGCTCGACTCGAATCAGGTTCGGCGACCTTGATTGCCCGCACTGCGGATTAGACCTGGAAGACTCCCAGCGAGATTGGGCGGCCGGCCTTGTTGACCAGATACTGGACCGCGCCGAGAACTAGAACGTCCTCCTCTTCTGGCAGCTCCGAACGCTGGCCGGCCGGCCTTTGACTCACAGCCTTCGCGTCTGAGCTACCGTGCCCAGGGCGGGAACCAGCAGGCCAGCGGCTGGACCAGACGGGACAAAGGCATGGTCGGGGTGCCGGGACTTGAACCCGGGACCTCCACGTCCCGAACGTGGCGCGCTACCAAACTGCGCTACACCCCGATGAAGAAGACGCCTTAGGGGCAAGCACCCGCCTCGACGTCGAGCCTATAGCGGACTCAGACGATACCCCGTTTGGAGCCGCTCGGCCCGGGGATTGTATCAGACTTGAGACCCCACTCCTTTAGGCCTTTCACCCGCTTCACCGGGGTCCCCGGACATATCTCCGGGCCCGCTCTCCGGCGGTCCGATAGAACGGCGGCCGCCCTTCTTTAGGGGAATCTCCCGCAAGAAAGCCGCAACCACGAACGCCGGTACAGAGACAGCAAGAGTGGCCAAGAAGACTTCGGCAACAGCTCCGGCCAATGCCTCTCTCATGCCGGCCAGAAGCGGCTCGACGGCCGCTGCGGCATCCGGCCCGTAGGCTGTCAGGCGAGCACTTAGATCTGCTATCTGACCCTCGTTTACCAGGGCGTCGGGGTTGCTCTTGAGCTCCTCCAGGATATGGGACGGGACCCTCCCCAGGATGTCGCCCGGGACGGCCGAGGTGACGCCGGAGGCGAACCGCCCGGTTAGAAAAGAACCCAGCACCGCCAGTCCGACAGATGCTCCGATGGCCCGAATGAACTGGGCGGCCGATGTCGCAACGCCCAGGTTTCGATAGGCAACCGCGTTCTGAATGGCGATGTTAAAGGCCGGAAAGGTGCCGCCCATGCCAAATCCCATCAGAACCATAGCCCCTATAGTCAGGCCTCGCGGGGTATCCAGGTCTATGCGTGACATGAGATATAGGCCAACGGCCATCATGCCGACCGACGCCATGCCGAGCAGCCGGTAGCGACCTCCCGTTCGGGACATCAATTGACCCACAAGTGTCGCGCCGATAACCGTTCCCAGCATCATGGGAGTGAGAAAGCTGCCACTGTTGGTGGCCGACTCTCCCAGGGCGCCCTGGAAGTAAAGCGGCATGAAGACCGATCCTGCGAACATGCTTACCCCCAGCATGAGGCTGACCAGTAGGGCTACGGCCACGATCGGGTTCCTATATATGTGAAGCGGCATTATTGGCTCAGCGACCCGCCGCTCCACAATCACAAACAGCGCTCCAGCGAAGGCGGCTAGTCCCAGGGTGACCAAGACCGGAGGCGACGACCACTCGTATTGGGCCCCTCCCCAAGAGAGGCCCAACATCCCTGACACGATGGCGATCAGCAAAAGTACGATGCCCGCGTAGTCGATGCTCTTCTTCGGGCCGGGCTTGGGCCGCGGGTTGGGGAAGACCTTTACGAATGCAATAGCGATCGGCACTCCCAGGGGAACATTGACAAAAAACACCCATCTCCAGGACAAGGCGTCAGTGAGCAGTCCTCCCACGACCGGGCCAACGACGGACGAAAGAGCGAATATGGCGGCGACAAAGCCCATGTACTTGCCGCGCTCGGCAGGCGGGAAAAGGTCGCCGATCGAGATAAATGAGCTGGCCATAACCACTCCGCCACCTAGTCCTTGAAGGGCTCGAAAGGCGATGAGCTGGTTCATATCCTGGGCGACACCCGCGAGCACAGAGCCGACCACGAAGATGATGATGCCGCCGATGAAGAACACCTTGCGTCCGTATATGTCGGACAACTTGCCGACGATCGGAATGACGGCCGTGGAGGCGACCAAATAGGCGGTCGTTACCCAGGCAAAGCGGTCAAAGCCACCTAGGTCAGTGACGATATGGGGGATAGCGGTTGCGATGATGGTTTGGTCGAGCGATGCCAGGAATATGGCCATCATCACCCCGCCCATCGTGATCATCACCTGCCGTCTGGGGAGGGGCACCCAATCATCCCACCCGTCGTCTCGCAGGAGGCGGCCGCCTACAGCCCGTCTGGTCGGGCTGCCCTGAGGTTTGTGGTCCTGCCGGTATGTCATCTGTTCCCTGAGACCTCGTCCGGAGAAGGCCGCTGCGGTCGACTCAGGTCATAATGTATCTGCCGGGGCGTCGGTTCAAGCGAGTTGGCGGTGACGCCCGCAACGATCGTTCCACCTTGATCAATCCCTCAGGTGAGGCCCTTCCGGCATGCATGCAGTTATTGCCGCCGCTTTTGGGGTGGGTCTGACGGCACCAACAATGTTGCCAAATGGCCATACGGCAGTCTGTTGACAGGTAGAAAGGGCCGGTGCTACTCTGGACTGTGCACGTGAAGGAAATAATCCATGTGCGTTGACGGGGAATAGTATCGAGGAGGATTCGGCCTAGAGAGTCGGGGACGGTGTGATCCCGGCCCGTTGTCCCCTCGCGAACTCGCCCCTGAGCACCCTGTCCCGAACAGGGCTGGAGCAAGAGAAGGCATTGCAGGTCGTGCAAAGCTCGCAGGCCTGTCACACATCTCTGACAGTATCCAGTCACCCTACTAGGGACGGGCGGCAGGTCCCGTTACAGGCCAGCGAGTGGTACGGCCGGATGGCTCTGCAATGAAGGGTGGTACCGCGGGCAAATACCCGTCCCTGAGAGGACGGGTTTTTTCTTTTCCACGCCAAGACAAACCGGAAGACTGAGCGACATGACACAAAAGACCGGTGGTCAAATAGTTTGCGAAAGCCTGATCCGGGAGGGGGTCGACGTCATATTCGGCCTGCCCGGAGGTGCGATACTGCCCCTCTACCAGACGCTGCCTCAGTACCCTGAGATACGTCACATCCTGACACGGCACGAACAGGGTGCAGCCCATGCTGCCGACGGATATGCCCGGGTGACGGGCAGGCCGGGAGTATGTTGGGCGACATCGGGTCCCGGGGCCACCAACCTCGTGACCGGCATTGCGACCGCCCAAATGGATTCGGTCCCTATGGTGATAGTCACCGGCCAGGTAAAGCGATCCGCCATAGGCTCGGACGCCTTTCAGGAGACGGACATAACCGGCATCACATTGCCCATCACTAAGCACAACTATCTCGTCATGGATCCGGGCGACATCGCTCGGACCATCAAGGAGGCGTTTCACATAGCCTCAACGGGGAGGCCGGGACCAGTCCTGGTCGATATCCCCAAGGATGTCATCGAGGAGTACACCGATTTCGACTACCCAGACAGCATCAGTCTGGCGGGGTACAAGCCAAAGGTCGAGGGTCATCCGGCGATGACCCGAAGGGCTGCAAAGCTGATCAACCGCTCCAAGAGGCCGGTGATACTCGCCGGCCATGGGGTCCTGCTGTCGGGGGCCTACGATGAGTTGCGGGAATTGGCCGAAAAGGCACAGATTCCGGTTATCGCGACTCTCTTGGGCATTAGCTGCTTCCCAGAGAATCACTTCCTGTATGCGGGCTGGCCTGGCATGCACGGAATGGCCTATGCGAGTCTGGCCATCGATGAGGCCGACCTGCTCATCGCCCTGGGAATGCGATTCGACGACCGCATCACCGGAGACACCTCGGCATTCGCACCGAATGCCAAGGTCGTGCATGTGGACGTGGACCCCTCGGAGATCGGCAAGAGCATTCCCGTAGATGTCCCCATAGTGGGCGACGTCAAACACGTACTGCGCCAGCTGAATCCGTTGGTCGAGGAAACGACGAGGGTGCAGTGGATCCAGCGCATCGAAGAACTCAAGAGAGATCACCCCTCCCTGGCAATCCGCGAAACGGACAGTCTGATTCCTCAGCACGTGATTCGAGAACTACACAAGGCGACAAACGGAGAAGCCATCATCGTAACGGGAGTGGGGCAGCACCAGATGTGGGCAGCCCAGCACTATGCGTTCAACGAGCCCAGATCTCTCGTGTCGTCGGGCGGCTCCGGCTCGATGGGGTTCGAGGTGCCGGGGGCCATGGGCGCCCAGGTGGGCAGGCCCGACAAGGTCGTGTGGTCAGTGGCCGGGGACGGTGGCTTTCAAATGACCATGTGCGAACTGGCGACGATGGTAGAGAACAGGATCCCCGTCAAGTTCGCGATCATCAATAACGGTTATCTGGGTATGGTCCGCCAGTGGCAGGAGGCGTTCTACGAACGCAGCTACGTCGCCACTGGATATACGGGCAATCCCGATTTTGTAAAGCTGGCCCAAGCCTTCGGCGCGTTCGGCGCCCGTGTTACGGACAAGGCGCAGGTTGCCCCCGCGATCGCTAAGGCGATGGAGTTCGACGGCCCTGCGATCATCGATTTCCTGGTCGAGCAGGAGGAGAACGTCTACCCGTTCATACCATCCGGTCAGACCGTCGCCGACATGATCGAAGAGCCTACTACCGAAAGGGTGGTCAGATGACCACGAATGGACTCCGACCGCGCCGCACGGTAACCGCGCTCGTCGAGGACAAGCCCGGAGTCTTGGCAAGGGTTTCGAGCATGTTCAGGCGCCGCGGATTTAACATCGCGTCGCTGGCCGTAGGGCACAGTGAGGTGCCGAACATGTCTCGCATGACCTTTGTCGTCGAAGGCGACGACGGCACCGTCGAGCAGGTGACCAAGCATCTGCACAAGCTAATCGACGTCGTCAAGGTCTCGGATATCTCGGAGCAGAACATCGTTCAGCGCGAACTCGCACTGATCAGGGTCAAGACGAACGCACAGACGCGCAGCGAGATCATGCAGATTGTAGGCATCTTCCGGGCCAACATAGTCGATGTTGCCGGGGAGTCGACGATCGTGGAGGTGACCGGCAACGAGAACAAGGTCAACTCACTGCAAAGGCTGCTTGAGCCGTTCGGCGTGGTGGAGGTGATGCGCACCGGCACCATCGCAATGAACCGAGGTCTGCGGGGCGCGGACAGAAACCGTTCCAAAAAGTAGCGCGGCCGCCCAGGACCGGTGCGCGGAGGACATTCTACGGAAAATGACAAAGATGTATTACGAGGCTGATGGCGACCTGACGCTGCTCGGGGACAAGACTGTAGCGATCGTCGGGTACGGCAGCCAAGGCCATGCCCACGCGCTGAACCTGCGAGACTCCGGACTGGATGTGGTGGTCGGATTGCACGACGGCAGCACTAGCCGCGCCAAGGCGGAGGAGGAAGGCCTCAGGGTTAGCACTGTGGCCGAGGCGGCCGAACAGTCAGATGTCGTGATGATGCTCTGCCCCGACACCACGCAGCCGAACGTCTACGAGAACTCGGTAGAACCTCACCTGCTGCCGGGCAAGACGCTGATGTTTGCCCATGGCTTCAATATCCACTACAAGACGATCGTTCCTCCAGTCACCGTTGACGTGTCGATGGTCGCGCCAAAGGCCCCGGGTCACCGGATGCGGGAGGTCTTCGTCAAGGGTTCCGGGGTTCCGGGATTGCTGGCGGTCCACCAGGACGCTTCCGGGCACGCCGAGGCACTAGGCCTAGCCTACGCCAAAGGGGTAGGCTGCACTCGGGCGGGAGTCTTGGAGACCACCTTTGAAGAGGAGACCGAGACGGACCTGTTCGGCGAGCAGGCGGTGTTGTGCGGTGGAGTATCCGCACTGGTGAAGGCGGCGTTTGAAGTGTTGACTGAGGAGGGCGGATACCAGCCCGAGTCCGCCTACTTTGAGGTGATGCACGAACTGAAGTTGATCGTTGACCTCTTCTACCAGGGCGGCATGGAGTACATGCGCTATTCGGTTAGCGACACCGCAGAATACGGCGACTACACTCGCGGACCGATTGTCATCGACGAACGAGTCAAAGAGAACATGAGGAGAGTTCTATCCGAGATCAAGGACGGAACCTTTGCCCGCGAGTGGATAGCCGAAAACGATGAGGGGAGACCACGCTTCCAGCGCCTGCGAGAGGAGAACGCGGGCCATCCTATAGAGGGCGTCGGCAGGGAACTCCGTGGAATGATGAGTTTTCTGGGCGAATCAGACTGATCGGAAAACAAGAGCAAAGGATGCCAAATAAAGAGGCTTTTCGTGCGGTTCACCGAAACGGGCCGGTCCTGGCAGGGCTGGTCCGGGTGGACCGCGTTGCCCTGCGACAGGTCACCGAATCCAGCCACTAGCGAATGAGCCGAACGGCCGACGGAGACCCAAGAAATGGCGACCGATACAAAGACTGAAATCGTAAGAATCTTCGACACCACACTCAGGGACGGTGAGCAGTCCGCGGGTGCGGGCCTGACCACCTCAGAAAAGCTTGAGATTGCAAAGCAGCTCGACCGGCTGGGAGTCGATGTCATCGAGGCCGGATTTGCGGCCAGTTCTCCCGGAGACTTCGAAGCGGTGCAAATGATCTCGCACGAGGTTCGCCGGCCGGTGATCGCGTCTCTGGCCCGATGTAATTTCGACGACATTGACGCCGCCTGGAGTGCCATCAAGTGTGCGGAGAGGCCGCGTATACACACCTTCATCTCGTCTTCCGACGTGCAGATCATGCACCAGCTACGCAAGAACCCAGAGGAGGTTCTTGACCTGGCCGTAGCGTCGGTAGAGAGAGCCAGCGGCTATTGTGAGGACGTCGAGTTCTCACCCATGGATGCGTCGCGCACCGATCCTGAATACCTGCTCCGGCTCCTGGAAGCGGCGATCGCGGCCGGGGCAACCACGGTGAATATCCCAGACACGGTCGGTTACTCGATACCGTCAGAGTTCGGCCAGCGCATTGCCGACATCATTGAGCGGGTACCGAACATAGACAAAGCCATCGTCTCGGTTCATTGCCACAATGACCTGGGTCTAGCGGCCGCCAACAGCCTTGCCGCAGTGCAGGCGGGCGCCAGGCAGATCGAGGGCTGCATCAACGGTCTGGGCGAGCGCGCCGGCAACGCCTCTCTCGAAGAGGTGATCATGGCTATCGCGACCCGGGGCGAATACTTCGGAGTAGCGACAAACATCGATACCAAGCAGATCTATCGGACTTCACGCATGGTATCGGACATCACAGGCTTCCCCGTGCAGGCCAACAAGGCTGTCGTCGGTGCGAATGCGTTCCGCCACGCCTCGGGCATTCACCAAGACGGCGTGCTAAAGGAGCGCACCACGTTCGAGGTCATGGATCCACAGTCGGTGGGCTGGCCTTCGAACGAGCTGGTGCTGGGCAAGCTCAGCGGGAGGGCAGGACTGCGCGCCAGACTCGACGACCTCGGATTCGTGCTGACGCAGGAAGAACTGAACACAGTATTTGAAGAGTTCAAGAGTCTGGCAGATCGAAAACGTGAAGTCACAGACGCAGATCTAGAATCTCTGATGGCCGGTCAGAGACGGATGGCATCGGAGTTGCAGACTTACGTGCTCGAGCACGTCCAGGTGTCTTCGGGCAACCACGACGTACCCACGGCCACCGTTTCACTGACGAACAGTGACGGCAGCAAGTTCACCGACGCCGCGACCGGCACCGGACCCGTAGACGCCGTCTACAAGGCCATAAATCGGATCGTCAACGTACCGAACACGCTGACGGAATACAGCGTCAAAGCCATTACAGAGGGTATCGACGCCCAGGGTAGCGTCACTATTCGCATAGAACAGGACGATAAGGTCTACGTCGGCCGTGGCTCCGACACGGACATAATCGTAGCCAGTGCCAAGGCCTACATGCACGCCCTCAATCGCTTGCTGGCCATAAGCGGGGACCCGCTCGACCGCCAGCCGGCCTAGGGCGGCGGTCGCGGCGGTCGCCGCTGAAGACTCAATTGGCCTGACGGTAACTGCGGCGTGCCGCCTCACTCTCAGCTCCAGGTTCGCCAGTTTCGCGCCGCCTAGGAGGGCACACCGATTCACAGTTGAGGGCAATGGGCATGAAGAAGATTCTGGTGACCGGAGCGTCGGGGCAGATCGGGTCGGAATTGGTCCCCGCATTGAGGGAACGCTACGGCGCCGACAATGTGATCGCGGGCATCCACCACCAGCAACTGACCGACGAGGTAAGTGCAGGAGGGCCTTCAGTCCGGGTCGATGTGACAGACCGTGATCAGATCGACTCGGCGATGGACCTGTTCGGGATAGATGCGATCTTTCACTTGGCATCCGTCCTGTCAGCGGCCGCAGAGAGTCATCGCCAGGCCGCCTTCTCGGTCAACTTTACCGGGCTGTACAACGTGCTCGAGTCGGCGGTGACTCATCAAGTTAGCAAGGTTGTGGTACCGAGCTCGATAGCTGCTTTCGGCCCGGAAACTCCACGGGTTACCCCCAACGACACCATACAGAAACCGAACACCGGCTACGGCATCTCCAAGGTCTTCGGGGAGTTGCTGGGCAACTACTACTACTCGTCGGTCGGCCTCGACGTACGGGGCGTTAGACTCCCGGGGATCATTAGCTGGAAGGTGGAGCCGACGGCCGGCACGACCGACTACGCCGTCGCAATCTTCTACGGAGTGTTGATGGACGGGAGCTACAAATGCTATCTGAGTGCCGACACGATGCTGCCGATGATGTACATGCCGGATGCCGTCCGGTCACTCATTGAGGTGGCGGAAGCGGACTCGTCCAGGCTTCGGCACCGGGCCGACTTCAACGTAGCTGCCATGAGCTTCACTCCCGACCAGTTGGCCGCTGCCATCAGGAGGAGGATTCCCCATTTTCGAATGTCATACGAAGTCGACCCCGTTAGGCAGGCGATAGCTGACTCCTGGCCTGACGAGCTAAGGGACGAGGTTGCTCGCAATGAATGGGGTTGGCACCACGAGTACGGCCTTGAGAAGACGGTCGACGACATGCTGGAGAACCTGAGCCTTAAGCTGGGTGTCGGGCCTTGAGATCATGCATCCCGGCGCTGCTAAACTGTCTGACGCCCAATTCCGACGCACCGCTCTTGGAAGGTTGCTGACGAGTGGCTGCTCCTGAACATAGCAGACGTTTCGGCGCGTGCTGGACCAAGCCCTACGAACCGATTCTGCTTAGCTCAGGACCATTTTCCTGCGAAGATGCGTCGGGGCAAGGATCGAACCAGAGTGCGAGAATTCCACCGCCGATCGCGCGACCATCTCGTCAGTTCCCAATTAGAAGGGGGAGTCCATAGGTGAAGCCACGAACGCTGTTCGAGAAGATCTGGGACGCACATGTAGTCAGAGAGCAGGAGGGACAGCCAACCCTCCTGTACGTCGATCTGCATCTGGTCCACGAGGTTACGTCTCCCCAGGCCTTTGAGGGTCTGCGACTGGCGGGAAGAAGGGTGCGAAGGCCCGACCTAACGATCGCCACGATGGATCACAACACGCCGACCTGGGAGCTCGAAACGCCTGTCAAGGATCCCATTGCAAAGCAGCAACTGGATGCGCTCCAGCGGAACTGCAGCGACTTCGGCGTGCAATTGTACGATCGCTTCAGTCCCATGCAGGGGATCGTCCACATCATAGCCCCCGAGCAAGGTAGGACCCAGCCGGGCAAGATTGTCGTCTGCGGCGACAGCCACACCTCTACGCATGGAGCGTTCGGTGCCTTCGCCCTTGGCATAGGAACGTCCGAAGTCGAACATGTCCTGGCCACCCAGACACTCCGCCAGCTGAGGCCCAAGACCATGGAGATCAACGTCGACGGGCCGGCGCCGAAGGGCATCACGGCCAAGGACATCATACTGGCCATAATCGGACGCATGGGCGTGAGCGGTGCCGTCGGCCACGTCATTGAGTACACCGGTCAGGCGATCACCGACCTGTCTATGGAGGGTCGGATGACAGTCTGCAACATGTCGATCGAGGGCGGCGCACGAGCCGGCATGGTCGCACCGGACGAGACAACCTTCGACTACCTGCGAGGCCGCCGATTCGCGCCGCAAGGGTCTGATTTCGACGACGCAGTTGAGCAGTGGCGGGGATTAAGGTCCGACCCGGGCGCGGTATACGACCGGCGCCTATCAATCAAGGCATCCGAGCTGGCACCGCAGGTCAGCTGGGGGACGAACCCGGGGATGGTGGCGCCTGTTACCGGCCGGGTCCCTTACCTTGAGGACGCTTCGGACGAGGCTGAACGCCGGTCATGGGAGAGAGCCCTCGAGTACATGGCACTGCCGGCAGGAATCCCGATTACCGATATCAGGATCGACCGCGCCTTCCTGGGATCTTGCACCAACGCCCGGATAGAGGACCTGCGCGCCGCGGCCGAGGTTGTAGAGGGCAAGAAAGTACACCAAGCCGTATATGCAATGGTCGTGCCCGGCTCGGCCGCGGTCAAAAGTCAGGCCGAACAAGAAGGCCTAGACAGGATCTTCACAGAGGCCGGCTTCGATTGGCGAGTCGCTGGCTGCTCGATGTGTCTCGGCATGAATCCCGACGTGCTCCGTCCCGGCGAACGCTGTGCGTCTACCTCAAACCGCAACTTCGAGGGGCGCCAGGGCAAAGGTGGCCGTACTCACCTGGTAAGTCCGCAGATGGCCGCTGCTGCCGCAATAGCCGGACACTTCGTCGACGTGCGGGAAATCAACGGTGCCAAGAAAACCCAGTAAGCAGTCAAGGGAGAGTCTATGAGGGCCTTTAGCAGTCACAGCGGGATCGTTGCGCCGCTGGATCGAGTCAACGTCGACACGGACCAGATCATCCCCAAGCAGTTCCTCAAGCGTATCGAAAGGACAGGATACGGGCAGTATCTATTCTTCGACTGGCGGCTGCTGGAGGACGGATCTCCCAACCCTGACTTTGAGTTGAACAGGCCAGGGTACCAGGACGCATCGATACTCGTTTCGGGCAAGAACTTTGGCTCAGGTTCTTCCAGAGAGCATGCCCCCTGGGCCCTGCTCGACTTCGGCTTTAGGTGCGTCGTGGCCCCCTCCTTCGCCGACATCTTTTACAACAACTGCTTTCAGAACGGGCTGCTGCCAGTCCGACTATCAGAAGGGGCGGTCCTTAAGATAATGCGCCATGCCCAAGAGCATCCGGGCTACCGGCTCAACGTCGACCTGCAGGACAGGCGAGTCTGGGATGAGGGAGAGGACGTAGCGGAATCCTTCGAGATCGACGAATTCCGACGCCAGTCGATGCTCAAGGGCCTAGACGACATAGGACTCACGCTAGAGCACGAGTCCGACATAACAGCTTTCGAGGCCAGCCGCAGCGCCCACGGCGGCGTTCTCACCGGCTAGAACTCTGTATCTGTGATGCGGGTCATCCGCATCGTTGAGATCGAGCAGACGGTGCTGCTCAATTCTCGGCAGGCATGGCTGGTGGACCGGCAGACTCGTCTTCCCGCTCGGTATCGCCGTGGTGACCGATAATTTCCAGTGAGGCAGCCTCCTCCAGTTCAACTCGGCGACGGGCCAGGTCAGTGGGTGTTTGCTTCCCTTTACCGACAGAGGGTATTGCGCCCTGCAATGCATCGACCTCTCGGTTGATGGCAACCCGGAATTGAGAACTGAATTCCCCAACCTTTCGGAACTTACGGTAGCGGCGCCTGGACCGCCGAAAATTCGACCAAGTTCCCACCTCCGCCAGGTGTCGCAGCAGCCCGCGCCGAAGGTGCCGCGCCGCATCGTCGGGGCTGCTGTGGGCAGCGCCCACAGGCTCGTGTACGACCTCATCTATCAGCCCTAACTCTAGGCAGTCCCCGGAGGTCATTTTCAGAGACTCGGCCACTTCCCTGACTTTTGACTCGTCCTGATAGATCAGGCCAGCAGCGTCCTCGGGAGACATGACGGTGTAGATGGCGTTTTGCATCATTAGGACACGGTCAGCAACCGCCAGCGCCAAGGCTCCCTCACTGCCTCCCTCACCGATTACGGCCGCGATCGTTGGCACCTCCAGCGAGGCCAATTTCGCCATACATTTGGCGATGGCGTTGCCCATACCACGATTCTCGGAATCTAGTCCCGGATGAGGGCGCGGCGTATCTATGAGCGTGATGACCGGTATCTCAAACTTCTCGGCTAGGCTCATCGCGCGATAGGCCTTTCGAAAGCCCTCCGGCAACGTCATACCGTCGTGCCTGTCCTGCTTGCCATCCCGGCCCCGTTCCTGGCCTATAAGCATTACTGTCTGGGCGCCAAGGTGACCGAGGCCACACACGATAGAAGGGTCATCTCCAAACGAGCGGTCGCCGCGCAATTCGACAAAGTTAAGGACAATGCGGCCGACGTAGTCTATGGTCGTCGGACGCGATGTGTGGCGCGCCAGGTTGACCGACTGCCAAGCTCTTTGTCTGGGGAGCGAGACCACGCTCTTTCGTCGCCTCTTGCGGTAACTCAGGCGGAATTCCGGCCCCATGAGCTCCAGCAGTATCGAGAGCATCTCCCGCAATTCCGTGCGGGGCACCACGCCGTCAACCATCCCATTTGCCAGCTGAGCCTCCGACGTGTGGGATTCGCTAGCTACGGGACGGCTGTCCGGCCCGGTCAAGGATCCGGTCGGGGCAAAACCCACTATTGCACCAGGCTCGGCTATCGTGACATCGGCCAGGTTGGCAAAGCTGGCGAAGACCTGGCCGGTGGATGGATTTGCCAGTACGGATATGAAAGGCAGTCGTCTTTCTGAAAACCGATTTACGGCGACCGTCGTTTTTGCCATCTGTAACAGCGAGAGCAACCCCTCCTGCACGCGGCTGCCACCGCTGGTCACGATCGCGACTACGGGCAGCTTTCTCCTGACGGCGTGTTCAAACGCGAGCGCAACCTTCTCACCAACCACCGTTCCCATCGAACCACCCATGAAGCCGAAATCGAGAACAACCAGCACGACCGGACTGTCACCAATTGAACAGGTCCCCGTGACGACGGCCTCTGTCAGTCCCGTACGTCGCTGATCCGAGAATATGCGTCGTTTGTACGACACCCGGGAGGAGAAGGACAGGGGATCTAGAGAGACGATAGACCGGTTGATTTCGCGGAAGCTGCCCTGATCAGCTACCGAAGCGATGCGGTCGCGGGCTGACATCGCATAGTGGAACCGGCAAACAGGACACACCCTCAGCTGACCGTAGAGGGGCGAGTCAATCAGGATGGCACCGCAGACCAAGCAGGTCTCACGCGGTGCGTACGTCCGGTGCGCCCCGGCTCTGCCACCGCGGCGCACTACGAAGCTTAGTAGGTCTGCGAGGCTACGCACCATCCGGAGTACTCCGAGTTCCCTATACCGCTTCCCGTCTCGCCCGGGGTCCGGCTGGTGATAGTTGAGAGCGGACGGAACGCCGTGCCCTAGATCCTAGTCGATTATAACATCGCGGGATTTCGAGCCATCGCTCGGCCCAACTACTCCCTGCTCTTCCAGTTCGTCCATTAACCGAGCAGCCCGAGGGTATCCAATCCTCAGCCGCCTCTGCAACAGTGAAGTTGAGAGCTTGCGCTGTTTGTGGGCCAGCTCCAGAGCACGATCCATGAGGTCATCCCCCGCCCCTACTGGCCCGGCCCTATCGCCCTCGCCATCGCCCTCCTCAGGCACCTCTAGTCCGACCGCCGGCAGGGGTGCCCATTTTGTCGTCTTCCAATACTCGACCAACTGACGGACCTCTTCGTCAGAGATGAATACGCCTTGAACACGGCTAGGTCTTGAGGCATCTATGGGCTGGTAGAGCATGTCCCCCCGGCCGAGCAGCTTCTCCGCTCCAGCGGAATCCAGAATCGTTCGGGAGTCGACCTGGGAAGTCACTCCAAAGGCTATTCGGCTAGGGAAGTTGGCCTTGATCAAGCCCGTCAAGACATCCACAGACGGCCGCTGGGTAGCGATGACCAGGTGGATCCCGGTGGCCCTCCCAAGCTGGGCCAGGCGGCACAGGGATTGTTCCACGTCAAAGGAAGAAGTCATCATCAAGTCAGCTAGTTCGTCGACCACCAGCACCAGATAGGGCATCTTCTCCTTGGCCTGAGCGTTGTAGGAAGAGATGTTGCGGACACCGACCTGCTCAAGGTGCCGGTAGCGTTTGAACATCTCAGCGATGAGGGCCTTCAGCAAAGGCACAACCTTGTCGGTTTCCACGACGACCGGAGTCAACAGGTGTGGAATGCCGTTGTACGGCGTCAGCTCCACCCTCTTTGGATCCACCAGCAACAGCCTAAGCTCAGAAGGTGACTTTTCCACCGTAAGACACGAGACGATGGTATTCAGGCATACGCTCTTGCCGCTCCCGGTCGCTCCGGCGACCAGCAAATGCGGCAATCGCGCCAGATCAAGTACGGCGGTGTCGCCCCCGCTACCCTTGCCCAAGGCTATGGGGAGCGGGCCCTTTTTTCTCAACTTCTTGAACTCTGAGCTCTCCATCACGCTACGTAGCGTGACCAGTTCAGGAACTGCGTTTGGCACCTCTATGCCCACCAGAGACGTACCCATAACCGGCGACTCAATCCGTATGGAGGGGGTTCGGAGGGCTAGTGCCAGATCCTTCTCCCTCTGCAAGATCGTGTCCACTTTGACCCTGGTCTTGGTCTCAACGCGCTGCCTGACCGGCCTTCCCGCCTCATTGACAATGGCCTTGCCCTGCTTGTCTGTGGCGTTCTCTTGTCTATACCTTCGCACCCATCCGGGCTCCAGACCGTACATGGTCACCGCCGGACCGGGTTGAGTCATCTTCACTTCGACCTCGACGCCGTAGTCGCCCAGGGTGTCTCGGATCGTGCCGGAGATCTCGTTCATCTCTGCACGGGTAATACCCTGAACCGGCTTGTTCACGAGCATGGAGAGGCTGGGCAGAGACCATGCGCTGGCCCACCTATCGAGGATCGGTCTCTCATCGGCACCCATGGGCTCCTTAGGCATCGCCTGCTCGGCATCTTCTATGCCAGCTGCCGCGGAAATCTCCTCGCTGGCCGAATTGGTCCAAAAGCGATTGACCTTGGCTCCGTTCACAGTCAGGTGGGCGTCACCTGACGCTGAATCTTCCCGGGGATCGTCTGCCTCAACAGGCAAATCGTCGAGGTCGGCGGCGGGCGTAAGGGCTGGAATGTCACGGGGTTCCCACACGTCTTCCTCGATGATCGAGTCGTCCATGCGGCCGTTCGATTCATAGGCCAGATCCGGGGCTGGACGCTCAAGCTCCAGCGAGTCGGCCGACGGAATGGCAGACGCCACAAACGCGTCCGCCTCGATTTCGCCAAGTTCCGCACCGGCCTCGATCTCGCCTTCAACCGCCAGTTGCTCCTCGGAGGAGACGCGAAATTCCCTGATGGCGTGGGCCACTCTGCCAGACAGACCGGCCACACCCAGTCGTACCAAGCTCCACAGATCCGAAACTGCAGCGCAAGCCGCCAGTCCCAACCGGCCCACGATCGCACCAGAGCTCATAGCGATCCGCATGGCCGAGGTCGGCCACACAATCGCGACGGCGGCCGCAACCAGGGCACCGGCGACCACAGACGCCAACCATGGCGAGCCCCGTGTCACGTAGGCGGCTATGCCACCGCCAAGCGAGACTTCGCCCTGCCTCGTAAAGACGTCAAGCGGGGATCCGAAACTGGTCTCAAACGCGGACATTGCCGCCACCGCGGCCAGGGACAGGACGAGAGCACTTGCCCAAAAGCGTAGATGTGGTACGCGACGCGGACGCACTACCAGCGATCCGAGGAAGGCCAGGAGCCACACGCCCAGCGGTACAACACCAAGTCCCACCGCAGTGACCACTCGGTCTTCGGAGAGGGAGTAAATGTCGCCCAGGGAGCTCCTGAACAGGGATACCAGGGCCCCGACAGCTACAAGGCACGCCAGCATAAGGACCAACAGATAGGCTCTGAGCCGGCCTCGCAGGACCGTGCCCGCACTCTTGCCTATGTCCCCAAATGCCGTCCCGCCGCCGCGGGCCTGTTCCTTGACTTTGCTTGAGGCTACCATCTACGCGTCCTCCGCACTCAGTCGCAGGCGGAGGAATCGCGGCCAGGTCTTTAGCGCGTCCGCCTATCCACTGCCTCGACCAGAGTAAGGACGGTGGGCCTACGCTTGAGTTCCTTGTACAGGTAGTCGGAGACGCAGGCCGTCACCTTGGCTCTAGTATAGTCAAAATTTAAGACTTCTCCGGCATCATTTTCCAGCATCGAATGCACCACTTGCGCGGCATTTTCCAGCAGGGTCTGCGCAGCAGACGGGTCATCGAACCCACGAGACTCGACCATGGGACGTCGAATGGGCTGCCCGGTAGCGGCATTAAGGGAGACCACGATAACAACCACTCCGCAACTCGAAAGCCGGTTTCGCTCTTCCAAGACAGCCGAATGCCTGCCCCACAACCTATGTCCCGCTACGTAGACGTCTTCGATCGGCAAACGATCGACAACGCCTGCGTAGGTCTGGGAGATCTCCAGCACTTCACCGTCCTCCAAAACAAACGTGTCGTCCGGGGACATGCCGAGTGATTGCGCTAGTTGGGCGTGTGCAACCAGATGCCTGTGTTCGCCGTGGACGGGGACAAAGTAAGTGGGCCTTACCAGATTCAGTATGAGCTTCAGTTCTTCGCGAGCAGCGTGGCCATGCACATGAACCATGGCATTTCTGCTGGAGATGACCTCGGCACCCTGACGGTATAGATCGTCGATCGTGCGCGCTACCAGGGTCTCATTGCCCGGTATTGGCGAGGAGGAGATTACTACCGTGTCGCCCTCTTGTATGTCGACCTCTTTGTGCTCCCCCCTAGACATTCGCACCAAGGCCGAGGTGGGCTCTCCCTGTGCCCCGGTAGCCAAGACAATCAATTCATCGAATGGCAGCCTACGCGCTTCCCGCAGCGACACGACAGTGCCTGGAGGTGCTTGAAGATAACCCATGTCAAGGGCCATGTTCACGTTGTTGCGCATGCTCCTGCCGACCACGGCAACTTTCCGAGAGTGTTTAACGGCGGAGTCTATTACCATCTGCACCCGCGATATGAGGGAAGCGAAAGTAGCGACGATAATTCGGGCATCCGCGTCGGCCACCGCTCTGTCGATGGCGGCGCGGACAACCTGCTCGGAGGGCGTGTATCCTTCCATCTCCGCGTAGGTGGAATCTGAGCACAAGAGCACCACTCCCTCCTCCGCCAGCTCTGCAAGCTTGGCGAAATCGGTGGTGTGCCCATCAACAGGAGTGTGATCGATCTTAAAGTCTCCGGTATGGACGATCACGCCCAAAGGAGTCCGAATTGCCACACCCATGGCATCGGGTATCGAGTGGCACATCCGAAAAAACTCGATCTCCAAGCCACCTATTCTGAATGGCGTACACGGCTCAACAACGTGCAGTTCGGATGATCCCAGCAGTCCGTGCTCTCTGAGCTTGACAGAGATCAGGCCATTTGTGAGACGGGAAGAATAGACAGGGGCATCGAGTTCGGGCAGGACGTAAGGCAGTGCCCCGGTGTGGTCTTCGTGGCCATGCGTCACCAGAATGGCGCGCACCCGCTCGCGATTCTGTCCCAAGAAAGTGATGTCGGGGATGACGAAGTCTATACCGGGCATCCTTTCATCGGGGAAAAGGACGCCCGCGTCTATTACGACGATGTCATCCCCTAGCTCAACGGCCAACATGTTGCGACCGATTTCGCCCAAGCCGCCGAGCGGGATTACGCGAAGGCGAGCTTGTGTCACTCTAGAAGAGTTGTCCTTGCCTCGGTCCGTCGCTCCCAGCAGACTCTGAGACTTCATTCATTCTGGGCTGGCCTTCAACGTCAGGCTTCGGCCGCTGGCCATCGATGTCCATGCCCAACTGCGCAACCGTCGGTCGTTCAGGCAATGGCTTCTCATCCGGTGGCTCGGTGGCTATCAGGGCTGGCAGCTTGCGGAAGTCTTCTTCAAGGGCCGGCCGCAAACGGGGATTGTGCAGAATCGCGGCTGGGTGGTAGACGGGGAACACGACTCGCCCACGCCAGTGCCTTGGCCGTCCCCGGGACTTACTGATCGCCTCGCCCGGGAAGAACTTCGCAAAGGAATGCCGTCCTAGCGTGACGATCACCCTTGGGTCGATTATCTCGATCTGTTGATCGAGATAGGGTCTGCAGGTCTCCATCTCCGATTCGCGTGGGTCTCTGTTGTCCGGAGGTCGGCACTTGATCATATTGCAAATGTAGACGTCGGATCTCCCCAAGCCTATCGAGGCCAGCATCTGGTCTAGCACCCCACCGGCCGCACCCACAAACGGTCGTCCCTGACGATCCTCATGAAATCCAGGAGCTTCGCCGATGAACATGATGTCAGCATCGGCGTCACCTTCCCCGGGCACCGCGTTGGTGCGTGTCTCTGATAGGGGGCAGAGTGTACATCCGCGGACCTGCTCGAGCAGCGTCAAATAGGCGTTGCTGACCGCATCGTTCATTGGTCGAACGGTAACACAGGACAAATTGGGCGGCCAATTTGCGGGCAGGGGAGACGCAAAGGAGGGCAGGCGGTCTGCCTGCCCTCTCAAAATCACCCAAGCCTGGTTTGACTAGGGCATCTCCGCCTAATCAGAGACGCCTTTACTCCTCAGGAATTCAACCGCTTCCTCAACGGTAGTTATCTTCTCGGCCTCTTCGTCCGAGATCTCAACGGTGTTGGCGTCGTCGCTGAACTCTTCCTCGAAGGCCATTATCAATTCAACTAGGTCCAGCGAGTCCGCGTTCAAATCGTCGACAAACGACGCTTCGAGAGTTACATCGTCGGCCTCTACGCCCAGTTTGTCGGTCACGACGGATCTTACTCGATCAAGAACGGTTGCCATCAACTCCTCCTTACGGGAAAAGGATTATACCTCAAGGTTCTGCGCAGCAAGAACCGATCCGAGCACGCCATTGACGAACTTAGGGGAACTTTCGGAACCGAAGATCTTGGCCAGTTCGACGGCCTCGTTGACTGCGACCTTGGGCGGTGTGCCCACTCCCGAGATGATCTCGAAAATAGCCACCCTCAGCACGTTCCTTTCTACGCTCGGAAGTTGATCAACCGGCCAGGTCGGCGCGAACGAATATATCAGGCTGTCGATCTTTTCCAAATCATGGACCACGCCGACGACCAGCTCTTGCGCGTAGGTTGCTGCCTGTTTCGAAAGGCCCCAGGCATCGACTCGAGCGGCCAACGACGTTTGTACCGCATGCCGACTAGCGTCTACCTCATAGAGGGTCTGCATGGCGACTTCGCGAGCCTTGCTTCTCTCGGAAAAGGACCTCGTGCGGCGACGGGGTTGCAGTCCCTCTGGTTTGCCGCGCACCGGCACAGGGTCTATTCGAGGAACAAGGGGTCAGTTAAGACTGAAGCTGGACACCGAGTCCAAATCCCCGACCGTCTTGACCTCGGCCGAACGAGAAATTCTTTTGACCATACCGCTTAACGCCCTACCGGGGCCGATCTCGATAAAGCCGGTAACGCCGCAACCGAGCATGTACTCTATCGATCTCTTCCACTGGACGCACTCGCAAACCTGAGTGACCAGTTCCCGGCGCAGCTCGGAGGCCTTTGTGATTGGCTTGGCCGTCATATTCGCAACGATCGGCACGGAGGGATCTCGTAGATTCAGCTCGCTGACCACCTCGGCGAGACCGTCCCGTGCTGGCGTCATCAACCCGGAGTGGAACGCCCCTCCAACCCGCAGGGGTATAGCCTTCTTGGCTCCTCTTGCCGAGGCCATGTCCAGCGCTCTGGCTACTGCCAAGACCTCTCCGCTTATCACCACCTGCTCACCCGTATTCACGTTGGAAACGTATGTTCCGGCCTGTCGGCTTATTTCTTCAACCGTCATTTGGTCCAAGCCGATTATGGCTGCCATGGTGCCAGGCCTCAGCTCGCAGGCCCTCTGCATCAGCCGCCCACGCTCCTCAACCAATCTGGCCGTCTCGCCCAACTCAAGAGATCCCGATACTGCCAGGGCGGTATACTCCCCCAAGCTGTGGCCAGCCATCATCGCTGGCCTCCACAGGCCGTCCGGCTCAGCGCGCTCCTCCAGTGCCTTAAGCGTCGCCAGGCTCACAGTCATGATGGCGGGTTGAGCATTAGCGGTCTCGCGGAGTTCTTCGTCCGGGCCCTCAAACATCAAGGTCGAGAGCGGCCTAGCTAGAGCCTCGTCAACTTCCTTGAATACCGCCCGCGCAGCAGCAGAGCCATCGTACAGGTCACGACCCATACCCACGAATTGGGCCCCCTGCCCGGGGAAGATGAGAGCGAAGTCAGAGGACGGGCGTCTCTTGATGCTCCACCTTGTCACTACGTCCTCCTAAGCTTGCTCAGTGCCGGATCGCACCAGAGACGTCACTCTATCTCGGCCTCGACCGAAATGACCTCCCGGCCCTTGTAATAGCCACAAGCTCTGCACACCCTGTGCGGAAGCCTGGGGCTACCGCAACTTTGGCATTCCGCAAACGATGGCCTGCGCATTCGGAAGTGCGCTGCCCTACCGGCCCGGCGCGACCGGGAGTGTTTTTTCTTAGGAAGAGGAGGCATTTGTGTTCTCTGACATTGGTTTGCGAGCCTTGTGCTGATCCACAGTTCCTTGGCCCGAACGGCGCCCTATCTGTTGTTTGCACCCTCACCCATGACCCCGCTCGAGGCCGGTAAATCCAGCAGTCGGCCCCAACGTGGATCGCTAAGCTGGCCAGGGCAGGAACAGGTGTTGACGTTCAGATTCAGTCCGCAGATATCGCACATTCCTGCGCAGTCATCGCGACATAGGGGGCTCATGGGTATCCCAAGGGCCGCATACTGCTGCATCGTGGGGAGTAAGTCAAGGACGTTGTCAATAGATATGAACTGCGTCTCGTCCGCGTCATCGAGACGAGCCAGATTGCCTTCCGGATAAAATTCTTCGTCGATTGCAAGGTCGATTACCCGGGCGTGAGCCACGAGGCACCGACTGCAAGCACAAACCACCTCGCAGGTAAGACCTGCCTGAACCCAGATCCCGACATCCGTACGCATCATGGATACTGAGCCAGCGATGCGCATTCCCGAGGATCGGTCCCAAATCGAATCGACGCCGACGATCGACCCGGGCGCCTTGGCGGTACCATCTACGTCGAATGTCCGGGTCGAACCGCTTGGCTCTTTGAGTAGGCCTGAAACGTTAAACTGCATGGCTAGCAGGCCCGCCCGACCACGTAAGTGCTGAGCCGTGACGCGCCTCCCACAGAGAATCGATTCTAGGCTCCGCTTCAAATCTCCGTCAAGCTTCACGTGCGTCGATGGCGGGAGAGAAGGGAACAATCAATGGACCTTGAACTGACTGGCAAGCGGGCCTTGGTCACCGGTGGCAGCCGGGGCATAGGAAGGGCGATAGCAGCGGCGCTGGCAAGCGAGGGGACAGACACTGCAATAGCTGCGCGAGGTGAAGAGGGGCTGGAGGCGACCGCAGCCGCGCTGGCCGGAGAGACCGGTCGCAAGATGATCCCTATCAGGGCCGATACGGGCGACGCCGAATCGGTGCGGCGAATGGTCGAACGAGCGACCGGGCTGCTGGGAGGCATCGACATACTGGTCAATTGCGCCGCAAAGCCCGGCGGGCAATCCAAGCCTCCCTCCCTTTGTGAGATAACGGAACAGGATTTCTGGGAGGACATGAATGTGAAGGTCATGGGCTACCTTCGCTGCGCCCGCGAGGTAGCGCCTCAGATGGTTGATCGTGGTTGGGGACGGATCATAAACATATCCGGTCTTGCAGCCCGTGGGACCGGCTCAACGATCGGCAGCATGCGCAACGTCGCGGTAGCCGCCATGACCAAGAACCTCGCTGATGAACTCGGGCCCAAGGGGGTAAACGTAACCGTCGTCCACCCAGGTCTTACCCGGACGGAAGCCACACCGGGAGTTATCGAATCTCTAGCCAGCCAACGTGGCGTCTCGTGCAATGCTATAGAGTCCGAGCTCAACGCCGGAAACTCTGTGCGCAGGCTCATCGACGCCGTCGAAGTCGCTCATCTTGTCGCCTTCCTGGCCTCTCCCAAGGCCGGGTGCATAAACGGCGATGCGATCGCCTGTGGAGGTGGAGTTGGCCGGGCAATTCACTATTGATCTTTGGGCCAGGAGAGCTTCGGTTACGAATCGCCATTGATGGAAGCCACGGTCTTGCACTGGATCAAGTGCCAGCGATCCTCACAGCGGCAGTAGTATTCGGCGGCCCGCCGGGCCCTAGACTACGCGTCGCTAGTGCTGTTAGCGTTTGCCTTGGCACTCCTGCCCCATAGTCTCCAGTGCTTGCCCCGTGACGCATCGCATTTCCCCGCTGACAGTGGCGAGCGAATTTGCCAAAATTAGCCGCGGCCATTGCGGGTTTGCACTTGGTCGATCACTACAACCTATCCTCCGGGCAGGCGAACGCCCTTGCATCCAGCGGTGAGGTCATCGCGTTCAACGCCCCAAAGGGAACTCTCGACCAAGAGCCGATGACCCTAATGCATCCATACTCTCTAACGGGCCATGCATAAAAGTTCCGTGTTGCTGACCATAGCGGTGCTCACCACCTTCATGACGTTGGCCGGCGCCTGCGGCGGCGACTCCCAGGTTCAGACGCCCACACCAATGCCAACAGCCATACCCTCAATACCCACGCCGACGGCCGAGCCGGAGTTGAGCACTGAGAGCGTAGATGTCACCGAGGAGCGTCTAGCCGAGTTTCGCTCGGCGGTCGCCCGGACCATAGAGGGTGAATCGTTTCACTTCACACTGGACGCAACCATAGAGGCCGAGGTTGCCGGGATCCCCCTCGACATATCAGTTCTGGTAGTGGGTGACTTTGCTCCACCTGATCGATCCAAGGCCAATCTGTCGATAAACATGGGGTTCGTATCATCCGAGTTTGATGCCGTGTCAGCGGGTGGTGAATCGTACGCAACCGATCCCCAGACCGGACAATGGTCAGTCATCCCAGAGGAAGACAGTGGCTTGTTCGACAGTCCGCATGAACTAGCTGGGTTGGTGGCTCAGGCGGCACATCAGATGGAGTTGGTCGGGCAGGGATCAATCGGCGGGGTCTCCGTCTTGCACCTGAGAGCAGAGGGGGCACAGGGTGCGCTGACCGAGAATTCAGACGATACGATTCTGGCCGAAGCCTGGGTTGGGGTAGATGATCTTCGAGCCCATCGCCTCCGGCTGGTGAGCACGATAGACCTGTCCGATCTTGGAAAGCAGTTCCCCTCTCAAATTGGCGACGGCCCGGCGAATCTTGACGCCACAATCGGCCTTTCCGAATTTGGAACTTCCGTGACTGTGGAAGCACCGGAAGTCCAAACGTTCTTGGTCGACGGGAGATTGCCAGGGACCAAGATGAATGAGCAGATCAATCTGGTCATAGACTTTGGGGAGTCACATCCGGACTATAGCTCCACTCCAGCGACCTCAGGCTGGCACTACGGTCCTCCCGATGCCCCGGTTTCCTGGGGAGTGCATTCAGAATTCATCCCTGACGAGATCCTGCTCCAAAATCTGGCCCAGGGCGGAATCGGCCTACATTACAACTGTCCCGGCGGATGTCCAGACGTGGTGGCCGCTTTCTCTGAACTGGCCGGTCGGTATCCCAAGATCGTTGTCTCGCCATACGAGGGCATGGACGGAAAAATCGCCCTGACGGCCTGGACCTACCTTGACCTGATGGACGATCTGGATTTGGAGCGGGTGGAGTTGTTCATCAGAGCGCATCACGGTTCCGAGCGCGCTCCGGAACACTTCAAGCCTTAGGCTGACGCTGACACCCTAAAGGTGTCAGGCCGAGGAGCTAGTCGTCCCCCCGGACATCGGCCCTTCGCTCGGCCACCGCCTGCGCGACGAATTCCCCTATTTCAAGAGTTGGCGTTCCCGGACCGAATACCTCGGCGACTCCCATCTCGCGGAGAGCCTCCCTGTCGTCCTCGGGGATGATCCCCCCCGCCACCACCACCACGTCTTGCATTTCATTTTCACGCAGGCCCGCGAATATCTTTGGGAAAAGCTCCATGTGGGCCCCCGAAAGTATCGACAGCCCTATCACGTCCACATCCTCTTGTAGAGCCGCCTCGACGATCATCTCAGGCGTCTGTCTGATTCCGGTGTATATGACCTCCATGCCACAGTCCCGCAGCGCCCGGGCCACGATCTTGGCCCCCCGGTCGTGACCATCCAGTCCCGGCTTACCCACCAAAACGCGTATGGTGCCACTCGAGGTCATCTCTTGGCGGTGGCCGCGTTCACCAGTTCTATAAGGACGCCGCCGGTAGATCTCGGGTGTATAAACGCAATGTCACCCGATAGACCCTCTCTGGGTGTCTCGTCAACCAGTTCAACGCCAGCATCCCTAAGCTGGCCCAACCGCACAGTAAGATCCTCCATCTCGAAGCAGACATGGTGCAGTCCCTCGCCCCGTCTATCGATAAAGCGGGCCACGCCGCCGCGATCGTCCGTGGGCTGTATCAGTTCCAGTTGGGAGCCACCAATCCTGACCAGTGCGGCCCTAACTCCCTGATCGGGTATGTCAACGATCTCGTTGGTACCGACGCCGAAGGTGGACCGGTAGAAGCCTAGAGAATCCTCTATGTCCCTGACGGCTATGGCAACGTGGTTAATGTGCCGGGCTACGCAACCGGTGGTTTCGGCCAATGACCTGTCCTCGATTAGACGCCCCTGTGCGCCGTTTGATACCCAATTCTACACGGCCGCTGTGGCCTAGCATGAGCCGCAGGGACCACGGAAAGCGCCCCTCCTTCGGCCCGGCCGGAAGTGACATTTCCAGGTCTCAGACTTGACTTACCACCGGGCTCTTCAGCCCCATTGGAGCTGCGCTACGAAGGTCACGATATCGATTCAGATGGACATCGCGAGCCTTCACCTTGAGGATCCTTCGGGTCAAACGGCGCCTCCTCGTCCCGAGTCCCCGTGGTGCCTCGCTCGCTCAACCCTATCTGTCGACCCCGATGTACGGGACTCGAAGTATCCAGTTACATCGCACAAGGTGCGAAGGCCGTGCCCGGTAGCTCCAGTTCGGCTGGCGAGCAGCCGAATGGCGAGATCCCAAACGATTAGGGTTCCAGCAGTCGACGTGCGATCAACAGTCGCTGGATCTCGGATGTGCCTTCATAGATCTCGGTTATCTTGGCGTCCCGGTATAGACGCTCAACGGTGATCGGTGCGAAGTACCCTGCGCCGCCATGAATCTGCAACGCCCGGTCAGCGCATTCAACAGCGGCGCGCGAAGCGAAGAGCTTGGCCATTGACGCCTGGGCCGCGAATGGCTGCCCTGCGTCCTGAAGATAAGCGGCCCGGTATGTCAATTGGCGGGCTGCCTCGACCTGGGTGGCAGAGTCTGCGATCATCCAACGAATGGCTTGGCGGCCGGATAACGGCCTGCCGAAGGTGCTCCTTCCTCTCGCATAAGAGACAGCGGCCTCCAATGCGGCCTGCGCTATGCCCACTGCTTGGGCCGCAATCGCCACCCTGCTCGAATCCAGCACCTGCATCGTCATGCCGAATCCTTCGCCGGCTCCTCCGATTCGATTACTGACCGGCAGCGGTACGTCTTGCAGTCTTACTTCACAGGTGGACGAGGCCCGTATCCCTAGCTTGCCGTGCTGGGGAGTTATGGAAACGCCCGGGAGATCCCTTTCGACCAGGAATGTCTCTATACCCTTGGAGCCCCTGGATGGGTCCCGGGTCGCCATCAGGACAAAGGTATGTGCCTCAGCCGCATTGGTGATGAAGCCCTTCGTTCCTGTGATCAGGAATCCGTCCTCAGAGTCAACGACCCTTGTCCTGATGGCCGCCGCGTCCGAGCCCGCATCGGGCTCGGTCAGGGCAAAGGCACCTATGCGACTGCCTGTCGCCAGTTGAGGCAGGTATCTCGCCTTCTGTTCTCGGGTGCCAAAACTGTCAATGTATCGGGCACAGAGGGAGAGGTGGGCACCGTAGATGGTGCCGGTGGCTGCGCAGCCTCGAGAAAGCTCCTCTGTCACTATGGCCAACTGCCTAGCCGTGCCACCTGAGCCACCAAACTCCGGGTCGATCGTAAGGCCGAACAGCCCAAGATCTGAAATCGCCCTGATGTTTTCCCAGGGGAACTTTTCCTGCCGATCGTATTCGGCGGCTCTGGGGACCAATTCCCGATCGGCCAAATCCTGCACCGTCTTACGGAGAATGACCTCTTCTTCGGTCAGAATCCCATCCGCATAGGTGGTCATAAGAATATCTCTGGCGGCCCGACTTCACTCAGGCCTACCTAGAAGGGTGCGAATTCTCTCTGCTCTCCGAACACCGATCGGAAAGTGTCGGAAATCTCGCCCACGGTGGCATAGGCTTCAACTGCCTGCAGGATGGCCGGTACGGTGTTCCCTCCACTCTCGGCTACCTGCTTGAGATGGCCAAGGGCGTGGCCCAGCGACTCGCCGTCCCGCTCACTCCTGACACGGCCGAGTCGGGCGAGCTGACGCCTTGTCTGTTCGGGATCAATCCTCTGAATATCCTCGATGGGAGGTGCCTCGCTGCGGTAGGCGTTGACACCGACAACGACGCGCTCTCCCCTTTCCACCTGCTGCTGCAGCTGGTATGCGGACTCGTGTATCTCGCGTATCTGAAATCCGTTGTCCAATGCTCCCAAGGCGCCTCCCATCTCGTCGATGCTGCGTATGTAGTTCCATGCTTCATCTTCAAGGCGATCGGTCAGGTACTCGATGTAGTAGGACCCGGCCATGGGGTCGACGGTTTCAGTTACGCCGCTCTCGCTGGCCAGAATCTGTTGGGTGCGCAACGAGAGTTCAGCTGACTCGGCGGTGGGAAGGGCCAACGCCTCGTCCCTAGAGTTAACGTGCAGGCTCTGAGCCCCTCCGAGAACCGCTGCCATCGCCTGAACGGTGCTGCGAACGACGTTATTGTCTGGCTGCTGGGCGGTCAGGGTGACGCCTGCGGTCTGGACGTGGAACCGGCACATCCATGACCTTGGGCTCTCTGCTCCAAAGCGATTTCGCATAATCTTGGCCCACATGCGCCGGGCGGCCCTGAATTTCGCAACCTCCTCGAACAGGTCGCTCTGCGCAACGAAAAAGAACGATAGCCTCGGCGCAAACTTGTCGACATCAAGGCCGGCGCCGACCGCGGCCTGAACATATGCAATCGCGTTGCTAAAGGTGAACGCCAACTCCTGCGCGGCGCTGGCTCCGGCCTCTCGCATGTGGTAGCCGGAGATGGAGATCGTGTTCCAGCGAGGCAGATGCTCAGCGCAATAACGGAAGGTGTCGGTCACAAGCCGCATTGAGGGTCCCGGAGGATATATGTAGGTGCCGCGTGCGATGTATTCCTTCAGTATGTCGTTTTGGATAGTGCCGCCTATCGTGTTGAGCGGCACCCCCTGCTTTTTTGCAACCGCTACGTAGAGGGCGAGCAAAATCGAAGCCGTGGAATTGATCGTCATTGAGGTCGTGACTTTGTCGAGTGGAATTCCGTTAAGCAGGACCTCCATGTCTGCGAGTGAACTGATCGGAACGCCGGCCCTGCCAACCTCCCCAGCCGCAAGAGAGTGGTCGGAGTCGTATCCCGTCTGAGTGGGCAGGTCGAAAGCGACGGAAAGTCCGCTCTGTCCGGAGTCGAGCAGGAACTTGTAGCGTGCGTTTGATTCCTCGGCGGAGGCATAGCCGGCGTATTGCCTCATCGTCCAGACCCGTCCCCGATACATGTTCGGCTGAACTCCGCGGGTGAAAGGATATTCGCCCGGATAGCCCACACTCTCGACGTAGTCATCTGACCGCACATCTTCTGGGGTGTACAGCGGTTCCACCTCAGTCCCGGAGGTGTTCAGGAACGACTCTTTGCGCTCAGGCCGACGATTCTTCAGCGGCTCGAGGGTGTTCGCAGACCACTCAGTTTTGGATGTGCTAGCCATGGTCAAAGACCGTGCGAGTGTAGAAACGGAACGTTGCTATTGTCAATTTATCAGCGGCGCTGAGCCGCTTGACGGTGCGGCGGAGGCAAAATATCATGAACAGGCGTTCTACGACGCCTTTCCCCTAGGCAATCTGCCGAACATGATGTGATGAGCGACCGGCTAGGACAGCGAATAGTCTCGGGCGACCCCCAGGAGGGCGACACCACCCTAGAAACGTCTCTCAGGCCCAGGCGACTGTCCGAGTACATCGGACAGAGCCGGGTGAAGGACAACCTAGACATAGGTATTAGGGCCGCCCTAAAGCGTGCTGAGCCCCTAGACCACGCCCTGCTCTACGGTCCGCCAGGTCTTGGAAAGACGACCCTTGCACACATTCTGGCCTCCGAGATGGGAGTGAGCATCAAGACAACGTCGGGTCCGGCGATTGAGCGGGCCGGTGACATGGTAGCGATGCTAACCGGGCTAAAGAAATTCGATGTGCTGTTCATCGACGAGATACATCGCCTGCCCCGGGTCGTGGAGGAAGTCCTGTATCCGGCCATGGAGGACTTTTTCGTCAGTTGGGTGATCGATAAGGGTCTAAAGGCGCGTTCCATGAACCTGTCGATTCAGCCCTTCACCCTCGTGGGTGCCACCACAAGGTACGGGATGGTCAGCGCACCTCTGCGAGATCGATTCGGGGCGGTTCACCGCCTAGATTTCTATGACGAGCAGGCGATGACTACGATAGTGAGCAGGTCCACTCGCATCCTGAGCATTGAGGCGACCCACTCCGGATGTGTCGAGATTGCGCGCCGGTCCAGGGGCACGCCCCGAATCGCCAACAGGCTGCTAAGACGGGTCCGCGACTACGCGCAGGTGGTGGCCCAATCACACGTGACCGCCGAGGTCGCCCTAGACGCCCTGAGCCGCCTGGAGGTGGACTCTATCGGCCTTGACGACATAGACCGGCAAGTCCTGCTCTGCATCATCGAAAAGTTTGACGGCGGTCCCGTGGGCCTTGACACCGTAGCGGCAGCTATCAGTGAGGAGTCGGACACCATCGAGGAAGTCTACGAGCCGTTTCTCCTGCAATTGGGTTTTTTGGACAGGACGCCTAGAGGGCGGGTGGCAACGCGCCACGCCTACGCACATCTAGGGATCGATTACACTCACGATGGGCCATCCAATGCCGCCCAACCCGGGCTGTTCTAGGCCAGTGGAGGAAAACGCCCGATGACAGGACAGAAGCCCGTGGTCAATTCGCCGAGGTATGCAGTCAGCTCGTCACCCGGCCTCAGGCCCGTCTCGGCCCGCGACCAGCGCCTGACGCGGGGCAATCGGCCGGACTGGCATGAGTATTACATGGGAATTGCCATAGCGGTCCGCGAAAGGGCCAACTGCCAGGGCTCGAAGGTCGGTGCACTCCTGGTGAGGGACAATCGCATCCTGACAACCGGGTACAACGGGACGCCCCAGAATATCGCCAACTGCGACGAGGGTGGCTGCGAACGCTGCGCCGACCGAGAACGCTTTCGCTCAGGTCAGGCCTACGACTTGTGCATATGTGTGCACGCTGAGCAAAACGCTCTGATCACGGCGGCCCGCTTCGGAATATCTGTGGAGGGGGCCACCATGTACACCACCCTCCAGCCGTGCTTCGGATGCAGCAAGGAGCTACTGCAAGCCAGAGTCGCGGCGGTCCACTATATGCACGAATGGTCGCCAGCCGACGATCTGTCGCGCCCGGAACTCAGGAAGATCCACGGGCGGTTTCCGAAAGGGATGAAGAGGGTCGAGTTTGACGATCCCAGGGCGGAGTGGGCGGTGCCGTGGCTGAATTCCGGTGACCGCCAGGAGATCGGGTACGCTCCACAGACCTAGCCCAGTACCTTCCGCCTCGCCTGGCCGACTGCGAGCAGGGCTCTAGGTTATAATCTACCGACGGCCGTCTATAGCCGTGCACGGGTCATCCCATGGCTATGTATTTTGCTCGTTTCGTGCTGTTCTGCGCCGACGCACTTAACGACTTCATGTACAAGAACTGCCCGTATGTGGCAGGTGCGATCGCCTTCTACACCATGTTCTCCTTGTTCCCGCTATTTCTTGCCGTCGTCTCGATCCTGGGCTTCTTACTGGGACCAGAGGCGGAGCAGGCGGAATTGGTGGAGGAGATCGCGGCCGTAATACCGGTCTCAAGTGAACTCATAGAAAACACCCTTCGAGGTATTGTCAGCGCGCGGACCATAACTGGTGTCGCCGCGGTAATCGGCCTCATCTGGGCATCGACGGCGGCATTCGGCGCCATCCGCAAGGGCGTGAATTACGCTTGGGGAATACGCAAGACCCGGCCTTTCCTGAGAGAGCGGGTGATGGATATAGGCTTGGTCGTGGGCGCGGCCCTCATAGTGGTCTTGCTTCTGTTCATCACGCCGGTGTTCGGCGTCCTGCGAGAGATCAGTGGCCTGGTTGCCCCCGACTCGTTCCTCCAAAGCGAGTTCTTGTGGACCATAGCGACCAACCTGGTCTCGCCGGTCATCTCCTTCACGATATTCGTGCTGCTCTACTACTTCATACCCAACACGACCGTCCGCCTGCAGGATGTTTGGCCCACCGCGCTGGGTGTGGCTGTAGCCTTTTGGGTGGTGAACCTGGGCTTCGTGTGGTACGTGCAAACCTATCCCGTGCACAACGTCGTTTACGGTCCGGTCGGAGCGATTTTGGCCCTGCTGACATGGGTCTACATCTCTGCCATCATCCTCCTGTTCGGAGCTCTACTATGCTCCCGGTACGCAGGATATGTGGCGAACTACACGGATGTAGAGGGCATCAGAGGGGAGGGTCTGAGACTGATACTCTCGTCGGCTACCCGGGTGAGGCTGAGGAGCGTACGCGACCCATCGGCCGCATTCGTCGTATAGGATCATGACCTTCAAGGCCGTCCTTGGCCTGACGATACTGGCCCTGCTAGCAGTGTCGAGCGTCGCCTGCGCGCGGCAGACTCTCGCGCCTACCGGGGCTGATGCGCCTATCGAGACGCCCGCAACCCCCCTCCCCACCACAGAATCCCAAGGGCAGTTGCCAGACGGCAACGGCCTCCCTTCAATCGCCAGCCTGGTTGAGCGCATTAGGCCGAGCGTTGTCTCCATCACCACCGAGGCTGTCCGCCGCGGTATGTTCCGCAATTTCACGGACGAAGGTGCAGGCAGTGGCATCATCATAAGGCCCGATGGCCTGATCGCCACAAACGCCCACGTCATCAGCGGCTTTGATGGCATCCAAGTACATCTGGACGATGGGAGGACATTCGATGCAGAGATCGTGGGCCAAGATCTGATCAGCGATCTCGCCGTACTCCGCATCGGCGTTGAGGACCTGCCTTATGTAGTTCCCACCGGATCGGACGCTCTGCGAGTTGGCGACTGGGTGCTGGCGGTCGGTAACGCCGTCGCCCTCAGAGGCGGGCCCACCGTGACACTCGGGATCGTCAGCGGTCGCGATCGAACGATAACGACCGAATTGGGCCAATTGTTTGACCTAATACAGACAGACGCGGCCATCAATGCGGGTAACAGCGGCGGGCCGCTAGTCGATCTGGACGGGAACGTGGTGGGGATCAACACGGCCATCATGCGACAGGCCCAAGGCATCGGGTTCGCGGTCAGTTCATATGTGGCTGTCCCGATTCTCGATTCACTTATTGAGACCGGGCGCTACATAAGGCCTCTGATCGGTCTTACCGGTGCGGACGTAACGCCGGCACTCGGTCTCGGCTTGGATGAGGGCGTGCTCGTAACGAGCATGCCGCGGGGCGGTCCAGCCTATGGGGCCGGCATCCGAGTCGGCGACATCATCACCTCTCTGAACGACATCCCGACGGCGGACATGCCGTCCTTTCTGAGCACCCTGTGGAGCTTTCGACCGGGAGACGAGATCTCGGTGGCCTTCCAGAGCGGTGGCAAGACACGCACTGTCAAGTTGACTCTCATCGAGCGGCCCCAATAGAAGTCCGCGCGCAGCTTATGGGATGCAAACAGCGGTTCCAGGTCCGGCTGGCCGCCATCTCTCCGGCAGGGCACGCACCTTCGTGCGGGCCTTTGCAATTGGATGTTCAGGGCAGCCGGGGGATGACCTCTTCCGCCAGGAGTTTGTGAGAGTTACGCCACGCCTCTTTCGGCTTCCACTCGTGGCCGGTCGTGATCAGAACTCCGAATCCGCCCACCTCATCGTATAGTCGTCGAAGTTTCTCCTCGACCTCTTGTGGCCCACCTACTATCCAGACATTGTCTACAAGATATTCGAGGGTGACGTCACTGTCCGGCATGTCCGGATCATTCTTGAGTTGCTGGATACGGCCTGGAACCCTGGACAATATGCGCAGGAAATAGCCCTCGAACGCCCTGCCAATTGAGCCCTCCAGCGCCTGTTTGCGAGCCTCCTTGGCCGTGTCGGCGACGAATACGTCGCGCGCGATGCGCCAAATCCCACGGTCGGGCGGCTCTCTCCCGACGCTCTCCGCCCCCATTTCAACCGACTTCCACTGTGCCTTGACGCCCTCGGCGGGCAGGAAGTTTATGGAAATGGGAATCCATCCTCTACGACCGGCGATCTCCAGAGTCTTGGAATCAGGCCGAGAACCCGCCACCGCCACTGGCGGATGTGGACGCTGGTAGGGCTTTACGTGAAACTCCATACCGAAATCAGTCATCGGTTCGGTGATGGTGAAATCCCAGTAATCGTTCTTGTAACGCCCCGGCTTGGGATCGTCCCACAGCTGAAGCACCATATCGACCGCTAGGCGCGCCTTTTCGCGATAGGCGCCATCGGAAGGGTCGAAGCCGGCAGCCACGATGTCTCCCGGGAATCCGCACGGCCCAACCCCCCACATAAACCGCCCTTTGAGCATGTGATCGAGTTGGGCGATTCGATGGGCCAGGTAGAAGGGATTGTGACTGGGCATGCAGGTCACCCCGGTGCACAGTTTCATGTCACGCGTCTCGGGGATGAGACGGGCCATCAGCAAGTCAGGCGACGGTATGTTTTCCCATGTGGACGTGTAATGCTCGCCGAGCCAAGACTCGTGATAGCCGAGCTCGTCCAGGGTTGCGAGACGCTCGATGTCCATATCGAGTGTCTCCGTCCAGCTGGCAGCCCCCGGAGGATGCAGGGGCATTGTGAAATCACCCAGCAGCATGTTCTTATTTCGCTGCCTTCAGGGAGCCTGAGCCGAGCAAGGTCAACTCTTGAGCAGGTCCGGCCGACGCGAATCGATTCAATTTGGATCCAGGTCTGCCAACTGTGGCATGACCTCGTTGGCCAATAGCTCCATCGACCTCTGCCAGTCCTCACGGGGGTCCCACTCGTGACCCATGGCCAAGAGCACGCCGAAGCCACCGACATATTCATACAGCTCCCTCAGCTGGGCGGCCACATCGTCCGGGCTTCCCACCAACCAGATGTTGTCCATGAAATAGTCGATGGTAATGTCCTCATCGGCCATCGACGGGTCCTTCTTCATCAACTTAAACAGGTTGTAGCGGGCGAACGACCGGAAGAAATAGTCCTGAAAGTCGCGTGGCATGGTTCCGGCGATCGCTTTTTCCCTTGCCTCTTCGGTCGTGTCGGCAACGAAAACCTCTCGGGCAATGCGCCACTGTGATCTTTCGGCCCTACGGCCGGTGCGCAAAGCCCCCTCCTCAACGGCCTCCCAGTGCGATGGCAGCTGATTCGACGGTACCAGATTAATGCTCATGGGAATGTAGCCGCGTTCCCCTGCCAAATAGAGAGTCTCCGACTTGGGTGAAACCCCGGCTACGCCTATGGGTGGATGGGGCTTCTGGTAGGGCGCCATGTGATACTTGACACCCACCCAATCATCGGTCTCCGGGATGCTAAAGTCCCACCAGGGCGACGTGTATCTACCCGGCTTGGGATCCTCCCACAAACCCAGAACACAGTCGAGTGCCTCCCTGGTCATATTCCGGTTCTCGCCGCTCTGGAAATCGAATCCGAACACCTCGAAATCACCAGGGAAACCGCCCGACCCCACTCCCCAATAGAAGCGCCCTCTGGCCAAATTGTCGAGCTGGGCGATGCGGTTGGCGATCACAAAGGGGTTGTGGTTGGGCATGCACGTTACGCCAGTGCCAAGAACAATGTTCTCAGTCATGCCCAGGGCCTTGGCCAAGAAAAGGTCGGGCGCCGGGATGTTCTCCCACACTGACGTGAAGTGCTCACCTACCCAGGCCTCGCGAAAGCCCAGCCTGTCCAGTGTGACTATTTGATCTAGGTCGTGGTCCAGGGTTTCGGCATGCACCGATCCCGGGGGATGCAGCGGCATCGTGAAGTAGCCCAGCTTCATTCTCTTCTGTCCCAACCTCCGATGAGTAAACTCGGGTCCGAGCCAAGATGGTGATCCGTGCCCCTGTCAACGAGTGCTCCAAACCGGGCCAGAGCGCCCCTTACGGACTCGGCGGCGTCGGCAGTATATGGCATGGAATACTGCTCGGCGAGTCAGTGAGCGCACCGTGGGCGGGCGGCACTGTTCCGCGGGCCCACGCCGGTTCACAAGTGTGGAAAAGCGCCAACCGATTCGTACCAGGCTCAACGGTATCCGCCGGGTCGTTCGGCTCGCATAGATCGCGGACGACCGAGGAAACATTGGCCTGTCCCGGCGGCTTGCCGCCGGTCGACCCGGCGTTTGGCTCCAGAGGGATCAAACGTGATGACGGTCTCCTTTCGGCAGTTCGCCCACATGGACGGCATGGTTTCGGCCATCCATGGGAAAGCCAGCCTTCCCGGTGCTTGCTTGACCCACCCAGAGCGACCCTCTAATCTGAATCGACAGGCCTTGACGGAGACGAGTAGGCTCGTCCAGGTCGCCGAGCGAGTCCGGTGCGGTGTGAGCGGACGCGATCCGGCGAGCCGAAAATCACTCCCGAGCTGCGGACCGAAACCGGGGCACCTACTCCAGCACTAGGCTCCGCCGCCCTGGCCCCCCGTTATCGGGGCCCGGCACCTAGGGTGTCGACCAAGCGCCCCAATGACTATTGGGGAAATAGGGTGGTACCGCGGGAATCGACGCCCGTCCCTTGCAGGGGACGGGCGTCTTACTTTGTGCAGACAGGGAATGGGCAACATGTTTGATCCGGTCAACTCCAAGGTCGACTTGGTCGCTCTTGAACACGATGTTTTGGACTGGTGGAGGCGGCACGACACCGTTAACAAATACCTTCATCGCAACGACGGCTCGAGCGAGCGATTCTCTTTCATAGATGGACCCATAACGGCCAATAACCCTATGGGCGTTCACCACGCATGGGGACGCATGTACAAGGATCTCTTTCAGCGCTTCAAGACGATGCAGGGATTTCGGCAGCGATATCAGAACGGCTTCGACGGTCAGGGCCTGTGGATCGAGGTGGAGGTGGAGAAGGAACTGGGCTTCAGGTCGAAACGGGATATAGAGGCGTTCGGCATCGGCAAGTTCGTCGAGTTGTGCAAGGAGCGAGTGCTCAAGTTCAGCAGCATACAGGCCGAGCAGTCCAAGAGGCTTGGCTACTGGATGAATTGGGCTGACTCGTATCACACGATGTCCGATGAGAACAACTACACCATCTGGCTGTTTCTAAAGCGTTGCTACGAGCGGGGCTGGCTATATGAAGGCAGGGATGTCATGCCCTGGTGCCCCCGCTGCGGCACAGGTCTATCGGAGCATGAAATAGTTACTGAGGGCTACCAGGAGATCGTCCACCCAGGACTATTCGTACGCTTCCCCATCATCGGCAAGGACGACGGACACTCCGGCGACGAATCGCTTCTGGTTTGGACGACCACGCCCTGGACCCTGACCTCCAACGTCGCCGTCGCCGTCAACCCGGACATAACCTATGTAAAGGTCAGTGCCACGGTAGGCGATCCCGGGTCCAATGGTGACTCCGAAATCGTTTCTAAGGCACGGACGGAGATCCTCTACCTCGCCAAGAGCCGCCTCTCACAATCGGTTACCGCCCCGCACGAAGTGCTGAATGAGTTCCCCGGAAGTCAGCTCGTCGACCTGTCCTACCGTGGCCCATTTGACGAACTCCCAGCGCAGCGTGAGGTTAGTCACAGGGTCGTTGCCTGGAAAGACGTCAGCGAAGACGAGGGAACCGGAATTGTCCATATCGCCCCCGGGGCCGGGAAAGAGGACTTTCAGCTAGGCAAAGAGTTCGGCCTGTCGGTGCTAGCCCCACTGGACGAGTTCGGCGACTTCGTCCAAGGCTTTGACTGGCTTACCGGCCTGAGCGTATACGACGTTAATGAGCCGATCTACGCCTCCCTGCAGCATAAGGAGGTCCTTTATCGACTAGAGCCCTACAGCCACCGCTATCCGGTCTGTTGGCGGTGCCAGTCGGAGCTGGTATTTCGTCTTGTAGACGAGTGGTTCATATCGATGGACGAACTTCGCCACTCCATCGCCGATGTGACCCGCAAGATCAAGTGGATACCCGAGTTCGGCCTCTGGCGTGAGTTGGATTGGCTCCAGAGCATGGACGATTGGATGGTGTCCAAGAAGCGCTACTGGGGCTTGGCGCTGCCGATCTTCAAGTGCACCTGCGGCCATTTCGAGGTAATTGGCTCAGAGACCGAGCTTAGGGAACGCGCGGTATCGGGATGGGAAGAGTTCGCCGGACACTCGCCCCACCGCCCCTGGGTAGACGCTGTCAAGATCGGCTGCGGCAAATGCGGCAGAGCCGTCTCGCGCATTGCAGACGTGGGCAATCCCTGGCTCGACGCCGGAATCGTTCCCTTCTCCACCCTCGGGTACCGTCACGAACGCGACCGCTGGGCCAAGTGGTTCCCGGCCGACTGGATATCTGAATCGTTTCCTGGTCAGTTCCGCAACTGGTTCTACTCATTGCTGACTATGAGCACCGTGCTTGAGGGAGTAGAGCCTTTCAGGTCCGTCTTTTCGTATGCGCTGATGCGCGACGAGAAGGGCGAGGAGATGCACAAGTCCAAGGGAAACGCCATATGGTTCGAGGAGGCTGCCGAGAAGATGGGCGTCGACACGATGCGTTGGCTATACGCCCGTCAAAACCCAGCTGCGAACCTGAACTTTGGCTACGGAGTGGCGGACGAGGTACGCCGACAACTGCTGATTCCTCTGTGGAACGTTTACTCGTTCTTTGTCACCTACGCAAACATAGACGGCTACGACCCTGCCCGGTCCCAAGCGCCGCAGAAGGCGGAGCGCGGGGAACTGGACCGATGGATACTCTCGGAACTCAACGAGTTGGTGGCCGACGTTACAGAGGCTTTGGAGCAATATGAGCCGGATGCTGCGGCGCACCGGGTCGAATCCTTCGTCGGATATCTGTCCAATTGGTATGTGAGGCGCAGCAGGCGCCGTTTCTGGAAGGCCGGCGTGCTCGGAGAGGGTTCGGACGACCTCGACAAGCTGTCAGCGTATTCGACCCTCTACGAGTGCTTGGTCACCCTGATAAGGCTGGTCGCGCCCTTCATGCCGTTTGTTACCGAGGCGATGCATCGCAACCTGGTGGACTCGGTCGGCGGTGGCCCAGAGAGCGTGCATCTAGCAGACTACCCCAAGGCACACCGAGAGCTTGTCGACCGACGCTTGACGGACGCGACGAGGCTGGCAATGACTCTGTCCAGCCTCGGGCGTGCCGCCAGGAGTAAGGCGGGCATCAAGGTCCGGCAACCCGTGTCGGCGGCACTGATTGGCCTACGTACGTCCGGCGAGCGCGAACTGCTGTCCGACGTTGCCGGCCAGGTCCGCGAGGAGCTGAACGTCAAGGAGGTGACGGTCACCGAAGACCACACAGGAGTGATGTCCCTTACGGTGAGGCCGAACCTACCGGTCCTGGGCAAAAAGTACGGTGCGGCTGTCAGAGACATCCGCCAAGCCCTGGCAAACATGGACCCCTTCGAGGTGCATGCCACGGTCAGCGCAGGCCGTACCCTCGAAGTCGCCGGCCACAAGCTTGACCCTGAGGAGGTTCTCATAACTGCCGGCGACCGGGTTGGGTTCTCGGTAGCCTCCGAGGGGGGCTACTCCGTAGCCATCGAGACGAAACTGACGACCGAATTGCTCGCCGAGGGCACGGCGCGAGAGATAGTGCACCGCATTCAGAACCTGAGGCGCCTGGCTGGCTTTGACATCGCAGACCACATCGACACCTACTACTTCGCCGACGGCGGGCTAGCGTCGGTGATGGAGGAGCACGAAGACTACGTCAGTCGTGAGACTCTGTCCGATCGCCTGATACCGAGCGTGCCACCCCAAGGTGCCCACACCGAAACGGTGACGATCAATGGCGAAGACCTGACAATCGGCCTAGTTCGGGTCATGGAGCGGGCGCAGATCTGACGAACTCGATCCGTCAGGAAGGCCTCCCAAACACCCCGGGACGCGGCATGCCTGGGCGTTGGGCCGTGTTCGCCGCTCTCACCCCTGGACTGTTCGCCGCAACGGCGGATGAGGCCGGCCTCTCACTGGCACTTCCCAGGGTCGCCGACCAATTCGACGCCACGATCCCAGAAGTCCAGTGGGTCATCCTGGCCTACATTCTGGCAATAGGTTCGCTGATGATCCCACTGGGCCGAGTGGCGGACATGATCGGGCCGCGCCGCCTCTATCTCGCCGGAGTTGTCATCTTCTCGATAGGCGCAGTGGCGGCTGGCTTGGCTCCAGGGCTGTTCTCCCTGGCTGGCCTAAAGGCCGTGCAGGGTTTCGGGACGGCCGCAATTCAGGCGACCAGCATGGCTATCCTGAGCACGGCCTTTCCGCCAAGGGAGAGGGGTAAGGCCATAGGCCTGTTCATGCTTGTCGGGGGCTCCGGATTCATTTTCGGGCCGCTGGCGGGCGGGGCCGTCATCTCTTGGCTTGGGTGGCGATGGATGGTCTTTATGGTGGTGCCGTTTGGCCTGCTATCCCTGGTGGCCAGTCTGCGTGTCACAAGCGGGCTAGCCCAGGGCCAGGATACGAAATCAGGGCCGTTTGACTGGCTGGGCGCCAGTCTTTCCTCTGGATCCGTGTTGATCTTCCTGTTGATGATGTCGAACGGTCAGGGATGGGGATGGTCGTCGCCAATCACGATAGTCGGTTTTGTGATTTCAGTGACGTTGATGGCGAGTTTCTTGCTCTGGCAACGTCGCGCGCGAGCGCCGATACTGCCGCCGGATCTGCTCAGCAACAGGACCTTTACCCGCGGCTTAACCCTCACAGCGCTGATCATCCTGGGGAATGTCCCGGTATTCGTTTTGATGCCCTTCTTCGTCGAGGGCGTACTCGGGCACTCGGCCGCCATCAGCGGCCTGGTGATGGCATCGGCAGCCGCAGCCTTCACTGCAACCGGCCCTGTTATCGGGCACCTGTCCGACCGGTTCGACTGGCGCATCTTCGTCTCGCTCTCCACACTGGTGATCGCCGCGGCGATGGTCCTGATTTCGTTGCTTGATGAGCGGGCCTCCATATGGGCCGTCATCGGTCTAATGGTGATGCTGGGTGTCGGCGTCGGACTTTGGTACTCGCCTACCACCTCGGCCGCACTCAGCGAAGTCAGGTCGAGCCTGCAGGGTGTGGCTTCCTCCGCGACTCTAATGGTTCGCTATGCCGCCAATGTCTCTACCGTAGCCATTTCCGTTTCGATCGTGACGGCCATGATGGTCTCCCGTGGCTTCGAGGCGTCTCTCAGCTCGGTGGCTGACCCGGCCGACGCAGGTGCGTCCGGCGCCTTCGTAGACGGCATGGCAGTGGCTTTCAGAATAGGTGCCGGCGTCAACCTCTTGGCGACTGCAATCACCCTGGCACCGATCGGACGGGCAAAGCCAAAAGGCTTGAGCGGCGAGGCGAACACGACTGCAGCGACAAGCGGCACGGAATGAGCCCGGCAGGGGTCACCTACTCTCTGGGATAACATCAACGGCTGTGGGTGGTCTTCCGAAACGGGGCGACATCTTGGTGGTCCTCCTGCGCAAGGGTCCCAGAGTAGTCAGATGCATAGGCCGTGAGGGCGAGCGGATAGTCATATCCGCCGGCCGGAATCGACAGGCGAAGATCCCTCGCGAACGGTTGCTGCTGACCACCGATTTGTCCGGACTCTCCGACGCCGAATTAGAGGCGTTCTCAGGCCGAGTAGCAGCGATCTCCAAGGACCTGGACGCGGACGAGATCTGGCGCCTGATGCCTGAGGGCGGAACGGGAGAAACCGTTGAAAATCTCGCCGAGCTGTACTTCGCCGATCGACCGACCCCTGAGCAGGTGGCGGGACTTGCCACGCACTTGGAAGAGCAGACCCCCCACTTCGAGAGACAGGACAACGCCTATTTTGCTCGCAGCGCAGAAGACATGCGGCAAATGCTCTTGAGGGATCGGCGACAAAAGCGATCGACGGCCGCAAAGACGAGAATTCTCGATGAGCTGACCAGGGGGCTTTTGCCCGACTCCCCTACGGAGGCTGAATGCCAGTTCATTGAAGAGCTGCGATCGTTCGCGGTTTTCGGAGACGAATACCCTCGGGCCCGGACCGTCAAGTCCTTGTTGAAACAGTACTTCCCGGGATCCGGCGATCTTCAGCGGCATGCCTTCGCCCTCCTGGCAGCCGCCGGTCATCTGAGCCCTGACGAGCCCTTGGAGATCGAGCGGGCCTGCCTGCCGGTGCATTTCCCACCTGAAGCAGAAGAGCAGGCCTCAGCCATCGCCGAGCCGCCACCGTATCCAGACCGGAGAGACCTTACCGACACCCCGACGTTTACCATCGACCACCCCGGCACTCTTGACAGGGACGACGCCTTGTCCGCGGAGAGGTTGGGCGAAGACCGAATTCGGGTTGGAATACACATTGCCGATGCCGCGTGCCTCATCCCCATCGACTCCGCCGTCGACCAAGAAGCCTACCGACGCATCTCGACTCTCTACACTCCGGAGATCAAGGTCCCCATGGTGCCGGCGGTCTTGTCGGACGGACTCTGCAGCATCGTGCCGGGGCAACCACGTCCCACCTTGACCCTGCTCGCAACTCTCGACGACGGCGAAGTCGTCGAATGGGAACTGTTTCCTTCTTTGGTGCTATCGACGGGCGCTCTGACATATCAAGAGGCGGACAGCAGCTTGCTCAGTGGCAAAGGTCCATTCCTCCCGCAACTGCAGGCTCTCAATGCTGCGGCCAACCGGCTGAGGTCTCGCAGGGCGGAGGCCGGCGCCTACATGACAGAGAGGCCGGACTTGTCAATTGAGATCAACGATGCATCGGTCGGCAGCACCCGAGTGTCGGTGCACGTCTCACCCAGGGACACTCCTTCAAAGCGGATAGTCATGGAGATGATGGTCTTATGCAACAAGCTGATGGCCAGATTCTGTGTCGCCAACTCAATCCCGGCCGCCTACCGTATACAGCCGGAGCGAACATCCGACGCAGCCGCCGAGAGGAACTACGATCCGGTGTCCAATTACCGGCTGATGCGCAGCATACGTCCGGCCAAGATATCCACCTTGCCCGGACGACACCACGGCCTTGGAGTAAGGGAGTATCTTCAGGCGACTTCACCAATCCGACGGTTTCTCGACCTGGTAATTCAGCGGCAGATCGCCTGCACCTTGGCCGGAAGTCAACCCCCCTACTCGGAAGAGTCCGTCGCGGGGATCGCCCAGCGAGCGGAGGTTCAACGCAAGGAATTGGCGTCCGTTGAAGGACAGAGACGACGCTACTGGATCCTCAGGTTCTTTGAGCAACGTATGTCCGAAGGGCGAACCGACTATGATGCCATCGTTCTGGAACCCCACCGGCGAGGCCCATCGCTGCTGGAACTGACCAACTTTCCTTTCAGGGTCCAAGCCGAACTGCCTACAGGCGTGTCAGCCGGTGACAGAGTCGCCCTGCGACTCGGAGATGTGGACCTTTGGCGACGTGTAGCACACTTCATCGCTTTGCAGTAGCCAGGCGCCATCGCCCACGCTGCACGCACCTTCCATGCGGCGATGAAGCATGGTGGGCGGTAGGGAGTCGACAGCGTATGATGTTGGCACTCAGAGGAGGGTCTTGATGGCAAAGACAGCCTATCTGCTCATCGAAGCCGAACCCGGCTTGTCCTTCAATGTGATCCGCGGTTTGCGGGACCTGGCGGAGGTGACCGGAGCGGACTTTGTCAGTGGGCCGTACGACATCATAGCCAAGGTTGAGGTAGACGACGTCAACGCCATTGGGCGGTTGATCACCGACGAGGTACATCCGCTTCAGGGAGTGGTCCGGACGGTGACCTGCATCTCAATAGCGTAGGCATCCAGGGCCACCAGGCAAGTACTTCGTCGGGGTGTGGCGCAGCGGAAGCGCGCTTGCTTTGGGAGCAAGAGGTCGCCGGTTCGATCCCGGCCACCCCGACCAAAGGCAAGGAGACCGGATTGAGCAAAAGGCTAGGAGCGCTCGCCCCTATGGTAGTGGCGATCGTCCTCACCGCGTCCGCCTGCTCCGGAACAGAAGACAACACGGGCGCGATGCAGCCGCCGCCGACGTCAGAGCCCCGAGCGACCTCGACCGGCCGGGCGCCTATTGAACCCACCGCGGTCCCGGAGGCTAATGCAGCCGGTCTCGCGCTCGGTCAAACCGTGATAGCTCCCGAGGGTCAACGGTTGACCGAGGTGCCCTTGCTGACTCCCGTCGCCCTGCGAATAGGGCAAAAGCTGGCCAGCCCCAGCCTGGTGAGCGGACTTGCCATCGACTTTGTCGAAGTAGTGGAGGACTCGCGTTGCCCTGTGGGCGCCGAGTGTCCGAGCCCGGGCACCGCCACGGTGAGGATCAAGACCACGAGCGGAGTGCTCGATACGGGAGAAACGACCCTCGTCCTAGAGGCCGGGCAGGCCGAACCTACGATAAAAAAGCTGGGCAAGTTTTCGGCCGTCTTCGTTTCCCTGGAGCCGGTGCCCACTGAAGGGGAAACGATAGACCCGGACGATTACGTTGCCACCCTTGCGGTCCTCGAGTAGTGCGACAACCACTCTTGCGGTCTACCTGGGCGGCCACTGCTCCTGCGGCGGTGTATTCTCCGGAACAGTGCGCCTCATCTCATAGTAGGGCACGTATGGTCGATAGGCGTCCAGTGCCCGGCGCAGCTCTGTAACCGCATCGTAATGAACGTCGACCCTTAGGTCGATTCCTGGCGCGCGGGCCGACGCTTTGACGATGACTGCGGCCGAACGCTCCTTGAGACGCCGTCCGCCCTCACCCGACTGACCCCCGGCCGCTCGACCGGCCTCAATGCTGCGCATGAGGCGCTCGGCAAGATCCTCCCTTAGGGTCGCCTCAAACTCCGCCAACATCGCCCTCAACACGGCCTCGCCGGAGAGTGCATTGCCGAATGCCACAAGGCCCTCTCCAGCCATGTGTCCCGCCCAATTCCGCGTCCTCGATCCAGTCAAACATGCTCCCTCTCCCCGAGACGCGACTATTCCGACCTGCCGGTACTCGATGCTGGTGTCATGTTTCGATAACCCGGCCACGACCTCCTCCGGAGAGGATCCCGAGGCTAGACCTTCCAAGGCCACCTCTCCCAGAGCCGGGTTTACGAAGGCTTGAGACGATATCAGTCCCACGTCCTCCCGGTAGTGGGGACAATAGCCACCGACCGCCAGAGAGTAGGTGGCGATCCCTATGCCCAGGCGACCAGTCCGCTCACACCGAGCGATGATCGTGTAGGTCATCTATACACAAAGTCCGGGCGGCTAGATCAGGCCGTCCCGGCGCACCTCAAGAAGAGAATCCTTGAGCGCGTCTATGACCCGGCCTATATCTTCTGGTGAATGGGCTGCCGAGATAAAGCACAGGTGTAGCGTGGGCATGAGTACGCCATGCTTTTCCATGTAGAGCGTCAGCAGGTCATCCGCTTCCTTTAGCGATCGGTCGATATCCCTGGACGTGCGGATTGGACCACCCGGCTGTATGCGCACGTAGAACATTGACCCGGCACCGACTAGGTGGGCCGGCATCTCCTCGCGGATGCAAAACCCGTTTACTTCCTCGACGATCCGCGCGACCTGCTCCTCCATATACGGGTAAATCTCTTGGTGGGCCTTCAGATAGTCGATTACGGCCGCGCCAGCCGTCATCGAAATGGGATTGCCGCTGAAGGTACCGGCGGTAAAGACGCTGGGATCGCCCGTCTTGTCGTCACGGTAAATATCGAACTGGCGCGTGAAAACCGACATAACGTCGGCCCTACCGGCCACCACACCCATCGGCATGCCTCCACCCGCCACCTTGCCAGTAATCGCCATATCGGGGACGATTCCGAAGTACTCCTGGGCACCACCATAGGCCAAACGAAAGCCGGTAATGACCTCGTCAAAGCAGAACAAGACGCCGGCTTCCCGGCACGTCCGGAGCACGTCTCTGAGGAACTGCCCTTGATCCAGCCTGGGATTGGACCCCTGGACTGGCTCGACGATTACGAGCGCCAGCTCATCCTTGAACTCCCTTATAAGGTCCAGGGCGGCCTCGTTCATGTACGGCAGCATCAATAGATTCTGATGGGTTTCGGCCGGTATGCCCTGTCCCATGGGATAAAAGGCCGGGCGGTCCGGCGGGCTGTCGGGCTCCACTTTGGCCAGCACCGTATCGTGTGCACCGTTGAATCCACCTTCAAACATCGCCACCTTGCTCCGGCCGCTGAAGGCGCGGGCTGCGCGGATGGCATACATACTGGCCTCCGTGCCGCTGTTGCAAAAGATGACCTTCTCGGCGCATGGCATGGCCTCGGCTATCAGGCTTGCCAGTGGCTCTTGGTAAGGGTTGTACCAACCCCACTGGACACCCCGATCAACCGCATTCTTTATCGCTTCGGTAACTACCCTCGGGGCGTGGCCCAGAACATGGGGGCCCCATCCCATAGCTAGATCGATGTACTCGTTGCCGTCGACATCAGTTACCTTGGAGCCCTTCGCCTCCCGTATGTAGACGGGGTGGCCCATGATGACCGTGTCCACCATTTCCTGCGCCAGAACTCGTCCACTCTCGCGCAGTTTCTCTGCGGAACCGGGAGTCCGGGCCTCAAGCTCCTCATAAACAGTGGCCATTGTCATCCTCCTTATGCTCCGACCTAGCCCGATTGGCTAAACGGTGACCAGACGCAACCAGCGGCCCCTTCGAATACCAGAAAGCCCTTTAGCTATACCATCAGCCTGAGAGGTCTATCGATGCCGGCAAGGGCAAATAGCATCATAGTCGTTGGCGGCGGAGTAATCGGCTGCTCGATTTTATACTTCCTCGCCAGGCGCGGCCTGCGCCCGATCCTGGTTGAGGTTGGAGAGATCGGCTCCGGGGCCTCTGATGCCGCCGCCGGGTCCCTGCTCGTGCGGACAGAGGATCAGCGGCTGCACAAGCTTGCCAAAGCGAGCTTCGAAATGTTCCCAGACCTTGTAAGCGAGCTGATGGAGCTGGGGGGAACCGACCCGATGTACTCACGGACGCCACGCCTAGACGTCGCGTTGGACGAGGAGGGAGAAGTCGAGCTGAAGGGGTGGCTTGATCACTCATCGTTGCGCGGCTTCAACCCGGAGTGGGTCAACGGCGACGATTTGCGCTCTGTCGAGCCCTTGCTCGGACCAGGCATCCTAGGTGGCCTGCAAATAGGGAGCTCGGCCAATGTGTCGGGAAAGCAACTTGCATGCGCGTTCGTGAGCGCGGCCAAGGCCTTGGGAGCCGAGGTTCGAACCAGGCTCAGGGAAGTGCGCCTGTTGCGACGCGGCAGAAAGGTTACGGGCGTGCAGACCGGCGACGGCGAAGTGTGGGAGGCCGACTTGGTTACCTTAGCCGCGGGCGTGTGGAGTCGACCTATAGCCGCTGCAGTGGGCCTGGACGTCGACGTCGCCCCGGCCAAGGGGCAGACGATTCGGCTTCGGCTGGCGTGCGGGGAAAACATGAGAGCCAACATCTATGGGCCCGGCGCTATTCTGGTTCCCCGGCCCGATGGGTCATTGATAGCCGGCTACACCATCGAATCTGCGGGCTTTGACTGCACGCCCACCGTATCCGGTATGCGACACATCCTAGACCACACCGTGCCTCTGGTACCTGCTCTGTCTGGCGCCGCGGTCGAAAGGCCACAGGCCGGCCTGCGACCCGAGACCTCCACCGGTCTTCCCATTTTGGGACGGGTCCCCGACCTCGAGGGTATAGCGCTCGCGACCGGACACTACCGAGTAGGGATCGCTCTCAGCCCTATCACCGGGCGGATGATCGCCGACCATCTGATCGACGGGGCGCCTATACCGACCGAGCTGCGACCGACCTAGCTGGCAAAATCCTACCCTGTGCCTGGTCGGCACAGCTGCCAAATGGGATGGTATCGATGCCGCTCCGAGCGCTGGAGCCCGCAGCGGTAGTCCACATCCCCTGGGATCCTAAAGGATCACGTCTCCCTCGCTGATGAGCATCATGTACGGCTCGCCGAACTGATCGGATGCCTCCAGAGACCAGTCGTGACAGCTACCCATGGGTCGTAGGCGAATTCCCCAATCGGCTCCGTATATGAGATGCACGAGTGCCTGGCCGGAATCAGACACCGGCACGTGTGCGGCGGGGACCGGTGTTCCTCCTCCTTCGCTACTCCATCCGACCACCTCGAAGATCCCCGTCCTGCCCGGTTCATGCAGGCGGATTCGTTCCACGCGCACGGGGCTAGCATGGGCCTCGTACAGCATTAACGGCATGTACTCCGAGTTGGGGTTCTCGTCGACCTCTACGTATATCTGTTCGGGCATGGGCAGGGCGTTAGCGGGCACCGCCGGGTTCCCATCGACCAAAGATGGGCTGGACCCGCTATATGCCCATTACGTGATAACCGGCGTCAACGTGTATTACCTCGCCGGTCACCCCCGAAGATAGCTCCGACGAAAGATAGAGCGCCGTCTTGGCCACCTCCTCAGCGACGATGTTGCGCTGAAGTGGTGAGCGCGCTGCGGCCGCCTTCTTCATATCCGTGTATCTGGCAATCACTCGAGAAGAAAGCGTATCCACGGGACCGGCCGATATCGCGTTTACCCGGACGTTCTGCGGCCCCATATCATGGGCCAACTGGCGGACCTCGTTTTCCAGAGCTGCCTTCGCCGTGCTCATTACGTTATAGCCGGGGAAGACGCGTTCGGCCGCCTGAAAAGTCATGGTAACGATACTGCCACCTTCCGGGCTCATGTGGCCCGCCGCGTAACGGGTCACAGGCACCAAGGAGTAAGCGCTTACGTCAAGAGCAATTCTGAATCCATCTCTTGGCGTGTCAACGAACCTGCCACCGAGATCCTGCCGGTTTGCGAAGGCTATGGAGTGGACCACGATGTCAACTCGGCCGAATGCCCCTGCGACCTTCTCAAATGCGCCTTCGATATCACTATCAACGCTGACGTCGCACTCGACTAGGACAGGGTCGCTCCACTCGCTCACGAGCTTTTCGAGGCTACGCCTCAGCCGATCATTCTGGTAGGCCAGGGCCACCTTGGCGCCAGACTGACTCAAGATCTGTGCTATCGACCACGCTATGGAGCGGTGGTTGGCCACGCCAAAGACGACGGCCACCTTGTTCGACAGGTCTATGGGGTACATACCCGGCAGCCTAACTCATGACCCGACCGCCGTCCACGTTAAGGGACTGACCCGTAATGTTGCGCGCCTGCGCCGAAGCGAGAAAGGCTACGGCATAACCTATGTCTTCCGGCTCCTGTGGACGGCCCATAGGCGTGGAAACATCTATCAGGTGGTCAAAGAGTTCTCTATTGTCCCGTGCCTCGCCAAGATCGGTGAAGACTTCGGAACCGTAGGAGAATTGTCGCGCGGAGATCTTCTCCCACATCGGCGTCCATATCATCCCCGGGCACACGCAATTGACCGTGATCCCGTGCCGTGCGAGTCGCAAGGCCATCGACCGCGTATAGCTTATGACTGCCGCCTTTGAAGCGTTGTAGCTGGAGCGGTCAGGGTTGCCGAGCCTGCCGGCGATGGAAGCGATATTGACTATACTGCCACCTCCCCGGCTGACCATATGATGCTCTATTGCCTCCGTGGCATTGACAACCCCGAGCAGGTTGACTTCTAGAGTGAAGGTCCAGTCCTCCTGGGTAACTTCGAGCCTTTCATGCCAGCCGGGTGAGCCGATGACGCCCGCATTGTTAACCAATATATGTATCTCTCCCAAGAGCCCCAGAGCAGAAGATACAGCTTCAGTGACAGATCCCTGATCGGTAACATTCATCTCCAGCGCCACCGCGGTGCCTCCCTCCGCTCCTATGTCCCGAGCCACTTCTTCGGCTCCGCCAAGATCTAGATCGCCGATGGCTACTGCCGCCCCCTGGGAGGCAAGCACGCGGGAGATCCCGCGGCCTATTCCACTGGCCCCCCCTGTGACAAGAGCGACGTTTCCCGAAAGGTCTGAGATCATTTGCTCCTCCATATGGGCTGGTGGAGCGGATTGTAGCGCCAGCCAACCACCGTCCTGTGACAGGGGGATGAAATGCTAGATCGCAACGACATGTTCGACCTTTCGGGCAAAACGGCACTCGTAACGGGAGTCTCCTCCGGCCTGGGAGTGACCTTTGCCAGCGCCCTACTGGCTAACGGCGCTTCGGTCGTCATCTGCGCCAGGCGTTCGGAGATGCTGATGAGTGTGTCCAAGGACCTAGATCCTTCGGGAGAGCGCGTTCTCGCCTTCCCCTGCGATGTCGGGGACCCCTCACAGGTAGCCCGAATGGCGGAACGGGCCATTGACCGATTCGGCAGGGTCGATGTGCTAGTCAATAATGCTGGTATTGAGGCCGAGGGCAGCCCGTTTGCCGAGAGGATCGCCGACGGAGACTTCGCCGAGACGGTTCGGGTCAACCTGCTCGGAGTCTGGCACTGCACTCGCATCATAGGCACGGAAATGATCGCCGACGGCGGCGGCGGATCAATAGTCAACATTTCATCGATCGGCGGGTTAGGTGGTTCAAAGGCAATGATGTCACCAGGGTATTCGGCAGCCAAGGCCGGAGTCATCAACTTGACTCAAAATATCGCGGCCAACTGGGCAGACCGCGGCGTCCGGGTAAACTGCATCGCCCCAGGATATTTCCCGAGCGAACTGTCTGAGTTTGTACGCACGAATCCGCCGGTGACCGAACACGTCCTGGCCCAGGTGCCGATCGGGCGCTTTGGCGAGCCCAGCGAATTGGTCGGCGTCCTCTTGCTGCTGGCTTCGTCCGCCGGCAGCTACATCACGGGTCAGACCATCAACGTCGATGGAGGTTTCTCTGCCACCGTCGGCGCAAGAACTCCATCCGATGAGTTGTACGCGGCGTGGAGAGATTGGCTACCGGGCGACAAGGGAAGCCCGTTAGGGCGCGGCAGGGCCGCTGGTCGGCCCTGCGACTTGTTATGAATGAGCCCTCGCCACACTTGGAGGCGACTGCTATGCCCGCCGGCCGTGATACCTGGGCAAGACTTCGTCGACCAGCGTCTGCAGTTGACCCTCCATCATCTCGGGAGGGCAGGCGGCCCGGAGTACGAACTTGCTGGCGCCGGCTTCAATAAACTCGTCCACCAGGGCCGTCGCGTGCTCAACCGTACCTAGTGCATCGAGTCGCTCCGGCGGCACGTCAGTGCGTCGACGACCCCGGATCTGAAATGGCTCTGCGAGGCGCTCGGCCTCTGCTCTATCATCGGCGAAGCAGTAGGTGAGGATGACACCGTAGTGATCGGCATCGATCTTGCGGCCACACGCTTCGGCAAGTGAACTGATCGTGGCTCTGCCCGCCGCCACCTCCTCGGGAGTCACCTGGGACGCCAGCCATCCATCGCCCAGTCTTGCTACCCGACGAAGCGCTGCGTTGGACCGACCACCGACCCAGATGGGGGGTAGCTCAGGCCGGACGGGCCTCGGATGCACGACCACATCCTCCAAGGTGAAATGGCGGCCCCTGTAGGAAACGGGCATCCCCAACCACAGCATCCTCATCACCTCGACCATCTCGTCGGTCCGGCTGGCGCGCCCGGCACGTTCCACGCCGCAAGCCTGATATTCCCTCTCGTCTTCGGTCCCCAACCCGATTGCAGGGAGGACACGCCCACCGGAGAGAAAATCCAGGGTCGCGATCTCTTTGGCCAACACCGTGGGCTGACGCAGTGGCAGGGCCAGTACGCTCGTGCCCACCAGCATTCGCTCGGTCCGGGCAGCGATGAATGAGAGGGCGACTACAGGTTCGACGTTGAGTCTGTCAGCGACCACGCGGTCGGTAAGCCAAATCGAGTCAACGTCCGCGCGCTCGGCGGCGTCGACCCACTCCCAAAGGGCTTGCGGTCCCGCATCTCCGAAAGGCCATCCACTCATGCCAATGCCGATACGAATCGCCAGTGCTCGCTCCCGTCGCACCCCCCGCCGAGCCCAGCGGGAATTGGATGATTTCCGCCATGATACAGCGACCTACGGAATGTGGACGCGTTGACCCGGCGGCGCCACCGTCCTTAGAATTGGACAGGCTAGTCAAGAATCTTGGCGTCCGTGGATTTCAAGTCCACAACATCCTGACCTAGAGACGGACTGTGACGACAACCTCGCGCACACCCGGCAAGCCACTGACCATCACGATCAGCGAGGAGGCTGCGGACCATGTCCGCAAGTTCGCCGAGCGGAGTGGAGAGTCCGGCACGGATCTTCGAGTCGCCGTTAAGGGCGGGGGATGCGCCGGGCTCACGTACGTGCTCGAACTGACCGGGCCGGGTGAGGACGACAAGACGATAGAGCAAAACGGCATCCGCCTGCATGTGCCCAAGAGATCCTACGTGTTTCTTGCTGGCACGGTACTTGAGTACTCCGGCGGCCTTAACGGCAAAGGGTTCGTGTTTAACAACCCGAATGCAAAGACGACCTGCGGCTGCGGCACCTCCTTTAGCGTCTAGATCGCTTCCCTGGCGCTCGCTCGGATACCCTCACAGCGGCCGGCAGGCTCGACCGACTCGCACGGCTAACAAGGTGATCGCCGCCGAGCGGGCATTCCACTCCAACGCCCTCAATGGTCTCTAATGACCCTGCGAAACCAAACATCAGCCCGAGTGCCATTGGACGTACCTTGAGTCAGGACCCATCTCCCGTTCTGGATCAGTACCGGGCTCTGACGGACGATGTCGCCTTGGTGGACCGTTCAACCGTCTGTCGACTGCGGATCAAGGGTTCGGACGCCGTCGACCTATTGGACCGACTGTCCACCAACGATCTGAGCTCCTTGTCGCCGGGCAGGGGGGCCTCCACCGTCCTCACAACGAACAAGGGCCGTGTGATCGACCTTATGCGCATAGTCAACGCGGGCGATCACCTTCTAGCCTTTATCTCCCAGCCAGCCAGGGACAGGGTGATGAAGTGGATCGAGTTTTACACCTTCGCCGAAGATGTGGTGGTCTCAGACGTCACCGATTTGACGTACATGGTCGGCGTTGCAGGACCCAGGGCATACGCGGCCTTCGTTCGCCAAATCGCCGACGAGGCCGCGGCCTGCCTGCCGCCGTACGGGCTGGTAGAAGCAAGAGTGGACGAAGTGCCTGCAATCGTATTCAGGAGCGACTTTCTCGGCCGTTCCGAGTTCGACTTCATAGTTGAGTTGAACGAGCGTCCTGCCCTTGCTCGGGTCCTCGAATCGCGAGCGGGTTACGTAGGCCCCGCTGCCCTCGAGCCCCTGAGGATAGAGCGAGGTATTCCTGCTTTTGGCAGCGAACTGAACGAAGGCCGCAACCCGCTGGAGGCTGGATTGATCGAGTCGATCAGTTTCAACAAGGGGTGTTACGTAGGACAAGAGGTGGTCGCCCGGCTAAACACGTACGACAAGGTCCAAAGGCGTCTAGCCATCCTCGCCTGGCAGGATGGGACGGTTGCGCCAGGCGATAAAGTGTTCGCAGGTTCCGTGCAGGTAGGAATCGTGACCTCAGTCTCAGCGCATCCGAAGGACGGCTTTGTCGGGCTGGCTTACGTCAAGAGGGACTTAGGGGAAGACGAGGTCTTCCTGGGATCCTCACGGGCTACCGCGGTGCTGAGGTCGGCCCAGCCCTAGCTCAACCCTGTTCGATCAACTCCAGCCAGTTCCCGAAGGGGTCTTGCAGGTAGCAAACCAACTTTCCAGGGACAACTTCCACGGGCAGGTTTAGCTGCTGAGCCCCTTTGCTGATGAGGTGGGCGAAAGTGGTCTCCATGTCGCTCACATTAAAGGCGATGTGGCTCGCTCCAAGAACGCTCCTCTCCTCCGAACAGAGACCTTCGGCCACCGGCTCGATGTAGTGCACAAGTTCGATCACCCTGCCGTCAGGTGCCGCCACATCGGCGACCCTTATGTGAGTGTCGTCGTATCCAAGCACCTGTGAGATGGGACCGCCGTCCCTCTCCCGGCGATCGAGCAACCTCAAGCCGAGGACTTCGGTGTAAAAGGAGACCGCCTCCTCCAGGTCCGCCACCACAATCCCATTGTGGTTGATTCCTTGTATGGTCACTTTCCCTACGCCCTGAGGGTCACTCCGCCGTCTACGACCATTACCTGGCCTCTTATCATCTCGGCCTGCCTGGAGCACAAGAACGCCACGGCAGCCGCAATATCCTCCGGGGTGAGCGGTCGGCCGGCAACGGTTTGCTCAGCCGCCAACATCATTTGATCCCTGTTGGGAAAAGAGTCGAACGCGCCTGTCTCCACATAGCCGCCTGACACGCCGTTAACCCTTATGCCCATAGGTGCCAACTCTACTGCAAGGTAGCGTGTGACGGCCTCAAGGGCGGCCTTTGAAACACCGACCGAGAAGTAATTGGGCAACACACGCACCGAGCCCATGCTCGAGATATTGACTATGCTGCTCCCTGAACTCATAAGGCGTGACGCTTCCACAGCGCACAGCCAAGGGGCCCTGGCGTTAACCGCCATCGTCCAGTCCCAGTGCTTTGGATCAAGGTCCACCGCAGCGCGCTGTACTCCCGAGGCAGCATTGTTGATCAGGATGTCCAGCCGGCCGTAACGCTCGGCTATGGCCTCAAACAACATGCCTATCTTCTCTAGGTCGCCCACTTGAGCTTTGACCCTGAGGCAGTCCACGCCCAATTCAAGGACGGCCCTCTCGGTATCGGCCGCCGCCTCGTGGCCGCGCATGTAGTTAAACGCGATGTTCGAGCCCCGCCGGGCGAATTCAAGAGCGATGGCCCGACCAATGCCCCGACTGGCGCCTGTGACCAAGGCAACCTTGCCCTCAAATTCGCGGTCGACCCCCTCCATCACCTTATTCTCTAGCCGCGCGGACCCTGGAGTCTCGTCGAGGAAGGGCCAAGCCTAGCCGATCCGCTGTAGCAATCCATGCGAGGCCAAAGACGCGCCAGGAGATTCACACTGCCAGACCGCCATCAACGCTGATTACCTGACCAGTAACGTAGCGAGCCTTCTCCGAAGCCAGATAGGCGACCAGATGGCCTACGTCGTCGGGCCTACCCAGTTCCCCCATCGGAATCAGACTGCGAATATGATCCTGGAACTTTTCCCCAAGACCCGCCACCGTTTCGGTGCTCGTGTAGCCAGGCGTGACCACGTTCGCGGTAACACCTCTAGTCGCCAGCTCCTTGGCAACCGACTTGGTAAAGCCGATGATGCCGGCCTTAGAGGCGGCGTAGTTGGCCTGTCCGGCATTGCCTCTGATTCCGACGATTGAGCCTATGCTGATCACCCGACCCCAGCGGCGCTGCATCATCCCACGAACAAAGGCGCGGGTGCAGAAAAAGGTTCCGTTGAGATTTGTGTCGATCACGCTGCTCCAAGCCTCATCCCCCATGCGGACCAGCAGCGTGTCATTAATGATGCCGGCATTGTTTACAAGGATATCCACCCTGGGAAATCGGCGTCCGACCTCGTCCGCCAATATCTTTACCTGGTCCAAATCCCCTACATCGGCGCGGACCGCAAACGATTCGACTCCCATCTGAGTGATATCGGACACCAGGGCATGTGCCTCCATCTCGGAGGACCGGTAGTTGATCGCGACGTTCACGCCGACCTCTGCCAGCCTCAGGGCGGACGATCGTCCGATGCCCTTGGCCGCACCAGTGACCACAGCGTATCTGCCAGCTATGCCATAGGCGCCGTCAGCCAATCAGGCCTCCGCACCGGCGCCGGCCGGAGCCGGCAAGGATCCAAGACGTTCGGCCAGAAGGGGAATGAAGTCTATATCCAGCGCGAACTTGGCAGTCGCGATCGCGTTCGCCACCTCCATGGCCCCCGCTCGGCCATGTCCAACGATGCTAACGCCATTGACGCCGAGCAGCGGCCCTCCTCCCCGAGCCTGAACTGCGTGGGTGGATTTCAGGATCTCCCTCTCTATAAGTCCCAAGGCGTCTGGAGGCACCTTGCCGTTCGCCGCGCTCAGGAGATGTTCGACCAGAGACTCGCCCAGACCCTCCGTCAGTTTCATCACGATGTTGCCGGCGAATCCGTCGCAGACAACTACGTCCACGACCCCGGCGGGCAGGTCGTTGCCCTCAACGTTCCCGACGAAGTTGAGGCCACTGGCCTCCAGCAATTTGCTCGTCTCCCTGACCTGCCGATTGCCCTTGCCGGCCTCAGCGCCCACGCTCAGCAGCGCCACTCTTGGCCTCTGTATGCCCCAGAACTGGTTGGCAAAGACCTCCCCTATGACCGCAAACGACAGCAGTTGGGAAGGTCGGCAATCGACGTTGGTTCCCACATCTATGATTACCGTCTTAGGGGCCAGACCCATGATCGGTCCGCCCAAACATGGACGCTCCATGCCCTCCATCATCCCCAGCATCACCGCGGCGGCCGCCATGGCCGCGCCCGTGGAGCCCATGGATACGCAGGCATCAGCCTTACCGTCCTTGACCATGCGGGTGGCGACGGAGATCGACGACTGAGGGTTTCGCCGCAGGGCCAGGACCGGTTGGTCTCCCTCCTCGACCACCCCCTCGGACTCTACGATCGAGAGTGGCAGATCCCCTGCCTCAGGATGAGCAGCAAGGCACTCCCGTAGGGTGGGAGGGTCGCCGACCAGATGTATCTCTACATCAGATCCCTTCGCCGCGAGTACGGCTCCCTCGACGGTCCGGGCCGGAGCGAAATCGCCTCCCATCGCGTCAAGCGCAATCGTTCGCCTTGAGTCAGTCGTCAATCAGTTCCTCTCAACCGCTGGCGCCGACTCAGACGACCACCGAAGTCTCTCCCGTGATCGCTATCTGCTCCGCCTCTTGATCGCAACGGACGGTCTCCACCTTGCAGGTAACGCGTCGCCTACCACTTCCGAGATCCTCCACCTTCCTTACGGTGCCTCTAGTCTCAATGCGATCACCCGGAAACACCGGTGCACGGAACCTGAGCTTCATTCGGCCACTCCTGGCCCATTCCAGCCCAAAAGTTCCCGCCATCAACTCGGAGACCGAGGCAGCAATCATCATACCGTGAGCAACCCGGCGGCCAAAGTGGGACGCGGCGGCGAATTCGGGATCTAGGTGGATGGGATTGTAGTCACCGGACGCGCCAGCGTAGGCAGCAATCCCCGCCTGACTAACGGAATGCGAAACGGGCTGAAGCCCGCTTCCCTCTATGAGATTGCGGCCGTTGGAATCCATTTAGGCCGGCACCGCGATAGTACTTTTGCCCTTCATGACAATTCTGTCGTCGCCGGCCTCGACAATCAGCCTAATTACCAGAACTCTCTGTCCTCCACGCACCGAATTCTGTGTCATCTCAGCGGTGCAGGAGATCGTCTCACCCACGGCCACGGGGTCGGCGAACTCGACCTCCTGGCCAAGATGCAGGGTGCCGCCTGGTATGCGCAGGTCCTGCACCACCCCTCTGACGCTGAGGGCTGCAAGGGCCATCGGCGGAACAATCTCCCCCGAAGACGCTAACGGAGATCGATCGTCAACGGCCTGGACGTAACTGCGGACCGTATCGGAATCTAGATGGCAACGTCGACTGGAGATTAGATCTCCGGCCCTAATTGTTGCGTAGTCCATGGGAGTGTCATCTCCTGGCATATGCCCAGATAAGGCAGAGCCCGGCGGATTATATCCGTGCGACCACTCGGCCGCCTACAGCCCAGTTGGCAAGAGTCTGACCCTGCCACATACCAGCGCGTCCAATGCCCGAACCGTTCAGGCTCCGGTCGGATTCGATCCGCGCTGCATGGCCGCATCCTCCAGGAGACGCTCAAGTAGGGGGAAAGAGGCTTCGTTTGTCAGATCGAGTCTGGCTATCGACAGCGCACGGAACAGCACGCCTGTAGAGACGCGAGCTTGCACTTCCTCTCCCAGTGACGGCACCTTCACCCCCAACGCCTCTGCTAAGAATCCAGCAGTCAATATCCCGTTGCGGGTTAGGTGGCAGCGGACCAGCTCTTGGTCTTGATGGAGCACCACCATGCCCTCGCGGCCCTGACGCATCTTCAGCGCCAGATGGGCCCGCGGAATCTCAACGAGCCTGTCGGCCCCGTCGAAGACCTCGACATCGACTGATTCGACCATCGCGGCCAGTATAATGGCAGCCCTCGCGCACGGCCGAACGCACCCATCGGCAACTACCCGCTTACCGGTCTGGGTAGGGAGGGGGTGTAAGGAGAAAGCATGAAGGCAGCGGTACTCAGGCGGGTCAACGAGCCACTGTCGATTGAGGATGTAGAGATAGACCGGCCGAGAGGCCAAGAGGTCTTGCTCCGCACCGGGGCCTCAGGCGTCTGCCACAGCGATCTCCACTTTGTGGAGGGTAGCTACAGCCACCCGTTGCCAGTTGTTTTGGGCCATGAGGCCGCCGGCACCATCGAGGATATCGGCGAGGCCGTGACTTACGTAAGGCCCGGCGATCGCGTAATCACCTGCCTCTCGGTCTTTTGCGGACACTGTGAAATGTGCCTATCAGGCCGCCCCGTACTTTGCAGCCGGGAGGGGCTCACGCGGGGCAGGGGTGAGCCCCCCAAGCTAACTTGCTCGGGGGAGCGCGTGCATCAGTTCCTTCGGCTATCCTCCTTCGCCGAGAAGATGTTGGTGCACCAAAACGCCGTGGTCAGGGTGGATAACGACATTCCGTTTGAACAACTGGCACTCATAGGCTGCGGGGTAACTACAGGTCTGGGGGCTGTCCTCAACACGGCAAGGGTGGTGCCGGGCTCCACGGTGGCGGTTATAGGCTGTGGCGGTGTGGGACTGAGTGCAGTGCAGGGCGCCCGCCTTGCCGGGGCCCTTCGAATAATCGCTATCGACACCGTGGAAGCGAAGCTCGCAGCCGCTATGCAGTTAGGCGCAACTGACATCATCGACGCCTCGTCATCAGATCCCGTTTCGCGGGTTAGGGCCTTGACGGGCGGCGTGGACTACTCATTTGAGGCCCTCGGCAGTAAGCGTACCGCCGAGCAGGCTTTCGAAATGCTCAGATCGGGGGGTACTGCCACCGTAGTTGGCATGATTCCGGAGGGAACCAAAATTGAACTCGAGGGCTCTGCCTTTCTGGACGAGAAACGTATCCAGGGCTCGAACATGGGGTCGAATCGATTTCGCACCGACATGCCTCGCTACGTCGAGCTATACAGGCAGGGAAGGCTTAAGCTCGATGAAATGGTCACACAGACGATGGCGCTCGACGAGATCAACAGGGCACTCGAAGAAATGAAGTCGGGATCCGTTAACCGGAGTGTCATCGTCTTTTAGATCGCCATTCACTTTGCGCAGGTGTGGTGTCCCAATTCGCCTCGGGAAGACCCCTCAGCGCAGTCCCGACGCTAGTCGCCGGCGGGCGCGGGGAATGCACGCCCGCGTCACGCCATAGGAGGAAACTGATGGACCTGCTTCAAATCGCAAAGGAGGCCGACGACAGACTGGCCGCCGCCCTGTCCGCCGGGGACATCGATGCGGCGCTAGAACTCTACACCGAAGACTGTCGCATGATGCCTCCTGGGGGTCCTATGACGGTGGGCAGGCAACAGGTACGCCGACTCGTGCAGGGCCTAGTCGGGAAGAGCCTGACGATCCGGTACGAACAGGTTCGGGTCGAACGGGTTGCCGACGGCACAATCATGAGTTTGGGCCGGGGAATCGGCTCGCTCGAGGGTGTGTCGATCCACAGCAAGCACATATTGCTTCTGAGGAAGGATCCGGATGGCATCTGGCGGATAGCCGTTGACATCTACAATTTCGACGAGCCGGGCCTGGGCTGACGGGGATTGCTGGGATGGGCCCGGCAAGATAACCGCCGAATTTGGCGCCACACTTAATGGATCATGAGTGACTTCGCAGGAAGAGTAGCTCTGGTTACCGGGGCCAGTTCGGGCATCGGGGCGGCGACGGCTCGTCGATTCGCCGAGCGCGGGGCGGCAGTGGTGCTGGCCGCCCGGCGACAGCCCGAAGGCGAGGCCGTCGCCGAGGCGATACGTCGGACCGGCGGAGAGGCGACTTTCGTCCGGACTGACATCTCCGGCCCGGACGAGGTCGAGGCTCTTCACCAAGAGGCCATTGACAAGTACGGTCGTTTGGATTGTGCGGTCAACAATGCGGCTATTGAAGGGGATTTCCCTGTCCTCACCCATGAATCCTCGCTCGACAACTTTAGATCCCTCATTGAAGTCAACCTGATAGGGGCGTGGCTCTGCATGAAACATCAGATCTCCCACATGCTGAACCGAGGCGGAGGCTCAATCGTCAACATCTCGTCGGCCAGTGGAGTGGTCGGGGTTGCTGCAGCGGCGCAGTACGGGGCCACAAAGTGGGGCCTGATCGGACTGACCAAATCGGCCGCTTTGGAGTACGCAGCAAAAGGAATCCGGATCAACGTCCTGTGTCCCGGCAGCGTGGAGACTGCGATGTTCAACCGGATGTTCGATGACTACCGCACACATAAGGAACAGATAGACGCCCTGCATCCAAACGGCCGAGTTTCCACTCCAAACGAAATGGCAGAAATCGCTGTATGGCTATGCTCGGATGCGTCTTCGTACGTAGTCGGGCACGCCCTCGTAGCCGACGGCGGTCTGACCAGCGGACTGTGGGGAGGTGTTCGGGGAGATTAGGCCTCTGCTGCAATACAGATCCCTGCGCCGGTATCCGTAGGCAGCTCCAACACATCATTTTCGCCAGTCAGCGCGGCGCCGGCTTGCGCGTGATCGGCTCCGGGGGCAGAATGGCCTTATGCGGATCGGGCCTTTCAAGTTGGCCGAACCGGTACCCGAACTGCGGAACACTCTTGCGATCGCGATGCTCCGCCCGTGGATTGACGTCGGCCGAGTAGGCACCCTGACCCTGCGCAAGCTGGAGAACCACTACGGGGCCAAGGAGCTGGCCCGATTGGCCAGGCCGGGTACATTCTTCGACTTTACGCGCTACCGGCCCCGCATGGGGTTTTCGGACGGCAACCGGACCTTCACGGTCCCCAACACCGTCGTTAACTATGCTGAGGATGAAAGTCTGGACCGGTCTTTCCTGTTCCTGCACATCAGGGAACCTCACGCCTTCGGAGAGGATTACGCCGATGGGATAGTCGAGCTGCTTTCCCACTTTCAGGTAACCGAGTACTGTCGAGTAGGAGGCATGTACGACTCGGTGCCGCACACGCGGCCCCTGATCGTGACGGGCACCTTGCTGGACGAGCAGTACGAGTCGGCCGGATCACTAGTAACCTCCCGACACAGCACGTATCAGGGACCAACCAGCATAGTCAATCTCGTCGCCGACCAGATGCGCGAAAGCGGAGCAACCGTGACCAGCTTGATGGTCCATGTCCCCCAGTACGCACGACTGGAAGACGACCGGATGGGAGCTGCGAGACTGCTTCAGTGCCTCTGTGCCATCCACGGTCTTTCGCAACAGCTGGCGGACACGACCCAGGGCGAACGTCAGTATTCGGAGATAGGGAAAGCGGTGGAAAGTAACCTAGAGGTCAAGATGCTGATCAACCAGCTGGAGCTCTACTACGATCGCACTCACGGCGAGCGGGCCTCCCAATCCAACGAGGAGGTGAAATTGCCTCCCGGCGTGGCCGAATTCCTAGCTCAATTGGGCAGCAAGTTCGACGAGTCAGAGGGGGACGGGGTACCCGACGACGACTAGCATCACAGGACCTGCGGCCCTCCGCAGATCTCCTACTATCTGACTGCTGCGGTGCCCCGAGAGCCGGCCCTCTGCTTCGCCTCTTCGGTGATCTGAAAGCGTCTTGGCCTTCGGTTGGGATTTGGCTCGGTCACCCCTAGATCCTTAAGCAGCGGCAGGATGCTTTTTACAAACCGCTGGCCGACCACTCCGCTGCTGGCATGGGCCAGGGGATGATTGGGATACATCTCGCGGACGATCGACTGGCAATCTGTGCTCTTAAAGTATCCGACCGGCATTCTATCCACTATTGCCTGGGCGATGGCGCGATCGGCTGCTGGGTCCGGCTGCGATGCCCTCGGCCTCGGGGATCGGATCTCGCGTGACCTCGGAAGGTGCGTGGAAACTCCGGAGGATCCGCCTCGTGAGGCTGAGGCATGCTGCCCGCTGGAACGAACCACAAAGATGTGCTCGCTGGGGAAATAGCGCCTGATGTTAAGGGACTTTGTTCCGCGGCGATCCGTCAGGATCCAGAGGAATGGGGTGTCATCGCTCTCGCCCGCTTCCTCTCTGACCTTGGCATAGAGAGACATGAAATCGCTGTCATCGCTGAAAACGGCGACATGGCCCACCCTACCCCGCACGAAGTCGGCGACCGCATCGGTTGCGATCGCGATATCTGCGGAGTTTTTCGAAAGGTGGCCGCTGAAACGCTGTATGCCGCGCACCCTCACCTGGGCCTGCTTGAACTTGCTTACACCCCACATGCGCCAAAGCTCGGCCTGGTCCGCCTGGACGTAGAGAGTGATCAGGCCCGGCCGTGGGAAGGCTTTGGGCCACGACTCGATAAGGGCGCCAATTAACGCCTTAGCGTCCTCCTGGAGATTCTCGATGTCGACGTAAAGGCCCGCGGAAGCCTGAGCGAAGGACTCATGCCGACCATTCTTGCCGCCCAATATGCTGCTGAGGAAGCTCAATACAGCTACAGCATACCCTTAATCAGGGTGCCTGCCCAACGAAAAAGGTTTCTCTTGGGCAAGAGATTCGGCTACCGTTCTCCAAGCCGGTCTCCCTCCCTGAGCCCTACCTGCATCGCCCATTCGGTTGCGGGAAGCTTACCTTCGCCGGCAGGTCTTACCCGACGAACCAGGAGCGATCCGCCGTTCGCGGCAACGGTAAAGCCCTCATCCGTCAGCCCGTTCACCTCCCCCGCGGGCCTTCCCGGATCCCCCAGGATCGGACTCGTTCCATAAAGGCGGACTTTGCTGCCCCGCAGGCTAGTTCCCGAGCCGGGGGAAGGATCGCTGCCCCGCACAAGGTTATAAAGATCGCCAATCGGCATACCCCAGTCGACCACCACATCTGACGCCTTGCACCAACTTTCATAGGTTGCCGCCGAGTGGTCCTGTTCGATCCTGGGGGCTGTACCTTCGCGTGCCATCCTCACGGCCTCGACCATGGCCTCCACGCCCAGCGGGAACAGCTTGTCAAAATAGAGGGACCCAGTGGTGTCATCGGGATCGATGTCAACTTCCTTCTGTAGGAGGATCGGCCCCGTATCCAGACCTCTATCGGGCCAAAAGATGGTCAGACCAGTAGTCTCGTCTCCCTGGATGATTGCCCAGTTTATGGAGCTGGGGCCCCGATGCCTGGGAAGCAGCGATGGATGGTACTGGATGGTGCCCTTTCTTGGGTTCTCCAGGATCTGGCTAGGGACGATATCCGTCACGTACGCCATTACGCCAAGGTCTGCGGACATGCCGCTGAAGGCTTCGATCGCTTCTTGATCACGCATGCGGCCAAACTGGTGAACGGTGACACCGCTTTCCTCGGCCGCGGCCTTTAGAGGATCTGTAGTCCGGCCTTCCATGTCGGGAGGGCAGAACACGCCGACTACATGCTCCCGGTGCTCCAACAAGGCCCTAAACACGGCCTCGCCAAAGGCCGACTGTCCTATCAGCACGATCCGCATCCCGGGAATATACCACCTCCGAACGCCATCCACCCCGACACGATCAAGCCCTGACCCACGAACAGGCCGCTGCAGACGCCGCCCGGTTGCCGCCCCTGCCCGCCGTCTATAAAATTCGCCCAGATTGAATCAGAGGATTCAAACATTCCCGGCAAGTGTATTTGCAGATCGCGACAAGGAACATTGAAGGGCTGACACCGGCGTAGAGAGAGTTTGATGAATGGACTCTAGCCTCTTAAGGAAAATGCTGAAAGCCAAGGTTTACTTGGAGGAGCCTGACCGGGTCACCCTAACCAAGTGGACCGCCGAGTTCCGAGGCGACAACGCTACCCACACAATCACGTTCGAGGCTAATGGCCCCGCTGCTATCGATCCTCGCTCTAGTGAGAGCACCCACGATGGCGGGAGATGGGCATGTACCTGCGAGTACTTCCAGAGGCGTCACACCTGTAGCCACGTGATGGCCGTCCAGGACATGCGGCCGGTTATGGTCAGAATCCACCAGCAATCAAGGACGCCAAACCTGGTGCCCTTAAGGGATGCTGGCTAGGCTCTGGCAGGGCTTCTAAAGGATCCCTTACCACCCAGGTATGCGGACGGGGGACCCTATTCCCTAAAGCGTCGGATAACCAGGCAGGCGTTCTGGCCGCCAAAGCCAAAGCTGTTGGAGAGCACAGTGTCCACCGTCTGTCGGCGCGCCTCGTTTGGGACATAGTCAAGATCGCACTCCGGGTCCGGAGTATCGTAGTTGACGGTCGGGTGGATGACGCCATCAACGATAGTCATAACGGAGGCTATGGCCTCAAGCGCACCCGCGCCGCCGAGGGCGTGGCCTATCATCGACTTGGTTGAGCTGACCGGTACCTCGTAGGCCCTCTCACCCAGAGCATTCTTGATGGCTCTGGTCTCGGCTAGGTCGTTGAGTTCTGTGGATGTTCCGTGTGCGTTGATGTAGTCGAGCTCATCCGCTGAGAGCGAGCCGTCCTCGAGTGCCCAGAGTATTGCCCTTGCCGCCCCTTTCCCTTCGTCGTCCGGCTGCACGAGGTGGAATGCGTCCGACGAACTAGCGTGCCCCACTACCTCAGCCAGGATGTTCGCCCCCCTGTTTACGGCATGTTCAAGCCGTTCAAGTATCAGTATCCCTGCACCCTCGGCAGGGACAAAACCGGCTCTGTGTGCGTCAAACGGCCGGCTAACCTTGGTAGGATCGTCCGTCCGGCGCGTTAGGGCACGTATGACGTTGAATCCACCCTGCCCCAGCTGGCACAGCCCGGCTTCAGTGCCACCACTTACCACGAGGTCGGCCGCTCCCCTGCGGATGACCTCGGCCCCCTCTCCAATGCCCTGGGTACCAGCCGCGCAGGCTGTGACAACCGTGTTTGTGTATCCGTATATGCCATTGAGGCGGCTCACATTGGCCGCAGCCATGTTGCAAAGCATGCTGGGCATGTAGAACGGGCTGATCCTCATGCCGCCCCTGCTGACAAGCGTGCGAACCGCGTCTTCGGTCTCAGGATAACCACCCGCGCCATTTCCGAGCACCACCGCGACCCGCGTCCGGTCCTCTGACTCCAGGTCCAGGCCAGCGTCCTCTATGGCCTGTTCGGCTGCAGCCACTGCCAGCTGCGAGAACCTTGCCATGCGCCGGGCCTCTTTGCGATCCATGTAGTTCGTGGGATCGAATGTGAGGACCTCACCGGAGAACTTGCAGGGGAACTCGGTGGGATCGGTAATGGTCATTCGATCGATCCCGGAGCGGCCCTCCACGAGTCCCTGCCAGAACTCAGTGACGCTCTCACCGAGGGGAGACATTGCACCCATCCCGGTTATCACAACGCGGGGACGGTGCTCCCCTAGGGGGCGGGGCATGCGGACAGCCTCATGTAAATGACCAAGCCGACACTCAAAGCGCTCACCCAGCCGCCTCAACCGTTGGGAGCTCGAGACGCTGGAGGTAAGGATAGCATTCGGGCTCTATTTTCATCGCCCACTCACGGGCCTCAGCCGCTACCGAAATCGAGCCCGTGGCCACAATGAAGTCGTTCGGGCCGGCCACCTCCAGTGCCTTCTTCATGCCAGCTGACACCTGTTCACACTCGGCCAACACGTTCAGGTCATGTGCTGCGGCCAGTGCGGACAAGTTGGCGCATTCGGCCGCCTTGGGGTGTCGTGACCGCACAATGATGACCTTTGGCACCAGCGCGGAGAGCCTCTCGAACATGTCGGAGGCCGAGTGGCCCACTACCGCTCCGAATACCAGAATCGTCCGGCCGGCCCGCAGCTCGGGCACCGACGCAACTAGCCGGTCTATGGAGTCAGAGTTGTGAGCCCCGTCCACAACTACCACCCTCCCGTCGGCCGGCTCTCCAACGGTAAGGTACTCGATGCGACCTGGCCAGTCGACCGAAGCGAGTCCGGCGGCCACATCCTCATCGTTGGGCAGGTATCGACCGTCGCATGAAGTCTTTAGGGCTAGTACTGCTGTGGCGGCGTTCTCAATTTGATGTCTCCCCAGAAGTGACAGCGTTAGGTCCAAACGGGAACCACGAATCTGAAGCAGCACTCTCTGAGACCTGCGATCAGCAGAGATGGACGACCAAGATGCTTCCCGCTCCACCTCCAAGACCTGCGCCCCAAGCCTTTTGGCAGCGTCCCTGATCACCGATACGGCAGATTCGGATCCTGCCGGCTGTGGAGAGACAACCACCGGCACGCCGGACTTCACTATGCCCGCTTTCTCCGCTGCGATCTCGGCCACGGTGCTGCCGAGAGTAGCCGTGTGATCGAGGCTGATCGAGGTGATGACCGATACCATGGGCTGCACCAGGTTGGTTGAATCGAGCCGGCCTCCCAGCCCAACTTCGATCACCTGCACATCCGCATCTACGCCGCGGAAGTGCAGGAAAGCCATCAGGGTCATCATTTCGAACGTGCTGACTCCCGCGTAACCACCAGTTGCACTTACATCCCTCACGGCCGACCAACTACGATCGACCAATCCGGTAAACTCGGCCTCGGCGACCGGAGTCCCGTTCACCCGTATTCGCTCCCTGACGGTGTGGAGGTGCGGGGAGGTGTACAGACCGGTGCGATATCCCCCAGCGGTCAGTATCGAAGCCATCATGGCCGCCACACTCCCCTTACCCTTGGTCCCGGCCACATGGATGGTCGGAGTGGTCAAATGTGGGTTATCGAAACGCTCCAACAACAGCGCCATACGCTCAAGGTGAAATTTGGAGTGTCCTGGGCTGCTCCTTCCTCGCTCGAAATCTGCCAATGACATGACCTTGTCGACGGCCTCGCGGTAAGTGGATCGCCGCTGCTGTGGAGAGAGGGGATTTGCGGCGCCGATTGGCGCATCCATCGGAGTCATGTCGGGCCGGTCAGCGGCCACGGCTGGCCACCCGTAACGTTACCGGGGCATCTGACAAGGGAGTCGTCCGATGGGATATTGCATGGCTGCGCAGCCCGTTCCTCCCGTGAACGGGAGAAAGGCAGAAGATCGGGCCGCCGGGCGTTCGCACCGTGCGCAATTGAATCTCACCACATCGCGCCGCCTGGGGGGCTTGCGGGACGGTCAGGCGACCGGCTCCACCTCACCGGTGCCGGAGCGAACGCTGAGCGTCGCGGCGAGAGGTCGCCGCGCCCTTTCCATCGCTGTTCCCTCGTCCTCGCCATCTGTATTGCGACGGCGGCTATCCTCCCAATCCCCACGCAATACCTCCATGCGGACAAAGTCCATACTGTTGCGTCGCACATCCCGGACTTCAACGAACCCGGCCTTGGCAAAGCAGCGACGAGCCCGGCTATTCCAAGACAAGGTGTGCAGATAAACCTTGTTCAGTCTGGTGGAGGTGAAGATGTAGTCGAGTAGCGTATTGACCGCGTCGGTGCCGTAGCCCTGGCTCCAGTACTCTCGGTCGCCAATCATGATCCCGAGCTCGGCCTCGCCCCGGCGCTCGTCAACGTCGTAGTACATGCAGTTACCGATGTGCCTTCCACCATGGGTGTCAATTGCAAAGCGCCTAGACCAACGACGGTCGTGTTCGATTTCCTCGCGCGCGTAGCGACGATAGTCCGAAAATGACATCTGCATAGGGCGTGTCGCGTCGAGCCTGGATAGTTCGGGGTCCCGGCGCCAGCTGTAGTCCACTGCTATGTCGTCCGCACGCTTGTCGCGCAGCAAAACCTTCTCGCCGACAACATAGAGGATGTCATCGGCTCGCCGACCACCTTGGCCGCCCTGCGACCATCTCAGAGCCCTTTTGAACACCTCGAGCCTCGCTCCAGGGTTAGCTAGCAGCGTGCCAGACGTCGATCCCTCAACCCCCCGCAGCGATGGCACCGCGGCAAAGGGGGATCTGTGGCCAATCTTATTTGGCTCGCCTCAAACGGGTCAAGGATGCGGCGGGCGCGATGACGGCGACTTGAGGTCGGGTCGGACAGCGTATAAAATCGCATGATCGAGACACAATCCAGTTCGCCCTTTAAGCGGCAGTCCTGAGAGGCTGACAAGGGATCGGGCCAAAACTTCGGCACAGCCGCCCTGGCGGCCCGAGCGGCCAAGTTGAGACAAGCCCCTGTCGGCACGGCGATGGGGGTTTTTTGTTGCCTGCAAATATCGCGCGAACAGTGCTAGGTGCGGAAGAAGTCCGCCGGGCACTGACCCGTATCGCTCACGAGATCCTCGAGCGAAACAGGGGTGCAGAGGAGGTCATCCTGGTCGGATTGCACACCCGTGGAGTGCCCATCGCCGACAGACTTTCTTCATTGATCGAGTCGTTCGAGGGTGTCCGGCCCCCCGTTGGAAGGCTCGACATAGGTCTTTACAGAGATGACCTGATAGGCAGACCCAAACCGCTGGTAAGGCCGACCGAGATACCAGAGCCAGTCGAGGGTAAGGTCGTCGTGCTCGTCGACGATGTCCTCTTCACTGGCCGGAGCATAAGGGCGGCGATGGACGCCTTGATGGACTTCGGTAGAGCACGGCGCATTCAATTGGCTGTACTTGTCGACCGCGGCCACCGAGAACTGCCCATCAGGGCCGACTACGTCGGCAAGAATATGCCCACCGCAAGACACGAGGAGGTTGCCGTCAGGCTGAGCGAAACCGACGGTGGCGACGAGGTTGCACTCGTGTCCGCCGGACCAGTCAACCAATTGAGTGGCCCTTCAGCGCAAGGTGGTGCCAAATGATGACGGCCAGCAGGGTCGGCATCCCCGCGCTCACGAACGGGAGCGGGGCTCTATCCCCCGGTCGGAAGGACATTCTGGACCTAGACGACTTCACAAGGCGTGAGATCGAGGCGGTCCTGGACAATGCAACCGCCATGCGCGAGGTTCTGAACCGGTCGATCCGAAAGGTGCCGGCCCTCCGTGGTCGCACCGTGATAACCCTGTTTCACGAGCCCAGCACGCGGACCCGCGTGTCCTTTGAACAAGCCGGCAAGGTACTTTCGGCCGACGTCATCAACGTTACCTCCTCCGGCTCGAGCGCCAGCAAGGGAGAGTCGCTATATAACACCGCGCTCACGCTGCAGGCCATGAATGCCGACATCATAGTCATACGTCATCCCCACTCCGGAGCTCCTCACTTCTTGGCGCGACACCTTGACTCTTGCGTGATCAACGCCGGGGACGGCGCGCATGCCCACCCCTCACAGGCGCTACTGGATCTGTACACGATCCATGAACAGTTGGGAGGTATCAAGGGAAAGAAGATCGCCATCGTCGGAGACATCCTCTACAGCAGGGTAGGCAGGTCCAACCTTTGGGGACTGCTGAAGATGGGAGCACAGGTCACGCTCTGCGCTCCCCCAACCCTGATCCCACCCGATCTACTCCGCCCCCTGCCCGAACAACATCCCTTCAGGTCGGTGAGAGTTACCCACCGGGTTGAGGAGGCTCTCGAAGGCGTGCACGTGGTCATGGCCTTGAGGTTACAGCTCGAACGCCAGGCGTCAGGTCATCTGCCATCTGTAAGGGAATACTCCCGCATGTACTGCATCAACCCGCGACGGCTTGAGTTGGCGTCGCCAGAAGCCATAGTCATGCACCCCGGCCCGATCAACGAGGGCATCGAAATCGACCCGGATGTGGCTCACGGCTCCAGATCCATGATCGACAGGCAGGTAACCAATGGTGTAGCGGTGCGCATGGCGCTGCTATTCGGAGTTGTCACCCCTGGAAGGGGAGCCATCAAGTGAGCGGCCAGACGCGCAGGATCCTGATCAAGGGAGGTCGGGTCATCGATCCGGGATCAGGAGTCGATGACGTCGCCGATGTACTCGTCGTCGGTGGCGCTATTGAACAGGTGGGTAAGAACCTGCCCGAATCCGATGACAGCGAGGCTTTTGATGCGACCGGCTTGGTGGTCTCGCCAGGCTTTATCGACATGCACTGCCACCTGCGCGAGCCGGGCTTTGAGGACAAGGAGACCATAGCTTCGGGCACCGCGGCCGCGGCCGCGGGTGGGTTCACCACCGTGTGCGCGATGCCGAACACCGACCCTCCTATGGACAACGCGGCGACCATAGATTTCGTCGTGCAAAAGGCGGAGGAGGAAGGTGCCGTTCGCGTGCTGCCCATCGGATGCGTAACCAAGGGTAGTGCCGGAAGAGAACTCGCTGACATGGTCGAGATGGCGGAGGCGGGCGCGATAGGCTTTTCTGACGATGGCCATCCCGTAACAGATGACCACCTAATACGGCAGGCGCTTGCCTATTCCTCCACCCTCGACCGTCCGATAGTGGAACACTGCGAGCAACTCGCCCTCTCGGCTGGAGGGCACATCAACGAGGGCTGGGTCGCGACCCGTCTCGGTGTTAGGGGAATACCGTCCGTCGCCGAAGAGCAGATGGCAGCCCGGGATATCGCGCTGGCAGAGTTGACCGGTGGATGGATACATCTAGCGCACGTCAGCACTACTGAAACAGTGGACCTGGTCCGGCGGGCCAAGGAGCGCGATGTCAGGGTGACCGCCGAAGTCACCCCTCACCACCTCACTCTAACCGAGCAGGCGGTACTGGGACTTCCGGGCGGCGGCTCTCCTTTCGATCCCCTGACTCCGCACGCCTATAACACCCATGCAAAGGTAAATCCGCCCCTGCGGACAGACGAGGACGTGCAGTCCATGGTCGCCGCCCTGGCAGAGGGTGTCATTGACATTATCGCCACTGACCACGCACCTCACAGCGCCTCCGACAAGCTATGCACGCTCGATGAAGCCGCCTTCGGCATTAGCGGACTAGAGACGGCCCTTGGCGCGGCTATGACCTTGGTCAACAGGGGTGCAGTCTCCCTTAGCCGCATACTCGAAGCCCTCACCGTCAGTCCCGCAAGGCTACTCGGTGACCGTGTGCCCAGGGGGTTAGGCACGCTGGCCAAGGGTTCCCCAGCCGACATAGTCATCTTTGATCCCGAGGCCGAGTGGGTTGTCGAGACTGGAGCATTCTTGTCAAAGGGGCGCAATACGCCTTTCTCAGGCACCAAGCTCGCAGGGCGCGTGGTTGCCACCTTCTACGGTGGCCGCCTCGTCGAGCGAAAGTGATGTGGAGCCACCAATGACCAAGCTTTCCGAGAGGCGATTCCTCGCGCTTGAGGACGGGGCCGTCATTGCGGGGTGGTCCTTTGGAGCCTCTACCGCGGCGGTCGGTGAACTCGTGTTCTCGACCTCGATGACCGGCTATCAGGAGATGCTGACCGATCCTTCATTCGCCGGCCAGATAGTCGTTCCGACCTACCCAATGATAGGCAACTACGGCATAAACCTGAGGGACTCAGAATCGGTGAATATACGAGTTGCCGGCTTTGTGGTCCGGGAGCACTGCCAGCAGCCCAGCCACGCAGAGTCGGTAATGACGATCGATGAATACCTGCGCAGCGAGGACATTCCGGGGCTGTGGGGAGTCGACACGAGAGCCCTGACCCGGCGCCTGCGTACTCGAGGGGTAATGATGGGCGCGCTCGGGTCCACCGTTGAAGAGGCTACCTCCCTGCTTAGGGAGGCAGCCTCATACGGCGAGACGGACCTTGTAAGCCACGTCACCACGGCGCATTCCTACAGGTGGGGCGAGACTCCACCTACCCCTGGGCGAAAGGTGTTGGTTTCCGACTACGGGGTGAAATACAACATCCTGCGCCTTCTGGAGCAAAGAGGGTGCCAGGTGGTCACATTCCCTGCAACGGCATCATCTGAAGAACTATTGGCACAGGATCCGGACGGCATCTTGTTGTCGCCTGGCCCCGGCGACCCTGAATTGCTTGACTACGCCGTTGAGACCGCCAAGGGCATCGTTGGCAGAGTGCCCGTGTTCGGCATATGCCTTGGCAACCAGGTGCTTGCCAGGGCCTTTGGGGGGAGAACCTTCAAGCTCAAGTTCGGTCACCGTGGTGCAAATCACCCGGTCAAGGACACAAGAAGCGGCCGAGCCTACATAACCGCCCAGAACCATGGCTACTCGGTTGACGCTGACTCGCTGCCGGCCGACGTAGAGGTCACCCATATTTCACTGAACGACGGGACAGTAGAGGGAATACGCCACCGCGCCATGCCCGTTGTCGCCATCCAGTATCACTCGGAGGCGTCACCTGGACCGCGGGACAACGAATACGTTTTCGATGAGTTCGCCGCGATGATGGAACGTGACTAGCCTGTCAAAGGTCCTGGTGGTCGGATCTGGTCCGATAGTGATCGGCCAGGCTGCAGAATTCGACTACGCCGGCACACAGGCATGCAAGGCCCTCAGAGAAGAGGGCGTCACCACAGTCCTGGTCAACTCCAACCCGGCGACGATCATGACCGATGACGGCGTGGCAGATATCGTTTATATCGAGCCCTTAACCGTCAGCGTGATCGAACGCATTATTGCGCGGGAAATGCCGGACGGTATCCTGCCCACCCTTGGGGGCCAGACAGGCCTTAACCTCGCGGTGGATCTCTCGGATGCAGGGATTCTCGAGCGCCACGGCGTGCGGCTGCTAGGCACTCCTCTTGAGACGATCAGGGCGGCCGAGGATCGCGAGCGGTTCAGGGACCTACTCACCAGCATCGGCGAGCCTGTGCCACCAAGCGAAATTGTGGAAAGCGACGCGGACGCCATCCTCGCCCTAGAGAGGATCGGCCTGCCGGCAGTCGTGCGGCCTGCCTACACGCTTGGCGGAACAGGAGGGGGCATAGCCGAAACCGAGGATCAATACCACCGAATCGTGGCCGGAGGGCTCGCGGCCAGCCCGATAGGGCAGGTGCTGGTGGAAAAGTCGCTGGTCGGCTGGAAAGAGATCGAATACGAGGTGATGAGAGACTCGGCGGACAACTGCATCACCGTGTGCAACATGGAGAACTTCGACCCGATGGGCATCCATACCGGCGACTCCATCGTCGTGGCCCCCAGCCAGACGCTATCCGACAAGGAATACCAAACGCTCCGCACCGCAAGCCTGAAGATCATCAGGGAGCTGGGAGTAGAAGGTGGCTGCAACGTGCAGCTTGCTCTGCGGCCCGGGGACGTGGTCGGGGCGAGCCTGGGTGAACAAGAACTAGATTCAGACTACTACGTGATCGAGGTCAATCCGAGGGTCAGCCGCAGTTCTGCACTGGCCAGCAAGGCGACCGGCTATCCCATCGCACGGGTGGCGGCAAAGATCGCAGTAGGCAGGCGCCTAGATGAGATACCCAACGCCGTGACCGGCAAGACCGTGGCGGCCTTTGAGCCCGCGCTCGACTACTGCGTGGTGAAGATACCTCGTTGGCCCTTTGACAAGTTCGCCGATGGGGATCGATCGCTAGGCACGCAGATGAAGGCTACCGGCGAGGTAATGGCGATCGACAGGACTTTTGAGGCCGCCTTTCTAAAGGCAGTAAGGTCCTTGGAGATCACCGATCGGGACGCGCTTTGGGAGCCGCCTAAGGGCCAGGGGCGACAGCGTGGTGCCCTGCCGCAACGATCAGCGAGCGGAGCAGCTGCGACCGATATGGCCAGACAGGTACTGGAAGGCAGCCTCGACTATGGCCCGCATGACGAACGACTGTGGGCGCTGCTTGCCGCCGTGCGCCGCGGATTGGAAGCGAACGAGCTTTCCAGAATCACCGGGGTCGACCCATGGTTCACCCGGGCCTTGTGTCGGATTGCCCAAATGGAGGGGAGACTGCTGAGGGAGCCCTTGAATGAGGATCTACTTCGGGAGTCCAAGCGCATGGGCTTTTCCGACACCCAGATCGGCTTGCTCACCGACCGCACTGAGGAGGAGGTGCAGGGCATACGGGAAGCACATGGCCTGCACCCAACATACAAGATGGTCGACACCTGCGCCGGCGAGTTCGAGGCCGAGACACCGTTCTTTTACTCGACTTACGAGCAGGAGAACGAGGCCCTACCAACAGGTAAGCCCACCGCGGTGGTAGTTGGATCTGGGCCTATACGCATCGGCCAAGGAATAGAGTTCGATTATTGTTCTGTTCATGCCGCTTGGGCACTGTCCGACGCAGGGATCCAGAGCGTCATGATCAACTCCAACCCAGAGACGGTCTCGACCGACTTTGACACCTCCGATCGACTGTACTTTGAGCCCCTTGACTCAGAGAGCGTAATGAACGTCATCTACAACGAGACCCTCGCGGGCGACGAAAGTGGAGCGGTCAACTTTGCACGTGCCAACGGATCGCCTCCCCCATCGATCGTTCAGTTCGGGGGCCAAACGGCGATCAACCTCTCCCAAACCCTTGACTCGGCCGGCCTACCCATACTGGGCTCGACTGCCAGATCCATCGACACGGCTTCGGACCGACATCTATTCGAGGAGTTTCTCTCCCACCTGGGCATACCGAATCCTCCAGGGGCCGCAGTGGCCGACGCCGAGCGGGCGCTTGTCGTCGCGCAGGAGATCGGCTACCCGGTCCTGGTTAGGCCCAGCTACGTGCTGGGCGGAAGGGCAATGGAGATCGTCCAGAACTCGAATGAGCTGGTCCGCTACATGTCCGGGGCATTCGCGGCGGCGGCTGGTCGGCGAGTTCTCATCGACAAGTACTTTGAGGGGCGAGAGGTTGAAGTGGACGCCGTCTGCGACGGCGAACAGGTGCTGATTCCAGGGATTATGGAACACGTCGAGAGGGCCGGCGTGCACTCCGGGGACTCGATGGCAATCTATCCCGGCCTCACCCTGACCGAAGACGAGGTCGATGCAATCGTTGATTACACGACACGCATCGGCCTAGGCCTGGGTGTACGCGGGCTAATGAATATTCAATACGTCGTCACCGGAGGGGGAACCTACAGGTCTCCACTCGATGAAGCGGCATCGAACCCACAGACAGAATCACCCGGACCACCGCCAGAGAGCCGGTCGGCAGTATACGTCTTGGAGGTCAATCCGCGCTCCTCGCGGACTATCCCGTTCATCTCCAAGGTCACCGGCGTTCCCATGGTGCGACTGGCCGTAAACGCCATGATGGGACGCACGCTTGCGGACCAGGGCTACTCGGGCGGTCTGTGGAAGAAAAGTAAGATCGTGGCTGTTAAGGCGCCCGTGTTCTCCATGTCGAAGCTGGCCGGCGTTGACACTTACCTGGGGCCTGAGATGAAGTCGACGGGCGAGGTGATGGGGATAGACCATGAATTCAGGCCCGCCTTCGCAAAGGCGCTCACCGCGGCAGGCATGATGCTTCCCCGTAAAGGATCTGTGCTGCTCTCGATTGCCGACCGGGGCAAGGCCGATGCCGTACCGCTGGTAAGGGAATTGAACAGTGCGGGCTGTCGCCTGTATGCGACCGAAGGAACCGCGAAAATGATCGCCTCCCTAGATATACCGGTAGTTGCGATCACAAAGCGTCTGGGTCAGGGCCACCCGAACGTAGTGGATGTGATTTCGGACGGCACGGTAGACGCGGTGGTCAACACGGTCACAGGTGATCGGGAAACCCTTCAGGACGGCTTTGCGATCCGTCGCGCTGCTACGGACCGTCGCATACCCTGCTTTACCTCAATCGACACGGCCAGAGCCGCAGCCGAGTCGCTGCACGGTCGTACCGACGACTACTCTGTCAAGCCCCTCAAAGATTATCTGGACCAACGCTGAGACAGGAGGCGCCGCGTGGAAAAGCGATTCCTTGGAGAAACTGGCATGGAGGTGACCCAGCTAGGGGTGGGGCTAGCGGCGATCGGTGAAGAAGAGTCCCTTGATACTATCGACAAGGTAGAGCGTGTACTCATTACGGCGCTTGATGCTGGCCTAAATTTCTTCGACACTGCCGAGTGCTATTTCGATAGCGAGGAGATGGTCGGACGCACCATATCCCACCGCCGCAGCGAGTTCTTCCTTGCGACCAAATGCGGGCATGCCAAGCCGGGCGTAATTCCTCAGGGGCAGGTGGATGAGGACTGGTCAGCCCCGGCGCTCATCGACTCCATGGACCGAAGCCTCAGGCGCCTGCGCACGGACTATGTCGACCTCTTCCAGCTACACTCGTGCAGCAGGGACGAGCTAGAAAGGGGTGAAGTAATAGACGCGTTGCAGCGCGCCCGGGATGCTGGGAAGACTCGCTTCATCGGCTACTCCGGAGACAACGATGCTGCGGACTGGGCTGTGGAGTGCGGAGCGTTCGATACGCTCCAGACCTCATTTAACGTCGCCGACCAAAGGCCACGCAGGGGCCTACTTGCCAAGGCCAAAGAGCGGGGCATGGGGGTGATAGCAAAGAGGCCGATCGCCAACCGGGCCTGGGGTGTTCCCGAGAGCCCAACACGGGGCTTTAAGTTTGACCCCAACTACGCGGACGAGTACTGGCAGCGCACGCAGGCGATGGCGGCTCTAGGTCCGCTTAGAGATGATCCGAAGAGTCCTATTTTACTGGCTCTAGGATTCGTATTTGCCCACCCGGAGGTCGACGTGGCTATCGTGGGCACGCGAAATCCGGCGCACATGACTTCGAACATCGCCATGGTGGAGGCGGGAGCCAGGATCTCAGAGGCCACGCTTGAGGACTTATACCGCCGGTGGAATCAGCTGGACGATGACTGGGCAGGAATGATGTGACGCTGCCCGTGTGGGCTTTTGCCCGCCTGCAAGTTCGTCTCCCGACAGTTAACTCGGCCAGAAGGCCCTAAACCCCGACGTCAAAGGTTGTCGATCGGTATTGGGTCGATTTCTTCAGCCAGTTCAAAGCTGAAGACCCGGGAGTAGAAATACAGCTCTCCCTCTAGCGTTCGCTTGATATTCGCCGCCTGGCGAAAGCCGTGCTGCTCACCCTCGTAGGCGACATAAGCTACCGCCAGCCCCTTTTCTCGGAGAGCGTCCACTATCATTTCAGCCTGGTTGGGAGGAACTACCTTGTCCTCCAGTCCCTGAAAAAGAATGACCGGACGGTCAAGGCGATCCACATGGTGGATCGGCGAGCGCTGTCGCCATACTTCGGCTTGTTCAGGATACGGGGCGATTAGTCCGTCCAGGTAGCGCGACTCGAATTTATGGGTGTCTCTGGCCAGCGCCTCCAAGTCGCTGACGCCGTAGTAGCTTGCCCCTGCCCGAAAGATATCTCGGAAGGTCAACGCGGCCAGCGTGGTGAAGCCACCAGCACTCCCGCCGTCGATAGCCAGTCGATCGCCGTCGACGTAGCCAAGGTCCACAAGGTGTCGAGCGGCGTTGACGCAGTCGTCGACATCGACGATGCCCCACCGGCCGGTCAGGCGGCGCCGATATGCGGTGCCGTAGCCCGTGGACCCGCCGTAATTCACATCCACGACTGCTATCCCGCGGCTGGTCCAATACTGGATGGCCAAGCTGCGGGTGGAGGTGGTGGCCGCGGTAGGCCCGCCGTGGATCTTGACCAGCAAGGGGGGCTTCTCGTCCTCCGGCCCCACGAAGGTCGAGTTCATCGGAGGATAGAAGAAACAATGGGCGGTTTCGCCGCCCTCTGTGGGAAACTCGATGGCCTCCGGAACGCTAAGGCTCCCTTCCTCGACGTCAACCGACCCTGGTCGGCTGACAACGCTCGATGCCCCGGTCGTCAGGTCAATGTGCACTATCGCGGGCGCCGTGGTGGGAGACCCGGCCTTCACGATTGCAAAGCCATCTCCGACTTGAACATTGGAGTAATCGCTGTACGGCAGCTCGAGACGATTCATCTCCCCTGCTGCTGCATCTACAATGCCCAGGGACCACTCACCTTGCCGCACATAGGCGCAAACGATGCGGTCAGCCTCCTCGAAGCCATAGGTTCGCATCCCGAAAACCCAGGCGGGCGTGGCAAATTCGGCCTCCATCGGGTGGACGGCCTCTAAGTCAGGGCCATCTGACCTTTCATTCACCCGGTACAGGTTCCACCACCCAGAACGATCCGAGACCAGATGCAGCATCCCGGCTGGAGACCACTCGGGCTGGAAGATGGACTCATCGACCCCACCTGCAATCCTGCGGGGATCGGCAACGCCCCTGCCATCGATCTCGCCCACCCATAGCTCGCAGCCGTCCCAGGGCATGTTGGGATGATTCCACTGAAGCCAGCACAGTCTCGAGCCATCGGGGCTGAGGCGCGGGTTTGAATAAAAGTCGGCGCCGGTCAGCAGAACGTGCTGCTGTACCTCGACGTCAGGATCAAAGGAGACGGCGACGATTTTGTTCGCTGCTTCGTCGTTTGATGCCTTGTCCGAATGATCCTCCAGAACCGCGATGAGCCGGCGGCGGCCGACATCGACGACAGCGTCTGCATAGCGCAGATCGACGCCTTCGGGCGTCAGAGCCAGCGGCTCTTCCTCACCGCGGTGGCGGTAGATCCTCTGGTCGCGGAAGTTTGAGTAAAAGAGCGCTCCGTCGGCGACCGCGTATGCCCCGCCTCCATACTCGTGCACCCGGGTACGCACATTGTGGTCCTCAGGCGTCAGGTCCTCAAAAGGTCCCGCCGTGCCCCTGCGTCTCACTATGACGTTGCGGCCCTTTTCGGCAGGTCGCCCTTCGACCCAATAGATGTCTTGGCCATCAAGCATGATCTGACTTAGGCTCACCGTCCCACGCACGATCAGATCGGCCGTGATAGACGACGCCCAACTGCCGTAGGGTAGGGTCCGCTTTGGCATTGTCTCCTCCTTCACACCGGGGGCCCGGCGGCACCCTGCTTATACTAACCGGATGATTCCGCTGCGACTGTCGGTCCGGAACTTCATGTGTTACCGCGAGCCGCCGATTCTCGATCTCGAGTCCATCCAGATCGCCTGTCTCTGCGGGCCCAACGGACACGGCAAATCCGCGCTACTTGACGCCATCACATGGGCGCTCTGGGGGGAGACACGCGCCCGAACCCAAGACGAACTCATTCACCAAGGCCAGACCGACATGTCGGTCGAACTGGACTTTTCTGCGAGGGATCGCATCTACCGAGTCTGCCGGCGTCACTCCAGAAAACGCGGCAGACAGGGCGCGACGATACTTGAACTGCAGGTGCAATCGAACGGCCAGATGGTTCCCATCACCGGTAACACGGTTAGGGAGACCGAGGCGGCCATACGCGGCCTAATCCACATGGACTACGAGACCTTCGTAAACACGGCCTTTCTCTTGCAGGGCCGTGCGGACATGTTCACGGCCGCCACGCCCTCCAAGCGCAAGCAGCTATTGGCGGAGGTGCTGGATATCGGCTACTACGAGTCGCTAGCGGCCCGCGCCCGGAACGAGAGTAGAGACCGCGACCGGCGCATCGCTTCATTAGACGCCACCGTCGAGGCCCACTCAACGGAGATTCAGAACAAGACCCAGTACAGAACCGAGCTAACCGACCGAGAGGCAGTAATGCAACGGGCTGTCTCCGACTTGCGAGACGCACGGGCAAGCGCCGATGGCCTGCGGGCCCGGATGGATCAGCTTCGAACCCGTCATACGGACCTTGCGGCAATGGAGGTGAACCTTAATACGGCTCGCTCCGAATTAGCTTCCCTGGAGACCCAGGCGGCCGCTCACGACTCTCGCATAGCCGGTTTTGTCAAGCTGATCGACAGGCGCACCGAGATTGAGGCCGGATACGCCGAACTGCAGGAAGCCAGACGAATCATCGACGAGCTCGGTCGCACACTTGCCACGCTGAACGACCTGCAAAGACAGCGAGCATCCGTCGACACGGAACTCGCCGTTCGCCGGGAACGCGTCAAGGCCTCGCTAGATGTCGAACGGTCCCGCCTTGCCGATCTCACAAAGGCTTCCGAATCTGTGACCCGACTGCAGGCTTCTGAGGTTTCGCTGGCCGGCGATCGGGACGCTGTCATCTGCTTGGAGCGAAAGACCGAAGAGTTGCGATCGACTCTGTCAGGCCTTCGCGCTGAGTCGGACGTTCTCGACTCCCAGGCGAGCGCACTCCGTTCGCAGATGGAGGAGACTCGCAACAGATTTGATCTTCTTGAATCCAGAGACGCGGTTTGCCCGGTCTGTCAGCAGCCACTAGGCAACGAGGGTGCAGACCACCTGCGCGGCGAATACCAAAGGGAGGGCAAGAAGGCCAAGCGGATGCATAGCGAGAATCGTTCCCGCGCCGAAAAGCTATCGCTAAAGATCAAGTGTGCTGAGGAGAGTCTCGCACTGACCGCCTCGCAGGCGGCTACGGCCCGACAGGATATCGACAGGCGCTCCGCCGATCTGGAGCGAGACTTGGAGGCCGCACATTCGGCAGCTAGTCAAATCGCCGCATCCCGGGCCCGCATCGACGACCTGGAGGCGAGCCTCGCCCACGAGGATCGGGGAGATGGACTGAGAGCCGAACTGGCCGAGATCGACTCTCGGATACAGGACCTTGGCTACGACCCTGAGATCCACAACGACACACGCGAAAGATTGTCCGAGCTGGAACCATACTCAAGGCTCCACCTCGAGCTAGCCAGGTCCATAACCGAGCTTCCCGTTGACCGAGAGGCACGGGACCGAACTACTTCGATGGTGGAGCAGAGACGGCGGGCGATCAACGATGGGGAACGAGCGTCAGCAGAGCTCCGATCTCAGATTGATGAACTCCCTCGTATCGAGAACGAACTCTCCAGTTCGACTGCGTTGGTCCGCGACCTGGAGACCCAAATAGAGGCCCTGGTCGAACAGATAGGTGGACTTCGAGAGGGGATTGCCCGGTGTGAGCGGCTGGAGGCGGAGGTGACTGACTGTCGGCAACGTCGCCGCAAACTGGCCGCCGATCTGTCGATCTACGACGAGCTCTCCCGGGCATTCGGCAAAAACGGTATCCAGGCGATGGTGATTGAGACCGCCATACCTCAGATAACCTCCTCCGCCTCCCATCTCCTGCGGCGACTCACGGACGGCGGCATGACCGTTAAGCTGGAACTAACCGAGGGCCGACGGGAGGCCAGGACGGGCGAACCGACCGAGCAACTCGATATCCGCGTCGGTGACGAACACGGCAATACGCGCAGCTACGAGTTGTTTAGTGGGGGAGAGGCATTTCGCATAAATTTTGCCCTGAGGATCGCGCTTTCCAAGCTGCTGGCCGCGAGATCCGGCGCCCCGCTGCCCATTCTCTTTATCGACGAAGGCTTTGGCTCACAGGACGCCACCGGCCAAGACAGGCTCAGGGAAGTGATCAACTCCGTCCAGGACGAGTTTCAAAAGGTGCTGGTCATCACCCACATTGAGGGAATCAAGGATTCGTTCCCTGTGCGAATAGAGGTGGAGAAAACTTCGTCCGGTTCCACCTTTACAGTTACATGACCTGTCGAACGGGCCCATTCGCCCGCACCGGCGCCAGGCGCGGTCGACATCTGCGTCGGGTAGACTGGGCTCGCCGCATTTCAAATACTGCAGACAGGTAGGAAAACTATGGTCCGGCTGCTCGGTGGATACCAAACAGACTTTGTCCGTAACTGGCTCAAAGAGGGTCGCGGCATCCATGACATCATGGCGGAGGTGATTGATGGGGCTCTGGCTGCCGCGCACCTGACAGCAAGCGATGTCGAGACGATCCACGTCGGCAACGCGGCCGCGGAGCTTTTCCTGTGTCAGGGACACCTTGGAGCCCTTGCACTTGAAGCTAACCCTGCACTCCGCGGTCTGCCCACGGCGCGACACGAGGCTGCCTGTGCCTCCGGAGGTGTATCGATCCTGGCGGCCTGGGCTGAGATCGAGGCTGGACGATATGACGTGGCCTTGGTGGTCGGCATCGAGCAGATGAAGACCGTCAGTCCCAGCCAAGGCTCGGAATATCTGGGTACGGCAGCCTGGTATGACAGGGAGGCCAAGGGGGTGGAATTTCCCTTCCCCAAGTTGTTCGGCAGGCTGGGCGCCGAGTACATGCGGCGCTTCGAGATGCCGCCGGACGAGTACGCCGAGCACCAGGCGTATCTGTCCGACCTGATGTATCGTCACGCCCGCAACAACCCGTTGGCTCAAACGCGGGCGTGGGATCTATCTCAGATGGAGGAGAAGATGGACAGGCGCATCTCTCCTGAGATCACGGTCCGGGACTGCTCGCAGATCACGGATGGAGCCGCAGCGATTGTGCTCGCCTCGGAGGACTATGCTGCCGAGCACGCCTCCTCGAGAGGCCTAGAGGTGGAGGCGATGCCGGCCCTCCTCGGGTGGGGCCACACGACGGCACCTATAGCAATCGACGACAAGCTAGAGGAGAGCGCGCCCGATGAATACGTCCTGCCTCATGCTAGGCGGGCCATCTGGCAGGCCCTTTCTCAAGCGAAGATCAAGGAAGTGGCAGACCTCGATGCTTGTGAGTTCCATGACTGTTTCACCACAACCGCGTATGCGGCAGTCGATTTGATAGGCCTGACGGCACCGGGTGAAAACCGTCGGGCGATTGAAGAAGGATGGCTAGAAATGGACGGTAGACTCCCGCTGAATCCCAGCGGGGGGCTGATAGGCGGAGGCCACCCCGTAGGAGCTACCGGGGTCAGGCAGATCCTAGATGCCGCCAAACAGACGACCGACGCAGCCGGCGACTACCAGGTACCGACCAACACCGGCCGCGTCCTGACCGTCAACATCGGCGGCAGCGGCACCACGACGGTTGCAACCGTCGTCGGGCCTCCCTCCTCATAATCCACTGGGCACCGCACCTACAACTCACGGAGAATCGGGATGAACACCGACATACCGGAAACCCTGAGACTTGGCGCAAAGAACTCCTTTACCAAGACGATCACCGAGCAGGACGTTGTCGATTTTGCCCGCATCAGCGGCGATGACCAGCCTGTTCACCTTGACGCTGAGCACGCCTCTGCCACTCGCTTCCACCGTCGCATCGTCCATGGCACGATCCTGATCGGCCTGGTCTCAGCTGTACTTGGTCACGTGATACCGGGTCCGCGCCATACAGTGATCTTTCTGGGCCAGACGTGCCGATTCCTAACGCCCGCCTACCTCGGCGACACCGTGACCGTCGAGTGCATAGTTACCCAAGTTCGCGACGACAAACCGGTCGTAACGCTATCCTGCACCGCCAGGAACCAGGACGGACTAGAGTTGATGACGGGCGAGGCCACGACATACGTCGATTCATACCCGTACAGCTAACCAAGAGCATTTCCTCAACCTCATAGTTAACTGTTCTAGACGCCCCAGGGCCAACCTAACTTCCCCGATATTTTCCTCAACCAATTGATTAACTTTTATCAGTCTGCCTGACATTGAAACGGGTGCCGCTCGCTCGAATTGACTTACGTTAGCCGCTATATTAACGTCTCCTTAACTTTATGGTTAAGGATTGTGAGACACGGCTAGACGCCACATTCGCAGCTCTGGCGGATCCAACCAGACGAGCCATCCTATACAGGCTCAGAGGCCAGAGTCTGCGCGTTATGGAAGTGGCCGAACCGCTGCCCATTTCACTTGCGGCCACCTCCAAACACATAAAGGTACTGGAGCGAGCGGGGCTGATCACACGTACCGTGCGGGGCCGAGACCACTGGCTGTCGTTGAACGCCGGGCCGCTGGCCAACGCCGCCGAATGGATCTCCTCTCAGCAGCGGTTCTGGGAGGCGAACCTCAGCGTCCTGTCTTCCTACCTGGGTGAGCCGGCGGGAGGACGGCTAGAGTAGGGCGGCGCGGGTGACCATTTGGTCGACTATGTCGACGCCCACCAGTTCCGAGAATGCGGCCAGCAGTCTGCCAACCACCGGGCCAGGACGCCCGTCGCCTATCGGCCGGTGGTCCACCGAGGTAACCGGTGTAACGAAGGTCGGCGTCGTGATCAAAAGGACCTCGTCAGCCGTATAGACATCGTAGGGCTGCAAAGGCCGTTCTTGAGCGGGAATGCCGAGTCTATCGGCCAGCTCAAACATCGTCGCCCTTGAGACCCCCTGCAGTATGGACGAATCACCCGGCGTCTTGATGACCCCGTTGGCGACGACGGCGACATTGTAGCCGGTACCTTCGGCAACGTTGCCCTCGATGTCTAGCAGGATGGGGAGCGCCCCCGGATCAACATCCTCGGCCTCTAGATCGGCCAGGTTGAAGTTCATGCGGCTGTAGTGCTTTATCTTCGGCTCCAGGGCCTGGGAAGGATAGGCCCTGGTACGCGTTATTACAGCATGGGCTCCGGCACGGTAGTACTGTGCCCAAGGATCCCAAGGCACGGGCTTCGTCATTACAAGGACCGTCGGCTCGCCCTTCGCCGCGCGATTCTCAGCCACGCCCCGGGTAACCACCTGCCAGATATACCAGTCGCCCGCCTCGGTTCTCGCCATCTCATTGCGCGAAACCAGAGCCTCGGACACCCCGATCATCGCCTCAACGTCTATGCCCGGATCGATACGAACGTACTTGAGTGATCTGTACAGCCGCTCGGTGTGCTCCCTGAGCTTAAATGGTCGACCATCAAAGGTGCGGGCTATATCGAATACCGCATCTCCCACATAAAAGCCCCTGTCCATGGGGTCTATCTTCGCCTCGAGCTCGGGTATGAACTCCCCGTTCAGGTAGGCAGTGCGGTCACTCATCAGGACAGCACCCGTTCGGTTCCCATCCTGCCTGCCATCTGCTCGGCCTGATCCACTATGTCGACGCCTACCCATTCAGACCAAGCAGCCAGAAGCTGTTCGGTCACCGGACCAGGCTTACCGTCGCCAATCTCGCGATGGTCCACGCGGGTTATGGGAAGGGCGCACACCGGCGTGTTCGTAAGAAACGCCTCGTCCGCCGTGTACAAGTCGTACGGCTGCAGATCCTCGCTCACCACCGGAATGCCCAGCCTCTCGGCCAACTCCAATACCGCGCCCCTGGAGACACCCTGGAGAAGGGAGCTGTCCCCGGCGGTCCGTATGACGCCCCCGCTGACAATGAAGATGTTGTAGGCCGTGCCCTCTGTGATATTGCCATCGCTATCGGTCATGATGGGCCATGCCTCGGGGTCAATATCCCTTGCCTCAAGCTCAGCCAAGTTGAAGTTCATACGGCTATAGTGCTTGACCTTCGGGTCGAGCATCTCTGCCGAATAGCTCCGAGTACGTGTGATCACGCCGTGTGCACCCTGTTTAAACATGTGTGAGTAGAGATTGAAAGGCACGGGAAAGACCTGGATCATTACGGTCGGCGTCGCCTCCAATTGACGCCATCCCGCTACACCTCTGGTGACGGTCTGCCAGATATGCCAGTCTCCGGCCTCTGCCCGCGCATGTTCATTGCGGCGTATCGCCTCCTCACTCGCCTTAAGCATCTCATCATGGGAAATTCCCGGATCGATTCGGACATGCTTTAGCGACCGGTAGAGACGATCAATGTGCTCGCGCATCTTAAAGGAGCGCCCGTTAAAGGTGCGGGCGAGGTCGAAGACCGCATCCCCCACATAAAAGCCTCGGTCGAGCGGATGAATGCGGATCTCTTCCTGATCCACCCATTCCCCGTTGAAGTAAGCGACTATGTTTCCCATGGTGTTCTCTCTGCCCCTTCATACTCAGCCACTTAGGCCGGCAATACAGTCCCCCTCTCCTCCGGACACGCCACACGAGTGGGACGCTATTGGCTGGCGAGCCATGTCTGGCGGCTGTCGAGGGATTCCATCTGTCCAACTATGTCCACGCCAACCCATTCAGACCACGCTGCCAGGAGCTGCCGGGTTATCGGCCCGGGCTTGCCATCGCCGATCAGACGGTGGTCTACCTTGGTCATGGGCAATAGGCAACTGGGGGTGTTGGATATAAAGGCCTCGTCGGCCGTGTAGAGATCATAAGGCTGCAGGTCCTCCTCGGCCACCGGAATGCCCAGGCGCTCAGCCAGCTCGTAAATCGCGCCCCTAGAGACGCCCTGCAATATGGCGTCATCCTTAGGTGTCCTCAGGACACCGGACGTCACCAAGAAAAGGTTGTAGCCGTTGCCCTCAGACAAGTTTCCGTTCTGGTCGAGCAGGATGGGCCATCCGTCCGGATCTACGTCGTAGGCCTCCTGCTCGGCAATGTTGAAGTTCATCCGGCTGTAGTGCTTTATCTTCGGATCGAGCGCCAGGGGCGAGTAGCTGCGGGTCCGCGCGATGATCCCATGAGCGCCTGTGCGGTAGTAGGGCGCGTACGTCGAAGCTCCGAGAGGGAGATAGAGCACCATTACGGTCGCGGCCGACATCGGCTTCCGGAAAGCGCCTGTGCCTCGAGTCACGGCCTGCCACACATGCCAGTCGCCGGCGCCGGCAAGGCGGGTCGGCTCGTTCTTCCGGATCCCCTCTTCGCTGATCTCGATCATTTCCTCAGCGGTAACGCCGGGGTCGATCCTGGCGTAGCTCAGCGAGCGGTACAGTCGGTCAACGTGCTCGACCATTTTGAAGGAGCGCCCATCAAAGGTGCGGGTCAGGTCAAATACGGCGTCACCCACATAAAAGCCCCGGTCGAACGGATCGATGCGAACCTTTTCCTGGGCTAGCCACTCACCGTTGAAGTAGGCAACCGTATCATTCATCTCAGTCCTCCTATGACCGGGACGCCACTTCCGTCCGGCTCAAGGCTCAGATGTTCGAGCGGGAGTCCCTGAAACGTAGCGCTTGGTCGACTACGTCTATTCCGACCATCTCGCTGAAGGCCGCCAATATGCGGCTCGCCACCGGACCCGGCTGGCCGCCACCGATTTGTCGTCGGTCGACCTGCGTCACGGGCAACACGCAGAACGGCGTACTTGTGAAGAACACCTCGTCCGCAGTGTAAATGTCGTACGGCTGGATCGCCCCCACCTGCACGGGGATGCCGAGGTCTTCCGCCAACTCCAAAACGACCTTGCGCGTCACTCCTTGGAGTATGCTTGCCTCTCCCGGAGTCCTCAAGGCACCGCCGCGGACCACGAACAGGTTAGAGCCGGACCCCTCCGCGACATCGCCCTCTGCATCGAGCAGGATCGGCCAGGCCCTGGCGTCTACGTCACGGGCCTCAAGATCAGCAAGGTTAAGGTGCATGCGGGATGTGTGTTTGAGCTTCGGCTCAAGGGACTGGTGGGTATGATTCCTGGAGCGCGTGATCACGGCACTCGCTCCGGCTGCGTATTGGTCTGCAAACGAGTCGAATGGCACCTGGGCGGCGTGGACAATGAAGGTGGGATCTGCATCCAGCGTCCGCCAGCCCGCCAGCCCGCGCGTGACCCCGAACCACACGCTCCAGTCACCGATCCGATGTCGCATCGGCTCGTTGCGCGCCACGCACTCCTCCCCGAGGGCGACCATCTCCTCGTAGCCTACGTTCGGGTCGATGCGGACATACCTGAGCGATCTAAAGAAACGATCGACATGGTCTCGCATGCGAAACGGCCTGCCGTCAAAGGTGCGAAACAGGTCGAAGACGGCATCGCCAAGGTAAAAGCCGCGGTCGCCAAGGTCGATGGAGACTTGGGAGCGCGGCTTCCACTCGCCGTTGCAATATGCGACAGCCTCGTTAACGGCTACGCTCCCAGCGAGTCGACGCCCGGCGCCTCAAGTTCTCTCGAACTATGCTCAGAAATCGCCTGCCTGAGCTGGGTCACCACGGCATCCGGCCCGTTGGCACGAATCACAAGTATGCCCGGGCTGCGTCTTGATATCTCTGTGGTCAGCCTGAGCTGATCAGAAGGGGGAACAAGGTGATCGATCACGAAAGCCTCGAACTCGGACGACGCGGCGAGATCAACGGCCAATTCGTCTAGCGCCGTGCCGGTCGTCGAATGCCCGTCCGCGTCTAGCCGGGCGGTCAGGGACGCCAGCTCATCCTCCCGGTCGGCGTACACCAAGATTCGCCTTAGGCCGGTCAATGGCCTTTAGACTCCACGGACGGCACTAAGGCCACGGGCGTGAACCAAATCTCTGTGCCTGGTCGACTATGTCTATGCCGACCAGTTCCGACCATGCGGCGATCAATTGGTTGACGACGGGACCGACCTCTCCATCCCCTATCTCTCGGTGATCAGCCCCTGTCATTGGTAGCACCCCGGGGCCGGTGAACGACACAAATGCCTCGTCGGCAGTGTATAAGTCGTAGGGCTGCAGGTCCTCCTCCACGATCGGAATACCAAGCTGGTCGGCGAGATCAAATACGACAGAGCGGGAAATGCCCTGCAATATCGATCTGTCCGTCGCCGTACGGATGGTGCCTCCGGTCACCAGAAACACGTTGTTGATGGTGCCCTCGGTGAGGTTGCCCTCCTGATCCGTCAGCACGGGCCAACCCCCCGAGACCACGTCGTTTGCCTCGAGTTCGGCCATGGCGAAGTTCATGCGAGTGTAGTGCTTGACCTTGGGTTCAACCGTACCGGGCGCGTGGCTGCGCACCTTGGTGATCACACCGTGTACACCCGTAGAGAAGAAAGGCGAGAAACGGGCAAAGTCGACCGGGGCGATTCGGCAGCCCACCGCCCCCGGACCCGCCGACCATGCCCAAGGGCCCTTACCCCGAGTGGCGAACCACCAGATGATCAGGTCGCCGGCCTCATGAACATTGTCCTGATTGCGTTCCACTGCCTCCAGCACGATCTTGCCGAACTCCTCGGGTGTCATCCCGATATCCATGCGGGTGTGCTTGAGGGAGCGTGCCATTCGGGCGAAGTGGCGGTCCATTTTAAAGGGCTTTCCGTTATAGGTACGCGCCACGTCAAAGACCGCATCTCCCATGAGCAGGCCCCTGTCGAACACGTCTATTTTGCAGTCATCCGTGGGAAGCCACTCCCCGTTAAGGTAGGAGATATACTCAGCCATCAGGGTCCTCCTTCCCACCTCCCGGAATGAGTCCGGCAGGTGGGGTAACCGCGATTATATCCTCGGCCTGGACCGTCCGCTCTCTCTACACTGCGCGAACCCGATCGCCTGCCGGACTCCCGGCATCCTTCTCAAGCCCGCCGATGACAGGATCTCCCTGCCAGTTGCCACCTCGGCGGACCGGTTGTACGTTGGGTCGATGCTCGACTTACCCATCAGAGCGATGCTGGTTGACTGTGACGGAACGCTCGCCCCGGAGCGGATGGAGGTTTCCCCCGCTGTCCGCCGTGCGGTTGCCTCCCTTGTGCAACGTATGCCAGTCGGCATCATCTCCTCTCGCGACCACCATGATGTCGGCTGGCTGGCTGCCGATTTAGGACTCACCGCACCACAGGTCTCCGAAGGGGGTGCCCGTGTCTTTCGCGCAGGAGAAAGCGTGCCGCTATGGATCAGAACCATTGCGGCCGACGACGCCCAATCGATCGTCGAGTTTCTTGACGAGCGGGGCCTCACCTTTTCGGCAGTCGACGGAGACCGTCGCGTCTCGACCTCGGACGACATCGAAGACTGGCAGTTGACAAGAGTCACTGCGGACTCGCTAACGCCGCAGCAGGCAGAGTTGATAGCCTCGGGTTTCGGTAGCTCGATGGCCGGGGTTCACACTGAGATAGTCGTCCGCACCGATAACGGAGATTGGATGGTGGACTTCACGCACGCCGAGGCGACGAAGGCCTCGGGCGCCGCCGAATTTGCCCGTTTGGTAGGAGTGCCTCTGGGGCAAGTTGTGGGTGTGGGTGACGGCTACAACGACCTACCGTTGCTGCGGGCATGCGGAAGTGCGGTGGCAATGGGCCACGCGCCACCGTCCATCAGGGCCGCAGCCGACTATGTAGCGCCCACTGCATGGGACGACGGGCTCGCGGCGGCGATCGATGAATTCATAGCGCCCCGGCTCGCTTAACCGTTTTGCGCCCAGCAGGCCAGATTGAACCGACCCCGAGAAACAGGCCCCCCTCTCGCATTCAATGGGCCTTCGTCGATTTAGATGGCACTCTCCTCAGACCCGACCAAAAGATCTCACGCAAAGTGGTGGACTCGGTCCGACGCCTGAGAGACAGGATCCCGGTATCGATCGCAACGGGAAGGGAGCGTCTGGAGGCCATTCGCTTCGCCTCCGACCTGGGATTGACGGCACCTCAGATTTGCGATGGTGGCGCAGCCATCTTCGGCATGCCCGCCGGCCAAGTAGAGTGGAGCCTACCCCTGGGTACACCAGCCGTTAAGGCCGTAATTGCCGAACTGCAGTCGATAGGCGCGAGATTCTTTGCCACCTATCCTGAGGGGGCATACACCAATCTCCTCAGCCCGGATGTCGCTGAACTGCCCTGGGTCACGACCGATCCAGCGGCCGCCGACGGGATTGAGTTCACGCGCATCTCTGCGCTGGACCTGTCTCAGAGCTGTGCCACTAAACTCGCCGCCACTTTGGGGAGACGGCTAAGTCTAAACTCCGCCCGTGCATATCTGCCGTACAACGGCATGTGGGCAGTGGACTTTACCCACTGCGACGCGAACAAGGGCGCCGCCGCTACCCGGGCGGCGGCGAAGGCCGGAGTGAAGTTGGACAACTCCGTGGCGATTGGAGATAGCTACAACGACCTGCCGATGCTCAGGGCCTGCGGTCTAGCAATTGCCATGGGAGGCGCACCGAGAGAGGTGCTCTTGGCTGCCCAACATGTGGTGCCTTCGGTGCACGAAGACGGCCTATCTACGGCGATTGAAGAGATCGTCGTGCCACTGCTGTAATCGGCCCTTCGGCCGGTGCGGGCGGGGCGGACCCGCTAAGGCGCCGAGAGGGCAGCTATCGCGAATATGACACGGAAGGGCTTGCAATAGATCAGGATGCTTCCCAAGTCCTCCTCGGGGTAGTCGGCAGGAATCTCGTAGTTCTGATTCCCAACGTTGCCCTTTAGGCCCCCGAGTTCGATATAACCTTCCGTCTTGACTTCCGAACCATCATCCGGGTTCGGAGCGGGGCTAACCAGCACCCGCAAATCTGGTCCGTTCGTAACTCGAAAGTCCTCCAGCCGAAGGATCAACCCGCCGTCAGGTAGGCGATAGACCGTTGCCGAGCCTTCCCCATTGTGGAATCGGTCGGCCCCCCTGAACTCCCCCGTGACCACCCTGGCCGCCGCTTCGCCGGTCCCCATTTCTTCGGGCATGGCCTCCGACACCGCAGAATCGACCTCGGCGATGGAAGCCATCGTCGCCTCGACCTCGACTCTGGACATGTCTGCGGGCACCTCTGCCGCAGCGGCAAAGGGGAACTCTTCTTCCACTACCTTGTCGATGAACAGCGGCGAAATCAGCCACCAAGCAAGGTATGCCACAGCGCCCAGGGCCAATACCCCGACCGCGATAAGTACGCGCCTTACTGTGATTTTCACTTTGGTCCTTCCCAGCATGGGCTAATCACAACCGGTCCGCCGACCCACATCGCCTGCCCTCTACCCCTAGAACCCGGGCTTGCGGGAGTTTAGCAGCCCTGCACAGCTCCGGCCAACGCCGGAGCCACAAGATATGCTTTAGAATCTGCCGCCATGTTTACCAAGCCGCCTTTCGTCATCATAGTAGCCATATTCTGGCTGGGATTGGCCTGCGCTGGTCCCCAACCCGCGGACGAGCAGCAAGCTGCGAGTCCTAGCCCCGGGGCCGACGCGGCCAGTGCCGAAGCCCCGACCTCAGCGGGTCAGTTCGTCGTGTCGGGGGAGCTCACCGACCGCCGCAAGGATCACGCGGTGCTTATCCTCCAGGACGGAACCGTCATGGTCGCCGGCGGTCGCAGCAGTGGGGGTGGACAGCGCGTGCCTCGCCTGAAGTCTGCCGAACTCTACGATCCGGCGACCGGGCAGTGGCGGTATCTCGCTCAGATGGTAAACGCCGATCTGGGGAGAGAGCACCCTGCGGCCACCGTACTAGCCGACGGGCGTGTTTTTGTCTCGGGTGGCGCCAACTCGTCGAATGATCCGCAAAACACGACCGAGATCTACGACCCTGCCACAGACACCTGGACGGAGGGCCCCAAGCTCAAAGTCTGGCGCTGGAAACACAGCCAAACACTCCTGCCAGACGGCAGGGTTCTGATAGTCGGCGGCACCGACGACCTCAGTCAGCTTGACAAGGTATCCGTGTACGACCCGGTGACCAACGAGATCACTGCCTTAGCGCCGATGGCCGAGGGACGCTCCAATCATGCCGCGGTGCTCTTGGAGGACGGCCGGGTGCTGGTAGCGGGCGGCGGCAAGCGCGAGTTGGAGGACGCCATCACCTCCACTGAGGTCTACGACCCTGCCACAGACACCTGGACATTCGCGGGCCGTTTGTCTGAGCCCAGGCTGTTTCCTGTCTACTCCATGCTTAGCGACGGCAAGGTGCTGGTGGCCGGTGGCAAGGGCAAACTGACCGGGACGGACATATTCGATCCAGAAACCGGCGGTTGGTCCACAACTTGTCCCATGAACATCGGCCGCTCCGACTTCGCCGGCTCGCTCCTCAAAGACGGCCGAGTGCTCGTCAGCGGCGGAGAGGGGAATTTGGCGTCAACAGAGATTTACAACCCCTGGACCGGCGAATGGTCTCCGGGACCTAGCATGCACCTACCCCGCAACCGGCATCGCCAGACGACCATCCCCGACGGCCGCGTACTCATAACCGGCGGACAGGGACCCGATAAGATCGCGGTCCTGACCGAGTTCTTCAGCCCCACCAACTTCGAAACCCCTCCCGGCCCTACCGTGCTGGGATGCGATGGCGGCCCGATCGATCCCGGTGAGCCAATAGCCTCCTCCGCTGACGACGACAGTGGAGGAACCGGGTCGGCCGACCGCGCACTCGATGCCTCGACGATCAGTTTTGCTGAGCCGGTTGAAGCCAAGCCCGAAGATGACGTCGTCGTCACCCCCCTGGGAACTCCCGCGGTCATTCGGATCGGGCAGGGCCTCGCAAGCCCAGGCGCCTCCGTCGGCACTCTGGTCCGCTTCTTGGAAGTTCTGACCGATCCTGCGGGAGGCGAACTGGTGCGGGTTAATCTTCGCAACGGTGGCTGGGATCTGGGCAACATGGACCTGCTAATCCCGGCCGGCTCTACGGAACCGGCATTGCGCAGCTTCGGCAAGGCGTGGATAGGGTTCCTGGGCCTTGGAACGGATGCCGCGGGGAATGCTACGGCAACGGTGGTTGTATTCGAGCCCTAGCCCTTTAGGACAGCTGCCCTCTCGGGTGACTTAATGGCCCGGGGCCGAAACTGACGGTCCAGCCTTGCCAAATGGTCCCTGGCGCTAATCGAGCACCGATTTGGCGTGAAGTCGAGGCGAGCCAAGCTGTCGACGAAGGCTGGACAGGTCGTGACGGATCTCGTCACCATCGCGGACGAGCTTGGCTATGCGATTCCTGCCGTGGAGCACGGTGGAGTGATCTCTGCCTCCCAGGGCACGACCGATAAGAGCCAACGCCAGATGCGCGTCCTCCCTAAGGAGATACATGGCGACGTGGCGGGCCAAAGTGGTCCGAGCGTCACGACGCCGGCCCGACAGCGCGCTTGGCTCGACACTAAAGTGCGCAGCCACAGCATCCAGCACCATCTGCTCTGTCAGCGGCTCGGGCTCGGGCCTGGCGAGAGTCTCCGACACGACCCTTCGCACGGCGTCGGGTGTGACCTCTCCACCGGTCAACTCCGCGTACGCCACGGCTCGGTTGAGCGAGCCCTCAAGCTCTCGGACGTTGCGGTGTGCCAACTCGGCTAACAACTGCAGCGCCTCGTCCGACACTCTCGCAGCAGAGACGGTTGACCCGGCCTTCGAATGGAGAATTGCCAGACGGGTCTCTAGATCTGGGGGCTGGATGTCTACTACGAGGCCTCCGGAGAGCCTAGAGCGTACACGGTCCTGCAGGACGGACAATGCGGCGACCGGGCGGTCGCAGGTAACAACAATCTGCCGGCCGTTCACGTGAAGGGAATTGAAGGTGTGAAAGAAGCCTTCCTGCGTTTGCTCTTTTCCTATCAGAAACTGGATGTCGTCTAGCAACAGCACATCGGCCCCCCGGTACCTGCCCCTGAAGGCCTCCGTCTCCCCGGCCCGGATCGCACCGATGTACTGGTTGGTAAATTCCTCGGTGGACGTATAGATCGTCGACAATCCCATCGATCGCACCTTGTGCCCTACCGCGGTCAGCAAGTGCGTCTTTCCCAGACCCACACCCGAATAGATGAACAGTGGATTGTAGACCGCGCCGGGCCGCCCTGCCGCGGCCATGGCCGCCGCATGGGCCAGCTCATTAGAGGTGCCGACGACGAAGGAATCAAACGTGTATCCGGGATTGAGGCGCAGCTCGGGGCCTACCCGCGCGCCGCCTCCCTGTGTCTCCGTGCGTTGCGCTCCAACCCCCGGCGCCGATACCGACTGAGGCGGGGTGGACGTCGCGGCATCTGAACCCGCAACCTCTATACGAACTTCCACGGCATGCCCGGTGATCTTTTCGATCGAGTCTGAGACTAGTCTTAGCAATCGCCGCTCCAGCATCTCGGCAACAAACGCCGTCGGCGCAGCGATGGTCAACAACCCGTCGCCCCACGACAGAGCGCTAGTCTCTGCCAACCACGTCCTGTAGCAAGCTTCCGACACCCGCATCTGCATCTCGCCCAATGCCGCCCTCCACAAGTCCTGCGGCGAAAGATTCCGACGCTGGGCTGGCCTGTCCTGTAGAGCTATGCGGTCGGGTAAGGTCGTGCTCAATTCCACCTGTCAATAGCCGAACATCGGGCCCCAAAAAAAGGCACAAGTCAGCCACGGTGTAGACGCCTACGGCACGTGGGGCAGGTGCGGAGCCTCCGCTGGGACCCGTTCGTCAGCAAAGGCCGGGCGCGATTTTAGCACGCCCATTGACCAAGCTCGCAAGGACCGCCGGCGAGATTTGCAGCCGATTTTCTGGTGAATTGCTTCACAGGGTCGCTTCGCCATATCGTCGCCACGATTTCAAATCTCGCCGTAAGCCTCATGCCGAACGCACGCGCAACGAATTCTCGCACCATAACGGGGAGTCTGAGGCGCCACCGCGTCCCCTACGGGCGTACAGGTCGCGTCGGGCTCCAACTTGGAATACGACCATCTCTTGTTTGAGAGTCATCCGGAACAAATATCCTAGCGCTGGCAGGGCACGTAGCCGGTCCCAACCATCCCAGAGGATGCGGTTTTGCTACCATTGCCCCTGGCAGCCCGACTTCCGAACGCTCGCGGCGTTGACTAAGGACAAGGTCTTGGCCGACACACCACCTGCGACAAGCGCACCACGATGTCCGCCTTCAGCGTCTGGCAGGTCCGCCATCGACGTCGCCCTTGAGGCAGCTGGCATAGCCGGCACTATCCTGACGAGCCGATTTGGCTCACCCGGCACCGTTACCCCGAAAGGGCGAGGCAACGTCGTCACTGCAGTCGACGTTGCCGCCGAGCAGGCCGTAGCTGATGTCCTCCACCGAGAATACCCGGACGTACCCATCTTAGGTGAGGAATCCAGCCGGCAAACTAGTGTGGACCAAGGATGGCTGTGGATCGTCGACCCGATTGACGGCACACGCAACTTCGCTTCCACCGTGCCTCACTTTTCGACGGTCGTCGCCTTGGCCCACGAGGGCGATGTCATTGTCGGGGTTACCCATGATCCCGTTCGCGGCGAGACGTTCCACGCCCTTCGTGGGCATGGTGCGTTTCTCAACGGGAGACGGATCCGGGTCGCTGGGCACGAGCACCTCGCTGATGGCATCCTTGGCCTCGACCTCTCCTACTCCGACCGCGGCGCGGCTGATCAACTCCGCTTGGTACTTGATCTGTGGCCCGGTATGCAGACCGTCCGCATCCTTGGCTCTGCTGCGCTCGGCCTCGCCTATGTCGCAGCTGGCAGGTTCCATGTCTTCTTCCACCACAAGTTAGAGCCATGGGACCAGGCCTCAGGCCTTCTGCTAGTCAGCGAAGCAGGCGGTATGGTGACTGACCGTCACGCTCGCCCCGCATCGCTCGCCAGCGACGGCACAATTGCCGCCAGTCCTGCGCTCCACGCCGAGTTCATAGAGCTCATCTCCAACTCAGCATGGACCGCTCATCGATCCGTCTAACGAGCTCGCGTCCATTGCGCTCTGTCGTCCCACTCCCGGCTGCCCACGAACCTCGTCAGGTCAACATGGATATATGTGCATTCCTGTTCATAACCCACCTGACAGCTTTCGACCCGATCCACCTTCCACACCTCTGCACACCTTCACACTCGTTGACCACATCCAATCCCAACACTTCAGCGTCTGTCGACCACGCTATTTCCGACGATTTCGTCGATATGCACACCATCCACCGTGCCTATTACTGTCATTCTGAATCCCTCCTCTAAATCCCTATTGAGCATTCCGTCATGATCGACCGCGCAGATATCGTCGTTCTCAGTGGAGCTGGCGGTGCTGGCGCAATCAGCGGGCGTCATGAGAAGTACGTACCACGAGGTGGTCCAGATGGTGGAGATGGTGGAGATGGCGGGAGTGTTGTGCTGCTAGCAGATCGCAATGTCAACACCCTTCGTGGGTTCCGGTATAGACAGCGGTTTGCGGCGCAGCCAGGCGACTCTGGGCGAGGTGGCCTGCGGCATGGGCGGAATGGCAGGGACACGGTCGTTACGGTGCCGGTCGGAACGCAGGTGTTCGTCAAAGGGGAGACGGATTCCCTGATAGCAGATCTGGATGCGGACGGGCAGCGGGTCAATGTAGCAACTGGCGGGACGGGCGGGCGAGGGAACGCGGCATTTGCAACGTCGGTCAACCAGTTTCCGCTGCTGGCTGAGGCTGGTGAAGCTGCCACCGAGCGTGTTCTGCGGCTTGAGCTCAAGCTCATTGCGGATGTCGGTTTAGTTGGCTTACCAAACGCCGGTAAGTCGAGTCTGTTATCGGCGATCAGCAGAGCAAGGCCAAAGGTGGCTCCGTACCCGTTCACGACCGTTGAACCAGTCTTGGGGGTGGTTGAGCACCGTGGTTCGGAGCTAGTAGTGGTTGATATTCCTGGACTGATCGCTGGAGCGAGCAGGGGAGTCGGGCTAGGCCATGACTTTCTTCGCCATGTGGAGAGAGCAACTGTGTTGGTTCATGTAATCGACGCTGCAGCGGACAGTCCTTTAGAAGATGCCGATAGGATCGGCGAGGAGATGGAGGAATTCGATGCCAGGCTGATGGACAAGCCCAGAGTCGTGGCGCTCAACAAGGTGGATATTCCAGAAGCGGCGGCACGGCTGACCTCCTTGGTGGCAGGTTTCCGCAGCAGAGGACTGCCTGCGGTGGGCATTTCAGCGGCAGGCCGGACTGGCTTGGGGGAACTGCTAGACGTTGTGGCGAAAATGGTCGGTGAACATGGCCGGGTGGCTCCAAAACGGCAGACCCTGCGTGAGCGGCTCGGGATTGAGCGGGAGGTGGAAGTGGAGGCGCAGGACAGGGCGAGAGATACGGTGGAGACGCAGGTCATCAGACCGGCGCCGGTAGATAAGGGTCCACGCGTCGTAGTCAAAGACGGTGTGTTTATCGTGTGCTCCGAGAAGGCGGTGCGCCTGGCGGTGATGATTGATCCTGCAAGCTGGCCGGCAAAACAGCAGTTCTACGCCCAGTTGAGGAGGATGGGGATCGTACGGCAAATGGAGGCCCTGGGAATATCGACCGGCGACACCGTCCGGATCGGGAATACGGAATGGGAATGGGCGTAAAGGCCGGGCGCGGCGGGCACGGGGGACGTCGGAACCAGGGGCAAGATGACCGGCTGTGGCAATGAGGATAGGGGTGCTGGGAGGAACGTTCGACCCAATACACGCTGGACACGTTGCAAAAGCCAAGCAGGCTCAGGCGCAGCTAGATCTGGACTGCATTCTTTTTACCGTGGCGGGCGACCCGTGGATGAAGAGTGGAAAAGACCGTCGGATCACCCCGGCGGCCCACCGGCTTGAGATGGTCAGACTGGCGCTGAGCAACCATCAAGGCCTGGATGCCGATGACAGAGAACTGTTGAGAAGCGGGCCGACCTATACGGCGGACACATTGGAGGAACTGGCCAGGGAGAACCCGGGAGCTCGCCTGTTTCTCCTGCTGGGCTCTGACTGCCTGCCATCGCTGCCAGAGTGGTCGAGGCCCGAGCGGGTACTCGATCTGGCGACGGTGACCGTGATGGAAAGACCGGGAGTAGAAATGGATCTGAGCCCGCTCGAGAAAGTAAGGGCTGGAGCCTCCGGTCAAGCGTGCGTACTATCTGGTCAGCTGGTCGAAGTAAGCTCGTCGGAGCTTAGGTGTAGCATGGCAACCGGACGGCAACCTACCGGGTCATTGGACGACCTTGTGGCCGAGTACATCAAACGTCATGGGCTTTACTCAGACATGGAGGTCTGCCGCTTGGAAGGGGAACCGCATGGATGACGCGATCGATCTCAGTGGACAGGTAGCTCTCGTCACCGGAGCGAGTCGAGGATTGGGCCAAGGTTTCTCCGTCGCGATTGCAGCGGCCGGGGCGGATGTAGCCCTGGTAGCGAGATCCGAAGCCGGCCTCGGGGACACGGCCAGAGCGATAACCTCTGAGGGCGGGCGGGCAATAGCCCTGAGTTGCGACGTATTGGATAGGGCATCCGTGGAGGCAGCCGTCGCCGAGACTGAGAGCCGACTTGGGCCTATCGACCTGCTCATAAACAATGCCGGCGTAGCGGGGCCTACGGGCCACGATTGGGAGCTCGAGCCAGCCGACTGGTGGAGGGTGCTGGAGGTTAACGTGCTTGGGCAGTTCTTCTTTGCCCAAGCGGTCATGCGCGGCATGGTTGCAAGGGGCAGGGGCAGGGTGGTGAATGTCTCCAGCGCCGCGGCGGGATTCGCCAGCCCCGGCTACTCCGCATACTGTGCGTCGAAGGCGGCTCTTACCCTCTGGACTGAATGCCTTGCCGGCTCTGCAGGCCCGAAGGGCGTGTCGGTACTGGCCTACCATCCGGGCACGGTGCGAACAGACATGACCGAGTATTCGGCAGCCCGGCCTGACATTGATGTAAGCAACCCTATCGTCGAAGGCATCCGAGGGCTGTTTGAGTCCGGACAGGACGACAGGATGGAAGACGCCGTTGAGTCCTTGCTGAGGGTTGCTGCTGGACAGTTCGATGTTCTGGCGGGTCGCCAGATCGGTGTAGGGGACCGACCGGAGGTGCTTTTGGCGCGGGCTCCGGAGATCAATGATGGTGGGCTCTACGCGATACGCATCAACGAGCTCTGACATTAGCGGCCAGGACGCAGCATCGCAGATACCTTCAGGGCCTGCCCACGCCCTGTACTGTCAACATGCTAAAATGCCCCTACGCGCGGCAAAGAACTGGTCGCGCAACGTGACTGTGAGGAGGAAGGGTCTTTGGCCTACGTCGTCCTAAGAGATGGCGAAGATGGAGAGGGGCTGCTCAAGCGGTTCCAGTCCGCCATCCAACGCGGCGGGATAATGCGCGAATTGAGGAACCGCAGGTTCTTCCGATCAAAGGGCGAGCAGGTGCGCATCGACAGGGCTCGCGCGATAAGGCGTGCTCGCCGCCGCCGCCGCCGCTAGTCAGATCCTTTCGTCTTCTCTTCCTCGCCCCCGTCGAAGTAGGGGCCATCTGTCACCCGGGGAAAGTTGAGAGCGGGCCTCCTAGGCTGGAACCGAAGGCCGGGGAAACGCCTCCACTCCCCCATCCGGCGATGCCTGTAGAAGGGCATGAAACGGTAGACCCCGTCCACGCAGCAGGCTGCTTCCCCCTTCGTTGCGGTCCAGTATGCAGAGAACCACGGTGACCTCGCACCCTGCGGTCTCCAGCGCGTCGACTGCGTCGAGCAGGCTTCGCCCTGTGGTGCAGGTGTCATCGACTATCGCAACCTTCATGGAACGGTCGACGGAACCCTCGATGCGTCGAGCTGTCCCGTGCCCTTTGGCTCGCCCGCGCACGATCAGCGCGGAGATGGGCGTGCCCTCCAGGTGGCTTACGGTGGCGACAGAGGCGACGATCGGATCAGCGCCGAGCGTCGGCCCTGCGACCGCCGTGGCCCCGCTGCCAACTATGAGAGGGAGTAGGGCCTTTGCAACAAGATAACTGCCCTCCGGATCGAGTGTGAGCAGCCGGCCGTCAAAGTAGTAGCTTGACGTGCCGCCGGCCGACAGCCTGAACTTGCCGTATCGAAGCGCGCCGCGACCTTCGGCGATCTGCCTTATACGTGAGATCAGCTCTTCCGCCACTTCGCCCCCCTTCTAGACCTAGACATCCATTGCGCCTTCGTCAACTGGGTCGCGAGGCGTGACAGCGAATCTGACCACGGTCCTTAGCTCGCGATCGTCTACCTCTGCGGGGTCGTCAACGAAAACGGTCTGAAAGGGGCCGGCCGGAAGGTGTCCCTGTTTGGCTGCCCATCGAAGCAGGGCGTCGGAGGAGTGGTCTAGGGTCTCATAGGGACCGACATGTACGAGTGTTGCGCAGGTGGCGGAGGCGAGGGTCTTCACCCCGATTCGTCCGCCGATGGAATCGCGCTCTCTCAACGACGAAGAGGTGGGGATCCAGACCTCCCATTCAAGTTCATTCTCGTCCGCGTGGCCCGGGCTATTGTAGTAGGTTGCGCCGGGGTGGCCGTTGAGTTCCATCGCCTGCCTACCGAACCAGGTGGCAAGCTCCACCATCTTCCCCGGAAGCAGTTCATAGCTACCGCGAACGGCGATATAGGCGACCTTTTGGGCGCCGATAGACTCCAGGTAGGGTGTCTGAGGATCCGACATGTTTGCCAGCCTACCACGAGCCCTCGGTGCTACAATAGGCGCCTCCAATCAAACATCTGTTCAACTGTTGTTTTGAGGTCTACATAGCCGTTGCCAAGCAAAAAGGTGCCCGGCAAAGCCGCTCGGAAACCTATCCCCCAACAGGCACCCAGCCGAACTCCGGAGACCAGGCCGGCGTCCAACGGCCAGCCCTCTAGGGGGCGCCGAACTCGGACGGATGCGATTCCATCCGATGGCCATACCACGCTTGAGGTAATGCCCAGAGTTGTGGACGGCACGAGCGGAGAAGGACGGGAAGGTCCGCTCGAAAACATCGTCGTAAAGGGAGCCCGCGAACACAATCTCAAGAACGTAGACGTTACGATCCCCCGAAACCGGCTGGTCGTGATGACCGGGGTTTCTGGCTCAGGCAAGAGTTCTCTTGCATTCGACACTATCTACGCTGAGGGGCAGCGACGATACGTCGAGTCCCTGTCCGCCTACGCCCGCCAATTCCTGGGACGCATGGACAAGCCTGATGTTGACTACATTGAGGGACTGTCTCCGGCGATCTCGATCGACCAAAAGGGAGTCTCCCACAATCCCCGGTCAACGGTCGGCACGGTCACCGAGATCTACGATTTCCTGCGGCTCCTGTTCGCCCGTGTGGGCCGGCCGCACTGCTCGGGCTGCGGCAGACCCGTTCGCGCCCAGAGTGTAGAGCAAATCGTAGATGCCGTAATGAACATGCCCGCAGGCACCCGGGTCCAGGTTTTGGCACCAATGGTCAGGCGCAGGAAGGGTGAGCACCAGGACGTGTTTGCTTCGGCGCGCCAGGCGGGCTTTGTCAGGGTACGCGTCAACGGAGAGATGCACGATCTGTCCGAGGATTTCGATCTGGACAAGAGGAAATGGCACGACATCGAGGTGGTGGTAGACCGGCTGGTGATCGGGGATAGCGGCGATCCCGCCAGGGTTGCCGACTCAATCGAACAGGCGATGCGGTTGGCGGGAGGGACCGTGCTCGTTGCCGAAGCGGATGGCGGGGAGAGGCTATATTCGGAGAACTTTGCCTGCGTGCACTGCAATATCTCGCTCGGGGAAGTCGAGCCTCGAACCTTCAGCTTCAACAATCCCCACGGCGCCTGCCCCAAGTGCACAGGTCTGGGCTACAGACTTGAGGTCGACCCGGACCTGATCATTCCCGACCGTTCCCTCAGCCTCAATGGGGGAGCGGTGGAGCCATGGGCACGGAGCGGCACGTCGAGTCCATGGTTTGCGAGCCTGCTCAGGTCGCTTGGCAGGTCATTTGGTTTTGATACGGCGGTCCCGGTGTCAGAACTGCACCCGGGGGATATGGATCTGGTGTTATATGGCACCGGCACCAAGAGAGTTCAGATGACCCACGTCACCCAGAAGGGGCGCAAGTTCAACTGGACGACCTCGTTCGAGGGGGTGGTCAACAACCTGCAGCGTCGCTACAAGGAAACTCAATCCGATCATGTGCGGGCGGAGATTGAACGTTATATGACACAGCGACCTTGTCAGGCCTGCTCGGGGCGACGCTTGCGGCCGGAGGCGCTGGCCGTTCGCATCGGCGGTGAGAGCGTGATCGACGTAACCGACAAGTCGGTCGCTGCAGCAGCCACTTGGGTTGCAGGCCTCAGGGGACCTGATCGAGGCGAGGGTTCAAGTTCCACCCCAGCCGCAGCAGACATCTACGACCCCCCTTGGTTTAACGAGCGGGAGAGGAAGATATCGGATCAGATACTCAAGGAGATAGATGAGAGGCTGAGTTTTCTCATCAACATTGGACTCGATTACCTCACCCTCGGCCGAACCGCCTCCACCCTGTCCGGTGGTGAGGCCCAGCGCATCCGTTTGGCCACTCAGATCGGATCTGGCCTGATGGGGGTGTTGTACGTGTGCGACGAACCTTCGATCGGCCTTCACCCTGCGGATGACGACAGACTCATCCAGACGCTAAAGCGACTGCGTGACCTGGGCAATACAGTCTTGATCGTCGAGCACGATGAGGCCATCATGCGTGCGGCCGACCACATCGTCGACCTCGGGCCGGGAGCGGGAGAGAGAGGAGGCCACGTGGTAGCTAAAGGGCCTATTGCGGACATCATCGCGGAGGAGAGTTCGCTGACCGGGGGCTATCTGGGTGGACGAAGGAAGATCCCGGTTCCGCAAGAAACCAGGAATGGCAATGGCCTGTCACTCACGGTCAAGGGTGCGGCGGAGAACAACCTTAAGGAGATCGACGTAAAGATACCGCTGGGAAGGCTGGTCTGTATCACGGGGGCATCGGGGTCCGGCAAGAGCACGCTCATAAATGAGGTCCTCTACAAGGCGCTCGCCAGACGGCTCTACAAGGCCAAAGATAGGCCTGGGAAGCATGCCACGATAGAGGGGATCGAAAACATAGACAAAGTGGTCGAAATCGACCAATCTCCCATTGGCCGAACGCCACGATCGAACCCGGCCACCTACACGGGCACCTTCACTCCGATCAGGGAACTGTTCGCCTCCCTACCGGAGGCCAAGGTGCGAGGTTACAAGCCGGGCAGATTCTCCTTTAACGTCAAGGGCGGCCGCTGCGAGTCGTGCAGGGGGGATGGATACATTCAGATTGAGATGCAGTTTCTCCCCGATGTCACGGTGCCCTGCGAGGTCTGCGATGGCGCCCGCTACAACAGGGAGGCGTTGCAGATCCGCTATCGCGGAAAATCCATCGCGGACGTGCTCGGCTCGACCGTGACCGAGGCTCTCGTCCTCTTTGAGAACATTCCGGCGATTCGCCGCAAGTTGCAGACCATGGAGGACGTTGGACTCGGCTACATCAGGCTGGGACAACCGGCCACTACGCTGTCGGGCGGAGAAGCCCAGCGCGTAAAACTGGCCACCGAGCTTAGCAAGCGGGCTACCGGTAACACCCTATACATCCTCGACGAACCCACGACCGGACTCTCCTTCCACGACTGTTCATATCTGTTGAGAGTACTGCACAGGCTTGTGGACTCGGGCAATACTGTCGTCCTGATCGAACACCACTTAGACCTGATAAAGAACGCCGACTGGATAATTGACTTGGGTCCTGGTGCAGGCGATGCCGGAGGAGAGGTTGTGGCGACAGGCACACCCGCGGCGATAGCCAGTTATCGGGGCTCCGCCACTGGCCGGTATCTAAAGGCTCACCTGGCGCGGAAGTACGCGAAGTGAGCAAGGCGGCTGCCTGCGCCGCCGGGCTAATCTTCGTTCTGATGGTGCTCGCCTGCGGCGGGCGCGGGGATGAACTCTCGGGTACATCCTGGTCCCTAATCCTGTTGGGGCCCGCAGGCTCCCCTGAGCCCGTGCTGTTCGGTGTCGGAGTGACCGCCAAGTTCTCGGAGAATGGCAACGAGATCAGCGGCTCGGGCGGATGCAACTCTTACAGCGGCAGCTACAAGGCGGACGAGACTTCATTCAATGCTGAAGCGTTGTCGTGGACTGAGCGGGGCTGCCTGGAACCGGCTGGAGTTATGGAACAGGAGGAACGCTTCCTGAGACTGCTGTCCAGCGCAGAGACGTTTGCTATCGGCGGACTGCGGCTCACAGTCACAGGTGCGGGGGATCAAGTCTTGGTCTTTCTGCGAGCGGAGGAGTAGGTGCGCCGAGGGCGAGGCTGCAGTCCCTTTCAGCGTCGCGCCTTATCGTTTCTGGCCCTTAGCCCCAGCCTGTAAGTCGTCGGGGACCGGGTCGCAGCCAAGGATTTGCGAGCCACGCAACCTATCGCTATCCTGCCGGGGTGACGATCTTGTATATGAGGATCGCGGCAGGGTTATTCCTGTCTGCGGTAGCCGCATTTGCGGCCCTGATGGGCGTGGGAGGCCCCTCGTTCACGGCCCTGTACGTCGCCTGGCTATTCGTGCCGGCTCCCTTCATCTATTTCCTCTTGTGGCTGAGGCCCGACCTCTCGTGGCTGAGGCCCGGCTTTAGGCCATGGCTCAGGGGGACAGCCGTTGCCTACATGATCGCGAGCTCGCTGCTTACCGCCGCGCTGCTTTTCGCTGTGGGCTGGGTGGGCTCGGAGCGAGCTATCCACCCGGGTACCTGCGACGACCTGCCCGCCGTCTCCGAACATCCTGATCTGGAGCCTTCCCTTGAGCCTGTGGAGTTCCACAGCCAGGACGGTACCAGGCTTGCCGGCTGGCTGGCGGTGGGGAGCAGCGACGAAGCGGTGATACTGCTGCACGGCTATGGCTGTCAACGAGAGGAGATGCTGCCGCACGCCGACATGCTGCACGGCGCCGGGTTCACCGTCTTGCTGTTTGACCTGCGCAATCGGGGAGAGAGTGGGGGGGAGTTCGTCTCCTTCGGCTTCTTCGAGAAGGAGGACGCTCTGGCCGCGGTCGATTACCTCAACTCGAGGGATGACCTGGGCGAGTTGAGGATCGGCATGCTGGGCCTGTCTCAGGGCGGGGCCGCGGCGATATTTGCCGCCGCGGCCAGCGAGGAGGTGTTGGCGGTAGTGGCCGAAGCACCCTTTAAGAGCGTGGATTCTGCGGTTGCCCAAAGCTTCACCCATTTCATTGGGCTGCCCGCGTTTCCCTTCGCGCCCATCACCGTCTGGTTGACGGAACTGAGAATCGGGATAGACAGCGGACAGATAGTCCCGGAGAAAACGGTTTCGGAGCTCTCACCCAGACCCGTTCTCATAGTCCACGGCCAGGATGATGAGACGATTTCTCCCGCTGACAGCGAGGCGGTATTTGCCGCCGCCGGCGAGCCCAAGGAACTCTGGTTGATTCCAGGGACTGGCCATGGTGAAGGAGCCATCACAGCCGCCGAAGAGTACCGCGAGCGTATAGTCGCTTTCTTCGAGGACAATCTTTAGGAGTGCAGACGGCCTAGGCGCCACCTTGTTCCAGCGTCCTCGCCTGTGGTGCGACCCTTAGCGTCGAGCCGTGGAAGCTGATAATTCGGTCAGGCTCAGGGAAGTTGCCAGCCTGTTTCTCCGGCTGGGAGTGCTCGACTTTGGGGGGCCGGCTCAACTCCAGGCTGGTATCGTGACCGTCATATTGGCCCGTGGAACGCGACGGTGCGGTCGATGTCGGTAAGGCCTGAATGCTGGAGCGAGTGATGGTTGGACCGGAACGTGACTTGATCGGCTACGGGCCCACCCCTCCCAAGGTGGTCTGGCCCAACGGTGCACGCATAGCCGTGTCAGTTGTCGTGAACTACGAAGAAGGCTCGGAGTACTCGCTCCTCGATGGCGATCTTCACCACGAGACCAACAGCGAGGTCTCGTCTCCTGTTCCACCGGCCGAGCGGGATCTGGCCAACGAATCCTTCTTTCAGTACGGCAGCCGCGCAGGAGTCTGGCGCATCCTTCGAACGCTGGACATGTTCGAGATCCCTGCAACCTTCTACTGCTGTGCTCTGGCGCTGGAGCGCAACCCCCTTGTGGGCCCGGAGATCGTCCGCCGCGGCCATGAGGTTTTCGGACATGGCTACCGGTGGGAGGAGTACTTTCGGATGGACCGCGAGCAAGAACGTGAGGCCATCCGCAGCACGGTCGAATCCCTGATTCGCACGACGGGACAACGACCCCTGGGCTGGTATGTTCGCTATGGGCCCAGCGTTCACACTCGGGAGCTGGTCGCTGAAGAGGGCGGCTTCGAGTATGACAGTTGCGCCTACGACGACGACCTGCCCTACTACACCAAGGTGGGCGGTCGTGACTGGTTGGTGGTCCCGTACTCTCTTGAGGTCAACGACACCAAGTTCTGGCGGGGGGGCATGATCAGCCCGAACGACTTCGAGCAGACGATGCGCAACACATTTGACCTACTGTACGAAGAGGGTGAGACTCATCCGAAGATGATGTCGATAGGGCTGCATTGCCGCATCGTCGGACGACCAGCGCGAATGGTGGCCCTGCGCAGGTTCCTAGAGCATGCGACCGGCCAGCCGAACGTATGGTTTGCTCGGCGAGTCGACATCGCTCGTTGGTGGAAGGAGCACTACCCCCCTTAAGCCATTGTCGGGTCGAAGGGGTTCATCGGGTTTGTCCTAGGGCCGGGCGGTCCGGCAAGCTGGGTTAATATGTCGCCACATTCTGCGGTGGCCGGACTCCCGCGGTCGCCCAAGGAGGAGGCAATGGGCGACGACCTTGCTTACATGAGCGCGGTGGAGCTGGCCGGCAGGATACGCCGTCGCGATCTTTCTCCGGTCGAGGTGGTGGACTATTTCCTGAGTCGCATCGAGAGGCTCAACCCGCTCATCAACGCCTACGTAACCATGCTGGATGACGAGGCCCGCGAGCGCGCCAGGAGGGCCGAGCGGGCCGTAATGGCAGGCGAGGCGCTTGGGCCCCTGCACGGCTTGCCTGTTGCGTTGAAGGACCTTTTGACCCTGAAACCTGGCGTGCCCGCCACATCCGGCTCGGTTCCATTCAAGGACTTTGTAACCGACCAGACGACGACATATGTGGCCCATCTGGAGGGCGCCGGAGCGATATCCCTGGGGTTGACCAACTCCCCCGAGATCGGCCACAAGGGCACGACCGACAACTACCTGTTCGGTCCAACCAGCACACCCTTCGCAATCGGCCGCAATGCCGGAGGATCCTCCGGCGGCAGCGCAGCCGCGGTGGTGGCCGGCCTGGCCCCATTGTCACAGGGCTCTGACGGGGGCGGCTCCATACGAATACCAGCTTCGTGGTCCGGGGCATATGGTTACAAGGCTTCGTACGGACGCGTACCTTTCGTCGCCCGGCCCAACGCCTTCATGTCGCTCGCGCCCTTCATCTTCTCCGGGCCGATCACCCGCACTGTGGAAGATGCGGCGCTGATGATGTCGGTGATGGGCCGCCATGATCCGCGGGACCCAATGTCCCTACCCGATCAGGGCGTCGACTATTTGGCCGCGACACGCCGCTCGGTGCGCGGCCTCAAGGTCGCATACAGCCCGGACTTCGGCATCTTCCCGGTGGACCCGCGGGTGGCCAAAGTCGTGCGGTCGGCGCTTGCGACCTTCGAGGAGATTGGTATGGGCGTGGAGGACGTGCGGATCGAGATCGACGCAAGCCAGCAGGAGCTATCGGCGTTGTGGATCCGGCAGACGGCACTCCTTAACTTGGAGCTGGCCCACGCGGTAAAGCCCCTGGGCATCGACCTGCTGGGTGAACACAACGAGCAGCTGACGCCCACCTTCGCAGAGACGCTGGACATCGGGAGATCAATGTCGGGCTGGGACCAGAGGGCTGGAGAATTGCTGCGTACAAAGGTCTACGATCCCATACAGGATGTCTTGGATGAATACGACGTGCTGGTCACACCCACCCTCACTGTTCCACCGGTGGAGAACGCTACAGATGGTGACACCCTCGGTCCACCCGAGGTTAACGGTGAGAAGGTAGAGCGGTGTATAGGCTGGTGCATGACCTATCCGATAAATTTCACGGGTAATCCTGCGGCATCGATCCCCGCTGGCTTTACCGAGGACAACTTGCCAATTGGAATGCAGATAATCGGCCGGCGGTATGCGGACGAGACCCTGCTAGCGGTCAGCGCCGCCTTTGAGCGCGCCCGGCCCTGGCAGCACAAGTACTTGGAACTTGACAAGAACTGGAGCAAGGGTTGACCGATGATTGAGATGAAGGGAAAGATCCAGACCGTTCTCGGGCCAATCGAGCCGGAGCAGTTGGGCGTCACCATGACGCATGAACACCTCCTGATCGACCTGATGCCGTACTTCCACGTTCCGGAGGAGGCCAGCCTCAGATCCTATGCCGACAGGCCGATCACGATGGACATCCTGGGAAAGATGGGAACGATCTGGGCGCTGAATAAGGCCAACCTTCGCTACTACGACGAGAGGGTGTCGGTTGCTGAGGCGCGCAGATACGTGTATGCGGGCGGGGGCGGGATAGTCGACACGACCGACTTTGATCTCGCGCGCGACCCTCTGGCGCTGCAGCGAATTTCACGGGCCACGGGTCTGAACGTGATCATGGGGGCCGGCCACTACGTGCCGTTGGCGCACCCCCCCGACATGGACGCATTGACCGAGGACGACATAACGGACCGGATCATTCGAGACGTTTCGGTCGGTGTGGGGGACACCGGGGTCAGGAGCGGTGTCATTGGCGAATTGGGCAACGTCCACCCGCTTTCCGAGAACGAGCGAAAGGCACTGCGGGCCGCGGCCAGGGCTCAGGCGGAGACCGGCTGTCCCATCTCCATACATCCAGGGGCCGATGACGAGTCATGCATGCAGATACTGGACGTTCTGATCGAGTCCGGCGCCGACGCCAGAAACGTAATCATGGGCCACTTGGACTTTGCGCTAAAGGACCTGGGCAAAATGGCCGAGCTCGCCGCTACAGGCTGCTACATGGAGCATGACCTGTTCGGATTCGAGGACACAAGCCTTTACTACATGGGCCAGTATCCGGAGATGAAGAGCGACGCCCAGCGAATCGAGGCATTGGAGTTCCTGGTGAGCAACGGCCACCTGTCCCAGGTCCTGGTGGGCCAAGATGTCTGTCAGAGTCGACAGCTGAGTCGATACGGGGGTAAGGGCTACGCCCATGTCCTGGAGAACATTGCGCCCCGCCTGAGGGGCAGAGGCTTTACCCAGGAACAGATCGACGCGATCTTGATCGATAATCCGGCCCGCGCGCTGGCCTTCAAGTAGGGCACCTGGGGCGCTCTCGGCGTGATGGCCGAATTCAGCCAATGGTGAGCGTGCGAATCTAAGCCTGGAGGCTCTGTGCAGATGAAGCAAGCTGTCTACGCGGGCGACAAGGTGTTTGAGATAAGGGACGTCCCCGTGCCTGAGCCCGGCGAGGGCGAGGTGCTCGTCAAGGTCGATTTCTGCGGCATTTGCGGTACCGACGTCCATGGGTTTATGTATGACACCGTGCCGGCGGGCACGGTCTTGGGTCACGAGTTCACCGGTCAGATCGCTGGGCTGGGGAACGGGGTCACCGGATGGCGGATCGGTGACCCGGTTGTGGCCGGTGGGGGCATCGCACCACCCGGCAGCCCGAATCCGATTGACGATGAACCCCGCTTCAACTTCCGGACCATGGGCTGGACGGCGATGACGTCGTTCGACGGCGCATACGCTGAATATACGGTGATGGAATCATGGAAACCCCTTCCGAGGCCAGAGGGGATTTCGGCGATGGCGGGCGCGATGGCCGAGCCGTTGACGACGGCCATAGACGCTGTGCGCCCTTCGGGCATCAGGCTCGGTGATGCGGTCGGCGTGCTTGGAGCCGGTCCCATCGGCCTGTTTTGCATGCAGGCGGCCAAGTTGGCCGGGGCGACTACGGTAATGGTCTCGGAGCCGGCGCCGGCGCGCGCCGAAGCCGCGAGAGTTCTGGGAGCCGATGCGGTCATAGATCCCACCCAGCAGGACGTCGAGGCCGAAATGGCTGCGCTGACCGGCGGCCTTGGGCCCGACGTTGTATTCGAGTGCGCCGGAGCCAAGGACAGTCTCCACCAGGCCCTGTGCACCGTTCGCAAGGGCGGTCGGGTGGCGCTTGTGGCGCTGTCGTGGGAGCCGAACGAGGTGCTACCTGTCGACTGGATCAGCCGGGACGTGCAGTTGGTCACCAGCCTGCAGCATCACCCCCGACATTGGAACATCGCCCTCGATCTGCTGGACCGGGGCCTGGTGCGAACCGAGCCGATGCTTGCCGATGGGAGCATAGTGCCGTTAAGCGGTATTCAGGACGCGTTCGTCGGGCTGCAGCAGCCGACCGACGAAATCAAGATGCTCGTGCGACCGTAGACCCTCAGGCGACCGCGGGCCTCGTGCCCGTCCAGGGACAGGCCCGCTCCAAGGCGGCGGCTAGAGCCAGAATGACACCTTCTTCGAATCGACGGCCGACAATATGCAGGCCGACGGGAAGGCCGCTTGAATCGAATCCGCAGGGAACGCTGCACCCCGGATGGCCGATGGCGTTAATCGGGAATGTGAAGGGGGAATGAGCCGGAAATCCCCACATACGATCGTCGTGTGGCGGGAGTAATGATGTGGTAGGCTCCCCTACCCGGAATGCCGTGGTCGGCATCGTCGGTGAAACCAGCAGGTCGTAGCGGTCGAAGAGGTCGTCGAACCTCGCCTTGAGTTGGTCCAGCTCTCCAAGCGCAATTGCGTAGTCGCGCCCGGACAGCCCCGCTCCGTACTCGTACACGCGGAAGGCCTCGGGGCTCAGATCATCTCCCCTGGACTCGAACCTACCGTTGGAGCCTGCGTACTGGTTGGCGCAGATCATGGGCCAATACGCTTCGAACGCGCGGGAACAGTCGAGCTTAACCTGCTCCACGGCGGCTCCGACGCTTTCAATCGTGAGCACGGCGCTCTCCACGACCGCAGCGATCTCGGTGTTCACTCTGGCATAGCCGAAGTCCGGACTAAACGCCACCCGCAGACCGGAAGGTGCTTTTGGGATCAAGGCGCCGTAGTCGGGCACGGCCAGCCGTGAGGCGTCCGGGTCACGGGGGTCAAAGCCGGCGATGACGTTGAGCATCATCGCAGCGTCCTCGACGGTGCGTGTGATGGGCCCAGGCTGGCTGAACTGATTGATGACGTAGGGGGCGGCAGAGCCGGCGTATCTAGGGACGCGCCCCAGTGTCGGCCGGATTCCGAACACTCCGCAGAAGCTGGCCGGCGCCCGTATGGAGCCGCCCCCGTCGGTGCCCGAGGCGAGCGCGAAAAGCCCCGCCGCGACTCCGGCCGCCGATCCGGAGCTGGATCCTCCGGCTGTACGGGCGGGGTCCCATGGATTACGGACATGATCGCCCAGACGATTCTCCGAGTGGATCATCAGACCCCAGTCCGGCATGTTCGTTTTTCCCAGCACGATTGCCCCCGCCGATTTCAGTCTCTCGACTACAACCGAGTCCTCCGCCGGCACATGTCCCTTCATCCAGAGCGACCCCCAGGTCGACTCGATGCCCTCGGTCATCTCGTTGTCTTTGATGCCGACCGGAACTCCGTGAAGTGGCCCGAGCGGCTCACCTTTGGCTATCGCCGCCTCAGCACGTTTGGCCGCAGTCCTGGCCCGATCTTCATCTAGGGCTAGCAGGGCGTTCAGCTCAGGGTTTATCCGCTCGATCCGCGAGTAGCAAAGGTCGACCAGCTCGACCGGTGAAACGCTCTTTTGGCGGATCAGCCTGGCCTGATCGATGGCCGTGGCGAAGGCGATGTCAGTCTCGTTCATTACGACCCTTTCTCGGAGCGGTGTCCGCCAGCAGTGGATGTGGCTGTGCGCGCCGGGCGCGTATCGGGCGGCTGAGAGCCTTGCACTTGGCGGCCTGTTCAGTCAACACGTTTGCCCCTGCGCCGGGCATCGGGTTCAATGGGCGGCACTCGCATCAGGAGAAGGCCATGACAGCGTTAAGCGGGAAGGTGTGCATAGTTACGGGCGGCGGAAGCGGCATCGGCCGCGCAATTGTCCTTGAAATGGCGAACTTGGGGGCGAAAGTGGCCGTTACGGGTAGGACTCTGGCCAAGTTGGATACGGTTGTGGACGAAACGTCGTCGGCCCCTGGCGAGGCCCGTGCCTACACGATGGACGTCTCGGACTACGGTGTGGTCAACGCGGTGGTTACCGACGTGATCGACCGCTGGGGTCGGGTCGACGTGCTCGTCAACAATGCGGGAGCCAATGTCCCCCACCGTGGCACCATCGACACGACACACGAGGAGATCGAACAGCTGATCGCCATCAACCTGACGGGGACCATATTCTGCACCAAGGCTGTGCTGCCGGCCATGCTGGAACAAGACGACGGGACCATCGTCAACGTTTCGTCCAATGCCGCGCTGTGGCCGGGGATGATGTCCGGTGTCGCATACGCCGCGGCGAAGGCTGGCGTCAACAACTTTACCGAGTTCCTAGGTGACGAACTGCAGCACACCGGAATCCGGGCCTGTGTCATCAGTCCCGGAGAGGTAGTGACACCGATACTGGAGTATCGGAGCACGCCGCCCGACGCGTCCGCCCGCCGAACGATGTGTCAGCCGGAGGATATCGCCGCTGCCGTCGTCTTCGCATGCACCCTGCCAGCCAGGGCCACGGTGACCGAGATGGTCATAGGCCCGACGGTTTCGCGCGACGCCTCAGCCGAGTTGATACCCCGGCCGGGCAGCGTGACCTTACTCGGGAGGAATTAGGCGGCCGATCTTAAGCGGCCAGTTCCTTCACCAACACCGCCAAGCTGGAGGCGATGATCAAGGCCAGGATCGACTTCCGGAAGATGTGGTCGCTCATGGCGTGCGCTAAACGGGTGCCGAGTAGCGCCCCGACGAGTACCGGTCCCTGGGCAATACCTATGAAGACCCAGCGCTCTGCGGAGTACAGTTCGGCCACCGCGTATCCGACGGCTAACGCCCCCGTAACCGCTAGGAAATAGAGGGCCAGCGTGCCCCGCACCGAGTTCTTGGCCCACCCGCGCCCCAGCGCGTAAAGAGCCATTACAGGTCCACCGATCGCCATGGCGCCGAGCAGAACGGCTGCCGCAAAGCCCAGCGGCGGACCGACCCGCGAAGGCACCCGAAATCTGTGCATTGGGGCGGCTGCGGTTATGACCGACAGGACGAGGATCACTGATACTGCTGTCAGGCGAATAGCCGCCTCGGCTGTTGCAGTTAAGGCGAAGACACCCACAACGGCGCCAGCCAGTCCAAGTAGCGTCATCGGCTTGGCCTCACCAGTCTGTACCTGGGATCGAGCGTCCCGCAGGATCATCAAGAACAGCAGTACTTGGGTCGTGTTGAGGGTCAGAACCGCCGTGACAGGGTCGAGCACTAGGAGCATGAAGGGAAGGGCAACCATGCCCATTCCGAACCCGGCCGCACCCGCAGCCGCCCCGCCGAGGAACATGGCCGCAACGGACACGGAGAGCGTTACGGGTGACAGCAGATCCATCGGGTCTCAGTCCCCTCTGGCCACTTGATAAGAGATTGCTAGAACCCGCGGGACGATGGCCTGACCTGCGTGAGCATCAGCACGCCGACGCCGATTACCGCCGCCACTCCGATGAAGGCGGGCCGATATGTATCGGCGAGGTCGTAGGCCAGGCCGCCAATGATGGGACCCAGGGCGAATGTCAGCCCCGATGTCAGGCTGAGGAGGCCCGATATAGCGCCGTAACTGCGCAGGCCGAAATTATCCTGTACGACCATGGTGTAAAGAGGTCCGAAGGCGCCCATGCCGAAGCCGAACAGGGCAGCCGAAATCCACACTATGGGGAGGGACCTCGGATCTATCATCATCACGACCCCTACGATGGTCACCGAGAAGCTGATTGTCAGGGCCCATCGACCGGTAATCCTCTCGCCCAATGTACTAAAGGCCACCTTGCCGACCATACCGGAGGCGGCAAGCAGACTGAGGGCACCCGATGCAGTTCGCAGAGAAAAGCCAGCGTGTGTCAGATTGGCTATCAGGTGAGGCAGCAACACGGCGAAGGCCAGCGAGCCGATAGGGGTAATGACTGCCAGCAGGTAGAAGTTGCGCGAGCGCAGCGCTTCATGCAGGGTCGCACCGGTCAATTGGGGCCGGCCCCGCCTTGCCGAGCGGCGACCAGAGTCATCCGGCGCTGGCTCGGCAGGCGCGTTCTCATCCACGAAGGCCAGCGTGTACAACATGACCGCCAGAAACATACCCGCAACGACGTAGTAGGCCGTTTGCCATGAAGAGGCGACCAGCACCAGGCCGATGAGCGGGGTCAGGGCCAGGCCGCCGAAGTTGTTGCCCATCATGGTCAGGCCGAGTGCACGCCCACGGCCCTTGCGGAACCAGATGCCCACCAGTCGTCCGGCGGGCAGCATCACCGTTCCATTGAAGGCGACGAACTGCAGAGCGCTTAACGCGTATAGGTGCCAGAGCTCTGTCATCAAGGGTCGCAGCACGAAACTCATGCCGGTTAGGACGACGGAGACCAGCATCACCGGCTTCGCTCCGTACCGGTCCAGCATCCGTCCCACCACAGGCCCGGTCAGGGTGCCGACGGCCACAAAGGAAAGAGAGGCGCTTATCTGGGTGCGAGACCAGCCGAAGGTCTCTTCAAGCGGCTCAACGAACAGGCCGAAGATGTACTGGTACGAGCCGATCGACACCGTGGCGACGAGGAAGGCGGCGGACGCCACCAGCCAGCCCCTGTGGAGCCGTATTGGGCGCAACCCTAGCCGCATGGATGCCACGGGCAGTCATGGTACCAGCGCCACCCGCGCCAGTCGTTCCCCCAATCGGGCCGTTGGCGGATCGAGTGACCCGCGACTCTGCCTCCGGTTGGGGTATATTTGCTCCAAGATCGAGGAGGCGGGCAAGGGGGCCGAAACCCGCAGTAGGAGGGCCGATGAGCGGCGATGTTCAAGCCACGGAGGGTCCGGAGCTATACACTGGCTCGGCAAGGGTGCCCGGCACGGATCAAGCCGTGGGAATCAGACTTGGAGTGGATCTTTCTGGGCCGTCGGTCTCGGTTGACCTCGCTGAGCCCGTGGCGGGAGCGCATCGTTGGGATGGCGACTCGGTCACGGTTCGCCGATTGCTCAAGTACGATGAAGTGCACTTCACCACCGACGGACTCCCCGTTGACGGAGTGGTGCTCCAGTGGAAAGCGAATGTTTCTAGGGTCGACGGATCGGTGGCTGGTGTGATCATCGCCCGGCCGAACGCCAGCCGCGTCTCGGGAGAGATAGGATTCATCTTGAGCCGAGGGTGCTCGGGCAAGTGAGTTGCAAGAGTGCGCTGAACCTGGCCTGGATCGATCTGGAGATGACTGGGCTCAACCCGGATCGGCACGTCATCCTCGAGATCGCCACGGTCGTGACCGACCCCGAGCTAAACATTTTGGCCGAGGGTCCCAACCTGGCCCTTAGGCGCTCCAAGGAGGAGATGGCCAGCATGGAGGCGTGGAGCGCCCGTACTCACGGGGCTTCTGGCCTGCTCGACAGGGTCCGTGAGTCCACCGTCGAGGTCGCGGATGCCCAGCGCCAGACCCTGGACTTTCTCGGTGAATGGATACCGTCCGGCGCCTCCCCGCTGTGCGGCAACTCGGTCCACCATGACCGCCGTTTCTTGCGCCGGGAGATGCCCGGGCTGGAAGCGTACTTCCACTACCGCATCGTTGACGTATCGACCGTCAAGGAATTGGTTAAGAGATGGTATCCGGCAATGGCTGGCCCATCGAACAAACCCGAAGCCCATTTGGCCAGGGATGATGTACTAGAGAGCATCGCGGAGTTGAGGAGGTATCGCGACCGCGTCTTCTCGCCCGCCACAGGTCCCGAAGCAGGCTAGTCAGGCTCGACCACACCATGTCCAGCGAGGTGCGCGATGCAGCGAATAACCAGGGATCAGGCGCTAAAGTACGAGTTTAACTGGCGGGACGAGCCGCTTATCCGTGTTGGCCAGGGAGAGTCGTTCCAGCTGGAGACCTGGGACGCGGGCTCCGGCCTGATCGAGTCGGAGGCAGATTACTGGAAGGTACGCTCGTCTTCGGAGTGGCTCTCAACGCCGGTAAAGGGTAATCCCATAGCCGGCCCGGTATTCGTCGAGGGCGCGGAGCCGGGAGACCTGCTGGAGGTCAGCATCGAGGCCATTGAGCCCGTGGATTTCGGCTGGACCATGTTCGCCAGCGACATAGGGCCGCTGGGCGACTCGATCAAATGGAAGGAGTTATCCAAGGGCCAGATCCACATCATCAGACACGAGCCCGGACCGTCGGGCACCACGCGCGACGGCCGGGGTGTGCTCAGTGATCGACACTCCTGGGACCTGTCACCCATGATCGGAACGATCGGCGTTGCGCCGGAGCGGGAGGTGGAGTCCAGCACGATCGGCCAGGGCCCCTGGGGCGGCAACCTCGATATGCGGGACGTAAAGGAGGGCACCAAGGTGATGCTCAACGTCTTCCATGAGGGAGGCCTGCTCTACGTGGGCGACGTGCATGGCTCACAGGGCGACACCGAGTACTATGGCGCCGCGGACGAGACCGCGTCCACGGTGACCGCCTCCTGCCGGGTGATAAAGGGCAAGCGAGTCCCCTTCATCCGGCTGGAAAAGCCGGAATCACTGGTGTCTGTGTACTCTTTCAGGCCACTGGAGGACGCCGTGCACGGTGCAGTTCAGGACCTGATGTCCTGGCTGGTTGAAGACTACGGGTTTACGCCCGAAGATGCCTATATACACGCCTGCGTGAACCCGGAGTTCCGTATCAACGTCTATCAGATGGTCAAGCTAGGTGCGCTTGAATACACTGCTGGCGCAGAGATCCCAAAGCGCTATCTAACCTAGCGCTTAGCCTGCCCCGTTGGGGGGCTGAGGCCTGGGATGGAACTCAGGTCTGGGTAGGCGCCCCCCGGGCCATCATGCCACCGTCAATCACGAATTCTGAGCCGGTGACATACGTTGATTCGTCTGAAGCCAGGTAGAGGATGAGGTAGGCAACGTCCATGGCGGTTCCCAGCCGGCCGAGCGGTATCCAGTCGAGTCTCGGATCGTGATAGTCGGGATCCTGGGCCATCGCATCCTGCATCGCCGATCGCGCCAGGGGGGTATCTAGCTCTCCAGGGTGCAGCGAGTTCACCCTTATCTGTTCCGGGGCGTACTGAACCGCCGCCGTCTTGGACAGTAGCCAGATCGCGCCTTTGGCGGCCGAGTAGGCGGCTGAGAACCCGCCGCCTACCATGCCATCGGTGGAAGAGAGGTTGATTATCGATCCGCCGCCCCGCTTGCGCATTTCCGGCACCGAGTGCTTGATGCCGAGAAAGGCCCCCTTGCCGTGAATGTCCAGCTGTCCCTGCCACATCTCCACCGTGGTGTCTGCCACCGTGCCCGGTGCAGTCGTGCCGGCGCTGTTGACCAGTACGTCTAGGCCCCCGAACGCGTCCACTGCGGTTCGGACGGCATTCCTCCAGTCCTCTTCCGAGGTGACATCCAGACGCACGAAAGTGGCCTGGCCTCCGCATTCACGTATCTGAGAGGCCGTGATCTGCCCGTTGTCCTCGTCAATGTCCCCGACTACGACGCAGGCGCCGTGTTCAGCCAGAAGGCGAGCGGACGCGCCGCCGAAGCCCATGAGTTGGCCCGATACGCCCTTGGCCGCCCCGCTGATCAGGGCCACCTTGCCGTCTACTCTCCTCTTGCTGCTAGCCACCGTTAATCCCCCTGTCCGGTCTGAACTCATGCGGCAGCTCCGTTCCGTCGGCGATATGGTCGGCGACCAACCTGCCCGTAATCGGACTAAGAGCGATGCCCATCCTGTAGTGGGCTGTCGCGACAACGAGGCCGCCAACGCCGTTCGGACGGCCGATTATCGGCAGGCCGTCCGCGCTTGCAGGCCTGAGCCCGGCGTACGCCTGCTCCACAACTGCGCCGGCCAGAGCCGGCACCAACTCCGTGGACCGCTCCATAATCGAGCGAATCCCCTCCGTGGTGACCCGGCTGTCGAAGCCGACCGACTCGATCGTGACCCCGGCGATTAGTCGGCCGTCCGGGCGAGGCACAAGTATAGTCTCGTCACCGTAGACGTTGGTGGATAGGCGCAGGCCCGCCGGCATTCGCAGCCGGAGATTCTGCCCGCGCACCGGGTCGATTCTCAGCCCGACTCCAGCTGAGGCCGCGGTGTGCGCGCTCCAAGAGCCGGTGGCCAGCACTACGGTTTCAGCTGGCAGATCTGGACTGCCAGGCGAGCGTACACCGCTAATCGCATTGCCGTGTGTGACCAGGGATACCTCGCCAAGATTGCATCTCACTTCGGCTCCCAGCGTGGTGGCGGCCGCCGCGAACGCGCTGGCAAGCAGGCCTCCAGACACACATGCGGACTCCGGCACATGCAGGCCACCGGTAACGGAGGGGCTGATCAGAGGCTCGACCCCCTTTACCGCCTCTCCGTCGAGCCACTCGGCGCTGATTCCGGCCCGCGCGTGTCGCTGAATGGACCCTCGCAAGGATGCGGCCTCCCATTCGTTGAGCGCCGCGTCGATGCGGCCCGTACGCTCGTACTCCGGGTCCACGCCGCCGAGATCCTTTAGCTCGTCGACGAGTGTCGGGAACATGCGGAAGCTCTCATTGGCAAGCCGGTCGAGCGTCTCGTCGCCGGGGTGGGGCAAAACGACGCCAGAGGCCGCCCGAGTGGCTTCAGAACCGAGCTGGCCGCGCTCGACCAACAGCGGACGAACGCCTCTCTTTGCGAGGAAGAATGCGATAGCGCAGCCGATTACGCCACCGCCCAGGACAATAACGTCGTGGCCTCTAAGGCTGGTTTTAGGGGGCATGGGTCAAACTAATCTAACAGAGCGGGAAGCCCCGTTAACGGCCAGATAACTCTAAATTAAGGCTGCCTTAATGCTCGTTTGACCGCCGATTAATCCTGCTTGTCTAGTGTGGTGTCGACGTTGCTCGGTTCGTCTGGTCCTGCGCGGCCGGAATCTTGGAGCAAATGACTGTGGAGGAAGGATGACACAGCTGATCGGGAATAAGAGTTGGGGCGCGGTCGCGCTCTTGGCAGGGGTACTGGTAATGGTGGCCATCGCCTGTGGTGGCGATGGAGGCCGGTCCAGGGTAGCTGATGTCGAGACCGTGGAGGTCGTTAAGGAAGATCCCGCGGAGGTAGGGGTAAAGGAAGTGGTGGAGTTACCCGAGGAAGTGAAGCGGATCGTCGATGTCACGCCCACCCCGCTAGCGGTCGCCGAGTTGACCGGCACCATAGAAATTGACGGTTCGTCGACGGTGTTCCCGGTGACCGAGGCGGTGGCTGAGGAGTTCCGCAAACTACACCCCAGAGTTCAGGTCAATGTTGGTGTGTCTGGAACCGGCGGTGGGTTTAAGCGGTTTACAGCAGGGGAAACGGACATTTCCAATGCCTCTCGGCCGATCAGGGATTCAGAATCCGCCGCCGCCGAAGGCAACGGCGTGGAGTACTACCAGTTGCGGGTCGGGAACGACGGACTGTCGGTCATCGTCAACCCGAGCAACGACTTCGTCGACTGCCTTACGGTCGGGGAGCTAAAGGCAATATGGGAGCCGGGCAGCACGATCGATAACTGGTCGCAGGTCAGATCCGGGTTTCCGAACCAGAGGATAAGGCTGTACGGTCCCGGCACGGACTCTGGCACGTTCGACTACTTCACCGAAGAGATCGTGGGTGAGGCGCAGGCGGCTCGGTCCGACTTCGTGGCCTCCGAAGACGACAACGTACTTGTCGTCGGGATCAATGGTGATAAGGATGCCCTGGGCTTTTTCGGATACGCCTACTACGTCGAGAATGCGGACAAACTCAAGCTTGTCGGGATCGACGAGGGTCAGGGCTGCGTGACACCCACACCTGAGACGATCGAATCTGGAACCTATAAGCCCCTCTCAAGGCCCCTGTTCATCTACGTGAGCGCCGAAGCATACAAGCGGCCTGAAGTGGCGGCGTTCGTGGACTTTTACATGGAGCACGCAGCCGCTCTAGTGTCCGAGGTCGGCTACGTGCAGCTTTCGGATCTGGAGCACGCGGTGAATGTGGCCGCGCTTCGCACCGGAGCTGTGACCGCATACAACTCCTTTGAGGCGGCGGCCGGGCTGGTCGGCACTATAGAAATCGACGGCTCGTCGACCGTGTTCCCGGTCACCGAGGCGGTGGCTGAGGAGTTCCGCAAGGACAACCCGAACGTTCAGGTCAACGTTGGCGTATCGGGGACCGGCGGGGGCTTTAAGCGCTTCACAGCCGGGGAAACCGAAGTCACCAACGCGTCTCGCCCCATCAAAGACTCCGAGCGTGCCGCCGCAGCGGAGAATGGCGTCGAGTTTCTTGAACTGCGGATCGCTATCGACGGGCTGTCGGTCGTGGTCAACCCGAACAACGACTTTGCCGACTGCCTGACTGTCGAGGAACTGAAGGCGGTCTGGGAGCCCGGCAGCACCGTCGAGAACTGGTCTCAGGTCAGGCCTGGTTTCCCGGACCAGAGGCTAAGACTATACGGCCCCGGTACGGACTCCGGAACGTTCGACTACTTCACCGAAGAGATCGTGGGTGAGGCACAGGCCGCCCGTTCAGACTTTGTGGCCTCAGAAGACGACAACGTGCTGGTGGTCGGCATCAACGGTGATAGGAATGCACTGGGCTTTTTCGGATTTGCTTACTACGAGGGGAACACCGACAAGCTCAAGCTTGTCGCGATCGATGCCGGCGCTGGCTGCGTGACCCCGACGCCTGCGACGATAGGATCCGGCGAATACCAGCCGCTTTCCAGACCGCTGTTCATCTACGTCAACACCGCGGCGCTGGCCAAGCCTGAAGTCAAGGCATTCGTGGATTTTTACATGATCAACGCCGCTGAACTGGTTGCCGAAGTCGGCTACGTCCAGCTCCAGGAGGCCGAGTACAGGGCTAATTTGATCCTGGTTCAGGCCGCGCAATAGCGAACAAGCCGGCTGACTCCGGCATCGGGGCTGCGAATCCGCCCGGACCCGGGCAAGTGAAGGGATTCGCAGCCCTTTTTGACTGAGTCCAGGGGTGGAAACGCGGTCAAAAGGCGAAAGGCTTTACTCCCTGCAGGCGCTTGCCTGGGGCCTTATCACTTTGCGGGCGAACCAGTCGATGCGCCTCAGGGCGTCTTCCGGCGGATATGACCAGACTACGCCGTATTCGTCGCATCCCGCTGCCGCGAACTTCTCAGCGTCAGATAGGACCGAGCTTGCGTTCCCGGGGGGATCGAACACCTGTAGTGCCCCGTACATGTCTGGAGACTTTCCGATGGCGACCCTCAGCTCGGCGAGCCTTTTCTTGCCCTCTGAATACTCTTCGTGAGAGATCATCGTCGGTATCCAGGCCTCTCCAAACTCGGCGGCAAGTTTCAGCATGCGCGGCCCCCTTACTCCAAACCACATTGGCGGATGGGGCCTCGTTACGGGCTTGGGTTCCAGCACTGCCCCTTTGGCCGAGTAATGTCGGCCGGTAAAGTCGACGCTGTCTTCCGTCCAAAGGCGCCTGATCAGCCGGACCCCTTCTTCGGTCTTGGACACCCTGATTCGGTCCGGATCCCAGGTGCTGAATCCGTCGAATTCCGGCTGGTGCCAGCCCGCCCCCACGCCCAGGATCGTGCGGCCGCGTGACAGCAGGTCGACGGTCGAGGCTATCTTGGCAAGCTGGGCCGGTGGGCGAAACGGAATAGGCGTCACGCAGGTACCGAGCCGAATGGTCTTGGTGTGTGCCGCCACAAAAGATAGGAACGCCCAGGCGTCAACGGTATCCGCGCCCCAGGGGACGCTGTAGTGGTCCCAGACCAAGAACGTGGAGAATCCTGCTTCCTCCGCGGCGGTCGCAATCGAGGCGGCCAGACTCGGGTCGCAAAACCCCGGTTGATTGGGATAGATCAGGCTAAATTTCACGGGTTCCCGGAGCGAGCGCAGGCGTTGTCAGGCCGCTCAGTGTGCACCATTGTAAGGCCCAATAGGCCCTCGCGCCGCTGGTCCAGTACAGGGCCGAAGCCTCGAAGTGGTAACATCTAGTCAATTTCCCGGCCGCTCGTTGGCCACGGGCGGCGAGCCGTCGCGAAGCGGAGGGGTCATGCCCGAATGGTGGTTGGAGGCGGTGCTGCCGGGCGTTGTCTTCACGTTGCTCTTCATTGTCTGGGTGGCGCTCCCGCCCCGCTCCGGTGAATCCGATCTAGGCGCCAAGGTGCGCAGGCTGTTCCGGGGCCGATAGACGATGGAGAGGCTCCAGCCCCGGGGCTACCGGCTGCCGGCATTTACCATAGCGTCTGGCGTCGCCAAAAAACGGCTCGTCGGACTGTTGCTGATCGCCCTTGTGCTGGGCCTGTTCTTTTCGTTCAATCGCCTGCCCAAGCTGGACATCGTTGAGGGAGATCTGCAGGCGGTCACCGGGCCTGTGGTCGAGTGCTTCCAGGGATTTTGCATCGAACGGGACCCCAACTCGTCGTTCGTTTCCCGCTGGGTCGACTTCTCGGTTACCTACCTGCGGCTGGTGACGATCGGCATGACCTTTGCCTTCCTTATGGCCGGCCTCGCCGAGTCCTTCCTTTTCCCTCCGGGCTCAAGGCTCTGGTCGGGAGGCGGTGTATTGGGCAGGACTCTCAAAGGAGCCGCTCTCGGACCTGTGATGAATCTCTGTTCGGCCTGCATTGTGCCCGTGTCCTCGGCCCTGAGGCGAAGCGGCGCCGGCATAGAGGGAACGGTCGCCCTGGTGCAGGGCTCTTCGACCATGAACGTTCCCGCGCTGTTCATGAGCGCCCTGATTTTCGCTCCTCTGCTCGGAGGTAGCCGGATCGTGTTGAGCGTTTTCAGTTCGCTGGCTATAGGGCCGGCTGTGGCCTGGATAGCCAGGCGCGGCCATAAGGGTTCGAGGGACGAGGCGGAAGCCGCCGCGCGTGAGCTGCAGGACATGGTCGTGGGAGAGGATCTGCCGCAGACGTGGGGCGAAGCGATGCGTGAAGGTTTCAGGGACTGGTCGCGGACCAGTCTCACCTACTTCGTTCGTCTGGCCCCGATCATGGCCGCGGCCGGATTCGCCAGTGGGCTTGTTATCCAGTGGATCGACCCCGACAGCGTGGAAACTATCGTCGGCAACCACGCCTGGGGCGTGCTGATCGCAGCGACGCTGGGGATTCTAATTAACGTGCCGCTCATGTTTGAGATCCCATTGGTGGCGCTGCTGCTGCTGCTAGGCATGGGCGTTGCGCCGGCGGCGGCCCTTCTCTTCGCTGCTGCTGCGGGCGGCCCGGTCACATTCTGGGGCCTTGCCCGGATCATGCCGCTGCGGTCAACGGTCGGCTTCATATCGATGACATGGCTGGTGGGAGTGGTGGGAGGACTGATTGTGCTTCTGGCCGCCCTGAGCTTCCCGGGACTGGACTGGGGCTTTAGACCGACCAGCGATGCAGCCGAGTACCGTGCAGCTGAACGCACCGAAGGACCTCTCTGGAAGGCGCTGGAAGAGGGGATCTTGCCCGAGTAGGATCTATCCTAGGGGCTGCGATAGGCCATTACCCCGTCCACCAGGGGCGGCTCGACGACGCGGCCGCCCACGGCCCACACACCGCCCTCCGGATCGGTCCAAACGGTGTGGAAGGCCTCGGAGAGTTCTATGCCTGTCTGAACCGTCCTCCACGTGTCACCGTCCCATCGGGCCACGGTGCCCCTTATTCCCACCGCGTACCCTTCCCCTTCGGTCATGTGGACCCCGATGATGTGGGGTGTCCCCCGCGGAGTGACGTCGGTCCATCCGCCGCCGTCTTCCTGCAGCAACTTGCCCTCCTCACGGGCCCCGCCGACGGCCACACTTATAGAGGAGTTGCCGTGGACCGTAAACAGTGTGTGGGTAGTGTCGGTGGACTCTCGCAGCACCAGATCGCCGAGGAAATGGAGAACGACGCCTCCCGTGCCTACCACCCACACGTCGTCGGCCGACCTTCCCCACACCTTGAACATGGAGTGTTGCTCGGCCAGATCAGCCGGAAAATTCTCCGCTTCCCGCCACCCCTCGCCGTCATAGCGCCACACGAATGCGCCATCTATAACGTTGCCGCCCACCGCCCACAGATCGTCCGGCGATACGCCCCAAATACCGAAGACCGTGCCCCTACCGGGCGTTTCCATTAGAGCGAGACGATTCCCCTCCCAGCGCAGGATCATGCCGTTCTTGCCACCCATGAAGACCGGGCCGCCCTCAAAGCCGAACACCCACCAAAGGTCGCCCGTGCGGCCGGTCTCGATGCGTCTCCAGCCCTCTCCGTCGAAGTGGAAGACCAGTGGTCCGGTGCCGTCGCGCGGGTCCGCGCCGACCGCCCAGATGTTGTCGGTGCTGCTGCCCCAGATGGAGATCAGCGCGGCGGGAAGACCGGCATCGACTATCGACCAGCGTCCCGTCTCGTCCACCGTCGAGTCTCCGCCAGCGCAGGCAGCCGCTGCACTCGCCGCGGCAATCGTGACAGCTACGATCCCCAGCATCCTCCATGGGGCAGGGCTGGCATTCCAGAGCCTGCCTCCGGAAGGCCTCGGGGCGAGGCGCACAGCTGCTCTTGGGAGAATCGGCGGAAACAGTGTGCTGAGCTTATCCGGGTGTCGGGGACACCGGTCGTCGTCGTCGCCGCGCTGGTCGAGGCGAGCGACCTTCGGCGGCGTTGGTGCGGGCCCGGTCCCACATGCGACAGAATGAGCACACCTCGGCGGTCGTCGCCTGGCCGCACAGAACGCACTCGCGCAGTTCATGTCCATCCATTTGGGTCTGCTCAAGTGCCGGCTGTATCCGCTCTATGTATTGCAGCAGGAAGTTGTGCTTGGTACCCGGCGACTCAAGCTCTAGACGAGAGAGAGCCTCCTTGTACTTGAGAGAAGTGGCACCAAGGGCGTTGGGACACTCTTCAACAACGTAGTCGATGCGGTTCAGCAGCGCGTAGGCTGCGGTCTCCCTTTCGGTCAACGTGTACAGGGGCTTTATCTTCTTGACCAGGTTGGCCGAGCCGGAACCCGCTACCAGGGATTCCTCCATGACTGGCGATTGCTTGGCAAGGTAGCTCGTCTGCCATCTCAGCACGTTTCCCAGCAGCGTGGCCGCCTCGTCGTCGAGGTTGTGTCCGGTCGCGACAACGTCGAAGCCGCGCTCGGCCGCCTCACGGTTCATTATGTAGCGCTTGCTGAGTCCGCAGCCCGAGCATGTCGCGCGGCCCGTGTGAAGGGCCAGTTCCGAGACTCCCATGCCGTAGGTTTCGGAAAGATCTACGACCAAAAGCTCAAGGCTCCGCGCATCGGCGAAGGAGGCCGTGGTTTCCCGCGAGGTGGCCGAGTATTTGTCGATTCCGAGTTCAATGTGCAGCCCGGTCGTCCTGTAACCCATGCGAGCGAGCAGATCCCACAACACCAGACTGTCTTTGCCTCCGGACACAGCCACCAGCACGCGGTCGTCCGGCGCAATCATGGCCTTGCGGCGAATGGCCGTCTCGACCTGCCTGTCGAAATAGGCCTGAAAGTGCGGCCGGCAAAACGATGAATTGTGGCGCCGAATGTCGATGACCGCGCGCTCACTACAGTTGATGCAGCGCATTCAGCCTCCAGATATCGCTGAGACGATCTCCACGGCGTCGCCTTCGTACAGGCGATGATCCCCGGTGACCAGCTCCCCGTTCACTATGACCAGATGCGAGTCGGGGTTAAGTTCCAGCCGCTTGAGCAGTTGGTCGACAAGCTTTACCCCTTGGATTTCGATCTTCCGTCGCTGCGGGTTTCGGATGTGAACCCTCATGAAGAAAATGATAACCGCCCTTGGAGATGAGAAGGGGGGAGACGCGCTGTCGTTTGGTTCCCTACAAAGAGCCGCGGGACTCGACGGTCAGCGGATGGGGGTGATCAGCATCACCCCGTCGCGTACGGGCAGCAGTACATGCCGGACTCGAGGGTCGGACTTTACGTGCTCGTTGAGGGCGGCTATGGCTCTGTCTGAACTATCCTTGGGCTCCAGCACGCGGCCGCCCCACAGCACGTTGTCTACAGCGATGATGCCGGTCGGCGACAGCAGTTCCAACGCCCGCTCGTAGTACTCGATGTAGTTTTCCTTATCCGCGTCGATAAAGACGAGATCGAACGGTCCCTCCAGACCGGACATCGTCTCGAGCGCGGGTCCAAACCGCTGGGTAATCCTGTCGCCAAGACCCCCTCTCTCGATGAAGTCCCTGGCCACTGCGCCCGTTTCCTCGTCCGTGTCACATGTGACAAGTTCGCCGTCCTCGGGCAAAGCGGCCGCCATCATCTGCGCTGAGAATCCGGTGAAGGTGCCAACCTCGAGTATCCGCCTGGCCCCCACCGCCAAGGCCAGGACCTGCAGCAGCGTGCCCTCGATGGGCCCTGAAAGCATCGCAGCGTCCGGGCGGGTCTGCCGGGTGTACCGTGCGAGTTCTTCCATATGTGGCGGCAGGGCCGACGTGTGCTCGGTCGCGTATTTCTCGATCTCGGCGGAAACTAGTGTCAGCAGAGGGAAACCTCCGGCGGATGGCGCTCTTTGGAGCCAGCGCCATCGCAGCATTTTCGACCAAGAGATGATAAACGCAGGGGGGTGCCGGTCAAGTGAGCCGCATTGCATTTACCAGCCGCCGCACTTAGCCTTCCGGCATGTTCACCTCGTACTTTAACGGCCGCTGGATCCCGTCCGACGAGGTCAGAATCGACTGGAACGATCGGGGCTTTCGCTTCGGAGACGCCGTGTTCGACTCGCCGCGAACCTACGCAGGGCGAATCTTCAGGCTCGATCGCCACATCGACCGTCTCTACCGCTCCCTGAGCTACGTGCGCATAGACCCGGGGCTTGATCGGACCGAGTTCACCTCCGTAGTCGAGGAATCGGTTGGACGCAACAGGGACCGGCTCGAAGAGATCGGCGACTTTCAGATCTACATGTTCGTAACGCGCGGGCCGGGCCGCTTCGCCACGGACGCCGGTCCGCCTTCGGTTGGAGTCATCGCCTATCCGGTCCCCTTCTGGCGCATGGCACCGTTCTTTGAGGCGGGGGCACACGGTGTGATCACCCGCACCCGCGCATACTCCGGGGAGATGCTGGAGCCCAAGCTAAAGCACCAGAGTCGGCTGAACTTTGAGCTGGCAGAACTGGAAGCGAACGATGTCGATCCGGATGCGTTCGCCGTGCTGCTCGATCGTGAAGGTAACCTGACGGAGGGCACCTTTAATTCCGTATTCGCCGTTAAGGATGGTGTCCTGCGCACCCCGCCGGACGATTCCATCCTGCAGTCCGTCTCGCGCGAGACCGTATTCGACCTGGCGAGGCGACTCGAGATACCGGCGTCCGAAGAACCGATGCAGCCGTATGACCTTTACTCCGCAGATGAGACGTTCGTTGCCTTTACGGGCCCCGGGGTGCTACCGATGACCAGAGTGGATCACCGACAGATAGGCGACGGTGTCCCTGGACCCATAACCCGCCAGTTGTTAGCCGCTTGGTCAGAGATGGTCGGCGTCGACATCGTCGACCAGGCCATGCGCTACTACCAACAATAGAGCGCCCGTATACTGGGCAGCCCAGGCCCACGAGGAGGTTATCCATGGCACAAGGACTGGTTGCTTACATGAACGGCGAGTGGATTCCGTCGGAGGACGTAAAGATCGACCGACGCGATCGCGGATTCCGAGTGGCCGACACCGTTTTCGACGTGGCTCGCACGTTCAACGGGGTCATCTACAGGAAGGAGCAGCATCTCAATCGCTTCTATCGATCCCTCAAATACACTCGCATCGACCCCGGCCTGACCAGGGAAGAGATGGGGGGCCTGTGGGAAGAGTCGGTGGATCGGAACCGGCACCTGCTGCCGGAACTGGGAGACTTTTATGTCTACCCGTTCGTTACACGCGGGCCGGGACGCTGGGCATACGAGGCTGGCCCACCCACGGTTGTGGTGGACACATACCAGGTTGACTTTTACCGTTATGCACGCTTTTACGAGGATGGCTCGCGCGGGGTCATCTCCAAGAGCCGTAGCTACTCCCACACCTCGATAGAGCCGAAGGTCAAGCATCACAGCCGCATGAACTTCAACATGGCCGAGCTTGAGGCGGGAGACATCGACCCCGAGGGTTTCCCCATCCTGCTCGACCAGGAGGGCAACGTCACCGAGGGCACCGTCAACAGCGTGTTTCTCGTCAAGGACGGTGTCATAAGGACACCGGGTGACAGTCAGATCCTGCAGAGCGAGTCGCGGGCAAGCGTCGTAGAGCTCGCAGAGGATTTGGGCATCACCTGCCTGCAGGAGGACGTGCAACCCTACGATCTCTACACGGCCGATGAGACCTTCCTTGCCTTCACGGGTCCGGGCGTGCTGCCGATGACGCAGGTGGACAAGCGGGACATCGCGGACGGCAAGCCGGGTCCGATTACCCAGCAGCTGATAGCGGCCCTGAGTGAGAGGGTCGGCGTGGACATTCCCGGCCAAGCCCAGAGGTTCGCTCAACCCTAGCTGCGAGCTGACGCTCGATGCCGGCCGAATCTTCCGAGTGTGCCAGGGTCCCCGAGGACCCCTTGGTGACGCTTCGCGAGTTGGTCGAGATAGAGTCGTTTAGCGAAGACAAGGCCGGCGTCGACGAACTCGGCCGCTACGTCGGAGCCAGGCTGCGGGGGTTGGGGGCCACCGTCGAGTTCCGCCGTCAGGAAGACGTGGGCGACCACCTGGTGGCAAGGCTTGGCGACGGCCGTTCTCAGGTGCTGGTGCTCGGCCACCTGGACACGATCTGGCCGCCCGGTACCCTCAGGACAAGTCCCTTTCGTGTCGAAAGAGGCCGCGCATATGGTCCCGGCATATTCGACATGAAGTCTGGGATCGCGATGGCCATCCACGCGCTGAAGAGTCTCGCGCAATCCGGCCGTCTACGAAATCGTCGGGTTACCGTGCTGCTCACCTCTGATGAGGAGATCGGCTGCGGCACATCCCGCGCGTTGATAGAGGAGCTCGCGAGGCGGAGCGAATTCGTGCTCTGCATGGAGGCTCCCCTGGGCCCCGACGGTGCCCTTAAGACGTCCCGCAAGGCACTGGGCATATTCCGGGTGAGGGTCCAGGGAAGGGCGGCTCATGCGGGGAACGATCACCGAAGGGGTATCAGCGCAGTGGAAGAGCTGGCCCATCAGGTCCTGCGCCTGAGCCAGCTGACCAACTACGAGGAGGGGACGACCGTTACGGTCGGCAAGATCAGCGGGGGTGTGGTTGGCAATCAGGTTGCGGGATACGCGGAGGCCCTGGGCGACTTCCGTGCCGCCAGCAAGGAGGAAGAAAGGCGGGTGGTGCGGGCGATCGAGGGCCTCACACCAGTCTTGGCCGGCGCCCGTGTGCAGGCCTGGGCGGAAGTCAATCGGCCGCTGATGAAGCCGTCTGCTGCGTCGCGTCGCCTGTTCCAGCTCGCCAAGGGTGCCGCCGCCGGCATCGGGATGACCCTGACGGAGGCAAGTGCGGGCGGCGGATCGGACGCCCAGTTCGCCGCCGCCCTCGGCATACCGGTCTTGGACGGCCTAGGCTGTCCGGGAGATGGAATGTTCACCGACGAAGAGCATGTCGTCGTCGCCGATCTGCCTCGACGGGTTGCCCTGCTGGAGTCCATTCTCTCGGAAGTGAAGATCTGACATCACGGAACGCAGGCGGGGTGAAATGGGATGATTAACACGGTCACCGGATCGGTGAGGCCTGGCGACCTTGGAGCGACCATGGCGCACGAGCACGTGCTGCTCACCTCCGCCGGGATAAATCGCACCTTCCCCGAGTTGGCCGAGCGCGAACGTACCCGCGACAAGGCCATCGCCCAGCTGACCGCCGCCTCGGAGGGCGGCTTGGGCACGATCATCGACGTTACGCCCATGGATCTGGGCCGGGACATCGGGCTGCTGAGGGAGGTCTCGGAGGCCAGCGGAGTCAGGATCGTGGCTTCGACGGGGGTGTGGTTCGACGTGCCCCGCATTTTCTGGTCCATGAAGCCGGAAGAGATAGCCCCACTATTCGTCAGGGAGATACTGGTCGGAATCGAGGGTACCGGCATCAGGGCCGGCGCCATCAAGGTAGCCAGCCACATCGGCGGCGTGACACCGGAGGCAGAGATCATCCTGCGAGCGGCGGCCATCGTACAAAAGGAGACCGGCGTGCCGATTTCCTGCCACTCCTACGCTCCCGAGCGGGTTGGCGATCGACAGCTGGATGTGCTTCTGGCGGAAGGGGTCGACGCCTCTCGAGTGTATATTGGCCACTCCGATGACAGCGATGACCTCGACTACCTGACCGGCGTCGTGGATCGGGGCGCCTGGCTCGGTCTTGACCACCTCAATTTCGGCCACCGGCAGGGTGCCCTGACGCTGGAGGAGAGGTTGACCAACTTGATGCATCTGCTGGAGGCAGGCCATGCCGGGAGGATCCTGTTCGGCCAGGATTGGGCCGTCAATATGCCTGTGCTCGGCTCCGATCTCCTGAGCGAGCGGGAGGCATACAATCCTCACGGATACCTGTTCGTAATCAATGTCGTCGTCCCGAGGCTCTTGGAGATGGGGGTCGACAGGGCAACCATCGACCGCATAATCGTGGAGAATCCCCGGCGCTTCCTGGCCCCGGCATAAACCGTCTCGGCCGATGGTGCCGGCTCAGTCCTGCCCTAGCGTCGAGTATCGGCTGGAAGCCGGGCGGAAGTCTGTACGGGTTCCGGCTAAAGCGGGAAGGGATTTGCCAAGGAGGAACCATGTGGCCTGACGGTACGCGATGTCCTGTGATGCTGACCTTCGACCTGGACGGACGCACTCTTCCCCTCATCCGAGATCCCGAGTCGGAACGGCGGCCGTCCGTACTTTCCATGTCCGACTTTGGTCCCAGGCGGGGGGTGTGGCGCATCCTGGACCTGCTCGATGAACATGGAGTTCCCGCGTCATTCTTCGTACCTGGATACATCGCCGAGCGCCACGAGGAGACCGTAAGGGAGATGCGCGGGCGTGGCCATGAGGTGGGCCATCACGGCTACATGCATGAACCCCCCTCGACCCTGGCCGCAGAGCAGGAGATCGAGGTTATGGACAGGTCCTTGGCGATACTGGAGGGGATCACCGGACAGAGGCCGGTTGGCTACAGGGCCCCGTCGTGGGACCCGTCTACCCGCACCCTTGAGCTGGTTGCCAGCAGGGGCTTTCTCTACGATTCATCCTTGATGGATGACGATCTGCCCTACCTGCTCGACACGGAAGCAGGTCCTCTGGTGGAGCTGCCCGTGCACTGGTTCCAGGACGACGCCGCCTACTTCTGGTTCCACCGGGGAGCGGGCTCTATGCAAACGCCACAACAGGTCCTGACCGCCTGGCAGTGGGAGTTCGACGGAGCGTACCGGTACCGCAGCGCATTCATGCTCACCTGCCATCCGCAGGTAAGTGGCCACCTATCGAAGGTGCTCTTGCTGGACCGGTTGATCCGGCATATCAAGTCCCATCCTGAGGCCCGGTTCATGCGATGTCGAGACGTGGCCGAGATCGTTCTTGACCGAAAGGGTTGAGCAACTAGGGGACAGGGGACGAGTTGCACCCCCGGAACACCGGTTTGCAGGCAGGGGGCAAAGTTGACCCTCAATAGCCAAACATGCTAGGGTGCGCGCGGCACGCGTCCCGGTAAAGTCGGGGCGCAAATGGTTTCTGGCACTTGGTCCGGGAGCCGGATTGAGGGCCCTGGTTGCGAGGGCCTGAGGGGTTTCCAAGATCGAGTGCCTACAAGCTGAGGAGGTCTGCCAATGATGCGGCTCATCGCCTTGACCGCCATCGCCTCTCTGACCGCCCTTGTGGTTGCTGCCTGTAGCAGCGAGCCCACCGTGGTGATCGAGAAAGAGGTGGTGGAGGTCGTCAAAGAGGTCGAGGTACCGGTTGAGAAAGAGGTGGTGGTGGAGGTCGTTAAGGAGGTTGAGGTACCGATCGAGACCGAAAGGATCGTCGAGACCGAAAAGATCGTAGAGGTTGAGAAAGAGGTGGAGGTCGAGGTCATCAGGGAGGTCGAAGTGGAGGTGGAGGTCGAGCGGGAGAAGGTCCTGATCGCGACTCCGACTCCGCCGTCTGCCGGAGTGCCGAGGTTCGGGGGCACCCTGCGGATAGTCGCGCAGGGCAGCATAGCCTCCATAGACCCGATCTGGTCGATCTTCTACGTGACCAACGCCGTCGCACAGCACATCTACGAGGCCCCGTTCGGCTGGGACAGCCGGCTGGAGACCCACGAGCGTCTAGTCGGCGACTGGTCCGTGAGCGATGACGGACTGACCTACACGTTCGATCTGCGCCCGGGGGTTACGTTCCATGACGGGCGACCGCTGACGGCGGCTGACCAAGTGGCTTCGATCAAGAGGTGGTATGGAGCCTCCTTCTCGGCCACGGCCATCGCCAGGCAGTTCTTCGACGACGACAACGTCATAGCTGTGGACGAGGACACCTTCCAGATAACGTTGGACGAGCCCACTGGCTCTCTCACCTACCTGCTCGGTATGTCTCACGGCGTCGCTTACGCCATGCCGGCCGAGCTGGCTGCCACCCCGGCAACCACCGAGGTGACTACCCGAATAGGCACGGGAGCGTACAAGTTCAAGGACTGGGAGTTCGGCAACAAGCTCACGCTTGAGCGCCACGATGCCTACGTTCCCAGGACCGAGCCGGACAGCAATTATGTAGGCCGCAATATCGCCTACATCGATGAGCTGACCTGGCTTGAGGTGCCCGATCCCGAGACCGCGGTAGCGGGCCTCGAGACCGGCGAGTGGGACGCGATCGACGGCGCAGGGTTCGATTTCTTCCAGCGGTTTACCGAGGATCCGGATATCCATATCTCGCAGTACAAGCCGGGCAACCACGCCTGGCTCGCGCTGAACCCTCAGGTTCAGCCGTTCAATGACCAGTTCGCAAGGCAGGCGTTGCTGGCCGGGATCAATGCAGAGGACTTCATGTTCTCCCTTGGCCCGCAGGAGTTGTGGATCAAGTGCGGCGCGGTCTTCTACTGCGGTACCCCGCTCGAGGTGGAAACCGGCCTGGAGTTCTACGACCAGGACGACATTCCGAGAGCTCAGGAGTTGCTGGCCCAGTCGTCATACGACGGCGAGACGGTCGTCATCCTTAACCCGACCGACTACGCCACCATCACCCCGCTGGGTCTAGTTGCCCAGCCCATGATGGACGAGATCGGTTTCAACACCGAGATGCCGTCGCTGGACTGGTCGTCAGTTACGACCAGGATTGGGAACACGCAGACCTACAGCATGTTTACCGCCTGGTCGGCGCACTTTGACACAGGTCATCCGATCCTGGACGTCAACTCTTCCGGAACGTTTGACTGGGTGATAAGGGACGAGGAACTCAACGACCTACAGCTCTCCTTCGTGAGGGCTACAAGTGCGGCTGAGCAGCTGGAGATCGTCAGGGAAATGCAGCGGCAGTACTACATCAAAGTACCAACCGCCCCGCTCGGACAGTTCTTCCCGATGGTAGCGGTGACCTCCGCCCTGAAGAACTTCGAGATCAACGCCCTGCCGTTCTACACGAACGCTTGGCTTGAGAGGTAAAGCAGCCTCTACTCGCGCCGTAGGGTAGGTAGAAACAGAGCGCTGCCCTGTGGCGACCTGAGGGTCGCCACAGGGCAGCCCATTCTTCGCTAGGCTGGTGTCGCCATGAGGCCCATCCGGCTTGTTGCGTCCCTTGGAATCCTGGCAGGCGTATTCGCTGCGGTCGCTTGCTCAGGCGGCGGCCCGGCCCTTGGGACAGGCACCGCCGCGTCCGAGGACAGAAATGAGGCTGCCGCGTCGGACCTTGGCTCGCCCGAGAGAGAGGCCGGACGCCTGATCACCAGGGCTATGCAGCTGCAGGCGGATCGCCAGTACGAGCCGACAGTTAGGATGCTCACCGAGGCGATACGACTCGATCCGGAAAATCCCAACGCCTATTACTTCCGCGCCAACGCGCACCGGGCCTCGGGTCGACTCGCAGAGGCCGTTGAGGACTACTCTCAGGTGGTGGAGCTGGACCCTACCTACCTTGAGGCCTTCATTCGCAGGGGAGCGAGCCGCGGCACTTTGGGCGACCTCGAGGGTGCCGCGCTGGACTTTACGGCCGCGATAGAGCTGGACCCGGAAAGTGCGGATCATTATCGCAACCGGGCATTGGCGCGCTACCGCCAAGGAAGGGTGGAGAAGGCCATCGAGGATCTGGATGCGGCGATCGAACTTGCCCCGAGCATGGCGATGGCCTATAACGACAGGGGTCTGGCCTACGTCCAGTTGGGAGACTTCCTAGGGGCCATAGACGAGTACACCAAGGCTATCGAGCTCGAACCGCGCATGGCAGTGGCCTACGTGAACCGGGGGACCGCCTATCAGGCACTTACTAACTTCCAGTGGGCCGTAAACGACTTCGACCAAGCGATCAGGCTGAACCCGAACTTTGCCGCAAACTACAACAACCGTGGCAACGCCTACCGGGGCCTCAAGCGATACGATGATGCGCTGGCGGACTATGACCGGGCCATCGCCCTCGATCCGAATAACTCGGTCGCCTTTTTCAACCGGGCGCTCACCTTTGAGATTCTGGAGCAATACAAGGAAGCGATCAGGGATTTCGGGACGGCGATCAGGCTGGATCCCGGCTTTGTCGAGGCCTATTTCCGCAGGGCCGGCACCGTCGGCAACCTGGGTGATTTTGGAGCCGCAGTCGCCGATCTCGATATTGCCATCAGGCTGGACCCGAACCACGCCGGAGCCTACAGGAGTCGGGCGGCTGCCCACTCTAGGCTAGGCGACTTGCAGGCGGCGGTCACCGATCTTGACATCGCCATCAGACTCGATCCGCAGGGAGCCGATGCCTATAACGACCGGGGGGCCATCCGATTGGAGCTAGGCAATCTCGATGGCGCTCTCGCTGACCTTGACCGCGCCATCTTGCTGGCGCCGGACAGTGCGACAGCGTTTAGCAATCGAGCCGGGGTTCACATGGCACTAGGGGATTATCAGGCTGCCATAGATGACCTAGGGCGTCTGATTCAATTGAGTCCTGACGATCCCAATACTTACTCTCGGAGGGCGCAGGCGTATACACTTGCCGGTCAATTGGATCTTGCTCGCAAGGACCTGCAGACGCTTGCGGATCTGGGGTTTGACACGACGCAGTTGGAGGAAGCACTTGAGTCTGTGCCGTCGGTCTCCGGCGGATGAACACCCGTTTTTGAGGAGGCTCGAATGAACCGATTGAGAGTCGCAGTAGCGCTTTCCGTCGTCCTGCTTGTCACCCTCATGGGGGCGGCGTGTTCCGGTGGGTCGGAAGAGCCGGCCACAACCGGCGAGGTGCCGGAACCTGAGGTGGTGGCCGAGAGTGCCGACGATATGGTGGAGGAAGGCGCGGGCGATGGCATGGTCCGGATCGGAGATACGGGCGAGGGATATCAGTGGATAAACCACGAGCTATTCGGGCTGATAGCGGAGGGCGCCTATGGTCTTGCCGTGGAGATCGTTTCGATCGCGCCGGAAGACCTTCAGCAGGCGCTGACCTCCGGGGAGGTAGATGTCCATCTGGAGGCTCGAACTCCGGAGACGGTAGGGTGGTTTGATGCCGCCGTGGCCGATGGCACGATCGTAAACCTGGGCACGACCTACGAAACAGATGACGGGTTTGAGGTTCAGAAGGGAGCCACTCCGGAGTTTGTCGCCCAGCATGCTGAAGTCGCCGCCATGCTCGAGAAGATGGACACCAGGGCCGGATCGCTGGCCAAGACGGAAAAGTGGGCGTCGAGACGAGATGACCTGACCAATCAGGAGGTCGCGGCCTACTACATGTACACCTTTGACTTTGAGGACCGCATGAAGTCTTGGATGCCGTTTGAAAAGTACCGGACTGCAAAGCTTCACATGGAGACGCTCTACCCGGTGTTCAGGCGCTGCACCAACTGCCCGGATCCGGATCCGGACGCGCCGGGTAGCCAGTGACGTCCGGCCCCACCGGGCAGGTTCAGACCGTACTGGGCCCGGTGGAACCCTCGACCCTGGGAGTAACCCACACCCACGAGCATCTGCTCTGCGATCAGGCCTGCTACTTCGAGGCGCCGGAAGAGGCTAGCGAGCGCGTCTGGATAGATGCGGCGTTCACCATGGATCGTCGCGGGGCGACGCTGTCCAAATTCCCCTACTTTCCGGAAAACTACGAGCTTCTCGATGAGAGGGCTGCCATCGAGGAGGCCATGCGCTTCAAGCACGCGGGCGGGGGTACCCTCGTAGATGTTACCAACCGGGGAATCGCCAGGGATCCCCTGGCCCTTGCCCGTATCTCGCGGGCGACCGGTCTGAACGTGGTGATGGGTGGAGGCTACTACATCCCCTTATCGCATCCTCCCGGCTTTGACGACGTGACGGAGGACGATGTCTGCGAAGAGATGGTTTGCGACATCCTGGAGGGCGTTGGACAGACGGGGGTCAAGTCCGGCGTGATCGGGGAATTGGGAAACCTGTGGCCTCCCTCCGACAACGAGAGGAAAGTGCTGCGAGCCGCGGCCCGGGCCCAGACCCGGACGGGAGCGCCAATCCTCATCCACCCGGGTTTCCATGCAAGCTCCCCGGCCCACATCGTGGGTGTGCTGCTCGATGCGGGTGCCGATCCATCTGGTGTGATCATCGGGCACCTGGATTTCATAGAGTCGATAGAGACCATCGAGTGGCTGGCGGGCACTGGCTGCTTCATGGAGTGGGATATATTCGGATTCGAGGACTCGAATCTGGCCGCCGGTGCCCCTCCGCCTATCGTGGTGCCCACCGACGCCCAGCGCATCGAACGCATTGAGCGCGTATTTGAGCTCGGCGGGGGCGACAGGGTGCTGGTGGGCCACGATGTTTGCATGAAATTCCACTACGCCGCCTACGGCGGCAAATCCTACGATCACATCCTGTCCAACATAGTCCCGCGTATGAGGCGGCGCGGCTTTTCGGAACAGGATATCCAGGCCATCTTGGTAGACAATCCAGCGCGCGCACTGACCTTCTCCTAGCGCAATCGGCACCGGCCGCCCGCAGAGTTGCGTCCGGTCTCCGCCCCGCCAGCGAGGCCAAAGCCCGCGGGGTCGAATCGACACCAGCCCGACATGCCCTGAACCACTGTTCTGCAGCGTGTTGGCTTGCGGCCGATAAAATAGGCGGTCTATGGGTCCAGAGGCGGTCGCGGACGTGCATGACGTGTTTAAGGTAGAGGAGCGGCCGTCGGTCATGCGGCGGCGTTGGGTCCGAGTAGCGGCGCTCCTGCTGGTCGTCGGGCTAGCCCTGACTCTGCGCATGTACGGTCTGGATTGGGACCGTGAGATGCCCTTCACTCCCCACCCGGACGAGCGGGCCATCCTCTTCAGCGTGGCTGAGATTTCGCCTCCGCCCCTCCACGATCTGGGTTCGCTCCTAGATGCCGACGAGAGCAGCTGGAACCCAGGGTGGTTCCCCTATGGCTCCCTGCCCCTATACCTGCTCAGGGGTGTGCAACTGGTCTCGGAGGCGGTCGGTAAGGAAATAGTCGACCTCAGGGTGACCGGTCGGGCCATCTCGGGCATAGCCGATGTCGTAACGGTGCTTACCGTCTATCTGCTCGGATCCCGACTGTACGGTCGGCGCGTCGGGATACTGGCGGCTGGACTGCTATCCGTCGCCGTTCTGCACATCCAGCTCAGCCACTTTTTCGCCGTCGATACGCTGCAGGCGATGTTTGCCGCCGTCGCCCTGCTCTTCTTATACAGGGTGGCCCGCTACGGAGGAGTGGGCAATTCGGCCCTCGCGGGTCTCTTTATCGGACTTGGACTGGCGACGAAGGCGAGCCAGCTTCCGATCTTTCTGGCCTTCGGGGTCGCGCAACTCATGTACCTGTTCGACCTTGCGGGCTCGAGCCGTAGCTCGACGGAGAGCTTCCGAACGCGGCTGCGATCGGTTGCATTGTCATCGACCATCGGGCTGCTGGTTGCACTTATCGCCTTCTTCGTGACCCAGCCGTATGCGCTGATCGATTGGGGACGGTACAAGGCGGACTTTACCGAACAGTCAGAGATGGTCAGGCGTATCCGCGACTATCCGTACACCCGGCAGTACGACAGCACCGTTCCCTACTGGTATTTCATCCAGCAGAACGTCATTTGGGGTATGGGTGCGCCGCTGGGCATCCTCGCCTGGGGAGGAACCCTCTTCGCAGCAGTACGCGGCCTTGCCTGGCGACCCGCAGTCACCTATCTGGCACTCGGCCTAGTGCTCCCGGCAGTGATCCTGGTCGTTTTCAATTCCGCGATCGCAGTCGCTCTTGCGGCAGCCATAGCTACGATCGCTCTGGTGTCGACGCTACCGGTGCGCAGGGCGGACACGCGAGTCGGCGTGCTGCTCCTGTCCTGGGTGGTGCCTTACTTCCTGATCACCGGTTCATTCGAGGTCAAGTTCATGCGTTACTTGATCCCGATCACGCCGGTGCTGGTGCTCTTCGGGGCATGGCTTGCCCTGTCAATCTGGCGGGAGGGATCGCGAAGGCTCCAGCGATTCCAGGGGGGTCGGTACCTGCGAGGGGGACGCTGGGCCATGATCGCCGCAGCCATCTTCGTGGTCGGCTCCACCGGCTTTTATGCGATCTCGTACATATTCGTCTATTCCGGTACCCACACGGCTGTGAGGGCCTCGGAGTGGATAAATGCCAACGTGCGGCCAGCGAGTGTGGTGCTGAAGGAACACTGGGAGGAGGGGCTTCCCGGACTGCATTCCTACCGGGTGCGGGAACTGCCGATGTACGAGCCGGACGGACAGGCCAAGCTCCAGGCGCTATCGGAGGAGTTGTCGGCGGCAGAGGCGCTGGTGTTCTACTCGAACAGGCTTTACGGCACCCTTCCAAGGCTGCCCGAGCGATATCCTCTGAGCGCCGCCTACTACGATCTCTTGTTCTCCGGAAGGCTGGGGTACGGGCTGGTGGAATACGAGGCGACCTACCCTTCGTTCCTCGGGGTCAGCTTCGTGCACGACACCTTCAGGCGCCCCGGTCTGCCGGAGCCGGGGCCGCTTGGAGAATTCCGGCCCTCTCCGATAGCCCTTGATCTCGGTCACGCGGACGAGAGCTTCTCCGTGTACGATCATCCAACCGTAATGGTGTTCCGCAATGAGGAGCGGTACGACGCAGACACTATCCGTAGGGTCATCTCTGCCGAGGTTACTGCCAGGATCGCTCAGGAGAGAAGGTCTCGCGGCCCCGTTCTAACCCCGGGCGAATTTGAGATTCAGCGAGAGGGTGGTACGTGGACCGATGTTTTTGCCATCGACCGGTGGACCTCGCGGGTTCCCATCCTTTCGTGGCTGCTGATCGTCCAGGGCCTGGCCCTGCTGGCCCTGCCCCTGACCCTCTGGCTGATGCGGCCGCTGGCCGATCGCGGGTACATCTTCTCCAAGGCGATCGGCATCTTGCTTGTCGCAGTGCTGGTGTGGCTGCTGGCCAGCCTGCAGTGGGTCTCTTTCTCTCCGCGCGCCATAGCGTTTGCGGCCCTACTTCTCGCCGCCGCGTCGGCGATCGTGATGATCTATCGGCGCGAGGACATCGTCGAGTTCTTGAGACGTAGATGGTCGGTCCTGGTAATAGGGGAGTTGGTCTTTCTTGCCGCGTTCTTTGCGTTCGTCGGGCTGCGCATGGCCAATCCCGACCTGTGGCACCCGTTCCGTGGCGGCGAGAAACCGATGGACCTGGCCTATCTGAACGCGGTCACCCGCTCGACGATCATGCCTCCCCTAGATCCGTGGTTCGCCGGGGGATTCATTAACTACTATTACTTCGGCCAGTTCATAACGGGCATGCTGATAAAGGCCACGGGCATCGATGTGCGGGTGGCCTACAACCTGGCCATACCCCTGTTCTTCGCACTGACGGCCGGCGGTGCTTTCAGTCTGGCCTACAACCTGACGAAGGCGTGCAGGACGAGGGCGGTAGACCGTCCGCTAGGCGACTCCGATGCCGAGCCTTGTTCGGTGTCGCCAGCGGGTGTCTCTGCGCTTCGTCGGCTGTGGTCCGTGCGACTTGCGGGTCCCTTGGTGCCCCATGACCGGGCGCCGGTGTGGGCGGGGCTGTCCGCCGCAATTCTGGTTGCGGTGCTGGGCAACCTGGACGGGGCCATTCAGGTCGGTGAAGGTCTGGCAAACCTCATGCGCGGATGGCCGTTCGGGGAATTTGATTTCTGGCGGTCGAGCCGGATGATGCCGCCGGATCCGCCCGGCTTTGAGATAACCGAGTTTCCCTTCTTCACGTTCCTTTTCGCCGACCTGCACGCCCACCTCATGGCCATACCGTTTACCCTCCTGGCTCTCGGCCTCTCGCTGGCGGTCGTGCTGAGAAGGTCGGGCTCGCCCCTGTCTTGGGCATTGCTGCTGGCCGTCCTAGGATTGGTGATCGGGGCGCTGCGGCTGATAAACACGTGGGACTATCCCACCTATCTTGCGTTCGCCATAGCCGCGATCTTCCTTGCTGGCTACTTCCGCCATGGAGGTCTTGGCCTGTCGATGCTGCTGCGCCCGGCCATTGAGGCTGCGTTTGTCTTTCTCGTGGGGTATCTGGTCTTCCTACCCTTCCACCTGCGCTACGAGACTTTTTTCTCGAACCTGGAGAGGACCACCAACACGACCGTGTTGTGGCAATTCCTCGCCGTCAGCGGCCTGTCGGTGTTCATACTCGGGAGCTTTTATGCGAGGGAGGGCTGGTCGGTTTACGGTGCCCGGCTCCGGCGAGTGATGATGCCGGTTGGGACGCTGCTGTCCCCTGGCCGAGTGGGTACGGTGGGTGTGGCCATCGCGGTCGCGTTGGCTCTGGCTGCAGCCGCCTATGGACTGGTCGAGGTGGCCGGCAGCACAGTTCCTTTCGTAGTGTTAATGCTCATCGCCGTAGCGTCTGTCGGCGTGGCCAGAGTCGTCTCGTTCGGCCCTACCGCGCGCGTGGACGCCTTTGTCGCCGCCATGATCGGGCTATCGCTGCTGCTGGTGCTGGGGGTTGATTTCCTTCGTGTCGAGGGTGATATCGACCGCATGAACACGTTCTTTAAGACGTATCTGCAGGTGTGGGTGCTGATGGGTGTTGGGTCAGCCTACGCCCTGTGGCGGCTCCTGTCGTCGGGGATGGGGAACCCGGCGACGCAGGGGACGACCTTGACCGACCGCCGCTGGCGCGGGGAGTTGGACGAGGGAAAGGCTATGACCCGACCGTCGGTCGGCTGGGTGGTTGGAGTGGGGAGGGGTGTTTGGATCCTGGTGCTCGTGCTGCTGGCTGCGGGAGCCGCCATCTACACGGTCATGGGAACTCAGGACCGGCTGCGCGACCGGTTCCAGCCGGATGGACAGCCGTTGACGCTGGATGGGATGGCCTACATGCGGGGGGCCACCTTCACTGATGAGAAGGGCCCGGTGCAGCTGGTCAACGATTACGAGGCGATAACCTGGATGCAGCGCAACATCGAGGGTACACCGGTCATCGTCGAGGCCAATACACCGATCTATCGCTGGGGCGGCCGCGTCTCGATCTACACGGGCCTGCCCAGCGTCGCCGGATGGCAGTGGCATCAGGAACAGCAGCGGTGGGACTATCGACAGGACGTGGCCCATCGTGTCTACCAGGTCAACACGCTGTACGAGACGGAAGATCCAGCGAGGGCGCTCGCGGTAATTGAGCGCTATGACGTGGACTACGTATACGTCGGCGAACTGGAGAAACGTTACTATCCGGAGGCTGGGATAGCGAAGTTCGAAGGCGCGCTGCGCCCGTTCCTGGAACCGGTCTATGCCAACGAGGAAGTCACCCTGTACAGGGTCGTTGGTCGGTAGCTCCGATTAGCCCCATTTCGGCTCGGCGCCGTCATGGGCGACCTTGTTGAACTTCGACTCAAAGAATATGAGCGGCCTGCCGTCGCGCACGTTCAGATTCCTTACCTCACCGATGAAGATCGTGTGGTCTCCCTGGGTAACTTCATCGTGCACGGTGCAGTCCATGAACGCCAAACAGCCGTTGATGTGGGCCGCGCCGCTGGCGGTGATTTCGATTTCGGCATCGGGCTGGCCGATGCGCTTTTCAGGCGGCCGTGCATAGTACTCTGCCACCGAGTCCTGATCCTCGTTGAGAATGTTGATGGCGAACCGTTCGGTGTCGCGGATGAGCCGGTACGTGTTGCGCCGGTGGTCAACGCATACCAAGACCAGCATCGGGTCTAGGGAGACAGAGGCGATTCCGTTGGCAGCCATGCCGTGGACGGAGCCGTCCTCCTCGATGGAGGTGATCACCGATACGCCTGTGGCGAATTTGGCCCAGGCCTTCCTGAACTTGTCAGTGTCGGGCAAGACCCATCCTTTCGAGTTGGCCGCAGCGGCTTTGTGACTGGCCCGAATTATATTGCAGATGTTTGACACCCCTTCCGGGCCGATCCTAGAATCGGCCTCGCGGGGAGGTAACTGTTGAGCACCAAAGCCTACGTACTTATCGAAACCTCGGTTGGCAAGTCCAAGGATGTGTCCGTGGCGCTTGGCGACCTACCGACCGTCGTGACGGTGGATGCCGTGACCGGGCCCTATGACATCATCGCGGTCGTCGACGCAGACGACCTGGGTGCCGTGGGAGAGTTGGTCACCGGGAAGATTCACACGATCACCGGTATTGTCCGTACTGTGACCTGCCTATCGATGGGCACGGCGATCTAGGAGGGATCGGGCACCCAACTCACGCGAGCCCCGGCAGCGTAGCCTCGCCCGGTGAGTCCCGCCGTGCGCTGTTTGTCCTTGACGCAGTTGTCTGGGGAAGAGCAGCCCTAGGCGAACGTCAGCGCCCTTTGCGGATTGTGAACCAGCAGGTCGTCGATCAGGTCCTGATCGAGACCTCGTCGGCGCAGCCTCGGGACGATGTTGTCGAGGATGTGGGCGATTCCCTTGCCACCGTAGCGGGTGAGCTGGTGTTTGAAGTTGGCGTCGTGGGAGATGACGACCTGAGAGGTGAAACCTCTCTCGATTAGGAACTCTATCTTGTCCATCTCCTGCGCGTCGCTGGCTGCGAACTCGTTGTATTTGCCCATGTAGCGGATGCTCGAATCCTCGTAGGCGCCCAGGTGATCAAACTCCAAAAAGCACCCGGCCTGCGCAAGCTCTGTCATCGCACCCATGTCCCAGATGGCCATGCCCAGGTGGGCGAATATGATATTCCTAGGGTCCGCCCCCGCCGCAACGAGAACCTCCAAAATGCCGTGGGGAGACCAGTCGTTGAGTCCCGGGTGGATCATGATGGGTGCGCCGGTCTCGATCTGGGCGCTTGCCGAGGCGCGCAGCACCTTGCGCTCGTTCTCGGTGAGCGGGTGGAAATTGCCGACCTCACCGATCAGCCCGCTCTTGATGCCTGTGTCGCCGACGCCGACCGTGATGTCGCCCACGATCTTGTCGGTGAGTAGTTCCACGGAGCGCAGATCCATGTCCGCGGGGTGGGCCACAGGCACGTAGTAGCTGCCCCCCATGACGATGTTCAGCCCGGTGGCTCTGGAGATCCTGGCCAGGCCCCTTGGATCGCGCCCAATGCCCAGGCTGGTGGCGTCGACCACAGAGACGCCGCCGGAGTACCGGTACTGGAGGGCCTCTTCGATGGCGACCTCGATGTCCCAGAGCCTGCCCGTGTCCCTGTTGTGCGACCAGTTGGCCATGATGCCTCCCAGCCGGTCGATGGAGACCGGTGCGTCTATCCAGGCCCTCCGGCTGGCCTCCTCCGGCGGCTCGAAATAGCACTCCAGGTCGACGAGCAGGTGCTCGTGCATGATTGTGATGCCGAGTTGGTCGGGTGGAATCGTTCCCAGAACGGTCTGGACCGATCCCGACTGCTGCCTGTTTGGCGCCAATACGATCACAGTGCCTTCTGAGTTTGTACCAGAGTCTATCGAAAACGGAGGCGTCCAACACTGGCGGCTCGTACACCGCGTACACGAGGGGCGGGTGCGGTACTATTCAATCGGCCGACTGCCCGGGAGGATCAGATGGACTACGATGCGATTCGCCAAGAGCTTAGAGGGCCGGCGGTGCTGGTGATGACACCGTTCGATTCGGCCTACCAGCTCAACCTGGACGCACTACGCAAGAATATCCGCCACATCGTCCAGGGTGGCGTCTCCCGGGGCAAGGGATTCGTAATCTGCCCATCCGGGACGGGCGAATACAATACCTTGTCCCGAGACGAACACCGTGCCGTCGTGGAGGCGGCCGTGGAATCCGCGCAAGGGGACATAGAGGTTGTGGCCGGAGTCGCGTCCAGTTCGCACTTCGAGGTCATCGAGCGCTGCAATCAGGCCTTCGCTGCCGGAGCAAAGGTCGCCATGGTTCCACCTCAGTACTACTACCACGGCATGGACCGGGACGGCCTTGTTCGCTGGTACACGGAGATAGCCAACCAGACCCAGATAGGCCTGATGGTGTACGACCAGTCGTGGCGCCGTCTTGGCGACAGCGTGGACTGTCAGGCAACGGCCCGGCTGGCCGACCTCCCCAATGTGGTTTCGGTAAAGCGAGGATTTGAGCCCTCCTTCCAGGACTACGTGGAGACGATGGACCGCTTTGCCGAGAGACTGGCTATCGTGGACAACTCGTATGGCCACACCGCAGGCCTGGCCCATCAGCACGGCGCATCCTCCTACATAACGGGTATCGCCGCCTTCTGGCCCCAGGGAGAGGCGAAGTTCTGGTCACTGCTAGAGGCCGGCAGATACGCTGAGGCCGACAGGCTCCACTCTCGGCAGTCCACCTTCTGGCGCTTTGTTGACGATGATTTCGCCGGCTATGCCACCAACGTTCTGAAGGCTGCGGCCAGGTACGTTGGCATTGAGGCCGGCTCGGTGCGGCCTCCGTTCCGCGACCTTGATGAAGAGGAGCGGGCCCGGCTGGCTGACATACTCCGTGACCTGGGGGTGCCTGAAGCACCCAAAGGTTGAGGGTCGAAGCGGATGCTCGTCGCCTGCGGCGTCCACATGCTCCCAGGCATACGGTGGTCCCGTGTCTGGCTGATCGAGGGGGAGGACGAAGTGGCGCTGGTGGACGCTGGACCTCCCTGGATTTCATCCGCGGTGGCGGGATATCTGCGGTCGATCGGACGCGGTTTGCAGGATGTGTCCCTGATCCTGATCACTCACGGTCATCCCGACCATTTCGGCAGCGCTGCCAGCCTGCGGCGGATGACCGGGGCTCGCATCGTCGCACATCCCGCAGACTGCCGCCGGCTGTCGGACGGGACGTGGAGCCTTAGCTACCTGGGGGCGGGAAGCGTACCCGCTCCGGTACCCTTCCTTCGCAGGACGCCGGTCGATCTGCTGGTGGGGGATGGCGACATTCTTCCGTTCTCTCGAGCCGTCCGCGTGGTCCACACGCCCGGACACTCGCCGGGCAGCCTGTGCTACCTGCTGGAGGGAGACGGGGTCCTGTTCACCGGAGACACGCTGTTCAGCGACGGTAGTGAGCTGGCCAGGTCGGCGCCCTTTCCCAAGTCGGACCGCAGTCTCTATGGGTGTTCGGTTGCCAGGTTAGGTGCGCTGGAATTCGATGTTGTGTGTGGTGGCCACGGCCGGGCCCTGGCCGGAAATGGCTCGGCCGCCGTCCGCGAGCTCGTAGAGCGTAGCCCGGAGCCTCCTGGCTGGGGACACGTGCTGGCGCGCCTCGCCGGGCGAACAGGGAGCCTCTCCGGATGTAAGCGCCGCCGCCCTGATCCGCCGCCCGAGGACACCGGGGGCTGAATCCCGGACCGTGCCTGGCGGACGTCTCTAGATCAGGAGCAATCCATTCTCTTTGATCACCCTGCCCTGGCTGATTATCGTGTCCACGTTGTGCAGGGCCCGGATATCTGAAAGCGGGTCGCCCGCGATCATCAGCGCATCCGCCGACTTGCCCGGTTCGAGAACGCCGGTCTCCTCGTCTATGTCCAGGCACTCGGCGGATGTGCGGGTGGCAGAGACGATTGCGTCCATCTCGGAGATGCCCATTCCCTCGACCATTACCTGCGGCGTGTAGGCGAAGTCGCCGAACTCAACGAAGGCCATACCTGTGTCCAGACCGGTCACGAACTTTACCCCGCGGTCCCACATGTCGCGGAGGATGGCGTAGCGACCTTCGGGATCGTCAAGGACCGCCGAGGTGGCGCCCGGATCGAGCGGCACACCCTTGGCAGATCTGATCTCGGCAATGGCGATGGTCGGGTCGACCCACAGGCCCTTTTCGGCCATGACATCGGCCACCTCGGGCCTGTAGTCCCAGTTCTCGCCCTCGTCTGCCGACAGCCAGGTGCTGTGAATCAGGTTGTGTACTCCTGCCTCGGTGCAGTTGACCACGCCTACCGTGCCATGGCAGTGGGCCGCGACCCTAACCCCCATGCGCTCGGCGTCGGCAACGGCGGCCAAGAGAGTGGAGGAGGGATACTGCGCGGCTCGAACATTGGACCGTGGTGTAAAAGCGCCGCCGGTCGACATGATCTTGATGTAGTCGGCCCCCAGCTTTATCTGCTGCCTGACGGCCGTGACGACCTCGTCGACGGTGTCGGCCTCGGTGCCAAAGCTGTTGCAGTGACCTCCGGTAGTCGTAATCGGAGTGCCCGTTACCAGAATGCGTGGGCCCGGTATCTTGCCCTCTGTAACCGCCCTCTTTATCGGGAAGGCGATCTCGTTGCGGCTGCCCAGATCGCGAACCGTGGTTACGCCGGAAGCCAGGGTCGTTCGGACCGCGCCGACCGAACGCATCAACAGCTCGTCATGGCTCTCTCCGGTGACGTGTTCATAGGCTTCGGGACTGGCCGAACAGTGCATGTGGGCGTGCACCTCAACGAAGCCCGGCATGATGGTGCCTCCGGCCAGCTCAATGACATCCCCGTCCGGACTGCTGCCGAGCTGGTCTCGTGTTGCGACGGCGAGGATGCGGCCATCCTCGATTATCAGGGCGCCGTTGGCGACGGGAGGCGCCCCTGTGCCGTCTATCAGTCGGTCGGCGATGAGTGTTCGTCGCATTGAGGTTTCCTTAAAAGCCAGGGAGGGGATGTCGGCGGGATTATAGGGTTATCGTTTATAATCCCGCCACCGGCGGGCAAGGGGTCAGCCGACTAGTATCAGGGCGGTCTTTTCGAAGTTTTGGAGGGCGGTTTATGGCCACCGTGAAAGCATCCGTACCCAGGGAAAAGTTGCTGTGGATGTACGAGACCATGGTCCTGATACGGCGCTTTGAGGAGCAGGCCAAGCGTGAGGCCGACCAGGGCCGGATCCTCGGGACTCACTCGGCTATCGGCGAGGAGGCGGTGCCGACCGGCATCTGTGCGCACCTGCGAGATGATGACTACGTGCTCGGCAACCATCGCAGCCATCATCACTGCATCGCCAAGGGTGTCGGCGTCAAGGAGATGATGGCCGAACTGCTCGGCAAGGTGACCGGCACGAACCGGGGTAAGGGCGGCACGATGCACATCGCCGATGCGACCAAAGGCATGCTCGGTGCCAACGGCGTGGTGGGCTCAAATATACCTGTCGCCACGGGCTGCGCGCTTGCCGCCAAGGTCCAGGGACGCGACAGCGTGTCAGTCGTGTTCTTTGGTGACGGAGCGTCAAGCCAGGGGTCGCTGCACGAGGCGATGAACCTGGCGTCCATCTGGGATCTGCCGGTGATCTTCATCTGCGAGAACAACCGCTACGCGGAGTCGACGCCCTACGAGTATGCGGTCGCCGGCAAGTCTGTGGCGAGTCGTGCAGCCGGGTACGCGATGCCCGGCGTGACGGTAGATGGTCAGAATGTGATGGAAATGTACGAGGTGGCCGGCGAGGCGGTTGCCCGGGCACGTCGAGGAGAGGGGCCGACGCTGATCGAGGCGTTAACGTACCGCTATCACGGCCATTATGGCGCCGACAACCCGCTGGGCTATCGTACTGAGCAGGAAGAGGCCTACTACAAGGATCGAGACTGCATAGACACCATGGCCAAGTTCCTCCTGGAAAGTGGCGTCATGACCCAACAGGAACTGGACGAGATCGACCGCGTGGCTACAGGTCGGGTCGAGGAGGCTTCCAGGTTTGCCGTCGAAAGTCCCTACCCGGACCCCTCCGAGATACTCAGTGACGTTTACGTTAAGTATCCCTAGTTCACATACACACTCCCGAGGGAGGCCTCTGGGAAGGTCGCGGCCCGGGGACCGCAGCGGGTGAAGATCCTGCGATGGCAGAACTAAGCGGTCGGCGAGGAGACACTACACATGGCGACGACAGCAGTTAGGGCACTCACCTATGCGCAGGCGGTCAACGAGGGCTTCCATCAAGAGTTCGAGCGAGATCCGTCGGTCATCATCATGGGCGAGGACGTGGCCGGCGGTGCAGGGCGGGACGACTTCGAGGACGCGTGGGGAGGTGTCTTTAAGCTGACGCGGGGCCTGATCGGCAAGTACGGGCCCGAGCGGGTTCGAGACACCCCGATAGCGGAGAACGGTTTCATCGGCGCCGCCGTGGGTGCCTCGGCCGCTGGGCTCAGGCCAATTGCCGACCTGATGTTCGTGGGATTCGTCGGAGTTTGCGGCGATCAGATCTTCAACAACATGGCGAAGATGCACTACATGTTCGGGGGAAAGGTCAACCTGCCGCTCACCGTTATCACCTCCACAGGTGCCGGCGTCGGCTCGGCTGCTCAGCACTCCGAGACCCTGTACTCGATCTTCGTACATTTCCCGGGACTCAAGTGCGTTGCGCCCTCTAATCCGTACAACGCCAAGGGACTTCACATCGCCGCCATCCGGGACGATGATCCGGTAATCATCTTTAACAATAAGCTGCTCATGGGAGGCGTGGGCACCGGCGCGCATGTCCCGCAAGAGGCGTATGAGGTTCCCATAGGAAAGGCCCACGTTGCCAGAGAGGGCGGGGACGTCACCCTGATCGGCATCAGTTACACGACGTACCTGTGTCTCAAGGCGGCCGACATTCTGGCGGATCGAGGGTATTCGGCCGAGGTCATAGATCTGCTATCGCTGTCCCCGCTCGACGAAGACACCGTCCTGAGTTCTGTACAGAAGACTCGCAAGGTGGTGATCGTGGACGAGGACTATCCGCGCTGCTCGATGGCCTCGGAACTGTCTGCGGTGATAGCCGAGCAGGCCTTCGACTTTCTCGACGCGCCGCCGAGAAGGGTTATGGCCCCTCACGCGTCCGTTCCATACAGCCCCGTCCTCGAAGATCAGTTCATTCCCTCGCCGGAGCGTATCGCCGAAGAGGCGATCGCGACCATGGAGTAGCCCTTGGCCGACCAACGGCCGCTCACCTTCGTCCAGGCGACGAACGAGGCGATTCGCACGATCATGCGTGAGGACCCCAATGTGATCGTGATGGGAGTGGATGTGGCCGGCGCGGCGGGCCGTGCTGACCAGGGATTCATAGACCACTTCGGCGGCACCTTCCAGCTAACCAAGGGGCTGATACAGGAGTTCGGCCCCGAACGCGTCCGGGACACCCCCATTTCCGAGACTGGCTTCATGGGTGCGGGGGTCGGTGCAGCTGCGGCTGGGCTGAGGCCGTTGGTGGACATGATGTTCGTCGGCTTTGTCGGTGTCTGCGGAGACCAGATACTCAACAACATGGCCAAGATGCACTACATGTTCGGCGGCAAGGTAAAACTGCCGATCACGGTCATGACCCAGACCGGTGCCGGCCACGGCTATGCGGCGCAGCATTCAGAGACGCTATGGTCCGTGTTCACGCACTTTCCGGGCCTGAAGTGCGTCGTGCCGTCCGATCCCTATACGGCCAAAGGGCTTCAGATGGCGGCGATGCGAGACGACGATCCGGTGATAGTCTTCCAGTGCATCCGCTCCCTCGGAGCCAACTACGGTGGCCAGCACGTGCCGGAGGAGGCCTACGAGGTTCCGATCGGGCGGGCCAGGGTGGTTCGCGATGGCACGGATGTGACCCTGATCGGCATCGGATATGGCACACGCACATGCCTGGAGGCCGCCGAGATGCTGGCGGAGGGAGGGTACTCGGCCGAAGTCGTCGATCTGCTGTCCCTTTCTCCTCTGGATGAGCACACGATCATCGAGTCCATAAAGAAGACCCGCAAGGTGGTGATCACCGATGAAGATTACCCGCGTTGCTCGATCGCGTCTGATCTCGCCGCGCTCGCGGTCGAGCAGGCCTTCGACTACCTCGATGCACCCCCGAGGAGACTGAGCGCTCCCCACGCATCCGTTGGCTACAGCCCTGCGCTGGAGGAGCGCCATCCCCCCAGGCCGGTCGATGTGGTTGAGGCCGCAATCGCGGTCCTGGAATGAGGGGCTGAGCACCTAGATTGAAGACCGGGAGGAACCAATGGCGACCGAGATCATAATGCCCAAGCTCGGGATGGTGATGACCGAGGGCACGGTCTCGAAGTGGACCAAGGGGGCGGGTGAAAAGGTCTCTCAGGGCGAGGTCATCGCCGAGATTGAGACCGAGAAGATCAACTACGAGCTTGAGGCGACAGGCGACGGAGTGCTGCACCAGTCGGTCCTGGAGGGGGCCGTGGTGTCGGTAAATGGCCTGATGGGCTATCTGCTTGGCGATGGCGAGAATCCTCCCGAGGACCAAAGGCAGGCGGGAACAGTCGCGGCCGATCCCCCATCTGCGCCGGCGCCCAGGCGTGCCGGGCCAGCCAGGAGTGTTGGAGGCGCCGTACCGTCGACCCCGGGTGCACGCAAGCTCGCCGCGAAAATCGGCGTGGACCTGTCCAAGGTCACTGCCACGGGGCCGCGGGGTCGGGTGGTGGAGGCGGACGTTCGAAAATTCGCCGAGGCGGACTCTTCGTCGGCGGGGCCGACCGACGGGCCACTCGCCGCCTCACTGGCCGGGTTGCCAGAACCGGCTAGGATCGATCAGATGTCGGGCATGCGCAAGGGCATAGCCGACCACATGCGCGCTTCGATCCAGTCCACGGCCCAGCTCACGTTCACTTTGGAGGTGCCGGTAACCGAGCTACAGCGTCAGCGCAAGAACTGGTCACGGGTGAACAGGACCCCGGTCACCAACACCCACGTGTATGCCAAGGCCTGCGCACAGGTTCTCGGGGATTTGCCGATCCTTAACACGGTTCTGGCGGATGGCAAGATCCACTATTTTGACCGCATTGACATCGGTGTGGCCGTTGCGCTTGGCGAGGGACTGATAGTCCCTGTGTTGCGGGACGTTGCCAACACTCCACTGGCCGACATAGCCAGGCAGACATCTGACCTAACCAAGAGGGCGCAAGCAGGGCGGCTCTCGCCGGACGAGGTTGCCGGGGGCACGTTCACCATCAGCGTGCTGGGTACGGTGGACACCTTTACTCCAATCCTCAATCGTGGCCAGTCCGCCATCCTTGGCGTCGGGGCGACACGGCGAAAGCCAGTCGTGGAGGGAGGCGAGGTTGTAGTCGGGGACGTGTGCACATTCAGCCTGACCGTCGACCATCAAACGGTAGATGGCGCGGTGGCGGCCGACTTCATGGCAAGGTTCTCGGAATTGATCCAAGATCCGGCTCCCCTGCTGCCTTGATAACCCGCCCGGTCGGGTGGATGTCGCTGCCGCGTCGTCCAGCTGACCCGGACGAGGCCATCGCTGCCTTAGTCGGATCGGCTGGCGATCTTAAGCGTGCCGCTTGCTCGCAAGGGGTGAGCGACAGCCTGGGGGTTTCCTGAAATGGAGTACATCAGTCTCGGGCGAACCGGCCTAAAGGTTTCGCCTCTGTGCCTGGGCACCAACATGTTTGGTGCAGGCTATGTCGACGACGAGAGGGCCGCTACCGTCATCAGGAAGGCGCTCGAGATGGGGGTGAACTTCGTAGACACGGCCGATGTCTACCACGATGGCCTTTCAGAGAGCGTGGTCGGCAAGGCGATCGCCCGCTTCCGTCACCAGGTGGTTCTGGCGACGAAGGGCGGCTACCCGATGGGAGATGGACCCAACGATAAAGGCCTATCCCGCTCCCATCTCACCGAGGCCATCGAGGCCAGCCTGCGGCGCCTTGGTACGGACTACATCGACCTTTACCAGGTCCACATTTGGGATCCCGACACCCCGCTCGATGAGACGATAAGGGCGCTGGACGACGCCGTTGCGGCGGGCAAGGTGCGGTACGTGGGGTGCTCTAACTTTTCGGGCTGGCAGCTGATCAGGGCACTTTGGGAAAGCGACGCGGGTGGCCGTGTCCGGTTTGAGACGACGCAGCCGCCCTATAACCTTGCCCACCGGGATATAGAGACGGAGCTGATGCCTGCATGCTTGCAGGAAGAGGTGGCGATCCTGCCGTACCAGGTGCTGGGCGGAGGAGTCCTGACAGGGACGTATGATTCGGAGTTACCACCTCCTCAGGACACCCACATGGCCTCAAAGCTTGCTGGAACGGCCCGTTTGCGCTACTGGAATCAGGCCACCTTTGATGTGGCGGACCGGCTGGTGGAGGTGGCGGGCAATCTGGGGCGCAGCGCAACCCAGGTGGCTCTGGCCTGGGCGCTGGCCAAACCGGGCATCACTTCTTTGGTGGTGGGGTCGAGTCGCCCCGAGCAGGTGCAGGCTAATGTTGAGGCGCTCGATATTAAACTGGATGATGCCCTGATGGACAGGCTGGAGGGACGATAGCCCGGGGCATCTGAGGCGCCGTATCGATGATGCGAGGGGCGTGTTGACGGTAGTAGTCGCGGTAGAGCGCCGGATGAAGCCGGGCTCACTGAGGGAGATTCACAGGCTGCAGGCTGAGCTATGGGAGATAGCCAGCCGGACGCCTGGCTACATCTCTGGGGAAACCGTGTTCAGCGCCTCGGACCCGGATCGGTTCATGACCCTCAGCCGCTGGGAGAGCATAGACCACTGGTGGGACTGGGAAAATAACGGCGAGCGGCACGATCTTTTCGAGAAATACAGCGGTATCTTAGAGGTTACTAGGGGTCCAAGAGTCTGGAGGACCACCCAGTGAGAGGTGAGAGGGAGGTAATGGCTGATTCGCTGAGCATCACCGATAGCAGGACAGGCGAGATCTATGAGGTGCCGATCTTCGCCGGCACTTTCCCCGACCGAGGGTCGGCGATAAATGCTTCGGAGCTGCGCCGGATCAGGGCATCGGAGGAGGACTTCGGCCTGCTGGCCCACGACCCGGGGTTCCTGAACACCTCGTCTTGCCGGAGTCGGATCACCTTTATCGATGGAGACGCCGGGATCTTGCGATACCGCGGATACTCCATCGAGCAGTTGGCGGCGAACAGCAACTATCTGGAGGTCGCCTACTTGCTGATCAACGGGGAACTGCCCACGGGGTCCCAACTCGCGGCGTGGACCTACGACATAACCCACCACACGATAATCAACGAGAAGATTAAGCGATTCCTGGACGGTTTCCACTACAACGCCCATCCGATGGGCATTCTTGTCAGCGCCGTTGCCGCGCTTTCAACCTTCTATCCCAAGTCTCGGGACGTGCACGACCAGAGTGTACGCAGCCGGTCGATCATGCGCTTGATCGCCAAGATGCCCACCCTTGCGGCGTTCGCATACAGATACAACGCCGGACAGCCCTACGCCTATCCAGATAACGATCTGAGTTACTCGGGGAACTTCCTGAACATGATGTTCAAGGCCACCGAGCTTAAGTATCGACCGGATCCGGTGCTGGAGCGGGCCCTTGACGTCCTCTTTGTACTCCATGCCGACCACGAGCAGAATTGCAGCACGTCGGCCATGAGAAACGTGGGAAGTTCCGACGCCGACCCGTACGTATCTGTGTCGGCGGCGGTGGCCGCGCTCTACGGTCCTCTTCACGGCGGAGCAAACGAGGCCGTCTTGCGCATGCTCACGGAGATCGGGGACGTAAGGAACGTGCCTGAATACATACGGAGGGTCAAGAGCCGCGAATTTCGACTGATGGGCTTCGGCCATCGCGTCTATAAGAGCTATGATCCCCGGGCGAAGATCCTCAGAGAACTGGCCGAGCAGGTGTTTGAGGTATGCGGCCGCAACCCGCTGATCGAGGTGGCGACCGAGCTGGAGAAGATCGCCCTTGAGGATGAGTTCTTCGTAGAGCGTGGCCTGTACCCGAATGTGGACTTTTACTCGGGGATCATCTACCAGGCCATGGGCTTTCCCATATCCATGTTTCCCGTCCTGTTCGCGATTCCGAGGACGTCGGGGTGGCTGGCACATTGGGAGGAGATGCGCAACGATCCGGAGCTGCGAATAGCACGCCCACGCCAGGTCTACTCTGGCGAGGCTGAACGCTCCTACGTGCCGCTGTCCGAAAGGTCATGACCCGGTCGGGCCATGGCGCCGCCGACCTTACCCTATATGTTGTTAGCCTTAGAGACTCACCCACTGCATATCGTGTAATCGTATGTGCCGGTGGTGATTTTCGAGAGGGTTTCGGGTCATAATACCGTGTGGCCTCCAAACCCACTCCGGTCGACAACCCTCAGCACGGGGAGATCCGCTTCGCTCACCCGAGCGAGCAGGAATTCGCCTCGATACTGGACTTTTACGGCGTCAGGTGGGAGTACGAGCCGAGATCGTTCCCCCTAAGGTGGGATGCCGAAAGGGTGGCAGAGATGTTCACCCCGGACTTCTACCTCCCTGACCTCAGCCTGTACCTGGAGCTGACCACCCTCAAACAGAGCCTGGTCACCGAGAAGAATCGCAAGCTCAGGCGCATGCGGGAGCTCTACCCGGATGTGGCGGTCAAGCTCCTTTACCGGCGCGACTACCACCGGCTGTTGGCCAAGTACGGGTTCGGCCCTCTTGCCTCGGCGGATTTCGGCGGCGTGGACCGCGTGTTGTTCACCGCCCGCGGCATAGCCGAACGAGTACGCCATCTGGGGCGAGCTATATCGGCTGACTACGAGGGTAAGGAGCCGGTGCTTGTGGGTGTCCAGCGGGGGATGGTCTGTTTCATGGCTGACTTGATCAGGGAAATCACCTTGCCGATAGAGCTGGACTTTATGTCGGTTTCGTACTACGGCTCTTCAGATGATGGCGTCCGGGTGGTGAAGGACCTGGACCTCGGGCTTACCGGGCGGGACGTGCTATTGATCGAAGACATCGTCGACACCGGTATGACGCTGAACTACCTGCTCGGATACCTCAGGGTCAAGGAGCCAGCCACCTTGAATGTGTGTACGCTCGTGGACAAGCGAATCAGGCGCATCGTCGACGTCGACATCCGATACGTCGGGTTCGAGGTGGGGGATGAATTCCTCGTGGGCTACGGATTGGACCACATGGAAAAATACCGCAACCTGCCGTTTCTGGGAGTGCTGAAACCCGGACAGGGGGATGCCGGCGACAAAAAAAGAGGCCCCAAGGAACCTTGCTCTCCACTCACCTCGCCGGACGCCCCGCAGTTGCCCACTTGACCCCGGTCCGGTAGCTTCCTTCGCAGCCCCTTGGGACCAAAGAAACCGTATCAGTTAGGCCCGCATTATGTCAAGTACAATCGTGGCCAGGTACTGCGTTCGTTTGAAATAATGGACTTTTCTGGAGCCACTCGCCAGCATTAAGAACCCATTAAATGTTGTCTGACAATCTATAGGACGTTATGATAGTGAGCGACTCTCGTTGAATTAAGCCCTTGTACGATCCTGTAGACATAGCTAACGCTTTCATCCAGTTGGCGGATGAACCGGTCTCGAACCTGAAGGTGCAGAAGCTGATGTACTTCGCGCAAGCTTTTGGCGCTTCACGGCGCTGGTCAACGAGGAGTTTCAGGCTTTTCCCTACGGCCCTGTCATATGGGACGGAACTGAAACACTATGGCCCCTCTGCTATCAAGGAACCCATTCAAGTTGACAAGGTTGGCAGATCGACCCGCAGTCGGCAATCATGTGGAGTTTCCCTTCGGCTCCATCCACCCCCTGAAACTCGACATGACCCACCGGAAGGCGCTCCGTGGCGTCAGGCAAAAAAGAAGGGTGGCCGCATACCCAACGATGTCATCGAGACCTACTACGAGGGGAGATGGGTCGAGGAGACAAAGGCCCTCATGCAGCAGCTTGCCCAAGACCCTGAGTTCCAAGAAGAGGTCAGGAGAGGCATCGCCCGGATCGAGAGCGGCGAAGGTGTTTGCTACACGGAGGACGAATTGGAGGAGATCATTGAGAGCCGCTCAGGACTAGCTTCAATGAGGAAGATCATCTTCGAGCCGGAAGCCGCGGAGTACATTTCTTCCCTCGAAGGTGAGGAGTACCTCTCAGCTTTCAGGGCCGCATCCAGCCTCCTTCTCGATCCAAGTGTCGACGGGCCACCTTCTACTACCCGGGGCGGACTGCTCACTATCGAGATGACGAGTGGTTCATCATCTATGGAGCGCCCCCAATGGCGACTTACATGGATCAAGTCCGCAGCGGACACGCGCCCCCGGTCAAAGATCTATTTCATGTGACTATCGTTTTCGGTACGGTTCCCTTTCCCTGACCGCCTCCACTCGCGTTCCTCGATTCTCTCTACACGGACGCTCTGGTGGCTGCTCCGACATAATGGGGGAGCCTCCGGCATACGCCGGAGGCTCCAAACAATTAGCAGCGCCTGTAGGTGACACGGGTGCCGCGCGAGCAGTTTCCGCAGGGCGGCAGACGGTCATCAGCGGTCCAAGATGACACTCCTTGCAACCGCAACAGTAGACCCCTGCCTGGGCCAATCGAGTAGCTCATACTGTCCCCTTACTTCGGTATTTCCGCCCGCCAATGGCCAACGGACCCGCCCGTTCTTATCTGCGGCAAAGGTTCTCCAGACGCCTCAACTCGCGCTTCAACTCAGATTCGGCCTTCTTAAGCCTCTGAGCGGCAAGGCGGGCTGAGGGCGATGGTCTCACCCTCACCGTGCGGCGAACTCTGATCGTTCTCATAGTTCGCACCCTGACAGTCTCGCCGGACCGGGTAGTAGACGACCACCCGAAATGGGCTACCGAGCTTGACAGATTCGGGGTACCATTGCCGACGCATGTTGCACTGTCCCCGGTCCGGCGGATCTCAAATGCGGGCCTTCACCGGTGGTGGCCGGTGAAGGCCTCTTTTGATCTGAAAAGAAAGGTCGACACCGGTATGACGCTTGGTCGGGAATCCCCTACCTGCTCGGATACCCCCTCAAAGGCGGAGACGAATCTGTGCTGTCAGACGCAATATGTTGTGGGCGCTGGGAAATGGCCAACAAAATGCAGGTTTTGCCTGCGATCCTGCATTAGTTCTACTTTAGGGTTCATTCCCGCCCCTGGTACTGCCCGCCCTTTTTCGACCGCTCCACCTCCCTGACCACGATCACGCGGCTACCTTTTCGGCACGCTTGACTCGGATTTTCTGGAGGCTGCCGCAGTTAGCGCATGGCGGCGGTCGCTCCGACGAATCGTGCATCGTCGACGTCGACATCCGCCTACGTCGGGTTCGAGGTGGGGGACTTGAATTCGCCTCCAGCGTCGCGGGGCGTGAGAGCGCCCAGGCTCCCGTGGGGGCGGAGGTTGGCCGTTGGACCAGGCATGTCTGAAATCGCTGGAATCCTCGCCGTAGCCGCAACGCCTGCTGCAGATCCCACGCCCTGGCCAACACCTACACCGTCGGGCCCCACGCCCACACCGACAATCACTCCGACGCCGATACCGGTTCCAACCCACCGAATGCGAGACCAGCGAGGCTCGTGCCTACCTTGCCACGCAAGGACCACTGGCCAGATCGCTGAGAACATGCGCAACGTGAAACTATTCAAGACGTGCCCCACTGGCAGCTTCAGAACGTGCTTGCATCTCCAAGGCGCCAACTCACAGCTCGCACAGGACGCCCCGCAAGTTGACCCACCTTGACCCCGGTCCTGAGAGCCGGCGAAACGCTGGACAAGGCATCTACATTGGCGACATCGGCGGCAGACAAGCAACTAGGGAGCACCCTTCGCCATGGACCCTGAACTCCAGGACCTGCTGGAACTTGACCCGGAAAATGCGGCGCTGACGCTGGCCCACATGGCCGGATGTGACCCGCTTCGATGGCGTCTCGACGGTGCACGAGAACAACGAGTGCTGCAACTTCAACCGGGACCTGCCCGGCGGCACGCACACCTACGGGCCGTTCGAGACGATTGAACAGGCCATGCCGTACGCGGAACGGAACGGGTACAAGATCGTCCCTTGCAGTGCAGGACCCGCCGCGTACTGCGGAACGCTGATCGCTCGGCCTACACCCGCAATCGTGGCCAGGCATGCGAACTTTTGGCGCATGGTCGACATGCTGACTGGCCGTGGCGGCCGGCTGTGGCGAGGGACGGTCAGGCGATGGTTTTGACGGTCGCTGTCCGAGGGTACGTCTCCCGCCAGGCCGCTGAGGGATTGGCCGAATGGGGCGAAATCACGGGGCGAATGCCCTTCAGACGCCTAGACACTTTTGGGTGACTGTGTGAAATTGAACCGGTCGCCAAGGTGGCCACAGCCGTATCGTCAGATGAAGCCGCCCCCTTAGCCTTGCCGAAAGTCCCGGAAAGGGTCATTTAGGAGGAGATATGGAAGCTGCGTTCTTAGTTTTGATCGGCGGTGCACTCTTTGCACAGTCCTGGAACCACCTAGGCCTGTTTTCCGAAGGTCGCTCCATGGGAGTGGTCGTGGCCGGGCTCGGCCTGCTGTCCCTGGTTGGCCTCGTGATGACGCCGACGCTGCTGGAGGGAAGGTCCACCGAGGCAGACGTTCTTACGAACATCACGATGATGAAGGCGCTGATCCTTGTCTGGGCGGTATACACGGTGGCCGTTGCGGCCCAGGCCTATTTGGATCTGGAGGAACGGGCGGTCGGCTTCTATGCAGGCTTCCTGTGCGTATTCAACATATTCGCGCTGATCTACTTCGCGGCTGAGATGTCTAGTGGCTACGGCGACGGCCCATGGCTCGTGATGTCAGGAGCCACACTGATCCTGGCGATCAACGCCGGTCTGGTTTTCTTCCACCAGGCGATCCCGTTCCATGCGATCAGGCTTGTGGCCGGGTGGTTCCTGCTGATCGGCGGGGCGGCCGTAGCCGTGCTAGGCTCGCTGGTGGCAACGTCGGTGATACAGCTCTAGGCTCCATTGGGCTTGACTCCTGCGCCCCTGCGAGGTTCGCTCGACAGGGGCGCATCTGTCTGAAACTGACGGCTTGCGAAGGGACGGAGGGTGACGAACCGCAGTTATGGTTGATCCCCTTGTGGAGGGCACGGCGGACCCTCGAATGGTAGGTCCAGATGAAGCTCCGGCTGGACACCCTGTCAGCCGGAACGAGAAGATCTCCGTTGCCCAGGTCCTCGCCGAAAGCGAACGGGAAACAGACAGGTACTCCTGGGAGGGGACTTTCTCCCAGTACCTTGAGCTGGTAGCCGCGACCCCGGCGCTGTCGCGACTTTCGCATGGCCTCGTCTACGATGCCATAAGCTCTGCAGGGACTGAAGAGGACCTCAACGGAGAGCCAGTCTACGAGCTGTTCAAAGGGCAGATCTTCGGTCTGGAGTCGGCTCTACACCGAATCGTCGGCTATTTTGAGGCTTCGGCCCGGCGTCTGGAGGTCAGGAAGCGGATTCTGCTCTTGCTGGGTCCGCCCGCCAGCGGAAAATCCTCGATCATCGACATCATCAAGCGTGGCCTAGAGGACTACACCAGAACTCAGGATGGGGCGGTCTATACCATCCAGGGCTGCCCGATGCAGGAAGATCCCCTGCACTTGATCCCAAGCAGGCTCAGGAGCAGGCTGGCCCGCGATCATGGCCTGCACATTGAGGGAGACCTTTGTTTTCACTGCCGTTTCCTTCTTGAGCACGACTACAGGGGCAATCCTGCAGAGGTGCCGGTGACCCGCGTCGTGTTCTCCGAGTCCCAGGCAAGGGGTATCGGCTACTACGTTGCCAACAACCCTAGGCCGCCCGACGCATCCGTTCTCGTGGGCAGCTACAACGAGGAAAAACTCGATGGGGATCGCCAGGAGGTTGCTGCTCGAGCTTTCCGCCTGGACGGCGAATTGAACGTTGCCAATCGAGGCATCATGGAGTTCGTAGAGATCTTCAAGGCCGATCGCAGGTTGCTGACCACGCTGCTCTCGCTGGCGCAAGAGCAACTTATCAAGATGGAAAAGTTCGGATCGGTCTACGGGGACGAGGTGATCATAGGGCACTCCAACGAGGGTGATTTCAACACCTTCAGCCAGGATGAGTCCTCGGAGGCCCTTAAGGACCGGATCATAGCCATCAAGATCCCCTACAACCTGCGGGTCTCAGAAGAGGTAAAGATCCTCAACAAGATGCTCGGGCAGAGCACCGTGCAAGATGTGGACATCGCCCCGCTGACCATGCCGGTGGTCAGCACTTTCGCCATCCTGTCTCGGCTTGAAGCTCCCTCACGACAGGGCATGACCCTTCTGGACAAGGTCAAGCTCTATAACGGCGAACTCGTAGGTTCGTACACCCATCGTGACGTCGTCGAAATGCAGCGCCACCACCCCAACGAGGGCATGGGCGGCATATCCCCGCGCTATGTGATGAACCGCATAGGAGTGGTGGCCAACGCCGAATCCGGAGTCGTGACTCCCTTGGCGGCCATAGACAGCTTGTGGCGGGGACTGAAGGAGAACATAAGCCTGGACCAAAGTGACATCGTCACCTACGTGGGCTTCATTGCCGACACCGTCAAGGAGTACGACCGGCTCGTAGTAAAGGAACTCCAAATGGCGCTGACTGACTCGTTCAACGACAGCGCCAACGAGCTCTTCGAGAACTATGTTGCCAGCATAGCCGAGTTCTGCCAGTCAAATGGCAAATCGGGAAATGCCGGAATCCGTTCGCCCAACGAGCGGGACATGCAGGAACTGGAAAGGGCTGTGGGTGTGATGGCGCGGGACAAGCGCGCCTTTCGGCAGGAGCTTCACGACCGAATCAGCAGGTGGAAGCTGAAGGGCAAATCGTTCGATTACCGCTCGGAGCCACGCTTGCGGGCGGCCGTGGAGTTGAGATTGCTGCCCGCGCCCCGGTCGGTGGAGCGAGCGTTGACCGAACCTCGCTTCGCCCGCCAGAAGGTGGAGTGGCGCAGACGCTATGAAGGCGTCGTCAGGCGCCTTGTGGACTCCTTCGGCTACTCCCAGGCTACGGCCGACGATCTGATCTCGTACGGGCTGCACGTAATCAAGAGACGTCCCGTGATCAAAACGCCCCGCAACGAAGGAGTCGAATGGCTCTGGCCCCTCTACCCGAGGTCGCCGGCTGAGGGAGGCGGTTCCGTCTAGGGGGCCTCCACATCTTTCCTCGGGCCTCGCCTTAGTAGCACCTCGTGCACGGCTGCTCCCAGTGGACCGCCGATTAGTGGGCCCACGATGTACACCCAAAAGCCATTTTGAGGCCCGGGAATCGCTATCGATCCCCATCCTGCCGCCAGCGCCACCAAGCGAGGGCCGAAATCTCTGGCGGGATTCCAGCCGGCCTGGGTGAGTGGAGCGAACAGGCTGATAAGGATCGCGACGGCGAAGCCAATGAACAGAGGAGCCAGGTGTCCTGGCGAGAGACCGCCTGCGCGCCTGTCGACGAGGCTGAAGATCAAGAGCACAAGGACGCCGGTGCCGAAGGCCTCTACGACCATCGCCCCGGCCGGCGAGATTAGATCTTGGGCGGAAGCACCTGTGCCGAAGATGTCCGGGTTGGGAAAATACTCTCCGAAGACCATGGCGGAATGCTGGCTGCCCGGCTCACCCCGTACCAGGCCGTTCGTCGCCTCGAAACGGCCGATGAAGTTTCCGAACAGCCACCAGATGGTCGCCCCGGCCATGACCCCCCCGGCCATCTGTGAAAGCCAGTAGAGGGGAAGCCTGCTCACAGGGAATTCCTTAGGCCGGAAGATCGCGAATGCGAGGCTGACGGCAGGATTCAGGTGCGCCCCGGAGAGCGCCGCCGTCGCGTATATGGCGAGTGCGATGCCGAAGCCCCATACTGCGGCCACCTGCCACAGGCCGACCTGGGCCCCTGTGATGACCGCGGCAGCAACGGAGCCGGTGCCGAACAGCACGAGCAGATATGTGCCGACGGTCTCCCCGGCGGACATCCTAAGATGCTCCAGATTGGGTTTGATCATCTCGACCTCCTTGAGACCCAACGTAGGCCCAGTTTTTTTGCAAAGTCAACCGGGCTGAAGGGATAGCTGAAGGGGCCTCGGTGGCCGGACCCGGCCGTGTAGATCTACTCCCCGTCCCGGTCATTACTGACTCGGGAGCAGTGGTCAATACTGGCGCGAACGCCGATGGGGCCGATAAAATAGCGCCCCGATGACCGGCGCGGGAGACACGATGATCGAGCAAGAAGGTAAGGGCACAGGCACGGTGGAGTCCGAATGTCGGACCAGACCTTCGTTTTCGTCGTCATCGGCGTGGCGCTGGCCTTCTTTCTGTGGGGGCGTTGGCGCTTTGATGTCGTTGCGCTACTCACGCTACTTGTCCTTGTAATCTCCGGCATAGTTCCCGCCGAGTCGGCGTTCTCGGGGCTTGGTCACCCCGCCGTCGTCACCGTGGCCGCCGTCCTGGTTGCCGGACGAAGTCTGGCCAACTCAGGGGTTGCCGACTTCATCAGCCGCAGGCTGGCTGCGCTCGGCGATGGGCGCCTCGTTCAACTCATCGCCATGACCTGCCTGACGGTCCTGCTATCGGCGTTCATGAACAACGTGGGGGCCTTGGTCCTGATGATGCCCGTGGCCATCGAGACCGCTCGCCGAACAGGCCTGTCGCCGTCCCGTATTCTCATGCCGCTTGCGTTCGGCTCGCTGTTGGGCGGCCTTCTGACCGTCATCGGCACACCACCAAACATCGTCATCGCCACTTTCAGGGCTGAGACCGGGCAGGACCCCTTCCGGATGTTTGACTTTCTGCCGGTGGGGATCGCCGTCGCGGCGGTCGGCATCGTGTTTATCGTGCTGCTGGGCTGGCGCCTCATACCCCGACGCCGGTCTCGTGCTCTGGATCCGCAGGCGTTCAGCATCCAGGAATATCTTGCCGAGGTAAGCGTTCCGTCCGGCGCGCGCATGGCCGGCCGGCTTCTCGGTGAGATCAAGAACGCGATGGACGCGGACTTCGGCGTGGTCGGCCTTATCCGCGATGAGCGACGGTTCGAGGCCCCTTCTACCCTCCAGGAAATCAGGGCTGGCGACGTCCTCATAGTCAAGGCAGATCCCAAGGTCCTGGACGAGCTGATAGCCGTATCGGGCTTCGAGATGGCAGGCAGCGATGGTTCGGCATCGCGCTCCGGGCATGGGGACGAGATAGTGGTCTTGGAGGCGGTTGTAGCCCCGGATTCCGAACTCGAAGGACGAACGCCCTCCCAGATCGGAATGCTGGCCAGATACGGAATCAACCTCCTGGCCATAGCCCGGGGCGGCGAGCGGATTCAGGAACGACTGGGGGATGTGAGGTTGACCGTCGGAGACGTCCTGCTACTGCAGGGTCGATCGGATGCGGTGATGGAGGGGCTGAGCCGTATGGGAGGTCTGCCCCTAGTCGAGAGGGATCTGAGGCTCGGACGGCCCAGGCCCAAGCCGATCATAACCGTCGCCATCTTCGGCCTTGCCATAGCGCTGACAGCCACTGGAGTGCTCTCGGTCCAGGTTGCCTTCGTGGGAGCGGCGCTACTGATGGCCGTCTCCGGCGCTGTGACCCTGCGCGAGGCCTATGAGAGCGTAAACTGGCCCATAATCATCCTGCTTGGGGCAATGATCCCGATCGAGGGCGCTCTCGTCAGCACGGGTGGTTCCGGGACCATTGCAGGGTTCCTCAATGCGGCGGGCGGTGACACGCCCGACTACCTGATCCTGCTCATCGTTTTGGCGGCCACCATGGTCCTTTCCGGGATCGTCAACAACACGGCGGCTGCGGTCATCATGGCGCCGATCGCGATCGACATCGCCAGAGATCTGGGTGTCAGTGTCGACCCCTTCCTGATGGCGGTTGCCGTGGGCGCATCCGCCGCGTTCCTGACGCCGATAGGGCATCAGTCCAACACACTGGTTATGGGACCCGGGGGATACCGGTTCGCCGACTACTGGAGGATGGGGCTGCCCCTGTCGATTCTGGTCGGCGCTGTGGCGGTGCCTGTGATCTTGGTCGTCTGGCCGCTCGGGGGGACTTAGCGGGTCCTTTGCCAACCACTTAAGCCTGCTTTCGGATCGACGGCAGGCTATTGGATGCGTCGCACCGAAGGCCGCCTCTGCATGTTGTGGGTGCCAACCAGTTTCCTAAAGCGCTCCAGAAAGGGAGTGTCGCCAATGGACCCGGTGGTCATGATCACGGCGTCCTCCCGGTTGTCGGAGTAATATGCTCTGCGCCTTCCCCGCTCTGTGAACCCGTACTTGGTGTAGAGGTTGCGGGCGATGTAATTTGACTCGCGGACCTCCAGTGTCACCACTGTCGAGCGGCGTTCAAGGGCCTGTTCGATGGCTGAGATCAAGAGAAGTTCCCCAACTCCGTAACCTCGGTGCTTTGCCATAACAGCGAGATTAACCACGTGGGCTTCGTCCGCCATGTACCAAATGCCGATGAAGCCCACCGTTTTACTGTCGTCCCCTCCGACACAGGTTGTTGGGGCCGTCATCTTGGTCGGATGCTTCCCCTGCGGCGCCTCACCGATCGAATCTGCTACAAGGTAACGGGCGAGGCTATTGCCCAGCTCCCTTCGAAACGAAGTGGGCGGAAAGAGTGTGGGCAGGGCCTCGCGCTCTACCAGTGCGCAGCGCAAGACATCTGCCTCCGTCATTGGTCTGACTAGGAAAGCCATATTGCGTGTATGGGGTCGATGGCCGCGCAACCAGTCAACTGCCCATTTCCAGCTGTGCCAATCGGCAGCGTCCACCGGACGGCACAGAACTAACTTCGTGCCGGAAACGTACGTTATCTATAATTACTATAGGTCGTAGTCTAGTAGAGGAGGTCGAAACGGTGAGCGCCGACAGGTCGCCTTCCATAGAGTGCATAGAGGCTCTGGTAAGGCGCGCTCAGCGCGGTGAGACGGCCGCTTTCGAGGCGCTCTATGACCGCTTCTACGACAAGGTCTTTCGCTACCTGTCGTTCAAGACAGGCGACGCATTGCTGGCCGAGGATCTCTCGGAGGAAGTTTTCCTCCGTATGCTGACGTCCATCGGCAGCTATGAGCACCGGGGTCACCCCTTTTCCTCTTGGCTATTTCGCATAGCGCACAATCTCGCGGTCGATCATTTTCGCAAGCAAGGACGTCAGAAGACCGTATCGCTCGAAAAGGTGTCAGCGGTCGTTGGAGAGTCCGGTGTCGATCTGGACAGATACGTGCAAACAAAGCTGACCATGAGAGAGGTCAATAGGGCGATGGAGGGTCTTACCGACCTTCAGCGCCAGGTGATCTCCATGAGGTTCGCCGGAGAGCTTTCGGTCAAGGAGACGGCTGAAGCCCTCGGGCGAAAGGAGAACGCTATCAAGGCCCTCCAGCACGCCGGGATAAAGAAGCTGCGCCGCATCCTGATGCCGGCAGGCAGCCCCTCTCATCAGCACGTCTAGCTAATGGATCCTTTCGAGGTCGACAGGGAACTCGACGAGGTCTTCGATGCCTGCCTTGACCGCATGGCCGAGGGACAGAGCATTGAGGAGTGCCTTCGCGACTACGACGTCCATCGAGAGCGATTGCAGCCCTTGTTGGAGGCCGCGCAAGCCACCCTTTCGGCCGCCTCCTCGGTAGAGCCGTCCAGGGCCGCAAGGAATCGGGGCAGGCTCAGGCTCCGTGAGCGGCTCGATGCCGAAGTCCCGGTTCGCTCGAGTTCGCGGTGGTGGCGTTTGCGGGTGCCCAGACCGCTGGCCGTCCCAATGACGGCCGCGCTGGCAATTGCACTGATTGTTCTTGGCGGCGGAAGTATCGCCGCAGTGGTGGCGGAAGACACCGTCCCCGGGGACAACCTCTATTGGGTTAAGCGCACCAAGGAAAGCGTGGTACTGACACTGTCGCGGTCTGACACCGGCAAAGCGCAGACCCATGCCGAGCTGGCCGGAGTGCGCGGTGAGGAGCTTCGCAAGCTGATCGAACAGGGCAGGATAGCCGCGGCCGAAAGGCACCTGGCGTCCGTACACCAGCATCTCCGGGCTTCGGCAGAGCACGCAGGCGTGGTGGTAACCTTGAATCGAATCGAGATGCCTTCAGCTCCCATCGCAATGGAGGGCACCGCGGAACTGGTCACCTTGGTGGTGACGCTTGAGAGGGACGGCGACCTGCTGAGAATCAATCCACTCTACGTCCATGACGCATCGTTGCAAGAGCAGCGACAGCGCATTGAACGAATAAAGAGGGAATTCGAACTCTCATACAGGGCGTTGGTTTCTGCCCTCTACCCTGACGTGCTGTCAGGGCCTTTCTGGCGCGTCGAGACTATCGGCATCCAGTCCTCGATTCGATAGCCGTCGCCTGGGGCGACCGGTCGGATCTGCATGGATATTGTCCTGAGGATAACGCGCGCCATGCTGCGCTATCGCGCACTGGTTGCTGCGGTCTATCTGGCCACCCTGGCGGCCACGGCCGCTCAGTTGCTCTTGCCACGCTTCCTCGGCAGCGCGGTCGATCGCCTCTCAGATGCCGTTGCGGGCAGGGGGCTGGACGAAGGCGCCATTCTTCTCATCGCTGTCTGGCTGGTGGTCCTGAGCGTCCTCCGCGGGGCCTTCTCGTATGTGCAGACCCATCTGGGTGAGACCGTCTCCCAGAGGGTTGCCTACGATCTGCGCAACTCCTTCTACCGCCAGGTCCAAGACCAGAGCTTCGCCTTCCACGATCGCCATCACACCGGCAATCTCATGTCCCGGGCCGTCACGGATGTGGAAAACATCCGCTTTTTCATCTTCATGGGCTTGCTCAGGGCGCCATTCTTCCTAATCCAGTTCGTGGCCGTGGCCGTCATCCTGCTCGTGCTCGACTGGCGTCTAGGCCTGCTGAGTGTCCTCCTAATGCCAGTCGTCGTGTCTCTCTCCCTGGGTGTGCGGGCCAAGATGCGGGATCTCTGGCAGCGTATTCAGGAGCACATGGCGGACCTGAGTACCGTCTTGCAGGAGAACTTGACCGGGGTGAGGGTGGTGCGAGCGTTTGGGGCCGAACGCCACGAGCAGGCCAAGTTCGACCTGGTCAATCAAGAGGTAGCGCGGGACAACGTTAGGGCTACCGCACTGAGAACTCAGAGCATTTCCTTAACCGTGTTCGGCTTCATGATGACCATGGTGGCGATCATCGGGTTCGGAGGCTACCTGGTGGTCCGCGGTGACATGAGTCCGGGTGAGCTGGCGCAGTTCATCTTCTTTATGCAGACGATGATGATGCCGGTACGCATGGTCGGCTGGATAATCAACACCATTGCCCGGGGGATTGCGGCGGGCCAGCGGATGTTCGAGATCCTGGATGATCGTCCTGCCGTGGCCGGCCGTGCTGGGGCCGTCGACCTCGGGAGGGCGAAGGGTCTGGTGCGCTTTGAGAACGTTTGCTTCGGCTACGGGACGGATAGACCTGTGCTGCACGGCATTGACCTTGAGGTGGAGCCGGGTCAGGTAGTGGCCATCATGGGCGCTCCCGGTTCCGGAAAGAGCACCCTGGTCAGCTTGATTCCGCGGTTCTATGACGTCTCCTCCGGTCGCGTCTCAATCGACGGCACGGATGTACGGGACGTGACGATTAGCTCGTTGCGATCCAACATAGGCATCGTCCAGCAGGATGTGTTCCTGTTCTCGGCGTCCCTGGGCGAGAACATCGCCTACGGGCACGTCGACGCTTCCGCAGCGGAGCTTTCTCGGGTGGTCAAATTGGCGATGCTTGGCGATTTCGTGGACAGCCTGGAGGCCGGGCTGGACACTCCGGTGGCCGAGCGGGGAGCATCGCTGTCCGGTGGCCAGCGCCAGCGGGTCGCCATCGCCAGGACGCTTCTGCTCGACCCGCCCCTGCTGATACTGGATGACTCGACGTCGAGTGTGGACGCCGCTACCGAGCATCAACTGGGACGGGCTCTCGAGACGGTCATGGAGGGAAGAACGACCTTCGTGATTGCCCATCGCCTTAGTACAGTGGAGAGAGCGGACCTCGTGCTCCTGCTGGACGGTGGACGCATCGTGGAGCGTGGGACCCACGGCGAACTGCTGGAGGCCGGCGGGATCTACCGGCGGCTATTCGACCTCCACCTTAGGCCTCGCGACGAGGCGATTTGGCGCGGATTTCTGGCGCCCCCGCATCCGGGATACGGGAGCGCTCGGACATGATGGCCGGATGGATGATGGGCGGCTCTACAGGTGCCCAGGGCGACGAGGAGGTCTTCGGAAGCGTCTATGACCAGCGTGTGGTGTCCCGCATGCTGGGCTATGTAAAGCCCTATCGGCGCGAGTTGGCAATTGCGCTTGTGGCGATGCTGGCGTTTACGGCGTCGCTGACTGCAGTTCCCTGGGTCATCAAGATAGCGATTGACGACTTCATAGCACAGGGCGACCTGGGCGGCCTGTGGTGGATGGTGGCGGTGTTCGTCGGCCTGGCGTTGATCAACTGGGGGGCGAACTACCTTCAGCAAACGGCTATGGAGCGGGTTGGCCAGGGTCTCCTTTACGCCCTGCGCAGGGACATGTTCGTCCACCTGCAGCGCCAGTCGGTCTCCTTCTTCAACCGCACCGAGGCGGGAAGATTGATCTCCCGCGTCATCGGCGATGTAGGCCAGATGCAGGAGTTGACCTCCATAGTCGTGATGACACTGGGGGACCTTGTGAGCCTCGTGTTCATAATCGGCGCCGTGCTCGCCCTAGACGTGAGGCTCGGACTGATCTCTATGGCAACCCTGCCGGTTCTTGCGCTGGTGGTGGCATTGTGGCAACCGTTTGCCAAGCGCGAGTTTCTCAGGGTCCGCTACGCGATCTCGGTCGTAAACGCCGACCTTAACGAGAATCTGGCAGGCGTACGCGTTGTGCAGGCGATGAATCGACAGGCCGTCAATCTCGACCGCTTCGAGAGGAAGAATCGACACCATCTGGACGCCAACAAGGTCGCGAGCAGGTGGTCCGCAGGTCTTCTGCCTTCCGTCGATGCGTTGACGGGGGTCGCGATAGGCCTGGTGGTCTTTTTCGGAAGTCGTATGGTTTCCGGCGGGGCCATTGAGGTTGGGGCGCTCATCGCATACGTGCTCTACATCCAGCGCTTCTTCGACCCGGTTCGAAGTCTCACCATGCAGTACACCCAGCTGCAGCGCTCAATGACTTCGGGCACTCGCATCTTCGACCTGCTCGACGCGCCGCCCGAGGTCGTAGATGCTCCCGGCGCCCCCGACCTTGCTGCCGTAAGGGGAAGGGTGGAATTCAGGCGAGTTAGCTTTTCGTACAAGCCGGGTACAGACGTGCTCGACCAGGTCAGCTTCATCGTTGAGCCTGGAGAGGCCGTGGCGATCGTTGGGCCCTCCGGTGCCGGGAAGACGACCCTGGTTTCGCTGCTCGCCCGGTTTGCCGACGTAGAGAGGGGACGGGGGGCCATAGAGGTCGACGGCCGGGACATCAGAGAGGTGACGCGGCTGTCACTCGTTTCCCAGCTGAGCATGGTTCTCCAGGAACCCTTCCTGTTCTCAGGCACCGTCCGCGAGAACATCAAGTTCAGCCGCCCCGATATCCCCGATGAGCGCATGATCGAATCGGCCAAGGCGGTCGGGGCCCACGAGTTCATATCGGCCTTGCCGGACGGGTACGATACCCGGATTGCCGAGCTGGGCATGAACCTGAGCCTGGGCCAGCGACAGCTCATAAGCTTTGCCCGCGCGCTTGTCGCCGATCCCCGCATCCTGGTGCTGGACGAGGCGACGGCGTCGGTTGATAGCGAGACGGAAGTGCAGATACAGAGAGCGCTGAGTGTATTGCTCAAGGATCGCACGGCCATCTTGATCGCTCACCGCCTTTCCACCATCAGGCATGCCGCGCGCATATTGGTCATGGACAAGGGAAGGGTTGTAGAGGAGGGTGACCACGACCACTTGATGGAAGCCAATGCTCTTTACGCACGCCTCTACCGCCTCAACCAGATCAAAGCCAGCTAGGCTCGTGGCGCGGGGATGCGCCCCGGGATAGGCCCGCCCGGGCCGGTGCTATAATCCCGGCCACGTAAGCGAGGAGACGCCTGATGAGCACCATTACGGAGCGCTTTTTTGAGCTCCATCCCAAGTCCGCCGCGCTAGCTGACCGTGGGCGACGGCTCTTCCCGGACGGTGTTACCCACGATATCCGCCGGTTTGATCCGTTCACCATGTACATGGACCGCGGAGCAGGCCCGCGTAAGTGGGACATAGACGGCAATGAGTACATCGACTATCGGACGGGCCACGGATCCATGATTCTCGGCCAGGCCAACCCCAGCGTCGTCGAGGCCGTCTCGGCAGCGCTCGCCAGGGGCACGCATCTTTCAGCCTCCTCCGAGATGGAGATCCGGTGGGCAGAGCTAGTGCATGAACTGGTTCCCTCAGCCGAAAAGATGCGCTTTCACAGCTCTGGAACAGAGGCGGTCATGATGGCATTCCGCATGGTCCGCACTTATACGGGCAAGGAGAAGATCGTAAAGTTCAAAGACGCCTTCCACGGCTGGGCGGACAATCCCTACGTCGGCACCGACACCGACTTGGGAGGAAACGGCATACCACAGGGTGTGAGGGACACGATGATCCTTGTCGACTACGACCTAGATGAGGTGGAGGAGGCCCTCAAGTCCCACGATGACATAGCGGCCCTGATCTACCAAGGCAACATCGTGGTCAGGCCCGAGTTCATCCAGGCCCTGCGAGAGTTGACTACGCGCTACGGAGTTCTCTTTATCATCGACGAGGTCGTATCGGGCTTTCGCTGGTCAAAGGGCGGGAACCAGGGCCGCTACGGTGTGACGCCCGACCTGTCGACCATGGCCAAGATCCTCGCGGGCGGTCTGCCCGGTGGGGCCGTGGCCGGCCGTGCTGATGTGATCGATACTGTCGGGAGGGGTAAAATCGCCCACCCGGGAACATTCAACGCAAATCCCCTCTCAGCCACCGCCGGTGTGACGGCGCTGCAGATCGTTCGCGATGAACCTGTGCTCGAACGCGCTGACTCGATGGCCGAGCGGCTCAAGTCCGGATTGAATGAGGTCCTGAGCCGAAACGAGGTCCCGGGATTTGCCTACGGCGTAGCGTCTATCGTCAACACCGAGCTGGGTGCGGAGCGGGACTTCGACCCTGAGTTTGGCGGGATGGGGGAAGCGGCCGGCAAACCGTATCCGGCAGAAGTACGTGCGGTGCTCGATCAGGGAATGATCAACAACGGCATCTATTGCCAGACTTCCAGCTTCATACTGTCCGCAACGCACTCCGAGCAGGATGTCGACCGGACGATAGATGCCTTCGAGACAACCCTGCGGCAGGCGAGAGAACAGGGCACCATCTAGGCGTCCTGCCCCTCGCTGATGCTGGACTCCGGTGGGTGAGCCAGCCGTTATAATGACCGCCACTTAGCTGTGGATACTAGGTGACCGTGCCCTCCAGCGTCTCCTTCCATAACTTGAGTCCCGTCTCCTTCTTGGACAGGAGTGCCATGGTCTATCCGAACAAGACGGCCGTGGTCTACAGGGACCTGCAGCTTACCTACGCGGAGTTCGACGAGCGCGTGAACCGGCTTGCCGGCGCACTCAGGGAAGCCGGAGTGCGCAAGGGCGACCGGGTCGGCTTTTTGTGCCCCAACGTGCCTGCGATGCTCGAGGGTCACTATGGACCCATGCGAATCGGGGCCGTTCTGGTAGCGATCAATTTTCGCCTATCACCTCGAGAGATCAGCTACATCCTGAACCACTCCGGGTCAAAGGTGCTGGTGTTCGATTCGGAGTTTGCCCCGAAGGTCCGTCAGATGATGGACGGCCTGGAGACGGTCCATACATTCGTCCAGGTAGTGGATGTCGCTGCCATGGATGAGGGCATACCGGGGCCGGAATACGAGTCCTTCTTGGCGTCGGCTCCGCCCGGAGTACACCGAGAGGAATTGGACTCGGAACTGGACACGATAGCTATCAACTACACGTCGGGCACTACGGGTCTGCCGAAGGGCGTTGAGTACCACGCCCGGGGCGCCTACCTGAACGGACTCGGAGAGATTCTTGAAATCGGGATGAACTGGCGGGGGGTCTATCTCTGGACGCTGCCCATGTTCCACTGCAACGGCTGGTGTTTCACGTGGGGAGTCACCTCCGTCGGCGGAACCCACGTCTGCTTGAGGCGCATCGACCCGGTGGAGATATTTGGGCTGATACGCGACGAGGGCATAACCCATATGTGCGCCGCTCCCACCGTCCTTACGAGCATGTACTCGTCCCCGGCGGCCGAAGGTCAAGATCTGTCAGGCCTGACGATAATGACCGCCGGAGCCCCGCCGGCTCCCCAGGTCATTCGAAGCATGGAGGGGATGGGTGCCTTCATTCACCACGCCTATGGCCTGACTGAGACCTATGGTCCGCACACGATATGCGCGGTGCAGCCTGGATGGGAATCCCTGCCAGTTGCCGAGCGCTCACGGCTCAAGTCGCGCCAGGGAGTGCCCTACGTGGTCGCACAGACCGGACTGCGGGTGGTCGACGAGAACATGGCGGACGTCCCCCGCGACGGTTTGACCATGGGCGAGGTAGTTATGCAGGGCAACAACGTTGCCACCGGCTACTTCGACAATCCCGAGGCGACGGCCGAGTCTTTCCGGGAGGGCTGGTTCCATTCCGGCGACTTGGCCGTCTGGCACTCGGATGGCTACATCGAACTTCAGGACCGCGCCAAGGACGTGATCATCTCGGGCGGTGAGAACATCTCCAGCCAGGAGGTGGAGAAGGTCTTGATGGAGCATCCGGGCGTGCTTGAAGTGTGCGTCATCGGGGTGCCCGACGAAAGGTGGGGCGAGGTTCCCAAGGCCTTCGTGGTGCAACGTGCGGCAGGCGGGGTTTCTGGAGGCGAGTTGATCGAGTTCTGCAGGGAACGCATCGCCCATTTCAAGGCGCCCAAGTACATCGAGTTCGGCGACCTGCCGAAGACGGCGACCGGCAAGATACAAAAGTATGTCTTGCGGGAACGTGAGTGGCAGGGAATTACCAAGCGGATTAACTGACGATCTAGCGCCCCAAAAGGCGCCACAGGGACAGATAGGAGGCGCCGGACAGGTTTGGCCGGTCCGGCGGCGGCGTCTCTATCTAAAAAAGTCCTTAATGCGGTCTGTGAAGGACCTGCCTCCTCCGCGCCTAACCGTTTTGTCCCAGCCGACCTGGGCCGAGGCGGATCGGTTCAGGTCTCGCACCCGCCTCTTCATCAGGTCCATGACCTGCTTCTCCTCGCCCGGATCTAACCAGTACCCGTGCTGGTCCGGGCACTGGTCGATCGGAAGGTTGTAGGCCCTGTAGTTGAAGGTTGTCATTAGCTTGCCGCACTTGACGCACGGGATGTCGCTCTCACGCTGTGCGTAAATGCGGGTACCCTTGCGGTGACCGCTGTCGAAGGCCCTGTCCTCCAGGTCGTCGAGCTCGTGGTGGTCAAGCCACATTCCCTTGCAGGCCGGACACTCGTCCACCTCGATTCCCCTGTGCGTCCTGACCTTTAGGGCGGTCTTGTCTCGCGGGCAATTCATCGGGCCGACCATAATCTAATCTTACGTTGGCGTCGCCGTTGGCGCATAGCGGGGAAGACTCCCACGCCGAATCGGGGTGGACTAGATGCCTCGCAGTCGGATCGCCTCGGCCACACGTGAGACGGCCAGGATAGTCGCCCCGGAACGCATGTCAGTCGCGTGATCGCCGGCAGTGCCCAGCACCTGGTCGAAGGCCTGCGTGAGGATCTGCTCCATCTTGAGGTTGACTTCCCTGAGTTCCCAGGCATAGCCCTGCATGTTCTGGACCCACTCGAGATACGAGACCACCACGCCGCCGGCATTCGCCAGGATATCCGGCACGACCAGCACCCCCTTGTCGCGCAATATGGTCTCGGCGGCGCCGGTCGTTGGACCATTGGCACCCTCCACTATCATCCTGGCCGTAATGGAGCCAGCGTTGGACTCGTCGATCTGTCGCTCCGTGGCCGCCGGCACCAGGATATCTAGCTCTAGCCCGAGAAGGTCTCTTGAGTCGATTTCATCGGCTAGCGGGTAGCCTGCGAAAGAGCCATTTGCTCGCTTGTGCCGGAGCAGGTCCGCCGGGTCGATGCCGCAGGCCGAATGAACGGCGCTGGTGCTGTCGGCTGCGGCGACCACCCGCGCCCCCTCCAGACTCAGCAGCCGGGCGGCCCAGTACCCGACCTTGCCGTAGCCGATCACGCCTACGCGCGCATCTTTAAGCCCCATGTCCATTGAGATCCTGGCACGCCTTGCCGCCACCATCACGCCCCGGCCTGTGGCCTCGGCTCTGCCGAGGGATCCTCCAAGTTCGACCGGCTTGCCGGTAACTGTGGCGTATTCGGGCGCATCGCCCGCGCTCAGCGCCTCCATGAACCATGCCATGGTCTGCTCTGTCGTGTTGACGTCGGGTGCGGGAATGTCAACTTGGGGGCCGATGATCGGTGCGACCTCTACGGCGAACCGCTTGGTGAGCCTCTCGAGCTCGGCCTCCGACATTTCCTTCGGGTTGCAGGCCACGCCGCCCTTGCTGCCGCCGAAGGGTATGCCTGTGATCGCCCCTTTCCAGGTCATCCACATTGCCAGTGCCCGGATCTCGTCCAGGGAGACGTCCGGGTGATAACGAATCCCGCCCTTGCCGGGTCCGCGATGCAAGCTGTGCTGAACCCTGTGACCCGTGTACACCCTGACGGCGCCGTCATCCATCCTCACGGGTACCGACACGGTCAACTCGCGCTTGGGACTGCGCAGCTGTGCATGAATGTCGGGCTCCAGCCCGAGGCGGTCAGCAGCGTCGTCGAGCTGGGCCAGGGCGCGCCTGTAGACTGGCTCGTGTTCCCGTTCCGATCGTTGCTTGGACGTAGTCACCGCCTGCGTGATCCTCCCCGCCCCTTGTGGCTCCAACCTGCCCTTAAACCCTGGCTTTAGCCCAGATGGCGGATGATCTCGTCAATGGTGGGATCGCCGCCGCCTGGCGGCCGGGATTCGGCAAACCGCTTGAGGTCGGAAAGGGCCTGGGCTCGGTTGCCCCGTCTAAAGTGTGCCAGTCCCCTATCCCTGCGCTCCTCGGGGAGATCAGGGTGGATGGCTACCAGCATGTCGAGCACGTTAATCGCGCGGCCATAGTCCTGGAAACGCAGGTGGATGGCCTTTAGGTTGCGAAGCATACGGGTAACAAAGCTCCGGTTGCTCACCGGGTACAGATAGGCGTCGTTCCATTCCGCGGGAGCCCCGGCGGGCGCACTGGCCATCATCCGGGAAAAGAGGTTCTTGGCCTCCTTGCGCGAGATCAGCGAACCATCGTGGAACGCGTCGAGGTAGATGTCGGGGGCCCCATCGTGACCGACTAGGAAGTGGCCTGGCATGCCGATCCCGACTAGGGGCACGCCCGCCCGTCTGCCCACCTCAACGTAGATCAGCGACAGACTGATAGGGATGCCGATACGTCGATCCAGCACGTCGTTCAGGTAACTGTTGCGGGGATCGTAGTAGTTGTCGTGGCTGCCGGTGAATCCCAGGTCGTCGGCTATCCAGCGTCCGATGATATTCATGCGGTGCGCCGGGCTCTCATCGTCATCTTTCTCTATGCGCTGGCGGGCGACCGATGCCATGTCCTCAAGGGCCTCCAGCTCGGACTCACCCTCAAGGTCAGGGTACTCTGACTGGGCTATCAAGAGCGCGGCCACGGCCAGATCGATGTCCTGATCCGGCATGTGGCTGAGCCGCTCGAACTCGGTGGTCCAGATCGGTTCGCGGCCGACTATCTCCATGTCGGCTCCTCGGCAGTCGGGCCGTCTGAGACTTGATGTCCCGGTGAGCTCAGGCAGTCGGCGAATCCCTCCCTGTAAGTCGGGAACCTGTAGTGGCCGCCGAGAAGGCTGTCCGCATACTTGCTGACCACCATTCGGCCTTTCGGCGCCTCATTGCGCCAGTCGCCCGGGACGGTGATTCCCAGTACACGCTCTAGGTGTTCAAAGGTCTCGCGATTGGATGACGGCCTTCGGTCGACGGCATTAACGAGATTGGCTTCGATCCCGGGCTGAAGCCGGCCGAACGAGAGTATGAGCCTGCACAGGTCGTGGACGTGTATGCGCGTGACCATCCGATTGCCGGTCGCAGCGCGGGAAAAATCGCCCTTGCTAAAGCGCGTGGCCAAGCTTCTGTCAGGGCCGTAGATGCCCCCGCACCGGAGTATTCTTGCTCCAGCGTATGTGTCGATAATCGCCTCTTCAAGCAGTAAACGGTCCTTGGCGCGGCCAGATTCGGGGTGTGGGACCGTGTCCTCGTCCTGCGTGGGTAGATCCCCGTCTCGCTGTGCCGTGAAGCCTGACGGATAGACGGCTGTTGTCGACAGGTGCAGGTAGACGGGACGGCGACTTCCCTCCATCAGCGCCGAGAGCGCCGAGCGATATGGCAGTTGAAGTTTTCCGTCTCGCCTGTAGGTGGGCACGGTGTCCAGGATCAGGGAAGCCGGACTGTCGCAGGCGGCGGGCAAGTAGCTTGCCGCCACGGCGCTAAATCCCTCGGTTCTTAGGCGCTCCGGGTTGCGTGTCAGGAACGTGACCGCCGCCTCGCCCGCGAAGTTGCGGGCCAGATACCTGCCGGTATAACTGCCTCCAAGGCAAATGATCCTCAACTGCTGTGCGGGGTCTACGATCTGCGCTCCTTCGTTGACACGTTATTTCGGTGGCGGTACGCTCCCGGCGCAGGTCGGCTGTATGCCAGACCGGCACTTTCCCGACCCTGCGAGGAGGAGTCGATGACCGCGTACGCGCGCTTTCAGGACCAGCTTGAGGTTGAGTTGGGGGCCATCCGCAAGTCCGGGCTCTATAAGGACGAGAAGGTCATCACCTCCGCTCAACGGGCCGAGGTACGAACCGGCGGCGGGAACATGGTCAACTTCTGCGCCAATAACTACCTGGGCCTCGCCGACTCCGAAGAGGTGCAAGAGGCGGCCATCGGGGCCATGCAAACGCACGGGTTCGGCATGGCGTCGGTGCGCTTCATCTGCGGCACTCAGGATATCCACCTCGAGTTGGAGCGTGAGGTAACCCGGTTCATGGGTACCGAGGACACAATACTCTACGCTTCTTGCTTCGATGCCAATGCCGGCCTGTTCGAGACGTTGCTCGGACCGCAGGATGCGATCATCTCCGATGCACTCAACCACGCTTCCATCATCGACGGGGTGCGGCTGTGCAAGGCCGTGCGCAAGGTCTACAGGCACTCGGACATGGCCGACCTGGAAGAGATGCTTAGGCAGACCTCGGATGCAAGATTCCGCCTGATTGCAACTGACGGCGTCTTTTCCATGCAGGGTGACCTCGCCCCTCTGCCGGAGATCTGCGATCTTGCCGAGAAACATGACGCGATGGTGATGGTGGACGACTCCCATGCCACGGGCTTCATCGGCCCGAGCGGCAAGGGTACGGCCGAGGAGCTGGAGGTGCAGGACCGTGTCGATGTTACGACTTCGACGATGGGTAAGACCTTCGGAGGCGCCTCTGGCGGCTTTACGACTGGCCGCAGAGAGATTGTCGAGCTGCTGCGCCAGCGTTCCCGCCCGTACCTGTTCTCAAACTCCTTGGCGCCACCCATAGTGGCCGGGGCCCTAAAGTCGCTGCGCATACTGCAGGAACGCCCCGAGCTACGGGAGAGACTGCACCACAACACCCGCTACTTCAGGTCCGAGATCGTCAGACTCGGGTTCGATGTGATACCGGGGTCTCATCCTATCGTTCCGATCATGATTGGAGACGAGCTGCAGAACGTAGAACTCGTGGAGGCCGTAAACGAACGAGGCATCTTCTGTGTCGGTTTTTCCTACCCGGTTGTGCCTCGGGGTGAGGCACGGATCAGGCTTCAGATGTCGGCGTCCCACACCATGGACCATCTCGACAAGGCCCTTGCCGCGTTCGAGGAGGCCGGTAAGGAACAAGGGATAATCTGATCGCTAGTATCTAATGGGCCCGAGGAGTTGGTGGATTGAGCATTGATCCCAGTGAACTGGATGGCCGCGTCGCCATCGTAACCGGCGCTGGACAGGGTATGGGACGTTCGGTCGCGGAGCGGCTGGCGGCGGCCGGGGCCTCGCTGGTTGTCAACGATGTGCGTCAGGAGGCGGTCACGGAAGTGGCGGCGGCGCTGCGGTCCGGCGGTGCCGACGCGGTGGGGATCGCCGGGGACGTGACCGTCAAGTCCGATGTCCAGCGGCTGGTGGAGGGGGCGACAGACCGGTTCGGAACGATAAATGTGCTCGTGAACAACGCCGGGGTGCTGCGTCCAACGAAGGTCATCGACATACCCGAGGACGAGTGGGATTGGGTGGTGGCGGTTAACCTCAAGGGCACTTTCCTGTGCTCACAGGCTGTATTGCCGTCGATGAGGGCCGCGGGGTGGGGCCGGATAGTCAATTTCTCCTCCACCGCAGGCAAGAATATATCCACCGTCGGCGGCGCACACTACACCTCAGCCAAGGCCGGGATTCTGGGTTTCACCCGCCACCTAGCGAAGGAGGAGGCGGGATATGGCATCACCGTTAACTCCGTCTGCCCGGGTCTGATAGACACGGAGATGGTGAGAAGCACCATCGACAACGCACGTGCTGACGCCTACGCGGAATCCTTCCCCATTTCACGCCTGGGCGAGCCCGGGGAGGTTGCCGAGCTGGTGGCTTTTCTGGCCTCCGACCGCGCCGCGTACATCACCGGAGCCTCCCTGGATATTAATGGCGGAGACCTGATGATCTAGCGGAAGGCCTGCAAACGACCGTGATAAAGTGCCGCCTATTCGGCGAGGAGGGCTGTATGAACGCCGCGGAGATAAGAGACCTCTACCCCATCACCCAAAAGCGAGCCTACATGTTCAGCGGAGGAATCGCACCCGTGTCGACCCGGCATGAGGCCGCCATGAAGGCGCATATGGACTGGCTCTCGAACGATCCGGACGATCTTTATGCGAACGGACTTGACGCGGATGCCTCCGACTGTCGCCGGATGTTCGCAGAGCTCATGGGTTGCGATGAGGACGAGGTGGCCGTCGTGAACTCGACCTCGGAAGGCTCTGCGGTCTCGATAGACGTGATCGAGCCAAGGCCCGGGGCGAACGTCGTGTTCGACGATTTCTCATATCCATCGTCGGTCTTTCCCTGGCATCTGCCCCCGCATCAGGATGTGACCAAGCGCTTTGTGCACGCGCGCGAGGGCGTGATGCACCTTGAGGACTTCGAGGCGGCCATCGACGAGGACACCCTCGCGGTGTGCATCTCTCACGTCACTCCCATCGAGGGCTTTAGACAGGACATCGGCGCACTGTCCGAGATCGCTCACGCCAAGGGCGCATTGGTCATGGTCGACGGGGCGCAGAGCGCCGGAGCGATGCACATAGACCTGCACGAGACCGGGGTCGACTTCTACACCTCCACCGCGATGAAGTGGCTGCTCGGTGCTGCGGGCGTGGCCTTCCTGTACGTTGCCCGGCGTCACCACGATCGTCTTCCAACCCGGGCCGCTTACGCCAGCACCTACGACTTCAACATCCACAACTTTCAACTCAGATCGGATGCCAGACGCTTCGAGTTGGGCATGTTGAACCTCATGGGGCTGGCGTTTACAAAGCCTGGCCTGCAGATACTGCTGGAGACCGATATGCGTATGGTCGAGTCACACAATCTCGACCTTTCGGGTCGCTGCATCGCCGGAATGCGGGAACGCGGCATGGACGTTACGACCTCGGACGATCCGCAATACAGACTCGGGGTCGTGGCTGCGATCCACGAGGATGCCCAGGGGCTATGGCGGTTCCTGCATGACCGCGGGGTCGACACGTATTTCCATGGCGACCTGTTCAGGGTCGACCCCCACGTCTTTAACAACTCTGAAGACGTCGATCGATTCCTGGAAGGTCTGGACGCTTACAGTTCCCGGTAGGGGGCAGAGAAGCCGGACTGGTCTGCGTCTACCGAATTGAGGGACGGCGCGACCTGTCTCGCCAACGGTCACAAAGCTCCCTAGAATGGCCGCCACCATGTCCGAGGTCATGACCGTCACCGGTCCGGTCCGTGCCGGCGATCTGGGGTTTACGCTGATGCACGAGCACCTTTTGCTCGACCTGCTCAAGGACTCCTGGTCGGTCAACAACCTGCTCTACGAGCCGGAGCTGGCGACCCTGGAGGTGATGAGATACAGGGAGGCCGGCGGCGTGACGCTGGTTGACCTTACCAACCGGGGACTGGGCCAGCGCCCCCTGGCGGTCCGGTCCATAGCGGAAGAGACCGGCCTTCAGATCGTCCTTGGCTGTGGATGGTACCGAGAGCCCTACTACGAGCCGTTCCTGCACCGCTGGTACGTCGACCGCATGACCGAGCAGATGATCGCCGACCTGACCGTCGGAATCGACGACACGGGAGTTCGCGCAGGTATCATCGGCGAGCTTGGCGCTCACGAGCGATGGGTGTCGCCGGTCGAGGAAAGGATGCTTCGGGCGGGCGCGCGGGCTCAGAAGAAAACGGGCGTGACGTTGACCACCCACGGCACCAAGAGCCCGGTGGCGTTGCAGCAACTTGACATACTGAGCGAGGAGGGAGTGGACCCGGCAAGGATCGTTGTCGGCCACTCGCACAGTTGGCCGTACCCGGAGTTCCACGAGGAGATCGTGCGCAGGGGGGCGTGGCTGTCGTTCGACACGATGTCAGACAGCAACGAGTACGAGCTCGGGAAGATGATTAGGCTGATAAAGGCGGTGCTAGAGGCGGGCAACATCGGCCACTTGCTGCTGTCGCATGACGTCTGTTACAGGACACACTACGTCTCCTACGGTGGTTGTGGGTACGATTTCATATCGACTCGCCTGTTGGCCCACCTGGCCAAGATCGGCGTCACCGACGACATGTTCGAGCAGATCATGGTCGATAATCCGAGAAGGGCGCTGACCGGGTCCGCAGCGTGACTGAAAGGTGCCGGCCTGACCCGAGGACCCGCGCGCTTGACCGGGGTCGGTCGGCGAACTGCGAGGCTTACAGTTGACCGATGTCCAGACGGTAACGGGACCGGTCTCGGCCGAATCGCTGGGGACAACACTTCCCCACGAGCACGTGATTATCGATCACATGCTCGACAACTGGATGCCAGGCAACCTGCTCAGCGACCCGGTACTTGCCGAGCTAGAGCTGAGAGCGGCGCGCGAGGCGGGAGTATCGACCGTGGTTGATCAGACCGGACGCGGAGTCCACCGCGATCCTGTGGTGCTCCGGGACTTGTCCGAAAGCGCTGGCGTGAATATCGTGACCGGCACCGGCTGGTTCAAAGAGCGCTTTTACGATCTCGACTTTCCAAAGATGAAAGCCGATGCGCTCGCCGCGATCATGGTGACCGATCTGACAGATGGGATAGCCGATACAGGCGTACGCGCGGGTCTCATCGGGGAGATCAACGTCCATGCCCGCTGGGTGACCCCGGGCGAGGAGCGCATGCACCGCGCCGCGGCCCGGGCCCAGAAGGTCACCGGCGCAGCACTCGCCGTCACAGGCACGCATACCTCGACCGTCATGGACCAGCTTGACATCCTGGAGGAAGAGGGCGCCGACCTGCGGAGGGTCATTGTCGACCACGTCAACGGCATCGCCGACCACGAATTGCACTCGGCGATAGCAACCCGAGGTCCGTTCACGTGCTTTAACTCGTTTCCCATCGACAGTCCGACATTGCTTGATAGGGATGCACGCCTTGTCAGGGAAATGGTGAGAGCCGGTCTTGCCGACCACGTGCTGGTTTCGACCGGGGTCTCTACCCGTAGCCAGCTGGTCGCCTACGGCGGCGCTGGTTACGGATTCGCGGCTGCCGGCCTTTGGGAGCGCCTGGGTTCTGTAGGCCTATCGAATGAGGAATGGGACCAAATCATGGTGATAAACCCTCGTCGTGCGCTGGCCGGAGGGTAGATAGATGACGCTCTCAGAGGTCATGACCGTGACCGGCCCCGTGAGGCCGGAGGAGCTCGGGTTCACGCTAATTCACGAGCATATCTTCCTGTCGCTCCTAATGGACCATCTGGACGCCAATCGAGTGCTGGACGATCCCGGCGCTGCGCGGTCTGAACTGCAGCGGTACAAGGATGCCGGCGGTGTCACGCTTGTAGACCAGACCAACAGGGGGCTGGAGCAACAGCCGGAGGCGGTCCGGCGGATGGCCCTTGAGACCGGCCTACTCATCGTCCTCGGTTGCGGATGGTATCGTGAGCCCTTCTATGATCCCCGCCTATACAGGGAGTCAGCCAACCAGATCGCTGACGAGATGATCAGGGATGTGCGGGAAGGGATCGACGGAAGCGGCGTCCGCGCAGGGATAATTGGTGAACTCGGAGCGCACGAGACCTGGATATCGCCGGTCGAAGAGCGCGTGCTTCGGGCCGGGGCCCGGGCTCACCTCCAAACGGACGCCACCATCGCCACACACGGCCTCTTCGCACCGGTCGGCCTGGACCAGCTCGACATACTCGAAGAGGAGGGCGTCGACCCGGGAAGGGTGGTAGTGGGTCACGCTCACGACTACCCCGAGCACGATTACCATGCCGAGATCGCCCGTCGGGGCGCCTTCATTTCGTTCGATGGCATGTCCGACCGAAACCGCTTCCTGCTCGAGCGCGACCTGGCGAACATCAAGAGGATCGTCGATGCAGGCTACATCGATCATCTCCTGCTAGCTCACGACGTGTGCCTCAAGTCCGCCTACTTGTCGGCCGGGGGGGACGGATACCAGTTCATCTCGACGGGTCTGTATCCGTACCTGAGGGAAATCGGCATATCGGAAGAACAGTTCCGGCACATCATGGTGGACAATCCCCGCCGAGCTCTGACCGGCGAGGACTGATCCACAGCCCGTCAGCATTGCAGCACGGCGTCATTTTCCTGGCGGCGCTCCTGGTGGCCCTGACCGCCGCCGCATGTAGCGCCACCCAGCCCGGCTCCGGCGCCGGGGCAACGCCGACAGAGGTCTGGAGATTCACGATCGTACCGGCCGCCACGCCGGATCTCAGGCCGCCGCCTACCCCCGAGCCGGCAGCCGCCGTAGAGGAGCTACAGGTCGATCTGGGCCCTGGCTTTGAACTGGCCGGCCGCATGTCTCAGGGCCGGTGGGGCCTTACGGCCACACTGCTTGGCGACGGCGAGGTGGTCATCGTTGGTGGGCAGGAGCGCATTAGCTTCAGGCGTAACGCGCCCAAGGAGGCCGAAGTTCTGTCCAGAGGCGGTTCGGAGTGGGTGAAGACTGAACCGTTGGACTTTGAACGTACCTTTCACACCGCCACTCTGCTAGACGATGGCAGACTGCTTGTGGCGGGGGGAAGCGGCCGCGAGATTGTGGACGACGAGCGACCCTTCTGGAGCAGGCAGGACCTCGCGACGGTCGAGATCTATGATCCCGGGTCGGGCCAGTGGTCGGCTGCCTCATCCATGCGCATAGCCAGGCAGGGCGCCCGTGCGGCCTTGCTGAGAGACGGCAGGGTACTGGTGATCGGAGGAGCCTCCGGTTTCAGCGTGATCGGCGATGCCGAGCTGTACGACTCCTCCAGCGACAGGTGGGAGAGAGCGGCTTCCATGTCCGTGCCCCGACGGTTCCACACAGCGACGCTGCTGGCCGACGGACGGGTGCTGGTGGTAGGAGGGGAAGCGACAGAAACGGCCTACTCTTCGGCCGAGGTTTACGACCCGGAAACGGACTCGTGGACCGCGACAGCCGACATGGCCAGACCCCGGTCCGGACACGCGGCCTTGCTGCTCGAGGACGGCAGGGTCATGGTTGTCGGGGGGTCTGACCTGGGACTCTCCGAGGCGCTTGGCCCGGAGACCACCGCCGAGGTGTACGATCCGGTCGATGGTTCCTGGACCGTGGTTGCAACAGGTCTTCAACCGCGTCGGGGCCATGAGATGGCAACGATCTCCGGAGGCCGGGTGCTTGTAATTGGTGGCGAGGACCTGGTGGGTCTTCCTGTAACAATGATCGAGATCTACGATCTCGCCTCGGGACAGTGGGGATTCGCCGGGTCGCTGCCGGACGGGCGCAGCCAGTTGGCGCTTGTCGAGATGCCCGACGGTACCGTGTTGATCGTCGGTGGCGGGACCGCCGTAGGATTCGGAGACTTTCCGGACTACGCTCTGCGCTTCAGCGTCCCCGTAGAGCGGTAGCATCCGGGACATGCGCAGGTCCCGACGAGCCCGTCGTCGTCCCGGCCTAAACGACCTCGAATTCGCGCTCCAGGATGTTGCCGTCAGGAGAAATCCTGTAAAGACGGACCTCTGGCGCCTGCTCGTCCTGCAGGGAAACGAGCAGGTAGTAGGGGTCCAGCCAACCGCTCTCCAGCGCCATGCGCACATCCGTAGGCGATGGATAGGGGCTGCTGTGAGTGTGGGAATGGTAGAAGACGATCAGACTCAGGCCCTGCCCTTCGGCGTCCCTATCTGCGTTCAGGAACTCCTGAGGGTCCATCAGGTAGCGAAACGGGCTCTTGGCCGTGTTTGTGATCCGATACCCGCGCACCGCCGTCGAGTCGACGCCGGCGATCACCCCGCAGCACTCGTTGGGGGTTTCCTCTTTTGCGTGGGTGATCAGGTCGTCGATCACCGCGCGTGGGAATTTGAGCACGCGGTTACCTGTGCCTGGACTGACTGTGCGACTGTCTAGAGAGCGGGCTTAAGTGGATACCGGCGCGCCGGCGCGCAGATCGCCTGACGCCAGCCCTTCTGCCGCCCTGATCACCAAGCCGGCGGCGTACTCTAGGCCGACGGCGCTGGTGTTGATGTAGAAGTGGAATTGTCGGACGTCCTCGGGATTGTCCAGCTGGAAAAAGCGCTTGAAATGATACTCCCTTGCGCGGTCCCGGTCGGTGATCACGGCGATGGCCTCGTCCCTACCGATACCGTCTCGCTCCATTATGCGAGCGACCCGGTCCTCGTACTCGGCCGACACCCCTATCCGGAGAACCCTCGGGTCATCCTTCAATATGTACGATCCGGTCCGCCCGACGATAACCACGTTGTCGGAGGATGCCAGGTCATTGAAAACGCTCCGAAGGCCCTCCAGGTAGGCTTCGTCCTCGACCTCGTGGCCCTTGGTTATCGTTGGCTGAGGGAGGTCTTCGTACTCCTGCGTCAGAAACGCCACGGCACCAGGGCCGAAGTAAGGGTCTCCCCCTGCGCCGCTTACGGCCGAACGCTCCAGTATGCGCTGAATTAACCTTGAGAAACGCTCGCCCCTGGTGGGGGGGCGCTCCTCACGCTCGAGCAGGGCTTCGACCGTGGCGCCAACCTCTTTGGCCGCGCCGGTCAGGATAAGGCGGTCCACGTAGTCAGACCCAAGTCGTTCGGCTACCATCTGGCCCAACTGCCTGCCGCCGCACCCTGTAAGCCCGCCCATCGTAATCACGGCCATGGCCAAATCCTCGCGTTTAACCTCCGGGCCGAATCAGCCAGCATCAAATGCCAGAACGGGCCCGCGGATAAAGGGTTATCAAGGGGTGCTAAATGGTGACAGCGGCCGCAGTTGAATGTCAACCTCAAGCCGGCGCCAGGTCTGGTCAGATGGCTACCATGTTGTGGACCGGCCACCTGGAGAGCCGCTGACGGCCTCCCAGCGACTCCAGTTCCACCAGGACGCCCAGTTCTGCCACCTTGCTCCCCGCACCTTCCACAAGCTCGGCCGTGGCCGCCAGAGTCCCGCCGGTCGCAAGCAGATCGTCTATCACAGCCACGCTGCATCCCTCCGAGATGGCGTCGATGTGCATCTCAATCACATTGCGACCGTACTCGAGTTCGTAGGCCACCGATCGGGTGTCGAACGGCAGTTTGCCCTGCTTTCGAACGGGGACTAGGGGCACGGCCAGACGATAGGCCACAGGAGCCGCAAGCAGAAAGCCGCGGGCGTCGATGCCAATCACCGCATCCACGCGATCGCGCTCGTAGCGCTCGACGAAATGATCTACCACCACAGAGAAAGCGTCGGGACAGGCGAGAACCGGCGTGATGTCCCGAAAGAGGATGCCGGGTTCGGGAAAGTCCGGGATCTCCCGTATGAGGGCTTTGATGTCCATGGCCATAGATGGTATATCAGCCAGGTGGTGGGTCGCCGCGGTTTGCGGCTCACGCCGAGCGCCAGTGCCAAGGGGGGGACATGTTTGCCATATTCGTGACGATCGACATAAGGGAAGGGTTCAGGGATCGATTTATCCAGGAAAGCTACGGTGATGCTCGAGGTTCGGTGGGAGATGAGCCCGGGTGCTTTCGATTCGACATCTCGCAGGATCCGGACAATCCCGACCGCTTCTACCTTTACGAGGTATATGAGGATGAGGCAGCCTTTCAGGCGCACCAGACCTATCCACACTACCTTACCTGGAGGTCCGCCGTGGCCGATTGGTTCGATGGCGATCCGCAGCTCGTACGGATGGAAACCCTGTTCCCGTCGGATGATGGCTGGCGCGCCCAAAAGGCGCATCTACTCGACTGATTGCCCGCCGGCACGGGCCGTCTACCCTGCCCTGCCGCGGCCAAGGCGAGAAGTTACGGTCGGATCTGCAGAGCCGAACCGCTAGGGGGCCACTATCCGCGGGCTTCAGTCAGCCGCGATGGGCGCTTTGGGTGACGAAATCCTGCCGGACGCCCAGCCCTATTCCATGCGAGAGCCGCCCCAGGCCGGTGATGCTCCGGCGGCCGTCGGCTCGACGATGACGTCCACCACGGCGGGCCGTCCCGAAGAGAATGCCCGTTCCAGTGCAGGCGCTATCTCATCTGGATCCTCGACCCTCTCACCGTGGCACCCCAGGGACTTGGCCATCTCGTGGAATGCGGTAAAGCCGAGTTCGCGCCCCGGCTTGCGTGAATACGGGGTGCGCGCCGTCCAGCCGGCGTTGTTGGCAACCACGGTGACGACAGGCAGGTTGAAGCGCACCAGTGTGTCGAGTTCCATGGCGTTCATGCCCATTGACCCGTCCCCGTGCAGCACCAGCACCTGTTTTTCCGGCTTGGCCAGCTTGGCACCAATCCCGTAAGGGAGGCCTACCCCCATAGTTCCGGTCACCCCGGAATTGAGGCGGTGGCCTGGCAGGTAGGTGCTAATGGACTGCCGTCCAAAGTGGAGTATCTCGTTTCCGTCCACGGAGATGATCGCGTCGCGGTCCACGAAGGAGTTGATCTCGCTGCAGAGCCGGAGTGGATGAATTGGGGTCTGGGATGAGGTGAGAAGGGCCTCCATTTGGGCTGCCTTCGTTTCCTGGTAATCGGACAGCTTGGCAATCCAGGGCGACTCACGCCGGCCGGCGAATTCGTGAATGCGTGCTTCGGCCGCGTCGGCCAACTGGCCTAGTGCCATCCGGGCGTCGGCGACGATTCCGAGGTCGCAGGCTCGATTGTGGCCGATCTCCGAGGCGTCGATGTCGATCTGGACTATCGTGGCGTCCCGGGCAAAGCGGCCCCCGTACTGCATCATCCAGTTGAGCCGGGTACCCACAACGAACACCAGATCCGCCTCGCGCATCGCGGTGCTGCGTGCCGCCGGGAACGAGACCGGATGGTCCTCGGGCGCCAGGCCCCGCGACATCGGGGCGGTATAGAAGGGAGTGCTGGTCAGGTCGACGAACCGCTCGAATTCCGAGGCCCCTCCCGAGAAAAAGACTCCGCCACCCGCGAAGATGATGGGGCGCTCGGCCTCGGCTAGCATCGCGGCGGCACGCTCGATCGCGACAGGGTCGGCTGCCGGCTCGGCTTTGATGCACGATCTGCTCGGTCGCACCGCCCTGCTCTCCTCGATCTCCTCGTAGAGCACGTCGGCTCCGCAATCTACGTACACAGGGCCCGGCCTGCCGGAGGTGGCCTGCCGGAAGGCTGTGCTCACAATCTCCGGGTAACGTTCAGCCCGGGTGGGCTGGTGGACGTACTTGCACAGGGGTTCAAAGATCCCGACCTGGTCGACCTCCTGGAAGGCCTCGCGCCCGATCTCGTGGACCGGACCTGCGCCACCGAGGATCACCATCGGGGCGCAGTCGATCGAGGCTGTGTAGGCACCGGTGAGCAGGTTGAGCGTTCCCGGTCCGGAAGCCGCGGTGCAGACCCCCGGCTTGCCGGTGACACGGGCGTAGGCATGCGCCGCGAAGGCGGCGGCCTGCTCGTGGCGAAAGTCAACGGTCTTGATGCCGAGATCCTGCGCCGCCATCACGATATCGAAGTTTGGACCGCCCATCAGATAGAACAGGACCGAGACGCCCTCTTCCTTCAGGGTCCGGGCCACCAGGTAGCTTCCGGTTACCGTGCCCATGGACTCCTCCAAGTCGCCAAAAGTGGACGCCAGATTACCATAGTGGCCCTTAAGGGCCGTACCATGCGGAGCACAGGCGAAGTCTTGTTGACATGCGTTAGACTTACCGCCCCACACCCGCTACGGAACGTCAATCAGGACCGCTCGTCCGCCCATGTGGTCGGACCCTTCCGGGAGGTGTTTATGAGCAGGCTGGCTGCACTGATCTTTATTCTGGCTTTCGTTCTGGCCGCCCTGGCTTGCAGTAGCAGCCCGGCGGCTCCGGCTTCCCAGGAGGCCGTTGAGGTGGTCACCGACACCGGGGGGGAGGCCGAGACGGCCGCTGTGACCACCCCTGCCGGCCCCGGGAAGTTTTCCGCGACAGACAAGATGGTGGACGCCCGGGGTTACCATGCCGCCGTCAAGCTTGCGGACGGCAGGGTGATGGCCATTGCCGGCAAGAGCCGGGGCGGGGCCTCGGCCTGGAAGCCGTCGTCAATCGAGTCCACCGCAATCTTCGATCCATCCACTGAGAAGTGGACGGACTCGGCGCTGCTGTCCACCGTTCGCGAGCACCCGACCGGCCACCTGCTTGAGGATGGGCGGATCATAGTCATAGGGGGCTCAGCCGTCCGCCAGGAGCCGCTCACATCCGTTGAAGTCTACGACGCTGCGGCCGACAGCTGGACGGAGGCGGCCCCCATGTCTATCGAACGCTGGCGCCACGCCTCGGTGGTTCTCAACGACGGCACCGTGCTGGTGGTGGGCGGCGAGAAGCAGGATCTCGTGCTGGTGGCTGAAGCCGAGATCTGGGACCCGGCAACCGACAGCTGGTCGGATGCCGGGTCACTGACGGACGCGCGGGCCCTGCATACGGCCACGCTATTGGCGGACGGCAGGGTGCTCGTGGTCGGCGGGGGCAAGAGAGAGTCTCCATTCCTGAAGACAACGGAGATTTTCGACCCTCAGACTGGTGAGTGGACCCAGGCGGCGCCGACGCAGGTGGCTCATTCGGCACACACGGCAACGCTGCTGCCCGACGGTCGTGTGTTGGTGACCGGTGGCAAGGGCAAGGTCACGCTGACCGAGGTGTACGATCCCGAAGCCGACTCATGGACCAGCGTAGGCGAGTTGTCGGAGTGGCGGGCTGAACATGCCGCAGTGCTGCTCCCGGACGGGCGCGTGTTGGTGACCGGTGGTATAGGTAAGGTCGCCACATCCGACATCTTCGATCCTCAGACAGACGAGTGGTCCGAGGGCGCGAACATGGTAGAGACCCGGTATGCACACAGCATGACCCTGCTCGACGACGGACGGATCCTGGTGATAGGTGGGAATTCTACCGATGGCGACCAGAGAGGTGTAACCACGGAAGTGGAGTTGTGGGAGCCCTAGAAAGGGCCGGGGGCTACGGATTAGGGCAGGTCTTTGCGGGAGCGTTTAGCGTGGCTTGACGTAGGCCGTCCCGCCCGAAAGGCCCGCCTAAACGGTCCATTGTTGTGTGTCAAAAATGTCTGTTATACTGGGCGCGGTTTCCGGCCCTGTAAGGGCCTGCAACGGCGGTAAAGGGGTGTTTGCCAACTCTACCGATGTGCGTCGGGAGAGCACCTTTGGCCGCCGAATTTGTGTGAACCACGCCAAGGAGGCGGACCATTGAAGTGGATTGACTACCACAGGCCTACGTCCGTTGATGAGGCGGTCGGGCTGCTTGGCCGATATAAGGACAAGGCTCGCATCTTGGCCGGCGGCACCGACCTGCTGGTCCAGATGAGGGGCGGCCGCTACCAGCTCGACGCGATCATCGACGGCAAGCATATCGCGGAGCTAGACGAGATCTCCTACGACCCTGTCGGCGGATTGACGGTTGGAGCGGCGGTGGCCTGCTATAGGCTCTATCAGGATGAGGCGGTTGCCTCCGCTTACCCCGGACTTATGGATTCGGCCACGTTGATAGGTGGAATCCAGATTCAGGGTCGGGCGACCTTCGGTGGCAACCTGATGAACGCCGCGCCGAGCGCGGACGCCATACCGGCCCTGATTGCCCACCGGGCGACCGCCAAGGTGGCAGGTCCCAACGGGACGAGGGATATCGCGGTGGAGGATGTATGCACCGGTCCGGGCACTACGCAACTGGCAGCTGACGAGATGCTGGTTTCGTTGCATGTCCCGGCACCTCCGAGCGGCTTCGGAGCCAGGTACATAAGGTTCATACCTCGCAATGAAATGGACATCGCCGTGGCAGGTGCCGGCGTGTCGGTCCTGTTGGCCAATGGGACGGTGGAGTCCGCACGCGTCGCCCTTGCCTCTGTGGCGCCGACGCCCCTGGTCGTCGAAGCTGCGGAGGCAGCCCTGGTCGGCAAGGAGCCCAGCGACGAGAACATCCAGGCAGCCGCGGATGCTGCCAAGGCCGCCGCAAGGCCGATAACCGATATGCGCGGCACAATCGAGTATCGAAAACACCTCTGCGAGGTACTTACCCGCAGGGCACTTCACACCGCTGTTGAGCGGGCGCGGGAGGGCAAGTAGATGTCGGGCAAGAAGGTTCACGTTACGACCACGATAAACGGCGAGACGGTCGAGTTTCTCTGCGAGCCGCGGCAAAGCCTTCTGGAGGTTCTGCGGGACGTAGTCCTGCTGACCGGGGCAAAGGAAGGCTGTAACGACGGCAACTGCGGGGCCTGCACGGTCAACATGGACGGCCGGATCGTCGACAGCTGTCTGGTACTAGGCGTAGAGGCCGAGGGCGCAACCATAGGCACTGTCGAGGGGATAGCCTCCCCGGCGGGCCTCCACCCGATCCAACAGGCGTTCCTCGAGCATGCCGCCCTGCAGTGCGGCATCTGTACGCCGGGCTTTTTGGTTGCCTCGAAGGCGTTGCTAGAGAAAGAGCCCAACCCATCGGAGGAACGGATACGCATGTGGCTGGCGGGCAATCTGTGTCGTTGCACCGGCTACGACAAGATCGTTCGAGCGGTGATGGACGCCGCGGACCAGATGGCTGGCGCGGCAGCTTAGGAGACTTTCGGGATGACCACCACTTACGAACCCAACCAGGTCCTGGCGAACGAGACCTTCAAGGTGGTCGGCACAAGGCCGATCCGCCACGACGGCGCCGACAAGGTCACCGGCAGGGCCAAGTACGGCGCAGATTTCCATGCAGCCGGTCTGCTGCACGGTAAGACCCTGAGAAGTCCGCACGCACATGCTCGGATCAAGTCGATCGACACATCCAAGGCCGAGGCGCTTGCAGGTGTCAGGGCAGTGGTGACCTCAAGGGACTTCCCGCCGGCCAAGGACACCGCTAACTACGGGCTCGGCGACCAGCCCATGGACAGGTTCCGGGGCAACATACTCGCCGGGGACAAGGTGCTCTACACGGGGCATGCCGTAGCCGCCGTGGCGGCCATCAGTCCGCATATCGCCGAGGAGGCAGTCGACCTTATCGAGGTCGATTACGAGGTACTGCCCGCCGTGCTGACCGCGCCCGACGCCATGGCCGACGGCGCACCCATCTTGATACCCGACCTGACCACGCAGGAGTTCGGAAAGGACACCGGCGTCAACTCTAACGTCGCGGACCATTTCCAGCACAAGATGGGCGACATCGAAAGCGGCTTTGCCAAGGCAGACGTGGTCGTGGAGCGTACGTTCGATACCAAGACCGTCCATCAGGGATACATTGAGCCCCACAACGTGACGGCGCTTTGGAACGATGATGACCGGATCCACGTCTGGAGCAGCACTCAGGGGGCCTTCGTGGTCCGGGCGGCAGTGGCCGAGGCGTTGGCCGTTCCGGTATCCCAGGTCAAGGCCACGCCGATGGAGATCGGCGGAGGTTTCGGAGGCAAGATCAACGTCTACGGTGAGCCGGTCGCGGCCATGCTCTCCAAGAAGGCCGGCCACAAGCCGGTCAAGATCGTCATGTCTAGGGCCGAGGTATTCGAGGGGACAGGTCCTACTTGTGGTTCCCATCTGACCATAAAGATGGGGGCGACCAAGGAGGGCAAGCTCGTCGCCGCCCAGGCCGATCTCCAGTTCGAGGCGGGCGCTTACCCCGGCTCCCCGGTAGGTGCGGCGGGCATGTGCGTATTCACCGCTTACGATATTGAGAACGTGGTGATTGACGGCTACGACGTTGTCGTCAACAAGCCCAAGACGGCCGCATATCGCGCGCCGGGTGCGCCCAACGCCGCATTCGGCGCCGAGCAGGTGCTTGATGAACTGGCGGTGAAGCTGGGCATCGACCCGATGGAGCTACGGCTGATGAACGCCGCGAAGGAGGGAACCCGACGCGCGGACGGCCCCGTCCATCCCCGGATCGGGTGTGTCGAGGTGCTGGAGGCCATGCGGGACCACGACCACTATAGCTCTCCCGTCGCGCCGGCCGTCAGCGGAGGCAAGACGGGACGCGGCGTAGCGATCGGATTCTGGTTCAACATAGGCTTTGCCTCTTCCTGCAACATCTCGGTGAACAACGACGGTACCGTGAACCTGATCGAGGGCTCGACCGACATCGGCGGTAGCAGGGCGGCGATAGCCATGCAGGCTGCCGAGGTCCTCGGGATAGCCGCCGAGGACGTAAACCCACAGGTGGTGGATACCGACTCGGTCGGTTACACAGCCGTTACAGGTGGCAGCCGTACGGCCTTCGCCACCGGCTGGGCTGCCTACGAGGCGGCCAACGACGTCAAGAGCCAGATGGTGGAACGGGCCGCTAAGCTGTGGGGGGTCGAGGCCGATTCCGTCGAGATGGTGGATGGTGTAATCCGCTCCAAGACGGACACCGAGCTGACCATGACATTTAAGGATCTGGCCGGACAGATAAACGATACCGGTGGTCCGATCGTTGGCCGCGCTGCCGTGGATCCCGCCGGTGCCGGCGGCTCCTACTGCGGTCAGATCGTCGATGTCGAGGTCGATCCGGAGACCGGGAAGGTGGACATCCTGCGGTTCACCACCGTGCAGGATGCCGGTAAGGCGATCCACCCGAGCTACGTCGAGGGCCAGATGCAGGGAGGAAGCGTACAGGGCATAGGCTGGGCGCTGAACGAGGAGTACTACTACTCCGAGGACGGCCGCATGAACAACTCGAGCTTCCTGGACTATCGGATGCCCACGAGCCTTGACCTGCCGATGATCGACACCGTGATAGTGGAGGTTGCCAACCCCGGACACCCGTATGGCGCTCGCGGCGTCGGCGAGGCCAACATCGTCTCGCCACAGGCGGCGGTAGCGAACGCGATACACGACGCGTCCGGACTTCGCATGACGGCGCTGCCCATCAATCCGGCCGCGGTCATGGAGGCCACCTGGTCGAGGGACGGAGATTAGCTGGCGGCCCGCCTGAGGGCCGAACGGTTCGGGGATAGATGGCGACCGTCTTCATACCGTCACTCATGCAGGACCTTACCGGCGGTGAGCAGACCGTCGAGATATCCGGCAGTACGGTGCGCGAGATCGTCAACGGCCTCGAGAGCCGCTATCCCGGCATGAAGGACCGTTTGATGGACGGATTTCGCCTTAAGGGGAACATCACCGTCGCCGTCGATGGTGAGGTAAGCCCCGTGGGCGTGCTGGCGGAGGTCGGGGAGAGCAGCGAGGTGCACTTCCTGCCGGCGATAGCCGGAGGATTGGGCGCGTGGGCAGGGTTACCGGCAGACAAGTTCTAAGAGCCATTAAGGAGAGTTTGGGAGACGATGACGACCACCTATGAGCCTAACGTCGTACTGTCAACGAGCGACTACAACGTAGTAGGTACCAGGCCGATACGTCACGACGGCACCGATAAGGTCACCGGCCGGGCGCAGTACGGGGCCGACTACAACGCCACCGGGCTGCTCTACGGGAAGGTGCTGCGAAGCCCGCACGCCCACGCCCGGATAAAGTCGATAGACACGTCCAAGGCGGAGGCCCTCCCGGGAGTCGCGGCCGTCGTGACCGGGGCCGACATGCCCTCGACGCGTGAGTCCGATCCGGCCGATTTCGGCCTCGGCCCCCAACCCATGAAGTACCTGCGCGATAACGCGATTGCGAGGGAGAAGGTTCTCTATGAGGGGCAGGCCGTCGCGGCAGTTGCGGCGGCTAACGTCCACGTTGCCGAGGAAGCGGTCGAACTCATAGAGGTGGAGTACGAGGTCTTGCCGCCGGTGCTGACCGCTCCGGAGGCGATGGCCGATGATGCGCCGCTACTGCACGACGACCTTTTCACCACCGAGTTCGGTAAGGACACCGGACAGAGTTCCAACGTCGCCGATCACTTCCAGCACAAGATAGGGGATACGGAGAAAGGATTCGCCGAGGCCGACCTTGTTCTGGAACGGGAGTTCGACACCGCCACCGTGCATCAGGGCTACATCGAGCCGATGAACGTTACAGCGCTGTGGAACGACGATGACCGGATCCATGTCTGGATGAGCACGCAGGGCCCGTTCCAGTTCAGGGACGCCATAGCACTGGCCCTGGAAGTCCCTCAGTCCCATGTCCGCGTTACCCCCATGGAGATCGGCGGCGGGTTCGGCGGCAAGTTCCCTCTCTACCATGAGATAGCGGCCATCCTTCTGTCCAAGAAGACCGGAAACCCCGTCAAGATCACGATGACGCGCAAAGAGGTCTTTGAGGGGACCGGCCCGACGCCGGGATCCCGCGTCTGGGTGAAGATGGGCGCCACCAAGGAAGGCAAGATCACGGCCGCCGAGTCCTCGCTCAAGTTCGAGGCCGGGGCATTCCCCGGATCCCCGGTCGGGGCTGCGGCTATGTGTGTGTTTGCCTGCTACGACATCCCTAACGTCACGGTCGACGGTTACGACGTGGTTGTCAACAAACCAAAGACGGCCGCATATCGCGCCCCTGGAGCGACTCATGCGGCCATGGGCGTCGAGACCGTGGTCGACGAACTGTGCGAGGGACTTGGACTCGACCCGCTTGAATTCCGGCTCGCTAACTGTGCCAAGGAAGGCACCCGCAGGGCCGACGGACCGGTCAACCCCAAGATCGGCGGTATAGAGACCCTGGAGGCTGTAATGGGCCATCCGCACTGGAACGCGCCGCTGGCCCCTGCCAAGAGGGGAGGCAAGGTGGGAAGAGGTTTCGCCTTTGGCTACTGGTTTAACGCCGGCCTGCACTCGGCCGCCACAATCAGCGTCAACGCGGACGGCACGATCAACCTGCTTGAGGGCAACCCGGATATCGGCGGCAGCAGGGCTGCCATCGCCATGCAGGCGGCCGAGGTGTTGGGTTTGCGGGCCGAGCAGGTCCGTCCACAGGTGGTCGACACCGACACGATAGGTTTCTCCTTTGGAACTGGCGGCTCTCGCACCACGTTCGCCACAGGCTGGGCTGCATACGAGGCCGCGAACGACGTAAAGAGGCAGATGGCCGACAGGGCGGCCGCCATCTGGGGTGTGGATGCCGACTCGGTGGAGATGGAGGAGGGCGTCATACGCTCAAAGACCGACACCGAGCTGAGCATGTCCTTTAGTGAACTGGCGGCCCAGCTCAACGAGACCGGCGGACCGATCGTGGGTCGAGGCTCGGTCAATCCGCCCGGTGTGGGCGGTGCCTTTGCGGCCAACCTGGTCGATGTCGAAGTGGACCCGGAAACCGGGAAAGTGGACGTATTGCGATTCACGATCGCGCAGGATGCCGGGAAGGCCATTCACCCGAGCTATGTCGAGGGACAGATGCAGGGCGGGAGCGTGCAGGGCATAGGCTGGGGGCTGAACGAGGAGTATCACTACTCCGAGGGCGGCCACATGAACAACTCGAGCTTTCTGGACTATCGAATGCCCACGAGCCTCGACCTGCCCATGATCGATACGGTGATAGTTGAGGTTGCGAACCCCGGCCACCCGTACGGCGTTCGTGGTGTGGGAGAGGTCAACATCGTGCCTCCGCCTCCAGCGCTGGCCAACGCGATCTACGATGCCATTGGAATCCGGATGGAGGTCCTGCCCATGAACCCGAACGCGGTCATGGAGGCGATCTGGCAGAACAACGGCTCCTAGGTCCCTGCTGAAGACCGGATCGAGCCGCGGGCCGGGGCCAAACCCCGGCCCGCTGACTTACTGGAGGGGAGCATGACCAGTAGCGGCTGCGGCGGTGTAATCACGCCGCTGCTTACCCCAATAACCGAAGACGAAAGGGTGCATGAGCCCTCGCTCAGGAACCTTGTCGACTACCAGCTCGATAACGGCGTGTCCGGGCTCTGGGCCTCAGGCACGACTGCCGAGTTTGCCGCGCTCACGGATTCTGAACGCATAAGGAGCATCGAGCTGGTTGCCGATCATGCGGCGGGTCGGGCGCCGGTGATCGCCAACATCAGTATGTCCAGCACGTCGCTGACGATCGAGTTGGGCCGGTCCGTCGCCCGGCTGGTCGCGGCCGTTGCGGCCACTCCGCCCTACTACTATCCGCACTCCCAGCAGGAGCTCAAGGACCACTACCGACGTATCCGGCAGGCGTTGGGGGTGCCGCTGTGGGTTTACAACATTCCACAGATGCACAAGACGGTCGTTGCGCCCTCAACCATGGCCGATCTGGCGGAGGAGGGCGTGGTTGAGGGTGTGAAGGATAGTTCGGGTGACGGTGAATCCCTGGCTCAACTGCACACGCTGCGCTCGGGCCGCGGGTTCGAACTGGTGTCCACCCTCGGGACCACTCAGCGGGCCACGACCGCGGCAGCGCTCGGCGCGCAGGGCATCGTCCCGGGGCTGGCGAACGCAGTACCCGCGATCTTCGCCCAGGCCTGGGAGGCGGGCCGCGTGGGCGACTCGGAGACGGCCAGGGCCTGTGACGATCGGATAGTTACAGCGATGCGGCTGCAGACGCTCGCCAGGGATGGAGCGAGCGCACAGGGCGCGGTCTACGCGGGCCTGAAGGCGGCCCTGATGCACATGGGAGTCATTGCAGCCGACCACGTGACCGCTCCGTTCAGGAAACTCACCGACGGTGAGCGCCGCGAAATACCTGAAATTCTCGCGCGGCTTGGCCTGGACGGCAGGTAGGAGCTCGGGCCTGCCGCAGGACCTCGCGGCGGACGGGCGCGGCTAGGGCCCGCAGCGGCCAGAGAATCCACGCTCTGCACTGGTCCGGGCGGCGGGTTATAATCGGCGAAGTTGCGACTTGGACCTGGCCGAGCGCGTAATCGAGGTAATGGCAGGGGACTAGGAACCTATGGGCGACGAAGATTACACCTTTGCGGCGTTTTCCAGCAATCCTTTCTACCAGAACCTTACGGACAGACTCATTGAGCTGGCGGAGGTCAAGGATGGCGAGCGTATCGTGGATCTCGCCTGTGGTACGGGCCTGGTCACAAGGCGGATCATGGCCAATCTTAGAGAGGCCAGGGATACGGTGATCATAGGCGTTGATCACTCCGCGGCCGCCCTGAAGCAGGCGGTGGCGGACCTCAAGGACGCCAGGGACTCGGCCGTGGTGTTCGTTCACAGCCAGGTTGAGCACATCTCCGACGCGGTCAAGGAAAAGGTGGACACCGTGTTTTTCTGCAACGCCATCCACTATGTTCCCGACAAGGGTGAGCTGCTTGACCGAATAGCCGGCACCATAAAGCCGGGGGGCAAGCTAGTGTTCAACACTTCGTTCTACAGCGGCCCGCTGGACGAAGAGACCCGACTCTTTTATCGCAAGTGGATGTTCAAGGCCCGGCGCATATTGCGCAGGGAGCATGGGCTTTCGATCAAAAGGATCGATAAGGTGGAGTCGCGCAAGCAGCTCACCGCCGAGGAGTACAAGGAACTCGTTGAGGGGCACGGATTCAGGATCGAAAAACAGGAGGTGGATCCGGTAAAGGTTCCCCTCCAGGGCTGGCTGGACATATCGTCATTCTCCGACTTTATCGAAGGTGCCATGCCCGGTGTGCCCCTTGACAAGGCGAGCATGGCGCTGAAGAAGGCGGCACGAGAGACGTTCGAGGAGATGAAGATCTCCTACACGACCCGGAACTGGCTCGATATAGTCGCCGTCCGAATCTAAGGGACCGCGGCCTGCCGGGCCACGATTGAATCACTTGGCCCTGACCGGGCCGGTGTCGGCGCGTTTAGGCTGGCTGTGGCAGCAGTATGACCTTGCCGGCCTGCCCTCCGGCGAGCAGTGTCATCGCCTCGTCTATGGCCTCAAGGGGCATGCGGTGGGTGACCAGGGGCGCAAGGTCTACGACGCCGGTTTCCAGTAGCAGCCGCGTCTTGTACCAGGTCTCGAAGATGCGCCTGCCGTTGAACGCGAGCACCGTCAGGTTCTTGAAGATCATGTCCTCGGCCACGTCGATCAGCACGGGCTTTGCGGGTATGCCGACAAGGCTGACGCGCCCCCCGCGCCTGACGCCCTTGAACGCGCCGTCGATCGCGGCGGGCGCCCCGCTCATCTCAAGGACTATGTCCACCCCGTAGCCACCCGCCTGTGACAACCATGCCGCCGTCTCCTGACCAGTGCCCTCGGACGGACGAAAGACCTCGTCCGCTCCCACCGCACGGGCAAGGGAAAGCCGATAGTCGTTCACGTCGGAGGCCACCACGCGTGAGGCTCCGGAGGTCTTGGCTATGGCTATCGAGAACAGGCCGATCGGCCCGCAACCCAGGACACCGACGCTCTGGCCGGTCAGGTGGTGGGCGAGCGCCGAAAAGACGGCATTGCCGAAAGGCTCCTGCAGCGTGGCTATCTCGGGAGGCAGCCTGTTGCGGTCCGTGGGCCAAAGGACCTTTTCGGGTATGGCCACGTACTCTGCAAAGCATCCGTCTCGGTCCACGCCCAAGATGGAGGTCTGCGGGCACATGTGTGCCTGGCCGGTTCTGCACTGAAAGCACACGCCGCATGTGACGTGGCTCTCGGCGGACACGAAGTCGCCGACCGCCGTGCGCTCCATCCCGGCGCCGACTTCAACCACCGTTCCCGCCATCTCGTGCCCCAGCGTGATCGGGGACCGTACGCGGGCCGCGCTCCACTCGTCCCAGTTCCAGATATGCAGATCCGTCCCGCATATGCTGGCGGCCTCGACACGCACCAGAACCTCGTTGGACCCTACAGGGGGTATGGGCACATCCACGACGGCGCCTCCGCGCCCGGCACCCAGCTTGCGGACAGCCCGCATGGTGCCCTTCATATCACAGACCTCCCCGCCGGTCGGATGGCCGAGATGATCAAAAGACCGCTAACGGGTTGACCGGCGAGCCGGTGCCACCCCTCAAAAGGAGGGGAGCGCATATGAACATGAACTCGTAGCGCCCCATCTCCCTGCACGCGTCGGCCAGGGGCTCGATCAGGGCGTTGTCAACGACGGCCAGGCCGTACGCGAATATGGCGCCGTGCACGGTTACGGGCAGGTCGTACTCGTTGGGCCCCGCATCCTCCATGTCCCAGACCAGCAGCCCTACGTCGTGCTCCTTGAAGAAAGGCAGGGTCGAGCCATGCAGGCCAGGATACGGCCTGCCGACAGGGGCATAGACGCCGCCGTTCGCTGCGGCGTAGCGCTCCCTGCCGGAGTGGATGACGACCGCGTCCCCAGGCTCCAGTTCGATGCCCTCAGATGACAGTATCTCCTCCAGCTCCCATCCATGGACCGGCGTGTCGAGGTCGACGTAGGCTCCACCCCGGTGCTTGGGTACGTCGAGAAGCACCCCCCTGGTCAGGATGCCGTCCCGCCAGGCCTCGACGCCGCCGAAAGCGGCGCCGTCGAATCCAAGGGCTTTCGCAGGGTCTTGCCCCTCGAACATTCCATCGGCTCCCCAGTAGTGACTGAGTGCATCGATGTGCGTGACCACGAATCCATGCTGCGATATCCCGACATAGTCGGTGGCCGCGCCGACACCCTCGCCGAAGTCGATCTGCTTCATGAACTGCTGGACCGGCTGTGGATTGTCGGGCGCGGGCTCGGTCGGAAGGGGACGGCTGAGCGATATGGTTCGGCCTGTCTCGACCAGTCCGATGGCCGCCAGTCGCTTGCCTGGGGTGATCAGGTTAACTGTCCCCGCGCTCGGGTTGTCCGGCCACCTTCCCCAGTTGCTGCGGTCCGCCAGGTAGGATTCGATCTGCTGTGCACTAGGTGTCGTTCGGTCCAAGCCCGTCCTCCTCCGATGGATTGGTGCAACACCGTATCAGGGTTATGGTGCTCGGTGGTGCTGTCTCAAATCATGTCGACGATGAGGGTCGACCATGCGAAGTTTGCTGCACCCTGTCCCTGGCCGGTGTGAGGGTTGAAGAACTCGCGGAACCCCGACCTCTCCACGAGAGATGCCGACTTTTCCTCGATCGTCGAAGCCAGTTCCTGGTATCCGTGCCGCCGCAGGCCGCGGGCCACGAACCAGTTGGTGTTGATCCAACTTGAGCCGCGCCATATCAGCGGGTGCCTGCGGGCACCGGGGTCTGCCAGGAACGTAGGTTCCGAGATGGCCACGGTCGGCACCGGGTACTCGGTCCAGAATTTCTCGGGTTGCACCAGGTGCTGCTCCACGAGCGCCGTGGCGATCCCTTTTGGCAGGGACTCCAGCAGGAGCGGGAGTAGACAGGAGGCCGTCAACACCCGGCTGAAGCGCCGGCCCGGACCGTACGTTGGGAAGAAAGCCTGGGAATCCTCGTCGTAGAGGACATCGACGATTGCCCTCTCGACCCTCTCCGCCTCCGCCGCCCACATGCCGGCATCATCCGGCCGGTTCAACCCGGATGCGATGCGATGCATGGCCCTCAGTGCCTCCGCGTAAATGCAATTGACGGCGACATCCTTTACGTTGAACCGCCCCAGCTGGTAAACGCGGCCAAACCGGTAGTTGCGGCCCCGCAGGAGGTGGGAGACGTGCAGGCCCGCCACTCTGAGTCTGATCGGCCACCAGCCCGGCCGCGCCGCCCCGATGCCCAGGGGCCGGTCGTACGCCGGGGTGTTGTCCATCCCTGACTCGAACGGGCTGATCAGGACGATCAGGCCGTCTCCGTCCGGGCAGCGGTTTTCTGAGAGCCACCGATAGTGCGCTGCCAGCTTCGGATAGGCGCGGGCGAGGAACTCCGTGTCGCCCGTAATCTCGGAGACCCGCTCGGCCGCCTGGGCTATGAGGGGTGGCTGGATGAGGGCCGAGTGGTGAGGTCGCAGGGCCAGGCGGCTCTCCAGGCGCGTGATGAAGGGGGTTCGGTCCGCGCCATTCCAGTACGTGACATGGCCCATGAAGCCGTCCGGCTCCTGGGCCGCAAGCAGACAGTCCAGTTCTCCGACCGCAAGCTCGGGCTCGAGGTGCGCAAGGGCGATCGAGTGAAAGCAGGAGTCCCAATACCATTGCCATCGATACTTCTGGAGCGATGGGCATACGTAGCGGTAGCGAGTCCCGAAATGCGGGTCATGGCCCTCCCTTAGGTTCGAGACCAGAAGGAGCCTTGCCGCTCGTGCCAGGTCCTTTGAACGGAGGCCTGTCATCCCGTCCGCAGGCGTCGGCTAGAGCAAGGCGACCGGATTGGCCGGTGAGCCTGTGGCTCCCGGGATCACCAGCGGGTTGAGAGTGAGCATGAACTCGTAGCGCTCCTCCTGGGCGCAGGCCTGGGCCAGCGGCTGCAGCAGCGCGTTGTCCAGCAGCGCAACCCCGAAGTAGAACAGGGCGGCGTGCACGCTCATGGAGAGCCCGTACTCGTTCGGCCACTGATCCATCATGTCCCAGCCCAGCACGGCCATGTCCGTCTCCCTGATGAAAGGCAGACAGCTGGCGTGCAGTCCAGGCCAGCGGCCGGGCCATTCGGGGTGTCCGGCCCACCTTCCGTCATGATCTGCGGCGAAATGTTCCCTTCCGGAGTAAACGAGCACCGCGTCTCCCGGGCGCACGGCGACACCCTGGTCTTCGGCCGCCTCCCGCAGTTCATGCCCGTGTACGGGCTCGTCGAAGGTCACATAGGAAACTCCTCGCAGTCGCGGTATGTCCAGCAGCACGCCTCGGGTCGTAAGACCGCTGGCCCATTCCTCTATGCCTCCGTATTGCACTCCCTCGCCTCGAACCTCGACATTGGGGTCTCGGCCGTCCCACATCCCGTCCGGGCCCCACATGTGGCCGAGCCCGTCCACGTGCGTGTGCGCGAGGCCGTGAAACGCCACGCCCACGTAGTCGTGCGCCGAGCGCCAATCACCGACGAATTCGTCGATGGTGTAGGTAAAGCGTTGGGCGGGCCTGAAGTTCTCCTCGCTCGGCTCAGTAGCCCATGGTCGGCTCAGCGAAACTGCTCGACCGATCCGCACCAGTCCGGCCGCCTGTCGACGCTTTTCCGGGGTGATCAGGTTCACCGCCCCGGCCCGGCCGCGGTCTCCCCATCTACCCCAGTTGCTGGTGGTGCGCAGGTAGTCGAGTACGTCGTTGCCGCTGGCGAATCTATTGGCATCCACCTTGCCCTACTCCTGGCCCGTAGCATGGGCGTGGCGAGGCTATGACGGGGCGCCTGCGCTGTCAAACGGCCTACGGTTGGCCGGACGGGTCGTAGAGCCTTGAGTGGGGAAAGAAGTCTTCCCATGCCCAGTCGTAGGAGGAAACGAATGCCAGTCTCTGGAGGCGTCTGCCCTCAAGCGGCCCCGCGGTGGCCTTCCCGGTGAACTGGCTCCATGTCGAGCCGGTCTGCTCGTCGACGAAGCGTCTACCGCGGCGTTGGAACGTTAGAGAGAAGTCCTCGCCCGGCAGCCTGGCCAGAAAGACATTGATCTGTCCGGTTTCGGCCTCGGCGAACACGGCGATGGGCTGGCTGCCCACCCGGTCGTTTATGACACCCGGTGAGGCTACGTCTGCGTAGCGGTATGCACTTGCCGCGTCGCCGAGCATGACCCCGATGACGAAAAAGTCGATCATCCTGGCCGGCTCGAGCAGGCCCGCATGCGTCGAGCCGTCTACGACCAGTACCAGGGAGTCCTGATGCCTGTCCGTCCAGCTCTGCAGGGGCTCGATGGCGGCCGGTATGAGTTCGAGCCGGGTTCCCTTCAGTTCGCCGTCTATTGCGGCGCCCCAGGGCTGGGACCAGATGCTGCCCGTCTCATGGTCCCACCAGGTCATCGCCCGCATGAAGAGCGCGCCCTGATTGCCCAGGGTCAGGACCCTCTCGCCTACCCGCCGGTCGTGCACGAGACCGGTGTAACAGATGGGTCACCAGGTAACGAGTATCGGAACGCCTCCGACCTCGTCGTTGACCATCTCTCTCCACCGCAGATAGCGGATGGGATAGGCGCGCGAGTCCCCGTCGATGGACACCCCGATCACCAACTCGTCAGGCTGCAGCCCGGACTGGCTGACGGACACGAAACTGGGGTCGTAGACTGGGTCTATGTCGTCCCTGTCGAGCAGCTGCCTGAAGGAGCTGAGCCCGGTTGGGTCCTCCTCGCGCAGGATACTGGCCAGCAGGGTGTCATCCTCCCCTGCCTCAGGCGCATTTTCACTTCCCGAAGAGGCCATGTTCCCCGTCGAGCCGCAGGCGGCCGCGGCCGCAAGGGCAACCGCGACGGCGGCCAAGGCTAGCAAAGTCCTCAGTTGCACTGCATGGCGGATCGACATCCCAAAGGGTCTGAGCGAGGTCAGTCGCATGGGCGTGTTGCGCTCGAAACCAGGTCCTGCCGTAAGCCAGAAGCACTGAGAGCGGGCGGTCAAATCGGCCCTGGTCATAAGGCGCTGAGCGAGAGAGTACACATGGTATAATTCCCGTTTGTCACCTACGTATCCGCCTTCCAATGTATCCTTGCGAGGAAAGAATTGACATCCCAGAAGCTTAGGGAATACGAGATAGTCGTCATACTGAGTCCGGACGCCTCGGAGGCCGAGGTTGAACAGTCCCACCAGAGCACCGCCGAATTCATCAGCGGGCGGGGCGGCTCGGTGGGCGAGACCGACAGCTGGGGTCTCCGGCGCCTTGCCTACCCGATCAAGAAGTTTCACGAGGGCAACTACGCGGTAACGCGGTTCAGCCTAGACGCGCAGGGCGTGCAGGAACTGGGGCAGAACCTGGAGGCCTCTGAGCGCGTTCTTCGCCACCTTATCGTAAGGGTCTGATCTGTCATGAGCATGAACAAGATCCTCGTCATCGGCAACGTCGGGAACGACCCCGAGATGAGGTACACGCCCTCCGGCACCGCGGTCACAACGTTTAGCCTCGCCACTAATCGGGTATATACCACCTCCGACGGTGAGCGACGCGAGGAGACCGAGTGGTTCAGGGTAAGCGCGTGGGGTCGGCTTGCCGAGCAGTGCAACAACTACGTCACGAAGGGAAGGAAGGTCTACGCGGAAGGTAGGCTCAGGTCTGATACTTGGACCGGCAACGACGGTCAAACTCGCGTCAGCCTTGAGATTAGCGCGAACAGCGTTATCTTCTTGGACCGCGCAGGGGATGTGGCCGGTGAGGCGACGCAGGGACCGCCCGGCGCCGGCGCGCCACCGGGGCCGGGCCCGTCCGAGGACGTGGACGATCTGCCGTGGTAGGCCTGCCGGCGCGGGCTGACAGTGAAGGCTTGCTAAAGGAGCTAGCGCGATGACGACTCGAGGAGGAAGAAGGGGTGGAAGGGGCCGGTTCTACGCCCGCAGGAAGGTCTGTGGCTTTTGTGTCAACAAGGTAAAGCACATAGACCACAAGAACATAGAGGTCCTGAGGAACTACGTATCGGACCGGTTCAAGATGGACGCCCGGCGAAAGACCGGTACCTGCTCCCGCCATCAGCGGGCCCTGGCGGCGGCCATCAAGCGGGCGCGCATACTGGCGTTGCTGCCGTACAGTCCAAATCATCGCGGCATGTACGCTAGCCCCAGGCGTTAGGTACGAACCGGAAACCCGCCGAGGACGTTTTACTCTCCAGACGGACCCTGCGCCGAGCCGACCGAGGCATTGACTAGTGGTCGGCCGCAGGCTGGCCGGGTCCCAGCAGGAGCTTAGGCTTGTCAGATAACCCGAGTGGCACAGACTCCCGGAGGCTTGCCTCCCAGCGATCCGGTCTCAGGAATCTGTCGAGTGACCGCCGCAGGCTGGCCGTACTGCGGCGCAGCAATCAGGCGCGCCAGCGCATCACCCTGATGGTCATCGGCCTGGCGCTGCTGGTGGTGGCAGGCATCCTCATTGCCGGCTACGTCATAGCGTTTGTGATGCCGCCGAGGCAGACGGTGGTGCGCGTCAATGACACTTCCTATTCCCGTGGAGACCTGGTTAAGGCGCTTCGCGTGCGCCAGGAGGGGGCTCGCTTCTTCGGGCTGGACTTTCAGCCAAGCCAGGAGATTTTCGAGGCCCTGCAACTGTTCGTTGAGGATGAGATCCTGACCCAGGTGGCCGCCAAATACGGCATCACTGTGCGGGATGACGAGATAGACCGCCAGATAGAGAGTCTGTTCCTTATCGGCGATCCGGGTCTCGACCCGGAGGCGCTCAGGCGAGATTTTGACGAGAGGTACCGGAGTTACCTAAACGCAGTGCGCCTGTCTCAGGGAGAGCACCGTGAGATCACCCGAAGATCTATCCTTCGGGCCAAATTCCGGGAATTCATCGGTGAACAGGTTTCCAGGTTCTCAGAGCAGGTTCACTTTCATCGCATCGTGATGCCGGTTGGGTCGGAAGTCGACATCATGCTCGTCAAGCTAAAGGACGGGCTGGCCGAGGCGACGACTCCGGAGCAGCGCCAGCAGGTATGGAAGGAGATCGTAAGGGAGTTTTCGATCGACGATCCGGAGACCGTTCGCCTCGGAGGAGACCGGGGCTGGATGCCGGTCAGCTCCACCGACACCTATGCTGAGACCATTCTCAGCCTTGAGGTCGGCGTGGTCAGCGATCCTGTAGCAGACATAGAAAACCCGAAGCTGATCCGGTTCTTCATGGTTTCCGAAAGGGATCCGGCCAGGGAGCTATCGCCGTCGGACCTGGATGACATAAAGTCGCAGGCCCTACAGGACTGGGTGAACAAGGAGCGTGACAACCACGACGTCTACGCGGCGTTCGATTCGGACATCTACAGCTGGATGCTCGAGCAGCTCAGACAGACCTCCGAGCCAACTCCCACGCCGGCTAACCCGTTTGCCGATGTCAATCTAGGATTCTAGATGCGGCCGGATTCGGAGCGTAGGCTCCCCTATTCGCGGTCGCCGTGGAAGTTGTCTGATTGGTAGCCAGGAGGAGGGCAGAGGGGTCCGGAGCGGCCTGTCTCGAGGCCCCCGAGGAGCCATGCGCACCGGAATGAGGGCTGAACTCTATTGGAAACGCGGCTGAACCACCTGCCGGAGGGCGCGTGAGACGCTCTCAAGCATGGGCGTGGCGCTGGCCGAGCGGGACATATTCAAAGAGCCGCTAACCGAGGCGGAACTGGGGGAACTGACGGCCATGCGAGCCATCAGAGATCTTTTCTCGTTCAAGAGCCCGTCGTTCCGCAAGCTCGGCCTTGATCCTGACTCCCTCACCGATCAACAGATGAAGTCCCTGATAATGGATGACCCACGCCTGATTCGCCGCCCACTGGTTGTGATCGGTGACCGGATAATCGTGGGCAACGACCAGGCCGCGCTCAAGGAGGCCTTCGGCTAGGGCGTTTCCTGAACGCGGGCGCCGGTAAGGCCTTCGAACTGTGCGGCGCGTCTATTCGATGGATCGGCCGTTGATGGCAGGCTGGACCACCTTCTTGGCCACGGGGTCGGCGTCTGTGCCCAGGGCATCTATGCCCCTGCGCACCTGGCCCAGCATCTGGGAAAGCCTCTCTTCGATGCTGAAGAGAACTTCCCGACTGTACTGGTCGGCTCCTTCCCGCCGGTCGGCGGCCGTTGCGTCCGCCTCGCCGATCAATCGCACGGCTTCCTGGCCAGCCTCTCGCAGGATCTCGCTGGCCTTGCGATGTGCCTCGTCGTGGATCTTTTGCGCCTGGTCCTCAGCCGTCCTGACAATCTCGTGTTCGGAGACCATCGTCTCGTGCTCGCTGCGGGCGGCTATGGTGATTGCCTTGGATTCTTGGCTGGCCGAATCCCGCAGACGCTTGGACTCGAGGTACGCCTGGTTGATGATGCTGTCTTTCTGCTTGATCACTTCGCCGGCCTCGAGCATGTGCTCGGGCAGTGAATCGCGCAACTCCGCCACTATGTGCGCCAGCCTCTCGGAGTCAACCGTCACCTTGCCCCGCCTTCCAAGGACCTTGCTCGATCCCTTACAAAGCTCGTCCAGCTCACCGATAATGCGGTCTACTCTTTCGGACATACCATCCTCCTTCTTAGCTTAGGTTCAGTTTCTGGCGAAGGAGGCCTGCGACCCCATCAGGTACCAGCCCCTCCACATTGCCGCCCAGCCGGGCCACTTCCTTTATCCGCGATGAATGTATGAATTGGTGCTCAAGGGCGCTCATCACGCACACGACATCGATGTCGGGGGCCAGGCTCCTCCACATGTGTGCCATCTCGAACTCGACCTCGAAATCGATGCCGGCCCTCAGGCCCCTCAGAATGAAGTCCGCTCCCACCGCGCGGGCGAAATCGACGGCCAGACCGGTAAACGGCTTCACGTCAACCCTGCCGGCGCCGGCCAGGGAATCGACGAACATGCGCACTCGCTCCTCGGTGGAGAACAGCAGCGACTTTGGAGGGCTGTCATAGACCCCGATCACCAGGCCGTCGAACAGCTGTGCGGCCCTCCTAGCGACGTCGACATGGCCGTTGTGCACGGGGTCGAATGTGCCAGGATATACGGCCTTAGCCATGGGCATCTGCCGTGCTGAATATCGAGATTGACGAGTCGCCGTATCGCCTGGTCGACGTGCGAGCCAGACGCCCGTAAGAGTCAGCCAGTCGCAGGTTTGTGCGGTGCTCTGCAACCACCACCGCAGCGCGGCTGAGGATGGAACCTTCGCTCAGGCCGTTCAGGATGTCCCCCCATGGATCGTCATCGTAGGGCGGGTCTATGAAGACCAACTCGTATGCTCCTCCGTCGCGTCCGCTCTCCTCGCGGCCAGCCCGGTTGGCTGGCGAGCCAACCACACTCTCGGCCCGTGCCCTTACGACTCTGGCCCGGTCGCCGTAATCGAGCGATCTGATATTCGCCTCGATAGTGCTGCAAGCCCTACCGTCCCTTTCAACCATGTCGGCCCGTAACGCGCCCCGGCTCAGGGCTTCCAGGCCCATTGCCCCGGACCCCGAGTAAAGGTCCAGTACCGTGGCCCCTACGACTCGATCGCCCAAGATCGAAAAGACCGCGGCCCGTACCCTCTCGGTCGTCGGTCTTAACCGACCCGTCGGCAACTGGAGCCTCCGGCCCCTATCCTTGCCACCGGAGATCCGGGTGCTCATCAACCTCAACTCGGTGGGCCGGGTCACGGCGCGGTTTGCCGCCCAGCCGTCGAGAGTGGGCCGATGTTAGCAGGGGGCGTTTCTTGGCAAAAGTAGTTTTTGGACGAGTTTTAAATTCTGTATAGACAGGGCTGTTTTACCGACCGTTCCGAGGTCGTTTAGAATTGGTGCTCGGGCTGAGCGAAGAACCAGGTCGGTGCGCGCTCAGTCCTTTCGCTATTCTGGGTGTTGGGGATACTTGGGAAGTCGGTCTTACCTTAGGGCCTCGCGGCCGGGCCACGGCCGGCTCCGGCGAGCTTGCTGCTTGGCCACACCGGACTTGAGAGAAGCCCAAAAAGATCCCGGGTAGCCGTTCTACGAGCAATGAGAAGACAAGATGAAGAGGTGCCGCCGAGCGACCTGATGCAGGTCCGGCGGCAAAAACTCGATAGGCTGCGGCAACGCGGGCTGGACCCTTACCCTCACAGCTTTGCGCGTACGCATACGAGCCGGCAGGCGCGAGAACTTCTCTTGGCCGCCGAGGGCGACGAGCCTGGAGCGGACGGCGATGCCAGGACAGATGGCGTGTCTGTGGCCGGCCGCATGGTCGCCGTCAGGGGCATGGGCAGGGCCGCTTTCGTGGACATCATGGACGGTCACGGCCGGATGCAGGTTCTACTGCGTCGCAACGCACTGGCCGAATCGTACGAGCTGGTCGACGATCTCGACATCGGCGATTGGATCGGGGTGAGTGGACAGGTCATGCGCACCCGGGCTGGGGAGGTGACGGTCGATGCCAGCTCACTTACCGTGCTTTCCAAGGCACTGAGGCCACTGCCGGAAAAGTGGCACGGGCTCACAGACACCGAGATCAGATTCCGTCAACGTTACCTCGACCTCATTGCCAACGAGGAGGCGCAAAGGGTCGCGGTCCTTCGATCCAATACTGTCTCGGCGATGCGTCGCTTCCTGGATGGCCGGGGGTTTGTAGAGGTCGAGACACCGGTGCTGGTGGCGGTTGCGGCGGGCGCCATGGCCAGACCCTTCGTCACCCACCATAACCAGCTGCATTCCGACCTTTACCTGCGCATAGCAACGGAACTGTACCTGAAGAGGCTGATAGTGGGAGGCCTTGAGCGCGTCTACGAGATAGGGCGCGTGTTCCGCAACGAGGGGGTCGATTTTTATCACAACCCCGAGTTCACGATGATGGAGAGCTACCAGGCGTTCGCCGACTACAAGGACGTTATGGTCATGGTGGAGGAGATGGTCGGCTTCATCGCCCGGCAGGTCCTGGGGCGAACTCGGGTCGAGTTTGATGGACATGAGATCGACCTCTCGCCGCCCTGGCCTAGGCTGAGCCTAAGGCAGCAGCTGATCGAGCGTGCTGGCGTCGATTTCCTCGAATGCGCCGACCTCGATTCGCTCGCCGCCAGGATGGAGGTACTGGGTCTCGATGCCTCGCGGCAGACCAGCTGGGCGGGACTTGTCGATAAGTTGGTCTCGGACGCGGTAGAGCCTGCTCTGATTCAGCCCACATTCCTTGTCGACTATCCCCTCGAGATGTCTCCTCTCGCCAAGAAACACCGGCAAGATCCGCGGGTGGTAGAGAGATTCGAGGGATTCATAGCCGGTATGGAGGTGTGTAACGCCTTTACCGAGCTTAACGACCCAATCGACCAGAGATCTCGCTTGGAAGAACAGGAGGCTTTGCGAAGGTCCGACAGGGTATCGGGCGAGGAGTTCTATGACAGGCTAGATGAAGATTTCCTCGTGGCGGTCGAACATGGGATGCCCCCGACTGGAGGGCTCGGTATGGGCATCGACCGCCTGACTATGCTGCTGTCCGGCCACCGATCGATCCGAGAGGTGATCCTCTTTCCCATGCTGCGCGCGCGCTGAGCGCCGCGGAATCCACGACATCCTTCGTCATCGCCAGACACCGGGGTGTCCTGCAGTTTCGCCCCACCGCCTAAGGATGTTTTTCCCCGATCAGGATCGCGACAGATCCAAAGGCTAGCTGTTTGCCTCCTACCAGGGTCAAACCTGCCGACTCCATATCTGACTCCAGCTGCGCTACGCCGAAACTTATGGCCGACTCGGGGAGGTACCTGTAGGCTTCTCGGTCGCCGGCGAATACGAGCCCCAGAAGCGGGGCGACAGCCCTGAAGGCAGCGCCGAACAAGAGGGCCAAAACGCTGCCTCCGGAGGTGGAGAAGATGTCCAGGACCGCCAGTCTCCCCCCGGGCTTGAGCACGCGTGCGATTTGCGCCAGGGCCGCCGGCCGATCCGCGAAATTGCGCATGCCGAACCCCACCGTGGCAAGCGAGAACGCCTCGTCCCGGAAAGGCAGTGCATGGGCGTCCGAGAGCAAGAGCGCCACACGCGGCTCGGCGCCTGCACTCGCGATCTTCTCTCTTCCCACCTGCAGCATCGGTTCGGAGAAGTCGACCGCGACCCACCGCTGCTGGAGGTCCGGGTTGGGGGAACTGGCGCCGGGCCCACTACCGCGGCCGGATCCTTTTCCACGAAGAGACAGCGCGGCGAGCGGGAAATCGCAGGTTCCCGAGGCCACGTCCAGCGCGTGACCGGCGCCGGTTACTTCGTCCAGCGCCATCTCCAGCGCCATGCTGCGCCATGCATGGTGTCTACCCGCCGACATCAGGGTGTTTAGGAGGTCGTAGCGCCAGGCTATCCGGCTGAACATCGCCGCGACATAGGCGGCCCGATCCTCGCCTGTGAGCAGTGCCACCGGCTAGGCCTCGTTGAGAGTCTTGATCGTCCGGGGGAGTTCGGGCAGCAGGTCGCCTGCGACCATGCCCGCCTCGCCTAGATCGGCCCGCACCGATTCGCCTGCAGCGCCGTGTAAGAAAACACCCAGCGCCGCGGCATCCGGCAGCGGCATGCCCTGCGCAAGCAGGCCCCCGATCGCTCCGGCGAGCACGTCGCCGGTGCCAGCGGTGGCCAGGCCGGGATTGGCAAACGGGGAGATCATGGCCTTTCCGTTAGGTTCGGCTACGGTGGAGTGGGCTCCCTTCAGCACGACGACCTTGTTCCACTCCTGGGCCGCGCCACGCGCCCACTGTATGCGCTCCGCGCCGTTCAGGCCGGCATTGGAGGGATCGAGGCGGGACATTTCGCCCAGGTGGGGCGTCAGGATCGCCGGAGACGTAAAGTGCCGGTGCCACCCGGGTATGGTTGAAAGCAGATTCAGCCCGTCGGCGTCCACAACGGTTCTCGGCAGATGGGCACCCGATCTAAGAAGCCTTGACAGCATCTCGCCCGTCCCCGGGTCTGGGCCAAGGCCGCAGCCGATGACGAGGGCGTCGTAAGAAGGCAGGGCCGAGAGAATCTCCTCCGCACCGTCAGCCGCTAGACCGCCACCGGGCGTCTCCGGCAAGGGCAGGTAGGTTACCTGGGGTGCCCCGGCCGCCACGGCCATTTGGATGCCCTCTGGGATTGCGGCCGTAACTAGGCCGGCACCGACGCGGGAGGCGGCCGTGGAGGCCAGGAGTGCGGCGCCGACATAGTTGCGGCACCCGGATACCACCAGCACCTTGCCGAACGTGCCCTTGTGGCCTGACGCGGGACGAGCGGGCAGGTGGAGCCTGGCCCATTCTGGCGTGATGAGCGAAAGGTCGATCTCATCGTCGAGGCCGGTCGGCAGGCCGATGTCCTCTATCATGACCACGCCGCAAAGCTCCGCGCCGGGCATGGTGCAGTGGCCGATCTTGGGGCGGCCCAGAGCGACGGTGATGTCTGATCTGACCGACATCGGGTCGGTCTCTCCGGTGTCGGCGTTTACTCCGGTGGGCAGGTCGACTGCCACCAGCAGCAGATCCGGACGCTCGGACCTGGCCTCGGCAAGAGCGGCCATCTGGCCTGAGAGCCTGCCGGAGATTGGCCGAGAGCTACCGGTTCCCAGCAGGGCGTCCAGCGTCAGCTCGCACTCGGACAGGCTTTTCCGCAAAATGGACAGGTCCTCATCGTCATCCGACCGGACGAGCTGTACGGACCGGGGTAGCTCGGCCGCCTTCGGGTGCGGCTCCCTGCCTGAAGCGCTCAGGTAGACGGTGGTTCTGGCCCCCCAGTTCGAGAGATGGCGGCCGGCTACCAGTCCATCCCCGCCGTTGTTGCCCGGCCCTATCATCATCAGTACCGGGACGTCCGGGATTCGGGATTCGTGCCCTAGCGCGCGCCTGCAGGTTTCGGCGACGGCAAGGCCGGCGTTCTCCATTAGCTCGTCGGTGGTTACCCCTGAGCGTTCCGAGAGTCGCTCGATCTCCGCCATCTGGACGGATGTGACGATTTTCATGTTGTGGTGCTCAGTACCTGACCCGTTGACCCGGCCTAGAAGTTGGGGAGTTCACTCTCAGCGACGACAAAGGCAACTGCCATCTCGTTTGAATGGGACAGGGAGACGGCGAACTGGCTTATGCCCATGCGCCTGGCATGGGCGGCGGCCTTGCCGTGCAGTTCAATGGTCGGGGCGCGGCCGAGCCGCCGGACCACCTCGACGTCCTTCCAGGGGACTCCCCGGACCCCGGTTCCGAGGGCCTTCATCACGGCCTCCTTGGCTGCGAAGCGCGTGGCGAGCTGGGGCGCGCGACCGCGACAGTAACTCTGCTCCCTCCCCGTGTAGATGCGGTCGAGGAAGCGTTGGCCGTATCGTTCGGCCACGCGCCTGACCCGCGGTATCTCTACAATGTCCACGCCGTTGACCAACATCTTTACACTTTCAGATTCTACGCGGTAAGCAATAGCGACCGGATGTTGTCGGGGAGGGTGACGAACGGCGGCCGCTAGATGGGCGCGCATCCGTATAATCGACGCCGCCGGAGGATGACATGGCAGCACGAATCATTGACGGCAAGGCGATAGCGGCAGAGGTGAGGGCCGAGGTGTCCGAAGGAGTGGCCCGGCTCAAGGACAGTGCGGATGTGACTCCCGGCCTTGCCGTGGTCTTGGTGGGGGAAGATCCTGCCTCGCAGGTGTACGTGCGCAACAAGCAGAAGGCTGCAACGGATGCTGGCATGGTGGCCGCGGACCACAAGCTGGCCGCCGACACGCCCGCGGAGGAGTTGCGCGAAAAGCTCGCCGAGCTTAACGCTGATCCATCCGTCCACGGCGTCCTTGTGCAGCTACCTTTGCCGGATCATCTGGACGAAAGGGAGTTCATTCTCCGGATAGCCCCCGAAAAGGATGTGGATGGCCTGCATCCGGCGAGCATGGGCCTGCTGCTGGCCGGCAGCCCTCGCTTCGTGCCGGCCACTCCGGCGGGCGTTCAGCAGATGCTGCTCAGGACTGGCAACGCCCCGGCCGGCAAGCACGTGGTGGTGTGCGGTCGCTCAGACATCGTGGGAAAGCCCGTTGCCGCCCTGCTGATGCAACGGAACCAGCAAGCCAACGCAACGGTGACCGTTTGCCACACCCGGACGGCGGATATCGCAGCGATCACCCGCCAGGCGGACATCCTGATCGCGGCGGTGGGGCGCGCCGGCTTTGTCACCGCGGACATGGTTTCCGATGGAACGGTTGTAATCGACGTCGGTATCAACAGGGTCGAGGCGCCGGAGCGAAGGTCCGGCTATCGTCTGGTCGGGGATGTCGATTTCGAACCTGTCGCCGAGAAGGCTTCGGCGATCACGCCCGTCCCGGGCGGCGTCGGGCCCATGACGATAGCCATGCTGCTGCTGAACACACTCAAGGCCGCGCAGCTATCCACAGCCTGACCGGCGCAGCGATGCCAGGTTGGCCAGTTCGGTTTCGCTCTGCTGGCCCCGGAGGATCTGCCCCGGCGCAGCATTGACCTGCCTTCGGGCAGCGCGGCGGATGCTGCGGGCGGGATATTCCCCCTGCCCTTGGCGGCACGAAGGCAGTAAGGCCGGTTAGCACACCTGGGCGCAGAGTCCGTGCTGGCACCGCCTCCAGCTCAGAGGGTGCATGGAGACGATCACTCCGTACGCCCGGGCCTGCCATCCGGGCGTACGCCGTGGTCTAGGCGAAGGTGAGCGCCCGCGCCGGGTTGTGGATCAGTATGTTGTCTATGTGGTCCTGCGCAAAACCCCGGGCCCGCATGCGGGGTGCGATGGATTCCAGAATGTGGGCGTAGCCTTTGCCACCGTAGGCGACGGTGTCGGTCTTGAGGCACACGTCGTGGGCGATCGTTATGCGCTCACCGTAACCCTCGGAGATCAGGTACTCGAGCGAGTCCATTCTCTGCACGTCGCTCACGCTTGAGGTCTCTATATCGCCGGAGCGATACGATCCGCTAGTGTCCTCGGCTCCGAACCGGTCGTACTCCAGGTAGCAGCCGGTGTCGGCCAATTCCTTGACTGCGGACATGGGCCTGATGTTGTCGAGATGACCCATGATGACCTTGTCGGCCCTTGCACCGTTGTCCATGAGGATCCGGATTATCTCAAGAGGAGTGTCGGGATGGATTCCCGGGTGGATCAGGATCGGTGCGCCTGTCTCCACCTGCGCGTGGGCCGACGCCCTCAGCACCTTCCGCATGTTCTCCGTCAGCGGGGTGTGGTTGCCGACCTCACCGATGACGCCGGACTTTACACCGGTACCGTCAACCCCGATCGTGACGTCTTCGATGATCCGCTGGGTTATCGACTCCTCGCTGCGCTGGTCCATGTCGGCCGGGTGGGCCTCGGGCACGTAGTGGCTTCCGCCCAAGACGACCTTAAGCCCGGTGGCGCGTGAGATGCGGGCAAGGGCCAGCGGATCACGGGCTATGCCGATAGACGTGGTATCGACTACCGTATCGCCCCCCGCGTAGCGATACCTGAGAGCCTCCTGGACGGCGAACCGTTCGTCGAGGAGCATCTGGTTTTCCTTGTTGACATAGAACATCCCCCGCAGCTTGCCCAAGATCTCCATGGTTATCTGCTGGTCTACGTACCAGCGCCGGCTCGCCTCCTCCGGCATCTTGAAGTAGCAACGCAGGTCGATCAGCAGGTGCTCGTGGGTCAGGGTGATGCCAAGGGATTCAGGCTCCACCTCGCCAAGAACGGTCTGTACCTTTCCGCTAGCGGCCTTTGGACTCATGGTGTCTCTCCCGGGGTTGTTTTCATTGCTGGCCTTTTGCCGATGTCTGCGTCCGGATCGCGGTCCTTCGGACCCCGGTCCCGGGGGTGGAACCTCGCTTTGCTAAGCGAACGTCAGAGCCCGGGCCGGGTTGTGAACGAGGATGGACTCGATCTGGTCCTGGGAGTGGCCTCTCGCCCGCATTCGCCGGGCAATCGAGTCCAGGAAATGTGCGTAGCCCTTGCCGCCATAGCGAGTAAGGTCGGCCTTGGTGCAGACGTCGTGGGCGACGAGCAGCCTGTCTCCAAAGCCCTCGGCGATCAGGTGCTCGAGCGACTCGATGCGCTGGGCGTCGGTTGGCATGGGCATCGTCACGCCGGAAACGGTGTAATCGAAATCCGTGCTCTCGGCCCCGAATCGATCATATTCGAGGTAACAGCCCGACTGGGCCAGCTCCGTTATGGCGCTGAGCGGTCCTATCGGGTCGAGATGGCCGACGATTACCCTTGAGGGCTCGGCGCCGGCATCCACCAGTTCCCGCATGATCTCGAGCGGACTGTCGGGGTGGAGACCCGGGTGTATGAGTATGGGCGCGCCCGTCTCGATCTGGGCGTGTGCGGAGGCCCTTAGCACCTTCCGCTCGTTCTCGCTCAGGGGGTGAAAGTTGCCCACCTCGCCTATGATTCCCGAGCGGACGCCCGTATCGCCGACGCCAACCGTGACGTCCCGCACTATCTGCTCGGTGATCGACTCCTCACTGCGTGAGTCCATGTCGGATGGATGCGATACGGGAACATAGTGGCTCGCCCCCATGACGATGTGAAGGCCGGTGGCACGCGAGATGCGAGTCAGGGCGAGAGGGTCGCGGGCGATGCCGATGCTGGTAGCGTCGACCAGGCTGCCACCCCCCGCGTGGCGGTACCGGAGTATCTCCTCGAAGGCCGCAGTCTCATCAACTAGCCGCTGCTGGTCCTTCACCGCCTGCCATATCCCCCAGACCTTGCCGAGCATGTCCATGGTTAGAGGACGTTCGACGTAGCCGCGCAGGCTGGCTTCATCCGGCAGCTGAAAGTAGCAGGCCAGGTCTATGAGCAGATGCTCGTGAGTTAGCGTTACGCCAAGCGAGCCGGGCTCTATTGGCCCGAGCACCGTCTGGACTTTGCCGGAAGGTCCCAAAGGGCTCATCCGCTCACGCTCCTGGACTACGAAATCGCGGTAAGCCTAGCGTGCGGTGCGGCCTCCGTCTAGGTGGATGATCTGCCCCGTCATATAGTCAGAGGCCGGACTGGCCAGGTATACCGCCAGGACACCCAGGTCACGGAGTTCCCCCCTGCGCCCCATGGGGATTCCGGCCAAGTTCTCGGCTGATCCCACGTCGCTGGTCCACACGCTGTCGGTCATGCGGGTGTGAAATGCCCCCGGGGCTAGCGCATTCACGTTGATGTTGTAGGGAGCCCACTCCAGTGCAAGAACCCGGGTCAGCATGTTTACCGCCGCCTTGGAGGTGTTGTAGGCGGACACGTAGGCGACGCCCATGGTCCCATTGGTGGATGACACGTTGATGACCTTTCCGTACCGGCGCTCCAGCATATGGGGTCCTACGGCGCGGCATCCGTACATGACCCCGCTGACATTTACCTCCATTACGTGCTTCCACTCATCGTCCGTGATGGGGGTTACCGGGGGTCTGACTAACCGCACCGAGTCCGGTCCACCGTCCGGGAGAGGTACCAGTGGAAGGAAATGGACCACCCCCGCGTTGTTGACCATTATGTCTACTTGCCCGAATTCGGTGATTGTGGTGGAGACCAGGTTCTCGACCTGATCCGGGATTGTGACGTCCGTGGCAACCGCTAGCGCTCGGCGGCCGGCCGCCTCTATCTCGGAGGCCACATCGTCGATTTCGGCCTCAGATCGCGCGGCCACTACGACGTCGGCGCCGGCCTCGGCGAACGAGAGTGCAATCTCTCTGCCGATGCCCCGGCCGCCGCCGGTGACGACCGCCACGCGTTCGCTGAGTTCAAGCTCCGGTAGCATCACTTCCTCCGGGATGACAAAGGCAGCACCGTGGGTGCCGCCGCTGCGGTGACATTACCATACGACCGTGCGCACCGACGAGTTCGACTACGAGCTGCCCTCTGAATTGATCGCCCAGGGGCCAGCGGAGCCGCGAGACTCTTCCCGCCTGCTGGTCTTAAGCAGGCGGGGCGGTGCCCTGCGGCATCTGACATTCTTGGACCTGCCGGGCTGCCTGCGGCCGAATGACCTGCTCGTTTTCAACGACAGCCGAGTGTTTCCCGCCCGTCTGTACGGCCGTAAGCCGATCGGGGGCAAGCCCTTGGGAGCGCGAGTCGAGCTGCTTCTCCTGGAGCGTTTGAATGGATCGGATTGGCGGGCCCTCGCCCGGCCCGGGCGCAGGCTCCGCGAAGGCGCGAGGTTTTATGTTGACGGAATGAAAGAGGGAGCGGCCACCGTGCTCGGTGTGCGCGCGGACGGCACCCGCGTGGTTCGACTGCCGGAAGGCATCGACCTTGCCGCCGTTGGCGTCGTTCCCATGCCTCCTTACATCAGGACGCGCCTGCGGGACACGGAGCGCTACCAGACCGTCTATTCGCGTCATGAGGGCAGCGTTGCGGCTCCCACGGCCGGTCTCCATTTCACCGAGGATCTGCTTGGCCAGGTTCGATCACTCGGCGTCGAGACGATCTTCGTAACCCTGCACGTGGGCTGGGACAGTTTCCGTCCGGTCACTGTTGACGATCCCCGTGATCACCATATGCATTCCGAGCGCTACGAGCTGTCGACCGGGTCGGCAGCCGCCATCAACCGCGCGAAGGCTGAGGGCCGCCGAGTGGTCGTCGTGGGAACGACGGCGGTGCGTCTGCTCGAGTCCAACGCCGCTGGGGACACGGGCCAGGAAGGCTACGAGCGATCGAAGGACGATCCGGGAGGACCGCTCAGCCCGGGGCGGGGGACTACCGATCTTTTCATAGCCGAGGGCCACGAGTTCAGAGTGATAGACGCGTTGATCACCAATTTCCACCTGCCTCGCTCCACCCTGCTGATGTTGGTCAGCGCGTTCGCCGGACGTTGTCGGATAAGGGCGGCATACGAGGAGGCTATAGCCCATCGCTATCGCTTCTATTCGCTTGGCGACGCGATGCTGATCCACTAGATGAGGTCTTGCCGGACCTCCGGTTCTGTCGGGGCAGTACGCGCGTGCCGGCCAGGTGCGTCGGCACCGGATGGCCCCTCATCTTGTGGTGGCCGGGCAGCGAACCGTATAATCGCGGGCGTGGTCGCGGGAGGACGCACGCCTGTCCTTCGGCGTTCCTGAAAGATCGAGCGAGGGTATCCTTATGGCTCCAACCAACGACTTGGGCGAAGTGTTTCGCTCGATAGGCGTTAATCCGGCGATCAGCGCCTCCGGCCCGACGACTGCCTATGGAGGCACGAAACTTCGACCTGAAGTCCATCAGGCCATGAACGCCGCCTCACAGCTGATGGTCGACATGGCGGAACTGAACGACGCCGCCGGCCGGGTGATCGCAAGGCATACGGGGGCCGAGGCTGGCATGGTCACCTCCGGCTCGGCCGGCGCGCTCATCCTGCAGGCGGCCGCCGTGGTGGCCGGTAGCGACAAGGCCAAGATGAAACGACTGCCTGACACCTCCGGGATGAAGAACGAGATCGTAATCCACAACATCCACCGGTTCCCATACGACCAGTGCTACACCTCTGTCGGGGCCAAGCTGGTCGGCGTGGGTGACTTCCTTCGTTGCCTGCCCTGGGAGCTGGAGTCGGCAATCAACGAAAAGACGGCGGCCGTGGCCTATCTTGAGGCTCCGTTCGTTGCACCCTACGCCATGGCATTGCCGCAGCTGGCCGAGATCGCTCACTCTCATGACGTACCTGTCATCGTCGACGCGGCCACCATGGTGCCGCCGCGGGAGAACCTGACCAAGTACATTCAGCAGGGCGCCGACATGGTCATATTCTCCGGCGGCAAGGCGATTCGTGGTCCCCAAGGCACGGGCATACTGGCGGGACGCAAGGACCTGATCGAGGCCGCGCGAGACAACGGCTCTCCCAACCAGTTCATAGGTCGGGGCCTGAAGGTCACCAAGGAGGAGATCGTGGGCCTGGTGCAGGCCCTGGAGACCTTCGTCACCGAGGACGAGGAGGCTGAGAACGAACGCTACCGCGAGTTATCGCAGAAGGTGGTCGATGCACTGATTGAGATTCCGGGCCTGGAGGTACAGATCAGACAGGACAAGCGGGACTGGCTGATACCCACGGCGGTCTTCAGGTTCACCGACGCCTGGACAGGCCCGGCGCGCGACGACGTGCTCCGCCGCATGCAGCAGGGTGTTCCGAAGATCTTCCTGCACTGGCTCGGGGGGCCGGACGTACTGGCCGTGGACCCACTCAACATCGACGACGATGAGATGGAGGTCGTGATAAGGAGGCTGCGCGAAGAGCTACTGCGCAGCGACTAGGCGGCTGCGTCGCTTTCCGGAACAGTGGCCAAGCTATAGGAGACCAATAGATAGTGCTAGAGCGATTTAAGGTTCCCTTAGAGGATCAGGTAAGGATCGACCACGAGTCTCTCAGACAGACCGTTGCGGCGATCTTCGAGAAGATGGGCTGTCCGCCCGATGACGCTGCGGAGGGTGCGAACACCCTGGTTCAGACTGACCTGCGCGGGGTGGAGACCCACGGCGTTTCCAACATGCTTCGCTACTACGTTGAGGAATTCCAGTCCGGCAAGCTGAACCCCGCTCCAGACGTCAAGGTCATTAGAGAGACACCGGGTACGGTCAGCCTGGATGGCGATCGCGGTCTCGGCGTGATCGTCGCCCCCGGGGCGATGAGGAGGGCGATCGCCAAGGCACGCGAGGTGGGTGTGGGCATCGCAGTCATGCAAAACAGCGGCCATATGGGCGCCGTGGGTCATCATGCGATGCTGGCCGCACAGGAGAACATGGTCGGCATGGCCACCACCTCGGGCGGTGCCGGTACGAGGGTATTTGTACTGCCCACCTTCGCCGCCGAGCCCAGGCTGGGAACCAATCCCATATCCATTGCCGCGCCAGCTCGCACCGAGCCCCACCTTCTCTTCGATGCTGCCACCACGGCGATCGCTGGAAACAAGATCTATCTGGCCGAGCGTGTGGGAGCGCTCTTGGATCCGGGCTGGATAGCCACGATGGACGGCACTCCGGTCATGGAGCCGCAGGTGTCCCCGGGCAGGGGGAACTATTGGCAATTACCGCTTGGCGGCATTCGGGAACAGGGCTCACACAAGGGCTATGGGCTGGCGATGATCCCGGAGATACTTGGAACAATGTTGTCCGGCGCTCGGCCTGCCATGCTGCCCGGCGACCGTCTGGCTCAAGACCACTACTTCGCCGCATACGACATAGCTGCGTTCACCGACGTTGACTGGTTCCTGGACACGATGGACGAGATGCTCAGGACCCTGCGCACCACCAAGCCGGCGGAGGGACATGAGCGCGTTCTCTACCCGGGCCTGTCCGAGCACGAAGAGGAGGTTGAGCGCCGCGCCCAGGGGATTCCGCTGCATTCCGAGGTCATCGAGTGGTTCGACCACATCGCGGCCGAGCTGGAGATCCCGCAGCTGGCCCGGATCGGCTAAAGTCGCTTCTGGCCCCTTCCGGGGCTGTTCAGACTATGGGCGCGCGGGCCGGCCGGCCCGCAAGTACTCCGTCTTGGAACTGGCCGTCTCGCACGACCGGCACGCCATTTACAAGGACGTGGACAATCCCGCTGGACGGGAGGGTGGGCGCCTGGTAGGTCGCGTTGTCTTTGACCTCAGCCGGATCGAAGACCACAAGGTCGGCATCGGCGCCAACCTTGATGCGGCCCTTCCTGAGGAACATGGGGGCGCGTCTCTCAAGTCGCCTGGCCGGCATGAGGGAGGACTTGCGTATCGCCTCGATTAGCGTCAACGCTCGGCGTTCCCTCGCGTACACGCCTAGAACACGGGAGTAGGTGCCTGCGGTCCGCGGATGTCCGGCTCCATCCATTACCCAGCCGTCGCTGGCCATAGCGGTCAGGGGACTTGCTACCGCCCGGTCCATCGAGTCCTCCGGGATGGAATGGATCACGACCATTCCGCCCTGCGCCCTGTACTTGTTAAACAGTTGTTCGTCCAGGACCTCGCCCGTGGCGGGCCAGAGCAGTTGGCCGTAGCTCACACCTGTCATGCGCTGCCAGCCGGGATCGAACAGTGCCGAATCGATCTGAGTCATGCCGGCAGCGTACGGGTAACACTCCGTGGTGATGTCCATGCCTCTGTCCGTCGCCCCGCCGATCATTTCCAGCAGTCGTGTCGTCATCGCTTGACCGACGCTGGAGATGTGGCATATGTGAAGCGGCGCACCGGTAACCGCGGAGGAGGAGATCACCTCCTGCAGGCCTTCGACCGCGCCGACCCTGTGAAGGTCGGCCGGGGGATCACCCATGCCCCTTATGTGAACCACGCACGGAGCCCCGAATCTGGCAGCCACCTCAAAGGCGTCCATCACCTCCGACCTGGAGGCGCCCGGCGTGTACTGGAGACCGAAACCAACCCCGAGAGCTCCCCTCTCCAGACCCCTCTCAACTAGGCGTGAGATCTGTCTGACCTCCTCTTCTGACGCTCGTCGGTGCGCCGCGTCCCCTACAGGCACCAACCCGCCTCCCTCGTCGTCCAGCACCGCCATCCTGGCCGGAACATGGCCTGAGCTGGCGCCGTAGTTGATCACGCACTGGCCCATTCTGGCCTCGTACCAGGCGTCTACATCCGCCGTGCCGATCTCCAGTTCCAGCGCGGTCGTAACCCCGTCCATGGCCTGGAGGCGGTAGTTCTCGGCATCCTGGCCGTGGGCGTGTAGGTCTATGAAGCCAGGGGCGACGACCAGACCCGTTACGTCGATCTCATCGGCGCCCCGGATGTTGCGGCCCCATATCTTTTCCACCGCGCGGATGCGGTCCCGCGAGATGCCGAGGTCGCGCTGGGCATCCATCCCGGACTCCGGGTCGATGACCCTGCCGCCGCGAAGGACTATCTGGTGTTCCGGCATGGGCGTCTGTCCTCCAGGTGGCCTAGGGTATCGCCTTGCGGCTAGGCCAGATGAAATATCCGGGCGGTCTTGACGAACCAGGTGGGGACCGGCTCGACGATCTTGCGAAGCTGATAGGTCAGCACGGCGATCACCATCCCGATCAGTGCCCCGGCGATCACGTCGATCGGATAGTGGACTCCGGCGTAAACGCGGCTGAAGCCCAGAACCGCACCCAGTGCGAACATGGCCGTCCCTAGCTTTCGATTGGCACCGAAGACGCCGGCGGCTATGCCGAACACGGCGGCAACCGAGTTGGAGGGGAACGAGAAGTCGGTGGGCCTGTAGAAAAGGAGGTTCACCTGGTGGTCCAGGAACGGCCGGGCCCTCTCGGTCGCCAGGCTCACCTCCTGGACGGCCCAGCTGGTGAACCCCATGGCGGCAAGGGCCACGAACACGCCGATCTGGTAACGGTACCGGGTGGCGCTGTCGCGTCCTGCGAACCATAGCGCCACCAGCGCAAGGGCCAGTGAGACAGGTATCAGATAGTCGCTGACCAGCCACTCGACCAGTCGGTCCAGCAGCCCCCATCTGCCCACCAGACCGTTGATCCACAGGAAGGCGTCTACGTCCCAGTGACCTATCGGACCCTCAATGAACAAAGCCCTAGCTCCGCCTGATCCAAGCGATCACTCGGCCCCCGAGCAGGAAGAGAAGGCCAAGTCTGGCGTCGGAGAAGAATCCGAGCAATTTCGCCGGAGAGCCGTCCCACCATGCCGGCAGGCACCGTCTGACAACCTCGAAGTAATTGGTCTTTCTCAGGGCCTCAAGCCCCTCGTCCGCAGAGGGCACGCCGCGTCGCATGCGAGCGTGGACCAGCGACGACAGGCTCAGGGTTGCGATCACTGCGAGGGCCGCACCGCCAAAAAGCCCACCCCCTGGAGGTTGGCGTCCAGGCCGCCATGGATATCGTTGATGTTGCGATCTTCCGACATGAAGAACCACAGGATCGAGCCTACGGTCAGAGCGAGCCCCAGGGCGCGAGCCGCCAGCGTGTGCCTGACTAGCAGCAGGCCGTCGAAGCGCCCGAACGATGCGCCCACCTGTATCGCCCCGATCGAGGCCCAGAAAACGAATATCAGGTAGTCCGCCAGGAAGGGACTCATCGATGCGAAGCTATGCGGGCTCCTGGGCGACCGGGTGACACCAATGCAGGTACTTGTCGTGATTGCCGCGCACGGCTCGTGAGTATATGGAGCGCAGTTCGGCCGTCACCGGACCCACCTCTCCGGATCCCACCGGGCGGCTGTCAACGCTGCCCACCGGTGTAATGTGCGCAGCCGTGCCGGTAAGGAATAACTCGTCCGCCAGATACAGCTCGCTGCGGCGGATCCGCCGCTCGACCACCTCCATGCCCAGTTCCTCAACGGCCAGGGTCCAGGCGCAGTTGCGCGTGATGCCCACAAGGTTGTTATCCGCCACCAGAGGGGTGTGCAGCATGCCGCCGGAGACCATGAACAGGTTCTCGCCGGTACCCTCCGAGACGCCTCCATCCTGATTGAGCATGATCGCCTCGTCAAAGCCCGCCAGGACCGCTTCGGTCTTTGCCAGAATGCTGTTGACGTAGTGGCCGGAGATCTTGACCCTGGGCGGGATCGTGGCGTCGTCGATGCGACGCCACGAGGATGTGCAGCACTTTATGGCCCCTTCCGAGTCGATGTAGGAGCCGAACGGCACGATGATCAAGGTGAAGTCGCTTGCGATCTCGTGCAGCTTGAGGTTCGCTACGAGTTCATCGCTCTTGTAGACCAGGGGCCGGATGTAGACGTCCTGACGGTGCCCGCTGCTCCGGATAAGGTCCTCCGTGATCGAGCAGAGATCGTCCGCCGTATAGGGGATATCCATCATCATCATCCGGCATCCCTGGAGCAGGCGGTCGTAGTGCTCGCGCATGCGAAACACATACATGGTTTCCCTCTCGGCGTTCCAGTTGCCTCGGATGCCCTCGAACACGGCGGTGCCATAGTGGAGCGCGTGGGTCATCACGCCGACTTTGGCCTGCTCGATCGGCACTATGCTGCCCCTGAAGAAGGCTAGGGATCTATTCATCGTCCTCCCCGAGCTGCCCCGGCTTGCTTCCGTATCCTGCTGTTGCGAATGCTGGAGCTCACCGTCGGCAATTATAGCGATGCAGCTATTCGTCTTCCGTGCCGCCGCCGTCGACCGCCTGCGCCTCCTGAGTGTCCTCCTCGACCGCTACGATGCCCTGCGTATCCGCCTGCGAGGTATCGTCGGCAGGTTCTTCCTCCTTGGCTTCGGGCTCGGGCGGAAGGATGCTGCCGATCGAGTAGGATTCCATGTTCTGCAAGATCCGTTCTACCACTGAGGGAGAAAGGTTGCGAGGGTATGCGCTCATGGTCCATCTGCGCCTAAGTTCCGTGCTGATCTCGTCGGCGCTCATCGGCTCGTTGTGTCTGGCGAGAATGACCCGGAACACCGCCTCCTTAAGCGGGGTGTCGGGCAGCAGGTAGTCAGCCTCCTCGGACTGGCCGGCGATCTGGTCGATGAGCAGTTCGGGGTCGGCGCTCGCCGCCTCCTCGATCGTGTCGTGTTGTTGCGTCAGATAGTTGCGCCGATCCGATATGAGCAATGAGACGGAACTGCCCTCTTCTGCATCGATGTTGACGTAGTAGCGAACTGGAGCCGCCATCTCGGCATCTTTGGCTTTGCTTGTGGTCATCTGATGCTCGTCTCCCCAAGAGTTCTATATCAAAATACTTCCGGCGGCCACCTGAGCATTAGCACGTCGACCTCGTCTCCGGCCTGCTTTAGCGCAAGATCCTCGGGGCAGATGGCGAGGCCGTTAGCTGCGGCCATCGACGTCAGCAGGTTGGAACTCTGGTCGCCGGTCAACGAAGCATAGTACCTGCCATCTCGTTTGGTCACCACCGCCCGGGCATAGACCCTTCTGCCATCGGTGTTGTGAATGGGGTCGGTCAGGACCGCACGCACGCTCGGCCTCATGGCTGGATCACGGCCTAGCATCTTTGCTATGGCCAGGCGGCCGAACTGTTCGAAGGCCACCAGGGCGCTGACCGGGTTGCCGGGTAGGCCCAGGTGGGGAACCGTGCGCCCCGATCCGTCGCTGGCGCTCAGGAGCCCGAAGGCCAGCGGCTTTGCCGGACGCATGCGCACCGACCAGAACTGCATCGAACCGCGTCTGGTCAGAACGTCCTTGACCATGTCGAAGTCGCCCTTGGAGACGCCCGCCGAGGTGATCAGCATGTCGCAGTCGATTCCCTCGTCGATCTTTGCGTTTACCGACTCAAGATCGTCTCGCGCCGTGCCTATCTGTCGTGGCGTCCCACCCGCCTCCATCACCGCCGTCGCTATGCCGGCGCCGTTGGAGTCGTATATCCGGCCCTCCGGAAGGGGAAGTCCTGGCTCAACCAACTCGTCTCCGGTCGAGAGAATCGCCACGACGGGTCGGCGGTGAACGCTTACGGTCGCGTGCCCCAAGCTGGCCAGCAAGCCGACCTGGGACGGTCCAATCACGGTGCCCCTTCGCAAGACCGTTTGTCCTCGGGCGAGGTCTCGACCCGCTTGCCGCACGTTTGAGCCTGGATCTGCCGGGTGCCTGACGGAAATCTCGTCTAGGGTCCGGGCCTTGAGTCTGCGGTCGACCTCGTCGGTATCCTCAAATGGCACCACCGCATCCGCCCCCTGGGGCACCGGTGCTCCCGTCATGATTCGTATCGCCGTGCCGGGCCCGACGTGGGTGGTTGGCAGTTCCCCGGCGGCCAGCTTGTCTATTACTCGCAGGGTCGCGGGCGCGTGTGGGGCCGCCCCGGAGACGCTTTGCGATGAAACGGCGTACCCGTCCATGGCCGAGTTGTCCAGGGGAGGCACATCAAGATGGCTGACAACGTCTGCGCTGATGACCATGCCACCGGCCTCTGTGATCGGCACCCTGGCGGGTTCGAGCGGTTCAAAGAACGAGAGAATGCGCTCGAGGGCCTCCTCCACGGTGAGCATGGCCTCGGTGTGAGAGTGGCGGTGCACGGGGTGACTTGTCATGTGCGCAGCTCGGCGCCCACCGCACGCTGAAGCCGGCGTAGAAGGTCCTCGATGACGCGGGTGACCTGTGACGAGGTGAGCGTGCCTTTATCGGACTGAAGGACCAGGCCGAATGCGATCGACTTCTTGCCGTCAGGGACTCCTTTGCCGGTGTAGACATCTCGCGCAGTGGCGGCCTTGACCAGCTTGTGCCCAGCCAAGATTCCCCGGATACGTTCCGCCGAAACGTCTGCGTCAACGACCAGCGCGAGGTCGCGGACCGATTCCGGATAGCGACTGAACGGCCTGTATCGTGCTTCTGACAGCGGCATTGCGGCCAGCACGGCGGAGAGCTCGATTTCTGCCATTGCGACCGTGGTCCCGTCTATGTCGAATGCCTTAAGGACGGACGGGTCGATCTCACCCAGGGAGCCCGCCCTCCGGCCGTCGATAACGATGGCGGCTGCCCTTCCTGGACTGAGGGCCGGGTCGTCCACCGGCTCAAGTGAGGGCTCGATGCCCAGACGCTGAAGGGTGTCCACCATGACTCCCTTGGCGTCAAAGAAGCCCATGCCTGACCCACCATCGGATCCGTGCCACCATTGGGGATAGCGCCTACCGCACAGGGCGACGGTCAGCATCTCTCGTTCCTGTGGAAGATCTTCGGTCCCGGAGCCGTTGGGCAGGAAGATGCGTCCCAGTTCGAACAGGCGCAGGCCCTCTTCCCCAATTAACCGCCTGTTCTCGGACACGGTTTGGAGCATGCTGGCTCGAAGGGTCGTGCGCAGGTAGCGAAGCTCCTCGTTCATTGGATTGGCAAGGCTGAGGGAGTCTTCCCTCCACTCGCCGACCGCCTGCAGGCTGTCGGCGGATACCACGTTGTAGGTGATGATCTCCCGCATGCCTGCCGCGACCAGCATGTCCCTGATCCGCTCCTTGAGCTCCCATGTGGGTCTCGGTCGCTGGTGCGGTATCGGCGAAGAGAGCATGGTCACCGGCATCTCGTCGTAGCCGATCACGCGGGCAACCTCCTCGACCAGGTCGTCCTCGATGGTCACGTCGGACCGCCAGTAAGGTGGACGAACCGTGACCGACGAGCTCGCATTCCCCTTCGCCTCAAAGCCCAGGGAGGACAGAACCTCGGAGGCCCTTGAGATTGGTATGTCTGAGCCTAGTACCTGCTTGAGTCTTGCCTGGGACAGGGAGACTTGCGGAGCCTCTTCCCGGTGTGGATGAACGTCGATTATCCCGCGGGCGACAGACCCCCCGGTGACCTCGGCGATCAGGCGCGTGGCACGGCGCAGGCCGATCTCGGCCAGCTCCGGCCTCAGGCCGCGCTCAAACCTGTAGGCGGCACCGGTGCTCAGCCGAAGGTCGGCGCTCGTGCGCCGGGTGTTTACCGGATCGAAGTTGGCCGACTCCAGCAGGATGCGGGTGGTGGACTCTGAGACTTCGGTATTGGCGCCACCCATTACCCCGGCCAGGCCCACCGCTTGGGCGGGATCGGCGATCACCAGCATCGGGGGCCGCAGTTCGCGGTCCTGGCCGTCCAGCGTACGCATCACCTCTGCCGGCCTTGCCTGTCTGACTATGATGGACCCGTCCTTTACAAGGTCGAAGTCGAATGCGTGCAGGGGCTGGTTGAGCTCCAGCATGACGAAGTTGGTAACGTCGACGACGTTGTTAATGGGTCGCTGGCCCGCATTGATCAGGGCCTCCTGCAGCCAGGCCGGAGAGGGACCGACCGTCACGTCCTCGATCAGGGAGGCCGTGTACCGATAGCACAGGCAGGGATCCTCGATCGTGACGCTTGCGCGCCCCTCGATGGGGTCGGATTCCTCCTTGTAGTCGAGACGCGGCTCGACTACCTGCCGGTCCGTCAGGGCTGCCACCTCCCGGGCGATGCCGAGCACCGAGAGGCAATCGGCCCGGTTCGGGGTGACCGCGACGTCGAGGAGCACATCCCCGACGATGTCGACGAGCGGCTTTCCTACGGTGGCCCGCTCATCCAGAACTAGGATGCCCTCATGGTCGTCGCCCAGGCCGAGCTCCCTGACAGAGCAGACCATGCCCCGCGATTCGAACCCGCGTATGTTGGCGGGCCGCAGCGGCTCCTCGCGGCCGGAGTGGGCGTTAAAGAGGCGCGCGCCCAGCTTTGCAAAGGCGATCTTCTGACCAACGGCGACATTTGGTGCCCCGCAGACGACCTTGGCGGTTTCTCCATTGCCCAGGTCCACCGTGGGAAGACGCAACCTGTCGGCGTTGGGGTGCGGCTCCAATCCGACGACCTCGCCGACAATCACAAGGTCCGGGTCCAGATGACCGCCGATCCTGTGCAGGGATTCAACCTCGATGCCGGCCATGGTGAGCCGGTGGGCCAGTTCGTCAGCTGGCACGTCGATGGCAACGTAGCGCTTTAGCCAGGATAGTGGAATCAACATCTGAAATAGACTTCAGGAGAATTGTCGAAGGAAACGGATGTCATTGGCATAAAAGAGCCGAATGTCGTCGATGCCGTTCCTCAGCATCGCGATTCGCTCCACGCCGATGCCGAAGGCGAATCCTGTGTAGATGGCGGGGTCGTATCCGACGCCTGCCAGTACGTTGGGGTGCACCATGCCGGCGCCGAGTATCTCGATCCAATCCTCGGTCTCGTCATCCTGCCCCTGTCTGGGCGTCCATGCGATTGCCATCTCGGCGCCGGGTTCCACGAACGGGAAATAGTCGCAGCGAAAGCGCGCCCTTACCTCTTCTCCGAAGAGGCGACGAGCGAATTCGTACAGCGTTCCCTTCAGGTCGCCAAAGGTGATCCCCCTGTCCACGGCAAGGCCCTCCACCTGGGTGAAGTGCCACTCGTGAGTGGCATCGGTGGCCTCGTACCGGTATACCTTCCCGGGCACCACCACCCTGACCGGTGGTGCCTGGGTCTCCATCGTCCTCACCTGCATGGGCGATGTATGGGTCCTCAGCAGCAAGGGTCTATCCCCGTCTGGGTCGCTGTGATCTATCCACAGGGTGCTGAAGCTGTCCCGCGCCGGATGGTGTTTCGGAATGTTGAGCATCTCGAAGTTGTAATGGTCCAGTTCGACCTCCGGCCCCTCCACGATCTCAAAGCCCATGGATGCAAAGGCGGTGCAGATCTCCCGCATTGTGGCCGTTACCGGGTGGATGCTTCCGACCTGAGAGGGCAAGCCGGGCAGGGTCACGTCCATGGCTCCGTGCCCGGGCGACGCGGGGCTGTCGATCGCCGCGCTCTTGTCCGCAAATGCCGACTCCAGGGCAAGTGCCGCCGCGTTGGCGGCGCGGCCGAACTCTCTGCGCTCGTCAGGGTGGACACCGGATATGCTGCGCTTCAGCAGCGTGACCTCGCCCCTCCTACCCATGAACGCGACGCGCCATGTCTCCAGATCCTCGCGGCTGGACACACCAGAGAGCGCCGCGAGGGCTCTGTTCTCAAGTTCTGTGACGCGCGCGGTTACGTCCTGGGTGATCTTGGACTCCGAGGGGCGGGGGTAAAGCGGATTAATTATAGGGAGCGTTCGGAATGCCGGTCAAGGATGTTAGGTAGCCGTTTAGCCCATGGGCTAGGCGTTGCCGGACTCCGAACCAGTCGGTCGACACCACTGACCGGCTCTGCGGGAGGCGGCGCTAGGGGGATATTGAATCCTTGTAGACGCTCCCTCCCTGCATGATCATGACGAGGCTCTCTTTGTCCGCCAGGAGTTGGATGTCGCTGAGCGGATCTCCGTCGACTACCAGCAGGTCGGCCAGCTTGCCCTGCTCGAGAGTGCCTACGTCGGCGTCCATGTGGATGCACTCGGCGGCGGTCTTGGTCGAGGCAACTATGGCCTCCATCTCTGTCATGCCGTTGTCGACCATCAGGCCGAGTTCTCGACCGTTCTCGCCGTGCGGGCAGACTGCGGAGTCCGTTCCCATCGCTATGCGAACACCGGCCTCGACGGCCATCCGGAAGCTGGCCCTGTGGTGAGGAAATACCTGTTCGGCCTTCCTCAGTGACTGCGGGAGGACTGCCCCGGGCTTTTCTCTGGCCAGGTCGAACAGTGTCTCGCCCGGCAGCAGGGTGGGGACGAGGAAGGTCCCCCTGCGTCTCATCTCTTCGACCACCGACTCGTCCAGGTACACCCCGTGCTCTATCGACTCGACCCCGCACTCGACGGCGTTTCTTATGCCCTCGGTTGATTGGGCGTGAGCCATGCAGGTTTTGCCCTCTGCTGCGGCCTCGTAGACCATGACCTTGATCTCCTCGCGTGTGAACTGCGTGGAGGTGGGCTCGTCGCTCGGGGAAAGTACGCCCCCGCTTGAGCACAGCTTTATGAAGTCGGCTCCTGCCCGCAGGTTGGCGCGGACCGTCCTGCGCACCTCGTCCACACCGTCGCAGACGGGTTTGGGCCATTCCGGCAGGGAGCCGTCCAGTGGCATTCCCATGGGGAAGTGGGTGCCGACCGGGAGGAGGAAGTCTCCGTGGCCGCCGGTCTGGGACAGTATGGAAACGGCGATCCTCATCCTCGGGGCCGGGATCAGGCCGCGTTCCGCCGCCAGCTTCAGCCCCAGAGGGGTGCCGCCGGCGTCTCGGACGGAGGTGACGCCGGCCTCCAGGGTCTTGCGAGCGTTGTCCGCCGCATGCAGGATCTTCAGGCTGAGGGGCATGAGCGCCAGTTCGTGCATGGGCGCAACTTCGATCATGAAGTGGACGTGGCAGTCTATTAGGCCGGGCATGACCGTACCGCCTCCCACGTCCAGAATCGCGGCTCCGGCGGGCGGGCTGACGTCGGGCCCCGCACTCTGTATTCGTCCGTCGTCTCCTATGAGTATCGTTGCCCCGGAGACCGGGTCGGCGCCTGTGCCATCGATCAGATTGGCCCCGGTGATCGCCTTCATCGCATGTCCTCCGATTCGGATCGGTGGCTAAAGCCTACATCCAAGCCGCATGTCCGGGTAACTCGACGCGACCGTCTGCGTCATGCTGCACTACCCCGGCCAATGCCGTCGCCGCGCGGGATGGATGATCGCCCCTGGAGATCTCCGGGCAGCCACTCGGACGGGTTGCGGCCTGCCGCAGGCCTTCAGCTCAGGAGGGGCCTAATCCTGTCCCGGTAATCGGCAAGGACCCCTTTGGGGAACTCATAGGTGAGATTGGGCTGGATAAAGAGACGGCGCACTCCCGGAAGGCCCCCTACTGCGTTTATCCCTTCAGCCCAGGTATCGTGGTCGCCGAACAGGCCGGTCGCGTCGCAGACGCGTGACAGCACTTCCGACGGTATGTCGTCGGGGCAGTTGATGGCCGCGGGCCAAACGATGCCCGCCCGTTCCAGACGCGGGCCGTTGATCGGGTGGTGCAACTGGCCCCAGCAGAAGGGTCTTGCAAGCTCCAGCGCGCTCTCTCGATCCTGTGCCAGTATGCCGCCACAGACCAGCGTGATAGGGATATCCTCGACGGCCCTTCCCGCCCTCTTGGCTCCCCTGGCCAGATGTTCCACGGCGTCTGCCACCATCCCGGGATCGACTCCGACCATGAGCATCACGCCGTCGGCTATCTCCCCGGCCAGTTCGATCATGCGCGGCCCGGTGGCGCACACATAGACGGGTGTGGGTGGATCCGAGGTGCGGACCAGTCTGCCGTCCGTGATACCCGGGTATACATCCTCCCCGGAAAGGAGCCTTCTGGCCTGATCGACCGTCTCCCGCATCTCCCTTACGGACGCCGACCCGCGGTTGATATGCCGGGTCGACATGAAGCCGGCCCCGATGCACAGGATCACCCGGTGCGGCGCGATCTCCTCCAGGCTCTGGGCTATCGACGCCAGGACCATCGGATGCCTTGTGACCGGGTTGGTGACGGCGGGGTATAGCGTTATCCGCCGAGTGCGGTCGGCGGCCAGAGCCATGGCGAGGAACACATCTCGGCCGGTGTGTTGATGGTCGATTATGCCGACGCCGTCAAAACCGGCCTGCTCGCACTCTAGTGCGAACTCCGCGGTCTCGAGGATCGTCCCGCCCACCGGTACCCTTATGTCTACCTTAAGCGCCACGGCGATGGGTATCTTATACCGGTCGTGCCCTGCCCACCCGTGTGTTCCGGGAGGTTCCACGGTGCCGGATACCGGTGCACGGGGTGCGGGCTGTTAGACTTTCCATCGCTTCGGCTCGCAGAGCTTACGGTCTGGAGGGAGGTCTAGATGGCGCGTAGGGACGGTCGCAGCGGAAATCAACTCAGGCCGGTGAAAATGACTGTCGGCGTGCAGGAGTTTGCCGAGGGCTCGGTGCTGATCGAGACGGGGGCGACGCGCGTCCTGTGCGCTGTCACGGCCGAGTCGGGCGTTCCCGCTTTCCTGCGAGGACTCGGCCGTGGCTGGGTAACGGCCGAGTACGCGATGCTGCCCAGATCGACCCTCACCCGCACGCCCAGGTCCAGCGTGACCAAGGGACGCACCAAGGAGATTCAGCGGTTGATCGGCAGGGCACTTCGGGCGGTGACGGACCTTGATGTGCTCGGAGAGCGCACGCTGACGGTCGACTGCGACGTGCTGCAGGCCGACGGCGGCACCCGGACGGCATCGATCACCGGCGCCTACGTCGCCGCCCGGCTAGCCTGCAGCAAACTCATTGAGACGGGTGAAATATCCAGTTCACCGTTCAGGCAGGCCGTGGCCGCGACCAGCGTGGGCCTGGTGGACGGCGAGCCATTGCTCGACCTCAGCTACGAGGAGGACTTTCGGGCCGAGGTGGACTTTAACGTGGTGATGGCCGAGGACGGCAGCCTGGTGGAGGTGCAGGGCTCGGGGGAGGAGGCCGTGTTCGACCGGGCGACGCTGGACCGGATTCTGGACCTTGCGGCGATGGGGATCGGAGAGTTGATCGATCGTCAGGCCGAGGTGCTGGCGGACTGACCCTTACGGGTGAAACAGAGGGGCCTCTTCGTCGTCAGGGGGGTGTTCGGCGATCAGCCACACGTACTTGGCCGCCTCCTCTATGTTCTCGCGTGCCTCCTGGGCACGCTCGGGACCCCACAGCCCTTTGGCCCTCTCGGTAAGGGCTTTGACAATCTCGGCTCTTGCCACGTGCTCATCGACCAACGGGACGGGCCTCCCTTCCGGGGCAAGTCTATTTCGTGAATTCGACCTCAGTCAAACCGCAGGAAGGGACGTGGGAGACCCTCCAGCCGCCCACGTAGGCCGGTAAACAGGCGTAGACGGCGGTGCGGTCAAATTGACCTCCCGCCGGACGCGGGAATATAATTCCGTTAAGGTCTACGTTCAACAGATATGCCAAAGAGAACCTATCAGCCGAAGAAAAGGCGCCGGATGAGAGTGCACGGGTTCCGCTCTCGGATGAGTTCCCCGGGTGGACGGAACGTGCTTAGGCGCCGCATGTTCAAGGGCCGCAAAAGGCTCACCGTCTAGCGGTCTCCGCCGGCGCTTCCTCCCCGCAATCCAGTCCTTGCGCCGCGACCACAGCCTTAAGCGTGCGTCAGATTTCCGTGCGATTCGTCGCAGCGGGCGCAGCTGGGCCGACCAGTTGCTGGTACTTGCGGCCAGACCGCGCGACCGGCAGGGGGATGACCGGCTTCCGATTAGCCGCTTCGGCTTTTCGGCCAGCAGGCGGCGTATCGGCAATGCGGTGAAATGCAATCGCGTCAAGCGCAGGCTTCGGGCCATCGTGCGCGATGCTGGAATAGAGGCCGGTTGGGATGTCTTGTTGATCGCTCGCAAGGGAGTAGTTGGCTCCGAGTATTCGGATATTGAGCGGTCGCTCTCGAGGCTCCTTAGGCGGGCGGGTATCCGGGCCCGCGGACGGGCGGTGGAGTAGTTTCCAGGGACTGTCGTTTAGTTGATCGTGCGATGTTAAACAAGTTTGCCCTAGGGGCGATAAGGCTCTACCAGATGGTGCTATCACCCTACGTGGGTGCGTGCTGCCGCCACGAGCCGACCTGCTCACGCTATGCGCACGAGGCCATCTCAAGGCACGGTCTGGCCTCCGGCGTGCGCCTGGCGGCCGTTCGCCTATCTCGCTGCAGGCCCATGGGTACATGGGGGTATGATCCCGTCCCGTGACGAGTTTGCCGCATCGCCTGCCCCGCGGAGCTGGGGACGTCTGTCCAGGCGTCCCCCGGCGGGTCCTTATCACGCTGGTATTGCTCGTCGCCCTGTCGGCCGCCGCCTGCACCGGTGCGACGGCGTGCGGACAGGTGGCGAACCCGGACGGATGGGCGGGTGGAGTCGTCGTCGATGGCGTGATATACACCGGCTCGATGGACGGAACCCTGCTGGCCCTGGACGCGGAAACCGGACAGTCGATTTGGGAGTTCAATGGCTTGGTGGGGGAAGACCGGCGTCACGCGTTCTATGGTGACCCGGTCGTCGTGGGCGACATCGTCTATGCGGCTGGGTACGATGGCCACCTCTACGCCGTATCCAGGTTGGACGGCTCTAAGATCTGGGACGTGCCTGTCGGCGAGAGCCGGGAGCAGCTGGTCGGTGGGCCGGGTCATGGTGACGGAATCGTGGTGGTGGGATCGTCGGATGGCTCGGTATACGCCTTCGCCGCGGACAACGGGTCCGAGCTGTGGACCTTCGAGACGGGCTCCATGGTGTGGACCACGCCGCTTGTCGACGAGGGTATCGTCTACTTCGGCTCGCTGGACAAGAACATATATGCGCTATCCGTCAGGGGCGGTTCGGAGCTGTGGAGATTCAAGGCGAGGGGAGCGGTGACCGCCCCGCCCGCTAAGCTCGGCGAGCGGCTGTTCGTGGGAGCCTTTGACGGCAGGTTCTACGCCTTGGACGCAAGTTCAGGCTCAGAGCTTTGGACCTTCGAAGGGGCCGATGGCTGGTACTGGGCCCGCGCGCTGGTCACCGATCACGCGGTCTTTGCGGCCGCACTTGATGGAAACGTCTACGCCCTGTCTCCCGATACGGGTGCCCTGCTGTGGGTCATGGAGACCAATGGCCCGATCATAGGCTCGCCGGCAACCGTGGGCGACTTTCTGATCGTCGCCTCGGACGATGGTAGGCTTCGCACGGCCAACCTCATCGGCGGCGGGGGTCAGCGGGAGTGCCACATCCACGAGCGTCTTAGAACCAATGTGGTGGGATACGGTGACAGGGTCTACCTGGGCGCGTGGGACCATACGGTCAGGTCGATTGCCATTAACGATGTCAACGGCGTCGGCACGCTCGACGAGGGCTGGGTATACAAGACCGATAGACCCCAGGCCGAGAATCCGGTCTCTGACGACCCGTCGTGGCAGCAGCGATGCTAGCGACCATTCCTCCTGAAATCCATATGCCGGTTACGGCTATCAGGCCTTTGCGCTAGGCGGCAGGCGAGTTGGACTTTTTCTTCACCATATGGAACGAGGTGATCATCCGCCCGATGATCAACAGCCTCGTCGTCCTCTACCACATCTCGTTCTCCAACTTCGGCATTGCGATCATCCTATTTACGGTCGCTATCCGGGTGATCCTGGTGCCCCTGACGATCAAGCAGGCCAGGCAGATGAAGGCGATGCAGGCCATCCAGCCCAAGCTCAAGGCCATCCAGGACAAGTACAAGAACGACCGGCAGAAGGCGTCCCAGGAGACGATGAAGCTCTACAAAGAGCAGGGTGTGAACCCGCTGGGCTGTCTGGGACCGATATTCATACAGTTCCCCATCTGGATTGGCCTCTACCAGGCGGTAATCCAGACCCTGCCATCAACCCCCGAGCGCCTGGCGACCCTTTCCAACAAGTTCTACTCGGGCCTTTCGCTCGCGCACGAGGCCGTCCCGCTGAACGGGCGCTTTTTGTGGATGGATCTGGCGTTGCCGGACCCTTCGCCGATCATCCTGCCACTCCTTGTCGGGGTGTCGATGTACGTATTGCAAAAGATGACGACGATGCCGTCGGCGTCTCCGCAGCAGGACTCTACAAATCGCATGCTGCTGTGGATGATGCCGGTGATGTTTGGATTCTTCACGTTGAATTTCCCAAGCGGCCTGGCGGTCTACTGGGTGGTTTCCAACGTGATAGGAGTGGTGATACAAGGTTTTGTCACCGGCTGGGATCCGCTGAAAAACCTGCTCAAGTTTGGAGGAACTTCACAGCCCGCGCCTGCGGCGGCCATGGCCGCCTCCGGCGACGAGGAGGCCGCAATTGGAGAGGGAGTCGATAGAGACAACGGCCAAGACCGTAGAGGAAGCCATAGAGCTAGGCCTAAGGGAGCTAGACGCAAATCGCGACGAAGTAGAAATAGACGTCGTTAGCAGGGGCAAGACGGCGATTCTGGGCCTCGGCGGTGAGCCGGCCCGCGTGCGTGTGACCCTGCTCGACTTCGCCGGGGACGAGTCCGGCGGCGATACGGTTCGCGTCGTGTCCAAGGTCCTGAACAACCTGCTGGACCTGATGGAGGTTGACGCCGTCGCCAGCGTCAGGCACGCAAAGGGTGAGGATGGCGGTGGCCCCGTCTTCGATGTTGACGGAGACGATTCCGGTCTCCTCATAGGCCGCAAGGGCGAGAGCCTCAGGGCCCTGCAGTTTCTCGTTAACTTCATCGCCACCGTCGAGCTCTCCGAGCGTCCGAATGCCGTCATCGACGTGGCCGGCTATCAGGCTCGTCGCGACAAGGCTGTGCGCAACCTGGCCAGGAACGTTGCGCGAAGGGTTGCCGACTCCGGGCGATCCATAACGCTTGAACCGATGTCGCCCTACGAGCGCCGGTTGGTCCATCTCGCGCTGGCCGACAACAACAGGGTGGCTACCCAGAGCGCCGGGGTCGGCGCCGACCGGCAGGTGGTTGTAAGCCCCGCCGACGAAGAACCCCTCTAGGAGCCGGGGCCCGGCATACCCGGGAGCCCGTGAGGTGCGCCGAACGAGGATTCCGGCGCCTTGCTATGCTGTCGCAATGTCATTTGCCCGGGTTCGCCTGCAGGTGGAGAGCGGCGTAGCCGCACTGACTGTTTCCGGCGCCGATGCCGGCAATGTGATCGACGAGGTCATGGCCGCCGAGCTGCGAGAGGCGCTTTGCGATCTCGATGATCGACCTGACGTCGTCGTCGTGGTTCTCACCGGTGACGGACCCAACTTCTGCCGGGGAACGGCTCTTCCTGCAGACCCTTCGGTCGAGCAGATGGCCGCTCATTCGGTCGCCTCGTCGGTCGCCGGCATTGGAAAGCCGACCGTGGCCGCTATTGAGGGCGATGCGCTGGATCAGGGTCTTGAACTGGCCCTGGCCTGTGATGTGCGCGTGGTTGGGTCGCAGGCCAGGCTCGGGATGACCCAGGCGGCTGCCGGCCGCCTGCCCTGGGATGGCGGCACCCAGCGACTCCCCCGCCTGGTCGGCCGGTCGCGGGCACTCGAGATGCTCCTGTTGGCCAGGGTGATGAGTGGACAGGAGGCTACGGCCATTGGACTGGCCGCCGAGGTGACGGCACCGGGACGCGCCCTGGAGCGGGCGATGGAAGCGGCGAGGGTGATGTCGACTCACGGTCCACTGGCGCTGCGCTACCTTAAGGAGGCCGTCTACAAGGGAGCCGACCTTTCGCTCGACCAGGCCATGCGTATGGAGGTCGACCTGGCTACCCTGCTGCACTCGACGCGGGACCGCGCCGAGGGGCTGCGCGCCTTTGCCGATAGGCGCAGGCCGGAGTTCACAGGTGAGTGAGCCGACCGTACTGTTCAGCCTCGAGGGCCCGGTCGCCCGACTGGAGTTGAATCGCCCCGAGCGGATAAATGCGGTAGACATCTCGATGCGCGATGGACTCTTTGAGGCTCTTCGCGCCTTCGATGACGATCCAATGCTGAGGGTGGCGATCGTGTCGGGAAGGGGGGAAAGGGGATTCTGCGCGGGTGCAGATCTCATAGAGTTCGGCACCGCCCCATCCCTCGTGTCGGCCCACCGCAGCCGACGGCGGCGCGACCTGTGGGGCCTGATGGCTGGCATGCGCAAGCCGCTGGTGGCTGCCCTCCACGGCTACGTCATAGGTGCCGGCGTCGAGATGGCGTGCCTCTGCGATATCAGGGTGGCCTCGGAGGATGCCGTATTCGCCATGCCGGAGGTGACGATCGGCATGATCCCGGGAGCGGGAGGGACTCAGACCCTGCCGCGTGCGATCGGGATTGGCCGGTCGATGGCCCGGTTTCTGGCCGGCCGTGGTGATCGCATGTCGGCTGCCGAGGCGGCGTCCGCCGGTTTGGTGCATCGGGTAGTGAGGCGCTCCGGGCTGGAGGCAGCAGCGCTATCGGTCGCCCAGGATCTGGCTGCCCGCGACCCGGCGATCGTCACCGCCGTAAAGACCGCGGTGCTCGACGGCATGGACATTGGCCTGGAGGCCGGGCTGGACCTGGAACGTCGATTGGCTCTGGGTCTGTGAACCTCTCGGAACTGCTGTCCATACCGGCGATCATCGTGCCCGACCGGGTGGCGACGGTGTTCTCCGGCCGCCGGACGACCTACCGGGAACTGGAGGCTCGTGCGGGAGCGCTCGCGGCGGGACTGGTTTCACGTGTGGGCGTCGTGCCCGGTGACAGGGTTGCATGGATGGACGTCAACGGGGACCGCGAAGTGGAGTCGTTGTTCGGGATCTCGCGGGCCGATGCGGTGTCGGTTCCGATCAACTACAGGGCCAGGGCCGAGGAGCTGGCGTTCATGCTGGAGGACTCTGCGGCAGGGGTTGTTTGCGTGGGTGCTCAGTACGTTGCGGCGGTGGCTGAGCTGATGCGTCATGAGGGAGACCGACTTTCCACGGTGAATCACCTGGTCGCCATAGATGGCGAGCCGCCGCAGGGGTGGATCTCCTACGATGAGCTCACGGAATCAGGTGGTGAGCGTGTGCCGGCGCGGGGAGGAGAAGACCTGGCGGTGATCCTGTACACGGCAGGGACCACCGGTCGAGCAAAGGGCGTCATGCTCTCGCACGAGGGGCTCACATCCTACCCCCTGGAGAACGTAAACCCCGCCGATCCCGAATTCGAGCAGCGCACCTTGCTGTCCGTGCCGCTTTACCACGTAGCCGGCGTTCAGGTCGTGCTGTCCTCCATCTATGGAGGGCGCGTGCTGGTGGTGCAAAGACAGTTCGAGGCCGGCGAGTGGTTAAGGCTCGTTGAGCAGGAGGGCATAAGCCGTGCCACGGTCGTGCCGACGATGCTCAAGATGGTCATGGAGCATCCCGACTTCGCCGGTCGCGACCTGTCCAGCCTGAGGATACTAACGTACGGGGCGGCGCCGATGCCCGCCAACGTGATTCTTGCTGCCATCGAGCGGCTGCCCGGGGTGCGTTTCATTAACGCGTTCGGCCAGACCGAGACGGGTGCGACCATCGCCGCGCTGCCTCCCGAGGACCACGAGCTGTTCGGCCCCCCGGAGCTGGTCGAAACGCGAATGCGACGGCTCGGGTCCATCGGACTGCCCCTGGAGGATGTGGAGATCAGGGTGGTCGATGAGGATGGAGCGGAGGTGCCCCCGGGGCAGGTGGGAGAGATCGTGGCTCGGGGCCCCAGACTGATGAAGGGATACTGGCGTCGTGAGGATGCCACGGCCGAGGCGATGAGCGGTGGCTGGCTTCACACCGGTGACCTGGGACGCGTCGATGAGGATGGCTACGTCTATCTGGCCGGCAGAGCACGTGACTTCATCAAGCGGGGTGGGGAGATGATCTCTCCGCAGGAGGTGGAAGAGGTGCTCCGCGAGCACCCGTCTGTCGAGGATGCGGCTGTGATCGGGGTCGCCGACCTGCACTGGGGCGAGTCGGTTCGGGCGGTGGTAGTGCCGGCAACCGGATGGGGAGTGGACGAGGAAGGATTGATCGAGCACTGCAGGAACAGGCTGGCCAGCTTCAAGCGTCCCGAGTCTGTCATGGAGGTGGATGAGCTTCCCCGCAATGCCCTCGGCAAAGTGCTAAAGCGCGAGCTTCGACGCCGTTTCGGAAACCCGTAGCTGATTGCCGCCGCCGCCGGGCGCTGCGGCCGCGAAAAGCCTACTCAGTCGATCCGGTCGAAACCGGTGTAGGCGTGTAGTTCCTCCGGGATTACGATCGAGCCGTCGGGCTGCTGGCCTCCCTCGAGGATCGCAATGAGCACCCTGGGCAGGGCAAGGCCGGAGCCATTCAGGGTGTGCGGGTAGACGGGTCTGGCGCCCCTCTCCGGCCGGTAACGGACATTGGCCCTGCGGGCCTGGAAATCGTCGCAGTTCGAGCACGAGCTGACCTCAAGCCACTCGCCGCTGGCGGGTGCCCAAACTTCCAGATCGAACGTGCGAACCGCGGAGAAGCCGAGGTCCCCGGCCGATAGCTCTACCACGCGATACGGCAGCTGCAGCCGCCGTATCAGGTCCTCGGCGTCGGCGACCAGGCGTTCCAGCTCGCTGTCGGAGTCTGCGGGATGGACGAACTTGTACATCTCCACCTTGTCGAATTGGTGGACCCGCTTGATGCCCCTGGTGTCCTGGCCCGCGGCAGCCTTTTCACGGCGGAAGCACGGAGTGTGGGCGACGAAGTCGGCGGGTACTACCCCCGGGTCCAGTATCCTGCCGGAGAACATGCCCGTGATCGGTACCTCGGCGGTGGGTATCAGCCAAAGGTCATCCTCTTCGTCGCGGTACATGGTGTCGGCGAACTTTGGGAGGTGACCGCTCCCTGTGACGGTGGCGGTGCCCACCAGGTAGGGAAGGTACAGTTCGGTGTATCCATGCTCGCTCGTGTGCACGTCGAGCATCCAGGTCACCAGGGCGCGCTGAAGCCTCGCCCCCTTGCCGCTCAGGGCATAGAAGCGGGAGCCTGAGATGCGCGCACCGGCCGCCAGATCGATGATTCCCAGACGCTCTCCCAGCTCCCAGTGTGGGCGGGCATCGAAGTCCGCCTTCCCGGGCTCTCCGACGGTCTTGATGACGACGTTGTGGGATTCGTCGAGCCCGGCCGGGACCTCGCTTCTTGGCAGGTTGGGAATCTCGAGCAGGGCGGTTCGGATGTCCTCCGCCACCTGACGAGATTCGGCCTCGAGGGATTTGATGCGGTCTGATACGCCCCGCATCTCTTTGACCAGGACCGGATCGGGGGGCCTGCTGCGTCCTATCTCCCTGCTGACCGTGTTGCGCCTTGCACGGAGATCGTCGCCCTCCTGCTGAAGGGCCCTGCGCCGGGCATCCAGTTGTAACACCTGGGTGATCGGCGCGTCCTGGCCGCGGCGGGCAAGGGCGCGTCTAACCGCCTCGGGGTCTGCTCTGAGGCGGTCGATGTCGAGCAAGGGCGCCTGTCTCCTGATGCCGGTAAATCGGGATTAACGGGCGGTTCAGCCGCCCAGGATCTGCCTGATCCTGCGTGCGATGGTCTGCTCATCGCCCTCGTCAACGGTCTGTATCCTGATGATGAAGGAGTCCGGCACCTCGTCGGTTCTGACGTGAATCCGGGGACTGCCCTCAGCGAGCCGGCTCTCGAGTTGGGATGACGTCATGCCTGCGGCGGATGGGTCAACCAGGACGCGCAGGCCTTCCGGCAGACCCCGTTCCGGAAAGTCCCTGATCTCGACGCCAGGCAGACCCTCCAGCACCGGCCGCACGTTGGAGGAGAGCCTCCGCTCATAGCCGGCCAGCCGGGCCTCATGATCGGTGGCCAACCACTCGCGCAGGGCGACGTATGTGGCGATTACGGTCTGCCGATCCATCTTCATGGATCGGCCGAAGACTCTGCTCTGCTCATACTCGAAGCCGATGAAGCTGTGCCGGTATGCCAGATGAACCAGGTCCTTGTTCGCTCCGACCAGCAGGCCGCTGGTGTTAAGGCCTTCAAAGTACTTTCCGCCATAGCCCACAAGGTCGGCGCCCCCGCGCGCATAGAGGCTGAGCCTGTCGGTCGGGTAGACCTGCCCTGCCGCGTCCACCACCAGCGGCAGATCGTGCTTTTGCGCCAGAGCCACCAGCCTGGAAAAGGGCACTATGTCGCTGCGCTCTTCACGCCCGTCGGGATCGACATACAGCCCGCCGGCCAGGTAGTGGATGCCGGCGGTGCGGTCGGTGATCGCCGCCTCGATGTGCTCTTCGGTCGTGCCCTCCTCTTCACCCACCTCGACCAGCACGCCTCCCGGGACGGTGAGGGCCTTGTCGTATATGACACGGAGTTGGCGCTGGATTATGAACTCGTTGGGCATGCCGGTGGTGTCCGGCAGCTGCTCGATCCGTTCGACGTGGTTGCGTGTGATGCAGGCCGCGGCCGACAGGGCCAATGCGGAGGCGCATCCCGGTGTGACCATGGCCGCCGGGACGTCGAGCATCTCGGCGATTCGACCCCCGGTGACCTCCACAAGCTCGCTCATCTTGACGTAGTCGAGGGAAGCGTCGTCCATCGCCTCCTTGACCGCCCGGGAAGGGTTGTTTCCACCGATGGTGGTAGGGTGCCCGTGGGCATTGATGATCGGTTCGATGCCCAGCTCCTCCATGATCCGGCTGCGTCCCGCCATTTGCTGTTCCCCCTGAGTCGGCCGCTTGCGGCTGATTTAGGCGTGCGCTATGCGAACGCCTCTATTACCCGAAGATAGGCGCTCTTTACGTCGGCGTCCACCGCAAAGGGTGCCAGTACGGGCAGGTCGAGCCCGAGCATTCGCCGCCGCTCTATCTCCTCCCGGCACTTTCCGGACGGCCCCACCACCGCGACCTGATCCTGCATCTCCGTTGACACCGCCGCGGCCGCCGCCTCGCGGTCGCCGGACGCCAGGGCCCTTTCCGACGCCTCCATCTCGCTGCCGAACCCGGTCGAAACGAAGAACTGCCGGTAGTAGGTGTGGGCCGCGTAGCCGGCCACCTGGGACCGGAGGTGCTTTCTGATCCGCCCTTCGTCCTCGCCCTCGGCGATGGCCGTGCGCACGTATCCGGCGGCATCGACCGTCGCGGAATCACGGCCTGCTCGCTCCGCGGCCTGCCTGAGTGTCGACACCGATCCGGCTATGTGATCGGCCGCGGTCCAGTTAAGGAGCACTCCGTCGGCCAGGCGGCCGGCCAGGTCGATCATCCTGGGCCCCAGGGCGGCGACGTAGAGCGGCACGGAAACGCCGCGTGCGGCCCTGCCTAGCCGCGCGCCGGAGACGCTAAAGTGGCGCCCCTGGGTGCTTACGGATTCGCCCTCGAGCAGTCCGCGGATGATCGTAGTCGTCTCGGCCATGCGGCTGATGGGAGCCGAATACGGGATGCCGTGAGTGCCCGTGACAACGGGACTGTGCCCGGTGCCGAGGCCGAGTATGAATCGATTCCCAGAGACGGCTGCCATGCCCGCGGCGGACATCGCTGTGACCGTCGGTGTTCTGTGGAAGATGGGCAGGATTCCGGTGGCCAGTGCGATCCGCTCGGTCACACCCGCAAATGCGGCCAACAGGGACAGGGCGTCTCTGCCTCCTCCCTCCGGCACCCACACCGACTCAAAGCCCGCTGCCTCTGCGGCGGATGCGACCTCCTTGAGGTCGTCGGTCGAGAGTCGCGGATCGTTCTCTATCCGTATTCCGAGTCTTGCCATATTGGTCCTGACGTGCGCTCTATTGGTCCGTCGGCTCCGCGTCGGCCGGTCCGCAATATACACCCGGACCAGTTCACAGGTGTAACGGGGGAAAGGGGTGGGCGGTTGATATAATTCGTCGTCCATGAGGAGGCAAGGGAGGGCATGCTAAGGCCGGTGATCCTGGCGGGGGGCTCGGGGACACGGCTGTGGCCGCTTTCTCGCGAGCACTTCCCCAAGCAGTTTCTGTCCCTGGTCGGAGAGGGCACCATGTTCCAGCAGACGGCACTGCGTCTGGTGGCCGCACAGGCCCGGTGCGGCGGCGTGGAGGCCCCGTTGGTGGTCTGCAACGAGGACCACCGTTATCTGGTGGTGGAGCAGCTGGCGGATGTGGGCATTCGCCCCGAGACGCTGATCCTCGAGCCCGTTGGCAAGAACACCGCACCTGCGTTCACCCTGGCCGCCCTTTGGCGCGAGGGCCGGGGGGGTGACGATGTATTGATGGCCGTGCCCGCCGACCATTACATCTCCGACCTGGGTGAGTTCTCCAAGGTGGTGGAAGAGGGGTATGCGCTTGCGCAGGAGGGTCGGCTGGTGACCTTCGGCGTCCCCCCTGCGCGGCCGGAGACCGGCTACGGCTATATCCGGGTAGCCGGCGAGGTGGCGGCCTCAGAACCGGAGTCCAGCGCGCTCGAAATCGGGGAATTCGTCGAAAAGCCCGGCGAGGAGACCGCAAGGAGCTACCTGTCGACGGGCGAGTACCTGTGGAACAGCGGCATATTCGTCATGCGATCTTCCGTGTGGCTCACGCAGATCGAGGCCCATCGTCCGGATATCGCCGCCGCGTGCCGCGCCGCACATGCGGTAGGACAGGTTGATGGTGAGTTCTTCCGGCCCGGCCTGCAGGAGTTTCGCTCCTGCCCTGCAGACTCCATCGACTATGCGGTTGCCGAGCGCGTGGCCGGGTCGGAGGAGGTGTCGGCCGTCGTGGTTCCGATGGATGCCGGGTGGTCCGATGTGGGCACCTGGTCGGCGGTGCGAGACAGCATAGCGGTGGACGGGAACGGCAACGTTGTCAGGGGAGATGTACTGACCTATGACGTCCGGGACAGCACGTTCATCGCCGAGAACCGGCTAATAGCGGGCGTGGGTCTCGAGGGCCTGGTGGTCGTCGAGACGCCGGACGCGGTCCTGGTCGCCGGCATGGACAGGGATCAGGACGTACGGGAGGTGGTAGCCGAGCTTCGAGCGAGCGACCGGGACGAGCAGCTCGACCCCCGCAAGGTGCACCGCCCCTGGGGCACGTACGAGGTGATTGAGGGGGGAGAGGGCTTTCAGGTAAAGCACCTGACGGTAAAGCCAGGAGCCTCCCTTTCCCTGCAGCGACACCAGCACCGCGCCGAGCACTGGGTGGTCGTACGTGGAAGGGCGGCCGTCGTTCGCGGCGAGGAGACCTATGAATTGGCTGAGAATCAGTCGACGTACGTACCCAAAGGCGTAAAGCACCGACTCTCCAACCCCGGCCAGATCCCGCTGGAGATCGTGGAAGTGCAGACCGGGGACTACCTGGGCGAGGACGACATCGAGCGTTTCAAGGACGATTACAGACGCGTCTAGACGCCCAGGCTGGCCTGCGCGCCCCATGACAGCCCATCCGACGGAAAGACGGCCGGAGGCCAAGGCCGAGCGCAGGCGGGGAGTTCGCACGTGATAGTCGACTCCCACGTTCACATATTTTCGCCGGAGATGATCGAAAGAAGGGCTGAACTCGCCGCCGCGGACGCCACCTTCTCGGAGATGTACTCGGACCCGGCGGCGCGGATGGCCACGGCCGACGAGCTGGTTGCATCGATGGATGAGGACGGGGTCGACATCTCCGTTGCGATGGGGATCGGCTGGGCGGATCCAGACCTGGCCAGGGAGTCGAATGACTATATTGCCGAGTCCGTACGTCGCCATCCCGGCCGAATAGTTGGCTTCGGTTCGGTGAACCCGGCGGGCGAGGGGACGGTCGAGGAGATCGACAGGTGCGCCGCAATGGGCTTAAGGGGCATCGGTGAGCTGCACCCCGACACCCAGGGCTTTGACCCGTCGGACAGTGCCGTGATGACACCGATCCTGGAGGTGCTTGGCCGACGCGATATGTCCCTGACAGTACACTGCTCAGAGCCGGTCGGGCATATATATCCGGGCAAGGGCAGAACCACGCCCGACAAGGTGGCGGGACTGGTCGCGATCTCCTCCGGGGTTAGGATAATTCTCGCCCATTGGGGAGGAGGACTGCCCCTGTACGCCCTGATGCCCGAGGTGAGACGCTCCCTGTCGAGCGTCTATTTCGACACCGCCGCCTCGCCGTTTCTCTACGACCACAGGATATTCGAGGTGGTGACCTCGCTGGTCGGGTCTGATCGGGTGCTGGGTGCCAGTGACTACCCGCTCATGCGCCACTCGGCGATTCGCAAGCAGTTGGTATCAACCGGCCTGTCGAAATCGGATAGGCTCGCCGTGCTGGGCGGCAACGCCGCGCGCGCGCTCGACCTGACTGATGGAAGTCGATTCCCGTAGGCTCCCGGACGACTCCGGCGTGTCCCTACGCGGCCAACAGCCTGTCTAGCCCTTAGTCTTCGGTAAGACAAGCCCGAACGAGGTCGTGTAGCCGTGCAGGAAGGATGTCCCTCCTACGGGTCCAATCTCCCCGTTGCAGAAAAAGCCGGTCAGCGGCACAGGACCAAAGCGGTCGCGGAACATGTCGGTGTCGTGATCGGGCCTGCCGTAAAGGTATGAACCCCGGCCCAGGCACGAGAACATCAGCGCCCCCGAGCCGTCTGGGAGGACCTGGCCGCCATCGTAGCCGTACAGCATGGCCCGCAGATCGCCTGCAGACGTCTCGGCGTCCCGCAGGTGGAATTGGACCGTCTGCCCCTCGTGCACCTGGGCGGCCACTCCGATGGCTCCCGTGTTGCGGTCGATGCCGACTATGTTGCGTATCAGGAAGTCCCCCTGCCTGGGAGCGTCCGTTAGAGCGTCCATCACCACCCCTATGAACAGCGAGTGCCTGGCCAGCGTGCGGTCGTGATCTGACATTTGTTCCGCCAGTTCCGTGAGCACGGCAAGGGGAGGCCTTCCGTCCAGACCGGTGACGACGTTTGAGCCTCCACCCGTTATCTGCAGTGGATCGCCGATGGGCCGGCAACCCTGGGCGACGATTGTGTCGATCTCCACATCGCCGGACATGGCCACACCCACCGCTCCGCCCCCGTACGTGTGGTCGCCGACGAAGAGAGCATGGCCTCCGGATCGGGTTGCTCCACTGGCCAGACCCCCGACCTTGGCGGCTCCGGGATAGGCAAAGTCCAGCCCCATCAGAAGGCTCTCGCCGCGTATCGAAAGCGGGTCCGCCAGGAGTAGGAACTGAGGATCTTCGGCCGCGTCGACCCCGATTAGGTCGATCCACCTGTCAGGACCCGCGTCAGGGTCCGGGAGATCCCGGTCCTCGATGCGGAACTGAGCCAACCTCACCCCGGGCAGCGAGGCTGCGGCGATCGAGATGCCCGGGGCGTGTTCGACCTCTCGGCCAGCGCCGATGACGCCCCCGGCCGAACATCCGATGATCACAGCGCGGCCATTCGGGGAGAGTTCCTCGAGTAACAGGCCCGGTATCAGGTCGAACTCGGGCTGGTAATGTGCGGACGCGAAGACGACGATCAGGTCGGCCGGCAGATCCCCGAGCCCGTGGGACAGCTGTCGGGCGCACTCCGACACGGCGTCGGAGATGGCACGGTTATTGGAGATCCCTGAGGCCCACCGCAAATCAGTTCTCCCGGCCCGTGGTGCGGGCCCGGGCCTTGCTTGGACCCCTAAGCCCTGGGCGATTCTAGCCGCGGCCTCGTCCATGTTCAAGACCGGGCCACGCTGGCGGCGCTGCTAAGATTCCCGCGTATGAGCGGGCGCCAGGCGGAAAAGGGAGGCACGGTGCGGGCGTTCGTATCGGTCGAGCTGCCGCAGGCGGTCAGAGCCGCCCTGAAACCGACTCTGGATGCCCTTGCGGCCGAGCGGATACGGGGCCTTCGCACCGTGCGCGCCGAGTCCGCTCACATCACGTTGAGATTCCTGGGAGACGTACCCTGCGGTCGCCTCGCCGCCGTGGCCGAGGCGCTCTGTGGAGCCGCGCGTACGGTGCAGCCGTTCCAGTTAAGGCTGGGCGAGGTGGGGTCCTTTCCCTCATCGGGCGCGCCATCCGTGCTGTGGATTGGCCTGTCGGGAGGTCTGGAGGAGGCCGGGCGTTTGTACGAGGTGGTGACGGCGTCTCTTGCCGCCCTGGACTGGCCGGCCGAGGAGAGGGGATTCGTGCCTCACATAACCCTGGCACGGCTCGCGGGCAGGACCAGCCGTCCCGACCGCAGGGATGCCCTCAGGGTGGCGACGTCAACGCCGCCGCAGCGGCTCACCTTTGACGTCCGCTCGGTATGCCTGATGCGCAGCCACCTTGAAAGGGCGGGGGCCAGATATGACATGCTGGCCGATGCAAGACTGGGTCGTTCGGGTGGGGATGCCTAGGTACCGGCGTTCAGGTGCAGTTGGACCGATCGGGCCTGTGTTATAATTTGCGCGCCTCTGTACCGCCACGTTGAGGCCACTTCATGCGGCGGAGCGCCGGTGCAGAACGGGAGAGTCGAGAGAGGGGGCGAATGTTGGTAGGTCACGGAATTCCAGGTTGTCAGAAGTGTCCGGAGGGGAACCTGCTGCCCCTATCAGACTTTGGGAGCCAGGGGGCTCCCATCCACTTTAAGGCCTGGGTATGCAGCAACCCAGACTGCGGTTACAACATCAAGATCCGCAACGGGGACGTCTACATCAACGAACCCATTACCAACGGCGCGTCGCACGCCCCGCGGATGAGGTAGCCGCCCAGGCGTCTCCCATCAGCCCTTCGGAGGCCGGTCCCGACAGGCCGCCGGTGCAGGAAAGCCGCAGTTAGACAGGTGGGCGATCGAGCAATCGGCCCGCCGACGGTACGAAGAGCCCCGGAGTTCCGGATATGAATTCGAGTGCCGCCCGCATGGTCGGTCTGGGAATGATCGTTGTCGGACTGGTCGCCCTTGGCCTGGTTGGCTCCTACTTTGGATACCGCGCCCACGGCCGTTCCGGCCTTGATGACCTGAACTTCAATGTAGCTGAGATCGAGCGTCTCACAGAGACCGGCGCAAAGTCCGACGAGCGCGAGACCGCCGGGACGGTCCTGGGCGGCGGAGACTCCCCGGAGAGCCAGGTCGCTGGGTCCGTTCCGGTTGGCGGCGACCTTCAGGAGCGCGAGGTCGCGGAATCGGTTCCGGGCGACGGCGGTCCTGACGAGAACGAGGTGTCCAGATCGGATCCGAGAGGCGGCGGTCCCGACGAGAACGAGGTGTCCAGATCGGATCCGGGAGGCGGCGGTCCCGACGAGAACGAGGTGTCCAGATCGGATCCGGGAGGCGGCGGTCCCGACGAGAACGAGGTGTCCAGATCGGATCCGGGAGGCGGCGGTCCCGACGAGGACGAGCTCTCAGTTACCGACCTCAATGGCCGTGAATCTGCTGAGACTACAGGCGAGGCCGACGCAGGCGGCGCCGACCAACCCGAACCATCGCCGGAAGGTCGAGAGGTCGTCGGTGACCTAGACGCGGCATCAGGGGATGGCCAGGTGAGCGTCGTGAGAGCCTCGTCGGCGCGGCTGGCGAAGATATACGCGGCGATTTACGCGGGCGTGGAGATGCACCCCAAGTACTGGCACGAGCCACTTCGGGCGGCCACGGACGCGCGCGTCGCCGTCGGGCTGCCGGAGGGATTCGCGCCGGCCTCCGCCCACGATTCTCTCCGGTTCTCCGCGCCGAAGCCGGAGGCACGAAGGCTGAGCATTCCCTCGATTGGAGTCGATTCGGATGTAAAGGAGTTGGCCGTCGTCGACCTCGGAAGCAGCCGCGCGTACGAGACCCCCAAGAACACCATCGGGCACATTCCTGAGACAGCCGATCCCGGCGAACTTGGCAACGGCTGGTTCTTCGGACACCTCGAGAGCCCATTCAGGGGTGAGGGGAACGTCTTTCAGCGACTCCCGGAGATAGCCGACCTGCTTCGCCAGTTCGCCGAGGTTGGGGAGGGAGCCGTGTACGTGGTGGTCGAGAGCGACACGGGTGAGTACCTGTACGAGGTGGTTGCCACCCAGGTCGTGCACGCGGACGAGCTCAGGCTGTATGACACCGACGGGGTCTACATTACCCTCGTGACCTGCGTGCCGCGCCTCGACTACAGCCACAGGCTGCTCGTAACCGCAAAGCTGGTCGGCGTCGGCATATAGCGCCGGTCAGCCCGTCCGGCTCTGTATCTGAGGTCGGCAGGGCAGGTGGCCTGCCGACACCTCGCATCGCCTGGCTGTGGGCCGGGGCGTAGGCCTCTCTAGGCAGGCCCGGCGGCCAGGGCGTCCCTCAGGGTCTGAATGAACGACTTTGCCGGCGTGGACAGCGTCTTGCCGCGCAGCGTGATTATCCCGGCCTGCTCGACCGGAAGTAGGTGCGCAAGGCCGACGACGCCTAGGATGTCGTGGTCCTCGGGATCTATCGCAAGCCTCGGGCCCACGGAGACACCCATGCCAAGCGCGACGTAGTGCTTGATCATGTCCATGCTGTCCAGCTCAATGATGATCTCGTAGTCGACCCCGCGCCGCCGGAACTCGTTCTCAAGCATTGCACGCGTGTAGGTGCCCCTTCCCATCATGATCAGTGGCCAGCGGGCGATGTCGTCCAGGGTCGTCAGCGGAGAGTCCAGAAGGGGATGCTCTATGGGCGTGATAAGGACCCTCTCGTAGCCGAAGAGTGGCTGGAACACGAACTCTATGCCCCGCTCCGGTCCGGGCACGAGTCCCATGTCGACTGTCCCGTCCTCGACCATGTGGACGACCTCTTCCCTGCGACCCGACAGGATGCGCACATGCGCATGCGGGTGGGCCGCCAGGAAGACCCTGACCACGCGCAGCAGCGTATGGGGGATTATGTCGTGGGTGGAGGCGAGGCGAACCGGGCTCTCCTGCTCGGCTATGCCAGCATCCGTAGCCAGCGAGTCGATCCCCTCGAGCAGCGGGGTAGCCAGTTCGGCCAGGGTCGCGCCCGCCGGGGTGAGTTGGATCGGCCTCTTGATCCTGTCGAACAGCACGGTGCCCAGCTCCCTCTCCAGCTTCTTGATGTGAGTGGTTACCGTGGGTTGGCCCATGCCCAGCTCTTCGGCGGCTCGAGTGATGCTGCGCAGTTTCGCCGCTGTCGTAAAGCTCCTCAGCTCCCTGAGCTCCATGTCGTCCTGCCTCCACTGCCCGATAATATGTGCAGATTTGATAAATAGTATCCAAGAGTATGTATCGATTCAATGCTAGGAAAGTTTGACAATGGATATATCCAGATTTAGGGACGGGGCAACCGTCCCAAAGAAAGGGGGGAAGAATGCTCCATAGGCTCATAGAGGCTATGCGCGAGAGCACGGCCACGTCCGGGTTCGAGGGCTACCTGCGCTCGTTGAGCGCCCGCCGCGTCAGCGGCGGCCCGACGGTCAACGAAGCCCGCAGGGACTATCGCGCCGCGCTCAGGCGCCGCTAGTCCGTGGACCGGCCGGCCTAGTGTCGGCCGGTCGAATCGATTGTGAGGGCGCCCGCCTGGCCGGGCGCCCTCCTTCGTTTCCCCCATCCCGTTCGGTCGGATCGTTGGAGCGGCCAAGGACTTTTTGGTAGTCTCGGGGCTCCGATCACACTCGGCTCCCGAGCGCGGCCACAGCGTCGGGGGAGATAGGGGGCGCCGCTCTGAGGATCTTCGGTGCAGGGCGAGAGAAAAGGGCCGGGAACGCCATGGCCAACACCAGCCGGAACTGGGCGGAGCGCGTCTCGTCGCTCTTTAGGCGCGGGAGCCTGGACGAAGGCCTGTGGGACGAACTGGAAGAGGCGCTGATCGTCGCCGATGTGGGCGTATCTACCACCTTTTCCCTGCTGGAGCGTCTGCGCGAGCGGGTCCGCTCCGAGCAGATTGTTGACCCGGCGGGCGCGCTCGAGACACTAAGGGCCGAGGTCAGGGCTTTGCTGCGGTCCGTCGGAGAGCCCGGGGACCCGGCCCGACTGCTGGAGCCCGGAGACGGTGAGGGTCCTCTGGTGCTGCTTGTTGTCGGGGTAAACGGGGTCGGCAAGACCACGACGATCGCAAAGCTTGCGCACCTGTACCGATCAGGGCGATCGGACGTGATCCTGGGCGCCGCGGACACCTTTCGCGCGGCGGCGATCGAGCAGCTGCAGGTCTGGGGCCACAGGCTGGACGTCAGGGTGGTGGCGCACAGCGTCGGTGCCGACCCCGGAGCCGTAGCTTTCGACACCGTCAAGGCCGCGAGGGCGTCTTCGGCCGATGTTGCGATCATCGACACGGCGGGGCGGATGCACACCAAGGCCAACCTGATGGAGGAAATGAGGAAGGTGCGCCGGGTGGTGGAGCGCGCCGAGGCCGGCCGGGTCCGTGTCCTGATGGTCATGGACGCGGCCACGGGTCAAAACGGCCTGCAGCAGGCCCGAAATTTCGTCGAGGCGGTCGGCTGCGACGGCGTCGTGCTGGCCAAGCTGGATGGTACGGCCAAGGGGGGCGTTGTTCTGGCAATCGTCTCCGAACTCGGACTTCCGGTCCTGTTCGTGGGCACGGGTGAGCAACTGGACGACCTCGCGCCCTTCGACGCGGGGGCGTTCGCTGAGGCGCTGTTCTCTGGACACCGGAACTGAGCCCGGCCGGGCCCGTCCTCCCAGCCCCGTGTCCCAAGTTCCCTCTCGCGGGGTGAAGAGCCCTGGTTGACGCGGTCCTATGGCTGATCGGCGTGGAGGCGCTGGGATTGGTTGCGATCCCCATCGCCTACCTGGCCTTTGGAGGGCTCAGGGACCGGGGTCTGACCCTGGCCAAGCCCCTCGGCATGCTGATGGTGGGCTACCTGACCTGGATACTCAGCGCCGCCCATATCCTGCCGAGTTCGAGGTTCGGTCCTCTTGTTGTTCTGCTCGTGCTGGCCGCGGTGTCAGGCTGGATCATCTACCGCCGCGGCGGCGACCTGCTGGCCCATGTGCGTTCCCAGTGGAAGGCACTGGCGGTTGCCGAGGCCATCTTCCTGGCCGTCTTCGTCGGCTGGACCCTGTACCGCGCCTTCGACCCGGCGATAAACCACACCGAGCAGCCGATGGACCTCGCCCTGCTCAACGCCTCGATGCGCACCGAATTCGCGCCGCCGGAGGACCCCTGGCTCAGGGGAGAGGCGGTCAGCTACTACTACTTCGGCTTTTGGATGATGGGCGGACTTGCGAACCTGACGGGGACGGTCTCATCCGTCGCCTACAACCTGTCGCTTGCCCTTGTTCCGGCCATGGCCGCCGCCGGGGCGGCCGGGCTCGTGTACAACCTTGTGTCGGCCGATGGGGGAAGGCTGAGGATCGCGCTTGCATCGGGGATCCTGGCGTCGATCCTCCTGACCGCCGCCGCCAACCTCGAGGGCGTTCTGGAGTTCATGCGTGCAAACGGACTGGGCTCGCAGGGCTTTTGGGGGTGGATCGCCGTAGACGGACTCGACGGACACCCGCCGGAACTAACGGACAGCTGGCGTCCCACCGAGTTCTGGTGGTGGTGGCGTGCCAGCCGCGTTATCAACACCTTTGACGGGGGTCAGGGGATCGACTTTACGATCCAGGAGTTTCCATTCTTTTCGGCGCTGCTGGGCGATCTTCACCCGCACTTCATGTCGCTGCCGTTCGTCGTCATGTTCCTGGGCCTGTGCGTGAGCTTTTTGGCCGTGCGGACCCCGGCGCTTCCCGCCTCGGGGCATGTGGCTGCGATCTGGCGGCGGGGCGGCGCCTTTGCCGCGGGGCGCTGCTGGACAAGGGCGTTTCTTCCGGGGTTGCCGTCTTTGCTAGTACTTGGGCTGGCGCTCGGTGGTCTGGGCTTTGCAAATGCCTGGGACCTGCCGGTCTTTGCCGCGATATTCCTGGTAGTGGCGGCCCTTAGGGCGTACGGGTCCCACGGTCCGTCGCTGCGGGAGTTGCTTGCCGCCGTGGTGCCGGTGGGAACTGTGGTCATCGGCCTTGCCTTCCTCCTCTATCTCCCCTACTTCGGCTCCTTCCAGAGCCAGTTCTCCGGCATAAGGCCGGTGACAGATGTGACGACCAGGCCCATTCACTTTCTGATCGTCTGGGGCCTTTTGCTGGTGGCGGTGCTGCCGATGGTGGTCGCTGCGTTCTGGTCGACTCGCCTGCGGCCGGGGTGGCGCAGCGAGGCGGCAGCGGCGCTGGCCGTAGCGCTGCTGCCCTTTGTTGGCTGGCTCGGGGTGCTTCTGTGGGGACGGACCGGCGAGGTGGATGTAGCCGCCCGGTTCCTTGGTCTGTTGCCCCTGACCGTTCTTATTGCGGCCGGCTCCTACTCGGTCTTGTGGGGACTCAGGGCCAAAGTTGCCGCAGAGCCCGGTTCGCCGAATCGGGGTGCGCCTGCGGCCTTGGCCATGGCGATATTTGGCCTGCTGCTCATACTCGGCCCGGAGCTTGTGTTCGTCGGCGATCAGTTTGGGACCCGGATGAACACGGTCTTTAAGTTCTACTATCAGGCCTGGGTGCTTCTGTCTCTGGCCGGGGGCTTCGCGTTGTACTACTGGTGGACTAGGCTCGTGGAACTGCGTACCTACAAGCGAGTCCTTGCGGCCCTGTGGGCTGGCGCCTTTTGCCTGCTCCTTGTGGCCTCGCTGTACTATCCGGCCGCCGCCGCGCCGAGCAAGCCTGACCTGCCCGGCGGGCCGGTCGGCCTCGATGGACTGGTCCACATCTCAATAGAGGATCCGGGCGAGTTCGCCGCGATCGAGTTTCTCAGGGCCAACGCCGGAGGCGACTCGGCCGTTCTGGAGGCTGTGGGAGGCTCCTACACCGAGTTTGGGCGAGTCTCCTCTTCGACCGGGGTTCCCACGGTGCTTGGCTGGCCCGGCCATGAGATCCAGTGGAGAGGCTCGTCAGCTCCCTTTGAGGGCCGCGAGGAGCACGTAAGGATGATCTATGAGACCCGGGACATACGGACGGCCGAGAACCTGCTGGGCGTTTACGACGTAGATTACGTATACGTGGGCCCCAGGGAGCGCCGCACCTATGGCTCCGGGGGGCTGGCCAAGTTCGACGAGTTCATGGTCCGGGTGTTTTCCAACGATGACG